>CBDHCD010000003.1:1787500-2259049 GCA_965260995.1 Acetobacteraceae bacterium | reverse complement strand
CGCGGGCCTGCCGCCCTTGCTCGGCGCGGGCGGCGTCCAGCGGCGGCAGGGCGGCGTCGACGGCGCGGGCGGCGGCGTCGAGGTCGGCCTGCTCCTGGCGCAGGGCGGCGGCGTCCCGTTCCAGCCGGCGGGCGACGCCGCGCAACACGCTGAGGCCGAGCAAGGCGCGCTCCGGCGGGGCGGGCACGGCGAGCAGGGTCTCGGCCGGGAACAGGGCGAGGCGCTGCATCAGCGGCAGCGCCGGGCCGAGGGCGGCGGCGCGTTCGCCCAGGCGGGTGGCGGCGGCGTCGCGGCGGGCGGCGAGATCCGCGACCTGGGCGGCGCGCTCGGCGACCTCGGTCTCGATGCCGCGCAGCCGGGCCGCGGCCTCGACGCGCAGCGCGGCGAGGCGGCCTTCCTCGGCCTGGGCGGCGCGGGCCTCGGCGTCGGCCTCGCGGCGGCGGGCCTCGGCCCGGGCGCGGCCGCGTTCAGCCTCGGCGACGGCGGCCGGCGTCGGCGGCGAGCGGGCGCCGGCGGCCGGGGCAGCGAACAGGGTGCCGCCGACCGCCCCGGCAGCCGCGAGGGCCAGGCTAAGATGCAGCAGCCGCCGCATCGGCCGGCAGCCGCAGCAGCGAGCGGCCCGTCATCGCGCCGGGCTGGTCGAGGCCCATCAGCGCGAGCAGGGTGGGCGCGAGGTCGCCGAGGCGGCCGTCGGCGAGCGTGGCCGGGGCCAGGGCGGACCGCGGCGCGGCGGCGAGCATGACCGGGACGGGGTTGGTGGTGTGGGCGGTGTGGGGGCCGCCGGTGGCCGGGTCGCGCATCAGCTCGCAGTTGCCGTGGTCGGCGGTGACGAGCATCGCCCCGCCCGCGTCGGCGACGGCCTGCATGATGCGGCCGAGGCCGTCGTCCACCGTCTCCACGGCGCGCACGGCGGCGGCCAGGCTGCCGGTGTGCCCGACCATGTCGGGGTTGGCGAAGTTCAGCACCAGCAGGTCGTAGTCGCCGGACCGGACGGCCCTCACCGCCTTGTCCGTCAGCTCGGGGGCGGACATCTCGGGCTGCAGGTCGTAGGTGGCGACCTTGGGGGAGGGGACCATGGCCCGGTCCTCGCCCGGATACGGCTCCTCGCGCCCGCCGTTGAGGAAGTAGGTGACGTGGGGGTACTTCTCGGTCTCGGCCATGCGCACCTGGCGCTTGCCGGCGGCGGAGACGACCTCGCCGAGCAGGCCCTCCATCGGCTGCGGCGCGAACAGCGGCTGCATGTAGGGGGCGAGGGCGTCGCTGTAGCGGGTCATGCCGGCGGCGGCGGCGAAGCGGAGGACCCGGGGGCGGGCGAAGGCGGCGAAGGCCGGGTCGAGCAGGGGGGCGAGGATCTCGCGGATGCGGTCGGCGCGGAAGTTGAAGCTGAGCACGGCGTCGCCGTCCCTCATGCCGCCGTAGCCGGCGATGCAGGCGGGGACGACGAACTCGTCGGTGACGCCTTTAGCGTAGGCGTCGTCCAGGGCGCTGGCGGCGTCGGCGAAGGCCGGGCCCTGGCCCTCGGCGATGGCGCGGTAGGCGCGCTCGACCCGGTCCCAGCGGTTGTCGCGGTCCATGGCGTAGTAGCGGCCGCTGACGGTGGCGACGCGGGCGCGGGCGGGCAGCGCGGCCTGGAGGCGGATGATGTCGTCGAGGCCCGACTGCGGCGGGGTGTCGCGGCCGTCGGTGAAGGCGTGCAGCAGGATGGGGATGCGGGCGTCGGCGAGGATGCGGGCGAGGGCGGCGGCGTGGTCCTGGTGGGCGTGGACGCCCCCCGGGGAGACGAGGCCCATCAGGTGGCAGGCGCCCCCCGTCTCGCGCAGGGCGTCGATCAGCGTGGTGAGGGCGGGCAGGCGGGCGAGGCTGCCGTCCTCGGCGGCGAGGTTGATGCGCGGCAGCTCCTGCATGACGACCCGGCCGGCGCCGATGTTGAGGTGGCCGACCTCGGAGTTGCCCATCTGGCCCGGCGGCAGGCCGACGTCGAGGCCGGAGGTGCGGAGAAAGGCGTGCGGGCCTTGCATCAGCGCGTCGAAGTTGGGCGTGTCGGCCTGCTGCACGGCGTTGTCGGCGGCGTCCTCGCGCCAGCCCCAGCCGTCCAGGATGATGAGCGCCACGGGGCGGGGCGGAGAGGCGGTCATGGGCGGCTCCTGCTTGGCTCGGCCTGTGCTGCTCGGCTCGGCCTGGGTCGTGCGGGGATATGACCGGGTGATCGGACGGGCGCAAGCGGGGGGAGGGCCTAGGCGCGGTGATACGGGTGGCCGGCCAGAATGGACTGGGCGCGGTAGAGCTGCTCGGCGAGCAGGGGGCGGACGAGCATGTGCGGCCAGGTCATCGGGCCGAGGGAGAGGGCGTGGTCGGCGCGGGCGAGGACGGCGGCGTCGAGGCCCTCCGCGCCGCCGATCAGGAAGCAGGGCGGGCGGGCGTCGGCGAGCCAGCGGCCGAGCAGGCGGGCGAGGCCGTCGCTGCCGGGGCAGGCGGCGGCGGGGTCGAGGGCGACGGCGAAGGCGGCGGCGGGCAGGGCGGCGAGGAGGCGCTCGCCCTCGCGGCGCTTGATCTCGGGCGGGCTGCCGCGGCCGTCCGCCACCTCGGCGACCGCGAGGGCGGGGCGGAGGCGGGCGTTGTAGCGGGCGAACAGGTCGGCTTCCGGCCCGGGACGCTGCTTGCCGACGGCGATGAGGCGCATGGGGACGTGCGTTAGCGCGATTCGCGGGCGGGCGGGACCGGGAAACGGCGGGCGGGTGAGGACGAGGCGGGGCGCGGGGGACCTGTCCGACGCCGGGCGGCGTGGTAGATCAGCGGGCGGCAGCCGGCAGTTGGCAGTCGGCAAGGGGATCGCGGTGATCGGGACAGGCAGGACAGGCGGAGCAAGGCGGCGTCGGCTGGGGTGGCGGTCGGCGGCGGTCGTCGCGGTGTGGCTGATGGGCGCGGCCCCAGGACCACCAACGATGCCACCAGCAACGCCACCAGCAACGTCACCAGCAAGGCCGCAGGCGGTGCCGCTGTCGGCGCAGCCCGGCACGGCGCTCGACGCCGCGGCGCGGCAACTGGTGGCGCGCGACCTCGCCGAGGCGCGGCGGCGGGGAGAGACGCCGCTGGTGCTGGTCGGCTCGGCCCGGCTCGGCCGCGGCCAGCAGGACCGTCCGGCGGTGTTCGTGCAACTGCAATCGGCGCGGGAATGCGGATCGGCCGGGTGCAGCACGGCGGTCTACCTGTGGCGGCGCGGGCGCTGGGCCCGGGTGCTGGACGGCGTGGCCGGGCGGCTCGCGGTCGCGCCCACGCGGACGCGCGGGATGGCCGACCTGCTGACCGGGGCGACGCGCTACGTCTGGAACGGCGAGCGATACCGCGACGCGCGCCCGGCCCCGAACGTCGACCTGCGGCCGCGCCCGGCGCGGTAGCGGCGAGGACGCGCGGCGAAGGGCGCGAGACCAGGCCAGGCGTCAGGCGGAGGCGGCCCCGTCCGGCTCGTCCAGCTCCGCGCCCCACATGCGCTCCAGGGCGTAGAGGGTGCGGGCCTCGGGCTTGAACAGGTGGACGACGATGTCGCCGGCGTCGATCAGCACCCAGTCGGAGCCGCTGGCGCCCTCGATCTGGATGCGCTTGATGCCGACCGCCTCCAGCTTCTCCTCCAGGTGCTGCGCCATGGCGCTGATCTGGCGGTCGGCGAGGCCGGTGGCGATCACCATGCGGTCGGTGAAGGCGGCGCGGCCGGCGAGGTCGAGCGTGACGACCTCCTCGGCCTTGTCGGCTTCGAGGCTCTCGACGATGACGGCCTGGACGCGGTCGAGCCGGTCAGGCGCGGCGGGCTTGGCCGCGGGGACGTGGGCTTCGGTGGCGGGCGGCTTGCGCGGGCGCGGCCCGGCGGCGGCGGCCTTCTTGCGCGGCGTGCCGGGCGACTTGGCCGCCTCGGCGAGGGCCGCGGCGGGCTGGGGCGGCCGGCGCTTGGCGGGCGGCTTGGCGGGCGGGTCGGACACTGGCTTCCTGGCGATGGCCGTTTCTCCTATTGGCCCGGCTCGGGGCAGGCCCTGGTTGTGGCAAGGACGGGCGCGCGCCGCAACTGCGGCGATGCGGGCGCGGCGGGCGCGGCGGATGGCCCAGCGGATGGGGCGACGCGGCGCGCGCGGATGGCGGTGGCGGAGGCCGGGTTCTGGCGGGCGTGCAGGAAGGTCCAGGCCGGGGCGGGCATGGCGGCGAGGGCGGGCGCGGCGCGGGCCGGGCGCAGGGCCGGGCGCAGCCGTTGGGCGGCCAGGCTGGCGAGGGCGCGCCCGTTGTAGCTGGGCCGCGGCAGGGTGACGAAGGGCATGGTGGCGGCGATGCCGAGCCAGCGCTGCCAGCGGGGCAGCTGCGCCAGGTTGTCGGCCCCCATGATCCAGACGAAGCGGACGCGCGGGAAGCGGCGGCGCAGCGCGCGCAGGGTGTCGAAGGTGTAGCGGGTGTGGAGGCGCTGCTCGATGGCGGTGGCGAGGATGCGGCGGCCGTCGGCGATGCGGCGGGCGCTGGCCAAGCGCTCGGGCAGCGGGGCCATGCCGGCGAGCGGCTTGAGCGGGTTGCCGGGGGAGACCAGCAGCCAGACCTGGTGCAGCCGCAGGCGCGCGCGGGCCAGGCGGGCGGCGTGGAGGTGGCCGGGATGCGCGGGGTTGAAGGAGCCGCCGAGCAGGCCGACGCGGGTGCGGCGGCGGTCGCCCCAAGCCGGCAGCGGATCGGCGACCGGGCCGCCGCCGGCCCAAGTGCCGGCCGACGTGCCGGCCGAGGTGCCGGCCGAGCCGGTCAGGGGCGCACCTGGCCCGTGCCGGTGACGACGTAGCGGAAGGTGGTCAGCTGCTCGACGCCGACCGGGCCGCGGGCGTGGACCCGGCCGGTGGCGATGCCGATCTCGGCCCCGAAGCCGAACTCGCCGCCGTCGCAGAACTGGGTGCTGGCGTTCCAAAGCGCGACGGCGCTGCCGACCCGGGCCAGGAACTGCTCGGCCGCGGCCGGGTCCTCGGCGATGATGGCCTCGGTGTGGCTGCTGCCGAAGCGGGCGATGTGGGCGAGGGCGGCGTCCAGGCCATCGACCACGGCGACGGACAGCTTGGCGTCGAGCCATTCCGTCGCGAAATCGTCCTCGGTCGCGGGCGGGAGGCCGGGGCGGATGGCGCGGGCGCGGGCGTCGCCCACGAAGCGGCAACCCAGGGCGGCGAGGTCGTCCAGCAGCGGCGGCAGCAGGGTGGGCGCCACGGCGGCGTCGATCAGCAGGGTCTCGGTCGCGCCGCAGACGCCGGTGCGGCGCATCTTGGCGTTGGCGAGCACGACGCGGGCCATGTCCGGGTCGGCGCTGGCGTGGACGTAGGTGTGGCACAGGCCCTCGGCGTGGGCGAGGACGGGCACGCGGGCGTCGGCCTGCACGCGCTCGACCAGGGCGCGGCCGCCGCGCGGGATGAGGAGGTCGATCAGGCCGCTGCCGCCCAGCATGGCGGCGACGTAGGCGCGGTCGGGGGAGGGGGGCGACTGCACCGCGTCCTCGGGCAGGCCGGCGGCGCGCAGCCCGGCGCGCAGCGCGGCGAGCATGGCGGCGGCGGAGCGGGCGCTGTCGGAGCCGCCGCGCAGGATGACGGCGTTGCCGGACTTGAGGCACAGCCCGGCGGCGTCCGCGCCCACGTTGGGGCGGCTCTCGTAGATCATGCCGACGACGCCGATCGGCGCGGGGACGCGGCGGAAGCGCAGGCCGTTGGGCCGGGTCCACTCGGCCAGGGTGCGGGCGAGCGGGTCGGGCAGGGCGGCGATTTGCTCGAGGCCGGCGGCCACCGCGTCGAGGCGGGCGGCGGTCAGGAGCAGCCGGTCGCGCAAGGCGGGCGTGCCTTGGAAGGCGACGACGTCGGCGTCGTTGGCGGCGAGGACGGCCGGGGCGGCGTCGCGCAGGGCGGCGGCCTGCGCCCGCAGCCCGGCGTTGCGCGCGTCGTCGGGCAGGGTGGCGAGGCGCGCGGAGGCGGCGCGGGCGCGGTGGCCGGCGTCCTGGAGCCAGGCGGCGCGGTGGTCGGCGTGGTCGTTCATCCCGGGGCCATCTTGCCGGCTGGGCGCGGAGAGCGCCAGGGGGGTGCCAAGGGGGGGTGTCCCGGCAGCCGCGGCGGCAGCCCTCGCCTCGCGGCGCGGAACCGCCGTAACCTCCGCCGATGCTTGCCCCCCGAGACGCCGAGGCCAGGCGGGACCGCCTGGTCGGCTACGCCTTCGCCGCCCTGCTGGTGCTCACCTGGTCGTCGTTCAGCCTGGCGTCGCGCTACGCGGCGCGGGGCGGGGCGGGGGTGCGGCTGACGCCGTGGGACCTGGGGGCGCTGCGATTCCTGGTGGCCGGGTCGGCGGCGGCGGCGCTGTGGCTGGCGGGGGTGGGGCGGGGGCTGCCGTGGCGGCGGGGGCTGGCGCTGGCGCTGCTCGGGGCCGGGTTCGCGCTGCCGGCCTACGTGGGCTTCACCTTCGCCCCGGCGGCGCACGGGGCGCTGATCCTGTCGGGGGCGCTGCCGTTCCTGGTCGCCGCCGGCGCCTGGCTGCTGTTCGGCGAGGCGTGGCGGCGGGCGCAGGTGGCGAGCCTCGCCCTGGTGCTGGCCGGGATGTGCCTGTTCTGGGCGGAGTCCTACGCCGGGCGCGCGGCCCCGGGCGCGTGGCGGGGCGACCTGCTGTTCCTGGGTGCGGTGACGTCGTGGGCGGGCTACACGCTGCTGGCGCGGCGGTGGCGGCCCAGCCCGGCGCAGTCGATCGTGGCCGTCGGGCTGTGGGGCGCGGCGCTGTTCCTGCCGGTGTGGTGGCTGGTCCTGCCGAGCCGATTGTCCGACGCGCCGATCCGCGAAGTGGCGGCGCAGGCGCTGTTGCAGGGGGTGTTCGCCGTGCTGGTGTCGCTGTGGCTGTTCACGCGGGCGCTGGCCAGCCTGGGGCCGGGGCGGCTGACGACGGTGACGGCGCTGGTGCCGGGCACGGCGGCCGTGCTGGCGGTGCCGCTGCTGGGGGAAGCGCTGGGCGCGCTGTCGGGCGCGGGCCTGGCGCTGGTGGGCGTCGCGGTGGCGGTGTCGGCCCGGCGCGGTTGAGGAGGGGCTCAGCCCTTGGCGCGGCGGGTGCGGTTCTCGGCTTCGAGGGCGTCGACGGAGCGGCGGCCGACCCGCATGGTCCACCAGCCCTTGGTCACGACCTCCATGTCGGGGACGGGGACCTTGGGGGCCGGGCGCGGCTCGGGCGGCGGCTGGTGGATGCGGGGGAGCGCGTCGCTGTTCGCCATGACGGACCTCACTGGACCTTCGGGACATAGGTTAGCGCGATCGTGGTTACCAGCGCCATCGTTGCGAGCACGGACGCGACGGTGGACAGGCCGGCGATGGAGCGGCGCTTGGCGCGGTTGCGGTTGATGCGGCGGTTGTGCTCGGTGGCGACGGCGTATTGCCGGGCCAATTCGCGCTTGAGGGTTTCGAGCGCGGCGACGGCGGCGGCCACGGGGTCGCCGGCAGCGCGCTCCTGCTGTTCGAGCCGGTCCGCGAAGTCGAGCAGCTCGGCTTCGGGGGCGATGTAGGCGAACTCGGCCGGCAGGATGGAGGCGGCGAGGAAGGCGAGGGCGGTGAAGGTGGTCAGGCCCGACAGCGCGGCGCAGCCGACCGCGACCTGCCAGGCCAGGGTGTTGTGCGGCGGCAGGCGCTCGAGCGTTTGGAACAGCGCGGTGAGCTGCAAGGCGAGGGTGGCGGCGAAGAAGGGCAGGGTGCGCCACACGTTCTCCTCGTGCTCGATCTCCCGGCGGTAGGAGTCGGCGAGGGTGGCCTCGATATGCTCGAAGACCGGGGACGCGAGCACGCGCGGGGGGCTACCCGCCCGCGACCGGCGGCCGGCCCGGCTCGGCGGGGTTCAAGCGGCAGGCGGCGGCGTCGAGCAGCTTGAGCGCCGCGGCCCCGGCGTCGCCCACGCCCTCGACGGCGCGGAGGTCGGGCAACGGGGCGGCGAGGCAGGCGGCGAAACCGCCGAAGCGGGACAGCAGGGCGCGGGCGACAGGAGCCGTGTCGCGCCGCGGCAGGGCGAGGAACAACGCCATCTCCAGCAGCTCGTGGTCGGCGAGGGCGCCAGGCCCGGCGGTCAGCAGGCGGGCGCGCAGCCGGGCGCGGTGTCCCGCGGCGGTGACGGGCGAAGAGGGCCGCGGGACCCGGCGCGGCTCGGGATCGGCGGGGGTGGGCGGTTCGAGGGCGTGGAGCAGGTCGTCGGGGCCGGCGCTCACGACCGGGCGGGTTGCCAGCGGGCGAGGGCGTCGCGCCACGGGTCGATGGGCAGCGCGCGGCGCGCGACGCGGTCCATCACCACCAGCACGGTGACGGCTTTGCCGCAGACGGCGTCGCCGCAGGCTAGCTGCTGGTTGAAGGTGAAGGAGCGGCTGCCGAGTCGGGCGACCTCGGTGGTGATGCGGACCTCGCCGGGCCAGGACATCTCGGCGAGGAAGTCGAGTTCGAGGCGGACGATGACGACGGCCTGCTCCGCGCCGCCGACCGGCAGGCCGGCCTCCGCCAGCAGCTCGCAGCGGCCCTGCTCCAGCATGACGGCGAACACGGCGTTGTTGACGTGGCCGAGCCGGTCGGTGTCGTTGAAGCGCAGGCGATGGGTGGTGACGAAGCCGCCAGGGGCCGGGGCCGGGGCCGGGGCCGGGGCGGGGGCGTGTGCGTCGCTCATGCGTAGGGCGGCTGGTGGAAGCCGGCGGGGGAGTAGGTGAACACCTCGCAGCCGGTCTCGGTGACGCCGACCATGTGCTCGAACTGGGCGGACAGGCTGCGGTCGCGGGTGACGGCGGTCCAGCCGTCGTCCAGCACCTTCACCTCGGGGCGGCCGGCGTTGACCATCGGCTCGATGGTGAAGAACATGCCGGGCCGCAGGATGGGGCCGTCGCCGGGACGGCCGAAGTGGAGCACGTTCGGGGCCTCGTGGAAGCGGCGGCCGATGCCGTGGCCGCAGAAGTCGCGCACGACGCTGAAGCGGTTGCCCTCGACGAACGCCTGGATGGCGTGGCCGACGTCGCCGAGCGACGCACCGGGCTTCACCGCCTCGACCCCGCGCATCAGCGCCTGGTACGTCACGTCCAGCAGCCGGCTGGCGCGGGTGGAGGGCTGGCCGGCGACGTACATACGGCTGCTGTCGCCGTGCCAGCCGTCGAGCACGACGGTGACGTCGATGTTGAGCACGTCGCCGTCCAGCAGGCGGCGGTCGCCGGGGATGCCGTGGCAGACGACGTGGTTGATGCTGGTGCAGATCGACTTGGGAAAGCCGCGGTAGTTGAGCGGGGCGGGGACCGCGCCGCAGCCGATGATGAAATCGTGGCACAGGCGGTCGAGGGCGGCGGTGGCGACGCCGGGGCGGACGTGCCCGGCGACGAAATCCAGGGTCTCGGCCGCGAGGCGACCGGCGGCGCGCATCCCCTCGAAATCCTCTGGCGTGTGGATCGTGATCCGTCTCGTGTCGGCCCCGCCGTCCATGTTGGCCCATGTCCCAGTTGCAGGATCGAACATGCGGACCGTTGGCCCGAGGCGCAAGTGGGCCAGGGTGCGAGTAAGCCAGGGCGCGAGGCCGAGGCGCGAGGCCGGGCCATGCCCTGTTGCCGCGGCGGCCGTTCCCTTCGATAGATGGCGGATCACTGGACGGACGCCCGCCATGCCCGCGTTGAAGCTCGCCATCATCCCCGTGACGCCGTTGCAGCAGAACTGCACATTGCTGTGGGACGAGGGCGCCAAGGCGGCGATGGTGGTCGACCCGGGCGGGGACGTGCCGGCGATCCTGGACGCGGTGGCGTCGCTGGGGCTGTCGGTCGAGCGCATCCTGCTGACGCACGGGCACATCGACCACGCCGGCGGCGCGGCGGCGCTGCGGGACGCGCTGCCGGGGGCGGCGCTGCAGGGGCCGGACGAGCGGGACGCCTTCCTGCTCGACGGGCTGGCGGAGGCGGGGGCAGCCTACGGCATCGCGGGCGCGCGGGCGGTGCGGCCGGACGAGTGGCTGCGCGAGGGGGACGTGGTGACGCTGGGCGGGCACAGCTTCGAGGCGCTGCACTGCCCGGGGCACACGCCGGGCCACCTCATCTACGTCAACCGGGCGGCCGGGGTGACGCTGATGGGCGACGTGCTGTTCCAGGGCTCGGTCGGGCGGACCGATTTCTCTTACGGCGACGGGGACGCGCTGCTGCGGGCCATTCGCGACAAGGTGATGCCGCTGCCGGATTCGATGGCGTTCATCTGCGGCCACGGGCCGGGCAGCACGATCGGGCTGGAGCGGCAGACCAACCCGTTCGTGGCGCAGGCGATGCGGCTGCCGACCTAGGCTGCGATCGCCCTGGGCTGCGATCGCCCTGGGCTGCGATGGCCTTGACTGGGAACAGTCCGGGCGTCAGTCGCCAGGCGAGGCGGGATGCCGGCCCGCCGCCAGGCCTGGCGCGGCGCGGCAGGGCCGGCCTTCGCGCCCGCCCGGTCAGCCCTTGCGGCCGAGCAGCGCCGCGGCGGTGCCGGCCACGAGCAGCGCCGCGCCGGCGAGCAGCGGCGCGACGCCGGACGGAGGGACGCCGGACCGCAGCACCGGGTAGGGCGTCGAGCCGCGCACGTCGCCGTCGCGGCCGGGCGTGTAGAGATTGCCCTCGGTGGGGCTGGTGGGCGCGCGGAGCCGCTTGGACGCGGCCGGGCCGAAGCGGGCCGAGGCCCAGTCGAGCGCGGCGGGGACGGTGTTGCCGGCCAGGGTGATCGCCTTGCCGCTGCCGCCGACGTAGAGGTCGCGGCCACCGTGCTCGGCGGCGTGCAGGATCGCCGCCGCCACGTCCTCGGGGGCGTAGACGGGCGGGGGCAGGCTCGGCTCGCGGTCCATGTAGTTGCGGGCGTGCTGGGCGAAGGGCGTGGCGATGGCGGCGGGCTTGATCAGGGTGACGCAGACGGGCGCGCGCTCGTGCTCCAGCTCGATGCGGAGCGCGTCGGTGAAGGCGCGGACGGCGGCCTTGGTGGCGCTGTACGGCCCTTGCAACGGGAAAGACACGTCAGACAGCACGCTGCCGAGGTTGACGATGGCCCCGCCGTCTCCCCCCTTCTTGGCGCGGAGATGCCCGGCGGCGATCAGGCTGCCGTGGACCAGCCCCCAGTAGTTGACGTCGAACACGCGGCGGTGGTCGGCCTCGGTGACCTCGGCCAAGGTGCCGAAGGTGCCGACGGCGGCGTTGTTGACCCAGGTGTCGAAGCCGCCGTACTCGCGGATGGCGGCGTCCGCGGCGGCGCGGAGCTGGTCGCGCTCGGCCACGTCGGCGACCACGGGCAGGGCGTGGCCGCCCTTGCCGCGGATGACGGCGGCGACCCGGTCGAGCGCCGCGCGGTTGCGGGCCACCAGCACGGTGCGCGCCCCGCGGGCGGCGGCCTCGTAGGCGGTCGCGAGGCCGATGCCGCTGCTGGCGCCGGTGATGACGAGCGTCTGCTCGGACAGGCGCTTCACGCGCCGCGCCCCGAGGTCGCGAGGCGGCCGGCAAGCCGGGCAGAGCAGGGACGCGTCGGAAGGTCAGTCATGGTTCGCCTTTCAGGCAGCCGGGCGCGCGGCACGAGGAGCGGCACGGGGACCGGCTTGGTGCAGCATTATCTTGACCTCGCCGGGCAGTTGTCCAGGGACGCGGGCCAGGATCAGCCGGTCGCCGGAGCGCCCAGGCGGCGCGCCGCCCCGGCGTTGACCGCGCCCTCGGGGACGCGGCCCCCGAGGATGGCTTCGGTCTGGCGGACGGTCTCGAAGGCCTGGTGCTCGGTCGCGGCCCGGGTCAGGCCGCCGATGTGCGGCGTGGCGATCACGTCGGCCCGGCGGGCGAGGGAGGGGGCCGGCATCTGGTCCGGGGCGCGGCCGACGTCGAGGGCCGCGCCGGCGAGCCGGCCGCCGTCGAGCGCCTCGGCCAGCGCGGCGTCGTCCACCAGCTCGCCGCGGCCGGCGTTGATGAACAGGGCGCCGGGGCGCATGGCGTCGAACGCGGCGCGGTCGAACAGGTCGGCGGTGCCGGGGGTGGCGGCGGCGAGGCAGACCACGATGTCGGCGCGGGCGAGCAGGGCGGGAAAGGCGAGGCGCTCGACGCGGGCGTGCTCAGGGGCGTGCTCCGGGGCGTGCTCGGGGGCGTGCTCCGGGGCGTGGGGGTCGTGGGCGATCACGATGGCGTCGAGCGCGGCGAGCAGCCGGGCCAGGCGGCGGCCGATCGCGCCGAGGCCGACGATGCCGACGGTGGCGCCCGCGACCTGGCGGCCCATTCGCATCGGCGGCGCGCGGCCGGCGCGGTAATGGCCGGCCGCGTCCGACACGCCGCGGCAGAGATCGATCATGACGCCCAGGACCAGCTCGGCGACGGCGGGAACGAAGCCCGGTGAGGCCCGCGTGACCAGCACGCCGGCGGCGCTGGCGGCGGCGACGTCGATGGTGCGGATGTCGACGGCGTTGCGGACGAAGGCGACCAGGCCGGGCAGGGCGCGGAACAGGGCGGCGGGGCCGGGCACGGCGCGGTCGGCGACGATCACGCGGCAGCCCGCCGCGGCGGCGGCGAGGGCATCGCCTTCGAGCGGGCCGCCGTCGTTGAGCCGCACGGGGCCGAGCGCCCGCAGGGCGGCGAGGGCGCGGGGACCGTAATAGAGGTCCCGGGCGGCCGGAGGATGGGTCAGCAGGATCACGCGTGGGACGACTCTTGGGCCGGCCCCTGGGCCAGTCCTTGGGCCGGGTAAGCGCGGCTCTGCTGCTCGGACTGGGCGCGGGCGAGCGGCCAGGCGACCGCGGCGGGCGGCAGCTCGGCAACCTTGCGGGCGCGGATCCAGGCAGCGCCGAAGGCGTATTCGAGCGGCAGGTGCAGGTAGGCGCCGTGGCGGAACGAGGGCGGCGGCACGACCTGCACCGGCACGGACAGGCGGGCTTCCAGCACCTCGAAGCCGGTGGCCGGCCCGAACAGCACGGCGAGGGCGGCGTCGGAGAAGCGCCAGAAGTCGTTCGGGCGCTCGTGCATCGGCCAGGCCTGCGGCACCAGGTGCAGCGTCTCGCCGCCGGGCCTGAGCACGCGGTTGACCTCGGCCGCCACCAGCCACGGGGCGGCGAGGTGCTCCAGCACGGCCATCGAGAACACGCCGTCGAGGCTGCCCGGCGCGACCGCGTGGCTGAGGAAGTGCGCGTCCGCGACCAGGTCGACGCCGGGGGCGGGATGGATGTCGCAGCCGATGAAGCGGCACTCCGGCGCGAACCGGGCGGCGTTGAGGCTGCTGTGCCGGCCGACGACGCGGGCGCCGATCTCGAGCACGGCGCCGCCCCGGGCCTTCATGGCGTCGGCGAAGGCGTCGACCGGCGCGTCGCCGCCGGTGCCGGGGACGGGCCGCGGGCCGCAGCCCGGGCCGACGGCGACGGGGATGGCCAAGACCCCGCCGCCGCCGCGCAATTCGAGCGACACCGGCTGGAACGGCGGGCAGGCGAGGTAGCCGGCGAAGCCGACGGGCTGGCCGGGCGGCAGGCCGGGGAAGGCGGCGTGGACGTCGGGCCGGTCGTGCAGGTCGAGCGGCTGGCGCTGCCCGGCGCAGCACAGCGCGAGGCCGTCGAACGGCGCGGAGCCGAGGTGGGCCCAACCTTGGAGGTACGCCCCCTGCACGTCGCACCAGGCGCGGTCGATGCAATGATCGGGACGCGGGGAGCCGAGGGGCGGGTCGGGGCGGCGGCGGGGTCGGCTGGCCGGAGGGCTCACGCCGCCCGGCTCCCGGACGCCAGCGCGTCGGCCCGGATCATGTCGGCGGCGCGCTCGGCGACCATCATCACCGCGGGCTGTATGTTGCTGGACGGCACCAGCGGCATCACCGACGCGTCGGCGACGCGCAGGCCGTCCAAGCCGCGCAGGCGGAGGCGCGGGTCGAGCACGGCGGAGTCGTCGCCGCCCATGCGGCAGGTGCCGCACGGGTGGTAGACCGTGGTGCCGGTGGCGCGGACGTAGGCCAGCAACGCCCCGTCGTCCTCGGCATCGGGCGACGGGGCGAGTTCCTCCAGCACGAGGTGGCTGAACGGCTCGGTGCGGCCGATCCGTCGGGCGAGGCGCGCGCCCTCGATCATCGCGCGCTGGTCGGACGGGGCCGACAGGTAGTTGGCCTGGATGACCGGCGGGGCCGCGGGATCGGGGCCGCGTAGGGTCACCGAGCCGCGGCTGTCGGGCCGGCACTGGCCGAAATTGACCATGACGCCGGGATGGCGGGCCAGGGTGTAGCCCTGGCCGGGGACGAGGCTGAAATTGATGAACTGGAGCTGGATGTCGGCCTCCTCCGCGCCGGGCACCGCGCGGGCGAACAGGGTGGCCTCGCTGGCGCCGACCGCCATCGGCCCGCGGCGGTGGACGGCGTAGCCGAGCGCCATCGCCGCCCGCCGGGCGAGCGTGCCGGCGCGCTCGTTCATCGTGCCGGCGGGCCGGGTGCGATAGACGAGGCGCGCGATGAGGTGGTCCTGGAGGTTCTGGCCGACCGCGGGGCGGTGCAGGTGGACCGGTAGGCCGAGCGCCTGCAAGGCCGCGCCGTCGCCGATGCCGGACAGCATCAGCAGCTTGGGCGAGACGATCGCGCCGGCGCAGAGGATCACCTCCCGCGCGGCGTGGATCGGCGCGGGCGGCGCGCCGTCGCGGCTGGCCAAGCAGCCGGCGGCCCGTCCCCGCTCGATCAGGAGGCGGGTGACGGTGGCGCGCGTGTGGACGCGCAGGTTGGGCCGCCGCCGGGCCGGGCGAAGGTAGGCCTGGGCGGTGCTGACCCGGCGGCCGCGGCGGACGTTAAGCTGCATGGGGGCCGCGCCCTCGATGGCGTGGGCGTTGACGTCCTCGTGGCGAGGGAAGCCGGCGGCCTCGCAGGCGGCGAGGAAGGCGGCGGCGGCCGGGCTGAGGCTGGCCGGCTCGCCGACGGGGACGGGGCCGCCCCGGCCGCGGGCGGGGCTGTCAGCGCCTTGCCAGTGCTCGATGCGGCGGAACACCGGCAGCACGTCGTCGTAGGACCAGCCGCGCGCCCCCGACTGGGCCCAACGGTCGTAGTCGTGCGGCGAGCCGCGCAGGAACACGAGGCCGTTGATGGAGCCGGAGCCGCCGAGCACCCGCCCGCGCGGCCAGGGGACCCGGCGACCGTCGAGTTCCGGCTCCGGCTCGGTGGCGAACTTCCAATCGAACTTGCCGCTGGCGAACAGGCGGGCGTAGCCGGCGGGGATGTGGATCCAGGGGTCGCTGTCGGGCGGCCCGGCCTCCAGCAGGACGACGGTGACCGACGGGTCCTCCGACAGCCGCGCGGCGAGGATGCACCCGGCGGTGCCGCCGCCGATGACCAGGTAGTCGCATTGCTCCGTCATGGGCGGCCGGTATAGCGAGGCTCGGGGAAAAGGCCAGGCCGGGGAGGCGGCCCCGGCGGGTTCAGCGCCCCTTCGCTGACGGCGATCGCGTCACGGCGAAAGCGGCGGCTGAGACGCGCTCGTGCGCGTCGTAAGCCGCCCAGGCGAGCAACAAATACTTGTCAGCTTTGGCGCGACGGCCCTTGGCGCGGGCGCGGTCGGCGATCACGGCCAAGCTCGTTGCCACATTTTCGACACCAACAGCCGGCTTATCCGCCATTTCGCATTGTCCAAATTTTCTTAACGATTGTCAACGACCATACGCCAACTGCTGACAAGCCAAACGTTGCTAAGTGTCTCAAAACCCGATACCACGAAATTGTGATCGCCCGATTGGAGGCCACGGAACAGCATGAGAGAACTAACGATCGCTTCGGCTATACAAGTCGCCCAATCAGAGCTGCTCGTAGAGATCGCACGCACGCCAAGTTCCGTCCATGAAGCGCACCAGTTGCGACACCAAGTCTACTGCCTCGAACGCGGCTACGAAGCCGGGCAAAACGATATTGAGATCGACGAGTTCGATCGTTACTCACAGCACGTCCTCCTGCGCAAGCGGGCGAGCGGGGAGGTGATCGGCACGGCGCGATTGATCCTGCCTCGCATCAAACGCCCGTTTGACTGCTTCCCCATGCATCAGGTATGCGACCGCGACCAATTCAATGGCCTGCCAACGCGGACCATCGCCGAAGTGTCCCGGTTCGCGATCTCGAAAGAGCGGCGCGGCCTGAGCATGGAGTCGACCAGCCTGTCCCGCCTCGCCTTAGTACAAGGTCTGGTTCTTCTTAGCAAGCAAGTTGGCGTGACCCATTGGTGCGCTATGATGGAGCGCACCCTGCTGCGCCTGCTCCGCGCCTCGGCGATCCATTTCACCCCGATCGGCCCGGCCATCGAGTACCACGGCCTGCGCCAGCCGGCCGTATGCGAGGTCGCCTCCATGCTGGACCGGATGCGCGACGAGCAGCCGGAGATCTGGGGCTTCATCGCCGGCAGGGCGCAGGCGGCCAACCAGGATGCCTGGCAGCAGGCGGGGCAGCGGCAGGCGGCCTGAGCCGCACCCGCCGCCGCCACGCTGCCGCCAGGGCGCGGCGGGCCTTCGCGGCCGTCAGGACCGCTCGATCAGCTCTCGCAGCGGGCGGCGGACGGAGCGGAGCTTCGGCAAGCCCGGCCGCGGCTCGCCGATGCGGCCGAGGAATACGACCTGGTCCGGCGTCCGGCCGAGCACGGCCCCGAACTGCCCGGCCAGCCGCCGCGCCTTGGCGCGCAGCCTCGGGTCGGCGGTGAAGGGGGCGTCGTCCGCGCCGTACTGGGCGAAGATCAGCGTCGCCAGGCCCGGTTGCAGGGCCAGGCCGAGCCGGGTCGCGGTGAGCCAGAAGCGCTGGATGCCGCGGCCCGCGTCGAGCAGCCGCTCCACCCGAGGCCCGGGTGGCGCGGCGGTCGGCTCCAAGGTGAAGAAGGCGGCGCTGCCCAGGGCGGGGAGCCGGTCGAGCTGCAAGGAGGCGGCCCAGGTGCCCGACACCCGGTTCATGCGGTCCATGCGCGACCACCGCCGCATCGCCCAGCGCATCACCGCGAGCGTGCTGCGGTCGAGGCCGATGGAGCCGGCCGGCATCCCGGTCGGGCTATGGCCCTTGCCCCAGTCGATCACCTGCTGGTGGACGGCGAACGCTTCCGGAATGCGCAGGCGGATGTCGGTGGCGAGCGCCCCGAGCCCGGCCATGCGCAGCCGGGCGTCGCGCGACTCATGCCACGTCACCGCCAGCCCGGGGCCGAGCGCGTCGGCCAGGGCCGCCTTCTCCGCCTCGGTCAGCGGGCGGGTGCGGTAGCGGCGTCGGTCGACCGAGCGGTGGGACAGCGCGCTGGCGAGCGGATCGGCCGCCGTCTGTTCCGCGAGCGGGAAGGCGGCAGCGATCTCGTAGGGGTTCTCGTCGCGCCGCACCGACCAGGTCATGGCCCGGCCCTGCTCGGTGGCGGCGATGCGCAGGCTCTCGAGCAACATGCCGCCCGACAGGATGGACGGCTCGCCACCGCGAAAGTCGTAGGGGTTCTGCCCGGCCTCGCTGGTGAGGCGGATGCGCGCCGAATCCTCGCCGGTGACCTCGAACCGCCAGGGCTGCGAGTTGTCGCCGCTCGGGGCCCAGCGCGCGGCCCCGAGGATGCGCTCGACCGGGGAGGCGGCGGCGGCAGGAGCCGGCGAGGCGGACGCGTCCGGCGGCTCGGCCGCGCGGCCCGGCCCGGCGGCGGCCATCTTGCGGCGCACGACGGCGAGGCGGAGGCGCTGCGCCGGCGTGTCGTTGCCGCGCGGCAGCCGGGTGACGGCGTAGCGCCCGAGGTACGGGTCGAAATGGTGGTGGAACGGCGCGGGCTTCACGTCGCCGCGGCGCAGCAGCAGCTTGAGGCCGAGGGTGGCGACGACGCCGGCGCAGAGCTGGCAGGCGGCGGCGGTCGACGGCCCCTTCTTGGCGGCGAGGTCGATCCGGCTCGGATCGACCAGGTAGGCCGCGTGCAGGCCGCGCGGCGCGACGCCGAGGAAGAAGCGCAAGTACTGCTCGGTCTCGGGCTGGCCTTCGAGGCGGAAATACTGCTCGAACGTCATGCCGCCGGGCACGAAGGCCAGGTAACCGACGCCCATGCCGATGGGGGCGGCGGTGACGGCCGGGATGCCGAGGGCGGCGCAGCGGGCGAACACCAGGCGGCGGATCGACAGGGCGAAGAAGTCGAAGCCGTCGACGAACAGGTCGGCCCCGGCGAGGAAGGCGTCCACCGTCTCGGGGGTGACGCCCTCGGGGAAGCGGGCGAGGCCGAGGGTCGGGTTGATGGCCAGCGCCATCTCGGCCATCACGTCGAGCTTGGGCCGGCCGACCGTGTCGACGCTGGCTCCCGCCTGGCGGTTGAAGTTGACCACGTCGAACGTGTCGAAGTCGGCGATGCGGAACGCGCCGACGCCGAGGCGGGCCAAGGTCAGGAAATGGACGCCGCCGACGCCCCCCATGCCGGCGATGGCGACCGACTTGCCGCGGAGCAGGGCCTGCTCCCATTCCGTGACCCAGCCGATGTTGCGGCTGAACGCTTCGTCGTAGGGGAAATCTGCCCGCGCCATCCGGTCCCGCCAAAACGTTGGGGGCAGCGCGTCGCCGCGCTGCCCCGTTCCGACTACATCACATCGCGGCGGGCGTCAGCGGCGGCGGCGGCTCCGGGCGAGGCCGAGGCCGACGAGGCCGCTGCCGAGCAGGGCGAGCGACATCGGCTCCGGCACCGGCGCGGGCGGCGCGCCGACGATGACCTGCTCCTGCGCGCCCGACAGCAGGGAGAACTGGTAGATGCCGGGATCGAGCGTCACGGAGGTGGTGTAGAACGCGGACGGGTTGGTGATCGACTGGTTGTTGCCGTTGCCGGACGAGCTCACCGCCGCGTTCAGCTCGTTGGGCGAGAACAAGGTGATCGGGGTCGTCGAGTTGCCCTGCGAGACGCTGAAGCTGGCGCTCACCGAGGCGCTCGAGAACTCGTTCGGGGCGGTGGTCGTGGCGGTCAAGGAGTTGGAAGCGTTGAAGCTGAGCGTGAACGTGGTTTGCTGGCCGACGCCGACCGTGATGTTGAAGCCGGTCGAGGTGCCGGCCGTGGACGACCCGTTGCCGATGCTGCCCAGGTGGCCCTCGGCCACGTCGTTCGCGCCGGTGCCGACGCCGGTCAGCAAGTTGCCGACCAGGTTGGAGTCGCCGCGGGTGCCGAAGGTGGTCTGCAGCGCCTGGCCGAAGTTGTTCTGGCCCGGGGCCGGGCCGGGACCCGAGTAGGCCTGGGCCGCGTCCGAGCCTTGGGTCAGCGGGTTGCTCGCGTTGGTCGGGCCGGTCGCGTTGCCGGCCGGGGCGAACGAGAGATAGTTGGCGCTGTCGCGGCTGGAGACGTTGGCGCTGTCCACCGTCACCCCCGGCGCGGTCAGGCCGCTCAGGCTCAGGTTGGTGAAGCTGAGGGTGCCGAAGGCGTAGGCCTCGGCGTGGGCGGCGCGGGACGCCCCCATCAGCGCGACGAGGGATGCCGCCGCGAGGCAGGTTGTTTTAAAGGTCATGGGCGTTCTCCTAACGCTGACGTTTTTCGAGACAGAGCCAGTTCGGCCTATCAGCGTTAACATCTGCAAAGCTCATGCCACGTCAGAAGTTAACAATGTCTCAATCTGTTAGCCTCAGCAGGACAGAACCGCCGGCGTCGAGTTGTAAAGAAATCCGACAGCGCCGGGCGCGGCATCGCCGGCCGCGCCTCAGCGGAACACGAGGCGGCGCGACAGGAAGAAGTTGGCGAACATGCCGCAGACCGACCCGGCCGCGACGGCCAGCACCGGATGCTCGCGGCACGCGGGCACGTAGGCGATGAGCAGCACGTAAGCGCCGCGGTTGAACACGAGGCCGGAGGCGTTGACCGTCATCCAGCGCAGCCACTCCCGCCACAACGGGCCGCTGCCCTGGCCGGCGAAGGTCCACATCCGGTTGAAGGCCCAGGTCCAGGTGGCGGCGACCAGGTAGGAGAGGCCGCCCGCCCAGTAGAGGCCGAGCTGGGCGCGCACGGTGTAGATCACCGCCGTGTCGACCACGAAGCCGCTGGCGCCGACGATGCCGAAGCGCGCGAAGTCGACCACCAGCGCGCGCTGGCTCGGCGTGCCGAAGCGCGCGATCCGCCGGGCCAGCATCGTGCGGCCCGCCATCAGCGGGGCGCCGCCGCGCGTTGCAGGCGGTCGTTGATCGCGAGGCCGAGGCCGTCGCGCGGCACCGGCATGGCCGCGATCCGCCCCAGGCCGAGGCGTGCGCCTTCCTCGTCCAGCCAGCGCAGGCCGGCGAACAGGCGCGAGGCCGCCTCCGTCAGGTCCCGCGCCGCGCTGAGCTGGAAGGTGGCGGCGGCGTCGAGCGAGGGGCCGAAGGCCAGCAGCGCCTCGTCCGCGCCGGGCCGGTCGGCCTCGAGCCGCACGGGAAGCCGGGGGGCGTAGTGGGACACGAGCAGGCCGGGGGAGCGCAAGGTGCGCGGGCGCTCGGCCGCGGCGGGCGTGAGGCCGCGGCCGACGCGCCCGATCAGCGCCTCGATCGCCTCGACCGGCACGCCCCCCGGGCGCAGCAGGCACGGCGCGCCGGCGGCGAGGTCGAGCACGGTGCTCTCCACGCCGACCCGGCACGGCCCGCTGTCCAGCACGGCGGCGATGCGGCCGCCCAGCCCGGCGAGCACGTGGGCGGCCGTGGTGGGCGACACCTCGCCGGAACGGTTGGCCGACGGCGCGGCCACGGGGCGGCCGACCGCGCGCAGCAGGGCGAGGGCGTCGGGATGGGACGGGACGCGCGAGGCGAGGGTCTCGAGCCCGGCCCCGGCCAGCAGCGCCACCGGGCAAGTGACCCGGCGCGGCAGCACGAGGGTCAGCGGGCCGGGCCAGAAGGCCTCGGCGAGACGGCGGGCGTGGTCGGAGGCCTCGACGTGGGCGAAGGCCGCCTCCGCGCCAGGATAGTGGCAGATCAGGGGATTGAAGTGCGGGCGTCCCTTGGCGGCGAAGATCGCGGCCACCGCCAGGCCGTTGGTCGCGTCCGCGCCGAGGCCGTAGACGGTCTCGGTGCCGAAGGCGACGAGCGCCCCCTCGGCCAGCAGGCGGGCAGCTTCGGCAACGCCGCCCTGCGCCGGGTCAAGAGCGGCGGTCACGCCGCGCCCGTGCGGCGAACGGCGGTCACGCCGCGCCCGTGCGAAAGAGCGGCGGTCACGCCGCGCCCTGCGGACCATATGTGGACGGCCCGTTCTTGCAAGGTGTTTTGCAGTGCTTTGATCAGATCGCTTGCGTCCATATGTCCGGCCTGTCGTTGCGCTCGCACATGAGCGCTGGCCAAGATGGTTTCCGCGACAAGGGTTCCAAACAACACCGCGGCCGCAAGAGGGCCATTGGCTCAGCCGGAGTGTCCCGCGTCGTGGATCGATCGATCGCACCATCTGCTTATCGTCTTGCAAGCTCTGGCATCAGCTCAGCACGGTTGCAGTTCAGGTGCTCCCCGTGTCTGGCCGATCTCTAGGCCGCGCCGGCCAAAGCAGCAGGCGCAGGCGGTGCGGTGTAGGCTTCGCCTGTCAGCATCAGCTTCCAGGCGACGCGCGCCATCTTGTTGGCCAAAGCCACGGCGGCCAGCTTCGGTGACTTGCGCTTGAGGAGTGCGGCCAGCCAAGGTGACGCTCTTCCGTGGCGTTGCGCCTGCTGGATCACAGCGGTCGCCCCGACGACCAGCACGCTGCGCAATCCCTCGTCGCCGGCTCGCGTGATGACGCCGAGCCTTACTTTGCCTGCGGTCGAGTGATCCCTGGGCGTCAAGCCGATCCAGGCCGCGAACTGCCGCCCCGATCGGAACAGCTCGGGCTCTGGGGTTTTCATCGTCAGCAGCATGGCGCCGATTGGGCCAACGCCCGGTATCTTGGCAAGGCGCCGGCTACAATCGTCGGCCCGGTGCCGGGCCATGAGCTGGGCATCGACCGCGTCGATCTGGGTCTGCAGCTGTTCGTATTCCTTGGCCTGAGTGGCAAACAGGTCCCGAGCCAAGGAGGGCAGGCTCTCGTCGACCTGGATGCGATCAAGCAGTGGAACCAGGTGGGCCATGCCTTTTGCGGCAGTGAGGCCGAACTCGGCGGCATGGCCGCGAATGGCGTTGGCCAGCTGCGTGCGGTTGCGGATCAGCCGGTCGCGCACGCTGACCAGCATCAACGCCGCCTGCTGCTCGGGCGACTTCACCGGCACGAAGCGCATCGTCGGCCGGCTCATCGCCTCGCACAGCGCTTCAGCGTCGGCCGCGTCGTTCTTGCCGCGCTTGACGTAGGGCTTGACCAGCTGGGGCGGGATCAACTTCACCGTATGCCCGAACGACTGCAACAGCCGTGCCCAATGGTGGCTTGCGCCGCAGGCCTCAATCGCGACCACCGTCGGCGCAAGCTTCTCGAAGAACGCCACCATCTCCTTGCGCCGCAGCTTCCTGCGCAAAACCGGCGCCTCGGCGGCGTTCACCCCATGCAGCTGGAAAACATGCTTCGACGTGTCCATCCCAATTCGGCTAATCTGGTCCACGGACGGTCTCCTTTGTTTGAGATCAACACCGACCTCATTCTGGCACACCCGATGCCGCCGGGGGCCGTCCACACCAACAACACCGGTCACGCCGCACCCGTGCAGACGAAGGGCGGGTTCTCCCAACCCGGCTTGCCGTAGCCGAGCGGCGCGCCCTGCATGTCGCGCAGGTGGCCGCCGGCGGCTTCCAGGATCGCCTGGGGCGCCGCGGTGTCCCACTCCATCGTGCGGCCGAAGCGGGGGTAGAGGTCGCCAGCGCCTTCCGCCACCCGCACGATCTTGAGCGCGGAACCGATGTTGGTCACCTCCGCGATCGTCCGGCCGCGCAGGAACGCGCCGAGCCTCGGGTCGCTGGCGAAGGAGCGGCTGGCGAGCACGTGCAGGCCGGCGTCCGGAGGGCGGCGGGCGCGGATGTCCCGTTCGCCGGCGCCGTTGCGCTTCCAGGCGCGGGGCCGCGGGCCGAGCGCGGCCCCGAACAGCTCGCCGTAGGCGGGGACGCCGACCACGCCCAGCACCGGGCGGCCGTCGCGCACCAGGCCGATGTTGACGGTGAACTCGTCGCGCAGCGCGCTGAACTCGCGGGTGCCGTCCAGCGGATCGACTAGCCAGTACTCGCGGCCCGGCTCGTGGCGGTGGCCGGCCTCGACCTCCTCCTCGGCGATCACGGGAATGTGGGGGGCGGCGGCCCGCAGGCCTTCGAGGATCAGCGCCTCGGCGGCGTGGTCGGCCTCGGTCACCGGGCTGGCGTCGCGCTTCTTGAGGGTCTCGAACCCGCGCGCGCGCACGGCGAGGATCACCGCCCCGGCGCGGCGCGCGAGGTCTGCGGCCAGGCTCAGCAGGGCGGCGTCGTTCATGGTCGCAAGTGTAACGGTCATCCGGCGTCAAGCCAAGCGCGGGGGCCGGGCAGCGACTGGGCGAGGACCGGGCGGCAAGGCGCGGCCCTGGAAATGCCCGGCGGCGCTGCTACAGTCCGCGCCTTCACGCGAGGATCATTCATGCTCGACATCGATTTTCAGGCGGCATCGCCTCCCGAGGGCGGCGACGCCGCCTCGCTGCTGCCCGAGGGCGGCGCGGTCGCCTTGCTGCTGATCGAGGGCCAGGGCCTGCAAGGGATGGGGGCGGCGCTGGACCAGGCGTGTGGCGGCGCGATCGGCCGGGCGATGGCGGCGGCCGAGTTCACCGGCAAGAAAGGCAAGGCCTGCACCATGCTCGCCCCCGGGGCCGGGCTGCAGCGCGTGGTGCTGGTGGGCGTCGGCAAGCCCGAGGACCACACGCCGCGCGGCATGGAGGAGGCGGGCGGTGCCGCGGCGGCGGCGCTGTCGCGCGACGCGCGGGCGGCGCTCGCGGTCGACGGGATGCCGCCGGAGCACGCCGCCCGCGCAGCCCTCGGCGCGGTGCTGCGCAGCTACCGCTTCGACCGCTACCGCACCAAGGAGGACGCCGACGCCAAGCCGAAGCTGGCCACCCTGCGCGTGCTGACCGATGATCCCGAGGCGGCCCGCGCCGCGTGGCCGGCCGCCGAGGCGCTGGCGCGCGGCACGGCGCTGTCGCGCGACCTGATCAGCGAGCCCGCCAACGTGCTGAACCCGGCCGAGATGGCCGAGCGGTGCCGCGGCCTGGCAGAACTCGGCGTCGAGGTCGAGGTGCTGGGGCCGGCCGAGCTGGCGGAGAAGGGGTTCGGGGCGCTGCTCGGCGTGTCGCAAGGCAGCGACAACGAGCCGCGGGTGGTGGTGATGCGCTGGCAGGGCGGCCAGGACGGGGCCAAGCCCGTGTGCTTCGTCGGCAAGGGCGTCACCTTCGACAGCGGCGGCATCAGCATCAAGCCCGCCGCCGGCATGGGCGACATGAAGTGGGACATGGCCGGGGCCGGCGCGGTGGTGGGGCTGATGGCGGCGCTGGCCGGGCGTAAGGCGCGCGCCAACGTCGTCGGCGTCGTCGGCCTGGCCGAGAACATGCTGAGCGGCAACGCGCAGCGCCCGGGCGACGTGGTGACCAGCCTGTCGGGGCAGACGATCGAGGTGCTGAACACCGACGCCGAGGGCCGCCTCCTGCTGGCGGACGTGATCTGGTACGCGCAGGACCGCTTCGACCCGGTGCTGACCGTGGACCTGGCGACCTTGACCGGGGCCATCATCGTCGGCCTCGGCCACGAGTACGCCGGGCTGTTCAGCAACGACGACGCCCTGGCGGAGAAGCTCGTCAAGGCCGGGGAGGCGACCGGCGAGGCGGTGTGGCGGATGCCGCTGGGCAAGGCGTACGACAAGCTGATCCGCAGCGACATCGCCGACATGAAGAACATCGGCGGCCGCCCGGCCGGGGCGATCATCGGCGCGCAGTTCGTGCAGCGCTTCGTGCGCGGCCCCTGGGCGCACCTCGACATCGCCGGGATGGCCTGGAGCACCAAGGACACGGCGACGATCCCGAAAGGCGCGACCGCGTTCGGCCTCCGCCTGCTCGACCGCCTGGTGGCGGAGCACTACGAGGCCTCCTGAGGGTGCCGAGCACCACGCCAGGCATCGTCACGCCGGGCATCACGCCCCGGTTCACCCAGGCGAGCGAGGCGGCGGTCCGGGCCGTGCCGGTGGCCGAAGGGGCCGCGCCGCCGAAAGCCGGGCGGGCGGCGCGGGCGGGGTTCGGGCCGCGGGCCGGACAGGTGGCGGAGGTGCTGACCCAGAAGCGCCGGCTGCTGCTGGTGCGCTGCGACGCCGACCTGGAGGCGGCGGGCGCGGTCGCCGCGGCCCGGCTCGGCGCGGTGGCGCGCATCGCCATCGACGCGCGCCGCTGGTCGCCAGCGGACGCGGCGCGGTTCGCCGCCGGGGCCGTGCTGCGCGCCTGGCGGTTCGACCGGCTGCGGACCCGGCCCGACCCGGAGCGCCCGGCGCTGTCGGCGATCGACGTGCTGGTCAACGACCCGGCCGCGGCGGAGGCGGCCTGGGCGGCGCTCGGCCCCGGCGTGCGAGGCGCGCTGTTCGCCCGCGACTTGGTCGTGGAGCCGGGCAACGCGCTGACGCCCGCGGGCTTCGCCGCCCGGCTGTCGATGCTGGAACGGCACGGCGTCGAGGTGGAGGTGCTGGACGCCAAGCAGCTCCTGGCGGAAGGGTTCGGCGGGCTGCTGGCGGTCGGCGGCGGCAGCGCCCACCCCCCCTGCCTGGTGGCGCTGCGCTGGGCCGCCAAGGCCGGGGACGGGGCAGAGGACGGGGCAGAGGGCGGAGCCAAGAACCGGGCCAAGGACGGCGGCGGCGATGGCCGCGGCCCGGTGCTGCTCGTCGGCAAGGGCATCACCTTCGACACCGGCGGCCTGTGCATCAAGCCGGCGGACGGGATGTGGGAGATGCGGGCCGACATGGCGGGGGCGGCGGCCTGCGCCGGCGCGATGCTGGCGCTGGCGCTGCGGCGCTCCCCCGTCCCGGTCGTCGCCCTGCTGGCCTTGGCCGAGAACGCGGTCGGCGCGCGCAGCTACCGGCCCGGCGACGTGCTGCGGATGCGGGGCGGCCTCACCGTCGAGGTCGTCGACACCGACGCCGAGGGCCGCCTGGTCCTGGCCGACGCGCTGGCCTGGGGGGTGGCGACCGTCCGGCCGCGGCTGGTGATCGACCTCGGCACGCTGACGGGCAGCATCGTCACCGCGCTCGGCCACGACCGGGCCGGGCTGTTCGCCACCGACGACGGCCTGGCCGCGGCCGTGGCGGCGGCGGGCACGGCGGTCGGCGAGCGGACGTGGCGGATGCCGCTGCACCCGGGCTACGGCGAGGCGCTGGACAGCGAGGTGGCCGACATCCGGCAATGCGCCGACGGCGGGCGGCAGCCGGACGCCTGCCACGCCGCGCACTTCCTGCACCGCTTCGTGGCCGACGCCCACTGGGCGCACCTCGACATCGCGGGCGTGGAAAGCCACGAGGCGGCGAGCGACCGCCACACGGCCGGCCCGACCGGCTGGGGCGCGCGCCTGCTGGACCGGCTGGTGCGGGACTGCTTCGAGGCGGGGCATCGCGAGGCGTGACCGGCGTCAGGCGGCGAAGGCCACCCGGCCTTCCGCTTGGCCGTGCAGCACGTAATGCTGCAACGGCTCGATGCCGGCCGCCCGCACGTCGGCGTAGGCGCCGAGGTATTTCGCGACGCTGAACGCCGCCGACGGGTCGCGGCCCTCGCGCCAGCCGTAGCCCTCGTAGTGGAGCAAGGGGTTGACGTGGGCGGCGGCGACGTCGGGGTTGTGCGCCAGGTAGTACTTGGTGTCGAACCAGGCGTCCGGGTCGAGGCCGCGCTGCCAGCCGGAGGCGTCGTAGCTCCAGGCGGCTTGGCGGGCGCCGGCCGCGCCGGCGGGGATCAGCGTCGCGCCGAGCTGGGTGTCGTAGTAGGCGGCGTCGACCAGCGGGTCGGCCGGGGCGTCGCCGCCGGGCAGGGCGGCGACGCGGCCCTCGGCCTTGCCGTAGCCGATGTAGTGCAGCAGCGGGTTGACCCCGGCCGCCCGGACGTCGGCGTAGCTGGCGAGGTAGGCGCGGTCGGAGAACAGCAGGCTCGGCTCGCGGCCCTCGCGCCAGCCGTACTGCTCGTAGTGCAGCAGCGGATCGGCCCCCGCGGCGGCGACGTCGGGGTTCTGGGCCAGGTAATACCGGGTGTCGAACCAGGCGTTCGGGTTGCGGCCCTCACGCGCGCCGCTCGCGTGGTAGTGCGCGCCGGCGTCGATGCCGGCGGTCCTGACATCGGCGTAGGTCGCGTAGTAGTAGGCGGCGTCGACGCCGGGATCGGCGGGCCCGGCCACCGGGAAGGAGGCGCGGCCCTGGGCCTGGCCCACGGTCAGGAAGTGCAGCAGCGGGTTGACGCCGGCGGCCTTCACGTCCGGGTAGGCGCTCAGGTAGCTGCCCAGGCTGAAGGCGGCGGACGGGTTGCGGCCCGCCTGCCAGCCGCCCTGCTCGAAGTCGAGCAGCGGGTTCGCGCCCGAGGCGGCGAGGCCCGGGGTGTTGGCCAGGTAGTAGCGGGTGCTGAACAGCGGGTCGGGGTCGCGGCCCTCGCGCCAGCCGTACTGCATGTAGTGCTGGTAGGGGTCGGCCCCGGCCGCCTTCACGTCGGCGTAGCGCGACAGGTAGTAGGCGGAGTCGAACAGCGGGTCGGCGAAGGTGATGCGGACGTCGTAGCCGTAGCTGGCGGCCGGCGTGACCTGGAACCGGTAGCCGTCGTAGGCCCCGGCGAGGGTCAGCGTCCCGACCACCGCGCCGCCGCCCGTCAGCGACCCCGTCAGCGATAAAGTGCCGCGCCCGTCGCCGCCGGGGCGGTAGGTCGCGCCGGTGATGGCCCCGGTGATCGCGGCGTCGCCGGCGTAGTTGATGACGTCGCCGGGGAGGAAGCCGCTGATCGGGCCTTGCGCCGACAAGCCGTCGGCGGCGACCTGCAACGTGCCGCCCGGCCCCGCGAAGCTGACCGGCGCGGTGCTGGCCGCCCGGGTCCCGAGCAGGGCCAGCGTGGCGCCCGCGCCGATCTGCAGGGTGCCGGGGCCGGACACCGGGCTTGACAGGCGCAGCGCGCCGCCTTGGGCCAGGATCGTGCCGCCGTTGACGATGCCCCCGGCCGCCGAGAGGCTGCCCGACCCGGCCACGACCCGGCCGGGATCGACCGTCAGGGTGCCGGCGGCGGCGGTGCCGGCGACGCCGATCTCGACGCTCGACTCGGCATCGACGATGACGGCGTTGCTGGTGCCGCCGCTGGCTGGTTCGACGAGAACGAGGCCGCCCGCCCGCAGCGCCGCGCCGGCGTTGACGGCGAGGACGTTGGCGGAGAAGGCGGTGCCGTAGGCGCGCGGCCCGCCGAGCGTCACGGCCCCGGCCACGCTCAGCCGGGTGCCGATGCCCGTCGCCTGCAACGGGCCGTAGAGCAGGGTGGCGGTGGCGGCGGCGAGGGTGGTGCCGGCGGCGAGGCTCAGCGCGCCGGGAGTGTCGGCCGCGCCCACGGCGAGCGCCCCGGTCGCGAACGCGCCGTCCAGCGTCGTGCTGCCCAGCAGCGTCAGGCTGGACGAGTCGCCCGGGCCGGTGACGACCTGGTAGCCGGTGGCCGAGCGGTTGGCGATGGTGACGGGGTTGTTGCGGCCCGGCGCGACGCCGGCCAGGCCAGGAGTGGAGGGGCCAGGAGTGGAGGAGCCAGGAGTGGAGGGGCCAGCAGCGGCGAGGTCGGTCCAGGCGGCGGCGTTGGTCCAGCTCCCGCTGCCGCCGGCGCTCCATCGGTAGGGATCGGGCGCTGCCGTGCCGGGACCGGCGGGACCAGGCCCGGGCGTGCTGGCGGCGAGGACGATGTCGTAGCCGGAGGCGATGCCGGGCGTGACCTGGAAGCTGGAGGCGGCGTAGCTGCCGGCGAGGGTCAGGTAGCCGACCGTCGTGGCCCCGCTGATCAGGGTGAGGCTGCCAGTGCCAGTGCCGGTGCCAGTGCCGGTGCCGGTGCCGCCGGCCTGGTAGCGGACGGCGCTGATCGTGCCGTCGCTGCCGTAATGGATGGTGTCGCCCCGGACGAAGCCGCTGATGACGCCCTGCTGGTTGAGGCCGGTGCCGGCCGCGCCGATGTTGGAGGCGTAGCGGCCGATCGACAGCGTGCCGGCCGCGCCGAGGAAGGCGACCGGCGCGGTGCTGGCGCCCGCGGCGCTGGTTAGCGAGAGCGTCGCCCCGTCGGCGATGCGCAGTTGCCCGGTCCCGGACACCACGCTGGACAGGATCAGCGCGCCGCCCTGCGCCAGGACGGTGCCCTGGTTCAGGATGCCGCGGCTGGCGGAGACGACGCCGGCGCCGCTCAGGGTGCGCCCGGCGTCGATGGTGAGCTTGCCGGCCGCGGCGCTGCCGGCGGTGCCGACCTCGAGGCTGGAGGCTTCGTCGACGGCGATCACGTCGGTGACGCCGAGCGAGGAGGGGGACAGCGCCAGGCTGCCGGCCTGCAGCCTGGCCCCGGCGGCGAGCGTCAGCGCGTTGGCGGCGAAGGAGGCCGGGTCGCGCCGGACGCCGCCGAGGGTGACGCCGCCGGCGACCGTCAGGGTGGCCCCGGCCCCGCTCACCCGCACCTCGCCGTTCAGCACGATGAGCGAGGCCGTGGCCAGTCGGCTGGCGGCGAGCAGCAGGGCGGCCGGGGTGTCGGCGTCGCCGACGAACAGCGCCCGGGCGTCGAAGGTGCCGCTCAGCGCGACGTTGCCGAACAGCGACAGGCTGGCGGCGCTGCCCGGGCCACCCAGCTTGGCGTAGGCGTCGGCCGAGCCAGGCTCGGTGCCGAGACGGCCGGTGATGGCCACGTCGTCGCCGGCGGCGGGCGGCCCCGAGGGCGTCCAGTCGGACGCGCTCGCCCACGGGTCGCCGCTCAAGCCTGTCCAGGTCTTCATCGCCATTCGCGAGCGCTCACGCCATCGGGTGCTTCGGCCGGCCTCCTGGTTAGCCGCCCCGCCTTAAGGAGGTCTTAATGCGGCGAGGCGGGACGGCGCGCGCCCCGCCAGGCCCCGGCGGCCCCCACGCTGGCCGCGGCGGCGGCAAGGCCCCTATGCAGGCCGTTGCGGCGGCAAGGCCCCTATGCAGGCCGTTGCGGCGGCAAGGCCCCTATGATAGACGCCGGGCGTCCGGCAAATGGCCGGTCGAACCTCTCGGACGGGACCTGACTTCGTGGCCTCTGGCAGCACGACCTCCGGCGGCGGCCTCGCCGACCGCTACGCCACCGCCCTGTATTCGCAAGCGGAAGACACCCGCGCCCTCGACCAGACCGTGGGCGAGATGGAGCAGCTGGGCAAGCTGATCGACGAGAGCGCCGACCTCCGCCGCCTGCTGGGCAGCCCGCTGATCGACGTGACCCAGGCCCGCGCCGCGACCGACGCCGTGCTGGAGCAGCAAGGGTTCAGCAAGCTGGTGCGCGACTTCGCCGGCGTCGTCGCCAACAACCGCCGCCTCGGCGTGCTGCGCCAGATCGTCGCCGCCTTCGCCGCCCTGGTGGCGCAGAAGCGCGGCGTCGTCGTCGCCTATGTCTCCAGCGCCCATCCGCTCAGCACGGTGCAGCGCGAGCAGTTGCGCGCCCGGCTGATCGAGGCGGGCTACGGCAGCGTCAACATCAAGGACAGCGTCGATCCCGGCCTGCTCGGCGGGCTCGTGGTGCGGATCGGCGCGCGCCTCTACGACACCAGCCTCAAATCGCGCCTCCAGCGCCTCCAATACGCCATGAAGGGTGCCGCCTGATGGAAATCCGTCCCGCCGAGATCTCGGACATCCTCAAGAAGCAGATCGCCTCGTTCGACACCGAGCAGAACGTCGCCGAGACCGGCCAGGTGCTCTCGGTCGGCGACGGCATCGCCCGGGTGTTCGGCCTGCAGAACGTGATGGCGGGCGAGCTGGTGGAGTTCCCCTCCGCCGGCGTGAAAGGCATGACGCTGAACCTCGAGACCGACAACGTCGGCATCGTGGTGTTCGGCGACGACACCCGCATCCGCGAGGGCGACACGGTGACGCGGACCCGCGACATCGTGGACGTCCCCGTGGGCTGCGGCCTGCTCGGCCGGGTGGTGGACGGCCTCGGCAACCCCATCGACGGCAAGGGCGAGCTGACCGACGTGACCCGCAGCCGCGTCGAGGTCAAGGCCCCCGGCATCATCCCGCGCAAGTCGGTCCACGAGCCGATGCAGACCGGGTTGAAAGCCATCGACGCCCTGATCCCGATCGGCCGCGGCCAGCGCGAGCTGGTGATCGGCGACCGCCAGACCGGCAAGACCGCGGTGCTGATCGACGCGATCATCAACCAGCGCACCATCAACGCCGGCGACGACGAGGGCGCCAAGCTCTACTGCATCTACGTCGCCATCGGCCAGAAGCGCTCGACCGTCGCGCAGCTCGTCCGCACCCTGGAGGAGAACGGCGCGATGGAATACTCCATCGTCGTCGCCGCCACCGCGTCCGACCCGGCCCCGATGCAGTTCCTCGCCCCCTACACCGGCTGCACGATGGGCGAGTACTTCCGCGACAACAAGATGCACGCCATGATCTGCTACGACGACCTGTCGAAGCAGGCCGTCGCCTACCGCCAGATGTCGCTCCTGCTCCGCCGCCCGCCGGGCCGCGAGGCCTACCCCGGCGACGTGTTCTACCTGCACAGCCGCCTCTTGGAGCGCGCCGCCAAGATGTCGGACGCGATGGGCAACGGCTCGCTCACCGCCCTGCCGGTGATCGAAACCCAGGCCGGCGACGTCTCCGCCTACATCCCGACCAACGTCATCTCCATCACCGACGGCCAGATCTTCCTCGAGACCGAGCTGTTCTTCCGCGGCATCCGCCCGGCGGTGAACGTCGGCCTGTCCGTCAGCCGGGTCGGCTCCTCGGCCCAGATCAAGGCGATGAAGAAGGTGGCGGGCAGCATCAAGCTGGAGCTGGCCCAGTATCGCGAGATGGCCGCCTTCGCGCAGTTCGCCTCCGACCTCGACGCCTCGACCCAGCAACTGCTCGCCCGCGGCGCCCGCCTGACCGAGCTGCTGAAGCAGCCGCAGTTCAGCCCGATGCCGGTCGAGGAGCAGGTGGTCAGCATCTACGCCGGCACTAAGGGCTACCTCGACGCGCTGCCGGTCGACAAGGTGAGCGCATTCGAGCGCCAGATGATCGCCGACCTGCGCACGCGCGAGCCGGACGTGCTGAGCAGCATCCGCGACAGTCGCGAGATGAAGCCGGACGTGGAGAAGACGCTGGCCGGGTTCCTGGACGGCTTCGCCAAGTCCTTCGCCTGAGGACCCGAGCCGATGGCCAGCCTCAAGGCGCTGCGCGCCCGCATCAACAGCGTGAAGTCGACGCGCAAGATCACCTCGGCGATGAAGATGGTGGCGGCGAGCAAGCTCAAGCGCGCCCAGTCCCAAGCCGAGGCGGCCCGGCCCTACGCCGAGCGGATGCAGCGCATGCTGGCCGCCCTCGCGGCGAGTGCGGTCAACAGCCCGACCGCGCCACCGATGCTGGTCGGCACCGGCCGCGACCAGACCCACCTGCTGGTGGTCGTCACCGCCGACCGCGGCCTCGCCGGCGGCTTCAACACCAACGTCGGCCGCGCCGCGCGCACCGCCATCCAGCGGCTCGAATCCGCGGGCAAGACGGTCAAGGTGCTGACGGTCGGCCGCAAGGGCCGCGACTACCTGCGGCGCGAGTACGCGAGCCGGCTGGTGGGCGAGTACAGCTTCGCCGGCAAGAAGCGGATCGAGTTCGGTGACGTGGCCGAGATCGGCGAGCGCGTCGCCGCCATGCTCGCGGCGGGCGAGTTCGACGTCTGCACCGTCATCTACAACCGGTTCGTCTCGGTCATCAGCCAGGTGCCGACAGAGCAGCAGTTGATCCCGCTGCAAGTGGACGCCGAGGCGGCCGGGTCGCCGGCCGGGGCGGGCGCGCTCTACGAGTTCGAGCCGGACGAGGAGGCGATCCTCGCCGCCCTGTTGCCGCGCAACATGGCGATTCAGCTGTTCCGCGCCCTGATCGAGAGCGGCGCGGGCGAGCAGGGCGCGCGGATGTCAGCGATGGACAACGCCACCCGCAACGCCGGCGAGATGATCAACAAGCTCACCCTCAACTACAACCGCACCCGCCAGGCGGGCATCACCCGCGAGCTGATCGAGATCATCTCGGGGGCGGAAGCGGTTTAGAAGTGCAGGGTTGCGTATGTCCTTGGCAAAGCGACTTAAAAAGGTTATCTTCTAAGTAGATAAAGCAATTGCAAAGTAATGGCTTTGTTTCTAGATTAAACATTCGGAAAAGAGAGCATTTATGCTAGCTCTTTTTCGCCGCGGCTTTCAAATTTGCTTTTGATCGCATGGCTGGTATGCTCAAGTATTCGGCTTCTGGCCCATTCGTAAACACCCTTTTCCCAAAAATTGTTGCCTGTTGTGACCATAACATTGAACATGTCTCGCCTTACCTCTGTCCTTCATTGTCAAATACAAGCAAAGCTTTACTCGACTGGTTATGCCTGATCACCGGACCCGTAGCCGAAGTTCAAGTTACAGCTTGACCGATCCAGCTAACCCGAATCCTCAAACGGAGAGACATTGCTTCGAAGGATTACCACACGGGAAGTTCAACCGCACGCCTATACCTCAGATTACGCAAACAAAGAACGGCACCATTCCTCCCTTATGTTGCCTCCCGTCACCCAATCAAAGCCACCAGCTTCCCCCGAACCTCCGCAAGCTCCGCCGAACTCACCCGCCCCTTGCGCGTCGCTTTGCGCGCCCGCCAATCCTGGCTCTTCACCTGATCAGCCAGCACCACGCTTCGCGGCGTCCCGGCCAACGCCACTTCGAACGGATACCCTTTGATCCGGGTCGTGGTCGGGCAGCAAACGATCATTCCCGCGCGCCCGTTGTAGCTGGCCGGGCTGAGCACGACCGCCGGCCGGTGCCCGGCCTGCTCGTGCCCGGCCTGCGGATCGAATTGCAACCAGACGATGTCGCCGGCTTCCGGAACATACCCACCGGTCACGGCCAACCCTCCCGCCCGACAGCCGGCCCCATGTCAACCGCCTCGTGACGGTTCTCATCCGTGATCTGGCCCACGAGGCTCCCGAGGTCGTAGCGCCCCGTCCGGAGCGGCTCGATGACGATCCGCCCCCCTTCCTCCCGCACGTCAACCGGCTGGTCCACCCGCACCGCCGCGGCTTCCAGCACGGAAGCCGGGATGCGCACGGCGGCGCTGTTGCCCCATTTCTTCACCACCCCTCGCATCACCGCCCTCCCCACCTGTTTGTATCGACACAGTAGATACCTCCATGGTCGCGAGCAAGCGAAGCTCGGGCTGAGGACCGCTCCGACAAGGCGCAAGCTCCGCGGTCGGACCTCGCTTCCGAAGAACAGGCAAGCCGCCCCCAACCAACAGCAACCCTCCCCCAGCCCCCCTTGACCCCCTCCCCGGAAAATAGTCCTGTCTCTCCCATGCCCTCCACCCCCAACACTCCCGCCCCCACCCCGGCCGACGACGCCGCCTACTACCGCGCCGTCCTCCACGACCTCATCGACCGCGGGGCCGACCTCGCCCGCCGCGTCCACGAGCGCGCCACCGCCGCCACGCCCACCCCCGAGAACCGCCCGGACGCCGACCCCACCATCGCCTTCGACCGCATCGCCCGCGCCGTCCGCCGCACCATCGCCCTCGCCCGGCACGTCGCCGCCGCCCCGGACAAGGGCGCCCCCGATCCCATCCACGGCCCGGCCCGCCGCGCCGCCGCCCGCGCTCGCCTCATCCGCGGCGTCGAGGACGCGATCCACCGCAAGCGCCGCGAGACCGACGCCGAAGCCCTCCACGCCGAGTTCGCCGAGCGCCTCGACGACCCCGAGCTCGAGCTCGACCTCGCGGGCCGCCCCGTCGACGACGTGATCGAGGAGATCTGCCGCGACCTCGGCATCGCCGTGCAGGCCCGCTCCTACATCTGGAAGCGCCGCACCCTCCAGGACATCGCCGCCCTGCGCGCCCGCGCCGCCGCCCCGCCCGCGCCCCCAGGCCCGGCCCTCCACCTCATCCCCGGTGGCAAGGACGGCCCAGCCCCCGATCCAACCCCCGATCCAGCCCCCGGCCAACCTCCCAGCCAACTCCCGGGCCAACCCCCCGGCTGACACCCCGCCCCACCGAAAGCCGCCCCCCGCGACCGGCCAGCGCCGCACCCCCCGGAGGGCGGCGACGTCCGCGCGCGCGCGAGAACGAGGCCCCCGCGCGCCCACATCCCGCCGGGGCTGCCTTGCCGCCCCGCCCCCCACGACAATATTTTGTCCGACCCGCTGGCAACCCGGCGCGCACTCCCGTATGACACGCCGATGAACGCGAGCGCCCGCCCCAGGGCCGCGCAGGAAAGAGGACGAGATGGCGAAGAACAACGTCGGCCAGGTCACCCAGGTGCTCGGCGCCGTCGTGGACGTGCAGTTCGAGGGCGAGCTGCCGTTCATCCAGAACGCGCTCATGGCCAAGAACGGCGACGCCAACCTGGTGCTCGAAGTGGCGCAGGAGCTGGGCGAGAAGACCGTCCGCTGCATCGCGATGGACAGCACCGACGGCATGGTCCGCGGCAGCGAGGTGATCGACACCGGCGCGCCCATCAGCGTCCCCGTCGGCCCCGAGACCCTCGGCCGCATCCTCAACGTCATCGGCGAGCCGATCGACGAGCGCGGCCCGGTCGGCGCCAAGATGACCTACCCCATCCACCGCCAGGCCCCCTCGTTCGAGGACCAGGCCACCAGCGCCGAGATCCTCGTCACCGGCATCAAGGTCGTGGACCTGCTCGCCCCCTACCTCAAGGGCGGCAAGATCGGCCTGTTCGGCGGCGCGGGCGTCGGCAAGACCGTGCTGATCCAGGAACTCATCAACAACATCGCCAAGGCCCACGGCGGCGTTTCCGTCTTCGCCGGCGTCGGCGAGCGCACCCGCGAGGGCAACGACCTCTACCACGAGATGGTGGAAGCCGGCGTCATCAAGCTCGGCGACGACACCACCGAGGGCAGCAAGGTCGCCCTCGTCTACGGCCAGATGAACGAGCCGCCCGGCGCCCGCGCCCGCGTGGCATTGTCCGGCCTCAGCCTCGCCGAGTACTTCCGCGACGAGGAAGGCCAGGACGTGCTGTTCTTCGTGGACAACATCTTCCGCTTCACCCAGGCCGGCGCCGAGGTCTCGGCCCTGCTCGGCCGCATCCCCTCCGCCGTCGGCTACCAGCCCACCCTCGCCACCGACATGGGCGCGCTGCAGGAGCGCATCACCAGCACCAAGAAGGGCTCGATCACCTCGGTGCAGGCCATCTACGTGCCCGCCGACGACCTGACCGACCCGGCCCCCGCCACCTCCTTCGCCCACCTCGACGCGACGACCACGCTGAACCGCGCCATCTCGGAGAAGGGCATCTACCCGGCGGTCGACCCGCTCGACTCCACCAGCCGCGCGCTCGACCCCCGCATCGTCGGCGAGGAGCACTACCTGGTCGCGCGCGAGGTGCAGCGCGTGCTGCAGACCTACAAGAGCCTGCAGGACATCATCGCCATCCTCGGCATGGACGAGCTGAGCGAGGACGACAAGCTCGTGGTCGCCCGCGCCCGCCGCATCGAGCGGTTCATGAGCCAGCCGTTCCACGTCGCCGAGGTGTTCACCGGCAGCCCCGGCCTCTTCGTCCCCATCGCCGACACGGTGCGCAGCTTCAAGGCGATCATCGACGGCCAGTACGACCACCTGCCCGAGGCGGCGTTCTACATGGTCGGCACCATCGAGGACGCGGTGAAGAAGGCCGACGGCATGAAGGTCAAGGCCTGACCGTGCCGACGCAGCTCGAGATCGTCAGCCCCGACCGGCTGCTGCTGTCGCAGCCGGTCGACATGGCGGTGATCCCGGCCGCAGAGGGCGACATGGGCGTGATGCCGGGGCACAGCCCGATGATCGTGCTGCTGCGCGGCGGCATGATCGTGCTGCACGAGGGCGGGCGGCCGACCAGCCGCCTGTTCGTCAGCGGCGGCTTCGCCGAGATCACCCCGGAGCGCTGCACCGTGCTGGCCGACGAGGCCGTGCCGGCGGCCGAAGTGTCGCGCTCGGCGGCCGAGGCCCGGCTCGCCGAGGCCGAGCAGTCCCTCTCCGGCGTGGACAGGAACGACGTGCCCGGCATCGACGCCGCGATGAGCCGGGTGCAGTCCGCCCGCGCCATGCTGGCGGCGGCCGAGGCGTCCTGACCGCGGCCACGCTCCCGCGCCATCCCCCGGCAACGCCGCCGAAGCCGAAGCCACCGAAGCCAGGCTCGCCCGGCTTCGCGCGTTCGGCCCGCCACGCCATCGCCCGACAAAGCTCAAGGTTCACGCGTTCGCTATGAAGCATTGGTCGCTCGACGACGTGGCGTGGGACACCTTCCAGCCCGGCAAGGTTGATCCCGAGATCGTCCCCTTGGTCAAGGCCGCGGCGATGGTGGAGCGCAACGGCGTCGACTACGCCACCTACCTCGGCCGGGTGTTCCTCGACGACCCGGATTTCCGCATGGCCAGCGACAACTGGGCGGTGGAGGAGGTGCAGCACGGCGACGCCCTGGGCCGCTGGGCGATGCTGGCCGACCCGGGCTGGGATTTCGAGCGCGCCTTCGCCCGCTACCAGGCCGGCTACAAGCTGCCGCTCGACGCGGACGCCTCCGTGCGGGGCAGCCGCACCGGGGAGCTGATCGCGCGCTGCATGGTGGAGACCGGCACGAGCAGTTACTACACGGCGCTGGCGGAGGCGACGGCGGAGCCGGTGCTGCAGCACGTCTGCCGGCTGATCGCCGCCGACGAGTACCGCCACTTCAAGCTGTTCTACGACCACATGAAGCGATACCTGGCGCGGGAGAAGATCGGCCTCGTGACCCGGCTCAGGATCGCCGCCGGCCGCATCACCGAGAGCGAGGACGACGAGCTCGCCTACGCGTTCCACTGCGGCAACGAGCCGGAGAGCCTGGACTACCAGCACGGGCGGTGCATCGCGGCCTACATGGGGCGGGCGATGGGCTTCTACCGCTACCGGCACATCGAGCGCGCGGTGGGGATGATCCTGAAATCGGTCGGGCTGCCGCCGCGGGGGCGGGTGTCGGCCGGCGCGGCGCGGGTGTTCTGGGCCTTGCTGCAACGGCGGCGGCGCAAGTTCGGGGCGGCCCTGCGGGCGGCCTGACCGGCGCATCGCCTCAGATGCCCGGCCTCCCGGCCCGATGCCGTGCCGAAGTCAGCCAGCGCCCGCGGGAGGAGGCCACCACCGTTTGCCCGCGCCATGCGCCCATGCTACGCGCGCCCATGCTTTCGGTGATCTCGCTGCCCGCCCGCCCGAGCCGTTCCCCAGCATGAGCGCCGCGCGTCGGTCCCGGCCGCGGTTGAGGCCCGAGCCTCTTCGGGCGCGGCCCTGGACGGGGTTCCTGTCATGAGCCGGATCGGCTTCGACGAGGACACCATCCGCGTCCTCGCCGCCGTCCTGCGGGAGAGCGGCCTGACCGAGATCGAGCTGCAGGATGGCGAGCGGCGCGTGCGGCTCGCGCGTGCCGCCCCGGCTCCGATCCCGGCGCAGGCGGCGATCCATCCGCCGCAACCGGCCTCGCCCATCCCGGCCGCCGCGCCCGCCCTGGCCACCGGCCCCGCCCTGCCCGCCGACGAGCAGCCGCCCCCCGCCGGCGCGGTGCCGAGCCCGATGGTCGGCATCGCCTACCTCTCCGCCGATCCCGGCAGCACGCCGTTCGTCACCGTCGGCCAGCCGGTCACGGCCGGGCAGACCGTGCTGCTGATCGAGGCGATGAAGACCTTCAACCAGATCAAGGCCCCGCGCGCCGGCGTCGTGACGCAGATCCTGGTCACGGGCGGCCAGCCGGTCGAATACGGCCAGCCGCTGCTGGTGATCGCCTAGGTGTTCCAGAAGATCCTGATCGCCAACCGCGGCGAGATCGCGGTCCGCATCCAGCGCGCCTGCCGCGAGCTGGGCATCCGCACCGTCGCCGTCCACTCGACCGCCGACACCGACGCCATGCACGTCCGCCTCGCCGACGAGAGCGTGTGCATCGGCCCGGCCCCGGCGCGGGACAGCTACCTGCACGTCCCCTCCATCCTGTCCGCCGCCTTCGTCACCGGCGCTGACGCCATCCACCCCGGCTACGGCTTCCTCAGCGAGAACGCGGGCTTCGCCGAGATGGTCGAGGCGCACGGCCTGACGTTCATCGGGCCGTCCGCGGCGCACATCCGCACCATGGGCGACAAGATCGCGGCCAAGGCGGCGATGGCCTCGATCGGCGTGCCGCTGGTGCCGGGCTCGGACGGCGCGCTCGACACGGTGGAGCAGGCCCGCGAGGTGGCGCGGCGGGTCGGCTACCCGGTGCTGATCAAGGCGGCGGCCGGCGGCGGCGGGCGCGGCATGAAGGTGGCGCGGTCGGAGGAGGGGCTGGAGGACGCCTGGACGCTCGCCCGCACCGAGGCCCGCACGGCCTTCGGCGACGACGCCGTCTACCTGGAGAAGTACCTCGACCGGCCCCGGCACATCGAGTTGCAGGTGCTGGCCGACGCCCACGGCAACGTGGTCCATTTCGGCGAGCGCGATTGCAGCCTGCAACGCCGGCACCAGAAGGTGCTGGAGGAGGCCGGGTCGCCGGCGCTGAGCGCGGCGGCGCGGGACGGGCTGGGCGGCATCGTCACCGCCGGGCTGCGCCAGCTCGGCTACCGCAACGCCGGCACCCTGGAGTTCCTTTACCAGGACGGCCAGTTTGCGTTCATCGAGATGAACACGCGGTTGCAAGTCGAGCACCCGGTCACTGAAATGCTGTGCGACGTGGACTTGGTGCGCGAGCAGGTGCGGATCGCCGCCGGCGCCCGGCTCGGCTACGAGCAGGAGGCGATCAGCTTCCGCGGCCACGCCATCGAGTGCCGGATCAACGCCGAGGACCCGGACACGTTCATGCCGACGCCGGGCCGGGTCGATCTGTTCCACGCGCCGGGGGGCCTGGGCGTGCGCGTCGACAGCGCGCTCTACGCCGGCTACGTCGTGCCGCCGTTCTACGACAGCATGGTCGCCAAGCTCATCGTCCACGCCCCGACCCGGCCCGAGGCCATCGCCCGGATGCGCCGCGCGCTGTCGGAGTTCGCGATCCACGGCATCAAGACGACGCTGCCGCTGCACCGCCGCATCCTCGACGCGCCGGAGTTCGAGGCGGGGGACTACACGATCCACTGGCTGGAGCGGTTCGTCGCCGGCGCGGCGCATTGATCCCACGTCGCTCCGACCGCGGGGGCCGATGCGGGCCTGTCCGGCCGGATCGGCCTCCGTGCGCGCCAGGGGAGAAGAGCAGGCGGGAAAACTTCTCCGCCGCCGGCCGCGCCAGGGTTTTACGGATGGTGCGGCACCATACATGTCCTGTTAAGGTCAGGGGCGTCACGAGCGCGGTCGCAGCGCAACAGCAGCCGGGTCAGCCGGCGTCGAGGACGATGAGTTTGTCGCACGATCGGTCCCATGTCGCGCCGGACGATTGAAGTCACGCCGGAGCTGATGCTCCGGGCGTATCGCGTCGGCCTGTTCCCGATGGCGGAGACGCGGCGCGGTCAGCGGCTCTACTGGCTCGACCCGGAGCAGCGCGGCGTGCTGCCGCTCGATACCTTCCACCTGCCGCGGCGCTTGCTGCGCACCGTGCTGTCCGGCCCCTATCACGTGACGGCGAACCGGGACTTCGGCGCCGTCATCGCCGGTTGCGCGGCGTCGGCCCCCGGGCGGGAGGACACCTGGATCAACACCGACATCGAGCGCCTGTTCCAGGAGCTGCACCGCCAAGGCCACGCCCATTCGGTCGAGTGCTGGCAGGGGGGCGCGCTGGTGGGCGGCCTATACGGCGTGTCGCTCGGGGCGGTGTTCTTCGGCGAGAGCATGTTCAGCGTCGCCCGCGACGCCTCGAAGGTGGCGCTCGTCCACCTGGTCGCGCGGATGCGGCTGGGCGGCTACGCGCTGCTCGACACGCAGTTCGTCACCAGCCACCTGGCGCAGTTCGGGGCCGTCGAGGTGCCGCGCGACGCCTACAAGGCGATGCTGGCGGCCGCGGTGCAAGTGGGCGCGGCCTGGATCTCCGATCCCGAGCCGGAGGACCTGCTGGCCGAGATCCGCACGTTGCGGCGCCCCGAGATTGCCGGATGAGCGGCCGGCTCCGCGTCATCGCGGCGGCGCTCCTGCTGGCCGCGGCCGGCCCGGCGCCTGACCAGCCGCCGGCCGAGCCGTCCCGCGACGCGCTGATCGGCTATCACGTGATCCCCGCGGCCGGCGAGCCGATCGACGTGCGGCTGTCGGTGCGCGCAGGCCGCAACACGCTGCGGCTCGACCTGCCAGACCAGACCTACCTGATCGCCGATCCGATTACGGAATCGCTGGTGATGGTCGTCCCGCTGCAGCGAGCGACGATCAGCTTGCCGTGGGCATCGGGGCCGCACGCGTTGTTCTCCGTCGGCGACGACGGCGCGCGATACGCGCGCAAGGGCGAGGCCAGCATCGCCGGCCAGCGCTGCACCGTCTGGGACGAGGTGAAGGACGGCGTCCACAGCGCCTCGTGCGTGACCAAGGACGGCATCGTGCTGCGCCGCCAAAGCCCGGTTCCGCCGGGCATGCCGCTGGGCACGCCGCCGGGCAAGGCGCCAGGCAAGGCGAACGTGATCGAGGCATTCGCGATCCGCTACCAAGCCCTGCCGCCGGAGGACTACCTGGTGCCGCTCGACTTCGACCGGCTGGGGTCCGCGCCGCAAGGGCCGGAGCCGTGAGCGCCCGGCTCGCCACGCCGGCCGCGGCATTGCTCGCCTTGGCCCAGTTCGGCCCGGCCGCGTCGTTCGCGCAGCAGCCGCCGCTCCAGCCGACCCGCGACGTGGTGGCGATCTACCGCGTCGAGGGCGAGGCCACCCGCTTGGTGCCGGGCGGCCTTGACGCGCCCGTGCGGCTGTCCTGGAGCGCCGCGCGTCGGCAGCTTCGGGCCGAGGCCGACGGCCGCGCCCAGGTCGCGCTGCTCGACCTCGCCACGAACACCGGCCAGGTGATCGACACCCGGCTGCGCGTCGTGCTGCCGATCCAGGTGCGGGCTGACCAGTTGCGGCCGCTCACGCTCGCCGGCGCCCGGCTGTCGCCGCGCGGCCGGGCGATGGTCGCGGGCCTGTCCTGCACCGAGTACCGGATCGAGGGCGGCAAGACGCCAGGGTCGGTGTGCCTGACCGGGGACGGCGTGCCGTTGCGCGGCCAGGGCGAGATCCAAGGCAGGCCGGGCCGCTTCACGGCGCTCTCCGTGCGCTATGAGGCGCTGCCGCGGGACCTGTTCGAGCCGCCGCCCGGCTACATCATGCTCGGGGACGCCGGCCTGCTAGGCAGCTTGCCAGGGAGCTTGCCAGGGAGCTTGAAAGACCTGGCGAACGGCCTCGGCCTTGGGCGGACGGCCCCGTGAGGCCCATGTTGGCAGCCGTCCTGCTGTGGTCCTCGGCCGCGGCGGCGCAGGACCGGCCGGCGTCGCTGCCGACGCGGGACGTGGACGTGACCTACCGCGTCGGCCAGGGCGGGCAGACGGTGGAGCAGCGGTCGCGCTTCGACGTGGGCGCGCAACGGCTCCGCCTCGATACGCCGACACCGGGCTTCTACATGATCGTGGACTATCGGGCGCACACGATGCTGGCGGTTAGCGAAGCCGACCGCGGCGTGCTGGACCTGCCGGCGCCGCCGTCCGCCGTGCCGGGCGCGACCCCTGGAACAGCCCCCGGGGGCGGGTTCGTCCGCCGTGGCCAGGACCAGGTGGCCGGCCTGCCCTGCACCGAGTGGGAAACCACCGACACCGGCGGCCGGGCGACGCTCGCCTGCTTCACCGCCGACGGCGTCATGCTGCGCGCCCGCCACGGGCCGCAGGTGATCGCCGTCGCGACCCGCGTCGCCTACGGCCCGATCGACCCGGCGGTGTTCGTCGTCCCGCCCGATTACAACAGGGTGGAGCGCCGGCCGCCGCGATGAGGATGCTGCTGGCCAAGGTGGCTCCGAGCTGGCCGGACCTGGTGCCGTGGACGGACCGGCGCGGCCGCCTGCACCCGGTCCGCGCCGTCACCTTCGGCCTGCTGCTGCTGCCCGGCCTGTGGATCGCGGTGCGCTTCTGCGCCGACATGATGGGTGCGCGGCCGGTCAACGCGGCGATCCACGCCACCGGCTATTGGGCGATCTGGATGCTGGTCGCCTCCTTGGTCGTGTCGCCGCTGAAATCGCTGGCCGGGACGCCCAACATCGTCGTCGTCCGCCGGATGGTGGGCAACGCCGCCCTTTGCTACGCGCTGATCCACCTCCTGCTCTACGCGGCCGACCAGAACTGGCGCGTGCTGGCCATCGCGAGCGAGATCCTCAAGCGGTTCTACCTGACGATCGGCTTCGCCGCGCTGCTCGGCCTGGTGGCGCTGGGCGCGACCTCGACCGACGGCTGGATCCGCCACCTCGGCCGCGACTGGAAGCGGCTGCATCGCCTGGCTTACGGCATCACCGTGCTCGGACTCGTCCACTACGTGCTGCAATCGAAGCTCGACGTGTCACAGGCGATCCTGGCGGCGGGAGTGTTCACCTGGCTGATGCTGTGGCGAGCCTTGCCGGCCGGGCGGGACCAGCAGATCTGGCCGCTGCTCGGCATCTCTCTGCTGTCGGCCGGCCTCGCCACCGCCTACGAGTATTGTTGGTACCGCTTCGGCACCAGCGTGGACCCGCTGCGCGTCGTCCGCGCCGAGCTGGACGTGGCCTACGGGCTGCGGCCTTGCGGGCAGGTGCTGATGCTCGGGCTGCTGGCGACCTCGGCCGCCGGGCTGCGCCGCGTCGCCGACGGCCGCCTCGGCGGCACGCTGGCGTTCACGACGGGGCTGTTCGCTCTCGGCGGGCTGGTCGGGACCGCCGTCGCCTTCTTCACCGGTTGGCCGATGGACGACGTGGTGCCGGACAGCCTCTCGGCCCTGAGCCTCGACGCCATCTGGGTCGCGCTGTTCGCCTTGCTGGGCGTCGCGCGATGGACGTTGCGGCACTGCTGGCAGCGACACCTGATCGACGCCGTGTGGCTCAGTTGCATCGCCTATAACCTGGCGTTGCTGGCCACCGGCGCGCGGGACGTGGGCGTGATCTGCGCCGCGGTGGTCGCCGCCGCCCTGGTCCTGCTCGGCCAGCGCGTGTGGCTGGTCTCGCGCCAGGCGGCGCTGCTGATCCTGCCGGCGGCGCTCCTGCTGCTCTACCAGGCCGCGGCGCTGCGCTAGAGCGGTTTCAGTTTGGTCGGACGCACCTCGCGTCCGACCAAACTGAGCAACCGCGTGGAACGGTGGCTAGAGTGGTTTCGTGTAACACGAAACCACTCTAGCTGAAACGGTCGGCGCGCTTCGCGACCAGCGGCGAGCCATCACAGCGCCTGGGCCGCCTCCAGCACCTCCGCGGCGTGGCCCGGCACCGCCACCTTGCGCCAGATGCGGGCGACGCGGCCCGCGGCGTCGATCAGGACCGTGCTGCGGTCGATGCCCATGTAGGTCTTGCCGTACATGGATTTCTCGACCCACGCGCCGTAGGCCTCGATGATGCGCCCGTCCGGGTCGGAGGCGAGCGGGTAGGTGAGCCCGTACTTGGCGGCGAAGGCATCGAGCGCCCTCACCTTGTCCTTTGACACCCCGACCACGGCGACCTCGGCCTCCGCTAGGGCGGCGAGCATCTCCTGGAAGCCTTGCGCCTCCTTGGTGCAACCCGGCGTATCGGCCTTGGGATAGAAGTACAGCACGAACGGCTTGCCCCGCAGGGCGTCGAGGCTGGCGGTGCGGCCGCCGTTGGCGTCGAGGGTGAAGGGCGGCGCCGGGTCGCCGGGTTGCAGGCTCATGCGGTCGCTCCGATTCGCTGGTCGAAGATGCGGCGCACCGTTCGCGCCGCCTGGTCCATGCTGACGTGGAGCGCGGCGAGATCAAGCCCCCCATCCTCGGCCCGCCCGCCCTCGGCCCGGCCCGCCGCGCGCAGCAGCGCCTCGGCGGCCGCGGCCGGCAGCGCCGCCGCGCCCCGCCCGACGGTGATGCGCACCATGCCCTGGATCGTGCGCCAGAGCAGGTCGGCCCGGATCAACGCCGCGGCCTCGTCGCCGGGCAGCGCGCCGTCCGCCGCCAAGCGCCGCAGCGCGCGCGCCGTGTTCTGACAGCCCGGCCGCACGCCGTAGGCGAGCTGCAGCACCTGGGCGACGAACTCCACTTCCATGCCGCCGCCGGGCCGCAGCTTGACGTCCCACGGTCCAGAAGGAGGCAGGTCCCGCAGCAGGCGCCGCCGCATGTCGGCCGCGTCGGCCCGGGTCCGCGCCGGATCGACCGGCCTCGCAAGCGCCCGCGCGATGGCCCGCTCCGCCCTGGCCCGGACCGCGGGGCGGCCGGCCACCACCCGCGCCCGGGTCAGCGCCATGCGTTCCCACGTCCAGGCGTCCTCGGCGTGATAGCGGGCGAAGCCGTCGAGCGAGACGGCCACCGGACCCTTGTTGCCGGACGGGCGCAGCCGCATGTCGACCGCGTAGAGCGGCCCGACCGCGCCGGGGGCGGTGAGGGCGGCCACGAACGCGTGCGCCGCGCGGATGAACCATTGGCTCGGGGCCAGGCCGCGAGCGCCGGTGCTCGCGGTTACGCCCGCCGGGTGCGTGTAGAGCAGCATCAGGTCAAGGTCGGAGCCGGCCATCATCTCCTCGCTGCCGGCCTTGCCGAGCGCCACCACGGCGACGTCGCCGCCGCGCACCCGGCCGTGACGCCGCTCCTGCTCCGCGAGCACGGCGGGCAGCAGCGCCTGCAACGCGGCGTCGGCCAGGGCGGTGCGCGCGAACCCGGCCTCGTCGGCGTCGATCGCGCCGTCCAGTTGGGCGCTGCACAAGCGGAACTCCTCGGCGCGCACCAGGCGGCTGGTGATGGCGACCACGTCTTCCAGGGTGCGCGCGTCCCCGAGCTGCCGCGCCAGGCGGTGCGCGGGCGACGCGTCGGCGGCGTCCGGCGGGGTCAGCAGGCCTTCGAGGGCGCTGGGCACGCCGGCCAGGTGATCGGCCAGGCTCGGCGACGCGCCCAGCACGGCCGCGACCCGCTCCAGCAGCGCCGGGTTGCGCTGGAACATGGACAGGAGTTGCACCCCGGCCGGCTGGCGCGACAGCATGGCGTCGAACCGGAAAAAGGCGGCGTCCGGGTCGGGCTGCGCGCCCAGGGCGGCGAGCAGGGGCGGCAGCACGGCGTCCATCAGCTCGCGCGACCGCGCCGAGCGCAGCGCCCGCACTCGGCCCGCCTGCCAGCCGCGCAAGGTGGCGACCACGCCGGCCGGGTTGTGGAACCCCAGGCCGCGCAGCCGCTCCGCGGTCGCCTCGGGCAGGTCGGGGCCGGTGAGGTCGAACGGCGGCACCGGGCCTTGCGGGTCCGGCACCGTCTCGAACACCGCGGCGTAGCGGGCGCGCACGTGCGCCATGTGGCGCCCGAGCAGCGCGGCCAGGGCGTCGGCGTCGGCGCACCCCAGGAAGACGGCGAAGCGGGTCAGCTCCTCCGGCTTGTCCGGCAACAGGTGGGTCTGACGATCGGCCACCATCTGCAGCCGGTGCTCGACCCGGCGCAGCAGGCGGTAGGCGACGGCGAGCTCGGCGGCGGCCCGGCGGCTCACGTGCCCGGCCCGCACCAGCCGCCGCAGCGCGCCCAGCGTCGTGCCGTCGCGCACGAACGGCTCGCGCCCGCCCCAGACGAGCTGGAGCGTCTGCACCGCGAACTCCACCTCGCGGATGCCGCCCGGGCCGAGCTTGACGTCGTGGCCGGCGAGCCCGGCGGCGGGCGTGCCGGGGGCGAAGCCGCGGTGCGTGTCGATCCGCCGCTTCATCGCGTGCAGGTCGGCGATGGCGGCGAAGTCGAGCTGCCGCCGCCAGACGAAGGGGCGGATGGCGGCGAGGAACGCCTGGCCGCGCGGGATGTCGCCGGCGACGGGGCGGGCCTTGATCATCGCCGCCCGTTCCCAGTTCTGGCCCAGGCTCTCGTAGTAGGCGATGGCGGCGGGCAGGGCCACGGCGGGCGGGGTCGCGGCCGGGTCGGGGCGCAGGCGCAGGTCGGTGCGGAAAACGTAGCCGTCGGCGTCGCGCGCCTCCATCATAGTGACCAGCGCGCGCGCGATGCGTGTATAGGTCGCGCCCAGCGTGTCGGGGTCGGGATGGGCGGCGGGGTCATACAGCAGCACGAGGTCGATGTCGCTCGAGTAGTTCAGCTCCCGCGCGCCCAGCTTGCCCATCCCGAGCACGATCAGGCCGCAGTCCCGCGCCGGGTCGGACGGATCGGGCAAGCGGAGCGCGCCGGCCTGGTGGGCGGCGAGCGCCAGGTGCGCGACCGCCAGCCGCAGCGCGGCCTCGGCGAGGCCGGAGATCGCGTCCGTGACCCGCGCCAGACCCCAAAGGCCGCCGATGTCGGCCAGCGCGACCACGAGCGCGACCCGGCGCTTGGCGTGACGCATCGCCGCCGCGACCTGCGCCCGCGTCGCGGCCGGGCTGGTGGCCGCCAACGCCGCCATCGCCTCGGCCGCGGCCGCCTCGGGACCGGACGCCGCGAAGGCCACGGCGCAGGCGTGCTCGCGCACCGCGAGGTCGGACAGGAACGGGCTGCCGCCGCCGACCGCGCGCAGCATCGCGGCACCCCCCGGCGTGCCGGCCAGCGCGGCGGCGGCGGGCGACTGGGCGGCGAAGCGCTCGATCAGGCGTTCGGCGGCGGCCGGGTCCGCGGCGGCGGGCCAGCCCGGCGGGGCAGGAGGCGTGTGGAGCATCGGGGCGGAGCCTGGGCACCGAGGCGGGCTGTCGTCAACATGGGCGGGCGATGAGCGTGCTCGGCTCGGCGTGCGGCCGGCTGCTGCGCGGGCTGCTGGCGCTGGCGGTGGCGCTGCTGATGCTGGCGACGGTGGCGGGGGCCGGGCTGGCGTGGCGGCTGTCGCAGGGGCCGCTCGACCTTGGCTGGGCGATCCCGCGGATCGAGCGGGCGGCGTCCGCCATCCCGGGGCGGCTGTCGATCGGCGCGGCGACGCTGGCGTGGGGCGGGTTCGCCGAGGGGGCGGGAAGCGGCCTCGACGTGCACCTGGGCGACGTGGCGCTGCGTGGCCCGGCAGGGGCGGCCGTCGTCTCGGCCACCGGGCTGGATGTCAGCCTGTCGTTGAGCCGGCTGCTCCTGGGCCGGGTCGTGCCGCGCGACGTGGCGGCGACCGGGCTCGACATGCGCCTGCTCCGCGGCGTGGACGGCTCGGTGTCGCTGGACCTGGCCGGCCTCGACCTGAGCATGAGCGGCGGCGGTGGCGAACCTGGCCCGAGCCTGGCCGACAGCATCGCCGAACTCGCGCGGCCGGCCCGGCCGGACGCGGCCCGGCCAGGTCCCGGCGCCGAGCGGCCCGGCGTGGAGCGGCCCGGCACCGAGCGGCCCGGCGTGGAGCGGCCCGGCATGGAGTGGCCCGGCGTGGAGCGGCTGGCGCAGCTCCGCCGCGTCCGGCTGTCCGACTCCACGTTCGCGCTGCGCGACCAGGCGCGGGGCGGCGTCTGGCGCCTGGGAGTCGAGGCGCTCGACCTGCGGCGGCAGGCGGGTGGCGGGGTCATCGGCGATGCGGCGGCGACGGTCGCGTACGGCGGCGCGCGGGCCAGGCTGGCGGCCCATGCCGAACTGGCGTCGGACGGGACGCGGGTGCAGGCGACGCTCGCGCCGCTGGCCGCCGCCGATGCCGCCGGCGCGCTGCAGCAGGCCACGGGCCTGAGCGCCCGCGGCGCGATGGAGGCGCCCGTCCAGGCGTCGGCAACGATGCTGCTGTCGCCGACGCTGCGGCCGGTCTCCGCGACGCTGCACGCCGAGGCCGGGGCCGGGCTGGCGCGCGTGGCCGGCGCGGAGATCGGCTTCGACGCCCTCGCCCTCGACGCGGACGCCGCGTGGGACCAGCCGGTCTGGGACCGGCCAGCCAAGGTCGCGGTGCGTGGCGCGAAGGTGGTGCTGCGGCCACCCGGCGCGGGGCGACCGACGATCCTCCTCGCCAGCGGGCAGGCCGAGGCGCGGCGGAACGGCATCGTCGCCACGGTGCAGGCCTCGCTCGATCAGTTGGCGTTTGCCGACCTCGGCAGTCTGTGGCCCGCGCGTCTCGGCGGCCACGTCCGGCCCTGGCTCGTGGACAACATCACGGCGGGGACGGCGCGCGACGGGACGATCCGGCTCGGCCTGGAAGCGTCCGCTGACCTGGCCCACCTCGCCGTGACCTCGGCCGACGGCAGCCTCGCGGGTGAGGACGTGACGATCTGGTGGCTGCGCCCGGCGCCCCCGATCGAGCACGCCCGGGCGCTGCTGACGATCACGCGGCCCGACCGGCTCACCATCGCGGTGCCGAGCGCGCGGCAGGGACCGATGGCTCTGAAGGACGGGGTGGTGGAGATCACCGGGCTGACGGTGCGCGACCAGTTCCTCACCGTGTCGGCGGACGCCTCGGGCGGGGTGGCGGAGTTGCTCGCGTTGCTCAAGCATCCCCGGTTGCGGCTGCTGGACCGCAAGCCGATCCCGATGCGCGGCCCGGCCGGGTCGTTCTCCGGGCGGCTGGGGGTCAGCCTGCCGCTGAACCACGACCTCGACTTCGACGACGTGAAAATCGACGCGCAGGCCCGGGTCGGCGGCCTGCGGCTCGGCGGGCTGGTGGCGGGGCGCGACCTGGACCACGGCGACGTCAAGGTCCACGCCACCTCGGAGATGTTCACCGCGTCCGGCACGGCGGCGGTGGGCGGCATCCCGGCCGAGATCGCGGTGGAGATGGACTTCAAGCCCGGGCCGCCGGACCAGGTGGTGGAGCGGGCGCAGGCGACGGGGCGGGTCACCGCGCCGCAACTGGCCGCCATCGGCCTTGATCCGGGCGGGCTGATCGAGAAGGGCTCGGGCGCGTTCACCGCCCGCTATGTTCAACGCCGGGACACGACGGCCGAGCTGCAGGTCAACGCCGACCTGCGCGGCGCGGCGCTGGCGCTGCCCGGCTGGCGCAAGCCACCGGGGCAGCCGGCCGAGATGAGCGCCCGCGTGCTGCTGCGCGACGACAAGCTGGTGGGCATCGACCGGTTGCGGGCCAGGGGACCGGGCATGGCGATCGAGGGCCGGGGCGAGCTGATCGGCGCCGCGCCGCGGCTGCTGGTGCTGGACAGCGTCGTGCTCGGCCGGACCCGGGCACGCGGCCAGGTGCGCTTCCCGGACAAGCCCGGTGGGGCCATTCGGGCCACGTTGTCGGGCGCGGTGCTCGACCTGTCGGACGCGGTGTCGTCCGCATCCGCCCGGCCCCCGGCCGAGGGAGGGGACTCGGACACGCCCTGGGTCGCCGACGTGCGGTTCGACCGTGTCATGCTGTCAGACGGCGGCGGCGTGTCCGGCGTCACCGCGCACGCCGAGCACGACGGCCGCCGCCTCGCCAGCCTGCGCGCGACCTCCAACGGGCCGGAACGCCTGGTCGCCACGGTGCGGCCCGAGGCCGCCGGCCGCCGGGTCGTGGTGCGGTCCGCGGACGGTGGCGCGCTGCTGCGGGCGTTGGACCTGGTCGACACCGTGCAGGGCGGGCAGCTTTCGCTCGACGCCCGCTACGACGACGGCCGCCCGGACCCGCCGCTCGCCGGTACGGCGGAGCTGCGCGAGTTCCACGTCCGCCAAGCGCCGGTCCTCGGCAAGCTGCTGCAGGCGCTGACCATCTACGGCCTCGGGGACGCGTTGAGCGGCCCTGGCCTGTTCTTCACCGACCTCGTGCTGCCGTTCCGTCTCGGCGGCCCGGTGCTGGACATCACCGACGCGCGGGCGTTCAGCGCCTCGCTCGGCCTGACCGCCAAAGGACGGATCGACACCAAGCGGCAGGTGATCGACCTCAAGGGCACGGTGGTGCCGGCCTACGTCGTCAACTCGGCCTTGGGCCGCATCCCGCTGCTCGGTCGCCTGTTCCGCAACGAACAGGGCGGCGGATTGGTCGCGCTCGACTACGGGCTGCGCGGGCCGCTCGGCGACCCGTCCGTGGTGGTGAACCCGCTCTCGGCCTTGACGCCGGGCTTCCTGCGCGGGCTGTTCCACATCTTCGACTGAGGGACCCGGCATGGTGAAGGCGCTGCTGTTCGACGTGTTCGGGACCGTGGTGGACTGGCGCGGCAGCCTGATCGACGAGCTGTCCGCCTGGGGGCGGGAGCGGGGCCTCGCCACCGACTGGGCGGGGCTGGTCGACGCCTGGCGCGCGGCCTACGCGCCGTCGATGGACCGGGTGCGGCGCGGGGAGACGCCGTGGCGCAACCTCGACGCGCTGCACCGGGCCTCGCTCGACGCGCTCGCGCCGCGGTTCGGGCTGGCCGGGCTCGACGAGGCGGCGATGGACTGGATCAACCGCGGCTGGCACCGCCTGCGCCCCTGGCCGGACAGCGTGCCCGGCCTGGTGCGGCTGAAGCGCGGGTTCATCCTCAGCCCGCTGTCCAACGGCGGCGTCGCGCTGTTGACCAACATGGCCAAGCAGGCCGGGTTGCCGTGGGACCTGGTGCTGTGCGCCGAGGTGTTCCGCCATTACAAGCCGGACCCCGAAACCTACCTGGGTGCCGCCCGGTTGCTGGACCTGCCCCCCGAGCAGGTCATGCTGTGCGCCGCCCATAACAGCGACCTCGCCGCCGCCCGGCGTCATGGCCTGCGCACCGCCTTCATCGCGCGGCCGACCGAGCACGGCCCGGGCCAGGCCAGGGATGCTGGGCCGGAGCAGGATTGGGACCACGCCGTGGACAGCGTCGAGGCGCTGGCCGACCGGTTGATGCCTTAGACGCCCCGGATCAGCCGGTGCTGCTTCTTGCCGGCCGACAGCTTGATCGCGCCGTCCCGGGCGTCGCCGGCCGTCACCATCGCCGCCTCGTCCGCCACCGGCACGTCGTTGACGCGGGCACCGCCGCCGCGGATCAGCCGCCGCGCCTCGCCCTTGCTGGCCGCAAGACCCGAATCGACCAGCAGTTGCACGACTGGCATTCCCGCTTGCAAGGCCGTTCCCGCCGCCTCGAACGTCGGCAGCGTCGTCGCCGCTGTTGCTTGGTTTGCTTCGAACACCTGCCGGGCCGTTTCCGCCGCCCGTTCCGCCTGCTCGCACCCGTGCGCGATGGCGGTCGCCTCGGTGGCCAGCCGCTTCTTGGCCTCGTTCACCGCGGCCCCCGGCAGCGCCTCCAGCCGGGCGATCTCGTCGAGCGGCAGGTCGGTGAACAGGCGCAGGAAGCGGCCCACGTCCGCGTCCTCGGTGTTGCGCCAGAACTGCCAGTAGTCGTAGGGCGACAGCCGGTCGGCGCGCAGCCACACCGCGCCCCGGGCGGTCTTGCCCATCTTGGCCCCGCCCGCCGTGGTGATCAGCGGCGTCGTCAGCCCGAACACCTGGCGGCCGTCCGTTCGCCGCACCAGCTCGACGCCGGAGACGATGTTGCCCCACTGGTCGGACCCGCCCATCTGCAGCACGACGCCTCGCCGCCGCAGCAGTTCGCGGAAGTCGTAGCTTTGCAGGATCATGTAGTTAAATTCGAGGAAGGTGAGCGGCTGCTCCCGCTCCAGCCGGGCGCGCACGCTGTCGAAGGTCAGCATCCGGCCGATGGTGAAATGGGGGCCGACGTCGCGCAGCAGCTCGATGTAGCCGAGTTCGTCGAGCCAGTCGGCGTTGTTGGCCAGGGCCGCGTCGCCAGGGCCGGTCCCGAACCGCACGAACGGGGCGACGCAGCCCTGGATCGCCGCCATGTTCTGGGCGATGCGGGCGTCGTCCAGCATCTGCCGGGCCTCGTCCTTCCCGGACGGGTCGCCGATGCGCGTGGTGCCGCCGCCCATCAGCACGACCGGGTGATGGCCGTGCCGCTGCAACAGGCGGAGCAGCATGATCTGGACGAGGTTGCCGACGTGCAGGCTGTCGGCGGTGCAGTCGAAGCCGATGTAGCCGCCGACCGCGCCGGCGAGGAGCGCCTGGTCCAGGGCGGCTTCGTCGGTGCACTGGAAGATGAAGCCGCGCGCGGCGGCCTCGCGGAGGAAAGGGCTGTCAACCATGAGCCGCCCGGTAGCACGCGGGACCCCCTCCCGCCAGGCAGCGGGAGGGGTGGGCCGCGCGGCTCAGTCGGCGGCGAAGGCGAGCGCCTTGCGGGCCAGGATCTGGCCGACGTGCTCCTCGATCGCCTCGCCCACCGTGTCGGCGTGGGACGCGAACACGTGGTCCGCGCCGGGATAGACGCGGTAGTCGACCTGGACGTTCTTCTGGGTGTTGAGCTTGTCCACCAGCTTGCGCACGGAGGGCTCGGGCACCAGCTCGTCGCCGTCGCCGTGCAGCATCAGCCCGCCGCACGGGCAGGGCGCGAGGAAGCCGAAATCGTAGTGGCTGGCGGGCGTCGCGACGCTGACCCAGCCGGAGATCTCCGGTCGGCGCATCAGGAGCTGCATGCCGACGAACGCGCCGAACGAGTAGCCGCTGATCCACAGGCCGCCCGAGTTCGGGTTGACCATCTGCATCCAGTCGAGCGCCGCGGCGGCGTCGCTGATCTCACCGAAGCCGCCGTCGTACTTGCCTTGGCTGCGGCCGACGCCCCGGAAGTTGAAGCGCATGACCGAGAAGCCGAGCTTCTGGAACGACTGATACATCGTGTAGGCGATCCGGTTGTTCATCGTCCCGCCGTGCAACGGGTGCGGATGCAGGATCAAGGCCAGCGGAGCGTTCGACTCCTTGGAGTGGTGGTAGCGCCCCTCGAGCCGGCCGTCCGGGCCGGCGAACATCACCTCAGGCATGTCGTTCCAATCTCGTTGAACACGTCGCGACCAGGCGTTCGCCGGCCGCGCTGCAATTGATTCCAACCATCGCCGGCCCAATTTGACCCGGCAGCACGAACCAGCTTAGCTTCCTTTCAGAACGGATTGCACGGCCCATGTGTCACACGACGTGTCAAGCAAACAGGCACCTGTTGTCCGGTCACGCAGGGTAAGCTGACCCCCGGCAACGGACTGAATATAGTCGGTCCCAGCGCGGTTTTCATAATGGAATTGTCGCATGGCATTCATGTTTCTGCGTGAGGCGGTCCGAGCCTACCGCGAGCGCGACCCGGCCGCCCGCTCCTCGCTCGAAGTGCTGTTGTGCTACCCAGGGTTGCACGCGGTGATGTGGCACCGCCTCGCGCACGCGTTGTTCCGCCGCGGCTTGCGCGTGCCCGGGCGGCTCGTGTCCAACGTCGGGCGGTTCCTCACCGGAATCGAGATCCATCCCGGCGCGAAGCTCGGCCGGCGTCTGATCATCGACCACGGCATGGGCGTGGTGATCGGCGAGACGGCCGAGGTGGGCGACGACGTCTACCTTTATCACCAGGTCACGCTCGGCGGCACCAGCACCGAGCGCGGCAAGCGGCACCCGACGATCGGCAACGGCGTCATCGTCGGGGCCGGGGCCAAGATCCTGGGCGGCATCACCGTCGGCGACAACGCCCGGGTCGGGGCCAACGCCGTCGTCGTCCAGGCGGTGAACGCCAACGAGACGGTCGTCGGCATCCCCGCCCGGCCGGTCGAGCGCGACCCGACCAAGCGCGCCCAGCCGCGCCGGGACCGCGCCTTCGTCGCCTACGGCACGCCGTGCGAAGGCACGCTCGATCCGCTCGTCTGCACCATCGAGGCGCTGCGGGCCGAACTGCTGGCGCTCGAAGCGCGCGTGACGGAGATGCAGCGCTCCCCCGCCGCGGAATAGCGCCGGGGTTCGCGCCTTGGCCTACCTCGACGCCAACGCGACCGAGCCGTTGCGTCCGGAGGCGCGCCAAGCCGCCATCGAGGCGATGAGCCTGGTCGGCAACCCGTCCAGCATCCACGCGGCCGGCCGCGCCGCCCGCGCCTTGCTGGAGGACGCCCGCCGCCGGGTCGCGGCCCGGTTCGGCGCGCCGCCGGGTGGCGTGGTGTTCACCTCGGGCGGCACGGAAGCGGACGCCCTGGCCATCGCCGCCCTCGGCGCGGGACGCCGGATCGTGATCGGGGCGACGGAGCACGACGCCGTCCGTGCCGCCGCCCCTGGCGCGGCCGTTCTGCGCGTGGACGGCGACGGGGTGGCGGACCTCGCCGCCCTCGAACCGCTGCTCGCCCAAGGCCCGGCGCTGCTCTGCCTGATGCTCGCCAACAACGAGACAGGCACCTTGCAGCCGGTGCGGCAAGCGGCCGCGCTCTGCCGCCGGCACGGCGCGCTGCTGCACGTGGACGCGGTGCAGGCGGCGGGACGCATCGACGTCGACCTGGAGGCGCTCGGGGCGGACAGCCTCGCCCTGTCGGGCCACAAGTTCGGTGGGCTGAAGGGAGCGGGCGCGCTGCTGCTGGCGCGCGGCCGGGAGATCGCGCCGATGATCGCGGGCGGCGGGCAGGAGCGCGGCCGCCGCGGCGGCACCCCGGCGCTGCCGGCCATCGCCGCGTTCGCCGCCGCCGCCTGCGCCGCGGCCGCCGACACCGCGCCGCTGCGCGACGCGGCCGAGGCGGCGGCGCTGGCCCACGGCGCGGTGCGCCTCGGCGGCCCGGCACGGCTGCCCAACACCGCCTGCCTGGCGCTGCCCGGCGCGTCGGCCGAGGCCCAGGTCATCGCGCTCGACCTCGCCGGCATCCAGGTCAGCGCCGGGGCGGCGTGCAGCAGCGGCAAGGTGGCCAGGAGCCATGTGCTGCAAGCGATGGGCTGCGGCGCGCTGGCCGGCGAAGCGATCCGGGTCAGCGTGCCGTGGAACGCGGCACCGGCCGACGTTGACGCGTTCGCCGCCGCCTACGCCGCGATGGCCGCGCGGCTCGCGCGCCGGGCCGCATAGCCCGTCCGCGACCATCCGCCGCCTGGCCCCTTTCGCGGCCGGCCGCCGCGCGCCATATCCGCTTGATGCGTCCGAACCGCCCGATCTACCTCGACAACCAGGCAACCACTCCCTGCGACCCGCGCGTGCTGGACGCCATGCTGCCGTGGTTCACCGAGCGGTTCGGCAACCCGCACAGCGCCGAACACCGCATGGGCCAGGACGCGGAGCGGGCGGTCGAGGCGGCCCGGGCCGAGGTCGCTGCCTTGATCGGGGCGGAGCCGCGCGAGATCATCCTGACCTCCGGCGCGACCGAGGCCAACAACATCGCCATCAAGGGCGCGGCCCGGCACGCCGCCGCGATGGATGATCCCCGCCGCCGCGTGATCACCGTCGCGACCGAGCACAAATGCGTGCTGGAAAGCATCGCCGACCTCGGCCGCGAAGGCTTCGAGCCGGTCGTGCTCCCGGTCCGCCCGGACGGCCTGCTCGACCCGGCAGCGCTGGAACAGGCGCTGCGGACGCCGACGCTGCTGGTCAGCGTCATGGCGGTCAACAACGAGACGGGCGTCATCCAGGACCTCGCCGCCGTCTCGGCCCTCACGCGCGGCGCGGGCGCGCTGTTCCACACCGACGCGGCGCAGGCGGTGGGCAAGATCCCGCTCGACGTCGCCGCCCAGGGTCTCGATCTGGTCAGCATCAGCGGCCACAAGCTTTATGGTCCCAAGGGCGTCGGCGCGCTTTACGTCCGCCGCCGGCCCCGCGTCCGCCTCGCCCCGCTGTTCTCCGGCGGCGGGCAGGAGCGCGGCCTGCGCAGCGGCACGCTGCCGACCCCGCTCGTGGTCGGCCTCGGCGAGGCCTGTCGGCTGGCCGGGCTGGAGATGGGCGAGGAAGCCGTGCGACTGACGGGGCTGCGCGACCGCCTGCTGGACGGGCTGCGCCGCCGGGTGCCCGGGCTTCAGGTCAACGGCGACTGGCGCCGCCGCGTCCCGGGCAACCTCAACATCACCTTCCCGGCGCCGGCCTTGGCGATGATGGCGGCCATCCCGGACTTGTGCGTCTCGACCGGCTCGGCGTGCAGCTCGGCCGCCGTCGAGCCCAGCTACGTGCTGCGCGCCCTCGGCCTCGGGGACGAGGCCGCGTCCCGCACCTTGCGCATCGGCCTCGGACGTTTTACCTCGGCGGCCGACGTGGACTTCGCGGCGGAGCGGCTCGCGGACGCCGCCCTGGAACCGATCGAGGCCTGATAGAGATGCCCAAGATGACCTTCATCGAACGCGACGGCGCGCCGCGCGAGGTCGATGCCCCGCTCGGCCTCAGCGTGCTGGAGATCGCGCACAAGCACGGGGTCGACATCGAAGGCGCTTGCGAAGGCTCGCTCGCCTGCTCGACCTGCCACGTCATCGTCGACCCGTCCTGGTTCGGCAAGCTGGCCAAGCCGACCGAGGACGAGGAGGACATGCTCGACCTCGCCTTCGGGCTGGAGAAAACGAGCCGGCTCGGCTGCCAGATCGTGATGAACGCGGGCCTCGACGGCCTCGTGGTCAAGTTGCCGGCCGCGACGCGCAACGCCCAAGGGTAAGGGACAAGCCCGGTGCGGATCGTCGCCGCGATGTCCGGCGGCGTGGACAGCAGCGTGGTCGCGGGCTTGCTGGCCGAGGCCGGGCACGAGGTGATCGGCGTCACGTTGCAGCTCTACGACACCGGGGCGGCCAGCGGCCGGCGCGGCGCGTGCTGCGCCGGGCAGGACATCCACGACGCCCGCGACGTCGCCGACCGGCTCGGCATCCCGCATTACGTGATCGACCGCGAGGCGCGGTTCCGCGCCGCGGTGATCCAGCCGTTCGCCGACAGCTACGCGGCGGGCGAGACGCCGGTGCCGTGCGTCCGCTGCAACATGAGCGTGAAGTTCACCGACCTGCTGGGCCTGGCGCGCGACCTCGGCGCGGAGGCGCTCGCCACTGGCCATTACGTCCGCCGGGTCGAGGGCGCGTCCGGCCCCGAGCTGCACCGCGCCGCCGACCCGGCGCGGGACCAGAGCTGGTTCCTGTTCGCCACCACCCGGAAGCAGTTGGCGTTCACCCGCTTCCCGTTGGGCGACATGCCGGACAAGGCGGCCGTGCGCGCCGAGGCAGCCCGGCTCGGGCTTCCGGTGGCGGCCAAGCCGGACAGCCAGGATCTGTGCTTCGTGCCGGACGGGCGCTACGCCGGGCTGGTCGCGGCGCTACGCCCCGACGCGGCCGCGCCGGGCGAGATCGTGACGCGGGACGGCCGCGTGCTGGGCGCGCACAGGGGCGTCGGCGGTTACACGGTCGGGCAGGGCAGGGGGCTGGGCCCGGCCAGCTTCGATGGCGGCGCGCGGCAGGCCGTGCTGGCGGTGGAGCCCGGCGCGCGCCGGGTGGTGGTCGGGCCGCGGACGGCGGCGGGCCGGGCAGTCCGGTTGCGGGAGATGAACTGGCTGGCTGATCCCTCCCTCCTGCGCTGCACGGTGAAGCTGCGCGCGCGCGAGGCCCCGCACGGGGCGACGGTGCGTCCAGATGGCGAAGGAGCGGAGGTGACGCTGGATGATCCGGCGCTGGCCGCACCTGGCCAAGCCTGCGTGCTTTACGACGGGTCGCGCGTGCTGGGCGGGGGCTTCATCGCGGCACCTGGGCGGCTCTGGGCGGCACCTGGGCGGCATTGACGCCGGCGGTGCCCTGCGGCATACCGCCGCCTCCGACGGACTAGGCAGCGTAGCTCAGTGGTAGAGCAGGGGAATCATAATCCCTTGGTCGGGGGTTCAAATCCCTCCGCTGCTACCATCAGCCAAACAAAATGTTCTTGTAGATTTCCATGTCGGTGCCGTATTGATCGTGCACGGTGACAGAAACAGCTATTCCAAACGACAACGATGAACCTGAGCCAACGTTCGAACACGGGCCGGACAATTTTCTGTTCGATACACGGTCTTGTCTTTCGCTCCCACATTTTTTGCTGTTTGTGGATCTGATTTGGACGACATATACAATTTTTATTTCGCGATCATTCTGATTATTGTTGTCCCGTTCATTGTTCTTCTGCCTTATTTGACTTGTGCCCTCATTCTCAATGTGGCGACCCGTCGATGGAAGCGCAGCTTATCTGTGCTGATTGCTCCTGTGATTGCTTGCTCCGTCTTCGCCATGCTGATCCACGCTGATATCACACTGGAAAAAGTTCGTTTCACTTGGAAGCGGAGCGATTACCTGTCGCAAGTTGTTCAACCTCGAGACAACTCGGCTGCTTTCGCCGCCTGGCCTTGGGCGGAAACGCTCACCACCTATCAGTTTCGGCCCCGAGTGGTTGACGGTCCGACCTGTGGTGTGATGAAGGCCCAATCCTAGACGGATTGGGTGTTTGGATGGGCGGGATCGAGCATGTGGCCGGGAGCATCAGCGTGGTGCTGCATGAGCGGCTGCCCTGGCAGCGCAAGACGCAGCGGGAGAACTTGGCGCTTCTGGTTGCGACCATGCTGAGCGAGCGCAGCGCCAACCTGATGTCGCTGGCGGCCGCCCTGCCGCGTCAGCCGGACCGGATCGACATGCGCTACCAGTGGATCGTGCGCGTGCTGGCGAACCCGCTGATCGAGTGCGATGCGGTGATGCTGGCGTTCGCACGCGAGGTGTTGGCGCGGGCGCAGGCCGAAGCGGGGCCAGGCGAGCGGGTGGACCTGATCTTGGATCAGAGCCGGGCGTCCGAGCGGCATCAGATCCTCATGCTGGCCCTGCGCTGGGGTGAGCGCGCCTTGCCGCTGGCTTGGCGGGTGGAGGAGACCGAGGGTGCCATTGGCTTTGGCGTGCAGAAAGGCTTGCTCGACACCGTAGTGGCTTGGTTGCCTGAAGAGGCTCGTGTGCGGTTGCTGGGCGACCGGTTCTACGGCACGCCCGCTCTGATCGCCCACTGCCAGGTGCTGGGCTGGGACTACCGGCTGCGATTGAAGGGCAATCTGCGTGTGTGGCTCGACGGTGCTGACGCAGGCTCGGTTGAGAAACTGGCCCGGGACACGCCTTATCTGACGGGAGTGGAGCTCACCGCGCGCCGGGTGCGCACCAACGTCGGCCTTATCCAGGACCCTGGCCACGAGGAGCCCTGGATCGTCGCCATGTCCGAGGCCCCGGGCTACCTCACCACGCTCGACTACGCCCGGCGCTGGGGCATTGAGCCAATGTTCTCCGACTTCAAAACGCGTGGCTTCGGCCTGGAAGACAGCCAGATCCGCTTCCCCGACCGGCTGGCCAGGCTCATCCTGGTCATGGCGCTGGCACTCTACTTCGCCGTGTCCACAGGACAATGGGATGCGGTCCATCATGCCACGCCTGCCGAACGCAGACGCCCGGAACAACAGCCGAAGAACGTCCTGCGCAGCATGACGTCGTGGTTCACGCGCGGCCTACGGCGCATCGCAAACCTGCTCCAAACCCTTCAGCCCATCCCACAACTTTGGAGTGTTCCAGCAACTGATAGGTGGTGAGGGCGGAAACGGGTGGCGCAGGCGTTGTCAGGATATTCAAAACCCTTGTTTATGACCCGAGTGGCGAAATCATCATGGCGCCAGCGCAACGCTCGGTGGAATGGATGAAAAAAGCAAAACTAAGTGTAGAAATGTCCAGCCCACAAATGTACTTAGTTTTCCATCCTGAAGAGACGAATTCCAAACAGAGCGTGACAGTAACAAAGATCGGACGCGACTTCTATGTTGTTGTTGTCCTATACGCGTAGCTGAGCAAAATACCTCCAGTTGTCAGGCGATCTGCGGGCTGACCGACATGCACACTGCGTTGACCCGCAGCCAAGCCAACATGATCTTGACACTTATCTGTTCGTAAATAGCTGATATCAGATGGTGTTGTTCTCACTCTCTCCTGTCACCAAGAAATCAAAATCACACCCCTTATCCGCCTGCAAAACACTCTGCAAATACAAGTTCAAGTATCCCCGTTCTGCCCCATTCGGCCCCGCCGGCGCACGCCACTCCGCCCGCCGCCGCGCCAACTCCCCCTCGTCCACCAGCAGATCGATCCGCCGCCCCTCCGTGTCCAGCCGCACCAAGTCCCCGTCCCGCACCAGCGCCAGCGGCCCGCCCTCCTGCGCCTCCGGCGTCATGTGCAGCACGATGGTGCCGAACGCCGTGCCGCTCATCCGCGCGTCGGAGATCCGCACCATGTCTTTGACGCCCGCCCGCGCCAGCGTCTTCGGGATCGGCAGGTAACCCGCCTCCGGCATTCCCGGTGCACCCTTCGGCCCGGCGTAGCGCAGCACCAGCACGTCATCGGCGGCCACATCGAGCGCCGGGTCGTCGAGGCGCGCCGCCATGTCGTCCACCCCGTCGAACACCACCGCCCGGCCCGTGTGCTGCAACAGGCCGGGCGAGGCCGCCCCGTGCTTGATCACCGCCCCCCGCGGCGCGAGGTTGCCGCGCAGCACCGCCATGCCGCCGACCGGAAACACCGGATCAGCCGAACTCCGAATCACCGTCTGCCCCGGCACCTCCTCCGCCGCCTCGATCGCGTCCGCCAACGTGCCGCCGCCGACCGACCGCGCGGCCGTGTCCAGCAACGGCTTTAGCTCTCGCATCAACCGCGGCACGCCGCCCGCCCAGTGGAAGTGCTCCATGTAATGATCCCCGGTCGGCTTGAGGTCGATCAGCACCGGCACGCCCCGGCCCAGGCGGTCGTACTCGTCCAGGTCCAGCCGGAAGCCCCGCCGCCCGGCGATGGCCGATAGGTGGATCAGCCCGTTGGTCGAGCCGCCGATGGCTTGCAACACCACCTGGGCGTTGCGGAACGCCGCCCTGGTCAGCACCGCGGACGGCAGGCACTCCGCCCGCCCGATGGCCCGCACCGCCGCCGCCCCCGACTGCTCGGCGCAACGGATGCGGTCCGCGTGCGTCGCCGGGATCGCCGCCGAGCCGGGCAGGGCCATGCCCAACGCCTCGGCCACGCACGCCATCGTGCTCGCCGTGCCCATCACCATGCAGGTGCCCGGCGTCGGCGCCAGCCGGCCGTTGACGGCGTCCATCTCCGCCTCGTCCAGCTCGCCCGCCCGGTGCCTGGCCCAGAACCGGCGGCAGTCCGTGCAGGCGCCGAGCACCTCGCCCTGGTAGTGCCCGACCAGCATCGGCCCCGTGACCAGGATCACGCTGGGCAGGTCGAGGCTGGCCGCCGCCATCAACTGCGCCGGCACCGTCTTGTCACAGCCGCCGATCATCACGACCGCGTCCATCGGCTGCGCCCGGCACATCTCCTCCGTGTCCATCGCCTGCAGGTTGCGCAGGAACATGCTCGTCGGGTGCGCGAACGACTCGTGGATCGACACGGTCGGGAACGGCATCGGCAGCCCGCCCGCCAGCATCACGCCCCGCTTCACCGCCTCCACCAACTGCGGCACGTTGCCGTGGCAGGCGTTGTAGCCGCTCGACGTGTCCACCACGCCGACGATCGGCCGCGACAGCGCGTCGTCCGAGTAGCCCATCGCCTTGATGAAGGCCCGGCGCAGGAACAGGCTGAACCCGTCGTCACCGTAGCTGGTCAGCCCCTTGCGCAGCCCCGTCGCCATCACGCGCCTCCCATCCCGCTCACGCTCGCACACCTGTGTCGTCGCCCCGGAGCAACGATTGCCGACACGCTGAATTAACAGTGGAGTTCACAGCTCAGGCTTCATACCGGGCGACACCCATGTGCATCTTACTGGTCGAAGACGAGGCCGTCATCCTGGAGTTCATGGCCGAGAGCCTGCGCGACGCCGGCTACGACGTGATGACCGCCGGCAACGCGGACGAGGCGATCGAGCTGATCGGGCGGCGGCCCAACTCCTTCTCCGCCCTGGTCAGCGACCTGCACATGCCCGGCAGGGGCACCGGGCTCGACATCGCGGCGGCGATCCGGAAGCACAGCGGCGACATCCCGGTCGTGCTGGCCACCGGGCGTCCGGACGTGCTCGCCGCGCCCTCGATGCGGTCGGAGGGCTACACCGTCCTGCCCAAACCCTACGGCCCGGCGCAACTCGTCCGGACGGTCGGCTTGTTGGTCGCCTTGCCGGACCCGCGCTGCTGATCAGAAAGGCTTGAGCAGGCGGTCGATGTAGTCCAGTTCCGGCTTAGGCCGGCTCCGCTCCGCACCGCGGCGGCGCAGCTCGTCCTGCAGCGCCTGGGTTCGCGCCAACTCGCGCTGGCCGGGCACCTTGGTGCTGTCGCTTTCCTCGTTGCCGCCGGAGCCTTGTTGGGACGACCGGCCGAGCGGGTCGAGCGGCCCTTCCTGGCGTCGGCCGGTGCGTTGCTGCCGGCCGGGCCGGGTGCCGTTGGTGAGGCCGTCGCCGCGGCCGTTGCCGTCGGAACCGTCCGTGCCGTCGCCGGCCTGGCCCTGCTGGCCTTCCTGCCCGTCCTGGCCTTCCTCGCCTTGGCCTTGCTGCTGGTCGCCGCGGCCGAATTGCTGCGCCATCTGCTGGCCCATCGCCTGGCCGCCTTTCTGCAGCGCCTCGATCGCGCGTTGCTGCGCCGCCCCGGCCGCGCCGTCCTGCGCCTGCGCCATCGCCTGCCCGGCCTCGCGCATGGCCACGTCGGCCTCGCCGAGCGGGGGAGGAACCTTGCCGGTCAAGTCGCCGAACCGCTGCATCAGCTCGCCCAACGCGCGGCGCAGCGCCTTCTGCGAGCGCTGGTCGGCGTCGCGCTGCTCTTGCGCCTGGGCCTCCGGAGTGGCGCTCGGCGCGGCCTGCCCGGGCGAGGGCGGGGTGGCGGGCGGGGTGGCGGGCGGGGTGGCAGGTGGGGCTGGGGGCACGCGGCGCGCCTCGGCCGCGGCGGCGTCCTGCCGGGCCTTGCTGCGGTCCAGCAAGCCGCCTTCCCGGCGCACGATGTCCTGCAGCGCATCGACCTGCTCCTGCCCCTGCTTGCGCTTCTCGGCGTTGCGCTTCTCGCGCTCTTCGCCGTGCTCCGGGCGAGCGTTCTGGAGTTGCTGCAACAGCTTCTCCAAGTCGGCGAGCTTGTCGCGGGCCTGGTCCATCTTGCCCTGCCGCGCCGCCTCCTGGACATCCTTGGCCATTTGGTCGAGGTCGCGCGCGTTCATCTCCGGCGCGGCCTGGTCGAACGGCAGCTCGGTGCCGTCGCGACGCGCCTGCTCGGCCAAGGCTTCGAGGTGGCGCTGGATCGCGTCGCGCAACTCCTGGGTGCGGCGCTCGAGCTCCGCCTGCTTGGCCGCGTCGGCCGGATCCTGCCGGGCCGCGTCAACGGCGTCGCGCTCCGCCTGGCGGGCGGCGTCCAGCGCCCGGGCCGTGCGCTCCGCCTCGCCTTCCTCCAGCGCCAAAGCCAGTTGCCACATGCGGGCTTGCGCCTCGTCCACCGCCTCCTGCCCACGCCCGCGCCCGATCAGGAACGCGAGCGAGCGGAGGTTGAGCGCGACGCCGTAGCTGTTGTCGAACAGGTCGGGCCGGTCGGCGATGCCGTCCAGCGCCCGGCGGGCCGGCTGCCGGTCATCCGGCGTCAGGCTGAGCTGCTTGCGGACCGCGATCACCGCCCGCGCCACGGGATTGCGGAACGCGCGCTCGGGCAAGGCGATGGCCGCCTCCGCGCTGGTCCCGGTCTGCCCGGCGGCGTCCTTGGCGACCACCCGCGCCGTCACGGCCAAGCCCGCCCACGGGTGCGCCGTCAGGTCCTGCACGAAAGCCCCGCGCGGCTGCTTCGGGCTGCCGCCCAAAGGGGCATCCAGCGTCAGCGGCGCGGCGTCCGGGCGTTCGCTCAGACGAAGTTCCGCCCCGACGGCGACGACGCCGTAATCGTCTTCCGCCCGCCAGGCCAGGCGAACGCGGTTGCTCGCGCGCCCGGCCGAGAGCGCGGGTCCCGGCGGCTCCTCGAAGACCACGGTCGGCGGCTGGTCGGGGATGACGGTCAGCGCCCATCTCGCCAGCTCCTGCCCGCCGCGGCGCACGGCGAGGCGGCCCGAGCCGGCGAGGTCGCGCTCGCCCTGCCAGCTTTTCGCGTCGAGCGCGTGCAGTTCGCTGGCGTCGCTGTCCAGCGCCAGGCTCGGCGTCCCGCGCCCGCCGGTGACGCTGACGGTGAGGTGCGAGCCGGCCGGCACCGACACCGCTGCCGCGCCGGGTTGGAGGAACTGCGGCGGCAGGCCGGTGTAGGCGGGCGGGGTGGACCAGGCCTGCACCACGGTGCCCGGCGCGGCCGGGCCGCTCGGCACCGGCGGCAGCACCGCCGCGAGCAACCGCCCCGGCGCGTCCGGCCCGGCGACCACGAGCGCCGCCGCCAAGGCCACCAGCACGAAGGCGCGCGACGCCCGAAGGTCGCGCGCCGCGAGGCCAGGCCGGGGCCGGCCCACCCGGAGCCGCCTGACCTGGCGGCGCAACCGCTCCTGATGCACCCGCCACACCGCGCCGGCCTCCGCGGTCGCCGCCGCGGGCCGGTCCTGCAACGCCGACAGCGGGCGATGGCGCAGGCCCGTGGCGCGTTCCAGCCGCCGGTCCGCCGCGTCGTCGCTCGGCCGCGCCACCCGGCGCAGCCCGCGCCACAGCAGGCCGGCCGCCAACGCCAGCACCAGGACCGGCAGCAGCAGCCGCGGCCAGGGCGGCAGCAGGGCCGGCGCGTCCAGCAGCGCGAGGGCGGCGTAGGTCCCGAGCACGCCGAGCGCCGGCCACGCCGCCGGCCAGAGCTGCTCGAACCACAGCGCCGCCCGCGCCGCCGCGCGCTTGAGCGCGAGGCTCCTGGGCACGGGAACGGACGCGTGCTCCGGCGCGCGGCCGGGCGGCTGCCCCGAGGTCATTCGAGGTGTCGTCCGAGCGGTCATCCGAGCCAATCCGGGACGCGTTCCCCGGCCCACAACGCTTCGATCGGCTGGCGCGGGCGGATCACCTCCCAGCGGTCGCCGTCGATCATGGCCTCGGCCGCCAACGGCCGCGCGTTGTAGGTGGAGCTCATCACCGAACCATAAGCGCCCGCGTCGAGGATTGCCACGCGCGCATGCGGCGCGAGCGGCGGCAGCAGCCGGCCGCGCGCGAACGTGTCCCCGCTCTCGCACACCGGGCCGACCACGTCCGCCAGGGAGGGCGCCGCCACCGCGTCCGCCGCGCCCACCGGGACGATGCCGTGCCAGGCGTCGTAGATCGCCGGGCGCAGCAGGTCGTTCATCGCCGCGTCCAGCACCACGAAGCGACGCCCCGCCGTCCGCTTCTGCAGCAGCACGGCGGCCAGCAGCACCCCGGCCTGGCCGACCAGCCAACGCCCGGGCTCCACCGCCACCCGCAGCCCCATGCCGCCGAACGCGGCGGCGATGGCCCCGGCCAGGGCCGCCGGGCCGGGCGCGGGCTCGTTGCGGTAGCCGATGCCGAGGCCGCCGCCGCAATCGACGGTGCGGACGCGCTGGCCCGAAGCGCGCAGCGCACGCACCAGCTCGGCCGTGCGGGCGAAGGCGGCGCGATAGGGCGTCAACGACAGGATCTGGCTGCCGATGTGGACCGCCAGCCCCACCGGCTCGATCCCCGGCAGCCCGGCGGCGGCGGCGTAGAGCGCGTGCGCCGCATCGAAGGCGACGCCGAACTTGTTCTCCGCCTTGCCGGTCGTGATCTTGGCGTGCGTCCCCGCGTCGACGTCCGGGTTGACGCGCAGCGCCACCCGCGCCACCCGGCCCATGCCGGCCGCGAGGGCGGACAGCATCGCCAGCTCCTCGGCGCTTTCCACGTTGATCTGCCCGGCCCCGGCCTCCAACGCCAGGCGCAGCTCCCATTCCGCCTTGCCGACGCCCGAGAACACGACCCGCTCCGCGGCGACGCCGGCCAGCAGCGCCCGCTTCAGCTCGCCGCCGCTGACCACGTCGGCCCCGCCGCCCGCGGCGGCGACCAGCCGCAGCACCGCCAGGTGGTCGTTGGCCTTGACCGCGTAGTGGATGCCCGCGTCGAGCCCGGCCCCGTCCAGCGCCGCCCGCAACGCCCTGAGCCGGCCGCGGACGTGGCCGGCCGAGATCACCCAGGCGGGCGTGCCCACGGCGTCGGCGACGGCACGCAGCGGCACGCCCTCCATCAGCAGGCCGTCCATCGCGTGCAGCGACAGGTGCGGCCGGGCCGCGATCAGCTCGGCGGTGGTCGGGTCGGCGGTGGTCAGGCCGGGGTCGGGCGCGAGGGCGGCTGCGGACATGGGGCGGTTGTACGAGGCCGCCCCCGCCCTGTCATGGCGATTCCTGTCATGCCGATCATCGCCGCCTCACCGCGTCGGGTAGGTCCGGGGGAAGGTGATCTCGTCCGACGGCCCGGGGGCGGACGGCGCACCCTTCTTGCCGCACCCCGCCAGCAGCGCCAGCGCCAGCGCCAGCCCGGCCCAAACCCCGATCCTCACGCCAGGCCCTCCTGCCACCGCCGCGCCTGGGCGGCGACGTTGGCCGGGGCGGTGCCGCCGTAGCTGGTCCGGCTGGCCACCGACGCGTCCACCGTCAGCACCTCGAACACCGCCGCGGTGATCCCCGGCTCCTCCGCCCGCATCTCGTCGAGCGTCAGCTCCGACAGCGCCACCCCGCGCGCCTCGGCCCGCGCCACCAGCCGCCCGGTGACGTGGTGCGCCGTGCGGAACGGCAGCCGCGGCACCCGCACCAGCCAGTCGGCCAGGTCCGTCGCGGTGGCGAAGCCGCTGCCCGCCATCGCCCGCATCCGCGCGAGGTCGGGGGTCATGTCCCGCACCATCCCGGCCATCGCGGCGAGGCTGAGGCTCAGCGCCGCGGCGGCCTCGAACACCGGCTCCTTGTCCTCCTGCATGTCCTTGGCGTAGGCCAGCGGCAAGCCCTTCATCACCGTCAGCAACGCGACCAACGCGCCCGTGACCCGGCCCGTCTTGGCCCGGGCCAGCTCGGCCGCGTCCGGGTTGCGCTTCTGCGGCATGATGCTGCTGCCGGTCGTGAACGCGTCCGACAGGCGCACGAAGCCGAACGGCGCGCTGCACCAGATGATCACCTCCTCGGCCAGCCGCGACAGGTGCATCGCGCACACCGCCGCCGCCCCCAGGAACTCGATGGCGAAGTCGCGGTCCGACACCGCGTCGAGCGAGTTGGCGGCCGGCCGGTCGAACCCGAGCGCCCGCGCCGTCATCTCCCGGTCGATCGGGAAGCTCGTCCCCGCCAGCGCCGCCGAGCCGAGCGGGCACTCGTTCAGCCTCCGCCGCGCGTCCGCCAGCCGCCCGCGGTCGCGCGCCAGCATCTCGACGTAGGCCAGCAGGTGGTGGCCGAACGTCACCGGCTGCGCCGTTTGCAGGTGGGTGAAGCCCGGCATCGGGTCGGCGGCGTGCTCGGCGGCGCGCGCGGCCAACGCCCGCATCAGGTCGGCCACCTGGGCGTCCAGCCCGTCGATGCTGTCACGCACCCACAGGCGGAAGTCGGTCGCCACCTGGTCGTTGCGGCTGCGCCCGGTGTGCAGCCGCTTGCCGGCCTCGCCGACCCGCTCCACGAGGCGGGCCTCGATGTTCATGTGGATGTCCTCGAGGTCGTCGACGAACGGGAACCGCCCGGCCTCGATCTCGGCGGCGATCTCCCCCAGCCCCCGCCGGATCGCCGCCTCGTCCCCGGCCTCGATCACGCCGGCCCGCGCCAGCATCGCCGCGTGCGCCAGGCTGCCGCGGATGTCCTGCCGCCACATGGCGCGGTCGAAGCCGATGGAGGCGTTGATCTCCTGCATGATCACCGACGGCCCGCTCGCGAACCGCCCGCCCCATTGGGCGTTCGCATCCACGTTGCGGCCGTCGTCACCGGGACGCAGCACTGTCATCAGGGACCCACCATGATCTTGCTCACGCGACGCGGGCTCGCCGCGGCCGGCGCGACCCTAGCTTCGGCCTTGCTGGCGCGCAAACCGCGCGCCGCCGGCACCCTGGCCGACCTCGGGCGGCTGCGAACCGGGCCGGCCGCTCCTTTGCCCGCCTTCGGCATCACCCTCGCCGACGGCACCGAGCGCACGATCGCGGACTACGCCGGCCGCGGGGTGGTGCTCAACCTGTGGGCCACCTGGTGCGTGCCCTGCGTCGCCGAGATGCCGGCGCTCGACGCCCTCGCCGGCGCGCTCGACCCGAGGCGCTTCGCCGTGCTGCCGCTATCGTCCGACCGGGGCGGCGCGGAGGCGGTGGCGGCGTTCTACGCCAAGCAGGGCATCGAGCGGTTGCCGGTCGTGCTGGACCCGACCGGGGCGGCGACGCGCGCCCTGGGCGCGCGCGGCATCCCGACCACGCTGCTGATCGACGCCGAGGGCGTGGAGCGCGGCCGGCTGGAAGGCGCGGCCGCCTGGGCCAGCCCGGAGGCCATCGCCAAGGTCCGCGGGCTGATCGGCCCGTGACGCCGGCGCGGCCCGGTTCAGAGGTCTCGCAAGGCGCGGACGTGACCCGGATGCTGCGCCAGCGGGTCCGGGCCAACCACGAGCGGCTTGGCCGGGTCGAGTCGGGCTAGGAGTCCATCGCTCCCGCGCGACGCTGCCCGATCAAGTCCAGGAACTCCCGCCGCGTCGTCGGGTCATCGCGGAACGCGCCCAGCATCCGGCTCGTCACCATGCTGACGCCCGTTTTGTGCACGCCGCGCGTCGTCATGCACTGGTGCCCGGCCTCGATTACCACCGCGACGCCGCGCGGCCGCAGCACCTGGTCGATGGTGTCAGCGATCTGCGCCGTCAGCCGCTCCTGGATCTGCAGCCGCTTGGCGTAGGCGTCCACCAGCCGCGCCAGCTTGCTGATGCCGACCACGCGGCTCCGCGGCAGGTAGCCGATGTGACAACGCCCGATGATCGGCGCCATATGATGCTCGCAGTAGCTCTCCAGCCGGATGTCGCGCAGCAGCACCATCTCGTCGTACCCCTGCACCTCGTCGAAGGTGCGCTCGAGCAGGGAGACCGGATCGACCGCGTAGCCGGCGAACAGCTCACGGTAGGCGCTGACCACGCGGCGCGGCGTGTCGCGCAGGCCCTCGCGGTCCGGGTCGTCGCCGGCCAGGCGCAACAGGGTGCGGACGGCGGCCTCGGCCTCCTGCTGGGTCGGCACGTCCGCGGCCAGGCCCGGCGGGACAGACGGCTTGGTGATGCTGTTCACGATGACGTGCCCCTCAGCGATCCTGGATGACAAGGTGGTGCGCGGGCCGGCCGATGTTCAGTGCAGCCGCCGGCCCTGGCCGGGGCTGTCGAGGCTGAACGCCGGGATCTCGACGTCGAACGCCTCGCCGCTGACGGTCGCGACCATGTGGTATTGGCCCGACATGATGCCGGACGACGTTTCGAGCGGCGTGCCGGAGGTGTACTCGAACGCCTCGCCCGCCTCCAGCGTCGGCTGCTCGCCGACCACGCCGTCCCCTTGCACCACCTGCACCCGCCCGCGGGCGTCGGTGATGCGCCAGGTCCGCCGTAGCAGTTGCACCGTCTCGCCGCCCTGGTTGTGGATGCGCACCTGGTAGGCCCACACCCAGGTGCCGCGCTCCGGGTCGGACTGGTCCTCCAGGAACAAGGCGTGGACCGTGACCTCGACGCCGCGCGTGATGGCCGAGTAGCCCGCCATGGTGCCCCTACTCGGCCGCCGCGCGCATTTCGGGACGCGTGTTCGCCGCGTCCAGCGCCTGGCCGAGGTCGTCGATCAGGTCGGCCGGGTCTTCGAGGCCGACCGACAGCCGGATCACCCCGTCGCCGATGCCGAGCCGCGCCCGCTCCTCGGCCCCGATCCGCATGTGCGTCGTGGTCGCCGGGTGGGTCGCCAGCGACTTCGAGTCGCCCAGGTTGTTCGACACCGCGATCAGCCGGAGCCGGTTCATCGCCGCGAACGCCGCTGCCTGATCGGCCAGCTCGAACGTGACGATCGTGCCGCCGCCGGTCATCTGCGCCATCGCCAACGCGTGCTGCGGGTGGTCGGGCCGCGCCGGGTAAAGGACGCGCCGCACCGCCGGGTGCGCCGCCAGCGCGTCCGCGACCTGCGCCGCCGCGACCCCGGCCGCGTCCACCCGCAGCCGCAGCGTCTCGATCCCCTTCAGCAGCAGCCAGGCGTTGAACGGCGACAGGCTCGGCCCGGTGTTGCGGATGAACGGCTGCAACGTTTCCTCGATCCAGTCCTCGCGCCCCAGCACCGCGCCGCCCAGCACCCGGCCCTGGCCGTCGATGTGCTTGGTGCAGGAATACACCACCACGTCCGCGCCCAGCTCGAACGGGCGCTGCAGCAGCGGGGTCGCGAACACGTTGTCCACCACCACCATCGCCCCGGCCGCGTGCGCCAGGCCGCTGACCGCGTGCAGGTCGACGATCTCCAGCATCGGGTTCGACGGCGTTTCCAGCAGCACCATCGTCGCCGGGCGGGACAGCGCCGCGCGCCAGGCCGCGAGGTCGGCGCCGTCGACGAACTCGGTCCTGACGCCGTAGCGCGGCAGCAGGGTGGAGACGATCCAGTGGCACGACCCGAACAGCGCCCGGCTCGCCACCACCCGGTCCCCGGCGCGGAGGTGGCTCAGCATCGCCGCGTGCACCGCCGCCATCCCGGTCGCCGTGACCCGGCACGCTCCCGCGCCCTCGACCAGCGCCAGCCGCTGCTCCAGCGCCGCCACCGTCGGGTTGCCGAAGCGCGAGTACTGGTAATGCCGCTCGGTCCCGGCGAACGTCGCCGCCGCCTGCTCGGCGCTGTCGTAGACGAAGCCCGAGGTCAGGAACAACGCTTCCGCGGTCTCGCCGTGCGGCGTGCGGGCGACGCCACCGTGGATCGCCTGGGTGGCGGGACGGAACTGCGTCGGGCGGGGGGTCTGGGCCATCCGGTTGCCTCATCGAACAGGGCCGTGGACACCGGCGGCCGGTGGCGCGAACCACGACCGCAGGCCTCTTTAGCGCGCTTGTTTCACCTCGCCGCAATCCGGCCGGACAAATCACGAGGAACGCCGCCAGTGCCGCGTCTAGGCGTCAGGCAGCGTCAACGCCGCTTCTTAGGCGTCAGGCGTTGCGCGGTCAACGCCGCGACCTTATAACGGCGCCAGCGCGCGGGTGTAGTTCAATGGTAGAACGGCAGCTTCCCAAGCTGCATACGAGGGTTCGATTCCCTTCACCCGCTCCATTCCCCCATCGCCTCGTCCGACCGGTTCCCGCTTGCTCGGCCACGGCCCGGGCCGTGGCCGCCGCCGAGGACTGTCGCCCGATGCCTGACCAGCACCACCCTGACCAGCACTATTACGAGCCTGCGAAGGGTCACGGCCTGCCGCACGACCCGTTCAACGCCATCGTCGCCCCCCGCCCGATCGGCTGGGTGTCGTCCTGCGGCCAGGATGGCACGGTCAACCTGGCGCCCTACAGCTTCTTCAATGCCTTCAACTACACGCCGCCGATCATCGGCTTCTCCAGCAACGGCGCGAAGGACAGCTTGCGCAATGCGCGCGAGACCGGCGAGTTCGTCTGGAACCTGGCCACCCGGCCGCTCGCGGACGCGATGAACGCCACTTGCGCCGCCGTCGCCTACGGCCAGGACGAGTTCGGCCTCGCCGGGCTGACCAAGCTTCCCTCCCGCCTGGTCCGCGCGCCCCGCGTCGCCGAGAGCCCGGTCCACTTCGAATGCAAGGTGGCCGAGATCGTCCAACTCAAGAGCCATCAAGGCGTGCCCGCCAAGGCCTGGCTGGTGCTGGGCGAGGTGGTGGCCGTCCACATCGACCGGCGGTTGCTGAACGACGGCGTGTTCGACACCTTCGGCGCGCAGATCATCACGCGCGCGGGCGGCCCGACCGCCTACGCAGAGATCGGGCCGGAGACGAGGTTCGACATGCGGCGGCCGGACTGACGTTCGTTCGCACCTCCGGCCGCAGATCGGACCGTCCTGGCTGGCAAGCCGCTCCCAGGCCGGGTTCGCTCCGTCGCGTCGCTGCTCTGGCTGCTGGACCAAGCCCACCACGGGTTGCCGGACCGCCTCGGACCAGCCGCTCGGCTCGGCGCGTGCCGGCTACGCCTCGCACCCCTCGTCCCGCAGCAGCCCTTCCACCGCCTCCGCCGGCACGTCGGCGCTGGTGAACGCCTCGCCCACGCCCCGCGCCAACACGAAGTGCAGCCGGCCGTCCCGCATCTTCTTGTCCCGCCGCATCCCCGCGATCAGCCGCCCCGCCGAGAACCGCCGGTTCAGCATCCCCGGCTCGCTCGGCAGCCCCACCTGCTCCAGGTGCGCCGCCACCCGCTCCGCCACGGCGGACGGGCAGTGGCCGAGCCGCGCCGACAGCCGGAACGCCAGCCCGAGCCCCACCGCCACCGCCTCGCCGTGCAGCAGCCCGCCGCCGTAGCCCACCTCCGCCTCGAACGCGTGCGCGAAGGTGTGGCCCAGGTTCAGCAGCGCCCGGCCGCCGCTCGCCTTCTCCTCCCGCTCGTCGTCCCCCACCACCGCGGCCTTGAACGCGCAGGCCCGCAGCACCGCCTCCGCCTGCAGGTCCCGGTCGCCTGCCACCAACGCGGCCCCGTGCGCCTCGCACCAGCCGAACAACGCCGCGTCGCCGATCAGCCCGGCCTTCGCGATCTCCGCGTAGCCCGCCCGCATCTCCCGCGGCGCCAGCGTCCCCAACGTCCCCGTGTCGGCCAGCACCATCCGCGGCTGATGGAACGCCCCCACCAGGTTCTTGCCGTGCGACGTGTTGATCCCCGTCTTGCCGCCGACGCTGCTGTCCACCTGGGACAGCAGCGTCGTCGGCACCTGCACGAACGGCAGCCCCCGCAGCGTCACCGCCGCCGCGAACCCGCCCAGGTCGCCGATCACCCCGCCGCCCAGGGCGATCACCGTCGTGCGCCGCTCCACGCCGGCGTCGAGCAGCGCGTCCACCACCCGGGTGAAGCTCGCCATGCTCTTGGACGCCTCGCCCGGCGGCACCACCACGCAGTCCGTCCGCACCCCCGTCTCCGCCAGACCCGCCCGCAGCGCCGCGAGGTGCAGCCCGGCCACCGTCTCGTCCGTCACCACCACCGCCCGCTTCTGCGGCAGCACCGGCGCCAGCAGCGCCCCGGCCCGCGCGAGCAGCCCGTCGCCCACCACCACGTCGTAGGAGGTGGACGACAGCCCCACCGCCAGTCGCCGCGGCGGGCTCCAGCCGTGCAGCGCCGTCAGCACCTTCATCGTGGTGTGGTCCGGCGGCTCGTCGCCGCAGTCCACCACCAGGTCGGCCTCGGCGTAGACCGGGTGCCGGGTCTGCATCAGCCCGGCCAGGATCTCGGCCGGGTCGCCGCCCAGGAGCAGCGGCCGGTTGTTGCGCCCGGCCACCCGGCGCAGCAGCGTCGGCAACCGGCAGCGCAGCCACAGCGACACCGCGTCTCGCCGCACCGCCGCCCGCGTGTCCGGGTCCATGAACGCGCCGCCGCCGGTCGCCAGCACCAAAGGGTCGCCCGACAGCAGCCGACGGATCACCCGGCGCTCCCCGTCGCGGAAGTCCCGCTCGCCGTAGCGGCTGAACAGTTCGGGGATCGTGCATCCGGCGGCGAGTTCGATCTCCACGTCCGCGTCGCGGAACGGCAGGCCGAGCCGGGCCGCGAGCCTGCGGCCGATGCTGGTCTTGCCCGCCCCCATCAGGCCCACCAGCACCAGGCTGCGCCCGGCCAGCGCCGCGGGCAGCTCGGTGGGCGCGGGCGGACGAGGGGGAACGATGGCCAGGGCTGCGCTGTTGCGTGTCATGATGCCGGAGGTTAGCACACGCTTTCTCGCTACGGCCAAGGATGGTGGATGGTTCGGGTCATCTTCGCGTTGCTCGCGGCCCTGCTCGTGATCGTCGCCGGCGGCATGCTCTGGCTCGGCGCATTTCCGCCGCAGCCGCAAACACAGCAGGTCGAGCGCGTGCTGCCGAACGACAAGTTCCAGCCGAAGTAAGCGCCCGATGAACCGGCACGAGGAAGCCTTCCTCGAAATGCTGGCCGCCGAACGGGGCGCGGCTCGCAACACCCTCGCCGCCTACGCCCGCGACCTCGCCGCCTTCGACGACTGGCTGCGCCCCCGCGCCGTCGCCCCCGAGGCGGCCACGCCCGGGCACCTGCGCGACTACCTGCGCGGCCTGTCCGCCACCGTGTCCGCCCGCACCGCCGCCCGCCGCCTGTCCTGCCTGCGCGGCTTCTACCGGTTCCTCGCCCGCGAAGGCGTCCGCGCCGACGATCCCACCACCCTGCTCGACAGCCCCCGCCTGCCCGCCAGCCTGCCGCGCCACCTGTCCGAAGCCGAGATCGAGCGGTTGTTCGCCGCCGCCAGCGACCGCCCCGGCCGGCCCGGCCTCGTCGGCCGCGCCGCCCTCGAACTGCTCTACGCCACCGGCTTGCGCGTCAGCGAGCTGCTGTCCCTCCGCCGCGCCGCCTTTCTTCGCCGCCCGGACACGCTCGTGGTCCGCGGCAAGGGCGGGCGCGAGCGCATGGTGCTCGTGTCGCGCCAGGCGCACGACGCCGTGGCCGCCCTGCTCGCCGCCGCTCCCGACAGCGGCCACGTGTTCGCCGGCCGCGACCCGCGCCGCGCCATGACCCGGCAAGGCTTCGCCCTGCTGCTCAAGCACGCCGCCCTCGCCGCCGGGCTCGACCCGGCCCGCGTCAGCCCGCACGTCATCCGCCACAGCTTCGCCAGCCACATGCTCGCCCGCGGTGCCGACCTGCGCAGCCTGCAAACGCTGCTCGGCCACGCCGACATCGCCACCACCCAGATCTACACCCACGTCCTCGCCGAGCGCCTGGCCGAGCTGGTGGCGCTGCACCATCCCCTGGCCAATCCGACCGTGGCCAATGCGGCCGCAGCGAACCGAACCCTGGCGAAACGAGGGCTTACTGGCTAAACCCCGCCCCCATGCGCCATTTCCTCGATTTCGAACGCCCGGTGGCGGAGCTTGAGAGCAAGGTCGAGGAGCTGCGCCGGATGCAGGAGCCGGGCGGCATCGACATCGAGGCCGAGGTCGGCCAGCTCGAAGAGAAGGCCGAGGCCGAGATCCGCCACCTCTACGCCAAGCTCACCCCCTGGCAGAAAACCCAGGTCGCCCGCCACCCCGACCGCCCCAAGGCGCTCGCCTACCTGGCCGGGCTGATCACCGACTACACGCCGCTCGCCGGCGACCGCGCCTTCGCCGACGACGCCGCCATCGTCGGCGGCCTCGGCCGGTTCCGCGGCCGCCCCGTCGTCGCGCTCGGCACCGAGCGAGGCTCGGACACCGAGAGCCGCGTCGCCCACAACTTCGGCATGGCCCGGCCGGAAGGCTACCGCAAGGCGCGGCGCCTGATGGAACTCGCCGGCCGCTTCAAGCTGCCGCTGCTGACGTTCGTCGACACCGCCGGCGCTTTTCCCGGCATCGACGCCGAAGCTCGCGGCCAAGCGGAGGCCATCGCCCGCGCCATCGAGGCCTGCCTGGAAGCCCCGGTGCCGGTCGTCGCCACCATCATCGGCGAGGGCGGCTCGGGCGGCGCGATCGCGCTGGCCGCCGGCGACCGCGTGCTGATGCTGGAACACTCGGTCTACTCGGTGATCTCTCCCGAAGGCTGCGCCAGCATCCTGTGGCGCGACGCGGCCCAGGCCGCCGCCGCCGCCGAGGCCTTGCGCCTCACCGCTCAGGACCTGCTCGGCTTCGGCCTGATCGACGAGATCGTGCCGGAGCCGCTCGGCGGCGCGCACCGCATGGCGGCCGACGCCGTCGAAGCGGTCGGGGCCGCGATCGAGGCGGCGCTGACGCCACTGCTCGGCATGAACCCGGACGCGCTGCGCCACCGCCGGCAGGAGAAGTACCTCGCCATGGGCCGCGACCCCGCCGTAGGCTGACGAGGCCTGCGCGTCACCAGACGGCGGCGACCAGCTCGCACAGCGCGATGATCGCCAGCACGGCCCCGACGACCTGGCCGGGGGTCAGCCCCCATTCCCGCTCCGCCCCGGCCTCCGCCGCCGGGCCGGGATCGCCGCCGAGATCCCGCCGCATCGCCGGGCCGGGCTGGAACGCTTGGCTGTGGGCCGGCTCAGGCCCGAACACGCTGCCGTCCATGGCTGGTCTCCAGATGAGAAGATTAAGGTCGCCGGGCCGCTCAGGCCGCCACTGGCGCGAGCGCCGGGTCGAGGTCGAGGTGGAAGCGGTTGCCGGCCGTGGTCGCCTGGACGTGCCCGGCGCGCACCACGTAGTCGCCGAACCGCTCGCCCGGCCGGCGCGACGCCGCGTACTCGTTCAGCAATGGGGTCAACGCGGCCAGGATGCCGTCCTGGTCCACGTCCCGGCGATACAGCTTGTTCAGCCGCGTCCCGTCCGCCGCCGCGCCGAGATACAGGTTGTAGCGCCCCGGCCCGCGCCCGACGAAGCCGATCTCCGCCAGGTAAGGCCGGGCGCAGCCGTTCGGGCACCCGGTCATCCGCACCACGATCCCGTCCTGCGCCAGCCCGGCCCGCGCCATCACCGCTTCCAACTCGGTAAGCAGCGACGGCAGGTAACGCTCGCTCTCCGCCAGCGCCAGGCCGCAGGTCGGCAGCGCGACGCAGGCCATCGCCCCCTGCCGCAACGCCGACGCGCCGCCGTCGAGGCCGTGCTCGGCCAGCAGGGCGGCGACGCGCGGCCGGTCCACGACCCCGGCGATGATCAGGTTCTGGTTCGCGCTCAGGATGAAGCTGCCCTCATGCACCCGGGCGATCGCCTGCAACCCGCTCAGCAGCCGCCGCCCGCCCTGGTCGGCGATGCGCCCGTTCTCGACGAACAGGCCGTAATGCGCTGTCCCGTCCGCGCTCTCGTACCAGCCCAGCCGGTCGCCGGTGCCGGTGAACGCCGTGCCCCCGCGCGGCGGGGGCAGGGGGCGGCCGAGGTGGCCTTCGACGGCCTCGCGGAAGGCGTCGAGGCCCATGCGCTCGATGGTGTATTTCAGGCGGGCGTGCTTGCGGACGGCGCGGTTGCCGTGGTCGCGCTGCGCCATCAGCACGGCACGGGCCACGTCCACCGCCTCCTCCGGCGCGCAGGAGCCGAACAGGTCGGCGGTGCGCGGGAAGGTGTCGGTCTCGCCGTGGGTCATGCCCATGCCGCCGCCCACCGTCACGTCGTAGCCCTCAGTGCGGCCGTCCTTGACGTGGGCGATGAAGCCGAGGTCGTGGGCGAACACGTCCACGTCGTTCTGGGGCGGCACGGCGATGACGATCTTGAACTTGCGCGGCAGGTAAGTGGGGCCGTACATCGGCTCCTCTTCCTGCTCCACGCCGGCCACCAGCGTGTCGCCGATCCAGATCTCGTGCCAGGCGCGCGTCTTGGGCAGCAGGCCGTCGCTGATGTCGTGCGACAGTTGCAGGGCCGCGGCGTGGGCCGGGCTCTCGTGCGGGTTGCCGGCGCACATCACGTTGCGATTGACGTCGCCGCAGGCGGCGATGGTGTCGAGCATGGCGTCGTTCACCGCCGCGATGGCGGGGCGCAGGTTGCCCTTGAGGATGCCGTGGAACTGCACCGTCTCGCGCGTGGTCAGGCGGATGGTGCCGTTGGCGCGCTCGCGGGCGATCTCGTGCAGCGCCAGCCATTGGGCGGGGGTGACGTTGCCACCCGGGATGCGGAGCCGGGCCATGAAGCTGTAGGCGGGCTCCATGCGCTTGCGGCCGCGCTCCGGGCGCAGGTCGCGGTCGTCCTGTTGATAGATACCGTGGAACTTGGTGAGCTGGGTGTCGTCCTCGGGCAAGGACCCGGTCTCGACCCGGCCCAGGCCCTCGGCGATGCCGCCGCGGAGCGCCCGGCTGGCGGCCTTGATGCCTTCGTTCTTGGAAAGTGCGCTCATGTCAGTAAACATCCAGCAGGTAGCGGCCCTGGGCCTTGAGCGATTGAAGCTCGGCCTCGGCGCGCTCGGGGGAAAGCTTTCCGTGGGTGGCGAGGATGGTCGCCAGCGCGGCGTTGACGTCTCGCGCCATGCTCGACTGGTCGCCGCAGACGTAGATCCGGGCGCCGTCCTGCAACCAGGCGTACAGCTCGCCGCCCCGTTCCAGCATGGCGTGCTGCACGTAGCGCTTGGCGTCCTGGTCGCGGGAGAAGGCGGCGTCGAGCCGGCTCAGCACGCCGCGGGCCAGGTAGTCCTGCCATTCGAGCTGATACAGGAAGTCGTGGGTGTAGTTGCGGTCGCCGCAGAACAGCCAGGTGCGGCCGCCCGCCTCGGTGGCGTCGCGGTCCTGCAAAAAGGCGCGGAACGGCGCGACGCCGGTGCCCGGCCCGATCATGATCAGCGGCGTCGCCGGGTCGGCGGGCAGGCGGAAATGCTGGTTGGGCTTGACGTAGACCGGCAGCGTGTCCCCGACCCGGCGCCGGTCGGCGAGCCAGGTGGAGGCGACGCCGGCCCGGTCCCGCCCATGGGTGGCGTAGCGGACCGCGCCGACCAGGACGTGCGCCTCGTCCTCGGTCAGGCGCTGGCTGGAGGCGATGGAGTAGAGACGGGGGGCCAGGGGGCGGAGGACGGCCTTCAACTGGTCCGCCGAGACCCGGACCGGATGGTCGTGCAACAGGTCGATAACGTGCCGCCCGGGCAGGTAGGCCGACAGCGCGTCCTTGTCGTCGGCCAGCGTCCGCAGCCCGGCGTGCCCCGCGGCGTCGGCGAGGGAGCCGATCAGGTGCCCGGTCAGCGTGTTGAGGTCGTGCCTCGTGGCCAGCGCCTCGCGCAGGCCGTCGTCGTCCGCGAGGCCGGCCGCCTGCATCACCTGCTCGACCAGGCGCGGATCGTTGCGCGGCACGATGCCGAGCGCGTCGCCGGGCTGGTAGGTGAGGCCGGACGCGCCGAGGTTGAGTTCCAGGTGGAACGTCTGCTTCGACGAGCGGCTGCCGTTGAGGTTGACCAGTTCCGTGATCTCGGCCTCGAACGGGTTGGCCTTCGACACCGCGCCCGCCGCGGGCGCGCCGAAATCGACGTGGATGACGCTGTCGTTCTCGGGGCCGCCCTTGGTGTCGGGGCCGCGCAGCTCGGCCAGCGTCGTCGCGAGCCAGCCCGCCGCCACCGTCTCGTAGTCGAGATCGCATTCCACCCGCGGCGCGGCGCGGACGGCGCCCAGCGCTTCGAGCCGCAGGTCGATGCTGCGGCCGGTTTCGCAGAACTGGGCGTAGGCGCGGTCACCCAGGGCCAGCACGGCGTAGCGCAGGCCCTCCAGGCGGGGCGCGTCGTCGGCCATCAGGGCGCTCGTGAACGACGCCGCGCGCTGCGGCGCGTCGCCCTCGCCCCAGGTGCTCGCGATCACCAGCAGGTTGCCGGCGGCCTTGAGCGCGGCCGGGGTGGCGTCGGCGGCGTCGAGCACGCGGGCGGCGAAGCCGAGCTTGGCGGCGTCGCGCTTGGCCCCGAGAGCGAGCGCCTCCGAGTTGCCGGATTCGGTGGCGAACAGGATGGTCAGCTTCGGCTTGACCACGGGCGCGGCGGCGACTGCGCCCGCCCCGTGCGCCGCTTCGAGCCCGGCCAGGAAGCCGGCGAGCCACGTGCGCTGGCTAGCCGTCGAGCGGCCGATCACCTCGTTGAGCTGAACGATGGCGTCGGGCGCGAACGGCGCGTTGTCGGGCAGGCGGGCAGCGGCGGTCATTGCGTGATCCCAGGTGGTCTTGGACGCTAGATAGAATGCTGTCCTACGCCCAGGGCAAGATGGGCCGTGTAAAAAGGCGGGCGATGCTCCTCGCCGCCTTCTACAGAGAAAAATTCTCCCTCAGCGCGGGGTGCGCGGATGATATCCTTCGCCGCCGGCCTGGCCAGCCCGGCCCGCCTGGCGTAAGAACCCGTGTTCCTTGGCAGCGTGGGAGCCGGGCCGGATGCCGGGGCGTATCTGGGACGATTACGCCGACTGGTCCGAGGTCGCCCGGCAGGGTTCGATCGAGGCGGTCCGGGCCGCGATCACCGGGGCGGCGGAGTGGGCACCCAACCGCGTTTCACCGGCCTTCGCCGCGTGCCTGAGCGCCCTCGTCGCCACTTCTAGAACGGGTGAAGCCCCGGCCACGGTGCTCGACTTCGGCTGCGGCCTCGGGCGCAACGCGCCCCTGTTGCGGCGCTTCTTCCCGCGGCTGGTCGGCTTCGACATTCCCGAGATGATCGCACGCCTCAGGACGCCGGCGCTGGCCAGCGCCGCCCGCGCCTACGATGCCCTCTACGATGACCTGGACGCTGTGGCCGGGCGGGAAACCGTGCCGGTGGTTTACGACTCGGTGGTGTTCCAGCACATCCTCGACCGCCCAACCGTCGCCGACATCCTGGCGAAGCTGCGGCGCATCCCCGGCTGGCAGATCCTCATCACCGTCAAGAACGTCAAGCTGGAGGAAACGCTGCTGCAACGCATGTTGCGCGAGCGGGGCTGGACCGAGGTCTTCGCCGAACGGGACGATGCATCGTTCGAGGGCGCGCGGCACGGCGTGCGACACGACCTGGTGGTGTCGCGCCGGCCGGTCTAGCGCGTGAACGGAGCGGCCAGATCGAGGGCGATCGGGCCCAGTTCGGCCTAAACCGCCGGCTCGCCCGCCACCGGATCGGCCCCGAGCGAGCGGATCAACGCCGCCACATCCGCCACGCACCGCTCCAGCGCCGCCAGGTCCGTTCCCTTGGCGACCAGCGCCACACCGTTGCCGCCGCCCCGATAGAACGGGTAGCTGCCGAGGTCGATGTCCGGGAACCCGGCCTGCACCTCGCCCAGCCCGGCGGCGATCGCGCCCTCGCCCAGCCCGAACACGTGGACGGCGCGCGACTGCACCGGCACCCCGCCTTGCAAGGTGGGCGCGAGCGTGGCCCACATCGACTGCATGATCCGCGGCACCCCGGCCATGACGTGGACGTTGCCGATGGTGAAGCCGGGCGCGATCGACACCGCGTTGTCGATCAGCGAGGCCCCGCGCGGCATGGTCGCCATGCGCTGCCGCGCCGGGTTGAACTCGCCCGGCTTGAAGTGGCGGTCGAGCCTGGCCCACGCCTCCGGGTGCGGCTCCCAGGGCACGCCGAACGCCGCGGCGACGCACTCGCTGGTGATGTCGTCGTGCGTCGGGCCGATGCCGCCGGTGGTGAACACGTGGTCGAAGCGGGCGCGGCACTCGTTGACGGTGGCGATGATCGTCTCGGCCACGTCCGGGATCACCCGCACCTCGCGCACCGGGATGCCGATGGAGCCCAGACCGGCGGCGAGGAACCTGATGTTGGCGTCCTGCGTGCGGCCGGACAGCACCTCGTTGCCGATCACGAGCAGGCAGGCGGTCGGGTTAGGCAACCGGTGGTCTCCTAAAGGAAGTCGCGCAGCAGCGGGATCAGCGGCTTGTCCGCCTCCGGCATCGGGTAGTCGGCCAAGCGCCGCGGCGCGACCCAGGCCAATCCCTGGCCCTCGCGGCCCTCGGCCTGCCCGGCCCAGCGGCGGCACAAGTAGAGCGGCATCAGCAGGTGGAACGTCTCGTAGCCGTGCGAGGCGAAGGCGAAGGCGGCGAGGCAGCTCTCGGCCACGTCGATGCCCAGCTCCTCGCGCAACTCGCGGATCAGCGCCGCCTCGGGCGTCTCGCCGGGATTGACCTTGCCGCCGGGGAACTCCCAAAGCCCGGCCATCGGCTTGCCCTCGGGCCGCCGGGTCAGCAGCACCCGGCCGTCCGCGTCGATCAGGCCGCACGCCGACACCAGCACCAGCGGCTTGCCGCCGGCGGGCGCGAGGGCAAGGGCCGCCTCGGCCTCGGCCGGCGGGAACAGGTCGTCGCGCGTGGCCGCGAACGTCAGCACCGGGTGCCGGCCACCGCGGGCGAGGAACGCTTCCTCGCCTTGCCCGGTCTCGCGAAACCCGGCGCGGCGCAGCACGGCGGCGGAGGCCGGGTTGTCGGCGGCGGCGTGCGCTTCCAGCCGGTCGAGGTCGAGGTTGGCCAGCGCCCAGCGGGCCAGCCGCGCCGCCGCCTCGGACGCGACGCCATGTCCCCAGAACCGCCGCCCGACCCAGTAGCCCAGGTTGCCGACCCGGGGGGCGAGGTCGAGCCGGAGCCCGATGCAGCCGACCAGCTCCGAACCGTCCTCCTGCCCGGTGATCGCCAGGTGGTAGCCGCGCCCGGCCTCGATCTGCTGCGCCGTGGAGGCGATCCAGTCGTCGGCCAGCTCGCGCGGGTAGGGGAAGGGCAGCCGGCTCAGGTTGCGCACCACCGCCCAGTCATTGACCAGGCGGTGCAGCGCCTCCGCGTCGAGCGGGCGCAGCGGGCGCAGCAGCAGCCGCTCGGTCGTGATCGGCGCGAAGCTGCGCGCCGACAGGTTGAGCGTCACGCCCGGGCCCGCGGCGGCGTCAACTGCGGTAGCTGCCGTTGATGTCGATGTAGCCGTGCGTGAGGTCGCAGGTCCAGGCGGTCGCCTCGCCCTTGCCGAGGCCGAGGTCGACCGCGATGCCGATCTCGCGGCCCTTCATGTGCTTGACCACCGGCGCTTCGTCGTAGCCCGGCGCCACCTCCCCGTCCCGCGCGATCCAGGTGCCGCCAACGCCGACCGAGAGCTGGTCGCGGTCCGCCGGCTCGCCCGCCTTGCCCACCGCCATGACGATGCGGCCCCAGTTCGCGTCCTCGCCGGCGATGGCCGTCTTGACCAGCGGCGAGTTGGCGACCGCCATGGCCACGCGCTTGGCCGACTTCTTGGACACCGCCCCGGTCACGTCGATCCGCACCAGCTTCTGCGCGCCCTCGCCGTCGCGCACCACCTGCAGCGCGAGGTCGAGCAGCAGGCCGTCGAGCGCGTCGCGGAACGGGCGCAGCATCTTGGCGTCGCTCTTGTGCACGCGGGGATGCTCCGCTTGGCCGGTGGCGAACAGCAGAACGGTGTCGCTGGTCGAGGTGTCGCTGTCGACCGTCGTGCAGTTGAAGCTGCGCTTGACCCCGCGCGACAGCATGTCCTGCAGCAGCACGGCCGGGATGCGCGCGTCGGTGGCGATGAAGCACAGCATCGTCGCCATGTCGGGCGCGACCATGCCGCTGCCCTTGGCGATGCCGGTGATCCGCACCGCGGCCCCCCCGATGCTGGCCGTGCGGGTGGCGGCCTTGGGGAAGGTGTCGGTCGTCATGATGCCGCGCGCCGCCGCCTCCCAGGCGTCGGGCGACAGGCCGGCGTGCAGGGAGGGCAGGGCGGCGATCAGCTTGTCGTGCGGCAGCGCCTCGCCGATGACGCCGGTGCTGGCGACGAACACCTCGTGCGGCCCGCAGCCGATCAGGGTCGCGGCCGCGCGGGCCGTCGCCTCCACCGACTCCGCCCCGGCCCGGCCCGTGAACACGTTGGCGTTGCCCGCGTTGACCACCACCGCCCGCGCCCGGCCGCCGATCACCCCGTCGCGGCACCAGTCGATCGGCGCGCCGGGGCACTTGTTGCGGGTGAACACCCCGGCGACGCTGGTGCCGGGCGGCATCTCCAGCATCACGAGGTCGGTGCGGCCCTTGTAGCGGATGCCGGCCTTCGCCGCGCCCAGCTTGACGCCGGCCAGCGGCGGCAGCTCGGGCAGCGGGACGGCGAGCGGGGAGACGGTCGGGCTCGCCACCGCCGGGCTACTTCGACGGCGCCGCGCCCGGAGCGCCATCGGGTGCGCCGCCCGGCGCGGCGTCGCCCGGCTGATTGGTGTCCGTACTGGTCCCCTGGTCCGCCATCGGCGTGCCGTCCTGGTTGAACTTCTCGATCGCCAGCCCGGCCTTGGCTTGCGTCAGCACCCGCGCCACCCCTTCCTGGATCAGCGACTGGCGCACCTGGTCGCGCACCTGGTCGAGCGGCGGCGGCGGCGCGGTGCGCAGGTCCAGCAGCTTGATGACGTGCCAGCCGAACTGCGTCTTGACCGGGGCCTGCGTCACCTGGCCGGGCTTGAGCGCGAAGGCGGCCTCGGAGAACTCCGGCAGCATGTCGCCCTTCTTGAAGTAGCCGAGGTCGCCGCCGTTGCCCTTGGCGCTCGGGTCGGTGCTGTTCTCCTTGGCCAGGGTTTCGAAACTGGCGCCCTTGGCGAGCTTCTGGATGATCTCCTTGGCCTTGGCCTCGGTCGGCACGAGGATATGGGCGGCGTGGGCCTCCTCGGCCCCGGGCTTGCCGGCGAAGTCGCCCTCGTAACGCGCCTTGATCGCCTCGTCGTTCAGCGTCGGGCCGATCTCGCGGCTGAGCAGCGCGTTCTGCAGCGCGAGATCGGTCGCGCGGGCGATCTGCTTCTCGACCGCCGGGTCCTTCTGCAGCCCATCCTTTCGCGCGGCGATGACGATGGCCTGCCGGTCGATCAACTGGTCGAGCAGCATCGGGTAGAGCACCTGCGGCGGCATGGCGCGCAGCTGCTCCGGCAGCCCGGACGCCGCGGCGGCGACGTCGCTGGCGTGGACCTCGTCGGAGCCTACCTTGGCCACCACCGGGTCCGCCGACGCTGCGCCGCCGCTCGTGGACGCGGGCGGGGCGGCGGGAGCGGCCGGCGCGGGAGCTGGGGTCTGAGCCGCCGCGGTCAGCGTTATCGCGAGGGAAAGGCTCGCGACGAAGGCCGGCAATGTCGTGCCACGCATGATGAAGTCCTCGATGTCGAATGGCTCAGACTGCCCGAAGCCTCCCCAGGTCACAAGTTGATTGCTCGTAACGCGGCGGCAAGGAGCCGGTCATGCCAACGGTATATGCGTGTGCCGATCTCGCTCGGCTAAACTCAAAGCTGCAAACTACTTTGAACTTCTACTCATGATTATATGAAATTCGTCGACTTGGCGAAGACTGGCGCATCTCGCGGCGGTGGCAGTCCCGGGCCGGGCCTGGCCGCCGGCTCACGTTCGGATCAGCCTCGGCGCGCTTTTCCACACCCGAACCGAGAGCAACCCGACCAGCCCGGCCACGAACACCGGCAGCGACGGCGGGGCAGGCACCGGCGCGGGTGCTTCCGCGGCGAGCAGCCGCCCCGAGAAGCCAGTGTCGGTCGGCTTGAACAACACCGTGCGCGAGAACGTCGCGGTCGTGAACGCCCCAGGGTCAAGGCGCGCCGGGAACCGGTCGGTCGGGATCGCGCCCGCTGCCGCCCCGGACAGCACGAGGTCGAAGCCGCTGGCGATCTGCGGCGACGCCGAATTGAACCTGATCGAATTGCCGGCGTCGATCCGCACGGAGGTGAACACGAAGCTGAGCGCATCCTGCCCGCCGAACGTCGCCGACAGCACCGGATTGGTGGGGACGCCGTTGAACAAGACCAAGTAGTATCCGACTTCGGGAGACGGATCGACATCTGGATACGCCGACTCGACCGTGATGACGATCGGGATCTGCTGCCCGACCGAGAACGGCACCCGCGAACTCGGCGGCGGCTCGCGGTTGGCCGTCTGATCAACGATGCCGGTGAAATTGTACGTGATTGGCTCCGCGACCGCCGGGACCGCGAACAGGCTTGCAAATAAGCCTGCGCACCCCACCCAGTGAAACGGCTTGCGTCGGGACAATGTCATGCCTCGGCCTCCAACGGAACGTCAGCATTTGTCAGCAACGGTAGGCCGTCTTCGGCCGCGCGCGCAAGCGGCCGCACGGTCGCGCCCTCGCGCCAGCCCCGCCGTCGCGCCCGCCCGAATGCGCCTTGCGTTGACCCGGTCCGGCCACACTCCTATGTGAGCGGGACCGCCGTCATCCAGACCGCCGCGCGCCCCTCGCGTCGGCAGCTCGATCCAAAGGCTCCTCGATGCTCGCCAACCTCGCCCGCGCCGTGTTCGGCTCCGCCAATGATCGTTCGCTCAAGGGCTATCAGCGCCGCGTGCCGCAGATCAACGCGCACGAGGCCGCGACCGCTGGCCTGTCGGACGAAGCCCTGGCCGGCAAGACCGCCGAGTTCCGTTCGCGGCTGGCCGACGGCGCGACGCTCGACAGCCTGTTGCCCGAAGCGTTCGCCGTGGTGCGCGAGGCGGCCAAGCGCGTGCTCGGCCTGCGCCACTTCGACGTGCAGATGATCGGCGGCATGGTGCTGCACGATGGCAAGATCGCCGAGATGAAGACCGGCGAGGGCAAGACGCTGGTGGCGACCTTGCCGGTCTACCTCAACGCGCTGCCGGGAAAGGGCGTCCACGTCGTCACCGTCAACGACTATCTCGCCACCCGCGACAGCGAGTGGATGGGGCGGGTATACGGCTTCCTCGGCCTCAGCACCGGCGTCATCGTCCACGGCCTCGATGACGGGGAGCGGCGCGATGCCTACGCCGCCGACATCACCTACGGCACCAACAACGAGTTCGGCTTCGACTACCTGCGCGACAACATGAAGTACCGCCTCGACGACATGGTGCAGCGCGACTTCGCCTACGCCATCGTGGACGAGGTGGACAGCATCCTGATCGACGAGGCCCGCACCCCGCTCATCATCTCCGGCCCGGCCGAGGACAGCAGCGACCTTTACCGCACCGTCAACGCCGTGGTCCGCGACCTGGTGACGGACGCCAGCACCTACGAGAAGGACGAGAAGTTCAAGACCGTCACCATGACCGAGGCTGGGTCGGAGCGGATCGAGGACGTCTTGAAGGAATCCGGCATCGTCAGCGAGGGCAACCTTTACGACATCTTCAACGTCTCGGTGGTCCATCACGTGCAGCAGAGCCTGCGCGCCCACACCCTATTTCACCGCGACGTTGACTACATCGTCCGCGACGATAAGGTTGTGCTGATCGACGAGTTCACCGGCCGCATGATGGAGGGCCGCCGCTACTCCGAAGGCCTGCACCAGGCGCTGGAGGCCAAGGAGGGCGTCACCGTCCAGCCGGAGAACCAGACGCTCGCCAGCATCACCTTCCAGAACTATTTCCGCCTCTACCCCAAGCTCGCCGGCATGACCGGCACGGCGCTGACCGAGGCGGACGAATTCGCCGAGATCTACAAGCTCGACGTCATCGACATCCCGACCAACGTGCCGGTCACCCGCAAGGACGCCGACGACGAGGTTTACCGCTCCGCCGCCGAGAAATACGAGGCGGTGGCGACCTTGATCGCCGAGGCGCGCGAGCGGCGGCAGCCGGTGCTGGTCGGCACCACCAGCATCGAGAAAAGCGAGATCATCAGCGAGTTGCTCAAAGGCAAGAAGGTGCCGCACGCGGTGCTCAACGCCCGCTTCCACGAGCAGGAGGCGACCATCGTGGCGCAGGCGGGCGCGCCCGGCGCCATCACCATCGCCACCAACATGGCCGGGCGCGGCACCGACATCAAGCTCGGCGGCAATGCCGAGATGCGCGTCAAGCTGGAGCTGGGAGACGTGGACCCGGCCGACCGCCCGGCGGCCGAGCAAGCCATCCACGACGACGTGGCCCGCAAGCACGACGAGGTGAAGGCGGCCGGCGGCCTGTTCGTCATCGGCACCGAGCGGCATGAGAGCCGCCGCATCGACAACCAGTTGCGCGGGCGCTCCGGCCGCCAGGGCGACCCGGGCGCCAGCCGGTTCTTCCTCAGCCTCGAGGACGACCTGATGCGCATCTTCGGGTCCGACCGCATGGGCGGGATGCTGCAGAAGCTCGGCCTCAAGGAAGGCGAGGCCATCGTCCACCCCTGGATCAACCGGGCGCTGGAGAAGGCGCAGAAGAAGGTCGAGGCGCGCAACTTCGACATGCGCAAGAACGTGCTCAAGTACGACGACGTGATGAACAACCAGCGGCGCGAGGTCTACCAGCAACGCCGCGAGTTCATGCGCGCCGACGACGTGAGCGAGACGGTGCAGCAGATGCGCGGCGACGTGATCGCCGCCATGGTGGCGAGCCGCATCCCGGAGAAGGCCTACGCCGAGCAGTGGCAATCCGCCGAGTTGGGCGAAGACGTGCGGCGCGTGCTCAATCTCGATCTGCCAGTCGCCGAGTGGGCGCGCGAGGAGGGCATCGACGAGGAAGGCATCCGCGAGCGGATCGAGACCGCGGCCGGCACCCACGTGGCAGCCAAGACCGCGACCCTCGGGCCGGACCTGATGCGCTTCGTCGAGAAGAGCGTCCTGCTGCAGATGCTCGACGCCGTGTGGAAGGAGCACCTGCTGGCGCTCGACCACTTGCGCCAAGGCATCGGCCTGCGCGCCTACGGCCAGCGCGACCCGCTCAACGAGTACAAGAGCGAGGCGTTCGCCATGTTCAACGCCATGCTCGACGACCTCAAAGAGCGGGTCACGACCATGCTGGCCCGCGTCGAGCTCGGGCCGGAAGCGGCCCCCGAACCGGCGTTCGCGCCGGCCCTGCCCGCCACCGTGTCCTACAACGACCCGGCCGCCGAAGCGCCCTACGCCGGCGGCGACGTGCTGGAAGCGGAACGCCCGCGCGTCTCGCTCGACCCGGCCGACCCGAGTTCGTGGAAGGTGACGCCGCGCAACGCCCCGTGCCCGTGCGGCTCGGGCAAGAAGTATAAGCACTGCCACGGCAAGATCGGCTGAGCCGGTCACGACCGATCTTCGCGCGGACTGGCCGGCCGCCGGCGTGAAGGTTCTCTACAACGTCGAGGCCTTGCTCTCCCCGCCGCTGACCGGCGTCGGCCACTACGCGCGCCACATCCTGGCCGGCCTGCTCAGCCAAGGCGCCGGCGTCGACGTCACCTGCTTCGCCAACATGCGCCCGGTCCCGCCGCCCCTGCCGGGATACGACGGCCTGGGCGAAGCCCCGCCGCCGCGCCAGATCGGGCCGCTCAAGCGCTTCGCCGCCAGCCTGCCCGGCGTGCGCCGCCTGCGCGACGCCGTGCGTGAGCAGCAGGACCGCTGGCGGTTCGCCGGCACCTCGGCCGCGATCTATCACGAGCCGAACCACATCGCCCATCCGCTGCGGTGCCGAACCGTCGTCACCATCCACGACCTGTCGGTGCTGCACTACCCGGAGATGCACCCGCCGGAGCGGGTCCGCTACTTCGAGAGCCGCCTGCGCGACACCGCCGCCCGCGCCGACCGCATCATCACCGGCTCCGCGTTCATCAAGCGGGACATCGTCGCCACCCTCGGCGTGCCGGAGGGCAAGATCGACGTCGTGCCCTACGGCGTCGGGCCGGAGTTCTACCCCATGCCGCCCACGGAAACCCGCCCGGTGCTGGACAATTACGGTCTGCGCCCCGGTGGCTACCTGCTGGCGGTCGGCACCATCGAGCCGCGCAAGAACCTTGAGCGCCTGCTCGAAGCGTATCTCGGCCTGCCGGCCTCCATGCGTGCGGAATGGACGCTGGTGCTGGCCGGTCCATCGGGCTGGCGGGTCGAGCGCCTCGAAGAGCAGTTGGCGCACCTGGAGCGGGACGGTGTCGTCCGCCGCCTCGGCTACGTGCCCGACGCCCATCGCACGGCCTTGTACGCCGGCGCGGCCGGCTTCGCCTATCCGTCGCTCTACGAGGGGTTCGGACTGCCGCCGCTCGAGGCCGCCGCGTGCGGCGCCCCGGTGCTGACGTCCGCCGGCTCGCCGATGGCGGAGGTGCTGGGGCAAGCCGCCCTGCTGATCGACCCGCTGGACGTGACGGCGATCGGCGCCGGGTTGGAACGTCTGCTGGGCGATCCGAACATGGCGCGGGCCGCGCGGCGAGTCGGCCCGGCGTTGGCAGCGAAGTTCGGCTGGCCCGCCAGCGTCGACGGCACCATGGCCGCCTATCGCCAGGCCGCCGCCGGCTGACGAGTGAGTGACCGGGGCAGGGGAAGTCTCTCCCCGTGTCCCGGCCCGAGCCTCAGGGCACCTCAGGCGGCGATGCTGTCCGGCTCCTCGACCGGCAGCCGCGCCCGGATCAGCTTCTCGATGCCGCGCAGGTTGGCCCGCTCGCTGCTGTCGCAGAAGCTGATCGCCACGCCCGCGTGCCCGGCCCGCGCCGTGCGGCCGATCCGGTGGACGTAAGCCTCCGGCACGTTCGGCAGATCGAAGTTGACCACGTGCGTCACGCCGTCCACGTCGATGCCGCGGGCGGCGATGTCGGTCGCGACCAGCACGCGCACCCGGCCGTCCTTGAACGCGGCCAACGCCCGCTCCCGCTGCGGCTGGCTCTTGTTGCCGTGGATCGCCGCCGCCGTCTGCCCCACGGCTTCGAGGTGCTGCGTCACCCGGTCGGCTCCGTGCTTGGTGCGCGTGAACACCAAGGTGCGGCCCATCTTGCCGCGGCGCAGGATCTCGGCCAGCACCTGCCGCTTGCGCGCCGCCTCGACGAAGATGACGCTCTGCTCGACCCGCTCGGCCGTGGTGGCGACCGGCGCGACCGCGACGTGAACCGGGTCACGCAGCATCTGTCCGGCCAAAGTCGAGATCTCTTTCGGCATGGTGGCGGAGAAGAACAACGTCTGCCGCGCCGTCGGGATGGTGGCGACGATCTTGCGGATCGGCACGATGAAGCCGAGGTCGAGCATGTGGTCGGCCTCGTCCAGCACCAGCACCTCGACGCCGCCGAGCTGCACCGCGCGGTCCTGCATGTGGTCGAGCAGCCGCCCCGGCGTTGCCACCAGCACGTCGACGCCGCCCGCCATCGCCCGCGCCTGGCGCGGCTTCGGCACGCCGCCGAAGATCAGCGCGGTGCGCAGCCCGGTGCCGCGGCCGTAGTTCTGGAAGCTCTCGGCGATCTGGCTCGCCAGCTCGCGGGTCGGGCTGAGCACCAGCACGCGGCAGGAGCGCGGCTTGGCCGGGCGCTTGTCGGCCATCAGCCGGTGTAGGATCGGCAACGCGAACGCCGCCGTCTTGCCGGTGCCGGTCTGGGCGATGCCCTGCACGTCGCGGCCTTGCAGGACGTGCGGGATGGCCTGGGTCTGGATCGGCGTCGGCGTCGTGTAGCCCTCCGCGACCAACGCCTTGAGGATGGGCGCGGCGAGGCCGAGCTCGTTGAATGTCGTCATGGGTATGAACCGTCTTTCATGGGCCGTGACCCGGCGTCCGAACGCGGGGACAAGGCGCAGCGATCAGCAGGATCGCGAACCGGCGCAGGGAAATGATGTGTACGTACCGGTCGAAGACAGCGCACGAGGTCACGTCAAAACGCGCAGCCGTAACCTAGTGCTGCGGCGCAACAAAGTCAAGCCGCGGGCCGGTGCCGCGCCGCGCGGCACGATCCCCGCCTCGGCACGCCGCGTCGGCTCATACCGACAGGTTCAGCAGCGACCCGCGCGGCAGCGGCAAGGCCGGCCGTTCCGGCATTGCCGCGGCCGACCCGGACGGCGGGCGCGCCGCCTGCTCCTGTTGCGCGCGGACGAGGCGAACGGGGTTCGCGCGGCCGGCCGTGTTGATGGAGGCCGTTGTGGCCGCGCCCGAGAAGGCTTGCAGGGATGATGTCGATAGCATGTGAAGCACTGTATATCGCATCCGTGAAGGATACGTTAACAACAACCGTTACGCTACAACAAAATTCCTGATCGTTGCTGACACGGCCGCCGCCCTGCCCGCGGCGTCACGCTTCGAGCGCCGCCACCCCTGGCAGCGTCTTGCCTTCCAGCCATTCCAGGAACGCCCCGCCCGCGCTGCTGACGTAAGTCAGCGCGTCCAGCACCCCGGCGTGGCGCAGCGCCGAAACCGTGTCCCCGCCGCCCGCCACGCTGCACAGGCCGCCCGCCCGCGTCGCATCGGCCACCGCGCGCGCCAGCGCCGTCGTCGCCGCGTCGAACGGCGGCGTCTCGAACGCGCCCAGCGGCCCGTTCCACACCACCGTGCGCAGCCCGGGTAGCCGCCGCTGCAACGCCGCGACCGTGTCCGGCCCGACGTCGAGCATCATCGCGTCCGCCGGGATCTGGCCAGCGCCGACCGTCTCGGTCGCCGGGTTCGGCTTGAACTCGCGCGCCACCACGGCGTCGCGTGGCAGCACGACGTCGCAGCCGGCCGCCTCGGCGTCGGACAGGATGCCGCGCGCCGTGCCGTGCATCTCCGCTTCCTGCAGGCTGCGCCCCACGTCGGTGCCCTGCGCCGCCAGGAACGTGTTGGCCATCGCCCCGCCGATCACCAGCACGTCGACCCGGCGCGACAGGTTGCCCAGCAGCTCCAGCTTGGTCGACACCTTGCTGCCGCCCACGATCGCCGCCACCGGCCGCGCCGGGTTGCCCAGCGCCGCGTCCAGCGCCTCCAGCTCACGCTGCATCAGCCGCCCGGCGTAGGACGGCAACAGCCGCGCCACGCCTTCGGTGCTGGCGTGGGCGCGGTGGGCGGCGGAGAAGGCGTCGTTCACGAACAGGTCGGCGTTGGCGGCGAGGGCGCGGGCGAACTCGGGGTCGTTCTCCTCCTCGCCGGGATGGAACCGGGTGTTCTCCAGCACCAGCACGTCGCCGTCCCGCATCGCGCCCACCGCGCGCCCTGCCGCCTCGCCGACGCAGTCCTCGGCGAAGGCGACGGGGCGGCCCAGCGCCTCGCCCAGAGCGTCCGCCATCGGCTTCAAGCTCATCCCCGGCACCCGCTTGCCCTTCGGCCGGTCGAAGTGGCTGCACACGATCACGCGGGCGCCCGCTTCGGACAGCTCGCGAATGGTCGGGCTGAGCCGCTCGATCCGCGTCATGTCGGTGATCCGCCCGTCGCGGACCGGCACGTTGAGGTCCGCGCGCAGCAGCACGCGCTTGCCCTGGACGGCCACCCCGTCGAGCAGGCGAGCCGCCACGTTACAGGCTGCCGAACAGGGCGGCCGTGTCCACCATGCGGTTGGAGAAGCCCCACTCGTTGTCATACCAACCCATCACCCGGGCGAGCTGCCCGTCCACCACCGCCGTCTGCGTCGAATCGAAGGTGCAGGACGCGGGCGAGTGGTTGAAGTCGATGCTGACCAGCTTGTGCGTGTTGTATTCGAGGATCCCCCTCAACGGCCCGGCGCTGGACGCCTCCTTCATGGCGTCGTTGATCTGCTGCGCGCTCGCCTGGTCGCGCAGGTTCACGTCGAGGCTGACGAGCGAGACGTTGGGCGTCGGCACCCGGATCGCCGTGCCGTCGAGCTTGCCTTTCAGCTCGGGCATCACGAGGCCGACCGCGCGGGCGGCGCCCGTGCTGGTCGGGATGCTGCTGACGGCCGCCGCCCGCGCCCGGTGCAGGTCACTGTGCAGCGTGTCGACCGTGTTCTGGTCGCCGGTGTAGGAGTGGATCGTCACCATGTAGCCGCGCAGGATGCCGAACGTGTCGTGCAGCACCTTCACCATCGGCACCAGGCAGTTGGTGGTGCAGGACGCGTTGGAGATCACCGTCATGTCCTTGGTGATCACCTGGTGGTTGACGCCGTAGACCACTGTCGCGTCCACCCCGTCCGCCGGCGCGCTGATCAGCACCTTGCGCGCCCCCGCGCCCTCGATCAGCGCCGTCGCCGAACCCTTGCTGGTGAAGCGCCCGGTGCACTCCATCGCCACGTCCACGCCCTGATACGGCACGCGGCCCGGCTCGCGCTCCGCCGTGACCTTGATCGGCCCCCAGGTCCGCCCGCCGCTCTTGATGGTCAGGCTGTCGCCCTGCGCCTCGACCTCGCCGGGAAAGCGGCCGTGGACGCTGTCGAAGCGGAACAGGTGCGCGTTGGCCTCGACGCTGCCGAGGTCGTTGATCGCCACCGGCTCCACGTCGCTCCGCTCGCTTTCCACGATCGCGCGCAGCACCAGGCGGCCGATGCGCCCGAACCCGTTGATCGCGACTTTAACCGCCATAAACCTCATCCTTCTGAAAATGCTCGGGTTGCAGCCGCTTGCGCGCGGCCAGCGCGATCGCCTCCGGCGTGATGCCGAAATGCTGGTAAAGCGCCTCGCCCGGCGCGCTGGCGCCGAAGCCGGTCATGCCGATGAAGATCCCGTCCGCCCCCAGCCACCGCTCCCAGCCGAAGCCGCACGCCGCCTCGACGCCGACCCGCAGCGCCGAGCCCAGCACCTGCGCGTGGTAGCTCTCGTCCTGCGCCGCGAACAGGTCCCAGCACGGCAAGGACACCACCGCCGCCGCGATCCCGTGCCCGGCCAGCAGGTCGCGCGCCCGCAGTGCCACCGACACCTCGGAGCCCGACGCGATCAGCGTCGCCTGCCGCGCCCCGTCCGCTTCCGCCAGCACGTAGCCGCCGCGCGCCGAGCGATTCTCCGCCACGTCCGCGCGCACCGCCGGCACGGCCTGGCGGGACAGCACCAGCAGGCTCGGCCCCTCGCCGCGGCGGATCGCCAGGTCCCAGCACTCCACCGTCTCGATCGCGTCCGCCGGGCGCAGCACGCACAAGCCGGGCATCGCGCGCAGCGACGCCAGGTGCTCGACCGGCTGGTGCGTCGCCCCGTCCCCACCGAGACCGATGCTGTCGTGGGTCAGCACGTGGATCACCCGCTGCCGCATCAGCGCCGCCAGCCGCAGCGCCGGGCGCATGTAGTCGGTGAACACCAGCAAGGCGCCGGCGTAGGGCCGCAGCCCGCCGTGCAGCGCCAAGCCGTTCAGGCAGGCGGCCATCGCGTGCTCGCGCACCCCGTAATGCACGTAGCGGCCGGCGTACTGCCCCGGCCCGACCGCGGCCATTCCCCGCGCCTGCGCCAGGTCGGAGCGCGTCAGGCCCGCCGAGCCGCCGACCAACTCGGGCATCGCCGCCGCCAGCGCGTCCAGCACCCGCTGGCTGCTTTGCCGGGTGGCGTGCGCCGGGCGGCTCTCCGCCAGCTCGGCCTTGAGCGCCGCGGTGGCCTCGTGCCAGGCGTCCGGCAGGCGCCCGGCCAGCACGCGCTCGAACTCCGCCCGCAACGGGTGGGTCGCCAGCCGCTTCAGCCACGCCCGGCGCAGCCCGGTCCCGCGCGCCCCCGCCCGCCGCCACTGCTCGACCAGGTGCCGCGGCACCTCGAACGGGGCCTCGTCCCATCCGAACGCCCGCTTCGCCGCCGCGCCGGACCAGGCCGCGCCGTCCCCGCCAGGCAGCCGGGCCGGTGACCGGGCCGAAGTGCGGCAGGCGATCAGCACGGGCTTGCGCGACCGCGTGGCGGAGGACAGGGCCGCGGCGATCGCCGCTCCGTCGTGCCCATCGACCCGCTTCGTCGCCCACCCGGCGGCGGCGAACCGCCTGAGCGGGTCGTCGGACCTCGATAGCGACGCATCGCCGTCGAGCGAGACGCTGTTGTCGTCCCACAGCACCGCCAGCTTCTCCAGCCGCAAGTGCCCGGCCAGGCACGCCGCCTCGTGGCTGACGCCCTCCATCAGATCGCCGTCGGACGCGATCACCCAGGTGCGGTGATCGACCAGGCTGCGGCCGAACCGCGCCGCCATCATGCGCTCGGCCAGCGCCATCCCGACCGCGGTGGCGAACCCCTGGCCGGGTGGCCCGGTCGTCGTCTCGATCGCCGGGTGCTCGGCGTGGTCGGGATGCCCGGCCGCCGGGCTATGCAACTGGCGGAAGCGGCGCAATGCCTCCAGCTCCATGCCGGCGTGCCCGGTCAGGTGCAGCAGCGCGTAAAGCAGCATCGAGCCGTGACCGGCCGACAGCACGAAGCGGTCGCGGTCCGGCCAGCGCGGGTCGCCGGCGTCGAACCGCAGCGCCCGACTCCACAGCGCCGCCGCCGCGTCCGCCATGCCGAGCGGCATCACCGGAGGACCGGACCCGGCCGCGTCCGCCGCATCGATCGCCAGCGCCCGCAGAGCGTCCGCCATCCTCTGCTCATCCGCCGTCGGGCGACGAGGCCGGCGGATGGGCGCGACGAGGCCGGGGATGCCGCCGGGGATGCCGTGATCGGGCGCGCGACGGTCGAGCGTGCTGGTTTCGCCTGTGCCTGCCATCCTGCCTCCGTTGGCTCGGGGGCTATAGGAGCGGACGGCGGCGGGAGCAAGAGCGGCGGCGCGCCGCCCGCCAGGCCGGCGCGCGTGCCAGTCAGATGAAAAGGCTGCCGGCGTCAGGTCCGCCCGGCTTCCGATTCGATCCGGACCGCGACGCGGTTCTGTTTGCGGCCCACTCGCGCCTCGAACAGCGGCACCGCGCCGCAACGAAGCTGCACCGCCGCCCCCGGATCGGTCCCGAGCACGAGGCGGGTGCCCACCTCGAACCGCATCACCTCGGACAGCAGCATCACCTGCTCATCCAGGACGGCCTCGAGCTTGACCTCGGTTTCGCGCAGCTCCTCCGCCAGGTGGGTTTCCCAGATGCGGTCGCGCCCGAACCGCTCGCCCATGAACTGCTGCAGCAGCAGCTCCCGCACCGGCTCCAGCGTCGCGTACGGCAGCATCACGTCCATCCGGCCGCCCCGGTCCTCCATGTCGATCCGCAGCCGCCCCAGGATGGCGGCATTCGACAGGCGCGAGATGGTGGCGAAGCGCGGGTTGACCTCCAGCCGCTCCAGCTTGAACGTCACCGGCGCCAGCGGCTCGAAGCTGGCGCACAGCTCCTGCAGCACGACCTGGATCAGCCGCTCGATCAGCGTGCGCTCGATCGTGGTGTAGGGCCGGCCCTCGATCCGCATGATCGCCGCCCCCTGCCGGCCACCGAGCAGCACGTCCACCATGCTGTAGATCAGCGCGCTGTCCACCACGATCAGGCCGTGGTTGTCCCACTCCACGACCTTGAACACGGCGATCATCACCGGCGACGGCAGGGTGTCGAGGTAGTCCCCGAACCGCAGCGACTGGATGCTGTCGATCTCGACCTCGACGGTGTCGCTCGTGAAGTTGCGCAGGCTGCTCGTCAGGCTGCGCACCAGCCGGTCGAACACGATCTCCAGCATCGGCAGGCGCTCGTAGGACACGAGGCCCGCCTCGACGATGCGCTCGATCCCGGTCTGGCGCACCGCCTGCGCCTTGTCTCCCGCGCCGCTCAGCAGGCTGTCGATCTCGGCCTGGCTCAGCACCCGCGCCATCGAGCCGTCCGCCGCGTCGGCCCCCGGCGCCTGATCGCCGCCGTCCGTCGCATCATCCGCCGTCGCCATCGCCCGAACCCTCCGGCCCGCACCTTGGCCGGAATAAGTTAACGGGACCTTACCTCGACTTTGGCCATTTCAGGCTGGGTAGCATGCGGCTTCGGTGAGCCTATCGAGGAGCACGCGCGGGATTGTTGCGGTGTTCTGGGCATGCGGCGATGTTGAGAAAGCCTGTGCGATCCAAAGCTGGCGGCGGACGGCGGCGAGCGCGTCGGAGAAGGTGACGGCGTGTTTGGCATACCAAGCGGCGCGCCTGGGCAGGACGAGGCCGCGCGCGGCCAAGTCGCTGGCCCAGAGCGTCACGAGCGAGAACAGGGCGAGCAGGCACGGGGTGGTGCGGGCAACAGCCAGGTCCGACCATTGGCGCTGCGTTTCCACGCCCAGGTGCCGGCGCACCTCGGCGAAGGTCACCTCGACGGACCAGCGGCGCACGAACAGCTGCAGGATGGCGACCGGGTCGGCGGCTTGGTCCGTGCACAGGAACGCTTGCGGTTCGGCCTCGCCGGCCGGGTCGCGGACCAGCACCCAGCGGACCGGCACTTGCTTGCCAGGATGGTACCAGAGTGCCCTGCCCGACACGACGTCGAGCTGGCGTTCGCCCTGCTCGTACCAGCCCGTAATTGTGACGCGCTGCCACTCTGTTTTCGGGTCGGCCAGGCGCTGGAGCAGCGTCGGCTGGCGTGCGCCGGATACGCGCGGACGTCCTTTCGTTCCGGGCAAGCGTGGAGGGGGCGGGTCGAACAGGCGCGCGTCGAGTCGCAGCCGGGTAATCACGACAACATGCCGGCACACGGCTGCGAGCAGCTCGATAGCGGCGTAGCTGCTGTCGGCGACGGCTATGATCCGCCGATCCGGCAACCAGCGCGCGAGGCGGAGCAGCAGTTGGCGTGCCCGATCCGTCAGCAGCTTGTGCCGGCGTCCGTGGACTTGTGCGTAGCGCTCAGAGGGCGCCAGCGAGGTGAGGAACGGCAAAGCCCAAACACGCCCGGCGAACGGCACGGGCGCGAGCAGCATCAGGCTGATCCAGCGCAGGCCGGACGCCCTGACAAAGTGGCCGTGGCTGGATTGCACGGGATCGCGGTAGATGCCGCGCGCCTTGATCTTCGTGCCCCAGCGGCGCTCGATGGTTTCGTCAATACCGACCACGACCGGGCCGCTCGGCACGAAGGAGGCGACCAGCAGTCCGAGCAGGCAGCGTGCAGCAGCCTGGCCCGACCAGCGGCTGCGGTTAAGCGCACGGTGGTAGTTGGTGAAGGTCGCCGCCCCGCGCAGGCCCATGCTGCTCAGCGCTGCGGCGACGGTGCGCCGGCCCGGGGACAGGATGGCGCCTGCGGCAAGCACCAGCAGGTTGGCCCAGGTCGGGCGGGTGAAGCACCCGGCAAACGGCACCATCCAGGCGGCAAGAGGGCCAGGGTGGGTTTCGGGGTCGGTTTGTCTTGCCATGGTGGCCTCGCAGTGGTGTCGTTGCCGCCCGACAACTCCATACGCGCCAGAAGGATCAACCGTGCCGGCCAGCGACCCCTGTGGGAGCGCATCGAGGCATTCAACCAAGCCCGCGGCGGCGGCGTCGCGGTGCACAAGGCAGGGCGCGGCTATTCGCTCATGAGCCAACGCACCGGCGCGCCGCTTGCCAGGCTCAAGCCGACCGGGGACGCCGACAAGATGCAGGTGCTTTGGTGGAACGGCCAGCGCTGGGGCGCCTCAGGGCCGTTCGGCATCGCGGCCATGCCGCTTAACGAAGCCCTCGAACACATCGCCTCCGAGCCGCATTTCTGGATCAACGCATGACCGGAAATGGCCAAAGTCGAGCTTACGGCTCCGCGCTCACACGCTGACCCGGCCCGCCACCGCCCGCAGCAGCAGGAACAGCGCCCCCCCGACCACGAAGCCGACCAGCGTGCCATTCACCCGCACGAACTGCAGGTCGCTGCCGACCCGCAGCTCCAGCTTGTCGGTGATGGTGCGCGCGTCCCAGCCGGCGACGACGTGGGCGATGAAGTCGGACAACTGCGACTGCGCGCTCGGCAGCAGCGTGGCGACCACTCCCTCGCTCGCCGCTTGCAGCCGGCCGCGCGCGCCCTGGTCCTCCGCCAGGAACCCGCCGAGGTTGCCGAGCGCCCCCTCGATCACCGCCAGGGTGCGGCCGTTCGGCCGGGCGGCGTCGGCCTCGATGGCGAGGCGCAGCCGGGCCCACACGTCCCACAGCCAGGCCTGCACCGTCTCGTGCGCGACGATGCCGCGGAGCGCGCGCCCCACCTCGGCGGCGCGCGCCGGGTCGGTTTCCATGCGGTCGAGCTCGCGCCGCACCCATTCGTCGAACGCGTCGCGCAGGCTGCTGCCCTGCGGGTCGACGCGCTCCAGCTCGTGGCGCAGCACGCCCATCACCCGGTTCGCCACCTGTGCGCCCAGCACCCAGCCGACGAGCCGCCCGCCCTGGGAGCGCACCTTCTCCTCGATGAACTGGTGCAGCTGGTCGTGCTTGCTTTCCAGCACCGCGCGAATCTCGCTCATCAGGAACGTCATCACCTCCTGGTGACGCCCGCCGTCGACCAGCGTGCGCAGCGCCCGGGCAACCACCGCCCCCGCGCCCGGGCCGCCGACCAGCCGCGGCACCAGGCGCGCCATCACCCGCCGCGCCCGCCCGTCCTCGACCGTCGCCAGCAGCCGCGGCAGCATCTCCGCCAACGCCTGCGCCGCCGGGCGCGCCGCCGCCGGGTCGAGCAGGAAGCGCGAGATGATCGCCGCCACGTCGAGCTGGCCCATGACCCGGCTGACCTCGCCCGGCGTGATCACGTGCCCGGCCACGAACCGCCCCAGCGCGCGGCCCAGCCGCGCCTTCTGCCGCGGGATGATGGCCGTGTGCGGGATCGGCAGGCCGAGCGGGTGGCGGAACAGCGCCGTCACCGCGAACCAGTCGGCGATGCCGCCGACGAAGCCGGCCTTGGCGCTGGCTTGCAGCAGCTCGGCCCAGTCGCCCCGCGGCAAGGCGTAGCTGGCCGCGATCAGCCCGGCCATCAGCAGCAGCAGGCCGGTGGCGAAGGCCTTGTGCCGCGCCAGGTTGCGGCGGAGGTCGGCGTCGGGGTCGGGCAGCATGGCGCGCGTCTAGCCTGCAATCGCCTCGACTGGAACAGCCGGGGCGTCGATTGCCAGGCCGGCGACGCCGCCCCGCCGGGCCAGGAGTGGCCGAGATCGCCGCCCCGGTGTTACACGACGGGCGTGACCGACCCTTACTCCCCGACCGCCGGCGTCCTGCCGCGCCTCCTGCTCGCGCTGGCCCTGCTCGCCGTGGTTTGGCTCGTCGTGCTCTGGGCCACGCGATGACGCCCACACCCGCCCCCGGACTCACGCTGGACAACGTCACGGTGACCCACGGCCGCCGCCCGGCGGTCCATCACGTTTCCGGCCGCTTCGCCCCCGGCAGCCTGACCGCGATCGTCGGGCCGAACGGCGCCGGCAAGACGACGCTGCTCCGCGCCCTCGCCGGCCTGCATAAGCTGCACGGCGGCCACATCGCCGGTGCCGGCCCCGGGCAGGTCGCGATGCTGCCGCAAGGCTCGGCGCTCGACCGCGCCTTCCCGCTCGATTGCCTGGACGTCGTGGCGCTCGGCCAGGCGCGCCGGGCCGGGCCGTTCCGCGCCATCGGCACCGGGCGGGCGCGGGCGGCGCTGGCGACCGTCGGCCTCGCTGGCTTCGAGCGGCGCTCCATCGGCGCGCTCTCGGCCGGCCAGTTCCAGCGCGTGCTGTTTGCCCGGCTGATGGTCGAGGACGCCCCCATCCTGCTGCTCGACGAGCCGTTCAACGCCGTCGACGCCCGCACCGAAGCCGACCTGCTCGCCGTCGTGCAGGGCTGGCGCCGCGACGGCCGCACGGTGGTCGCCGTGCTGCACGACCTCGACCTGGTGCGCGACGCCTTCCCCGAGACGCTGCTGCTGGCCCGCCACGTGATCGGCTGGGGCGCGACGAAGGAGGTGCTGAGACCCGACGCCCTGAAGCAGGCCCGCCTCTCGGCCGAAGCCTGGGTGGAGGGCGCGCCCGCCTGCCGCGTCGCCGCCTGAGCGTGCTGTCCCTGATCACCGAGCCGTTCGCCCTCGGCTTCATGCGCCGCGCCCTGGCCGGCTGTCTGGCCCTGTCCCTGGCCGGCCCGCCGCTCGGCGTCATGCTGGTGCTGCGGCGCATGAGCCTGATGAGCGACGTGCTGCAGCACGGCATCCTGCCCGGCATCGCCCTCGGCGCGGCGCTGGCCGGGCTGTCCCTGTGGGCGATGGGCCTGGGCGGCTTCCTCGCCGGCCTCGCCGTCGCCCTGCTCGCCGGCGGCCTGGCCCGGGCCACCGGCGCGCGGGAGGACAGCCAGATGGCGGCCGTCTACCTGGTGGCGCTCGCCTTGGGCGTCGCCATCGTCTCGCAGAGCCACGGCATCGACCTGCAGCACCTCCTGTTCGGCAGCGTGCTGGCCGTGGACGACGGCGCGCTGCTGCTGATGGCCGGCGTCGCCACCGTGGCCCTCCCCGGCCTCGCCCTGATCTGGCGTCCCCTGGTGCTGGACAGCTTCGACCCCGAGAGCCAGCCGCGCGGGGCGTGGTGGCACCTCGCCTTCATGTCGCTGGTCGTGCTCTGCGTCGTCGGCGGGTTCGCCGCCCTGGGCACCCTGATGTCGGTCGGCCTGATGATGCTGCCCGCGGTGGCGGCGCGGCACTGGTCGGGCCGGATCGGCGGCCAGATCCGGGCGTCGATGCTGATCGCCGTCGCCAGCTCGACGCTCGGCCTGGTCGCCGCCTACGACCTTGACCTGCCGGCCGGCCCCGCCATCGTGCTGGCCGCCGGCGCTTTCTGGCTCGCCAGCCTGGCGCTCGGCCCCTGCGACAGCCTGGCCCAGCGCTTGCTCCGCCGGCCGCATCTGTCTGGCTAGGTTCTGCCAGGTCTTGAGTTCTGGCCTCATGTTATAGGGCACCATGGGGAAATGCTGGGATTGCGGGCTTCACGGACGCGGAGTGGGCGGTGCGGGAGCCGTTGATCGAGGCGGCGCGGCCGCGCGGCGAGACGCCGCCGAAGGGCCTGCGCCGCACGATCGGGGCCATCTCCTGGCAGCGCCAGGGCGGCGCGACGTGGCGGGCGATCCCCGCCGAACCGGGACCGTGGCGGCTGGCCGCGCGGTTGCCCATCGGCTGGGCCAAGCAAGGCGTGTGGGGGGGGGTTGCTAGAGTTGGCGCGGGAGCGCGGGCGGGCTGGACCTGGCCTCCTGGACGGGACGACCATCCGGGCGCGCGCGAAGGTGGCGAGAGCGCCCAGGCAAGGGGAACGGCGGCAGGCCGAGAGGAGCGTGAAGCGCTTGGCCGCTCTCGCGGCGGCTTCGGGACCGAGGCGGTGACGGCCAGGGGCGGGCTGCCGCGCTCGCGCCGGGCTGGGTGGCGGGCGACCGGGGCCCTTCCTCGGGCACCTCGCGCGCGCAGGCCCGGGCCGTGGGCGCGCGCCCGGCGATCCCGGCCAAGAGGACGGGGCCAGCGCGCGCTGCCCCGACTTCATCCGCGTCCACCGCGACCGGTCGGACGCGCTTTCGCGTCAGATCAGGCCAAGCAACTGCGCGGAACAAAGGCTACAGCGGTTTCGCGCAACGTGGAACCGCTCTAGGATAGGCCCCATGCCGGACGACGACGCCGACGAGATCGCCAGCACGGGCCGGCGCGACACCGCGCGCCCGAACGCAGTGTCCAACGGCGCTCACCATCCTGCATGACCACCTTCGTGCTCCTGCACGGCGCATTCCACGGCGGCTGGTGCTGGTCGCGCGTCGCTCCCATCCTGCGCGCGGCCGGGCACCAGGTGTTCACGCCGACGCAGACCGGCCTCGGCGAACGCGCCCACCTGCTCCACCCCGGCATCACCCTCGCCACCTTCGTTGACGACCTGGTCGGCGTCATCGAATCCGAGGAGCTGACCGATGCCGTGCTGGTCGGCCACAGCTTCGGCGGTTACGCCATCACCGGCGCCGCCGAGCGCGTGCGGGCGCGCATCCGCCACCTCGTCTACTTCGACGCCGCCGTGCCGCGGGACGGCCTGTCGCCGCTGGACCTGTCGCCGCCCGAGATCGCCGGGGAACGCCGTCGCGCGGCCGCGGCGGCCGGCGGCCTCGCCATCCCGCCGCCCAGCCCCTCGGTGTTCGGCGTCCCGGACGGCCCGGAGGCCGACTGGCTCCGCCGCCGCATGACGCCGCACCCGCTCGGCTCGATGGAGACGCCGTTGCGCCTGCGCCATCCGCCGGGCAACGGCCTGCCGGCCACCTACGTGCTCTGCACCGAACCCGTTTACGAACCGCTCGCTTGGGCGCATGACCTGGCCCGATCGCGCGTCGATTGGGCCTGGCGCGAGCTCGCCGCCGGGCACGACGCGATGGTGACCGCGCCCGACCGGACCGCAGCCCTGCTGATGGAGATCGCCTCATGACCACCCGCCTGGCCGAGGAGCCGCGCCTGTCCGGCGCCGTCGTCCATAACGGCCTCGTCTACCTCGCCGGCCAGGTGCCCGACGACCCCTCCCAAGGCGCCGAGGAACAGACCGCCGACGTGCTGCGCCAGATCGACGCCCTGCTGCGCGACGCCGGCAGCAGCAAGCAGCGCCTGCTCTCGGTGCAGGTCTTCCTCGCCGACATGGCCGACCTCGCCGCGATGAACCGCGCCTGGGACGCCTGGCTCGACCCGCGGCACAAGCCGGCCCGCGCCACCGTCCAGGCCCGCCTCGCCGACCCGGCCTGGCGCGTCGAGATCACCGGCATCGCCGCCGCCGCGCCGATCTACCCACCGCCGCAGCCCAACGAGAGCCAGTTCGCGTGATCGACGCCGCGCGACGCAGCCGCCCGGCATGACGGAATTTGACCGGGGCGGGCGCTTGACCGCGCCGCCGCCCGGGGCTGTCCTGCCGCCATGACCTACCAGGATTTCGTCGGCCGCACGCAGACCCACGACGACGAGGTCTCCCCCCGCCTGCTGCGCGGCCTGGCCGCGACGCTCGGCGTGCCCGAGCCCGGCACCCTGCCGCCCCTCTGGCACTGGATGCTGTTCCAGGACTGGGTCCCGGCCTCCGGCCTCGGCCCGGACGGCCATCCGGAGCGCGGCGGCTTCCTGCCGCCCGTCCACGACCTGCCCCGGCGCATGTGGGCCGGCGGCGCGGTCAGCGTCCACGCCCCGCTGCGCCCCCGCGACCCGGTGCGCCGGACCAGCACGATCGAGGCCGTGACCGAGAAGCAGGGCGGCAGCGGCCGCCTCGTCTTCGTCACCGTCCGCCACCGCATCGAGGGCCCGGCCGGCCTCGCCGTTGAGGAACAACAGGACATCGTCTACCGCGGCGCGGACGGCGCGGCGGTGAAGCCCGCCCCGCCCGCCGACCCGGCCCCCGCCGGCGCGATCCGGGCCGAGGTCCTGCCCGACCCGGTGCTCCTGTTCCGCTACTCGGCCCTGACCGGCAACGGCCACCGCATCCACTACGACACGGACTACGTGCGCGGCGTGGAAGGCTACCCCGGCCTCGTCGTCCACGGCCCGCTGCAGGCGACCTGGCTGGCCGGGCTGCTCGGGGGGCGGGCCTTGCGGCAGTTCCGCTTCCGCGGCCGCCGCCCGGCGTTCCACGGCGCGCCGCTCGCGCTCGAGGCGTGGGCCGGCGACGGCGACGCCTGGTCGCTGCGCAGCCTCGATCCCGAAGGCGCGGTGTGCATGGAGGCCGAGGCCCACCTTGTCTAGCCTGGCCGCCGCGCCCCACGCCCTGCGCGACGACGCGGGGGAGGCGGTCCGCGGCATCCTGATCGTCGCCGTCGCCTACGTCGTCATGACGCTGGGCGACATCGCCGGCAAATGGGCGCTGCTCCCCGCCGGCCTGGCGGCGGTGATGATGGGACGCGGCGTCGCCGGCTGCCTCACCGTGACCGCGCTCGCTGCCGCCGAGGGCGACCTGCGCCGGCTCGTGCCCGTGCGCTGGCGCCTGGTGCTGCTGCGCTCCGTGCTGCACGCCGGGGTGTCGCTGACCTGGTACATGGCCTGGCTCGTCGTGCCGCTGGCCGACGCCTACGCCGTCGGCTTCACCGCGCCCCTGCTCATGACCCTGCTCGCCGTGCCGATGCTGGGCGAGCGCATCCGCTGGCGGCGCGCGCTCTCCACGGCGCTCGGCTTCACCGGCGTGCTGCTGATGGTGCGCCCCGGCACCGCGCTGTGGCGTCCGGAGCTGCTGGTGCTGGCGCCGGGCATCCTCGGCATGGCGGTGTCGCGCATCATGACGCGGGTGCTGTCCACCACCGAGACCGCCGAATGCCTCACCTTCTGGCTGATGCTGGCGCACGTCCCGGCCGGGCTGGCGCTGCTGCTGCTCGGCCATGCCCCACCCGCCGCCCTGGCCCTCGGCACGCTGGCGGCCCTGGCGCTGCTCGGCATCCTCAACGGCCTCGGCCACTGGCTGATGGCGCGGGCCTACGCGCTAGCCCCGGTGTCGGCGCTGGCGCCCTACGAGTATACCCCGCTGATCTGGGGCGGGGCGCTGGGCTACCTGGTGTTCGGCGAGCTGCCGGGCGCGTCCACCCTGGCCGGCGCCGCCGTCGTCGCCGCCGCCGGCCTCTACAACCTGCACCGCGAGCGGGTGCGCCGGGCTGAGGCGGGGCAGGGGTGAGCTTCCTCACCGAACCCGAGCCGCCCCGCGGCGCGGCCCACCCCGTCGCCCCCGGCATCCGCCGCGTGGTCGCGCCCAACCCCGGCCCCATGACCTACTGGGGCACCAACACCTACCTGATCGACGCCGAGGGCGGCGTGCTCGTGCTCGACCCAGGTCCCGACGACGTCGGGCACGTGGACGCCGTGCTGGCCGCCGCCGGCGCCCCGGTCGCCGCCATCCTGCTCAGCCACACCCACCACGACCACCTGGGCGCGACCGCGGAAATGCGCCGCCGGACCGGCGCGCCGGTCCACGCCTGGCACGACCCGGCCGCCCCAGGCTTCCAGCCCGACTCGCCGCTCAACGACGGCGACCGCGTCGGTGCCTGGCAGGCGATCCACACGCCGGGCCACGCGCCCGACCACCTCTGCTTCGCCGGCCCGGGCGGCGTGCTGTTCAGCGCCGACCACGTGATGAGCTGGTCGAGCAGCGTCGTCGCCGCGCCGGGCGGCAGCATGGCCGCCTACGTCGCCGGCCTGCGCCGGCTGCTGGCGCGCGACGACCGCCTCTACCTGCCCGGCCACGGCCCGCCGCTGCCCTCGCCGCGGCCCTTCGTCGCCGGCCTGCTGGCCCATCGCGAGACGCGCGAGGCCGAGATCCTGTCCGCCTTGACCAGCCAGCCGCGCACCGCGGCCGACCTGACCGCGGCGATCTACGCCTCGGTCGACCCGGCCCTGCGGCGCGCCGCCGAGCGCAACGTCGCCGCCCACCTGCTCAAGCTGAGGGACGAGGCCAAGGCGCGGGACGCCGAGGATGGCTGGGTGACCGCCTGACGCGGCGAAGGGCCGGGGCGGAGGCACATCGCCCCGTCGAATGGATCCCTTAAGCGCGCGCTTCTCACCAGTTTCTCTAGAGCGGTTTCATGTTGCACGAAGCCACTCTAGCCATCGTTCCACGCGGTTTCAGTTTGGTCGGATGCGAGGCGCGTCCGACCAAACTGAAACCGCTCTCAACGCCGCCGACGCGGCCCGCCGTTCGCGGCCCTCGATTGGCGCAGGCCCGATTGGCGCAGGCCCGCTCGGCATAGGACAGAGTGGCTGCGGCTGAGCGGCCTGCCTGACGTTGATCCCGTCGTCGTCTGTGATCCTCCCCGGCTTCCGTGGCGTGGTCACGCCGCGTTTCGTGCTCTCCGCTCTGCCTCATCGGGCGTTCTATAGCCCAGGCCCGAGTGGAGGCGCTTTCGGTTGTGGACCCCTCCACGCAGGTGACCAGGGCACGCCTGGCCCCGCCATGAGTGGCGTAGGGCCTGTGATGGACCAGCCCACACCATTGCGCGCGCAGGCCCATGATGGCCGCCACGCAGAGCCAGCCTTCACTGGTGGGGTGTCGGTCAGATCTGCCAGCCGAACCTGGTTCGGCCTGCTGGCCACGAACTGCCGGCCCAGCGAACTGGGGGCGAGCGGGGAGGCATGACGGCTGTCGGTGGCGCACTGAGCCGCCCCGCTGGACGGCGGCGTTCGGCCGCGTCACTCTGGCCCCGACCAACCTGGCCCCGACCAACCTGGCCCCGACCAACCTGGAGCATGGACATGACCGACCTGTGGCGCCTCTCGGCGACCGACCTGGCTCGCCGGATCCGCCAGCGCGAGGTTTCCGCCCGGGACGCCGCAGCCTCGGCACTCGCCCGCCTCGCCGACGTCAACCCGGCGCTCAACGCCGTCGTCGAGCACCGGCCGGACGCGGTCCGCGCCCGCGCCGACGCGATCGACGCCCTGATCGCCCGCGGCGAGGACGCGGGCGCGCTCGCGGGCGTGCCGGTCACGGTCAAGGTCAACACCGACCAGCAAGGGTTCGCCACCACGAACGGCCTCGTGCAGCAGAAGGACCTCATCGCCGCCTCGAACAACCCGGTCGTCGACAACCTGGAGCGCGCGGGCGCGGTGATCATCGGCCGCACCAACACGCCCGCCTTCTCGCTGCGATGGTTCACCAGCAACCTGCTGCACGGCGCGACCAAGAACCCGCGCGACCCTGGGCTCACCCCGGGCGGATCGTCGGGAGGAGCCGCCAGCGCGGTCGCGGCCGGCATTGGCCATATCGCGCACGGCACGGACATCGGCGGCTCGATCCGCTACCCGGCCTACGCCTGCGGCGTGCACGGGCTGCGGCCCAGCCTCGGGCGCGTGCCCGCCTACAACGCCAGCGGGCCGGAGCGCGGCATCGGCCCGCAGTTGATGGCCGTCTCCGGCCCGATCGCCAGGACCATCGCCGACGTCCGCGCCGGGTTGCTGGCGATGATGGCGCCCGACGCCCGCGACCCCTGGTGGGCGCCCGTGCCGTTCGAAGGCCCGCCGACGCCGAAGCGGGTGGCGCTGTGCCTCCGCCCGGACGGGATGGCGGTGGCCCCCGACGTCGAGGCGGCGCTGCTGGACGCGGCGCGCCGGCTCGAGGCGGCCGGCTACGCGGTCGAGGCGGTGGAGGCGACGCCCGGGTTCCGCGCGGCCACCGAACTGCAGGTCAAGCTGTGGCTCGGCGAAGGCTTCCCGGCGTTCCGCGCCAGCGTGGAGCGCGAGGGCGATCCCGGCGCGCTCGCGATCCTCGCCGGCGTGCGCGGCATCGTGGCCGGGCTTGCCCCGGACGTGGTGGCCGACACCCTGGTCCAGCGCAACGCCCTCACCCGCCACTGGAGCCTGTTCCTGGACCGGCATCCGCTGCTGCTCGTCCCCGTGTCGGGTGAGCTGCCGTTCAAGGACGGCCTCGACATGGCAAGTCCGGACGACCTGTCGCGCGTGTTCGAGGCCCAGTTGCTCCAGACCGGCCTGCCACTGATGGGCCTTCCCGGCCTGGTCGTCAGCACCGGCATGGTCGGCGACGCCCCGGTCGGCGTGCAGTTGATTTCCGCCCGTTACCGCGAGGATTTGCTGCTGGCCGCCGGCGAGGCGATCGAGGCGGGCGGCGCGCCCCCGATGCCGGCCGAGGTCCACTAAGCCCGGCCGTCAGGACACGATCCGCACCCGGGCCGGCGGCCGGGCCTGGGCGCCGTAGCCGTTCACGTACGTCTCGGCGCAGTTGACGAACCAGCCGAGGCTGCCGCGCGGCGCGCCGCCCCCGTGGGCCGGCGTGGCCGCCTGGCGCGCGATGGTCGCGACGGCGTGCCGGCCGAGCGCCCGGTAGCTCTCGAACTGCGATTCCGTGAACCACTGGTTCAGCGTGCTGTCGTGCGGGAACCTGGCGTTCGCCGCCGCGTGCGCCCGCACCTCGGCCGGCAGCGCGCCGTAGAGGCCCGACTTGACGTAGACGATCCGCCCCTTGCCGCCTTCCGGGTAGCAGATGTCGCCCAGCGCGCAGTAGACGCCGGGGTTGGCCGGGTCCGGGCCGCGCCCGCCCATGTCGATCGGCCCGAACTCGACCGTCACGTCGAGGTCGACGCCGATCTTGCGCAGCGCGTTGCCGAGGTCGCGCAGCTCGCATTTGGGGTCGGCGCCCGCGTCGATGGCGACGATGACGCGGCAGCGGCGGCGAACCATCTCGTAGATGCCGAGGTTCTCGAAGTGGCCGCCGTCCGAGAGATAGACGAACCGGGTGTCCTCGGACGTCCGCCCCATCGCCTCCCGCCACAGCAGCGACAGGCCGAACCGCGGTCCATCCGATTTCCAGTTCGAGAAGCGCGGGTTGCCGAGCCAGCAGCCCAGGCGGAGGTTGAAGATCGACATCAGGAAGCTGGTCAGCGGCGAGGAATGGTAGCCCCAGTTCGGGCTGAACGCCGCGCCCGAGATGGCCATCGCCGTCCCCAGCGTGAGCCCGCGCGCGTAGCCCGCCGTCGGCCGGTAGCCGACCAGCGGCGCGCCCGTGTGCAGCGGCGTCGCCGTGAACGAGGCCGCCTTGCGCTCCTGCCAGGCGATGTTCTTCGTCGCCGTCAGGTTGAGCGCCATGTTCAGCACCGGGAACGGCTGCCCGCGCCCCGGCGCCCAGGTTTGCGCCAGCGGCGGGTTGTCCGGCGCATCGCCTTCGGCGAGGCCGTCGAATGCGTTCCGCGCCGCCTCATGGCCCGTGACGCCGGGGATGTTCGACGCGCCCAGGAAGCTGCGCACCAGCCGGTTGCGGTAGAGGGCGTTGAGCGAGAAGTAGTTCACGTTGACGAAGTAGGACGCCGCCAGCGCGAACAGGCCGAGCAAAGCCGCCGCGCCCCCGACCCACGCGAGCCGCAGCAGCATGGCGGCGAGGTCCAGGCCCGGGCTGGGCTCCGCGGCCTCGAGCGCCACCGGCTTGCCAGACAACCCGGACACGACACCGAGCAGCAGCGCCGTCCCGTGCGCCAGCCACACCGAGGCGCACGCCACGAACACGACCGACAGCGCGGCGACCAGCGTCGTGAAGCGGATCCGCTTGGCCATCCCCGTTCCCGCCGCGACCACCGCCGCCGACCAAGGGCTCGCGCCGCCCAGCAGCGCCACCACGCCGGAGACCAGCGTGGCGGACAGCAGCGTGCCCGACCATGCCGTGATCTGGGGGCTGTAGAGCACGATGCCGGTGAACGCCAGCCAGCCGACCATGACGGCCCCGTAGTAGCCCGAGGCCCGCGCCAGCCACTCGCGGTTGCGGTCGCCGGACTCGCGGAACAGGCGGCTGGTCAGGCCCGACAGCGCCGTCTGCCCGGCCAAGAACGCCAGCAAGGCCCAGGGCAGCCCGAACACCACGACGTCGCGCAGGCCCGTCGTTCCTTGCTCGTTCCGCGCCTCGCGCAGCGCCAGCCCGGCGACCGCCACGAGGCCCACCACCGCGCCGGCGAAACCCTGGCACACCAGCTCCCACGCGACGACGCGGCCCGGATACCTGTGCTGGTCCGCCGCGCCGCCGCGGAACAGCAGCAACCAGACGGTCGCGGCGACGCGGATCAGCGGGAAGGCCAGGCCGCACAGCACCGGCCACTGCCACATCATGCTGCGCGTCACCGTCCAGGTCGGCCTCATCCAGCAGCAGGCGGCCAGCACCAGCATGAACGATCCGAGCACGACGGGAGTCAGTACGAACTTCACGAAGCCCGCGTCGTCGATCCCGTCCTTTCCAGGGGTCGAGCGGTTGACCATCGAGAACCCGAGCCCGGCCAGCACCAGCAGGAACGCGGCGCTGTCGAGCCAGAAATGCGGCTCCAGCTTGAATTCCGCCGACGGCTGACCGAACAACGCCAGCGCCGCGTTGAGCATCGCGTTCAGCGAGGAGCCTGTCTCCCTCGGCGCGCCGGCCGTCACCGCCAGCAGCACGGCCTCGGTGATGCGCGGCAGGAGCAGCACCGCCGCCAGCAGCGGCAGGAACACCACCCAGTTCAGCGCCAGGTTGCGCCCGATATGCGCCAGCGCCGCCCACGTGTCAGCCGAGCCGAGGCCGGTCTTGGGCGTCAGGAACGCCTGCCGCTGCCGCAGCTCGCGCAACGGCTCCGGCGCGGTCTTGCCCGCCAGCGCCGCTTCGACCTCGGCGATGGCGCCCGGCCCCGCCGCGCATCCCGCTTCGCGCCCCGCCCACGCCGTCAGCCAGCCGCCGATGTAGCCGCCGCCCGAGACGGTCGAGAGATAGTGGAACCGCGTCAGCAGCCCGGCCTGCGCCAGCCCCTGCAGCACCCCGAGCGAGAACGCGGCGCTGCGGATGCCGCCGCCCGACAGGCACAGCGCCGTCTGGCCGTCGCCCTCCATCCGATGCACCGCCTGGCGGTAGGCGTCCAGGCGCGACTGCTCCCGGTCCACCTCCGCCTGCCTCACCCGCGGCGGCACGGCGGGCGCGGCCCCCTCGCCGTGAATGGCGACGAACTCGTCGAGCAGCGCCTCGCCGGCCGTCCGCGCCCTGTTCATCGCCCGTCTCCCCCTGACGGATCGCCCGTCCCCTGCACCGCGCGGGGCGGATCGGTCGCCGCGGGCCATGCCTCCGCCACCCCCACCTCCGCCTGGTCCATCGACGCGACCAGCGCCCGTCCGCAGGGCGGCGCGTTGCGCGCCAGCAGGTCGCCGAGCGTCCCCGTCCGCTCGATGCTCGCCAGGCCCTGTTCCGAGAACGTCCCCGCGTTGAACACGTAGGGCGACAGCAGCGGGTTGGTCAGCGCGTGCGAGAACGCGTCCGCCGCCACCATGCGCCCGATCAAGGGCGGCACCGCCGCCCGCTCCAGCGTGTCCTCGGCGAACAGGCCGATGAAGAACTCGATCCGGTCCACGTGGCCGTATGCCGCCCGCAGCCCCGCCACCACGCGCGGGTCGCCGCTGATCTGCTCGAACCGCGTGACGCGCGGGAACCCCATCGCCGCGCGGTAATCGTTGTAGCCCGCCAGCTCGTTGCGCCGTCCCTGCGCGACGCTCGCCCGCTCGGCCGGCAGCAGGAACTCGGCGGTGTTGAACAGCCCGAGCCGCCACGCCTTGGTCCGGCTGGCGCTCTCGAACCCGGCCGCCAGGCCCCGCGCCAGCAGCGGCCGGTTGTCGAGCCGCATGTCGCCGATCGGCCGCGGCGCGCCGCACCACGACGCCTGCTCCGGCACCAGGCTGTGCCACCGATATAGCAGGTTGAACTCGACCGGCACCCAGTTCTGCCGGTTCCACGCCGCGTCGTAGCAGGCGCGGGGGTCGCACAGCAGCCTGAACCAGTAAGGCGAGATGTGGTTGATGTATTCCTCGACCACGATCTTGATGAGCTGCACGATGTTGACGTTGCGCGCCGTCTGGAACACCCGCTCGTCGTCCCAGTCCGGGTGCGCCGCCTCGATCACGCCGCACAGCCGGTTGTGCTCCCGCAGGAACAGCGTGTTGATCATCGCGGTGAACGGCGTCGTGTTGGCCCGCTCGCCGCCGAACGCGAACAAGGCGGACCGCTTCTCGATGGGCCAGCCGTCCGGCAGGCGGATCGGGGTCGGCAGCGCCGCGAAGGCCGGGTCCCGCTCGCCGTCCGCCCGGTAGAGCGGCGGCGCCCATTCCTCGCCGCCGGCGACGACGGATTTGAGCCGCCCGCGCGACCCGGCCGCCTCGTCATGCCGCCGCAGCGCCTGGGTGACGCCCGGGGTCAGGCCGTAGAGTTGGCTCAGGTCGATCTCGTGGTTGGTCGTGGTCCGCCGCGTGTCCCGGGCGTCGGTCATCATGAAGCCGTCGGTGAACCACTGCGCGAAGCTCGGGAACAGCAGGGTTGACCGCCGCGACTCCCGCGGCCCGCCGGCGCCCACCGCGAACAGCGCGGCCACGTCGTCGGGCGGCGGCAGCCCCGTTGCCGGCCGCGGCGGCAGGTAGCGCGCGAACCAGGTGCGGTCGGTGAGCGACGACCAGCACGGGTAGGGTGCGGCCGTGCTGAGCGCCAGCGGCCGCATCGGCGCGTGGCGCGCCGCGCGGTCGACGAGCCGCCGGTTGCACCAGCGCGCCAGGCCCGGCCGGGCGTTGATGAACCGCCACACCGGCCGCCCCCCGGTGAGCACGGCCGTCTCCAGCCGGTTGGCGAAGCCGTCGGCCCCTGTGTCCCGCCCCGGCCGAGACGCGCCTGGCATGTCAGCGGTTCGCTCCCCCGGCAACGCCGCCGGGCCGGTCATGTCGTCCGAGTACATGGCGTTTCGCCCCTTGGCGCCGTTGTCCCCTGCCACTACGCCACCCTCTTCCGCCGCCCGGGTGTGATCCGGCTCACAGGTGCGGCTGGCTTTTCGCTCGTCGCTGCGATAGCCATGCGGCGCGGCGCGATGTAACCATGGCAGATCACGCGGAAGTCTGGTGATGCCCACGGATGAGCTCGGCCATCTGCTTGAAACGCTCGGCCTGCTCCGGCACGCGGCGGTTTTCGCCGCCAACGACGTCGACCTCGCCACCCTCCGCCTCCTGACCGACGCCGACCTCGAAGCCCTCGGCCTGTCGCTCGGCCACCGCCGCCGGTTGATGGCCGGCGCCGCGTCCTTCGTGAGCCAGCGTTCGGACGGGTCGGCGGCGGAGAACCCGGCGCTCGACGCCCCCGGGCCGGAGCAGGCCGAGCGCCGCCAGATCACCGTCATGTTCTGCGACCTCGTCGACTCGACGGCGCTGACCGCCGCCCTCGATCCGGAAGCGATGGAACCTTTCCTCCAGGCCTACCAGGACCTCTGCGCCGCCGAGATCACCCGCCTCGGCGGCTTCGTCGAGCGTTTCATCGGCGACGGCGTTCTCGCCTATTTCGGCTACCCGCGCGCCGACGAGGACGCCGCCGAGCGCGCGGTCCAGGCCGGCCTCGGCGTCGTCCGCGCCGTCCGCTCGCTCGTCACCCCGCTCGGCGGCCGGCCCTCCGTGCGGGTCGGCATCGCCACCGGCTTGGTCGTCGCCCGCGGCCGGGCCTTGCGCGGCAGCGTCAACGAGCACCCCATCGTCGGCGAGACGGTCAACCTGGCCGCCCGCCTGCAGAGCTGCGCCGGCCCCGACGGCGTCGTGATCGCCGACGCCACCCGGCGGCTCGTGGCCAACCTGTTCGATTGCGAGTCCCTCGGCCCGCACCCGCTGAAAGGCCTGCCCGCGCCGGTGCCGCTCTGGCGCGTCCTGGCCCAGCGTCACGCCGCGACCCGCTTCGAGGCGGCGCACGCGACCGGTCCGGGCCACCTGGTCGGCCGCGATCATGAGATGGCGCTGCTGCGGGAGCGCTGGGCGCTGGCCTGCGCCGGCGAGGGGCAGGCGGTGCTGCTCTCGGGCGACGCAGGCATCGGCAAGTCCCGGCTCGGCCAGGCCCTGTGCGAGCACGCCGCGGCCCGGCCCGGCCTCATCGTCCGCTGCCAGTGCTCGCCGTCCTACGCGAACAGCACCCTGCAGCCCTTGATCGGCTACGTCGAGCACGCCGGCGGCATCGCACCGTCCGACCCGCCCGGCCTCAAGCTCGACAAGCTGGAGCGATGGGCCGCCACCCTGCCGCCCGCCGCCCGCCCCGGCCTGGCCCTGCTCGCCACCCTGCTCTCCATCCCGGCCAGCGCCCGGGTGCCCGACCACTCCCCGTCGCCTGCGCCGGAACCCGAACAGCAGAAGCGGCGTCTCCTCGCGCAGCTCGCCGCCTTTCTCGGCGGCGGCGAGCTGCCCGTTCTCCTCCTCATCGAGGACGCCCACTGGATCGACCCGACGACGCGCGACCTGCTCGACCTGGTCATCGATCGGGCGGCTCGGTCCCGCTGCCTGGTCATGCTCACCTTCCGGCCCGAGTTCCAGCACCGCTGGCACGGCCGCGACCACGTCACCGCCCTCGCCCTGAGCCGCATCGGCCGGCGTCACGTGGCGGAGCTGGTCGGGCAGATCGCGAGCGGCCTGCTGCTGCCGCCCGAGGTGCTGGAGCAGATCCTCAGCAAGACCGACGGGGTGCCGCTGTTCGTCGAGGAGCTGACCAAGGCCGTGATCGAGTCCGGCCTGTTGCGGCGTCACTGGGCCCCGTCGCCGCCGCTCGCGATCCCGGCGACGCTGAACGACTCCCTGCTCGCCCGCCTCGACCGCCTCGGCCCGGCCAAGCGGGCGGCGCAGGTCGGCTCCGTCATCGGCCGCGCCTTCTCCCACGGCGCCCTCTCCGCCCTCGCCGACCTGCCCGGCGCGGCGCTCGACCACATGCTGCGCCAGCTCGTCGCCGCCGAACTCGTGCACCAGGCCGGCCAGCCGCCGCAGGCGACCTACACCTTCAAGCACGCCCTTGTGCAGGACGCCGCCTACGGCACGCTGCTGCTGCGCGACCGCGAGCGCCTGCACGCCCGCTGCGCGGACGCGCTGCGGACCGCCCAGCCGGGCTTGCTGGAGGAGCAGCCCGAGGTGCTCGCTGGCCATTACGCCAAGGCGGGCCTGGCCGCGCCCGCGGTCGAGCTCTGGCTCGCCGCCGGCCAGCGCGCCATCTCGCGCTCGGCCCATGCCGAGGCCGTCGAGCATTTTACTCAAGGCCTCGATGCGCTGCGGACGCTGCCGCCGGACGAGGGCCGCGACCGCACCGAGTTGCTGCTGCAAACCGCGCTCGGCATGCCGCTCATCGCCTGCCGCGGCTACGCCGCCCCCGAAGCCGGCGAGGCGTTCCGGCGCGCCCGCGCCTTGGCCGAGCGCCTCGCCGACGACGCGCGGCGCGCCCAGGCCCTCTACGGCCTCTGGGCGCATCATTCGGCCTTGGGCCAGAACCGCGTCGCCGAGGAGTTGGCGGGCCTGCTGCTCGCCCTCGCGACCGGGGCGCGCGACACCGCCGTCGCGCTCGTCGCCCATCGCGTGCTCGGCGTCTCGCGCTACCTGCTGGGCGATCACGCCGGCGGCCGGGCCGAGATCGAGGCGTCGCTGCTGGCCTACGATCCGGCCCTGCACCAGCCGCTGACCCACCGGTTCGGCCAGGACCAGCGCGTCGCCGGCCTGTCGGCGCTGTCCGCCATCCAGTGGACCGAAGGCTCGCCCGACCAGGCGCTCCGCACCAGCCTCGACGCCGTCGCGACGGCCCTCGACGTCGGCCACGCCAACTCCCTCGGCTACGCCCTCGCCTACGGCGCGTGTCCGGTTCGCATCCTGCGCGGCGATTGGGCGGACGCCGCGCGGCTGGCCGCCATGCTGCTCGATCACGCCCGCGACCACCGGCTGCACGTCTGGCACGCCCACGCCGTCGCCTACCGCGCCGAGGTGCTCGCCGCCCGCGGCAGCCCCGCGCCAGAAGAGCTGGCGGAGGCGATCGCCCAGTTCCGCGCGGCGCTGGTCCAGTTCGATGCGGCGGGCGCCCGCTTCCGGGTCGCGGCGCACCGCGGCGCGTTCGCGCTCGCGCTCAGCCGGGCCGGCCAGTTGGACGAGGCCCTCGTCGTCGCCGCCGATGCGATCGAGCAGGCCCGGCGCTACGAGGAGGTCTGGTGCCTGGCGGAGCTATTGCGCGTCAGGGGCGAGGTCCTGGCGGCGCAGGGCGACGCGGGCGGGGCCGAGGCCGCCTTCCTCGACGCGCTCGCGACCAGTCGCCGCCAGCGGATGCGCGGCTGGGAGCTGCGCGCGGCGCTGAGCCTCGCCGCCCTCTGGCGAACCACCGAACGCGCGGCCGAGGCCCGCGCGCTCGTCGCCGCGTCCCTCGCCCCCTTCGCGGAAGGCGTCGCGACCGCCGACGTCGCCGCCGCCCGCGCTTTGATGGCGCGCCATCCGGCGGCACGGGGACCCCTCGTCGGACCAGGATCCTCGTTGAGCAGGACCGGGCGGCCGCTGCCGTGGACCGAACAGGGTCCGGGCAGCGCCGAGGACGCGGGTGCGGGAAGCGTGGCGGCGGACGGGCGCGCGGGAGTGATCGTTGCCGACGGCCCGCATCATGTCGCTGCCGGCCTCGTCGAGGCGGGTGTGCAAGCTGGCGATGTTGAGTTGGGGCCGGGCGACGAACCGGGCCTGAACCGTCGTTGGATCGAGGCCGACCTGACGGAGCAGCAGGACCAGCCATGAGCCGTTGGCCGGCATGGCGCCATGATCCTTGGAGCCGCTCGTGGTGGCGCTGACGAGGCCGGGGCGGCCACCCTCGATCCGCTGGGTGGATGGCAGGACACGCGGCGGCAAGCCGTGAGGCCCTGCCAGGAGCGCCACGCGAGCGACGAACGGGGCAGCTGCGGTGCTGCCGACGGAGCAGATTTACGGGAGTGGGGTGACGTCCTTCATTCCCGGCCACGGTGACGCCGTGCCACGCCCGGGTCCGGCCGGCCTCACCATCAGCTGAAGTCCGGCGCGGCTTTCACGTGCTGAAGCGGCGGCGGGTAGGCTGGCGCATGCCGGCCTGGCTTCGGTCGGCTCCGACGCATGAGCCGTGATTGCGAACCCCTGATCGAGACGGCCGAGAGGCTCTCATAGGCCTGCGCGGCGCGCGTCACTGCCGAACGACTGGCGTCATCGGCGCAGGAGATTGCTCAACAGCCGCTCAGACTCCCAGATGCTGGCGCATAAGGTCCTGATTGCCGCGCAACTCGTCGGGCTTGCCTTGGAAGACCATGTGGCCGTTGTTCAGGACATAGCAGCGGTGGGCAAGGCTCAGGACGGCGAAGACGTTCTGCTCGACGATCAGGATGGTGCGGCCTTCCTGGGCGAGCTTGCCGCAGATGTCGAGGAGCTGGTGGACGATGACGGGCGCGAGGCCTTCGAACGGTTCGTCGAGCAGGATCAGGCGGGCCTTGCGCACGAGGGCGCGGGCGATGGCGAGCATCTGCTGCTCGCCGCCGGAAAGCTGGCGGCCACCGGACTTGCGGCGCTCCTTGAGGCGCGGGAAGTAGGCGTAAATCTCGTCGAGCGGGGCCGGGGAGGGATGCGAGATGCCGGCCAGGACCAGGTTCTCCTCCACGGTGATGGAGCCGAAGATTCGCCGCTCCTCGGGGACGAGCTGGACGCCGCGGTTGGCGATGCGGAACGGGTCGAGGCCGGCGATCTCGTCGCCTTCGAGGCGGATGGTGCCTTGGCGCGGGCGGATGGCGCCGGCGATTGACTTGAGGGTGGTGCTCTTGCCAGCGCCGTTGCGGCCGAGAAGGGCGACGACCTCATTGGCATCGATATGAAGCTTGACATCGAACAGGACGTGGCTGTCGGCGTAGTAGGTGTTGAGGCCTTCGACCTCGAGCAAGCTCATAGCGCGCGCTCCGCGACGGGCGCGGGCGCGCCGGGCGCGTGGACGCCGCCGAGGTAGGCCTCCTGCACGCCGGGATCGTTGCGGACCTGGTCGGGCGTGCCTTCGATCAGGATGCGGCCCTCGACCAGGACGGTGATGCGGTCGGCGAGGCCGAACAGGGCGTCCATGTCATGCTCGACGATCACCATGGTGCGGCCGTGGCGCAGGCGGCGGAGGAGCTGGACAGTGTAGGCGCGCTCACCGGGACTCATGCCGGCGAGAGGTTCGTCGAGCAGCAGGACCTTGGGATCGGTGGCGAGGACGAGGCCGATCTCGAGCCGGCGCTTCTCGCCGTAGGCGAGCTGGTTGACCGGGGTGTCGGCGCGATGGGTGAGATCGACGAGGCGGAGGGTCTCCTCGACGCCTTCCTCGACGCCGGGCACCGACCAGAGGCTGCGGAGCAGATCGAGGCGGAAGCGGCCGCGGCGGGCGGCGAGGGTGGGAATGACCAGGTTCTCGCGCACGGTGAGGCGGTCGAAGAGCTGGTTGATCTGGTAGCTCTTGGCCATGCCCTTCTGGCAGATGGCGCAGACGCCGTCGCGGGTCACGTCCTGGCCGCGGAACAGCACGGTGCCGGAACTGGGAAGCATCTCGCCGGCCAGCATCTTGAAGAAGGTGCTCTTGCCCGCGCCGTTGGGGCCGATCAAGCCGCGCACCTCGAACTCGGCGACCTGGAAGTTGACGTCCTCGTTGGCGAGGAGGCCGCCGAAGCGCCGGGTCAAGCCGCGGGTCTCGACCACGACAGGGCCGGTTTGGATCTTCGGGAGGTCGTCGAAGGCGACCGGCTCATGCGGGGCGTCCTCGGCGTCGATGGCCGCGGGCGGGCGGCGGACGAGGCGGATCAGTTCGCCGACAATGCCTTGACGCAGGAAGCTGACCAGGAGGACGAAGATGAAGCCGAGGATGAGCCGCCAGGTGTTGTCAAGGCCGAGGCCGTGCTGGAGGGTTTCGCGCAGGTAGATCCAGACCGCGCCGCCGACCAAGGGGCCGAGCAGGGTGGCGGCGCCGCCGATCACGGTCTGCACCAGGAGCTGCCCGGAGGTCTCGAAGGCGAAGGCGTCGGGCGGCATGTAGTTCTGGAAAATGCCGAGCAGGCCGCCAGCAAGCCCGGCGTAGGCGGCGGCGATCGTGAAGGCGCACAGCTTGTAGAGGTGGACGGCGTTGCCGGTGGCCAGCGCCCGCTGCTCGTTGTCGCGGATGGCGGTCAGGATGCGGCCGACCGGAGAGGCGATGATGCGGCGGGCAAGGACGTAGCCCAAGAAGAAGAAGGTGGCGATGAAGGCGTACATCGGCAGGCCGGACTCGGCGCGCCAGCCGAACACCGTGGGGGTGGGAACGCCGGGCAGGCCGTTCTCGCCGCCGGTGTAGGCCGCGAAGGTGGTGAGGTTGAGGTGGGCGAACATCTCGCCGAAGGCGAGCGTGATCATCGCGAAGTAGATGCCCCGGCGGCGCTCGGTGAAGTAGCCGATGACGACGCCGATCAGCGCGGCGAGCAGGGTGCCGGCCAGGAGGGCGAGGAGGGCGGGGACGCGCTGCTGCACCATCAAGTAGGCGGTGACGAAGCCGCCGGTGCCGAAGAACACGGCTTGGCCGAGGGACAGGAGGCCGGTGAAGCCGAATAGGATGGCGAAGCCGAGGCCGAACAGGCCCCAGACGAGGATGCGGCTCAGCATCGGCACGTCGGCGGCGATCAGCGGCAGCACGAAGGGGGCGACGACCAGGCAGGCGGCGGTGGCGAGCTCGGCCAACGGCAGCCGCGGGCGGGCGGCGGTCATCAGGCCCGGCCCGCCTGGCCGAAGAACCCTTGCGGGCGCACGAGCAGGATCAGCGCCATGAGTGCGAACAGCATGACCTCCGAGTAGGACGGGTTGAACAGCGAGGTGAGGGTCATGATCTCGCCGGCGACGATGCCGCCGAGCACGGCGCCGGGAAACGAGCCGACGCCGCCGATGACGATGACGACGAAGCTGAACACGAGGTACTTGGCGCCGACGTCGGGGGTGGGGGCGGTGACCGGCGAGTTGATGATGCCGGCCAGCCCGGCCGCCATGGCGCCCAGGCCGAACACGATCAGGAAGATGCGGTACACGTTGATGCCGAGCAGGTTGACCATGCCGGCGTCCTCGATCCCGGCGCGCACGACGAGGCCGAGCTTGGTCTTGTAGAGCACCAGGTAGAACGCCAGCAGCAGGCTCGCCGAGATGGCGATGGTCTGGATCTTGTACCAGGGGAACGGAAACATCATGAAGCCGAGATCGGACGCGCCCATGCCCCAGGACGGGGTGGGCACGCTCTGCGACTGGCCGCCGAAGCTGGCGCGGATGGCTTCCACGATGATGATGCCGATGCCGAACGTGACCAGGATCTGATCCTCGTCGGGACGATTGTAGTAGTAGCGGACGACCAGGCGCTCCATGGCCAGCCCGGTCGCCAGCGCCGCGAGGGCGGCGCAGGGGATGGCGGCGAGGAAGGAGCCGGTCTGCGCGTAGGCCACGAAGCCCGCGTAAGCGCCGACGGTGTAGAGCGCGCCGTGCGCCAGGTTCAGCACGCCGAGGGAACCGTAGATGATGGTGAGCCCGGCGCTGATCAGGGCCAGCAGCATCCCCTGTTGCAGACCGTTGAACGCTTGGGCCTGAATCAGGCCGAGCGGGATGCCGAAAACGGTTGTCACGCCTCATGGTCCTCCGAGCGAGGCGGGGCCGGCGACGGTGCGACGGCCCCTATGCCGGTCAGGTGTAGCTGCCGAGCTTGCAGCCGAGCTTGCCTTCGGGGGGCATGACCTCCTCGCCGGGGACGGTGGCGACGATGTCGTAGTAGTCGTCTTTGCTCTTCATGTCCTTTTTGGCCCTGCCGCGCAGGATGTAGACCGGACGGACCAGTTGGTGGTCGGACCCGCGCCAACGCACCTTGCCGATGGTGGTCTCGACCTCCTCTCCCTTCTCGTACTGCTTGATGACCTCGACCGGGCGGAAAGTGCCGGCCTGCTCCACGGCGCGGGCGTAGAGGGCGAGCTGCAGGTAGGCGATGTGGGCGCCCCATTCGGGCTTGTAGCCGTAGGCCTTGTCGAACTCGGCGACGAACATCTTGGCCTTGTCGTTGTGCTCCCCGAGCGTCCACCAGAACTCGGTGGTGCCGTAGACGCCGTCCATGATGTCGGGGCCGACCTCCTGGGCGAGGAACGGGGCGGCGTAGGGCATGACCAGCTTCATCTGCTTCAGCGCGCCGAACTGGCTCGCCTGCTTGATGCTGTTCACCGCGTCCGCGCCGAAGCAGATGTTGACGAGGGTGTCGGCGCCGGAGGCCATCATGTTGAGCAGGTAGGAGGAGTAGTCGGTGGCGCCGAGCGGGCAGAGCTGCTCGATGACGGTCTTCCAGCCCTTGGCTTCCGTGAACTCCTTCATGCTGGCGAGCACGGTGCGGCCGTAGGTGTAGTCAGGCACCAGGTAGGCGACCTTGCGGCTGGCGCCGATCTCCTTGGCCAGCACCGGGGCGAGCGCCGCGGCGGCGGTGTAGGCGAAGTGGCAGGCGCGGAAGCCGTAGCGCTGGCAGTCCGAGCCGGTGGTCTCGTTGGAGCCGGAGATGCCGGCGAGATAGATGACCTTCTCGCGGTCGCCCAGCTTCTGCGCCGCGATGGCGACGGCCGAGGACACCGAGCCGGCGGTCATAACCGCCTTGTTCTGGTTGATGAAGCGGGTGAACGCCTGGACGGCGTTGTTGGGGTTGGAGGCGGTGTCGGCGTTCTGGTACTCGACCTTCTTGCCGAGGATGCCGGGCTTTCCCGCGGGGGCGATGGAGCGGATCAGGCCGTCGTTGGCATTGAGGTGCTTGATGGCCAGCTCGAAGCCCTTGAGCATGTCGCCGCCCTGGGCGGAATAGGGGCCGGTGCTCTCGCATCCGAGACCGATGAACACGCTGTCGCCGTTGGCGGAAGCGGGCCAAACGCCGATGGCGGCTTCATCCGCCGCGTGGGCGGGGCGGAACCCGGCAGCGGCCGCGACGCCGCCCAGTGCGCTGGCGGCGATCAGGGCGCGGCGGGAGAGTTGGTTCGGCTGGTCGTGGGCGCTCATGGACATCCTCCGGTTGGTTCGGCCTCGCGGTTGGCGCGTATGCGGTCGGGCTGCGGATGCAGCGATGGTTGCGGGGTCGGCAGAGTAGTTCAACTGCGTAATAAGTCGAGCCTCTGCGCTGACGCCGCCGCGCGCCGCGCGGACAGCGTGCCTGCCGTGCGCCCCACGTTGTTGGAGCGGTTTCAGTTTCGTCGGACGCGCCTCGCGTCCGACGAAACGGAGCAACTGCGTGGAACAATGGCTAGAGTGGTTTCGTGCAACATGAAATCGTTCCAGGTCGCCTTGAGGCCTGGCCCGGAGATCGGAGTCGCCCTCGCGAGTCACAGGCTCAGAGATTGGCATGACGGGACGATCGCCGGGTTCAGCCGCGCCGGCGCACCCCGAGCCCGACGGGGCGGCGCTGGTTCCCCGGATGGGAGGGATCGTTGCCCCAGATCGCCTGGTAGGTGTCCACGCACCACCCCGCCCTTTGCAGGGCGACGAACGCCACCGTGTAGCACGCCCACCAGAGCGCGATGACGATCGGCATCCAGCGGGGCGCGTCGGCCATGACGAGGCCGATCGCCGTGGCCGCGATCGCGAGCAGCATGGCGACCCAGCCCAACGACTTGTGCATCCACTCGAACGCCAGGCGTCGGAGGGTCATGTCGAAATGATCGCCGCGCATCGTGGGCTGGGTGGGGCCGCCCTTGGTGCCGCGCAGCGCGCCCCCCAGTATCTGGCTGGCGGCCAGCGCGGCCACGGTCCAGCCAAGCAGGCGGTGCGGCCGCGCCTGCTCCAGGGCGCCGCCCGCGTGGCCCCAGGCGAGCGCCAGGCCCACGCCCGTGGCGGCCACGCCGGCGATCTGGGTCCAGACATGGGTCCGCCACCAGAACTTGCTGTCCAGCGAAGTGGGCCAGTCCTGGCGGGGATGGATCTTGCAGAACCGGGCGACGAACATCCCGCTCGGCAGCAGGATCGTCCAGGCCAGCACCATCGCCCGCGCGTGCCACGCCGCCCAGCCCGCGATGCTGTGCGTGGACGCGCCGGAGAGCGGGGTCATCAACCAAGCCAGCGCCGCCTCCATCCGCCTAGCCCTTCACCGCCCCTGCGGTGAGGCCGGCGATGATCTGCCGGGCCGCGACCAGGGTGACGAGCAAGGGTGGCAGGGCGATCAGCACGCCCAGCGCCATCAGCTTGCCCCACTGCACGCCCACGTCGGTGATGTAGAGCGAGGCCGCGACCGGCAGCGTGCGGGTGGCGCGGTTGGTCAGCACGAGGGCGAGGATGAACTCGTTCCAGGCGATGCGGAAGGTGAAGATGGCCGCCGCCGCCAGGCCCGGGCGGATCAACGGCAGCACGATCACCAGGAACACCCGGTACGGGCTGCAGCCGTCCACCAGCGCGGCCTCCTCCAGCTCGTAAGGCACTTGCGCGAGGAAGCCGTATAGCACCCAGATGGTGAAGGGCAGGTTGACGGCGGTGTAGAGCAGGATCAGCCCCGTGAGGCTGTTCAGCAGCCCGGCATCGCCCCAAACCGTGTAGACCGGCACCGCCAGCACCGCGAGCGGCACGCTGCGCAGCAGCAGCGTCGTCCAGGACACCACGCCGCGGCCGATGAAGCGGTAGCGGACGATGGCGTAGGCCGCCATGGAGCCGAGCGCGAGCGTCACGATCGTCGAGACGATGCCGACGATGACGCCGTTGACGAGGTAACGCTTGAAGTTGTCCTCGATCAGCACGCCGGTGTAGTTCGAGAGCGTGGGCGTGAAGAACCAAGCGGGCGTGGTGGTGAAGATGTCGGTCTGCACCTTGAACGAGGTCGTCACCATCAGGATGATCGGGCCGAGGCAGACCAGCGAGAGCAGCACCAGCACGCCGTAGCGCAGCGCCAGCGCCCCGCGGGCCGGGGCGTCGGGGGCGAGCCCCTCCACGGCGGCCGCGGCGCTCATCGCCGCGCGTCCTTCATCGGGTTGGAGATGGCGAGCACCGCCAGCGACAGCGCCACCACGAGCAACAGGAGGTAGACCGAGATGGCGGAGGCGTAGCCGAGCCGCTGGCCCACGAAGGCGGTCTTGTAGATCAGCAGCGGCAGCACCTCGGTGCTGTTGCCGGGGCCGCCGAAGGTGAGGGCGTAGATGACCTCCAGCACGCGGAAGGCGTCGATGATCCGCATCAGCGCGGTGACGACCAGGACCGGGGCCAGCATGGGCAGCTTGACGCGGCGGATCACCTGCCACGGCGTCGCGCCGTCGATCCGCGCCGCCTCCAGCGCCGACTGGTCCACGTTCTGCAGCCCGGCGAGCACCATGATGATGACGAAGGGCGTCCACTGCCACACGTCGGACACGACGATGGCGCCGAAGGCCAGCGTCGGGTCGGCCAACCAGGTCTGGGCGGGGATGCCGATCAGGGAGATGGCGTAGTTGGCCGCGCCGTACTGCGTGTCGAACATGTAGCGCCAGATCATGCCGACGACGATGGGCGCGATCATCATCGGGGTTATGAACAGCGTGCGGAAGATGCTCATGCCGCGGATCGGCCGCTCCAGCAGCAAGGCCAGCGCGGTGCCGAGCGCCATCTCGACGGCGACGACCACCGCCGCGAACAGGATGCTGACGACGAAGGAGGCGTGGACCGCCGGGTCGACCAGGGCGGCGGCGAAGTTGGCGAGGCCGACCCAGATCGCCTCCGACCACGGCACGCCGAGCGCCCAGTCGAACACGCCGAGCCGGCCCGCGAGCAAGGTGGGGTAGAGGCAGCCGAACCCCACCACGAGGACCGCGGGCGCGGCCATGACGTAGGGCGCCAGACGGTTGAGGGCCGCCTTCACCGGGTCAGCTCTTGTAGTAGCCGCCGCGCTTCATCAGCGCCTCGACCGGCGCCACCGAGGCCTGCAGCGCCTCGGCCGGGGTCTTGCGGCCGATCAGCGCCTCGGAGATCTGCACGCCCAGCAGCTGCTCGTCGATCGTGGTCCACTCCGGCACCACCGGGCGCCAGTCCGGATCGGTGTAGATCAGCTGCTCCTTCAGCAGCTTGAACTCCGGGTAGATCGCGAGCAGCGCCGGATCGTCGAGGGTGGAGTTGCGCATGGCCGCGCCGCCGGCCTTGGTCACCGCCTTGTCCTGCGCCTTGCTGGTGAGCCACTGCATGAACAGGAACGCCGCCTCCTTGTGCGCGGCGCGCTTGGGGATGGCGAGGCCGAAGCCGCCGCTCTCGGCCGAGTAGCGCGCGCCTTTGGGGTGCAGGGCGTAGCCCACCTTGCCCTCCACCTTGGACTTCTGGGTGTTGCGCACGTCGCCCATCACGGCGATGGAGTCGAGATACATCGCGGCCTGGCCCAGCAGGAAGGCGTTCTCCATCTCACCGAAGCCGAAGCTCGGGATGCCGGCGGGGCCGGTGTCGGCGAAGGCCTTCAGCACCTCGATCGCCTTCTCGCCCACGGGGCCGGTGAAGGTCGGCTGCCAGGCATCGTTGAAGAAGTCGCCGCCGAGCGGCTTGAAGTGCAGCGTGAAGGCGTGCATCGCCTGGTGCCCGGACTGGCCGCGGCTGGTCATGGCGCCGATGCCGGACTTGTCGCGCAGCGGGCCGAGCAGCGCCATCAGCTCGTCGTAGGTGGCGGGCGGCTTGAAGCCGAGCGTCTCGAAGATGTCCTTGCGGTAGGCCAGAATGCTCGTCTCGGTGCCGTAAGGGAGCGCGTAGAGCTTCTCGCCAGGGCCGGGGAGATAGCCCTTGGGGCCGCCGACCATGCCGATCACGTCGAGGTAGGACTTCACGATGTCGGCGCGGTCGTAGTCGGGGTCCGCCAGCGCCGCGTCGTCGAGCATGGGCTCCAGCGGGGCGATCAGGTCCTTCTTGACGTATTCGGTCTTCCACATGCCCAACATGCAGATGAGGTCGTAGTCGCATTGCGGCTTCGACATCTCGAGCAGCTGCTTGTCATGCATGCGGAGGTACTGGAGCTTGTCGATCTCGACCTTGATGCCGGTCTGCTTCTGGAACTCCGGCACCAGCGTGGTGGCGGCGTCGTAGTGCGGGTGGGCGGGCCAGTTCACCACGATGGTGGCGCCCTTGTATTTGGCGAAGCGGTCCGTGGCGGCCCGGGCCGGGCGGATGGCGGGCGCGGCCAAGGTGGCGCCGCCGGCCAGGAGCATGAGGCAATCGCGTCGGTTCATGAGGGTTCCTCCGATTTGGTCTCGTGGGTTCGGCAGTCAGGCAGCCAGGCGATCCCCGGTGGCGGAGTCGAAGACGTGCATCGCCGCCGGACGCGACGAGAGGCGCAGCCGGTCGTGCCCCGACGCGCCCTTGCGGCCGCCCGTGCGCCCGGGAAGGACGGTCACCAGCGGATGCTCGGGTGCCGCCGCGAGCCGGCCCACCACGACCGTCTCGGTGCCGAGGTACTCGACAACGTCGACCAGCATGTCGAAGCCGGGCTCGTCCTCCACGGCGGGGCGCAGGTCGTGCGGGCGCACGCCCAGGTGGACCGGCTGGCCGGGCGCGCCCGCTCGCGCCTCGCCCCGCAGCACGACGTCCGTACCCTGGATGCGCAGCGACGCCCCGTGCGCCTCGGCGGGCAGGATGTTCATCGTAGGATTGCCGACGAAGCGGGCGACGAACAGGTTGGCCGGCCGCTCGAACACGGCGTCCGGCGTGCCGACCTGCTGGATGCGGCCCTTGTCGAAGATGACGATGCGGTCGGCCAGCGTCATCGCCTCCACCTGGTCGTGCGTCACGTACAGGATGGTCCCGGCCAGGCGCTTGTGCAGCAGGGCCAACTCCACCCGCATGTGCCCGCGCAACTGCGCGTCGAGGTTGGACAGCGGCTCGTCGAACAGGAAGGCGGCGGGCGCGCGCACGATGGCCCGCCCGATGGCCACGCGCTGCCGCTGCCCGCCCGAGAGCTCCTTCGGCTTGCGCGCCAGCAACGGCGCGATGTGCAGCGCCTCCGCCGCCTCCTGCACCCGACGCCGGATCTCCGCCTTCGACACCTTCCGCAGCGCCAGCGCGAACGACATGTTCTGCGCGACCGACATGTGCGGGTAGAGCGCGTAGTTCTGGAACACCATGGCGATGTCGCGCTCACCCGGCGGCAGCCGCGTCACGTCCTTCTCGCCGATCCGGATGCGGCCGCGGCTCGGCAGTTCCAGCCCCGCCAGCATCCGCAGCGTGGTGGACTTGCCGCAGCCCGAAGGCCCGAGCAGCACCACGAACTCGCCGTCGGCGACGCGCAGCGACACGTCCTCGATGACGGTCACGGCCCCGAACGACTTCCCGATGCGATCCAGCGACACAGCCGCCAACGACGCCTCCCGATGGCCCGGTCTCCGACGGGCTCAGCACGACGCTATCCAGTCGGATCGACAATTGCAACCGGTTGCAACTAATCTGAACCGCGAAGGAACCCAGCCCCTTGAGCTCCAGAAAACGCCCGACCATCGGCGACGTGGCCCAACTCGCCGGCGTCTCCCGCTCCGCCGTCTCCCGCACCTTCACCGAGGGCGGCTGCGCCTCACCCGCGATGGCGCGCCAGGTCCGGGAAGCGGCCACGGCCATCGGCTACCGCCCCAACCTGGTTGCCCGCTCCCTCAGCACCCGGCGCTCGCACGTGGTCGCCATCGCCATCAACCGCTTGGACAACAGCTTCCACGCCGACCTGCTGCAGGCGGTCTCGCTGGGGCTGAGGGCGATCGGCTACCGCACCATGCTGTTCCTGCTGGACCGCGTGGAGGACGACGACCCGCCCATCGACGACGTGCTGCGCCACCAGGTGGACGCGATCGTGCTGTGCACGGTGCGGCTGTCCTCGCAGTTCGCCGAGGAGTGCCGGCGCACCGGCGTGCCCGTGCTGCTGCTGAACCGCCTGGCCGAGTCCGCCGGCGTCGCGGCCGTGACGGGCGACAATGCCGAGGGGGGCCGGCGCATCGCTGCCTTCCTCGCCGCCTGCGGCCACGTCCGCCCGGCCTTCGTGGGGGGCATCGAGGACTCCTCCACCAGCCAGGAGCGCGAGGCCGGGTTCGCGGCGGGACTGCGCGCCGCCGGGCTGCCCCCGGCCCTGCGCGGCTCCGGCCTGTTCGACCCGGCCGCCGCGGCGGAGGCCGTCCGCATCCTGCTGCGCCGCCCGGACCCGCCGGATGCGATCTTCTGCGCCAACGACCACATGGCCATCGCCGCCATCGACGTGGCCCGGCAGGAGTTCGGCGCAGAGATCGGCCGCAGCCTCTCCATCGTCGGCTTCGACGGCTCCCGCCCCGCCGGCTGGTCAGGCATCGGCCTCAGCAGCTTCGAGCAGTCCGCGTTGGAGACGGCGGCGGCGGGCGTGGCGGTGCTGGCGCGCATGTTGGGCGGGGAGGCGGCCGCGCCCCATATCGTGATCGGCGGCGAGCTGGCCGTTCGCACGAGCGCGCGCCGCCCCACGCACGGGCTGGTCACACAGGCCGGGCGCACGATCTGGCGCCCCGAACCCGTGGCGGATGGCAGTTGACGATGAGGTCAGCAAGGTGTGGGTGGCCAGCGAAGTGTGGCAGGCCAACAAGGGCGTCGCCCGCCTGAACGAGATGCCCACCGGACAGGGAGGCTCGCCGAAGCCCGAGCGCGGAACGCGCCGACCGACCCTGGCCGGCCAAGACCTGCCCCACGACTGGCGAGGATCGATTCACGGTCCGTCGAGCCGTCATCAGCGCGCGCGAAACGCGCCCGAACACCGTGCCGGGCGATCAGGCCGTCAACCCTGCCGTTCTCCCGCCGGCTGTCGCCCCACCCTGATCCCGCTCTTTCAGCCGGGCGCCCGACTCAGAGCCCGACCGCCGCCCGGCCGACCAGCTTCGCCCGCCCCTCGGCTGCCCCCGCTTCGCCGCCATGCGCCTGAGTCGCGGCCTCCCGCGCCGCCAGCCGCCGCGCGTCGGCCCGTTGCGAGAACTGCGCCAACCCGATCACCGAGGTGATCGTCCCCAACCAGATCGCCAACGCGAGCGCCACCGGGTCCAGCGGCTCCGTCTCGCTCGTGGCGCGCTTCTTGGTCCGCATCCGTTCTCCTGCCAACAGTCAGCAATCTATACAGCCTTGGGATAAACGGCAGGTGACGTCCAGAACCATCTTGTGCAGCGCACAAACCACCCGATCAATTCGGCGCGAACGGCATCTTCAGCTTGAAGCCCGCGCCCGGCGTGACCCGGCGGTCCTGCTCGGCGTCGGCCGACGATCCCTTGGAGAACCCCTCGCCGCGATAGGTGTCCCGCCGGTTGAACAGGCTCGGTGACACCGTGGTCGAGCCGTCGTTCCGCGCCTCGGCCGGCGCGGCCAGGTCGCGGTTGGGCAAGGGCGCGGGGCGGTACAGCGTCGGCGGCACGGGCGGCGGCTTGGCCGGGGCCGGCAACGCCATCCCGCCCCCGTCCGGCACCTTCAGGCTGAAGCTGCGCGGCGGCGGCCCAGCCGCCAGCAACGGCAACAGGAGCACCGGCAGCAGCCACCGTGTCATGGCGTCATCCCTTCCAAGGCATTGACCCCCCGACGGTCGCTCGGCGGGTTGGTCGCCGGCGCGCCGAGCGGCCCGTCGCCCGCGCCGCGCCAGGCCTGGAGCGACCAATGCACCGACGGGAAGGCGATCTCCTCCCAGGGGATGTCGTCCCAGCGGAACAGCCGCACGTCGAGGCTCTCGACCCCGGGCGCGAACCGAGGCGGGCCGTCGAACCGGGCGCGAAAGATGATCTGCACCTGGCCGATCCGGCTGATGCTGTAGCAGCCGAGAATGCCGTCGAGCGCGATCCGCGCCTCGGCCTCTTCCCACGCTTCCCGCCGCGCGCCTTCCTCCACCGTCTCCATCAGCTCCAGGTAGCCCGCCGGCAGCGTCCAGAACCCCCGCCGCGGCTCGATCGCCCGGCGGCATAGCAGCACCTGTCCCTCGTGCGCCACCACCGACCCGGTGACGATCTTCGGGTTCTCGTAGGCCACGAAACCGCATTGCGCGCACACGGCCCGCTCGAGCGTGTCCCCCTCCGGAACGCTGCGGACGAAGTTCGGCATCGCCGTATCTAGGGCCAAGTCATTCGTCGCTTCAAGCGGTATCGACGCGGGCGCAACGACCAGGCCCGCCCCCGGCCGCTAAGCTGTTTCCATCTCGCGCAGGCCGAGCTCGTCGCGCATCGCGTCCCGCATCAGGAACTTCTGCATCTTGCCCGTCACGGTCATCGGGAAGCCGTCCACGAACCGCACGTAGCGCGGCACCTTCTGGTGCGCGATGCGACCGCGGCAGAACGCCTGCACCTCCGCCTCCGTCAGCGCCGCGCCGTCCCGCAGCTTGACCCACGCGCACAGCTCCTCGCCGTAGCGTTCGTCCGGCACGCCGAACACCTGCACGTCCTGGATCGCCGGGTGGGTGTAGAGGTACTCCTCCACCTCCCGCGGATAGACGTTCTCGCCGCCGCGGATCACCACGTCCTTGATGCGGCCGACGATGTTGCAGAACCCTTCGTCGTCGATGACGGCCAGGTCGCCGGTGTGCATCCACCGCGCCGCGTCGATCACGCCCGCGGTGCGCTCGGCGTCGCCGTAGTAGCCCAGCATCACCGCGTAGCCCCGCGTGCACAGCTCACCCGACACGCCCCGCGGCACGATCCGCCCTTCGGCGTCCACGATCTTGACCTCCAGGTGAGGGTGGACGCGCCCCACGGTGCTGACCCGGCGCTCCAACGGGTCGTCGACCGAGCTTTGGAAGCTGACCGGGCTGGTTTCCGTCATGCCGTAGCAGATGGTGATCTCGCGCAGGTTCATCCGCTCCACCGCGCGCCGCATGATCTCGGTCGGGCACGGCGACCCGGCCATGATGCCGGTGCGCAGGCTGCTGAGGTCGAACCCGTCGAACTCCGGGTGCTCCAGCTCGGCGATGAACATCGTCGGCACCCCGTGCAGCCCGGTGCAGCGCTCCTCGGCCACCGTCCGCAGCACCGCCAGCGGGTCGAACCCCTCGCCCGGGTAGACCATCGCCGCCCCGTGCGTCGTGCAAGCCAGGTTGCCCAGCACCATGCCGAAGCAGTGATACAGCGGCACCGGGATGCACAGCCGGTCCGCCTCGCTGAGCCGCATCGCCCGCCCGATGAAGTAGCCGTTGTTGAGGACGTTGTGGTGCGTCAGCGCCGCCCCCTTCGGCGCGCCGGTGGTGCCGCTGGTGAACTGGATGTTGATCGGGTCGTCGAACTGGAGCAGCGGCTGCAGCCGGGCCAGCTCGGCGCGGTGCCCGGGTCCCGCCCGGCCCGGCACCTCGTCGAACGGGATCATCCCCGCGCTCCGCCCGCCGATCTGGATCACGATCTCGAGCGACGGCAGCCGCGCCGCCCGCAGCCGCCCCGGCTCCGCGCCGGGCAACTCCGGCGCCAGCTCCGTCAGCAGCCCGACGTAGTCGCTGGTCTTGAACCGCGTCGCCAGGATCAGCGCCCGGCATCCCACCTTGTTCAACGCGAACTCGAGTTCCGTCAGCCGGTAGGCCGGGTTGATGTTGACCAGGACCAGCCCGGCCTTCGCGGTCGCGAACTGCGTCACCACCCATTCCGCGTTGTTCAGCGACCAGATGCCAATCCGGTCGCCCCGCGCCAGGCCCAGCGCCAGCAGCCCGGCCGCGAACGCCTCCGCCCGCTCCACCAAGTCCCGATACGACCAGCGCACGCCCTGGCCCGGCACGATCAGCGCCGGGCAGTCCGGCACGCGGCGCGCGGTGCGGTCGAGGTTCTGGCCCAGCGTCTCGCCCAGCAACGGCACGTCGACCGCCCCATGAACGTAGCTCAGCTCGGCGTCCCCCGGTTCGCGCGGCGGCGTGGTCATTCGCTGTCTCCGCCCTATAGTGTTGTAGCCAGGAAAAAGGAAACGCCGCGTGTCCGCAAGCCTCGTGAACCGTCCCCCGGCGCTCAACTTCGACCTCGGCGAGAGCGCCGACATGCTGCGCGACAGCGTGAGCGCCTTCGCCGCCGACGAGATCGCCCCCCGCGCCGCCGCCATCGACCAGTCGAACGACTTCCCCGCCGACCTGTGGCGCAAGATGGGCGCGCTCGGCGTCCTCGGCGTCACCGTCGAGGAGGAATACGGCGGCGCCGGCATGGGCTACCTGGAGCACTGCGTCGCGATGGAGGAGATCAGCCGCGCCAGCGCCAGCGTCGGGCTGTCCTACGGGGCGCACAGCAACCTGTGCGTCAACCAGATCCGCAAGAACGGCAACGAGGACCAGAAGCGGCGGTACTTGCCCGGCCTCATCTCGGGCGAGCAAGTGGGGGCGCTGGCGATGAGCGAGACGGGGGCCGGGTCGGACGTGGTGTCGATGCGGCTGCGGGCGGAGAAGCGGGGCGGGCGCTACGTGCTGAACGGCAGCAAGTTCTGGATCACCAACGGGCCGGAAGCCGACACCCTGGTCGTCTACGCCAAGACCGACCCCGACGCCGGCGCCCGCGGCATCACCGCCTTCCTGATCGAGCGCGGCTTCGCCGGCTTCCGCTGCGCCCAGAAGCTCGACAAGCTCGGCATGAGGGGCAGCAACACCGGCGAGCTGGTGTTCGAGGACTGCGAGGTGCCGGAGGAGAACGTGCTGGGCGGCGTCGGCCGCGGCGTCAACGTGCTGATGAGCGGCCTCGACTACGAGCGCGCCGTCCTCGCCGCCGGGCCGCTCGGCATCATGCAGGCCTGCATGGACACCGTGGTGCCCTACATCCACGAGCGCCGCCAGTTCGGCCGGGCCATCGGCGAGTTCCAGTTGATGCAAGGCAAGATCGCCGACATGTACGTGACGCTGAACGCCGCCCGCGCCTACGTCTACGCCGTCGCCCGCGCCTGCGACCGGGGCGAGACCAGCCGCAAGGACGCCGCCGGCGCGATCCTCTACGCCGCCGAGCGCGCCACCTGGATGGCGCTGGAAGCGATCCAGGTCCTGGGCGGCAACGGCTACGTCAACGACTACCCCACCGGCCGGCTGCTGCGCGATGCCAAGCTCTACGAGATCGGGGCGGGAACCAGCGAGATCAGGCGGATGCTGATCGGGCGGGAGTTGTTCCAAGAGACGGCTTGAGGGCGCCGGGCTTGGCCTCCGGTTCGGCAGGCGATGCGGGCAGGGCGGCGGCCGACCGCCTGATCGTCGCCCTCGACGTGCCGGGAGTGGACGAGGCCCGCGCCCTGGTGGCCCAGCTCGGCGACGCGGTTCGCTTCTACAAGGTGGGCATGTGGCTGCTGTTCGCGCCGGGTGTGGACCGCTTGATCGACGAGCTGGTGGCGGGCGGCAAGCAGGTGTTCCTCGACTACAAGATGTACGACATCCCGGAAACCGTCCGCCACGGCGTCGCCGCCGTGGCCCGGCGCGGCGTGCGCATCGTCACCGTCCACGGCGACCCGGCCATCATCGCCGCCGCCGTCGAAGGCGCGCGGGGCAGCGGCCTCCTGGTGTTCGCCATCACCGTGCTGACCAGCCAGGACGACGCGGCGCTGCGGGCGATGGGCTACGACCGGACGGTGACGGAGTTAGCGGCGTTGCGAGCGCGGGCGGCGGCGGACGCCGGGGCCGACGGTCTGATCGCCTCGGCGATGGACGACCTGGACGGGCTGCGGCGCGCGGCGGGGCGGCGGCTGCTGGTGGCGACGCCGGGAATACGGTTGCCGGGCGGGGATGCCGGCGACCAACGCCGGGTGGCGACCCCGGACGAAGCGGTGCGGCGAGGGGCGGATTACCTTGTGGTGGGGCGGCCGGTGACGCGGGCGGATGATCCGCGGGGGGTGGTGGGGCAGCTAAAAGCTTCAATGCAGAATTTGCTTTGATCAGTCCCACATTCTACCAAAAAACACATGAGAGGAACTAAGTTTTCCATTTTTCAAAACTGGATCGAGCGGGAGTTGGGACGCTAGACTCATCAATCATAGCAACAAGATGTTCAAATTGGCGCTTGCATTTTGGAAAACTACTAACGCGATTGGCTAAAACATTGGATTTGTTTGGCAATTCAAGCATAATTCGTATTTCAGCGGGTGAAAATGACCGGATGAGCTTCTCGTAAGTCGGCATTGCGATGTTAGAAACACCATATCGATTTCCAGTTGCGCACGTAATAACTGCCTCTACAAAATCATGCTGTGCCGATTCAGGAATTCTGTTTTGAGTGGCTAAGCCAGCCAAACGGTCCGCAAACGGAGGCTCGTTATAGAAATTATTAATAGCGTTATGAACAGAGAGAAGATTAGTTGCTGCTGATAGTATAACACTGTGGAGTTCAGTATCACCTAAAAGTGCTAAAAATCCAAGACGCTCAAAAAACTGTTGAGAAGCTTTATGTCTAGGTTCATCACCTTTGGCTTTATAATCTTGATGGCGGCTAACCAAATCGGATCGCGCTTTCGGCGTCATTATCGGTGTGAGCGCCTCGCACACGCGTAAGGCATTTACTCGTGCTTCTTCACCAGAACTTGGATCGCAGAATATACCATGTAATGTGCCAAAAAGAAGCTCACGTTGAGCATCAAAAGTATTTTCAACCCGATTACGCCATGTGTTAAATTGGATTTCATTAAAGCGAGCAGATTTTACTGCTGCGATAAAAGCTTGTATGTCAACACCACGAGGATTCTGTTCATTTGCTAAAGCATGCTTACCAACTCTGTTAAGAAAAGATAGAAACTCATCTTCGTCCAATGTACTTACAGTTGGATGAGCAGCAGAAAAGTTGTTACGTATATCACGGCATTGATCTAAGAGAAAACATCCCTCTTCGGATATTAAGTTTAACTTTAGGCATAGTTGTAATAAATCGACGTCCCTTAACTCAATTAATGTTTCCTCATCAAAATACTTGTTAATAATTTGCGGTATTACATTTAATCCAAATCGGCGAACTTTGTTGCGCAGCTCCATAATAGCAGCATTCCAGGCATAATTTATAGCACTGTCGAACAATCCTGCCGCTACTGCAACACACATTCGGACAAGAATATCGTTACGATGCTGAATAGGAATACGTGAAAGTTGTCGAGGAAGATTTGACCAAGCATGCTCAATCTGATGATCTGCTGCCAAGACTGTGCGGTTTACGCCAAGCGCGGCTGTAAGCTCGGTTAGCATCGTGGATATTTTATCCGCTACGGGCGGTAGCGAAACTGCTGTCGTCGGTGGAACCAGAACGGTCATAGGAATTGAATTCATACCTTACCACCTCACCACCTATCAGTTGCTGGAACACTCCAAAGTTGTGGGATGGGCTGAAGGGTTTGGAGCAGGTTTGCGATGCGCCGTAGGCCGCGCGTGAACCACGACGTCATGCTGCGCAGGACGTTCTTCGGCTGTTGTTCCGGGCGTCTGCGTTCGGCAGGCGTGGCATGATGGACCGCATCCCATTGTCCTGTGGACACGGCGAAGTAGAGTGCCAGCGCCATGACCAGGATGAGCCTGGCCAGCCGGTCGGGGAAGCGGATCTGGCTGTCTTCCAGGCCGAAGCCACGCGTTTTGAAGTCGGAGAACATTGGCTCAATGCCCCAGCGCCGGGCGTAGTCGAGCGTGGTGAGGTAGCCCGGGGCCTCGGACATGGCGACGATCCAGGGCTCCTCGTGGCCAGGGTCCTGGATAAGGCCGACGTTGGTGCGCACCCGGCGCGCGGTCAATTCCACTTCCGTCAGATAGGGCGTGTCCCGGGCCAGGCGCTCGACCGGCCCTGCGTCGGCACCGTCGATCCATAGATGCAGGTTGCCCTTCAGCCGCAGCCGGTAGTCCCAGCCCAGCACCTGGCAGTGGCCGATCAGCGCGGGCGTGCCGTAGAACCGGTCGCCCAGCAACCGCACACGAGCCTCTTCAGGCAACCAAGCCACTACGGTGTCGAGCAAGCCTTTCTGCACGCCAAAGCCAATGGCACCCTCGGTCTCCTCCACCCGCCAAGCCAGCGGCAAGGCGCGCTCACCCCAGCGCAGGGCCAGCATGAGGATCTGATGCCGCTCGGACGCCCGGCTCTGATCCAAGATCAGGTCCACCCGCTCGCCTGGCCCCGCTTCGGCCTGCGCCCGCGCCAACACCTCGCGTGCGAACGCCAGCATCACCGCATCGCACTCGATCAGCGGGTTCGCCAGCACGCGCACGATCCACTGGTAGCGCATGTCGATCCGGTCCGGCTGACGCGGCAGGGCGGCCGCCAGCGACATCAGGTTGGCGCTGCGCTCGCTCAGCATGGTCGCAACCAGAAGCGCCAAGTTCTCCCGCTGCGTCTTGCGCTGCCAGGGCAGCCGCTCATGCAGCACCACGCTGATGCTCCCGGCCACATGCTCGATCCCGCCCATCCAAACACCCAATCCGTCTAGGATTGGGCCTTCATCACACCACAGGTCGGACCGTCAACCACTCGGGGCCGAAACTGATAGGTGGTGAGACCTTACCACAGATTTTACATTTCTATTATCAATGCAACACAAACACATGTGAGTAGCTCGGTCAACTGAGTTCCCATCGCAATCGCAATCTCTTTTATCTAGAAAAATTATTTTTTTGAGGGAATAAACAAAAATTTGGCCATCATTTTGTTTAAAAAAACACGTTGTTTTATCTGCAAGCGCAACATCGGATCGGTAAGAATTTATTCTCTATTTATATTCTTTAAACCGTATTTCTCCCCGTCCATACCCGACCCAAACCCGCCCCCGCCCCAGCACGTCCAATCCCAGCAGCATTTCCCCCCGGTCCAGCCGCAACGGCGTCACGCTCACCGGTGTTTCCCGCGCCGCCCCCCCATCCCCCAGCCCGAGCATCACCCGCGTGTGCTCCAACGGCAGCCGCGCTCCGTCCACCCCCCGCGCCGTGTTGGCCGAGACCGGCGCGCCCACCCCGAGCCGCCGCGCCGCCGCCTCGTCCAGCAGCGTCGCCCGGCTCCCCGTGTCCAGCAGCGCCAGCAACGGCCGCCCGTTCACCCGCACCACCAGGTAGGGCCGCCCCCCGCGCGACACCTCCAACGGCAGCGCCGTGCCCGCGAACGGCGCGCCGCACCCCGGCGACCACAACGACACCCGCCGCCCCAGCACGTCCAGGTCGAGGTCGAACCGCGATAGCAGCGCCGCTCCCAGCAGCCCGGCGAGCGGCGGGTCCGTCCGCAACTCGACCGGCAGCGGCGCCACCGGCGACAATTGGTCCGGCATCGCCGCGCCCCCGAGGCGCAGGCCGGGCAGCAGCACCACCCGCGCCTCCTGCTGGCCGCCGGTGCCGTAGATCGGTGCCACCCCGGCCAGCGGCAGGCGCAACGCCTCCGCCATCGCCGGCGTCACCAACATCGCCTCCGCCCCAGTGTCGAGTATAAAGCTCGCCGCCTGTCCGGCGACGCCGGCCGACACCACCGGGAAGCCATCCACCAAGCGCAACGGCACCGTCGTCACCCGCACCGGCTCGCACGCCAGGGCGGGGCCGCCCGCGAACGGCAAGGCAAACAGCGCCCGCCGAGACCACCCCTTCCCCGAAAGGAGGGGGCCGTCAGCCGGCGTCACAGCATCCGGGACAGGATGATCTTCTGCACGTCCGAGGTGCCCTCGTAGATCTGGCACACCCGAACGTCGCGGTAGATGCGCTCCACCGGGTAGTCCGCCAGGCACCCGTAGCCGCCCAGCGTCTGGATCGCCGCCGAGCAGATGCGCTCCGCCGCCTCGCTGGCGAACAGCTTGGCCATCGCCGCCGCTTCCAGCGCCGGCTGCCCGGCGTCCTTCAGCCGCGCCGCCTTCAAGGTCAGCTCCCGCGCCGCCGCCAACTGCGTCTTGGCGTCCACCAGCCGGAACGACACCGCCTGGTGCTCCAGGATCGACTTGCCGAACTGCTTGCGCTCCTTGGCATACTGCACCGCGTAGTCGAGCGCCGCCCGCGCCATCCCCACGCTCTGCGCCGCGATCCCGATCCGCCCGCTTTCCAGCGTGCTGAGCGCGATCTTGAGGCCCTGCCCCTCGGCGCCGATCCGCTGGTCGTCATCGACCTGCAGGTCGTCGAAGCTCAGCGCGCAGCTGTCGGACGCCTTCTGCCCCAGCTTGTGCTCCACCCGCGCCACCGTGAAGCCCGGCGCGTCGTTGGCGACGATGAACGCGCTGATCCCCTTCTTGCCCGCCGACGGGTCGGTGACGGCGAACAGGATCGTCGTCTGCCCGATGCTGGCGTTGGAGATGAACTGCTTCGACCCGTTGATCACGTAGCCGCTGTTGGTCCGCTCCGCCTTGGTGCGGATGCCCGAAGCGTCCGACCCGGCCCCGCTCTCCGTCAGCCCGAAGCTCGCCACCGCCTGGCCGCTCGCCATCGGCTTGAGCCAGCGCTCCTTCTGCGCCGGGGTGCCGAACTTCTCCAGGATCTCACAGGTCGGCGCGTTGTGGACGCTGACCATCGTGCTGACCGAGCCGTCCCCGGCCGCGATCTCCTCGATCACCTGCGCGTACGTCTCGTAGGGGATCTCGCTGCCGCCCCACTCGCTGCTGTTGGTTGCCCCCAGGAAACCCATCTCGCCGATCGCGCGGATAATCTCCGGCTCGATCCGCCCCGCCTTCTCGCGCGCGTCCGCCGTCGGCGCCAGCCGCTCCTGCGCGAAGCGCCGCGCCGTGTCGATGATCAGCGCGTTCGGGTCCGTGGTGTCCAACATGGCCGCCTCCCAGGCTTGGTTGATCCCTGCCGATATAGGCTATTCGGCCGCCAGCGCCACCGCGGGGGCCTCGATCCGCGCCAGCAGCGCCGCCCGCTGCGGCCCGGCGTCCGCCAAGCCCGCCGCCTTCACCGGCCCGAACCCGCGCACCGCCATCGGCAACGACGCCAACGCGACCGCCGCCTCCATCGTGTCCGGCCGCAGCTTCGGCAGCACGGCGCGCACGTCTTGCTCGTACTGCCGCGCGAACGCCCGCTCCTGCCGCCGGTCGTGCTGCCAGCCGAACGGGTCGAGCACCGTCCCCCGCAGCGCCTTGCCGTGCCGCAGCGCCCGGAACAGCGGCAGCGCCACCGATCCCGGCACGCCGATCTTGCGCTTGCGTCCCGTGGCCGGGTCGGTGCGCGTGATCAAGGGCGGCGCGAGGTGAAACACCGGGTCCGGCCCGTACTCCGCCTCGGCGTGCAGCCGCGCCACCTCGTACTCGTCCTTGTAGGCGAACGCCCGGAACGCCCCTTCCGCCACCGCCCGCGTCAACGCCCCGGCCGCGCCCGCGACCGCCACCTCCCGCGCCCGGGCCAAGTCCACCAGCGCGCGATACCGCCGCGCCAGCCGCCCGCCCTGGTAGCGCACCAGCTCCTCCGCCCGGCGCGCCACCACGCTGGGCAGGTCGTCCGCCAGCGCCGCGCCGTCCGCCATGATCTCCTCCGCCAGCCCCGGCCGCTCCGCCAGCAGCCGCCCCCACAGGAACGCCCGCTCGTTCATCGCCACCGCCGTGCCGTTGAGCTGGATCGACCGCAGCAGCGCCGCCCGCCCGACCGGCACGAGCCCCAGTTGCCAGGCCATCCCGAGCAGCACCGTGTTCACCGCCTGCGCCGTGCCGAACAGCCGCTCGGCCACCTGGCTGCCCCGCAGGTAGCGCGACCGCGCCCGGTCCGTCCGCCGCTCGATCACCCGGCGGTGCAGCCCCGCGTCCACCCGCAGGTCGCGGTCCTTGAGGAACGCCGCCCCGGCCTGCAGGTCGAGGTTGCCGACCACCGCCGCCCCCGCCGCGCACCGCCCCAGCACGTCGCCGTCCGCCGACACTGCCAGGTCCGCCCCCAGCAGCAGGTCCGCCGCGCCCACCGGCACGCGCACCACGTCGAGCGCGCCCTCCGCCCCGATCTGCACGTGCGACACGACGGCCCCGTTCTTCTGCGCGAGCCCGGTGAAGTCGAGCGTGCTCACCGCCCGCCCTTCCAGGTGCGCCGCCATCGCCAACACCGCCCCGGAGGTGACGATGCCGCCGCCGCCGATGCCGGCGAACAGCCCGCGCCACGGCCGGGCCAGGCCCGGCAGCGCCGGCTCGGCCAGCCCCGCCGCCAGCCCGGCCTCCCGCGCCTGCCAGGCGGCGGCGTGGTCCTGCGCCGGCGCCGACCCGCTGGTGGTGACGAAGCTCGGGCAGAACCCCTTGAGGCAGGACAGGTCGGTGTTGCAGCTCGTCGGGCTGATCCGCCGCTTGCGGCCGTACTCGGTCTCCACCGGCTCGATGGCGATGCAGTTGGACTGCGCCGTGCAGTCGCCGCAGTTCTCGCACACCCGGGTGTTGATGCCGACCTTGACCTCGGCCGCCGCCATCGTGCCCCGCTTACGCCGCCGCCGCTTCTCGGTCGCGCACACCTGGTCGTAGATGATGGCGCTCACGCCCTCGTGCTCGCGCATCCGCCGCTGCACCGCGTCCAGCTCATCCCGCCCGTGCCGCAGGGTGCCCGGCGGCAGCGCGGCGGGGGAGGGGAGGCGGGCCGGGTCGTCGGCCACCACCGCGAGCAGCCCCACCCCCTCCGCGTGCAACTGGTGCGCGATGCTCAGCACGGTCGGCCCGCCCTCCGCCGGCTGCCCCCCGGTCATCGCCACCGCGTCGTTGTAGAGCAGCTTGTAGGTGATCCGCGCCTTGGCCGCGACCGCCTGGCGGATCGCCAGCAGCCCCGAATGCTGGTAGGTCCCGTCACCCATGTTGGCGAACATGTGCGGCAGGTCGGTGAAGTGCTCGAGCCCCACCCACGGCACGCCCTCGCCGCCCATCTGGCTGAACGTCCGCGTCGCCTCGCTCGTCACCACCGCCATCGTGTGGCAGCCGATCCCCGCCATCGCGTGGCTGCCCTCCGGCAACGGCGTGCTCGCGTTGTGCGGGCACCCGGCGCAGAACATCGGCCCCCGCGCCAGCAGCCCGGCCTCCGCCGCGCCGCCGGGCGCGTCCGCCGCCTCGAACGGCGCCGCCTCGATCCCCAAGCCCGGCAGCACCCGCCCCAGCGCCCGCATCAGCAGCTCCGGCGACAGCTCCATCACCGCCGGCAGCAGCTCGGCCCCCGCCGCGTCCCGCTTGCCCAGCACCGCCGGCCGCGCGTCCGCCGCCATGTCATACAGCGCGTCGCGCAGCTGCATCTCGACCAGCGAGCGCTTCTCCTCCACCACCAGGATCGCCCGCTTGCCCCGCGCGAACGCCCGCAGCCCCTCGGCCTCCAGCGGCCAGGCCAGACCGACCTTGAACACCGCGATCCCCGGGTGCTCCGCCAGCCCGAGCCGCCGCAGCGCGTGCATCGCGTCGTGGTGCGCCTTGCCGACCGTGACGACGCCCACCGTCGCCGCGTCCCCGCCGTGCGTCAGCCGGTCGAGCCGGTTCGCCCGCGCCCAGGCCAGCAGCGCCGGCATCCGCTCCTGCAGCACCCGCCGCTCCAGCTCCCGCCGCCGCGCCGGCCAGGGCAGCCCCGGATCGAGGTTCAGCCCGTGCGGCGGCAACGCGAAGTCGGGTGCCGTGAAGCGGCGCTCGCTCGGCACCGTCGCCAGCCCGTGCTGCTCGGCGGTCTCGGCGATGGTCTTGAGCCCGACCCAGAGCCCGCTGTACCGCGACGCCGCCAGCCCGGCCAGGCCGAAGTCGAGGATGTCCTGCACGTCCGCCGGCGCCAGCACCGGGATGCCGACCGACTGGAAAATGCCGTCCGTCTGGTGCGGGAACACCGAGGAGTGCGCCGCGTGGTCGTCGCCGCTCACCGCCAGCACGCCCCCGTGCCGCGCCGTCCCCAGCGTGTTGGCGCAGCGCAGCGCGTCGGCGCTGCGGTCCACCCCCGGCCCCTTGCCGTACCACAGGCCGAACACGCCATCGACCGTCTTGCCCGGAAAGGTGTCAACCTGCTGGCTGCCCCACAGCATCGTCGCCGCCAGGTCCTCGTTCAGCCCCGGCTGGAACCGCACCCCGGCCGCCCCCAGCATCGCCTCCCGCCGCCAAAGCTCCTGGTCCACGCCCCCCAGCGGCGACCCGCGATACCCCGACACCAGCCCGCCCGTGTTCAGCCCCGCCGCGCGGTCCAGCCGCGCCTGCTCCAGCAGCACCCGCACCAGCGCCTGCACCCCGGACAGCAGCACCGGCCGGTCGAACTCGGTGTAGCGGCTTTCCAACGTGATCCGATCGGCAGGCGGCGGCGCGAAACCCACGTCCATGGCATGGCCTCATTCGGGTGGTGGCCACGAATCTTAACGCACAACCCGGTGGCGGGTGCTGCCATTGTGCGCCTACAATGACCGCCGAATTGGCAAGTCTTGCCAATATTGCACTGCACAATGGGAGCATGATGCGCCGGGGCCATGCGTCTTGACCGGATCGACCACGCCATCCTCGATTTCCTGCAACGGGACGGCCGCGCCACCAGCGCCGCCGTCGGCGAGGTCGCGGGCCTCTCCCCCAGCCCGGCCCACCGCCGCCAGAAGCTGCTGGAGGAGGGCGGCATCATCCGCGGCTACGTCGCCTTGCTCGACCAGGACCGCGTCGGCCTGCCCGTCAACGTCTTCGTCTCCGTCCGCCTGTCCGCCCAAACGGAGGACCACCTCGCCGCCTTCGAGCAGGCCGTCGCCGGGCTGCCCGAGGTGATGGAATGCTACGTCATGTCCGGCGCCAGCGACTACCTGCTCCGCGTCGTCGCCCCCGACCTCGGCGCCTACGAGGAGTTCCTCCGCACCCGCCTCACCCGCATCGCCGGTGTCCGCGGCGTCGAAAGCGCCTTCGCCCTCAAGCGCGTCGCCTACCGCACCAACCTGCCGCTGCGGCGCGGGCGCTGATGCTGACGGCCTTCCTGGTCGCCTTCCCGGCCCTGTTCGGCATCGTCAACCCGATCGCCCGCGCGCCGATCTTCCGCCAGGCCACCGCCGGGCGCACCCATGCCGAGCGCGTCACCTTGGCCAAGTGGGTCGGGCTTTACGCCCTGATCGTCCTGATCGTGGCGCTCTGGTTCGGCACCTACCTGCTGGCCTTCTTCGGCATCACCGTGGCCGCGCTGCGCATCGCCGGCGGCCTGATCCTGACCCTGTTCGCCTGGGAGCTGCTGGGCGAGCCGGAGAAGCGCAAGGAACAGAAGCAGGAGCAGGTCGCGAACACGGACGCCGGCGAGGACACGGCGTTCTTCCCGCTCACCTTGCCGTTCACCGCCGGGCCGGGAACCATCGCGGGCGCGGTCGCCATCGGCTCCGGGCGCCCGGACACCGGCGCGGTCTGGTTCTTCGCCGGGGTGACGCTGGCGGCCGTGCTGCTGGCGGCGACGGTCACCATCACCTACGCCTACGCCGACCGCCTCGCCGACCGGCTCGGCGGCAACGGCAGCCGCACGGTGACCCGGCTCTCGGCCTTCCTGCTGTTCTGCATCGGCATCCAACTGCTGATCTCCGGCGTCGTCGACGTGCTCGGCCCGCTGCTCGCCGCCGCCGGAAAGCCCGCCTGAAGGCAACCAAGTCCGCCGCGGTGACGTTGGCAGGCCGATGCTCGACGCGATCTCACGGGAGGAGACGGATCGGCTGACGGATCTGGCTCGCCTGGTCCAGGCCGCCGGCTACCATTTCATCACCCCGACCCCCGCCACCCACGCCCGGGTCAACGCCCGGCCCGATTCGGGCTTCGCGCGCGACTTGCGCGACGTTTTCGGCTGGAGCCGCCCGTTCCGCCCCGGCGCCTTGCCCGCGCCGATCCACGCCGCCCTCGCCGCCGCCGGCATGTTGGCCCCCGCCCCGGGCGGCTGGCGCAGCATGGTCCGCCTCTCGACGCTCGACGACGAAATCTTCCTCCACTCGGCCTTCCCGACGACCGCGGCCGACGCCGTGTTCTTCGGTCCCGACACGTACCGCTTCGCCCAGGCGATCGAGGCCGTCGTCGACTGCCCGGTTCGCCGCGCCGTCGACATCGGCTGCGGCGCCGGCCCGGGCGCGGTCCTCATCGCCCGCGCCCATCCCGACGCAGAGGTGTTCGGCGTCGACATCAACGACCAGGCCCTCCGCTTCACCCACGCCAACGCCGCCGTCGCCGACGTGCCGGTGCGGGCCGTGCGCAGCGACCTCCTCACCGGCCTCGACGGCGCGTTCGATCTCATCGTCGCCAACCCGCCCTACCTGGTCGATCCCGCCGCCCGCGCCTATCGCCACGGCGGCGGCCCGCTCGGCGCCGGGCTGTCGCTGGCCATCCTCGACAGGGCGCTGGAACGCCTGGCCCCGGACGGAACCTTGTTGCTCTACACCGGTGCCGCCGTCGTGAACGGCCATGATCCCTTCAAGGACGCCGCCGAATCCCGACTTGCCTCCCGGACCCTGGAATGGCGCTACCGCGAGGTCGACCCCGACGTGTTCGGGGAGGAGCTGGACGGTGGCGCGTACGCCGAGGCCGACCGCATCGCCGCGGTGACGCTGACGGTCCGCAAGACCTGAGAACGACGAAGGACGACGATCATGCCCGATGGCAGCCTGGCTCCCACCCTGCCCACCACCCTGACCGACGACGACCGCTGGCACCGCCGCCTGGCCGCGCTGAACGCCGCCCGCTTCACGCCCGCCTTCCCGGCCGACGACTGGGAGCGGGACGCCCGCGCCCAGGCCGACCTGGCCGTGGAGGAAGGCCACTGGCTGGAAGCCCGCCGCGCCGAGGTCGCCGCCCGCGCCGCCGAGGCCCCGCGCGACCCGGCCGGCTTCGTCGCCTGGTTCGAGCAGTTGGAGCAGGCCGGCCCCGGCCAGGACGACCCCTTATTTCCCTGGCTCGCCGAGCAAGCGAGCCTCGACGAGATGCGCTGGTTCCTCACCCAGGAAGTCGCCGGCGAGGCCGGGTTCGACGACCTCACCGCCATGACGCAGTTGCGCCTGCCCATCCCCGCCAAGCTCGAACTGGCCCGCAACTACTGGGACGAGATGGGCCGCGGCAACGCCAAAGGCATGCACGGCCCGATGCTCGAGCATCTCGCTGGCCGCCTCGGCCTCAAGCCCGAGATCGAGACCACCATCTGGGAAGCCCTGGCGCTCGCCAACACCATGGCCGGCCTCGCCGCCAACCGCCGCTACGCCTACCAGTCCGTCGGCGCGCTCGGCGTCATCGAGCAGACCGCGCCGGGCCGGGCCAAGCTGGTCGGCATCGGCCTCAAGCGCCTCGGCGTCAGCGCCAAGGACCGCCACTACTTCGACCTGCACGCCGTCCTCGACATCAAGCACAGCGCCGCCTGGAACGCCGAGGCCGCCTGGCCCCTGGTCGCCGAGGATCCCGACCGCGCCCCGGCCCTGGCCGAAGGCGCGCTGATGCGCCTCGAATGCGGCGCCGCCTGCTTCCGCCGCTACCGCCGGGAACTCGGTCTCGATCGCCTCGAGGCCGCCGGGGAGGCGCTGAGCGCGGCGGAATAACCGACGCGCCGCTGCCGGGGCGGCCTCGCCCGACGCGTGGCCGCCCCGGCTTCGTTGCGCGCCCCGCCCGAATGCACCCTAGCGCTCACTTCACCCGTTGGAAGCGCATCCGTCGGATCACGCGCCGGGCAGCCAGCACGTCGGACCTGCGCCGTTCCTGGTAGCCGTTCCGGAAGATGATGGTCACGTAATATGGCCGCCAGGGGCCGTGCCGATCCGGCGGACGACGCGCGACGGCCTTGCCTTGCAGCCGCTCGAAGTGCCTCCTGAGCAGGACCTCCCACAACGGGCGAAGCCGGCCCCCCGCCAAGTAGACTGTGGATCGCCTGGGTTTCCTGGGATCGAACGGTAGGTCCACGTCGTTTCCTGCATCTGTGCCGCGCCAGCACATAGGTTCGCCAGGCCCGTCGTGGCAACGCGAAAACAAGCGGGCGGGTCGAGTTCCTGAGCCGCCCCCCCCGCCTCGAAGCGGCCTCACCGCAACCGCCGCTCCAGCACCGTCCCCGCCAGCGAGATCAGCAGGCAGCACCCGAAGAACAGCATCGCCGCGAACGCGTAGCCTTCCCGCGCCAGCCCCAGCCACGACTGGTCCTTCAACGACTGGTTCACCACCCCCATCAGGTCGAACAGCCCGACGATGCTCACCAGCGTCGTGTCCTTGAACAGGTCCACCGCCACGTTGACGATGCCCGGCACCGCCACCCGCAGCGCCTGCGGCAGCACCACCGTCGCCTGCACCCGCCACGGCCGCAGCCCCAGCGCCGCCGCCGCCTCCGCCTGCCCCGAAGCGACGCCCTGCAGCCCGCCCCGCACCACCTCCGCCATGTAGGCGGAGGCGAACAGCGTCAGCACGATCAGCGCCCGCACCAGGTTGTCGAGCGTCACTCCCTGCGGCAGCGCCATCGGCAACAGCACCAGCCCCATGAACAGCACGCCGAGCAGCGGCACGCCGCGCCAGAACTCGATCATCACCACGCTGACCCCGCGCACGAACCCCAGCCGCGACCGCCGCCCGTAGGCCAGCAGCGTGCCCAGCGGCACCGCCAGCGCCACCGCCACGAACGACAGCACGACGTTGAGCGTCAGCCCGCCCCAGTCGGCCGTCGGCACGAACGCCAGCCCCGCCACCCCACCCGAGAGCAGCAGCCAGGCCAGCGCCGGCACCCCGAACAACAGCAGCCCGAGCCACGCCCCCCGGCCCCGCCGCACGAACAGGCACGCCAGCACGCACAGCACCAGCGCCGCCGCCGCTACGTCCACCCGCCACCGCTCCCCCGGCGGGAACCCCCCGTAGAAGAACAGCCCCAGCCGCGCCCCGATGAACGCCCAGCACGCGCCGTCGGGCGCGCAGGCCTGCCGGTTGGCCCCGGTCCAGGTCGCGGCCGCCACCCCCCAGCGCCACAGCGACGGCAGCACCCACGCCAGCAACGCCCCCAGCGCCAGCGTCAGCAAGGCGCTGCCCGGCGTCGCGACCAGCGCCCGCGCCACCCCCCGCCACCGCGCCGCCACCTTAGCGCCCCTGCCGCGCCAGCCGCCGGTCCCACGCCCCCATCGCCGCCGACACCGACAGGTTGATGGCGAGGAACACGCCCAGCACCAGCGTCATCACCTCGACCGCCCGCCCGGACTGGTTCAGCACGGTGCGGGCGAAGATCTGCAGGATCTCCGGATACGCCACCGCGGCCCCCAGCGTCGTCGATTTGATGATGTTCAGGTACTGGCTCGTCAGCGGCGGCAGCAAGGTCCGCAGCGCCTGCGGCAGCACGACGAGCCGCATCGTCCGCGGCCCCGACAGCCCGAGGCTGCGCGCCGCCTCCACCTGCCCGAGCCGCACCCCGGCGATCGACGCCCGCACGTTCTCGGCGATGAAGGCCGAGGTGTAGATCGCGATCCCTGCCGACAACGCGAGCAACTCGGGCGGCAAGCGCCAGCCCCCGGCGAAGTTGAACCCCCGCATCGCCGGCGCCGCCCACCCCGTCGCCGCCAGCCCGGCCGCCAGCACCGCCGCCGCCGCTCCCCGCCAGGCCCAGCGGCCCCGAGCCCGGCCCCGCGTCAGCCACGGCCCCGCCACCCCGAGCACGACGGCCGCCAGCGCCACCCACCCGAACCACGGTGCGCTCGGCGCCGGCAGGAACAGCCCGCGCACGTTGAGGAACACCGCGTCCCCCACCGACAAGCTCGCCCGCGGCCCCGGCAGCACCGCCAGCACCGCGAAATACCAGAACACGATCTGCAGCAGTTGCGGCGTGTTGCGCACCAGCTCGATCACCCCGCGCGACACCCACCGCGCCAGCGGGTTGACCGACAGCCGCATCAGCGCCAGCAGCAAACCCAGCGCCGTCGCCCCCGCGATCCCGAGCGCCGCCGCCAGCAACGTGTTCAGCCCGGCGACGAGCAGCGCCCACCCGTAGCTGTCCCCCGTGCTCCACGGCGCCAGCTTGAACGGAATGTCGAACCCGGCCGGGCGCAGCAGGAACGCGAAGTCAACGTCGATGTTGCGCCGCGCCAGCGCCTGCGCCGCGTTGTGCGCGACGTAGGCGAGCAGCAGCAGCACCAGCGCCGCGGCGAGCGCCTGCACCAGGATGCCGCGCCAGGGCCGCGGCTCCGGCGGGGGCGGGCGGGTGATCGCCGTTACCGGAACGGCAGCGCGTATTGCAGCCCGCCCTGGTTCCACAGCTTGTTCTGCCCCCGCGGCAGGTCAAGCGCCTTCGGCCCGAAGAACTCGTCGTACAGCTCGCCGTAGTTCCCCGCCGTCTTGATCGCCCGCGACGACCACTTGTCGTCGAGCCCCATCAGCGCGCCGAACCCGCCCTCGGCCCCGAGCAGGCGCTTCACCGCCGGGTCGCCGGTCTCGGCCTTGTCGTCGGCGTTGGCCCGCGTCACGCCGTACTCCTCCGCCGTCTTCAGCGCCGCGTCCACCCAGTAGAGGATGTTGCGCCAGTTGACGTCGCCGCTCCGCGCATGGATGCCGAGCGGCTCCTTGCTGATCACCCCCTCCAGCACCACCCAGTCGGCCGGCGTCCGCAAGGTGGAGCGCACCGCCGCCAGGCTGCCGGTGTCGTCGGTGTAGCCGTCGCAGCGCCCCGCCTCCATCGCCGCGATCGCCTCGTCCGACTTCTCGAACAGCAGCGTGCCGATCTTGGTGCCCCGGCTGCGCGCGTAGTCGGCGATGTTGAGCTCGAGCGTCGCCCCCGTCAGCGTGCAGATCGTCGCCCCGTTCAGCTCCTCGATCTTCGACACGCCCACCTTCTTCGACACCAGGAAGCCCTGCCCGGCGTAGAACGTCACCGCCACCTCGTCCAGGTGCAGTTGCAGGTTGCGCGTCAGCGTCAACGTGCTGTCGCGGATCAGCACGTCGATCTCGCCCGATTGCAGCACCGTGAACCGCGCCGGCGTCGTCGTCGGCACGTAGCGCACCTTGTTCGCGTCCCCCAGCACCGCCGCCGCCACCGCCCGGCAATACGACACGTCGAACCCCTTCCAGGCCCCGGCGCTGTCCTGGAACGCGAACCCCGGGATGCCGGTGTCGACGCCGCAGTTGAGCTGCCCCCGCGCCTTGATCCCCTCCACCGTCGGCCCCGGGATCGGGATGGATTGCGCGTGCGCGCCCCCAACGCCGACGCCGAGCGTCATGGCCAAGGCACGCAGGAGAACGGGAACACGCATGCCAGTGGCCTCCGCCGTTGTTTCACGCCGATATCTCACGCGGGAGTGAACAAGGTTGCGTTCGGGTCGGTCAAGGGGCCGCGGCCAGCCGCCGCCCGCGAAAGCGGACCCGCTCAACCCGGCATGGACGACCCCCGCCCGCCCGCACCCCGAACAAGGCCGGCCATCAGCACCCGGCGAGCGGGCAGGCGAGGTAGCGGACCGTCTTCTTCCCCCCGTCAACCTGCCCCGCGCCGATAGCCGTGAACCCCAGCCGCGCGTGAAAGGCGTCCGACGCCGGGTTGGGCGGCGCGGAGTTGACCTCGCACACCACCCATTCATGCCCGGCCTCGGCGGCCCGCGCGAACAGCTCGCGGTAAAGCCGCCCCGCCAGGCCGCGCCGCCGCGCGTGAACCGCGACCACCACCCGGTCCACGTAAACGAATCGCGGCAACCGGGCCCTGAACCACAGGAAGTTCGGGCTGTCGTAGTCGGCATCCTGGTCGAACGCCAGCAGCAGCGCGTCCGCCGCCCCGGCCCGCCGCGCCAGGAACGCCGCCGCCGCCATCCGCCGCAGCCGCCCCGGCTCCAGCCACGACAACTCGGCCGCGTGCGCGTTGTTCAGCGCGAGCAACGCCCCGGCCAGCGGCCCGCCGTCCCGCAAATCCGCCGCGCCGACCGGCGCCAGTTCCTCATCCACGCCGCCGTCCCGCGCCCGCCACCATCAACTCGCACCCTGGCCACGCCCCCGCCTGTCGTCAACGGCCCGCGGCCGACGAACCCGCGCGACCGACCGCCGGCGCCGCCGTGGCGACCCGGCCGGGACAGCCGTTCGTGAAAACCGTGAATCCGGCCCCGCCCGAACCGGTTTATACCATCTTGTTGGCGATCTAGAGGCTTTCGTTAACGAATTTACTGTTTAACAGCACTCGAAACAGCAGTTCGACATGAAAAACTCACGTCCCCTAAACTTTATTAACACAAATATAGTGTGAATCCTGCATCCAGACACTCTGGAATCAGGTATAGTGACGAAATCAGATCGTTGAGGGCGTAGCATGATGGTTGGTCAGTACGGATCGAGCGACAGCCAAGTTCTCTCCCTGGCCGAACCGATGATCCCGCCCTCGGATTGCTGCGGGAACCAAATCCTCAGCTTGGCCGAGGATGCCCAGGACAGCGGCCGATACGATGTTTACATCGCGGCGATTGAACTGGCCTACGCTTACTACGATTCAAAACTGTCCCACGCCGCCGGCCGCGCCTCCCACCCGGCCCGGACCGCCGACCAGTGACCCCGCCCGCCCGCGCCGCGCGTTTCGCCCTCCGGCAACGCCGGCCGCGGTGCCGACGCGGCCGGCCCGGCGCTCAATCGATCTCCCCCTCCTCGTAGGGTTCGAGCGAGAGCCGCTGCACCCGGATCGTCTGCACGGTCCGCACGCCCACCTCGTGCTCGATCATCAGCCGGGCCAGTTCCATCCCGTCGATCAGCACGAGCCGGTGCGCCTTGTAGGCGGAGGCCGCCTGCCGCGCCTGCGCCGTGAACCGCCCCGTGGTGACGAACACCCCCTTGGTCGCGCCGTTGGCGAGCAGGGCGCCCGCGAACCCCTGGATCGCCGGCGCGCCCACCGTGTTCTCGTCCGCGTAACGCTTGGCCTGCAAGTAGATCATGTCCAGCCCGAGCACGTCCTCGCGAATCACGCCGTCGATCCCGCCGTCGCCCGAGCGCCCCAGCCGCTCCGCCGCCTCGCGCCGCGACCCGCCGTAGCCGATCTTCACCAGCACGTCGATGATCACCTGCTCGAACACCGCGGGCGCCAACGCTTGCAGCCGCGCCCGCAACGTCGCCCCCAACTCGGCCTTGAGGCCGCGGTCCGCCGCCTCCAGCCGCTCCTCAGGCGTCGCCGCCTGCGAGCCCGACGCCGCCGCCGCCCCGGCCTCGCCCGCGTCCTTGTGCACCGCCGCCCGGAACGCCGCGTACTCCGGATATTGCTGCAAGGCGGCGACGGTGAGCCGCGGCGGCGGCTGCGCGAGCAGGGCCAACCCCCGCTCGGTCGCCTCGTACTGCCCGCGCGCCACCCGCGTGATCACCTGCGCCTTGTGCAGGTGCGCCACCGCCCAGTAAATGCGGTTCGCCATCGTCGTCTGCCGCCCGCTCGGCAGCATGGCCCTGCGCTCGGCCTCGCCGAGCCCGAACTCGCCCGCGAGCGCCTCGATCAGCTCGGTCGTCGCCCACCGGCGCTCCGCGGCGCGGCGCAGCACCGGCAGCATCAGCGTCTGGAAATCCGGAATGTCCAATCGTCATACCCCGCCGGCGGCGAAGCCGGCACCCACGACGGGCGGCCGCCGCGCCGACCGACGAGGCTTACCCCGGGACCACGAGCAAAAGAAACGGCCCGGATCGCCCCCCGACCATTCCTGACAACCAGGGTCCTCGACCCTCGCCCGCCGCGGCCCGTCAACCCCCGAACCGCAGCCGCTCCGCCAGCAGGAACGGCGCGCCCGCCTCCCGCTGCGTGTAGACGCACAGGGCGTCCACCCGCCGCCCCCCGGCCAGCGTCCCCGCGAACCACGCCTCCGCCGCCGGCCGCACCGCCGCCCGCTCCGTGTCCGACAGCCGCCGCGTCAGCGTCATGTGGAAGAACCACGTCTCGAACACGTGCGGGTAGCCCCACCGCGCCAGCATCGCCTCCTGCGCCGCCGGCAACCCCGCGCCCCGCCGCCTTGCCAGCTCCGCCGCGTCCGCCGCCGCCCGGTGCGCGTCCAGCCCGGCCACGCACGCGTCCGCCACCGCCCGCAGCGCCGGGCAGGGCGACGCCTCCCGCACCGCCAGGAACCCCGACAGGTCCGCCACCGCCAGCGCCGGCAACGCGAACGGCGCGAGCGACGCCGCCACCGCCCGCGCGTCGGCCAGGAACGCGTCGTACGCCGTCGCCAGCCGCATCGGCGGCTTCAGCGTGCAGTGGAACCCATAAACCCGCGGACCCGCCGTCATCTCCGCGATCCCCGCCACCTTCGGCTGGCGCACCGCCGCCCCCGTCTCCGGGTCCCGCCCCAGCCAGGCGCACCCCGCCCGCCACAACGGGTCCGACACCTCGGGCGCGTAATAGACCGCGACGCGCATCAGGCCCTCAGATCACCCGCTCCCCCGCCCGCCACACCTGCCGCACCACCGGCATCCCCTCGTGCTCGCGCAGCCGCACCAGGTCCGCCCGCAACCCGGCCTCCAGCCGCCCCCGGTCCGAAAGCCCCGCCATCCGCGCCGGGTTCGCCGTCACCAGCGCCACCCCCTCCGGCAAGCTGATCCCCGCTTCCCGCACGCAGCCGAACGCCGCCTCCACCAGGCTCGCCGGCACGTAGTCGCTGGCCAGCGCGTCCACCGTGCCCCGCCGCACCAGCTCGGCCGCCGACACGTTGCCCGAGTGGCTGCCGCCGCGCACGATGTTCGGCGCGCCCGCGATCACGTCCATCCCCCGCGCCCGCGCCGCCTCGGCGGCGGCCATCGCCACCGGGAACTCGCTGATCCGGATGCCGTCCCGCTCGTTCTCCGCCACCTCCTCCGCCGTGCGGTCGTCGTGGCTCGCCAGCGCCGCCCGGTGCCCGGCCACCCGCGCCAGCAGCCGCCGCCGGTTCGGCCCGCGCACCGCCGCCCGCTGCGCCTGCAGCTCGGCGATCCGCCGCTCGATCCACGCCTCCGCGTGACCCTCCCGCCGCCGCAGCGCCCGATAGCGGTCGAGGTCGGCGTACTGCCCGACGCCGGGGCAGTGGTCCATCAGGCTCACCATCCGCACCTTCGGGTGCTCCGCCACCGGCTCGAACAGCTCCATCAGGTCCGGGGCCGGCAACTCGCAGCGCAGGTGCAGGAAATGCTCGCTCTTCAGCAGCCCCGTCCCGTCCAGCGCGTCGAGGTCCGCCACCCCGTCCTGGAACGTCCGCAACCGGTCCTTGTCGAACCCGAGGTCGCCCAGGCACAGCGCGTCCAGCACCGTCGTCACCCCGCTGGCCGCGCACTGCGCGTCGTGCGACACCATCGCCGAGCGCGACGGCCAGCGCGCGTTGCTGCGCGGCTGCACCTGCCGCTCCAAGTTGTCGGTGTGCAGGTCCACGACCCCCGGCATCACCGTGTCGCCCTCCGCGTCGACCGCCCCCGCCGCCGCGCTCGCCCCCGGCTGCACCTCGACGATCCGCGCGCCCTCCAGCACCACCGTGCCGTGCATCACCCGGTCCGGCAGCACCAGGCGGGCGTTGGTCAATATCGTCGTCATGCGGCGTCCTGCAAAGCTGTGATGGCCAGTGTAGCGTCCGAAACCGTTTCGCGCACCGCCCGATCGTGGAAGATGCCGACCACCGCCGCCCCCCGCCGCTTCGCCGCCAGGATCATCTCCACCACCACCCCGGCGTTGCGCGCGTCGAGCGACGCCGTCGGCTCGTCCAGCAGCAGCACCGGGTGCCCGGCCACGAAGCCCCGCGCCAGGTTCACCCGCTGCTGCTCCCCGCCCGAGAACGTCGCCGGCGGCAGCCCGTGCAGCCGCGAGGGAATGTTCAGCCGCAGCAGCAGGTCGCGCGCCGCCTCCCGCGCCGCCCCCGCCTCGGCCCCCCGCAGCGCCGCCGCCTCCGCCACCACGTCGAGCGCCGACACCCGCGGCACCACCCGCAGGAACTGGCTGACGGTGCCCAGCGTCCGCCGCCGCACCGCCAGCACCGTCCGCGGCCCGGCCGCCGCGAGGTCCACCATCGTTCCCTCGTGCCGCACCAGCACGCGCCCCCGGTCCACCCGGTAGTTGCCGTGCAGGCTCCGCATCAAGGTGGACTTGCCCGCCCCGGATGGCCCGGCCAGCGCCAGGCACTCGCCCGCCCGTACCGCGAACGACACCCCGTCCAGCACCGGGATCGCCAGCCCGCCCTGGAGATGCAGGGTGAACGTCTTGCCCACCCCCTCGGCCCGCAGCATCACGCTCACGCTTGCAGCACCGAGCTGACCAGCAGCTGCGTGTAGGCGTCCCTCGGGTCGTCGAGCACTTGGTCGGTCAGCCCGGCCTCCACCACCCGCCCCCGCTGCATCACCATGATCCGCCCCGCCAGCAGCCGCGCCACCGCGATGTCGTGCGTCACCAGCACGGCCGCGACCCCGAGCCGCGCCACCAGCGTGCGGATCAGGTCCAGCAGCCGCGCCTGCACCGACACGTCCAGCCCCCCGGTCGGCTCGTCCATGAACACCAGCCGCGGGTGCGTCACCAGGGTCCGCGCGATCTGCAGCCGCTGCAGCATCCCGCCCGAGAACGTCGTCGGCAGGTCGTCGATCCGCGCCGGGTCGATCTCCACCTGCCGCAGCCAGTCCGCCGCCTGCGCCCGGATGTCGCCGTAGTGCCGCCGCCCCTGCGCCATCAACCGCTCGCCGATGTTGCCCCCCGCCGACACCCCCATCCTGAGCGCGTCGCGCGGGTCCTGCCGCACGAACCCCCAGTCCGACCGGTGCAGCGCCCGCAGGGCAGGGGCCGCCATGGCGTGCAGGTCCTGCACCCCGCCCTCGGGGCCGCGCACCAGCACCGTCCCCGCGTCCGGCCGCGCCCGCCCCGACAGCACGTTCAGCAGCGTCGTCTTGCCCGACCCCGACTCCCCGACCACCGCCAAGACCTCCCCCGGCCAAAGCTCGGCCTCCACCCCCTCCAGCGCCGCCACCCGCCCGAACCGCAGGTGGAGCCCGCGCGCCGCCAGCAGCGCGTCCGCCGCCATCATTCCGCCGCCTCCGCCCGCCCGGCCGCCTCGACCCGCCCGGCGCAGTAGTCGGTGTCCGAGCACACGAACATCCGCGTCCCCCGGTCGTCCGTCACCACCTCGTCCAGGTAGCTGTCCCCGGCCCCGCACAGCGCGCAGGCGTGCGCCGCCCGCCCCGGCCGGAACGGGTGGTCGTCGAAGTCGAGCGAGCGCACGTCCGTGTAGGGCGGCACCGCGTAGAGGCGCTTCTCCCGCCCCGCCCCGAACAACTGCAACGCCGCCATCCGGTGCATCTTCGGATTGTCGAACGCCGGGATGGGGGACGGGGCCATCAGGTAGCGCCCCCCCACCATCACCGGGTAGTCGTAGCTGGCCGCGACGTGCCCGTAGCGCGTGATGTCCTCGTAGAGCTTGACGTGCATCAGCCCGTACTCCGCCAGCCCGTGCATCCGCGTCGTCTCCGCCCGGCTGCGCTCCAGCTTAGCCAGCGGCTCCGGCAGCGGCACTTGGTAGACGATCACCTGCGCCTCGGTCAGCGGCGTCTCCGGAATGCGGTGCCGCGTCTGGATCACGCTCGCCTCCGCCGTCCGCGTCGTCGTCCGCACCCCGGCGGTCCGCGCGAAGAACCGCCGGATCGACACCGCGTTGGTCGTGTCGTCCGCCCCCTGGTCGATCACCTTCAGCACGTCCGCCGGGCCGAGCACGCTCGCCGTCACCTGAATGCCCCCCGTGCCCCAGCCGTAGGGCAGCGGCATCTCCCGGCTGCCGAACGGCACCTGGTGCCCGGGGATCGCCACCGCTTTCAGCAGCGCGCGCCGGATCATCCGCTTGGTCTGCTCGTCCAGGTAGGCGAAGTTGTACTCGCTCATTCCGCCGCGTCCTGATCCACGCCCGCCGCCCCGTCGGCACCCGCCTCCGCCTCCCGCCGCATCCGCCGGATCGTTTCCAGCTCGCTCTGGAAATCGACGTAGTGCGGCAGCTTCAGGTGCTCGACGAACCCGGTCGCCTCCACGTTGTCCGAATGATACAGCACGAACTCCACGTCTTGCGCCGGCGCGTCCGCCGCCTCGCCCAGCTCCTCCGCCCGCATCGCCCGGTCCACCAGCGCCATCGCCATCGCCTTGCGCTCCCCGTGCCCGAAGCACAGCCCGTAGCCCCGCGTGAACTGCGGTGGTGCCCGCTTGCTGCCCCCGAACTGGTTGACCATCTGGCACTCCGTCAGCACCACGTCGCCCACGTCGATGGCGAACCCCAGCTCCGGCGGCACGATCTCGACCGAAACCGTCCCCACCCGCAGCTCGCCCACGAACGGGTGCGTGTTGCCGTAGCCCCGCTGCGTCGCGTAGCCGAGCGCCAGCAGGAAACCCTCGTCCCCCCGCGCCAGGGCCTGCAGCCGCGCGTCCCGCCCGGCCGGGAACCGCAGCGGCTCCCGCGTCAGGTCAGCCGGCGCGCCCTCGCCCGCCGCCGCGTCGGCCTCCACCAGGTCCTCCCGCCCCAGGATGCCGAACACCGGCGGCATCGCCCCCGCCTCCGCCCCAGCCTCTGCCGCTCTCGTCTCGATCTCCCCCACCTCCGCCTCCCCCGGCGCGGGCGGCGCGTCCGGCAGCGCCGGGTCGAGCAGCCGGTGCGTGTAATCGTACGTCGGCCCCAGCACCTGCCCCCCCGGCAGGTCCTTGAAGATCGCCGACACCCGCCGCGCCGCCCGCATCGCCCCGGTGTCCGCCGGCACGCCGTGCCCGAACCGGGGCAGGGTGGCCCGAAAGGCCCGCAACAGGAACGCCGCCTCGATCAGGTCCCCCTGCGCCTGCAGGATCGCCCGCGCCGCCAGCCCCCGGTCATACAACGACCCCTCGGCCATCACCCGGTCCACCGCCCGCCCCAACTGCCCGGCCACCTGCTCCGCCGACACCAGCGCCAGCCCCGGGTCCCCCCGCCGCTCGCTCGCCAGCCACGCGTGCGCCGCGTCGATCGCCCGCTCGCCCCCCTTCACCGCGACGTAGGCCACCGCTCAGCCCTCCTCGATCCGCAGCGTGCGCGGGAACGCGCACACCTGGTCCCCCGCGCACAGCACCACATCGACCCCGCGCGGGAACAACGCCCGGTTCGCCGCCCAGGCCGCCACGAACCCGTCTCCCAGCCCCTCCGCCGCGAACCGCGCCGGCGCCGCCAGCCCCGGCCCCGACAGCCGCAGCGCCCGGCCCCGCCCCAGCGCCGCCACCTGCAGGATCAGCGTCGCCCCGTCCTCCGGCGCGTCGTCCGACCCGGCCGCCATCGCCGCGATCAGCCCCGCCGGAACCGATGCCGGCCCGCCCGCGCCCAGCCCGCCCGCGCCCAGCCCGCCCGCGCCCAGCCCGGCCGCGCCCAGCCCGGCCGCGCCCAGCCCGGCCGCGCCCAGCCCGCCCGCGCCTGCCCCGACCGACACCGCGAACGCCGCCGCCCCTAGCCCCGCCAACGGCGCGCCGCAATGAAACCCGACCCAGGCCCCGGCCACCGCCGCGCCGTCGTCGAGCCACACCGGCGTGTCCGCGTCCGCCAGGGTCAGCAGCACCGCCGCCGTCGCCCGGTCGAGCGGCGGCGGCGGCGCGGCGGGGGCCTCGACCGCCCGCACCGTCCCCGGCCGCGCCATCGCGTCCAGCACCGCCCGGAAGCACGCCTGCGCGTCCCGCACCGGGTCCGCGAAGCCGGAATGGAGCACGCTCACGACCGCATCGTCGCCAACGTGAAGAACTCCACCCGCGTCGCCGCCGCCCGCCGCGCCGCCACCGCCCGCGCCGCCCGCTGCGCCGCCGCCAGCGGCGCGATCACCGCCGCCTGCACCGCGTCGTGCCGCGACGGGTCCTGCAACGCCGCGTCCAGCGCCGCCGCCAGTTCCGCCGCCCGCAAGTCCCGCCCCAGGCAGTAGGCATGGCCCACGAACCCGCCGTCGGACCGCACCGCGCACCGCGCCACCGTCGCCTCCCCCAGGTTGAACGCCGCCCCCGTGCCGCCGGCCCGGCCCCGCAGCATCACCAGCCCCGCCTCCGGCCCTCTCAACCGCTGGTAGCCCGGCAGCACGCCCTCGCTCAGCCGCGTCAGCTCATCCGCCGAAGCGCGCGCCAGCACCGCCATCCACGCGCGCCGCGGCGCGGTCTCCGAAGTCGGCCGCGGCGCGCTCTCAAGGTCAGGCATGATGGCCAGCACTCCGAATTTGTCTAGACAACTATCCGCCGCTCCCGTTAGCCGTCAAGGCCGCCATAGCCCATCCCGCCCCGCCAGGAGGTGACGTTTCCATGACCGAGCCGCCCCACCCCGATGCCTCCCCCGGCGCGCCCCCCGACGCGCGCCCCGACGCGCGCCCCGCCCCCCCTCTCTGGCAGCAGATCGCCCGCAGCCTGTCCTCCGAGATCGGCCCCGCCGGCCTCCAGCCCGGCGCGCGCCTGCCCACCGAGGCCCAGCTCGCCGCCCGCTTCGCCGTCAACCGCCACACCGTCCGCCGCGCCATCGAGCAGATGGCCCGCGGCGGCCTGGTCCGCGTCGAGCGCGGCCGCGGCTGCTTCGTCGCCGACGACCTCATCGACTACCCCGTCCGCCCCCGCACCCGCTTCAACGAGTGGATCACCCGGCAGAACCGCGAGCCGTCCGGCCAGGTCCTCTTCGTCCGCGAGCAGCCGGCCGGCCCGCAGGTCGCCGCCGGCCTCGGCATCGCCCCCGGCGACCCGGTCGCCCTGATGGAGCGGCTCGGCTTCGCCGACGCCGTGCCCATCAGCCTCGCCAGCCACTTCTTCGACCTGACCCGCCTGCCCGGCATCCTCGGCGCCCTGCGCGCCACCCCCACCGTCACCGCCGCCCTGCGCGCCGCCGGCGTCGCCGACTACGTGCGCCGCTCCACCCGCGTCACCGCCCGCGCGCCCACCCCCGTCGAGGCCGCCCTGCTCCGCGTCCCCCGCGCCCGCCCGCTGCTCGTTTGCGAGAACACCAACGTCGACGCCCAGGGCCGCGTCGTCGAGTTCGGCCTCACCCGCCACCCGAGCGCCCGCGTCCAGGTGGTGTTCGAGCCGTAGCCTCTTCGAAACCCCACCCGATCGGCGACGCTGGCCGCCATCCAACGAGATCAGCCGCGGCCCGGCCCGGCAGGCTCCGCACCATCGCCGCGTGATCACCGGGCGATGGCGGGCGTCCTCACCCCCGGCGAAGCCCGGCCCCCCCGAGCGGCGCAGTGCCGGGTCTGACGGGACGCCCCACCAGCCAGCGCCGCGCGCGCCCCGGCCAGGGCGCGGCGAGGAACGATCACCGCATCAGCCCCACCCAGCGCAGCGCCCGCGCCACCGTCGACCTGCGCCCCGCCGGCCTCGCGCGCGCCGGCCTCTCGCGCGTCGGGCCTTCCGCCCGGTCCGGCTGGGTCAGCAGCCCCCAGCTCCGCGCCAGCTGCCACGTCGAGCTGACCCCCGCCGCCAGCATGTAAGGCCCCGGCGTCCCGACCGGCTCTCCGCCGGGCGACGACCCCACCGGCGCGCCGTGCCCCAGCCCCGGCAGCGTCCAACGCTCCAGCAGCGCCCGCCCGTCCGCCCCGCGCCATACCTCGTGCCGCGCCCCCGCCACCTGCTCCACGTCCGTCGCCTGCTCCGGCAACCCGAGCACGTCCGACCACTGCAACGCCAAGGCCGCCGCGTTGGCCGGGTTGACCGTCCGGTCGGCGTCCCCCTGCCAGATCTGCATCGTCGGCCAGCCGCGCGCCCCCGGCGACGCCGCCCGCACCAGGTTCCCCCAGGCCCGCGCCGCCCGCCGCCCCGGCCGCCGCATCGCCGCCACCGCCTCATACACCGACAGCGCGCTCCCGTAGGGCAGCCCGGCGATCACCGCCGCCCCCGCGAACAGCTCCGGCGCGGTCGCGGCCATCACCGCCGTCATCGCGCCCCCCGCCGACAGCCCGGTGACGTACACCCGCCGCCCGTCGAGCCGATGCGCCCGCACCATCTGCTCCACCATCTGCCGGATCGACTCCGCCTCGCCCCGGCCCCGGGTGATGTCCTCAGGCCGGAACCAGTTGAAGCAGAGCTGCGCGTTGTTGCCGCGGACCTGCTCCGGGAACAGCAGCGCGAACCCGTGCCGCTCCGCCAGGCGCGACCAGCCGGACCCGTGGTCGTAGGCCGCCGCGTTCTGGGTGCAGCCGTGCAGCACGACCACCAGCGGCACCCCGGGTGGCAGGCCCGGCGGCACGTAGGTCAGCATCCGCAGGCCGGCCGGGTTGGATCCGAGCGGCGCCGCCAGCGACAGCCGCAACGGCTCGGCCAGGTTGGCCAGCGCGCTCTCCGCCTGCTCCCGCAGCCGCGCCGCGTAGCGCACCGCGTCGCCCAGGCCCGGCCCCCAACGCGGCACCGGGCGGCCTACCCGGCCAGCCGCAGCCCGTCCCGCGCCGCCGCGTACTCCCGCGCCAGCCGCCCCACCAGCGCCCCGGTCGGCACCACGCCCCGCACCGCCCCGATCCCCTGGCCCGACCCCCAGATGTCGCGCCACGCCTTCGGCCGCTCGCGGTCGCCGCCGAAGTTCATCTTCGACGGATCGGACTGCGGCAGGTTGTCCGGATCCAGCCCCGCCGCCACCAGGCTCGGCCGCAGGTAGTTGCCGTGAACGCCCGAGATCAGGTTGGTGTAGACGATGCTCGACGCCGCCCCCTCCACGATCGCCTGCTTGTAGCCCTCGCTGGCCCCCGCCTCCTCGGTCGCGATGAACGCCGAGCCGATGTAGGCGAGGTCCGCCCCCATCGCCTGCGCCGCCAGCACCGCCCCCCCGGTCGCGATCGCCCCCGACAGCGCCACCGGCCCGTCGTACCACGCCCGGATGTCCTGGATCAGCGCGAACGGCGACAGCGTCCCCGCGTGCCCCCCCGCCCCGGCCGCCACCGCGATCAGCCCGTCCGCCCCCTTCTCGACCGCCTTGCGCGCGAAGCGGTCGTCGATCACGTCGTGCAGCACCATCCCGCCGTAGGCCTGCACCGCCCGGTTCAGCTCCGGCCGCGCGCCCAGCGACGTGATCACCAACGGCACCCGGTGCTCGACGCACACGGCGAGGTCGTGCTCCAGCCGGGCGTTGCTGCGATGCACGATCTGGTTGACCGCGAACGGCGCCGCCGGCCGCTCGGGGTGCTTGGCGTCCCAGTCGGCCAGCGCATCCTGGATGCGCCGGATCCACGCCCCCAGTTCGCTCTCCGGCCGCGCGTTCAGCGCCGGGAAGCTGCCGACCACGCCCGCGGTGCACTGCGCGATCACCAGCGCCGGGTTCGAGATGATGAACAGCGGCGAAGCGATCACCGGCAGCCGGAGCCGATCGCGCAGCAGGGGAGGGAGCGCCATCCACGCAATGTCGCACGGCCGACCCCGGCGTCAATGCCCGGCAACGCCCGCCAATGGTTGACGCCGCCCGGGCGGCACGGGAGACTGCTCCCAAGCACGGCCCGCGAGGGCAGCACAGATAGCCCGCAAGGGCAGCACAGAGGGAAACCGTCGATGCCGAAGCCCAACGCCGCCACACTGCTCGCCGCCCTGGCCCTGGCGTGCGCCGTCCCCTGGGCCGCCGCCCCGGCCGGAGCCGAGACCGTCCGCCTCGCCTACATCGACCCGTTGAGCGGCTCGCTCGCCGCCACCGGCCAGTTAGGCGAGCAGCACTTCCGCTTCGCCATCGACCGCGCCAACGCCCGCCAGGCCGCCGGCCCCGGCCGCACCCTCGAGCTGGTCCCCTTCGACAACGAGGTCAGCCCCAACAAGTCGCTGACCGTGCTGCGCAAGGCCATCGACGACGGCATCCGCTACATCGCCCAGGGCAACGGCTCCTCCGTCGCCTTCGCGCTGACCGACGCGGTCGCCAAGAACAACAGCCGCAACCCCGACAAGTCGGTGATGTTCCTCAACTACGCCGCCGTCGATCCGGGCCTGACCAACGAGAAGTGCAACTGGTGGCACTTCCGCTTCGACGCCGACGTCGACATGAAGATGCGCGCCCTGACCGACTACCTGGTCAGCCAGAAGCAGCTCACCAAGGTCTACGTCTTCAACCCCGACTACTCGTTCGGCCAGTCGGTCGAGAAGGCGGCCAAGGAGATGCTCGCCGACCGCCGCCCCGACCTGTCCGTCGTCGGCGTCGAGCGCGTGCCCCTCGGCAAGGTCAAGGACTTCACCCCCTACGTGCAGAAGATGCAGGCCGCCGGGGCCGAGGCCGTCGTCACCGGCCTGTGGGGCGCCGACCTCCTGCTCCTGGCCAAGGCCGTCGAGGACAGCGGCTTCAAGGGCCGCCTGTTCACCTACTACCTCGGCAGCTCCGAAGTCGTCGCCGGCGTCGGCGAGGGCGGCGAAGGCGACGCCCAGGTCAGCGAGTACAACGCCAACATCCCCAACAAGGAGCTGGAAGAGCTGGCCGCGGCGTTCGAGGCCAAGTACAACCAGAAGTACTTCTACTGGCGCGTCACCGAGGCCGTCGACATGTGGGCCGCCGCCATGAAGAAGGCCGACAGCAGCGACCCGGCCAAGGTCGGCCAGGCCCTCGCCGGCATGAAGTGGCAAGGCCCGCTCGGCGAGGTCACCATGCGCGAGGACAACCACCAGCTGCTGCAGCCGCTCTACGTGTCCGTGCTCGAGAAGGGCACCAAGTACACCTTCCCCAGGATCAACATGGGCTTCAAGACGGTGGACGAGATCGACGCCGAGAAGACCCGTCTGCCTACCACCTGTAAGTTCGACAACACCCCATCCTGAACCCCGCTCCCCCCGAGGCGCGCCCATGGACCAGGCCCTGCTCATCCTGCTGAACGGCGCGGTCTACGGGCTGCTGCTGTTCATGCTGTCGAGCGGCCTCACGCTCATCTTCGGCATGATGGGCGTGCTCAACCTGGCCCACGCCAGCTTCTACATGCTGGGCGCGTTCCTCGCCTACACCATCAGCGTCCGCGTCGGCTTCTGGCCCGCCCTGGTCATCGCCCCGCTCCTGGTCGGCGTGCTCGGCGCCCTCGTCGAGCGCTACGGCCTGCGCACCGTCCACAAGCACGGCCACGTCGCCGAACTGCTGTTCACCTTCGGCCTCGCCTTCCTCATCGGCGAGGTCGTCCCCTTGATCTGGGGCCGCATCCCGGTGCCCTACCGGGTGCCGCCCTCGCTCGACTTCCCGTTGTTCGAGATCGCCGGCAACGCCTACCCGGCCTACCGCCTGTTCATGATGGGCGTCGCCGTCGCCATGTTCCTGGTCCTGTTCGCGACCCTGGCCCGCACCCGCCTCGGCCTCATCATCCGGGCGGCGCTGACCCACCCCGAGATGGTCGGCATGCTGGGCCACGACGTGCCGCGGGTGTTCACCCTGGTGTTCGGCGCCGGCTCCGCCCTGGCCGGCCTCGCCGGCGTCATGGCCGGCAACGCCTACACCACCGAGCCGGGCATGGCCCACGCCCTCGGCGCCATCGTGTTCGCGGTCGTGGTGATGGGCGGCCTCGGCAGCCTGTGGGGCGCGCTGATCGCCAGCCTGCTGATCGGCCTGATCCAGACCGCCAGCATCTCGCTCGACCTGCCGCTCGGCCCGGCGCTCGCCCACGTCGGCATCGCCGTGCCCACCGACTGGCTGACCGACCTGTGGAACATCAGCATCTCCCGCGTCGCCCCCGTCGTGCCCTACGCGCTGCTGATCCTGGTGCTGGCGGTGCGGCCCCGCGGCCTGCTGGGCACGCGCGACGTATGAGCCAGGCCGTCGCCGTCGCCCCGGCGCGCCCCGGCGTCCAGTGGCGGCTCGCCGTCCCTTGGATCCTGGCGGCGCTGGCCGCGGCGGCGCTGCCCTACCTGTTCACCGGCGGCTTCGCCCTGTCGCTGATGTGCCGCATGGCCATCGCCATCGTCTTCGCCCTCTCCTTCAACATGCTGCTCGGCCAGGGCGGCATGCTCGATTTCGGCCACGCCGTCTTCCTCGGCTTCGGCGGCTTCATCGCGCTGCACGCCCTGACGCTCGCCGACGCCGGCTGGTGGATCCCCGCCCCCTTGCTGCCGGTCGTGGGCGCGGTCGGCGGCCTGATCGCCGCCCTGCTCGCCGGCTGGATCGCCACCAAGCGCTCCGGCACCGCCTTCGCCATGATCACGCTCGGCGTCGCCGAACTCGCCGTCGCCGTCGTGCTGCTGTTCCCCGGCGTGTTCGGCGGCGAGGAAGGCATCTCCGGCAACCGCTCCGCCGGCCCCCACCTGTTCGGCTTCGACGCCGGCCGCCAGGTCCGCGCCTACGCCGTCATCGCCGCCTGGGCCTGGATCGCCGCCCTGCTGATGTACCTGTTCACCCGCACCCCGCTCGGCCGCCTGTCCAACGCCGTGCGAGACAACCCCGAGCGCGTCGCCTTCCTCGGTTACGACCCGGCCCGCATCCGCCTGCTCGTCTTCGCCCTCAGCGGCCTGTTCGCCGGCATCGCCGGCGGCATGCTGGCGCTCAACGACGAGATCGCCACCAGCGGCAACATGGGCTCCGCCGTGTCCGGCTCGGTGCTGCTGATGGCCTTCATCGGCGGCATCGGCATCTTCTGGGGCCCGATCGTCGGCGCGGTGCTGATCACCCTGCTGTCCAACGCCCTCGGCACCGTGACCGAAGCCTGGCAGCTCTACTCCGGCCTGCTGTTCATGGCGATGGTGGTCTGGGCGCCCGGCGGCATCGCCGGCATCATCGCCGCCCACGCGCCCCTCGCTCGCGCCGGGCGCCTGGGCCGCCTCGCCCCCGCCTACCTCGCCATGCTGCCCGGCCTCGTCCTCATCCTCGCCGGCGTCGTCGGCCTGTCCGAGCTCGGCTTTCGCCTGCAGGCCGTGCGCAACGGCGCGTTGCCCGAGCCGGTGATGGGCTACGGTGCCGACCCGACCACGGCGCTGCCGTGGCTCCTCGCCGCCGCCCTGTTCCTCGCCGGCGCGTGGCTGCTGCGCCGGGCCGCGCCCCGGGCCAAGGCCGCCTGGCAGGCCGCGGCCGCGTGACGCCCCCCCGCTCCTCCCTCGGTCTCCCCCCCGGCCTACAGGTCAGTGGCTTGCACAAGGCTTTCGGGGCCACCCGCGTCATCCAGGGCGTCGACTTCGACGTGGCCGCCGGCGAGCGCCATGCCGTCATCGGCCCCAACGGCGCGGGCAAGAGCACGCTGTTCCACCTGGTCAGCGGCCGCCTCGCCCCGGACGCGGGCCAAGTCCGCCTGGGCGGCCGCGACATCACCGGCCTGCCCCCCCACGCCGTGTTCAACCTGGGCCTGTCGCGCAGCTTCCAGGTCACCAGCCTGTTCCCCAAGCTGTCGGTGTTCGAGAACCTGCGCGCCGGCGCGATGCGCGCCCACGGCTGCGGCCTCGCCTTCTGGCGACGCCTCAACGGCTACGGGCCGCTGCGCCGCCGCGCCGAGGAGGTGCTGGCGCTGATCGGCCTCGAACGCCGCCGCGACGTCCCCGCCGGCAGCCTCGCCTACGCCGAGCAGCGGGCGCTCGAGATCGGCGTCACCATCGCCGGCGGCGCGCGGGTGATCCTGCTGGACGAACCCACCGCCGGCATGAGCCGCGCCGAGACCGAGCGCGCCGTGACCCTGATCCGCCGCGTCTCCGAGGGCCGCACCCTGGTGATGATCGAGCACGACCTCGGCGTCGTGTTCGAGCTGGCCGACCGCATCTCGGTGCTCGCCGACGGCCGCGTCATCGCCTCCGGCCCGCCCGACCAGGTGCGCGGCGACAAGGCGGTGCAGACCGCCTACCTCGGTGCCGCCGCCGAGGCGCTCCATGCCTGACGTGCCCCATGCCTGAGGCGGCCATGCTTGAGGTGCAGGATCTCGAAGCCTGGTATGGCAAGAGCCAGGTGCTGCGCGGCGTCAGCATGGCCGTCGGCCGCGGCGAGATCGTCGCCCTCCTGGGCCGCAACGGCGCCGGCCGCAGCACCACGCTCAAGGCCATCATGGGCGCGGTCGCCCGCGAAGGCAGCATCCGCTTCGACGGCCAGGCCATCGGCCGCCTCGCCCCCCACCAGGTCGCCCGCCTCGGCGTCGGCTACGTCGACGAGCACCGCGCCATCTTCCCCGACCTGTCCACCCGACAGAACCTCGTCCTCGGCGAGAAGCCCGGCCCCGGCGGCCCCTTCGCCCTCGACGACGCCTACGCCCTGTTCCCCCGGCTGCGCGAGCGCGCCGACGCCCCCGCCGGCGCGCTCAGCGGCGGCGAGCAGCAGATGCTCGCGATGTGCCGCACCCTGATGGGCAACCCGGCCCTGCTGATGGTGGACGAGCCGACCGAGGGCCTCGCCCCCATGATGGTGCAGACGGTGCGGACCCTGCTGGAACAAGTGGCCGCCCGCGGCGTCACCATCCTGCTGGTGGAGCAGAAGCTCGACATCGCGCTCGCCATCAGCAAGCGCCTCTACGTCATGGGCCACGGCGAGATCGTGTTCGAAGGCACCCCCGCCGCCCTCGCCGCCGACGCCGCCGTGCGAAGGGAATGGCTGGAAGTCTAGAGCGGTTTCAGTTTTGTCGGACGCGCCTCACGTCCGACAAAGCTGAGCAACCGCGTGGAACGATGGCTAGAGTGGTTTCGTGTAACCTGAAACCGCTCTAGGAGCCTGGGGCCACCGGCCTCGAAAGGTTTGAGGGCAGCGCCCGCGCCTTAATAAAAGGAAACGAGATGCCAGTCGTCGAAACCACCCGCCAAGGCGACATCGCGGTCATCAAGATGGACAGCCCGCCCGTCAACGCCCTCGGTCACGCGCTCCGCGACGGCATCATGCAGGCGCTGCGGCAGGTGGGCGACGCCCGCGCCGTCGTGCTGCACGGCACCGCCAGGGCGTTCAGCGGCGGCGCGGACATCACCGAGTTCGGCAAGCCGCCGCAGTCGCCCAACCTGCGCGAGGTGATCGAGGCCATCGAGGCCATGCCCGTCCCCGTGATCGCGGCGATCCAGGGCGTGGCGCTCGGCGGCGGGCTGGAGCTCGCCCTCGGCTGCCACGCCCGGGTGGCGTGGAAGGGAGCCAGGCTCGGCCTGCCGGAAGTCAAGCTCGGCCTCTTGCCCGGCGCGGGCGGCACCCAGCGCCTGCCGCGCATCGTCGGCGTCGAGAAGGCGCTGGCCATGATCGTCGGCGGCAACCCCATCGGCGCCGAGGACGCCGAAACCGTCGGCCTGGTCGACAAGCTGCTCGACGGCCCCTATCCCGACGCCGCCGTGGCGTGGGCGCGCGGCGACGTGGAACGCCGCCGGGTGCGCGACCGCGACGACGCCCTGCGAGCGGCCAAGGACGACCCCGGCCTGGTCGATCGCGTCGCCGCCCCCCTGCTGAAGTCCTCCGGCGCGCAAGCCCCGAAATCCTGCGTCGAGGCCGTCCGCGCCGCGGCGACGATGCCGTTCGACGACGGCCTGGCCACCGAGCGCCGCCTGTTCGAGCAGCTCGTCGCCGGCGACGAGAGCCGCGCCCAGCGCCACGCCTTCTTCGCCGAGCGCGAGGCCCAGAAGGCCAAGCTCCCCGCCGGCACCGAGCCGCGCCCCATCCACAAGGCGGCGGTGATCGGCGCCGGCACGATGGGCGGCGGCATCGCCATGTGCTTCGCCAACGCCGGCATCCCGGTGACGGTGATCGAGACGGAGCAGGCGGCGCTCGACCGCGGCCTCGCCCGCGTCAAGGACCTCTACGCCACCAGCGCCAAGCGCGGCAGCATCACCGGCGAGGAGGCGCAGGCGCGCAACGCCCGCATCACCGGCCAGGTCGGCCTCGACCACGTCGGCGACGCCGACATCGTGGTGGAAGCCGTGTTCGAGGAGATGGGCGTGAAGCAGGACGTGTTCCGCCGCCTCGACGAAATCGCCAAGCCCGGCGCGGTGCTCGCCACCAACACCAGCTACCTCGACATCGACCAGATCGCGTCCGCCACCAGCCGCCCCGGCGACGTGCTGGGGATGCATTTCTTCAGCCCGGCCAACGTCATGCGCCTGCTCGAGATCGTGCGCGGCCCCCGCAGCAGCCCCGAGATCATCGCCACCGCGTCCACCATCGGCAAGCGGCTGAGCAAGGTCGGCGTCGTCGTCGGCAACTGCTTCGGCTTCGTCGGCAACCGGATGCTGGCCCGCCGCACCGAGGCCGCCGAGCGCCTGCTGCTCGACGGCGCCAGCCCGTCCGAGGTGGACGAGGCCCTGACCGCGTTCGGCTTCCGCATGGGCCCCTTCGCGATGGCGGACCTCGCCGGCCTCGACATCGGCATGCGCATCCGCAAGGCCTTCAACAAGCGTGCCCCCGTCGCCGATGCCCTGTGCGACGCCGGGCGCTACGGCCAGAAGACCGGGGCTGGCTACTACGTCTACGAGGGCCGCACCGCCACGCCCGACCCGGCGGTGGACACGATCATCGCCGAGCAGAGCGAGAAGCTCGGCATCGAGCGCCGCCCCATCCCGCAGGACGAGATCATCGAGCGCCTCGTCTACCCCATGATCAACGAGGGCGCGCGCATCCTGGAGGAAGGCGTCGCCGAGCGCCCCGGCGACATCGACGCCATCTGGCTGCACGGCTACAACTGGCCCGCCTGGCGCGGCGGCCCGATGTTCTACGCCGACCTGGTGAGCCTGGCCACGATCCGCGACCGCCTGGCCGAGTTCGCCCGACAGACCGGCGACGACAGCCTCAAGCCCGCGCCGCTGCTGGCGCGCCTGGCCGGGGAAGGCCGCGGCTTCGGCGACCAGGGCGCGAAACAGGCCGCATGACCCGGCCGCACCCCTGGGAGGCGATCTACCCCCCGGGCCTCGACTGGGGCGCGCCGCTGCCGTCCGGCGCCCTGCCGGAGCTGCTGGACGACGCGGCGGCGCGGTATGGCGACCGCCCGGCCATCGAGTTCCGCGGCCGGCGCGTCAGCTACGTCGCGTTGCGCGACCGCGCGGACCGCCTCGCCCGCGGCCTGCATGCGACGGGCGTCCGACCCGGGGACGCGGTGGCGCTGCTGCTGCCTAACAGCCCCGCCCACCCGCTCGCCTTCTTCGCCACGCTCCGCCTCGGGGCGAGGGTCGTCCACCTGACTCCGCTCGACCCGCCACGGGCGGTGGCGCGCAAGCTGGACGACAGCGGGGCGCGGACCCTGATCACCACCAACCTGCCCGGCGTGCTGCCGCAAGCCCTGGCAGTCCGGGACTCGCTGGACCGCCTGATCGTCGCCGACGACGCCGACTGGGGGCCGGGCGGCGGCGCGGAGCCGATGCCGCCCGGCGCGCTCGACATGAACGCGCTCGACGGCCCGCCCCTCGCCTGGCCCGAGATCGACCCCCACGCCGCCGCCGTGCTGCAGTACACCGGCGGCACCACCGGCCAGCCGCGGGCGGCGCAACTGACCCACGCCAACCTGACCAGCGCCGTCGCCATCTACAACGCCTGGTATCGCGGCATCGGCCGCGACGTCGGCGGCCCCGACCGCGTGCTGTGCGTGCTGCCGCTGTTCCACATCTACGCCCTCACCGCGGTGATGCTGCGCGCCATCGCCGGCGGCATGGAACTGGTGCTGCATCCCCGCTTCCAAGTGGACGCCGTGCTGGACGCCATCGAGCGGGGGCGCTGCACCCACGTCCCCGGCGTGCCGACCATGTGGATCGCCCTCGTCAACCACCCCGGCGTCGCGGGCCGCGACCTGTCCAGCCTGCGCAGCGCCAGCAGCGGCGGGGCTGCCCTGCCGCACGAGATCGCCATCCGCTTCCGGGCGCTCACCGGCGGCCTGCGCCTCGGCGGCGGCTGGGGCATGACCGAGACCGCGCCCGCCGGCACCAACCTGCTGCCCGGCCAGGACCAGGAGCCGGGCGAGATCGGCGTGCCGCTGCCCGGCATCGAGCTGCAAGTCGTCTCGCTCGACGACCCGCGCCGGGCGCTCCCCCCCGGCGAGGTCGGCGAGGTCCGCGTTCGCGGCCCCAACGTGACGCCGGGCTACTGGCGGCGGCCCGAGGAGAACGCGAGCGCCTTCGTCGACGGCTGGTTCCTCACCGGCGACGTCGGCCTGATGCGGCCCGACGGCCGCTTCGTGCTGGTCGACCGCAAGAAGGACATGATCATCAGCGGCGGCTTCAACGTCTATCCCCGCGCCGTCGAGGACGCCATCCACGAGCACCCGGACGTGCGCGAAGCCGCCGTGATCGGCGTGCCCGACCCCTACCGCGGCCAGGCGGCCAAGGCGTTCGTCACCATGCGGGACGGCTGCCCGCCGCTGACGCTCGACGCCCTGCGCGCCTTCCTGTCCGAACGCCTCGGGCGGCACGAGCTGCCGGCCGCGCTCGAAGTCCGCGACCAACTGCCCCACACCCCCGTCGGCAAGCTCGCCAAGCGCGAGCTGATGCAGCAAGAAGGATAGGAACCATGGACGAAGCCGTCATCGTCGCCACCGCGCGCACCCCCATCGGCCGGGCCGTGCGCGGCGCGTTCAACATCACCCACGGCGCCGACATGGGCGGCCACGTCGTGCGCGAGGCCGTGGGCCGCGCCGGCGTCGCCCCGGAGGAGGTGGAGGAGGTCGTGCTCGGCTGCGCCAACCCCGAAGGCGCCACGGGCGGCAACATCGCCCGCCAGGCGGCGCTGCGGGCCGGGCTGCCGCCGGGGGCCGCGGCGATGACGGTCAACCGGTTCTGCTCCTCCGGCCTGCAAGCCATCGCCATCGCCGCCAACCGCGTGGTGTGCGACGGGGTGAAGGTAGCGGTCGCCGGCGGCCTGGAAAGCATCAGCCTGGTGCAGACGACGCTGAACCGCAGCCACTACCGCGACGCCTGGCTCGACCAGCACCTGCCCGCGATCTACATGCCGATGATCGAGACCGCCGACACCGTGGCCCGGCGCTACGGCGTCTCGCGCGAGCGCCAGGACGAGTATGCGCTGGAAAGCCAGCGCCGCACCGCCGCCGGGCAGCAGGCCGGGCGCTTCGACGCCGAGATGGCCCCGATGCCGACTACCAAGGCCGTCACCGAAAAGGACACCCAGGCGGTCCACCACGAGGACGTGACGCTGCGCCAGGACGAGGGCAACCGGCCGGAAACGACGCTGGAAGGCCTGGCCAAGCTGAAGCCGGTGCGCGGCGAGGACCAGTTCATCACCGCCGGCAACGCCAGCCAGTTGAGCGACGGCGCCAGCGCCTGCGTCGTGATGTCGGCGCGCGAGGCGGCGGCGCGCGGCATGGCCCCGATGGGCGTGTTCCGCGGCCTGGCCGTCGCCGGCTGCGAGCCGGACGAGATGGGCATCGGCCCGGTGTTCGCGGTGCCGAAGCTGTTGGAGCGGCACGGCCTCACGGTGGACGACATCGACCTGTGGGAGCTGAACGAGGCGTTCGCGAGCCAGGTCTTGTACTGCGCCGATCGGCTCGGCCTGCCGCGCGACCGGCTGAACGTGGACGGCGGCGCGATCTCCATCGGCCACCCCTACGGCATGAGCGGGGCGCGGATGGCCGGGCACGCGCTGATCGAGGGCAAGCGGCGCGGTGCCAAGCGCGTGGTCGTCACCATGTGCATCGGCGGCGGCCAGGGCGCGGCCGGCTTGTTCGAGATCGTTTGAGGGAGGCGCACACATGGACCTGAGCTTCACGCCCGAAGAGGTGGCGTTCCGGGAACGGATGCACGACTTCTTCAACACCGAGATCCCGGCCCGCATCCGCGACCAGGTCAAGCGCGGCGAGCACGTCAGCCGCGACGCCCAGGTGGAAGCGCAGCGCATCATGAACGCGCACGGCCTGGCCGCGCCGCACTGGCCGACGGAATGGGGCGGGCAGGACTGGTCGCCGGTGCAGCTGTACATCTACCAGGACGAGATGCAGCAGGCCTGCGCGCCGCCGCCGCTCGGCTTCAACACCAGCATGGTCGGCCCGGTGATCGCCCAGTTCGGCTCGGACGAGCAGAAGCGCCAGTTCCTGCCGGCGACCGCCAACCTCGACATCTGGTGGTGCCAGGGCTTCAGTGAGCCCGGCGCCGGCTCCGACCTCGCCAGCCTGCGCACGACCGCGGTCAGGGACGGCGACCACTACCTCGTCAACGGCCAGAAGACCTGGACCACCCTCGCCCAGTACGCCGACTGGATCTTCTGCCTGGTCCGCACCGACCCGGGTGCGCCCAAGAAGCAGCAGGGCATCAGCTTCCTCTTGATTGACATGGGGACGCCCGGCATCAGCGTGCGCCCGATTGAGACGCTGGACGGCGACCGCGAGGTCAACGAGGTGTGGTTCGACGACGTGCGCGTGCCGGCCGGGAACCTGGTCGGCGAGGAGAACAAGGGCTGGGACTACGCCAAGTTCCTGCTCGGCAACGAGCGCACCGGCATCGCCCGCGTCGGCGTCAGCAAGGCGCGGGTGCGGCGGATCAAGCAACTGGCCGCCTTGGAGCGGGTCGGCGACCTGCCGCTGTTGGAGGACCAGCACTTCCGCGAGAAGCTGGCGGCGGTGGAGATCGAGTTGAAGGCGCTGGAGATCACCCAGTTGCGCGTCGTCGCCGACGAACGGAAGCAGGAGCGCGGCAAGCCCAACCCGGCCAGCTCGATCCTCAAGATCAAGGGCAGCGAGTTGCAGCAGGCGACCACCGAGTTGCTGATGGACGTGGTCGGCCCCTACGTGCTGCCCTACGACGACTCCGAGGAAGGCAGCAACCAGGAGCCGGTCGGCCCCGAGTTCGCCGCCGAGGCCGCGCCCGCCTACTTCAACTGGCGCAAGATCTCGATCTACGGCGGCACCAACGAGATCCAGCGCAACATCGTCGCCAAGGCGATCCTGGGGTTCTGACCAGGCCGCCTCGATCAGCCCCCCTGATCAACCCCCCTGATCAACCCGGGGCGAACTCCGAGGCCATGCGCCCGAACAGGGTCACGGCGTCGGCCAACGCCGACAGGCTGATCGACTCGCGCGGCGAGTGGGCGGCGGCGATGTCGCCCGGCCCGAGCACGACGCAGGGTGCCAGGGCCTGCAGCACCGAGGCGTCGGTGCCGTAGGCGGCGGTGCGCGGCGCGCGCCCGGTGATGTCGGCGGCGCGGCGGATCAGCGGGTGCGTCGCCGGCAGCTCGGGCGGGCTGCCTTCCCGCCGCTCGCTCAGCCTGAGCCCGGCGGCGCGCGCGGCCGTGCGCACCTCGTCGATGATCGGCGCGGGATCGACGCCGGCGCTGTAACGGAACTTGATCCGCACCGCCGCCTTCGGCACCGTCATGTTGATCGCGGCGCCGTAGTTGTCGATCACCGGGTTGAAGTCGCTGAACGGCGGGTCGTACTGGGCGTCGTGCAGCGCCGGGTCGTGGCGGAGGCGGTCGTGGATGCGGCGCAAGTCGGCGAGGAACGGCACCAGGTCCCAGTTGGCGTTGCGGCCGCGCCCGGTGGCGCTGTGTGCCTGGGTGCCGGTGGCGGTGGCCGTGAACTCGATGTGGCTGCGATGGCCGCGCACCGGCACGAAGCCGGTCGGCTCGGCGACGACGATGCCGCAGGGGGCGTAGCGCCGGGCCAGGCCGCTGCCGAGCAGGGTGCGGGCGCCGGCCTTGGTCGTCTCCTCGTCGGCGGTCAGCAGCAGCGCGACCGGGACCCGCGTCGGCAGCGCCTGCGCCGCGACCACGACGGCGGCGAGCGCGCCCTTCATGTCCACCGCGCCGAGGCCGAACAGGGCGTCGTCCTCGATGCGCCCCGACCACGGGTCGGTCAGCCAGCCGGTGTCGGGCACGGTGTCCATGTGGGCGCACAAGGCGAGGCCGCCCCGGCCCCTCGCCGCCGCCAGCACCACCTTGTCCACGCCGTCGTCATCGACGTAGCGCAGCCGCTCGACCTCGAACCCGGCCAGCTCTGGCTCCAGCCGGGCGGCGACGGCCTGGTTGGAGACGCCGCTGCGGCTGTCGATCCGAACCAGGTCCTGCGCGAGTTGAGTGACGGCGCGGGTCGAACGGTCCATTGCCTAGCCTTCGCGGTCCACGCATTCCTGTTACATGGGGACCGACGAGCAGCAAGGCAGGTAATGACATGATCCGTTACCTCGATCCCCGCACGGGGACGACGTACCCGCTCGATCCGCCGCGATGGTGCGGTGACGAGGGCCAGCCGCTGACGCTCACGCCGCTGCCCGGGCTGCGGCGCGAGCAGGTGGACCGCCGGGAGCGCAGCCTGTGGCGCTACCGCGCGGCGTTGCCGTTCGCCGTTGACGACCCGATCACGATGGGCGAGGGCTGCACGCCGCTGCTGCGGCGTCGCCTGCACGGCGGCGCGGCCTGGCTGAAGTGCGAATGGCTGATGCCGACCGGCAGCTTCAAGGACCGCGGCGCCAGCGTGATGCTGAGCCTGCTGCGCGCCCAGGGCGTGCGGGAGGTGCTGGAGGACAGCAGCGGCAACGGCGGCGCGGCCGTCGCCGCCTACGCCGCCGCCGGCGGCCTGGCGGCGACCATCCTGGCGCCCGGGGCCACCAGCCCGGCCAAGACGGTGCAGATGCGGGCGCACGGCGCCACGGTCGAGCTGGTGGCGGGCACGCGGCAGCAGACGGCCGAGGCGGCCGGGCAGCGGGCGGCCACGATGTTCTACGCCAGCCACAACTGGCACCCGTTCTTCCTGCAAGGCACCAAGACGCTGGCCTACGAGCTGTGGGAGGACCTGGGCTTCACCGCGCCCGATCACGTGGTGGTCCCGTGCGGGGCCGGGTCGAACGTGCTGGGCTGCTGGATGGGGTTCCAGGAGCTGCTGCGGGCGGGCGCGATCGGTCGGATGCCGCAGCTATGGGCGGCGCAGCCGGTGCATTGCGGCCCGGTCGCCGCGGCCGTGCTGCGGATGGAGGTGCCGCCAGTGCAGCCGACCATCGCCGAAGGCACGGCCATCGCCGCCCCGGTCCGCCTGCCGGAAGTGGTGGCGGCGCTCAGGGATAGCCTGGGCGGCGCGGCGCTGCTGACCGAGGTCGAGATCGAGACGGAGGTCATGGCGTTGGCGCGGCAGGGCCTCTACGTCGAGCCGACCTGCGCCCAGGCCTCGGCGGCGTACGGCAAGCTGGTGGCGAGCGGGCATATCGGGCCGGAGGACGTGTCGGTGGTGGTGCTGACCGGCAGCGGGCTGAAGGCGACGCCGCGGATCGCGGAGCTGCTGGGGATCGTGCTGTAGCGCCTACTCGGCGGCGAGGGCGGCCGGGTGGCGGGCGGCAGAGCGGGCGCTGCCCATGCACAGCAGGCTGGCGAGCAGCAGGGCGGAGACCAGGGTCAGCACCAGCTCCGGGCGGCCGTGGTCGATCAGGTAGCCGAACGGCACCGGGGTCAGGGCCGAGCCGAGCGGCAGGCCGGCGCTGACGAAGCCGAACACCTTGCCGATCTGGCCCGGTGGGGCGGCGTCCTTGACCATGACGTCGCGCGGGGTGCGGCTCGCCCCCAGCGAGAGGCCGGACAGGAACAGCAGGGCGCAGGCGGCGACCCCGCCCAAGGGGAACGCGCCGAGCGGCAGCGCCCCGACCAGGAAGGTGAGGGTGGCGGAGATGACGGTGAGGACGACGGTGATGGTGGCCAAGCGCCGGGCCCGGTCGGCGAACCAGCCGCCGACCAGGACGCCCGCGGTGTTGCCGGCCATGTAGCCGGTCAGCCCGGCGGAGGCCAGCGCGAGGTCGATGCCCTTGACGTCGTGGAGCACGGTGACGACCCAGGCCTGCACGCCGGCCCCGGCCATGCTGCCGAGCAGGAAGAAGCCGAAGAACAGCAGCATCGGGCGGGTGAGCAGCAACTCGCGGCCGGACATGGTGGGGCCGGTGTCGTGCGCCTGGGCCTGGTCGGCCAGGACGCGGCTCTGCACCAAGATGGCGGCGACGACCGGCACGCCGAGCAGGCCCACCAGCACCAGCGATCCGCGCCAGCCGAGGGCGGCGATCAGCACGGCGATGACGGGCGGGCCGAGCGCGAAGCCCATGTTGCCGCTGAAGGTATGGAGCGCGAAGGCGCGGCCCATGCGCTCCTTGGGCACGGAGCCGCTGAGGATGGCGTAGTCGGCCGGGTGGATGACGGAGTTGCCGACGCCGCTCAGCGCCGACAGGGCGAGGATGTGCCAGAACTGGGTGGCGAAGCCCATGGCGGCGATGGAGAGCGACATCAGCAGCGCGCCGCCGATGAGGAACGGCCGGGCGCCGTAGCGGTCGACCAGGAAGCCGACCGGGGTTTGCAGGACGGCGGTGACGCCGCTCATCAGCATCATGGTCATGCCGAGCTGGGCGAAGCTGACGCCGAAGGCCGGCTGCCAGGCGAGGAACAAGGGGGGCAGGATCAGCATGTAGAAATGGGACAGGAAGTGGCCCGTGCCGATCAGCAGGTTCACCCGGTTGGCGCGCGAGATCATGGCCGGACGATGCGCCCGCGGGCGGCCCGGAACAAGGGCGGGGGCTGGGGCGGGGCGATCAAAATGTTTCACGTGAAACATCGTGGGGCGGCTGGGGCGCGGCGTGGGGCGCGGCGGCCGGGTCGGAATGACTTGTTGCCTGTGGCGGCCGTCTCGTCTGAGATGGCGGCCAGCGTGCCACAATGGGCGAGACGGGATGCTAGGGGCAACGAGCCGCAGGTCGCCGGGGATGGGCGATGGCGTTCAAGGGTAAGCCGCCCGGGAGCGGGTCGGGCGAGATGTCGCGGCGGACGCAACTGCTGCGGCCGGCGATCGCGCTCACGGACAAGCAGGTGACGGAGGCGCGGCGGCTGCGGCGGGCGGGGGCGGAGCCGGGCGACATCGCGGTGGCGATGGGGCTGCCGGTCGATGAGGTGGAGAAGGCGCTGGTGCAGATGCGCTCGCCGCGCCCGGAAAGCACGCGGGGGACGCTGAACGTGACGCTGGCGGTGCACCGGCTGGTGATGAGCGAGCGGCAGGGCGACGAGCCGCTGTGGCGGACGATGGACCGGCTGTTCAACGAGCTGCTGCAGTCCCGGGCGGAGGCGGCCCGGCGCAAGCGCAAGCGGGCGGTGGCGCAGGAGGACCTGCTGTCGTTGCTGTCGCCCGAGGCGACACCGGGGGACGGCGGTTGAGGCCCATGCGGCTGCACGCCTTCGACATGGCGTGCGTCGGTCACATCCAGCAGGGGATGTGGCGGCACCCGCGCGACCGGTCGGCGGAGTACCTCGACCTCGGCCACTGGGTGCGGCTGGCGCGGACGCTGGAGCGGGGGCTGTTCGACGGGCTGTTCCTGGCGGACGTGCTGGGGGTTTACGACGTTTACGAGGGCTCGGCGGCGGCGGCGCTGCGGGACGCGGTGCAGGCGCCGCTGCTCGACCCGATGCTGCTGGTGCCGGCCATGGCGCACGCCACCGAGCACCTGGGGTTCGGGGTGACGGCCAACGTGAGCTACGAGGCGCCCTACGCCTTCGCCCGGCGGATGAGCACGCTCGACCACCTGAGCCGGGGGCGGGCGGGGTGGAACGTGGTGACGGGCTACCTGGACAGCGCGGCGCGGGCGATGGGGCTGGAGCGGCAGGCGGCGCACGACGCGCGCTACGACCAGGCGGACGCGTTCATGGCGGCCGTCTACGCGCTGTGGGAAGGGAGCTGGGCGGAGGACGCGGTGGTGCGGGACCGGGCGCGGGGGGTCTATGCCGAGCCGGGGCGGGTGCGGGCGGTGCGGCACGCGGGCGGCGGGGTGCGGATGGAGGGGGTGCACCTGTGCGAGCCGTCGCCGCAGCGGACACCGGTGCTGTATCAGGCCGGGTCGTCGGGGCGGGGGCGGCGGTTCGCGGCGCGGCACGCGGAGTGCGTGTTCGTCAACGGCGGCGCGCGGGACGGGGTGGCGGCGACGGTGGCGGCGTTGCGGGCGGAGGCGGCAGCCCTCGGCCGGGGGCGGGCGGACCTGCTGGTGCTCATGGGGGCGACCGTCGTGGTGGCGGAGACGGGCGCGGCGGCGGCGGCCAAGCTGGCGGACTACCAGCGTTACGCCAGCGTGGAGGGGGCGTTGGCGCACGCCTCGGCGTCGATGGGGGTGGATCTCGCGGCCTACGGGGACGAGGAGGCGATCGGGACCGCGCCGACGCAGGCGATCGCCTCCAACCTTGCGGCGGTGGCGGCGCAGGGGATGACGAAGCGGCGGTTCGTGGACAGCCTGGCGCTGGGCGGGCGGCAGACGCCGATCGTGGGCGGGCCGGAGGCGGTGGCGGACGCGCTGGCGGGGTGGATGGAGGCGGCGGACCTGGACGGGTTCGTGCTGGCGCGGACGGTCGCGCCGGAGTGCTTCGAGGATTTCGTGGACCTGGTGGTGCCGGTCCTGCAGGGGCGGGGAGTGTTCAAAACAGAGTATTCGGTGGGGACGTTGCGGGAGAAGCTGTTCGGACGGAGCCGGTTGGGGGAAGGCCATCCGGGGGCGGAAGAGCGGTTCGAGACGACGGCCGATCAGCAACGGCCGTGAACTCCGCGGCCGGGATCGATGGCCGCACCGGGGAACGCGCCGCGCCGTGACAGGCGCGCTCCCCGGCTCAGGCCCGGCTCGAGTTCGCCGGATAGGGGAACAAGTCTCGAACGCGCCCGGACGGCCGGGCCGCCGCGAACCGTGGCCTCTGGCACCGCGTCCGGGACCGCGCGGCCGCCGCGGCCCGGCCAGCGGCGGCGCGAGGCCCGCGGGGTCAGGGCTTGACGAACTCGGTGCGGTACTTCGGCGCCAGCGCCTCGGCTTTCCTCCGCATCGCGTCCTGCTCGGCCTCGCCCGGTTTCGGCGGCCGGGCGGTGCGGCTCTCGACGGGAACGCCGATGGCCAGGAAGAACTCCTCCTGGCCCGCGGGCGCGCACAAGCAGAGCATCCGGGCCGGCCGGTCCGCGGCGTTGGTGAAGGAGTGCGGCGCGTTGGCCGGGATGTTGATCGTCTCGCCGGCGCGCACCACCGAGGTTTGGCCGCGGAAGGTCGCCTCGATCTCGCCGTCGAGGACCATGAACATCTCCTCGAAGTCGTGGCGGTGCGGCGGCGGGCCGCCGCCTCGGGGCACGTGCATGTCGATCAGGCAGTAACGGCCGCCGGTATCCTCGCCGGTGAGGAGGATCGTGTAGGTGTCGCCCGCCACCCCGACGTGGCGGAGCGCCGGGTCGGCGCCCGGCCTCGCCACCGCGAGGCGCCGCCGGGGGTCATCGGGCGGGATCGCGCCGCCGGGCCGTGGCGGGGTGCTCGCCGTGCCGCTCATCGCCGCCTCGCTCCTAGTTGATTGGTTGCTTACTTGGTTGGACGCCCGACCCTCGCCCGTCACGCCGTCCGGTCCACGCCCACGCCGAGCGCCGCCTGCGCCGCGGCCAGGCGGGCGACGGGGACGCGGTAGGGGCTGCAACTGACGTAGTCGAGGCCGACCTCTTCGCAGAACGCGATGCTGGCCGGGTCGCCGCCGTGCTCGCCGCAGATGCCCATCTTGAGCTTGGGCTTGACGGCGCGGGCCTTGTCGGCGGCGATGCGGACCATCGCGCCGACGCCGTCGACGTCGATGCTGACGAAGGGGTCCTTGGGCAGCACGCCCTGGTTGACGTAATCGGGCAGGAAGCGGCCGGCGTCGTCGCGGGAGAGGCCGAACACGGTCTGGGTGAGGTCGTTGGTGCCGAAACTGAAGAAGTCGGCGATCTCGGCGATGCGGTCGGCGACGAGGACGGCGCGGGGCAGCTCGATCATGGTGCCGACCATGTACTCGATCTCGTGGCCCTGCTCCTCGAACACGGCGCGGGCGACGTTGTCAACCTGGGCGCGGGTGATCTCCAGCTCGCGCTTGGTGGCGATGAGGGGGATCATGATCTCGGGAATCGGGGCCTCGCCGGTCTCCTTCTTGGCGGCGATGGCCCCCTCGAAGATGGCGCGGGCCTGCATCTCGTAGATCTCGGGGTAGGAGATGCCGAGGCGGCAGCCGCGGTGGCCGAGCATGGGGTTGGCCTCGGCGAGTTCGGACGCGCGGCGGCGGATGTCGTTGATGTCCTCGCCCAGGGCTTCGGCCACGTCGGCCAGCTCGGCGTCGTGGTGCGGGAGGAACTCGTGCAGCGGCGGGTCGAGCAGGCGGATGGTGACGGGCAGGCCGGCCATGATGCGGAACAGGTCGGTGAAGTCCTGGCGCTGGAAGGGGAGCAGCTTGTCGAGCGCGGCGCGGCGGCCCTCCACGTCCTGGGCCATGATCATCTGGCGGACGGCGCCGATGCGCTCGGGATCGAAGAACATGTGCTCGGTGCGGGACAGGCCGATGCCTTCGGCCCCGAACTTGCGGGCGGTCTCGGCGTCGAGCGGGGTTTCGGCGTTGGTGCGGACGCCCATGCGGCGGACGCCGTCGGCCCACTCCATCAGGGTGGCGAAGTCGCCGGACAGGACGGGCTCGATCATGGCGACGGCCCCGACGAACACCTCGCCGGTGGCGCCGTCGAGGGTGATGGTGTCGCCGCCGCGGACGGTGGTGTTGCCGGCGCGCAGCGTTTGCGCGCCGTAATCGACGCTGATGCCGCCCGCGCCGGCGACGCAGGGGCGGCCCATGCCGCGGGCGACCACGGCGGCGTGGCTGGTCATGCCGCCGCGGGTGGTGAGGATGCCGCGGGCGGCGTGCATCCCGTGGATGTCCTCGGGGCTGGTCTCGATGCGGACCAGGATGACGGCCTCGCCCTTGGCGGCGCGGCTCTCGGCCTCGTCGGCGCTGAACACCGCGACGCCGCTGGCGGCCCCGGGGCTGGCGGGGAGGCCCTTGCTCATCAGGGTGCGGGGGGCGTCGGGGTCGAGCATGGGGTGAAGGAGCTGGTCGAGGGACGAGGGGGCGACGCGCTTCACCGCCTCATGGCGGTCGATCAGGCCGGCGTTGGCCATCTCGACGGCGATGCGCAGAGAGGCGGCGGCGGTGCGCTTGCCGTTGCGGGTTTGCAGCATGTACAGCTTGTTCTGCTGCACGGTGAACTCGATGTCCTGCATGTCGAGGTAGTGCCGCTCCAGGGTCTCGCGGACGCGGAGCAGGTCGGCGTAGGCGGCGGGCAGGGCTTCCTCCATGCTGACCTCGCCGTGGTTGGCGCGGGCGCGGGCGAGGGGCTGCGGGGTGCGGATGCCGGCGACCACGTCTTCGCCTTGGGCGTTGACCAGGAACTCGCCGTAGAAGGTGTCCTCTCCGGTCGAGGGGTCGCGGGTGAAGCAGACGCCGGTGGCGCAGTCCTCGCCCATGTTGCCGAACACCATGGCCTGGACGTTGACGGCGGTGCCCCAGGAGGCGGGGATGTCGTGCAGGCGGCGGTAGGTGTTGGCGCGGGGGTTCATCCAGCTGCCGAACACGGCGCCGATCGCGCCCCAGAGCTGCTCGTGCGGGTCCATCGGGAAGGGCTGGCCGCGCTCGTCCTCGACCATGGCCTTGTACTCGGCGACGACGCCCTGCCACTGCCCGGCGGACAGGGCGGTGTCCTCGGTGACGCCGGCGTCGATCTTGGCGGTCTCGATGATGTCCTCGAAGCGGTGATGATCGACGCCGAGGACGACGGAGCCGTACATCTGCACGAAGCGGCGGTAGCTGTCCCAGGCGAAGCGGGGATCGCCGCTGGCGGCCTCGAGGCCGCGCACGGTGTCGTCGTTGAGGCCGAGGTTGAGCACGGTGTCCATCATGCCGGGCATGGACACGCGGGCGCCGGAGCGGACGGAGACGAGGAGCGGCTTGCCCGCGTCGCCGAAGGAGAGGCCGACGGCCTGCTCGACCTTGGCGAGGGCGGCCTCGACCTGGGCCTTGAGGTCGGCCGGGTACTGGCGGCCGTTGTCGTAGTAGGCGGTGCAGAGCTCGGTCGTGATGGTGAAGCCCGGCGGCACCGGCAGGCCGATGCTGGCCATCTCGGCCAGGTTGGCACCCTTGCCGCCGAGCAGGTCGCGCATGTCGGCGCGGCCGTCGTTGCCGCCCGCGCCGAAACTGTACACCCAACGGCTCTGGGCTTGGCTCTGGGCTTGGCTCTGGGCCTGGCTTTGGGCTTGGGTCATGGGTCGGTCTCTTTCAGCCTTCGATGCGGGAGAAGTCGGCGATGCGGTGGGTGAGCCTGCCGACGCGGGCGAGCAGGCGGAGGCGGTTGCCTCGCAGGGCCGGGTCGGGGGCGTTGACGGTCACGGCGTCGAAGAACGCGTCCAGCTTAGGGCGCAAGGCGGCGAGCGCCAACATGGCGTCGGCGAAGCGTTCGGCGGGGAGGTGGGCGGCGAGGGCGGCCTCGGCGGCGTCGAGGGCGTGGGCGAGGGCGGCTTCGGGCGGTTCGGCGAGGAGCGCCGAGTCGACGGGGCCGTCGTGGGGGCCGTCCTTCCTGTCCTCGATGCGGAGGATGTTGGCGGCGCGGCGGGCGCCGGCCAGGAGGTTGGCGCCGTCGTCGGTGGCGAAGACGGCGGCGACGGCGGCGGCGCGGGCGAGGAGGCGGACGAGGTCGTCGTCGGGCTGGGCGGCGAACACGGCGGCGAGCACGTCGTGGCGCGCGCCCTCGGCGCGGAGCTGGACGCGCAGGCGTTCGGCGATGAAGTCGAGCAGGGCCGGGGTGGGCGGAGGGGCGGGGAGATCGGCCCCGGCGGCGTCGAACAAGGGGGCGAGGCTCAGGCGCAGGGCGTTGTCGCGGACGACGCGGATGACGCCGAGAGCGGCCCGGCGCAGCGCGTAGGGGTCGCCGGAGCCGGTGGGGCGCTCACCGACGGCGAACAGGGCGGCGAGCTGGTCGAGCTTGTCGGCGAGGGCGACGGCGACCGTGACGGGCTCGGACGGGGCCGGGTCGGCGGGGCCGCGGGGGGCGTAGTGGTCGCGGACGGCGGCGGCGACGGCGGGGGCCTCGCCGTCGTGGGCGGCGTAGTACGCGCCCATGACGCCTTGCAGCTCGGGGAACTCGGCGACCATGCCGGTGGTGAGGTCGGCCTTGGCGAGCCGGGCGGCGCGGGCGGCTTGGGCCGGGTCCGCGCCGACCAGGGGGGCGAGGCGGCGGGCCAGGGCCTCGATGCGGCGGACGCGGTCGGCCTGGGAGCCGAGCTTGGCGTGGTAGGTGATGGCGGCCAGGGCGGGCAGGCGGTCGATCAGGGGGGTGCGGCGGTCGAGGTCCCAGAAGTGGCGGGCGTCGCTGAAGCGGGCGCGCAGCACGCGCTCGTTGCCGGCGACGATGGCGCGGCCGCCGTCCGTCGCCTCGATGTTGGCGGCGAAGGCGAAGCGGGGGGCGGGGCGGCCGTCAGCGCCGCGGAGGGCGAAGTAGCGCTGGTTGACCCTCATGCTGACCTGCATGACCTCGGCGGGGAGGTCCATGTAGGCGTCGTCGATGCGGCCGAGCAGGGGGACGGGCCATTCGACGAGGCCGGCCACCTCGTCGAGCAGGGCGTCGTCCGGGACGACCTCGAGGCCCTCGGCGGCGGCGAGGCGGGCGATGCCGTCGGCGATGATGCGGCGGCGCTCGGCGGCACCGGGGACGACGCGGCGGGCGAGCAGGCCGGCGCGCCAATCGGCGAGGCCGCGGACGGCGAAGGGACCGGGGGCGTGGAAGCGGTGGCCCTCGGTCAGGTCGGCGCTGGCCAGGCCGTGGCCGTCGTCGGAGCCATCGGCGAGGGTGAAGGGCACGGTTTCGCCGTCGAGCAGGCAGAGGATGCGGCGCAGCGGGCGGACCCAGGTGAAGGCGCTGCCGTCGCCCCAGCGCATGCTCTTGGGCCAGGGGAAACGGCGGAGCAGGGCGGGGACGGCCTGGGCGACGAGGGCGGCGGCGGGGACGGCGGGGCCGGACCGGGCCAGCACCCAGTGGCCGCCCTCCTCCTTGAGCTGGTCGCGGGCGGCGCCGTGCTTGCGCAGGAAGCCTTCGAGGGCCTGGGCGGGGGCACCGGCGCGGGGGCCGCGCTCGGTGGCGGCGGTGGGCGGGACCTCCAGCGCCAGGGCGGCGGCGAGAGCGAGGCGGCGAGGGCCGTGGAAAGTTTCGACGGCGGCGGGGCGCAAGGGGGCGAGGGCTTCGGCGGCGAGGCGCGCGAGGTCGGCGGCGGCGCGGGCCTGCAGGCGGGCGGGAATGTCCTCGCTGAACAGTTCGAGCAGGAGGTCGGGCATCAGGCGCGGCGGCGGCGCGGGCGTTCGCGGGGCCGGGCAGGGCGGCTCGTGGGATCGTGTTGCATCGCAGCGCACACTAGGCCGCTGCCTGGGCGGCGGCAACGGCCGGGTCGTGGGCGAGGTACTGCTCGCAGCAGCCCTTGGCCAAGGCGCGGACGCGGCCGATGTAGGCGGCGCGCTCGGTGACGGAGATGACGCCGCGGGCGTCGAGCAGGTTGAACAGGTGGCTAGCCTTGATGCACTGGTCGTAGGCGGGCAGGGCGAGGCCGGCCTCCGTGAGGGCGCGGCACTCCTGCTCGGCGTCCTGGAAGTGGCGGGCGAGCATGGCGGTGTCGGCGCGTTCGAAGCCGTAGGCGGCGTACTCGCGCTCGTTGCGGAGGAACACGTCGCCGTAGCTGACGCCAGCGCCGTTGAAGTCGAGGTCGTAGACGTTCTCGACGCCCTGAACGTACATGGCCAGGCGTTCGAGGCCGTAGGTGAACTCGGCGCTGGGAACCTCGACCGGGATGCCGCCCACCTGCTGGAAGTAGGTGAACTGGGTGGTTTCCATGCCGTCGCACCAGACCTCCCAGCCGAGGCCCCAGGCCCCGATGGTGGGGTTCTCCCAGTCATCCTCGACGAAGCGGATGTCGTGGAGCAGGGGGTCGAGGCCGATGGCGCGGTAGCTGTCGAGCAGGAGGGCTTGCGGGTCGGGGGGCGTCGGCTTGAGGATGGCCTGATACTGGTAGTAGTGGCCGAGGCGGTTGGGGTTGTCGCCGTAGCGGCCGTCGGACGGGCGGCGGCTGGGCTGGACGTAGGCGGCGCGCCAGGGGCGGGGGCCGAGGGCGCGCAGCGTGGTGGCGGGGTGCAGCGTGCCCGCGCCCATCTCCATGTCGTAGGGCTGGAGGACGACGCAGCCCTGGGCGGCCCAGAAGGCGTGCAGGCGCAGGATCAATTCTTGGAAGCTGGGCGGCTCGTTCATCGGCCGGCACAATAATCGGGCGCGGGCGTTATGCAACGGTCGCGCAATTACTTTTGAGGAGTATCCGAATGGATGAGACGATCCGGGCTATCCTGTCGGACACCCGGCGCATCGCGGTGGTGGGGGCGTCCGACAAGCCGGAGCGGGCCGGGAACTACGTCATGGGGTTCCTGGTGGCGCGCGGGTTCGACGTGGTGGGGGTGAACCCGGGGCTGGCGGGGCGGTCGCTGCACGGGCGGCCGGTGGTGGCGCGGCTGGCGGAGGCCGGGCCGCTCGACATGGTGGATGTGTTCCGCGCCTCCGAGCACGCGGGCGCGGTGGTGGCGGAGGCGGTGCGGCTGGGGGCGCGGACGGTGTGGATGCAGCTCGGCGTGGTGGACGAGGCGGCCGCGGCGGCGGCGCGGGCGGCGGGGGTGCGGGTGGTGATGGACCGCTGCCCGGCGATCGAGTGGCGGCGGCTCGGGCTCGCGTCTTGAACGTGAGTTGGGCGCGGGCCAACTCGAAGCCTCGATCAACAAGGGTGGCGGCGATGACCAACGAGGAACGCGAGCTGATCTCCGGATACGTGGCGCGGGTGGCCGGCGGGGGCCAAGCAGGCGGGTCGCAGGCGGGCGGCTTCCAGCGGGGGAGCGTGCCGGCGTCGCTGCCGGCGCTGCCGCCGATCGACCGCGAGGCGGACGCCTTCATCGCGCAGCAGTTCCAGCAGCACCCGGACGCCCGCTACCGGATCACCCAGACGGCGGTGGTGCAGGAGGCGGCGCTGGCCGAGGCGCAGAACCGCATCCAGCGGCTGCAATGGGAGCTGGACCAGGCGCGGCAGGCGCAGCAGCAGGCGCCGCAGCAAGGGCAGCAGCAGAAGGGCTTCCTCGGCGGCCTGTTCGGGGGCGGGCAGCAACAGGCGGCGGGGGGCGGCTACGGCCGGCCCGGCTCTGGTCAGCCCGGCTACGGCCAGGGCGTCCAGCCGGGCGGCGCGCCGCCGCCGCCGCAATACCCGCCCAACTACCAGCCGGGCATGTTCCAGCGCAGCGGCTCGGGGTTCCTCGGCTCGGCGCTGACGACGGCGGCGGGCGTGGCCGGCGGCATGGTGGTGGGCAACGCGCTGATGAGCGCGTTCGGCGGCCATCACGGCGGCGCGGCGGAGGCGGCGACGCCGGCCGCGTCGCCGTGGGGCGGCGGGGGCGACCAGGCTGGCAGCCCCTTCGACGGCGCGGGGGTGACGCCGGCGAGCGACGCGGGCGGCGGAGAGTTCGGCCAAGGTGGCGTTGACCAAGGCGGCTTCGGCGGGGGTGGCTTCGACGGGGGCGGTTACGGCACGCCGGCGAGCTGGGACCAGGCCGGCGCTGACCCGGGCGTGGAGGCCGGCGGGTTCGACGGGGGCGGGTTCGACGGGGGCCTCGACGGCGGCGGAGGCTTCGACGACGTCTGAGCGGGCGCTGGCGCAAGACGCGGGGCCGCGCCTGGCGGCCCCGTTCTCGTGCGCGCTGGGCCGGGTGCGGCCAGAGTGGATCGACCATAACGGGCACCTCAACCTCGCCTACTACATCGTGCTGTGCGACGAGGCGACCGACGCGCTGTGGCAGGCGATCGGATTGGGGGAGGCGTATCGGCGGCAGACGGGGCTGGGGACGTTCGCGGTGGAGACGCACACCCTCTACCTGGCGGAACTGCTCGACGGCGACGCCACGACGGTGGACAGCCTGGTGCTCGGGGTGGATGCCAAGCGGCTGCACGTGGCGCACGAGCTGCGCCGGGCGCGGGACGGGGCCACGGCGGCGCGGCAGGAACTAATGTATCTCACGGTCGATCTCTCGACCCGGCGCAGCGTGGCGTGGCCGACGGACACGTTGGCGGCGTTGCGGCGGGCGCGAGCGGCGCACGCCTTGGCGCCGCGGCCGGATTGGGTCGGACGGCGAGTGGCTATGCCGACGCCGGGGCCGGGCTGAGGACCTCGGGCGGGAACCAAGCGGGGCGGGCAGGCAGGAGGCGGGCGTCGCCGCAGTCGAGGCTTTCGCGGTTGATGGCGTCGTTGCGCAGCAGGGCGAGGCCGAGGCCGGGCTGGCCGGAGCGCATGACGCCGACCTCGGCGCCGGCGGCGGTGACGGGCGTGCCGGGGGCGGGCAGGGGACCATCGACGCGGACCGGCACCAGGCGGCGCTTGAGCAGGCCGCGATACTTGGTGCGGGCCGTGAGTTCCTGGCCCATGTAGCAGCCCTTGGTCCAGGACACCCCGTTCAGCTCGTCGAAGCCCGCTTCCAGCAGCGTCGTCTTTTCCGGCTCCAGGTCGCGGGAGCCGTCGGGCAGGCCGAGGGCGAGGCGGTGGCGGTCGTAGTCGCCAGGGGTCGCGGTGAGCGGTGGGGACTGGGCGGCGAGCAAGCGCCAGCCGGCTTGGGGCAGGCGGGGATCGGGGACCGCGCCGAGGCCCACCATGACCGGGGCCGGGCCATCCCAGCCGGCGTGGACCAGCAGCGGGACCGGGTTCACCGCGACCTTGGCGCGGAGGCGGTGACGGGTGAGGCGCTGGGCGAGCATGGCGGCCTGGGCGGCCTCGACGTCGAGCAGCAGGCGTTGGGCGTCGGCGGTGATGAAGAAGTCGGCCAGCCACTTGCCTTGCGGGGTCAGCAGCGCGGCCCAGACGGCGCGGCCCGGCGTGGCGGCGGCGACGTCGTTGGAGACCAGGCCCTGAAGGAAGGAGACCCGGTCTTCGCCGGAGACTTCGAGCGCGGCGCGGTCGGGCAGGCAGGTGACGCTGGTCATGGCAGGCGAGGTGGGGACGCGCGGCGGCGGCCGCAAGCCAGGGTTAGGGAGGCCAGGGTGGGGTGGGCGTGCTGGGGCGCACGCCCGCGCCCGATCAAGCTGAAGCCGGGCGGAACAAAGGCCAGGGCGGTTTCACGTGACGTGAAAACGCTTTAGAGCGGCCGGGTCATGCGAGTCCTGTTCATCACCGCGACCCGGCTGGGCGACGCGGTCCTGTCCACCGGGGTGCTGGACCACCTGCTGCGGGCCAACCCGGCGGCGCGGTTCACCATCGCCTGCGGGCCGGTGGCGGAGGGGGTGTTCGCGCGGATGCCGCGGCGGGAGCGCACGCTGGTGCTGGAGAAGCGGCGGTTCGACGGGCATTGGCTGGGGCTGTGGCGGCAGACGGTGGGCACGGTCTGGGACTTGGTGGTGGACCTGCGGGGGTCGGCGCTGGCGTTCCTGGTGCCGGCGCGGCGGCGGGCGGTGCTGCGGCGCGGCTGGGGGGACGGGCGGCGGGAGGGGCACAAGACGGCGCAACTGGCCGGGGCCTTGGGGTTGACGCCGCCGCCGCTGCCGACGTGCTGGACCGACGAGGCCGACCGGGCGGTGGCGCGGGCGCTGCTGCCGGCGGGGGACGGGCCGCTGATCGGGCTGGGGCCGACCGCGAACTGGTCCGGCAAGGTGTGGCCGGCGGCGCGGTTCGTGGCGCTGTTCGAGGCGTTGGCGGCGCGGATGCCGGGGGCGCGGCCGGTGGTGTTCGCGGGGCCGGGCGCGGCGGAGCGGGCGATGGCGTCGCCGGTGCTGGCGGGGCTGCCGGGGGCGGTGGACCTGTGCGGGCGGCTGAGCCTGCCGGAAGCCTCGGCGTGCCTGGCGCGGTGCGGGCTGTTCGTCGGCAACGATTCCGGGCTGATGCACCTGGCGGCGGCGGCGGGGACGGCGACGCTCGGGCTGTTCGGGCCGACGCCGGCGCGGGAGTACGCGCCGGCGGGGCGGCGGGCGGCGGCGGTGCTGGCGGCGGGGCCGGCGATGGCCGACCTGTCGGTGGCGGCGGCGGCGGAGGCGGCGTTGCGACTGGGGGCGGCGTCGCGGCTGGGGGCGGCGTGAGGATGGCGCACGTGATGGCCGGGGCGGCGGCGGGCGGGGCGGAGCTGTTCTTCGAGCGGCTGACCTTGGCGCTGCACGCGGCGGGGGAGGAGGTGTTGCCGGTGATCCGGCGCGACGGGGCGCGGGCGGCGCGGCTGGCGGCCGGGGGGTTGCGGCCGACGGAACTCGCGTTCGGGGGCGGGCTCGACCTCGTGACCCGGCCGCGGCTGCGGCGGCGGCTGCGGGCGTTCGGGCCTCGGCTGGTGATGGCGTGGATGGGACGGGCGGCGGCGATGACGCCGGCGGGGGATTGGGTGCTGGCGGGGCGGCTCGGGGGCTACTACGACCTGCGGCGGTTCCGGCGGTGCGACCACCTGGTGGGCAACACGCGGGGGATCGTGGCGTGGATCGAGCGGCAGGGGTGGCCGCCGGGGCGGGCGCACCACCTGCCGAACTTCTCGCCGGACCTCCGCGGAGCGCGGCCGGCGGCGTTGCCCGTGCCGGCGGGCGCGCCGGTGGTGCTGGCGATGGGGCGGCTGCACCGCAACAAGGCGTTCGACGTGCTGGTGCGGGCGATGCGGCTGGTGCCGGGCGCGCACCTGGCGCTGGCCGGGGAAGGGCCGGAGCGGGACGCGCTGCTGCGGCTGGCGCGCTCGGAAGGGGTGGCGGCGCGGACGCACATGCTGGGATGGCGGGGGGACCAGGCGGCGCTGCTGGCGGCGGCGACGGTGCTGGCGTGCCCGAGCCGGCAGGAGCCGCTGGGCAACGTGGTGCTGGAGGCGTTCTCGGCCGGGGTGCCGGTGGCGGCGGCGGCGTCGGACGGACCGCGGGAGCTGATCCGGGACGGGGACACCGGGCTGCTGGTCCCGGTGGAGGACGCGGCGGCGCTGGCCGGGGCGATCCGGGCGGTGGTGGAGGACGCGGGCCTGGCGGGGCGGTTGCGGGCGGCGGGGCGGGCGGAGTGGGAGGCGACCCACGCCGAGGAGCCGGTGGTGCGGCGGTGGCGGGCGGGGCTGGCGGCGATGGGGCGCGCGACCGGGGATGCGAGCGGGCGCGCGACGGAACCGGCGATGGCGGTGGGCGGCTGATGTGCGGCATCGCCGGGATGGTGATGGCGCCGGGCGCGGCGGCGCCGGGCGCGGACACGCTGGCGGCGCTGGCGCGGGCGCTGGCGCACCGGGGGCCGGACGGGGCCGGGCACACGACCGTGGGGCGGACGGCGCTGGTCCACACGCGGCTCGCGATCGTGGACGTGGCGGGCGGGGACCAGCCGCTGTTCGCGGGGTCCGCGGCCTTGGTCGCGAACGGGGAGATCTACAACGACCTGGCGTTGCGGGCGTCGTTGCCGGGCGTCGCGTTCGCGACCGGCAGCGATTGCGAGCCGCCGCTGCACCTGTGGCTGCGGGACGGGCCGGGGTTCGCGGCGGCGCTGCGGGGGATGTTCGCCATCGCGATCCACGACCGGGCGCAGCGCAGCGTGGCGCTGACGCGCGACCCGTTCGGGATCAAGCCGCTTTACACGGCGCAGGTGGCGGGGGGGCTGGCGTTCGCGTCGGAGCCGCGGGCGCTGCTGGACGCGGGGTTGGTGGCGCGGGGCGTGCGGCCGGCGGCGCGCGACGAGCTGCTGCAGATGCAGTTCACCACCGGGGCCGAGACGATCTTTCCCGGGATCGAGCGGGTGCTGCCGGGGGAAACGCTGCGGGTGGCGGACGGGCACGTGCTGGCGCGGTCGCGGGTGGCGGCGTTGCCAGAGGGGGGGCCGGAGGGGGGGCCGGAAGGAGGGGCGGACGGGACGCCGGAGGGGCTGACGGAGGCGGCGGCGCTGGCGCGGCTGGACGCGGCGCTGATGGACAGCGTGGCGGCGCACCAGCGCAGCGACGTGCCGTTCGGGATGTTCCTGTCGGGCGGCGTCGACAGCGCGGCGATCCTGGCGGCGATGGCGCGGCTGAGCGGGGGGCGGGTGCTGGCTTACACGGCCGGGTTCGCGGGCGGGGCGGCGGCGGACGAGCGGGGGCGGGCGGCGGCGGTGGCGCGGGCGGCCGGCGCCCGGCACGAGGGCGTCGAGATCACGGAGGCGATGGTGTGGCGGCACCTGCCGGAGATCGTCGCCTGCATGGACGACCCGGCGGCGGACTACGCGATCATCCCGACCTGGTTCCTGGCGCGGCGGGCGCGAGCGGAGGTGAAGGTGGTGCTGTGCGGCGAGGGTGGCGACGAGGTGTTCGCGGGCTACGGGCGGTATCGCAGCGCGATGCGGCCGTGGTGGCAGGGCGGGCGGCTGATGCGGGGGCGGGGAACGTTCGACCGGCTGGGCGTACTGCGGCAAGCCCCGGCCGGGTGGCGCGACGGGCTGGCGGCGAGCGAGGGGGCGGCGGCGCGGGGAGGGCGGACGCGGCTGCAGGCGGCGCAGGCGACCGACATGGCGGACTGGCTGCCGCACGACCTGCTGCTGAAGCTGGACCGCTGCCTGATGGCGCACGGGGTCGAGGGGCGGACCCCGATGCTGGACCCGGCGGTGGCGGCGGTCGGGTTCCGGCTGCCGGACGCGATGAAGGTGCGGGACGGGCGGGGCAAGTGGCTGCTGCGGCGGTGGCTGGCGGGGGCGATGCCGACGGCGGCCCCGTTCGCGCCGAAGCAGGGGTTCACGGTGCCGATCGGGGCGTGGATCGCCGGGCAGGGGGCGCGGCTCGGGCCGCTGGTGGCGCGCTCGCCGGGGGTGGCGGCGGTGGCGGAGCCGGGGCGGGTGGAGGCGTTGTTCCGGGCGGCGTCGGGGCGGCGGGAGGGGTTTGCGGCGTGGACGCTGCTGTTCTACGCGCTGTGGCACCGGGCGCACGTCGAGGGGCGGGCGGCTGGGGGCGACGTGTTCGAGGCGTTGGGGAGCTGAGGCGATGGCCGAGCATTACGACCTGCTGATCCGGGGGGGCACCTGCGTGCTGCCCTGGGGCGAGGCGGCGGCGGACGTGGGGGTTCGGGACGGGCGGATCGCGGCGATCGGGGCGCTCGGGGGGGCGTCGGCGGAGCAGGTGATCGAGGCCGGCGGGCTGCACGTGCTGCCGGGGCTGATCGACCCGCACGTGCACCTGCGCGACCCGGGCGACCCGGCGGTGGAGACGATCCCGACCGGGACGCGGGCGGCGGTGCTGGGCGGGCTGGCGGCGGTGTTCGACATGCCGAACACCGCGCCGAGCGTGACGGACGCGGCGCGGGTGGCGTGGAAGCGCGACTACGTGGAGCGGGCCGCCTGGTGCGACATGGGGCTCTACGTGGGGGCGACGCGGGCGAACACCGGGGCGTTGGCGGGGCTGGAGCTGGAGCCGGGAGTGTGCGGGATCAAGGTGTTCGCGGGCAGCTCGACCGGCGACCTGATGATCGAGGACGACGCCGGGCTGGAAGCGGTGATGCGGAGCGGGCGACGGCGGGTGTCCTATCACAGCGAGGACGAGTACCGGTTGCAGGCGCGCAAGGGGATGTTCAAGCAAGGCGATCCCTACGCTCGCCACGCCGAGTGGCGGGACGTGGAGTGCGCGTTCCTGGGCACCCGGCGGCTGATGGCGCTGGCGCGGCGGACGGGGCGGCCGGCGCACATCCTGCACGTCTCGACGGCGGAGGAGCTGGCCTACCTGGCCGGGTTCCGCGGCGTGGCGACGGTGGAGCTGCTGGTCAACCACCTGACGCAGTGGGGGCCGGACGTGTACGAGCGGTTGGGGGGGATGGCGGTGATGAACCCGCCGATCCGCGACCGCCGGCATTACGAGGCGGCGTGGGCGGCCGTGGCGGACGGGAGGGCGGACACGATCGGGTCGGACCACGCGCCGCACCCGCGGGCGGCGAAGGCGCGGCCCTGGCCGGACACGGCGGCCGGGCTGACGGGGGTGCAGACGCTGGTGCCGATCATGCTGGACCACGTGAACGCGGGCCGGTTGACGCTGGGGCGGATGGTGGACCTGATGTGCGCCGGGCCGGCCCGGGTCTACGGCGCGGTGGGGAAGGGGCGGATGGCGATGGGCTACGACGGGGACTTCACCGTGGTGGACATGGGGCGCCGGCGGACCATCGAGGAGGGTTGGATCGCGTCCCCGTGCGGCTGGACGCCGTTCGCGGGAATGCGGGTGACGGGGTGGCCGCGAATGACGGTGGTGCGGGGCCGCGTGGTGATGCGGGACGACGAGGTGCTGGGGACGCCCGGGGGGCGGCTGGTGCGGTTCCGGGGGTGAGCGCGGCCGGGTCCGCGCGGGAGGCGGTAATGCCCGAGGGCTGGACGGCCAGGGGCGGGATGGCTAGGGGGGGACGGCGGCGGGCGCGGCTTCGCAGGACGCCGCCGGGTGATGGTCGTGGCCGCTCCCCGTTCGTGGGCAAGCCCGGAGCAGCGGCGATCGACCTGGCCGCGTCGGGTGGCGGCCCGGACCGGGGCCTGGCTTGGCCTGGCCTGGCTTGGCCTGGCCTGGCTTGGCCTGGCCTGGCAGATCACGAGGCGTTCAGGGTTTTCGGCCAGGGGGCGTCGCGGTAGCGGAGCTGGGCCTTGGTCGGCGGCGGCGTATAGCCGACGCCGGGGCGGGGGGTGGGCAGGACGGCGGGGCTGGCCCAACAATCGACGGCGGCGAGGGTGCGGGTGCAGTAGGCTTCACGCACGGGGATTTGCTTGGGTTCGCAGTAGGTGAGGCCGCGGTCGAGCCGGACGATGGAGCAGTCGCGGCCGGACACGGCGGACACGCCGATGTCGACCAGGCCGCGGCCGAACACGGCAACGGTCGCGATCTCGACCCCGGCGAGGGCGGCGACCGGCTCCGGCCCGCAGGCGGACAGGGCCGGGCCGAGGAGGACGGCGAGGAGAAGGGGCGGCAGGCGCATGGCGCATTAACGCAGGTCCGGGTTACCAGAAAGCGAACGGCGCGGGAGCGAGGCGGGGCTGGTTTGCCTGGCCCGGTTTGCCTGACCCGGTTTGCCTTAGCCCAGTTTGCCCTGGCCCGGCGGCCTCGCTATGGTCCGCCGCGGCCGGGGCGGGTGCCGCCACGGCACGGGATTGGCATGGCGCCCTGTCCTGGCCCGGACCGCTCGGCGGGTTCGGCCCGGGTGGTGGCGGGCAGGGCAGGAACGCGCGTGGCAGATATTTTCGACGAGATCGGCGAGGACCTGCGGGCCGAGCGGACGCAGGCGCTGCTGAAGCGGTACGCCGGCGTGATGGTGGCGGCCGTGGTGGCGGTGATCGTGGGCGTCGGCGGGTGGCAGGCGTGGCGGTGGCAGTCGCAGAAGCAGACGAGCCAGGTGGCGGCGTCGTTCCTGGGGGCGATGCGGGAGACGGCCGGGCTGCCGGCGGCCGGCGACGCGGCAGCGTCCCGGCAGCAGGCGGCGGCGACGTTCGCCGACATCGCGGCGAACGGGCCACCCGGGTATCGCACGCTGGCGCGGATGCGAGAGGCGGCGCTGCGGGCCGGGGCGGGCGACCTGCAGGCGGCGCTGGGGCTGTGGGACCAGGTGTCGGCCGACACGTCCGCCGACCCGCTGCTGCGCGGGGCGGCCGACCTGATGTGGGTGCAGCACCAGGTGGACGGGGGCGAGCCGGCGGCGGTGGAGGGGCGGCTCGCGCCGCTGCTGGCGCCGGGCAGCCCGTGGCGGGCGTTGGCGATGGAGAACGAGGCGCTGCTGGCGATCCGCACGGGCGACGAGGGCAAGGCGCGGGACGTGCTGAAGCGGCTGCTGGCGGACGGGGCGGCCCCGGAGGGCGTGCGGGCGCGGGCGACGGGGCTGCTGAGCCGGCTGGGCGAGACGCCGGGGGCCGTGCAGGGGGCGGGCGGATGAGCGCCGCCTGGGCGACGGAGTGCGCGGCGTGACGGGCAGGGCAGGGGACGAGGGGCCGCAGGTGCCGACAGAAGGCGCGCGGCTGCTGCCGACAAAAGAGGCGCGGCTGCTGCCGACAGAAGGCGCGCGGCTGCTGCCGCGACGAGGGGCGCTCCTGCTGCCGCTGGCGGCGGCGGGGTGCAGCACGATCGACGGGCTGCTGACCACGGCCAAGGACCCGCTGCCGGGCAAGCGCGAGTCGGTCACCGCGACGCAGCGCGGCCTGGTGCTGAACCCGGCCGACGCGCGGCGGGTGACGGTGCCGCCGCCGGCCGACGTGGCGCAGTGGCCGCAGCCGGGCGGCGCGGCCAGCCACGTGGTCGGCAACGTGGCGGTCGGCGGGTTCGCCCCGGCGTGGCGGGCGTCCATCGGCGAGGGCGGAGGGTACCGGCGCAAGATCACGGCGCAGCCGATCGTGATCCCCGGGCACGTCGTCACGATGGACAGCGACGGGATGGTGAGCGCGTTCGAGCTGGGCGGCGGGCGGCGGGCCTGGCGGACGGACACGCAAGGGGAGGGCGACCGCAGCACCAACGTGGGCGGCGGGGTGTCGTTCGCGGGCGGGGGCGCGGGCGGGGGCGCGGGCGGGATGGTTCACGCCACCACGGGGCGGGGCGAGCTGCTGGCGCTCGACGCCGGCACGGGGGCGATCCGGTGGCGCAAGCCGCTCGGCTCGCCGGCGCGCTCGGCGGCGACGGTGGCGGACGGGCGGCTCTTGGTGCTGACGCTCGACGACCGGCTGCAATCGTTCACGGCGGACAAGGGCGAGCGGCAGTGGGGCTACCAGGCCAACGCGGCGGCGACGACCTTGCTGGGGCAGGCGGCGCCGGCGTTCGCGGACGGCATCATCGTGGCCGGGTTCGGCTCGGGCGACCTGGTGGCGTTGCGGGCGGAGAGCGGGGCGCTGATCTGGAGCGACAGCTTGTCGTCCGGGCGGGGGCGGGGCGGGCTGCGGGAGCTGGCGGCGATCCGGGCGCTGCCGGTGATCGACCAAGGCCTGGTGTTCGCGATCGGCGGCGGCGGGCTGCTGGTCGGGCTCGACCTGCGCTCGGGGCGGCGGCTGTGGGAGCGGGAGGTGGGCGGGCTGCAGACGCCCTGGCTGGCGGGGGACTGGCTTTACGTGCAGACCGCGGACCAGACGCTGGCGGCGATTGGGCGGGACGACGGGCAGGCGCGTTGGGTGACGGAGCTGCCACGGTTCGGCGACGAGGAGCGCAAGCGCGACCCGTTGTACTGGACCGGGCCGGTGATGGCGGCGAGCAAGCTGATCCTGGCCGGGAGCAACGAGCACGCGCTGTCAGTCGACCCCGTGAGCGGGAGCCTGATCGGGCAGATCGATCTGAGCGACGCGGCGGCGGTGGCGCCGGTGGCGGCGGCGGGGATGCTGTTCCTGGTCAGCGACGACGGGACCTTGCAGGCGTTTCGGTGAGCGGGACGCGCCGTGAGCGGCATGATCGATAGGGACGCGTCGTGAGCGGTGCCGTGGAGCGGAACGCGCCGTGAGCGGCCCAAGCTTCAGGGACGCGCCGTGAGCGGCCCAAGCTTCAGAGACGCGTCGTGAGCGGCGCGATGCCGGTGGTGGTGATCGCGGGGCGGCCCAACGTGGGCAAGAGCACGATCTTCAACAAGCTGGCCGGGCGGCGGCACGCGCTGGTGTCGGACACGCCGGGGGTGACGCGGGACCGCAAGGAGGCGGAGGCGCTGCTTCGGGGCAAGCGGGTGCGGCTGATCGACACGGCCGGGCTGGAGGAGGCGGCGCCGGACTCGCTGTTCGGGCGGATGCGGGCGTCGTCGGAGGCGGCGGTGGCGCTGGCCGACCTGGTGCTGTTCGTGGTGGACGTGCGGACGGGGATCACGCCGGCGGACGAGCACTTCGCGGCGTGGCTGCGGCGGCAAGGGCGGCCGGTGCTGCTGGTGGCGAACAAGGCGGAGGGGCGGGCCGGGGCGGCGGCGGCGATGGAGGCCTTCAGCCTGGGGCTGGGCTCGCCGTTGGCGCTGTCGGCGGAGCACGGGGACGGGTTGTCGGACCTGATGAGCGAGATCGCCGAGCGGCTGCCGGCGCAAGAGAATGACGCGGGGGACGACGCGGCGGAGGAGGGGGAGCGGGCGTTGAAGCTCGCGATCGTCGGGCGGCCGAACGCGGGCAAGAGCACGCTGCTCAACCGGCTGCTGGGCGAGGAGCGGATGATCACCGGGCCGGAGCCGGGGCTGACGCGCGACGCGGTGGCGGTCGCGTTCGCCGACGCGGCGGGGCGGATCGAGCTGGTGGACACGGCCGGGCTGCGCAAGAAGGCGCGGGTGGAGCAGGCGCTGGAGAAGATGTCGGTGAGCGCCAGCATCGAGGCGCTGAAGATGGCCGAGGTGGTGGTGCTGTGCGTCGACGCCGTGCTGGGGCTGCACGAGCAGGACCTGCAGATCGGGCGGCTGGTGGAGCGCGAAGGCCGGGCCTGCGTGCTGGCGCTGACGAAGTGGGACGCGGTCGAGGACCGCACCGGGACGCGCAAGGGGATCGTGGAGCGGCTGGAAAGCGGGATGGCGCAGATGAAGGGCATCCCAGTGGTGACGCTGTCGGGGCTGACGGGAGCCGGGGTGGAGCGGCTGCTGCCGGCGGTGCGGGCGGCGCACGAGGTTTGGAACAAGCGGGTGGCGACGGGGGCGCTGAACCGGTGGTTCGAGGAGGCCTTGGCGCGGCACGCGCCGCCGCTGGTGGACGGGCGGCGGCTGAAGCTGCGTTACGTGACGCAGGCCAAGGCGCGGCCGCCCACGTTCATCGCGTTCGGCACGCGGGCGGAGCGGATGCCGGACGCCTATCAGCGCTACCTGGTGAACAGCTTGCGCAACGCGTTCGCCCTGCCGGGGGTGCCGATCCGGCTGCTGCTGCGCGGGACGACCAACCCTTACGCCGAGGACGGGCGGCGGTGATCGGCACGGAGGATTGACGAGGGCGGGGTTCGGCTTACGTCAAGCGTCGCCCGATCGGAGAGGCTGGGGAGAGAGGCTGGCGATGGCGTCGACTGCGAAACGGACGGACCCGGCGTTGTGGGATACGGTGAAGGCGCGGGTGACGGCAGGGGACAAGGGGGGCAACGCCGGGCAGTGGTCGGCGCGCAAGGCGCAGTTGGCGGTGCACGAGTATAAGGCCGAGGGCGGCGGCTACGAGGGCAAGAAGAGCAAGGACAACCACCTGGCGCAGTGGACGCGGGAGGAGTGGGGGACGAAGTCGGGCCAGGACAGCGGCGAGACGGGGGAGCGCTACCTGCCGAAGAAGGCCCGGGAGAAGCTCAGCGACAGCGAGTACAAGCGCACGTCGGACAAGAAGCGGGCGGACACGCGGAAGGGCAAGCAGCACTCCGGCCAGCCGGACGACGTGGCGGCCAAGACGACGGCGGCGCGGCTGGAAAGCCTGACGGTGCCGGAGTTGCGCGAACGGGCGGCGGCGCGGGAGATTCGGGGGCGGTCGAAGATGCGCAAGGCCGAGCTGGTGGAGGCGCTGTCGTGACCGACGAGCAGCGGGAGACGCTGACGGAGTTCCGCCGGGTGGTGAACATGACGCGGAGCGAACTGGCGGCGTGGCTGGAGAGCGACGACAGCCGGTCGGTGGGGATGCTGCCGGGCGGCGGCACCAAGTCGGAGCCGGGCGGGGGCGAGGCGGTCGGGCACCATATGGGGCAGCGGATCGTGGAGATCACCGGGACGAAGCAGGACGACCTGACGGACGCGGATTTCGAGGCGATGCGAAAGGTGATCGGCTACGTGCACCGGCATTCGGCGCAGCGGCCGCAGGGCGACGTGACGGACACGCGTTGGCGGCATTCGCTGATGAACTGGGGGCATGATCCGCTGAAATAGGGGCCTCGTCCGCCAGGCCTCACTCGCGGCCCTTGGTGACGCTTCTGAGAAGCGGCGACCTGGTTTCTTCCACCGTCGCCCAAGCCGTGATGCTTCAACTTCGGCCTGGATCTGGCCTCGCCTCAAAGCCCCGCCACGAATCCTTCCAGCCCAACCTGCCGCCGCCCCGAGCTTCGCGCCGCCCGCAACACGGCCCGGATCTCTTCCACGGCCTTCTCGAAGCGGCGGTTGACGATCACGTGATCGAACTCGCCCCAGTGCCCGATCTCGCCCCGCGCCGCCGCCATGCGCCGGGCGATCTCCCCCGCCGAGTCGCCGCCCCGCTCCTCCAGCCGCGCCTGCAACGCCCTCAACGAGGGCGGCAGCACGAACACGCTCACCACGTCGTCCGGCAGCGCCGCCCGCAGCAGCCGGTGCCCCTGCCAGTCGATGTCGAACGCCACGTCCCGACCCACCCTCAACGCCGCCTCCACCGGCGCGCGGGGCGTGCCGTAGCTGCGCCCGAACACCGTCGCCCATTCCAGCATCTCCCCTCGCGCCACCATCGCGTCGAACCCGGCCGGGTCGGTGAAATGGTAATGCACCCCGTCCCGCTCCCCTGGCCGCGGCCCCCGCGTGGTGGCGCTCACCGACAGCGCCAACCTCGGCTCCTCCGCCAGCAGCGCCCGCAGGATGCTGCTCTTGCCCGCCCCCGCCGGGGCCGACAGCACCAGGCAGACCCCCCGCCGCGCCACCCCCCCGGCGGCCTCACTCGACATTCTGCACCTGCTCGCGCATCTGCTCGATCACCGCCTTGAGCCGCAGCCCCGTCGTCGTCAGCGGCACCGACGCCGACTTGCTGCACAGCGTGTTCGTCTCGCGCACGAACTCCTGCACCAGGAAGTCGAACCGCCGCCCCACCCCCGCGCCCTCGTCCAGCAGCGTCCGCGCCGCCTCCACGTGCGCCGCCAACCGGTCCAGCTCCTCGCGGACGTCCACCCGGGTCGCCAGCAAGGCGACCTCCTGCGCGATCCGCTCCGCCGGCAGCCCCGGCTGGTCGCGCAGCAGCCCGGCCAGGCTCTCCATCATGCGCTCGCGCTGCAGCCGCGGCTGGTCGGCCGCCTCCTCCTCCGCCCGCGTCCGCAACGCCGCGATCGTGTCGAGCTGCCCCCCCAGCACCCCGGCCAGCCGGGCCCCCTCCTCACGCCGCGCCTTCACCAAGGCGGCCAACGCCGCCGCGAACCCGGCGCGGACCGCCTCCAATCCGGAGTCCGGCACCCCCTTCTCCGTGGCGCTCGGCATCCGCACCACGCCGGGCAACGCCAGCAGCAGCTCGGCCCGCGGCGGCGGCGCCCCGGGGATGCGCGCCGCGATGGCCGCGGCCAGGCCCAGCAGGTCGTCCAGCACCTCCGCGTCGGCCACCAGCCGCGCCCGCTCCTCGCGCTTGACCGTCAGCACCGCCCCGACGTTGCCGCGCCGCAGCGCCCGCCCCGCCTGCTCGCGCAACGCCGGCTCCAGCCCGTCGAACCCGGCCGGGAGCCGCATCTTGAGATCGAGCCCCCGCCCGTTGACGCTGCGCAGCTCCCAAGCCCAGGCCAGGCCCGCCTCGACGCCCTCGGCGCGGGCGAAGCCGGTCATCGACGCCAGGGGCTGCGTGCCAGTGGCTGCGTCATCCCCGCCCACCTCAGCGCGCGACCGGCTGGGCCGCCGCGGCCCGCCGCCGCTCGACCTCCCGCCAGTGCGCCACGTTGCGCCCATGCTCCCGCTCGGTCTGCGCGAAGGCGTGCCCGCCCGTGCCGTCGGCGACGAAGAACAGCTCGTCCGTGTCCGCCGGCCGTGCCGCCGCCTTCAGCGACGCCACCCCCGGCATGCTGATCGGCCCCGGCGGCAGGCCGGCGTTGCGGTAGGTGTTGTAAGGGTCGTCCCGGTCCAGCTCGGCCCGCGTCAGCCCGTGGTCCAGCGTGCCGAGGCCGCCGCTCGCGCCGTAGACCACCGTCGGGTCCGATTGCAGCCGCATCCCCCGGCGCAGCCGGTTGAGGTAAACCGCCGCCACCCGAGGCCGCTCCTCCGGCCGGCTCGTCTCGCGCTCGACGATGCTGGCCAGCACCAGGAGCTGCTGCGCGCTGGCGAGCGGCGTGCCCTCCTGCCGCTCGGCCCAGGCCTGGTCCAACGCCCGATCCATCGCCTTGGCCCCCCGGCCGAGCAGCGTCTCGCGCGCCGTGCCGCGGTCGTAGGCGTAGGTCTCTGGCAGGATGCTGCCCTCCTCCGGCACGGTGACGCCGCCCTCCAGCGCCGGGGCGCCCGCCACCAGCGCCGCCACCTGCGTCGCCGTCAGCCCTTCCGGGATCGTCAGCCGGTGCTGCACCGGCTTGCCGAACCGCAGCGCCTCCAGCACCTGCGCGAGGCTCGCCCCCGCCGGGAACATCAGCTCGCCCGCCCGCACCGGCCCCTGACCGCGCGTCGCCAGCGCCGCCAGCCGCAGCGCCGCCGGGCTGTCGATCACGCCTTCCCGCGCCATCAGCTCCGTCACCTGGTCGAGCGTCGTGCGCGGCACCACCACGGCCCGAGCCTCGCCGAGCGGGCCGGGCGCGTGATACGCGCGCACCGCGAACCACGCGCCGCCCCCGAGCAGCAAGGCGAGGCCCAGCAGAACCGCGACGGCGCGCACCGGGCGGGGGGACTAGGCCGCGCGCTTGAACAGGATGCTGGCGTTGGTGCCGCCGAACCCGAAGCTGTTGGACAGCGCCATGTCCACGCGGCGCTCCTGCGCGGCCAGCGGCACCCGGTCGATCACGCTGTCCCGGCTCGGCGCTTCGAGGTTCAGCGTCGGCGGCACGACGCCGTCGCGGATGGCCAGCAAGGAGAAGATCGCCTCCACCGCCCCGGCCGCCCCCAACAGGTGCCCGGTCGCCGACTTGGTCGAGGACATCGCGACGCCCCGCGCGTCGTCGCCGAAGAACCGCTCCACCGCTTCCAGTTCCAGGTCGTCGCCGAGCGGCGTGCTGGTGCCGTGCGCGTTGATGTACTGCACGTCGCCCGGCCGCACGCCGCCGTTGCGGAACGCCGCCCGCATCGCCCGGAACGCGCCGTCATGCCCCTCGGCCGGCGCTGTGATGTGGTGCGCGTCGCCCGACATGCCGTAGCCGCACACCTCGCCGTAGATCCTGGCCCCGCGCGCCCGCGCGTGCTCCAGTTCCTCCAGCACGACGACGCCCGCGCCCTCGCCCATCACGAACCCGTCCCGGTCCTTGTCCCAGGGGCGCGAGGCGCTGGCCGGCCGGTCGTTGAAGCCCGTCGACAGCGCCCGGCTGGCGCAGAACCCGGCGATGCCCAGCACGTTCACCGCCCCTTCCGCGCCGCCCGCCACCATCACGTCCGCGTCGCCCCAGCCGATCAGCCGGGCCGCATCGCCGATGGCGTGGACCCCCGTCGCGCAGGCCGTCACCGCCGAGTGGTTCGGCCCCTTGAACCCGTACTTGATCGAGACGTGCCCGGAGCCGAGGTTGATCAGCGACGCCGGGATGAAGAACGGCGACAGCCGCCGCGCCTTGCCCTGGTAGACCATCACCGAGGCCTCGTAGATGGTGCCGATGCCGCCGATGCCCGAGCCGATCATCACGCCCGTGGCGCACTGGTCCTCCTCGGTCCGCGCCACCCAGCCGCTGTCCTCCACCGCCTCGCTGGCCGCGACCAGCGCGAGGTGGATGAAGCGGTCCATCTTCTTGTGGTCCTTGGGCGGGATCCATTCCGCGAGGTCGAGCCCGCCCTCTGAGCGGGTCCCGGCCGGCACCTGGCCCGCGACCTTGGCCGGCAGGTCCGCGGTGTCGAACGACTGGATCGCCCTGATCCCGCTCTCGCCGTTGGTCAGGCGCTTCCAGACGTGCTCCACGCCCACCCCCAACGGGCAGGCGACTCCCATCCCGGTCACGACCACTCGGCGCATCGTCGCGATCCCCTGTCCGCCGCCGTCGGACTACTCGGCCTTCTGCTTGTCGATGAAGTCGATCGCGTCCTTGACCGTGCTGATCTTCTCGGCCGCGTCCTCGGGGATCTCGACGCCGAACGCCTCCTCGAAGGCCATCACCAGCTCGACGGTGTCGAGGCTGTCGGCGCCGAGGTCGTCGATGAACGAGGCCTCCGGCGTCACCTTGCTCTCCTCGACGCCCAGGTGCTCCACGACGATCTTCTTAACCTTCTCGGCAATGTCACTCATCTGTACCCTCGGTTTCCTGTCTGCCGTGTGCCTCGCGGCGGTTGACCATGCCCCGGCCCTTGGGAGCGTTGGCCCTGGGGAGCGCGGCGAATACCATACCTGAACAAGGGCCGCCAAGGCGCGCGGCACTTGAACAAGGGCCGCCAAGGCCCGCAGCAATCCCGCCGCGCCGCCGCCCGGCCCGGATCAACGTCCTTCAAGCTCCCGGATCGCGTTCGTTCAAGGTCGCCGCCTCAAATCATGGCCATGCCGCCGTTGACGTGCAGCGTCGTTCCCGTCACCCACCCCGCCTCGTCGGACGCGAGCCACGCCACCGCCGCCGCCACGTCGCCCGGCCGGCCCATCCGCCCCAGCGGGATCGCGCCCACCAGCCTCGCCTTCTGCTCCGCCGCCAGCGCGTCCGTCATCGCCGTCTCGACGAAGCCGGGCGCGACCACGTTCACCGTGACGCCTCGGCTGCCCACCTCCTGCGCCAACGCCTTGCTCATGCCCACCAGCCCGGCCTTCGCCGCCGCGTAGTTCGCCTGCCCCGGGTTGCCCGTCGCGCCCACCACGCTGCCGATGCCGATGATCCGCCCCGCCCGCCGCCGCAGCATCCCGCGCAGCGCCGCCCGCGCCAGCCGGAACGGCGCGGCCAGGTCGACCTCCATCACCGCCTGCCAGTCCTCGTCCTTCATGCGCAACGCGAGCCCGTCCCGCGTCAGCCCGGCGTTGTTCACCAGAACGTGCAGCGGCCCCGCCGCCGCCTCCGCCGCCGCGACCAGCGCGTCGGCCGCCGCCGGGTCGCGCAGGTCGGCGGCGCAGACGTGCGCCCGCTCGCCCAACTCGTCCGCCAGGGTCCGCAGCGCCTCCGCCCGCGTGCCCGACAGCACGACGGCCGCGCCCTGCGCGTGCAGCGCCCGCGCGATGGCCCCGCCGATCCCGCCCGAGGCCCCCGTGACCAGCGCCGCCTTGCCGTCCAGCCGGAACATCGCTCAAAGCCCCTTCAGCACGGCCTCGATCTCCCCCGGCGTGCCGGCCGCCACCGCCGCCGCCTCCGGCGCGATCCGCCGCACCAGCCCCGACAGCACCTTGCCCGCTCCCAGCTCGACGAAGCTGTCCACCCCCATCGCCATCGCCGCCAGCACCGATTCGCGCCACCGCACCGTGCCCGTCACCTGCCGCACCAGGAGGTCGCGGATCTCGTCCGGCTCACCCGCCCGCTCCGCCGTCACGTTGGCGACCAGCGGCACCACCGGCGCGCGCACCGCCACCTCGCCCAGCGCGTCGCGCATCGCCTCCGCCGCCGGCGCCATCAGCGCGCAATGGAACGGCGCCGACACCGGCAGCAGCATCGCCCGCTTCACGCCCCCCGCCTTGGCCAGCGCCAGCGCCCGCTCCACCGCCTCCCTGTGGCCGCTGATCACCACCTGGCCGCCGCCGTTGTCGTTGGCCGCCTCGACCACCTGGCGCTCCTCGCGCCCGTCCTCATGGCGGAACACCGCCGCCTCGGCGCAGATCGCCGCCACCTGCTCCATCTCAACGCCCAGCAGCGCCGCCATCGCGCCCTCGCCCGCCGGCACCGCCTCCTGCATCGCCCGCCCGCGGCGCCGCAGCAGCCGGGCCGTCTCGCCGAGGCCGAGCCCGCCGGCCGCCGCCAGGGCGCTGTACTCGCCCAGCGAGTGCCCGGCCACCAGCACCGCCTTGTCCTCCAGCCGGAACCCGCCCTCCGCTTCCAGCACCCGCAGCACCGCCATCGACATCGCCATCAGGGCGGGCTGCGTGTTCTCCGTCATCGCCAGGCTCTCGCCCGGCCCCTCGAACATGATCTTGCTGAGCTTCTGCTTCAGCACCTCGTCCACCTCGCCGAACACCTCGCGGGCGGGGGCGAACGCCGCGGCCAGGTCGCGGCCCATGCCGACGACCTGGCTGCCCTGGCCAGGAAAGATGAAAGCGTGCACGGGCATCGTTGAACCGGACCCTGGATCGTGAGCGCCCGCACATGGCCCCGACCGCCCGATCGTGTCAATCACGAGACTGTTTCCAACCGGCGCAACGGGGGCGCGACGGGAGGCGCGACGGGCGCGAAGCCTGGCCCAACTCGCCCTGGCCCAACTTGCTTTCGCCCCGCGAAGGCGTATACCGCGCGGCGTCCCTGCCGGGGTGGCGGCATCCGCCCCGGCTGTGCCCATTCCGGGCCGACCACAGCCATAGGGGTCCCCATGCCGTTATACGAATTCGTGTTCATCGCGCGCAACGACGTGACGCAGCAGCAGGTCGAGGCGGTCGCCGACACCATCGGCTCCGACCTCGAGACGGAGGGCGGCTCCGTCCAGAAGCGCGAGTACTGGGGCCTGCGCAGCCTCGCCTACCGCGTCAAGAAGAACCGCAAGGGGCATTACATGCTGCTCGGCCTCGACGCCAAGCCCGCCTTCATCACCGAGATGGAGCGCCGGATGCGCCTCAACGAGGACGTGCTCCGCTTCATGACGCTCCGCGTCGACGAGATCGACGAGGCGCCCAGCGCCATCCTGACCCGCAAGTCCGACGAGCGCGAGCGCAGCTTCCGCGGCCCCAAGCCCGCCGGCCGCTTCGAGAGCGGCCGCAAGCGCGGCTTCGACGACCGCGAGGAGTTCCGCGCCCGCGACTCCGAGAGTCCAACCGCCCGCGAGCCGGGGGAGGAGTAAGCCATGTCCGACCGCAACGCCCCTGACACCGAGGACACCGGCCCGGCCAACCGCCGCTCCGCCGCCGGCGGCGCCCGCCGCCCCTTCTACCGACGCCGCAAGAGCTGCCCGTTCAGCGGCCCCAACGCGCCGACCATCGACTACAAGGACGTCCGCCTGCTGTCCCGCTTCCTCAGCGAGCGCGGCAAGATCGTGCCCTCGCGCATCACGGCCGTCAGCGCCAAGAAGCAGCGCGAGTTGGCCAACGCCATCAAGCGCGCCCGCTTCCTGGCGCTCCTGCCCTACGTCGTGGCTTAAGGGGAGCCTGCATCATGGCCACCAACGTTGAATTGATCCTCCTTCAGCGCATCGACAAGCTCGGCCAGATGGGCGAGGTCGTCCGCGTCCGCCCCGGCTACGCCCGCAACTTCCTGCTGCCGCAGAAGAAGGCGATGCGCGCCACCAAGGCCAACCTGGCCCAGTTCGAGACCCAGCGCGCCCAGTTGGAAGCGCAGAACCTCAAGCGCCGCGAGGAGGCCGAGCGCCTGTCCGAGCGCATGGCCGGCCTCACCGTCGTCGTCATCCGCCAGGCGGGCGAGAGCGGCAGCCTTTACGGCTCGGTGTCGGCGCGCGACATCGCGGAGGGCGTCACCGCCGCCGGGCTGACCGTGGACCGCAGCCAGGTCGTGCTCGACGAGCCGATCAAGGCGCTCGGCCTCAGCCAGGTCCGCCTCGTGCTCCACCCCGAGGTCAGCCTGCCGGTCACCGTCAACGTCGCCCGCAGCACCGAGGAGGCCGAGAAGCAGGCCCGCGGCGAGCAGGTCGGCCTGGCCGCCGAGGAGGACGTCGCCCCCGAGGACGACCTCGAGCTCGGCGCGGCCCTCGCCGAGGCCGGCGGCGACCGCGGCTGACGCGCCGCCCCCTCCCGCCGCGCGGGAGGGGGCCGCCCGCAGAACTATCCCCGTTATCCCCAGCCATCCACAGGCCGGGCCACTGACGCCGGCCGGCGTGGTCGGCTATCATTCGTCGCGAATGAACAGCATCGATCCCCCGCTCTTCGGACTGTCGCAACGCCGGCCCCCGTCCAACGACCGGGCCGAGATGGCGCTGCTGGGCGCGCTGCTCGCCAACAACAAGGCCTACGAGCGGGTCAGCGACTTCCTCTCCCCCGACCACTTCGCCGACGCCGTCCACGGCCGCATCTACCAGGCCATCGCGCGGCGGGTCGAAGCCGGGCAACTGGCCGACGCCGTCACCCTGAAAGCCGAGTTCGAGCACTCCGGGGCGCTCGACGAGGTGGGCGGCACCGCCTACTTCGCCGAGTTGCTGACCGCCATGGTCGGCATCATCAACGCCGGCGAGTATGGCCGCGCCATCCACGACACCTGGCTGCGCCGCCAACTCATCGACATCGGCGAGACCGTCGTCAACAACGCGTTCGGCAGCGAGCCGGAGCTCGACGGGCGCGGCCAGATCGAGGTCGCCGAGTCGCACCTGTTCGGCCTCGCCACCAAGGGCGGCGCGGAAGGCGGCCTCATCACCTTCGAGCGGGCGCTGACCGAGGCCATCCGTGGCGCGGAGCGCGCCTTCAAGCAGGCCGGCCACGTCAGCGGCCTGTCCACCGGCCTGCGCGACCTCGACAAGAAGATCGGTGGCCTGCACCCCTCCGACCTGATGATCCTCGCCGGCCGCCCTGGCATGGGCAAGTCGGCGCTCGCCACCAAGATCGCCTTCGGCGCCGCGCGCGCCCTGGTGGCCAAGGCCCAGGCCGAGGACCCGGCCAAGCAGCCCGACGGGGCCGTCGCCATGTTCTCGCTGGAGATGAGCGCCGAGCAGCTCGCCACCCGCCTGCTCGCCGAGGAGGCCCGCGTCTCCGGCGACCGCATCCGCCGCGGCGAGATCGGCCAGCGCGACTTCGACCGCTTCGTCCAGGTCAGCCGCGAGGTCGGCGGCCTGCCGCTGCACATCGACGACACCCCGGCCCTCACCCTCTCCGCCATGCGCACCCGCTGCCGCCGCCTCAAGCGCACCAAGGGCCTGAGCCTCGTCGTCGTCGACTACCTCCAGCTCATGCGCCCCAGCGTCGGCACCAAGCCCGAGAGCCGCGTGCTCGAGATCAGCCAGATCACCCAGGGCCTGAAGGCCATTGCCAAGGAGCTGGCCGTCCCCGTCCTCGCCCTCAGCCAGCTCTCCCGCGCCGTCGAGAGCCGCGAGGACAAGCGCCCCCAGCTCTCCGACCTGCGCGAGAGCGGCACCATCGAGCAGGACGCCGACATGGTCATGTTCGTCTACCGCGACGAGTACTACCTGCAGCAGCGCGCGCCCAAGCAGATGGCCTTCGACAGCGAGGACAAGTTCCAGGGCGCGCTCGACAAGTGGCAGCGGGACATGGAGCAGGTCCACAACAAGGCCGAGATCCTGATCGAGAAGCAGCGCCACGGCCCCACCGGCAAGATCGACGTGCTGTTCGAGGGCGAGTTCACCCGCTTCGCCGACCTCGACGTGGTGCATGATCCCGGCCGCTGAGGCGGCCGAACTCGAGATCGACCTCGCGGCCGTCGCCGGCAACTGGCGACGCCTGCGCGCCCAAGCGGCGGAGCAGGCTGCCCCCGCCCCCGCCCCCGCCGTCGCCGCCGTGCTCAAGGCGGACGCCTACGGCCTCGGCGCGGGGCAGGTCGCGGCCACCCTGCACGCCGCCGGCTGCCGCCACGTCTTCGTCGCCCACCTCGCCGAGGCCCTCGCCCTTCCCGCCTTGCCCGGCACGCTGGTCGCCGTGCTGAACGGCCTCTGGCGTGGCACCGAACCCGAGTACGTCCGCGGCGGCATCCGGCCCGTCCTCGGCTCCTTGGGCGAGGTCGCCGCCTGGTCCGCCGCCGCCCGCCGCGCCGGCCGGCCGCTGCCCGCCCTGCTGCACGTCGACACCGGCATGAACCGCCTCGGCCTGCCGCCCGCCGAACTCGACGCCCTCGCCGCCGACCACGCCCTGCTCGACGGCGTCGCCCTCGACTACGTCATGACCCACCTGCTCGCCGCCGAGGCCCCGGACGACCCGGCCAACGAGCGCCAGCGCGCCCGCTTCGAGCGGGCCTGCGCCCGCCTGCCTCCCGCCCCCCGCAGCCTCGCCAACTCCTCCGGCCTGTTCCTCGGCCCGGCCTTCGCCTCCGACCTCGCCCGCCCCGGCGCGGCCCTCTACGGCGTCAACCCCACGCCGGGCCGCCCCAACCCGATGCGGGCCGCCGTCCGCCTCCGCGCCCGCATCCTCCAGGTGCGCGACGTGCCCGCGAGCGAGACGGTCGGCTACAACGGCCACTGGACCGCGCTCCGGCCCAGCCGCGTCGCCACCGTCCCGATCGGCTACGCCGACGGTTTCCCGCGCAGCCTCGGCAACCGCGCCGTCGCCTACTTTGACGGCGCCCCCGTCCCGCTGGTAGGGCGTGTGTCGATGGACCTGACAACGTTCGACATCACCGACGCGCCCCACGCCCGGCCGGGCGGCTGGCTCGAGCTGATCGGCCCGGCCATGCCCGTGGACGCGGTGGCCGAGCGCGCCGGCACCAACGGCTACGAGCTGCTGACCAGCCTCGGCCGCCGCTACGCCCGCACCTACCTGCCGGCATGACCGGCCCGCTCGACCCTGCCGGCATGACCGGCCCTCTCGACGCCGTGGCCGCCGTCGGCCGCGGCGCGATCGGCGTCGTCCGCGGCACCGGCGCGGTCGCGGCCTTCGGCGTCGGCGGCCTGTCGCACCTGGTCCGCCCGCCGTTCTACGGCCGCATGTTCCTCGGCGCGTTCATCGAGTTCGCCTTCTTCAGCCTGCCGGTCGTCGCCCTCACCGCCGTGTTCTCCGGCATGGTCATCGCGTTGCAGAGCTACACCGGCTTCTCCCGCTTCAACGCCGCCAGCGCCACGGCCAGCGTCGTCGTCCTGTCCGTGGTGCGCGAGCTGGGCCCGGTGCTGGCCGGCCTCATGGTCGCCGGCCGCGTCGGCGCGGCGATGGCCGCCGAGCTCGGCACCATGCGCGTCACCGACCAGATCGACGCCCTCAGCACCCTGTCCACCAACCCGATGAAGTACCTGGTCGCCCCCCGCCTCCTGGCCGGCCTCATCGCCCTGCCGCTCCTGGTCGTGGTCGCCGACATCCTCGGCGTCGCCGGCGGCTTCCTGGTCGGCACCCTCAAGCTCGGCTTCACCCCAGCCGCCTACCTGCGCGCCACCACCGACATCCTGGAGACCAACGACGTCGTCGCCGGCCTCGCCAAGGCCTGCGTGTTCGGCTTCCTCATCGCGCTCATGGGCTGCTACCACGGCTACAACAGCCGCGGCGGCGCGCAGGGCGTGGGCGCGGCCACCACCAGCGCCGTCGTCACCGCCAGCATCCTGATCCTCGCCTTCGACTACGTGCTGACCGAACTGTTCTTCGCCCAATGAGCGCCGCCGCGCCCTCGTCCCAAGGCGCGCCCAAGATCCGCGTCCGCGGGCTGCGCAAGGCGTTCGGCGACAAGCAGGTGCTGGACGGCATCGACCTCGACGTGCCGGCCGGCACCTCGCTCGTCGTCATCGGCGGCTCCGGCAGCGGCAAGTCGGTGCTGCTGAAGTGCATCCTCGGCCTGATCGAGCCTGACGAGGGCCGGATCGAGATCGACGGCCAGGACGTGCTGGCGGCCGACCCCGACGCGGCCGGGCGGCTGCGCGCCCAGATCGGCATGTTGTTCCAGGGTGGCGCGCTGTTCGACAGCCTGCCCGTCTGGGAGAACGTCGCCTTCGGCCTGCTCGCCCGTGGCGCCACATCCCGCGCCGAGGCCCGCGAGCGCGCGGCCGCCATCCTCGCCCAGGTCGGCCTCGACCCGTCCGTCCGCGACATGTCCCCCGCCGAGCTGTCCGGCGGCATGCAGAAGCGCGTCAGCCTCGCCCGCGCCATCGCCGCCCAGCCCGCCATCCTGTTCTTCGACGAGCCGACCACCGGCCTCGACCCGATCATGGGCGCGGTGATCGACGGCCTCATCACCGATTGCGTCCGAAAGCTCGGCAGCACCGCCATCGCCATCACCCACGACATGGCCAGCGCGACGCGCATCGGCGACCGCGCCGGCATGCTGTTCCGTGGCCGCCTGGTCTGGCAGGGCGACGCCGCCGAGCTGCTGGACAGCGGCAACGAGATGGTGGACCAGTTCACCCACGGCCGCCGCGAGGGGCCGATCCAGATGGAGCTGCGGCGGTGACGCCCCGCCCCTGATGGCCAAGCCCGTCGCCCGCTACGTCTGCCAATCCTGCGGCGCGGCCTATCCCAAATGGGCCGGCCGCTGCGACGCCTGCGGCGAATGGAACACCCTGGTCGAGGAGGCCGCCGGCCCCCGCCCCGGCGCGCCCCGCGGCCCCGCCCGCAAGTCCCCCATCCAGTTCGTCGGCCTGCAAGGTACCGCCGCGCCCCCGCCCCGCGCCCGATCCGGCATCGCCGAGCTCGACCGCGTCCTCGGCGGCGGCTTCGTCCCCGCCTCCGTCGTCCTGGTCGGCGGCGACCCCGGCATCGGCAAGAGCACCCTGATGCTGCAAGCCGCCGCCACTGTCGCCGCCGCCGGCGGCCGGGTCATGTACATCTCCGGCGAGGAGTCGATCGACCAGGTGCGCCTGCGCGCCGGCCGCCTCGGCCTCGCCCAGGCCCCGCTCGCCCTCGCCGCCGCCATCAACGTGCGCGACATCGCCGCCTCGCTCGAAGCCGAGCCGGGCCTCGCCCTCGTCGTCATCGACTCGATCCAGACCATGTGGCTCGACAGCATCGAGAGCGCGCCGGGCACCGTCGCCCAGGTCCGCGCCACCAGCTTCGAGCTGATCCGCCTCGCCAAGTCCCGCGGCTTCGCCCTCGTCCTGGTCGGCCACGTCACCAAGGAAGGCGCGCTGGCCGGCCCCCGCGTGCTGGAGCACATGGTCGACGCCGTCTTGTACTTCGAAGGCGACCGCGGCCACCAGTTCCGCATCCTGCGCGCCGTCAAGAACCGCTTCGGCGCCACCGACGAGATCGGCGTGTTCGAGATGACCGGGGCCGGCCTCGCCGAAGTGCCCAACCCCTCCGCCCTGTTCCTGGCCGAGCGACGCGGCAACATCGCCGGCTCCGCCGTGTTCGCCGGGCTGGAAGGCACCCGCCCCGTGCTGCTGGAGGTGCAGGCCCTGCTCGCCCCCAACGGCGGCGGCTCTCCGCGCCGCTCCGTGGTTGGCTGGGACAGCGGCCGGCTGTCCATGCTCCTCGCCGTCCTCGACTCGCGCGCCGGGCTCAGGCTCGGCGCGTCCGACGTCTACCTCAACGTCGCCGGCGGCCTGCGCGTCAGCGAGCCCGCCGCCGACCTCGCCGTCGCCGCCGCCCTCGCCTCCGCCGCGACCGAAACCCCCACCAGCGCCGGCATGGTCTACTTCGGCGAGGTCGGCCTGTCGGGCGAGGTCCGCCAGGTCGCCCAGGGCGACGCCCGCCTCAAGGAAGCGCACAAGCTCGGGTTCGAGGCCGCCTGCCTGCCCCGCCGCCTCGCCCGCGCCGGCCGCGAGCCCGCCGCTCCCGACGGCCTGCGGCTCGACGAGATGGGCCACGTCGCCGATTTGGTCGCGAGCTTCACCGGACGCGAACCCGCCGCCGACTGAACGGGCTTCGGCCCGGCCAGGATCGTGAACCGGCCCCGCCGGTCCAGGAGCCGGGCGCGGCCAAGGGCCGGGGCGCTCCCATTCCGCTGAGAACGCTGTTGAAACGCTCCGGGCGTGGTTTACCCGGCCGCCGCCCGGGCCTATATCCGGCGCATCATGGGCCGGGCCGCGAAATGAACTGGGTGGACCTCGTCGTCCTGGCCGTCCTCGTCCTGTCCGGCCTGCTTGCCTTCATGCGCGGCCTGATCCGCGAAGTGCTCGGCTTCGGCGCGTGGGTCGTCGCCGCCGTCGTGGCCAGCCCCTACGGCGTCTTCCCCTACCTCCAGCCCTGGATGCGCCGCCAGTTCAGCGATCCGGCCACCGCCGACCTCGTCGCCTTCGGCCTCGTCTTCGTCACCGTGCTCGTGGCGCTGTGGCTCCTCGCCGGCGCGCTCAGCAACGCCGTGCGCGGCTCCGCCCTCGGCGGCCTCGACCGCAGCCTGGGCTTCGTCTTCGGCCTGGTCCGCGGTGCGGTCGTCGTCTCGGTCGCCTACGTCCTGCTCGGCATCGCCGTTCCGGCCGAGCAGTGGCCCGCCCCGGTGCTGGCCGCGCAGTCCCTGTCGCCCGTCCACCGCGGCGCGTCCTGGCTGGCGAACCAGCTTCCCGCGCCCTACCGCCCGGCCGTCGCCGACCCGCCGTCCGGCCGGCCGACCACCTCCGCCTCCCTGTTGCAATCCAGCCCGACCGGGCGCGCCACCGCCCGATCCGTGCGATAACGCACGCCCCGGGCGAACTTAAGCCTCCAGGCGAACTTACCTTTCCGCGCGAACTCATCCAGGAGCGCCCTATGGTTCCGATCCCGACCGCGCCCGCCGACCAAGACGACCACCATGATGACCGCCCCGGTGACGACGACAAGCTCCATGAGGAGTGCGGCGTGTTCGGCGTCTGGGGCGTCGCCGACGCCGCCGCCGTCACCGCTCTCGGCCTCCACGCCTTGCAGCACCGCGGCCAGGAGGCGACCGGCATCGTCAGCTACGACGGCGCGCGCTTCCATAATCACCGCGGCCTCGGCCTGGTCGGCGACAACTTCGGCCAAGCCAAGGTCATCGCCGCCCTGCCGGGCCAGAGCGCCGTCGGCCACAACCGCTATGCCACCACCGGCGGCACCATCCTGCGCAACGTCCAGCCGCTCTACGCCGACTTCGCCTTCGGCGGCCTCGCCGTCGCCCACAACGGCAACCTGACCAACGCCCGCGCCCTGCACCGCCAGCTCGTCCGCCGCGGCTGCCTGTTCCAGAGCACGACGGACAGCGAGGTGTTCATCCACCTCATCGCCATCAGCCTCTACTCCACCGTGGTCGACCGCCTGATCGACGCCTTGAAGCAGGTCGTCGGCGCTTACTCCCTCGTCACCCTGTCCAACGAGGCGCTGATGGGCGTGCGCGACCCCCTCGGCGTCCGCCCGCTCATCCTCGGCCGCATCGGCAACCAGGGCGCCGGCGGCTGGGTCCTCGCCAGCGAGACCTGCGCCCTCGAGATCGTCGGGGCCGAGTTCGTCCGCGACGTCGAGCCCGGCGAGATCGTCCTCATCGACGACCGCGGCGTCCGCAGCGTCAAGCCCTGGGGCGCGACAGAGGCCCGCTTCTGCGTGTTCGAGTACATCTACTTCGCCCGCCCCGACTCCGTCATGGAAGGCGCGGCCGTCTACGACGCGCGCAAGCGAATCGGCGCGGAACTCGCGCAGGAGAACCCCGTCGAGGCCGACGTCATCGTCCCCGTCCCCGACAGCGGCGTGCCGGCCGCGATGGGCTACAGCGCGCGGAGCGGCATCCCGTTCGAGCTGGGCATCATCCGCAACCACTACGTCGGCCGCACCTTCATCGAGCCGACCGACAGCATCCGCAACCTCGGCGTCAAGCTCAAGCACTCCGCCAACCGCGCCGTCCTCGAAGGCAAGCGGGTCGTGCTGGTCGACGACAGCATCGTCCGCGGCACCACCAGCCGCAAGATCGTCGAGATGGTCCGCGCCGCCGGGGCGACCGAGGTCCACATGCGCATCTCGTCGCCGCCCACCACCCATTCCTGCTTCTACGGCATCGACACGCCCGAGCGCGGCAAGCTGCTCGCCGCCCGGCACGACATCCGCGAGATGGCCGAGCTGATCGGCGCTGACAGCCTCGCCTTCGTCTCCCTCGACGGCCTCTACCATGCCCTCGGCAAGCCCGGCCGCGACGCCGCCAAGCCTCAGTTCTGCGACGCCTGCTTCACCGGCGAGTACCCCATCCCGCTGGACGACATGACCGACAGCGCCGACCGACAGCTCAGCCTGCTCGCCGAAGCGCATTGACCGCCCCCGGTCCCCTGTCCGGCTCGGTCGCCCTCGTCACCGGCGCCAGCCGCGGCATCGGCGCGGCCGCCGCCGTCGAGCTGGCCCGGCGCGGCGCCCACGCCGTCCTCCTCGCCCGCACCCAGGGTGGCCTCGAAGAAACCGACGACGCCATCCGCGCCGTGGGCGGGGCCGCCACCCTGCTGCCGCAGGACCTGATGGACGGCCCGGCCCTCGACCCGCTCGGCCCCAGCCTCTACGCCCGCTTCGCCCGCCTCGACATCCTCGTCCACGCCGCCGGCGTCCTCGGCACCCTCACCCCCGTCGGCCACACCACCCCCAAGGACTGGGACGCCGTCATGGCGACCAACCTCACCGCCGCCTGGCGCCTGATCCGCACCTGCGACCCCTTGCTGCGCGCCGCCCCCGCCGGCCGCGCCGTGTTCCTGACCGATGGCCGCGCCCGCGACCCCCGCGCCTACTGGGGCGCTTACGGCGCGAGCAAGGCCGCGCTCGAACACCTGGTCCGCACCTGGGCGCATGAGGCGCGATCGACCTCGCTGCGGATCAACCTGTTCGACCCCGGGCCGGTGGCGACGCGGCTGCGGAACAGGGCAATGCCGGGAGAGAACCCGGCCACGATACCGCGCCCAGAGGATGTGGCGGGAATGTTGACGGATCTGTGTGAGCCAAGGGAGACCAAGAACGGGGAGGTGGTGCGTCGACGGGGCGTCGGGACGTGACGGCGTCGACTCATTGACTGAGGACGATCAGTGTTCTGCTCCCGCTTTTATGGCTGGAGCGGTTTCGCGTGACATGAGGCCGCTCTAGAAATCCAACGCCGTCGCCTGCATCACGGCGGGCAGCGTCCGGACCATCGCCAGCACGTCCTCCGGCACCTTCTCGTCGACCGAGACGAGGCAGATGGCGTCGCCGCCGGGCGCGGAGCGGCCGAGGTGAAAGGTGCCGATGTTGATGCCAGCGCCACCCAGGGTCGCGCCGAAGCGGCCGATGAAGCCGGGCTTGTCCTGGTTGGTGACGTAGAGCATGTGGCGGCCGAAGTCGGCCTCGACCTTGATGCCCTTGATGTCCACCAGGCGGGGCGAGCTGCCGGCGAACAGGGTGCCGGCGACGGAGCGGCGCTGCTTGTCGGTGGTGACGGTGACGCGGACCATCGTCTGGTACTCGCTCGGGCGGTCATGGACGGTCTCGGCCACGTCGATGCCGCGCTCGCGGGCGAGGACGGGGGCGTTGACCATGTTGGCCCCGGCCATCATCGGCGTCATCAGCCCGGCGAGCACGGCGGCGGTCAGCGGGCGCTGGTTCACCTGCGCCGCCTGGCCCTCGTACTCGATGGCGACGCTGCGCAGCACGCCCTCGTTCGCCGCCGACATCTGGCCGGCGAACGCGCCGAGCAGGCGGCACAGCTCCATGTAGGGCTTGAGCCGGGGGGCGTCCTCGGCGGAAACAGACGGCATGTTGATGGCGTTGCTGACCGCGCCGGTGAGCAGGAAGTCGCTCATCTGCTCGGCCACCTGCAACGCCACGTTCTCCTGCGCCTCGGCGGTGGCGGCCCCGAGGTGGGGGGTGCAGACGACGTTGTCGAGGTTGAACAGGGGACTGTTCTTGGCGGGTTCGGTCTCGAACACGTCGAGCGCCGCGCCGGCGACGTGGCCGGACTTGAGCGCATCGGCGAGGGCGGCCTCGTCGATCAGGCCGCCGCGGGCGCAGTTGACGATGCGGACGCCTTTCTTGCAGGCGGCGATGGCGTCCTTGGACAGGATGTTGCGGGTGGCGTCGGTGAGCGGCGTGTGCAGGGTGATGATGTCGGCACGGGCCAGGAGGTCGGGCAACTCGACCTTCTCGACGCCGAGGTCGAGCGCGCGCTTCTCGGTCAGGAAGGGGTCGTAGGCGATGACGCGCATCCTGAGGCCGACGGCGCGGTCGGCGACGATGGAGCCGATGTTGCCGCAGCCGATCAGGCCGAGGGTCTTGCTGGTCAGCTCCACGCCCATGAAGCGGTTCTTCTCCCATTTGCCGGCGCGGGTGCTGGCCGTCGCCTCGGGGATCTGGCGGGCGAGGGCGAACATCATGGCGACGGCGTGCTCGGCAGTGGTGATGGCGTTGCCGAACGGGGTGTTCATCACCACCACGCCGCGGGCGGTGGCGTTCTTCACGTCCACGTTGTCGACGCCGATGCCGGCGCGTCCGACGACGCGGAGCCTGGGGGCGGCGTCGAGCAGCTCCTTCGTCACTTTGGTGGCGGAGCGGATGGCGAGGCCGTCGTAGTCGGCGATGACGGCGCGGAGGTCGGCGGGGGACAGGCCCGGCTTGAGGTCGACGTCGATGCCGCGGTTGCGGAAGATGTCGACGGCGGCGGGGGAGAGCTTGTCGCTGATGAGGACGCGGGGGGTCATTGGATCACTTTCGCTGCGGCCTGGGCGGCAAGCCCAGCCTTCGCTGCGGCCTGGGCGGCAAGCCCAGCCTTCGCTGCGGCCTGGGCGGAGGCCCAGTCGAGCCAGGGGAGTAGGGCCTCGATGTCGGCGGTTTCGACGGTGGCGCCGCCCCAGATGCGCAGGCCCGGGGGCGCGTCGCGGTAGGAGGCGATGTCGTAGGCGACGCCCTCCTTCTCCAGCAGGGCGGCGATGGATTTGGCCGCCTTGGCCTGGCCGTCGGGGCCTAGGGCGGTGAACCAGGGGGCGGTGATCTTGAGGCAGATGGAGGTGCAGGAGCGGGCGGCCGGGTCCTCGGCGAGGAAGGCGGCCCAGTCGGAACGGTCCACCCAGGCGGCGACGGCGGCGAGGTTGGCCTCGCTGCGGCGGATCAGGGCGGGGAGGCCGCCCGTCCGCTCGGCCCAGCGCAGGCCGTCGAGCGCGTCCTCGACGCAGAGCATGCTGGGCGTGTTGATGGTTTCGCCCTTGAAGATGCCGGCGGAGAGCTTGCCGCCGCTGGTGAGGCGGAAGACTTTCGGCATCGGCCAGGCGGGCTTGTGGTGTTCCAGCCGGGCGACGGCGCGGGGGGAGAGGGCGATCATGCCGTGCGCCGCCTCGCCGCCCAGGACCTTCTGCCAGGACCAGGTGACCACGTCGAGCTTGTCCCAGGGCAGCGCCATCGCGAAGGCGGCGGAGGTGGCGTCGCAGATCACGAGGCCCTCGCGGTCGGCGGCGATGAAGTCCGCGCCGGGGGGGAGGCGGACGCCGGAGGTGGTGCCGTTCCAGGCCAGCACGACGTCGCGCGACGGATCGACGGCGGCGAGGTCCGGCAACCGGCCGTAGGGCGCGGACAGGACGCGGGCGCCTTCGAGGTTGAGTTGCTTGGTGGCATCGGTGGCCCAGGCCTCGGAGAAGCTCTCGAAGGCGAGGATGTCCACCGGGCGGGGGCCGAGCAGGGACCACATCGCCATCTCGACCGCGCCGGTGTCGGAGCCGGGGACGATGCCGAGCTGCCAGTCGGCGGGCATCCCGAGAATGGCGCGCGAGCGGTCGATGACCTCGGCCAAGCGGGCTTTCGGCCCGGCGGCGCGGTGGCTGCGGCCGAGCAACGCCCCTTGGAGGACGTCGAGGGACCAGCCGGGGCGTTTGGCGCAAGGGCCGGAGGAGAAGTCGGGGTTGGCCGGGCGGTTGGCCGGCGCGTCGGCGCGCTGCGCGCGCAGAGGTAGAGTCTCGTTCATGATCGCTCTCCCTTTCAGAAGAGAAGCGCCCCGGTGGGGAGGCGTGGCCCACCACCGATGTAGTCCGGGGCCGGGCCGGGCGCAATCGGGCGCGGCCCGGCCCCGAAGGTCCGCGTGGTCACGATCGCTCCACATCGGGCGCTCCACATCGGGCGCTCCACATCGGGCGCTTCACGTTCGGGAGGGTTGGGCGTCGCGGTGGCGGCCGCGGTCACGCCTCCGCCGTCGGCTCCGGCATCGCGCTGACCCGGGCGACGCGGCGGCCGTCCATCTCCAGCACCTCGAAGCGCCAGCCGGCGAAGACGATGCGGTCGCCGGCGCGCGGCACCCGGCGCAGCAAGGCGAGCAGCAGGCCGCCCAGCGTGTGATAGCTGCCCTCCGAGGGCAGGTCGGGCAGTTCGAGGCGCGACTTGATCTCGTCCACCGGCATCGCGCCGTCGAGCAGCATGGGGCCGGCGGTGGCGTCGGGGGCGAGGGGGTCGGTGGCCGGGGCGGAGGGTTCGCCGACGATGGCTTCCAGCACGTCGGCGGCGGTGACGACGCCCTCGAAGCTGCCGTACTCGTCCATCACCAGGGCGAGGCCGATGGGGTCGCCCTTGAGGCGCTCCAGGGCGTCGAGCGCGGTGGCGGTGTCGGGGATGACCATCGGCCGCTGCAGGGCGTCGGCCACCGACAGGTCGCCGCCGGCGAGGAGGCGGTCCAGCATGGCCTTGGCGTGGACCAGGCCCACCACGTTGTCCACCGCGCCGTCGCAGACCACGAAGCGGCTGTGCGGGGCTTCGAGCAGGGTGGCGGCGATGTCAGCCTTGGGGTCGGTGCGGTCGATCCAGGCCAGCTCGTTGCGGGGCGTCATGATGGCGCGCACCGGCTTGTCGGCCAGGCGGAGCAGGCGCTCGATCATGGCGCGCTCCTCGGTTTCCAGCACGCCCTCCTGCTGGCCCTCGGCGAGCACCGCCTTCAGCTCCTCCTCGGTGACGCCCTGGCGCTCGTCGCCGTGCTGGCCGAACAGGCGCAGGATGGCGTTCGACGACGCGCCGAGCAGCCAGACGACGGGCGAGCCGACGCGGGCGAGGGTGGACAACGGGCCGGCGATCACCGAGGCCACGCGCTCCGGCTGGCGCAAGGCGAGCTGCTTCGGCACCAGCTCGCCGAGCACGAGGGTCAGGTAGGTCGTCAGCACGACGACGATGGCCAGCGACAGGCTCTCGGCGACGGGCTGCAACGTGGGGATCGTCTCGAACCAGGTGCTGAGCCGGGCGGCGACGCGCGCGCCGCCGAACACGCCGGCCAGCACGCTGACCAGGGTGATGCCGATCTGCACCGCGGGCAGGAAGCGGTGCGGGTCCTCGGACAGCGCGCGGGCGGTGGCGGCGCCGGTGACGCCGCGGCGCTCCAGCACCACGAGCCTGGCCCGGCGGACCGAGACGAGCGCCAATTCACTCAGCGCGAACACGCCGTTGAGCAGGACGAGGAGGAAGATGACGAGGAGTTCGAGACCGAGGCCCATGCGCCATCATAGCCGGTTCGGTCGCGAAGGTGCAGGGCGGCAACCCAAGTTGCAGAGCGGGGCATGGGGGGCTAACCAACCGGGATGCGCAACCTGCCCCTGATCGCCATCGTGCTCGGCGCCGCCGGGCTGCTTCCGTTCGTGCTGTGCAGCCTGGGGGCGCTCAGCCTGGGCAACGACGGGGCGCGGATGGCCTTGCTGGGGCTGTCGGCCTACGGCGCGGTGATCCTCTCCTTCCTGGGCGGGGTGCACTGGGGGTTCGGGCTGGAAGCGGGGACGGCGCAGACGGAAGCCGTGCGGCGGTCGCGCTTCGGGCTCGGGGTGGCGCCGTCGCTGATCGGCTGGGCGGGGCTGCTGGTGACGTTCGTCGGGCTGCCGAAGACGGGGCTGCTGATCCTGGCGGCGGGGTTCGCGGCGACGACGGTCGTGGAGTCGCGCTGGGCCAAGGCGGGGCTGGTGCCGGCCGGCTACATGATGCTGCGCTGGGTGCTGTCGGTGGTGGTCGTGGTGTGCCTGCTGTCGGTGTGCGTCGTGCTGGGGCTGGGTGGGCGGGTGGTGCTGTGATGGTGGCTGGGACCACGGTCGGGATCATGATCGGTCGGGGCCGACCGTGACGCACGACGCGCCGCCCAGCCCGGCGCTGCTGCCGACGGGGCTGGCTGACCTGCTGCCGCCCGATGCCGAGACGGAGGCGCAGGCGGTCGCGACGATGATGGAGGTGTTCGCCGCCCACGGCTACGAGCGGGTCAAGCCGCCGTTGCTAGAGTTCGCCGACGGGCTGCTGGCCGGGACGGGGGCGGCGATGGCGGAGCAGACGTTCCGGCTGATGGACCCGGACACGCACCGGATGCTCGGCCTGCGCGCCGACATGACGCCGCAGGTGGCGCGGATCGCGGGAACCCGGCTCGCGGGCCGGGCGCGGCCGCTGCGGCTGTCGTATGCCGGGCAATGCCTGCGGGTGCGCGGCGGGCAGATCGACCCGAACCGGCAGGTGGCGCAGGCGGGGATCGAGCTGATCGGCCCCGACGCGCCGGCGGCGGACGCGGAGATGGTGCTGCTGGCGGCGGAGGCGCTGGGGGCGTTGGGGCTGGGGCGGCTCAGCTTCGACCTGACGATGCCGCCGCTGGCGCCCGCGCTGCTGGACGCGGCGGGGATCGAGGGCGCGGCGCGGGCGGCGCTGACCCGGGCGATGGACCGCAAGGACGCGGCCGGGCTGGCGCGGCACGGTGGGCCGGTGGCGGGGCTGCTGACCGGGCTGCTGCTGTCGGCAGGGCCAGCCGGTCCGGCGCTGGAGGCGCTGGAGCGGGCCGAGCTGGGCGCGGGGCCGGCCGCGCTGCGCGGCCGGCTGCGGGCCAGCGTGGAGGCGATCCGCGCCCGCGCGCCGGGGTTGCGGCTGACGCTCGACCCGTTGGAGTTCCGCGGCTTCCGCTACCACACCGGCCTGTGCGTGACGGTGTTCGCGCCGGGGCGGGCGGCGGAGCTGGGCCGGGGCGGGCGCTACGTCTCGGGCGGCAACGAGCCGGCGACGGGGCTGACGCTGTATCCCGACACCATCCTGAGCGTGTGCGCCGCGCCGGCGGCCCGGCCGCGCGCCTTCCTGCCGTGGGGGGCGGCGCCGGAGGCCGGGGCCGGGCTGCGACGGGCGGGCTACGCGACCGTGCCGGCGCTCGACGGCGACGCCGAGCCGGGGCACGAGGCGGCCCGGCTGGGCTGCACCCACATCCTGCGGGACGGCGACGCCGTCCCGCTCAATCCGGAGGGCTAGATGGCCAACGTCGCCGTGATCGGCGCCCAGTGGGGCGACGAGGGCAAGGGCAAGGTGGTGGACTGGCTCGCCAGCCGGGCCGAGATCGTGGTGCGCTTCCAAGGCGGGCACAACGCCGGGCACACGCTGGTGGTCGGCAACCAGACCTACCGGCTGAGCCTGCTGCCGAGCGGGCTGGTGCGGGGCAAGCTCGGCATCATCGGCAACGGCGTGGTGATCGACCCGGAGGCGCTGCTGGCCGAGATCGACCGGGTGCGGGCGCAGGGCCTGGCGGTGTCGCCGGAGACGCTGCGGATCGCCGAGAACGCGGTGCTGATCCTGCCGGTCCACGCCGCCCTCGACCGGGCGCGGGAGGCGGCGCGGGGGGACCGCAAGATCGGCACCACCGGGCGGGGGATCGGGCCGGCGTACGAGGACAAGGTGGCGCGCCGCGCGATCCGGGTGTGCGACCTGGCCGAGCCGGAGGTGCTGGACGGCAAGCTCGACGAGCTGCTGCTGCACCACAACACGCTGCTGACCGGGCTGGGCGCGGAGGCGTTCGACAAGGCGGCGCTGATGGCGCGGCTGATGGCGGTCGCGCCGCGCATCCTGCCGCACGCGGAGCCGGTGTGGGAGCGGCTCGACCAGGCGCGGCGGGCGGGGACGCGCATCCTGTTCGAGGGGGCGCAGGCGGTGATGCTGGACGTGGACCACGGCACCTACCCGTTCGTGACCAGCAGCAACACCATCGCGGCGACGGCGGCGGCCGGGTCGGGCGTGGGGCCGGCGTCGGTGGGGTTCGTGCTGGGGATCGCCAAGGCGTACACGACCCGGGTGGGGTCGGGGCCGTTCCCGACCGAGCTGTTCGACGAGACCGGGCAACTGCTCGGCACACGGGGGCACGAGTTCGGCACCGTGACGGGGCGGCCGCGGCGGTGCGGCTGGTTCGACGCGGCCCTGGTGCGGCAGGCGTGCAAGGTGGGCGGGGTGCAGGGCCTCGCCTTGACCAAGCTCGACGTGCTGGACGGGTTGCCCGAGCTGCGGATCGGCGTCGGCTACGACATCGCGGGCGCGCGCTGCCAGCACCTGCCGGCCGGGCAGGCGGCGCAGGCGGCGGCGGCGCCGGTGTACGAGACGGTGGAGGGGTGGTCGGGATCGACGCGCGGCGCGCGCTCGTGGGCGGACCTGCCGGCGCAGGCGATCAAGTACGTGCGCCGCATCGAGGAGCTGGTGGAAACGCCGGTGACGCTGCTGTCCACCAGCCCGGAGCGGGACGACACCATCCTGATGCGCGACCCGTTCGAGGGATAGCGGCCGGCGGCCCGAGGCAGGACGCGGGGGGACGGCACTTTCCCCTTTAGCGCACTCTGGATCGGCCTATATTCATGGCATGATCCGGGAGACCAAACCAATGAAACGCAGCTCCGCGATGCTCGCCGCCGTCGCCGTCGCGGCCATGGCGTTCGCGCCCTCGCTGGCCGACGCGCGGGCGGGCGGCGGGCGCGGCTCGTTCGGCAGCCGGGGCGCGCGGACATACACCGCGCCGCCGACCACCAACACCGCGCCCACGACCGCCGCGCCGATGGAGCGCAGCCTCGCGCCGCGGCCGTCGCCCAGCGCCTCGCCGTCGGCCCCGCTGGCCGCGGCGCCGGGGCGGGCCGGGTTCGGGTCCGGCTTGATGGGCGGGCTGATGGGCGGCCTGATCGGCGTCGGGCTGGGTGGGCTGCTGTTCGGCCACGGCTTCTTCGGTGGCGGCCTGGGCGGGCTCGGGTTCATCGGCTTCGCGTTGCAGATGCTGCTGCTGTTCTTCGTCGCGCGCTGGCTGGTGCGGTGGTTCATGCGGCGGCAGCAGCCGGCGCTGGCCGGGATGCCGCGGACCATGCAGACGGCGGCGGCGGCCCCGCCCGCGGGCGGCGGGGCGGCGGCCAAGCCGGTCGCGATCAAGGAGGCCGATTTCCAGGCGTTCGACCGCACCTTGCACGAGGTCCAGGCCGCGTGGTCGGCGCATGACCTGGCTCGCCTGGGCCAGCTCGCGACGCCCGAGATGACCAGCTACTTCGCCGAACAGGTGGCCGAGCAGGGCAACCGCGGCGTCCGCAACACGGTGTCGGACGTGAAGCTGGAACAGGGCGACCTGGCGGAGGCGTGGTCGGAGGCGGGCCGGGAGTACGCCACGGTGGCGATGCGGTTCTCGATGCTGGACGTGACCCGGGACGCCTCCGGCCGGGTGATCGAGGGGGATGTGGCCTTGCGCAGCATGGCGACCGAGCTTTGGACCTTCGTTCGCACCCCGGGCGGGCGTTGGCTGTTGTCGGCGATCCAGCAAACGCGTTGACCGAAGCGCCGTGCGTCGGCGGCCCGCCACGCCGCCGACGCACGGTTCCGCAAGACCCTGAGACGAGCGCCGCCCGGCGGACATGAAACGCGTTTTCCGCCACCCGAACACGTTGGCCTTGGGCGTCCGCGCCCTCGGCGCTTACCTGCGGTTCGCGTTGCGCACGACGCGGTGGACCTTGCTCGGGCGCGAGCAGATCGGCCGCCACCTGCACGCGACGCCGGCGGTGTTCGCCTTCTGGCACGAGCGGCTGCCGCTGATGCCGGCGCTATGGACGCTGGCGCTGGACGCGCGGGCGCGGGACGGGGTGGCGCGGGGCCGGATGCACGTGCTGGTCAGCCGCCACCAGGACGGCCGGTTGATCGGCGGCGTGATGCGCGGGTTCGGCCTCGACCTGGTCCACGGCTCGACCGCCAAACGGGGCGAGCAGAAGGGCGGCGCGGCCGGGTTGCGCGCCTTGCTCGCGGTGCTGGCGGCCGGCGACCAGGTGGTGATCACGCCGGACGGGCCGCGCGGGCCGCCGCGGCAGGTGGCGCGGGGGGTGGCGCAGCTCGCGGCGTTGGCCGCCGTGCCGGTGCTGCCGTGCGCGGCGCAATCGACGCGAGCGCGGCGGCTGCCGACCTGGGACGGCATGGTGCTGCCGCTGCCGTTCGGCCGCGGGGTGCTGGTGTGCGGCGACCCGATCCTGGTGCCGCGCGACAACTGGGCCGATAGCCTGCCCGGCATCGAGGCGGCGCTGAGCGAGGCCGCCGACCGGGCCGACGCGGCGTGCCGGGCCTAGCGGCCGGGGTCTGGTCCGGGGCGGCGACGCTGGCCGCGCCCTTGCTGCGGCCGATGCTCCGGCACCGGGTGCGGCTCGGCAAGGAGCTGGCGGCCCGGTTGCCGGAACGGGAAGGCATCGACGCGACGCCGCGCCCGCCCGGCCGCCTGGTTTGGATGCACGCGGCCAGCGTCGGAGAGTGCCAGTCGGTGCTGCCGGTGCTTGCCAGCTTGGTGCGGACGCCCGATGTTTCTGTGCTGATGACAACCGGGACCGTGACCTCGGCGTCGCTGCTGCGCGACCGCCTGCCGGCATTCGGGGCCGGGCGCGTGCTGCACCGCTTCGTGCCGCTGGACGTGCCGCGGTGGGCGGCGCGGTTCCTCGATCACTGGCGGCCGGACGCGGCGGCGTTCGTGGAAAGCGAGCTGTGGCCCAACCTGCTGGCGGCCTGCCGGGCGCGCGGCGTGCCGATGATGCTGGTCAACGGCCGCATGTCGGCCAAGAGCCTGCGGGGGTGGCGGCGCGCCCCCGGCTTCGCGCGGGAGGTGATCGGGGCGTTCCAGCGCGTCCACCCGCAATCGGAGGCGGACGGCGAGCGGCTGCGCGCGTTGGGCGCGGCCCGGCTCGACCCGGCCGGCAACCTGAAGCTGGCGGCCGCGCCGCTGCCGGCCGACCCGGAGGAATTGGGACGCCTGCGCCGGCTGGTCGGGACCCGGCCGGTGTGGCTGGCGGCCAGCACCCATCCCGGCGAGGAGGACGCGGCGGCGGCGGCGCACCGGACCCTGGCGGCGACCCGGCCCGGCCTGCTGACGATCATCGCGCCCCGGCACCCGGAGCGGGGGCCGGCGCTGGCGGCGGCGTTGCGGGCGGCGCGGCGGGGCGCGGGCGAGGACCCGCCGGCGGGCGGGATCTGGATCGCGGACACGCTCGGCGAGCTGGGTCTGCTGTATCGGCTGGCCCCGGTGGCGTTCGTCGGGCGCAGCCTGGCGGGGCGGGGCGGGCAGAACCCGCTGGAGCCGGCGCGGCTCGGCTGCGCGGTGGCGATGGGGCCGCACACGGCCAATTTCGCCGACGCGGTGCGGCGGCTGCGGGACGCGGGCGGGCTGCGGACCGTGACCGACGCCGGGTCACTGGCGGCCTGGGTCGGCGCCATGCTGGACGACCCGGCGCGGCGCGCGGCGGCGGGCGAGGCGGCGCGGCGGGCGGCGGGCGGCGAGGAAGGGCTGCCCGGGCGGGTGGCCGACGCCATCCTGTCGCTGTTGCCGCGATGATCCCGCCCGGGTTCTGGCAGCAGAACGGGTGGACGGCCTGGGCGCTGTCGCCGCTCGGCCGGATGACGGCGCGGCTGACGGCGCGGCGGGTGGCGACCGCAGGGTGGCGAGCGCCGATCCCCGTGCTGTGCTGCGGCAACGCGAGCGTCGGCGGCGCGGGCAAGACGACGCTGGCGCTCGACCTCGCGGCCCGGCTGCGGGAACGGGGCGTGGCGGTCCACTGCCTCAGCCGGGGCTACGGTGGGCAGGCGCGCGGGCCGTTGCGGGTCGATCCCGGCGCGCACACGGCGGAGTTGGTGGGCGACGAGCCGCTGCTGCTGGCCGCGGTCGCGCCGACCTGGGTGGGCGCGGACCGCGCCGCCTCCGCCCGCGCGGCGGTGGCGGCCGGGGCGCAGGCGCTGTTAATGGACGACGGGCTGCAGAACGCCGGGCTGGCGCAGGACGCGGCGCTGCTGGTGATCGACGGCGCGGCGGGATTCGGCAACAATCAGGTGATGCCGGCGGGGCCGTTGCGCGAGCCGGTGGCGGCGGCGGCGGCGCGCTGCCGGGCGGCGGTGATGATCGGGATGGACCAGCGCGGGGCGCGGGCGCTGCTGCCGCCCGGCCTGCCGGTGCTGAACGCCTGGCTGGTGCCGGACCAGCCGCTGCACGGCCAGAAGGTGCTGGCCTTCGCCGGCATCGCGCGGCCGGCCAAGTTCCACGCCACCCTGGCGCAGGCCGGGGCCATCGTCGCGGGCACGATCGACTTCCCCGACCACCACCGCTTCCGCGACGGCGAGCTGCGCGCGGTGCTGGCGCGGGCGGCGCAACTGGGCGCGGAGCCGGTGACGACGCCCAAGGACGCGGCGCGGGTGCCGCAGCCGTGGCGGTCGCGGGTGCGGGCGGTGGGCGTCCATCTCGCCTGGTCCGACCCGGCGGCGGTGGAGCGGCTGCTCGACGACGTGCTGGCGTGACGGGTGGGCGTGGTTACTGGCTCGACCAGATGATGCGGTGGACCCAGGCGACCTCGGACAGGTCGAACATCCGGTCACGGTGGGCCGGGTTGAGGCTTTTCAGCTCGATCCGCTTGGCCGAGCGCCGGGCGAGCTGCTTGGCCATGACCTCGCCGGCGAGGGTGCGGGCGACCACGCGGTCGCCGCGGCGGACCGGGGCGGCCGGGGACACGACCACGGTGTCGCCGTCGCGCAGCACCGGCTCCATGCTGTCGCCGGCGATCTCGAGGCCGTAGGCGTTCGGGTCGCCGATCTCGGGCAGGCTCATCTCGTCCCAGCCGACGCCGACCGGGAAGCCGGCGTCGTCGAAGAAGCCGTCGCCGCCGGCCTGGGCGAAGCCGATCAGCGGGATGCGGCGCGGCGGGCGGGCGGCGGTGGCCGGGCGGGCGCCGGTGACGAGGGCGGTGAACTGCTCGAGGCTGGCCCCGGTGGCGCTCAGCACCTTGGCGACGCTCTCGGTGCTGGGCCAGCGGGCGCGGCCGTCCGGCATGCGGCGCTTGCTGGGGTTGAAGGTGGTGGGGTCGAGCCCCGATCGCTTGGCCAGCCCGGAGGCGGACAGGCCGTATTCGGCGGCCAGCGTGTCGAGGGCGCGCCAGATCTCGTCGTGTTTCATGGTTTTCTCACATTGCCTAGGAATTACCGCCTTGGCAACTCAAAAATGCGATCTTTTTCCTTGTTGCGGTGCATATAGGAAAATGTTCTGCTCAGCGGATGCAAGCTCCCGTCCCGTTCGCCTCGGCCGAAGCCGCCTGGTTCTGGACCGTCGCCACCATCGAGGCCCGGCGGAATCCCGGGAGGCCGATGCCGATGCCGGGGCCGATGCTGGGGCCGATGCCGGGGCCGCCGCCGGGGCCGTGCCGGCCCGAGGACGTGGTGAAATGCCTCGACGAGCTTTACCGCCGGCGTCGGGTCGACCTGCTGCACGCGCGGATCCTGCGCCTCTACGGCCGCCGCGGGCGCGCGCCGGATCCGCGGCGGGCGATGGAGCGGTGCGACTGGCGGCTGTGGACGGAGGCGCTGCGGCGGCTCGAGTTTCCGCTGCGCCGGCGCGGGATCGTGGCAGGCCCGCCGCCGCGGGACTGAGCGCTTCGAGGTCAGGCGGCCTTGCCGCGCAGGATCTCGCTCGCGTGGCGGGCGCGGCCGGCCGCTGTCATGGCGTAGCGGCCGTCGGCGCGCGGGGCGGCGAGGCCCATGCCCGTCAGCCGCTCCAGGCAAGGCCCGTCCTTCAACGCGCCGGGGCGGCCGTCATCGGCGGTCAGCGACAGGCGGTGCAGCGCCGCGCGGCAGCAGGTTTCAAGGTAAGGCTCGCTCCACATCGGCGGGAGGTATAAGGGGCGGGACCGGGTTTCTCAAGCGAGGCCGGGTCGGGGCAGGCGTGTGGACGGCGGCCTTCCCAAGGGGCGGGGGATCGGGCAGGAACCCGTCCATGATGACCGCGATCGCCACCGCCGCCACCCCGCTGCTGCGCCGGCTCGACGCCGAGCGGGCGCACCGATTGGCCGTGCTGTCGGTGCGGCTCGGGCTGGCCGGCCAGGAGCGCGGGGCGGACGACCCGGCCTTGGTGACCGAGGCGATGGGGCTGCGCTTCCGCAACCCGATCGGGCTGGCGGCCGGGTTCGACAAGGACGCGGTGGCGGTGCGCGGGCTGTCGCGGCTCGGGTTCGGCTTCATCGAGACCGGATCGGTGACGCCGCGGGCGCAGCCGGGCAACCCGAGGCCGCGGGTGTTCCGGCTGGAGGGCGACCGGGCGGTGATCAACCGCTACGGCATGAACAACCGCGGGATCGACGCCTACGTCGCCCGGCTGGCCGCCCTGCCGCGGCGGCGGGCGACGCCGGTCGGGGCCAACGTCGGCGTCAACAAGGACGGCGCGGACCCGGAGCGCGACTACCCGTTGCTGGTCGCCGCCGTCGCGCCCCACGCCGATTACGTGGTGATCAACGTCAGCTCGCCGAACACCCCCGGGCTGCGCGACCTGCAAGGGGAGGCGCGGCTGCGGGCCATCCTGGGCGCGGTGCGGGACCAGGTGCCGGCGCGGCCGCCGCTGCTCGTGAAGGTCGCGCCGGACCTGTCTGAGGCCGGGCTGGAGGCGGTGATCGAGACGGCGGCGGCGTGCGGAGTGGATGGCCTGATCGTCGCCAACACCACGCTCGCCCGGCCCGGCACGCTGCGCTCCGGCTTCGCCGCCGAGAGCGGCGGGCTGTCCGGGCCGCCGCTGCTGGCGCCGAGCACGGCCATGCTGGCGCGGGCCTACCGGATGGCGGCCGGGCGGCTGATGCTGGTGGGCTGCGGCGGCGTGGGCAGCGGGGCGGACGTGCTGGCCAAACTGCGGGCGGGGGCGCAACTGGTGCAGCTCTACACGGCCTTCGCTTACGCCGGCCCCTCGTTGCTGGCGCGCTTGAAGCGCGAGCTGCTGGCGGCGATGTGGGCGGAGGGGTTCGCCAGCGTGGCGCAGGCGGTCGGAACGTTGGTGAGGACGGGGAAATGAGGCGTCTTGACGGGATCGCGCCGCTGGCGCCCGCCTACGACGGGCTGATCGTCGATCTCTGGGGCGTGATCCACGACGGGGTGCGGCCGTACGAAGGGGCGGGCGAGTGCCTGTCGCGGCTGCGGGCGGCGGGCAAGCGCGTCGTGCTGCTGTCGAACGCGCCGCGGCGGGCCGACTCGATCCGGCGGCAGTTGCGGCGGATGGGGGTCGGCGACGAGGTCTACGACGGCGTGATGACTTCCGGCGAGGCCAGCCACCTGCTGCTGCGCGACCGGCCGGACGCGTGGTCGGCGGCGCTGGGGCGGTCCGTGTTCCACCTCGGGCCGGAGCGGGACCGCAACGTGGTCGCCGGCCTCGACGTCGAGCTGCTGTCAACGCCGGAGGGGGCGACCTGCGTGCTCAACACCGGGCCGGACGACCAGGCCAGCCAGACCGACCCGGCCGCGTTCGACCCGGTGCTGCGGGCCTGCGCCGAGCGGGGCCTGCCGATGGTCTGCGCCAACCCGGACCTCGAGGTGATCCGCGGCGGGGTGCGGGTGGTCTGCGCCGGGACGCTGGCGCAGCGCTACGCCGCGATGGGCGGCGACGTGCGCAGCCTGGGCAAGCCCGACCCGCTGATCTACCGGCCGGTGCTGGCGATGCTGGGCGTGGACGAGGCGCGCGTGCTGGCGGTGGGCGACGCGCTCAGGACCGACATCGCCGGGGCGGCGGCGGCGGGCGTCGATTCGTGCTGGGTGCTGGGCGGGCTGCACGGCGACCACCTGGCGGAAGACGAGAGCCGGGTCGAGAGCGAGGCGCGGGCGGCCGGGCTGTCGCCGGTGGCGACGGTGCCGCGCTTCGTCTGGGGCGGGGTTTCGGGCGAGGTCTGGGGCGGGCCGTCAGGCGTGGCCGGCGGCGCCTGACAGCCAGGCGGGATGGACGCGCAGGATGCCGAAGGCGCGCTTCCACTTGGTTTCGTAGTCGGTGTCAAACAGCACCTCGTGCTCGGCGGGGGCGGTCATCCAGACGTTGGCCTGGATCTCCTGGTCGAGCTGGCCCGGCCCCCAGCTCGCGTAGCCGAGTGCCAGCAGCCCGTGGCGCGGGCCGCGGCCGAGGGCGATCTCGTGCAGCACGTCGAGGCTGGCGGTGAGCGCGATGTCGTCCCGAACCTGGAGGCTGCCGTCGCCGGTCCAGTCGCTGGTGTGGAGCACGAAGCCGCGGCCGTGATCGACCGGTCCGCCTTCGCACAGGCGGATGCGGCGGGCGGGCGGGGTCGGCTCGACGTCGAGCTGCTGCAACAGGGCCTCGAAGCTCGGCTTGGCGAGCGGGCGGTTGAGCACGATGCCCATCGCGCCGTCCTCGGTGTGGGCGCAGATCAGCAGCACGCTCTGGGTGAAGCGCGGGTCCTCCATCGCAGGCATCGCGATGAGCAGGTGGCCAGTGAGGAATTCGGGCTCGATCATCGGAGGTATCTTGGCGTTCCGGGGCGGCAGGGCAAGCTTTGGCGGAGCGCCGGGCAACGGGCGCGGGGCGCGTGACTTTGGACCGGGCCGGCATTACCACGTTCGCCGGGTGGCAAGGAGGCGAAGCCATGATCAAGGTCGGCGACAAGATACCGGGCATGAAGCTCACGTCCGCGACGCCGGGCGGTCCGAAGGAGGTGACGACCGACGAGGTGTTCAAAGGCAAGAAGGTGGTGCTGTTCGCCACCCCCGGCGCGTTCACGCCGACGTGCAGCGCGCGGCACCTGCCGGGCTACCTGGAGAACATCGAGGCGTTCTCGGCCAAGGGAGTCGACGCCGTGGTGTGCCTCTCGGTGAACGACGCGTTCGTGATGGGAGCCTGGGCGCGGGACCAGGGCGTCGATGGCCGCGTGACGATGCTGGCCGACGGGGCGCACGCGCTGACGTCGGCGCTGGGCCTGGAACTGGACCTGACCGCGCGGGGCCTCGGCGTCCGCAGCCAGCGCTACGCGATGGTGGTGGAGGACGGCACGGTGGCGTCGCTCGCGATCGAGTCGCCGGGCGACTTCGAGGTGAGCAAGGCGGAGAGCGTGCTGGCGGGGCTGTAGGGGATCAGGCGGCGAGCGAAGTCGCCCTGGTGCTGAACGTGTCGGCGATGTAGCGGGCGAGGGCGTCCGTCACCGGCTGGCGGGCGTCGGCCCCGCGCAGCATCAGGATGCCGTACTCGGGGAGCGGCGGCAGGCCCTCGTCGGGACGGACGGCGCGCAGGCCGTCCGGCAGCCAGGCGTTGGGGGAGACGGTGACGGCCAGGCCGGCGAGCACAGGGGCCAGCGTGCCCATCAAGGTGCCGGCGGAGTAGGCGACGCGGTAGGCGCGACCGGCACCCTCCAGCGCGCGGCGGGCGGCGAGACTCCAAGTGCAGTCGTCGCCGATGGCGATGGCGATCGGCATCGGGTCCTGGCGATGCGGGACGTGGCTGGCGGACGTGACCCAGTGGAGCGGCCCGCGCGACAGCGGCACGGCGGGCCAGCCGGGCGGCTCGTGGCCGTCGGAGCAGAGGGTGAGGTCCAGGTCCCCGGTCCGCAGCCGCTCCACCAGCAGGGAGCTGGGCAGGCACAGCACCTCGACCTGGACGGAGGGGTGCCCCTCGGCGAAGCGCTTCAGGATCTGGGGCAGGTAGCGCATCGCGTAGTCGTCGGGGGTGCCGAGCCGGATGGTGCCGTGCACGGCCGGCTCGTGGAAGCTGGTCCAGATCTGGTCGTTCAACGCCAGCATCTCGCGGGCGCGCACCAGCAGGAACTGGCCGTGCGGGGTCAGGTGCACCGCGCCGCCCTTGCCGCGGGACAGCAGGCGCCGGCCGAGCACGGCTTCGAGCCGCTGCACCTGCATCGACACCGCCGACTGCGTGCGGCCGACGCGCCGCGCGGCGCGGGTGAAGCTGCCGTCCTCGGCGATGAACACGAAGGCGCGCAGCAGGTCGGGGTCGAGGGCGAGCGGCAGGGTCATGCCCATCAGTATCGTTGATCGCGCGCATCAGGGCAATTCGTTTTGCTTATCGCGACGCCGGGCGCATGTTCACGGGGTTCGCAACGACGGTTCACAGGATACTTCCCATGGCAGCGCACATCATCTCGTTCCCCGGTCTCCCGACGCGGCGGCTCTCGTCTCGCGGACGGGGCGTGTGGCCGGCGTTGCGCGCCATGGTGCAGGCCCGGCAAACGCGGCGGCAGTTGGCGGAGATGGAGGACCGGCTGTTGTCCGACATCGGCGTGAGCCGGGGCACGGCGCGGGAGGAAGCGGCCCGGCCGTTCTGGGACGTGTGAGCGGCCGGGAACACCCTCGGCCCGCCCCCCGGGCCAGGGCGCTCCCGAACAGCCCTACTCGGCCGCCTGGGCGTAGGTTTCGAGCGGCGCGCAGGTGCAGACCAGGTTGCGGTCGCCGTAGACGTTGTCCACGCGCTTGACCGGGGGCCAGTACTTGGCCGCGGCGACCCAGGGCAGCGGGAACACGGCCTGCTCGCGCGAGTACGGATGGTTCCATCCCTCGGACGCCGCTTCCGTCATGGTGTGGGGCGCGTTCTTGAGCGGGTTGTCTTCGCGGTCGAGCACGCCGGCGGCGATGGCGGCGACCTCGGCGCGAATGGCGATGAGGGCGTCGCAGTAGCGGTCGATCTCGGCCCGGCTCTCGCTCTCGGTCGGCTCGATCATCAGCGTGCCGGGCACGGGCCAGCTCATGGTCGGCGCGTGGAAGCCGTAGTCCTGCAACCGCTTGGCCACGTCCTCGACCTCGATCCCCGCCTCGGCCTTGAAGCCGCGGCAGTCGAGGATGCACTCGTGCGCCACCAAGCCATCCTGGCCGGTGTAGAGGATCGGGTAATGCGGGCCGAGCCGGCGGGCCATGTAGTTGGCGTTGAGGATGGCGACCTGCGTCGCGCGGGTGAGGCCGGGGCCACCCATCATGCGGACGTAAGCGTAGCTGATCGGCAGGATCATCGCGCTACCGAACGGGGCGGCGGACACCGGCCCCATGCCGGTGGGCGGCCCGGCGTCGGCGCGGGCCGGGTGGTTGGGCAAGTGCGGGGCCAGGTGGGCGGCGACGCCGATGGGGCCGACCCCGGGGCCGCCGCCGCCGTGCGGGATGCAGAAGGTCTTGTGCAGGTTGAGGTGGCACACGTCGGCCCCGATGCGGCCGGGGCTGGTCAGGCCGACCTGGGCGTTCATGTTGGCCCCGTCCATGTAGACCTGGCCGCCGTGGCCGTGGACGATGTCGCACACCTCCTGGATGGTGGCCTCGAACACGCCGTGGGTGCTGGGATACGTGACCATCAGCGCGGCCAGCTTGTCCGCGTGCTGGGCCGCCTTGGCGCGGAGGTCGTCGAGGTCCACGTTGCCGTCGCGGTCGCAGCCGGTGACGACGACGCGGCAGCCGGCCATGACGGCGCTGGCCGGGTTGGTGCCGTGGGCGCTGGACGGGATCAGGCAGATGTCCCGGTGCCCCTCGCCGCGGGCGGCGTGGTAGCCGCGGATGGCGAGCAGCCCGGCGTACTCGCCCTGGCTGCCGGCGTTGGGCTGCAACGACACGGCGGCGAAGCCGGTGACGGCGCAGAGCCACTCTTGCAACCGCCCGATCAGCGCCAGGTAGCCGCGGGTCTGGCCCGGCGGCGCGAACGGGTGGATGTCGGCGAAGCCCGGCAGGGTGATCGGCATCATCTCCGCCGTCGCGTTCAGCTTCATGGTGCAGGAGCCGAGCGGGATCATGCTGCGGTTGAGCGCGACGTCCTTGTCCTCCAGGCGCTTGAGGTAGCGCAGCATCTCGTGCTCGGCATGGTAGGCGCCGAACACGGGCTGGGTCAGGATCGGGGTGGCGCGGGCGAGCGGGCCGGGGATGGAGTCGGGGGCCTCACCCAACGCGCCGCCCAACAGGCCCGCCAAGGCATCGAGCTGCTCGCGCGTCACCGTCTCGTCGAGCGCGACGGCGACGCCCCGGCCATCGAGGCGGCGCAGGTTGAACCCGGCCTCGCGGGCGCGGTCCATCAGGCCGTCGGCGTCGTCGGCGTCGAAGGCGATCGTGTCGAACCAGGCGTCGTGGCGCAGCGCGTGGCCGCCGGCCCGGGCGGCGGCCCCGAGCAGGCGGGCTTGCAGGTTGACGCGCCGGGCGATGCGGCGCAGCCCCTCCGGCCCGTGCCAGACGGCGTACATGCCGGCGATCACGGCCAGGAGCACCTGGGCGGTGCAGATGTTGCTGGTCGCCTTCTCGCGCCGGATGTGCTGCTCGCGGGTTTGCAGCGCCAGGCGCAGCGCGGGCGCGCCGGACGCGTCCTGGCTGACGCCGACCAGCCGGCCGGGCATCTGCCGCTTGAACGCGTCGCGGGTGGCGAAGAAGGCGGCGTGCGGCCCGCCGAACCCCATCGGCACCCCGAACCGCTGCGAGGAGCCGACCACCACGTCCGCCCCCATCCGCCCCGGCGGCGTCAGCAGCACGAGCGACAGCAGGTCGGCGCAGACGATGGCGAGCGCCCCGGCCGCGTGCGCGGCGTCGATCTCGGGCTTGAGATCGCGCAACGCGCCGGTGGTGCCCGGGTATTGCAGCACGACGGCGAAGGGGGCGGCGGCGGCGATGGCGGCCGGGTCACCGGGGGCCACGTCAACCAGCGCGAGGCCGAGCGGCGCGGCGCGGGTGGCGAGCACGGCGCGGGTCTGCGGGTGGAGGTCGGTGAGGACGGCGATGGCGTCGGACTTCGAGCGCGTGGCGGCGTGGGCCATCGTCACCGCCTCGGCGGCGGCGGTCGCCTCGTCCAGCAGGCTGGCGTTGGCGATGGGCATGGCGGTGAGGTCGCAGACCACGGTCTGGAAGTTGAGCAGGGCTTCGAGGCGGCCCTGGGCGATCTCGGCCTGGTAAGGCGTGTAGGCGGTGTACCAGCCCGGGTTCTCCAGCACGTTGCGCCCGATCACCGGCGGCGTGTGGGTGCCATGGTAGCCCTGGCCGATCAGGCTCGTCTTGACCTCGTTCTGGGCGGCGAGGGCGCGCAGCTCCGCCAGGACGCCGGCCTCGTCGAGGGCGGGCGGCAGGTCGAGCGGGGCGCCGGACTGGATGGTGCCCGGCACGGTATGGGCGGCGAGGGCGTCGAGCGAGGACGCGCCGACGGTGCCCAGCATGGCGTCGATCTCGGCCTTGGACGGGCCGAGGTGGCGGGCGACGAAGCCGTCGGCGGCGGCGAGGGCGTCGAGTTCGGCCAGGGGGTCGGCCAGGGGATTGGCCAGAGGATCGGCCAAGGAGTCGGCGACGCCGGAGCGGTTGGTCAGCGCGTCCATCACAGCGTCTCCAGCAGGGCCTGGTAGGCGGCCTCGTCCATCAGGGCGTCGAAGGCGGCGCGGTCGGACAGTTCGAGGCGGAAGAACCAGCCCTCGCCGGCGGCGGCGGCGTTGACCTGGGCCGGGTCGTCGAGCAGGGCGGCGTTGGCCTCGGTGACGCGGCCGGCGAGGGGGGCATAGACGTCGCTGGCGGCCTTGACGCTCTCGACCACGGCGACGGCCTCGCCCTCCGTCACCTCGCGGCCGGGGTCGGGCAGCTCGACGAACACGACGTCGCCGAGCGCCTGCTGGGCGTGGTCGGTGATGCCGACGGTGACGGTGACGGCGGCGGCCTCGCCGTCAAGGCGCACCCATTCGTGATCCTTGGTGTAACGCGTCTCTGGCATGGGCGGGCTCCGGATCAGGACTTGAGGTAGCGGGTCGGGACGAAGGGCAGCGGCACGACGCTGGCGGGCAGCAGCTTGTCGCGCACCATCAGTTCGAGCCTGGTGCCGGGCTCGGCGAGGTCGCGGCGGACGTAGCCCATGGCGATGGGCGCGCCGAGGCTGGGCGAGAAGGTGCCGGAGGTGATGGCGCCCGCGGCGGTGCCGTCGGCGGCGATGATCTGGGTCGGCGCGCGGGCCGGGGCGCGGCCGTCGGGACGCAGGCCGACGCGCAGGCGGGTGGGGCCGTGGCGCAACTGGTCCATGATCGCGGTCGCGCCGGGGAAGCCGCCCTGTTCGCGGCGGCGCTTGCCGATGGTCCAGGCGAGGTTGGCCTCCACGGGCGTGGTCAGCTCGTCGATGTCGCTGCCGTAGAGGCACAGCCCGGCCTCCAGCCGCAGGCTGTCGCGCGCGCCCAGCCCGGCCGGCAGCACGCCCGGCTGGTCCAGCAGCAGCCGGGCCAGGCGTTCCGCGTCGGCGGCGGCGACCGAGATCTCGAACCCGTCCTCGCCGGTGTAGCCGGAGCGGCTGATCCAGGCGGGCACGCCGCCGACCTCGGCCTCGGCGACGCCCATGAACGCCAGGGCGGCGGCTTCGGGGCAGAGGGACGCCATGATCCCGGCCGCGGCCGGGCCTTGCAGGGCGAGCAGCGCGCGGTCGAAGTGCTGCATCAGCTCGGCCTCGCCGTGGAGCTGCTCGGCGATGTGCAGGGCGTCGGCGTCCTTGCGGCCGGCGTTGGCGACGATGACCAGGCGGTCGCCGTAGTTGGCGATTATCAGGTCGTCCATGATGCCACCGGCCTCGTTCAGCAGCAGGGTGTAGCGCTGGCGGCCCGGCGTGAGCGCCTCGATGTCGCCCGGCACCATGCGCTCCAGCACGGTGGCGGCGCGGTCGCCGCGCAGGCTGAGCTGGCCCATGTGGCTGACGTCGAACAGGCTGGCCTGGGTGCGGGTGTGGTTGTGCTCGGCCAGGACGCCGAGGCTGTACTGCACCGGCATCTCGTAGCCGGCGAAGGGCGCCATCTTGGCCCCGAGGCCGCGATGCAGCGCGTCGAGCGGCAGGGCATGGAGGGTGTCGGGTTCCTCGTCCTCGAGGTTGAGGACGGGTCCGGTCGGGATCGTCTGGTCTGACAAGCGCCTACTCCACACGGCGCGCCCCGGAGGTGGGGAGGCGCGCGGGTCGCCCGCCGGCGACACGCCCGCGGGTGCGACCCCCCTCTGTCCGGGAACCTGAGAGATTCGGGGCCTCGCGGCTCCCTTACTCCGTCGGTGCGCCGGCGCGGGCCGGCGGCTTTCCAGAGGTCCTGTCCCCCGCGGTCCTGGATGCCTGAGCGTTTCCGGGGGCCGGTTGCGCCTTCGGCGGCTGGCAAAGCCAGCGCTCTCCCGCGGGGGAAGCTTGAGACAGCGGAACAATGACGGAAACGGGGGGCGGACGCAACCCGGGAAACGTCCGGGTTGGCAACGACCCTTTCATAGACCGAGGCCGGACATGCCGAGATGGTCTGCCGGCCTCGGGCCGAGGGGCCAGCGGAACTTGCGCGCGCTCTCCTGGATGGCAACGTCGTTGATGCTGGCCTCGCGCCGCCGCATCAGCCCGGCGGTGTCGAACTCCCACTGCTCGTTGCCGTGGCTGCGATGCCATTGGCCACCGTCGTCGTGCCACTCGTAGGCGAAGCGCACGGCGACGCGATCGCCGGTGACGGCCCAAACTTCCTTGATCAGCCGATACTCCAGCTCGCGCGCCCACTTGCGGCGCAGGAAGGCGATGATGGCCTCCCGCCCTTGAAAGAACTCGTCGCGGTTGCGCCACCGGCTGTCGGCGGTGTAGGCGCCCGCCACCCGCTCGGGATCGCGGGTGTTCCAAGCGTCCTCGGCCATGCGGGCTTTCTGGGCAGCGGTTTCCGGCGTGAACGGCGGCAGCGGCGGGCGGACGGCCATCGCGGTCTCCTGCACGACGCTTACCGCCCCGCGCGCTGGCGATTGTACTCCAGTTCGGCCGGGGTCACGTCGAAGCCGGCCGAGATGCGGTAAGCGGCGGCCGTCTTGTCCGGCGAGACCGGCAGGCGCAGCTCAACCTGGTCGCCAGTCAGGCGCAGGCGCTCCGTGTTGGGCGGGAACTCGGCCTTGAGGCGGAACACCTGCTTGTCGAGGATGCGCTCGCCTTCGCTGACGGCGATGAAGTAGCCGACCTCGGCGGTGCGGTCGGGGGCGGCCGGGCCGCGCGTGAGCTCGAGGCTGATCGAGACCGTCGCCACCACGGTGTCGGCCCCGTCGCGGGCGCAAGCGCCGTTGACGCCGGTGATCCTGCCTTCCAGCACCGAGTCGGTGATGTCGCGCCCGGCCCCGCGGAAGCGGTGGAGGTCGTTGAAGTCGCGCGGGATGCTCGGCCGCGGGCAAGGTGGGGCGAAGGCGTCCTCCGGCGCGGCGCAGGCGGACAGCGCCAGCAGGGCGGAGGCGGCGAGGAGGGCGTGGGGGCGCGAGAGGCAGCGCGAGGCCGAGGCCGAGGGCGGCGAGAAAGGCGGCGCGAACGGGGGCATGGGCGTCTCCGGAACCGGACAGGGTGGCGCGACGGGAGCGGTGGGCTTATGTGTGGCGCCGAACATGCGGCCGCACCGTGCGCGCCGCCGACAGGCCGGACACCATGCAACAGACAGTCGCCCCTCTGCCAGAGTCGCTGCTGCCAGGGCCATCACAGCCGAAACCGCAACAGCCAGGGCCGCAACAGTTAGGGCCGCAACAGCCAGCGCCGCATCTCGGGCCGCTGCGGACGCCGCGGCCCGAGATGCGGGTCATCCTCGCCGGGCCGCGCGGGTTCTGCGCCGGGGTCGACCGCGCCATCCGCGTGGTCGAGGAGGCGCTGCGGCGCTACGGCAAGCCGGTCTACGTGCGCCACGAGATCGTCCACAACCGCACCGTGGTCGAGGGCTTGGAGGCGCAGGGGGCCGTGTTCGTCGAGGAACTCGACGAGGTGCCGCCCGACGGGCACGTCGTGTTCTCCGCCCACGGCGTGCCGAAGTCGGTGCCGGCGGAGGCGGAGCGGCGCAACCTGCTCTACCTCGACGCGACCTGCCCCTTGGTCAGCAAGGTGCACCGCGAGGCCGAGCGGCACTACGCCGGCGGCGGGCCGGACCGGCGGCACATCCTGATGATCGGGCACGCCGGGCACCCGGAGGTGGTGGGCACGATGGGCCAACTGCCGCCGGGCAGCGTGACGTTGGTGCAGGGCGTGGCCGACGCGGAGGTGGTCGAGCCCGCGGACCCGGCGCGCCTCGCGTTCATCACGCAGACGACGCTCAGCGTCGACGACACCGCCGAGATCGTGGCCGTGCTGCGCCGGCGCTTCCCGCTGATCGAGGGGCCGAAGCGGGAGGACATCTGCTACGCCACCACCAACCGGCAGGCGGCGGTCAAGGCCATCGCGCCGGAAAGCGACCTCGTGGTGGTGATCGGCAGCCCCAACAGCAGCAACTCGCAGCGGCTGCGCGAGGTGGCGGAGCGGGCCGGGGCGTCGCGGGCCATCCTGCTGCCCAAGGCCGACCAGATCGACTGGTCGGTGCTGGACGGCGTGCGGACGGTGGGCGTCACGGCCGGGGCGTCGGCCCCCGAGTCGCTGGTGCAGGAGCTGCTGCGCGCGCTCGGCGAGCGTTACGCGCTGCGCATCGAGGAGCGCCAGGTCACCCAGGAGGACGTGGTGTTCAAGCTGCCCGCGCCGCTCGAGGCGCGCGCCTGACAGCCCGGCCCGAGGCGCGCGCCTGACGGCTCGATGGCGGTCTACACCGAAGTCACGGACGAGGCGCTGGCCGCGTTCCTCGGCTGCTACGCGCTCGGCACGCCGGTGGCGTTCCGCGGCATCGCCGAGGGGGTGGAGAACAGCAACTACCAGGTTCGCACCACCGCGGGCGACTTCATCCTGACGCTCTACGAGAAGCGGGTCGATCCGGCGGACCTGCCCTGGTTCCTCGGCCTCATGGAGCACCTGGCCCGGCGCGGCATCTCGTGCCCGGAGCCGGTGCGCGGGCGGGACGGGGCGAGCCTGCGCACGCTGGCCGGGCGGCCCGCCTGCCTCACCACATTCCTGCCCGGCGTGTGGCCGCGCCGGGTGCGGCCGGAGCACTGCGCGCCGGTGGGGGCGGCGCTGGCGGCGCTGCACGTCGCGGGCCGGGACTACGCCGCCACCCGGGCGAACGCGCTCGGCCCGTCGGGCTGGCCGCCGCTGCTCGCGCGGTGCGGGCCGCGGGCGGACGAGGTGCAAGGGGGGCTGGCGGCGGAACTCGCCGCCGCCTCGGCCGGCATCCTGGCCGCCTGGCCGCGGGGTCTCCCGGCCGGGCAGATCCACGCCGACCTGTTCCCCGACAACGTGTTCTTCCTGGACGGGCGGCTGTCGGGCCTGATCGACTTCTACTTCGCCGCCACCGACCTGCTCGCCTACGACGTGGCGGTGTGCCTCAACGCCTGGTGCTTCGAGCCTGATTTCCAGTTCAACGTGACCAAGGCGCGGGCGATGCTGCGCGCCTACGCCGCCGTGCGGCCGTTGTCCGCGGCGGAGCAGGCGGCGCTGCCGGTGCTGTGCCAGGGGGCGGCGCTGCGCTTCCTGCTGACCCGGCTGTACGACTGGGTCCACACGCCGGCGAACGCCCTGGTGACGCGCAAGGACCCGCTCGAGTACCTGCGCCGGCTGCGCTTCCACCTCCAGCCCGGGAACGCCCATGCTTACGGCCTCTGACCCGGGCGCGCTGGTGGAAGTCTGGACCGACGGCGGCTGCAAGCCCAACCCCGGGCCGGGCGGCTGGGCGGCGATCCTGCGCTTCGGCGGGCACGAGCGCGAGCTGACGGGCGCGGACCCCGCGACGACCAACAACCGCATGGAGCTGACCGCCGCCGCCGCCGCTTTGGAAGCCCTGACCCGGCCGTGCCGCGTCGTGCTGCACACCGACAGCGAGTACCTGCGCAACGGCATCACCCGCTGGCACACCGGCTGGGTGCGGCGGAACTGGCGCAACGCTTCGGGCGACCCGGTGGCGAACATGGACCTGTGGCGCCGGGTGCTGGACGCGGCCAAGGCGCACGAGATCGACTGGCGCTGGGTGCGCGGCCACGCCGGCGACGTGATGAACGAGCGCGCGGACCGGCTGGCGACGGCGGCGCGGCAGGGCGGCGGGTCCTGACCGCCGCGGTTTAAGCGGAGGCTCAAGCAGGGGCTTGAGCGGGGGAAGCACCTCGAAGCGGCTCACCGGCCCGGGTGTTTCGGCAGTGACGGGCGGCAGTGACGGGCGGCAGTGACGGGCGGCGCTTCGGCTTCGGCTTCGGGCCGGCGCGACGGCCGCCCTCACGCACGCTGCCGTGGTTCCGCCAGGTCGGGCGGCGATGAGCCGCCGGTTTCCGGCTGGCGCGTGGGCTTGGTGCGTTCCTGACCAAATCTAGAAAAATACGCCACATGTCAACATTTTTAGTCATTTCAGAATTGAAGCTACAGCTACAAGCACTCTACTAATCAAATTGGTAAGGACTTGAGTAGTTATGTCTTTTTTTTTCACGCGCTTCTCTACCTGCGAAACACGTCTGATGTACAGAGTCAATTTTCTCATCGGATTTTGGCATCTGTTCTTGATTTGTTGTCAATAGCACTTCGGTGCTTTCGGACGGTTGTCGGGCTGGGGAAGTCAATCGGTACAAGGTTTCACAGGATGACTATGTGGCTGGTGCGAGCAGGCAAGGCAGGCGAGCAGGAATCGCTGGCTCTGGAACATCGGATCGCCGCGATCGGCTGGGACGCGCTGCCGGACCTCACGCCCTGCACGACCCGGGCCGCCCTCGAGGCCATGCTGAAGGCGGCCTACCCGAATCAACGGCCGAAGACGCTGACCAACTGGCACGGCCAGGTCTGGTCGATCCGCGACGCCATCAAGGTCGGCGACGTCGCCGTGCTGCCGCTCAAGACGCGGCCGACGATCGCGCTCGGCATCGTCTCGGGCGAGTATCAGTTCCGCGACGACCTGCCCGGCGGCCCCTATCACACGCGGCCGGTCGATTGGCTGGCGGAGGTGCCGCGGCGGCAGTTCGACGTCGACATCCTGCTGTCGTTCGGCGCGTTCATGACGGTGTGCCGCATCGAGCGCAACGACGCCGAGCAGCGCGTCCGCGCCCTGCTCGCCGCGGGCGGCGGGCGGGCCTGGCCGGTCGCGCCCACGCGCCCGGCCGCGGCGGCCCGGACCGCGCCGGCGCTGCCCGACATCGAGGAGCGCTCGCACACGATGATCCGCGAGCGCATCGCGCAGAAGTTCAAGGGGCACATGCTGGCCACCCTGATCGGCGCGTTGCTGGAGGCGCAGGGCTACCGGGCGCGCGTCTCGCCGCCGGGGCCGGACGGCGGCGTCGACATCCTGGCCGGCAGCGGGCCGCTCGGCTTCGACGCGCCGCGGCTGGTGGTGCAGGTCAAGTCGCAGGACACCAAGGTGGACGTGCGGCTGCTGCGCGAGCTGGCCGGGGTGATGGGGCGCTTCCAGGCCGATCACGGGCTGCTGGTCGGCTGGGGCGGCTTCAACCAGCCGGTGCGCTCGGAGGCGGCGGCGGACTACTTCCGCATCCGCCTGTGGGACGCGGGCGACGTGGTGGCGGCGGTGAAGGAGCACTACGCCCGGCTGCCGCCCGACGTGCGGACCGAGATCCCGTTGAAGCAGGTCTGGACGCTGGTGCCCAACGAGCACGAAGGCGTGGCGGCCTGACCGGCCGGGCCTGGACCGGGCGACTTGGAGCGGCCGGGCGGAGAAGGGGAGGGGCGTGACACTAGGGCGGTTCCAGTTTGGTCGGGCGCGCCTCGCGTCGGACCAAACTGAGCAACCGCGTGGAACGATGGCCGGAGTGGTTTCATGCAGCATGAAACCGCTCTAGCCCTGGACCCGCTGCCTTGCTACGCGTGCCGTCCGAAACGGGAGAACCGAGATGCCAGCGACCAATCGCAACGTGGAGCTCGACGACAACGAGGTCGCCCTGATCATCGGCGAGGAGGACGGCTCGATGACCGTGCGCGTGGTGCCGGCGACGGAACTCGGCGAGGGCGCGACCAACATCCCGGAACCCTACGAGATCGCCGTCGCCCTGGCGATGCGCCTGCTGAACGACCCTGATTTCCACGACGACGTGCTGGAATGGTACGAGAGCCAGGACGATGAGGAGGATGACGAGGACGACGAGGACGGGAAGAAGTCGGGCGAGGACGGCGCGCCGCGGCGCAAGGAGAGCTGAGCCTGGCCGGGATGCGCTACGTCTCCACCCGCGGCCAGGCGCCGCCTCGCGACTTCGCCGGCGTGCTGCTGGCCGGGCTGGCCGAGGATGGCGGGCTCTACGTCCCGGACGCCTGGCCGCAGTTCTCGCCGGCGGATCTCCAGGCGATGCGCGGGCTGCCGTACGCGGAGGTGGCGACCCGGGTGCTGCAACCGTTCGTGGGCGAGGCGATCCCGGCCGACATCCTGGGGGCGATGTGCCGCGACGCCTACGCCGGCTTCGGCCACCCCGCGGTCGTGCCGCTGGTGCAGCTCGACGCCGACCTGTTCTCGCTGGAGCTGTTCCACGGCCCGACGCTCGCGTTCAAGGACGTGGCGATGCAGGTGCTGGGGCGGATGTTCGACCACGTGCTGCGCCAAGGCGGCCAGCGCGTCACCATCGTCGGCGCGACCTCGGGCGATACCGGCTCGGCGGCGATCGAGGCGTGCCGCGACCGGGCGCAGCTCGACGTGGTGATCCTGCACCCGGCCGGGCGCACGAGCGAGGTGCAGCGCCGCCAGATGACGACGGTGCCGGCGCGCAACGTCGCCAACATCGCCGTCGACGGCACCTTCGACGACTGCCAGGACTTGGTGAAGGCCATGTTCGCCGACGCGCCGTTCCGCGACGCGCTCCACCTGTCGGCGGTGAACAGCATCAACTGGGCGCGGGTGGCGGCGCAGATCCCCTACTACGTCTACGCGGCGGCGGCGCTGGGCGGGCCGGACCGGGAGGTGGCGTTCAGCGTGCCCACCGGCAATTTCGGCAACGTCATGGCGGCCTGGGCGGCCCGGCGCATCGGCGTGCCTATCTCCCGCCTGGTGGTGGCCAGCAACCGCAACGACATCCTGGCCCGCTTTCTCGGCGCCAACGACATGTCGATGCGCACGGTCGAGCCGAGCCTGTCGCCTTCCATGGACATCCAGGTCAGCAGCAACTTCGAGCGCCTGCTGTTCGAGCTGCTCGACCGCGACCCGGCCGCCACGGCGGCGACGATGCAGCAGTTCCGCGCCACGGGGACGATGCGCGTGCCGGACGGCGCGTGGCAGCGGGCGCGCGGCCTATTCCACGGTTTCCGGCTCGACGACCCCGGCACCACGGCCGAAATCCGGCGGCTGCACGCCCAAGGCTACCTTGCCGACCCGCACACCGCCATCGGCGTCGCCGCCGCGCGCGCGCTGCCGTGCCCGCGCGCCCCGATGATCGTGGCGGCCACCGCGCACCCGGCCAAGTTCCCCGACGCGATCGAGGCCGCGACCGGACGCCGCCCCCCCCTGCCTGCGCGGCTCGCCGACCTATATGAGCGCGAGGAACGCTTCACCACGGCGCCCAACCGCCTCGACGCCGTCGAGGAGCAGGTGCGCGCTTTCGTCTTAAGGAACGCCGCATGACGGATGCCGTCCAAGTCACCCGGTTGCCATCGGGGCTGCTCGTTGTCACGGAATCGATGGACCGGGTCGAGACCGTCTCGATCGGCGCTTACGTCGCCAGTGGCACCCGCAACGAGACGGAGGCGGACAACGGCGCGTCGCACTTCCTCGAGCACATGGCCTTCAAGGGCACGGCGCGGCGCAGCGCCGCCGCCATCGCCGAGGAGGTCGAGAACGTCGGCGGCCACATCAACGCCTACACCGCGCGCGAGCAGACCGCCTACTACGTCAAGCTGCTGAAGGAGGACCTCGACCTCGGGGCCGACATCATCGGCGACATCCTGACCCACAGCGCCTTCGCCCCCGAGGAGCTCGAGCGCGAGCGCGGCGTCATCCTGCAGGAGATCGGCCAGGCCAACGACACCCCGGACGACATCATCTTCGACAAGTTCCAGGAGACCGCCTACCCTGGCCAGTCGATGGGCCGGCCGACGCTCGGCACCGAGGACGGCATCAAGGCGATGACGCGCGGCCAGCTCACCGGCTACATGCGAAGCCACTACGCCGCCAGCAACGTGGTGGTCGCGGCGACCGGGGCGCTGGAGCACGGCCGGGTGGTGGAGCTGGCGACCCGGCACTTCGTGGATCTGCCGGCGGAGCCGCCGCCGCCGCGCGAGGCCGGGCGCTACCAGGGTGGCGAGTATCGCGAGACGCGCGACCTCGACCAGGTGCACATCGTGCTCGGCTTCCCCTCGGTGCCGTTCGGCGACGACGATTACTACGCGGCGCTGTTGCTGAGCACGCTCCTGGGCGGCGGCATGTCGTCGCGGCTGTTCCAGGAGATCCGCGAGAAGCGCGGCCTGGTGTATTCCATCTACTCGTTCGCCTCGCCGTTCCTCGACAGCGGCCTGTTCGGCATCTACGCCGGCACCGGCGAGGAAGAAGCCAAGGAGCTGGTGCCGGTGACGCTCGAGGAGCTGCGCCGGGTGCAAGGGGACGTGACGCCGGAGGAGCTGGCCCGCGCCCGGGCGCAGGTCAAGGCGAACCTGCTGATGTCGCTCGAGAGCACCGGCAGCCGCTGCGAGCAGATCGCGCGGCAGATGCAGGTGTTCGGGCGCGTGCTGCCCACGGCGGAATCGGTGGCGCGGCTCAACGCGGTCGACCTCGACGCCATCCAGCGCGCCGCCCGGCGCATCTTCCGCGGCGCGCCGACCCTCGCCGCCCTCGGCCCGGCGGCCAACGTGCCTAAGCTGCCGGCCATCATCGACCGGCTCGCCGCGTGACCGAGGCGGCGTTGCTGGACGAGTTGATCGCGCGCGCCCGGGCGGCCGGGGCCGACGCCGCCGACGCCGTGCTGGTGGCCGGCACCTCGCTCAGCGTGCAACGGCGGCTCGGGCGGACGGAGCAACTGGAACGCTCCGAGTCGCGCGACCTGGGCCTGCGGGTGTTCGTCGGCCGGCGGCAGGCGATCGTGTCGTCCAGCGCCACCGACCCGTCGAGCTTCGCCACCCTGGCCGAGCGGGCGGTGGCGATGGCCCGGGTGGTGCCGGAGGACCCGTTCGCCGGCCTGGCCGACGAGGCGGACGCGCCGCAGCAGCCGGTGCTCGACCTCGACGACCCGCAGGAGCCGACCGTGGAGGCCCTGGTGGAGCGGGCGGGCGCGGCGGAGGAGGCCGCGTTGGCGATGCCCGGCATCACCAACTCCGAAGGAGCCGAGGCCGGCTACTCCCGCACCACCGTCGCGCTGGCGACCTCGGCCGGGTTCGGCGGCAGCTACACGCGCACCACTCATTCGGTGTCGGCGACCGCCCTGGCCGGGGAGGGCACGGCGATGCAGCGGGACTACGACTACTCGGCGACGGTTCACCTGGCCGATCTAGAAGAGGCGGAGGCGCTCGGACGCCTCGCCGCGGAGCGCGCCCTGGCCCGACTGAACCCGAAACGGCCGAAGACGGCCCGGTTGCCGGTCGTGTTCCATTCGCGCGTGGCGTCCAGCTTGCTCGGGCACCTGGCCTCGGCGATCAACGGCGCCGCCATCGTGCGCGGCACGAGCTTCCTGAAAGACAAGATGGGCGAACGGCTGTTCGCGCCGGGGATCGAGGTGCGGGACGACCCGCGCCGGGTGCGCGGCTTGCGGTCGCGCCCGTTCGATGCCGAGGGCGTGCCGACGTCGGCACGGTCGATCATCGAGGACGGGGTGCTGACGACGTGGCTGCTGGACAGCCGAAGCGCGCGGCAGTTGAAGCTGCGCTCCACCGGTCATGCTGCCAGGGGAACGGGCGGACCGCCGACCCCGGGGGCGACGAACCTGTTCCTCGCCCCAGGCAAGATGAGTCCGACAGAGTTGATGGCCGACATCAACGAAGGCGTTTACATCACTGAACTTATTGGAATGGGCGTTAACGGGATCACCGGTGACTACAGTCGTGGGGCTTCCGGCTTCATGATCCGTCACGGGGCGCTGGCCGAGCCGGTGGCCGAGATCACGTTGGCGGGCACGCTTCCGGAGATGTTCCTGCACCTGACGCCGGCGAACGACTTGCGGATTCGCCGAAGCGTTGATGCGCCGACGATCAGGGTCGAAGGCTTGACGATGGCCGGAAGCTGAAGCCGCCGGGCCTCCGTCTTTGCCCAACACGTGAGCGCGCGTTCGCCGGGCGTGAGCGGTCGCTCACGCCCGGTTGAGTTTCAGGCCGCCGGCTGCGCCACGGCCTGACGCCGCTCCGCGACCTGCGCCTTCATCGCCTTCTGCAGCTTCTCGAACGCGCGGACCTCGATCTGGCGCACCCGCTCGCGGGAGATGTTGTACTGCTGCGAAAGCTCCTCGAGCGTGGTCGGGTTGTCCTTGAGCCGCCGCTCGATCAGGATATGGCGCTCGCGCTCGTTCAACGTCCGCAACGCGCCGTTCAGCAACGCCTTGCGCCCGGAGAACTCCTGCTGGTCGGCCAGCACGGCCTCCTGGCTCTCGGCGTCGTCGATCAGCCAGTCCTGCCACTCGCCCTCGCTGTCGGACCGCACCGGGGCGTTCAGGCTGTTGTCGGGCGCGGCCAGGCGACGGTTCATGCTGACCACGTCCTGCTCCGGCACCGCCAGCATGCGGGCGATCTTGGCCACCTGCTCGGGTTGCAGGTCGCCGTCCTCGATCGCCTGCATCTGGCCCTTGAGGCGACGCAGGTTGAAGAACAGCTTCTTCTGTGCCGCCGTGGTGCCCATCTTCACCAACGACCAGCTATGCAGGATGTACTCCTGGATCGCGGCCCGGATCCACCACATGGCGTAGGTCGCGAGGCGGAAGCCGCGGTCCGGATCGAAGCGCTTCACCGCCTGCATCATGCCGACGTTGCCTTCGCTGATCAGCTCGCCGACCGGCAGGCCGTAGCCGCGGTAGCCCATCGCGATCTTGGCCACCAGGCGGAGATGCGAGGTCACGAGCTTGTGAGCGGCCGATTGGTCCTCGGCATCGCGCCAGCGCCGCGACAGCTCCAGCTCCTCTTCCGGCGCGAGCATCGGGAACTTGCGGATTTCCTGTAGGTAGCGGGACAGGTTGCCCTCGGGAGCGACGTTGACGATAGCAGCAGCCATGAAAGAGCCCTCTCATCCGGTGACGGACATACCGTGTCCTATACGGCACAACGGTGGCGTCAGTTGCGAAAAACCTTGAAACGGGCGCTACGAATTCCATCACGTCCCAGCGACCGCTCCGCAGCAGACAGCCACTGGACTGGAACCGGCCCCGAAAACGCCCCGAGGAACCGTTGTCATGGTTGATACAGGACTTGTAAGGTCCTGTCAAGAAAATAGACGGAGCGGACGGCGGGGCAAGTGCGCGGGGCAGGCCGCCGCCCCAGCATCAAGGGGCGTCGAGCGCCGCGAGCAGCGCCTGCATGTCGAGTGGGGCCGGGCGCTCGAACGACAGCGCCTCCCCGGTCGCGGGATGCCGGAAGCCGAGGCTGGCGGCGTGCAGCGCCTGGCGCGGGAACTCGATCAGGGCGGCGCGCGCCGCCGGCGACGCGGCGCGCGCCGCCCCCGGCACCCGGCGGAGATAGGCCGGGTCGCCGACCAGTGGATGGCCGATGCGGGCGAGGTGCACCCGGATCTGGTGCGTCCGCCCGGTGGCGAGCGTGCAGGAGAGCAGGCTGGCCACCGGCGCCCAGGCGCGCTGGGTCGCGTAGTGGGTGAGCGCCGGCTTGCCGCCCCGCTCGACGACCGCCATGCGCTTGCGGTCGCGCGGGTCGCGCCCGATCGCGCCCTCGATCTCGCCGGCCGGGGGCGCCGGGCAGCCCCAGGCAAGGGCGAGGTAGCGGCGGTCGAGGTCGCGGGCGGCGAAGGCGGCGGACAGCGCGGCCAGGGCCTGCTCGGTCTTGGCCACCACCATCACCCCCGAGGTGTCCTTGTCGAGCCGGTGGACGATGCCGGGCCGGCGCTCGCCGCCGATGCCGGGCAGGCTGTCGCCGCAATGGGCGAGGAGGGCGTTGACCAGCGTGCCGTCCTCGTTGCCCGGCGCCGGGTGGACGACGAGGCCGGCCGGCTTGTCGAGCACGATCAGGTGGCGATCCTCGAACAGGATCGGGAACGGGATCGCCTGCGGCTCCGGGCGGGCGGGCACCGCGCCGGGGATGCGCAGGCAGTAGCGCGCCCCGGACCGGACCGGCTCGGCCGGGTCGCGCAGCACCGCGCCGTCCCGCGACAGCGCGCCCCCCTGCATCAACGACTTGACGCGGGAGCGCGACATCGCGCCGATGGCGTCGGCCAGGAAGCGGTCGGTGCGCTGCCCGGCCGCGCCCGGCCCGGCGACGAGTTCGATCGGGGCCGGGGCGCTATCCAACGGAGGTTTCGGTGCGGGCGTTGAAAGCGGCGGTGGTGGTCATGGGGGTCCTGATCGTGGCGGGCGTCGCCGTGCTGGCGGTGGCGCTGGTGGGCCGAGTGTCGGGGCAAGCAGGCCCGATGGCCAGCGCGTTGCTCGACGAGCCGGCCGGGACGCGGATCGCCGGGGCGTCGATGGCCCCGGACCGGGTGGGCGTGCAGTTGCAAGGCGGCGGGCCGGACCGGATCGTGGTGGTGGACACACGGACGGGCAAGGTGCTCGGCCGCGTCGCGCTGGCGCGCTGATGATGCGAACGGGCGCGCGCTGATGGCGCACAAGAAGCCGCATCTGCCGGAGAAGGTGTGCGCCGCCTGCGGCCGCCCGTTCGCCTGGCGGCGCAAGTGGGCGGCGAGCTGGGACGAGGTGCGCTACTGCTCCGACGCCTGCCGGACGGGCAAGCGGGCGGCGGCGCGGGAGAGGTCGCGGCCGGGCCTCGGCAAAACCGGCGCTTGATCTCTCGGCCCTTGTGCCATATGACGCGCTCCGGCCGACGTCCTGTTCGTCTAGAGGCCTAGGACACCGCCCTCTCACGGCGGTAACAGGGGTTCGAATCCCCTACGGGACGCCAGCGGGCCGGCCAGGTCCGCCATCCTCGCGCGATCCGCTCGATTATCCGCGGCCGCGCGCGCCCGAGCGCCGCTGAGTCTGATCCTGGCGATGGCGCGCGGGACGTGGCGCGGCGCAGGCGCCGTCGGCCCCGGATCGAATCCCGCCGCGCGACCAGCCTCGACCGAGGCGCGATCCGTGCTCCAGGCCGTTGTTTCCACGAGCAGCGCGATGCGCGCCGACGCTTGCCGGCCGGGCGGGGCCTTCGGCGGCCGCCAGGACGAACGGTGCGGAGGCCCAGCGTTGCGGCGGCGGCCAAGGAGCCGGGAATTGCGGCATCGCGCAGGGGCAAACGGCGTAGGCCATCAGGGCGCTTCTTCCCATACTGTCTGGGGAAGGCCGGAGCCGATGCGCCCGGCCGCTACGACTCCCTGTTGCTTGCCCGCGGCCGGCCGGCATGGCACCACTCGCTCCCCTCACGGGCGGCCCTCCGGCTGCCCGGCCAAAACGGTTTTCACCACGAGCCTTGAAAGCACGCACGTGAACAAACCCCTTCGCAAGGCCGTCCTGCCGGTGGCAGGCCTCGGCACACGCTTCCTGCCCGCCACCAAGGCGATGGCCAAGGAGATGCTGCCCGTCGTCGACAAGCCGCTGATCCAGTACGCGATCGAGGAGGCGCGGGCGGCCGGCATCGAGCAGTTCTGCCTCGTCTCCGGCCGGGGCAAGACGGCGCTGATCGACCATTTCGACGTCGCCTACGAGCTCGAGGCCAACCTGCGCGAGCGGGGCAAGACCGAGATGCTGCAGATGCTGGAGACGATGAAGGTGCCGCCCGGCTCGATCACCACGGTGCGCCAGCAGGTGCCGCTCGGCCTCGGCCACGCGATCTGGTGCGCCCGGGCGTTCATCGGCGACGACCCGTTCGCCATCCTGCTGCCCGACGACCTGGTGCTGGCCGACGTGCCGTGCCTCAAGCAACTGGCCGACGCCTACGCCGAGACCGGCGGCAACGTCGTCGCCGTGTCCGAGGTGCCGCCCGAGCAGACCAACCGCTACGGCGTGCTGAAGGTCGGCCAGGACGACGGCAAGCGGGTCGAGGTGCTGGGCCTGGTCGAGAAGCCCAAGCCCGCCGACGCGCCGAGCAACCTGACCATCATCGGCCGCTACGTGCTGCTGCCCGAGGTGATTCATCACCTGTCGGCCATGGAGCGCGGGGCCGGCAACGAGGTGCAGCTCACCGACGCGATGGCCAAGATGGTCGGCCATTCGCCGTTCCACGGGCTGCGCTACGAGGGCCGCCGGTTCGACTGCGGCGACAAGGTGGGCTTCCTCGAGGCGCAGATCGCCTTCGCGCTGAAGCGGCCCGACCTGGCCGACGACGTGCGCGCCTTCCTGCGCAACTACACCTGAGGGAACTGACGACCATGGCGTTCCGGCACGACTTCCACCCGACCAGCCTGCGCGAGTACGACATCCGCGGCGTCGTCGGCCGCACGCTGCACCCGGCCGACGCCTTCGCCATCGGGCGGTGCTTCGGCACGGTGGTGGCGCGCGGCGGCGGCAGCCGGGTCGCGGTCGGCTACGACGGGCGGCTGTCGTCACCCGAGCTGGCGGACTCGCTGGTGCAGGGCCTGAAGGCGAGCGGCATGCACGTGCTGCGCGTGGGCCGCGGGCCGACCCCGTTGCTCTACTTCGCCGCCACCACCTTGGAAACGGACGGCGCGGTGATGGTCACCGGCAGCCACAACCCGCCCGACTACAACGGCTTCAAGATGATGCTCGGGCGCAAGGCGTTCTTCGGCCCCGACATCCAGGGCCTCGGCAGGCTCGCCGCCGCCGGGGACGTGGTGGACCGGGACGTGGTGGACGGGGCAAACGGCGGCGAGGAGGCCGTCGACGTGTCCGACGCTTACGTCGAGCGGCTGATGCAGGATTGGGACGGCGGCGACCGCCGGCTGCGCGTGGTCTGGGACAGCGCCAACGGCGCGGCCGGCGAGGTGCTGGCCAAGCTGCTGCGCAAGCTGCCCGGCGAGCACACCGTCCTGAACCCCGAGATCGACGGCCGCTTCCCGGCCCACCACCCCGACCCGACCATCCTGAAGAACCAGGCGCAGCTCATCGCCGCCGTGCGCGACGCCGGGGCGGACCTCGGCATCGGCTTCGACGGCGACGCCGACCGGGTCGGCGTGGTGGACGACGAGGGCGGCATGCTGCTCGGCGACCAGCTCATGGTCGTGCTGTCGCGCGACGTGCTGCGCGAGCACCCGGGGGCGACGATCATCGCCGACGTCAAGGCGAGCCAGGTGCTCTACGACGAGATCGAGCGCGCCGGCGGCAAGCCGCTGATGTTCAAGACCGGGCACAGCCTGATCAAGGCCAAGATGGCGGAGATCGGCGCGCCGTTCGCGGGCGAGATGAGCGGCCACATCTTCTACGCCGACCGCTGGTACGGCTTCGACGACGCCCTCTACGTCGCCGTGCGCCTGCTCGGCATCGTCGCGCGCATGGACGGCAAGCTGTCGGCGGTGCGGAAGGCCTTGCCGCAGGTGGTCAACACCCCCGAACTGCGCTTCGACTGCGACGACACCCGCAAGTTCGAGGTGGTGCAGGAGGTCGCGGCCCGGCTGCGGGCGCAGCGGGCGGCGCTGAACGACATCGACGGCGTCCGCGTGCTGACGGACGACGGCTGGTGGCTGCTGCGCGCCTCCAACACCCAGGCGGTGCTGGTGGCCCGCGCGGAAGCGCGCGACGAGGCGGGGCTGGAACGCTTGAAGGCGGCGCTGGCGGAGCAGCTCGAGGCGTCGGGGTTGGACGCGCCCGACTTCTCGGGGGAGAACGCCGGGCACTAGGCCGAACGATGCTCCAGCCGCCGCCCGCCCAGCCCGGCATGTCCGAGCGCGAGGTCGACACCCCGGCCCTGCTGCTCGACCTTGACGCCTTCGAGCACAACCTGGACCGCATGGCGGCCCTGCTCGCGCCCACGGGTGCCAAGCTGCGCGCTCACGCCAAGACGCACAAGTCGCCGGTGATCGCCCACCAGCAGATGCGCCGCGGCGCCGTCGGCCAGTGCGTGCAGAAGGTCGCGGAGGCGGAGGCGCTCGCCTGGGGCGGCGTGCCGGACATCCTGGTCAGCAACCAGGTGGTCGGCGACGCCAAGCTGGCCCGCTTCGCGGCGTTGTCGGGCCTGGCGCGGGTGGCGATCTGCGCCGACCATCCGCACCAGGTCGACCGCATCGCGGCGGCCGCGGAAGCGGCGGCGGCGCGGCTGACGGTGCTGGTCGAGATCGACGTCGGCGCGGGCCGGGCCGGTGTCGCGCCCGGGCCGGAGGCGGTGGCGCTGGCCGAGCGGATCGCCGCCTCGCCGCACCTCGTGTTCGGCGGCCTGCAAGCCTACCACGGCGGGGCGCAGCACGTCCGCGCCGCCGAGGACCGGGGCCGGGTCATCGCCGCGGCCGTGGACGACACCCGGCGCACGGTCGAGCAGTTGCGCCAGCGCGGCCTCGCGTGCGCCATCGTCGGCGGCGCGGGCACCGGCACCTTTGAGCTGGAAGCGGCGAGCGGCGTCTACACGGAGATCCAGGCCGGCAGCTACTGCTTCATGGACGCCGACTACGCCCGCAACCAGGGCGGGGTCTCGGCCGGGTTCCGCCACGCCCTGTTCGTGCTGGCGACGGTGATGAGCCAGGCCCGGCCCGGCGTGGGCGTGGTGGACGCCGGGCACAAAGCGGTGGCGATCGACAGCGGCATGCCGCTGGTGTGGCGGCGGGACGGCGTCGGCTACACCGGCGCGTCGGACGAGCACGGCGCCCTGGCCTGGTCGGGCGGCGACGGCGTGCGGCTCGGCGACAAGCTGCGGCTGGTGCCGGGCCATTGCGACCCGACGGTGGACCGCTTCGACTGGTACGTGGGCGTGCGCGGCGGCCGGGTCGAGTGCCTGTGGCCGGTGGCAGCGCGGGGCGGCCTGGCGTGAGCCGGTGCTGCCCTGGCGTAAGCCGGTGTTGATCGAACCCGGCCACCGCGTCCTCCACCCCGGCGCGCCCGAATGGGGCGTCGGCCAGGTGCAGTCGGTGATCGGCGACCGCGTGACGGTCAACTTCGAGCACCGCGGCAAGGTCCTGGTCAACGCGGCCGTGGTGCAGCTCGACATCCTCGACGACGAGTAGGCCACCCGCCTTGAACCCGGCGGCGCACGAGCCGACACTATAGCCATGATCGATCCCTTCGGCCGCGCCATCACCTACCTGCGCGTCAGCGTCACCGACCGCTGCGACCTCCGCTGCGTCTACTGCATGGCGGAGGACATGACGTTCCTGCCCAAGCGCGACGTCCTCAGCCTGGAGGAGCTGGAGCGGCTCTGCACGGCGTTCATTCGCCAGGGCGTCACCAAGCTGCGCATCACCGGGGGCGAGCCGCTGGTGCGGCGCGGCGTGATGACGCTGTTCCGCCGCCTCGGCGAGCGGATCGGCGACGGGTTGCAGGAACTGACGCTCACCACCAACGGCACCCAGTTGGCCAAGTACGCCGGCGAGTTGGCCGCGGCCGGGGTGCGCCGGGTCAACGTCAGCCTCGACACGCTCGATCCCGAGCGGTTCACCCGCATTACCCGCTGGGGCAAGCTGGCCCCCGTGCTGGACGGCATCGCCGCGGCCAAGGCGGCCGGGCTGCACGTCAAGATCAACGCCGTGGCGCTGCGCGGCGAGAACGAGGACGAGATCGGCGCGATGCTGGCCTGGTGCGGGTCGCAAGGCCACGACCTGTGCCTGATCGAGACCATGCCGATGGGCGACATCGGCGGCGACCGCACCGACCAGTACCTGCCCCTCAGCATCGTCCGCGCCCGGCTGCGGCAGCGCTTCACCTTGACCGAGACCGGTTTCAAGACCGGCGGCCCGGCGCGCTACTTCGACGTGGCGGAGACGGGCGCGCGCGTCGGCTTCATCACGCCGATGACGCACAACTTCTGCGAAAGCTGCAACCGCGTGCGCCTGACCTGCACCGGGACACTGTTCATGTGCCTCGGCCAGGACGACGCCACCGACCTGCGCCAGGTGCTGCGCTCAGGGGCGGGCGAAGCCGAGTTGGACGGAGCCATCCTGGAAGCCATCCGGCGCAAGCCGAAGGGGCACGACTTCATCATCGACCGGCGCACGACCGCGCCTTCGGTGGCCCGGCACATGAGCATGACCGGCGGCTGAGGCCGCCGCCCTACCGCGCCCGGCCGTTCGGCACCCCGGGCGCGAACCCCGTCACGGTCCCCAGCCGCAGCACGACCGGAACCCGGCCGTCCGCGGCCGGCAGCCGCGCCAGCGCCATCGGGAACAGCCCCGGCCGCGGGGTGCGGCGGTCCCGCAGCGCGACGGCGTTGGCCTCGCCCGCCGCCCGCAGGTCCCGCAGCAGCGCGAACGGGTCAGCGTAGGCCAGCGTCACCTCCTCCATGTCCGCCACCGGCACCTCGAACCCGGCGCGCTGCATCAGCCCCGCCAGGTCGCGCAGGTCCGGGAACGGCGACACCCGCGGCGACGCGCCGCCGGTGAGCGCCACCTCGGCCTCGGTCAGGGACGCCCGCAACGCGCCGAGCGTGCCGAGCGCCGGTAGGCTGGCCAGCAGCAGGCCGCCGGGGCGCAAGGCCAGCCGAAGCTGGATCAGCGCGCCCGGCAGGTCGTTGACCCAGTGCAGCGACAGGCTGGCCACCACGAGGTTGAACGCGCCGGGGCCGAACGGCAGGCGCTCCTCGTCGGCGGCGACGGCCGGGCCGCCGTTCAGCGCGGCCATGCGGGGCGACAGGTCGCAACTGACCACACCCAGCCCGCGGGCGCGCAGCAACGGGGCGACGACGCCGCGCCCGCCGACGTCGAGCGCCTGGGTGAAGCGGGTGGTGGTGTCGTCGATGCGGTCGAGCAACCGCTCGGCGGCGTCGCGCAGCACGTCGTCCACCTGGGCGACGGTGGCGGCGGCGCGGTCGCGGTGGCGGCGGACGGCGGCGCGGTCGAACACGCGGCTGCTGGCCAGGGGGCTGCTGGGCGCGGGACTGCTGGGCGGGGGGCTGGCGGACATGCGGTGTAGATGTCGACGCGGGCGTGTTTTGACCAGCGCGGGGCGACGGGATTAGCCTATGCCGAACAGTGAATAGGGAGATCGCCATGAACGCCCCCGCCACCGGCGCCGCCCGCGCCACCGCCGTCGCCGCCACCATGGACCGCGTCAAGGGCATCGAGCGCCAGCTCGGCGTGACCCGGCCCGCCCTCGACGCCATCAAGGCCGAGATGCTGACGCTCGCGGAGAACGAGGCGCTGTTCCCCGCCGCCGAGTTCCCGCCCCCGCCCAAAGGCGAGACGGGCGCGCGGCGCTACCTGCTGCAAGAGGACCCGGACGGGCGCTTCGCCATCTACATGCTGGCGCTCAACCCCGGCAACAGCACCAAACCGCACGACCACACCACCTGGGCCGTCGTCGTGTCCGTCGAAGGGCAGGAGCTGAACAAGGTGTATCGCCGCACCGACGACGGGACCGCCGCCGGGCAAGCCAGGCTGGAGCTGGTGCGCGAGGTCATGGTCGAGCCCGGCGCGGGCATCGCGCTGATGCCGGAGGACATCCACTCGATCCACACCACCGGCAGCGAGAGCACGCGCCACCTGCACGTCTACGGCCTGGCGCTGGAACGCCTCGATGAGCGGCAAGGCTTCGACCTCGAAGCCGGCACGGTGCAGCCCTACAACAAGGCTTTCATGCAGCCGACCCAGCGCTGATGCGCCGCCTCGATCCGGCCACCTTGCGCGGCTGGATCCAGGACGGGGCCGAACTCGCCATCCTGGACGCCCGGGAGGAAGGCGAGTTCGGGACCGGGCACCTGTTCTGGGCGGTGCCGTGCCCGCTGTCCCGCGCCGAGCTGCGCATCCCGATCCTGCTGCCCCGGCCCGGCGTCCGCGTCGTCTGCGTCGACGCCGGGGACAGTGACGGGGACGGCGACGGGGGCCTGGCCGGGCGGCTCGCGGCGATGCTGGAAGGCGTGGGCGCGACCGACGTCCACGTGCTGGACGGCGGCGCGGCGGCGTGGGCGGCGGCGGGCCACGTGCTGTTCAGCGGCGTCAACGTGCCGAGCAAGGCGTTCGGCGAGTGGGTCGAGCACCATTACGGCACCGAGAGCGTCGACGCCGCCGAGCTGAAATCCTGGATGGACCATGGGCGCGACCTGGTCGTGCTGGACAGCCGGCCGTTCGAGGAGTTCCGCCACATGTCGATCCCGGGCGGCGTCAACGTGCCGGGAGGCGAGTTGGCCTACCGCATCGCCGAGCTGGCCCCCGACCCGGCCACCACCGTCGTCGTCAACTGCGCCGGACGGACGCGCAGCATCCTCGGCGCGGAGAGCCTGCGCCGGGCCGGGGTGCCGAATCCCGTGGTGGCGCTCCGCAACGGCACGATGGGATGGACCCTGGCGGGGCTGGAAGTCGCCCATGACCAGGACCGGCGCTACCCGGCGGGGCGGCCGCCGAGCGCCGGGCTGGCGTTGCGCCGCGCCGCCCTGTTCGCCGAGCAGTCCGGCGTCGGCGTCATCGGCCCGCTCGACCTGGCCCGCTTCGAGCAGGACCCGGGCCGCACCCTCTACGCGCTCGACGTGCGCGACCCGGCCGAGTTCGCCGCCCGCCACCGCCCTGGCAGCCGCAACGCGCCCGGCGGTCAACTGATCCAGGCGACCGACCAGTGGATCGCCGTTCGCGGCGCGCGCATCGCGCTGCTGGACGACGACGGCGTGCGGGCGCGCATGGCCGCGGCCTGGCTGCGGCAGATGGGGCACAGGGACGTGTTCGTGGTCGAAGCCGGCCTGGACGACGCCCCCGACTGGCCATCGTCCGCGCTGCCGCCCGCCGCGGCCGGCGGCCCGCCCCTCGACGTGGAAGGCGCGTTGGTGGTGGACTTGGCGCGCAGCATCGCTTTCCGGGCCGGGCACATCCCCGGGGCGGTGTGGGGCCTGCGCAGCCGGCTGCACATGCTGCGGGACCGGCTGCGGGCCGCGGGCCGCGTCGTGCTGACCTCGCCGGACGGCGCCCTGGCGTCGATGGCGCTGGCGGAAGCGCGGGCGCTGACCGACGCCCCGGTCGAGGCGCTGCCCGGCGGCACCGCGGCCTGGGTCGCCCAGGGCGGCGCGCTGGAGGCCAATCGGGCCGACCCGCCGGACGACGCCTGCGTCGATGCCTACCTCCGCCCCTATGACCGCAACGCGGACGTGGCGGCGGCCATGCGGGCCTACCTCGACTGGGAGATCGACCTGGTGCGCGAGATCGGGCGGGACGGCACCGTTGCCTTCGGTGCTTAGCTTGTCGGCGAGGGGCGCGGCTGGCCTGCTGGCGCGCGGGGCCGCGGGCGGCGGCCGGCTGCTGCTCGACGCCCTGCTGCCGCCGCACTGCCTGACCTGCGACCAGCCGGTCGGCGCGCCGGGCCAGCTCTGCGCCGCGTGCTTCGGCAAGACGCAGTTCATCTCCGCCCCGTGCTGCTCGGCCTGCGGCGCGCCATTCGGCTCGGCCGACCGCGGCCGGGCCTCGCCGCTGTGCGACCAATGCGAGGCCCGGCCGCCACCCTGGGACCAGGGCCGGGCGGCGATCCGCTACGACGACCAGGCCCGGCGCATCCTGCTGCCGTTCAAGTACGGCGACCGCACCGAGACCGCCCGCGCCCTGGCGGGCATGATGGCGCGGGCCGGGGCGGCGCTGCTGGACCGGGCCGACCTGCTGGTGCCAGTGCCGCTGCACCGCTGGCGGCTGCTGGGCCGGCGCTACAACCAGTCGGCGCTGCTGGCGCAACGCCTGGCCCGGCTCAGCGGCCGCCCCGCCGTGCTGGACGCGCTGCAACGGGTGCGCCGGACCCCGCCGCTCGCCGACCTGTCGCCCGCCCGCCGCGCCGCGGCGCTGGACGGCGCGTTCGCGGTGTCGCCCCGGCGGCTGGCGCGGCTGGCCGACTCGCGCGTGCTGCTGATCGACGACGTGCTGACCACGGGCGCCACCGCCGAGGCCTGCACCCGCGTGCTGCTGCGGGCCGGCGTCGGCGGCGTCGACGTCCTGGCCGCGGCCCGCACCGGCGACTCGCCGACGATCTAGAGCGGTTTCAGTTTGCTCGGACGCACCTCGCGTCCGAGCAAACTGAGTAACCGCGTGGGACGAGGGCTAGAGTGGTTTCGTGCAGCATAAAACCGCTCTAGCTGTTCAGCCCCGCGGCGCTTCACAACGCCGGGCCGGGGCGCGATGGTGCCGCCCGGAGGAGCCATCATGCCGAACGTCGAGATCTACACCCAGCCCTGGTGCCCGTACTGCTCGCGCGCGATGGCGCTGCTGCGCAACAAGGGGGTCGCGTTCACCGAGATCGACGCGCCGCACGGGACGGCGGAACGGGAAGACTCGATTCGGCGGTCCGGCGGGCGCACCAGCGTGCCGCAGATCTTCATCGACGGGCGCTCGGTCGGCGGCTCGGACGAGCTGGCGGCGCTCGAGCGCGCCGGCAAGCTGGACGCGCTCCTGGCCTGACCGTCAGTTGGCCGCCCGCTGTGGTACGATCGTCACAAGGCCGCGATGGAGGGGCGCGGAACCCCGGACGCCAAGGCTCCCGAGGCCCGCTCCCCAGGCGCGGCGCGGGGCGGCGGCCGAGTCGCGGCAAAGGCCACCCGACACTAGCCCTGGTATGCGGCGTTGTCGGTCCCGAACTACATGTGGTAGGCAATCGGCCATGCCCGACATATCCGCAGGAGACCACGCCGTGCTCGACGCTGTGCAGATGCCCGGTCGCTACCAGGTTCGGGTGGACCGCTCGCGCGACTCGCTGCTGACCGATTTCGGCCGCGCCACGCTCGACGACCGCTACCTGATGCCCGGCGAAAGCTACCAGGACCTGTTCGCCCGCGTCGCCAGCTACTACGGCGACGACGCCGCCCACGCCCAGCGCCTCTACGACTACATCAGCCGGATGTGGTTCATGCCGGCGACCCCCGTGCTGTCGAACGGCGGCACCAAGCGCGGCCTGCCGATCTCCTGCTTCCTCAACGAAGCGAGCGACAGCCTCGACGGCATCGTCGGCCTGTGGAACGAGAATGTGTGGCTCGCCTCCAAGGGCGGCGGCATCGGCTCCTACTGGGGCAACCTGCGCTCCATCGGCGAGAAGGTCGGCCAGAACGGCAAGACCTCCGGCGTCATCCCCTTCATCCGCGTGATGGACAGCCTGACGCTCGCGATCAGCCAAGGCTCCCTGCGCCGCGGCTCGGCGGCGGTCTACCTGCCGATCTCCCACCCCGAGGTGGAGGAGTTCATCGAGTTGCGCCGCCCCACCGGCGGCGACCCGAACCGCAAGGCGCTGAACCTGCACCACGGCATCCTGGTGTCCGACGCCTTCATGCGCGCCGTGGAGGCGGACGAGCAGTGGGCGTTCCTCTCGCCCAAGGACCACGCGGTGGTGCGCAAGGTCTCCGCCCGCAACTTGTGGATCCGCATCCTCACGGCGCGGATCGAGACCGGCGAGCCTTACCTCGTGTTCTCCGATCACGTGAACAGCGCCCGGCCCGAGCACCAGAAGCTGGCCGGCCTCGAGGTCAAGACCAGCAACCTGTGCAGCGAGATCACCCTGCCGACCGGGATTGACCAGCACGGGCAGCAACGGACAGCGGTGTGCTGCCTGTCGTCGCTCAACCTCGAGACCTGGCTGGAGTGGAAGGACCACCCGCTGTTCATCGAGGACGTGATGCGCTTCCTCGACAACGTGCTGCAGGACTTCATCGACCGCGCCCCGGAAGGCATGGAGCGGGCGCGCTACGCCGCCATGCGCGAGCGCTCGGTGGGCCTCGGCGTGATGGGCTTCCACAGCTTCCTGCAATCGCAGCAGGTCCCCTTCGAGGGCGTGGTGGCCAAGGTGTGGAACAAGCGGATGTTCAAGCACATCCGCGCCCAAGCCGACCAGGCCAGCCGGATGCTGGCCGAGGAGCGCGGTGCCTGCCCGGACGCCGCCGAGTACGGCATCATGGAGCGGTTCAGCAACAAGATCGCCATCGCGCCGACCGCCAGCATCAGCGTCATCGCCGGCAGCACCAGCCCCGGCATCGAACCCATCGCCGCCAACGTATTCCTGCAGAAAACGTTGTCCGGCAGCTTCACCGTGCGCAACCGCCACCTGCAGCAGCTCCTGGCGCAGAAGGGGATGGACCGCGACGACATCTGGTCCGGCATCACGCTGAACAAGGGCAGCGTGCAGCACCTCGATTTCCTCACCGAGCAGGAGAAGGCGGTCTACCGCACCGCCTTCGAGCTGGACCAGCGCTGGGTGGTGGAGCACGCCGCCGACCGCACCCCCTACGTCTGCCAGAGCCAGTCGGTGAACCTGTTCCTGCCCGCCAACGTCCACAAGCGCGACCTGCACCAGATTCACATGATGGCGTGGAAGCGCGGCGTGAAGTCGCTCTACTACTGCCGCAGCCTGTCGATCCAGCGCGCCGACAACGTGAGCGAGAAGGTGGTGCGGCCGACCGAGCTGCTCGGGCTGCCGGCCGTCGCCGCCATCGAGGCCCTGGCCGACGCGCCGCGGGTGAACAACTACGAGGAATGCCTGGCCTGCCAATGAGCGCCAGGACGAAAGGACGGATCCGATGGACGGCATGACCACCCCCGAGAAGCGCTTCGACCTCCTGACCGAGAACCCGGTCTACAAGCCCTTCCGCTACCCCTGGGCCTACGAGGCCTGGCTGACGCAGCAGCGCGTCCACTGGCTGCCGGAGGAGATCCCGCTCGCCGACGACGTGAAGGACTGGCACAAGACCCTGACGCCCGCCGAGCAGAACCTGCTCACCCAGATCTTCCGCTTCTTCACCCAGGCGGACGTCGAGGTGAACAACTGCTACATGAAGCACTACAGCCAGGTGTTCAAGCCGACCGAGGTGCTGATGATGCTGTCTGCGTTCAGCAACATCGAAACCATCCACGTCGCCGCCTACAGCCACCTGCTCGACACCATCGGCATGCCGGAAGGCGAGTACACCGCGTTCCTCAAGTACAAGGAAATGAAGGACAAGTACGACTACATGCAGTCGTTCAGCGTCGAGAACAAGCACGAGATCGCCAAGACCCTGGCGGCCTTCGGTGCCTTCACCGAGGGGCTGCAGCTGTTCGCCTCGTTCGCCATCCTGCTGAACTTCCCGCGCTTCAACAAGATGAAGGGCATGGGCCAGGTCGTGTCGTGGTCGGTGCGCGACGAGACGCTGCACTGCCTGTCGGTGATCCGCCTGTTCCGCACCTTCGTGCAGGAGAACCCGGAAATCTGGACCGAGACGCTGCGCCAGGAGATCTACGACACCTGCACCACCATCGTGCACCACGAGGACGCCTTCATCGACCTCGCCTTCGAGCAGGGGCCGATCGAGGGCCTGACGGCCGACGAGGTCAAGCGCTACATCCGCTACATCGCCGACCGCCGCTTAGTGCAGCTCGGCCTCAACACGATCTACCACAAGGACAGCAACCCGCTGCCCTGGCTCGACGACATGCTGAACGCCGTCGAGCACGCCAACTTCTTCGAGAACCGCGCCACCGAGTACAGCCGGGCCTCGACCCAAGGCTCGTGGGAGGAGGCGTTCGCCGACGCCGTGTTCGAAACCGAACAACCGCGGGGGACGTTGCTGATTAGTTAACACAGCTCTACTTTTTTTCAGGTGCGCCGAACGGCAGGGATCAATAGTCTGTGTCCAACGGAGGAGCGCGTCATGGATGCCGGTGTGAGACTATTGGAGCAAGTCGAGGCGCCGTCGTCGCCTCGCCATGGTCCGCTCCCCCGCCACTCTCGTCGCTTGTTCGACAAGGTGCTGGTCGCGTTTCACCATGCCTGCGATGAACTCGACCTGGAGATGGCCGAACACTTGTTGCGGTTGCTGGAGACCATGACGACCCGGCGTCCCCGCCCCGAGGACACCCATCGGCGGCGCAGCATCGAGAGCCTCGTCGCCGCCCACGAGCGGCTCTGGCACCTGCGCCATCCCCAGGTCGCCTGACGCCGCGCGGCCCTCTTCGCTCAGCATAGGGCGAGCGCCTCGCCGTCGCGCAGGATGGCGTGCGCCGCCGGCGTGTAGCCGCCCTCGGCGTCGTGCAGCTCAAGCCCGTGGCACACCCGGCAGGCGCTGCCGCCCTGCCGGGCTCGCAGCAGGATGATCTTGGCGGCGACGCCCGCCTTCGGCCAGAACGGGAACAGGGCGATCTGCCGCAGCCCCGCACCCAGCAGGGCGACCATGCCGTCCGCGGTCAGCACGGCCGGCAGCACGAGCGTCAACGTGCCCCGCGGCGTCAGCGCCTCCGACAACGGCGCGACCCAGCTCGCGAGGTCGCCGCGCCCGTGGTGCGTGGCGAGTGCCCGGCGGGTGTCGAGTGAGCGCGTGCCGGCCGAGTCGTGCCAGGGCGGGTTGGCGAACGCGTGGTCGAACAGGCCGTGCCGCGGCGCGGCCCCGACTTCGCCCAGGTGGATCTCCGCACCCAGCCCGTTGCTGCGCGCGTTCTCCCGCGCCAGCTCCGCCGTGAGCGGGTCCAGCTCGATGCCCGCGCCCGCCAGCCCAGGCACCCGCGCCATCAGGCACAGCAGCCCGGCCCCCGCGCCCGTTCCCGCTTCCAGCACGCGCTCGCCCGGCCGCGCCGGCACGCTCGCCGCCATCAGCACCGGCTCGATGCCGGTCCGGTAGCCCTTGCGCGGCTGCGCGTAGCGCACCCGGCCGCCGAGCAGGGTGCCGTGCGTGACGTCCATCACGCCTCGCCGGCGTCCTCCAGCACCCGCCGGGCGCGCCACTCGTCCTCGGCCAGCACCACCAGCCGGCGCGGGATCGCGCCGATGCTGCCCTCGACGGCGCTGGCGTGGGCGTCGAGCACCAGGCACTCGATCTCGGCGTCCTGCAGCAGCGCCCGCAGGAAGCTGAGCCGGACCGGGTCGTTCGAAACGGTGATGGTGCGCATGTCACCCCGGCGGTAGCCCGGTTTCAGCTCAACTGTCCACGCTTGTCACGAGCCTGCCGCGGCGCTTGGCCGTGGCCGTGCGAGTCGGGGCGATGCGAATCGAAGCCGGCGCTCCTGCGTGCGCTGGCGGGCCAGATCGTACCTCCCCGCGCCCCCGCCCGCCCGGGCCTGCCTTGACCGTTTTTCCGCGCCGCCGATATGGTGCCCGGCGACGAGGAACAAGCAGGTCGGGAGTACAGTTTGGGCATCGTCACGACGCCAGTTCGGACAGCGAGCGGCTCCACGCTGGCGGGGGAGGCCGACGCCCTGTCCCGCCTGGCCACCCTGATCGGCAACGACCTGACCGCGACCAACCAGGCCATCGTGCAGCGCATGGACAGCCCGGTCAGCCTGATCCCGCAGCTCGCCGCCCACATCGTCGCCGCCGGCGGCAAGCGGCTGCGGCCGGTGCTGACGCTGGCCGCCGCCCGCATGTGCGGCTACGCCGGGACGCGACACGTCCACTTGGCGGCCTGCGTCGAGTTCATCCACACCGCGACGCTGCTGCACGACGACGTGGTGGACGAGAGCCTGCTCCGCCGCGGCATGTCGAGCGCCAACTCGGTGTTCGGCAACAAGGCCTCCGTGCTGGTCGGCGACTTCCTGTTCGCCCGCGCGTTCCAGGTCATGGTGGAGGACGGTTCGCTCAAGGTGCTGTCGATCCTGTCGCGCGCGGCGGCGACCATCGCCGAGGGCGAGGTGCTGCAGCTCACCATCCAGAACGACCTCTCGACCTCCCGGGAGCGCTACCTCGAAGTGATCGAGGGCAAGACCGCGGCGCTGTTCACCGCCGCCTGCCAGGTGGGCGCCGTGGTGGCGGACCGGCCCGGCGCGGAGGAGCAGGCGCTCGCGGAGTACGGCCACAACCTGGGCATGGCCTTCCAACTGGTGGACGACGCGCTCGACTACGCGGCCGACCAGGCCAAGCTCGGCAAGACCGTCGGCGACGACTTCCGCGAGGGCAAGGTGACCTTGCCGGTGCTCGCCGCCTACCAGGCCGGCAGCGAGGCGGACCGCCTGTTCTGGCGCCGCACGATCGAGGACAGCGAGCAGGGCGACGACGACCTCGACCACGCCCTGGCCTTGATCGGCCGCAGCGGCGCGATCCGGACGACCCTCGATCACGCCACCCGGTTCGCCGCCAAGGCCAAGGACGCGTTGCTCGCCTTCCCGCCCGGCGTGTTCCGCGACACGATGCGCGATGTGGCCGACTACACGGTGAGCCGGGCCAGCTAAGGCACCCTCTGGCCGGGCCAACCCACCCGGCCCGGCGAGGCACCCCTCAAGACGACGGGGCAGGGCAGGAAAGGGCAGGGCAGGCCAACCCTGAGAGTCGGTTCCGGGCGGCCATCGGCCCGCCCGCCCAGGCCTGCCTACTAGACAACCCCGCCTACTGGACGACCGTAAGCTGCTCCCGACGCAGTTGCACGGTCAGCTCGTCGAGCGCCCGCCCCACCCGGTCGAGCATCTCGTCCACCTCGGCCGTCGTCATGATCAGCGGCGGGCTGAACGCCATCGAGTCGCTCGGCAGGCCGCGGGCGATGACGCCGTGCTGCTCGCACAGCTTCACCAGCCGGGCCGCGGCCTTGACGGACGGGTCGAAGTTGCGCCGCGCGCCCCGGTCCGCCACCAGCTCCATCGCCGCGATCATGCCGACGCCGCGGACCTCGCCCACCAGCTCGTGCCCCTCGAACCGCCGCCGCAGCTCGGATTGCAGGTGCGGCCCCACCGCGCGCACCTGGCCCACGATGTCGATCTCGTCGTAGATCTTAAGCGTCTCGATCGCCACCGCCGCCGGCACCGGATGGCCGGAGTAGGTGAAGCCGTGCCCGAACGTGCCGATGGCGTGGCTCTCCTGCGCCAAGGCCTCGAACACCCGCTCGTTCACCATCACCGCCGAGATCGGCAGGAATGACGACGACAACGCCTTGGCGCAGGTGATGATGTCCGGCTCGATGCCGAAGGTCTGGCTGCCCCAGTAGTTGCCCGTCCGCCCGAAGCCGCAGATCACCTCGTCGGCGATCAGCAGCACGTCGTGGCGGCGCAGCACGGCCTGGATCTTCTCGAAGTAGGTCGCCGGCGGCACGATCACCCCGCCCGCGCCCATGATCGGCTCGGCGATCATCGCCGCCACCGTGTCCGGCCCCTCGGTCACGATCAGCGCGTCCAGCGCCTCGGCGCAGCGGGTGGCGAAGTCCTCCTCCGACTCGCCCGGCTCCGCCCCGTGATAGTAGTGCGGCGTCATCGTGTGCAGGAAGCCCGGCAAAGGCAGGTCGAAGCTGCGATGATTATACGGCAACCCGGTGAGGGACGCGGCGGCCAGCGTGATGCCGTGGTAGCCTTTGATGCGGCCGATCATCTTCTTCTTGGCGTGCCGCCCGAGCGCGTTGTTGTAGTACCACGCCATCTTGATCGCGGTGTCGTTCGCCTCCGAGCCGGAGTTGGCGAAGAACACCTTGCTCATCGGCACGGGCGCACGGGCGATCAGCATCTCGCTGAGGTCGATCAACGGCTCGTGCGACTTGGCCGTGAACGAGTGGTAGAACGGCAGCTTCATCATCTGGTCGTAGGCCGCCTTGGCCAGCCGCTCGTTGCTGAACCCCAGCGCCGCGCACCACAGCCCGGCCACGCTCTCGATGTACTCCTTGCCCGTGTCGTCCCACACCCGCACCCCCTCGCCGCGCGTGATCACCACCGGGCCGACCTCCTGGTGCATCTTGAGGTCGGTGTAGGGGTGCAGCACGTTCGCGATGTCGCGGGCGGCGGCCGAGTTGGCGCGGGCGGGAGGGGTCATGGGCTTGCCTTTCCGGTCAGGTCGGCACGTTACGCCCGCCCGCACCCGTTATGGAAGGCTTACGGGCTCGCCGCCTTGCGCGCCGCCGCCTCCTCGGCGCTCGCCACCCCCCCGTGCGCCGCCGACCACGCCACCGGGTTCTCCAGGAACCGCCGCACCTCCGCCAGCGCCGGCTCGGCGAAGTAGGGCCGGTCGCGGCACGCCTCCAGCACGTCCCACCAGGTGCAAAGGTGGTGCAGCGTGATGTCCATCTTCGCCAGCGTCTCGAAGCTGCCGGGGAACACGCCGTAGAAGAACACCACGAAGGCGTGGTTGACCAACGCCCCGGCGTCGCGCAACGCCTGCGCGAACTGGATCTTCGATTGCCCGTCGGTCGTCAGGTCCTCGACCAGCAGGGTCCGCAGCCCCTCCGGCACGTCCCCCTCGATCAGCGCGTTGCGCCCGAACCCCTTCGGCTTCTTCCGCACGTAGGCCATCGGCGTCATCATGCGGTCGGCGATCCAGGCCGCGAACGGGATGCCCGCCGTCTCCCCCCCCGCCACCGCCTCGATGCTCTCGTAGCCGACGTGCCGCCCGATCTTCTCCGCCGCCATCTCGCAGATGCGGGCGCGGGCGCGCGGGAAGTAGATGATCTTGCGGCAATCAATGTAAACGGGCGACGCCCAGCCCGACGTGAACGTGTAAGGCTCCTCCGGCCGGAAATTGACCGCCTTGATCTCCAGCAGGATGCGCGCCGTCGTCAAGGCGGCGTCCCGGTCCCAGTCGGTCATGGTCTGCTGCCCGGCCATCGATCCGTCCCCAAGCGATGCCGCTTCCTAGACCTCGCGCCCCGCCGCGTCCATTCTGCCCCGCCACCGCCGGGAGAAGACGCATGGACCGCACCTACCGCATCGCCGCCATCCCAGGTGACGGCATCGGCATGGAAACCGTGCCGGAAGGGCTGCGCGTGCTCGACGCCGCCGCCACCCGCTTCGGCTTCACCCTGCGCGCCACCGAGTACGACTGGTCCTGCGCCCGCTTCAAGCGCGAGGGCGCGATGATGCCGGACGATGGCCTCGACCAGCTCCACGCCGACGACGCCGTCTTCCTCGGCGCGGTCGGCTGGCCGGACGTGCCCGACCACGTCTCGCTGTGGGGCCTGCTGATCCCGATCCGCCGCGGCTTCGACCAGTACGCCAACGTCCGCCCCTGCAAGCTGATGCCCGGCGCACGCACGCCGCTCGCCGGCCGCACCGAAGCCGACATCGACTTCTACGTCGTGCGCGAGAACACCGAGGGCGAGTACTCCAGCCTCGGCGGCCGCCTGTTCGAGGGCACGGCGCGCGAGTTCGCCACCCAGCAGAGCGTCTTCACCCGCCACGGCACCGACCGCATCCTCCGCTACGCCTTCGAGCTGGCCCAGACCCGCCCCCGCCGCAAGCTGACCTCCGCCACCAAGTCGAACGGCATCACCATCACCATGCCCTATTGGGACGAGCGCTTCGCCGCCATGGCGCGCAACTACCCGGGCGTCGCCACCGACCAGTTCCACATCGACATCCTCTGCGCCCACTTCGTCCAGCACCCCGACTGGTTCGACGTGGTCGTCGCCAGCAACCTGTTCGGCGACATCCTCAGCGACCTCGGCCCCGCCGTCGCCGGCAGCATCGGCATCGCCCCCAGCGCCAACATCAACCCGGAGCGCGCCCACCCCAGCATGTTCGAGCCGGTCCACGGCTCCGCCCCCGACATCGCCGGCCGCCACGTCTGCAACCCCATCGGCCAGGTGTGGTCGGGCGCGATGATGCTGCACCACCTGGGCGAGGCCGAGGCGGCGGCGGCCATCGTCGCCGCCATCGAAACCCTGCTGCGCGAGGGCGGCCCGCGCACCCGCGACATGGGCGGCCAGGCCGGCACCGAGGAGGTCGGCCGCGCCCTGGCCGAGATCGTCGCCGGCACGAGTCGTGGGCCAATTTGAAGGTTCGCGAACGGTGGCAAGCAAACCTTGTCTCCTGGCTGTGCTGGTGCTTCTTATCCGCCTCAATCTGAGGAAGATCCGTGAAAGCATTCGTCTTGATTGCGGGCTTGGCAGTTGCGGCGGTACCGCAAGCTAGCCCGGCGCAGCCCGCCGAAAGTGCTCTGGTCATCAAAGCCCGAGAAATCGAAAGCCGCCTCGGCGCACGGGTGGGCCTGGCAGTATACGACACGGGCCGCGACACCAGCTGGCTTTACCACGCCGATGAACACTTTCCGATGACAAGCACCTTCAAGGCACTGGCCTGTGGCGCCTTGCTGCATCAAGTGGACACCGGCCAGATTAGGCTTGATCAGACTGTGCGGGTCACCCAGTCCGACCTAATCCCCTACGCGCCGGTCATGGAAAAGCTGGTTGGGCAAGAGGTGAGTCTTGCCGACACGTGCTCGGCGGCTTTGCGCCTCAGCGATAACGTAGCGGGTAACAAGGTACTCGAAAGCATCGGAGGACCCAGAGGGCTGACCGGGTTCCTGCGTAGCATCGGCGATCCCACAACTCGGCTCGATCGATGGGAACCGGAGCTGAACGAGGCGACCCCCGGAGATCTCAGAGATACGACGACGCCTTCGACAATTGCGAATACCCTGCGCAGTCTCGTTCTGGACGACGCTTTGTCTGCCGCGTCGCGAATCCAGCTCACGGCTTGGCTGGTAGCGGACGAGGTGGGTGGGCCGCTTCTACGTGCGAGCCTGCCCCGAGACTGGCGCATCGCTGATCGGACAGGCGCCGGAGGCCATGGGTCACGAGGCATCATCGCGGTGATCTGGCCACCTGGACGAGCGCCGGTCGTCGCGGCCATCTTCATCACCGGTACGGACGCCACCATGGATCTGCGCAATCGTGCCATTGCCGAACTGGGCGAAGTCCTGACAGCGGATGCCATCAGGTGAATGTCACGAAATACGACGAAGCCCGATGGCCGTCGAGCATGGCCATCGTAAGTCCGCTGTGAGGTCGGAAGCCGATACGCGAGCTGACACCCCCCTGACCCCACCACGCCACGGCTTGCGCCGGGCGTCGTCACCCACCTAATATAACGCTCGAAAGTGCAAATGACTCGCAACAGAAGGGTTCGTCGTGGTCCGAGAGGTCAGCACCATCGCGCGGCGTTGCGAGCGCGCCGTCATCACGGCCTACCGCGAGTTGCGGCAGCACGGCAACGCCGACCCCGAGGCGTTCCGCGCTTGCACCACGCTGTATCGCATTCACCATCCGGAATCCTCGCTGAACGAGGCCCGCCGCCTGGTGGCCGAGTGGATCGATCATCACGTGGTCCGCGCCAGGATCGGCCAAACCCCCGGTTGCGACTGCGACTGACCCAGCCCCGCCCCAGTCAAACACTGCAACCCCGGCCTCACCCCCGCGCCCAGGCGATCGAGGCCCGCGCCAGGGCGTCGATCGTGTCCACCAGCGGCACGCCCAACCCCTGCCAAGACCCGGCCTGGATGCCGAGCGGGATCTCCGTGCAGCCGAGCACCACGGCCCGCGCGCCGCGGTCGCGCAGCAACAGCACGGCGTCGGCCAACGGCGCGTAAGCCTCCGCGACCCGGCCGGCCTTCACCGCCTCGATCGCCGGGGTGACGAGCCGCGCCATCTCGTCCCCGCCCGGCCTCACGCAATCCCAGCCCAGCGCCTCCAACCGGTCCTGATACAGGCGCATCGCCAGCGTCGCCGCCGTCCCCAGGATGCCGACCGGCCCGGCCCCGATCCCCTGCCGCCGTAGGTCCGCCGCCGCCGCGTCAACGATGTGCAGGATCGGCAACCCGGTCGCCGCGCGCATCCCCTCCACCCAGCCGTGCGCGGCGTTGCACGGGATCGCCACCGCGCCGCAGCCCGCCGCCGCCAGCCCGCGCAGGCCGCGCACCAGGGCGGGCAGCGGGTCCGGCCCGGTCCCGGCCTGCGCCGCGGTGCGGTCCGGCACCCCTGGGTCCGACCACAGCACGGCCGGAATATGGTCCTGGTCGCGCCCGGCCGGGGTCAGCAGCGTCAGCCGCACCATGAACTGCGCGCTCGCCAACGGCCCCATGCCGCCCAGCACGCCCAACACCCGTTCCGTTCGCATCCCGCCTTATTGACCGCCAGCGCCGGCGGCGGCAAGAGGCCCGCCATGCCCCCGTTCCAGCTCCAAGGCCACCGCGGCGCGCGCGGCCTGTTCCCCGAGAACACGCTGGAGGGGTTCCGCGCCGCCATCGCGCTCGGCCTCCGCTGGATCGAGATCGACGTCGGCGTGCTGCGCGACGGCACCGTGGTCGTCCACCACGACCCGGCGCTCAACCCGGACCTCGCCCGCACCGGCCCCGACACTTGGCTGCCCGGCCCGGGGCCGCTGCTGCGCGACCTGACCTGGCCGGAGCTGCAAGCCTACGACGTCGGCCGCATCCGCCCCGGCAGCCGCTACGCCGCCGCCTACGCCACCCAGGAGCCGCGGGACGGCGCGCGGGTCCCGACCCTCGCCGCCGCCCTGTCGCTGGACGGCCGGGTCGGCTGGAACATCGAACTCAAGCTAAAGCCCGATCACCCGGGCTGGACGGTGGGATCCGAGGAGATGGCGGACCGCGTGCTGCGCGTGATCGACGCGACCGGGGCGCAGGACCGCGTGACCCTGCAATCGTTCGACTGGCGCGCCCCCCGCCACGTGCGGCGCACGCGCCCGGCCATCGCCCGCGGCTGGCTGACCGACGCCCGAACCGTCGCCGACCCGGCCACCTGGTGGGGCCTCGACGCGCCCGCCCCGGTGCCCGAGGCCATCGCGGCCGAGGGCGGCGGCGCCTGGACGCCGCATTGGCCGGACCTCACGCCCGCGCTGCTGCGCCGGGCGCACGCTCTCGGCCTCCGCGTCATTCCCTGGACCGTCAACGACCCGGCCGCCATGGCGCGGCTGGTCGCCATAGGGGTGGACGGCCTCATCACCGACTGGCCGGACCGCGCGCTGCCGTTATCTCCCCAGGCCGTGACGGAGCCGCCCGAGTCCCCGCCCGCTCAGGACCGCTCGCCGGGCGCGGTGTAGTCCCGCCGCGTGTGCCCGGTGTAGACCTGCCGCGGCCGCCCGATCCGCTGCGACGGGTCCTCGATCATCTCCTTCCACTGGCTGATCCAGCCGACGGTGCGCGCCACCGCGAACAGCACGGTGAACATGCTGGTCGGGAAGCCCATCGCCTTGAGAATGATGCCCGAGTAGAAATCGACGTTGGGATACAGCTTCTTGCTGACGAAGTAGTCGTCGTGCAGCGCGATCCGCTCCAGCTCCACCGCCAGGTCGAGCGTCCTGTCGCCCTTGATGCCGAGTTCGGTCAGCACCTCGTGGCAGGTCTCCTGCATGATCTTGGCCCGCGGGTCGTAGTTCTTGTACACGCGGTGCCCGAAGCCCATCAGCCGCACGTGGCTGTTCTTGTCCTTCACCTTGTCGATGAACGCCGGGATGTGATCGACGCTGCCGATCTCGCCCAGCATCTTCAGCACCGCCTCGTTGGCCCCGCCGTGCGCCGGCCCCCACAGGCTGGCGATGCCGGCGGCGATGCACGCGAACGGGTTGGCCCCCGTCGAGCCGGCCAGCCGCACCGTGCTGGTGCTGGCGTTCTGCTCATGGTCGGCGTGCAGGATGAAGATGCGGTCCATCGCCCGGGCCAGCACTGGGCTGACCTCGTAGGGCTCGGCCGGCACGGCGTTGATCATGTGCAGGAAGTTGGCGGCGTAGCCGAGGTCGTTGCGCGGGTAGATGAACGGCTGGCCGATCGAGTACTTGTAGGCCCAGGCGGCGATGGTCGGCAGCTTGGCGATCAGCCGGAAGGCGCTGATGCGGCGCTGCTCCGGGTCGTTGATGTCCATGCTGTCGTGGTAGAACGCGCTCAGCGCGCCGACGACGCCGCAGATGATCGCCATCGGGTGCGCGTCGCGGCGGAACCCGTCGTAGAACCGCCGGAGCTGCTCGTGCAGCATGGTGTGGCGCATCACCCCGTGCTCGAAGTCCTCCATCTCCGCCTTGTTCGGCAGCTCGCCGTTCAGCAGCAGGTAGGCCACCTCGAGGAAGGTGCTGTCGTTGGCGAGCTGCTCGATCGGGTAGCCGCGGTGCAGCAGGATGCCCTCGTCGCCGTCGATGTAGGTGATCTTGCTGTCGCAGGCCGCCGTCATGCCGTAGCCGGGATCGAAGGTGAACACGCCCAGGCCGCTGTAAAGCTTGCTGATGTCGGCGACCGAAGGCCCGATCGTGCCGGGGCGCAGCGGGAGCGAGACGGATTGGTTGGAGCCGTTCATGGTCAGGGTCAGGGACCCGTTGGTCGTGCCGCTCATGCTGCTGTCACCCTGTGATGCGCTGCCGCTTTGTCGCAGGGCGAACCGCCCGGCCGAGCCTCGCGGCGCCTATGTCGAAATTATGGCCTGCCCTGGCCGAACGCAACCTTCGCAATTGCAGCGTGAGATCAGCCCATCGGGAGCGGCGCGCGCTTGAGCCGCGATCGCCCTGACTGGAAACAGTCGGGGTCCAACGGCCAGGCCGGACGAAGCCGGGCCCTCGTCGCCCTACGCACGGTCAGGGCGGCAAGGCCCCAAGGCCTGATCCCTGCTGGCGGGCGCGACGGCCAAGCCCCGGCCCGTTGCATCGGCGAGCACGTCGCTCCGGCGGGCGATCCCGTTCGGCCGGATCATGCCCCTCAACGCGTTCCGCTCGCGTGGGATCACGCCTCACGCTCCAGCCCTTCGTCTCGGCGAGCGCGACCTCCGCCCAGGCGACTCCGCGTGATCGAGGAGCGCCCTAGAGCGGTTTCAGTTTTGTCGGACGCACCTCGCGTCCGACAAAGCTGAGTAACCGCGTGGAACAATGGCTAGAGCGGTTTCAGCTTGGTCAGACGCATTCCCGCGTCCGATCAAGCTGAACGATCGCGTGGAGCAAAGGCTGGAGCGGTTTCACATGAAGTGAGAACGCTCTGGCGCCCGATCACGGGGCCGCGCTCGCCCACAGCCCGGCCCCGCGCCGCCGCGCTCGCAACTCCAGGTCGGCCAGCAGCGGCCGGTCGTGCTGCGCCCTCGCCCAGCCGCTGGCCACGATGGCGCTGCTGAGGTCGAGGCCGTTCGCGTCGCAGGCGGCATACGGCCGCCCCATGTGATCGTGGCCCGACAACCGGCACTCAACCTGCCGGTCTTGGATCAGCCCCGCCAACGCCGCCGCCGCCGCGCCGCCGCAATCGGTGCCGCCCTTGCAGGTGTCGCCCCGGTCCGGCGCCTCGACCCCGGCCAGCCGCACCACCGTGCCGCCCAGCCTCAGCGTGTCGCCGCCGATCACCGCCACCTGCGCCGCGTCGGCCAGCAGCCGCCGGGGCGCGGGCGCGTGACGCTCCGGCAAGCCGGCCGAGACCCCGATCGCGACCAGCGCCGCGGCCCCGAGCAGGGCCGCCAACCACGCCGCCGGCCGGGCAGCCCAGCCCGTCCTGGCCGAGAGGCTGCTGCGGAAGATGCGGCGCGGCTGCTTCATCCTGGTCCGATGCGCGTTGACGCCATCAGCCCTACCCCGCCCGGCGACCGGGGCGCAACCGCCGCGGGCGGCGCGTCGTCCTCAACCGCCGCCACGGGCGGCGCGTCGTCCTCAACCGCCGCCGCGGGCGGCGCGTCGCCGTCAGGGCCGGCCGGTCAGGTCGCCCGGGCAGATGAACCGCGCCAGCCGCCCGCCGCCCGCGTCCAGCGTCCCCCACGGCCCGGCCAGCGTGAACTCCGCCAGCGCCCCCGAGGGATACCGCTCCGCCAGCCGCCGCAGGTCCGCGCTGGCCGGGGCCGCCGCCTCCGCCCCGGCCAGCATCAGCGCCAACTCGTGCAGCCCGGGGTTGTGGCCCACCAGCAGCACGCTGCGCACCGTCTCGGCCACCTCGCGCAAGGTCTTCAGCAACGCCGGGGCCGACGCGAGGTAGAGGCCCTCCATCGGCTCGACCAACGGCGTCTCGGCCCAGGGTTCCAGCGCCGCCAACGTCTGCAGCGTCCGCTTGGCCGTGCTGACCAGCACCACGTCGGGCGCGAGGCCGAGGTTCTCCATCGCGGTCCGCATCGCCGCCGCGGCCTCCCGCCCGCGCGCGTTCAGCGGCCGGTCATGGTCGGCCAGCTCCTTGCTGTCCCAGGAGGATTTCGCGTGCCGGAGGAGGAGGAGCTGCCGCATCCGCCGACACTGCCCGCCCCCGCCGCCGCCGGCAAGCGACCTCCGCCGGCGAGTCATGTCTCAGGTTAAATGCGGCTGGAACGGCTGATGTTGGTGGGATGCTGCCTGTCCGGTTCTGGAGAGCACTCTGCAAAACGGCTCTCGGTCGCGAGCGTAAATAGTGTTGGTTTTACGCCCAATCGCAGAGGCGTTCGGACGTTTCCTCGAAAGCTGTCCGAACGCTCTGCCAACGCTGCCCGAAACAAACGGCTCTAGGCCGAAGCGAGCACGCTTGCGATTGTCTCAGTATAGATGCTGAGCGCGTCATAAGCCGCCTCGCTACGCCCCATGACGGTGACTTCCCTTTCCAACGCTCGAAATTGCTGGACCGCGCGCCGGATCAGTTCATCTTCCTTAAATAACGCCGGTGCTACAAGCGTCCAGCGGTCGTGTTTATGAACAACGAAAGCGGAAAGAGCCGACATGACCGGGAACATGATGCCTGGAGCAACCCAGTTTACCTTAAGAGTTTTCTTGTCACGGCGAACCGGACGACCGCCGGCGGGCTTATCGTTGTACTTGCCTCGTTCGTGCAGTCGATGACCATTCCAGCCATCGTGTCGCTCCCACCGACGGTACTCCTTCATCGCAATTGGGGCGATGTCGACAACGAAGTCATGCAGCCGCGCTGCTTGTTCGTCAGTTTGTCGGTCGCGCGCCCAGATACTGAAATCAGTGAGGCACTTGCCGCCCTGCTTATACGCAAAATTCTTTGCTTGCAACGCATTACCGAGAACCTCATTGGGCATTAAGAGGCGTGCGTATTGCAGCACGCTCTGAGTGCTTAGGCCTTCGGTGTCGGTTTCGCTCATTTGTAGCGTCTCGCCAGGAAGACCGGTTTCAATGGAACGCTTCAACTCGGTCAAATAACCACGGGCGCTGGCTTGAGATACGCTCTTAACCGAGGTCGCCGTGTTGCGTGCGATAGCTATTTCCACAATGGATTCGTGCGACGGATCCATAATCAGCTCAGCTCGCACGAGAAAATCTGCCTCGTCTTCCTCTTCAAGGTTTTCAAAGTAGCGCTTCAGCTCACCTTGGGTTTGTGCACCGTTGATTATGCTGGCGCCGGTCAGCGTCGCAGTCTTTTTATTGTCGTCGACAATGCAGTTCATACATGTAATCGTAATGCCGGAGTTCCGGTTAATGAACCGATCAGGCATTTTTGCAATCGTGTCCGCTATTTGCTTGTGAACCGCATTACGCTTAGTCGGCGAATGCTCAGCGATGTAGGACCTAAGATTGTCGGCCGTACCGAGCCCAAGAATTTGTCGTGCGCTGATGTTGGCGACCCATGTTTGGACACCGTTGTCTTTTTCGGCAGGCGAGGTGAGATTACGGATTACGTCGTATTTCAGGACGCACGACTCATTGTTGCGCTGACCTTGGGTCATAACGGCTACCTTCTTCCTTCGTCCTGTCATCAAAGCTGACGAGCATCTGCTCGCAGCCAGACAGAGACAAGGAAACCTTACTCATCGGCTTTGCCGTCGTCAACATGTCGGGATCACCGTCGGCACTGCCTACGACGGACACGGTCTCCAAGGCGCTCAAATCTACTGAAACATGTGCTCGCTTCCAGGTGACAATGCAAATCGCCTCAACGACCGACTTGGGGTCGGAAGCGGTCGGCGCGTTGGGTCGAGTTTCAAACTGAGACACTACTCGCCGGCGGCAAGTGACCCCTGCCGACGGCGAGCGGCCCCCCGCCGCCGACGGGCAGCCCGGCGTCCACCCGCCCCCGGCCAGGCTTGCGGCCCGGCCGCACGGGGCCACGTTGAACCACGAATCGTCGAGGAGGCGGATGGATGACGGGTGCGGTGGTGATCGTGGGCGCGACGGGGGCGATCGGCGGCGCGCTCGCCCGCCGGGCCGCGGCCCGCGGCGAGACGGTCCACCTGGTCGGCCGCGACGCCGGCAAGCTCGCGGCCCTCGCCGCCGAACTGGGCGGCACCCACGCCGAGGCCGACGTGCTCGACGTCGCCGCCCTCGCGCAGGCGGTCAAGGCGGCCGGCCCCGAGATCGGTGGCCTCGCCTACTGCGTCGGCTCCATCACCCTGGAACACCTGCACCGCGCCACCGCCGACAGCTTCATCTCGGCGTTCCGCCTGAACGCGGTCGGCGCGGCGATGGCCGTCGCCGCGGCCCTCGACGGCCTCCGCCGCGTGCCGGGCAGCGGGGTGGTGCTGTTCAGCACCGTCGCCGTCCGCGCCGGCTTCCCGGGCCATTCGGTGATCGGCGCGGCCAAGGGCGCGGTCGAGGGCATCGCGATCTCGCTCGCCGCCGAGCTGGCCCCCGCCGTGCGAGTCAACTGCATCGCCCCGAGCCTCACCCGCTCCGGCATCGCCGCCCCCCTGATCCGCAACCCGGCGATGGAGAAGGCGCTGGCCCAGGCGCACCCGATCCCCCGCCTCGGCGAAGGCGACGACGCCGGCGCGATGGCCGACTTCCTGCTGTCCCCCGCCGCCGGCTGGATCACCGGCCAGGTCATCGGCGTGGACGGCGGCCGGGGCACGCTGCACACCAAGGGTTGAGCGGGATGGCCGGCGCGCTGCGCTTCGTCCTCGGCGACCAATGCAGCCGCGGCCTCTCGGCGCTGGACGACCTCGACCCGGCCCACGACGTGGTGCTGATGGCCGAGGTCATGGCCGAGTGCACCTACGTCAAGCACCACCCCAAGAAGATCGTGCTCGTGCTGTCGGCCATGCGCCACTTCGCCCGCGCCCTGCGCGCCCGCGGCGTCACCGTCGATTACGTCGCCCTCGACGACCCGGCCAACACCCATACCCTCCGCGGCGAGCTGCTCCGCGCCGTCGGGCGTCACCGCCCGTCCCGCATCGTCGCCACCGAATGCGGCGAGTGGCGGCTGGAAACCGACATGCGCGGCTGGCAGGAGGCGGCCGGGATCGAGACCGACATCCGCGACGACACCCGCTTCCTCTGCCGCCGCCAGGAGTTCCGTGCCTGGGCCGCGGGGCGGAAGGGCCTGCGCATGGAGTTCTTCTACCGTGAGATGCGTCGCCGCCACGCCCTGCTGATGGACGCCGACGCCCCGGCCGGCGGCCGCTGGAACTACGACGCGGACAACCGCAAGAAGCTGCCGAAGGGCCTGGCCGGGCCGCCGGTGCCGCGCTTCCCCCCCGACGAGATCACCGCCGCCGTGATGGCCCTGGTCGCCGAGCGGTTCCCGGACCATTTCGGCGCCGTGGACGGCTTCGCCCTGCCAGTGACGGCGCAGGACGCCGCGACCGCCCTGCGCGACTTCGTGCAGAACCGCCTGCCGCAGTTCGGCGACTGGCAGGACACCATGAAGGCCGGCGAGAGCACCCTGTTCCACGCCCTGATCTCGACCTCGATGAACACCGGCCTGCTCGACCCGCTCGACGCCTGCCGCGCCGCCGAGGCCGCCTGGCGCGCGGGAGCCGCCCCCCTCAACGCCGTGGAGGGCTTCATCCGCCAGATCCTCGGCTGGCGCGAGTACGTCCGCGGCGTCTACTGGCTGCACGTCCCCGACTACCGCCACCTCAACGGCCTCGGCGCCACCCGCCCCCTGCCGCCGTTCTACTGGACCGGCGACACCTGCATGAACTGCCTCCACCACGCCATCGCCGACACCCACCGCCACGCCTACGCCCACCACATCCAGCGCCTGATGGTCACCGGCAACTTCGCCCTCCTCGCCGGCCTCCACCCGGATGAGGTCGATGAGTGGTACCTGATCGTCTACGCCGACGCCTACGAGTGGGTCGAGATGCCCAACGTCCGCGGCATGGCGCTGCACGCCGACGGCGGCATCATGGGCAGCAAGCCCTACGCCTCGTCGGGCGCTTACATCGACCGCATGAGCGACTACTGCCGCGGCTGCCACTACGACGTGAAGGCCGCCGTGGGCGACCGCGCCTGCCCGTTCAACGCGCTCTACTGGGACTTCATCGCCCGCCACCACGACCGCTTCGCCCAGAACAACCGCATGGCGATGACGGTCCGCACCCTGGAACGCATGGACCCGGCCCGCCTGGCCGCCATCCGCGCCCGCGCCGCGGCGTTCCTGGCCGCGATGGACGCGGGGCAGGCGGTCTGACCGGCTCCGCCACCCGACGCGCCCGCCCACCACACCGCCCGATCACGCCTCGATCGGCCGAGCCAGGCCGCGAAATCCGTCGCGTGGGGGGCAGGCCCTGAGACGTTGGCTCCGACCTGGAGCGGGGTCACGCGTCGGCGGCGAGGCGTATGCCTGAGAACTGCCAGCGAGACCCCGCCGGAAAGAAGTTGCGGTAGCTGGGCCGGTCGTGCCCTGCCGCCGTGGCGCAGGACCGGCCCCGCAACACCATCTGGTTGATCATGAACTTGCCGTTGTATTCGCCGAGCGCCCCAGGCCCGGCCCGAAACCCGGGATAGGGCAGGTAGGCGCTGCCCGTCCACTCCCAGACATCCTGCCGCATCCCGGGGCGCAGCGGCCCGGGATGCAACCGGCTGCCCGGCTCGACAGGGCCGGACGGGTGCAGGCGGGCGGCGACCTCCCACTCGAACTCGGTCGGCAGCCGATGGCCGGCCCACTCGGCGTAGGCGGCAGCTTCGTAGTAGCTGACGTGGGTCACAGGCTCATCGCTGCGCACGGGCCGCAATCCGTGCAACGTGAACGCCTGCCATTCGCCCTCGTGATGCAGCCAGTAGCCCGGCGCGTCCCAGTTCCCCGCCTGGCGCGCGGCCCAGCCGTCCGACAGCCAGAGTTCCGGCCGGGCGTAGCCGCCATCCAGCATGAAGGCGCGATACTCGCCGTTGCTGACCGGCCGGTCAGCCAACCGGCAGCCCGGCACGTAGGCGGCATGGCGGGGGCCTTCATTGTCGAAGTGGAAGTCCGGCAAGTCCCGCCCCGCGCCCACGCCGACCTGATGCAGCCCGGCCGGAACATCCAGCCAGCCCGGCGGCGGCGGCGCCGGCGCGCCGGCGGCAGCGTGAGACTCCGCCAGGTAAGCCGGGAACAACGGCGACTGGAACAACGCGTGCTTGATGTCGGTGAGCAGCAACTCCTGGTGTTGCTGCTCGTGGTGCAGGCCGATCCGCGCCAACCCCGCCAGATCGGCCGGGTCTGTCTCCAGAAGGCGGCTCATCCCGGCGTCGACGTGCGCGCGATACGCCGCCACCTCGGCCACGCCGGGCCGGCTGAGCAACCCGCGCTCGGGGCGTGGATGCCGCGGGCCGGCAGCCACGTAGTAGGAATTGAAGATGTAGGCGAAGTCCGGGTGGAACTCCTCGTAGTCGGGCAGGTGGGGCTTCAGCAGGAACGTCTCGAAAAACCAGGTGGTGTGCGCCCGATGCCATTTGGTCGGGCTGGCGTCGGGCATGGACTGGATGGTCTGGTCCTCCGCCGACAGCGGCGCGGCGAGCGCCTCCGTCTCGTCGCGAACCTGATGGAACCGCTCCCGCAGCGAGGCGCGGCCGGTCGTGTCGTCGAGCATGGGCAAGGTCCTGATGGCTTAACATGCGGCTTTGCCCTCCCAGATAGGTGGGCCTGACTGGAAAAGAACCGCCGTGCTCACCTTGAAAGCCGCCTCCATGCCAGTGGCCGCGCAGGCCGCGCCCGGGCGCGCGACCCTGCTGCAAGACGCGCTGACGGGCCTGTCCGCCCCGCGCAAGACGCTGCCCAGCAAGCATTTCTACGACGCCGAAGGATCACGGCTGTTCGAGGCGATCTGCGAGCTGCCGGAATATCACGTCACCCGCATGGAGACGGCGCAGCTCAACGCCATCGCGTCCGAGCTGGCGGCCTTCGTGCCGGACGGTGCGGCGCTGGTGGAGTTCGGCAGCGGCGCCAGCGCCAAGACCCGCGCGCTGCTGGACGCGATGCCCCGGCTCGGGTGCTACGTGCCGGTGGACATCAGCCGCGCGGCGCTGGAAAAGGCCGTGACCGGGCTGGCCGGCGACTACCCGGCGCTGGCCATGTCGCCATTGGTCGGGGACTTCACGGCCGGGTTGCAGCTCCCCGCCCGCGCCCGGGGGCGACAGGTGGTGGGCTTCTTCCCCGGCTCGACCATCGGCAACTTTCCGCCGCGCGAAGCGGAGGCGTTCCTGGTCATGGCGCGCGCGCTGCTCGGGGCCGGGTCGAGCCTGATCCTCGGGGCCGACCACACGCGCGCCGCGTCCCTGCTGGTGCCGGCCTACGACGACGCCCAAGGCGTCACGGCGGCGTTCAACAAGAACGTCTTGGCGCGCCTGAACCGGGAGTGCGGCGCCGACTTCGACCTCGCCGCCTTCGACCATCGCGCGGTCTGGAACGGCATCGAGGGCCGCGTCGAGATGCACCTGGCAAGCCGGGGCGACCAAGCCGTCGTGCTCGATGGACGCCGCATCCCGTTCGCCGCGGGTGAGACGATCCACACCGAGAACTCCTACAAATACCACCCGGAACGGCTGGACGGCCTCGCGATGCAGGCCGGCTGGGACGTGGCGGAACGATGGATGCGCCGCCAGCCCGCCCCCAACGGCGACGAGTGGGTGTTCGGCACGACGGTGCTGCGCGCCTAGAGCGCTGGCCGGTCGAGCGGAGTCGCTTGGCCAGCATGTGCGCTCGTCGAAGGAGCCGGAGCATGGGACGTGAGCCTACGCGAATGGCCCCGCACGCCGACGGCGGCATTCTGGGCAGCAAGCCCTACGCCGCGTCGGGCGCTTGCATCGACCGCATGAGCGACGCGGCTGCCACCGCGACGTGAAAGCCGCCGTGGGCGACCGCGCCCGCCCGTTCAACGCGCTCTACTGGAACGTCATCGCCCGCCACCACGACCGCTTCGCCCAGAACAACCGGACGGCGAGACGGTGCGCGCCCTGGAACGCATGGACCCGGCCCGTCTCGCGGGCGATCCGCGCCCGCGCCGCGGCCTTCCTCGCGGCGATGGACGCGGGGGAGGAGGTCTGACCGGTTCCGCCGCTCGAAGCGCCCGCTTGCGAGCTCATTCCAACCGCTCACCAAGCCAAGCGCTCTGCCTCAGAACAGATGTTCGTCGTTCAGGCGGATTAACACCTCAGCGCCCCAAGGTGCGATTCAAATGTGAAAATGAGGATTCCATGGCGCAGAACTTGGCTCTTGGTTACATATACCAAACCAGAACCAAGCATGACTCGCGAGATAAGATGACGGATCAAAAAATTCAGACAGCCACCACTGCAGCGGGGTTGGTTGAGAATGTCGAGAACGCCTTTAGTGAGCAGGCGGAATATATATCTGACGGCGATTTCCTTGCGTGGAGCGCTGAACACCCTCAGGGAGATTCAATCATCCGAAGACTTTCCTCCGGCGGGGCCAAGCTTCTGATCGGCCCGCGGGGCTGCGGGAAAACCACACTGATGCTCAAGGCATACCATAGCATGCTCGGTGCCACGCCCGGGACAACTCTCCCAATCTACGTAAACTTCAAACTTTCGCTGCGACTTGAGCCGCTTTACATTAATACGCCAAACGCGACTTTTTGGTTTCGCAAGTGGCTAATTGGAAAGATTTACGAAGGAGCCTATAAAACGCTTGAGGCTTTACTTAACGGTAACGAAGTCTCGGATCTTCCTTCACGTTCGAACGTTCTCCGATTTTTGAGTGATTTGGAAAATGGTGTATTTCAAGAAGCTTCGGGGGATTTTTATACGATCCAGAGTTTATCTTCCACACTGACTAATCTCTCAGCACGGGTTGGCCGTCAGCGTTGCGTTTTACTGCTAGACGATGCTGCGCACGCCTTCTCGCCTAAGCAGCAAGAGGATTTCTTCGACTTCTTCCGACAAATTAAAAGTCGGGACATTGCCCCTAAAGCGGCTATTTACCCTGGTATCACGACGCATTCCGCTAACTTCCACGTCGGACACGACGCTGAACAAATCGACGCGTGGATCAGGCCTGACACTCCACAATATTTATCTTTCATGCGGTCACTATTTGAGAAACGCTTTGGAGCATTGGGACATGACATTATTAATCAAAACGGCGACTCTATCAATTTTCTTGCATACTCAGCCTTTGGCGTTCCTCGTTCTTTTTTAAATATGGTTCGATCGCTTCAGGATAAAACATCAGCAACGACGCTGAATTTTGACCGTCGCCGCCTACTTGACGCCGCTAAGATGAGCAGAGAGGCCGCACATAACGTCTACGAGTCGCTCTCATCCAAGCTTCCTGCGTACCGCAATTTTGTTGAAAATGGGGATAGAATTTATGCCACTATAGTCAGATTAATAAAGGAGTACAATAAAAACAGAACAGAAACAGATCAGGCTTTGGAAATTGGCATAAAAAAGCCGATTTCATCAAATCTGGTTAAGGTTCTTAGTTTTTTCCAATACGCAGGCTTACTGATGCGCGTTGGCGAGAACAGCCGTGGAGAAAAGGGCTTTTTCGATCTTTATATGATCCATTTTGGAGATCTAATAACTGAGAACGCAGTGATTGTGCGCAGAACCAAAAGCGTTCCAGGTTTTCTAAAAGCATTTGCTGCTCAGACTCACCAAGTGTGGCCTCGCGTTGCGGAAGACCGGCTTGTCACGTCAGATAAATTCCGGTCTCTCTTTACGTTGACGTTACCTGTATGTCAGAAGTGCGGAGCTCCGCGCCTGAACGAAGACGCGCGGTTCTGTCAAAATTGTGGTGCGCAACTAAAGAATGTCTCCCTATATGAACAACTAATCAACCAAGACATCTCGGAACTTCCAATCACCAAGGCTAGATCTGAAAACATAAAAGCAAATTCTTCGATCAAAACTATCAAAGATATTCTTATCGATAGCAGCAGGCAGGAACTACGTGGAGTTCCTTATGTTGGGGAAATCTGGGCCGAGCGGATCACACGCTACGCTGAAGAGCACGTCGCGTGAGCCTCTCGGTCGAGGATTACGTAAATGAGAGGCCCGGAAGCGCCGCGTTGGGATATCTCCCTGATTACGTTGTCGCGGTGCAAGATCAAAGTCCCGTTGATGAATTTAAGACTACACTGAAAGACTCTCTCATGTTTGGATTGCCGGAACTTTTAAACTCAAATGATATGATAGGACGATTACTACTCATTGCGTTGGTGTCTGCTGTAGAGAACTATGTAAGATCGATTATCTCAGGGGCTATTACACTGTGTCCCTTAGCTCAGGCTTGTGCATCTGATCGGTCGGTGAACTTGGGAGCAGTTATATGGCATAGCGGCAGCAGATACAGTAGAACTCTTCTTGAACACAGTTCGCTTGCCGATGGTAAGGGGCTGACGAAAGCATTCAAAGATTTTACCGACGTTGCGCTTCCTCCGGCAGAGTTCTCTGGACTTTTGGATGAATTCGAGAAAATATGCCAGCTCAGACATGGAATAGTACATGCTGATGGATTCCTGCCGGCGAAAAATGCGTTGAGACTGGAAATACCTCGGCAGGTTACAGCCGCAAGGATCATCGTTCGGTATAGGCAACTACAAGAGATAGCCGGCGTGCTCGACGCATTGGTGGGGCTCCTGAACCGCCACATGTTTTCTAACCTTTGTCGACGTTGGGCTTTGGATTGGAGACGTCGAGCGGACTGGAATCCAAGTGTGGAAGATCGGCTGTTTCGTAGGATTTGGAATCTTTGTTATAGTCGGATTGAGGCACACCAGCGTGTAGGAAGGTCGAAAATTTCCCGAGGAGCGTGTTGGGCATTGGTGAAGGCCCAATATGATCTCACTTGAATATCCTGCCTTATTGACAATTGCGGCAAGGACTGTAGAATGAAGTTGAAGCATTATCTCGCCCATGATAGATTGCTGTAAGAAAAGTAAGCAATGTCGCCAGTTAAAATCGTTCGATCTGCTAAGCCTTAAAAGTGCCGATTTATGTTATGCTTAATTGAGCTAGTTGATAAATGTCAGTTGTTTTGCAACCTCATTCTGAAGCAGATATCCCGCTCCCGACCAACCCCCGCCTTTCTCCCCCCACCCATCCACTCAACCCTTGACACCCCACCCAGGACAATGTTCCTAATACCCCCATGCCCGCCACCCACCCCCACCCAACCCACGGCACCGACCAGTCGGACGACACCCAATACTACCGCCAAGTCCTCCACGACCTGATCGACATGGGCACGGACCTCGCCCGCCTCGTCCACGCCCAAGCCACCCGCGAACCCGCCCCCAACGCCCCGGCCCCCGCGCCCACTTACGACCCGACCCTCGCCTTCGACCGCATCGCCCGCTGCGTCCGCCGCTGCGTCGCCCTCGCCCGCAGGCTCGCGCAGCAGCACCCCCCGCCGGCCCACGCCGCCCACCCCCGCGCCGCCGCCCGCAAGCGCATCATCCGCGACGTCGAGGACGCGATCCACCGCACCGCCGACGGCCCCCAGGCCGAGTCCCTCCGCGCCGAGTTCGCCACCCGCCTCGACGCCCCCGACCTCGACGACGACGTCGCCACCCGCCCCATCCCCGACATCATCGCCGACATCTGCCGCGACCTCGGCCTCGCCGCCCAGTTCGGCCCGGCCCCCTGGAAGCGCCGCACCCCGGCCGACGTCGAGGCCCTCTGCGCCCGCGCCGCCGCCCCGTCTCACGCCCCGTCCCACGCCCCATCCCACGCCCAGGCCGCCGACGGACCCCGCCGAACCGCCCAGGCCGTCTCCGACCAACCCGGCCGACCCCCGGCCGAACTCACCGCCGCCCCGCCCCGCCGCCCGGCCCTCGTCCGCCGCGAGTGATCAGCCCCGGACCACGGGCGCCGCAGGCCGCCCGGCCTGAAGTCGTGTCCCCCCAGGACCGCGCCGCCTAGAGCGATTGCTCAGCCTGGTCGGACGCGAGGCGCGCCCGATCAGGCTGAGCAACCGCGCGGAACAAAGACGGGAGCGGTTTCGCGTGAGGTGAGAACGCCCTACGGCCGCGCCCGCTCGGCCGCCGCCGCCGCCGCCGGCAGGTCGATCCACGACAGGTGCCCGCCCTTGCCCGCCCCGGTGTCGAGGAACATCGCCGTCCCCCCGCCCGCGCCGTGCCGCACGTAGGGCCGCCCGTCCGTGCTGCGCTGGTCGTGCCCGCAATACACCGTCAGCCCGGCCGGGACGCGGTCCACCCAGCGCAGCACCCGCTCCGGGTAGCCGTCCGCCTGCATCCGCCCCGTCGTCTCGCCGAACAGCGCCCGCGACAGCAGCGGCGACACCCGGCCCAGCGGCGGGGGAGGGGGCTCGTCCAGCATCGCCGGGTGGAAGCCGCCGTGGACGAAGGCGCGCGGGCCGGACAGCGCCCAGGCCGGCGCGGCGTTGATCGCCGCCAGGGTCCGCTCGCGCAGCGCCGGGCCGATCTGGTCCAGCGTCGCCTGCAACGGCCCGTCCATCCGCACCGCCATCCCCGACAGCGCCCGGCCGAGCTTGCGGTCATGGTTGCCCAGGATGAACAGCCCCCGCCGCGCCGCCATCACCTCCAGCATCAGCCCGATCACCCCCGCGCTGTCCTGCCCGTGGTCGCTGAGGTCGCCGAGCTGGATCACGAAGCGGTCGGTGGCGACGGCGGCGCGGAAGGCGCGCAGGTCCCCGTGCACGTCGCCCACCACGCGGAGGTCCATGCCGGCCGGGATCAGCGGCGTCACCCAGCCGCCTCTCGCACCGTGGCGCGGTAAGCGTCGAGCGCCCGCTGCCGCGCCGACGCCAGGTCGACGATCGGTGCCGGGTAGTCCCGCCCGAGCACGACGCCGGCCCGGCGCAGCTCGGCCTCCGGCGCCGTCCAGGGCGCGTGGAGGTAGCGCCCCGGCAACCCCGCCAGCTCCGGGACCCAGCGGCGGACGTAGCCGCCATCGGCGTCGAACTTCTGCCCTTGGCTGACCGGGTTGAACACGCGGAAGAACGGCTGGCTGTCGATGCCGCAGCCCGCGATCCACTGCCAACTGGCCGCGTTGTTGGCCAGGTCGGCGTCCACCAGCGTGTCCCAGAACCAGGCCTCGCCGTCCTGCCACGGCATCAGCAGGTGCTTGACCAGGAACGAGGCGGCGATCATCCGCACCCGGTTGTGCATCCAGCCCAGATGCCAGAGCTGCCGCATCCCGGCGTCCACGATCGGCACGCCGGTCCGCCCCCGCTGCCAGGCGCGCAGCCCGGCGTCCGGCGCCCGGGTCGCCAGCTTGGCGAAGCGCGGGCGCAGCGGCTGCTCCGGCAGGCCCGGGTTGTGCCACAGCAGGTAGGCGGCGAACTCGCGCCACAGCAGCTCGCCCAGGTAAACGTCGAGGCCCTCGCCCTCGGCGGTCGTGGCGGCGGCGGCCCGCCAGACCTGGCCGGGGGACAGCTCGCCCCAATGCAGGTGCGGCGACAACATGCTCGTCCCAGCCTGCCCCGGCAGGTTGCGCCCGGCATGGTAGTCGCCGACCGCCCGCGCCACGAACTCGGCCAGCCGCGCCTGCGCCGCCTCCGTGCCCGGCCGCCACGTCTCGCGCATCCCGCCGGCCCAGTCGGGCGCGGTCGGCAGCAGGCCCCAGTCCTCAAGCCGGTCAGACGGCGGCGGCGCGGGCGCGGCCAGCCGGTCCGGCACGGTCTCGAGCTCGGCCTCAGGCGGGGCCGGGTCGCCGCGACCGCGCAGCGCCCGGGCGAACGGCGTGTAGACGCCGTAAATGCCGCCCGTCTTGGTGCGGATCGAATCGAGGTCGAACAAGGTCGCCGTGCGGTGCAGGTGGAGGGCGCCCTCCGGCAGCGCCGCCGCCAGCGCGGCATCCACCGCGCGCGCCCACGGCTCGTGCATGCGCCCGGCGTGGATCTCGGACGCACCCGTCTCGCGCATCAGCGCCGGCAGCGCCTCGGCGGCCCGGCCGCGCCGCAGCACCAGCGGCGCGCCGCACCGCCCGAGCGCGTCGCGCAGCGACGCCAGGCTGTGATGCAGCCACCAACGGCTGGCGCCCCCCATCGCCCAGGCCCCGGCGGACTCGTCGTCCAGGACGTAGACCGGCACCACCGGCCGCCCGCCGGCGGCCGCGGCCCGGAGCGCGGCGTGGTCGGCCAGGCGGAGGTCCTGCCGGAACCACAGGATCGCCGGTGTCGGCCCCGTCCGCGTCAAGCTGCCCACTCCATCCTGGTGATCGACCTGCCCCTGTTGTCCACCCGCAATGTGAGGCCGCGCGCCCCGGGTTCAATCATTGTGGACATGGACCGGGCCGCCGGCCCCACCCCGTCCCTGCGGCAGGGCGAAGCTGAACAACCGCCCGCGGCCCAGCAAAAAGGCGCGCCCGCCGCGCGGGAACAGCCGGGCGATGGCCGGGTTGCCCAGGTCGAGCCCGCCGGCGTACGCGCCCAACGCCGGCAGCATCAGCCGCCGCGCGTCCGCCACGAAGCAGGGCCGCGTGACGCGCCCGGCCCGCGTCTCGACGCTGGCTTTCGGGTGATGGTGGCCGCACAGCTCGCCCTCCGCCCCGGCGCGCGCCTGGTGGCGGAACACCAAGCCCTCGTGCGCCCATTCCTCGGTGGCGAGGCCCGGCAGCCCGTCCGGCGCGGCCGGGTCGTGGTTGCCGAGCACCCACACGAACCGCGCCGCCTCCGCCATCGCCCGCAGCCGGGCCGCGTCGCCCGCCGCCATCCGCCCCGGCCCGTGGATGTCGTGGAAGCTGTCCCCCAGCGCCACCACCGTCCGCGGCCGCCAGGCGCGCAGCAGCAGTTCCAGCCGGTCCAGCGTCAGGCTGGTGTCCCAGGGCGGCACCAGCTGCCCCCGCCGCGCCGCCGCCGAGCCTTTCTCGAAGTGCAGGTCGGCCACCACCAGCAGCCCGGCTTCCGGCCACACCGCCGCCCCCAGCGGGTCGAGCAGCAGCCGGTGCCCGCCCAAGTGGATCGCCGCCGCCGTCACGCGCTGCGCCGGCGCGGCTTGCGCTTCAGGATGGCGAGGTTGGCCCGGTGCACCGGATGCACCCGCATCGGCGCCTGGCTGCTCGGCGCATCGCCCATCGCTTCCGCCACCAGCGCCTCCGTCTCCGCCAGCATCGCGTCCTCGCCCCCCTCCGTCCGCACCGTCTCGCGCCCGATGTCCAGCAGCACCGGCACCGCCAGCGGCGACACCCGCTCCAGCCGCACCGCCCGCACCCGCCCCGCCACCCGGCCCAGCATGTCCGACAGCCGCCCCAGGTCGGTCAGCCCCCCCGCCGCGTCCGCCCGCGTCGCCCGCATCAGCACGTGGTCCGGCTGATGCCGGCGCAGCACGTCGTAGATCAGGTCCGTGTTGACCGTCACCTGCCGCCGCGTCCGCTCCCGCCCCGGCTGGTTGCGCTCGATCAGGCCGGAGATCACCGCCACGTTGCGGAAGGTGCGCCGCAACATGCTGCTCTCCGCCATCCAGGCTTCGAGGTCGTCGCCCATCATGTCCTGCTCGAACAGGGTGGCGACATCCTCGGGTTCGTAGGCGGACCACACCGCGATCACGTAGTCGGTGGCGACGAAGCCGAGCGGGGCGCAGCCGAACCGCTCCATGCGCCGGGTCAGCAGCATGCCCAGCGTCTGGTGGGCGTTGCGGCCCTCGAAGCAGTAGGCCACCAGGAACCAGCGCCCGTTGCGCGGGAACACCTCCACCAGCAGGTCGTCCTCCGCCGGCAACTGGCTGCGCGCCTGCTGCAGTTGCAGCCATTCCCGCACCGGCGCCGGGAACGCCGACCACGCGGCCGGGTCGTGCAGCATGGCCCGCACCCGGGCCGCGAGGTTGGTGGTCAGCGGGTAGCGCGACCCGGCGTAGGCCGGCACCATCGGCTCCCCGCCGCCGCCGTCCGCCACCTCCACCGTCGTCTCCCGCAGCCGCACGTAGCGCAGCAGCCGCCCGGCGAACATGAAGGTGTCGCCCGGCGTCATCATCGACACGAACCCTTCCTCGATCTCGCCCAGCGCGCCCGCGCCGCGCCCGGCGTAGCGCACCTTGAGCAAGGGCGCCTCGACGATGGTGCCGAGGTTCATCCGCGCCTGCCGCGCCGTCCGCGCGCCCCGGATATGGACGCGCCCCTCCGAGTCGCGGAACAGCTTGCGGTAGCGCTCGTAGGCGGCCAGCGCGTAGCCGCCGTCCTCGACGAAGCCCAGCACGTCGTCGAAGTCCGGCCGCGGCAACGAGGCGTAGGGCGCGGCCCGGCGCACCTCCTCGTACATCGCGTCCGGATGATACGGCCCGGCGGCGGCCATCAGCAGCAGGTGCTGCGCCAGCACGTCCAGCCCCCCGGGCGGTGGCGGCGCGCCGTCCTGCTCGCCCGCCGCGACGCCGGCCATCGCCGCCTCGCATTCCAGCAGCTCGAACCGGTTGGCCGGCACCAGCAGGGCGCGGCTCGCCTCGTCCATGCGGTGGTTGGCCCGCCCGACCCGCTGCACCAGCCGGCTCACCCCCTTCGGCGCGCCGACCTGGATCACCTGGTCCACCCCGCCCCAGTCGATGCCGAGGTCGAGGCTGCTGGTCGCGATCACCGCCCGCAGCCGGCCCGCCGCCATCGCCGCCTCCACGCGCCGCCTTTGGCCGATATCGAGGCTGCCGTGGTGGATGGCGATGGGCAGCGTGTCGGCGTTCAGCTTCCACAGCGCCTGGAACATCAGCTCGCCCTGGGCGCGGGTGTTGACGAACACGATCGTCATCCGGTGCGCCCCGATGCGCTCCAGCACCGCCGAGGCGGCGCCCAGCCCCATGTGCCCCGACCACGGCAGCCGCTCGGTCGGCAGCAGGACGGACAGGGCAGGGGGCGTGCCCTGCGCCACCTCGATCAGCCGCGCGCCCCCGCCCCCGCCCGCACCGACGTAGTCGAGCAGGGCCTGCCGGTGCGCGACCGTCGCCGACAGCCCCGCCCGCCGCGCCCCCGGCGCGAGCCGCCCCAGCCGCGCCAGGCACAGCGCGAGCTGGTCGCCCCGCTTGGTCCCCGCCAGCGCGTGCACCTCGTCGATCACCACCGCCTCCAGCGTCGCGAACAGCCCGGCCGCGTCCTCCTGGCTCAGCAGCAGCGCCAGGCTCTCCGGCGTGGTCAGCAGCAGGTTGGGCGGCGCGTCCTTCTGCCGCTTGCGCCGGTTGGCGGGCGTGTCGCCGGTCCGGGTCTCGATCGCGATGCCGAGGCCCATCTCCTCCACGGGCGCCGTCAGGTTGCGCGCGATGTCGGTCGCCAGCGCCTTCAGCGGGCTGACGTAGAGCGTGTGCAGCCCGGCGCGCGGCCGCGCCGCGAGGTCGATCAGGCTGCCGAGGAACCCGGCCAGCGTCTTGCCGCCGCCCGTCGGCGCGATCAGCAGCGCGCTCTGCCCGGCGTCGGCGGCGTCCAGCATGGCCGCCTGGTGCGCCCGCACCGTCCACCCGCGGCCCGCGAACCAGCTCGCGAACGGTTCCGGCAATGTTCCCACGCGGCAGAGATAGCCCGCGCGCCTGTCCTGTCAAACGCCCCGCCCGTCCCACGCGCCCCAGGCCCACGCTCCAGGCCCAGGCCCACGCCCCAGCCCCCGGGCCGGGACAACCGTTTCGGTCATGGACATTCCGCGCGCGGCGTCCACATCCCCCGTCTCGCCTTCCGAGGACCTCGATGAGCTCCCTGCTTTACCTCGCCGCCCTCGCGGCCGGCGCCGCGACCAACGCCGCCGTCGGCATGAACACCGCGCTCGACAAGGCCTTCGCCGGGCACCGCTTGCTGGCCGCCCTCACGATCCAGGGAGTCGGCTTCGCCGCCCTGCTGCTGGTGGCGCTGCTCGGCGGCGGCCTATCCGCCCGCCCGTCGCCCGGGATGCTCGCCCACGTGCCCTGGTGGGCCTGGGCCGGCGGCGCGATCCAGGCGGTCACCATCTTCTCCGTGTTCATCGCCGCCGGCGCGTCCGGCGCGGTGCTGTTCGGCGCGCTTACCGTGACCGGCGGCACCCTCATGGCCGTGGCGCTCGACCATTACGGCCTGCTCGGCTTCGCCCAACGCGACGCGAGCCCCTGGCGGCTCGGCGGCTGCGCGCTGCTCGTCGCCGGAACCGTGCTGGTCGCGCGCGGCTAGAGAGCTTCCCAAGCTCCGCCATGACCCCCGCCTGGCACCCCGACCGCCTCGCCGACCGGATGCCCTTCCTGCGCCGCCGCGCCCGGCTCACCGCCGCCACCCGCGCCTTCTTCGCCGCCCGCGGCTACACCGAGGTCGAGACCCCTTACGCCGTCGCCACCCCCGGCGAGGAGGTCCACCTGCACGCGCTGCGCACCGAGGCCGGCGACGCCCACGGCCGCCGGCGCGCGCTGTGGCTGCACACCAGCCCCGAGTTCGCCATGAAGAAGCTGCTGGTCGGCGGCGCGGGGCCGATCATGCAGCTCGCCCGCGTGTGGCGCGACCGCGAGGGCGGCGCGCGCCACCAGGTCGAGTTCACCATGCTGGAGTGGTATCGCCCCGGCCTCGGCTTCGCCGGGCTGATGGACGAGGCCGAGGCCTACCTCCGCGCCGTGCTGCCGCCCACGGTGCGGAGCGGCGGCGTCGAGACCCGGCTCGACCGCTTCGAGCGCCTCACCGTCGCCGACGCGTTCCGGCAGCACGTCGGCGCCGACGTCCTCGCCACCGCCGGCGACGCCCCCGCGCTCGCCGCCGCCGCCGCGACCCCGTTGCGCGACGGCGAGGGCTGGGAGGACCTATTCTTCCGCCTGCTGCTCGAACGGGTGGAGCCGCGCCTCGGCCGCGGCCGCCCGACCTTCCTCACCCACTGGCCCGCCGCCCAGGCGGCCCTCGCCCGCCGCGACCCGGACGACCCGCGCGCCGCCCTGCGCTTCGAGCTGTTCGTCTGCGGCATGGAGCTGGCCAACGCTTTCGAGGAGCTGACCGACGCCGCCGAGCAGGCCGACCGCTTCGCCGCCGACCGCGCCCGCCGCGAACGGCTCTACGGCCCGGCCTGGCCAGCCGACGACGACCTGCTGGCCGCGCTGCGCCACGGGATGCCGCCCGCCTCCGGCATCGCCCTCGGCTTCGACCGCCTCGCCATGCTCGCCGCCGGCGCGGACCGCATCGACCAGGTGCAATGGCTGCCCGCCGAGTAGGTCCGCCCGCCCGCTTGCCCGCTTGCCCGCTTGCGCGACGGCCGCCAGCAACCAACGTGTGCGGCATGAGACGCGCCGTCATCCTGATCTGCCTGGTCCTGGCCGCCTGCGGCCCGCGGTTCGACCGGCCCGCCTTCCTCAACTCGCTGGTCGGCGCGCCCGAGGTCGAGGTGATCCGCGTGCTCGGCGTGCCGTCCCGCACCTACCAGACGGACGGCCACAAGTTCCTGTCCTACATCGAGCAACGGACCGACTACATCCCGGGCGGGGCTTTCTTCGGCGGCTACGGCGGCGGCTTCTACGGCCCGCGCTTCGGCTACGGCTACGGGGGCGGCTTCCCGCCTTCCCTCATCCAACGCGAATGCGAGACCACGATCGACGTGGTCAACGGCCGCATGGCGACCTGGAGCCTGCGCGGCAACGCCTGCGGCTGACCCGGCCCGGCCCCGGCCATTTCAGCCCCGGTCGTTTCAGCCGCGGTCGCCTCAGCCCCGGCCGCCCAGGAACCGCGCGAAGGCGCGCAGCGTCGCCTCCGAGACGAAGTGCTCGATGCCCTCGGCATCCTGCTCCGACTCCTCCCGCGGCACCCCCAGCGCCAGCAGCACGTCCACCACCAGCCGGTGCCGCGTCCGCACCTGGTCGGCCAGCGCCTGCCCCGAATCGGTCAGGAACACGCCGCGGTAGGGCTTGGACACCGCCAGCCCGGCCCGCTTCAGCCGGCCGATGTTCTTGATCGCGGTCGCGTGCGACACGCCCGACCGCCGCGCGATGTCGGTCGCCCGCGCTTCCCCGTCCCGCTCCAGCAGGTCGGCGATCAGCTCGGCGTAGTCCTCCAGCAGCGCGACCGACTGCGACTCCCGCGTCTTGTTGAAGCGCCGCGCCTGCGCCGGCTCGGCGGGCAGGGTCTGCGCTGACGTGTCCGGCTTCGCCATCCCGCCTTATCGCAAGCGCCCCCGCCCGCATCAAGCGCGGATCAAGATGTAGCGCAGGCTGCATCATCTCACCCGGGCAACACTTATCGCCCGCCCGCGAAGCGACTCCCCATCGCCGGACGGCGTGCCGCCATCATTTTCTGAACGGCGTGCCCTCGTCACCTCCTAAAAAGGGAAAACAGCTAAATCTCTGGCATTCCTTCCATGCTGCGTTGCATCATCCGCGGCATGGACGTGACCGTCGCTTCCGAACTCGACGACCTGCTCGCCCTCGTCAACCGCCGCCGGGCACAGGCGGCCGAGGACCCGTTCGGCAACCCCGTCCTGTCCGTCGCCCTCGCCATCACCCGCTTGATGGACGACGGCGCGCTCGACACCGACGCCATGCTGTCCCTGGTGCGGCAGTTGCGCGACCAAGCCTTCGCCAGCCGCGCCGCCCGCCTGGCCGATTACGTCGGCGGCGCCGACATCGCCGCCAACCAGGCCGCCCTCGACGCCGTCGCCCGCACCGTCCTCCGCCCCGACCCGGCTGACAGCCCGGTGCGCTGGGCCGAGTTCCGCGCCAGCGTCGAGCGCCCGCGCTACGCCGCCGTGTTCACCGCCCACCCGACCTTCTCCCTCGCCCCCGCCGCCGCCCAGGCCCTCGCCGCCCGCGCCAGCGGCAGCGCCCCCATCCCGGTCCTGCCCAGCCACCGCCCGCCGCCCATCACTCTCGAAGCCGAGTTCGAGCAGTCGGTCAACGCCATCCGCCACGGCCGCGACGCGCTCGACCGCCTGAACGGCGCCCTGCTGCGCACCGCCGCCCACGTCTGGCCCGACCGCTGGACCGGCCTCATGCCCCGGCCGATCATCCTCGCCACCTGGGTCGGCTACGACACCGACGGCCGCACCGACATCGGCTGGGCCGAAACGATCCACCTCCGCCTCCGCGTCAAGCTGCTCCAGCTCGACCGCCTCGCCGACCAGCTCGGCGGCCTGCCGCACACCGAGCCGCTCGCCGCCCGCCTCGATGAAGCCCGCGACGCCGTCCGCGCCCAATGCGACGCCGCCGTCGCCGCCGCCGACCCGGCCGCCAACCCTGCCGCCAACCCTGCCGCCGTCGCCGCCTTCGCCCGCAGCCTTGCCGGCCAGCGCGACGCCGCCCTGCACGACTGCGCCCCGTTGCTCGAACTGTTCGCCCCCGCGGTCGCCGCCTCCGGCCCGGACGCGCGGCACGCCCTATGCGTCGCCCGCGCCGGCCTCGTCGCCCACGGCCTCGCCCTGGCCCACACCCACGTCCGGCTCAACGCGACGCAGTTGCACAACGTCGTGCGCCAGCGCCTCGGCATCCGCGACGCCGCCGACGACCCGGCCCACCGCCGCGCCCTCCTGGTCGCCATCGGCGCGGCGCTCGACGCCGTGCAGCCCGTGCCGGTCGATTTCGGCAGCCTCGTCGCCGAGCAGGCCTCGGCCGCCCGGCTGATGATGACGGTGGCGCAGATCGTCAAGCACGTGGACGCCTCCACCCCGGTCCGCTTCCTCATCGCCGAGACGGAGAGCGGCTACACCCTGCTCGCCGCCCTCTGGCTCGCCCGCCTGTTCGGCATCGAGCGCCAGGTGGAGATCAGCCCGCTGTTCGAAACCGCCGAAGCCCTGGAAAGCGGCCAGCGCGTCCTGGAGGAAGCGCTGCGCAGCCCCCACTGGCGAGCCTACCTCGAAGCCACCGGCCGGCTGTCCTTGCAGTTCGGCTACTCCGACTCCGGCCGCTACGTCGGCCAGGTCGCCGCCAGCTACCTGATCGAGCGCCTGCGCTTCAAAATCGGCGAAACCCTCGCCCGCTTCGGCGTCGAGGGCGTCGAGGTCGTGCTGTTCGACACCCACGGCGAGAGCATCGGCCGCGGCGCGCACCCCGGCTCGCTCGCCGACCGGCTGAAGTACCTGTCCCCCACCGCGAGCCGCCAGGCGCTCGGCCAGGCCCAGCTCCCCGTCCGCGAGGAAAGCGCCTTCCAGGGTGGCGACGGCTACCTGTTCTTCGCCACCCCGGAACTCGCGCTCGCCACCGTCGCCCGCATCGCCGAGCACGCCTTCCACCCCGCCGCCGGGCCGATCGAGGACCCGATCTACGCCGATCCGGACTTCGCCGCCGACTTCTTCGCCACCGTCCGCGCCGGGATGCAGGGCTTGGTGGAGGATCCCGGCTACGCCGCCCTGCTCGGCACCTTCGGCCCGGCGCTCATCGACCGCACCGGCTCGCGCCCCGCCGCCCGCCAATCGGACGGCGCCGCCCAGGTCGTCGCCATCCGCCACCCGCGCGAGCTGCGCGCCATCCCCAACAACGCCATCCTGCAGCAGCTCGGCTGGTGCGCGAACACCCTGCAAGGCATCGGCGCCGCCGCCGCCCGGCACCCCGAAGCGTTCAGCCACATGCGCGAAACGAGCCGCCGCTTCCGCCGCGCGCTCGACCTCCCCGGCCACGCCCTCGCCCATTCCGACCTCGACGTGCTTCGCGCCGTGATCGCCACCCTCGACCCCGGCTCCTGGCTCGACCGCGCCGCCCACACCAGGCGGCCGGGCCGCCGCGAAGCCCTCGTCGCCGTCGCCCGCGCCCTCGAACGGCTCGGCCTGTCCGCCCAAACCCAGGCGATGTTCCGCCGCGTCCAGGCCGACCACCTCGCGCTGCGCGCCGCCTGGCCCGACGCGCCCCGCATGGCCCCGCGCGAGGTGCTGCTGCACGCGCTCCGCCTCGCCGCCATCCAGCGCATCTGGCTGCTCGCCACCGAGATCCCCGAGTTCTCCCCGCGCCACGGCGTCACCCGCGCCAACCTGGAGCAAGCGCTGCTCCGCCTCGACGTGCCGGCCGCCCTGGCCCTGCTCGCCGAGATCTTCCCCGCCCACGCCGAGCCGGCCGCCGACCAGGACTACGGCGAGCCGCCCGCTCCGCGTGCCGTCAGTTCCTACGTGCGCGAGCAGGCCGACATCTTCGCGCCGATCGGTGCCTTGTTCGCCATCGTGCGCGAGATCGCGGTCGCCGTTGCGCACGACGTCGGCTCGTTCGGTTGACCGGCCCCCGCCCGTCCGATCCTCGCTTGCTTGCCGGCCCCCCGGCCCACATATTCCGGGCATGGACACGATCGACGCCCTGAGCCTCACCGTCAACGGCGACCCTATGCCCGTGCCGCCCGGCGCGAGCGTCGCCTCCCTGCTGGACCGGCTCGGCCTCGACCATCGCAAGGTCGCCGTCGAGCGCAACGAGGAGATCGTGCCGCGTTCGACCTACGACGCGGCGCGCCTAGAGCCAGGCGACCGCCTGGAGATCGTGCATTTCATCGGGGGAGGCTGACATGGACGGGTTCGCGACCGCCGAAGACACCTGGAGCGTCGCCGGGCGGACGTTCCGCTCGCGCCTCGTGGTCGGCACCGGCAAGTACAAGTCCCTGGAGGAGACCGCGGCGGCGATTGAGGCGTCGGGGGCGGAGATCGTCACCGTCGCCGTGCGCCGGGTCAACGTCAACGACCCGGGCGCGCCCATGCTGCAGGATTTCGTCGATCCGAAGCGCTACACCTACCTGCCCAACACCGCCGGCTGCCACACCGCCAAGGACGCCGTGCGCACGCTCCGCCTGGCGCGGGAGGCCGGCGGCTGGAACCTGGTCAAGCTCGAGGTGCTCGGCCCGCCGCCGCACCTCTACCCCGACATGGCGGCGACGCACGAGGCGGCGGCGGCCCTGGTCGCCGACGGCTTCGAGGTCATGGTCTACTGCGCCGACGACCCGGTGGCGGCCAAGCGGCTCGAGGAGATCGGCTGCGTCGCCATCATGCCGCTCGGCGCGCCCATCGGCTCCGGCCTCGGCATCCAGAACCCGGCCATGCTGTCCATGCTGATCGAACAGGCGGGGGTGCCGGTCTTGGTCGACGCCGGCGTCGGCACCGCCTCCGACGCGGCCATCGCCATGGAGATCGGCTGCCACGCCGTGCTGCTGAACTCGGCCATCGCCCACGCCGCCGACCCGATCCGCATGGCGCGCGCCATGAAGGCCGCGATCGAGGCCGGCCGCCTGGCGCGCCTCGCCGGCCGCATGCCCCGGCGGATGGGCGCGGACCCGTCAAGCCCGCTCACCGGCCTGATCCGCTAAGCCGGGGCGGCGGGCCAGGGCGGGCGCGCCCGCCGCGGTCCGCCGCCTCGCCAATGCTTGCGTCGGGCGCGCCCGATACTTCGCGCCGGGCTGACCCGGTTCGTTGGTCCGCCAATTTTTATTGAAGATTGCAAGAAGTCGAAGCAGCCGACCGAACAGCATCTCCTCGATTGATTGAGCCGTCGCGAAGTTCTGGAATGTGGCGTCATCAAGGCAAGAACGCCTCGGCCGAGATCCTGATCGTAAGTTGATCCACCTCGATTCGGCAACGACTTGGCGGCACGCCGATTTCATCCTTGATCTGAGCGCCCAAGAACGGCATGTCTTGCCGGGCAATCGCCAAGTGAGGTCCTCGGGTGCGAAAATTCCCCCGATACTGTCTCTACGCCGCCGTGCCCGTCCTCATGGCCGCCGGCACCGCCCAAGCGGCCCCGCCCGGGTCCGAGCGCCAAGGCCAGCCTCCCGGATGGAAGGAACGCGGCGTCGCCAGTTGGTACGGCGCGTGGCACCAGGGCCGCCGCACCAGCAGCGGCACGCGCTTCGACCAGAACCAGTTGACCGCCGCCCACGCCCGGTTGCCGCTCGGCAGCCGCGTCCGCGTCACCAAGCAGGCGACCGGCGAGAGCGTCGTCGTGACCATCACCGACCGCCAGCCGGTCAAGAAGGTCCGCATCATCGACCTGTCCCGCGCCGCCGCCGCCCGCCTCGGCATGATCGACGAGGGCACCGCCCAGGTCACGCTGTCCCGGCCCGGCGGCGACCCGGTGGAGGTGGCCGAAGCGCCGGAGCAGCGCCGCCGGCGTTAAGGGCGTCGCCCCGCCGCCACGTGATCCGCCACGTACGCGCCCCGCCGGCCCAGCGGCTCCGGCGGACCGTCCGTGCTGTCGCGCCCCGTCTGCAACTCAAGCTCGGCGTTGAGCTCCGCCCCCAGCAGCACCGCGTAGGCGGTGACGTAGAACCACATCATCACCACGGCTACGGTCCCGAGCGGGCCGTAGGTCTTGTCGTAGCTGGCGAACTGGGCGACGTAGGTCGAGAACAGCGCCGACGCCGCCACCCACAGCATCGTCGCCACCATCGACCCCGGCGTCACCCAGCGCCACTTCGGCAGCTCCCGGCTCGGCGCGAACCGGTACAGCAGCGACAGCCCGAGCAGGACGGCGCCGATCAGCATCAGCGTGCTCGCCACCCGGATCAGCGTCCGCTTCATGCCCGAGAACCCGAAGAACTCCAGCGCCGGCGGCAGCGCCACCAGGAAGCCGATGCCGATCACCGTGCCGAAGATAACGCACAGCGTGATGGTGAACGCCGTCAATTGATACTTGAGGAAGCTGCGCCGCTCGCGCTCCTCGTAGGCGAGGTTCAGCGCCCCGATGATCGACTTGGTCCCCGTAGTCGAGCACCACAGCGCCACGACCGTGCTGAACACCAGCCCGGCCGTCAGCGCCCCCGGCGGCTTGCTGACCAGGAGCTGAACCCGCTCAGCGATCAACTGGAAGGCGGCCGGCGGCAACAGGTCCTGCAACACCTCCAACTGCGGCACCACCGTCTGCGGGTCGAACAACAGCCCGTAGACCGAGATCAGCATCGAGATCGCCGGGAACAGCGCCAGCGTGCCGTAGAAGGCGCAGCCGGCGGCGACCAGCGCCACCCGGTCGGTCAGCATCTCCAACAGCGTGCGGCGCAGCACCGCGCGCCAGCCCGGCCAGGCGATCTCGGCCGGCGAATCGGCGTAGCGGCCCAGCTCGTGCGCGTCCGGCTCGCGCAGCAGGCGAGCGGCGTCCTCCGGCGTGCCGACGACCGGCGCCACCTCTTCCACCACCGCTTCCGCGATGGCGGGGTTCGGCGCGCCCTCCGGCGGGGGTTGCGAGCGCTTCTCGATCAATGCGGCGTTCCTGCGCTGGGGCGTGGCATGGGCGAGATGAAATCCTAGCATACACGGCCCGGCGCGGCACCGGCGGCCCGCGCCATGAAATCACCTTGGATTTTAACGGCCTGACGCGGATTTTTTCCCTTGCGCCGGGAGGGGTGTGGCCCTATTTCCGCCATCCACGCAGCAACGCACGTGCCTCTGACCCGAGGGGGTTACGCAACGACGTCAAGCGTTCTGGCACCTCACGCTTCGCTGGTTCGTTCGACCGTTCCGTCAACCCCGCCTCACCAGCAGTCCCTGGTCGGCAAGCATCCGCACCGCTCCGCATCGACGATGCGCGGGCGCGACGGGTGTCTGTTCTTGGAGTTCCCTGCGATGACCCCGAAGATCGCCCGCTTCCTCGAGGACAACTCGCCCGCCACGCCCTGCCTCGTGCTGGACGTGGACCGGGTCGAGCAGAACTACCGCACGCTCACCGGCGTGCTGCCGCTGGCGCACGTCTACTACGCCGTCAAGGCGAACCCGGCCGCGCCCATCCTGCAGCGCCTGGTCGGCCTCGGCAGCAGCTTCGACGCCGCGAGCTACGAGGAGGTCGCCTTCTGTCTCGAGGCCGGGGCAGAGCCCGCGCGGATCAGCTTCGGCAACACCATCAAGAAGGCCTCCGCGATCCGTCGCGCCCACGAGGCGGGCGTCACGATGTTCGCCTTCGACAGCCGCGAGGAGTTGCTGAAACTGGCCGAGCACGCGCCCGGCAGCCGCGTCTACTGCCGCCTCCTGGTCGAGAACGACGGCGCGGAATGGCCGCTGTCGCGCAAGTTCGGCACCACGGTCGAGGTCGCGCGGGAGCTGATGATCGAGGCCGGCCAGCTCGGGCTCGACCCGTACGGCCTGTCGTTCCACGTCGGCAGCCAGCAGACCACGACCGGCAGCTACGAGACGGCCATCGGCCGCGTCGGCATGCTGTTCACCGACCTGGCCAGCGCCGGCGTCAACTTGCGCATGGTCAACCTCGGCGGCGGCTACCCGGTGCGCTACCGCGACGAGATCCCCGGCATCGACCGCTTCGCCGACGCCATCATGCGCGCCATGGCCGAGCACTTCGGCAACGACCTACCCGAGATCCTGGTCGAGCCGGGCCGCTTCTTGGTCGGCGACGCCGGGCTGATCGCCGCCGAGGTCGTGCTGGTGTGCCACAAGGCCAAGGACGACCCGGTGCGCTGGGTCTACCTCGACATCGGCCGCTTCGGCGGCCTGGCCGAGACGGAGGGCGAGTCGATCAAGTACCGCTTCACCACCGAGCACGACGGCGGCGAGACCGGACCCGTGGCCATCGCCGGCCCGACCTGCGATGGTGCGGACATCCTCTACGAGAAGTCGAACTACCGCCTGCCCCTGGCGCTGCGCTCGGGCGACCAAGTGCGTCTGCTGTCCACAGGCGCTTACGTCACCACCTACGCCAGCCAGCGGTTCAACGGCTTCGCGCCGCTGGGCGAGCACTACATCTGACGCCTCCGAGGAGCGGTCTCGTGGATAGCATCAACGTCGACGCGACGGACGGCTCCGGCGCTTTCGCGATGTTTCACGTGAAACATTCCGGCGGCTCTGGGGGCGCCGTCGTGCTGATCCAGGAGATCTTCGGCGTCAACGACAGCCTGAAAGAGACGGCGCGCGGCATCGCCGCCCAGGGCTACGACGTGCTGGCGCCCGACCTGTTCTGGCGCATCCGCCCCGGCGTCAACCTGACCGACAAGAGCGAGGCCGAGTGGAAGGAGGCGTTCGCGCTGATGAACGCCTTTGACCAGCAGAAGGGCGTGGACGACCTGAAGGCGGCACTGGCCACCGCCCGCGCCCTGCCCGGCAGCAACGGCCGCGCCGGCACGGTGGGCTACTGCCTCGGCGGCCGGCTGGCGATGATGATGGCGCTCCAGTCCGACGCCGACGTCAACATCTCCTACTACGGCGTCCAGCTCGACAACCTGCTCGACGGGCTCGACCGGGTGCGGACGCCGCTGCTGCTGCATATCGCCGAGAAGGACGCCTTCTTCCCCGAAGCCGGGCGACGCAAGGTCGTCGAGGCGGCCGAAGCGCAGCCGCACGTCCACGCTTACACTTACGCCGACGCCGATCACGCCTTTGCCCGGGTCGGCGGCACGCACTACCAGGCCCGCGCCGCCGCCATCGCCGACGGCCGCAGCGCCGAAGCCCTGGCCGCGGCGCTCGGCTGATGGACGCGGACGCGCTGGCGGCCCTGGTTCCGGACGGGTCGCTGCTGGCGTTGCCGCCCGACAACTCGCTGACGCCGGCAGCGCTCGCCCGCGCCCTCGTCCGCCGCGGCGCGCGAGACTTACGCCTGCTCGGCGTGCCGGTCAGCGGCTACGCCACCGACCTGCTGGTCGGCGCGGGCTGCGTCGCTTCCGTGCAGACGAGCGCCGTGACCTTGGGCGAGGCCGGGCCGGCGCCGCGCTTCAACGCCGCTGTCGCCGCCGGCTCGATCATCGTGCAGGACGCGACCTGCCCGGCCATCCACACCATGCTGCAAGCCGCCGAGAAGGGCGTGCCGTTCATGCCGCTGCGCGGCGTGCTGGGCAGCGACCTCGTGGCCCATCGCCCGGACTGGCTCGTGCAGCAGAACCCGTTCGCCGCCGAGCCGGACCTGATCCTGCTCCTGCCCGCCCTGGCGCCCGACGTGGCCGCCTTCCACGCCGTGATGGCGGACCGCGCCGGCAACGTCTGGGTCGGACGGCGGCGCGAGCTGGCGACCCTCGCCCACGCCAGCCGCCGGGCCTTGGTCACGGTCGAGCGCGTCATCGACGGCGACATGCTGGACGACGAGCGGCTGGCCCCGGGCGTGATCGCGGCCACCTACGTCGAGGCCGTCGCCGTCGCGGAGCGCGGCTGCTGGCCGTTGGCGCTGCTGGACGAGCACGGCGCCGACGCCGCCCACCTGCGCGACTACGCACGCGCGGCCCGCACCGAGGCCGGGTTCCGCGACTACCTGGCGCGGCACGTGCTCGCCACGCCCGCCGCGGCCCAGCCGGCGGCAGCGGCCGAGTGATCCGCACCGAGGAGCGGCTCGCGGCCACCCTGGCCCGGCTCATCCTCGACCCGGCCGCGAAGCCCGCGCGTCATATCGCGGTCGGCGCGGCCAGCCCGATCCCCGCCGCCGCCTGCTGGCTGGTGCGCGCGCTCGGCCACCCTGTCCGGCTCAGCCTGCTGCACCGCCGCTCCGGCAACCCGTTCACCGAAGGCTCGCGCGAGCTGTTCGACCTGGCCGGGCAGGGGCGGATCGACCTGTTCTTCTTGGGTGGCGGCCAGATCGACGGCGCGGCCAACCTCAACCTGGTCGGCACCGGGGCGTGGCCGGGCCGGGCGGCGCGCTTCCCCGGCAGCTTCGGCTCCGCCTTCATGTACATGATGACGCCGCGGACCATCCTGTTCCGCGAGGAGCACAGCCGCCGGGTGCTGGTACCGCGGGTGGAGCACGTCAGCGCCGCCGGGGTCGGCCCGCCCGGCGTGTTCCGGCGCGGCGCGGCGCAGGCGCTGGTCACCGGGCGGTGCGTGTTCGCGTTCGACCCGGCGGCGGCCCGGTTCACGCTGCGGAGCATCCATCCTGGCGAGGACGCGGCGAGCGTGGCGGCCCACACCGGGTTCGACTACGACGCCGGGGCACCGGCGGCGACGCCCGACCCCTCGCCCCAGGAACTGGCGCTGCTGCGCGGCCCGGTGCGGGCCGAGATGCTGGAGACCTACCCGGACTTCTGCGCCCGCGTTTGGCCGTGAGCGCCGCCGCTCACCCTTGCCGGGACGCCTGGCGCTTCAACGCCTCGATCAAGGCCTCGACCGAGCGGCCGTTGCGCTGCATGTAAGAGGTGTAGTCCGACCGTTGGGTCAGGCGCAGGCTCGTCCCCTCGGCAATCACGTCATCGATCTTGGGCTGGCCGCGGACGTTGGTCACCACCCACTGCACGTTGTTCGCCTGCTCGTTGGGGCGCTTGATCAGGGTGCCCACCAGCATGTCCCGGCCGCGCGGGACGGTGTTGGTCGGCCTGAAGGTGACACCCTGGAACTGGCCGAGCTTGCTGAAGATGCTGTTCATCAGCACGTCGTGGAACACGGCGGTGAACTCCGCGAGCTGCTGACGCGTGGCGCCGCGGCGGAAGGGACCGAGCACGAACTCGGCGATGCCGTCGACGTCGACGGCCCTCTCGATGGTGGGGCGCAGGCGTTCCTTCTTCTCCTCGTAGCTGCCGGGCCCGTCGATGACCGAGACCAGCTCGTTCCCGAGGGCCATGACGAAGTTGGTCGCCTGGCTCTCGCTTTGGGCGCGGGCGTCCGGCCCGACGGCGAATAGGATCCCGCCGGCAGCGAGGGCGGTCAGCAGATGGCGTCGTGTCAACATGCGGGTCATGAACCTTCAGTGAGTGCCGGGGCAGTGGGGAGCGCCGAGGAGCGCGCCGGTCAGGGTGAGAACCATGCCGGCACGGTGCGGCGGTCGGAGTCGCGGGTCTTCTGGATCACCGACTCGCGGTTCTGGCGGTAGAGGCTGCGGAAGGTGGCGTAGGGGTCGAGGGCGGTGCGGTTGATGTCGTCGGTGACGGGCAGCAGGCGCGCGCGGGTGTCGACGGTGCCCGCGCCGAAGCGGGACAGCTGGAAGGCGGTGCTGCCGCCGAAGCTGGCCCAGGTGAAGGGGTCGAGCACGGCGTTGCCGCCGAAGCCCACCGCGTCGCGCGGGTTGGAGGGGCCGAGCAGCGGCAGGAACAGGAACGGGCCGCTGTCCACGCCCCACAGCGCCAGGGTGACGCCGAAATCGGTGGCATGCTCGGGGTAGCCCCAGCCCTCGGCGACGTCGAAGATGCCGCCGACGCCGACGGTGCTGTTGATCAGGAACCGCATCATGCTGTCCCCGGCGCGGCGCGGCTTGGCTTGCAGCACGTCGTTGGCGAAGACGATCGGGGTCGAGATGTTGGTGAGCACGTTGTGGATCGGCCGCCGCACGCCGCCCGGCACCGTGTCGCGGTAGGCGACGGCGACCGGGCGCAGGACGTAGGAGTCGATGGCGTCGTTGACCCGGTAGAAGAAGCGGTTGGTGGGCTCGTACGGGTCGTTGGTCTGCTGCGCGTCGGCCAAGGCCGCGGGATCGTCGCCGGGCGCGGAGGCGGCGCAGCCGGCCAGCGCGCAGGCGAGGGCGACGGTCGGGAGGAGCCGGGACAGTCTCTGAAATGAAGGGCGCATGGTGCTTCCTGACCGGAACGGGGCCCGATGCCCCGTTGCTGCGCGACCGTCGCAACCCGGATGTGATGTTGCCGCCGCAGGGTGGTATAGTAGTCGAAACGCGCCCCATGTCACCGGTCAAGACGCCGCGGCACCGGACGCGCCACACAACAGGATCGTGAACCGCAAGCGATGAATCAAGTCACCTCGACCCGGCCGCAGCCGACGGCCCCGGACGCCACCTTGGAACGCTGGCTCACCGGGCCGCGCTTCGAGGGGCTGCCGCCCCGCTCGGCCGCGCTCGCGCCGCCGGCGTTGTCGTTCGAGTTCTTCCCGCCGAAGAACGAGGCGCTGGAAGCGCAGCTCTGGACCTGCATCCGCCGGCTGGAGCCGCTCGGCCCCCGCTTCGTCAGCGTCACCTACGGCGCGGGCGGCACGACGCAGGCGCGCACGCACGCGACGGTGGCGAAGATCGTGCGGGACACGCGGCTGACGCCGGCGGCTCACCTCACCTGCGTCGGCGCGTCGCGCGGCGAGGTGGACGCGGTGGCGCGGCAGTACTGGGACGCGGGGGTGCGGCACATCGTGGCGCTGCGCGGCGACGCGACGCCGGGCCAGGACTACGCGCCGCACGAGGAGGGCTACGCCTACGCGGCCGACCTGGTGGCGGGGCTGAGGCGGGTGGCCGACTTCGAGGTGTCCGTCGCCGCCTACCCGGAAACGCACCCGGCGGCGGTCAGCGCCGACCACGACGTGGACAACCTCAAGCGCAAGCTCGACGCCGGGGCGACGCGGGCGATCACCCAGTACTTCTTCGACGGCACGGTGTTCCTGCGCTTCCTCGACCGGGCGCTGGCCGCCGGCATCACCGCGCCGATCGTGCCGGGCATCATGCCGGTGTCGAACTACGCCCAGGCGGCGAAGTTCAGCGCCATGTGCGGCACGTCGGTGCCGGACTGGATGGGGGCGATGTTCGAGGGCACGGACAAGGACCCCGAGCTGCGCCGGATGATCGCGGCCGTCGTCGCCGCCGAGCAGGTGCGGCTGCTCCAGGCCAACGGCGTCGACGAGTTCCACTTCTACACGCTGAACCGGCCCGACCTCACCTACGCGATCGCGCACCTGCTCGGCGTGCGCTCGGGCGGGCAGGAGGTGCCGGCGGGGACCGACGCGCCGGCCTGAGCGACGGGCGGTGAGCGGCGGGCGGCGGGCGGCGTCACATCGGGTGGCCTTGCCGCGGCGGGCGGTCTATAGCCCGGGCGTGACGCAGCCGCCCCGCCCCCGATGACCGAGTACCTGTCCCGCCTCAACCCGGAGCAGCGGCAGGCGGTGGAAGCCGTCGACGGCCCGGTGCTGGTGCTGGCCGGTGCCGGCACCGGCAAGACGCGGGTGCTGACGACGCGGTTCGCCCACATCCTGCTGACCGGGCGGGCGGCGCCGGGCCAGGTGCTGGCGGTGACGTTCACCAACAAGGCGGCGCGGGAGATGCGCGAGCGGGTGGGCGCGATCCTCGGGCGGCCGGCGGAAGGGCTGTGGCTCGGCACGTTCCACGCCTTGTGCGCGCGGATGCTGCGGCGGCACGCCGACCTGGTCGGGCTGACGAGCGGCTTCACCATCCTCGACGGGGACGACCAGCTCCGCTTGCTGAAGCAGGTGATGGACACGGCGCGGATCGACGTGAAGCGGTGGGCGCCGCCGGCGCTGATGGGCATGATCCAGCGCTGGAAGGACCGCGGCGTCGTGCCCGACAAGGTGCCGGCGTCGGAGGAGGGCGACTTCGCGGGGGGGCTGTCCCGGACGCTCTACGCCGCCTACCAGGCGCGGCTGCGCCAGCTCAACACCGCGGACTTCGGCGACCTGCTGCTGCACATGACGGAGATCCTGCGCGGCCGGCCCGACATCCTGGCCGAGTACCACCGGCGGTTCCGCTACATCCTGGTCGACGAGTACCAGGACACCAACACGGTCCAGTACCTTTGGCTGCGGCTGCTGGCGCAGGGGCACCGCAACCTTTGCTGCGTCGGCGACGACGACCAGTCGATCTACTCGTGGCGGGGGGCGGAGGTGGAGAACATCCTGCGCTTCGAGCACGACTTCCCGGGGGCGGCGATCGTGCGGCTGGAGCGCAACTACCGCAGCACGGCCCCGATCCTGGCCGCGGCGGCCGGGCTGATCGCGCACAACGAGGGCCGGCTCGGCAAGACGCTGCGCCCGGGCGGCAACGACGCGGCGGGCGAGCCGGTCGGCGTGGTCGGGTTGTGGGACTCGGACGAGGAGGCGCGGATGGTGGGCGAGCGGGTCGAGGCGCTGCGGCGGCAGGGCCACCCGTTGTCCGAGATCGCGATCCTGGTCCGCACCACCGCGCAGACGCGGGCGTTCGAGGAGCGGATGATCATCCAGGGCACGCCCTACCGCATCGTCGGCGGGCTGCGGTTCTACGAGCGGGCGGAGATCCGCGACGCGGTGGCCTACATGCGCGTGCTGCACCAGCCGGCCGACGACCTCGCTTTCGAGCGGATCGTCAACGTGCCGCGGCGCGGGGTGGGGGAGGGGGCGCTGCGGACGATGCACGAGGCGGCGCGCGAGCAGGGCGTGCCGCTGGCCGAGGCGGCGGCGGGGCTGGCGCGGGCCGGGGCGTTGAAGGGCAAGCTGCGCGAGTCGCTGAAGGGGCTGTTCGACGACTTCGCCCGCTGGCGCGAGGCGCTGCCGCGCGACGGCCACGTGGTGGTGCTGGCGACCCTGCTGGACGAGAGCGGCTACATGGCGATGTGGCAGCAGGACAAGTCGCCGGACGCGCCGGGCCGCATCGAGAACCTGAAGGAGCTGGTCCGCGCCCTGGCCGACTTCGAGAGCCTGGCCGGGTTCCTCGACCACGTCAGCCTGGTGATGGAGAACGAGGAGAACGCGGAAGGCGACCGGCTGAGCATGATGACCTTGCACGGCGCCAAGGGGCTGGAGTTCGACACCGTGTTCCTGCCCGGCTGGGAGGAAGGGCTGTTCCCGAGCCAGCGCACGCTCGACGAGGGCGGGCAGAAGGGTCTGGAGGAGGAGCGGCGGCTGGCCTACGTCGGGCTGACGCGGGCGCGCAAGCGGGCCATCGTCAGCCACGCGGCCAACCGGCGGCTGTATGCCAACTGGCAGAGCAGCATCCCGAGCCGGTTCGTCGACGAGCTGCCGGAGGCGCACACCGAGCGGGCCGGGTCGGTGGCGCTGCAGCGCGAGCAGCGGCTGGTGGCGGCGCCGAGCGTGTTCTCGGGCGGCCCCCTGGTGGCGCGGCGCGCGGCCGGCCCCAAGGTGATCGAGGCGTGGGAGCAGCCGCCCCGCCCGGCCCGGGCCGAGGCGCTGCCGGTGGGCACGCGGGTGTTCCACCAGAAGTTCGGTTACGGCCGGGTGCTGGCGGTGGACGACGACCGGGTGGAGGTGCTGTTCGACAAGGCCGGGCAGAAGCGGCTGCTCGACCGGTTCGTCGAGCGGGCGTGACCACCGGCCGGGCGCGCCGGCGGGCGGGGCTGTTGGAGACCGTGTTCGTCGTGGTGCCGGACGAGGCGCTCGAAGCGTTCGAGGCGGCGTTCGAGGCCGGGTGCGAGACGGTCGGGTTCTTCCTGGAGGACGAGGCGCGGCGGACGTGGCGCGTCGAGGGCGTGCGCGACGCGGCGGCGGACGAGGGCGGGCTGCGCCGGGCGCTGGGGCTGGCGGCGGCGATGACCGGGGTGGAGGCCGAGCTGCGGCGGACCCCGACGGAGGCGGAAGGCTGGCTCGCCCGCACGCAGGCGTCGTTCCCGCCGCAGCGGGTCGGGCGGCGGTGGCTGATCCGCGGCACGCACGCGGGCGGCGGGGCGGCGCCGGGGCTGGTCGTGCTGACGCTCGACGCCGGGCTGGCGTTCGGCTCCGGGGAGCACGGCTCGACGCGGGGGTGCCTGCGCGCGTTGGAACTGGCGGCGCGGCGGCGGCCGCGGCGGGTGCTCGACCTCGGCACTGGGTCGGGCATCCTGGCGATGGCGGCGGCCAAGCTGCTGCGCCGGCCGGTGCTGGCGACGGACATCGAGCCGTGGTCGGTGCGGGTCGCCGGGCGGAACGCGGCGGCGAACGGGGTGGGGCGGTTGGTGCGGCCGGTGCTGGCGGACGGCTGGCGGGCGCGGCGGGTGCGGGCCGGGGGGCCGTACGACCTGGTGCTGGCCAACATCCTGGCGCGACCGCTGCGCCGCATGGCGGCCGACCTGGCGGCGGGGCTGGCGCCCGCGGGTGTCGCGATCCTCGCGGGGCTGCTGGCGGGCCAGGCGCGCTCGGTGCTGGCGGCGCACCGGCGGTGCGGCCTGGTGCTGCAGCGGACGTGGCATGAGGGGCCTTGGACGACGCTGGTGGTGCGCAAGCCCGGGCGGCCAGGCAGTACCGGGGGCGCGAACCGGGGCCGAGGCATCGCGCGGAACAAACACCTGGAACGTCCTTACTTTACGTGAAATTGCTCCGGCCTTTGTTTCGCGCGGTTGCTCAAGTTTGGTCGGACGCGAGAGTGCGTCTGGCTGAACTGAAACCGCTCTAGCCATCGTTCCACGCGGTTACTCAGCTTTGTCGGACGTGAGGTGCGTTCGACAAAACTGAGACCGCTCATGGTTCCACACGGAGCGAAACCGTCCTAGTGTGAGTTGAAGCGGGCTGGTCGCAACGGGCCCCGCAGGCGGGAGAGGCAATGATGGCGCGTCAGGCAACCCTGGTTTCGATGGTCCTCGCCGCGTTCGCGATGGGGCCGGTGGCGGCGATGGCGGCGCCGTTCACGGCAGACTACGTGTTCGGGGACAGCCTGTCGGACCGGGGCAACCTGGCGGAGGCGATCGGAAACAACTTCCCGGATCCGCCTTTCTCCAACAACAGCTTCACCAATGGGCCGACCGCGGTGCAGGTGATGGCGCGGCGGCTGGGGTTGTCGGCCGATCCGTCGTTGTTCGTCACCGGGTTCCAGGACGCGAACGGACTGGGCATCCGGCCGGGCGGGACGAACTACGCGGTGGCGGGGGCCACGGCGGGGGCGACGCGCGACCAGGGGGTGCCGGGGGCCAACTTGGCGGCGCAGATCGGGGCCTACCTGGCGCAGGCCGGTGGGGCTGCGTCGGCCACGGCGCTCTACACGGTGTTCATTGGCGGCAACGACGTGCGCACGGCGGCGCAACGCGGCGACACCAGCTTCGTGACGGACGGGGTGACGAGCGAGCTGGCCGGGATCAATACATTGCTGGCGGCCGGGGCGCGGAGCCTGCTGGTGGTCAACGTGCCTGACGTGGGCCTGATCCCGGAGTTCACGCTGGGGCGGCCGACCCAGGTGCAGGCGGCGAGCGAGGATTCGCGGCTCTATAACCAACTGCTGAGGGCGGGGGTGGCGTCGATCTCGGCGGCGAACGGCGATGCCCGGATCACACAGTTCGACCTTTACACGTTCAACAACACGTTCCTGGCGAACGCGGCGGCGGCGGGCCTCTCGGACACCACGACGCCCTGCTACCTGAACACGGGGGCGTTGCTGAGGAGTCCATCAACGCCGGTGCAGACCAGCGCGGCTTGCGGCCCGATCGACCCGCGGACCGGGCAGGCGGCCAACGTCGGCAGCTTCCAATACTGGGACGCGATCCACCCGACGGCGGTGGTCCACGCGGCGTTCGGCAACGCGCTCTACGACGCCGAAGTGCCGGAGCCGGCGAGCCTGGTTCTGTTGACGTCGGGATTGGCGCTGGCGGTGGCTGTCAGCCGGGCGCGCGCTTCGTGAGCGCGATTCGGTGGCCCGCCGGCGACGCCGGCCGGGCCTCCGAATAGGGTCGTGCCGCGCTCAGACAGCGCGGGCGCTGATGAAGCGCGGGTCGAACACGCGGGTCAGTTCGCCGCGGGTCAGCCCGATGTCGGCCAACTCGCGGTCGCTCAGCGCGCTGAGTTCGGCGATGACGGCCCGGCGACGCGGCAGGTTGGCCAGGCTGGCGGCCATGCCCTTGACGCGCTGGGCGAAGCCGGCGAGCGCGGACGGGCGGGGCTGGGCGTAGGTGCCGTCCGTGCCGGGTACGGTCGCGGACCGGTACGTGAGGCTGTCGGACATGAGGAGCGCGATCTGCTCCTTGGCAAGCGGGGCGTTCATTTCAGCTTCCTATCAGACTCTGGTGTGGCGGCAGCGCGATGATGGCTGTCGATGTCGTTTCGGCGACGAGCGATATATGCGCCTGACGGGCCTATGTTGCATGTGCTAACAAACGACCGCTGCTATGCGTTGGAAGCATATATAACAGAGTAGCTATGTGAATTGTGAGACAATGTTGACCAACGATCGACAGCACGGCGCGCGGCTCGGGGCGGTTCGCGCGGGGCTGAAGCGTGCCGGGGTGCAGGGCTTGCTGGTGCCGCGGGCGGACGAGCATCTGGGCGAATACGTGCCGGCGGCGGCGGAGCGGCTCGCCTGGCTGACGGGGTTCACGGGGAGCGCCGGGCTGGCGGTGGTGCTGATGGACCGGGCGGCGGTGTTCACCGACGGCCGCTACGTGCTGCAGCTCGCGTCCCAGGTGGACCCGGCGTTGTTCGAGCACCGGCACCTGACCGACGAGCCGCCGCCGGAGTGGGTGAAGGCCGCCGCGCCCGGGGCGAGGATCGGCTACGACCCGCGGCTGATCAGCGAGGACGGCTTGGCGCGCTACGCCGACGCCGGGCTGACGATGGTGGCGTTGGCGCGCAACCCGCTCGACGAGGCCTGGACGGACCGGCCCGCCCCGCCGATGGCGCCGGTGCGGGCGCACCCGCTCCTGTTCGCCGGCACGCCCTCGGCGGAGAAGCGGGCGCAGGTCGCCGCGGCGCTGCGGGGGGCGGGGCAGGACGCCGCCGTGCTGACCGACCCGGCGTCGATCGCCTGGCTGCTCAACATCCGCGGCAGCGACCTCGGTTACACGCCGGTGGCGCTCGGCTTCGCGCTGCTCGACGCCGACGCGACGGTGGGGCTGTTCATGGAGCCGGCGAAGCTCGGGCCGGAGGCGCGGGCGTGGCTCGGCAACGGGGTCTCGGTCACGCCGCCGTCCGAGCTGGGCCGCGGGTTGGACGCGCTGGCGGGGCGGGTGGTGCGGGTGGACCGGGCCGGGTCGCCGGCGTGGTTCGCGCAGCGGCTGCGGGCGGCGGGGGCGACCGTGGTGGACGCGCCCGACCCTTGCGCGTTGCCGAAGGCTTGCAAGAACCCGGCGGAACAGGAGGGCGCGCGGGCGGCGCACCGGCGCGACGCGACCGCGCTGTGCCGGTTCCTGCATTGGCTGGACACGGCGCGGCCGGCCGGCACGACGGAGTCGCAGGCGGCCGGGCGGCTGCTCGCCTTCCGCGCCGAGGCGGCGGAGTTCCGCGAGGAGAGCTTCCCGGCGATCTCGGGCAGCGGACCGAACGGGGCGATCATTCATTACCGGGTGACGGACGAGACGGACCGGGCGCTGGGGCGCGACGAGGCTTACCTGATCGACAGCGGCGCGCAGTACGCGGACGGCACCACGGACGTGACGCGCACCGTCTGGACCGGGCCTGGCCCGGCGTCGGCGGCGTTGCGCGACCGGTTCACGCGCGTGCTGCAGGGGCACATCGCGCTGGCGACCACCGTGTTCCCGCAGGGAGTGGCCGGGCCGCACCTCGACGCGCTGGCGCGGCGGGCGCTGTGGCAGGCCGGACTCGACTACGACCACGGCACCGGGCACGGGGTCGGCAGTTGCCTGTCGGTGCACGAGGGGCCGGCCAGCGTGTCGCGCAACGGGCGGATGACGCCGCTGGCGGCGGGGATGATCCTGTCGGACGAGCCGGGCTACTACGAGCCGGGCGCGTATGGGGTCCGGCTGGAGAACCTGCTGCTCGTGCAGCCGCACCCGGCACCGGGCGCTAGGAAGCCGTTCCTCGGGTTCGAGGTGCTGACGCTGGCGCCGTTCGACCGGCGGCTGATCGAGCCGGGGCTGCTTAATGAGGCGGAGCGCGGGTGGCTCGACGGCTATCACGCCCGGGTGCTGGCCGAGGTCGGGCCGGGCCTCGGGACCGCGGAACGGGCGTGGCTCGGGGACGCTTGCCGGCCGTTGTGACGCGCGGGCCGGCGTTTCAGAGATATTTCAGGGCCACGAAGCCGCCGAGGATGCTGACGGCGACGACGGTCGTCACCAGGGTGAGGCGCTTCTCGATCCATTCCTGCACCGGCTGGCCGAACTGGCGCAGCAGGCCGGCGACCAGGAAGAAGCGCAGGCCGCGGGTGGCGGCGCTGGCGGCGACGAACACGGCGAGGTCGAAATGGGCGATGCCGGAGGTGATGGTGACGATCTTGTAGGGGATCGGCGTCAGGCCCTTGATGAGAATCACCCACAGGCCCCATTCGCGGAACCGTTCCTTGAAGGCGTCGGCCGCGGCTTCGTAGTGGTAGAAGCGGATCAAGGGGGCGGCGAGCTGGTCGTAGAGCGCGTAGCCGATATAGTAGCCGAGCAGGCCGCCGAGCACGCTGGCGACCGTGCAGATCAGGGCGAGACGCCAGGCGCGCTCGGGCCGGGCGAGGACCATCGGCACCAGCAGCACGTCCGGGGGGATCGGGAAGAAGCTGCTCTCGGCGAAGCTGACCGCGGCCAGCCACCAGGGGGCGCGGGGGCTGGCGGACAAGGCGAGCACGCGATCATAAAAGTTGCGAAGCATGAACGAAGCCTTGCTGTTGCGGTGGGCCATGCCACGGCACCGCGGGCGGTTCAACTGCCGTGATCGTCCGCTTTCGCCCGGGCGCTGGGGGGGCTATGGTCGTGGCTGGATCGACCCAGGACACCTGATGCGCCGCATTGCCCTTTGCCTCGCCGTTCTCATGCTCGCCGGGCCCGCTGTTCCGGCGTTCGCGCCGGCCGCGCGGGCGCAGGGCGGGCAGCCGCCCCATGCCTGGCTGTTCGGCACCTGGTCGGGCGGGTTGTTTCCCGTGCCGGCCGGGCTGTCGACGCGGGCGTGCTTCGGGCAGCCGGTGGTGATCTTCACGCGCGACCTGGTGATGCGGGCGACGTTGATCGAGCAGACGTTGACGGAACGGGTGATCGAGACGGTTCGCAGCACGCCGAGCGGACTTGATTTCCGGTTCGCCAGCGGCGGGGGCGGGTTGCCGTTGCTGGGCGGGGGCGCGGGACAGCCGGTGGGCTTCGGCTGCGCGTCGGCCAACGAGTTGGTGGTGCAGCGCCGGGGGGAGAACGAGATCGCGTTCCCCGGCTGCGCCGATTTTCCGAACCCGCTCGTGCGGTGCAAGTAGGGTTCCTGCCGGGGGCGGGCGCGCCGTGCGCGTCGCGCTGATCCACGCGCTGCGCCACTCCGCCGCGCCGGTCGAGGCCGCGTTCGCGGCGCTGTGGCCCGAGGCCCGGCTGATGACGCTGATGGATGACAGCCTGTCGTCGGACCTGGCGCAGGCCGGGGGCTTAGAGCCGGCGATGACGGAGCGGTTCCTGAGCTTGGCGCGATACGCGGCGGGAACGGGGGCGGACGGCATCCTGTTCACGTGCTCGGCGTTCGGACCGTGCATCGAGGCCTGCCAGGCGGCGCTGCGGCCGTTGCCGGTGCTGAAGCCGAACGAGGCGATGGTGGAGGAGGCGGTGGCGCTCGGCCGGCGGATCGGGCTGATGGCCAGCTTCGCGCCGTCGCTCGACACGCTGCCGGACGAGTTCCGGGCGGCGCGGGCGGACGTGGAGGTGACCACGGCGTTGGCCGACGGGGCGTTGAACGCGCTGGACGCCGGCGACGAAGCGGGGCACGACGCGCGGGCGGCGGAGGCGGCGCGGTCCTTGGCGGCGTGCGACGTGATCGCGCTGGGCCAGTTCAGCCTGGCGCGGGCGGCGGCGGCGGTGGCGGCGGCGACGGGCAAGCCGGTGCTGACGACGCCGGGCAGCGCGGTGCGGAAGCTGCGCCGCGTGCTGGCGGGGTAAGCGGCCACGCGCCGGCCCGCGCCGGTGGCCGGGCCTGGTGAGTTCCCGCATCCGCCGCCGGCGATGCGGGCCGCCCTCGACGAGCTGATCCGGCGGGACCCTCGACTGGGGGCAATCGAGGCGGCGGCCGGGCCGTTGCCCTGGCGGGTGCGGCGGCCGGGCTTCGCGGCGTTCCTGCAGGCGATCGTGGCGCAGCAGATCAGCAACCAGGCAGCGACCGCGATCTGGGGGCGGCTGGCCGCGGTGCCGGGCGCGCTCGATCCGGGTGGGCTGCTGCTGGCGGGGGAGGCGGCGCTGCTGGCGGCCGGGCTGTCACGGCCCAAGGCGGCGCACGCCCGTTCGCTGGCCGAGGCGTTCACGGCCGGGTTGCTCGACGACGCGGCGCTGGCCCGGCTGGACGACGCGGCGGCGCTGGGCGCGATCACCGCGGTGCGGGGCCTCGGGCCTTGGACGGCGGAGGTTTACCTGCTGTTCGCGCAGCAACGGGCGGACGTGTTCCCGGCCGGGGACGTGGCCTTGGCCGGGGCCGCCGCGCACCTGCTCGGGTTGGCGGAGCGGCCGGGACCGGCGGCGCTGCGGGCGCTGGCCGAGGCGTGGCGGCCGGGCCGGGGCCTGGCGGCGCGGCTGCTGTGGCATCACTGGCGGCACATCACCGGGCGGCCGAGCATGGACGAGCCGCCTTGCTGAGCGTCCTCAGCCCGCCTTCACGGCCTGCATCGCCTCCTCCAGCTCTTGGAATGTGGGCATGTACTGGTTGGGGGCCATCTTGCGGCCGGTCTCGACGCTGATCTGCGGCGCGTTGCCGTGCAGGTGGCTGACGAGGACGGCGCGGATGACCTCGAAGAACTTGCTTTCCTCCTCGACGACGCTCTTGAGGCGGGCGGCGAAGGGGCCGACCATGCCGTAGGCGAGCAGGACGCCGAGGAAGGTGCCGACCAGGGCGCCGCCGATCATCGCGCCCAGCACGGCGGGCGGCTCGTTGATGTGCGACATGGTCTTGATGACGCCGAGCACGGCGGCGACGATGCCGAGCGCGGGCAGGCCGTCGGCCATGTTCTGCAAGGCGTGCGCGCCGTGCAGTTCCTCGCGCAGGGTCTTCTTCAGCTCGCGGCCCATGACGTCCTCGATCTGGTGCGGGTCGTCGGCGTTCATGCCGAGCATGCGCAGGTAATCGCAGATCATGTCGGTGGCATGATGGTTGGCGAGGATGCGCGGGAACTTCTGGAAGGCGGCGCTCTCCTTCGGCTTCTCGATGTGCGGCTCGAGGGCCATGGCGCCCTTGGTCGAGGCGAGGCGGACGAAGAAGTAGAGCAGGCTGAGCAGCTCGATGTAGTGCGGCTTGGCCAGGCTGGCACCCTTCAGGATCTTCTTGAAGCCGCCGAGGGTGTGCTTCACGTCGTGGATCGAGTTCGACATGACGAAGGTGCCGATCGCCGCGCCGCCGATGGTCAGCAGCTCGAACGGCATGGCCTCGATCAAGGGTTCGAGGCTGCCGCCGGCCATGATGTAGCTGCCGAAGACGCAGGCGAGGAGGAAGCCGAGGCCGCCGATGGTCAACATGTCAGTGCGCCGCCTTTCGCGTGTCGTGCAGTACGGTGATGGCGATGCGCCGGTTGGCCGCGGCCAGGCCGTCGCCGGGCAGCAGCAGGTCGCGGTCGGCCAGGCCGGAGACACTGCGGACGCGCTCGGCCGGGAGGCCGGCCTCGACCAGCAGGCGGCGGGTGGCGTTGGCGCGGTCGGCCGAGAGGTCCCAGTTGGTGCGGTCCTGGCCGCGGTAGGGGGCGGAGTCGGTGTGCCCGGCGATGCTGATCGGCTGCGGCAGGCGCGTCAGGATGGGAGCGACTTTCATCAAGACGGCGCGGGCGCGGTCGTTGAGGGCGGCGGAGCCGGTCGGGAACATGGCCTGCTTGTCCTCGTCGAGGAGCTGGACGCGGAGGCCTTCGGGGGTGATGTCGATCATGAGCTGGTGCGCGAGGTCGGCCAGGGCCGGGTCGGCGCGGACGGCGTCGCGGATCTGCTGGGCGGCGCGCTCGAACGAGGCGCGCTCGCGCTTGTCCAGTTCGGCCTGCAGGTCCTCGTCGGTCGGCTCCGGTCGTTCGGCGAGGGTCGGCGGGTGGGTCTTGTCGGCGGCCACGGGCGAGTCGCCGGGGGCGCGGGGAGGTTGGTCGGCGGCGAGGCGGGCGGCACCGGTGTCCTGCTCGTGGCCGGCCGCGCCGGTGTCCTGCCCGTTGCCGGCCGCGCCGGCTTGGCGGGGCTGCGGCGGGACCGGATCGGCGTCGTCGGTTTCGAGCTGGAGCTGCACGATGGGCGGGCCGGCCGGGCCGACCTGGACCTGGCCGCGATCGGAGGCGAGGCTGCCGTCGGCGTTGGGGGTGCGGCCGGAGAAGGGCAGGCCGTAGCCGCTTTCCTTGTGCGAGATGGCCGTGATGGGGCTGAAGTAGTCGGCCAGGCCGCGCTTCTGCTGCTCGGTGGTGGCGTTGAGCAGCCACATGAGCAGGAAGAAGGCCATCATCGCGGTCACGAAGTCGGCGTAGGCGACCTTCCAAGCGCCACCGTGGTGGCCGTCCTCGACCACTTCCTCCCTTCGGATGACGATCGTCGCCTTCCCGTCCTTGCTGGCCATGCCCGCACTCCACGCCTCGATGGCGGCAGAGTGGCAGGGAAGGGTTAAAGGCGGCTAAACCGGAACGCGCACGTTCGCAGGTGCGGCAGGCTACTCCGCCGCTTGGGCCGTCGCCCGGGCTTCCACCTGGGCGGCGGGCTGGTCCTGCATGGTGAGGAAGCGTTCGGCTTCGAGGGCGGCGATGCAGCCGGTGCCGGCGGCGGTGATCGCCTGACGCCACAGCTTGTCCTGGACGTCGCCGGCGGCGAACACGCCCGGCACGGAGGTCTGGGTGGCGCCGGCCTGGGTCAGCACGTAGCCCTCGTCGTCGAGCTGGACCTGGCCGCGGAACACGCTGGTGTTGGGGGTGTGGCCGATGGCGATGAAGACGCCGTCCACGGGCAGCGTGTCCACCGCGCCGGTGCGGACGTGGCGCAGGCGCAGACCGGAGACGACCTCGGGCTGGCCGCTGCCGACGATCTCCTCCACGGCGCTGTCCCACACGACGTTGACTTTCGGATGAGCGAACAGGCGGCGCTGCAGGATCTTCTCGGCGCGCAGGCTGTCGCGGCGGTGGACCAGCGTCACCTGGTCGGCGTGGTGGGTCAGGTGCAGCGCCTCCTCGACCGCGGTGTTGCCGCCGCCGACGACGGCGACCCGCTTGCCGCGGTAGAAGAAGCCGTCGCACGTGGCGCAGGCCGAGACGCCCGCGCCTTGCAGCCGGGCCTCGGACGGCAGGCCGAGCCAGCGCGCCTGCGCGCCGGTGGCGATCACCACGGTGTCGGCGAGGTAGGTGTCGCCGCCGTCGCCGACGCAGCGGAACGGGCGGCGGGTGAAATCGACTTGCGTCACGATGTCGCTGACCACGCGGGCGCCGACGTGCTCGGCCTGCTTCTGCATCTGCTCCATGAGCCAGGGGCCCTGGATGGCGGCCTCGAAGCCAGGATAGTTCTCCACGTCCGTCGTGATCATCAACTGGCCGCCGGGCTGCAAGCCGGCGACGAGCACGGGCTCGAGGCTGGCGCGAGCGGCGTAGATGGCGGCGGTGTAGCCGGCGGGACCCGCGCCGATGATCAGCAGGCGGGTGCGGGTGGTGGCGCTCATAGGATGCTCCCGTTCGGATCATCAGATTGGGGGCGGTGGCGGGCCGGCGCAAGCGACGGTGCCGAGGGCCGGTCGGAGCGGGTTGAATCGCGGGTCGGTGCGTAATAATATTGCGTGGTGGGAGGGCGTGGATGAAACCGGCAATCAACGAGACGGCGTACTTGGACTCGGTTGACCGCCGCATCCTGGCCGAGTTGCAGGTCGATGGGCGCATGACCAACGTCGAGTTGGCCCGGCGGGCCGACATCACCGCGCCGCCGTGCCTACGCCGGATGCGTCGGTTGGAGGAGGCGGGCGTGATCCGCGGCTACCACGCCGACGTTGACCCGGCGCGACTCGGGTGGGAGATCATGTTCTTCGCCATCGTCGGTTTGGAGAGCCAGAAGGAGACGGTGCTGAGCGCGTTCGAGCGGCAGGTGGCGGACTGGCCCGAGGTGCGCGAGTGCCATATGATCCGGGGGGGCGGGGATTTCCTGCTGCGGCTGGTGGCGCGCGACACGGCGCACGAGAACGAGTTGACGCAGAAGCTGACGGGTGCGGCGCACGTTGGGCGGGTGCAGACGTTGCAGACGATCCGGACCAGCCGCAACCTGGCCGGGGTGCCGCTTTAGGGCCTGTCCGACGCCGGTGGCCGCGGCTCGCGGCGTCGGGGAAGCCCTCGGGTTCTTTTCGTCTGGCAACTTGACCGGTGCGCTGAAGCGTTTGAGGCCGATGCCGCCTTCGGGTGGGCGGTCAGAAGGCGCGGAAGGTTTGGCTGAAGTAGTTGGGCTGGATGCCGCCGGGGGCCGGGCTGTAGTTGCCGGCGCCCTCCGGCAGGCTGTTGAACGACTGCGGAGCGCTGGCCGCGTTGACCGGGCCGGTGCCAGGAGGGAACTGTGCCGAGATCAGCGGCAAGCCGGTCGGCTCGCCGCAGCCGGCGAGGGCGAGGCAGCACAGGATGGCGAGGCGGCGCATCAGATTCTCGACCGGGTGAAAAGGCGGTAGAGGATCAGCAGCAGGATCGCGCCGACGGTGGCGCCGATGAAGCCGGCGCTCTCGTTGTAGCGATACCAGCCAACCTGGTGGCCGAGCCAGGTGGCGACCATCGCGCCGACGATGCCGAGCAGGATGGTGATGATGAAGCCGCCGGGATCGCGGCCGGGCATGACGAGCTTGGCGAGGGCGCCCGCGAGACCGCCGATGATGATTGCGCCGATGAACGAGAACATGCGGTGCGTCCTTGACGTTTGATGGACGTGCAACACTCGAGCGCGCCATCCGTTCCCGCTGGTTGGCGGCGCTGGTCGGCCTGACGGCCGCGCGCCTCGCGGTCGCGGCGTCCATGCCGCTGTCGCCGGACGAGGCTTACTATTGGGTGTGGTCGCGGGCGTTGGCCCCGGGCTACCTGGACCATCCGCCGATGGTGGCGCTGTGGATCTGGATGGGCACGGCGCTGGCGGGGGACACGGCGTTGGGCGTGCGGCTGCTGTCGCCGTTGTCGGCGGCGGCCGGGTCGCTGCTGCTGGCGGACGCCGGCGGCCGGCTGTTCCCGGGCCGCGGCGCTGGGCTGCGGGCGGCGGTGCTGCTGAACGCGACGCTGATGCTGGGGGTGGGCGCGGTGACGATGACGCCGGACACGCCGCTGCTGTTGTTCTGGACGGCGGCGGCCTGGGCGTTGGCGAGGCTGGCGACGGGGGGCGGGGGCGGCTGGTGGCTCGTGGCCGGGGCCGCCCTGGGGCTCGGGCTCGACAGCAAGTACACCGCGGCGCTGCTCGGCCTCGGGACGGCGCTTTGGTTGTTGACGCCGGGGGGACGGCGGTGGCTGTGGACGGGGTGGCCGTGGGCGGGGGCGGCGGTGGCGGGGGCGCTGTTCCTGCCGGTGGCGCTGTGGAACGCGGCGCACGGGTGGGCGAGCTTCGTCAAGCAGGGCGGGCGGGCCGGGGATTGGGCGCCGTCGCAGGCGGCGCGCTACCTGTCGGAGTTGGTGGGCGGCCAGGTCGGGCTGGCGACGCCGCTGGTGTTCGTGCTGTTCGCGGCCGGGACCGTCGCGGCGGCGCGGCGGTGGCGGCAGCCGGCGTGGGGCCTGGTCGCGGCGCTGGTCCTGCCGGGCCTGGCCGTGTTCGCGCAGCACGCGCTCGGCGGCCGGGTGCAGGCGAACTGGGTGGCCGTGCTGTATCCGGGCTGCGCGCTGGCGGCGGGGGGCCTCGGGGGGCGTTGGTGGGCGAGGCGGGGATGGCGGCCGGCGGCGGCGCTCGGATTCGCGGTGACGGCGGTGGTTTGCGTGCAGGCGACGCTGGCGCCGTTGGCGTTGCCGCGGGGACTTGACCCGACGTTGCGGCTGGCCGGGTGGGAGGCGCTCGGGCGGGCGGCGGCGGCCGAGGCGGGCCGGGCCGGGGCGGGGTTCCTGGCCAGCGAGGAGTACGGCGCGGCGTCGCTGCTGGCGTGGTCGCGGCCGGGGTCGGGGTTGCCGGGGGCGGGGCTGGCGGTGGCGGGGGCCGAGCCGCGCTGGCGGTTGTTCGGCCTGCCGGCGCTGGACGAGGCGGGGCCGGGGCTGCTGCTGATCAGCGCGCGGCGGCGGGAAGGGCCGGACCCGGTGTTGTGGCAATCGTCCGAGATGGTCGGTGTATTGAGCCGGGGGCGCGGCGGGGTGGAGGCGGAGCGCTACCGGCTCTATCGTGTCGTGCCGCGGCCCGGCGCGCCGATCACCCGTCTTCCCGAAAGGATGCCCGATGCAGCTTCCCACCCCTGACGACGTCGCCGCGGCGGCGCGGCGGATCGCGGGCCGGGTGGTGCGGACGCCGATGCTGCGCAACCCGGTGCTGGACGAGCGCTCCGGCGGCGCTATCCTGCTCAAGCCGGAGTGCCTGCAGCGGACGGGCAGCTTCAAGCTGCGGGGGGCCACTCACGCGGCGATGCGGCTCGAGCCGGCACAGGTCCGGGGCGGCATCGTCACGCACTCGTCCGGCAATCACGGCCAGGCGGTGGCGTGCGCCGCGGCGGCGGTGGGCGCGCGGGCGACGGTGTTCATGCCGGCCGACGCGCCGCGGGTGAAGGTCGAGAGCACGCGGCGGTGGGGGGCGGAGATCATCCCGTTCGACCGGCTGAGGGACGACCGCGCCGCCCTGGCCGCGGGCTTCGCCGAGCGCACGGGCGCGGCGCTGGTGCCCCCGTTCGAGCACCCGGACGTAATCGCCGGGCAGGGGACGCTGGCGTTGGAGCTGGCGGAGGACGCGGCGGCGGCGGGGTTGACGATGGACGCGATGCTGGTCTGCACCGGCGGCGGCGGCATGGTCGCGGGCTGCGCGCTGGGGCTGGCGCAGGCGTCGCCGGGTACGGCGGTGTACGCGGTGGAGCCGGAGGGGGCCGACGACACGGTGCGCTCGCTGGCCAGCGGGCGGCGCGAGGCGAACCCGCCCGGCGGGTCGCAGTTGTGCGACGCGCTGCTGTCGGCCAGCCCGGGGGCGCTGACGTTCGCGATCAACCGGGCGCGGCTGGCGGGGGGCGTCGTGGTGACGGACGCGGAGGTGCTGGCGGCGATGGCGTTCGCGTTCACGCACCTGAAGCTGGTGGTGGAGCCGGGCGGGGCGGTGTGCCTGGCGGCGGTGCTGGCCGGGCGGTTCGACGCGCGGGGGCGGACGGTGGGGCTGGTGCTGAGCGGCGGCAACGTGGACGCGCCGGTGTTCGCGCGGGCGTTGGCGGCGTGAGGCTGGCGGCGTGAGGTGGCGCTGGGGCCGGTTTAGGTGGATAACAGTAGCTGAAGGTGAACGGTCCGGGGCGCTTTGGAGAGCGGGATGAACACGATGAGCGAAGGCCGGCCAAGCGAGGGCTGGTCGGTGTCGAGTTGGCGGGACCGGCCGGCGCGCCAGTTGCCGACCTACCCGGACCAGGCCGCGCTGGCGGCGGTCGAGGGCCGGCTCGGCGGCTACCCGCCGCTGGTGTTCGCGGGCGAGGCGCGGCGGTTGAAGGAATCGCTGGCGCTGGCCGCGGACGGGCGGGCGTTCGTGCTGCAAGGGGGCGACTGCGCCGAGAGCTTCGGCGACTTCACGGCCAACGTGATCCGCGACACGTTCCGCGTGCTGCTGCAGATGGCGGTGGTGCTGACGTTCGGGGCCAGCGTGCCGGTGGTGAAGATGGGGCGGATGGCCGGGCAGTTCGCCAAGCCGCGCTCGTCCGACGACGAGACGGTGGGCGGCGAGACCCTGCCCAGCTACCGCGGCGACATCATCAACGGCCCGGCGTTCACCGCCGCGGCGCGGACCCCCGACCCGGCGCGGATGGAGACGGGGTATTTCCAGTCGGCCAGCACGCTGAACCTGCTGCGGGCGTTCGCCAACGGCGGCTACGCCGACCTGCACGAGGTGCACCGCTGGAACCTCGACTTCGCGGCGCGGTCGCCGCTGGCGGCGCGCTACCAAGACCTGTCGTCGCGGATCGACGAGACGCTGGCGTTCATGGCGGCGTGCGGCATGAGCAGCCTCAACACGCCCCAGGTGCGCGAGACCGATTTCTACACCAGCCACGAGGCGTTGCTGCTGCCTTACGAGCAGGCGCTGACGCGGGTCGATAGCACCACGGGCGACTGGTACGCCTGCTCGGCGCACTTCCTGTGGATCGGCGACCGGACGCGGCAGGTGGACGGCGCGCACGTCGAGTTCCTGCGCGGGGTGCAGAACCCGATCGGCCTCAAGGTGGGGCCGACGACGGGGGCGGACGACCTGCTGCGGCTGGTGGACGCGCTCAACCCAGGCAACGAGCCGGGGCGGCTGACGCTGATCAGCCGGATGGGCGCGGACGGGGTGGCGCGCAAGCTGCCGCCGCTGGTGCGCGCGCTGCGCGACGCCGGTTGCCGGGTGGTGTGGCTGTGCGACCCGATGCACGGCAACACCGTCAGCACGGCGGCGAAGGTCAAGACCCGCAGCTTCGACGCCATCCTGCAGGAGGTGCGGGGCTTCTTCGACGTTCACGCGGCGGAAGGAAGCTGGGCCGGGGGCGTCCACGTCGAGATGACCGGGCGGGACGTGACGGAATGCGTCGGCGGCGCGCACCGGCTGACGGAGGCGGATCTCGCGGCGCGCTACGAGACGTTCTGCGATCCGAGGCTGAACGCCGAGCAATCGTTGGAGCTGGCGTTCTTGGTGGCGGAGGAACTCAAGGAGCGCCGGGCGCCGGCGCGGCGGCCGGCGGTGGCGGCGCAGTGAGCGGCGGGCCGGCGGGCAGGCCAGGCGTGCTCGACCCGGCGGGAGGGCCGGGCCTCGCCGAGGACATCGCCCGACGCACCGACGCCTACTTCACCCGGACCCGGGAGGTGGTGGAACGGTTCGGGGACGCGACCGTGACCTACGCGGTGTTCCTGCGGCGGCCGGTGATCTCGGCGCCGCGGCTGATGCTGGATTGGCTGGGAAGCGTCGCGGCGGTGCGGGGCTGCGCGTTCGAGTTCGACCTGCGGCAGCCGGAGGGCGCTTGGGTGGGGGCGGGCGAGCCGATCGTCACCATCACCGGCAGCTTCGCCGCCCTGGCCGAAACGGAGACGCTGTTCCTGCAGAAGCTGGGCGCGGCGTGCGTCGCGGCGCACAACGCCTACCAGATGTGCGCGGCGCTGCCGGGCGTCGCGTTCCTGGCGATGGAAGCGCGGCATTGCGCGGGGGCGGAGATGCAGGCGCTGATGGCCTACGCGGCGAGCGTCGGCAGCGCGACGGCGCGGCGGGAAGGGGCGCGGGGCTTCGTCGGCAGCAGTTCGGCGCTGGGGGCGGCCGAGTTCGGGGCGCTGGCCGGGCTCGGGACCATGCCGCACGCGCTGATCGGCTACGCCGGATCGACCCTCAGGGCGGCGGAGATGTTCCACGAGGCCTGCCCGGACCAGAACCTGACGGTGCTGACCGACTACTTCGGCCGCGAGGTCACGGACGGGCTGGCGGTGTGCCGCCGGTTTCCCGAGCTGGCGGCGGCCGGGCGGCTGTCGGTGCGGCTCGACACGCACGGGGGGCGCTACCTGGAGGGGCTCGATCCGGCGTCGAGCTACGCCGTGCTGGACCGGCGCGCGCCGGGGGCGATCCGGCACTACCGCAGCGACACCGAGCTGCGGCACCTGGTCGGCACCGGGGTGTCGGCGGCGGCGATCTGGCGGATGCGGGAGGCGCTGGACGAGGCGGGGTTCCCGAAAGTGCGGATCGTCGCGTCGTCCGGGTTCGGCGTCGGCAAGTGCCGGGTGATGGCGGACACGGGGGCGCCGATCGACGTGGTGGGCACGGGGAGCTTCATCCCGGACGACTGGCACGAGACCTACGCCACCGCGGACATCGTGGCCTACGACGGCGCGCCGCGGGTGAAGGTGGGGCGGGAGTTCCTGCTGCGGCCGGTTGAACGGGCGGCCGGGCATCCAAAATCCGCGGCATGAGAACCACGTTCGGCCGACACATCATGCCCGCGGGTGCGGCGGACGCGGGTTTCGCCGCGTGAGCGCGCCGCCTTACCAGGTGCGGGTCATCGACCTCTCCGACGACACCGGCGACAACGTGGTGGAGGAGATCGGCCCCTTCGCCACGGTCGAGGACGCGAGCCTGTTCGCGCGCCGCTACGTGCGCGACAGTCTGGAGCGGTGCCGGGCCAAGGGGATGGACGCCAAGGCTGTGCTGGACGCGTGGTTCGCGTTCGGGGAGGACGCCGTGGTCGCCGAGGGCGGCGAGGAGGCTTGGCGGAGCGCGACTGAACTGCACGATTTCGCGGCGCGGGGGGCGGAGGCGGCCGACCGGGACTGGCGGTCGCTCGACCCGAGGCTGCGCAAGGCCGCCGAGGGCGAGGCTTGAGCGGACCGGGCCGCCCGGCCCCGCCCGCGTGAAGCTGCGGTTCGCGCCGAGCCCGACCGGGCTGCTGCACGTCGGCGGCGCGCGGGTCGCGTTGGTCAACTGGCTGCTGGCCCGGCGTCATGGCGGGCAATTCCTGCTCCGGCTCGACGACATCGACGCCCCGCGCGTCCGGGCTGATTACGCCGACGCCATTCCTCACGACCTGGCCTGGCTCGGACTCGACTGGGACGGGGTGCTGCGCCAGTCGGACCGGCTCGACCGCTACGAGGCGGCGGCGGCGCGGCTGCGGGCGTCGGGCCGGCTTTACCCGTGCTTCGAGAGCGAGGAGGAGCTGAACGCCAAGCGCGAGCAGCGGCGGCGGCGGGGGGAGTCGCCGATCTACGACCGCGCGATGCTGAAGCTGACGCCCGAGCAGCGCGCCAACGCCGAGGCAGGCGGCAAGCGGCCGTACTGGCGGTTCCTGCTGTCGGGCGTCGCCGCCGAGTGGGGCGACATGGTGCTGGGCCGACGAGAGGTGAAGCTGAGCGCCGTCAGCGACCCGGTGGTGATCCGCGCCGACGGCACGCCATTCTACACCTTCGCCTCGGTGGTGGACGACCTCGAACTCGGCATCACGCACGTGGTGCGCGGCGAGGACCACGCGACCAACACCGGCGTGCAGATCGACATCATGGCGGCGCTCGGCGCGCGGCCCGGCGCCATCCGCTTCGCTCACCTGCCGCCGCTGGCGGGCCAGGACGGCGACAAGGGGGGCAAGCGGGGCGGGTCGCTGTCGCTGCGGAGCCTGCGCGGCGACGGCATCGAACCCGCCGCCCTGGCCGGCTACCTGGCCCGGCTCGGCACGCCGGACGACGCCGTGGCCGAGCCGCCGGCGGTGCTGGCGCGGCACTACGACCTGTCGCGGGTGTCGAAGTCGTCGCCGCGGTTCGATGCGCGGCGGCTGCTGGCGCTGAACCGGCGGGCGCTGCGCGCCCTGCCGTTCGAGGCGGTGCGCGACCGTTTGCCGCCGGCGGCGACGCCCGCGTTCTGGCTGGCGGTGCGCGGCAGCCTCGACCTGCTGCGCGAGGCGCGGGGCTGGTGGGACGTGGTGACCGGCAGCATCGTGCCGCCGCTGCTGGACGGCGAGGTGGATTACCTGCACCAGGCGCTCGACCTGCTGCCGCCGGAACCGTGGGACGGGGTGACCTGGCCCGGTTGGATCGCCGCGCTGAGGGCGGCGACGGGGCGGCGCGGCAAGGCGCTGTTCTTGCCGTTGCGCCTCGCGTTGACGGGGGAGGAGCACGGGCCGGAACTGCAGGAGCTGCTGCCGCTGATGGGCCGGGCGCGGGTGGCGGAACGGCTGCGGCTGGCGGCGGCCTGACGCGCCGCGGTCGAAGGCCGGTGTTCCGGGCGGCGGCGCGCACGCTTGCGTCAGAGGCGGCAACCCGGGATCGACGACCGCGATGTGTCCGGCAGATTGCTGGAGCGCGCCGCCGATGACCAAATCCACCTCCGCCCTCACCCGCCGCGGCTTCGCCGGGCTGCTGGTGGCGACGGCGCTCTCCGGGCAGGCCCGGGCGCAGCAGGTCGCGTTGCGGCAGGTCGCGACGTTCGAGCAGCAGGTGACCGGCGTCACGGTCAGCGCGAGCGGCCGCATCTTCGTCAACTTCCCGCGTTGGGAGCAGGACGTCGCGGTGTCGGTGGCGGAGCTGATGCCGGACGGCGGCCTGCGGCCCTACCCGAACGAGCAGTGGAACGCTTGGCGCAACGTGAGGCACCTGTCGAACGGGGACCATTTCATCTGCGTGCAGAGCGTCGTCGCCGGGCCGGGGAACGCGCTGTGGGTGCTTGATCCGGCCGCGCCGGGCAACTCGTTCAACCTGCCCGGCGGGCCGAAGCTGGTGAAGGTCGATCTCGGGACGGACAAGGTGACGAAGGTGATCCCGTTCGACCGCGGGGTGGCGCCCCAGGGCAGCTACCCGAACGACGTGCGGATCAGCCCGGACGGCGGCACCGCCTACATGACCGACAGCGGGGTGCGCGGGGCGCTGCTGGTGGCCGACCTCGCTTCGGGCAAGGTGCGGCGGCTGCTCGACGGGCATCCCAGCACGCAGACCGAGAAGGATGTGACCGTGATGATCGACGGCGCGCCGCTGCGCCGGCCGGACGGCCGCGAGCCGGCGTTCGCGGCCGACGGCATCGCGCTCGATCCGAAAGGGGAGCACCTCTACTGGCAGGCGCTGGTCGGCAAGACGCTGTATCGCATCCCGACGCGGGCGCTGCGCGACGCCACCCTGCCGGCCAGCCGGGTCGGGGCCGCCGTCGAGCGGATGGGGACGACCTGCGTCGCGGACGGCTACCTGATGGACCGCAAGGGCCGGTTGTGGATCACCAGCCCGGAGGACAACAGCGTCAAGCTGCGACAGAACGACGGCAGCTTGCAGATCGTCGTGCAGGACGAGCGCCTGCGGTGGCCCGACACGATGTCCGAGGGGCCGGACGGGGCGATCTACGTCACGTCGTCGCACATCCAGGACATGGCGCAGTGGCACGAGGGCGGCCCGACGCGGCAGATGCCTTACGGGCTGTGGCGGTTCCAACCGCCGCCGGCCTAGGGGCTACGGCCCGGCCTTGGGGTGGTCGCCTAGCATGGCGGCGAGGGTGGGTTCGATGGCCTCGGCGAGCCGAACCTGTGCCTGGGCCGTGGGGTGCAGCGGCGGGTCGGGCGGGGTAAGGTGGTCGTCGAGGAACTGGGCGCGGTCCACCTCGCCGCCGTGCATGAACAGGTGGGTGACGTCCAGGTAGGTGACGCCGGGCACGCCGCCGGTGCCGTACTGCTGGGCGAGGGCGTGGTTGATCTGCTCGGTGGTGCGGGTCACGTACTTGCTGCGGATGCTCGGCAGGACGCTTAGTAACAGGAGCTTGGCTCCGGGCAGGCGGGCGCGGGTCTCGTTGATAACGGCCTCGATGCCGGCCACCGTTTGCGGCGCGGTCCAGCGGACGCGGCCCATGTTGTTGGCGCCGATCAGGATGACGACGGCTTTCGGGTGCAGGCCGGCCAGCTCGCCGTTCTGGATGCGCCACAACAGGTGCGCGGTGGTGTCACCCTTGAAGCCGAGGTTGAGCGCGCGGCGGTCCCCGTAGAAGTGCTGCCAGATCGGGCGGAAATCTCGCCAGGGTTCCGGTCCGTTCAGCTCCCAGTCCTGCGTGATGCTGTCGCCGAGCCAGATGAGGTTGACGGAGCGATCCCGGATCTCGGCCAGCTTCTCCTGATGGCGCGCGCGCCACCAGGGGGTTTCCAGACGCGAGATCGGCGTGGCGGCGACCGGGACGCGCTCCGCCGCCGTGAGCATGACGGCGGCGGCCGCGAGCGGGGCGAAGGCGAGCAAGCGGCGGCGCAGCATCAGCGCAGCAGGAAGAAGACGACGCTGCCGAGGCCGAATGCCAGGCAGTAATAAGCGAACGGGTTCAGCGCCCATTGGTCGTGGTCTCGGAAATAGCGCATGAGGAACACGGTGCTGAGCCAGGCGGTGACGCCCGCCACCACGGCGGCGAACGCGGCTTGGCGGAACACGCCGGGCGGGACGTTGGCGCGCAGCAGGTGCGGCACTTCCAGCACGGTGGCGCCGACGATGATCGGGGTGGCGATCAGGAAGGAGAAATGGGCCGAGGATTGGTGGTCGAGCCCGCGCAGCAGGCCGCCGACCATGGTGGCGCCGGCGCGGGAGATGCCGGGGAACAAAGCGCCGCACTGCCAGACGCCGATGCTGAGGGCGTCGCGCGGGGTAAGCTGGGTCAGCGACTTGCCGCCGGCCGCGGTGGCGCGGGCGCGCAGCCGCTCACCGAACAGCAGCACGAGGCCGTTCAGGGTCAGGAACAGGGCGGCGATGATGGGGGTCGCGAACAGCGTGCGGAAGAAGCTGTTGAGCACGAAGCCGAGGACGACGGCGGGGAGGGTGGCGATAACGATGAGCAGGGTCATGCGCCGGGCCTCGGACACGCGAGTCGCGCCGCCCCGGCCGAGCACGCCGGTCAGCAGGCCGAGCCAGTCGCGCCAGAAGTAGCCGACCAGGGCGAGGGCGGTGCCGGTGTGCAGCAGGACCAGGAAGGGCAGGAACTCCTGGGAGCGCTGATCGAGGGTCCAGTTGAGCAGGCGCGGCACGATCACGGCGTGGCCGAGGCTGCTGATCGGGAACAGCTCAGTTGCGCCTTGCAGGATGGCGATGAAGATGGCTTGCAGCGTGTCCATAGGCCGCCCCTCTGGCTGAACACACGTGCCTTGGCAAGGGCAACGAAGGAGAACTGATCATGGGCAACTTGTTTGATCTCTCGGGGCAGGTGGCGCTGGTCACCGGGTCGAGCCGGGGCATCGGCCGGGCGATCGCGGAGCGGATGGCGGAGCACGGGGCGCGGGTGGTCGTGAGCAGCCGCACGCTCGACGCGTGCGAGGCGGTGGCGGCGGCGATCCGGGCCGCGGGCGGGGAAGCGATGGCGGTCGCCTGCAACATCGGGCGCAAGGCGGAGGTCGAGGCGCTGGTGGCGGCGACGCTCGACCGCTGGGGGCGGATCGACGCGCTGGTGTGCAACGCGGCGGTGAACCCGCATTTCGGGCCGATGGCCACGATCACGGACGAGGCCTGGGACCGGATCATGGGCACCAACATCCGCAGCAACCTTTGGCTGTCGAACCTGGCAGCGCCCGGCATGGCGGAGCGGGGCGAGGGCTCGATCACCATCGTGTCGTCGATCGCCGGACTGCGCGGCTCGACGACGCTGGGCGCTTACGCGGTGTCGAAGGCGGCGGACATGCAATTGGCGCGCAACCTGGCCGTCGAGTGGGGGCCGCGCGGCATCCGGGCCAACGCCATCGTGCCCGGCCTGGTGCGGACGGATTTCGCCCGGGCGCTTTGGGAGGACCCGGCGCTGCTGGCACGGCGGACGCGGGAAACGCCGCTGGGCCGGATCGGCGAGCCGGACGAGATCGCGGGGGCGGCGGTGTTCCTGGCGGCGGCGTCCGGCCGGTTCATGACCGGGCAGACGGTGGTGATCGACGGCGGCGTGACGGCCGGGGTGCCGGCTCAGGCGGAGAACGGGTAGCGGCCGACCGGCTCCCAGGGGCCGCCGAGGTAGCGCCAGAGCAGCAAGCCCTCGGCGCGGACCTCGAACGGGGCGAAGGCGGCCTGCATGGCGGCCAGCAGGCGCGCGGCGTCGGCCGGCGCGGCCTTGTTCTGGATGGTGACGTGCGGGCGCCAGCCCTGGCGGTCCTGCGGCGTCAGGCCGTCGTGCCAGGCGCGGGCCAAGGCGGAGCGGACGGCAGCCAGGGCGGGGGAGGCCAGGGTGAAGGCGACGCCGCGGCCGAGGGAGCGGAGGCCGGTGACGCTGACGGGGCCGACGCTCGCGGCGGCGCAGACCGGGCGGAGGTGATGCTCGATGGTGTCGAGGTCTTCACCGGGCAGGTGATGGAACAAGGTGAGGTGGGCCGGGATCAGGTTGCGCTCGGGCGGGAAGTGGGCGCGGCGCAGGGCGTCGAAGCGGGCCTGGTCGTCGGGGTGGAAGGCGAGCGTCAGGATGAGCGGAGCCGAGGATGGAGAGGGATGCATTGGTGGCCCGGTGGCTGGAGCTGACGCGCGAGGTTCTGCCGGCGATGGCGGACAAACATGGTTGGCCGATCCGCTTCGACCACTGCTTCATGCGCGTTTTCCTGGATGACGCGATGGGCGGGCCTTGGCACCGGGTCGTGCGGCGGCCGGCGATCCGCCACATGGAGACGGCGGCGCTGCGCCGGGCGGTGGAGGCGGCGGAGCGGGTGGTCGAGCGGCCCGAGACGCTGGAGGGGCTCAACCGGCAGAGCCTGCTTTGGCGGCGTTGATCAGCGCTTCTCGGCCGGCGCCTTGGCGGGGCCCTTGGCGTGCGGCAGCAACTTGGCGCAGGCGTTGTCCTCGCCGGTGCCGAACTGGATCGTGGGCAACAGGGCGGCGAGGGGCGTGCCGACGATGCCGAGTGCCACCGCCGCGCCGCCGCGCAGGGCGAGCGGCCCGGCTTCCGGCGCGATCCCCGGATCGGCGAAGGTGCCCGTGATATTGATCGGCGTGGGCAGGGAGCCGACGCTGAAGTGCTTGGCGTCGGTTTCGACGGTCAGGTTCAGCTTCTCGTTGCGCAGGTTGACGCTGCCCTTCATGCCGACGCGGGACTCGTCGGTGTCGAGGATCGCGGTGCGGGCCGTCGCGACTCCTCCCTTCAGCACCATGTCCACCGCCATGCATTGCAGGTGGGCGCGGTTGGGGATGCCGAGGGCGGAGAGCAGCGCGTTGCCGAACTGCAAGCCGGAGAGATCGACGAGCAGGGCGCTGACGTTGCCGCCGCGGCCCATGAACAGCTTCAGCTCGCCGTCGCCGTGGCCGAGGATGCCGCTCATCGAGTTGCCGGTGCCGTCGACCACGGCTTGGCCCCCGATCACGCCCGCGCCCTTGGCCAAGCCGGTGGCCGCCACCAGCTTGCTGAGGTCGATGCGCTGGAAGTCGATCCGGGCCTTGGCGTGGATCTGGTCGGCTTCGGGGGCGAGGGCGATCTCGCCGGTGATCTGGCCCTTGCCGATGCCGAAGCTCAAGGGATGTAGGGTCACGTCGCCGTCCACGATGTCGAGGTCGGCGCGCATGTCGTCGAGCGGCTGGTTTCGGCCCTCGATGCGCTTGGCGCGGTATTTCAGGTGGACGTCGGCCACGGTCAGTTTCGGCAGGCTGATCGGGTCGTCGGGCAACACTTTGCCGTCGTTGCGGGCGCGGGACTTGCCTTTGCGGCCGCCATCGGGGTCGCCGCCGATGAAGCCGCTCAGGTCGTCGAGGTCGACGCGGTCGGATCGCAGGTCGGCCGTCAGCACGGGGCGGGCCGGCTTGGTGTCGACGGCGATCGTGCCGGCGAGGTCGCTGTGCCCGACCTTGCCGTTGAAGTCCTCGAAGCGGATGCTGCCCGCGGCGTAGTCGAGCTTGCCGGCGACTTGGTAGGGGGGCGTTTTCGGGATGGCGATGCCGGTCAGCGGCAGCAGCAGGGACATGTCCGGGCCGGCCAAGTCGAGCTTCAGATCGGCCCCGGCGAAGGCGAGCGGATCCTGCACCGTGCCGACGAGGCTGACGTGGGTGGGGCCGTTGGCGACCTTCAGGTTCACCGGGTAGGGCTTGGCGGCGTCGCGGAGCGAGAGGAGCGCGCCGCCGGTGAACTCGGCCTTGATCGGCTGCTCGGCGTAGGTGCCCTCGGCGGTGGCGGCGATCTGGCCGGTGCCGTCCTGGCTGTCCTGCGTCTCGACGCGGACGTGGAAATCGGCAGCGGGCTGGGCGGCGACGACGTGGACCTGGCCGTCGGCGATGCGGAGGGTGCCCAGTTTCGCCGACGGACCGCCGCCGCCGCCGGTGGCAGGGAAGGTCCAGTTGGCCCGGCCGTCGGCGCGCCGCTCGGCTTCCACTTTGGGGCTTTGCAGGTCGATCACCGGCAGCACGACCTGGCGGTCGCGGACGTAGGCCATGACGTCGAGGTCGACGCCGAGGCGTTCGAGGGTGGCGAAGTCGCCGCCGCCGGGCCAATCGGGCGGGTTGGCGACGGTGACGCCGTCGGCCTCGATCCGGGTGGTGCGGCCGAGGTCGACGTGGAGGTGCTGGATGGTGACGGGACGCCCCAAGGACGCGGAGGCTCGCCGTTCGACCAACGGGATCAGCCAGTCCCATCGGAACACCAGGACGGCGATGACGGCCAGGGCGACGAAGGCGCCCAGGACGAACGGCCAACGGCGGCGCTTGTGCATTGTCATGACAGCGCAACGGTTCGGGGCGGGCGGGGTTGCATCGCGGCCTTGTCGCCGGACGCGGCGGCGGCCACTGTGGGCGGGCAAACGGGGAGGATGGAATGATCTACGAGCTTCGCGTGTATCGCTGCGTGCCGGGGCGGCTGCCGGACCTGCTGCGGCGGTTCGAGACCATCACGCTGGGATTGTGGGACCGGCACGGCATCCGGCAGGCCGGGTTCTGGACGACGGTGATCGGGGAGTCGAACCAGGATCTCACCTACATGCTGGCCTGGGACAGCCTGGCGGAGCGGGAGACGAAGTGGGCCGCGTTCCAGTCCGACCCGGAGTGGATCGAGAAGCGGGGGCAGACGGAGGCGAACGGGGCGATCGTCGCCAACATCGTCAGCTCGATCCTGCAGCCGACGGGGTTCTCCTCGGTCCACTGAGCGGGCGGCTGGGCGGCTCAGCCCGGGAAGCGGCGCGGGGCCGGGCGGTTGATGGTCCGGTTCGAGGCCGGGCGGACGACTGGCAGGACGGCGCTCGGCGCTTTGCTGTAGGCGTCGCTGGCGCGAGCGCGGCGATTGGCCGCCGCGGCGTGCGCCGCCCGTGGCGATGCCCGCTGGGCCGCACGGTTGGCGGCGGCGGCCTTGCGGGCCGTGATGGCGCGGCCGGTTTGGCGGGCGATGGCAGCGACCGCGGCTTCTTGGGGCGCGGCGCGGGCGGCGCTGATCAGGGCGGGCAGGCGATAGGCCGGTTCGCGCCGGGCCAGCATGACTGGCGCGCCCATGCGCTCGAAACCTTGGTCGAGCAGCGTCGCCATGTGCAGGTCGCGCTCGCCGCCGCTCGCGGCGCCGAACACGACGCCGATCAGGCGGACGTCGCCGTGGAGCGCGGAGGTGACGACGTTGAAGCCGGATGCGTCGGTGTAGCCGGTCTTGAGCCCGTCCGCGCCCGGGTAGCTCTGGAGCAGGCGCTGGTGGCTGTGGATGACGCGCCCGGCGAAGGCGAACATCGGCGTGCTGAAATAGTGGTAGAAGGTGGGGAAATCGTCGATCAGGCGGCGGGCCAGGATCGCCATATCGCGCGCCGTCGTCACCTGGCCCCAGTCCGGCAGGCCCGACGCGTTGCGGAACTGGGTGTGGGTCATGCCGAGGGCGCGGGCGCGCAAGGTCATCATCTGCGCGAATCGTTCCTCGTCGCCGCCCAGCATCTCGCCCAGCGCGGCGGCGGCGTCGTTGGCGGACTTGGTCACCAAACTGAGGACGGCCTGCTCGACGGTGATCAGGCTGCCCGGCACGAGGCCGAGCTTGGTCGGCGACATCGAGGCCGCGTTGGCGCTGATGGGCACGTATTGGGAGAGGGTGATGCGGCGGTCGCGCACGGCCTCGAACACCATGTAGAGCGTCATCATCTTGGTCAGGCTGGCGGGGAAACGCGGCTCATCGGGGTTGGCCGAGGAGAGGATCGCGCCGCTGCCGGCATCGACGATGATGGAGGCGTAGCGCTCGGAGCCGATCTGCGCCGCGGCCGGGCGGGGCGCGAGCAGCAGGATGGCGGCGAGGACGGCGGCGGCACGGGCGCTGCGCGAGAGGAACGACGGGCGGGAGGCGAGCAGCATCAGGTCCCATTCCTTTTTGGAGCGGGTCCGACCATAGGAGCGGGCCGTTCGGAATGTCCAGCAAAGGTAGGCGATATTTACCGCATGGTCAGGATGTTATCGCATTTGCTTTCTTTTTTTCACGATTGTCGGCGGCGCATGGCGGCCGCGCATCATGTTGCAGCGCACAAAAATGTGTTGACACGCGGGTTCACATGTTGCATCCCGGTCGTGTTGCAGCGCAGCAAAAAAGGGTTTCCCGGTTTTGCTGGCACGTGGCGAACATGAAAACCATCCAGGACATCACGAGCCTGGAACACTGGGAGCGCAAGGCATTCCATGATGAAAACCCCTGAAGAGTTCATGACGTTCAATCAGGCCAACCTCGACGCGTTCGTGAAGTCCGGCCAAATCATGGCGAGCGGGCTGCAGGACCTGTCCAAGCAGATGGCCGCGACGGCTCAGGCGACGTTGGACGAGACGATGTCGGCGTTCCAGGCCCTGAGCGGCGTGCGCTCCTTCAAGGAGGCGGTCGACCTCCAGGCATCCCTGGCCCGCTCGACGGTGGAAAAGGCGGTGACGCAGACCGGTCAGGTGGCGGAAACGTCGTTCCGGCTGGCGCAGCAGGCGGTCGCGCCGATCACGCACAGGGTGACGGTGGCGTCGGAGAGCTTCAAGACGGTTTGACCGTCCGTGTGACCTGATCGCCTTCGCGGCGGTCGCGTCCTTGTTCAAAGGCCCGGGCTCGTCCCGGGCCTTTCGCGTTCAGGGGTCGGTCCGGTCCCCTATCGTCGCCCGATCATGCCCGGCCTGGCCGCTCCGGCCTTTTCCGCCGCCATTGCATTCCGATATGCTGGCGTGGATGCTCGGCGTGCTGGCTCTCCGGCCCACGCGGGCATTGCAAGCGCAACGGCTTCGGGGCCAGGATCGGATGGCTCAAACGCGGACGGCAAGGCTCGGGACACGTAGGCGATGGATACGACGGCGATGAGCAACAACGACAAGCGCGGCAACACGGACGGCCCGAACACCGGGGTGGTGGTGAAGACGCGGCCGAAGACGCGCAAGCCGGCGATGTACAAGGTGTTGATGCTGAACGACGACTACACGCCGATGGAGTTCGTCGTGCACGTGCTGGAGCGGTTTTTCCAGAAGAACCGCGACGAGGCGACGCGGATCATGCTGCACGTACATCGGCGCGGCGTGGGGGTGTGCGGCGCCTACACCTACGAGGTCGCCGAGACCAAGGTGACGCAGGTGATGGACCTGGCCCGGCAGAACCAGCACCCGCTGCAATGCACGATCGAGAAGGAGTAGGCTCGATGCGCCAGGCGTCGCGGCTAACATGGCGAGGAAACGATCCCATTTCTGGTCAGCGCCTGACTGACAGGCTTGATAATGGGGTTTGGTGACTTGAACTTGATACTGGGATGGTTCGGAGTTCCATATTCTCGGCCGGAACAGATCGCATCCCAGCGCGAAGGAGCGTCATAGTATGTTGTCACGCAACCTTGAACAGACGCTGCACCGCGCCTTGTCGCTCGCCAGCGAGCGCCGGCACGAGTACGCGACGCTCGAACACCTCCTGCTCGGACTCGCCGACGACAGCGACGCGGCCACGGTGCTGCGGGCCTGCGGCGTCGACCTGGACAAGCTGCGGCAGGATCTCGGCGAGTTCCTGGATAAGGATTTGTCAGGATTGGCCACCGACCGTGCGGGGGACCCGAAGCCGACGGCAGGGTTCCAGCGCGTGGTGCAGCGGGCGGCGATCCACGTGCAGAGTTCCGGGCGGGATGAGGTCACGGGGGCGAACGTGCTGGTGGCGCTGTTCAGCGAGCGCGAGAGCCACGCGGTCTATTTCCTGCAACTGCAGGACATGACCCGGCTCGACGCGGTCAACTTCATCAGCCACGGCATCGCCAAGGCGCCAGGGCGGACGGCGCAGCGCCCGACGACCGGGGCCAAGGAGGAGGGCGGCCCTGAGAACGAGCGCGAGGAGAAGCCCGGTCGGCGTCAGCAGGACGCGCTCAGCAACTACTGCGTCAACCTCAACAAGAAGGCGCAGTCGGGCAAGATCGATCCGCTGATCGGCCGCGACGTCGAGATCGAGCGCACGATCCAGATCCTGTGCCGGCGGACCAAGAACAATCCCCTGTACGTCGGTGACCCGGGCGTGGGCAAGACGGCGATCGCCGAGGGGCTGGCCAAGCGGATCGTCGAGGGCGACGTGCCGGAGGTGCTGGCCAAGAGCACGATCTTCGCGCTCGACATGGGCGCGTTGCTGGCCGGCACCCGCTATCGCGGCGATTTCGAGGAGCGGCTGAAGGCGGTGGTGACCGAACTGGAGGCGCATCCCGGCAGCATCCTGTTCATCGACGAGATCCACACGGTGATCGGGGCCGGGGCGACGAGCGGCGGGGCGATGGACGCCTCCAACCTGCTCAAGCCCGCCCTGGCGGCCGGCACAATGCGGTGCGTCGGGAGCACGACCTACAAGGAGTACCGCAACTACTTCGAGAAGGACCGGGCGCTCGTGCGGCGGTTCCAGAAGATCGACGTGAACGAGCCGTCGATGGAGGACGCGGTCAAGATCCTGCGCGGGCTCAAGACCAACTACGAGAAGCACCACAAGGTCCGCTACACCGAGGAGGCGATCCGCGGCGCCGTCGAGCTGTCGGCCAAGTACATCAACGACCGCAAGCTGCCGGACAAGGCGATCGATGTGATCGATGAGGTGGGCGCGTCGCGGATGCTGCAACCCGAGGGCAAGCGGCGCAAGACGGTGACGCTGCGCGACGTGGAGGAGATCGTCGCCAAGATCGCGCGCATCCCGCCGAAGTCGGTCAGCGCCGACGACAAGGAGACGCTGCGCAACCTGGAGCGCGACCTCAAAAGCATGGTGTTCGGCCAGGACAAGGCGATCGTGGCGCTCGCCGCCGCGATCAAGCTGGCGCGGGCCGGGCTGCGGGAAGCGGAGAAGCCGATCGGCAACTACCTGTTCAGCGGCCCGACCGGAGTCGGCAAGACCGAGGTGGCGCGGCAGTTGGCCGCGACGCTGGGCGTCGAGCTGACGCGGTTCGACATGAGCGAGTACATGGAGCGGCACAGCGTGTCGCGGCTGATCGGCGCGCCGCCGGGCTACGTCGGCTTCGACCAGGGCGGCCTGCTGACGGACGCCATCGACCAGCACCCGCATTGCGTGCTGCTGCTGGACGAGATCGAGAAGGCGCACCCGGACCTGTTCAACATCCTGTTGCAGGTGATGGACCACGGCAAGCTGACGGACCACAACGGCAAGGTGGTCGATTTCCGCAACGTCATCCTGATCATGACGACCAACGCGGGGGCGTCCGACCTGGCCAAGGAGGCGATCGGCTTCGCGCGGGAGCAGCGGGAGGGTGAGGACCAGGAGGCGATCAAGCGGCTGTTCACGCCGGAGTTCCGCAACCGGCTCGACGCCATCATCACCTTCGCCGGGCTGACGCCGGAGATCGTCGGGCGCGTGGTCGAGAAGTTCGTCATGCAGCTCGAGGCGCAATTGGCCGACCGCAACGTGACGATCGAGCTGTCGTCGTCGGCGAAAGAGTGGTTGTCCGAACGCGGCTACGACCGGCTCTACGGCGCGCGTCCGCTGGGTCGGGTCATTCAGGAGCACATTAAGAAGCCGCTGGCGGAGGAGCTGTTGTTCGGGCGGCTGGTGAAGGGCGGCTCGGTCAAGGTCAGCTTGAAGGACGACAAGCTGGACTTCGAGTACACGGAGGCGGCCGCGCCGTCGGCCGCGAAGGCGGAAGGCGACGGGGACGAGGGCGGCACCGAGCGCGAGCCAGAGATCGCGGAATGAAGGCGATCTGGAACGGCAAGGTCATCGCCGAGAGCGACGACATCGTGACGGTGGAGGGCAACGCCTACTTCCCGGCGTCCGCCCTCGACCGGACCGTCGTCGAGGAGAGCGCGCAGACCAGCTTCTGTCCCTGGAAGGGGACGGCGAAGTACTACTCGCTGCGGGTTGATGGGCAGCAAAACCGGGATGCCGCCTGGTATTACCCGGAGCCTAAAGCGGGCGCCGAGCAGGTTGCCGACCGGGTGGCGTTCTGGAAAGGGGTTCAGGTCTCGGCCTGAACTGGGCTACTCGCGGCGCTTGATGATGAGCGGCCCGGAGGCCTGGCACGTGGGCATCATCTCGATGCGATTGATGTTGACGTGGGCTGGCAGGCCGATGATCCAGGACACCGTCTCAGCGATGTCCTCCGGACGCAGGGGAGTCGTGTTAGCGTAGACTGACTGGGCTTTGGCCTGGTCACCGCCGAGACGGATCTCGCTGAACTCGGTGCCGCCGACGAGGCCGGGCTCCAGGCTCGTGACCTTGACGTTGGTGCCGACCAGATCGGCTTTCAGGTTGGCCGTGAAGTGGGCGACGAAGGCTTTGCTCGCACCGTAGACGTTGCCGCCGGGATAGGGGTAAGCGCCGGCGGTGCTGCCGAGATTGATGATGTGGCCGCGGTCGCGATCGACCATGCCGGGCAGCAGCGCGTGCGTGACGTGGATGAGGCCGGAGACGTTGGTGGCGACCATTTGGTCCCATTGCGCGAGGTCACTGGCCTGGGCGGGACTGATCCCCAAAGCGAGGCCGGCGTTGTTGACCAGCACGTCGATGTCCCGCCAGTTTTCGGGCAACGCGCTCGGCACCGCGGCGACGGCGGCGGCGTCCGTCACGTCCAGTTCGAACGGGAGCACGGCTTCACCGAGTTCATGACGGAGATCGTTGAGGCGCACCCAGCGGCGGCCGGTGGCGATGACCCGATGGCCGTCGGCAACGAAGCGCCGGGTCATCGCGTTGCCGAACCCGGCGGTGGCGCCGGTGACCAGGATGATCTTGCTCATGTCGTTCTCCGCTTAGGAAGGCAGGCGGAACAGGACGGAGACCGGGCAGTGGTCCGAGAGGTGGCCCCACGCGGCGGGGTCGGTTTCACGATAGACCAGAACGCGCGTGCTCGACGGCTGCATCCAGGCGCGGGCCGCGCCGCCGGCGAGGATGTGATCGATGAAGCTGTTGCCGCCCCAGCAGGGCGTCGCCTGGCCTTCCGTCGCCCGCGTGAGGGGGGCGGCGTCGTTAAGGGCGGCGATCATGTCGTCGCGGCCGTCCATCCGGCGGTTGAAGTCACCGAGCAGCACGAAAGGCACGCCCTCGCGGCGGCGCTGCGCGATCCAGCCCTGGAGCGGCGCAACCTGGAGGCGCAACGTCTCGCAATCGCGGCTCTCGCTGGTGAGGCGGGCGTGGTTGCACCCGGTCTTGAGATGAACGTTGAGCAGGCGCAGGCGGCCGCCCGGCGTCACCAGCGTGATGTCCGCGCCGCTGCGCAACCGGTGGCGCGCGGTCGGGTGCGGATCGAGGGCGACGAGGTCGGGATTGCGCTCGAACTGGAGGCCGCGGCGGATGGCGAAACCAACCCGTTGGACCACGTCATCGTCAGTGATGACGATTTGGTAGCGGCTGGGGGGGAACACCTTGGCCGCGGCCTGCGGGCCGTCAACTTCCTGGAAGGCGATGACGTCGGCGTCGAGGTATTTCGCGTAACGGCGAAGCCGGGCGAGGTCGTCCGGACCTTTCGGCGCCACGTCGGGCGGCAAGGCCGGGTCGCCGGCGGGACGGAGGGTGAGCCATTCCAGGTTCCAGGTCGCGACCTTGACCTCGGCGGCGGCGGGCGCTGCGGCGAGCAGCAGGGCGAGCAGGAGGCGGATCACAGCAAAGTCGGCAGAGGCATCGGCGCATCCTGGTCGGCGAAAGCGGATTCGTCCAGCCGGGGGACGCCGCACCGTTGCAGGAAGGCGGCAACCGAGTCGTAGCGTGCCGGGTCGCGGGTCGGGTCGCGGGCGTCGCCGCGCGGCACCCAGATGATCGTGCGCTCGCGGGCGCGGGTGAGCAGCACGCGGTAGGCATTGTACTTGTTGGACAGCGCTTCGGACGAGCGCGGCGAGATCCAGGCCGTGGCGCGGAAGGCGCGGGGCTGCCAGGCGGCGCCGTCCGGAGTGCGGGCGAGGTCCAGGTCCCAGCAGACGCCGACGCGGTCCAGTTCGAGGCCCTGGACGCCGAACTCGGTGGCGGCCACTTCGAGCGCGTCGGCGCTGCGGACATCGGGCCAGTCATCGAGGAACCAGCGGGCCACGGCGTCCTCGTCCTGGTGCGGCAGCAAGCCGCCGAGGCCTTCCGCGCGAAGGCGACGCCCGCCGGAGCTGGCGACCAGGCCGCAGCGCCGGCCAGGGCGGCCGCGGAGCGCGGAGCGCAGCGCGTCCAGCGAGCGGGTGAGGCGGACGGGCACGCCGCCCGCGGCGAAACGCCGGGCGAGGTCGGCGTCGTTGGCCAGGACGGCATCGACCCACCCGGTCCAGTGCGGATCGCGGTAGGCGCGGACCGGCTCGGCGAGGTGCAGGGCGGGATCGGGCGTGACGGACGGCGTGCTTGGCAGGCGCTGGCGGGGGTCGGCGGCCGCCAGCGCGCCAGGAGGGGCGAAGGCGCGCCAGGACGGCCGGGTCGCGAGCGCCTCTCCCCAGGTTGCCAGGCCGCCCTCGCCGGCGTGGATCTCCTGGCCGCCGCCGAGCAGGCAGACGACCGCGCACCAGCCCTCGTGCCGGGCGAGGATGTCCAGCAGGTGGGCCGGCTCGGACGCGGACAGCGCGATGCCGCGGTTGCGGGTCTTGCGGCGGGCGTAGTCGCCGGTCCAGCAGCGCTGGGCCTCGTCGATGACCAGGACGCGATCCGGCGGCGCGCCGGGACGGGGCAGGTGGTGGTCGCGGAAGGCGTGCAGCGGCTGCACGACGGCTTCCACCCGCTGCCGGGCGGCGCGAGGGGACAGGCCGCGCGACGCGGCATCGCGAACGAGCGCGGCGCGGAGAACGTGCAGCAGCGCCGGGTTGCCGGTCAGGAACGCGGCACCGGATTCGGGCGCGAAGGCCAGGTCGAGGCCGCACAAGGTCTTGCCCGCACCGGGGTCGCCGGTGACGAAGACGATGCGGCGGTCGCCGGCGGCGCGGCCTTCGGCCAGGACAGCGGAGACGGCCCGGCGCGCCCGATCCAGCCCGCCGCGGCCCGTGCTCGCCAGGAGCAGGCGGGCATCGTCGTGGCTGGCGTAGAGCTGGGCCGCGGCCCGCATCAACGCGGGGACAGGACGGTAAGCGGCCCGCGCCCACTCGGCCGGATCGAGGCCAGGGCACGGCGGAAAGGTAGCGACCCAGCGCAACAGGCCGGGCAGGAGCAAGCGGGTGCAGGCGAGCGGCGGGGCGGCCCCGGCGAGCGGCAGCGGCCGCTGCGCGACCACGCGCTCGCCGCGGAGCAAGGCGACCGGCAAGACCGGCACGCCGCGGCAACCCTCGTGGAAGTCCGCGAGGTCGAGGGCGGCGGCGCCCGCGGCGGCGCGGTCGGGGGCGAACACCAGCACCGCGGCGGGGGTCACGACCACGGCCGGGATCGCCAGCCCCAGGCGCGGCAGGCGATAGTCGCTGAGCAGCACCCAGCGTTCGGCACCTGGGACGGAGCGCACGGCGTCGCGCACGAGGGCTTGCATGGCCGCATCATGGGCGGGGCGGGTTGCGGCCGGGTTAAGGGGTGGCAGCCGGGGCGTGGCCCGGCCAGGTGGCCAGCGCGACGGAGATCAGCATGAGCACCGCGCCCGCCCCGTGCGCCATAGTCGGCGTCTCGCCCAGCACGGCGATGGACACGACGCCGGCGGACAGCGGCAACAGCCCGGCGAAGACGCCGGCCACCGCGCCCGGCACCCGCCGCAGCCCCGCGTACCAGAGCACGACGGCCAGCACGCTGGCGGTCAGTCCGTGGACGGCGAGCAGCGCCGAGAGGCTCGGCGTGAACCGCGCGGCGTCCCAGGCGAGGATCGCGAACGGCGCCATGAACGTGGCGCTCAGCACCTGCATCCAGAACGCGCCGGCCAGGGGCGAGACCCGGGCGGCGTTGAATTTGGCGAGAAGGACGTAGGCGGCTTCGGCCACCACCGCGGCCAGGACCAGGGCGTCGCCGAGCAGGGCGCGATGGGCGTCGCCGCCGCGGGCGAAGGCCAGGGCCGCCATGCCGAAGGCTGCGAGGAGCAAGGCGGCGGCGCGGCGGGGCAGCAAAGGCTCGCGCAGCAGCAGCCACGCGCCGAGGCCGACCACGGCGGGCAAGGCGGCGAGCACCAAGCCGGCTTCGAGCGCGCCGGTGCGGCGAACACCGGCGATCAGCAGCGCGTTGTAGCCGATCGTGCCCGCCGCTGCCTGCAACGCGAGGTTCAGGCCGGCGTGGGGCGTTGGCAGGAGGTTGGATAAAGGAAGGTTGGGCCGGATGACGAACGGCAGCAGGACGAGCGTCGCGAGGGCGCAGCGCAACCCGAGGATGATGGCGACCGGCAATGACTCGGCCAGCGCTTTCAAGATCGCCACGTTCGCGCCGACGAGCGCCATCGCGGCGGCGAGCTGGGCGTAGGCGAGGATCAAGCCGGGTCGTCGGCCTGCTTGTAAGGGGACAGCTCGGCGAGGGCGGCCATCTCACGCTCCACGGCCGGGCGCTCGGCATCGAGGAAGTCGCCGATGGCGCGGCGCAGGCCGGGATGGGCGATCCAGTGGGCGGAGTAGGTCGGCTTCGGTAGGTAGCCGCGTTGGATCTTGTGCTCGCCTTGGGCGCCGGCCTCGACGCGAGCGAGCTTGTGCTCGATGGCGAAGTCGATGGCGCGGTAGTAGCACAGCTCGAAGTGCAGGAACGGCCAGTCGCCGCGGCAGCCCCAGTTGCGGCCGAACAGCGCGCCGTCGCCGACGAGGTTGAGCGCGCCGGCGACGGGCGTGCCGTCGTGCTCGGCCAGCATCAGCACGACCTGGTCGCCGAGGCGCTCGGACAAGAGGGGGAAGAAGCCCTTGGTCAGGTAGGCGCTGCCCCACTTGCGGTCCACGGTGCTGGTGTAGAAGCGGTAGAACGCCTGCCAGTGGTGCGGCTTGATGTCCGCGCCGCGCAGGGCACGGAAGGTGAGGCCGGCGGCGTTGGCGTCGCGGCGCTCGCGCTTCAGCACCTTGCGCTTGCGGGAGCTGAAGGTGGCGAGGAAGTCGTCGAACGTCGCGTAGCCGGCGTTCTCCCAGTGGAACTGCTTGCCCAAGCGCCGCAGCCATCCGGCCCGGCCCAAGGCGTCCCAGTCGCCGCGCGTGCAGAAGGTGACGTGGACGGAGGAGAGGTTCAGTTCCTGGCAGGCCTGCGCGAGGGCCTGGCCGAACACCTCGGGCGGCGTGCCGGGGCGGGTGAGCAGGCGGGGGCCGGGCGCGGGGCTGAACGGCACCGCGACCTGCAGCTTGGGGTAGTAGTCGCCGCCGGCGCGGTCGAAGGCGTGCGCCCAGCCGTGGTCGAACACGTACTCGCCGTAGCTGTGGCTCTTGGCGTACATCGGCACCACGCCGACGACGGTCTCGGCGTCGCGCAGGACGGCGTGCTGCGGCAGCCAGCCGGTGCGGTTGCTGGCCGAGCCGCTGTCCTCCAGCGCGGACAGGAAGGCGTGGCTGACGAACGGGTTGCCGCCGCCACCCGAGGCGCCGGCGCAGGCGTCCCAGTCGGCCGCCGGGATGTCGGTGATGCTGGGATAAAGGGACAGGCTGAAGCTTGGGAGGCCATCGGGCATCGGGAGGATATGGTCCAGCGAGCACGTGCGGGAAGGCCGGGGGGGTCGCCTCAGCCAGGCGAGGGGACGACCCAAGCCGCGGATCATGCGAGTTCGAACATGCCTTCGACCTCGACCGCGGCGTCGCCGGGCAGGGAAGCGACGCCGATCGTGCTGCGCGCGTGTCGGCCGGCGTCGCCGAACAGCTCGACGGCGAGGTCGGACGCGCCGTTCATCACCAGGGCGTGCTGGGTGAAGCCGGGGGGCGCGGCGACGAAGCCGCCCAGGCGCACGACCCGGCGCACGCGGTCGAGGTCGCCATCGCAGGCGGCGCGCAAGTGGGTGAGCACGTTCAGCAGGCAGAGCCTGGCCGCGGCCTGGCCCTGCTCGACGCTGACCGCCTCGCCCACTTTGCCGGTGACGGCGATGCGGCCGTCCCGCGCGGGCACCTGGCCGGAGACGACGACGAGGTGGCCGGCGACGACGGCGGGCACGTAGTTGGCCATCGGCGCCATCGGGCGGGGCAGCTCGATGCCGAGTTCGGTGAGGCGGGCGTCGATGCGTCCGGGCATTGGCTCGTCCTTATCCGTTGGCAACCAGGCGCAACCTGGCCCGCCCGGCGCGTGGCTGGGTCGGCAGATCGAGCGGCAGCAAGGGCAGCGGCTCGGCCTCGACCGGGTCCGGCACGCCTTCCGGCACGTCGCAGCCGCCGAGGTAGTTGGTGGCCAGGTTGCGGAACACGTAGTCGAGCAGGCTGGTGGCGTGGCCGACGTCGGCGTCGCCTTCCACGCGCCCGGCCGGGCCGAAGCGGGTGAGGGTGAAGGCGGCGACGTAGTCCGCCAGCGGCACGCCGTGCTGAAGGCCGAGGCTGACGGCGGCGGCGACGCTGTCCATCATGCCGCGCAGCACCGGGCCTTCGCGGGGGAGGCTGATGTGGACCTCGCCCAGGTTGCCGTCCGCGTATTCGCCGGTTCGCAGGTAGATGCGGTGGCCGCCGACCGACGCCTTCTGCGTGTAGCCGCGCCGGCGGGTCGGCAACTCGCGCCGCAACGGCGGCTGGGCCGGGCGCGCACCGGCGACGGGGCGCTCCGGCATGGCATGCAGGAACGGGGCGACGGCGTCGTGCATGGCCTGGTGGGCGGCGAGGCCGGGCGGGGCCAGCACGGTCTCGCCGTCCAGCACGCGGGCCAGGGCGGCCTCGGGGGCGAGGCCCAGGGCGGCGAGCCGGGCGGAGGCGGCGCGGGTCAGGGCGCCGGTCGGGCCGACGGCGGAGAAGGCGGGGGCGATGCCGCCGGTCTCGGCCCCGAGCAGGGCGTCGGCCGGGCCGGGCGCGGCGATGGCGGTGCTGGGGAGGTTGGACGCGCCGCGCAGCGCCGCTTCATGGGCCGCCGCCGCGGCTTCGGCCAGGCCGGGCAGGGCGCAGCGGGCGGGCGGCGCGGGCCAGTCGGGCAAGCGGGCCAGCAGGTCGGGCTGCTCGCCGGCCAGGGTGACGGCCGCGGTGGCGCGCAGCAGGGCGGCGAGGCAGGCGGCGACCTCGCGGGCGGCGGGCGAGTCGTAGTCGAGGCCGGCGGACGCCAACAGGCCGTCGAGGTCGGTGAAGCCGATGGCGAAGGCCGGGGCGTTCGGATCGGCGAGGCGCAGCGCGGTGGCGGCGGTGCGGACCGCTTCGGCGAAGGCGGGGGCGTCGAAGCCGGTCGCGGCGTCGAGGAAGGCGGGGAGGTTGAGCACGAAACCGGGGCGGGCGGTGGCCGTGCCGGTCCAGACGGGCAGGGTGGGCGCGGCGCGGCGGTGCAGGAGCAGGGCGTGCAGCCGGTCGGCGAGGGCCGAGTCGCCGTCGGCGCGAGCGCGGGCGGCAATGGGCCGAATCCAGCTGTCGGCCGCGCGCGGCAGGCTGGCGCGGCCACCGCCCGGCGCCAGGGCGGCGAGGGCGGCGGCGGCGCGGTCGTCCCAGGCGGCGGGGAGCGACAGCGGGCGCGGCGGCGCGTCGGGATCGGCGCCGGCCTCCGTGTCTCGCATGCGCACGCCGCGCCAGATCCGGGTCGAGGTCATGCAGCGAGCGTAAGGGTCGGGCGAGGATGGTGCAATCGGGCAAGGCTTGCCGTATATGCGGGCGCATGACCCTCGGTTTACGCATCTCCACCCTGTTCCGCGGCCGGTTCGTCGGCAAGGACCAGGTGGGCAACCGTTATTACGAGACCCGGCGACCCCGTGCGCGCGTGCGGTCGCGCCGATGGGTGCTTTACGCGGGCGCGCCGGAGGCGAGCGCGGTGCCGCCGGAGTGGCACGCCTGGCTGCACCACACGACGGCGACGCCGATCCCCTTGAGCGAGCGCAAGCCTTGGCAGCAGCCGCACCAGCCCAACCTGACGGGGACGGCCGGCAGCTACCGCCCGCCCGGGCACGACTACCGGGGCGGGCACCGGCCGCCGGCCACGGGCGACTACGAATCCTGGACGCCCGGGAGCTGAGGGGTGGCGAAGCGGAGCGTCACCGAAGTCGTGACCGGGTTCGCCGTGCTGGCGGCGGCGGCGGGGTTCCTCGCCTACGCGGCGGGCAACACCGGGCGGAGCGCCGCGTCGGGGATGCGGCTGTCGGCGGAGTTCAACAACATCGGGACATTGGCGGCGGGCGCGGACGTGCGGATGGCCGGGGTTCCGGTCGGCCGGGTGGTCTCGGCCAGCATCGACCCGAAGACCTACCAGGCCGTGCTGCATTTCACGGTGCAGCCGGACATCAAGCTGCCGGTGGACAGCAGCGCGCAGATCGCGACCGGCGGGCTGCTCGGCGGCTCGTCGCTGGCGCTCAGTCCCGGCGGGGACGAGACGTTGCTGAAGGACGGGGGCGTGATCACGATCACCCAGAGCGCGTCCAACCTCGAGGAGCTGCTGGGCAAGTTCATCTTCAACGTCGGCAACCTCGCGGACGCGACGCAGAAGTCGCTGCAGCAGAAGCAGGGGGGCGAGCCGGGCCCGCTGACGGACAAGCCGTGACCGGATTGCCGCAAACCTGGCCGCAGGCGGACGGGGCACCGGTGTCGTGCCGGGAGAAGCTCAAGACGTTGGCGGAAAACCACGAGGACGTGCGGCAGGTGTTGCAGGACGCGTTCGAGGACGCCGTGCTGATGGGCGTGGACGAGGCGGCGATGCGGAGCATCCTGGCCGGCGTGGTGCAGGGGCTGCGCAGCCCAAGGCGGGGATGACACGGTGGTGGCTGCTCGGCGCGGCCCTGCTCGCGCCGTTGCCCGCCCTGGCGCAAGGCGCGGTCGCGACGCCGGAGTCCTGGTTGCCGCGCGGCAAGGCGGAGCTGATCGTGCTCGATAAGCTGCGGGCGCAGCCGACGACCGTGACGGTGCCGACCGGGCAGGCCGCCCGCGTGGGGACCCTATCGTTGACGGTGCAGCGCTGCGTGGTGCGGCCGGCCAACGTGCCGCAGAACGCGGCGGCTTTCCTCGACGCGTCGGATGGTCGGGGAAATGCGCCGGTGTTCCACGGCTGGATCTTCTCCAACACGCCGGCGGTGTCGCAGCTGGAGCATCCGGTCTACGCGGTGCGGCTGGTGGGATGCCAGTGAGCGCGCCGTTGCCGCCGCCGGGTGAGGCGGCCCTGATGCTCGATATGGACGGGACGCTGCTCGACATCGCGCCCACGCCGGACGCCGTGCGGGTGGAGGAGGGCCTCGCGGACGCGCTGCGGTCGCTGCGGGACTGCCTGGGCGGCGCGCTGGCGATCGTCACCGGGCGGCCGGTGGCGCAGGTCGACGCGCTGTTTCCCGGCGTGCCTCACGCCGTGGCGGGCGAGCATGGCGGGGCGATCCGCCGGGCGCCGGGCGCGGATCTCGTTCGCGTGGCGCTGCCCGACCTGCCGGCGGCGTGGATCACCGAGGCGTCGCGGATCGTCAAGGCGCATCGAGGCGCGTTGCTGGAGCGGAAGCAGCGGGGGTTCGTGGTGCATTACCGGGCCGTGCCCGAGGCGGGACCGGCGTTGCGGGAGGCGGTGCTCCAACTCATCGCGCCGCTCGGCGAGCGGTTTCAGTTGATGCCGGCGCTGATGGCCTGGGAAGTGCGGCCGCGCGGGGCGGACAAGGGCAGCGCGGTGAACGCCTTGGCGACCGAGGCGCCGTTCGCCGGGCGGCGGCCGGTCTTCATCGGCGATGACGTCACCGACGAGGACGGGATGGCGGCGGCGCGGGCGCTCGGCGGCGCCGGGTTCCAGGTCGATGAGTGGTTCGGCTCATCGGCGGGCGTGCGTGACTGGCTGTCGAGAAGCGCCGTGGCCCTGGCGGCCGGCGGCGAGTGGCCGGCGCTGCCGTCCGGCGGGATCGGGGATGGGTCGGGACAGTCAGGCCGCTGAAGTCAACCCGCGGACGGCGCTGCAGATCTCGCTCAGCGTGTAGGGCTTGGCGATGTAGCGATCGAGCGGCGCGGACTTGGCAGCGGCGTTGGCGTCGGGGCGGCCGGTCATGAATAGCACGGGGAGGTCGGGCCGGTCCTCTCGCGCGCGCTGGGCCAAACGCCTCCCATCGAGCGAGCCGGGAAGTTGGATGTCCGTCAGCAACAGGCGAATGGCGGTGTCGCTTCGCAGCAACGGCAAGGCGGCATCGCCACTCTCCGCTTCCAGCACGTCGAAGCCCTCGTCGGTCAATGCCTCGACCAGCGTCATGCGGATGAGGAACTCATCCTCGACGACCAGGATGCGGAACGGATCGTTCACATCTGATAGCATCTCAGTAATCTCGCGAAACCGTGTGGCGGAAACAAGGCACGTTCCTGTCTCTCCTGTTCACAGAAACGTGTCAACAACTTTCATGTCTGCTGATGTTGCAGCTTCAGGCCCGCATCGGGCCAAGTTGCCACCGCGAGTGCGCCCTGGCCGGACAGGGTGATGAAGGCCGTCATAAGGTCAGGGCCACCGAAGCAGATATTGGTCGTGTAGATGTCATCGGTCGGCACTTGGCGCAACACCGCGCCGCCCGGGGCAATGACAGTGATGCAGCCGGTCACCAGGGTTGCGACGCACACGTTGCCGGCGGCGTCCACGGCCAGGCTGTCGAAGCGTTGCAGCCCTGGCAGGCCGCAGACCAAGCGGCCGCCGTGGGGGGACGGGAAACCCTGCTTGGCCACCTGGCCCGGCGCTTCGATCGGGAACGACCACAGGCGGCCCGTCTCGGTCTCGGCGACGTAGAGCGTGCGGTTGTCCGGGGAGAGGCCGACGCCGTTCGCGGTCAGGATCGGGTAGGCGACGCAGGTGATGCCGCTGCCGTCGGCGCGGGCGTAGTAGAGGCCGCCGTGGTCGCGGGTGCGGGCGCGGGTCTTGCCGAGGTCGGTGAAGTAGAAGCCGCCGGCGTCGTCGAACACGAGGTCGTTGGGGCCGCAGAGCCGATGGCCGTCACATTCGGTGTAGAGCGTCTCGACGGCGCCGGTGGCCGGGTCGATGCGCTCGATGCGGCCGCCGCCGTAGTCGTCCGGGGTGCCGACCGGGCGAAGCAGGCCGTCCGCTTCGTGCCAGAGGAAGCCGCCGTTGTTGCAAAGAAACAACATGCCGTCCGGCCCCATCGCCAAGCCGTTCGGGCCGCCGCCTGGCTCGGCGATGACGGAGAGGCCGCCGTCGGGCGCGACGCGGGTGACGGTGCCGCGGGCGATCTCGACGAGGGCCACCGAGCCGTCGGGCAGGGCCACGGGTCCTTCGGGAAAGCGCAGGCCAGAGGCGATGATGCGCACGAGGGTTGATCCTCCAAGCTTCGGCTTGATCATAGCGCGAGGCGCGGCTCGGCACGACTCCGGCCTCGGCGGTGGCTCCGGGCCGGCACGCGGTCGCCGTTCGGGCCGATTCGCATTCGCCATCACGGGATTGAGTGTGTTAGTTTCCGAATCACTTCAACAGGCTCGTTCCGGATGATGATGACGATGCGGCGTTGTTTTCTCGCGTTGATGGTGCTCGGCCTCGTTTGGTCGGCCAGTCCTGGCCAGGCGGCCGGGGGGATCGCGGTCGTGCTGAACTCCGGCGACGCGTCCATCAGCCTGCTCGACATGGCGCGCGGCACCGAGATCAAGCGCATGCCCGTGCTGCGTGAGCCGCACCACGTCACCTTGTCGCCGGACGGGCGCGACCTGCTGGTCGGCGACGCCGGGGGCAACGAGATGCTGTTCCTCGACCCGGCGACGGGGGAGATCAAGCGCCGCCTGCCGGTGGCGGACCCGTATCACCTGGCGTTCAGCCCCGACGGCAAATGGCTGGTGGTGACCGGCCTCGCGCGCAACCAGGTGGACGTTTACGACGCGAAGACGATGACGCTGGCCAAGCGCTTCCCGCTCGGGACGATGCCGAGCCACCTGGCCTACTCGCCGGACAGTCGGGTCGCCTACGTCACGTTGCAAGGGACCAACCGGCTGGCGGCGCTCGACCTCACGCGGATGACGGTGCTGTGGAACGAGGAGGTCGGCAAGACGCCGGCGGGCGTGGTGTGGCACGGCGGCAAGCTGCTGGTGGCGAACATGGGCAGCGACCACTTCGCGGTGGTTGACCCGGCCAACGGGCGGGTCGAGCGCCGGGTCAAGACCGGGCGGGGGGCGCACCAGATCTTTCCCTCGCCGGACGGCAAGACGCTGTGGGTCAACAACCGGGTGGACGGGACGACGGTCGCGGTGGATGCGGACACGTTGGTGCCGGGCCGGGTTTACAAGGTGGGCGGCGGGCCGGACTGCATCGACTTCGCGGCCGACGGCAAGCTGTGGATCACCCAGCGGTTCGCGCAGAAAGTGGCCGTGCTGGATCCGGTGAGCGGCGCGATCCAGTCCTACCCGGTCGGGCGGTCGCCGCACGGCATCTTCCTGACCTCGGCGGGGCGCGCGCGATGACCGACCCGTTCAGCCAGGCGGCCGGTTGGCTGCAGGAAACGGTGCTGCTGCCGGCGTTGTATCAGGCCGGGCTGATGCAATGGGAAGAGGTCTCGTTCGGCTGGGCGTTGTTCGCCTGCTACGGGGTGGCGCAGGTGGCGGTGACCCTGGCGGTCTGCATGCCGCTGGAACGCTGGCGCCCGGTGGAGCGCTGGCCCGACCGCAAGGCCGAGTGGGTAGACGTGTTCTACACCCTGCTGTCTCGGGTGGGCGTGCTGCCGCTCGTCACCTTCGTGTTGTTCTTCCAGTTGCAGACGGCGATGAACGGCTGGCTGACCGACCACGGCTGGGTGCCGCCGACCCTGGAGCGGGCGCTGCCGTTCCTGCTCGGGCATCCGGTCGTGACCTTCGTCTGCTACGCGATCCTCCTCGACTTCGCCGAGTACTGGCGGCACCGGCTGTCGCACCGGTTCGCCTGGTGGTGGGCGCTGCACTCGCTGCACCACGCGCAGCGGCAGATGACGTTCTGGTCGGACGACCGCAACCACCTGCTGGACGAGGTGATCGGCACGGTGTGGTTCATGGCCATCGGCCTGCTGATCGGCATCCCGCCGTTGCAGTTCCCGTTGCTGGTGCTGTTGCTGCGGTTCCTGGAGAGCCTGAGCCACGCCAACGCGCGGGTGTCGTTCGGCTGGCTGGGCGACCGCCTGCTGATCTCGCCGCGCTTCCACCGGGCGCACCACGGCGTGCTGGCGGCCGGGCAGCGCAGCGCCAATTACGGCGCGATCCTGCCGTGGTGGGACATGCTGTTCGGCACGGCGGACTTCGAGCGGGCCTACGCCCGCACCGGCGACCCGGGGGCCGAGGAGGCGCTGGCGACGGGGACGTACTTGCAGCAGCAGAGGGCGGGCGTGCGGCGGTTGGTGCGGATGGTGCGCGGGCGCCGGTCTCGAAGCGCGGCCATGCCGAGCCGTGCCCGCGGCTGACGCGGCGGGGACCCGTCTGGTCAGACCTCTCCTTGCCACGTCTCCGGCACCAGGGCGTAAGCCCCGCCGGCGCGGGCGAGATGGGAGAAGCCTGGGAAGTGCAGGTGCATCCCGGCGACGGCGAGCCGGTCGGTCGCTACCATGTCGAGCAGGCGGCGGCGGGTCTCGACGGCCTGCTCCGGGTCGGTGTCGAACACCATGCCGACCTCGGGCCGCGTGCTCTGCACGTCCGGCACGTGCATGATGTCGCCCCAGATCAGCAACGAATCGCCGCCGTCGTCGATGCAGTAGCCGGTGTGGCCAGGCGTGTGGCCGCGCAGGGGCACGGGCGTGATGCCGGGCGCAACGGCGCTGGTCCCGACCATCCGCATCCGCTCGCGATACGGCTTGACCGCGGCCTGGGCACCCTCGAAGTAGGGTCGGCGTCCCTCCGGCGCGGCCGCCATCTCGGCCTCGTCGAGCCAGAACCCGGCTTCCGCTTCGGACAGCGCCAACTCGGCGTTCGCGAACACCGCCTCGCCATCCTTGGCCAGCGCGCCGGCGTGGTCGGGGTGGAGGTGGGTCAGCAGGATGAGGTCCACCGTGCCAGGATCGACGCCGGCGGCGGCGAGGTTCGGCAGCACGCGGCCCAAGGTCGGGGCCATGTCGCCACCGCCGGTGTCGATCAGGACCGTGCGGCCACCGCCTTGAACCAGGAACGCGTTGACGCTGGAGCGCGGCGGGGCGCGGCGGAAGTGCCCGGTCAGCAGCGCCGACGCTTGTCGCGGCTCGATGCCCTGCATCGCCTCCAGCGGGAGGTCGAGGAACCCATCGTTGACCGCGGTCACGACCAGGTTGCCGACCCGCCGGCGGTAGAGGCCCGGAACTTGCTCCACTTGGTCGCTCATGCTGCGCGGCCTTCCTGCTCGCCGAGCCGTCCGGCCAGGTCTTGGATGAACTGCCAGGCCACCCGGCCGGACCGTGCGCCGCGGGTGACGGACCACGCCGCCGCCTCCGCGCGCAGCGCGTCGGGGGCGATGCGCAGGCCGAACGACTCGGCGTAGCCGTCCACCATCGCGAAGTAGGCGTCCTGGTCGCAGTTGTGGAAGCCGATCCACAGGCCGAAGCGATCGGACAGCGACACCTTTTCCTCGGTCGCCTCGCTCGGGTTGATCGCGGTCGAGCGCTCGTTCTCGATCATGTCGCGCGGCATCAGGTGGCGGCGGTTGCTGGTGGCGTAGAACAGCACGTTGGCCGGGCGGCCCTCGATGCCGCCGTCGAGCACGGATTTCAGCGCCTTATAGTCGGCGTCCTCGCGCTCGAACGACAGGTCGTCGCACAGGATCAGGCAGCGGCGGCGCTCGTCGCGCAGGACGTTCAGCAGGTCGGGCAGGGTGCGGATGTCCTCGCGGTGGATCTCGATCAAGGCGAGGCTGCCGGGCCGGGCGGCGTTGGCGGCAGCGTGGGCGGCCTTGACCAGGGACGACTTGCCCATGCCGCGCGCGCCCCACAGCATGGCGTTGTTGGCCGGCAGCCCGGCGGCGAAGCGGAGCGTGTTGTCCAGCAGGAGGCGCTTCTGCCGCTCGACGCCTTGCAGGAGGCCGATGGCGACGCGGGACACGGCCTGGATCGGGGCGAGATGGGCGCGATCCGGGTGCCAGACGAAGGCGTCGGCCGCGCCCAGGTCAGGGCGGGCGGGCGGCGGCGGCGCGAGGCGGTCGAGCGCGTCGGCGATGCGGCCGAGCAGCAGGTGCGTGTCGGAGGTCATGAAAACGGCGGGGTCCGGATGGCTTGACGGGGCGGGGCGCCAAACTATGGTCCCGCACTTCCCACGGCAAGCCAGGACAGATGATGCTGATTTCCCCCGCCTACGCCCAGGATGCCGCCGGCATCGCGGGCGCCGTGACGCAGTTCCTGCCGTTGGTGCTGATCTTCGCCGTGTTCTACTTCCTGCTGATCCGGCCGCAGCAGACGCGGCAGAAGGAGTTGAAGGCGATGGTGGCCGCGCTCCGGCGGGGCGACCGGGTGGTCACGGCGGGCGGCATCATCGGCACGGTGCAGCGGGTCAAGGACGGGTCGAACGAGATCGAGGTGGAGATCGCGCCCAACGTGCGGGTGACGGTGCTGCGCGACACGGTCGGTTCGGTGGTCAGCGCGGTCAAGCCGGCCGCGGCGAACGACGCGAAAGCGTAGCGCCGTCCGCCGCGACGGGCGTCAGTTCATCTTGCTGGCGGCGTACTCGTAGTTGGCGATTTTATCCAGCCAGTTGGTCACGTAGTCGGGGCGGCGGTTGCGGAAGTCCAGGTAGTAGCTGTGCTCCCAGACGTCGCAGCCGAGCAAGGCCGTGCCCTCGCCGGTCGCGACCGGGTTGGAGCCGTTCGGCGTCTTGGTCACCTTCAGCTTGCCGTCGGCGCCGAGCACCAACCAGGCCCAGCCGGAGCCGAACTGGCCGGTCGCTGCGGTCTTGAACGCGTCCTTGAACGCTTGCACGCCGCCGAAGTCGCTGCTGAGCTTCGTTTCCAGCGCGCCCGGGATGCCGCCGCCCTCGGGCGACATCATCTGCCAGAACTCGATGTGGTTCCAATGCTGCCCGGCGTTGTTGAACACCGGGGCCATGTCCGGCTTGCCGTTGGCCATGGTCACGATCTCCTCGAGCGACTTGCCTTGCAGGGCGGCGTCCTTCTCGACGAAGCCGTTCAGCGCCGTGACGTAGGCCTGGTGGTGCTTGTCGTGGTGCAGCTCCAGCGTTTCCTGGCACATGCCGCGGGCGGCGAGGGCGGAATGGGAATAGGGCAGGGGGGGCAATTCGAATGCCATGACGGTCCTTTCACGGTGTTGCGGGTGCGGAGAGTGGTCGCGGGGGCGGGCCAGCGTCAAGCGCGCCGGGGCGTCAACGGGTTGCGCGGCGGGGCCGAAGGGGCATGTGAGCCGGATGGCGCGCGCGACCCAGCTCTCCGCGGTCGGCGAGATCGTGCGCCGGCATGATCCGGACCGATACCTGACCGCGCTGTTCGCGCCGCCGGCCCGGCGAGAGACGCTGTTCACGCTCTACGCCTTCAATCACGAGCTGGCGCGGGCGCGCGAGGCGGTGCGCGAGCCGATGGCGGCGTTGATCCGGCTGCAATGGTGGCGCGAGGTGGTCGAAGGAGCGCGGCGGCGGCACGAGGTGGCGACGCCGCTGGGAGAGGCGCTGGACGAGGGACGGTTGCTCGCCGCCGACCTGGCCGGCATGGTCGAGGCGCGGGAGGCGGAAACGGAGCCGGTCGAGACGCGGGCGGCGTTCGAGGCTTACATCCAGGGCAGCGCGGGCGGAGTGATGGTCGCGGCCGGACGGGCGCTGGGGTCGGATCAGGCCGAGGCATTGCGCCCGCCCGGATCGGCCTACGGCGTGGCCGGCGTGCTGCGAAGCACCGCGGCGCTGGCGCGGCAAGGGCGTTGCATGTTGCCGCTCGACCTCTTGTCGGCGGCGGGACTCTCGGCAGCCCAGGTGATCGCGAGGCCGGAGCAGCCGGGCCTTGAGCCGGTCTTGTCCGAGCTGTCGATGTTGGGGCTGAGCTGGCTATCGGAGCCACCGGACGTGCCGCGGTCCGCGCTCGCGGCCCTGTTGCCGTCAGTGCTGGCGAGGCGGGACCTGGCGCGTCCGGGCACCCTCGCGCCGGCCCGGTCGCTCGCGGACCGGCTGGCGGTGACGCTGACCGCCGTGCGCGGGCGGGTCTGAATGCCGCAAGATGATCGGGGACGAAGCGCGTTCCCGGCGCTCGCGCGGCAACGTGGCCCTGCCGATCGGAACACGGGCCACGTCAGCACTTAGAGCGGTTGCTCAGCTTGGTCGGACGCGGGAGTGCGTCCGACCAAGCTGAAACCGCTCTAGGCGACACCGATGGAGCCGACCGGATGAGTGGGCTGCTCCGTCAGGTCGCGGTTCAGGATCGGCGGCGCAGCATCCCGAGGCCGAGCAGCCCGGCGCCGAGCAGCGCCAGCGAGGCCGGCTCGGGCACCGGCGATGGCGTCGGCGGCACGGCCGCGTTGAGGTAATTGTAGGTCACCCGGGCGGACGCCTGCGCGAAGGTGTTGAAGACGGTCGACAGGTTGCCGGCGCCGCTGGCGTTCGAGGTGCCTGAGGCACTGACGTTGAGCAAGATGGGGTCCATCCCGGTGAACAGGGCGAGGTCGCTGCTGTTGCTGGTGGTCGTCGACGTGCTGTTGGCGCCGGTCACGTTGAGCCGGGTGCGGCCCGAGGTGCCGGCCTTGTCGTCGGTGCCGTCGAACGCCGTCAACTGGTCGGTGAACTGCGCGACCGGGATGGTCACAGCAAGGTCGGTGCCGTCCGGGCGTTGCAACGCAATGGTCGCGCGTAGACGCGAGGTGACGTTCGCGGCCTTGGCGTCTAGGTTCTCGATGCGGATGTTGCCTTGGACGCTGCCGGAGATGAAGAAATCGACGCTGGTCAGGGTGCCAAGAGAGGGATCGAAGCGATTGAAGACGAGATCCTGGTCGAAGTCGGTTGTCTGATACGGGCTGATCGCCGCCGTTTGCGTGAGGACGCCGGCCTGGGCGGCAGGGATAGTGCCGGCAGCGAGCGCCGCGGCGAACAGCGAGGCACGAAGACGAGACATTGTATAACTCCTGCACTTCGTGGGCGGCACGACGCCACCCTGGATAAAACACCACGCAATGGAACTACGCGTCAGCAACGATCCTGGAGCGCCTCGTGGAACCGTATTCTTGCTGTCAACCGCTTCATTCTCTGCCGACATCGCTCGGGTCTGCTCGGCATTGATAGTCTGGTGACTTGGCAGCGGCAACTCAGTTAATGTCAGCATCCGTCAGGATGGTGATTGGTCCGTGAATACGGTCATGGTGACCGCGACAAAACACAGCAATGCACTCAAGCAGGCGTGAATCTATTCTTTATATTGGCTGCGCGTTGTCTGCCGCCGGAGACGCGCGAGCCGACTTTCGGGGCGGGTGCGTTGATCCGGCCAGGACGCCAGGAACGGCGGACCGGGCAAGGATCGGCCGTGATCAGCCGTCGCGAGCGGCGAATGGACGCCAGTTCGCCTGGCGACGACGATAGATCGGCTTCGGGATTGACCAGTGCGCCGGCCTGGGTTGGGCGATCCGGTCTAGGCCGTAGTGACGATTTCAGCTTGGCTGGGTTCCGGTTCGGCGCTGGGTGTGGTTCAAGGCTGATTTCGAGGTTTGGCGATGGCGGGCGTTGAGGTGGATGCGTTGCGCGACGACCAGTGGGAGCGCTTGCGGGACCTGGTTCCGGGCGGGCGCGAGGGCCAGCGTGGGCCGCGTTGCGACAACCGCCGGTTCGTGGATGCGCTGCTGTGGATGGCGCGCTCTGGCGCGCGCTGGCGCGACCTGCCCGAGCGGTATGGTGATTACCAGGCCGTGAAGCGCCGCTTCTATCGCTGGGTCGAGCGCGACGTCTTGGGCGGCTTCCTGGCCGTGCTTGCGGCGGACAGCGACCTGGAATGGCTGATGATCGACAGCACGGTCGTGCGCGCCCACCAGCACGCGGCCGGGGCCCGCCGGTCCAAGGGGGGCCTGATGCCCAGGGGCTGGGCCGCTCTCGCGGCGGCCTGAGCACCAAGGTACACGCCGCCACCGACGCGCTGGGCAACCCGGTGCGCCTGCTGTTCGGGCCGGGGCAGCGCCATGACGTCACGCGCGGCCACGAACTGCTGGACGGCCTCAAGCCCGGTGCCGTGATCGCCGACAAGGGATACGACGCTGACCACCTGCGGGATGCCATAGGCGACATGGGAGCCGAGGCTGTCATCCCGCCCCGGTCCAACCGCAAAACGCCACGCGACCATGACAAGGCGCTCTACCGGGAGCGCAACCTCGCCGAGCGGTTCTTCAACAAGCTGAAGCAGTTCAGGCGCGTGGCCACCCGCTACGACAAGCTCCTGCCCAACTACAGAGGCTTCGTCCAACTCGCCGCCATAGTCGTCCTGCTTCGGTGAAATCGTCACTACCGCCTAATCAACGGACGCGGCCGAGGCGGCGCTCCGTTCTCTTGGAGGAAGGGGGGACGAGGGTTGAACGTTCGTCCATCGGGGCTGCCGGATCGATTACCTCGACGAAACGACGTCAGCCCGTCGGACCGAGGACGCCGCGACTGCGCGAGGCGTCCCGCGGCACGGCGAACGCTGGCGGCCCGTTCCGGCTCGGACCGGGCCGCCGCGCGGCTATTGTCCGCCGCGGGCCTGATTGAGGCTCTGCTCGTTCAGGGCGTCGACCGCGGCATCGCCACGGTTGGCGCGGTGAGGCATGGTCCGGGCATGATGCCTGGTGCTGGCCTTCATGGCGTGGTGCTTGGCGGTGGCATGGTGCTTCGGGGTTGCGGCGTCGGCGGAGGCGAACGGCGCAGCGATCAGCAAGGCGGCGGCGATGCAGGAGGTCAGGCGGATCATAGGTGCGCTCTCGACAATCAGTCATGCGAGGCTCATCGGCCCCGAATGCGTAATGATCGCGTCATCATGAACGGTTCGCAATCCACGTGACTTGCGATCAGTCTGAATACCCTTCTGAGTTGCAGAAAGATCACATACGGTTCCGCGTCACCAGCCGCCCTGCCCGGGCCGGCGTCGCGCCGTGACCGTAAACGTAAGCGGGCTGGCCGTTGACCCAGGTGGCGATGATGCCGTCGCTGGGCCGGGTCGGGTGGTCGAAGTCGGCGGCGTCGCGCACGGTGGCCGGGTCGAACAGCACCAGGTCGGCGTAGGCTCCGGCGCGGATCACGCCGCGGTCGGGGATGCCGAAGACCTCGGCGGTGCGGCCGGTCATCTTGTGAACCGCGGTTTCGAGGCTGAACAAGCCGAGGTCGCGGCTGTAGTGGCCCAGCACGCGCGGGAACGTGCCCCAGAGCCGGGGATGGGGAATGCTGTCGTGCGGCAGGCCGTCGCTGCCGATCATGCTGAGGCGGTGCGCCATGATGCGCTGCACGTCCTCCTCCTGCATCTGGAAGTAGATCGCCCCGGCGGGCAGCAGCCGGGCGGCGGCCTGCTTCAGGGTCAGCCCCCACTCGGCGGCGACGTCGGCCAGCATCCGGCCCGACATCTCGGGATGCGGCACCGACCAGGTGAGCTGCACCGCCACGTCGTCGCGTAACTTGTCCGGCAGCAGCACGGTGGAGCCGGCGGCGTAGGGGTACATATCGAAATCGACCCGCTGCGCCGCCGCCCCGGCCTCGATCGCGGGCAGCGTCTCGCGCGAGCGGCCGTAGTTCTCCGGCATCGCGCACTTGTGGTGGCTGATCACCACCGGCGACCCGGTCTCGCGCCCGATCCGCAGGGTTTCCTCGATGCTGTCGAGCACGCCCGCGCTCTCGTCGCGCATGTGGGTGACGTAGATGCCCTGGGCCGCGCGCAGGGCTTCCGCGACCGCGATGACCTCCTCGGTCGGCGCTTGGGCGTTGGGCGGATAGTAGAGGCCGGTGGAGAAGCCGGATGCGCCCTCCGCCAAGGCGTCGGCCAGGCGGCGGCGCATAGCCTCCGACTCGGCGTCGGTGGCGGCGCGGCCCACGTCGCCGTCCATCGCTTCGCAGCGGAGCGACATGTGGCCGATCAGGGCGTAGGTGTTGACCGGCGACGGGTCGCGCGCGAGGCGGTCGGCGTAGGCGCCGAAGCTGTCGAAGGTCCACCAGCTCTCGTCGCCGAGCAGGTCGAGGGGCGGGATGGGGCGGCCGCGCATCCGCACCGGCGACAGGCTGATACCGCAGTTGCCGACGACGACGGTGGTCGCCCCCTGGCTCATCTTGCACAACATGCACTCGGGGCCGCACAGCACGGCGCGGTCGTCGTGGGTGTGGGCGTCGATGAAGCCGGGCGCCAGGGCCTTGCCGGTGGCGACGATCTCCTGGTCCGCGGCGTGGCCTCCGAGGTCGCCGACGCCGGTGATGCGGTCGCCGGTCACGGCCACGTCGCCCTGGGTGCGGGCCGCGCCGGTGCCGTCGAAGATGGTGGCGTCGCGGATGATCAGGTCGTGGCGCATCAATCGTTCCTCGCTGGTCGCCGGGCTGGGTCACGGGGCTTGGTCAAGGGGCTGGTCAAGGGGCACGGTCAGGCCGTCGCGGGCGTCGCGCGCGACGAGGGCCGGGTCGCGCTCGCCGGGCGGGCCCATGCCGCCGCCGCCCGGCAGCTCCAGGATCAGGCGATCCCCCGCCGGGATCACCTGGTAGCCCTTGGCGCGCAGGGCCGCGCCGCTCTTGAGATAGACCCGGCCCGGCGCGCCGTCCTCGCCGCCGTCGCGGCCCTTGGGCGCGTGCGCCACCCGGTCGAACACGGCGTTGCAGGCGAACTCGGCATCGCCCTTGGCCCCGATCTCCATCACCTGGCCGAGGCCGCCACGCGCGCGGCCCGCGCCGCCGCTGCCGGGCCGCAGCTCCTTGCGCCAGAACACGACCGGGGCGACGTTCTCCGTCGCCTCCACCGGCATGGTCCGCACGCCCGAGGGGAAGGCGGTGCCGTCCAGCCCGTCCTGCCCTGGCCGCGCGCCGGTGCCGCCGGAGTTGAAGGTGATGACCTCGAAATCGGCGAGCGGCGCGTTGGGGCCGCTGACGATCGGGCCGCCGCGCAAGGGCGGGTTCCACAGGCACGACGAGCCTTCGGCGGTGACGCGCGACGGCACCGCCTGGTGCAGGCAGCCCATCATCAGGTCCGGCAGCAACTGGCCGATCACGTGCCGCACCGCGACGGCGCGCGGACGCGGCGCGTTCAGGATACAGCCCTCCGGGATACGCATGCGGAACGGCTCCAGGCTGGCCGTGTTGTTCGGGATCGCGGGCGCGACCACGCACTTGATGCCGAAGCTGGCGTAGGCGCGGGTGTAGGCCGCCGGCACGTTGATGCCGCGGCCCGAGAGGCCAGACGTGCCCTCGAAATCGACCGTGATGTTGTCGTGCGCCACCTGCATCGCGGCGGCGAGGCGGACCGGGGCCTCGTAGCCGTCGGACCAGATCTCCGACGCGTACCGCCCCGGCGGCAGCTTGGCGATCTCGGCCAGGGTCGCGCGGCGGCTGCTGTCGAGGATGAACCCGGCCAGCGCGTCGATGCCGTCGAGCCCGAACTCCTCCAGCATCAGGGTCAGCCGCCGCGCCCCGGCGTCGTTGCAGGCGCACAGCGAGTAAACGTCGCCTTCCAGCTCGACCGGCAGCCGGGTGCCGGCGCGGAGGAAGTCGAAGAAGGTGGCGTTGGGCCGCCCGGCCTCGAAGCACTTGACGATCGGGATGTAGAGCCCTTCCTCGAACACCGACCGGCCTTCCGGCCCCATGCCGAGGCCGCCGACGTCGATCACGTGCGCGGTGTTGGCGAACAGCGCGACCAGGCGGCCCTGGCGGAAGGCCGGGGTGACGACGGTGAGGTCGTGCAGGTGCCCGGTGCCGAGCCACGGGTCGTTGGTGATCAGGTGGTCGCCCGGCCGCAGCGTTTCGGGCGGGAACTTGGCAAGGAAATGCCCCACGCTCTCCATCATGGAGTTGACGTGCCCCGGCGTCCCGGTCACCGCCTGCGCCAGCATCCGGCCGCGCAGGTCGAAGATGCCGGCCGAAAGGTCGCCCGCTTCGCGCACCGTGGTGCTGAAGGCGGTGCGGATCATGGTCTGCGCCTGCTCCTCCACCACCGCGAGCAGCCGGTTCCACATGACTTGCCGCTGGATGTCTTCGAGCGCGCTCATGGATGCCTCCGCACATCGAGGTAGCCCTGGCCATCGACCGTGGCCACCCAGCCGGGGCCGACGAGGGTGCTGGTCTCGTCCTCGGCGATGATCGCCGGGCCGCGCACGGCCATGCCAGGGGGGAGCGCCGCCCGATCGTGCACGGCCCAGCCCGACACGGCCCCGGTCGCGGTGTCGCGCACCGCCTGCTGCCGGGCGTCGCCGGGGCGGGGCGGCGGGGGCGCGGGCGGCGGCCCGGCTTCGGGCAGGGTGCTGACGGTGACGGCGTAGCTCATCACCTCCACGTCCGAGCCGGGCACCGGCCGGTCGTAGAACCGGGCGTAGGCCGCGTCGAACGCCTGGCGCAACGCCGCCACGTCGGTCTCCCGCAGCGCCCGGGGTGGCAGCGGCACCGGGATCTCGTGACCTTGGCCGACGTAGCGCATGTAGGCGAGCCGCGCTTCCGTCGTCGCGGCGCCGAACCGGCCTCGCGCGACGACGGCCGCCGCCTCCGCCGTCATCTCGCCGAGCAGCGCGTTGACCGCCGCCAGCTCGAACCTTCCGAGCCGCTGGTAAAGGCTCCGCACCACCTCGTAGGCGACCGGCGCGCGCAGGAAGCCGATGGCGCTGCCGACGCCGGCGCCGATCGGCACGAGCACGCGGTCGATGCCGACCTTCTCCGCCACCCGATAGCCGTGCACCGGCCCGCCGCCGCCGAAGGCAATCAGGGTGCGCCCGGCGTAGGTCTTGCCGCTCTCGATGGCGTGGATGCGCGCCGCGTTGGCCATGTTCTCGTCCACCATCTCGACGACGCCGAGCGCCGCCAGGCCGGGTTCCAGGCCGAGCGGCCCGCCGATGATCCGGGCCAGCGCCGCGTCGGCCGCCGCCGGGTCGAGCGGCATGGTGCCGCCGGCGAACCGCGTCGGCTCGTAGCGGCCGAGCGCGAGGTTGGCGTCCGTCACCGCCGGGTCCTGTCCGCCGCGGCCGTAGCAGGCGGGGCCGGGGTCGGCGCCGGCGCTCTCGGGCCCGACGCCGATCAGCCCCAGCGCGTCCACGTGCGCCAGGCTGCCGCCGCCGGCGCCGATCTCGACCATCTCGATCACCGGGATGCGCAGCGGCAGGCCGGAGCCTTTCTTGAACCGCCCGACGCGGGCGACCTCGAAGGTACGCGACGCTTGCGGCTGAAAGTCGTCGATCAGGCAGATCTTGGCCGTGGTGCCGCCCATGTCGAAGCTCAACACGCGGTCGAGGCCGCATTGGCGGGCGATGTCGGCGGCGAAGATCGCGCCGCCGGCCGGCCCGCTCTCGACAAGACGGATCGGGAAGCGACGGGCGGTGTCGATGGTGGTGAGGCCGCCGCCGGACAGCATCAGGAACACGGGCGCGGCCAGGCCCATGCCGCGCAGCCCGGCCTCCAGCCGCCCCAGGTAGCCGGCGATCAGCGGCTGCACGTAGGCGTTGGCGGCGGTGGTGCTGAACCGCTCCCATTCCCGCATCTCGGGCGACACCTCGGATGACAAGCTGATCGGCACGCCGGGCAGGGCGGCGGCCAGGATGTCGCGGGCCCGCCGCTCGTGCGCCGGGTTGGCGAAGCTGTGCAGGAAGCCGACGGCGATGCTTTCCACGGCTTCCTGTCGCAAGGTCGGCACGAGGCCCGCGACGGCGTCCTCGTCGAGCGGCAGCAGCACGTCACCCAGGTTGTCGAGCCGCTCCGGCACCGGAAAGCGCAGGTGGCGCGGCACCAGCGGCCGCGGCAGGGTAATGCCGAGGTCGTACTGGTCGTAGCGGCTCTCATTGCCCAGCGCGAGCACGTCGCGGAAGCCCTGGGTGGTGACCAGTGCGGTGCGGGCGCCCTTGCGTTCGATGATGGCGTTGGTGGCGAGCGTGGTGCCGTGGACGAGGATGCCGACCGCGCCCGCTTGCAACCCGGCCCGCGCCAGGATGGCGGCGATCCCGTCCAGCACGCCGCGTTCCGGCTCGCGCGGGGTGGTCAGCACCTTCAGCGTGACGCGCGCGCCGCCGTGCTCCACGGCCTGTTCCAGGGCGAGATCGGTGAAGGTGCCCCCGATGTCGACGGCCAAGCGCGCGTGCTGCATCGCCCGCAGCCTGCCGCCCCTTCCGCCGCGCGGCAACCCCGGCCATCATGCGTCCAAAGATTGGGAGGCGACGGCATGGCGAAGAAACGGGTGGTGGTGGCGCGGCCGGTGCCGCACGCGGTGACGGAGCGGGCGCGCAGCGAGTTCGACGCGCACGTGTTCGACGACCGCGACGCATCCGCCGACGAGGTGGTGGCGGCGCTGGAGGCGCACGGGGCGGACGCGCTGTTCCTCAGCAGCAACCTCAAGCTCAACGCCGACCTGATCGCCCGCCTGCCGCCCAGCGTGAAGGTGGCGGCGACGTGCAGCGTCGGTTTCGACCACATCGACGTGGCGGCGGCCAAGGCCCGCGGCCTGGTCGTGACCAACACGCCCGAGGTGCTGACCGACTGCACCGCCGACCTCGCCTTCCTGCTGCTGCTGGGGGCGTGCCGCCGGGCCGGGGAGTATCACGCGGTGATGCAGCAGGGGTGGGGCCGCAGCTTCGGGATGCGCGAGATGCTGGGCACGCGGGCGAGCGGCAAGACGCTCGGCATCGTCGGCTTCGGCCGCATCGGCCGGGCGATGGCGCGGCGCGGCAGGGGGTTCGGCATGACGGTGCTCTACACGGACGTGGCCCGCGCCGCACCGGGGGAGGAGCAAGGGGCCGAGTTCGTGCCGTCGCTGCACGAGATGCTGCCGCGCTGCGAGATCCTGACGCTGCACGCGCCGGGCGGGGCCGCGACCGACAAGCTGATGAACCGCGAGACGATCGGCCTGCTGCCGAAGGGCGCGGTGCTGGTCAACGCCGCCCGCGGCAGCCTGGTGGACGAGGACGCGCTGATCGAGGCGCTGGAGGGCGGCCACCTGTTCGCGGCCGGGCTCGACGTGTTCCGCACCGAGCCGGGCTTCGACCGGCGGCTGGCCGGGCTGCCCAACGTGTTCCTGACGCCGCACATGGGCAGCGCGACGCTGGAAACGCGGAACGCGATGGGATTCCGGGCGCTGGACAACATCGCCGCCGTGCTCGACGGCCGGTCCGCGATCGATCCGCTGTGGAGTTGAGCCGATGACGAAACCCATCCTGCTGGTGACAAGGCGGCTGCCGCAAGCCGTCGAAGCCCGCGCCGCCCGCGACTACGACGCGCGGCTGAACCAGAACGACAGCCCGGTGACCGGCGTCGACATCCTGGCCCGCGCCGAAGGGGCCGCCGCCGTGCTGTGCTGCCCGGCGGAACGGCTCGACGCCGAGGTGATCGGCAAGCTGCCGGACAGCGTGCGGGTGATCGGCACCTTCAGCGTCGGCTTCGACCACGTCGACGTGTCGGCGGCGCGCGCCCGCGGCATCCCGGTGGTGAATACCCCGGACGTGCTGAGCGTCGCCACGGCGGAATGCGCGATGCTGCTGATCCTGGCCGCGGCGCGCCGGGCCCATGAGGGCGAGCGGCTGGTGCGCAGCGGCCGATGGGGCGGCTGGGCGCCGACGCAGTTGATAGGCACGCTGGTGTCCGGGCGGCGGCTGGGCATCTTCGGCATGGGACGGATCGGGCGCGCCCTGGTGCCGATGGCGCAAGGGTTCGGCATGGCGGTCCACTACCGCGATCAGCAACGCCTCCCGCCCGAGCTGGAGCAAGGGGCGATGTTCCACGGCGACGACGATGGCTTCCTGGCGGTGTCCGACGTGCTGTCGTTGCATGCGCCGGGCGGGGAGGGGACGCGGCACTGGCTGAACCGGGAGCGGATCGGCAAGCTGCCGCGCGGGGCCATCGTGGCGAACGCGGCGCGCGGCACGCTGATCAATGACGACGCGTTGATCGAAGCGTTGCGCTCGGGCCAGGTGGCGGCGGCCGGACTCGACGTTCACAACAACGAGCCACAGGTTGATCCGCGCTACTTTGAGCTGGAGAACGCGGTGCTGCTGCCGCACCTGGGCAGCGCGACGATGGAGACGCGGGACGCGATGGGGCACTTGGTGCTGGACGGCATCGACGCGGTGCTGGCCGGACGGACGCCAAGCAACCAGGTATGAACGTTGTGTAATGAAACCTTCGTCCCGCTGAGACCTTTCCTGAGCGTGTTCACCTCGGAGAAGTTCGCATGTTGAGGAAAAGTTTGATCGTGGCCGGCACTGTCGCGTTGATGGGCACTTACAACGTGGCGCCGGCGCACGCGCAGCAGAACCAGCATCCGGTGTCGTCGCAAATGATCGACGCTTTCATGAAGCAGTACAACAGCAACAACGACGGGAAGCTAACCCTGGATCAAGCGAACAAAGCCGCCGAGGCCCGGTTCTTGATCTTGGACACGGACCATGACGGCACCGTTGACGAGAAGGAGATTGTTCCAGGCGGGGTGTCGACCCAGGAATTCCAGGCCGTTAATCCTGATAAGGATAAGACACTGGATAAAACCGAGTATAAGAACCTGGTCAAGCAAAAGTTCGACGCCGCCGATACGAACCATAACGGCAGCCTGACGAAAGATAAGCTAGACTCGCCTGCTGGACACAAGTTGATGGGCTTGCTTCAGTAACACGTCACCGTTGCCATGAGCCGGAGCGCATGTTTTCGGCTCATGGGTCACGGTATTCGAATTTGTTCGGTTCTGCCTTCTCTGTTCGACTCGCCTCCGCCCGCCGCAGTTCGACCCGCCTGATCTTGCCTGAGATCGTCTTGGGCAAATCTGCAAATTCAAGCCGGGGTATCCGCTTGTAAGGCGCCAGACGCTCGCGCAGATGGGCGAAGATCGAGGCGGCTGTCTCGGCGCTCGGCGCGTGTCCTTCGGCCAACGCGATGAACGCTTTCGGCAGCGCGGCGCGCACCGGGTCAGGGGCCGGCACCACGGCAGCCTCGGCCACGGCCGGGTGCTCGATCAGCACGCTTTCCAATTCGAATGGGCTGATGCGGTAGCCGCTTGATTTGAACACGTCGTCGGCGCGGCCGACATACGTGTAGCTGCCGTCCGGGTGGCGCTGCGCTACGTCGCCGGTGCGGTAGGCGGCGCCGGTCACGGGCTGGATCCCGCCGTCGCCGGTGACGTAGCCTTGCATGAGGCCGAGCGGGGCTGAGTCGAGGCGAAGCGCGATCTCGCCCTCGTCGGCCTCCGTGCCGTCAGGGTCGAGCAGCAGCACGTCGTAGCCCGGCAACGCCCGGCCCATCGATCCGGGCGTCATGGCTTGGCCGGGCGTGTTGGCGATCTGCAGCGTGGTCTCGGTCTGGCCGTAGCCGTCGCGGATCAGCACGCCCCATGCCTGCCGCACGCGGGCGATGACCTCCGGGTTGAGCGGCTCCCCGGCGGCCACGGCTTCCCTGATGTGGACAGGGAAAGCGCCGAGGTCTTCCTGCACCAACATGCGCCAGACCGTCGGCGGCGCGCAGAACGTCGTGACGCGGCACTGGTCGAGCGTTGCCAACAGCTCGCGCGCGTCGAACCGGCGCTGGTTGAGGACCAGGATCGTGGCCCCGGCGTTCCAGGGTGCGAAGAAGCTGGACCAGGCGTGCTTCGCCCAGCCCGGCGAGGAGATGTTGAGGTGGACGTCGCCGGGCTGCAGGCCGATCCAGTAGAGGGTCGAGAGATGGCCGACCGGGTAACTCTGATGGCTGTGCAGCACGAGCTTCGGCTTCGACGTGGTGCCGGAGGTAAAGTAGAGCAGCAACGGGTCGGTCGCCTGGGTCGGAGCGTCCGGTTCGAACGTCTCAGAATCGCCGTCGAACGAGGCGTACGGCACCCAGCCCGGGGCGTCGCCCACGGCGATGCGGGTGTAGTCACCGGAGATGGCATCGAAGCGCGGGGCGAGGGTGGCGTCGGCGATCACGTGACGCACCTTGCCACGGTCGAAACGATCCCGCAGATCATCGACGGTCAGCATGGTGGTGGCCGGGATCACCACAGCGCCCAGCTTCATGGCGGCCAGCATGGCTTCCCATAGCGGCCGGACGTTGCCGAGCAGGAGCAGGATGCGGTCGCCCCGGCGCACGCCCAGGTCACGCAGGCCCTGGGCGACCTGGTTCGAGCGCGCGGAGAGGGTGGCGAAGGAGATCCGTTCGTCCGCGCCGTCTGGTCCGAGGACGCGGAGCGCCGTCGCGTCGTTGCCGAGCGCCATAGGATCGAAATAGTCGAGTGCCCAGTTAAACTGGCGCAGGATCGGCCATCGGAAGGCTGCGCGGGCGGCGTCGAGGTCCGTCCGATGCCGCAGCAGGAGGTCGCGCGCGACCAGGAAGGGCGCTGCGTTGTCGGTCATGATCAGCCTCTGAACGTTTCAGGCCGGATGGACGATAACGCCATCCGGCCTGACCTGGAAACCGTTCCTCGCCCGCCTTCGGGACGGGCGCCGGTGCCGGGGCCTGTGGTGATCCGGCCGGTTCAGAAGTGCTGGCGGCGCTGCGGCACAGCCAAGATCAAGCTGTTGGTCCGCACCTTGGTCATGTCAGCCGCGACGGCGGCCGAGCGGCCGCGCGCGATCGAGGAGCGGAAAACGGATTTCCGGCGCGCGGTCAAGCCTTGTCGGGCCTCCGAGCGGCCGTGCCGGGCGATGGCGCGCGGGCGCGGCGCGTCGTCGGCCTCCGCGACCTCCTCGATCTCCTGCGGCGCGGTGGTGAGGCGGATCCGGTCGGCGACGGGCCGGAGGTCGCGGGACGCCGGATTGAGCAACGGCGCCGGGGCGGAGGTGGTGTTGGCGACCAGGGCGCCGCGATCGGGGCGGTCGTAGATGAAACCGTAGGTCGGGTAGATGCTGCCGAACTCCTCGCTCGACCCGAGCGCGACCCGGACGGCGGACCAGTCGTTCCGCTCCGACACGTCAACCACTTTGATGTTGCGGCTGACGTTGCCGCCGTGAAGGCCGGGCGCGGCCCAGTTGGCGTGATCAATCCCGATATGGCGTGAATCAACCACGTCGGTGACGACCGCGACATGGCCCAGGCGCATGCGGCCGTTGGCGCGGAAGTTCAGCACGCTGCCGACCTCGGGCTTGGCCCCGCGCTCATAGACGCCCGCGGCCCGGCCCCACCAGGTCGCCGCGTCGCCGACCAGCTCGATGCCGCTGTTCTCGCGGGCGAAGGGCACGCATTGCAGCACGCCAGACCGGCCGGCGGCCACGGCCCGCACCGCTGCGGAGCGATGCTGCCAGGAGGTCTTCACGACGGGCGCGGCATTTCGGCTGGATGCGGAACCGGGGCTGTTGGCGTCTATCGCGAAGGCGTTCAGCGGCGCGAGAGCGACGATGGCTGCGGCGATATTCCGGTAGATTGATCCAACCCGCATGTGGCCCTCTTCTTGGACGTCGATCTCGACGTCAGGGCTACTGGGCTGGGTTGGCGACGGGCAACACTGGGGCGGCAATGAAGTTCCCGCCGCGTCGCATTTGACAAATTGGGTCGGTGTTTACCCAGCTTTTTGGGACCACGCTCCTATCCAGAGGTCGGCGATACGGACGTGCAATAATTGATTTCCAGAGTTGCAGATGAGACACATTGTCTCTTTTGAGCCACAATGCTGTCTATGTTCAGAATGACTTAGCGGTCGATCTTCGATTCGTTTCGTCAATGTGACCCGGCCTATTTGCAGGTCGTCACCATGATCTCGACCAGGTGTCGCGGGTCGGCCATGTGCGCTTGGACACAGGCACGCGCCGGCGCCGCGTCCTCGGGCAGCCACGCGGTCCAGACAGAATTCATGGCTTCGCGGTCGCGGATGTCCTTGAGCCAGATCTGCGCCTGGAGGAGGCGGGTGTTGTCGGTGCCATGCGCTTCCAGCGCGGCGTCGATCTGAGCCAGCACGTCCTTGGTCTGACCGATGACGTCTTGGCTGAGATCCCGGGCGGTCATGCCTTGGCAGAAGACGAAGCCGTGATACTCGACGGCTTTCGACATGACCTTGTTCGGTTCTGTGCGAATAATTTTGCTCATCAGATAAGCTCCGCAAGTAGAAGGCTGTGGAATAAACGAGGCGCAGGCGGCTCAGGCCTAGTCGTGGCGGCCGTGCTCAGTAGATTCGGCCAGCTGCCATGATCAATACGGCTTGAACGTCGGGCCGATGCTGGGCGGGACGGCGGCGCCGCCGACATCGCGGCTGGCCTTGTTGCTCAGGCAGGCTTCCATCGCATCTCCCCGGCCGTACTGCGCGCCGAGGCCGCGGCTCGTGATGCCGGTGACGTAGTTGGACGAGAACGGCGAGTCGCGGGAGTCGCGCATCGACAAGTCGGCGCGGTTCTGGGCCGAATAGACCCGGTCCACCTCTTCACGGCAGCTCGCGCGCGCCGCCTCCGACACGTCGGGCCGGGCCGCCGGGCGCTGGCAGGCGGCGGCACCGACGACGAGCATGGCCAAGAGGGGGTGCGCGTATCGGATCATGCGTAGGCTCCTGCGTGTGAAAGGGCGGCGAGGCCGTGAAGCCCGGCGCGGAACCGGGTTTCGTCGAACCGGGCATCGTCCGTCAACGTCGCCGTCGCCGCCACCCGGAGCAGCGCCGGGTGGAGCCGCGCGCCACCCCGTTCCACGCGGCACAGCGTATCCGCCCAGCGCGCCCGGGCCAGCAGGTCAACCAACGCCAGCAGGCGGAGGCACAACGACAGGCCGTAGGCCGTTCGCAGCCCGGTCGTCATCTCCACCGCCCCGGCCCAGCAACGGGCGTCGCGGTCGCGCAGCACGAGGTCAACGTAGCTGCCGTCTGATTGCTGGAAACGGAACTGCCGGGCCGAACCCCAGACCAGGTTGAGCGCCGCACTCCGGGCCGCATCCCAGGCGGCTTCCAGGTCGCGCCCGTGCACCGGCGGCAGGTCGGGCAACGCGTGGCCGACGAGGTAGGTCATGGTGCCGTCGAGACTTTGGCCGACCTGGACGAGTGGGGGGGCGTTCTGCATCGCCACGGAAGATGGACCCGCTCCCCGCCTTGCGCCAGGCTTGCGGCACGACAACGAAAGACCCAAGATGGCCGATCCCGCCGACCTGACCGCGACCGCCGCCCTTCGCGCCATGCGAGCCGGGCGGCTCGCGCCGTCCGCGCTGATCGAGGCCTGCCTGGCCCGGATCGCCGCCCGCGAGCCGGTGGTGCAGGCCATGGCCTATCACGACCCGGTCGCCGCGCGCACCGCCGCGCACCGCCCGGGTCCGCTGCGAGGGCTGCCGCTCGGCGTCAAGGATGTGCTCGACACGGCCGACATGCCGACCGGCTACGGATCGCCGATCTGGGCCGGGCACCGCCCCCGCGCCGACGCCGCCCCGGTCGCGTGGGCGCGGGCCGCCGGCGCGGTCGTCCTCGGCAAAACGGTGACGACCGAGTTCGCCACCCGCGCGCCCGGCCCCACGACCAACCCGGTCAACCCCGACCATACGCCGGGCGGCTCCAGCAGCGGCTCCGCGGCCGGGGTCGCGAGCGGCTTCTTTCCGTTCGCCTACGGCACCCAGACCGCCGGCAGCGTCATCCGACCGGCGGCCTTTTGCGGCGTCGTCGGCTACAAGCCGAGTTTCGGCGTCATCAACCGGCACGGCATGAAGCTGATGAGCGAGAGCCTGGACACCGTCGGCGTGATGGCCCGCAGCGTCGCCGATTGCGCGCTGCTCACGGGCGCGGTCACCGGTCTCGACCTCGGCGACCCGGACGAGGCCGTGCCCGCCCCGCGCATCGGCCTGTGCTGGACCGCGATGCGCGGCCGCGCCGGGCCAGAAACGGAGGCGCTGATGGAGCGGGCCGCCGGCCAGCTCGCCCGCGCCGGGGCCGTGGTGCGCGAGCACGTCCTGCCGCCCGCCTTCGACGGGATGGAGGACGCCCATAGGGTGGTGATGAACGCCGAGAGCGCCCGCGCCATGGGATGGGAGCTCGCCGCCCACCGGGACCGGATCAGCCCCGGACTGGTCGAGGCGCTGGCGTGGGGCCTCGCCCAGGGCGGCCCGGCGCTGCTCGCCGCCCGCCGAACGTTCCGTGAGCTGCAGGACGCGTTCCCGTCAGCGATGGAGGGCCTCGATGTCCTGGTCACGCCCGCCGCTCCCGGCGAAGCGCCGAACGGGATCGGCTGGACCGGCGATCCGTCCTTCAACCTGATCTGGACCGGCTTGCACGTTCCTTGCGTCACCGTGCCGGCCGGGACCGGGCCGAACGGCTTGCCGCTGGGCATCCAGTTTGTCGGGCGGCCCGGGGATGATCGCGAGGTGTTGGCCTGGGCGGCGTGGGCGGCGGCGGCGCTGGCCTGAGCCTTGGTCAGGCCGGCTGCAAGAAGCCTGGCAGGCCGGCCAACTGCTCCGGCGTGTCCACGTCGCGCAGCACGGCGTCGTCGTCGAGCGCCACGGTGGCGACGTGCTCGGCGTGGCGGTCCAGCAAGCCCCGCGCGCCGCGGTCGCCGGCCAGGGCCATCATCTCGGGGAAGAAGCGCCGGTCCCACAGCACCGGGTTGCCCACGGCGCCGCCGAAGGTGGGCGCCACGATCAGCCGGCCCTCGTCGGGATCGTAGGCCTCGATCAGCCGGGCAACGACGCGCGCCGTCACCAGCGGCATGTCGCCCAGGCAGACGATCGCCGCCTTGGCCGCGTCCGGCACGGCGGCGATGCCGGCGCGCAGGCTGGCGGCCAGCCCCGTTTCCCATCCGTCCGCCCGGACCAAGCTGACGGGCCGCCGCCCCAGCGCCGCCTCGACCTCGTCGGCGCGGTGCCCGAGCACGACGATCAGCGGACGAACCGGCGCGGACAGCAGGTTGTCCACCACCCGCGCCACCATCGGCTTGCCCGCCCGGTCCGGCACCAGCAGCTTGTGCCGCGCGCCCATCCGGCTGCTGCGCCCGGCCGCCAGCACCACGGCGGCGACGGACGGCGGGGCAGGGGCCGCCTTCGCGCGGGGCAGCGGCCGCGCGCCCACGTCCTTCAGCAGCCCGCCGACACCCATGCCGGCGATGGCCGCGCCGTCCACCGCCAACCCGGCGAACAGGCGGCCCAGCACCCAGTCGATGCCGTTCAGCTTCGGGCTGCGGGCACAGCCCGGCAGCACCAGGGCCGGGCGCTCGCCGATGCGCCCCAGGCAGATCAGGTTGCCGGGATCGACCGGCATGCCGAAGTGCAGGATCTCGCCGCCGGCAGCGATGATGCCGGACGGCCCGACGTCGCGGCGGTCCACGACGGCGCTCGCGCCGGCGACCAGCAGGATATCGGCCCCCTGGTCCGTCAGGTCGCGCAGCGCGGCGGCGATCGGGGCCTCGGCGTGGCCGCACTCGACGGGCGGCAGCAGCGTGCCGCCGAGGCCCTGCACCCGGTCGCGCGTCGCCTCCGCCGTCCCGGCCAGCACGGACGGCTTGAGGCCGGGCAACGTAGTCATCACCAGCCCGACCCGGCGCGGCTGATAGGGGTGCAGCCGCAGCCCGGCCGCGCCGGCCGCCGCCACGGCTTGGTCCAGCGCCGCGCCCGGAACCGCGAACGGGATCACCTTGATCGTCGCCACCATCTCGCCCGCGCCGACGCCGGCCCAATCCGGCAGGGTGGCGAGCGTCAGGCCCTCGTCGACGCGGTTCAGGGCGTTGATGCCGGCGGCGTCGAGCCGCAGCAGGCCGGGGCGGCTGGCCACCAGGTTGACCCGACCGGTGCCGGGGCGCGAACGGGTCAGCCCCGGCGACAGCAGCGCGTCGGCCAGGCGGGCGGCGGCGGCGTCCTCGGCGACGTCGCCGGGTTCGAGCCGGGCGGCGATCACCGGGTCGCGCCCCGCCTCGCGCAAGGCGGCGACGGCGGCGGCGTCGAGCACGGCACCTTTCTTCAGCACCAGGCCGGGCAGGCGCTGGGTGTGGGCCAGGACGCACCCTTCGGCCGCGGCCAGGGGCGTCGGGCCGAAGATCATCCCGCGGCGCCGCGCCGCACGGCGACGAGCTGGGCCAGCACGCTGAGGGCGATCTCGCCCGCGGTCACGGCGCCGATGGACAGGCCGACCGGCCCTTGGATGCGCGCCAAGGCGTCATCGCCATGGCCCAGCTCGCGCAGGCGGGCGAGACGGGCGGTGTGGGTTTTGCGGGAGCCGAGCGCGCCGATGTAGAAGGCCGGGGAGCGCAGGGCGCGGTCGAGCGCCGGATCGTCGAGCTTGGGGTCATGGGTCAGCGTCACCACGGCGGTGCGGGCGTCCGGCTTCAGCGCGTCGAGCGCTTCGTCGGGCCAGTCGGTGCTGACACTGACACCGGGGAAGCGCTCGTCGGTGGCGAAGGCGCGGCGCGGATCGGTGACGGTGACGGCGTAGCCCAGGCCGGCGGCCATCGGCACCAGCGCCTGGGCGATATGCACCGCGCCGACCACCACCAGCCGCATCGGCGGGTTGTGGGCGTGGAGGAACCACGGCACCCCGTCCGCCTCGACGGTGGCGTTGCGGTCGCTGGCCAGGGTGCGGGCGGCGGCACCGGCCAGGGCGGGAACCGGATCGTCGGGCAGCAGGTACTGGGTCCCCGAGCGCAGGTTGGTCGCCACCACCACCGGCCGGTGCCCGGCCCGGGCGTCCTGCAACCGGGCGAGCAGGGCTGGCGTCACGCCAGGGCTTCCACGAACACCTTGAGCTTGCCGCCGCAGGCCAGGCCGACTTCCCAGGCACGCTCGTCGGTGACGCCGAAGTCGAGCAGTTGCGGCTCCCCGCTCGCCATCGTCTTGCGCGCCGCCTCGGCCACCGCGCCCTCGATGCAGCCGCCGCTGACCGAGCCGGCCATGCGCCCGCTGGCCGTCACCGCCATCTGGCTGCCGGCCGGGCGGGGCGAGCTGCCCCAGGTCTCGGTCACGGTGGCGATGGCCACCTGCTCGCCTTCGGCCAGCCAGCCGGAGGCGGTTCCCAGCACGTCCTCATCGCTCATCCCACGGTGCTCCATTCGGTGCGGCCCCGCGCCGGCGCCGGGCGGGACAGCAGGTCCACCAGCGCCCGCAGGCTGTCGAGATTATGGACGGTGCGGAACTCGTCCACGTGCGGCAGCATGGCGCGGATGCCAAGGGACTTGGGCTGGAACCCCTCCCAGCGCAACAGGGGGTTGAGCCAGATCAGCCGGCGACTTGAGCGGTGCAGCCGGTCCATCGCTTCCCCGAGGCCCTCCGCGCCGTCGCGGTCCAGCCCGTCGGTCAGCAGCAGCACGACCGCGCCCTGGCCGAGGACGCGCTTGGCCCAGCGGCGGTTGAACAAGGCGATGCTCTCGCCGATGCGCGTGCCGCCCGACCAATCCGGGACGGCGGCGGCGACCATCTGGAAGGCGACCTCGGCATCCTTGTGCCGCAACTGCCGGGTGATGTTGGACAGCCGGGTGCCGAACAGGAAGACGTGGACCCGCTCGCGGCTGTTGGCGACCGCGTGCAGGAAGTGCAGCAACACCTGGGCGTAGCGCGCCATCGAGCCGGAGATGTCGCACAGCACGACCAAGGGCGGCGGGCGGACGACCCGGCGGCGGCGGCTGAGGTCCAGGATCTCGCCGCCCCGCCGCAGGCTGGTGCGGAGCGTGGCGGCGAGGTCGATGCGCGCCCCCGCCGGATCGGGCCGGAAGCGCCGGGTGCGGCGGCGGTCGAGCGGCAAGGCGAGGCGGCGGATGGCGGCGTGGGCGTTGTCGATCTGCGCCGCGCTCATCTGCTCGAAGTCCATGCGCTGGAGCTGCTCGCGCTCGCTGACGCTCATGGTGGCGTCGAGTTCGGGGGGCCGGTCCTCGGGCGGGCGGGGGCGGCGCGGGGCGGACATGGCCTCGGCCAGACGGCGGCTGCCGGGAGTGGGCGGCTGCTCGCGCGGCGGCGTGCCGTCCAGCATGGCGAGCGCCGCGGCCTGGCGCATGGCGGCCGGGTCGCGCCAGAACAGGTCGAAGGCCTGGTCGAAAATCTCGGCGTTCTCGTGGCGCTGGACCATCACCGCGCGCAGGGCGGCGCGGACCTGCTTGCGCTCACCAAGCCCCAGCACCTCAAGAGCCTGGCTCGCGGCGATCACGCTGTCCGGGCCGACCGGCAACCCGGCCCGGCGCAGCAGCCCGGCGAAACGCACGATGTTGGCCGCCAACGCGCCGTTGGGGGATGCCCCAGGCACGGCCGCGCGCGGCGGGATCATGGCATGCCGATCAAGCGGCCTCTTGCGCTTCGGCGATCAGCCGCGCCGCCTCCGCGCCGCGCACCTTGGCGATGTCGTCCTGGTACTTGAGCAGCACGCCCAACGTCTCATCGACCGCATACGCGCCGAGTTCGTGCTGATCGAGGTACTGCAAGGCGGCGGCCCAGTCGATCGTCTCGGCGACGCCGGGCAGCTTGAACAGGTCCATCGCGCGCAGCCGCTGCACAAAGGCGACCACCTGGGCCGACAGCCGCTCCGGCGTGCCCGGCGCTTTGGCCGCCAGGATGGCGCGCTCGCGGGCCGGGCTGGGGTAATCGACCCACTGGTAAAGGCAGCGTCGCCGGATCGCGTCGTGCACCTCGCGGGTGCGGTTGCTGGTCAGGACCACGACCGGGGGCACGTCCGCCGCGATGGTGCCGAACTCCGGCACGGTGATCTGGTAGTCGGCCAGCAGTTCGAGCAGGAACGCCTCGAACGGCTCGTCGGCGCGGTCCAGCTCGTCGATCAGCAGCACGGCGGGCGGCTGCCCGGGGTCGATGGCGCTGAGCAACGGGCGCTCCTGCAGGAAGGCGCGGCCGAAGATGGAGGCGCCGAGCCGGGCCTGGTCGCGCTCGCCCGCGGCTTCGGCCAGGCGGATCGCCATCAGTTGCTTGGCATGGTCCCATTCGTAAGCGGCGGCGGCGAGGTCCATGCCGTCGTAGCATTGCAGCCGCACCAGGCGGCGGCCCAGCCCGGCGGCCAGCACCTTGGCGATCTCGGTCTTGCCGGTGCCGGGCTCGCCTTCGAGGAACAGCGGCCGGCGCATCGCCAGCGCCAGGTGAACCGTCGTCGCCAGCGCTTCGTCGGCGACGTAGCCGCCCGCCGCGAGCAGGGCGGCGGTCTCGGCGACCGAGGCGGGAAGGGAGGCTGGGTCAGCCAAAGACGTAGCTTTTGAAGATCAGCACGAAGATGATCAGCCACAAGACGATGCCGATGATGGCGATGATCGGCAGGCCGAACATCTCGGCCGGGATCAGGGCGAAGATCGAGAGGCTGGGCGCGGGCGTCGGCATAATGCCGGGCGGGATCGGCAGGGGCGTGCCCTCGACCCCTGGGTCGGGCGAGGCGAGTCTCGGCTGCACGTCCTCCATCTCCGGCGCGGCCGTCGCCGGCGCGGGCTGGCGAGCCGCGTCCGGAGGCGCGTTGACCGCGCCGGCGTGGCCACCCGCTTCGGCCATCTCCGGGGCGGGCGTGGCAACCATGGCCGTGAAGCGGTCGAAGAACAGGTCCGCCATCTGCTTGCTGGTGGCGTCGATCAGGCGGGCACCGAGCTGGGCGATCTTGCCGCCGACCTGGGCCTTGACGTCGTAGCTCAGCAGCGTGTCGCCGCCGTCGTCGGCCAGGCGCACGTCGGCACCCCCTTTGGCGAAGCCGGCGACTCCGCCCTGGCCCTCGCCGCCGATGTGATAGCTGTTCGGCGGGTCGAGGTCAGTCAGATGCACCTTGCCGGTGAAGCGGGCGGCGATGGGGCCGATCTTGATGGCGGCGGTGGCCTTGAGGTCGGTGTCGCTGGTCTTCTCGAGGCTCTCGCAACCGGGGATGCACGCCTTCAGCACGGCCGGGTCGTTGAGCGCGTCCCAGACCTTCTGCCGGGGCGCCGCGATCCGACGCTCGCCTGTCATGTCCATCGCAATAGCCACTCCTTCACATCGGGCGGACATTATCGGCGGGGTTGGGGGCGTGCAACCGGTGGGGCGCGGGGCCCTGGCCGGCTAGCGGACGCGCCGCCGACCGCCTAAATCACGCCTGGGCGCAGCCTTGGCGCCGGATGCACTCATGCGGGAGCCTGACCATGCCCTACCTCGTCGCCGAGCACACGCCCCAACAGCCCGCGGGCGAACGGTTCCGCGGCCTCATCGAGGCTGGCGGCATCACGCAGATCCCCGGCGCGCACAACGGCATGGCGGCGTTGCAGGCGAAAGCGGCCGGGTTCGAGGCCTGCTACCTGTCCGGGGCGGCGATGACCGCCAGCATGGGCCTGCCGGATCTCGGCGTGATCACGGTGGACGAGGTCTGCTTCTTCGTCCGCCAGGTGGCGCGCGCCAGCGGGCTGCCGGTGCTGGTGGACGGCGACACCGGCTACGGCGAGGCGCTGAATGTGATGAGCATGGTGCGCAGCTTCGAGGACGCGGGGGCGGCGGCGGTGCACATCGAGGACCAGGTGCTGCCGAAGAAGTGCGGCCACCTCAACGACAAGAAGTTGGCCGACGCGCAGGACATGGCCGCCAAAGTCGCCGCCGCCCGCCGCGCCCGGCGTCATCTCTACGTCATCGCCCGCACCGACGCCGCCGCCAGTGAAGGCATGGACGGCGCGGTGGCACGGGCGGCGCTCTACGTGCAGGCGGGCGCCGACGCGATCTTCCCGGAGGCGCTGCACGACGCCGCCATGTTCCGCGAGTTCGCCCGCCGCATGCCCGGCGTGCCGTTGCTCGCCAACATGACCGAGTTCGGCCGCACGCCGTTCTTCACCGCGGCCGAGTTCGAGCAGATGGGCTACCGCATGGTGATCTGGCCGGTCAGCAGCCTGCGGGTCGCCAACAAGGCGCAGGAGACGCTTTACGCCGCCATCCGCCGCGACGGCGGCACACAGGGCATGATCGACGCCATGCAGACCCGCGCCGAGCTTTACGCCACCATCGACTACGCCGGCTACGAGGCGCTCGACGCCGGCATCGTCGGCACGGTCGTGCCGCACGGCATGCCGCAACGCGCCTGAGCGGGATGCTGCCGCGCCCGCTCCCCAGGCCGCTCTACATCGGCAGCGAGATTTATCGCGGTTCGACCTACGGACCGACGCACCCGCTGGCGATCCCGCGGGTGACGACGTGCACCGACCTGTGCCGGGCGATGGGCTGGCTGGACGATGCGCAGTTCCGCGCCGCCCCGATGGCGGAGCGGGCCGATGTCGAGCGGTTCCATGACCCGGCCTACGTTGACGCGCTGTTCCGGGCCGAGGCGGCGCAGGCGGTGAGCGACGAGGACCGCGACCGCTTCCGCATCGGCGCGGAGGGCAATCCCGTCTATCCCGAGATCTATCGCCGCCCGATGACCTCGGCCGGCGGGGTCATGCTGGCCTGCCGGCTGGCGCTGGCGGGCGGCGTCGTCCACTGCCCCGGCGGCGGCACGCATCACGGCCGGCCGGCGCGCGCCAGCGGCTTCTGTTACCTCAACGACCCGGTGCTCGGCCTGCTCACCTGGCTCGATGCCGGGCTGGAGCGCATCGTCTACCTCGACATCGACGCCCATCACGGCGACGGCGTGCAGGACGCGTTCCACGGTGACGAGCGGGTGTTCACCATCAGCGTGCACGAGGCCGGGCGCTGGCCGTTCACGGGACGCGCGGGCGACCGGGCCGGGGGCGGCGCGCGCAACCTGCCCGTGCCGCAGGGCTTCAACGACAGCGAGATGCGCTGGCTGCTGCGCCATGCCGTGCTGCCGCTGATCGAGGAGCGGCGGCCACAGGCGATTTTCCTGCAATGCGGCGCGGACGCGCTGGAGGAAGACCCGCTCGCGCGGCTGTCGTTGTCCAACAACGCCCACTGGGAGGTGGTGTCCGCCGTGCGCGGCCTCGCGCCGCGGCTGGTCGTCACCGGCGGCGGCGGCTACAATCCTTACACCGTCGGCCGCTGCTGGGCGGGCGTCTGGGCGGCGCTGAATGACATCCCCATCCCCGGGCGCACGACGCCGGCGGCGGAGGCGGTGCTGCGGGCGTTGGTGTATAACCGCGCCGCCGGGCGCAACCCGCCCGAGCACTGGTTCACCACCCTGCGCGACGCGCCGCGGGACGGCCCGGTGCGGGCAGAGATCCGCGAATTGGCCGCGCTCACGATGTCTGAAAGGCTCCCGGCATGATCCGTCGTTCCGCCCTTCTGCTCCTGTTGTCGCTGCCGGCCGTCGTGCCAATGCAGGTGGTGGCGCAGACCACGGCGCAGCCCGAGTTGCCCAAGGAGAAGCTGACGGTCGTTACCAAGGACGGCCAGCGCCACCCGTTCCAAGTCGAATTGGCGCTGACGCCGGAGCAGCAGGCGGTCGGCCTCATGTTCCGCAAGGGCGTGCCGCCCGACGGCGGCATGCTGTTCGACTGGGGCGCGCCGCGTGACAGCGCGATGTGGATGCGCAACACGATCACGTCGCTCGACATGCTGTTCATCAACGCGGACGGCAGCATCCGCCGGGTGGTGGAGGACACGGTGCCGGAGAGCCTGGCGACGATCCCGAGCCGCGGCCCGGTGCGCGCGACGCTGGAGCTCGCCGCCGGCACCGCCAAGCGCCTCGGCATCCACGCCGGGGACACGGTGGAGCAGCGCATCTTCGGCAATGCGTCCTGACTTCCTGCCTCGCTCGAAGCGGGCTATACCCACAGCCGGTCCGGGGCGTGGCGCAGCCTGGTAGCGCGCTTGTTTTGGGTACAAGAGGCCGCCGGTTCGAGTCCGGCCGCCCCGACCATTGAAGGAGAGCCATCGCGTATGCGCGCCCGCATCTACAAGCGTCCTAAGACGGCGACACAGTCCGGCCTGGCCAAAGCCGGCGACTGGATGCTCGAATACGAGCCGGCGGAACGCGAGCGCAACGACCCGATGATGGGCTGGTGGGGCAGCGCCGACACCCGCAGCCAGTTGCGCATGCGATTCGATACCCGAGAGGATGCGGTGGCCTTCGCCGAGGCCAACGGCATTCCTTACGACCTCGAGGTGCCGCCGCCGACCAAGCCGATGAAGCCGAAAGCCTACGCGGATAATTTCCGTTACGGCCGATCGGAGAACTGGACGCACTGATCGCATCAGTGCGCCGGAGCGCCCTTAGCTCAGTTGGATAGAGCGGCGGCCTTCTAATCCGCATGTCGGGGGTTCGAATCCCTCAGGGCGCGCCATAGTCCAAGGTGCGTAGGCTCGTTGCGCCGACCAATATCGCCGCTGCGCCAGGGGACTTCATCCAACTCGGGAAGGGTTCAGAAGCCGAGCACGACGTCGGCCGCCAGGGTGAACACGCCGCGGTTGCTGCCATCGCCGTAAGGCCGCGCATCGTTCAGCGCCCGGTCGTAGCGGACTTCGGGGCGCACCAGGGCGGTGCTGAACGCCTTCGGCGCCCAGGACGGCTTGTAGGTCAGTCCTAAGGTGAACTCAGAATAGGTCGTTGGCCGTCGCGCCGTCAGCAGCTGAGCGCCTGTTCCGCGCTGGCTGTTGATGTAGTCGAGGTTGCCCACCGGCGTCGCCACGAAGAAGTTGTTGTTGTCGCGATACACCTCGGCCCGGCCGTTCAGCGTGATGACGTCGTTCAGCGCGTAGGAGGCGTAGCCGGCGACGCCGTACGCCTCCGCCTTGGGCCCGTCGTCGCGCGCGTAGTTGGTCTCAAGCGAAAAAATCAGCTTGTCCGTCGCCTTGTACACGACGGCGATGTCGTTGTAATAGCGGATCGCCGAGTTGCCGAACGGCGTGCTGCGGCGGCTGTTCTCGGGGCCGATATGGGTCAGTGCGAGCACCGTCAACTTGCCGTCGAGCAGGTTGAGGCCGACGCCGGCGATGCCGGCGGGGCGGTTGTTGTTGTCGCCCCAACCGTAGGCGAGCCAGGTCTGCGACCCGGTGTCGACGCCGAAATAGACGTCGAGCTGGTCGGAGACGTGCGATGTGGTCAGCACGCCCGTGTGCTTGAACGGCAGGCCGTAAAGGCCGATGTACGAATGCGAATAGAACGGGTTCGCCTTCGGGTCGATGACCTCGATGCCGAGCGGCGTGGGGAAGATGCCTGCCTTCACGTCTAGGCCGTTGGCGAAGACGTTCGGGAACCGGGCCACGAAATCCGCTTCGATCACCGCTAACTGGTTGCGGTCATGGATGAGCTGGTCGAAGACGCCGAGCGTCTGGTAGATGCGGGCGTCGGAGCCGTAGAGCACCTGGACGTTGAAGCCGATGTCGACGCTGGCCGACTTGGGATCGATCGGCCGGGCTGCGGTGAGCAGGACCTGATTCAGGACCGGCCGATTGGCGTTGTCGAGGACGAGGCGGCCGAAGTTGCGGTTGTTGGCCGGGCCGAGCGTGTTGCCGACGATGCCGGCCTCGCCCTGCAGGCCGAGCTTGATGCCGCTGAACCAACCGCCGGACGCGGTCGCGCTATCTGTTTTGTTGGCCGCTGTGGCGACGGGGTCCGTCGTTACGCCGACCTGCCCGGGCAGCGCCGACTGCGGGTAGGCCGGGCCAGCGAGCGCCATTCCGGCGACGGCGGCCGTCGCGGCCCAACTGCCGCGCCTCAGCGCGGCGGCGCGACAACGGCGCTCATTGGTCGGAACATGGCGCATGTGACCTCGATCCCGTTGAACGATGACGCGATGACCACGGCGTCGCAACCGTATGATGAATGACGATGTTCAGAGCGAACCCCGGCCGTTTCGATGGCCGGGGTTGCCGTCAACGTGGTCAGGCCGAGTAGTACATCTCGAACTCGACCGGATGGGGCGTGTGCTCGAAACGGTAGACTTCCGTCCATTTCAGCTCGATGTAGCTCTTGACCTGCTCCTCGCTGAACACGTCGCCGGCGAGCAGGAAGTCGTGGTCGGCTTCGAGCGCGCCCAGCGCCTCGCGCAGGCTGCCGCACACGGTCGGGATGCCCTTCAGCTCCTCGGGCGGCAGGTCGTAGAGGTCCTTGTCCATCGCCTCGCCCGGATGGATCTTGTTGCGGATGCCGTCGAGGCCGGCCATCAGCAGCGCCGAGTAGGCCAGGTAAGGGTTGGCCGTCGCGTCCGGGAACCGCACCTCCACCCGCTTGGCCTTCGGGTTGGTGGTATAGGGGATGCGGCACGACGCCGAGCGGTTGCGCGCCGAGTAGGCCAGCAGCACCGGCGCCTCGAAGCCGGGGATCAGCCGCTTGTAGCTATTGGTGGTCGGGTTGGTGAAGGCGTTGCAGGCCTTGGCGTGCTTGATGATGCCGCCGATGTAATAAAGACAGGTTTCTGACAAGTCGGCGTAGCCGTTGCCGGCGAACAGCGGCTTGCCGTCCTTCCAGATGCTCTGGTGCGTGTGCATCCCGGAGCCGTTGTCGCCGAAGATCGGCTTCGGCATGAACGTCGCCGTCTTGCCGTAGCTGTGGGCGACGTTGTGGACGCAGTACTTGTAGATCTGCATCTGGTCGGCCATCGTCAGCAGGCTGCCGAACTTGGTGCCCAGCTCGTGCTGGCTCTGCGCCACCTCGTGGTGGTGCTTCTCGATCGGCAGGCCCATCTCGCCCATGCTGCTCAGCATCTCGGCGCGCAGGTCGCTCTCGCTGTCCACCGGCGGCACCGGGAAGTAGCCGCCCTTGACGCCGGGGCGGTGGCCCATGTTGCCCTCGGGATACTCCCGCAAGTTGGCGCCCGGCCCCTCGATGCTCTCGATCTGGTAGGTGCCGAAGTTGGGCCCGGTGCCGAAGCGGATGCTGTCGAACACGAAGAACTCGGCCTCGGCGCCCACCATCACCGTGTCGCCGACGCCGCTCGACTTGACGTAGGCCTGCGCCTTCTTGGCCGTGCTGCGCGGGTCGCGGGCGTAGGGCTGGCCGGTGCTCGGCTCGTAGATGTCGCAGAACAGGATCAGGCTCGGCTTGGCCGCGAACGGGTCCATCACCGCCGTGCTCGCGTCGGGCATTAGGATCATGTCGCTCTCGTTGATCGCCTTCCAGCCGGCGATCGAGGAGCCGTCGAACATGATGCCGTCACGGAACGCGTCCTCGTCCATCGTCGAGACGTGCTGCGCCGTGTGCTGCCATTTGCCGCGCGGGTCGGTGAACCGAAGGTCCACGTATTCCACGCTGTTCTCGTTGATCAGCTCAAGCACCTTGGCGACGCTGTCCTCGCTCGTGTCACTCATCCTGTCCCAATCCTTTTCGCAGTGTCGCGCCCAGTCGCGCCTTGGTCCCAATAATCTCGTTCGGCGTTGGCGGGGAGCCGCTAAATCGCGTCCTGGCCCCGCTCGCCGGTGCGGATGCGGACGACGTCCTCGACCGGGGTGATGAAGATCTTGCCGTCGCCGATCCGCCCCGTTCGGGCCGCGTTGGTGATCGCCTCCACGGCGCGCTCCACCACGTCGTCCTCGCACACCACCTCGATCTTCACCTTCGGCAGGAAATCGACGACGTACTCCGCGCCGCGGTAGAGTTCGGTGTGCCCTTTCTGCCGGCCGAAGCCTTTGGCTTCCAGCACTGTGATGCCCTGCAAGCCGACCTCGTGCAGCGCGTCCTTCACTTCGTCCAGCTTGAAAGGTTTGATGACCGCCTCGATTTTCTTCATGCGCGTCGGCCAGGCCTGAACCCGGCATCCTCCCGTTCTCGATGGCCGCCCATCCCGGAGGACGGCGGCAGAGGTTTGCACGCGGCGTGCCAGCGGGCAATGCGAGCCCGGATGTCAGGCCCGTCCCATCGCTTCGAGCGGGACGTGCGCCGCCTTTGTGCATCGGCCGCGCATGACTGCCCAGGCAGGGGGCAGGTTGAACCGGGTGATGGCTTCTCGCATAGTGCCGCCTCATTCGAGCGCCTTCGGAGTGCGATGCGTTGAAGCCCGTGAACGACCTGCTCGCCAACATGGGCACGACCATCTTCACCATCATGTCGGCGCTGGCGGCGAAGCACGAGGCCATCAACCTCGGCCAGGGCTTCCCCGACACTGAAGGCCCGGCCGACGTCGTCCAGGCGGCGGCCGACGCGCTGCTCGACAATCGCAACCAATATCCGCCGCTGACTGGCGTGCCCGAGTTGCGCCACGCCGTCGCCGCCGCCAACCGCCGGTTCTACGGCATCGAGGCCGATCCCGACACGGAAGTGGTCGTCACCTCCGGCGCCACCGAGGCGATCACCGCCTGCCTGATGGCGCTGCTCAACCCCGGCGACGAGGTCGTGCTAATCGAGCCGCTCTACGACACGTACCTGCCCGCCATCCGCCTGCTCGGCGCGGTCCCTCGCCTGGTGCGCCTGTCGCCGCCGAAGTGGGAACTGCCGCGCGCCGCGCTCGCGAGCGCCTTCGGGCCGCGCACCAAGGCCATCCTGCTCAACACGCCGATGAACCCGACCGGCAAGGTGTTCACAGCGGCAGAACTCGCCTTCATCGCCGACCTGGTGCAGAAGCACGATGCCTATGCCATCTGCGACGAGGTTTACGAGCACCTGACGTTCGATGGCTGGCGGCACATCCCGCTGATGAGCCTGCCCGGCTTGCGCGAGCGGTGCCTGCGCGTCGGCAGCGCCGGCAAGACGTTCAGCCTGACTGGCTGGAAGATCGGCTACGTCACCGCCCCCGCCACCTTGGCGGCCGTGGTCGCCAAGGCGCACCAGAACCTCACCTTCACCACGCCCCCGAACCTGCAACGCGCGGTGGCGGTGGGATTGGCCAAGGACGAGGCCTACTTCGCCGGGCTGTCGACCGCCCTGGCGGCCAAGCGCGACCGCCTGTCGGCTGGCTTGGCAGGCATCGGCTTCGGCGTGCTGCCGGCGATGGGCAGCTACTTCGTCACCGCGGACATCGGCCCGCTCGGCTTCGCCGGCGACGATGCCGCGTTCTGCCGCCACATCACGGAGCACGCCGGGGTCACCGCGATCCCCGTCTCGGCGTTCTACGAGAGCGAAGCGCCGACGCACTACGTTCGGTTCGCCTTCTGCAAACGAGAGTTGTTGCTCGACGAGGCGGTGGGCCGCTTGTCCCGCTGGGCCGCGGCCCGGACAGACCTTCGCGGCGTCGGCTGATCACGCCGAGCCTGGCCGCCCCGCCAGCGCCTCGATCCGCCGCAGCCCTTCGCCGTCCGCCAGCACCGCCGCCCGCTCCGCCCGGCTGAGCCAGCCGATCCCGTCCAGGCCTTCCATCTCGGCGAGCTTGGCCAGGCCGACCAGCAGCGCCGGGTCGAACGGCTCTCCCGGCTGCCGCCCCGGCGGCAGCATGGCCCGGTGCGCCGCCAGCAACGCCGGGTCGGCGATCAGCCGCTCGACCGCGCCCATCGCTGGCTGCGCGAACCGCGGTTGCAATCGCCGGGCTTCCGAGAGGACCGGCGGCGGCGAGGCCTCCTCCGGCGTCCGCAGCAAGCCGAGCCGCCGCAACGCTCGCCCGGCGCCCCGCCGCGCCGTCAACGCGGCCAGCGGCGCGGCGAGCGCGAGACCGACCACCACGGGCGACATCCACAGCAGCAGCGGCGTTGACACGGCCCACGACGTCAACCCGAGCCCGAGTCCGGTCAGGGTATGCGGCAGGTACTGGCGGAGCGTATCGCGAAACGGCGCCCGCCCGTCCTCGCGCACCTGCGGCTGCCACCCGGAGTCGCGCCCCGACAGGATGGTGGCGACCGAGGTTGATTGCGTCAGCATCGTCACCGGCGCCAGCAGCCCGGCCACGACCGTCTCGGTCAGGACGCCCAGCAAGGCGCGCACCGCGCCGCCGAAGCCATGCCGCTCCTCCCGCCGCGCCACGAGCGCGATCCAGGCCAGCAGCTTCGGCCCCAGCAACACGCTCATGGTGCCGATGAACACCCACATCGACCGCACCGGGTCGACCACCGGCCAGGTCGGGAACAGGCTCGGCCCGGCCGGGAAATAGTCCGGCAGCACGAACCGCGCCCGCACCGAGATCAGGATCCCCAGCACCAGGAACAGCAGCCACAGCGGCGCGGTGACGTAGCTGCCGATGCCCATCAGCAAGTGCAGCCGGCTGATCGGGTGCAGTCCACGCGCCGGCAGCACCGCCGCGTGCTGCAGGTTGCCCTGGCACCAGCGCCGGTCGCGCACCGCGAGTTCGGTCAACGATGGCGGGCACTCCTCGTAGCTGCCCCGCAGCGCCGGCAGCATGTGCACCGCCCAGCCCGCGCGCCGGATCAGCGCCGCCTCGACGAAATCGTGGCTCATGATGTGGCCGCCGAACGGCTTGCGGCCGGGCAGGGTCGGGAGGCCGGCCGCCTCGGCGAAGGCGCGGGTGCGGATCATCGCGTTGTGGCCCCAGTAGTTGCCCTCCGCCCCATGCCACCAGGCGATGCCGTGCGCGATCATCGGCCCGTACAGCCGGCCGGCGAACTGCTGCATCCGCGCGAACAGGGTTTGCGCGCCGACGATCACCGGCAGGGACTGGATCAGCCCCGCGCCCGGCATCGCCGCCATCGCCGCCGACAATCGGATGATGCAAGTACCGGTCATGACGCTGTCGGCGTCCAGGATCATGAAATGCGGGTAGGCTCCGCCCCAGCGCCGCACCCAGTCGGCGATGTTGCCGGCCTTGCGCTCGGTGTTCCTGGCCCGGCGGCGATAAAAGATATGGCCCGCGCCCGTCTCGGCCCTGAGCGCCAGGAATGCCGCCTCCTCGGCGATCCAGGCGTCCGGGTCGGTGGTGTCGCTGAGGATGAACAGGTCGAACCGCTCGCCCGCGCCGAGCCGGGCCAGGTCGGCGTGGATCACCGCGAGCGCCGCCATGATCCGCGCCGGCGCTTCGTTGTAGGCCGGCATCAGCAGCGCCGTGCGGGGCAGGGCGGCCACGTCGGCGTCTAGCCCGGCCGCCTCATCGCCGCGCCGCAGCATGGCGACGAACCCGCACGTGCTGCTGATCAGCGACAACGCGATCCAGGCGAACAGGCTGGTGAACAGCACCAGGATGGCGACTTCGAGCGGCGTCGTCCCGGTCACCCCGAGCACGAGGTGCATCTCCCGCGCCGCCAGCGCCGTCATGACCACGGAGCCGCCCAGCACCAACGCCCGCCGCCATGCCATGCCGGGCGGCGAGGACGGCGGCCGCGCTGCCTTGCCCGGGGCGCGAGCCAGGTCCTGCACCGGCATGTCGAGCGGCGACTCCGGGGGCAAGGCGTGGAAGGCGGCGGCTAGGCCGTCCACCGGTAGACCCAGGTCTCGCTCAGCGGTGCGTCGCCCTGCATCAGCGTGGCGCGCAACTCAACCAGCTTGGCGTCGCCCGGGTTCATCTCGAAGCTCATGCGCCAGCCGCCCTGCTCCGGGTTGGGGGTCGCCAGCACGTTGCTGATGGCGCCCTTGTCGGCGCTGGCCCGGGTTTCCAACGCCGTGTCCGGGCCCAACGCCGCGAGCTTCGGCCCGGCAACGTCGATCACGAACACCCGCCCCGACGACCCTGCCCCGGCGCTGGTCCGGATCACCCGCGCCAGGTCGGACTGCACCGGCGCGGAGGCGCACCAGTGCAGCCGGTAGGTGATGTTGTGCTCGCCCTTGGCCCGCAACGGCTGCTTCGGCCGCCAGAACGCGACGATGTTGTCGTGGATCTCCTCGCGCGTCGGGATCTCCACCAACTGCACGACGCCTTCGCCCCAGTCGCCGATCGGCTCCACCCACAGGCTCGGGCGCTTCTCGTAGCGGGCTTCCAAGTCATCGAAGTCGGCCAACCCGCGCGTGCGCTGCATCAGCCCGAAGCCGCGCGGGCTGGCGTCCACGAAGCTGCTGACCTGGAGCGTGCGCGGGTTCGAGAGCGGACGCCACAGCCGCTCGCCCCGCCCGGTCAGCATCATCAGCCCGTTGCTGTCGTGGACCGCCCGCCGCCAGTCATCGAAGGCGGTGCGGTTGGTGGCGTCGTATAGGAACATGCTGGTTCCGGTGGCGATGCCCGGCTGGGCCAGGTCCGTGCGCGGGAACAGCGTCAGCTCGACGTCCATCACCGTGTCGTCGCCGGGCCGCAGCGTGACGCGCATCGCCCCGGCCGCGCTCGGGCTGTCGAGCAGGCCGGTGACGACGACGCTGTTGGTGCCGGGCTGCGGCCGTTCGAGGTAGAAGGCGCGGAACAGCGGGAACTCCTCGCCGCCGGGGTCCGCCGTCTTGAGCGACAGGCCGCGCGCCGACAGGCCGTACTGCTGGTCGCGCCCTACCGCCCGGAAATAGCTCGCACCGAGGAACACCGCCACTTCGTCGAACACGTCGGGACGGTTGATCGGCGCGTGCAACCGGAAGCCGGCGAAGCCGAGGTCGCCCTCCGGCGGGCGCAGCTTGGGACCGAAATCGAACAGCTCCGGGCGGTAGACGACCGGCCGCGCCTGGCCGTCCACCACCTCGAACAGCTCCATTCGATTGGCGAACAGGAACCCGCGATGGAACAACTGCACCTGGAACGGCAGCCCGGCGCCGCGCCACAGCGCCTGGTTCGGGTCGAAGCGGATCTGGCGGTAAGCGTCGTAGTCAAGATTGGCGAACGCCTCCGGCAACGCCGACTCTGGCGGCTTGTAGGGCGCGGCGGCCAGGGCGCGCGCCAAGCCGCGGACCGTTTGACTATCGAAGGGCAGCTTGTCCTCGGCCGCGATGCTGGGCAGGCTGCCTACGACACTCGCCGCCGCCGCCGCGCCCACCAGCGCGCGCCGCCTCAGATCGACCCCGTTCACGACCAGCCCGCGCCGCCGCCCGTCACGTCGCCCATGCGCTCAGGCTCCAAGCAACTGCCCGCCATCGACGACGATGCTCTGCCCCGTCACCCACCGCGCCCGCGGCGAGGCGAGGAACAGCACCACGTCGGCCACTTCCTCCGGGGCGCCCATGCGCCCGAACGGGATGCGCGACAGCGTGGCGTCGTAGAGCGCCGGGTCGTCCGTGCGTCGCCGCTCCCAGGTGCCGCCCGGGAACTCGATCGAGCCGGGGGCGACGGCGTTCACCCGAATGCCTCTCGCCGCCAACATGCGCGCCTGGCTCGCGGTGTAGTGCATCGCCGCCGCCTTGATCGCGCCGTAGGCCGGGTTGCGCTGCGTCGCGCGCAGGGCGGAGATGCTGGCCACGTTGACGATCGCCCCGTCCGACGCGTGCTCCAGGAACGGCAGCGCGGCGGCGCTGGCCCGGACGATCGCCATCAGGTCGACGGCGACCGACGCCGCCCAGCTCGCCTCGTCGTCGGCGCGGCCGAACCCCGACGCGTTGTTGACCAAGATGTTGATGCCGCCCAAGGCCGCCGCGGCTTCCGGCATGAAACGCGCGATGGCGTCGGGGTCAGCCAGGTCGGCGGAGGCCGCGAACGCCGGCACGCCGCAGCTTTCGATCTCGCGCTTCGTGCTTTCCAGCGGCTCCGCGCCGCGGGCGCAGATCGCGACTGACGCGCCCGCGCGGGCAAAGCCGAGGGCGATGGCCCGGCCAATGCCTCGGCTGCCGCCCATTACCACGGCGCGTCGTCCGGTAAACTCAGTCATTCCGGTTGAATACAGCACCGGCGCGGCAACCGGAAGGGTTACCGCGCCGGCGTGGCGGTGGTGGTCGCGAAAAGCTACTCGGCTGCTTTGCGCTCCTCGCCAAGCCCTAGGCCCTCGGCCACGCGACGGCCGAAATCAGGGTGGACCTTATACCAGTGGCGCAGCATCCGTTCCTGGATCGGCCGCGGGTTCTGCAACGCGATCGTCGGGTTGCTCATGCTGGCGACGATGTTGTCCACCAGGTTCTGGCGTCCCTGATCGTCCAGCGACTTCTCCCATAGCATCCGTGGCTGGCCGTAGTAGTCCTCATCGTCGCACGGGTAGCTGTTGTAGCGGTCGCCGGAACCATCGATCCGCAACGGCGGCTCCTTCACCGACGGATCCTCCACCGGCCCGCCGAACGAGTTCGGTTCGTAGTCCACCTTGCCGCCGCCGTTGCCGTCCACCCGCAGGGCGCCATCCCGGTTGTAGGTGGCCACCGGCGCGAGCGGCTTGTTGATCGGGATCTGCTGATAGTTGCCCCCGATGCGATAGCGGTGCGCGTCCGGGTAGGACAGGATGCGGTTCTGCAGCATCTTGTCGGGGCTGAAGCCGATGCCGGGCACGACGTTGCTCGGCTCGAATGCGGCTTGCTCCACCTCAGCGAAGTAGTTCTCCGGATTGCGATTCAGCTCGACCGTGCCGACCTCGATCAGCGGGTAGTCGTCGTGCGGCCATACCTTGGTGAGGTCGAACGGATGCCATTTGTAGGTGTCGGCGTCCTTCTCCGGCATCACCTGGATCTTCATGGTCCAGCGCGGGAAATCGCCGTTGTCGATCGCCTCGGCCAGGTCCTGGGTCGAACTGTCCGGGTTCTCACCCATGATCGCCGTGGCTTCCTTGTCCGTCCAGTTCTTGATGCCCTGCTGGCTCAGGAAGTGGAACTTAACCCAGAACCGCTCGCCATCCTTGTTCCAGAAGCTGAAGGTGTGGCTGCCGTAACCGTGCATGAAGCGGGCGGAGACGGGGGTGCCGCGATCCGAATACAAGATCATGACCTGGTGCACGGCCTCGGGCGACAAGCCCCAGAAATCCCATCGGCGCCAGTGCGGCTTCAGGTGCGTCCCCGGGTCGCGCTTCTGGGTGCGGATGAAGTCGCTGAACTTGAGCGGGTCGCGAACGAAGAAGATCGGCGTGTTGTTGCCGACCATGTCCCAGTTGCCCTCCTCAGTGTAGAACTTCAGCGAGAAGCCGCGCGGGTCGCGCGCCACGTCGGCGGACCCGCTCTCGCCGCCCACGGTCGAGAACCGCGCGAACATCGGGCAGGTATTGCCGATCTTCCCGAACAGCTTGGCGCGGGTGTACTGGCTGATGTCGTGCGTCACCGTGAACGTGCCGTGCGCACCGTAGCCCTTGGCATGCACCACGCGTTCCGGCACGCGCTCGCGGTTGAAGTGCGCCATCTTCTCGATCAGCGCGAAATCCTGCATCAGCATCGGGCCACGCGGCCCGGCGGTCAGGGAGTTCTGGTTGTCGGCGATCGCGTTGCCGAACTCGGTCGTCATCGTCGGTTTGTCAGCCATTCATGCCTCCATTGCCTGACTCCAGCGGCCAACGCCGTGCGCGGGGTTCGGATGCATTACATCCCGTCCACAACTTTTTGACGCCGGAGTTCCGCTATACAACGCCGCCACGACATCTCAAGGAGCACGTTGCATGTGGCAAGCAAGCTCGTTCTACCCGGATCCCGCAATTCACATTCTCGATCCCAGCTTCGCGAAGTATCGGCTCGCGCTCTCGGCGGTCGAGCGCCTGGGCACCGGCCTGCGCTGGGCCGAAGGACCGGTCTGGTTCGGCGACGCGCGGCACCTCCTGGTCAGCGACATTCCCAACAATCGCATCGTCAAGTGGGACGAGCAGACCGGCCAATTGAGCGACTACCGCCGCCCGAGCGACTACGCCAACGGCAACACCCGCGACCAGCAGGGCCGCCTCGTCACCTGCGAGCACGGCGCCCGCCGCGTCAGCCGCACCGAGCACGACGGCACGGTGATCACGTTGATCGACCGTTTCGACGGCAAGCGGCTCAACTCGCCCAACGACGTCGTCGTCGCCTCGGACGGCGCGATCTGGTTCACCGATCCGCCGTTCGGCCTCCTGGGCGACTACGAAGGCAACCGCGCCGAGCAGGAACTGCCGGCCGCCGTTTACCGCCTCGATCCCGCGACCGGGCAGGCGAGCGTCGTCGCCGATGATGTGCCAGGCCCCAACGGCCTCGCCTTCTCCCCCGGCGAGCGCATCCTCTACGTCGTGGCCAGCCGGGCTGAGCCGCGCGAGATCCTGGCCTACGACGTGGCCGGAACCACGCTCACCAACCGCCGCACCTTCATCGACGCGGGCCCCGGCACGCCCGACGGCTTTCGGATCGACGAGGACGGCAACCTGTGGTGCGGCTGGGGAATGGGGACGCCGGAACTCGACGGCGTCATGGTGTTCAACCCGGGCGGCGCGCCGATCGGCCGCATCGCCCTGCCGGAGCGCTGCGCCAACCTGTGCTTCGGCGGCCGCCGTCGCAACCGGCTGTTCATGGCGGCCTCCCAATCGATCTACGCCCTCTACGTCAATACCCGCGGCATCTGAGCCGGCCCGAGCGCCAGGATCCGGTCCGCCGCCTCGGCACCGCTGAGAAACGCGCCGCCGACGGTTCCGGCCAGCCCGTCGGTCCGAGTCGCTTCGCCCGCGAACAGCACCCGCCCGCCCAGGCACGCCATACCCAGGGCGCTCCGCGCCGCCGCATCTCCCGGCCCGGCGTAGGCGTAGGCCCCGAGCGTCAGGGGATCGGTGCCCCAATCCGTCACCGCGATTGCCGGGCCGAGGGCGCGCGCCGCCTCGGTGCCCAGCATCCGCTTCAACTCGGCGCGCGCCATGTCCTGCGCCATCCGCGGGTCCGGCGCGACCTCCCAGGCCAACGCGCCACCGTAAAACCCTATCAAGTGGCTGCGCCCCTGCGGCCAGGCGTTGAACGTCATCCGCCCGTCCCGGTCTTCCAGCAACGTATTCGCCGCCAGTCCGAGGCGGCCTTCCGGCGCGGGGAAGGCGATCTTGCTCAGCAATCCCATCGGCAACGCCCGGATCGCCGCCTCGACCGCGCCGGGCAATGGGGGATCGAACCGGATGCCGCCCCCTGCCAGCACGCCGGTCGAGACGGTGACGATGGCCGCCCCCGCTCGGATCGTTCCGGCCGGGGTTTCCACCTCAACATCGTCCCCGCCCCATTTCACCCGGTGGGCTGGCGTGCCCAGCCGCGCCGCCGTGGCCAGGTGCCGGGTCACGAACGCCCCGATCCCGCCCGGCGCCACCATGTTGCGGCCGCCCAACCGGTTGCGCCGCCAATCGTCCGCCCCGAGCCGGTCCGCATCGGCGGCGGCAATGATCGCCCCCTCCCACACCGCGATCAGCCTGGCCCACGGATCGTGCGCCATCGGGCGCATCGCTTCGGCCAAAGTCATGTCCGACCGGTCCGGCGCTGGCCCGGCCACCGCCTCGAACCGCGCCCACGCGGCATCGTAGGCGGCATGGTCCGCCGCCGTCGCCACCCGGCCGCCGATGCTCAGCCGCGTTTGCCCGGCCCGATCCGAGTCGAACAGCCCGTCCTCCGCCGTCGCCAGCGCGACAAGCGGGTTGCGCGCCGCATCGTGCAGCCAGGACGCGCCGCGGTCGAACGGCTGACCGCCGAGGGTGATCGTGTGCGCCCGCCCGCCGACGCGCTCGCCGGCCTCGATCAGCGTCACCGGCACGCCCTGCGCGCGCAGCCGCCGCGTCGCAGACAGCCCGGCCACGCCCGCGCCGATCACCACCACACCGGCGTCGCGCAGCGGCTTCGAGCTTTTCCAATCGCCGTGGTCTCGTCTGCGTGACATCCAGCTTGCTTCCTCAACCGCGCGGATTTGGTCAAGGCGCATCTGGCCTCGAACCTGGCATTTGCAGTGGTGGAGCGACGCCCCCGTGTCAGCAGAGTGAAGCGACGCTCCCGCGTCGACGACGCCGAGCGATCCTGCTGACACGTGGCCGCGACCGGCGCGGACTCGGCCGCGGCGAGATGCGGCGTCGGGACGGACGGGGCGGCGCGGGCCAGGGCAGGAGAACGCGGATGGCCGGACCACTGGCAGGCGTGCGCATCATCGACATGACCAGCGTGCTGATGGGACCTTACGCCACGATGATCCTGGGCGATCTCGGCGCGGACGTGATCAAGGTCGAGCCGCCGGGCGGCGACATGGTCCGCGGCGTCGGCCCGATGCGCAACCCCGGCATGGGCGCGATCTTCCTCAACGCCAACCGCTCGAAGCGCAGCATCGTGCTCGACCTCAAGCGGGACGAGGGCCGCGCCGCGCTGCGCGACCTCTGCCGCGGCGCCGACGTCCTCGTCGCCAGCGTCCGCCCGGCGGCGATGCGGCGCTTGGGCCTCGGCTACGACGACGTCCGCGCCGTCAACCCACGCCTCATCTACGTGGCGATCACCGGCTTCGGCCAGGGTGGCCCCTACGCGCCGCGCCCGGCCTACGACGACCTGATCCAGGGCGCGGTCGGCTTGCCGAGCCTGGCGGCGGAAGCCAGCGGCCAGGCCCCGCGCTACGTTCCCACCGCCATCGCCGACCGCGCCGTCGGCCTGCGCGCCGCCACCGCCATCGCCGCCGCCCTGTTCGCCCGCGAGCGCGACGGGCAAAAGGCGGGGCAGGAGATCGAGCTGCCGATGTTCGAGACGATGGCCGAGCTGGTGCTGGGCGACCACATGCAGGGCCGCACCTTCGAGCCGCCGCTCGGCCCGGCCGGCTACCGCCGCCAACTCTCCCGCGACCGCCGCCCGTATCCCACCGCCGACGGCTATCTCTGCGCCATGATCTACAACGACAAGCAGTGGCAGGCCTTCCTCCACGCCATCGGCCGCGCCGACCTGTGGGAAGCCGACCCGCGCTTCGCCACCATCTCCGCCCGTTCGGACCACGTCGACTCCGTTTACGGCTTCGTGGCCGACACCCTGCGCGAACGCGTGACCGCGGCCTGGCTCGACCTGTTCGAAGCGCACGACATCCCGGCGATGCCGCTGCATGACCTCGACAGCCTCTTCGCTGATCCGCACCTGGCCGCGACCGGCTTCTTCCACACCGAGCATCACCCGAGCGAAGGCACGCTCCGCACCATGCGCGTGCCTGGCCGATGGTCCGGCACGCCGCCCGAGCCGTCGCGCCTGGCCCCTTGTCTCGGCGAGCACACGGCGGACGTCCTGCGCGAAGCCGGCTACGGCCAGGATCGCATCGACGCCGTGCTGGCGAGCAGCACCGAGCGCACAGGACAGCCCGGCGGCGACACCTCCCCGGCTGCCCGCGCCAAGGCCGCTTCATGACTGGGCCGCCACTCGATAGCCTGCTGACCGATGCCGCCGCCCGCCTGTTCGCCGCCCACGTCACCCCGGCGTCGCTGGCCGAGGCCGGGCGGGGCGCATGGCCTGGCCCGCTCTGGTCCGCCATCGAGGACGCCGGACTGCACCGCGCCCTGCTGCCGGAGGCGGCCGGCGGCTTCGGCGTCCCGCCCGCCGAGGCGCTGGGCGTGCTGCGCCTGGCGGGCGCTGCGGCTGCCCCGTCGCCGCTGGCCGAGACGATGCTGGCGGGCTGGCTGCTGGCCGGCGCGGGCCTGCCCGTGCCGGACGGGCCGCTGACCCTGGCCGAGGGGAAGACGCTGACGCTGCGACGGGCGGGGCAGGGATGGCGCCTGGCGGGGCGAGTCGCCGGGGTGGCCTGGGCGCGCGAGGCCGCCGCCGTCGCGTTGATGGCGATGTGCGACGGCCATCCCTTCGTCGCCCTGCTCCGTCCGAGCCATTGCCGGTCCGAGACGGCGGCCAACCTCGCGGACGAGCCGCGCGACGTCCTCGCCATCGACACCGCCTTGTCGCCCGGCGAGGTCGCCCCCGCGCGTTCAGGCGTCGGCCCGTTGCAGCTGCGCGCGGCCGGGGCGACCACCCGTGCCCTGATGATCGCCGGCGCGCTCGGCCGCGTGCTGGAGATGACGGTGCGTTACGCCCAGGATCGTCAGCAGTTCGGCAAGTCGATCGGGCGTTTCCAAGCGGTGCAGCAGAACCTCGCCGTCCTGGCTGGGCAGGTGGCGGCGGCCGGCGCGGCGGCTGATATGGGTGCCGACGCCTTCGTTGATGGCTTGCGCCTGCCCGCGATGGCGGCGGCGAAGGTCCGCGCGGGCGAGGCCGCCGGGGCGGGAGCCGCCATCGCCCACCAGGTCCACGGCGCGATCGGCTTCACCCAGGAGCACGCCTTGCACCACCTGACCCGGCGGCTTTGGTCGTGGCGCGACGAATGGGGCGGGGAGGCCGAGTGGAGCCTGCTGCTCGGCCGCCTCGCCGCCCGGTCCGGCGGCGACCGCCTCTGGGCCGACATCACCGCCATCGACGCTTGAGGAGCGGCCTCATGTCCTTCGTCTTCGCCCCGCCGCCGCCGAGCCAGGCGGCTGAACGCCTCCGCGCCGAGGTCCGCGCCTTTCTCGGCGCAGAAATCCCCGGCCGCACGCCGCGGCAGCGCGCCGAGAGCTGGAACGGCTTCGACGCCGGATTCAGTCGCGAGCTGGGCAAGCGCGGCTGGATCGGCATGGCCTGGCCCCAGCAGTACGGCGGCCACGAGCGCGGCCCGCTCGAACGCTACGTCGTGCTGGAGGAGATGCTGGCCGCCGGCGCGCCCGTCGCCGCGCACTGGATCGCCGACCGGCAGAGCGGCCCCGCCCTGCTCCGCTACGGCACCGAGGAGCAGCGCCGGGCCTACCTGCCGCGCATCGCCGCCGGGGAGTGCTTCTTCTGCATCGGCATGAGCGAGCCGGATTCGGGCTCCGACCTCGCTTCCGTCCGCACCCGGGCGTCGCGCGTGCAAGGCGGCTGGATCGTCAACGGCGCCAAGCTCTGGACCACCAACGCCGACCGTTGCCACGCCATGATCCTGTTCTGCCGCACCGGCCAGGCCGGGAGCCGGCCCGCGGAGAGGCACGGCGGCGTCAGCCAGTTCATCGTCGACATGGCGCTGCCGGGCATCACCGTCCGCCCGATCCTGGCGCTCACCGGCGAGCACCACTTCAACGAGGTAGTGTTCCAGGACGCGTTCCTGCCGGAAGGCGCGCTGCTCGGCACGGAGGGAGAGGGTTGGGCGCAGGTCACCGGCGAACTCGCCTACGAGCGCAGCGGCCCCGAGCGGTTCCTGTCCTCCTTCGCGCTGCTGGTCGAGCTGGTGCGCGTGCTGGGCGAGCGCCCGTCCGATCGCGCGGCGGTCGCCGTCGGCCGCTTGGTGGCGCACATCGCCGTATTGCGCCGCCTGTCCCGCTCGGTCGCCGGCATGCTCGCCGCCGGCGCAGACCCGGCCTTGCAAGCGGCGATGGTGAAGGATCTCGGGGCGTTGGTCGAGCAGGAGATTCCCGAGATCGCCCGCGGCCTGGTGCCGCCCGATCCGTCGGACGACGAGATGCGCGCCGGCACCGACGACGACCTGCGCGCCTACAGGGCCGTGCTCGGCTACCTCACCATGCACGCCCCGTCGTTCTCGCTCCGCGGCGGCACGCGGGAGATCTTGCGCGGCATCATCGCCCGCGGCCTCGGGTTGCGATAGGGAACCACCATGAACGATGTGCTCTACGAGCAGGACGGCGGCATCGTCACCTTGACTCTCAACCAGCCGGAACGGCGCAACCCAATCTCCGAGGCCGCCGTGGTCGACGCCATCGTCGCCGCGCTCGACCGGCTGGGGGGAGACCGGAGCGTTCGCGTCGCGATCCTCACCGGTGCGGGCCGGGCCTTCTCCTCGGGCGGCGACCTGCGGGCGATGGCGCAGGAAACCGAAGCCCGCGCCCGCGCCCCCGCCGGCACGGTCGCCTACTACACCCGCGGCATCCAGCGCATCACCCTCGCCTTCGCCAAGCTCGACGTGCCGGTCATCGCCGCCGTCAACGGCCCGGCCATCGGCGCGGGCTGCGACCTGGCCTGCATGTGCGACATTCGCGTCGCCGCCGAATCCGCCTCGTTCGCCGAGAGCTTCGTCAAGCTCGGCATCATCCCCGGCGACGGCGGCGCTTGGCTGCTGCCCCGCGTCGTCGGCTTCTCCAAGGCCTGCGAGATGACTTTCACCGGCGACACGCTGGACGCCCAGGCGGCGCTCGCCTGCGGCCTGGTGTCTCGCGTCACCCCGGATGCCGACCTGCTGCCCACGGTCCGCGAGCTGGCCGCCCGCATCGCCGCCAACCCGGCCCACGCCGTCCGCATGGCCAAGCGCCTGTTGCAACAGGGCCGCGAGATGGCCCAAGCGCCGTTGCTCGAACTCGCCGCCCAGATGCAAGCCCTGGCCCACGCCACTGCAGATCATCGCGAGGCCGTGGACGCCTTCCTCACGAAACGCTCGCCGCAATTCGAGTGATCGCGAGGCAGTTCGCCCTCGCCCGTCCGTCGCCTCAGCCCCGAATGCCTCGACCGAGGCCGTTCACGCGTCGTGGAACCGCGCGAAACCTGAGACCGGCTCGCGTGGCGAGGCCAGCCGGTTCGCCGGCTCGTTCGGGTCGGCGTGCCCCAGCGCCATGCCGCAGGCGACGATCTGCTCGTCACCGATGCCCAACTGCCGGCGGATGATCGCGTGATAGCTGGCGAAGGCGGCTTGCGGGCAGGTGTCCAGGCCGCAGCCCCGCGCGGCGATCATGATCGACTGCATGAACATCCCGAGGTCGATCCAGCTTCCCTGGCGCAGGTCGCGATGCACCGTGAAGATGAGCCCGACCGGCGCGCCGAAGAAGGTGAAGTTGCGCCCGTGCTGTCGCGACATGTCCGCCTTGTCGCTCTTGTCGATGCCCAGCAGTCCGTAAAGCGCCCAGCCGATCTGCCGTCGCCGCCCGAGGTGAAGCTCCGGCCAGGTCTCGGGGTAGTAGGGGTACTCCATGCTTGGAATGTCCCCGGCCGCGTGGGCGGCGGCGATCTCCTCCACCAGCCTGGCCCGGGCCACGCCGGTGAGGACGTGGACCAGCCAAGGTTGCGTGTTGGTGGCGCTCGGGCTGCGGCTGGCCAGCCGCAACAGGTGGCGCACCAGATCCGGCGGCACCGCCTCGTCGGTGAAGCCGCGCACGCTGCGCCGGGTCGCGATCGCGGCGTTCACCCCGGCGTCGACCGCCGGGTGCGCCGGCACGGGAGCATCCTGGGTGCGGCTCATCCTCCGCTCCTCGCGCGTCGGCCGCGCGTCATGCTTCGTCATTCGGGATGCAGATCAGCGCCCCGCACGCCTTGCAGTGGACCGCGTCAGGGTCGTGAAGCCCGAGCCCGCACGCCAGGCAGCGGTAACGCACCTTGTGCGGCCGGAACAACGCCTGCGCCAGCCGCACGAACAGGGTGATCCCGACCACCATGATGACGATCGACAGCAGCTTGCCCCGCGTGCCCGGCAAGGTGATGTCGCCGTAGCCGGTCGTCGTCAGGCTGCTGATCGTGAAGTAGAGCGCGTCGAAGTAGCCATCGACCCCGTTCTCGGTGCCGACGAAGCCCGTGTAGACGAACCCGGTGACGATGAACACGAACGTCAGCAGCGTCACCAGCGAGCGCGTCACGTCCTTGGCCCGCGTGTTGTCGTAGCGCCGCGCCACCGACGTCCAGAACACGCCGCTGTTCACCAGCGTCCACAGCTTGAGGATGCGTAGGAAACCGAGGTTGAACAGCCATTGCGGGAACAGCAGCGTCACCAGCACGAACAAGTCGATCCACGTGCTCGGACGTCGGATGAATGCGCGCCAGTCGCCGAGCGCGATGCCGCGCGCGGTGAGGTCGATCGTCACCACCGCCGCCACCAGGTAGTCGAGAATCAGGAACTCGGGCGTGTCCCGGATGATCGGCGCGACGATGAAGAAGGCGATGATCAGCAGATCCACGGCCAGCCAAGCGAAGCGGAACGCTACCGCCGCGGCCGTCTGTCCGTGGTAGAGCTCGTTCAGCCGGGCGTGCAGCGCCCCGCCCCCACTCCCGCCTGGCTTGGCGATTGGCCGCCCATCCTCTCCGGCCGGAGCCTGATCCAGGAAATCCAGCGACATGCGCGTCCGTCAGGTGGCGCCGCGCGACGCGCGGCCCGGCGGCGTCGCGTTCGTCTGCGCCGGGCCAGCGGCCCGGGTGATCGCGTCGAGCACGACCGCCGAGGTCAGCAACTCGGGCAACGGCTCGCCGTCCGGCTGGCCCGGGCCATAGACGACGGCGAGCGGCACGCCGTAACGCCCGAACGTCTGCATGAACCCGGTCACCTGCGGCTCCGGCCGCGTCCAGTCCGCCCGCATCGCCACCACGCCCGGCGTTCGCAAGCGTTCCGCGACCGGCGACCGGTCCAGCACCGCGGCCTCATTCACCTTGCACGTCAGGCACCACGCCGCCGTCACGTCGACGAACACCGTGTTGCCGAGCGCAACCTCGCGCCGGATCGCCTCGAGGTTGAACACCTGCCACTGCGCCCCATCACGCGCGAGCGAACCCAGAGGGCGAGCCACCAACGACGGCGCGAGCACCGCGACGGCGACCATCGCCACTGCCAGCCCGGCCACCGCGCGCCGCCGTCCCGCCCCGCCGCCCCGCCCCGTTTGATGCAGGACAGCCACGAGTCCCACGAGCGCGGCCCCCGCGATCGCCGCCGGCACCGCACCCACGACCTGCGCCAGCACCCACAGCAGCCACACCGCCGTCCCGGCCAGCGCAAGCCCGAGCATCCGGCGCAGCACGATCATCCAAGGCCCCGGCCGCGGCAGCACCCGCGCCAGCCCTGGCATCGCCGCCACCAGCAGCAACGGCGCGGCCATCCCGAGCCCGAGCGCCGCGAACACCAACATGATCTCCGCCGGGCCACGCGCCAGCGCGAAGCCGACCGCGGTGCCGACGAACGGGGCCGAGCACGACGTCGCGAGCAAGGTCGCGAACGCCCCCGCGATGAACGCGTCGAGCGTGGCATGGCGCGACCGCACGTTCCCGGCCGCCGCGGCGAAGCCCGGCAACCCGATCGGCAACAGCTCCCAAAGGCTGGCCGCGAACAGCGTCGTCGCCACCGCCATCGCCGCCAGGAACCAGGGCTGCTGAAACTGGATGCCCCACCCGACCGACGCCCCCGCCAGCTTCAACCCGGCCAGCGCGCCGGCGATGACGAGGAACGACACGATCACTCCCGCGGCCGTCGCCGCCAGCCCGAGCCGCACCCGCCGCCGTTCCGCCCCGGCGTAGGCCGCGACGGAGAGCAGCTTCAACGACACCACCGGGAGCACGCACGGCATGGCGTTCAGCACCAGCCCACCCAGCAACGCCGCACCCAGGATCGTCAGCAACGCGCCGCGTCCGCTCTCGGGCGGCGGCCCGGCCAGCGGCGTCGCCGCGAACTCGGCCGCCCGCGCCCCGTCCACGACGGTGAACGTCAGGTTCTGTCCGACGGCCATCCCTGCGGCGTCCGGCGGCAGCAGCACCGCGAGCGTCGCCGTCCGTCCCGCGGCACCGAGCGTCACCCTTGGCGCGGGCAGGTTGAACGGCGTGCCTTCAACGAACAGGTCGGGCGCGCGCAACGGCCCGGCCTCACTCGCCACCTGCACCGCCAGGGTGCGGCCTTGGACGGCGTCCGACACGGTAGCGGAGGCCAGCCGCAGCCCGACTTGACCCAGGGCACCGGGCACCGCCACCGCCGCTCTCGCGATCAGGGACGCTTCCGGTCCCGGCGTCGCCAGGCCCGCCGGCAGGTCGAGGCTCAGAGTCGCGTGGTAAGGGATGCAGATCGTGTCGCAGCTGGCGTAGTCCACCGCCGCCCGCAGCCGGACCGGCTCGCCCGGACGCATCACGGTCAGGGTCAGCGGCAGCACGGCCTGGTTAACGTAGACGTAGTTCTCCAGCCCCTCGATCGTCAGCCGGCTCGGCGCGGGCCACGCGATCTCGGCTTTCGCCACGTTCTCGGACCCGCTCCAATCAATGGTGGCCGGGAACCCGGCGTCGCCGGGCGTGCGCCAATACGTGTGCCACCCGGGCGCGAGCCGAAGCTGCAGCGCCGCGTCGAGCCGGTTGGCGGAGCCGGTCGCCTCGGTCGCGGTGATCAGCCGCGCCGCACCCCGGGCATCCCCGACCCAAGGCGACGCGGCGGCCCACGCCGCGGCGGGCGCGAGGAGGACCATGATGAAGGCCAGGACGAAACCGACCAGGGGCCAGGACTGGCGCTCGCCCGCCTGGGCGGGGATGATCAGCATCGCTCTGCACCTTCACGCGTTCAACGCCGCCGGGCCGGTGGGCGCGCCGCCATCCTGCGGCCCAACACGCCGACTGATATGCTTCATGCGCCGACTCAAGCAAGCCCGCCACCGCCGATGGCGCTGGAGCCGACAGCCTGAGCCACTATATGGAAACCATGCCAGCAACGCATGCACTTCGCGTCATCGACCTCGAAACGACCGGTGACAGCTTCGCCAACGGCGGGGTGGTCGAGGTTGGCTGGCAGGACCTGATTCAAGGTGACGACGGCGCGTGGTCGCTGGACGGCGGCCCGGGCGCGATGCTGATCAACCCCGCGACGCCGATCTCACCGGCGACCTCCGCCATCCATCACCTCGTCGACGAGGACGTGGCCGACGCCCCCGCCTGGCCCGACGCCGCGCCCGGTGTCCTGCAGCCGCCGGGCGTGCTCGCCTTGGCGGCCCACCGCGCCGCCTTCGAGCAGCGCTGGTGCCTGCCGAAACTCAGCAACCGCGCCCGCTGGATCTGCACCTATAAGTGCGCCCTCCGCCTTTGGCCCGACGCGCCGACGCATTCCAACCAGGGCCTGCGCTACTGGCGGCGGCCCGAGGGCCTTGACCGGGCCACCGGCCTGCCGGCCCATCGCGCCGGGCCGGACGCCTACGTGACCGCGCACCACCTGCGCGACATGCTCGCCCTCGCCAGCGTCGAGCGATTGCTGGCCTGGTCGGCGCAGCCGGCCCTGCTCATCCGCGTGCCCGCCGGCCCGTTGCGCGGCCGTCGGTTCCAGGACCTCGACGACGCGAGCTTGGAGCGCGTCGCCGCCGGCGAGTTCGGCCGCAACCAGGACATGCTGTTCACCGCCCAGTCGGAACAGTCCCGCCGCGCCGCCGGCGCACCGCAACGGATGCCGGCCGGGCAGTTCGATCTGGCCTTGTGACGCCGGATGCGTCCCGTGTCGGGCCGAACCCTTGACCCCGGCCCCGCTTCGGCCGCGTGATGACACGATGACCGAGACCAACCCGCTCCTCGTCCCCTGGACCACCCCGTTCGGCGTTCCTCCCTTCGACCGGATCAAGCCGGAGCACTTCGCCTCCGCCTTCACCGCCGCGATGGCCGAGCACTTGGCCGAGATCGCCGCCATCGGCGCCGACCCGGTCCCGGCCACCTTCGCCAACACCATCGAAGCCTTGGAACGCAGCGGCCGGGCGCTGGCCCGCGTCGGCGGGGTGTTCTCCAACCTGGTCGTCAGCCTGGGCGGCCCAGACTTGGAAACGCTCGACCGGGAGATGTCGCCCAAGCTGGCCCAGCACGGCATGCAGGTCTCGCTTGACCCGGCGGTGTTCGCCCGCGTCGCCGACCTTCACCGCCGGCGCGACACGCTCGACCTCGCCCCCGACCAGCGCCGGCTGCTCGAACGCACCCACCTCGGCTTCGTTCGCAGCGGCGCGGCGCTCGACGCCGCGGCGAAGGCGCGCCTCACCGCCATCTCCGAGCGCCTCGCGACCCTGCACACCCGCTTCGGCCAGAACGTGCTGCACGACGAGAAGGACTGGACCCTGCCGCTCGCCGAGGCCGACCTCGACGGCCTGCCCGCGTTCGTCCGCGACGGCGCGGCGCAGGCCGCGGCCGAGCGCGGCCTATCCGGCTACGCCATCACTTTGTCGCGCTCGCTGATCGAGCCGTTCCTGACCTTCTCCGCCCGGCGCGACTTGCGCCAAGCCGCCCACGAGGCCTGGATCGCGCGTGGCACACACCCCGGCGAGCACGACAACCGGCCCTTGATTCCCGAGATCCTCGCCCTGCGCGCCGAGCGGGCCAAGCTGCTCGGCTACCCGAACTTCGCCGAGTTCCGCCTGGCCGACACCATGGCCGGCGCGCCGCCCGCCGTCGACGCCCTGCTCGCGGAGGTTTGGACGCCCGCCAAGCGCAAGGCCGCCGCCGAGCGCGACCGGCTGCTCGCCACCGCCCGCGCCGACGGCTTCAACGGCGCACTCGCCCCCTGGGACTGGCGCTACTACGCCGAGAAGGTGCGCAAGGCCGACTTCGACCTCGATGAGGCCGAGCTGAAACCTTACTTCGAACTCGCCAACATCCAGCGCGCCGCCTTCGACACCGCGACCCGGTTGTTCGGCGTCGCCTTCACCTCCCGCCCGGACCTGCCCGTCTATCATCCCGACGTGCGGGCCTATGAGGTGACGGATGGCAACGGCCACGTCGGCCTGTTCCTCGCCGACAACTACGCCCGTCCTGACAAGCGCTCCGGCGCCTGGATGAGCAGCTACCGCGACCAGGAGGACCTCGACGGCCCGGTGTCGCCGATCATCGTCAACAACAACAACTTCGCCAAGGCCGACCCGGCGTTGCTGAGCTTCGACGATGCCGAGACCCTGTTCCACGAGTTCGGCCACGCCCTGCACGGGTTGCTGAGCCAGGTGCGCTACCCCGCCCAGTCCGGCACTTCGGTCCGCCGCGACTTCGTCGAACTGCCGTCCCAGATTTACGAGCACTGGATGGCGCTGCCCGAAACTTTGCGCCGCTACGCCCGGCACCACGATACCGGCGAACCCTTGCCGAACGCGCTGATCACCCGCCTGTTGGCCACGCGCGGCTTCAACCAGGGCTTCGGGACGGTCGAGTACACGTCCTCCGCCCTGATCGACATGGCGCTGCACGCCCACCCCGCGCCCGAGACCCTCGACCTCGACCGCTTCGAGGCCGACTGCCTCGCCCGCATCGGCATGCCGCCGGAGATCGGGTTGCGCCATCGCCCGGCGCACTTCCAGCACCTGTTCGCCGGCGGCGGCTACGCGGCGGGCTACTACTCTTACCTCTGGGCCGAAGTCTTGGACGCCGATGGTTTCGATGCCTTCACCGAAGCCGGCGACCCGTTCGATCCGGCCACCGCCGCCCGCCTCCGCACGATATTATCTGCCGGCGACACGCGCGACCCGATGGAGCTTTACGCCGCCTTCCGCGGCCGCGCGCCCAGCACGGCCGCCTTGCTCCGCCACCGCGAGTTGGTGGCGGAGTAAGATCGGTCAGGTCTTGACGTCGAGCGCCGCCTTCACCGCGGCCAGACCGGGCTTGCCATCCCGCGTCGTCACGCCGTCGAGCCACGGCCCGAGCAGGTCGGGGTGCGCCTTGAGGTACTGCTTGGCGGCCTCCTCGCCGGTCTGCTTCTTGGTCGAGATCAGCACCATCATCTCGTTCTCCATAGGGACGGAGAACTGAAGCTGCTTGAACAAACGGGCCGCGTTGGGGCAATCCTTGGCGTAATCCTTGCGCGTCACCGTGTTGATCGTGGTGTCGCCGTAGTTCGGCCCGAAGTACTTGTCGCCGCCTTGCAGGTAGGTGATCGGCAGCATCGTGTTCATCGGGTGCGGTTCCCAGGCCAGGAACACGATCCACTCCTTCTTCGGCGCGTCGCGCGACACCTGGCTCAACATGCCCTGCTCGCTCGATTCGATCAGCTTCCAGCCGCCGAGGCCGAAGTCCTTGGCGTCGAGCATTTTCTGGATGTTCTGGTTCGCCGGGGCGCCCGGTTCGATGCCGTAGATCTTGCTGCCGAACTTGTCGGCGTGCTTTTCCAGGTCGGCGAAACTGGTCACGCCCGCCTCGGCCACGTAAGCCGGCACCGCCAAGGTGAACTTCGCGTCCGTCAGGTTGTGCCGCAGCAGGTCGATCTTGCCGCTGTCGATCAACGGCGTGATGAAGTTCTTCTGCGCCGGCATCCAGTTGCCGAGGAACACGTCGAGCTTGCCGCTGTCCAGCGACTGGAAGGTGATCGGCACCGACAGGGTGGAGACCTTCTGCCTGTAGCCCAGCCCTTCCAGCAGCACCCCGGCGACCCCGTTGGTCGAGGTGATGTCGGTCCACCCCGGATCGGACATGTTCACCGTGCGGCAAGAGGACGGGTCGGCGGCGCGGGCGGGCGCGCTCATAGCCAGGCCAGCCACGGCCAGGCGGGACAGGGTCGTCACGAAGCGCATGGCATCCACTCCTGTTATGAAATGTCAGCGTATCAGACCTGCGCCGGCGTGACGCGGGGAAAACGTCCCATCGCTTCCAACTCGTCGAGCTTCATGTGGCTGCGGATATACTGCTGCCGCGCGTCGCGCACCGGCTGGAAATCCCATGCCGACTGCATGCCCCGGCGCAGCGCCTCCGCCACGAATCGCCGCCGCCGCTGGCTCGCCAGCACCTCGGCCCGCAGCCCGGTCAGGTCCCAGCGCGACGCCACCTCGGCCCGGAACGACGCCAACAGGTCCTGGGCAGGCAACGTGGCCGCCAGGTTGGTGCGTTCCTCGGGGTCTGCCTGCAGGTCATAGAGCTGGTCGGGATCACCGGGCGCGTGGACGAACTTGTGCGCCCCGCGCCGGATCATCACCATCGGCGTCACCACGCCCTCGCCCAGGAACTCGCCCAGCACCTCGTCGTGGCCCGTTTGTCCGCGCAAGTGCGGCAACAAACTGCGCCCGTCGATCGGCGTGGCATAGGCAGGCTCCTCGCCACCCTGGGCGATGGCGGCCAGCGTCGGCAGCAAGTCGACCATCGACACAGAAACCTTGACCCGTCGCGCCGCGAAGCGTCCCGGCGCGTGCACGATCAGCGGCACCCGGCACGCCGGCTCGTGAAAGCTCATCTTATACCAGAGCCCACGCTCGCCCAGCAGCTCGCCATGATCGGCCACGATGACGACGATGGTGTCGCCGTCGAGCCGGGTCTCCCGCAGCGTTCGCAGCAATGCGCCGGCCTGGTCGTCGAAGTAGGATACCGCACCGTAGTAGGCATGCCGCGCCGCCCGCACCTCGGCCTCGGTGACTGGCCGCTGGTCGAGGCCGCAGACGTGGCGCAGCCGCGCCGCGTGCGGGTCGTCAGGGTCGGGCGCGTCGGGCACGCGCGGCATGTCGATCTCGTCGTCGCGGTAGCGGTCCCAATACGGCTGCGGGATGGTGAACGGGTCGTGCGGGTGGCTCATCGACACCACCATGCAGAAAGGCCGTCGGTCGGCGCCGCGCACCATGTCGTGCAGCTTCTGCCGGGCGGCGAACACGACCTCCTCGTCGAAATCCATCTGATTGGTCCGCACGCACGGCCCGGCCTGCGTGACCGAATCCATGTTATGATACCACTCTGGCCGGATGTCGGGCCGTTCCCAATCCGGTGTCCAGCCGTAATCGGCCGGGTAGATGTCTGTGGTCAGCCGCTCCTCGAACCCGTGCATCTGGTCGGGGCCGCAGAAGTGCATCTTGCCCGACAGGATGGTGCGGTATCCGGCCAGCCGCAGGTAGTGCGCGAAGGTCGGCATCTGCGACGGGAACTCGGCCGCGTTGTCGTAGCCGCCGGTGGCCGACGGCAGCCGCCCAGTCATGAACGCGATCCGCGACGGCGCGCACAGCGGGCTGTTGCAGTAGGCGCTGTCGAACACCACCGCGTCCCGCGCCAACTGGTCGATCACCGGCGTTTTGGCCACCGTGTTGCCGTAAGCGGGCAAGGCCCCGGCCGTGAGCTGGTCGGCCATGATGATGAGGATGTTGGGCGTGTCCGTGCTCACCGCTGCGCCGTCTCCCAGTTGTGCGCCGTGTAGTAGGGGGTGTTCGCCGCCGCCATCGCCCGGCCACGGATATGATCGGCGCCCTTCTCGCCGATCATGATGGTCGGCGCGTTGAGGTTGCCCGTGGTGATCGACGGCATCACCGACGAGTCGATCACCCGCAGCCCGTCGACGCCGATCACCCGCAGCTCCGAATCCACCACGGCCATCGGATCGTCCCGCCGCCCCATGCGGCAGGTGCAGGAGGGATGATAGGCGCTCTCCACCTTGTCCCGCACGAAGGCGTCGATCTGGGCGTCCTCCTGCACGTCCGCCCCCGGCTGCAGCTCGCGCCCGCGGAACCGGTCGAACGCCGCCTGGGCGAAGATCTCGCGCGTCAGCCGGACACAGGCCCGCATGTCGGTCCAATCGTCCGGGTGGCTCATGTAGTTGAACTGGATGCGCGGCTTGTCGGCGGGGTCGGCCGAGCGCAGGCGCACCCAGCCGCGGCTCTTGGAGCGCATCGGCCCGACATGCGCCTGGAACCCGTGCCCCTCGGCCAGCGACCGCCCATCGTACGTCACGGCCAATGGCAGGAAATGATACTGGATGTCCGGATACTTGACCCCGGCCCGGCTGCGGATGAAGCCGCAGCTCTCGAAGTGGTTGGTCGCCCCGAGCCCGTCCTGCCGCAGCAGCCAGCGCGCTCCGATCATCGCCTTGGACACCGGGCTCATCGCCGAGAACAGCGTCACCGGCTCCTTGCACTCAACCTGAAAATAGAACTCAAGGTGGTCCTGCAAGTTCTCGCCCACCCCGGCCAGGTCGTGCCGCACCGCGATCCCGTGCGACCGCAGCTCCACCGCCGGGCCGATGCCCGAGAGCTTGAGCAGCTGCGGCGAGTTGATCGGTCCGCCGCACAGGATCACCTCCCGCCACGCCCGGACCGTGTGCTCATCATGTCCTTGCCGGTACTCGACGCCGACCGCGCGGCCGCCCGCGAACAGCACCTTGGTCGCGAGCGCGTGGGTGATGACGCTGAGGTTCTTCCGGCCGCGCGCCGGCTTCAGGTAGGCGTTGGCAGCACTCCACCGCCGCCCGTCGCGCACGGTCATCGCCATGCGGCCGAAGCCCTCCTGCTGATGCCCGTTGTAGTCGGGCGTCGCCGGGTAGCCCGCCTGCTGCCCGGCCTCGATCCAGGCGTGATGCAGCGGGTTGTCGAGGCGTCCGTAGCGGGTGTGCAGCGGTCCCTCGCCGCCGCGGTACTCATCGCCCCCTTCCGCGTTGGTCTCGGCCCGGCGGAAGTACGGCAGCACGTGCCGGTATCCCCAGCCGTTCGCTCCCTCCGCTTCCCACTTGTCGAAGTCGCGCGGATTGCCGCGGACGTAGACGAGGCCGTTGATCGAGGACGACCCTCCCAGCACCTTGCCGCGCGGCGTGTGCAGCCGCCGCCCGCCGAGGTGCGGCTCTGGTTCGGTTTCATAGAACCAGTTGTATTTCTTGCGATTCATCGGGATCGACAGCGCGCTCGGCATCTGGATCACCACCGAGCTGTCCGACCCGCCGTATTCCAGCACCAGCACCGTCGCCTTGCCGTCCTCGGTCAACCGGTCGGCCAGCACGCAGCCGGCCGAGCCCGCGCCGACGATGATGTAGTCGTATTCGTCGGCGATGTCCGGATGATCGCTCAATAGGGTGCGTCCACGGTGCCGAGCGCCACGTAGACGCTCTTGAGTTGCGTGTAGTGCTCGATCGCCGCCCGCCCGTTCTCGCGGCCCAGCCCGGACCGCTTGATGCCGCCGAACGGCAGTTCGATCGGGGTGACGTTGTAGGTGTTGATCCAGCACGTCCCGGCTTGCAGCCGGGCGATGACCCGGTGCGCCCGCGCGAGGTCGGACGTGAACACTCCGGCGGCCAGCCCGTACTCGGTGGCGTTGGCCCGGGCCACCACCTCGTCCTCGCCGTCGAACGGCAGCACCGTCATCACCGGCCCGAAGATCTCCTCCCGGGTGATGGCCATGTCGTCGGTGCAGTCGCCGAACACCGTGGGCGCCACGAAGCTGCCTTGCGCCAGCGGGCCGTCCACCACCTGGTGCCCGCCTGCCAGCAACGTCGCCCCTTCGGCTTGGCCGCGCCCGATGCAGCCCAGCACATTCCGCATGTGCCCGCGCGAGATCAGCGCCCCCACCTGGGTCGCGAGATCGAGCGGGTCGCCCACCCGCATGGCGGCGACCCGCGGCAGCAGCCGCTGCAGGAACCCCGCCATCGCCCGGCGCTGCACGAAGACCCGCGTCCCGTTCGAGCACACCTCGCCGGCCGAGTAGAAGTTGGCCAGCAGCGCCCCAGAGACGGCGTCGTCGAGGTCGGCGTCCTTGAACACGATCAGCGGCGACTTGCCGCCCAGTTCCAGCGTCACCTGCTTCAAGGTGGCCGCGGCGTCGGCCATGATCGCCATGCCCGTCGTCGTCTCTCCGGTGAGCGACACCTTGCGGATCAGCGGATGCCGGGTCAGCAGCCGCCCCGTGCCTGCGCCGCCGTGCACGACGCTGAACACCCCGGGCGGCAACCCGGCCTCGGCGAACACCTCCGCGAGCCGGCAGGCGGTGAGCGGCGTCAGCTCGGCCGGCTTGAAGATCATCGCGTTGCCGCACGCCAGCGCCGGCGCGGCTTTCCAGCAGGCGATCTGAAGCGGGTAGTTCCAGGCCCCGATCCCGGCGACCACGCCCAAAGGCTCGCGGCGCGTGTAGCCGAACGCGTCCGGGCCGAGGTCGATGTGTTCGCCCGAGAGGCTCGCCGCGACGCCGCCGAAATACTCCAGGCAGTCCGCCCCCGAGATCACGTCCACCACCGATGTTTCACTGATCGGCTTGCCGGTGTCGCGCGTCTCGATTTCCGCCAGCGCGTCGTTGCGGGCGCGCAGCAGGTCCGCCGCCCGGCGCAGGACCCGGCCCCGCTCGGCCCCGGTCAGCGCCGCCCACGCGGGTTGCGCCCGCGCCGCCGCCCGCACCGCCTGCTCCACCACCGTGGCGTCCGCTTCCTGCACGAGCGCGAGCACCTCGCCGGTCGCCGGGTCCGTCGTCGTGAACAAAGGCCCGGCCGTGGTCACGGCGTTGCCCTCGATCCAGTTCCGCTGCAATCCGTAGCGTGTTGCGGGCTGCGCGCCGGGTGCGGGCCGAGGCAGGGCAGGGAGCGCGGCGTGGCCTGACAGCGTGTTGTCGAGGAAAGCCGTGACGGTCTCCCGCGCCGATCGGCTGTCGCTCTCCTGCCATCCCGAGAGCGCCGCGCGCAGCCACACGCCGTCGATCAACGCGGCGATCGAGCCGGCGAGCCGGGGCGCGTCGTCGCGCGGCACGGCGTGCCGAAGCGCATCGCGCAAGGTGGACAGCATCCGGCCCTGATAGGCGGCCTGGATGCGCCGGAGCCGGGGCACATGCATGACCTGGCCCCAAAAGGCGAGCCACACCGCCCCGGCGCGCCGGTCGAACGTCTCGGGCGCGAGGTTCGCGTCGATCACGGCCAGCAACCGCTCCCGCGGCGTCCGGGCCGTTCGCAGGCGGCACAGCACGCCGCGCTGCACGCCGGACACCAACGTGCGGAACGTGGCTTCGAGCAGGCCCTCCTTGTCGGAGAAGTAGTGCGCGACGAGCCCGGGCGACACGCCTGCCGCTCCTGCGATGCGGCCGAGGGTGGCGCCGGCGTAGCCGAACTCCGCCAGCACATCGAGGGTGGTCTCGACGAACTGCCGCCGACGCCCTTCCTCGCCTTCGGGCACCGGAGGCGTTGGGCGCGGCCCTGGCAGGAAATCGGCAGCAGTCACTGAACGGACATTCAATGAGGCTGGTTCCAGTGTCAAGGCAGGCACCTCAGCCGTCGCGCCTCACCAACATTTCTGAACAGACGTTCAATCGGGCCGCGCAGCAGACGCTTGCTAGGGCACCGTTCTTGCAGGCAGGGTCTCTCACCACGCGGTTTCGCACGTTCACGGCATCGCGTGGCCCGCCGTCCGCCCTGCACGGCCGGCTTGGCACCACACGGGAGGACTGCATGGAACGTCTCCAGGATTGGATCGGCGATCACAAGATCCCGCTCGGCACGTGGATCGCGTCGTTCATCGAGGCCATCAAGAGCAACAGCACCGGCCTGTTCGACGCCGTATCCGGCTTCATCCAAACGGTGATCGACGGCTTCACGGCCGGGCTGCTGTGGGTTCCAGCGCCGCTGCTGCTCCTGGTCCTGGCCCTCCTCAGCTACGCCGTGCGCCGATCGTGGAAACTGGCCGTGTTCGTGGCTGTGGCGCTGTTGTTCATCATGAACCAGGGCTACTGGGAGGAGACGATGCAGACCCTGTCGCTGGTCGTGTTCTCCGCCATCGTCTCGACCATGATCGGCGTGCCGCTCGGCATCGCGGCGGCGCACCGCCCGTGGCTGTTCCAGGCGATGCGCCCGGTGCTGGACCTGATGCAGACCCTGCCGACCTTCGTCTACCTGATCCCCACCCTCGTGTTGTTCGGCCTCGGCGTCGTGCCCGGCCTTGTTTCGACCGTCATCTTCGCCCTGCCGGCCCCCATCCGCCTCACCCACCTCGGCGTCACCTCGGTGCCCACGGCGCTGATCGAGGCCGGGGAGGCGTTCGGCGCCACCCGGTCGCAGCTGCTGTGGAAAGTGGAGCTGCCGGCGGCCAAGCCGATGATCCTCGCCGGCATCACGCAATGCATCATGCTCAGCCTGTCGATGGTGGTGATCGCCGCGCTGGTGGGTGCCGGGGGCTTGGGCGTCCCGGTGGTGCGGGCGCTGAACACGGTCCGCGTCGACACCGGATTCGAGGCCGGCCTCGCGATTGTGCTGCTGGCAATCATCCTGGACCGGGTCTGCCGACCGCCCGAGCGGGGAGCGGCGCGATGACGCCCGCGGTCGAGTTCCGCCACGTCGACATCCTGTTCGGCGCATCCGGATCGGGTCGCGGCGCGCGCGAGGCGAGAGCCAAAGCGGTGCAGTTGCTCGAAGCCGGGCATTCCCGCACGGAGATCTCGGCGCAAACGGGCGTCGTGGTCGGCGTCTCGGACGCGAGCTTGTCGGTGCCGCCCGGTGAGATCTGCGTGCTGATGGGCCTGTCCGGCTCGGGCAAGTCGACGCTGATGCGGGCGGCGAACGGCCTCAATAAGGTGTCCCGCGGCGAGGTGCTGCTGCAGGACGGCGCGGGCGGCACGGTGGACGTCGCCAACTGCGACCGCGCGACCTTGCGGCGGATGCGCATGGAGCGCGTCACGATGGTGTTCCAGCAGTTCGCCTTGCTGCCCTGGCGCAGCGTGCGGGAGAACGTCGGCTTGGGCCTCGAGCTGCGCGGCGTGCCGAGCGCGGAGCGCCGCCGCGTCGTTGACGAGAAGCTGGAACTGGTCGGGCTCAGCGAATGGGCCGACCGCTACGCCAGCGAACTGTCGGGCGGGATGCAGCAGCGGGTCGGCCTGGCGCGGGCGTTCGCGACCGACGCCGACGTGCTGCTGATGGACGAGCCGTTCTCGGCTCTCGACCCGTTGATCCGCAGCAAGCTGCAGGACGAGCTGCTGGCGCTGCAGGCCCGCATCAAGAAGACGATCCTGTTCGTCAGCCACGACCTCGACGAGGCGCTCAAGCTCGGCAACCAGATCGCCATCATGGAAGGCGGGCGCATCGTCCAGGCCGGCAGCCCGGAGGACATCGTGCTCCGCCCCGCCGACGACTACGTCGCCGAATTCGTCGGCCACATGAACCCGCTGACGGTGCTGCGGGCCGGGGCCGTGATGCGCCCGGTCGGGCAGTTGCGTGGCGAAAGCCGCGGCTGCTGGCTGGACGACGCCTTGCGCTACCGCCTGGCGCTTGATGACCAGGGCGCCCCCTCAGGCGCTTGGCTTGACGGCCAACCGGTGCCGGTCGTGATGCTTGACGACCCGGGCGCCGAAGTGTCCGAATTGCCGCCCGGCCTCGTCATGACGCCGGCCGGAACGCCGCTGCGCGCGGTCATGCGGATCAGGCAGATGAGCGGGCATCCGGTGCCGATCATCGAGCGGGATCGGTTCGTCGGAGTCTGTGATGACGGGACTCTGATCGCCGCCCTATGCGGCGCGGAGCGGCGGGCCGCGCCGGTGCCGGCGGTGGCTGTCTGACGCGGCCTGGGCCGGGCAGCCCGCCATAGCGGACTGCCCGGCCCAGGTTCTAGCGTGATCGCTAGGCTGACAGGTAGAAGTGCTGGGTTTCCGCCGACAACAGCGTGGCCGATGCCGAGCCGTATTGCGTGTCGCCCACGTCGATGGAGTCGACGTAGAGGTTGCGGTCGGTGCTCGGCGTGCCGTCGTAGCGGTCGTTGAGGAACGAGACCGCGATGTCGTGGTCGCCGGACCCGAGCACGCCGGTGAAGGCGAACGCCTGGCTCTTGCCCGCGCCGTGCGATGCGGTCACGTCCTGAGCCGAGCCGAGGGTTTTGCCGTCCACGCTGACGCTGAAGCTCGCATCGCCTTGGAACTTATCCTCGGACAAGTGGAGCACGAGCGTCTGGCCGCCATCGCCGGTCACGGGAGCGCTGCTCGCGGGTTCGGACGCCGCAGTGACCGGGGCCGAGCCGCCGCCGCCGCCGAAGGCCCTGCCCCACGCCGCCGCCTCGGACGGTCGGTTGGCGCCCGGGCCGGAGAAGGTCCAGTCGTGGTCGCCGGCGTTGAAGTCCCACACGTTGACCATCGAGACGTTGACGCCGGAGCTGGCCAGCTTGTCGGACATCCACAGCGGGAAGGTTCCGTCGTCGTATGGCCCATGGCTGCCGTCGCTGCCCGCGCCGGTTTCCGGAATGGCCAGCGGCTTGCCATGCTCCTTGGCGAAGTCGATCAGGCTCTGCAGGCTGAGCGGGTTGCCCTGGCCATCGCCGGTTGGGTGATAGGAATTGGCGTCCGGGTAGTTCCAGTAGTGGATGAGGTTGGCCGGCTTGGACGACCATTCCTGGATGCTCGAGTTGAAGCTGCCGTCGTTCTTCGACCAGTCATACAGGTCGGCGGGGTAAACCGGCCCATAGAGATCCGCGCCGATCTGGTCGACGTATTTGTCGCCGGGGTAAAGCGTCTTCACGTCGAGGCTGCCGTTCCAGCTCTGGACGTTGGGGTTCCAGATGATCTTGGTATTGGCGCCCGGCGCGGAATGCAGCACGTCCGCGACGTGCTTGAACGCGGCCAGCCAATCCGACCGGGTCTGCGCGTCGTCGCCGGCGTAGGAGGCGGTGTAGGTCGTGTTGAACTCGTAGCCAGGACGGAAATAGAGGTCCTTGAAGCCGTGGCTGGACCACTGGCTGACGATGTCGCGCAGGACGCTGTCGTATTTGCCGGAGGCGAAATCGCGGTAAACGGCGCCGGGGTTGCTCTTGTCCGCTTGAGTGCCGAGCGGCAGGCCGATGACGGGGGTCAGGCCGCGCGCCAGCGGCGACTGCTCCCAAGACCAGGACACCCAGCCGGCATCGCCGCCCCATTGGGAAATGCTGTGGGAATCAGGAAGGTAGGCATTCATGAACTGGGGCTGCGCGCCCAACGTATCGACGAAACTCTTGAACCGGACATCCCATTGGGCTTGCACGGCCGGATCGCTGCCGTTCGGGCCGCCGACGTTGACGCCAAGTGGAAAAGGTGTGTTGGCCATATGCACCGTCAAAAATTGTTATAAATATTTCGAAGTCGTTATATTTACGCCACAGATATGATTTGGAATGGTCATGGTTTTTCTACATCGCGCTCTCCAACAAAAGGGTAAAGACCTGCGCGCAACGGCACCGGAGCACCAGCTAAGGCACCACGGCCGCGCAGGATAAGTTGCCCGATCAAGCTGTTTGTTGATCGAAACAAACCTATAGGAAAGCACCAGCGGGCCAAGACATCGCCTGGCACGGCACCGGAGAATACGACGAGCAGACAGCAGACCGCACTGCTTGCGCAGCACTCACATGCTTGGTTCAGCTAGTGCTTGAACCGAAATCTGCTCACGAAAAGGAAATGAACACGAACCGGGTCGGCGAAAGCGCGTCGTTAAACGAGGCTTACGACCTGGTTGCTGTTCGAGAGCTTCGGTTTTCGACGCTGCATTGTCGTGCCTCCGAGACGCTTATCTACGTTCCCGCTACTCTGGGTGGCTTGCTCCGTCAACCTATCAAAGACATGGCGAAGCGAAATACAGCACTTTTTTCCATAACAAGCATCCAATGTGACAGGCGTGATCGGCCGCGCTGGTGAATTCCTTCGCAACAGTGTCGATCTTGCAAGGATATGTCCGAGCCTTGGCCAGAAGCTTTGTGAACATCCTACCGCTTCCAAGGTATTTACAATTATCGTTACTAATTCCGATCACTGAGACCAAGGCTCAGTCATGAAGCAGTCGGACGGGCATGGGTTCAGGGGCGTGCCGCAACCAGGCACAGCCATGCCGGGGAGATCGGCGCGGCGATGCCACGGCTGTGATGCCACTCTCGTCCGCCTGGCGCGCTTAGCGCCGCGAGACGTTCCAACTTGTCTCAAAGCTCATCAACGGAGACCATCCCATGCGGCTCACCATCCTCGTCGCTCCCATCACGGCCACGCTCCTCATCATGAGTGGGGCACACGCTCAGTCGGCCACGGGCGGACAGGCAGCGCCCACCAGCCCGGCCGCTAAGTCCAGCGCCACTCGGGGCGGCGGCGCCCTGTCCTCGACCGACAAGAGCTTCTTGGAGCATGTCGCGCAGGGTGCTGATTACGAATTGACGCTGGCGAAGCTGGCCGAGCAGAAGGCGACCCGGACTGATCTCAAGGAATATGCCCGGACGATCGTTGACGACCATCAGCAGATGAACGCCTCCCTGCATCAGCTGGCTGACCAGAAAGGCCTGCAATTGCCGACCGGGATGACGCATCAGCAGCAAGCCAAGATCGATCGGCTGAACGCCTTGAGCGGCCCGAAATTCGACCAGGCATATTTGAGCGAGGTCACCAGGATCAACAAGGAAGACAAGACCAGCTTGCGGAAAGAGATCGGTCATACCCAGGACGCCGCGATCAAGGGTTTCGCCGAGCATATGCAGTCGGTCGATGCCAAGCATGAGGACATCGGCAAGAAGCTGGAGCGGCAGAGCTGAGCGGCACGACGATCTGTTTGGGCGGCGGGACAATCGAGGGCGCGGTGATCAATGAAGCGTTGGCCACCGAACTCACGGCCGCGCACTGTTTCGAACAGGGCACATTGCCGCTCCCCGTCGCCCACCGCACCACGGTGCTGGGCATGGAATACCTTCGGTGACTCGTTCATTCTGGAAAGCGATGTCGCGACGCCGGTGAAGGTGCCGCGCTACTTCCTGGGCCTAATTACCAATTCTCAGATCCTGGGAATCGATAGGAGGTCCGTGCCGCGGCAACCGTTCGAAGCTGCCCGCATAGGCCAGCCGCTCACCCCCGAGCGGCGCGCTGGCTTACTGGCCAAAATCACCGCCGCCGCCACGGACAGTCATGTCGAACACTGTTAAGGTGTCGCACCACTTCGATGGCACGATCCGGAGTCCGCAATGGCTCGGATAATCATCTGGGCATCCGCCAGCCCGGCAGCACACCGCCCATCTGGGCGGTGACGGCGTCCGCCTTGCGGCGAACCAAGTCGCCGAGCACTGGGATGCGTTCGTCCGGGATGCGCGCCATCGGCCCCGAGAGCGAGATCGCGGCCACCTGATCGGCGTTCTCGTTGAACACCACGGCGGCGATGCAGCGCAACCCGACCGCGTGCTCCTCGTCGTCGATCGCGTAGCCGCGGGCGCGGGCGATCGCGAGATCCTCGTGAAGCGAGGCCGTCGTGGTGATCGTCTTGAGCGTGACCCGCACCAGGCCGTGACGGTGCAGCGCGCGGGCCACGTCACTGACCGGCATCGCCGACAGCAGCGCCTTGCCAACGCTCGAGCAATGCAGCGGCACGCGTCCGCCGGGCCGGGCGAAGGCTCGCATCATCTGGCGGCACTCGACTTGCGACAGGTAAATCGCTTCCGCCTGGTCCTCGACGGCGAGGTTCACGGTCTCCTCGCTCTCCTCCATCAGGGCGCGCATCTGCGGCCGGGCCGTGGCGACCAGGCCGCGCACCTTAAGGAACCCGCTGCCGGCGACGAACGCCTGCACGCCGACGGACCATAGCCGCCGCTCGGCGTCGAACCGGGCGTAACGCTCCTGTTCGAGCGTGGTCAGCAGGCGATGCACGGTGGATGACGACAAGCCGATCTGCTGCGCCACTTCGGTCAAGGTGATCCCCTCGTCCGAACCCGCGAGGCGGTTCAGGATCGTCAGCGCGCGGACCAGCGATTGAACCTGATCGGACCGCTTGACGGACAGGCGTTGGACCGGCGGTTTGGCGCGGACCAGCTTCGGCACCGGGTTGGCGCGGGGAACGGGCATAGGCTGCTCCGGATTTGACAGCGACGGGCGCGATAACGTCCTCGAACAGAGACGCTGGATTCTGCAAACTCGCAAGTCTCTGCTTCACTAATGGAAAGCAGTCTCGTTCCCACATCGCGGGAAGCTTTCTAATATCGCTGGTAAAATCTCCCGGTCTCCACGATGTTGCGCTCAACACGAACAGACGACGGGAGGTCGGCGATGGCCAGGATGAAAGCGATCGAGGCGGCGGTCCACATTCTCGAACGGGAAGGGGTCACCACCGCCTTCGGCGTGCCCGGCGCCGCCATCAACCCGCTCTACGCCGCTCTCAAGTCGCACGGCGGGGTCCGTCATATCTTGGCGCGCCACGTCGAGGGCGCGTCGCACATGGCCGAGGGCTACACCCGCGCCAAGCACGGAAACATCGGCGTCTGCATCGGCACCTCCGGCCCAGCCGGCACCGACATGATCACCGGCCTCTACTCCGCACAGGCCGACAGCATCCCAATCCTCTGCATCACCGGCCAAGCGCCGCGCGCCAAGCTGTACAAGGAAGATTTCCAGGCGGTCGACATCGAGTCGATCTCCAAGCCCGTCACCAAATGGTCCATCTGCGTGCGCGAGCCGGCGCTGATCCCCGGCGTGTTCCAGCACGCCTTCCACGTCATGCGCTCCAGCCGTCCCGGCCCAGTGCTGATCGACCTGCCGATCGACGTGCAGATGGCGGAGATCGAGTTCGACGTCGAGAGCTACGAGAGCCTGCCGCCCTACAAGCCGGTCGCCACTCGCAAGCAGGCGGAACGCGCGATGGCCATGCTCAACAAGGCCGAGCGCCCGCTGATCGTTTCCGGCGGCGGCATCATCAACGCCGGCGCGTCCGAGCTGCTGGTCGAGTTCGCTGAGTTGACCGGCGTCCCCGTGATCCCGACGCTCATGGGCTGGGGCACGATCCCGGACGACCACGACCTGATGGCCGGCATGGTCGGCCTGCAGACCAGCCACCGCTACGGCAACGCCACCTTCCTAGAGAGCGACTTCGTGTTCGGCATCGGCAATCGCTGGGCCAACCGTCACACCGGCTCGGTGGAGATCTACACCCGCGGCCGCAAGTTCATCCACGTCGACGTCGAACCGACGCAGATCGGCCGCGTGTTCGGCCCCGACCTCGGCATCGTCTCCGACGCGGGCGCCGCGCTCCGGGCGTTCATCGAAGTCGCCCGCGAGATGAAGGCGGCCGGCACGCTGCGCGACTGGAGCGGCTGGGCCGCGTCCTGCCTGCACCGCAAGCAGAACATGCTGCGCCGCAGCCACTTCGACGCCGTGCCGCTGAAGCCGCAGCGGGTCTATCAGGAGATGAACGAGGTGTTCGAGCGCGACACTTGCTACGTCACCACGATCGGCCTGTCGCAGATCGCCGGGGCGCAGTTCCTGCACGTGTACGAGCCGCGCAACTGGATCAACTGCGGCCAGGCCGGGCCGCTCGGCTGGACCTTGCCCGCCGCCCTCGGCGTCCGCGCCGCCTGCCCGGACAAGAAGATCGTGGCCCTGTCCGGCGACTACGATTTCCAGTTCCTGATCGAGGAGTTGGCCGTCGGCGCGCAGCACAAGCTGCCTTACCTCCACGTGGTGGTGAATAACTCCTACCTCGGCCTGATCCGCCAGGCGCAGCGCGGCTTTCAAATGGATTTCGAGGTCAGCCTCGCCTTCGACAACATCAACACCGGCCCGGACGGCGACGCGCCGGCCGGCTACGGCGTCGATCACGTAGCGGTGGCGGAAGGCCTCGGCTGCAAGGCGATCCGGGTGAAAAGCCCGAACGAGTTCAAGGACGCCTTCGCCCGGGCCGAGAAGCTGATGGAGGAGCACCAGGTGCCAGTGGTGCTCGAGTTCATTCTCGAGCGGGTGACGAACATTTCCATGGGCACCGAGGTCGACAGCGTCAACGAGTTCGAGGAGGTGCTGTGCCTCGACCCGACGCTTTCCTTGCGCAAGAGCCAGGAGATGGGCGCCGCGGAGCCGGGCAAGGTGTTGGAACCGGCCTCGCGCTGATCCGTCGCTGGGCACGGATAGGCCCAGGGAGGCCCGGCCGCCACTGACCAGTCGACGATCTTCGACGGGTCGCCACAGGAGAACTCCATGCCGAAGTTCGCCGCCAACTTGACGATGCTGTTCACCGAGGTCCCATTCCTCGAGCGGTTCGACGCCGCGAAGAGTGCCGGGTTCGACGCCGTCGAGTTCCTGTTCCCGTATGATTTCGACAAGCACGAGGTGGCGCACGCCTTGCAGCGCAACGGCCTCAAGCTCGCCCTGCACAACCTGCCGAGCGGCGACTGGGCCGGGGGTGAGCGCGGCATCGCCTGCCTGCCCGACCGCATCGCCGAGTTCCGCGCCGGCGTGGCCCGCGCCATCGACTACGCCACAGCCCTGAACTGCCCCAAGCTCAACTGCCTCGCCGGCATTCCGCCGCAGGGCGTCACCGAGGATGTGGCCCAGGAGACGCTCGTCGCCAACCTCGGCTTCGCCGCGGCCGAGCTGGAAAAGCAGGGCATTCAGCTGTTGCTCGAACCCGTCAACACTCGCGACGTGCCCGGCTTCTTCGTCAGCCGCACCGCGCAGGGCCTTGCCATCCTCGACCAGGTCGGCTCCGGCAACCTCAAGTTGCAGTACGACATCTATCACGCGCAGGTGATGGAAGGGAACTTACTACCGACGATCGAGGCCAACTTCGATCGGATCGGCCACTTCCAGCTCGCCGACAATCCCGGCCGCCACGAGCCTGGCACTGGCGAAATCAATTATCCGTTCATCTTCCAGCGCCTGGACCGACTGGGCTACACCGGCTGGATCGGTTGCGAGTACAAGCCGGCGGCGGAGACGGCCGCCGGTCTCACCTGGTTCCGGCGGCAACGGGCCGGTTCCGGCGCGGACGCCCTCGCCACCCCTGCCTGAGACCAACCCTGCCTGAGACAAGGATGGCATTCATGAGCAACATCGGATTCATCGGCCTCGGCATCATGGGCAAGCCCATGGCGGGGCACCTCATCGCCGGCGGCCACACCCTGTTCCTGCACGACATCGCGCCCGTGCCCAAGGAGCTGATCGACCAAGGCGCGACCAAGTGCGCCAGCGGCAAAGAGGTGGCGCAGCACGCCGACATCATCATCACCATGGTTCCCGACACCCATCACGTCGAAGCCGCCCTGTTCGGCGAGAACGGCGTCGAGGATGGCCTGTCAGATGGCAAGATCGTCGTCGACATGAGCTCCATCTCGCCCATCGCCACCAAGGACTTCGCAGCCCGCGTCAACGAGCACGGTTGCGACTACCTCGACGCCCCGGTGTCCGGTGGCGACGTCGGCGCCAAGGCTGCCAGCCTCACCATCATGGTCGGTGGCCCGCAAAAGGCGTTCGACGCCGTGGAGCCGTTGTTCAAGCTGATGGGCAAGAACATCACCCTCGTCGGCGAGAACGGTGACGGCCAGACCACCAAGGTCGCCAACCAGATCATCGTGGCGCTCACCATCGAAGCCGTCGGCGAGGCCCTGCTGTTCGCGTCCAAGGCCGGCGCCGACCCGGCCCGCGTCCGCACGGCGCTGATGGGCGGCTTCGCCAACTCGCGCATCCTCGAAATCCACGGCGAGCGCATGGTCAAGCGCAACTTCGCCCCTGGCTTCCGCATCGAGCTGCATCAGAAAGACCTCAACCTCGCCCTGCAAGGCGCCAAGTCCCTCGGTCTCAGCCTGCCCAACACCGCCACCTGCCAAGAGCTGTTCAACGCCGCCGCGGCTGCCGGCGGCTCGGCTTGGGACCACTCGGGCATGGTCCGCGTGCTGGAGATGCTGGCCCACCACGAGATCGGCCAGCCGGTCCCGGTCAAGGCCGCCGCCGAGTAGCCACTCGCCGTGGCCTACCTCGCCATCTTGCGGCGCATGTTCCAAGCGGCCGTCGAGGCGGCGGCCCCTGGGCATTGCCTGCCGCCCCATTTGCCCGCGCCCCCCAAGGGTCGCACGGTGGTGGTCGGCGCGGGCAAGGCGGGCGCGGCCATGGCCCAGGCGGTCGAGGCCCACTGGCCGCAGGACAAGCCGCTGTCCGGCTTGGTGGTCACGCGCTACGGCCATGGCGTCGGACCGCTGCCGCGCATCGAGGTGGTGGAGGCCAGCCACCCGGTGCCCGACGACGCCGGGCAGAAGGCGGCGGCGCGGATGCTCGGCACGGTCAGTGGCCTCGGGGCGGACGATCTCGTGCTCTGCCTCATGTCCGGTGGCGCGTCCGCCCTCCTCGCCTTGCCCGCCGGCGGCGTCGATCTCGCCGCCAAGCAGGCGGTCAACCGCGCCCTTCTGCGCAGCGGCGCGGGCATTCAGGACATGAACTGCGTCCGCAAGCACCTCTCCGCCATCAAAGGGGGCCGCCTCGCCGCCGCCGCCAGCCCTGCTGCCGTGGTCACCCTGATGATTTCCGACGTTCCCGGCGATGATCCCTCCGTCATCGGCTCCGGCCCGACCGTGCCCGACGCCACCACCCTGGCCGACGCCCGCGCCGTGCTGGCCCGCTACGGAATTGAGCCGCCCGCGTCGGTCGCTGCCTGGTTGCGGGACCCCGCCGCCGAAACGCCCAAGCCGGGCGATCCAGCCTTCGCCTGCACCAGCACGGTGATGATTGCCACCCCCAACGCCGCCCTCGAAGCCGCCGCCGCCGTCGCCCGCGCCGAGGGCCTCACCCCCCTCATCCTCGGTGACGCCATCGAAGGCGAGGCGGCCGAAGTCGCCCGCGTCATGGCCGCCATGGCCCGGCACTGCGCCGCCCACGGCCAGCCTGCTGCCCCTCCCTGCGTGCTGATCTCCGGCGGCGAGACCACCGTCACCGTCCGCGGGCAGGGCAGGGGCGGCCGCAACGCCGAGTTCCTCCTCGCCCTCGCCGTCGCGCTCGACGGTCATCCCGGCATTCACGCCATCGCCTGCGACACCGACGGCATCGACGGCACCGAGGACAACGCCGGGGCGCTGCTCGCCCCCGACAGCCTCGCCCGCGCCCGCGCCCGGAATATCAGTCCTCGCGAGCGCCTCGCCGACAACGACGGCTACGGCGTGTTCTCCGCCCTCGGCGACCTAGTCCTGACCGGCCCAACCCGCACCAACGTCAACGACTTCCGCGCCATCCTGATCGTCGAGCCCGCGGCCTCGGCCAACTCAGGGCAGAATGCCGCCCCGGCCCACTCCAACACCGTCGCGGCGCACTAAATAAGCAACTGGCTCCATTTGCCGGAGACCAAGGGAGACCGCGATGCTCACCATGCCGCTGCCCGACCAGGACGTGCTGTCGCGTCGCGCCGAGATCGTTGCCGCGTTGCGCGCCATCGTGCCCGGCGAGGGCGTCATCGACAGCGAGGTGGAGCGCAGCGCCTACGAGAGCGACGGCCTCACCGCCTACCGCACCCTGCCGATGGTCGTCGTCCTGCCCGAGACCACGGAGCAGATCGTCCGGATCATGCGTTACTGCAGCGCCGAGGGCATCAAGGTCGTTCCTCGTGGCGCAGGCACTTCCCTGTCAGGCGGCGCGCTGCCGCTCGAGGACGGGGTGTTGCTCGGCCTCGGCAAGTTCAAGCGCATCCTGGAGATCGACGTGCCCAACCGCTGCGCCGTCGTCCAGCCCGGCGTCACCAACCTCGGCATCACCCATGCCGTGCAGGACCAGGGCTTCTACTACGCCCCCGACCCTAGCAGCCAGATCGCCTGCACCATCGGCGGCAACGTCGCCGAGAACTCGGGTGGCGTTCACTGCCTCAAGTATGGCCTGACCACCAACAACGTCATCGGCATCGAGATGGTGACGATGGACGGCGAGGTGGTCCGCCTCGGCGGCAAGCACTTCGACTCCGGCGGCTACGACCTACTCGGCGTCATGGTGGGCTCCGAGGGCCTGCTCGGCGTCGTCACCGAGGTCACCGTCCGCATCCTGCCCAAGCCGCCCGGCGCCCGCGCGCTCCTGCTCGGCTTCCCGTCCGTCGAGGGCGCGGGCGACGCCGTGGCCGCCGTCATCGGCGCGGGCATCATCCCCGGCGGCATGGAGATGATGGACCGCCTCGCCGTCGAGGCCGCGGAAGCCTTCGTCCACGCCGGCTACCCGCTCGACGCCGAAGCCCTGCTGATCGTGGAACTCGACGGCTGCGAGGCCGAGGTCGATCACTTGGTCGAGGCCGTCGAGGCCATCGCCGCCGAGCACGGCGCGACCAGTTGCCGGGTCAGCCAGAACGAGGAGGAGCGCCTGCTGTTCTGGGCCGGGCGCAAGGCGGCCTTCCCCGCCGTCGGCCGCCTCGCCCCCGATTACTACTGCATGGACGGGACCATCCCGCGGCGCCGGCTGGGCGACGTGCTGGCCCGCATGAAGCAGATGGAAGGCCAGTACGGCCTTCGCGTCGCCAACGTGTTCCATGCCGGCGACGGCAACCTGCATCCCTTGATCCTCTACGACGCCAACGTCGAGGGCGAGTTGCACCGCGCCGAGGCGTTCGGCAACGACATCCTGCGCCTCTGCGTTGAAGTGGGCGGCGTGCTGACCGGCGAGCACGGCGTCGGCGTCGAGAAGCGCGACCTGATGGGCACGATGTTCAACGAGGACGACCTCAACCAGCAGCAGCGCCTCAAGTGCGCCTTCGACCCGGACAGCCTGCTCAACCCCGGCAAAGTGTTCCCGCAGCTCTGCAAGTGCGCCGAACTCGGCCGGGTTCATGTTCACGCCGGCCAGGTGCGCTTTCCTGAGCTGCCACGCTTCTGATGCCTGTGCATCGCCCTTCTGACGCCCAAGAGGCCGCCCAGGTGGTCGCCTGGGCGGCGGCCGAGGGCGAACCGCTCGACATCCAAGGTGGCGGCAGCAAGCGCGCCCTCGGTCGCCCCGCCGATGCGGCGCACCGCCTCGACCTTTCTGCCCTCAGCGGCATCATCGACTACGACCCGGCCGAGCTGGTCCTCACTGCCCAAGCCGCTACCCCTATGGCCGAGATCGAGGAGCAACTGTCCAAGCACCGGCAGATGCTCGCCTGGGAGCCGCCTGATGTCCGGGCCGTGCTGAGCGCCGACGCCCACGCCGAACCCACTCTGGGCGGCACCCTGGCCTGCAACCTATCCGGCCCGCGCCGGGTGAGGACGGGGGCGGCGCGCGACCACTTCCTTGGTTTTGCCGCCATCAACGGCTGGGGCGACGCGTGGAAGGCCGGCGGCAAGGTGGTCAAGAACGTCACCGGCTACGACCTGTGCAAGCTGCAGGCAGGCGCGTTCGGCACCTTGTCGGTGATGATCGAGGTCACCGTGCGCGTCCTGCCCCGGCCGGAGACCGCCGCCACCGTCCTGCTGCGCGGCCTCTCCGACGATGAGGCCGTGGCCTCGATGGCCGCCGCCCTCAACTCCACCCACGAGGTGTCCGCCGCCGCCCACCTCTCCGCCGCGGTGGCCAAACGCGTTGGCCTGTCCGAGTTCGACGGCCCCACGACCGCGCTCCGGATCGAAGGCCCACGCCCTTCCGTCGCCTTCCGGGCCGACGCCGTCGCCACCCTCCTGAACGAAGCGCATCGCCTCGGCGCTGCCGACACGACGCGCTTCTGGGACGCCGTGGCCGCCGCCCGGCCGTTCGCCGGTCAGCCCGGCGCATTGTGGCGCGTCTGCACCGCCCCTACCGCAGCGCCCGGCCTCGTCCGGCAGATCCAGGCCGTCCTCCCCGGTGCGGAGGCGTTCTACGACTGGGCCGGCGGCCTGGTTTGGCTGTTGGTTTCTGAGGACGATGATTGCGGCGCGTCCGCCGTTCGCGCCGCCGTCGCCGAGCGCGGCGGCCACGCGACGCTGTTCCGCGCGCCGCCCGCCGTGCGCGCGTCAGTGCCGGTGTTCGAGCCGCTGGCCCCGCCGCTCCTGGCGTTGAGCCGTCGCGTCAAGGCCGGCTTCGATCCGAAAGGCATCTTGAATCCAGGCCGCATGATGGAAGGCGTCTGACCTATGCAAACCAACTTCTCGGCCGAGCAGCTCGCCGATCCCGACACCGCCGAGTCCGCCAAGATCATCCGCACCTGCGTCCATTGCGGCTTCTGCACCGCCACCTGCCCGACCTACGTCCTCTTGGGCGATGAACTCGACAGCCCGCGCGGCCGCATTTACCTCATCAAAGACATGCTGGAGAACAACAAGCCGGCGACCGAGACGGTGGTCAAGCACATCGACCGCTGCCTGTCCTGCCTCGCCTGCATGACCACGTGCCCGTCCGGCGTCAACTACATGCACTTGGTCGACCACGCCCGGCACCACATCGAGCAGACCTATACCCGTCCCTGGCACGAGCGCGCCCTACGTCGCTTGCTGGCCACCATCCTGCCGCATCCCAAGCGCTTCCGCTTGGCGCTGAAAGGCTCCGTCATGGGCCAGCCCTTGGCCGGCCTGATGCCGCGGGGGTTGCGCCCCATGCTCGCCCTCGCGCCGAAGCGCGTGCCCAAGCCCAGCCCGGTCGACCGTCCCGGCGTCACCCCCGCCGACGGCCAGCGCCTCCGCCGCGTCGCCATCCTCAGCGGCTGCGCCCAGCAGGTGCTCGCCCCCGCCATCAACGAGGCCACGGTCCGCCTCCTGGCCCGGCACGGCTGCGAGGTCGTCGTCGCCAAGGGGGCCGGCTGCTGCGGCGCGCTCACCCACCATCTCGGCATGGGCGGCCACGACGCCGCCCGCGCCAACATCCTGGCCTGGTCGCGCGAGATTGAAGGCGAGGGCCTGGACGCCATCGTCATCAACGCCTCCGGCTGCGGTACGACCATCAAGGATTACGGCTTCATGTTCCGCGACGACCCCGAACTGGCCGCCCCCGCCCGCCGCATTTCAGATCTCGCCCGCGACATCAGCGAAATCATGGTCGAGATCGGCTTGCAACCCGCCGTCGTGCCCACTGGCTTGCGCGTCGCTTATCATAGCGCCTGCTCGCTGCAGCACGGCCAGAAGGTGACGCTCGCGCCCAAGGCCCTGCTCAAAGCCGCTGGCTTCCAGGTGCTCGACGTGCCGGAGGGTCACATCTGCTGCGGCTCGGCCGGCACCTACAACATCCTTCAGCCCGAGATCGCCGGCCAGTTGCGCGACCGCAAGGTCGCCAACATCGAGCGTACCCATCCGGACCTCATCGCCGCCGGCAATATCGGCTGCATGACCCAGATTGGCACCGGCACCGAACTGCCGGTCGTCCACACCGTTCAGCTACTCGACTGGGCCACCGGCGGCCCGGTTCCGGCCGGCGTCGAACACGTTCAATGCGGCGAATTGGTGCCAGTGTGACGTCCGACGCCAATGCCGGGTCAGGGTCGCGGCATCCATCAAGGACGCATCCGACCGTGCCTGAAGCCAGTTTCGTGACGGCCTTGCCCGGCTGACAACGGACGGACTGGTCACGTCAGGTTCATAATCGACCCCTCCGATCCCTCCACTGCGAGCATCAAGTCGCTGACACGTAAGCATCGGGCCATCAAAAGCGGGGGGCGCCCGATTATCTCGGCTTGGCAGTGATCGCCGTGAGCGTCGTGATCAACGCTTGGGCCTTGACGGGCTTGCTCAAGGTCGGTCGGTCCCCGTGGCGTCCTTCGTCGTCGCCAGAGCCGTAACCGGTCAGGAACAGGAACGGCACGCCCTGCGCCGTGAGCACGTCGGCGATCGGATCGGAGGATGCCCCGTCCAGGTTCTTGTCCAGCACCGCCGCGTCGACGGCGTCATCGGTCAGCAACGTCAGCGCTCCGGCCACGCTCGGAACCGGGCCGAGCACCACGGCGCCCGCCTCCACCAGCAGGTCGCGCAACCGCCATGCCAAGACCGCCACGTCCTCGACGACCAACACGCGCAGGCCGCCCAGCGCCGCACCCTCGCCACCCGCCATCAGGCCCGCTCCGTGGAGGGCAGTGGAATGCGGAACCGGCACTCGACCCCCTCCGGCTCGAACTCGAGCACGACGCTGCCGCCGAGCTGGTAGGACACGCTGTTCTCGATCAGCCGTGAGCCGAACCCGCGCTTCGGCTGCGGTACCACCGGCGGCCCGCCTCGCTCACGCCACAGCAAGTCAAGCGTCGCCCCACCCGCGGCATCGGCCGGGCGGTCCAGTGACCAACTGACCTCGAGCCGACCATCCTCGACCGACAACACGCCGTATTTGGCCGCATTGGTCGCGAGTTCGTGCAAGGCCATGTTTATCACGAGCGCGCTGTCCGGCATCAACCACAAGTCGGGGCCGGACACCCGCGTTCGTTCTCCCTCCATGCCGTACGGCGCGAGCGTCGTTCGCACCACGTCCGTCAACTCGGCCCCGGCCCAAGTCTCTTGCGTCAGCAGGCTGTACGCGGACGCCAGCGCGTCCAGCCGCGCCTCGAGCGCGTCCGACATCGCGGCCGGCGTGGACGCCGCCGTGCGCGCCGTTTGGAATGCCATGGATTGCACGATGGCGAGCGTGTTCTTGACCCGGTGGTTCAGCTCCGCCAGCAGGAGCTGCCGCTGCTCCTCCTGGCGTTTCTGCTCGGTCCGGTCGCGCAGGATTTTCAGGAAGCCGTGCGCCGCGCCGCTGCCGTCCTGCAACGGCGTGACCACCTCGGTGCCCCAGATGCGCTGGCCATCAGCGCGCAGGTGCCAGCGGTCGTGCTCCGAATTGCCTTCCGCCAATGCCTGCGCCATCTCGGCTTCCGGGACGCCCGCCAAGTGATCCTCTGGGGTGTAAAGAATCGAGTTCGGCCGGCCGATCGCCTCCGACTCTTCCCATTTCAGCACGTTGCGCGCGCCGGGGTTCCAGCTCGTGATCCGGCCGAGCAGGTCCGTGGTGAAAATCGCGTAGTCGCGCGCGCTCTCGACGATGAGGCGGTAAAGCTGTTCGCTCTCGCGCAACGCTTCGCCCGCCTGGCGCTGGTCGGTGCAATCGCGCAGGATTTTCAGGAACCCCAACGGCTCGCTGTCGTGCAACGGCATGATCTCGCCGGATGCCCAGAACCGCGTGCCGTCGCGGCGGATGTGCCAACGCTCATCGATCGCCTTGCCGACCGCGAGCGCCTGCCGCATCTCCGTTTCCGGCAGCCCCACCGCGCAGTCCTCCGGCGTGAAGATAAGCCGCAACGGGCGGCCGAGTGCCGTCGGCTCATCCCAACCGAGCAGCCGCACGGCACCGCTGTTCCACCCGGTGATGCGGCCCTCGAAGTCGGTGGTGATGATCGCGTAATCGACCGCGCTCTCGATGATGGCGTGCAAACGCTCCTGCCGCCGCCGCAACGCGACATCCTGGGGTCCACTGTCCAGACCCACAGCATCGGGGCAAGGCTGGTCGATGTCCTTGCCCTGCTGCCTCAAGCCCTGCCCGGTAGCTGCCACAGAGCCTGGCCCGGGCTGCGCGGCCAACGCGGCCTGTGCGGCAGCCAAGGCCTTCTGCAGGCACGCGACCTGGGCTTGGAGCTCGGCGGCTTGTTGGCGAAGGTGTTTGCTCTGCTCCGGGATCGGCGAACTTGCCGGAAGGTCGGGCACCTCTAGGCTCTCCTGCTGACATCCTCAGACCATAAAGCATGTATGACCGTAAGCCGTTCCGACGTAAATATCCCGGAAGCATGCCGAGTATTCAGTGCCGTCTTTTAAATGCAACAAATCGGCTCGGCATCCATCTCGGCCGATCAGGTGAAGCCGGTCACCAGGACGAGGGAGGAATAAACACTCCTGCCGTCAAAGGCTGCTTTGCCAGTTGAATCCAAGATTCTCCCAATATCCGCCCGGATAGGTGTTGGTCACCTCGATGGCGGTGATCCATTTCGGATTCTTGAATCCAAGCTTGGTCGACGTGCGCAGCCGCAGTGGATACCCGAACGGGTCGGCCAGCGTCTCGCCCGCGTATTTCCTCGCCAGCAACGTCTGCGGGTGCAGCGCCGTCGCCATGTCGATGCTGCTCGGATAGTCGTCCGCCGTCTTGAACGCGACGTATTTCGCGCGCAGATCAGCGCCAACCCGTTCCAAGAAACTCCGCAGCGGCACGCCGGACCATTGGCCGATGTAGTCCCATCCCTCGACGCAGATATGACGAATGGTCATCTCGCGCTCAGGCATCTCAGCGATCTGCTGCCGAGTCCAAGGCCTCTTATCGTCGATCAGCCCGGCCAGTTCGAGTCGCCAGGAGTCGCCATCGACCGGTTTGACCTTCTCGATCTCGTAATAGGCATTGAACCGCGCCGGCTTCAGCACCGCGGAGGCCGGGTATTCCGGCGCCAGCTTGTTCGGGTCGAACAGCGCCGCCTGCACCGCGTCGTTGAACGCCGAGATCGCCCGCAACGCCTGCCCGACCGATGTGGAGCTGCTGGCGTCGCAGCCCGTCAGCATCGTCAACGCACCGAGGGACAAGCCGCCGCGGATGATGCCGCGCCGCTCCAGCGACCGGATCAACGGGCGATGATCGTCGAGGATGGCCGGGTCAGGCAGCCGCGCCGGGCGGAACCGCGAGCGCAGCATCAGGACCGTCCGCGCCCGTTTGGCAGCCGAGGCCCACCGGTCAGCATCGCCCGCAGCGTGCTCGGCACCAGGAGCGACAACGCCACGTGGACCACGAGGAAGCCGACGATCACCGCCATGCCGAGGAAATGCGCCAGGCGCGCGCCTTGAAAGTCGCCGAACAACGACGTCAGCCAGGAGAACTGCACCGGTTTCCAGATCGCGATCCCGCTGGCCACCTGCATGATCCCGGCCAGGATAACGACGATATAAAGCAGCTTCTGCACCGCGTTGTAGGTCGTCAGATCCTCGTGGGCGACCTTGAAGCGCAGCGTGTCACGGACGGTCTGGACCAAGTCGCTCGCGCGGATCGGCAGCAGCCGCTCGCGGAACCGCCCCGTCGCCGATCCGTAGGCGAGGTAGGCCAGACCGTTGATCGCCAGCAGCCACATACCGGCGAAATGCCACAGCAGGCTTTCCGCCGCCCAGCCGCCCAGCTTGATCGGGAAGTGAAGCGAGCCGAAGATCACGCTGTCGTTGTAGATGCCCCAGCCCGAACCGATCATCACGACCATCGCGACCGCGTTGGTCCAGTGCATGATCCGCACCGGCCAGGGATGCAGCCGCCGCCCACCGTGACTGGCAACCGGAACCGTGGCCGCGCTCATGGCTTATCACTCCCACCTACTGTTTCACGCTAACACGCCGGCCGTGACGACGGTGCGGAAACTGGTGCATAGAACTGATAACCGAAACTCATGGCCGGAGTGCCTGCGGAAGGAGACCGGAACGCGGAATGTCTGTTATGCTGCCCCATCCGCCGCCCGATGATCGCGGTGCCGCCACGAAGTGAAAGCATGTTGCCCGTCCGACGCCTTCTCGTTCTCTGCGTCGCCTTGACCCTCGCGGCACCCGCATCCTGGGCGGAGCCCTTGCCCGACCGCACAGCGTTGGCCCGGCAGACCGCGCGCCGCTTTCCGCAACCCGTCCGAGTCGGCGACTTGATCGGCCGTAAGGTGCTGGAACCAAGGGAGTCGCAACCCGTGCTCGGCCGCGTCGCCGGCCTGGTCCGCCGCGCAAACGGCGACATCGACCTAGTGATGAACTACGGCGGCGTGCTCGGGTTCGGTGCCCGCCCGATCGCGGTGCCGATCGAGGCCGTCGCCTTGCTCGGCGAGTTCGTCGCGGTTGTCGGCCTGACCCCGGCGCAACTCGATGCCTTGCCGACAATCGAGAGGCCGGACGATGGAATCGCCCCGAACGAGATGATCAAGGTTGGCTTGGTTCGCCCGTTCCATTGACGGCCGGGGTCGCGTCGGCATGGCCCTCACCACGAGTGTCAGCGCATGACCCGTCGCGAGCCGGCGCTGCGGCCGCTCTTACCGCACCAGTGACTGATCCACGCGCGAACGCTGGTCAACCGGTGGCGGCCAGGCCGGGTCGAGGTGGCCGCGCCGCACCATCGCCGCGGCGTAGAGCGCCGGCACGAAGCACAGCGTCAGCACCGTCGCGCTCACTAGTCCACCCATGATCGCGATCGCCATCGGCCCCCAAAACACGGAGAACGCCAGCGGCAGCAACGCCAGGATCGCCGCCGCCGCGGTCAGCACGATCGGCCGCGAGCGCCGCACCGTCGCGCCCACGATCGCCTCCTCCGCCCCGAGCCCGGCCTGCAGATCCTGCTCGATCTGATCGACCAGGATCACCGAGTTGCGCATGATGATGCCCGCGAGCGCGATGAACCCCAGCGTCGCGACGAAGCCGAACGGCGCACCCGTGATCAGCAAGGCGCCCGTTACCCCGATCAACCCGAGCGGCGCCGTCGCGACCACCATCAGCATCCGCCCGAACGACTGCAACTGCACCATCAGCAACGTCAGCATCACCAGCAGCATCAGCGGCATCACCTTGTTGATGCTAGCCGAGCCCTTGGCGCTCTCCTCCACCGCCCCTGCTGTCTCGATCCGGTAGTCCGCCGGCAGCGCCGCCTTGATGGGCGCCAGCAACGGCTCGATCTCCGCCGTCGCGTCCGGCGCCTGCACCCCGGGCGTCGTGTCCGCCCGCACCAGCAGCGCCGGGGTGCGGTCGCGCCGCCACACCAGCGGCTGCTCCATCTCCCATCGGATCGTCGCCACCTGCGACAACGGCACCGCGCGGCCATTCGCCCCGGTGATCACCACATCCCCGATCGCGCCCAGGTCCTGCCGCTCCGACGCGATCGCCCGGGCCACCACCGGGATCTGGTCCGTCCCCTCCCGGTAGTGCGTGATGGTCGCGCCTTGCTGCAGGGTTTGCAGAGTCGTGGCCACGTCCTCGCTGGTCAGGCCGAGACGCCGCGCCTTGTCCTGGTCGAGCTGCAACGAAACCTGCTTGCCCAACTGGCCCCAGTTGTCGCCGACGTTGCGCACGTGCGGGTTGCCGCGCATGACCCGGCGCACGTCCGCCGCAATCGCGCGAAGCTTGAGCGGGTCCGGCCCGATGACGCGGAACTGCACTGGGTAACCGACCGGCGGCCCCAATTCCAGACGCGACGGACGCAGCCGCACGTCCGGGAACGCGCCCCGGTCCAGTTGCTCGTTCAGAACCCGCAACAAAGCCTCGCGATCCGCGATCGAACGGGTGTTGATGACGAACTGCGCGTAGTTCGGCTGGTCGAGTTCGGGCGAGAACGCGAGGAAGAAGCGCGGCGTCCCGGTGCCGGTGTAGGCGGCGTAAGACACGATGCCGGGTTGCCCGGCCAGCAAGGTCTCCAGCCGCGTCACCTCGGCCGCGGTGGCGGCGAAACTAGCGCCTTCCGGCAACCGCACGTCGATCAGCACCTCCAGCCGGTCGCTCGCCGGGAAAAATTGCTGCGGCACCCGCGTGAACCCCGCGACTGACACGCCGAAGGCCATGACCGTCAACGCGATCACCCACCAGCGCCGCCGCACGCACCAGCCCACGACGCAGGCGAACCGCCGGTAAACGCGCCCGCCGTAGACATCATGCTCGACCTCGTGCCGCTTCGGCTCCGGCAGCAGCGCGGCGCCCAAGAACGGCACGAACAGCACCGCGACCAGCCAGGACAGCACCAACGCCATGCCGACGACGCGGAAGATGTCCTGCGTGTATTCCCCCGTGCTGGAATCGGCGAGCCCGACCGGGAGGTATCCCGCCGCCGTCACCAGGGTCCCGGTCAGCATGGGGAACGCCGTCGAGGTGTAGGCGAAGCTGCCGGCCCGCATCCGGTCCCAGCCCTGTTCCAGCTTCACCGTCATCGTCTCGACCGCGATGATCGCGTCGTCCACCAGCAGCCCGAGCGCGATCACCATCGCGCCCAACGAGATGCGCTGCAGGTCGATGCCGATCAGCTTCATGCCGACGAACACGCCGGCCAGCACCAGCGGCACGCTGACCGCGACCACGATCCCGGTGCGCCACCCGAGGCTGATGAAGCTGACCAGCAGCACGATGACCAGCGCCTCGAGGAAGCTTTCCTGGAAGTCGCCCACGTCGGCCGCCACCACCGAGGCTTGGTCGTTCAGCTTGCCGATGCGCACCCCGAGCGGCAGCGTCGGCTCGATCTCGGCGATCCGGCTCGCCACCTGCTTACCCAACGCCAGCATGTCCCCGCCCTCGGCCATGCTGATGCCCAGGCCCAAGGCCGGCTGCCCGTTGTAGCGCATCGTCGCGACCGGCGGATCCACGGTGCCGCGGCTGATCGTCGCGATGTCGCCGAGCCGCAGCAAGCGCCCGCCCGCCATCACCGGCAGCCCGACCAGCGCATCGGCGGCCTGGAGCGAAGGCTGGGTGCGGACCCGGATGCGGTCGTGCGGCGTATCGACGAAGCCGCTCGCGACGACGCTATTCTCCTTGCGCACCGCGTTGAACACGTCCGTGACCGTCAGCCCGAGCTTGGCCAGCTTGCGGTAGGACACGTCGATGTTGATGCGCTCCTCCTGCTGGCCGACCAGCACCACCTTGCCGACGCCGGGCACGGTCAGCAGCCGCTCGCGCACGTCCTCGGCGACGTGCTTCAACTCCGGCAGGCTGAAGCCGTCCGCCGTGAGCGCGTAAAGGATGCCGTACGTGTCGCCGAACTCGTCGTTAAAGTAGGGGCCTTGCACCCCATCGGGCAGCGTCGCCCGGATGTCGCCAACCTTCTTGCGCACCTGGTAGAACAGCCCGGCCACCTGCCGCGCCGGCGTGTCGTCCCGCAACGTCACCTGCACCACCGCGTGTCCCGGCTGCGTCTGGCTCTGCGTATGGTCGAGGTGCGGCAGGTCCTCCAGCTTGCGCTCGATCCGGTCCGTGACCTGGCGCGACATCTCGTCCGCCGACGCGCCCGGCCAGTCGATCACGATCACCATATCCTTGATGGTGAATGCCGGGTCCTCCGCCCGCCCGAGCGAGACGTAGGAGAGCGCGCCGCCCACCGCCAGCGCGAGCATGGCGAACAACGTCAGCGCCCGGTGCCGCAGCGCCCAGGCGGACAGGTTGCCGCTCATCGGGCGGCGCCCGGCCAGGCCACCAGCGCCGCGTCCGGCTCGATCTGCCCGACCCCCGCCGTCACCACCGTTTCGCCATTCTCCAATCCGTCGCGCACCAGCACGCTGCCGTCGCCGCCGTATCCCGCGACGTCGACGGGACGCAGCGTCGCGCGCTGCTTCGCCGCGTCCAGCACCCAAACCGCCGGCTTGCCGCCCTGGTCGGTCAGCGCCGTCGCCGGCAACCGCGCCATCGGCGGCCCGGCTTCGCCGAACCGCACCGTCGCCGTCATGCCAAGCGATATCTTGTCGGCCGGCGCATCCTCGATCGCGACCTTGACGATGAAGGTCCGGCTCGCCGCGTCCGCCAACGCCCCGATCTCGCGCACCCGGCCGTGCAGCACGCGGTCCGGCGCGGCCCACAACGTGATCTCCGCCTCCCCCGCCGCGCGCACCGCGGCCAGCCGGTTCTCCGGCACGTCGGCCGCCACCTCGATCGCGCCCGTCAGCGCCAGCGTCGCCACCGTTTGCCCGGCGGCCACCACTTGGCCAACCTGCGCCGGCAACGCCGTCACGACACCGTCCGCGTCCGCCGTCAGCACGCCGTAACCGCGCTGGCTCCGCGCCAAGGCGAGCTGGCGGGCCGCCTGCACGGCCCGCGCGTCGGCCATCCGGCTCGCTGCCGCGCGCTTGTCGAACTCGGACGGCAAATAGGCTGCCGACTTGCTCCCGAGCTGCTCGTAGCGGCCCAGCTCGGCCCGGGCGTTCGCCGCCTCCGCCGCCGCCGCCTGCAACGTCGCCATCGCGGCTTCCTCACCGAGTCTCAGGTCCGCCTCGTCGAGCCGCGCCAGCACCTGGCCCGCCCGCACGTGATCGCCCACGTCGACCGGCCGGGCCACCACCTTGCCGCCGATCCGGAATCCGAGGTCCGCCTGCGTCCGCGCCTGCACGGTGCCGGAGAACGCCAAGGTGGAAACGATCGGTTGTAAGGCGACGGTGGCGACGCGAACCGGCTTCGGCGGTTCATCCGCCCCAGCCCCGAGCAACATGGCGGCGATCAGGAAAGCCGGTCGGACGTGCATGGCGTCACCATTGCTCAATCTCCCCGACCGGTAACATAACAATGTTCAGTTATCAACGGTCAGTTTACGATTGAAAACCTTTGATCGCGGCCGCCAAAACAGTGTCTATCAGGGACTGGGGGGCAGTCTCCACGTACATCGGCTGGTTCAGCAGCAGCATCACGACACCGTGCACGCAGGCCCACAGCGCCTCCGCCACGGCCAGCGGATCGCCCGGCGCGAACTGTCCGGCATCCATCAACTCGCTGACCAGCCGCTGCAGCAGGCTGAACGACTTGTCCGCCGCCTCGCTGTCGCCGCAGGCGCCCGGCGCCGTCGCGTCGAACGTGAGGCGGTATTCGTCCGGCCGCGACAGCGCCAGGTCGACGTAGGCGCGCAATCCGTCGCGCAGCCGCAGCAGCGGCGGCTGGTCCGTCTCTTGCGAGCGCGCGAACGCGACCAGCAACGCCTCGAACATCGCCTCGGCGATCGCGTCCAGGATCGCCACCTTGTCCGGGAAGTAGACGTAAAGCGCCGTGCTGCTGACGCCGACATCGGCCGCGATCCGCCGCATGGTCGCGTGCTGGATGCCATCCTGCAGGAACAGCCGCTTGGCCGCGTCCAGAATCTCTCCCCGGCGGGAGGGACCTTGACCGCGCGGCTTCCGGGTGCGGGCGGGGGAATGGCTGACGTGCATGAGTGAACGTTGTTTAGGTTAAAACGAACCGTTCTGGCAACGCGCAACTGCTGCGTTGACGCCGGCCCCGCTTCGCGTCACCTCGGCACCCTGGCCGCGCGGAGCCGGCCTGACATCCGCTGGAGACTCCGATGCGCCTGCTCGACCTTGCCGCCTGTTCACCGATGCCAAGAGCTAGGTCGTGTTGCTCGGCCTCGTGGCGCGCCGGGCCAACCAACGCGACGTCTTGGTCGCCTTCGCCTCCGCCGTGTTCGTCATGACCTGGGTCGTCAGCACCTGCAAGCTCGCCTTCGCCTGGCACGTGCCGCTCGGCGGCGTCTTCCTGGCCGTGGGCGGGCTGCTGTCGCTCACCCACCCCGCCCCGCGCCTTGACCTGCCAACGTTCGCTGCATGAGGCCCAACCAGCCCGGCCACCTGATGGCCGCCGAGATCACTGCCCGCTGTCGCTTCGCCCAGGGCCTCGTCACGACCGCCCGCGGCTGCGCCTACCCGACAGCGCGCGAGACTGCCCTCAAGCCAATGGAGATGAGTTGCCTTTCCGCCCAGGCCTTCTCTGGCGCGGACCTGCTGTACGGCCGGTTGGCCATGTTCGACCCGCTCGTGCCTGTCCTCGCCGTCGCCCGCGCCGAGGATGCGGACGCCTGCCATGGTCTCCGCGAGGTCACGGAGACGCCGTGATCGTTCCCGCCGCCCGCATCCTCGTCGACGGTCACATCCGCCCCGGCACGATCGAAATCACGGCCGACCGCGTCGTCACCCTGCTCGACGCACCGGCAGGAGAGGGCACCCTGACCCCCGGCCTGGTCGACATTCACAGCAATGGCGCTTTCGGCATCGACTTCGCCGACGCGGACACCGAAGCCTATCGCCACGCCCTCGCCGCCTTCGCCCGGCATGGCACCACCGCCGTCCAACCCACCAGCATCACCGCCCTGATCCCCGACCTCCTCGCGAGCCTCGACCGTTGTGGCGCTGCCCAGCGGGCGTTCGCCCGCGAACCCGTCGCCCGTATCCTCGGCGCTCACCTAGAAGGCCCCTTCCTCAGCGACGCCCGCCGGGGCGCGCACCGCCCCGACTGGCTCGCCGACCCCACGCCCGACCGGGTCGACCCGCTCCTCGCCCACCCGGCGCTCACCATGATGACCATCGCCCCCGAACGCCCCGGCGCACTCGACGCCATCCGCCGCCTCGCCGCCCGTGGCGTCAAGGTGTCCCTGGGCCATACCGACGCCACCGCCGAGCAGGTGCTGGCGGGCACCAACGCGGGGGCGACCCTCGTCACCCACCTGTTCAACGCCATGCGCCCCTTCCACCATCGCGACCCGGGCGTTCCCGGCGCGGCGCTCACCGACCGCCGCCTCACGATCGGCCTCATCGGCGACGGCTGTCACGCGCACCCGCTCGCCTGCCGCCTGGCGTTCCAAGCCGCGCCCGGGCGCGTCGCCCTGGTCTCCGACAGCATGCTCCTCGCCGGCCTGCCCCCCGGCACGGTCAGGTCCTTCGGCGGCCTCGCCGCCACGCTCGACCCGCACGGCCTCGCTCGCCGCGCCGACGGCATCATCAGCGGCGCGGGCACCCTGCTCGACGAGGGCGTCCGCCGGATGATCGCCGCGGGGCTTGATCCGGCCCTCGTCCTCGCCGCCGCCACCCGAGTGCCTGCCGACGCGATTGGTCGCCCCGACCTCGGCCGCCTCGCTTCCGGCGCGATGGCCGACCTCGTTCTCTGGGATGACGACTGGCGTCCTCGCCGCGTCTGGATCGGCGGCGTCGAGGTGGTTGATGTCTGAAGCCGTCCTCGCGGTTGACCTCGGCAAGACCGGCTGCCGCGCCGCCCTCTGGCTTGGCAACACCCGCACCGAGGCCGAAGGCGCGGGCGCGCCAGGCTTGGCCGCCCCCGGTGGCGTCGCCGCCGCCGAAGTTGCCGTGCTCGCCGTCGCCCGTCCGCTGCTGCGTGCCGCCGATCTCGATCATCTCGACCGTGCCTGCATCGGCGCGGCCGGCGCGCTCTCGGCCTCCGGCGCGGCGGCGCAGTTGGCCGAACGCCTGGCCGCGTCCTTGCCGGCTCGCGGCGTCGCCGTGACCAGCGACTCCATCACCTCCCATGCCGGGGCGTTCGCCGGCGGCGGCGGCGTCACCCTCGCCATCGGCACCGGCAGTGTGGCGCTCGCCCTAGGTGGCGGCACGCTGCGCCGGGCAGATGGTTGGGGGCCGCTCCTCGGCGACGAGGGCAGCGGCGCGTGGATCGGCGCCCGAGGCCTGCGCGCGGCGCTGCGGGCTGAGGAGGGGAGGGGACCCGCCACGGCGCTCCGGCCGGCAGCGGAACGGATGCTCGGCCCACTTGAGTCCTGGCCGGCGGCCATCGACGGGCCTCGATCCGCCGCCCGCTTCGCTCCCGCCGTCGCCATGACGGCCGCGGCTGGAGACATGGTGGCCACCGATATCCTACGCCAAGCGGCCGCGCACCTGGCCGCGACCGCCCGCAGCGCCGCCGCTGCCCTCCCGCCCGATGCGCCGTGCACGGTCGTCGGCGGCCTTACCCAGCTCGGCCCGCCCCTGATGGGCTGGTTGGACGAACACTTGGCCGCGGCGGGGTTGCGTCGCGTTCCGCCCCGAGGCACGGCCCTCGACGGCGCGCGCCTCCTCGCCGACCGCACCGACCTGCCGCACGAGGCACAGATCATTCGCCGCCGCGCCGCAGAACCCGTGCATACTCTGGACCACCTCGCCACCGAAGCCGTCCGCCCCGGCCTCGACGACCTCGACCAGCGCCCACCCGCCACCGTCGCCCGCTTCGTCGCCGAGGCCGAGATCGACGCCCGCGCCGCCCTCGCCGCCGCCATCCCGCAACTCGCCGCCGCCGCCGACGCGGTCGCCGCCCGGATGCGGGCCGGGGGTCGCCTGTTCTACCTCGGCGCGGGCACGCCCGGCCGCCTCGCCGCCCTCGACGCCGCCGAGCTGGCGCCCACCTACAACGCTCCGGACGGTTTGGTCATCCCCATCCTCGCCGGCGACGACGCCGCGATGCGCCGTGCGATTGAAGGCGCCGAGGACGACGAACACGCCGCCGCCGTCGCCCTCGACGCCCACCGCCTCGACGCCGGAGACGCGGTGGTCGGCATCGCTGCCTCTGGTCGAACCCCGTTCGTCGTCGCCGGCCTCCGCCATGCCCGGGCCCGCGGCGCACTGACCGTCGCCGTCGTCAACAACCCCGCGAGTCCTGCCGCCCAGGCCGCCGCCCTCGCCATCGAGGTCCTCACCGGCCCCGAGCCCATCGCCGGCAGCACCCGCATGCTCGCGGGCACCAGCCAGAAGATCGTCCTCAACGCCCTCAGCACCAGCGCGATGCTGGCGCTCGGCAAAGCCTACGGCAACCGCATGGTCGACGTGCAGACCACCAACGACAAGCTTCGCCGCCGCGCCGCCCGCATGGTGCGCGAGATCACCGGCGCGACGGAGGCCGACTGCGCCCGCGCCCTCACCGCGGCCAGCGGCCGGGTCAAGCCCGCCCTGGTCATGCTCCTGGCCAACGTCGACGCCGCCGAAGCCGTCCGCCGCCTCGACCAAGCCCGAGGCCGTGTCCGGGAGGCACTCGCGTGATCGTTCTCGGCCTGATCTCCGGCACGTCCGTGGACGCCATCGACGTCGCCGCGGCCGACCTCAGCTGGGACGGCAGCATCATTGCCCTGCGCCCGCTCGGCCACGCCGAACGCCCCTGGCCATGCGCTGTTCGAGAGCGCCTGATCGCCGCCCTCCCGCCCGCCTCCTGTTCGGCGGAGGCGCTGTGCCAGCTCGACACGCTGGCGGGTGAGGCATTCGCCGCCGCCGCAGCCTGGGGCATCGCGCACCTGGGCGGGGATGGTGCCGCTCTCATCGCCTCGCACGGCCAGACGGTGTTCCACTGGATCGACGCCGGCCGCGCCCGCGGCACCTTGCAGATCGGCCAGCCCGCCATCATCGCCGAGCGCACCGGCCTGCCCGTGATCAGCGATTTCCGCGCCCGCGACGTCGCCGCCGGCGGCCACGGCGCACCGTTGGCCAGCACGCTCGACGCCCTCTGGCTGGCCGGCGACGGCGGTCCGCGCGCCGCCCTCAACCTCGGCGGCATCGCCAACGTGACGTTGGTCGGCCGGGCCGGCGACCCCGTGCTCGCCTTCGACACCGGCCCGGCGAACTGCCTGATGGATGCCGAGATGCTGGCGGCCACCGGGCGCCCACGCGACGACGACGGCGCCCAGGCGCGGGCGGGGACGGTGCGCGAGGACCTGCTCGCCCACCTGCTCGCCGATCCCTATTACGCCCTGCCGCCGCCCAAGAGCACCGGCCGCGAGCTGTTCCGCACCGGTTATGTTGCTGACCGCCTAGGCGGCTTGCCGGCCATCGCGTTGCCTGACCTGATCGCCACGCTTGTCGAACTGACAGCCGTCACGGTGGCCGACGCTTGCCGAGCCATGAGGACGACCGAAGTCGTCGCTTCCGGCGGCGGCACCCGCAACCCGGCGCTCATGGCCCGCCTCGCCGCCCGCCTTGCTCCGATCCCGCTCACCACTAGCGAGCAACGCGGGCTCCCGGCAAACGGCAAGGAAGCCTACCTCTTTGCCCTGCTCGGGTTCCTGACTTGGCACGGCGTCCCCGGCGTGGTGCTGGGCGCGACCGGATCACGCGTTCCCCGCATTCTGGGGCGCATCAACCCTGGCAATGCCCCGCTCGTGCTGCCGCCACCGGGCCGCGCTCCGGACGGGCTGAGGATCGAGACTGGATGATCACGCCGCCACCGCCGTCCGGATCGCCTCCAGCGCCGCGTCCACCTGCGCCCCGTTCGGCCCGCCCGCCTGCGCCAAGTCGGGCCGCCCGCCGCCGCCTTTCCCGCCCACGGCGGCGCTCGCCCGCCGCACGAGGTCGATCGCGCTGAACCGGGCCGTGAGGTCTTCGCTGACGCGCACCACGATGCTGGCCTTGCCCTCGGCGGTCGATACGACCGCGACCACGCCGCTTCCCAACCCGGTGCCGATCGCCTCCGCCATGCCCTTGAGGTCCTTCGGCGGCACGTCGCCCAGGTTGCGCGCCGCCAACGCCACGCCACCCAACTGCTCGATCTCGGCAGCCACCCCGCCGAGCGCCACCTTCCTCTGCAGCTCCGCCACCTGCCGCTCGAGCCGTTGCCGATCCTCCTGCAATTGCCCGATGCGCTCCAGCACTTCGCCCGGGCTGACCCGCAACAAGGCGGCAGCCTCGGCCAAGGTGCGATCGTTCTCCGCCATCAAGGCCAGCGCCGCCTCGCCGGTCACTGCCTCGATCCGCCGCACCCCCGAACTCACGGCCCCCTCGCCGACGATCCGGAACAGTCCAATGTCCCCGGTCCGTCGCACGTGCGTGCCGCCGCACAGCTCGACCGAGTAGGCCTTCGCCCCATCCAACGAACGATCGCCCATCGAGACGACGCGCACTTCATCACCATACTTCTCACCGAACAGGGCCATCGCGCCTTCCTGCACGGCGGCATCGGGGGTCATCAGCTGGGTCCCGACCTCGGTGTTGCCGCGGATCTCGGCGTTGACCTCCGCTTCCACCGCGGCGAGATCGTCGCGCCCGATCGGCGTCGGCTGGCTCACGTCGAATCGCAGCCGGTTCGGCGCGTTCAGGCTGCCCTTCTGCGTCACGTGCGCGCCGAGCCGACGGCGCAGTGCCGCGTGCAACAGGTGCGTCGCGCTGTGATGCGACCGGATCGCGCTGCGCCGGGCATGGTCCACCTCCGCCGCGACCGCCATGCCGACCCGCGCCGCGCCATCCTCGACGACGCCTAGATGAAGGAACACGTCACCGAGCTTCTTCTGCGTGTCCTCGATGCGGATCACCAGGCCATCCGGACCGGTGATTTGTCCGGCGTCGCCGACTTGGCCGCCACTCTCGGCATAGAACGGCGTCTGGTTCAGAACCAAGGCCACTGCCGTGCCGGCCGAAGCCTGCTCCACCGCCGCGCCGTCCACCACCAATCCCTGGATCTCGCCCTCAGCCGCCTCGGTCGCGTAGCCAAGAAACTCGGTCGCTCCCACCGCCTCGCGCAGGTCAAACCACACCTGCTCCGTCGCCGCGTCGCCCGTCCCCGTCCACGCGGCCCGCGCCCGCGTGCGCTGTTCCGCCATGGCTGCCTCGAACCCGGCCAGATCGACCCCAAGCCCCTGCTCGCGTAGCGCGTCCTGGGTCAGGTCGAGCGGGAACCCGAACGTATCATACAGCTTAAACGCGACATCTCCCGACAGGACGCCCCCTTCGCCGAGCCGGACCGTTTCTTCCGAAAGCAACCCGAGCCCTCGATCGAGCATCGCCTTGAACCGTTCCTCTTCCAGCCGCATCGTTTCGCGGATCAGCGCCTCTGCGCGTGGCAGTTCGGGATAAGCGGCGCCCATCTGCCGTATCAGGGCCGGGAGCAGCGTGTGAAACAGCGCGGTCGTCGTGCCCATCAGGTGCAGATGGCGCATCGCCCGGCGCATGATCCGCCGCAGCACGTAACCCCGCCCGTCCTTCGCCGGCAGCACACCATCCGCGATCAGGAACGCCGTGCTGCGCAGATGGTCGGCCACCACCCGATGGCTGGTCTTGAACGGCCCGTCCGGCGCCTGTCCCGTCGCCTGGGCGCTGGCCAGGATCAGCGCCCGCAACGTGTCAGTATCATAATTGTCGTGCTTGCCTTGCAAGATGGCCGCAAACCGCTCGAGTCCGAGACCGGTATCGATCGAGGGCCGGGGCAGGGGCTCGCGCACCCCGGGCGGCCCTTCCTCGAACTGCATGAACACCAAATTCCAGATCTCGATGAACCGGTCGCCGTTCTCATCCGGCGATCCAGGTGGTCCGCCCGGCACGGACGGGCCGTGATCGTAGAAGATCTCCGAGCAAGGTCCGCACGGCCCGGTGTCCCCCATGCGCCAGAAATTATCCGACGTCCCGATCCGGATGATGCGATCGTCCGGCAAGCCGGCGACCTTGCGCCAAAGCGCCGCGGCGTCCTCGTCGTCGGAATAAACCGTGACCAGCAGCTTATCCCCGGGCAAACCGAAGTCTCGCGTCAGCAATCCCCAAGCGAACTCGATCGCATCCGGCTTGAAATAGTTGCCGAAGCTGAAATTGCCCAGCATCTCGAAGAAGGTATGGTGCCGCGCCGTGTAGCCGACGTTATCGAGGTCGTTGTGCTTGCCGCCCGCCCGAACGCATTTCTGCGCCGTCGTCGCCCGTTCGTAGCCGCGCCGCTCCTGGCCGGTGAACACGTTCTTGAACTGAACCATGCCGCTGTTGGTGAACAACAGCGTCGGATCGTTGCGCGGCACCAGCGGACTGCTGGGCACCACCTCATGTTCGTTCCGTGCGAAATAGTTGAGGAACGTCGCGCGGATGTCGTTGCTCGTGGCCATAACGCGCCAGATTTTCCTGTGAATGGACCCGGCGCTATTTAGACCCAGGATGGTGCGGTGTCATCCATACCGCGGACGACCGGGTCAGTGATCCCGGCCGCGACCCGTTTTCCCCTGCAACTCGTCGATCTTGAGCGAGGCGTCGGCCTTGCTCAGCGTCTCGTCGAACGCCTCCCCGGCTTCTTCGCAAAGCGTTTTCAGGTAGCTCGCCTGCGCCCCCGTCATGCTCTCGCCACCGGTGGTCCAGTCGTGCGGGTCTTTCTCAACGTTCGACGGCGTCGCCTGCTCGTCCGTTGGTGTCTTGGGATTGTTGCTCATGCACGAGGAACGCAGCTGACCCCCCTTTGTTCCGCCCGGCCGCACCGAAAAAGTGCGAAGGCTCGCGCCGCGTCGCGGGCCCGACCGTCAGCGCTGGTAGGGCAGGGGCAGCATCGAGCGAACGGGCACCTTGCACGTCCCGCCGCCCGTCCGGACGATAACGTAAGCCTCCGGATCATAGTCCATCAGGTTCTCGCGACACGCGCCGCAGGGCGGGACGATGGCGATCTCCTGCCCGTGCTCCTCCGGCTTCGGGTGCCGCAACGCGACCGCGCACTCGACCGTGCCGTCACCGTCCATCACCGCCCGACCCAACGCGATCGCCTCGGCGCAGATCGACAGCCGCCCGACGGTCGCCCCGAGGTGCAGCCCCGTCCAGATTCGACCGTCCCGGCTGCGGATCGCCGCCGACACCGTGTGCCAGAATGGCCGGTAATGCCGCAGGAGCACCGCGCGGGCGGCCGCGACCAACGCCTCGTCCATCGCCGACAAGGGCAGCGCCCCGGTGACGGCCGAGGCCGGAACCAGGGCCGGGGCCGAACCCTGGTCCAACCCTAATCCGCCGCGTCTGCGTCTTCCTGTTCCGACGGCGGCGCCAGCATCGTGTTCGCCACCACGCCCGATTGTTCCCGGACCCGGCGCTCGATCGCCTCCGCCATCTCGCCATGATCACGCAGGAACTGCTTGGCGTTTTCCCGGCCTTGGCCAATCCGCGTGCTGTCGTAGCTGAACCACGCCCCTGACTTCTCGACGATGTTGGCTTTCACCCCGAGATCGACCAGTTCGCCCACCTTGCTGATGCCTTCGCCGTACATGATGTCGAACTCGACCTGCCGGAATGGCGGCGCCAGCTTGTTCTTGACCACCTTCACCCGCGTCTGATTGCCCACCACATCGTCTCGTTCCTTGATCGCCCCAATCCGCCGGATCTCCATGCGGATCGACGCGTAGAACTTGAGTGCGTTGCCCCCGGTCGTCGTTTCCGGATTGCCGAACATCACGCCGATCTTCAGCCGGATCTGGTTGAGGAAGATCAGCATCGTCCGCGATTTCGACACACTGCCCGTGAGCTTGCGCAACGCCTGGCTCATCAGCCGCGCGTGCAGGCCCACGTGGCTGTCGCCCATCTCGCCTTCCAGTTCGGCCCGCGGCACCAGCGCCGCGACGCTGTCCAGCACCAACACGTCCACCGCGCCCGACCGCACCAGCGTGTCGCAGATCTCCAGGGCCTGCTCGCCCCCGTCCGGCTGGCTGAGCAGCAGGTTATCAACGTCCACCCCCAGCTTGCGCGCGTATATTGGGTCGAGCGCGTGCTCCGCATCGATGAACGCGCACGTCCCGCCCCGGCGCTGCGCCTCGGCGATGGCGTGCAGCGCCAAGGTCGTCTTGCCCGAACTCTCGGGACCGTAAATCTCGACGATCCGGCCCCGCGGCAATCCGCCGATGCCTAGCGCCAGGTCAAGCCCCAGTGAGCCGGACGGGATCGTCTCGATCGCCTGGTCGCCCGCCTTGGCGCCCATTCGCATGATCGACCCCTTGCCGAACGCCCGTTCGATCTGCGTCAACGCGGCATCCAGGGCCTTGCTCTTGTCCATGTTCTATCCTTGCGTCTCGGCGCGGTCTCGTCAGCGAAGGGAGGGATCGTAACGATAGGATGTGCTGCTGACCACACTCATGTCATCTTAAACTTGACGTCGCGGCCGACGCCCGCTCACCAGCAACCTGCGTTCGTGGCGGCGACTTCCTATTTGCGATCGATCTACACGAGAACAAGACGTGAACGCAAGCGTCATCGGCCCGGCGAACCACCGGCCAAGCGCCCGCGCAGCCGCCAGACATAGGCGATGATCTCGGCCACGGCCCGGAAATGCTCGGCCGGCACCTCCGAATCGAGCTTCGTCGCGTAGAGGGCTCGCGCCAGCGGTGGGTTCGCGACCAGCGGCACCCCAGCTTTCTGCGCTGCCGCCCTGATGCGCGCCGCGACCTCGTCCACGCCTTTGGCGACCACGCGCGGCGCGGCGTTGGTACCGCGCTCGTAGGCCAGGGCGATCGCATAGTGCGTCGGGTTGGTGACGACCACGGTCGCCTTCGCCACCGCCGCCAGCATCCGCCGGCGCGACCGCGCTTGGCGCAATTGGCGCAGGCGACCTTTGACGTGCGGGTCGCCTTCGGAGTCGCGGTGCTCCTGCTTCAGGTCCTCACGGCTCATGCGCAGCTTCTGGGTGAAGCGCCATCGCGTCCAAGCGACGTCCAGCACCGTCAAGCCCACCTGGCAGCCCAACACCAGCAGCATGAGATGCGACAGGTCGCGTCCGAACCGCTCCACCACCATCATCGGCGGCCACGACGCCGTTCTTGGCAGCAACGGCCACACCGTCCCCATCGCCGCGTAGATGGTCCAGCCCAGGATGCAGAGCTTCAGCAACGCCTTGACCGCCTCGGCCGCGTTGTTGACGCCGAACACGCGCTTCAATCCTCGGCGCGGGTCCAGCCGGGCCAAGTCAGGCTTCGCCGCCCCGCCATGCACCAGGAACCCCGTCTGCAGCAGCACGCCCGACACGCCCGCCAGCCCCACCGCCGCCATCAACGGCCCGGCGGCGCCGAACCACGCCAGGCCGGCGCGCCGAAGCGCGTCACCCGGGGAGGCGTAGGGCGTCGCCAGCATGTCGCGCAACGCCATAGCGAGAGCCCGAGTGATCGCCGGCCCGGCCAGCATCAGCGTCAGCGTCGCCGCCGCGAGCCCGGAGGCGACCACCAGCTCGCGCGAGAGCGGCGCCTGCCCCTCTTCCCGCGCTTTCGCCAGCCGCCGTTCACTGGGGGCCTGCGTCCGATCTTCGCTCTCCGCCATGACCTACAGCCCCGGCAGCGACGTCCAGGCGGACGACACGGTTTCGAACCAGGCGGTCAGCAACGGCGCGGCCAGCAACCCGAGCAACAACAGCCCGCCGAGGATCTGGCCCGGCGCGGCCGCGGAATACACCTGGAGTTGCGGCACCAGCCGCGCCAGCAGCCCGAGCCCGGCCTGGAACAGCATTCCCGCCAGGATGAACGGCGCCGCGAGCCGGATCGACAAGCCGAACGCAGCCGAGACCGCCTGCTGCACCATCTCGGCCGTCGGCTCCACCGGCATGAGTGCGCCGGGCGGGATCACCTGATAGCTGCTGGCCAGCGCCGACAACGGCAACGCGTAAAGCCCACTCGAGAGGATCAGCATCGGCGCCATGATGCCGAACAGCCGCGACAGCGCCGCCGACTGGCCTCCCAGGGATGGGTCCGGCTGCACGACGCTGCTCAGGCCGGCCATATACGAGATCACGGCGCCGGCCATCGACAGCGCCAGCACGGGCAGCCGCGCCAGCCAGCCCAGGGTCGCGCCCGCCAGCAGCTCGGCCGCGATCATGCCGACGCTGCCCCAACCCGCCGCCGCTTCCGGCACCAGCGGCGCGATGCTCGGAAGCAACAGCAAGCTGATCGCCAAGGTCAACCCGGCGCGCACGGTGGCCGGCGGCTCCGATTCGCCCAGCCCCGGCAACAGCATGACGGCGGCCCCCGTCCGGCTCACCACCAACGCGAACGCGAAGGACAGCCCCGGTAAGCCATCGAGCAGCTCGGCGTCGGTCACCGCGCCGCCTCAGGAACAATCCCAGGCGCGGCTCCAGGAGTGTTCATTGCCCCCCCACGGCCACGACCCGATCCATCAGCACCTGGGTGAACCCGACCAGCTGCCCGGTCATGAAAGGCCCGAGCAACGCGAGCACGCCCCCGAGCACGAGCACTTTCGGCAGGAACACGAGCGTCGGCTCGTTGATCTGCGTGATCGCCTGCACCAAGGAGACGATCAACCCCACCGCCAACGCCGCGACCAGCATCGGCCCGCCCAGCTTCAAGACCAGCCAAAGGGTGTCGAACAGCGCCGCCGCCGCGGTCGTCTCACTCATGCTGACCTGCCCTGATGCGCACGGGATCGCTGCACGCGCCAATGCCGCCGGTATGATCCTCGCCGAAAGCTGGAGCCGTCGCCGATCCGCTCCGGCCAAGGTCCGCGACGGCGGCCCGGCATCAGATCGGCATGCGCATGATGTCCTGATATGCCTGGATCACCTTGTCCCGGATCGCCACGGCGCCCTGCAGCGCCAACTGCGCCCGCGACACCGCGGTCGCGACCTCAGTCAGGTTGCCGCCACCCGCGATGGCGCGCATCGATTGCGCATCCGCGTCGTGCCCGGCGTTCACGACGCCCTCGAGCGCCCGGCCTAGGGCCGCCCCGAAGCCCTGCTCGCCTTCCGTGGTGCCGCCGGCCACCTTGGCGTAGGCCTGCGCCGCACCCGCGGGCGAGACGGTCAGCGTCGGGATGGTGCTCACTTCAGCAACTCGATCGTGCGGGTGAGCATGCTTCGCGTCACCTCGAGCACGTTCAGGTTGGCGCTGTAGCTCCGCTGCGCTTCTCGCATGTCCATCACCTCGATGAAGCTGTTGACGTTCGGCATCCGCACGTAGCCTTGCGCGTCGGCGGCCGGGTGCGACGGATCGAACTTTTTCGGTTGCTCGCTCTCATCCGGCGCGACCCGCTTGACGTGCACGGTGTCGACGCCCGCCGCTTGATCCAAGCGGTTCTCGAACGTGATGACCTTGCGCCGGTAGGCCTCGGCGCCGGGCGTGGACCCGGTCGTCTCCTGGTTGGCGAGGTTCTCCGCGATGATGCGCAGCCGGGCCGTCTGCGCGTCCATGCCGCGCGCCGAGATCGCGAGCGCTTTGGTGATGTCCATCGCTCAGCCCGCCCGCCCGAACGCGGTTCGCATCATGGCCTGGTAGGAACGGTGCAGGTTCAATGCCAGCTCCTGGATCCCGGCCGTGTCCGCCACGTAGCCGAGCTGCTGCTCCACCGAGATGGCGTTTCCGTTGGGTGAGCGCTCTTGCGGGCTGGGCCGCGCTTCCCCGGCTGCCCGGCCCGTGCCGACCATGTGCTGCGGCGACGTCTGCGCCAAGCCCGGTGCGGCCAGCGCCGCCTCGAACGGGGCCATGTCGCGCGCTTTGTATCCGGGCGTGTTGGCGTTGGCGACGTTCTGCGCCAGCAGTTTCTGGCGACGGTCCACCCACGCCAGCCTCTGTTCCGCTAAATGGAATATTCCGAGGTCGGTCGGATCCATCTCATGCCCCTCGTTTTGATGACGGGGCCAGGATGCCGGGGATTGGTTAATAAAACGCTGCGCTCGGGACGATGACTAAGCTGGACTTTGCACGGTTGGTGACGCTGTGAGCGTCAAGCGTTGATCCAGAAGAAGCCCTCGGTGGCGATGAAGTCGAGCGCGTCATCAAGGGACATAATGACAGGCCCAAGTGGGCCAGGCGCGCCCCAGGCCCCGCGTTGCCACCACAGGACCTGCACGCCGTTGTTTTTGCCCGTAGGCCGCAGGCGCGCAATCTGACCGCCGGTGCGTCGGCTGTAGAGCGTGTAACCCCGGTTCGCCCGCACCACTTCGACACCGCCGCGCGGCCAGGGGTGGGCGGCGATCCGCTCGCGCATCGCATCAGCACCGGCCATCGTGACCATCTCCCCAGCCGTTGGGTTGCCCCACCCCGGAGCAGCCGCAGGCGGAGGTCAATGTCGTGCCGGCGAGCGTGCCTGAGGTGCTGGCCACGTGGATGCGGCCGTTTGCCCCTTCCTTCACCGCCGCGGTCTGGCGCCACGTATTGGTGCTGGTGGCTGGCAGCCTGCTCACGCCTGGGCGGCGCACGGTCACGGCGGCGCTGCGCGTCATGGGTCTCGACCAGGCACCGGGTTTTGCGGTCTACCATCGCGTCCTCAGCACGGGGCACTGGTCGTCACGCGCCGTCGCGCGCCGGCTATTGCTGCTGCTCGTTGCTGCCCTGGTGCCAGAAGGTCCGGTCGTGGTCGGCCTTGACGACACCATTGAGCGGCGCTGGGGCGCAAAGATCAAGGCGCGCGGCATCTACCGTGATCCCGTACGCTCCAGCCACGGCCACTTCGTCAAGGCCAGCGGCTTGCGTTGGCTGTGCGTCATGCTGCTCGCCCCCGTGCCTTGGGCGGGCTGTGTTTGGGCGCTGCCGTTCTTGACCGTGCTCGCGCCCTCCGAACGCCACGCCGCCGAGCAGGGACGACGACACAAGAAGCTCACCGACCGGGCGCGCCAGGGGCTGCTCCAGACCGCACGCTGGCTGCCGGGACGGCGCGTGGTCGCCGTCGCCGACAGCGGCTTCTCGGCCATCGAACTGCTGCGCGAGGCGGGCCGGCACCTATGCTTGGTTTCCAGGCTGCGGCTGGACGCAGGCCTTTACAAGCCAGCGCCGTCGCGCAAGCCCGGCACGCTCGGGCGACCACCGGTCAAAGGCGCCCGGCGACCAAGCCTGAAGCAGCGACTGGCGAACCCGGCCACGCGCTGGTGCCAGGTCAGCATCGATGGCTGGTATGGCCGCACCGAACGGCGTCTCCACATCGCCTCCGGCACAGCGCTTTGGCATCACCCCGGCATGCGGGTGCCAATCCGCTGGGTGCTCGTGCGCGACCCGAGCGGTGAGAAGGAAGCGCAGGCGTTCCTGTGCACCGACCTGGATGCCGACCCGGCGGACATCCTGCGCTGGTTCGTCCGTCGCTGGCGTGTTGAAACCACCTTTGAGGAAGCACGTCGCCACCTCGGCATGGAAACGCAGCGGCAATGGTCGGACCTGGCCATTCTGCGCACCACGCCAGCACTGCTCGGCCTGTTCTCGCTCGTGACGCTGTGGGCGACGCAACTCCATGCCGGGCAGCCCCTCCTGCCCGAATGCGTCCGATGGTACTCGAAGCACGCACCCACGTTCAGCGACGCCCTCGCCTTGGTCCGCCGCGAACTGTGGACCTCGCCGACTTTCGCGCCCTCGCAGCCCGACCGAGACGCGCCGAAACTCCCAGCCGACGTGCTCAGCCGCCTGCTGCTCGTCGCTTGCCGACCACCCTGACGTGCAAAGCCAAGGTAAGGAGCGGCTGCGAAACCAATCAGTAACCTTTTCCGGTCACGTTGCCGTCATGTCGCTGTCCTGGCCCGCCCCGACCCCGCGTTCGTCCGCTGCCGCGCAAGATTCGTTGCAGCAAGCCATGACGATGATCGGCATCGCGAGCGGGCTGGCCGCGTCCGGCAGGAAAGTCGACCTAACTGGCTTGGAGTCGATCGCCGGCACTCTGTGCGCCCAGGTGCTGGACCTGCCGCCCGCGGACGGCGCGGCGCTCCGCCCAGCGATGCTCGACCTATACGAGAAGCTAACGACTCTCGCCAACGTCATTCGGAGGTTCGAGAAATGAGCAACCGGCAAAAGGCCGAACAATGTCGATATCCATCAGCACTATCCTATCCGCACTGGCGGCTCTCGGGCTCGTCATCGGCCTGATCGTCCTCGCCGCCCGCGCCGCGACCTCGACCGGCCTTGCCCGTGCCAGGACTGGCCGCCGCTTAACAATCCAGGACACCTTGGCGCTCGACCGTGCCCGGCGCCTGCACGTCGTCCGCTGCGATGGGCGGGATCTCCTCCTCCTGACGGGAGGCGGATCGGACCTAGTTGTCGGCTGGGTGCCGGACGCTTTATCGCCTGCTGACGCCAGGGCTCACGTATGACCAGCTTGGGAACACGACGCCTAATGGGCCGCCTGATCGCAATCGCCGCGGTCGTGTTGCTGCCGGGCTTGGCGCTCGCGCAGTCGATTACGGTGGATCTCGGCGCCACGGGCCAGGCCGGAGCGACCGGCCGGCTCGTGCAGATCACCGCCCTCGTGACCATCCTATCGCTCGCGCCGAGCTTACTCGTGATGGGGACGGCCTTCACCCGCATCGTCATCGTTCTTTCTTTGTTGCGCAGCGCCATCGGCGCGCAGGGAACGCCGCCCAACACTGTGCTGATCGGATTGGCGTTGTTCCTGACGTTCTACGTCATGCAGCCGACGCTCAATCAAGCTTGGACAGCCGGCGTCGTGCCCATGACGGCGGGCCAAGTGACCGAGATCGAAGGCTTGCGTTTAGTGGCCGAGCCGTTTCACCGCTTCATGGCCGGCAATGTGCGCGGCAACGATCTTCAGCTTTTTCAGGACATCGGTGGTTTGCCGGCAGCCGACAGCCCGGCGGACACCTCCTGGCGCGCCCTCGTGCCGGCTTTCATGATCGGTGAGATGCGCCGGGCATTCGAAATGGGGTTCCTGCTCTACTTGCCGTTCCTGGTCATCGATCTAGTCGTTGGCAGCGTGCTGATGTCGCTCGGCATGATGATGCTGCCGCCCAACGCGGTCTCCTTGCCCTTCAAGCTGATCTTCTTCGTTCTCGTGGATGGTTGGCGCCTAGTGTCAGGAAGCCTCGTTCAGGGCTTCATTCCATCATAGCAGGAGGAAACCTCTTCGCTGTAGAACGTTAGCGTCTCAGTGGGAGGTCACTATGGAACAGAAGCACACCGAACAATCGATCGAACATACAGAAGGTCAACAGAACACTGGCAATCACAAGAAGCCGGGAGCACCGAGCGCAGGTGGTGCGGACAAATTTGGTGGTAGCCGAGCCGGCGCAGAAAATCTGGAGCAATCTGGTCAGAACCCAAAATCACCTGCTGAAAAGTGAGTGATACGATAAGTAATAACAACTTCTTAGTCAAAAACATATGTAAGTATAACGTAAGTTTCTTCTTTTAATATTTCGTCATCTGCCTACTAACATTTTAAGCCCGAGGAATCAGGTGCAACCTCAGGTGGCAATTTCGTAACGCAACGCCGCTACACGCAGGCAGGAGGCAAGAGGGACGCCAGCTTCTCGATTCGCATCGACTCGTGCGACGACGGTCGCCAACCCGATCTGCTCCCCCGCCGCCATCCGCTCGAGCACGGCCCAGAATTCGATTTCGAGCGCGACACTGGTCCGATGCCCGGACAAAGTGAAGCTGCGTTTAATCAGCAGGGTTTGCCGGCCGGTAGACCAGGACTGCGAAGCTGTCCGGATGATAGATCAAGGCAGGCGGCTTGCCATCCGCACTTGCGACAGGCTGGGTGTAGCTGGCGGTTATGGTGAATAGACGCTGGCTAGTCTCGTCGATCGCCAACACGCGCGTCATAGGCCGCGTCGCGATCGTCTCGACCAAGCCGAACTTGGATGCCTGCTCCTGGCGAATGACGCTGAACGTGCCATCCGCGCCATTGGCGGTGACGATCAGGTGACGGGCTGGGTCCACCACCATGCCCCCCACCCCGCCGCCGATCGGAACGGTGGCGACGATCCCGGCGGCCGGATCGAGGGCGACGAACACCGGCTTCTCGCCTTGGCAGGCGACCAGCACGCGCCGCGCATCCATCTCCCAGCGAACCACGGCCGGCTGGCTGCAATCTCCAAGCTTCCAGGTCTTCTTAATCGAGAGATCTTGCGCGTCGAGATGCTGCAGCAATCCCCGGTCGCGTTGCGGCGCGAAGATGCCACCCTCCCCATCGCTCGCCGGCGTGTCCATCTTCTTGCTGTTGAACTCGGCGCGACTCACGACTTTGCCGCTGCTGGCGTCGAGCCCGACCCAAACTGTCTTCTCGGGCCGCGCCCCGGTCAGGAAGTAAACCCGATTAAACGTCGGCTCGTAGAACCCGGCATCAAGGTCTCCAGCGCCGAGGTCGCTGCGCTCGATTGGCCGCAGGGTTGAAAGCTCGAACGCGAGCACGGCACCGTCTGTCATCGGCGCGTAACCGCGGCCTGCCCTCGGCACGAGGACGATGCCGGCTGCCCCCTTGCTGTTCTCAACCGTGACGGCCTGCCCGGTTTTGACGTTCCAGACCAGCAGCCCGTCGTCGCGCCGGGCCATGAACAGGCGCTCGCCGCCGGGTTCGAACGCCATCCCGCCCCAGCCGGTGTTGGTGCTGGCGAACGTCCGCTCGGATTCGGCAAGCCACGTCTGCGCCTCGGCCGGAACCGCCAGGAGGATCAATAGGCCGATGACGAGACAGTGCATCACGATCACTCCCTGCTGAGGCAGATCTTGTACTCTCAATCGCCGAGAGTCGCACCTGGTTCGGTCATCTTCTCGGGTGTGACCCAGCGGTCGAAGTCCGCCGGGGCCACCAGCCCGAGCCGGTCTGCCGCGTCGCGCAACGTGATGTTCTTCGCCAACGCCAGCTTGCCGACCGCGACGGCCTTGTCGTAGCCGATGTGCGGGTTGAGCGCCGTCACCAGCATCAGCGACCGCGCCAGGTTGTCGGCGATCCGCTCGCGATTCGGCTCCAGCTTGTCGACCATGTTCGCGGCGAAGCTGCGCGCGGCGTCTGCCAGCAGCGTCATCGATTGCAGCACGTTATGGATGATCAACGGCTTGAACACGTTGAGTTCGAGAAAGCTCTGCGCGCCCCCGATGGTCACGGCCACGTGGTTGCCCATCACCTGGGCGCAGACCATCGTCAGCGCCTCGCTTTGGGTCGGGTTGGTCTTGCCCGGCATGATGCTGCTGCTCAGCCCGTCCGCCGGAACAATGAGCTCCGCCAGCCCGGAGCGCGGCCCTGACCCGAGCAGCCGCACGTCGTTGCCCACCTTGTTCAAGGCCACTGCCAGCACGTTCAACATGCCGGACAACTCGACGAAGGCATCGTGCGCCCCCATCCCCTCGAACTTGTTCGGGTTGGGCGTGAACGACAGCCCGGTGAGCACGGCCATGCGCTCGCAGAACACGCGGTCGAAGTCGGGATGCCGGTTGAGCCCGGTTCCGACCGCCGTCCCGCCCTGAGGCAGGCTGAGCAGCCGCGGCATCGTGTCCTCGAGCCGCGCGATGCCGAGTTCGACCTGCCGCGCCCAGGCAGCGGCTTCCTGCCCGAGCGTCACCGGCACGGCGTCCATCATGTGCGTCCGCCCGACCTTCACGACGCCGGCCCACTCCGCGGCACGGGCTGCCAAGCTGTCGTGCAGCGTGCGCAGCGCCGGGATCAGCTTATGATGCAGGGCTTCGGCGGCGACGACGTGCATCACGGTCGGGAAGCTGTCGTTGCTGCTCTGCCCACGGTTGACGTGATCGTTCGGGTGCACGGGGGAGCGGCCGCCGCGGGGACGCCCCAGCATCTCGTTGGCGCGGTTGGCGATCACCTCGTTGGCGTTCATGTTCGTCTGGGTGCCCGACCCGGTCTGCCAGACCGGCAGTGGGAATTCCTGGTCGTGCCGCCCCTCCGCGACCTCGGCGGCCGCGGTGGCGATCGGCCCGGCGATGTCGGGCGCGAGTTCGCCGAGCGCCTGGTTCGCCTCCGCGCTCGCCTGCTTCTGCAAGCCTACCGCACGGATCAGCGACGGCGGGAAGCGCTCGCTGCCGATCTGGAACAGCCGCCGGGCGCGCTCGGTCTGCGGTCCCCAGTAACGGTCGGCGTCGATTTCGACGCTGCCCAGGCTGTCCGTTTCCTGCCGGGTCATGGCCTCTCTCCTCGCGCATCCGTGGCACGCAACCGCGCCACCGCCCATTCGGCTGCTTCGGCCACGACCGGGTTCGGATCATGCACCCGCCCAGCGGCATGCGGCAGCAAACGGAGATCGCCCGAGTTGCCAATCGCGATCAGCACGTTGCGAACGAAGCGGTTGCGGCCGATCCGCTTGACCGGGCTGCCGGCGAACAGCCGGCGAAACCCGGCGTCGTCGAGGGCCGCCAACTCAGCCAGATGCGGCGCGCTCAGGTCGTCCCGCCCCACCAGCTTGGGATGCGCCGCCGCCGCGCTGGCGAACCGGTTCCACGGGCACACAGCGAGGCAATCGTCGCAACCGTAGATCCGGTTGCCCATCAACGGCCGAAGCGCGTGCGGGATGGGCCCGGCATGCTCGATCGTCAAGTAGGAGATGCACCGCGTCGCGTCGAGGCGGTAGGGTGCCGGCAACGCGCCGGTCGGGCAGGCGTCCAAGCAGCGCGTGCAACGGCCGCACCGGTCGGCATGTCCCGGCTCCGGCTCACCCAGGTCGAGCGTGGTCATCACTTCGCCCAGGAACAGCCACGAGCCGTGCGCGCGGGAGACGAGGTTGGTGTGCTTGCCTTGCCAGCCGAGCCCGGCCCGCTGCGCCAACGGCTTCTCCATCACCGGCGCGGTGTCGGTGAACACCTTGATGTCCGGCCCGAACCGGCTCGCGATGAAGGCGCCCAGGTGCTTGAGCATCCCCTTCATCACGCCGTGATAATCCCGGTTGCGGGCATAGACCGAAATGTTGCCGCACCCGGGCATCGCCAAGGTGGCCAGTGGGTCGTGGGCCGGGACGTAGGACAGTCCGAGGCACACCACGCTGCGCGCCTCCGGCCACAGCGCCCGCGGGTCGGCGCGCTGCTCGACGCGCTCCGCCATCCAACCCATGTCTCCGTGCTGCCCGGCCGCCAGGAACACGGCCAGCCGCTCCCGCGCCTCGGGCCCGAGATGCGCCGGCGCGAACCCGACCGCGTGGAAGCCGAGGTCGAGCGCCTTCGTCCGGATCGCGTCTTTCGCGTCCCGCATCACATCGGCGGCGGCACGCCATCGGTCCCGAACGCCACGAACCGGGCCGTGACCTCGCCGCCTTCCGCCGTCGCGGCAACGAACACGGCGTCGCCGGGCTTCACCGCCGCCATCTCGGCCGGCCGCAACGTGACGATCGGCGCGCTCGGCGGCAGGACGATCGTCTGTGCCCCGCCTTTGTAAGACACCTTGATCTGCTTGGCCTCGGACGCATTCGCCGCGGCAGCGACGGTGCCGTTGGTCATCTGGCTCGCCACTGGCTCCGTGCTCGCGGCTGACGCGCTTTCAATCGTGCCGTTCGTCATCCGGCTCGCCACCGAGTCCGTGCCCGGCCGCGTCGTATCAAGCAGCTTGTCCCACGCGTAGTGACCTTCACCGGCCCCCCGCATCGACGGCGGGAACACCACCACTTCCAGCGCCACCAGGCCCGCCGCCGTTTCCTTCGTCGCCGTGCCGATGTAGCTGCCTGGCTCGACCATCGACAGGTCGGCCTTCACCACCGCCGCATACTTGGTTTCCGACCCGATCGTCATCGCCACGTCCGCGCCCGCCGCGGAATGAACGACGAGGCGGCCCGAGTCGATCGAGGCCACCGTCCCGCGCACCCGCTGCGGCTGCGGCGCGGCCATGGCCGACGCCGATAACGCGGAGATGGCCAACAAAGCCAGGCAGAACAACCGTATCATAAGCCAACTCCGAAATTCGCGGTGCGATCGCGCCCGCTATATGGGGCGGTGATCAACCATACGCCCGCTATCAAGCCGAGAAAACCGAGGCCACCCGAGCCTGCCCGCCGGCCGGACACGCTGCCTCATGAAGCACTGCCATGTTCACCCTTACCGCTTAGCTTCGTGATCGCCTGCGTCACCCTCTGTCCACTTTGACGCGATTGAGCAATGGCGCGAACAACGCCCCCCGGGTCTCACGTCGAGGGAAACCGCTCTAGCCTCGCCCTCGGTAAGGCGGCACCCCCTGTTCCGGCAGCCACAGCCCGTCCGGCGGCCGCCCGCTTTGCCAGAACACGTCGATCGGCATACCCCCGCGTGGATACCAGTAGGCTCCGATCCGCAGCCAGCGCGGGGCCAGCACCTCCCGCACCCGCGCCGCGATCAGCATCGTGCAAGCCTCGTGGAACGCGCCGTGGTTGCGGAAGCTGAACAGAAACAACTTGAGCGACTTGCTCTCCACGAGCCACTGGTCCGGCGCGTAGTCGAGCACGACGTGGGCGAAGTCCGGCTGCCCCGTCATCGGGCACAGGCTGGTGAACTCCGGCGCGGTGAAGCGCACCAGGTAATCCTGCCCGGGGTTCGGGTTCGGCACCCGCTCCAGCACCGCCTCCTCCGGGCTGCCCGGCACCGGCGTCGGCGTGCCGAGCTGCATCAGCCGGCCCACCCGGCCCGGACGGCGGCAGCATGCTCCGCCAGGCGCCCGGCCAAGATCGCCCCGCGCATCCCGTTCATCAGAGACTGGTAGTAAGTGACGTTATGCTGAGTGAGGAGCATGGGTCCTAGCATCTCGTTGGCGCGGAATAGGTGGTGCAGGTAAGCCCGCGCGTGCCGGGTGCAAGCGGTGCACGGGCACGCGGGGTCGAGCGGCCCCGGGTCGTCGGCGTGCCGCGCGTTGCGCAGGTTCAGCACGCCGCCCGAGGTGAACGCCCGCGCCGTGCGCCCGGCCCGCGTCGGCATCACGCAGTCGAACATGTCCACCCCGCGCGCCACCGCCCCCAGCAGGTCGTCCGGCGTGCCGACCCCCATCAGGTAGCGCGGGTGGTCCGGCGGCAGCAGAGGCACGGTCGCGTCCAGCACCTCGAACATCATCGCCTGGCCCTCGCCCACCGCCAGCCCGCCGATCGCGTAACCCTCGAAACCGATCTCGGCCAGGGCGTCCACGCTTTCCGCCCGCAGCCGCGGGAACACCCCGCCTTGGACGATGCCGAACTGGCCGTAGCCGGGGCGCGCGACGAAGGCGGCGCGGGAGCGGGCGGCCCAGCGCATGCTCAGCCTCATGCTGGCCTCGGCCTCCGCCTCGGTGGCCGGGAACGGGGTGCACTCGTCGAGCGACATGGTGATGGTGGCGTCGAACCGGTGCTGGATCAGGGTGGCGCTCTCCGGCGTCAGCCGATGCTTGCTGCCGTCGAGGTGAGAGCGGAAGGTGACGCCCTGCTCGTCCATCGTCCGCAATCCGACCAGCGACATGATCTGGAACCCGCCGCTGTCGGTCAGGATCGGGCCGGGCCAATCCATCAGGGCGTGCAGCCCGCCTAGCCGCTCGACCCGCTCCGCGCCGGGCCGGAGCATCAGGTGATAGGTGTTGCCGAGGATCAGCCTCGCCCCCGTCGCCCGCACCTGGTCGGCGGTCATGGCTTTCACCGTGCCCGCCGTGCCGACCGGCATGAACACCGGCGTCTCGACCTCCCCGTGCGCCGTCCGCAGCAGCCCGGCCCGCGCCGCGCCGTCCGTGGCCATCACCGCGTGCGCGAGCGTCACGCCCGCTCCAGCAGGCTGGCGTCGCCGTAGCTGTAGAACCGGTAGCCTCCCGCGATGGCGTGCGCGTAGGCGGCCCGCATCCGCGCCGTGCCGGCGAAGGCGCAGACCAGCATGAACAGGGTGGACCGCGGCAGGTGGAAGTTGGTCAGCAGCGCGCCCGCGGTGCGGACCCGGTAGCCCGGGGTGATGAACAGCGCCGTCTCCCCCTCGAACGGCCGCACCCGGCCCGTCTCGTCCGCGGCGCTCTCCATCAGCCGCAGCGTGGTGGTGCCGACGGCGACGACCCGGCGCGCGCCGTTGATCGCCTCGGCGGCTTCCGGAGTGATCGCGCCCCGCTCGGCGTGCATCCGGTGCTCGCGCACGTCGTCCGTCCGCACCGGCAGGAACGTGCCTGCGCCGACGTGCAGCGTCACAGTGACGCGCGGGATGCCGGCATCGTCGAGCGCGTCCAGCAGCCGCGGCGTGAAGTGCAGCGCCGCCGTGGGGGCGGCGACGGCGCCCGGCGCCCGGGCGAACAGGGTCTGGTAGTCCGCCGCATCCTCGGCCGTCGGCCCGGCCGGGCGATCGATGTAGGGCGGCAAGGCCAGCGCCCCGGCGCGGGCGAGGGCGGCGGGAAAGGCGTCGTTGAAGCGGAGCAACACGCCGCCGTCCGCGTCACGCTCCAGGACCTCGGCCGCGAGGTCGTCCGCGCCGTCGAAGGTGAGCCGGTCGCCGGGACGCAGCCGCCGGGCATTGCGGGCGAGCGCGTGCCATGCCCCGCCGGGCCGGGGCTGATCGAGCGTGAGGCCGATCCGCGCCGCGCCCCGCCGCGCCGCGAGCTGGGCCGGGATGACGCGGGTGTCGTTGACCACCAGCACGTCGCCGGGACGGAGCAGGCGCGGCAGGTCGAGCACGGTGGCATCGCTCAGCGTCTCGCCGACGTGCAGCAGGCGGGCGCTGTCCCGCGGCCGGGCCGGGTGATGGGCAACGCGCCCGGGCGGCAGCGTGAAGTCGAATTCGGCGAGATCCACCCTGTTCAGGCCGGCGTGGGCGCGACCCGGCGCAGCAGCCGGATCAACGGAATGCTGACCAGCACCGCCCACACCTTGCCGACGACCTGGCCGGGCAGGAAATCGAGGCTGCCGAAGGCGAGGTGCAGGAACACGACGCTGTCCACCACGAGGCCGAGACCAGACGAGGCGACCACGGCCAGCACGAGCCCGCGGCGTTGCAGCGGGGTATAGACGGCCAGGTCCGCGGTCTCGCTCAGCAGGAAGGCGGCGCAGGACGCCAGCACGAGCGCGGGCGGCGCCACGAAGGCGGAGAGCGCCGCGCCGGCCAGGACGGCGGCGAACCCCCATCCAAGGCCCAGGCAACGCTGCACCACGTCGCGCAACACCAGGGCCGCCCCGGCGGCCAGCACACCGGACGGAGCCAGCAGTCCGGGCGCCACCGGGACCAGGCACGGCCCTTGCGGCACGCAAACGGTGCCGACATGCCCGATCATCCAGTTGGCGGCGGGGATGCAGGCCAGGAACAGCGCGAGCGATGCGAAGCCGATCGGCCTCTGGTTGGAGCGGTCAGGCATGGCGGGGCAAGCGGCTAACGATCGAGGTAGGACGCGATCTCGACCAGGTTGCCGTCCGGGTCGCGGCAATAAACGGACTGGATCGGGCCGAGCGCGCCGGTGCGGGCCGCCGGGCCGCTCTCGATGGCGACGCCGCACGTGTTCAGGTGATCCACCACGTCATCCGGCCCGACGGCGGCGATGAAGCACAGATCGGCCGCGCCCGGCTCGGTGTTGCTGGCCGCGATCCACGCGCCGGCGTCGGTATCGTGCGGCCGCAGGTTCAGCTTCTGGCCGCCGAACTTGAGGGCGGTGCGGCGGTCCTCGCCGAAGTCCTCGCGTTCCATCCCGAGCACGCGTTGATACCACGATGCCGTGATCTCGATGTCGAGGCAGTTCAGCACGACGTGGTCGAGGCGGTCGACGGTGAAGCGCATCAGCCGAGCTCGTCGTAGAAGTCGTGGCCCTTGTCGTCGACCACGATGAAAGCGGGGAAGTCCTCCACCTCAATGCGCCAGACCGCCTCCATCCCGAGCTCAGGATATTCCAACACATCCACCTTCCTGATGCAGTCCTGCGCGAGCCGCGCGGCCGGGCCGCCGACGCTGCCCAGGTAGAAGCCGCCGTACGCCTTGCAGGCGTCGCGCACAGCGCGGGAGCGGTTGCCCTTGGCCAACATGACAAAGCTGCCGCCGGCGCGCTGGAACTCGGCCACGTAGCTGTCCATGCGCCCGGCGGTGGTGGGGCCGAAGCTGCCTGTCGCCATGCCGTCCGGCGTCTTGGCCGGCCCGGCGTAATAAACCGGATGATCCTTGATGTAGTCCGGCAGGCCCTCGCCGCGGTCGAGCCGCTCTTTCAGCTTGGCGTGGGCGATGTCGCGGGCGACGACCATCGTGCCGGACAGCGATAGCCGGGTCTTGACCGGATAGGCCGAGAGCTGGCGGCGGATCGCCTCCATCGGCTGGTTGAGGTCGACGCTCACCACCTCGCCACCCAGGATGTCGTTGGTCGCTTCGGGCAGGTAGCGTGACGGATCGGCCTCGAGCTGCTCCAGGAACACGCCTTCGGGCGTGACCTTGGCCAGGATCTGCCGGTCGGCGCTGCAAGACACGCCGATGCCGACGGGCAACGACGCGCCGTGCCGCGGCAAGCGGATGACCCGGACATCGTGGCAGAAGTACTTGCCGCCGAACTGGGCGCCGATGCCGTTGTTGCGGGTCAGCTCCAGCACCTGCCGCTCCATCTCCAGGTCCCGGAACGCGTGCCCGGCCTCGCTGCCCTCGGTCGGCAGCGTGTCCAGATACTTGGTGCTGGCGAGCTTGGTGGTCTTGAGGCACAGCTCAGCCGAGGTGCCGCCGATCACGATGGACAGGTGATAAGGCGGGCAGGCGGCGGTGCCGAGCGTCTTGATCCGGGTGTCGAGGTAGGACAGCAGCTTGCCCGGGTTCAGGATCGCCCGCGTTTCCTGGAACAGGAAGAACTTGTTGGCGCTGCCGCCGCCCTTGGCGATGAACATCAGGTGCATCTCGTCGGCGTGGTCGTGGCGGGCGCCGCCATGATGTCGAATTGCACCGGCAGGTTGTTGCCGGTATTATTTTCCTCGAACATCGACAAGGGAGCCATCTGCGAGTAGCGCAGGTTGGTCTCGGTGTAGGTGCGGTGGACACCCCACGACAGCGCCTCCTCCTCGTCGCCCTCGACCCAGACGCGCTGCCCCTTCTTGCCGAACACCAGCGCCGTGCCGGTGTCCTGGCACATCGGCAGCACCCCGCCAGCGGCGATGTTGGCGTTCTTGAGCAGGTCGAGCGCCACGAAGCGGTCGTTGGCCGAGGCTTCCGGGTCATCGAGGATGGCGCGGAGCTGCCGCAGGTGGCCGGGGCGCAGCAGGTGCGACACGTCGTGGAACGCCTGGAACGCCAATTCGCTCAACGCGTCAGGCTTCACGCGCAGCACGGTCTGGCCGTCGCAGGTGGACGTGCTGACGCCCTCGATGCCGAGCTTGCGCCAGGGCGTGTCGCGCTCGCCCAGCGGGAACATCGGCGAGTAGCGGAAGGACTGCGGACGGGCCTGGGTCGGCTGGAAGGGAGCGTTCACGGCTTACTCCTTCGTGGGGGGGCGTTTGCGAAAGGCATCCAGGCTGACGACCTGCGGCGCCTCGCCATCGGGGTCTGACTTGGGTTCGACGTCCGCTTCTGGTCCGGCCTCGGCAGCCTCGGACGGGTCGCCCGCCTCGTCGTTGGCCGCCTCCTCTTCCGGCGCGCGGAAGCGCAAGCCGAATTGCACCTGCGGATCGGCGAAAGCGGTGACGGCGATGAACGGAACGGTCAGCGTGGTCGGCACGCCGCCGAAGCTGAGGCCGACGCTGAACCAACCCCCCGGCTCATCAATAGTCAGGTCCCAGAACTGGTGCTGCAGCACGATGGTCATCTCGTGCGGGTACTGGCTCAGCAGTCGCTGCGGCACGGCAACGCCGGGTCGGTCGGTGCGAAAGCTAATGTAGAAGTGGTGGTCGCCAGGCATCCCCTCCGCGCCGACGTGGGCGAGGGCGCGGACGACGACGGCGCGCAACGCCTCCTCAGTCCAGATGTCGTAGGGCAGCAGGCTCTCGGGGCGCGGGGGCGGAGCGCCGTTTTCGTCATCTTCCATCAGCGCACCCTTACCCGTTCAGGACCGGGTTGGGAACGGGTGCGAAAGCGTGTCAGCATCGTGCTTCGAGAGATGGAGGAGCGTATGCGGCGACGGGACTTCGTGACGGCGGCAGCGGCGGCGCTGGCCGCCCCCTCGATCAGTCGTGGCGCGGAGCGCCGGGTGCTGCGCTTCGTGCCGCAAGCCGATCTGGCGGTGCTCGACCCGGTCTGGACGACCTCCTACCAGACGCGCGATCACGGCTTCCTGGTGTTCGACACCCTGTTCGGCCAAGACGCCGGTTTCGTCGCCCGGCCGCAGATGCTGGAGCGAGCAGGCCCCGAGGCGGACGGCTTGGCGTGGCGCCTCGTGCTGCGGCCCGGCCTGATGTTCCACGACACAACGCCGGTGCTGGCGCGGGATTGCGTCGCCAGCATCCGGCGCTGGGGCGCCCGGGACGGGTTCGGACAGGCGCTGATGGCAGCGACCGATGACCTCTCCGCACCCGACGACCGCACCATCCTGTTCCGGCTCAAGCATCCTTTCCCCTTGCTGCCGGACGCGCTGGGCAAGACGTCGCCCAGCGCCTGCGTCATCATGCCGGAACGACTGGCGAGCACGGACCCGTTCAAGCAGGTGACGGAGATGGTCGGCAGCGGCCCCTACCGCTACCTGGTCAACGAGCGGGTGCCCGGCGACCGTGTGGCCTACGCCCGCTTCGATCAGTACGAGCCGCGGACGGAGGGAACGGCGTCGCGCACCGCCGGGCCGAAGCGAGCGTGGTTCGACCGGATCGAGTGGAAGATCATCCAGGACCCGGCCACCGCGAGCGCCGCCTTGCGGCAGGGCGAAGTCGATTGGTGGCTGGTGTCGAACCCGGACCTGCTGCCGTTGCTGCGGGCCGATAAGGCCCTGGTGGTGCGGACACAGGACCCGACCGGGATCATCGGCACCATGCGGTTCAACCAGTTGCAGCCGCCGTTCGACAACCCGGCCCTGCGCCGGGCCATCGTCAGCGCCGTGCAGCAATCGGACTACATGCAGGCGGTGACGGGGACGGACCGGCAGCTCTGGGCAGACGGGGTTGGCTACTTTTGCCCCGGCACCCCCTTGGCCAACACCGCCGGCATGGAGGCGCTGACCAGGGCGCGGGACTTAGATCGCAGCCGGCGTTTGGTGACGGAGTCGGGCTACAAAGGAGAGCAAGTGGCGCTCTTGGTGCCGACGGACATCCCAAGCACCTACGCACTGGCCGAGGTGACCGCCGACCTCTTCCGCAAGCTGGGACTCAACCTCGACGCGCAGACGATAGATTGGGGGACGGCGGTGCAGCGGCGGACCAGTATGGAGCCGCCGACCCAGGGCGGCTGGAGCGTGTTCCAGACGAGCTGGTCCGGCACCGACCATCTGACGCCGGCGACCAACGTGTTCCTCCGCGGCAACGGACGCCGCGCCGCGCCGGGGTGGCCGGACGCGCCCAGGATCGAGGCGTTGCGCGAGGCGTGGTTCCGGACGGACGGATTGCCGGCGCAGCAAAGGCTGGCGGCGACGATCCAAGTTCAGGCGTTCAAAGAGGTGCCCTACATCCCACTCGGGCAACAATTTCAGCAGAGCGCGTTCCGGGCCAACCTAAGCGGGGTGCTGGCGGGGCTGCCAGTGTTCTGGAACATAGAGCGCAAATAGGAGAAGTAGGGGGCTTCTGTTGCCCGGTGCCCCCCGAACCGCGCTTGTCACTTATGCAGCGACAGCGAGCGCCTCATGATTGTCATTGGCACTTGTGATATGACCCGATAACGGCGGTATCATGCCGAGCAAAAGAAGGTTCTTTACCACGCGTGTCGAGCCTGTTTCGCCCCCTTGGTCCCGCCGAGGCGAGTGGTGGAGGCGCCGGGCACTGCCCCCGGGTCCACAACGATTATTCCAACCCACGTTTATCACCATAGCCGGAGCGACCGGCACTGAGACATGTAGGCGTGTTCGAGGCGGGATGCTAGGGGGTGGCGCATGACTTTGACCCCAGACCAGCACGCCGAGATCGCCACCCAGCAACAAGCCCGGCACACCACCCGGCGGGCCACCGTCCCGGCCCTCGAAGCCATGCTCTACGACGCCGTCCCGGTGCTCGACCACGGCTTCGTGCGCGTGATCGACTACATGGGCGACGACTCGGCCGTCGTGCAGGCCGCGCGCGTCAGCTACGGCCGCGGCACGCGCAGGGTGAGCGAGGACGCCGGGCTGATCCGCTACTTGATGCGCCACCGCCACAGCACCCCGTTCGAGATGTGCGAGATGAAGTTTCACGTGAAACTTCCCATCTTCGTCGCCCGGCAGTGGATCCGCCACCGCATGGCCAGCGTCAACGAGCACTCGGCCCGCTACTCCATCCTCGACCGCGAGTTCTACCTGCCCGCGCCGGAACACCTGGCAGCCCAGAGCAGCAGCAACCGGCAGGGCAGGGGGGCGGTGCTGCAAGGCGGCGAGGCGACGGAAGTGCTGCACCTTTTGCGCGCCGACGCGATGCAAACCTACGACCACTACGCGCACATGCTGAACGAAGACGGGGCCGACCCGGACCGGCAAGGCCTGGCGCGGGAGCTGGCCCGCATCAACCTGACGCTCAACACCTACACGCAATGGTATTGGAAGTCTGACCTGCATAATTTGTTAAGTTTTTTGTCCTTACGAGCTGACTCTCATGCGCAATATGAGATCCGAGCCTATGCCGAAGCCATGTTGGACATGGTGCGCGCCTGGGTGCCGGCGACGTTCGCAGCCTTCCAGGAGTATCGGTTGGGCGCCGTGACTCTCTCGGCCGGCATGCTGGCCGTGGTGCGTCGGATGGTGGCAGGCGAGGCGGTGGGGCAAGGCGACAGCGGCCTCTCGAAGCGGGAATGGGGCGAGCTGATGGGCGTGCTAGGCCAATGAACGAAACAGTGGGAAAGCAGGCGTGATCACCGTGTTCGGCTCGATCAACCTCGACCTGATCTTCGCGGTGGAGCGCCTGCCAGTGCCGGGTGAGACGGTGCTCGGCCCGGCGACCCGCATCGAGGCCGGCGGCAAGGGCGCCAACCAAGCCGTCGCCGCCGCGCTCGACGGCGCGCGCGTGGCGATGGCCGGCGCGGTCGGGGACGACGCGTTGGCTGACGGCGCGCTCGCCGGCTTGCGACGCGCCGGGGTCGACGTGTCCCGGGTCGTGCGCGTGGCCGAGTCGACGGGCTGCGCCGCGATTTGCACCGACCGGGAAGGGCGCAACCAAATCGCGGTCGGGTCGGGGGCGAACCTGAACGCGCGCGCGAGCCAGGTCGAGGATGCGCTGCTCGGGGCGGGCCACACGCTGATGCTGCAAATGGAGGTGCCGGCCGCGGAGACGGCGGCGCTGATTCAACGAGTCCAGGGCGCGCGCGTGGTGCTGAACCTGGCGCCGGCCTCGGCCTTGCCGCGCAAGGCGTTGCGGGCCGTGGACGTCCTCGTCGTCAACGAGCACGAGGCGGCATGGCTGGCCGAGCACATCGGCAGCGAGGCAACCGCGGCCGGATTGCACATGAGCCTCGGCGTGACGGTGGTGCGGACGCTCGGAGCGGACGGCGCGGAATACGCCGGGAGCGACGGCGCCGGAGTGGTCGCGGCGCACACCGTGGCTGTGGTCGACAGCACGGCGGCGGGCGATTGCTTCACCGGCGTGATGGCGGCGGGATTGGACCGGAACCTCAGCTTGAAGGAGGCGCTGGAGCGGGCCAGCGCCGCGGCCGCCCTATGTTGTACCCGGGCGGGCTCTCAAAAAAGCCTGCCGACCACCGCAGAGACGGAGCGGAGACTGCGGACGGCCTGAGCCCTCTCCGAGAGAGAGGGCTCAGCCAGACTCAGCGGCTGGCGCGCAGCACGGAACGCTGCTCGCCAGCGAGGCTGCGGTATACCGAAAGATAGTCCTCCGCCATGCGCCGGGCGGTGAAGCGCACGTCGAACCGTTCCCGCACCACCTGACGCGACAAACCATCGAGCCGCCTGACCGCGGCGACCGCGGCGATCTCGTCATGGACGATGAAGCCGGTCACGCCGTCCTCGATGATCTCCGGCACTGAGCCGTGATTGAACGCGATCACCGGCGTGCCGCAAGCCATCGCCTCGATCATCACCAAGCCGAACGGCTCTGGCCAATCAATTGGCATCAGCAGGCCGACGGCGCCGCTGAGAAAATCGGGCTTCTCGGCATCGCTGATCTCGCCGATCAGCTCCGCACCGCCCTCGTCCAGCATCGGGCGGATCACCGTATCGAAATAGACTTGATCGACTCGGTCCACCTTGGCGGCCATCTTGAGCGGAATGCCGGCGGCGCGCGCGATGCGGATGGCGCGGTCGGGCCGCTTCTCCGGGGCGATGCGTCCGAGGAAGGCGAGGTATTCGGGCTTGACCGGCCGGGGCGTCAGCAACCCGGCCGGGATGCCGTGATGCACGGTGGCCACGTAATTGGCCTGCGGCAACGGGGTCCGTTGGCTATTGCTGATCGACACCATCGGCACGTTGGGAAACGTGTCGAACACCGGCTGCAGCTCGGCCAAATCAAGCCGACCGTGCATTGTGGTGACGAACGGCGTGCGTTGACGGCCAAACAAGCTGAACGGCCAGTAGTCCATATGGAAGTGCAGCACATCGAACTCGTCGGCCTGGCGACGAGCGGCCTCCATCAGCAGCATATGCGGCGCGATCGGATCGCGGATCGCCGGGTCGAGCCGGAGAGCGCGCGGCCAGATCGGCTCGAGCCGGGCGGAGGTGACACTGTCGCCGCTGGCGAACAAGGTCACCTCGTGTCCCATGGCAACGAGTTCTTCCGTCAGGAACGATACCACGCGCTCCGTGCCACCGTAGAGCTTCGGCGGGACGGCTTCGTGCAACGGGGCGATTTGTCCAATACGCATGTCTCGACACTCCCGTTAATCAATCACGGGATATTACCGCGTGAAATCGGGGCGGATTTGCGGCAATGCAGCAATTTTACCGCCGTCCCGAACACACTTTTCTGTGAGGACGAGATGAGTCGCTGGAAAGCTCTGACATAAAGAGGGATTAAGCGGCCTATGTCGTCTCACGCAACGCAGTAGGTCGACTGAACTCCGTCAAAAATTTCATGATGCGCAAGAGCCAAGGCAGGCATCCAACAACGACTGCTGAAGCTGGAAGCAAGCCATTACGGCCCACAATGAGGCACCGCGGCGGACCGAGTGGCAGTTCTGCCGATAGCCCGATCAGCGCCCGGTGCTCAGAAACCTTCGCGTTCTAGCCGCTTGCGCTCCATCTTGCGGGCGCGGCGGACAGCTTCGGCGGCCTCGCGCGCCCGACGCTCGGACGGCTTCTCGTAATGACGCCGGAGCTTCATCTCCCGGAACACGCCTTCGCGCTGCATCTTCTTCTTAAGCGCCTTGAGCGCCTGATCAACGTTGTTGTCACGGACGAGAACCTGCACTTGGGTGTTGTCTCCTGATCAGCCTGTGGTTGGGCATAGCATCGCAACGGTGCGCAGAACCGCCCGTTGGCCAAGCCTGATATAGCATCAAGTCAGCCCTTCGCCAAAAAGTTTCATGCGCTCACCTCCGGCTCGGGCGCGCCGCGGCCCGTTGTTCACAGCCATCACGTCCAGAACGTTTCGACGCTTGCCTCGGGCGCTCACTCGGGCAGGGTATTCCGGTAAGGTGCGAACACCCCGCCGGGGCGCGCCGTAGTAGGGAGCAGCACGCCGATGGCCATCCTCAAGATCGCGCGCATGGGACATCCCGTGCTCCTGACCAAAGCGGAGCCCGTTCCAGACCCGACGGCCCCCGAGGTGCAACGGCTGGTCGCCGACATGATCGAGACGATGGAGGACGCGCAAGGCGCCGGCCTCGCCGCGCCGCAGGTGCACGTGCCCTGGCGGTTGTTCGTGTTCCGGGTGCCGCCGGGCCGGACTGAGCCGGCCGAGGGCGACGGCGAGATGGGCAACACCGTCGTGATCAACCCGACGCTCGAGTTGCTCGGCGACGAGCGGGTGTTGCGCTGGGAGGGCTGTCTGTCGATCCCCGGCCTCCGCGCGGCAGTGCCCCGCCATCTGCGCGTGCGCTACGGCGGTGTGGATGCCGAAGGTCAGCCGGTCGGGACCATCGCCAGCGGCTTCCACGCCGGCGTGGTCCAGCACGAATACGACCACCTGGACGGAGTGCTCTACCCAATGCGCATGACCGATTTCAGCTTGTTCGGCTTCACCGAGGAACTGGCGCGGGCCCAGGCTGCCATCCCCACGCAAGCGCCCAGCCAGGCACCCCGGCCATGACCCCGGTGGAGCGCAGTCCGGAGCGGGACAAGGCGATCGAGGCGATGCTGCCACTGGTCGGCTTCCAGGGCTGGACAGTCGAAACCCTGACCGAGGCGGCGGGACCCAACGCCGACCTCCTGTTCCCGGGCGGGCCAGTGGAGATGGTCGAAGCCTACTGCGACCTCGCCGACCGCTGGATGGAGCAAGACGCCGCGGCACTCGACCTGCCCGGCCTGCGGGCGCCGCAACGGGTGCGCTCAATCATCGCCGTGCGCTTGCAACGGAACGCACCCCACAAAGACGCGGTGCGGCGCGCCCTCGGCTTGCTGGCGGTGCCGGGCCGGGCGGGCGTTGCGGCGCGGTGCACGGCGCGGACCGTGGACGCCATTTGGCACGCGGCCGGCGACACCTCGGTTGACTTCAGTTGGTATACCAAGCGGGCCATCCTGGCTGGGGTCTATGGCAGCACGCTCCTCTATTGGCTGAACGACTACTCGGACGACAGCGCCGACACCCTGGCGTTCCTCGACCGGCGCCTTGCCGATGTAGGACGCATCGGCAAGGCGCGGCGGCGTGTCCACGAGGCATTGCGGCGCGATGCGGTCTGAGCGCAACCTCTTGAGCGGAGTAGAATTGACTCCCATGTGATCTGTTGGTGATCCGGTGGTGCGTTGCCTCCAAATAGGGACGCGGTTCATCGGTTCGTTTGTCGCCTGATCGAGAGGGACACATGGATATTGAGAAATTTACCGAGCGGTCGCGCGGGTTCTTGCAAGCGGCTCAGACCATCGCCGTTCGCGAGTTCCATCAGCGTTTGACGCCCGAACACTTGCTGAAAGCGTTGCTGGACGACGAGGAAGGCGCGGCCGCGGGGCTGATCCGCATGGCAGGCGGCAACGTGCAAGCGATCCAGCAGGTCAACGATGCCGAGATCGCGCGCATTCCTAAGGTTCAGGGCGGCGGGGCCGGGCAACCCGGCGTGACGCCCGAGCTGCACCGGCTTCTCGACACCGCGCAGCAAGGGGCGACGAGAGCCGGTGACAGCTTCGTCGCCCAGGACCGCGTCCTGCTGGCGCTGGCCGCGAGCGAGACTCCGGCCGGTCGGGCGTTGCGCGCCAACGGAGCCGCCCCGGCGGCGCTGGAGAAGGCGATCACCGATCTGCGCAAGGGCCGCAAAGTCGACAGCGCCAACGCCGAGGCCAGCTTCGACGCCCTTAACAAGTATGCCCGCGACGTGACGCAGTTGGCGCGCGACGGCAAGCTTGACCCGGTGATCGGGCGCGATGAGGAGATCCGCCGCACCATCCAGATCCTGGCCCGGCGGACCAAGAACAACCCCGTCCTGATCGGCGAGCCGGGCGTCGGCAAGACGGCGATCGTCGAGGGCCTGGCGTTGCGCGTCGTCAACGGCGACGTGCCCGAAGCGCTGCGCAACAAGCGGCTGATGGCGCTCGACTTGGGCGCGATGGTCGCCGGGGCCAAGTATCGCGGCGAGTTCGAAGAACGGCTGAAGGCGGTGCTCAAAGAGATCGAGGGCGCCGAGGGCGAGATCGTGCTGTTCATCGACGAGATGCACACGTTGGTTGGCGCGGGCAAGGCGGACGGGGCGATGGACGCCTCCAACCTGCTGAAACCCGAGTTGGCCCGCGGCGCGCTGCATTGCATCGGCGCCACGACACTCGACGAGTATCGCAAGCACATCGAGAAGGATGCGGCGCTGGCCCGGCGATTCCAATCAGTGTTCGTGGGCGAGCCGACGGT
>CBDHCD010000003.1:0-1782500 GCA_965260995.1 Acetobacteraceae bacterium | reverse complement strand
GCGGAACAGGCCAGTGGCCCTCGAGGGGCAAGCGGAACGGCATGGAAAGGCCGGCCTGAGCGGGTGATAGCCCCGTATGCGTAATACCTCGTTGGTCCTTGAGTAGGGCGGGGCACGTGAAACCTTGTCTGAACATGGGGGGACCACCCTCCAAGCCTAAATACTCCCTGGCGACCGATAGCGAACCAGTACCGTGAGGGAAAGGTGAAAAGCACCCCGACGAGGGGAGTGAAAGAGACCTGAAACCGGATGCCTACAAGCAGTCGGAGCCTCTTATGGGGTGACGGCGTACCTTTTGTATAATGGGTCAGCGAGTTTCTGTTGGCAGCGAGCTTAAGCCGTTAGGTGTAGGCGCAGCGAAAGCGAGTCTGAACAGGGCGTTCAGTTGCCGGCAGAAGACCCGAAACCGAGTGATCTAGCCATGGCCAGGCTGAAGGTGCGGTAACACGCACTGGAGGGCCGAACCCACGCCTGTTGAAAAAGTCGGGGATGAGCTGTGGCTAGGGGTGAAAGGCCAATCAAACTCGGAGATAGCTGGTTCTCCGCGAAATCTATTGAGGTAGATCGTCGAGTGTTTACCCCGGGGGGTAGAGCACTGGATGGGCTAGGGGGCCCCAAAGGCTTACCAAACCCAACCAAACTCCGAATACCCGGGAGTATAGCTCGGCAGACAGACGGTGGGTGCTAAGGTCCATTGTCGAGAGGGAAACAGCCCAGACCACCAGCTAAGGTCCCCAAATCGTGGCTAAGTGGGAAAGGATGTGGGAATTCCAAAACAACCAGGAGGTTGGCTTAGAAGCAGCCATCCTTTAAAGAAAGCGTAATAGCTCACTGGTCTAATAGAAATCCTGCGCCGAAGATGTAACGGGGCTCAAGCCACGTACCGAAGCTGTGGGTTCACCGGGGTAGCAGCCGGTGAGCGGTAGCGGAGCGTTCCGTAGGCCTGCGAAGGCGTGGGGGTGACCCCTGCTGGAGGTATCGGAAGTGCGAATGCTGACATGAGTAGCGACAAACAGGGTGAGAAACCCTGTCGCCGAAAGTCCAAGGGTTCCTGCGCAAGGTTAATCCGCGCAGGGTGAGCCGGCCCCTAAGGTGAGGGCGACAGCCGTAGCCGATGGGAACCAGTTGAATATTACTGGGCCTGCTAGACGTGACGAATGCGATGTGTTGTTGGGCCTTACTGGATTGGCCTGGCTTTCGGAGCATTCCGGGAAATAGCGCTAGCGCATAGACCGTACCCGAAACCGACACAGGTGGACTGGTAGAGCATACCAAGGCGCTTGAGAGAACCATACCGAAGGAACTAGGCAAATTGCTCGCGTAACTTCGGGATAAGCGAGACCCGCTCCTGGGCAACCAGGGTCGGGTGGCACAGAGCAGGGGGTAGCGACTGTTTAGTAAAAACACAGGGCTGTGCGAAGTCGAGAGACGACGTATACGGTCTGACGCCTGCCCGGTGCCGGAAGGTTAAGAGGAGATGTGAGAGCATTGAATCGAAGCCCCGGTAAACGGCGGCCGTAACTATAACGGTCCTAAGGTAGCGAAATTCCTTGTCGGGTAAGTTCCGACCTGCACGAATGGCGTAACGACTTCCCCACTGTCTCCGGTATGGGCTCAGCGAAATTGAATTCCCCGTGAAGATGCGGGGTACCCGCGGTCAGACGGAAAGACCCTATGAACCTTTACTGCAGCTTTGCAGTGGCATGAGAGACGTGCTGTGTAGGATAGGCGGGAGGCTATGAAGCGTGGGCGCCAGCTCGCGTGGAGCCACCCTTGAAATACCGCCCTGCAAGTTTCTGATGTCTAACCGCGACCGGTCAGCCCGGTCCGGGACCCTGCATGGTGGGCAGTTTGACTGGGGCGGTCGCCTCCCAAAGTGTAACGGAGGCGCGCGATGGTGGGCTCAGGCCGGTCGGACATCGGCTGCTGAGTGCAATGGCATAAGCCCGCCTGACTGCGAGACCGACAGGTCGAGCAGAGACGAAAGTCGGCCATAGTGATCCGGTGGTCCCGCGTGGAAGGGCCATCGCTCAACGGATAAAAGGTACTCTAGGGATAACAGGCTGATCTCCCCCAAGAGTCCACATCGACGGGGAGGTTTGGCACCTCGATGTCGGCTCATCACATCCTGGGGCTGGAGCAGGTCCCAAGGGTTCGGCTGTTCGCCGATTAAAGTGGTACGTGAGCTGGGTTTAGAACGTCGTGAGACAGTTCGGTCCCTATCTGCCGTGGGTGAAGGAGACTTGAGAGGAGCTGTCCCTAGTACGAGAGGACCGGGATGGACGCACCTCTGGTGCACCGGTTGTCGCGCCAGCGGCACCGCCGGGTAGCTATGTGCGGAACGGATAACCGCTGAAAGCATCTAAGCGGGAAACCGACCTCGAAACCAGGTCTCCCAGGGGGCAACCCCAGGAGGGCCGTGATAGACCATCACGTCGATAGGTCAGGTGTGGAAGCGCGGCAACGCGCGAAGCTGACTGATCCTAATCGCCCGATCGGCTCCAACACTCACCCACCCTGCACAGCAGTGACCAACGCTTGCCCCGCCGACACAGCCCAATAGCCCCGCATGCACCCCAGCCACCAGAACCCGGTCCCACACAGATCCCCGGCTTGTCTCGGACGACCTGGTGGCCATGGCGGAGTGACAACACCCGATCCCATCCCGAACTCGGACGTGAAAACCTCCAGCGCCTATGATACTGCACCCCAAGGTGTGGGAAAGTCGGTCGCCGCCAGGTCTTCCCAGACAAGCCAACCCAAACACCGAACCGACCAACACCCACGCGGGGTGGAGCAGCCCGGTAGCTCGTCAGGCTCATAACCTGAAGGTCACAGGTTCAAATCCTGTCCCCGCAACCACACCGCCGTGAGCATCCCGGTTCCGCCGGATCGCGCCGTGGCTTGACTTGGCTGAAATAGAGATGGCCAGCAGTAAACGGTCCACGGGAATGGCGTATCCACCCGGCCAAAGCCGCAGTGGCAGGCTGTCAGGCCATGGCGGCAGTGTCGCCCAGCAGGTTGATGCCAGTTCCACGGTAGTAGCGTGATCTAAGTAAAATAAGGTATGGCCTATACCTTGGTCATAATTGTTAACGTGATAATGGTTTGCCTACTATTGCATATTCCGACGGATCCCAGCCGGGCATTCCGACGCAAGCCAGCCGTTGATTCCGGGTTCATCCGCGCTTCTGGTGCAGTCGGACGGTGCCACTGGGCCTTGCCGGCGCGGCTGCATCAAGCTGCGGCGAGAATGCGGCAGCGCAGCAGGTCGTAGCTGCCGCGCCCATACATGGTCCGCTTCAGCAGCTTCAGCCGGTTGATCGTAAGCGTTGTTCTGCCGCCCTTCTTCCTTTCTGACCTTTGGTCGTGATTGGTCTGCCTGAGGCAGGAGCTTTGGGCGGACGCGATGATCAATGGCAAGGATGACATCAGAGCTGGCGGTGGCCAGGCTGACATTACGAGCGGATCCGGCGGCCGGCGGCGTTGGTCGGCTTCGGACAAGGCGCGGATCGTCGCTGAGAGCCTTGCTCCGGGCGTGAGCGCCTCGCAGGTCGCTCATCGCTGGGGCGTTGATCCGCGGCGGGTCTACGCCTGGCGCCGTGGGGCGCGCGCGCGCGTGGCGACGTTGCCGCGGGGGCGGGGGGAGGCTGGACTGCCTGAGCCGGCCTTGGTGGCGATCGTGGCCGAACCAGGGCCGGCCGAGGCGGCGCCTCTGCAACGGGCGGCAGGGTTTGTGCCGGTGATCGAGGTCGAGGTTGCCGGGGCTGTAGTTCGGGTGTCGCCCGGCCTGGACGGCGGGTTGCTGGCCATGGTGCTGCGGGCGGTGCGGGCGTCGGCGGGCGAGGCATGATCACCATCCCGTCCGGGACGCGGGTGCTGCTGGCGACGCGTCCGGTTGATTTCCGCAAGGGCGCCCACAGCCTGGCGGCGCTGGCGGCCGAGATGCTGGGGGCGGACCCGTTCGGGGGTGTGGTGGTGGTGTGGCGGGCCAAGCGGGCCGATCGGGTCAAGATCCTGGTGTGGGACGCGAGCGGGCTGGTGCTGGTGTGGAAGCAACTGCAGCAGGGTGCCTTCCGCTGGCCGCCGGTGGTGGACGGGGCGCTGCGGCTGTCGGCGGTGGAGTTCGCCGCCCTGTTCGACGGGCTCGATTGGACGCGGGTGCAGAACGTAAGGAGGATTCCCACGCCGACGGTTGCGGCGTAGCATCCGGGGGCGATGCCCGCCTCACCGGCCCTCTTGCCCCCGCTGCCCGAGACGGCCGACGCGCTGCGGGCGTTGCTGCTGGCGGCCTGGGCCGAACGGGACGGCGTGGCCGCTGAACGAGACGCCGCCACTGCTGAGCGCGACCGAATTGCCGCCGAGCGGGACGCGCTGGCCTCGCAGAACGACCGGCTGCGGCACCTGCTACTCAAGCTCAAGCGCATGCAGTTCGGCGCCAGGTCCGAGCGCCTGCCCGAGGAGCAGTTGCAGCTCGGCCTGGAGGACCTCGAGCAGGCCATCGCCCAAGGCGAGGCCAAGGCGGAGCAGGGCGATCCGGCGCTGAAGCAGGCGCGGGCAGCCAAGCGGCGGACGAACCGTGGCGCGCTGCCGGCACATTTGCCGCGGGTTGAGGTGACGCTGGAGCCGGACGACACCGCGTGCCCGTGCTGCCGCGGCACGATGGCAGTCATCGGCCACGACAGCGCGCCTGCGCCTGGACGTGATCCCGGCCCAGTTCCGGGTCGTGGTGACGCGGCGGCCCAAGCTGGCCTGCCGGGCCTGCGAGGGGGTGGTCGTGCAGGCGCCGGCGCCGGCGCGGCTGATCGAGGGTGGCCTGCCCACCGAGGCCTTGGTCGCCTCCGTGCTGGTGGCGCGCTACGCCGACCACCTGCCGCTGTATCGCCAGGCGCAGATGATGGCCCGCCAAGGTGTAGACTTGGACCGCTCCACCTTGGCGTTCTGGGTCGGCTATGCCGCGGCCGAGATCGCGCCGGTCGTGAGCCGGTTGCGCGAGATGCTGTTGGCCTCGGCGCGGCTGTTCGCCGACGAGACCACGGTGCCGGTGCTCGATCCCGGACGCGGGCGGACCAAGACCGGCTATTTCTGGACCATCGCCCGCGACGACCGTCCCTGGGGCGGCGCCGATCCGCCGGCGGTGGTCTACACCTACGCGCCGGGCCGCGGCCAGGAGCACAGCAACCGGCTGCTCGGCGCCTACCGGGGCATCGTGCAGTGCGACGGCTATGCCGCCTACAAGGCGCTGGCTGATCCTAGGCGCGGCGAGGCCGGCGTCGTGTTGGTCTACTGCTGGAGCCATGTGCGCCGCGGCTTCCACGACCTGGCCAAGGTCGGTGCGGCGCCGATCGCCACCGAGGCGCTGAGACGCATCGCCGCCCTGTATCGGATCGAGGCCGAGATTTGCGGCCACGATGCCGGGCACAGGTTCGCGGTCCGCCGGGCCCGCAGCCGGCCGCTGGTCGCCGATCTGCATGTCTGGTTCGAGGCGCAGCTGGCCAGGCTGCCGGCGCGCGGCCCGACGGCGGTGGCGATCCGCTACGCGCTGAACCACTGGGACGGGCTCGAACGGTTCGTCGACGACGGACGCATCGAACTCGATACCAACTGCGTCGAGCGCGCGATGAGACCCGTGGCCCTATCCAGAAAAAACGCGTTGTTCGCGGGCAGCAATGAAGGGGCGGCCAGTTGGGCGGCCGTCGCCTCGCTGGTCGAGACCTGCAAGTTGAACGACGTCGAGCCGCACGGCTACCTCACCGACCTGCTGACCCGCCTCGTCCAAGGCTGGCCAAATGCCCGCCTCGATGAGCTGATGCCTTGGAACTGGACCAAATTGGCCACCAGAGCGCCGTCAAGCCCGTAAAAATCAGGGCCACAGAACACCGCTTACGGTTGATCTGCCCCTCCACGGGACCGGTGCTCCAGGGCTCGACAAGGGCGGCCAGCACCGCCTCGTGGTCGCGCTTGATGCCGCGCGCAAACGCGTCGAGCGCCGTCCCCCTCGCGTCGGCCAGCCAGGTGGCCAACGCCGACCCAGCCTCCTTGTCCGGCGCGCCGCGGATCAGGGCCGCGAAGCGGGAAGCGAGTTCGCCGGCCTGGGCGAGATCAGGGGCCGCCTCGGCCAGGTGCGCGAGGAACGCGCCCTCTTGCGCGTCCAGCTTGTCGGGCGCGGTGGTCAGCAACCGGGCGCAGCGCCGGCTGGACGGCTCCGGCCACGCCGCCGCGCGCCGGACCTCGGCTGCCCGCAGGGGCGGGTCCTCCCGCCGCCGACGCGCCGCCCAGCGGGCGACCGCGTTCACCGAGCCGGCGAAGCCCAGCGCTCGCATTTCCCGCCAAAGCCGCCAGCCGTTGCGGCACCCCTCGCGCCAGCGGGCTTCCAGGTGCGGCACATACGGGTCGAGCGGGCGAGGTTGGACGGGCTTGTCGTGCGTGGGAGGACCCCCGGCCTTGAGCCAGCGGTAGGCCGCCGTTGCGCTCATGCCCAGCGCCGGCGCGATCTCCTGCACGGACACGCCGCTGTCGTGCAACCGGCGCAGCTCCTCGTAGCAGGCCAGCCGCCGGGTGCGCCGCTCCGCCCGCAGCCGCGTCTTCTTTGTGTCGTGCGATGCCGGCGCAACCTCCTCGGGCGCAGCACCTGTCCCGTGCGCGACGGCGTGCGCGGCCCGGCGCACAGCGCCGCGGCGGCGGTCAGCAGCCCCTTGCAGCGTGTCGCCGAGATTGCGCAGCAGGTGCCAGCGATCTGCGACCTGCTTGGCTTCAGGCGCGCCCTGGCGCACACCCTCGGCGTAGGCGCCGGCGCGGTCGCGGGCAACCACCTCGACGCCTGGGTGCCGGCGCAGCCAGGACGCGACCGCCTCCGCACTGCGGTCGGCCAGCAGGTCGATCACCCGCTCGCGCTCGAGGTCGCAGACGATGGTCCCGTAGCGCTGGCCGCGCCGCCACGCCCAATCATCGATGCCGATCACCCGCGGCGGGGGGTGAGGCTCCAGCTCCGCAGCACGGACCAAGCGCAGCAGCGTGTCGCCGCTCGCAGGCATCGAGAGCCGGGCGGCCAGGCGCGATCCAGGCTCTCCGCCCAGTGCGAAGCCGATGTGACGCTGGATGTCAGCCAGGCGTGCAGTCCGACGCCCTCGAGGTCGCGCGACCCCGGGCAGGCGCTCGGCGAAGACCTGGCGCGGGCAGCCGGCGGCCGCGCAGCGGAAGCGCCTCGCCTGCACTTGGACGGCAACGGCGCGCCCCTGCCAGGGCAGGTCGGCCAAGGTGCGGGTATAGCGACTATGAACCCTGTCGGAAAGGGTGCCGCACAGCGGGCACGCGCTCCGTGGTGGCTTGGGGGCGGTGACGATGGTGACGCGGTCGGGCGCGGGCAGGACCTGCACGACCGAGAGACCTGCCGGGATCACCGGCAGAAGATGGCGAGACAACGTAGGACGTCAAACCTCTGTGGGAACCCGTCTCATGTGGCCCCTGACCGCTCCATGTTCCATCCAACTGCACCAGAAGCGCGGATGAACCTGATTCCGATCCAAACCAGCCACCTGTTCCGAGGCAACCCAGCCACCCCTGAGTAGGGGGTTGGCCGCGGTTCGCGAGCAGTCGTTCACCGAGAGCAAGGTCTTTCCGGGCAACCCCGGGGAGCGCCATGCCAGGCCAGAGACTGCCAATGCGTCATGTTCAAGAAGTTCTTCGCCTCAAATACGTCTGCGGTCACAGCGGCCACCAGATCGCCGCCATGGTCGGTGTCAGCCGCTACACGGTGGCCGAGTATCTGCGCCGGGCCGGCGTGTTGGGCATCACCTGGCCGGTGCCGGCTGGGCTGGACGACGCGGCGCTGGAGCGCAAGCTGTTCAGCCCGCCGTTTGCGGCCGAGCCGTCGCGTCCGCAGCCGGACTGGCCGTATGTGCATGCCGAGCTGCGCCGTCCCGGCGTGACCCTGCAGCTGGTGTGGGAGGAGTATAGGTCGGGGGGCAGCCGGAGGGGTATGGCTACAGCCGGTTCTGCGACTTGCACGCGGCGTGGCGGGGCAAGCTGTCGCCGACCATGCGCCAGACCCACCCGGCAGGTGAGCGTTTGTTCGTGGACTATGCCGGGCAGACGGTGGACGTGATCGATTCCGCCAGCGGCGAGGTCCGGGCGGCGCAGGTTTTCGTCGCCGCGCTGGGGGCGTCCAACCTGACCTGCGCCGAGGCGCGCTGGACGCAGGCGCTGCCGGACTGGATCGGCTGCCACGTAGGCGCGTTCGCCTTCTTTGGTGGCGTCGCGCGGCAGGTCGTCTGCGACAACCTCAAGTCCGGCGTCACTGCGACGTGCCGTTACGAGCCGGGCATCAGCCGGACCTACCAAGAGATGGCCAGCCACTACGGCACCGCCGTGCTGCCCGGCCGGGTGCGGCGCCCGCGCGACAAGGCCAAGGTCGAGGTTGCCGTCCAAGTGGTGCAGCGCTGGATCCTGGCGCGGCTGCGCAACCGGCGGTTCTTCTCCCTGGCCGAGCTCAACGCGGCGATCCGCAGGCTGACCGTGGAACTGAACGACCGGACGATGCGCCACCTCGGCACGAGCCGCCGGGCGCTGTTCGAGGCGGTGGAGCGGCCCGCCCTGCTGCCGCTTCCGTCCGAGCCCTACGCCTACGCCGAGTGGAAGCGCTGCCGGGCGGGGCTGGACTACCACGTCGAGGTGCACGGGCACTTCTACTCCGTGCCCTACCGCCTGGTGCGCGAGGTGATCGAGGCCCGCATCACCGACCAGACCATCGAGCTGTTCCACCGCGGCACCCGGGTGGCCAGCCACCTGCGCAACCCGCGCCAGCACCGGCACACGACGACGCCCGACCACATGCCGAGCGCCCACCGCCGCTACGCCGAGTGGACGCCGACGCGCCTGCTGCGCGAGGCCGCGGCGGTCGGCCCGGCCACCATCGCCCTGGTGGAGCACATCCTGACCGCCAAGCCGCATCCCGAGCAGGGATTCCGGGCCTGCCTCGGGATCCTGCGCCTGGCGCGCACCTACGGCCCCGAGCGGCTGGAGGCCGCCTGCCAGCGCGGCATGGACATCGGCGCCCGCTGCTACGGCTCGGTGCTGTCCATCCTGCAGAACGGCCTCGACCAGGCCCATCGCCCCGACCCCGTGCCCGATGAGCTGCCAGTCCAGCACGGCAACATCCGCGGCAGCGGCTACTACCATTGAGGAGGACGACAGCATGCTGACCCACCCCACCACGGACCGCCTGCGCGAGCTGGGCCTTGCTGGCATGGCCCGCGCCCTGGAAGAGCAGCGGCGACAGCCGGACAACGGCGAACTCGGCTTCGAGGACCGGCTGGCCATGCTGGTGGACCGCGAGGCGCTGGAGCGCGACACCAAGCGCTTGGCTGCGCGGCTGCGGTTCGCCGGCCTGCGCCAGCAGGCGACGCCGGAGGACATCGACCACCGCGCCGGCCGTGGGCTGGACCGTGGCCTGTTCCAGCGGCTGACCAGCGGCGAGTGGATCGACGCCACCAGGATTTGCTCGTCACCGGCCCGACTGGCACGGGGAAAACTTGGCTATCTTGCGCGCTGGGCCACCGCGCCTGCCGGGACAACCGGTCCATACTGTATCAGCGCGTGCCGCGGTTGCTGGAGGGGCTCGGCCTGGCCCGCGGCGACGGGCGGTATGCCCGCATGCTGAAGAGCCTGGCACGGGTGCAACTGCTGATCCTGGACGACTGGGCCATGACGCCGCTCACCGCCGAGCAGCGCCGGGACCTGATGGAGATCATCGACGACCGGCACGACCGTGCGTCGACCATCGTGACCAGTCAGGTGCCTGTAGAATTTTGGCATGAGCACATCGGAAATCCTACGATCGCCGATGCCGTGCTGGACAGGCTCGTGCACGGCGCACATCGCCTCGACCTGAAAGGAGAAAGCATACGCAAGCTGCGCGCCGACAAAGCCAGGCTTGACGGGACCGCCGCCCCATAGGCCAACTTCACCCGCTCGCAAACAGCGCCGTCTACCCGGCTGGGATCATCGGAATGCCCGGCTGGCTTCGCTCGGAACAGGTGGCTGGTTTGGATCGGAAGCACCGGCTGGTTTCGTCGGAATGCGCATACTATCAAGTCGTTCAAGATTTACCTTGTTGACGAGTATACCTTAACTGAAAAACTGCCACCTCAAATATCCGATGCAAAGTTATTATGGATGCGCTCTGCTTAGTATGGAATTAACTCACTTCGAAGCGCTTCAACATACTGACTAGCTACTCCCGTCTTACCAACTTAGTTTCTAGAGCGATTTTCATGTAGGTCTGGCGGCGCTGTATCCTGAGTGCCTGAAGTAGCCTTGCGCGTTCTGGGGCGTGATGGCGTCGAGTGCTGGTCCGAGCGCCTTGTGCAGTGCGTCGGCCGTTCGCGCGCCGGCTTGGCGCAGCTTGCCCTTCACCTTGGCCCAGGCTTGCTCGATAGGGTTCAGGTCCGGGCTGTAGGAGGGCAGGTAGCGGTAGGCGAAACCCGAGGCGTCCAGCAGCGCCCGCACTGTGGGCGTCTTGTGGGCGGCGAGGTTGTCCATCACCAGCACGGCGTCGGGCCGCACCTGCCGCAGCTTGGGCAGCAGCACCTTGTCCAGGTAGGCCGCGAACACGGCGGCGTCGGTGGCGGCCTCGACCGACATGGCGGCCACCACGCCGCCCGCGCCGAGCGCGCCCAGCACGGTCACGCGCTGCCACCGTCCCGCAGGCGCCGTGCCCAGGGCGTGCCCAGGGCGTGCCCAGGGCGCGCCGGCCGCGCGGCGCCCCCCGTGCAGGCAGGCCATGTTGGTCAGCGCCCCGCACTCGTCCAAGAACACCAGCCGCTCCGGCGCGATCCCGCCCACCCCGGCGTCAGGATGCGCGTGCCACGCGGCCCGCGCGGCGGCCACGTCGTCACGGCCCTGCTCGGCCGCGCGCAGCGTGCGCTTTTTTCCAGCTCCAGCCCATGCGCCGCAGCCCCCGGTGCATGGTCGAGGGATGCGCCGACACCCCGGCCTTCTCGGCCAGGCGGTCCCGGCACTGCGCCAGGGTCAGGGGGTTGGCACCCTCCAGCAGCCCGCGCAGCGCCGCCTCGGCATCCCCGGACACCTGGGGCTCGAGGTGGCCGCCCATCTTGCCCGGACCGCGCCGCCCCTCCCGCCGCCACGCCCGCACCCAGTCCTGCACCGTCGAGCGCCCCACCGCGAACCGACGCGCCACCGCCGGCACCGCCTCGCCCGCCTCAACCGCCGCCTCAACCGCCGCCAGAACCCGCTCCCGCAGGTCCGTCGAATACGCACCAGCCATCGCACTCGCCCCAAATCTGCATAGGTGGGAACAAGCCGTCGGACCTACATGAAAACCGCTCTAAAAGCGCGGTCGAGCGTCAATCATCGACTTTCGACACTTGAAACGTGTGATTGAACTTAGCCTTTGTGCTGTCCTCCATCTCAACTCTGAGCGGCCCGGCACCTTTCGGAGTGAAACCGAACGTGATAACCGGATCTTCGCTGAGCGAAATGTCAGCGTCCATCGTAAACACTTGTTGGTCGCCGTAACGCACGTCGATGTCTTGAATAAAGCGGGCCGGCACGAAATTGTGGGTTACTTGATCCACCTGCATGCCATTGTTGTTCGGATGGCTGATCAGTAATTGCGCCACCGTTGTTTCCTCATTGCCGGAAGGGGTTTCGGCGTCGATGCGAAGGCGCATCTGCCCCATGCGTGACATCGCGACCTTGGGATCCTTCAGCGACGGCGCCGAACAACCGCCAGCCGCTTTAACGAATCGCTCCGACGCGAACAAACGGCCGTCCTCAGTCTCGGCAACCGCATGCATCAGCGTATAAGCGTCAACGCGAACGCGGGTCTTCAACATGTGCGGATCCGCCAGCGGCCCGAAGTGGATCGTCCCGGCCAGCGGCGATGGGTTGGCGTCCACCATGATGTAAAGCGCCTTGATTTTGTCACCGGCCGCCTGGCCTGGCGGCTCGGTGGTGATCGTGATCGGCACCAATGCCGCGTCTTGAGCCCGGTAAGGCGCTTCGAGGGCGATGACCCCGCGACCGTCACTGACGGCCCGGTCACCGAATACGGCGTGCTTCAAATCCTGCCAGCGCTCAGCCCGCGCGGCCTCATCTTCTGCGGCCTGAACAGGCAAGCTGGCGAGCGACGCCAAGCCGCAAGCGAACAACAGCGCCTTCATCATGCTACTCCCATTCCAATTCTTTGAATGCCGTCGTGACGTTGCGGCCATTATAGTCGTCGAACAGCAGCCAATTGTCCCGCTCGGATTGACCGACCCTCGCGACGGCCGTCTCGATATCGCCGCCACGGGCAATAATGGTGCGAATTTCGCGCACTAACCCTGACAGGTAGCGCTCCTCGGCCTCGGCCGCCGCCGGCCAAGGCACAAGCGCCGGGCCATGTCCTGGCACAGCTTGCCGAGCTGGCACGGCCCTTAACACCTGCAACTCGCGCAGCCAACCGAGAATGCTGCCGTCGAGCGCCGGCACGCGGTCGACAAACAGCAGGTCGCCGGCCCAGAGTGTCATCGTCTCGACATCGAACACCGACAGGTCATTATCCGTATGCGCCGTCCCGTGAGCATGGAAACGAAGCACGCGACCGCCCAGGTCGATCTCTGCCAAATCAGCCACCAGCATCGTGGGCCTGGCATAATCGCCGGCCTCGTCGAGACCCAAAATATCAGCCAGCCGATTGCGATAGTATTCGCCCCGTTGCACCAACATGGCGTCCATCCGGGCGTGGCCGACATAAACCGGGTCGTCAGCCTGGAACGCCGCGGCGCCGAACACGTGGTCTGGATGGAAGTGGGTCATCACCACATACCGGATCGGCAGCGAGGTCAGGCGGCGTATCGCGTCGCGCAATCGCTGCCCATCGCCGAGGCTGCCGCCGGGATCAATGACAGCGACGGCAGCATTGCCGATGATGCAGCCGATGTTGGCGATGCCATCGTCGTTAGCCACGGTTGCCTCGGCCTGCACCCCTTGGCGCACGTAGATGCCGGAGGCAACCTGAACCAGCGCGAACGCGGGCGCGGCGAAACCAGGGGTAGGAAGCAGGGAAGCGGCCGCTGCGAGCAGCAACGCATCCCGACGGGTCACGCGACGGGCTCGCGGACGCGGATGCGGCGGTAAATCAGCTCAGCGTTCGCGCCCTTGGATTCCTGCACCGCATCACCCATCAAGTGGTGATCCGGGGATAAATCACAGGCCGGGTCAGTGGCGGCGACGTCACCGGTGAGGGCAAAAGCCTGGCAACGGCAACCACCCCAGTCGATTTCCTTGCGCTCACAGGATCGGCAAGGTTCAGGCATCCAATGCGTGCCCCGGAACCGGACGAAACCGGTATCCTCGCGCCAGATGGTCACTAGCGACGTGTCACGCACCGACGGGAACCGGAATCCGGGCAACGTCTCCGCCGCGTGACAGGGCAACGCCAATCCGGCCGGTGTAATGTTGATCACGCGCTGCGCCCAGCCGCCCATGCACGCCTTTGGGCGGGACGCGTGATAGTCCGGCACCACGTAATCGATCGTGACTCGGCCGCGCAACCGGACGCGAGCCGCATCCACGGTGGCAGTGGCCTCGTCCAGTTGCTCACGGGTCGGCATCAAGGCGTCCCGGTTGGTGAGCGCCCAGCCATAGTACTGCACGTGGGCGATCTCGATCCGGCTCGCACCGAGGCTCTCGCCAAGCGCCAGCATGTCCGGGAGCCGCCCGAGGTTCTGCCGGTGAACGACGAAATTGGCGGTGAGCGGCAGTCCAGCCGCCGTGATCAGCCCGGCCACCACCAGCTTGCGCGCGTGCCCGCCGCGGTAGCCACCGATTCGGTCGGCGCTCCCACCTTCGGCGTCCTGAAAGCTGAGCTGCACGTGATCGAGCCCGGCGTCGGCCAAAGTGGTCAAGGCCGCCTCGTCGAGCGTCACGCCCGCGGTGATCAGGTTGCTGTAGAGGCCACGCTCGGCGGCGCGGCGCACTAAGTCGAGCAAGTCGCGGCGCGCTGTCGGTTCGCCACCGGAGAAATGCACCTGCAGCACGCCGAGCGCGGCGGCCTCGTCCAGCACGCGCAGCCACGTCGCGGTGTCAAGCTCGGCGCTCGCGCGCTCCAGTTCGAGCGGGTTGGCGCAGTAAGGGCACTGCAACGGGCAGCGATGAGTCAACTCCGCCAGCAAGGCGAGCGGCGGCGGGACAGGGGAGGGCAAAATCGCGTTCACAGCCGGATCGCTCCTTTGTCCGCGAGGTCGAGCAACATCGTGGACACGTCGTCGCCGATGGCTGAGCGCGGCGCGTCGAACCGGCTGGCCAGGGCATCGACGATATCCGGCACGGTGCGCACGCCATCGACCAGCTTCAGCACCTCGACCGCGGGCTGATCGAGCAAGAACAATCGCTCCGGCGCGAGCATCACCCAGGCCTGCCGCACGTCGTCGAACCGCAGCCGGAAGCCGCGGTTGAAGGCGGGCGTGCTGTCGAGGAGCGCCGCCTTGGTCACGCGCCCTCGCGTGGAACAAAGGCGCCGGGCGGGATCAAGCCGGGGCTGACATAAGCAAGATAGAGCGCATCCAGTTGCGACCATAGCACGTCGCATTTGAACCGGAGCGCGGCCAGAACCTGCTCCTGCAGCGCCCGCGTCGTGGCGTGCTCGTCGACGTAGGCGAGGGCGAAATCGACGTCCTTCGGCGCCTGCGTCAGCCGCGGCGTGAAATAGGCCAACGTGTCCCGGGTGATCCAATCGTAGTGGGCCAGCATGCCCGACACCCGCTCGGCGATGATGGTGGGCGAGAACATTTCGGTCAGCGACGAGGCCACCGCTTCCAAAATCGACCGGTCACGCACGAACGCGACGTAGGCATCGACGGCGAACCGCGTGCCCGGCAAAAGTCCCTCGGTGCTCTCGACGTAGTCCCGATCAAGGCCGACGCCCTCCGCCAGCTTGAGCCAGCGCGCCACGCCGCCCTGGCCCGGCCCCGACCCGTCATGATCATCGAGCCGGGATCGCCAGGCGCGGCGGAGATCGGCGGTGGGCAGCCGGGCCAGCAGCGTGGCGTCCTTCGCCGGGATGCGGCTCTGGTAATAATAGCGGTTGAGCGCCCACGCCTGCACTTGACCGCGCGTAAGCTGCCCATCGTGCAACTTGCGATGAAACGGGTGCCGATTATGGTAGCGCTCGGCCCCGATGGCACGCAACGCGCCGCGAAGCTCATCCCGGGTGAGCGGTTGGTCGGTGTCGCGGGCGGTGCTGACCAAGCCTGCCGCGGAAGCCGCGCTCATAGCCGGATCTCCATGCCGTCGAACGCCACTTGCCAGCCGGCCGCCTCGACTTCGGCGCGCTCGGGCGAGTCGTCGAGCAGGATAGGGTTGGTGTTGTTGATATGGAGCAGAACGCGCTGCTGCACGCCCAGCCCCTCGAACGCCTCGATCGTGCCACCTGGTCCCGACACGCTCATATGTCCCATGCGCTGCCCAGTCTTGGCGCCGACGCCCGCGCGGATCATCTCGTCATCGGTCCAGAGCGTGCCGTCGAACAGCACTGCCTCCGCCCCGCGCAACCGGGCGGCGAGCGCCGGGGTCATGGCGGCGCATCCAGGAACGTAGAACAAGGTCCGTCCATCAGCGGAAATGGCGATCCCGATTGTCTGGTCGTTCTCGCTCAACGCCGGCATCTCGCCTTCCTGCTCCAAGTAAAGCGGCACCTTCCCGGGCACCGCGAACGGCCGCACACTCAAGCCGCTCGCCTCTCCACCCGGCAAGACAATCGCCTGGTCTTCCGCCAAGTCCAACGCCATGCGCGTCACCACGTCATGCGCCAAGACATCAAAGATCGGGTTCGCCTTCAGCACGGCCAGCACCCGAGGCGTGGCATACAACGTGAATGGCTGCCGCTCCCGCAACGTCAGCAAGCCGGCGATGGCATCGACGTCGCCGCCCGTGAGCACGACGGCCGAAATCGGCGAGGAACGCAGGCCGCCGTTCGGGCGCAGAGCCGGTGTTCGCTCAATCTGTTGCCGCAGGTCAGGCGAGGCGTTGAACAGCACCCAACGCGACCCGTCCGCGCTGACTGCGATCGAGGCTTGCGTGCGAGCCAAGGCCATTTGGTCACCATCGCGCGCACGACGACAGGCCGGCTGGTTCGAATTCCATTGGGGAAAGGCACCGCCGGCAGCGGCCCCGATTACGATCGCGCGCATGCGCAACTCACAAACTATCCATGACTAATCGCCCACCAGATCAAAGTCCGGCAGGCGATCAGCGATAGAAGGCTGACTTACTTGACGTCAGCGCAGGCGTAAGAATTGATTTCAGCGCCCAAGGCGATCTCAACGATCTTCGGTGTGTTCCAAGCCATAAGAAACCCTCCTGTTTTATTGTGGTTGGCAAGCGCAATTGAGCACGCCCCGGCCGGAAGTCAAGTCAAATCGGACTGGCGCGGAGGCTCCCGCCACGTCACGGACGGCAGTCCTGCAAATCTTTGTCCGACAAGGAGAACGCGTAGCGCCCCTTGCCGCTGACCGTGACATTCCGGGCGACGCAGACCCGGCCTTTCTGGTCCGTCGTGCGAACATCGTAGCGGCCAGGCGAGACTCCGACCAAACGCAGCCGCTCGTCATGATCCACGGTGCCGTCCTTGTCGTTGGCGCACTGGTTCGGCCCGAACTCGGCCGTGCCGGCCGGCGCCAGCGACAAGCCGCTCAGCGTCGTCGAGGTCAGGTTCCAGAACGTCATCCGGTCGGCGGCCCAGGCCGGCAGGCATGCGGCGAGCGACACGGCGACGGCGAACACGATCTTGTGCATCAATCTACCCTAGGAGCTGCCGCGCGTGATGGGCGAGGTGGTCCGGCATGAAGCTCTGAATGAACCAGTAGCTGTGGTCATAGCCAGGGTGCTTGCGCAACGTGAGGTCCTGCCCAGCCGCCGCGGCGGCCTGCTCCAGCGCCTCGGGATGAAGCTGCTCGGCCAGGAACTGATCGTCGAGCCCTTGATCGACCAGCATAGGCCCCGGGTAAGGCCGCTCGCGCATCAACAGGCTGGCGTCCCACTCGGCCCAGGCGGCACGGTCCGGGCCCAAATAGGCAGAGAACGCCTTCTCCCCCCAAGGCACCGCGACCGGATTGGCGATCGGCGCGAACGCGGACACCGAATGCCAGCGCGACGGCTCGCGCAACGCCGTCACCAGCGCGCCATGCCCGCCCATCGAATGGCCGAACACGCCCCGCCGGTCGGTCCGCACCGGGAAGTTGGCCTCGATCAGCGCCGGCAGCTCCCGCGTGACGTAGTTCGCCATGCGATAATGCCCGGACCACGGCTCGGCCGAGGCGTCGAGGTAGAAGCCGGCCCCGGTGCCGAAGTCCCAGGCGTCGTCCTCGCCCGGCAGGTTGGCGCCCCGCGGGCTGGTGTCCGGCGCGACCAGCACCAGGCCATGTTCGGCGGCCAACCGTTGCGCGCCCCCTTTGGTCGCGAACGTCTCCTCGGTGCAGGTCAGGCCCGCGAGGTAGTAGAGCGCGGGGCAGGGCGCCTGGGCCGCTTGCGACGGCACGAATACGGCGAAACGCATCTCCGTCCCGGTCGCCTGCGAGGCGTGCGCGTAGAAACCGATCTGGCCGCCGCAGCAGGCGTGCTGGCTGCGAGGCGTCATGCCGCCTCGTTGAACTGCAGCACCGGCTTCGCGTCCGTGAAGTTGGGGATGTCGGCGAAGATCTCCTTGCCGTGCTGGTCGGCGGCGGCCTTGAACTCGTCCATGGAGGCGAAGGTCAGCAGCGCCATGAGGACGAAGGTCGGCGGCAGCCCGTCCGGGCCGTGGACGCCACGCATGATCTTGATGTCCTGCAAGCCATGCGGCGACCAGCGGTCGCGAACCAACGGGATGTGGGTCTGCATATAGTAGTCGTGGTCGAACTTGGCGCTGTCCGCGCCCGGGTACATGACCGAGATGACCGGCATTCGTTCTCTCCCATGAATTTTCTCCTGTCATGCTAGGCTGCATGGCCGCTGACCGGAAGGGCTGGACCGCGCATGGACGGGTTTCAAGCCATCATCCTGGTCTGCCTCGTGGCGCTTCCGCCTGACCAATGCGACGAGCAGACGGCGACGGACGTGCTGTCGAAGCACGTCGCCAACGAGATGGGCTGCTTCAGCGGCTGGCAGGACGTGATCGCCCGGTCGGCGCAGGCCTACGAGATCGGCAAGGACGTCTACGTCCGCACCCTGTGCCGTCGATCCCGTTGACGCGGTGGCAACTCGACAGGCCGCCCCATGTTCCATACTGACGTCGCACCCGCGCAGGGTTGCACCGAGGGAGGAAGAATGCGCTACACAATGGCAATAGCGATCACCGCGGCACTGGCGCTCAACGCGGCCGCGGCCCGCGCCGAGGGTGACCCGGCCGCCGGCAAGACCGTGTTCAACAAGTGCGCCGCCTGCCACTCCATTAAGCCGGGCGAAAACAAGATCGGCCCCAGTCTGCACGGCATCGTCGGCCGTCCGTCGCACAGCATCGAATCATTCAACTACTCCGCCCCGATGAAGGCCTACGACGTCACTTGGGACGACGCGACCCTGGACCACTACCTGATCGACCCGCGCGGGACGGTGCCGGGCACCAAAATGATTTTCGTCGGCCTTAAGAAAGAGGATGAGCGGGCGAACCTGATCGCTTACCTGAACACCCTCAAGTAGCCATCGCGGCAGCGACGCGGGTCCCCTCCCGGATCCCGCGCCGTCGGCTCGCCTCTGGCACAACCACGTCCGCCACGATCCGAGCCGGCCCAGCCGACAGCAGCAGGATCCGGTCAGCCAGCGAGCAGGCCTCGGCCAAATCATGTGTCACCAGCAAGGCGGCGCAGCGCCTCGTCGCCCAGGCATCAACCAGCACGCCGCGCCCCTGTTCCGCCATGGCCGGGTCGAGCGAGACGAACGGCTCGTCAAGCAGCAGGATCTCGGGCAGCACTGCGAACGCTCGCGCGATCGCCACGCGCCGGGCCATGCCGAGCGACAACGCCGGCGGATACAGGTCCTCGCTCGCCTCCAGCCCGAGAATGGCCAGCAACCGGCGGGCGAAAGCCAAGTCAGGCGGCCGCGCCAGCGCGATATTTTGCCACACCGTCCGCCAAGGCAGCAGCCTAGGCTCCTGGAACACCGTGCCGATCCGGGGCGGTGGGTCGCGCCAGCGGATCGCGCCTTCGAACCGATCGTCAAGCCCACCCACCAGCCGCAGCAGCGTCGTCTTGCCACAGCCGGACGGACCGACCAGGGCCACGATCTCGTTCGCCGCCAACGTGAAGCGCAGCCCTTCGATCACGCTGCGCCGTCCAGTCTGGACCGGCATCTCCTTGCGCGCGATATCCACATCGAGGATCACCGCCACCGGTTGGCCCGGCGTTCCAGTGGCTGCAGCACCATCCACTCGATCACCTGCACCACCAGCATGAAGGCGGCCGTGTAGGCCAAGATGCCGGTCACGTCGAACAACTGGAAATACACCTGGATCTGGAAGCCGACACCGTCGCTGCGGCCCAGCAACTCGGCCACCAGCACGATCTTCCAGATCAGCGCCAGTCCCGAGCGCGCCGCCGCGAACGTGTAAGGGTAGAGCTGCGGCAACACGACATGACGCAACGTGGACAGCCGCCCCATGCGGAAACTGCGCGCCATGTCGATCAGCCCCTGGTCAAGCGCCCGCGCTCCTTCCCGCAACGTGACGGCAGTGTTGGGCAGCTTGTTGAGCGCGACGGCGACGATGGTGGTGGTCTCGCTCAGCCCGAACCAGACGTAGAGCAGCACGATGCCGACCAGGGCCGGAAGGTTGAGCAGCGCCGTCAGCAGGCTGTCGAGCAGCAGGTCGAGCCGCCGCGACCGGCCCATGACGACGCCGAGCGCGCTGCCGGCCCCCATCGCGAGCGCGAAGGCCAGGGCGACGCGCACCAGCGTGACCTCGAGGTTGTGCATCAGCCGACCGGACGCGGCCTCGGCGGCGAGGGCGGCGGCCACGGCGCTGGGCGGCGGCAGCAGCCGGCTCGCCGCCCAGCGCGCGCCCACCTCCCAGGCCAGCAACAGCATGAGGATCGGCAGCAGGCGGGTGGCGGCGACCCTAGCCAGCGGACGGCTCGGCGGCCTGCCAGAAGGTGCCGGGGGAGAGGCGCCGCGCCCGGCCGACCAGTTCGGGACCGCCGATGCCGGCCAGGATGTCGTAGAGGCGGGCGGCCGCTCCCTGCTCCGCCGCGCCCCAGGAACCGGGGACGCCGCCGCGATACCAGTCCCGCAGCCGGGCTAGCTCCCGCGGGCCGGACGCGCCGGTCAGCGGCGCGATGCGCTGCCATTCGGCGTCCGAGCTGGCCAGGATCGCGCGGGCGCGGCCGGACGCGGCGAGGAAGCCCGTGACCGCCGCGCGTTGGCGCGCGGCCCAACTGGCCGAGAACACCCAGCCAACCATTGGCACGCCCGTCGGCACGCCGAGGCCGCTGATTGCCTCCTCCACGGAGAGCACCTGCCGCATCCCGTCCGCCGCGGCCCGGGCCGCGAACGGCCAGTAGGTGAGGGCGGCGTCGATGCGGCCGAGCTTGAGCTGCTCGGCCAGCAACGGAGGCGGGCCGAACACCTTTTCGACCGCTTGATCGAGGTCGAGACCGAACTTGTCCCGGGCGTAGGCGCGCAGCACCAGCCAGCTCTTGTCGAGCGGGCTGCCGGCGACGCCGAGCCGGCGGCCGGCCAGGTCGGCGAGGCTGTTCACCGGCGAACCGGCCGGGACCATCACCGCCCCCACCGCGGACGAGCTCGGTGCGAACGTCCAATCCGCGCCCTCGGCCCGCTGCCGCGAGACGAACAGCCAGTCCTGCACGATCGTGTCCACCCGTCCGGCCTGCAACGCCACCTGCGTCGCCTGCGAGGCCGCGTACTCCACCGGCTCGGCAACGACGCCGGACGCCCGGTCGAGCCCGTGGTGGCGCATCACGTCGATCTCCCAGCCGACGGTCCCGAAGCGCAGCGTGCCGACGCGGACGCCGGGCAAGGCGTCCGCGGCGGCGAGCAGCGGCGCGAGCAGCAGTGCCCGGCGGGGAATGTTCATGGCGGCTCCTCCTGATGGACGCTCGTTGCCCGGCGTCTCGCTCGTGGTGAGTGTATCAGCTTACTTGGCACGAGGATCGCCGCATCGGCCCCGGCGCGAACGGCGGCGCATCAGCTCATTCGCGGAACAAGCGCTCATTCAGCAAGTAGCGCAGCCCGCGCTGCCACGATTCGTCGGTGTTGCCGCGGATATCGACGCTGTCGGCCTTGATCACCTTGCCGGTCTCGGCGTCCTCGATGACCAGGTTGACGTTCAGGATCAGGTTGCTGACCTTCTGCACCCAGCCGTAGGCGGCGAGATCGGCCCCCGACCGGCGCGCCAGGTCCAGCTCGCACCCGTTGCAGCCGCGGATCGAGCGGACGCGCGACAGCGCCGGTCGCACTGGATCGATGTCCACGAGCGTGAAGCGCCCAGCCAAAGCCTCGTGCAACTGCGCGTCGAGCGCCCGCAACCGCCCATTCTCCTCCGGCGTGGTCGCGGCCGGCGACGTGTTGACCATATCGAAGTCGAACACCGCGATGCTTCGCGGTGCGGCCCAGCCGGACGTGGAGGCCAGGGCGAAGCCGGCCGCGGCGAAGCAGAAGGTGGCGAGCAAACGCGTCATCACGTCCATCCTGGATTGAGGCTGACAAGCGCCGGGTTGCAGTCCATTCTTCCCCCAACAAGCGGCCGGCGCAACGTGCGCCGCCCACCATCGGGAGAAACGGAACGCCGTGCGGTTGATCCTGCTCATTCTGTCGTTGACCTGCCCGGCCTGGCCCTCGCCCGCCCGCGCCGCGGAGCAGCCCCTGGTCGTGATCGGCTACCTGGGCCTCACGCCGGAGCCGCCGCCGTCCAGCCTGCTCGACCCGCCGCCGGCCGACGCGGGCGTGCAGGGCGCGCGCCTCGCCCTGGCCGACAACCAGACGACCGGCCGCTTCCTCGGCCAGTCCTTCCGCCTGCGCGAAGCCGTCGAGCCTGACCCGGCGGCGGTGCTGGCGGCGGCGAAGGCCATGGCGGAGGACGGCGTGCGCCTCGTCGTCGCCGACCTGCCCGCGCCGCTGCTGCTGCAAGTGGCCGACCTGCCCGCGTTCCGCGACTCCCTCGTGCTCGACGCCACCAGCGAGGATGACCGCCTGCGCGGAGCGGATTGCCGCCGCAACGTGCTGCACCTGCTGCCGAGCCGGGCCATGCGCGCCGACGCCCTGATGCAGTTCCTGGCCGTGAAGCGGTGGCGCAACCTGCTGCTGGTGCCGGGGCCGACCGAGGCCGACACATTGTTCGCTGACGCGTTCCAGCGTTCGGCGCGCAAGTTCCAGCTCAAGATCGTGGAAGACAAACCTTGGACCTTCGCCCCGGGCGCGCAACGCACCGACACCGGCCACGTCTCGATCGGCGCGGAGGTGGCGCGCTTCACCCAGGGGCTGAGCTACGACGTGCTGGTGGTCGCTGACACCACCGAGGAAGGTTTCGGCGAGGACCTGGCCTACCGCACCACCGAGCCGCGCCCGATCGCCGGCACCCACGGCCTGGTGCCCACCGCCTGGGCCAAGCCGTTCGAGCAGTGGGGCGGCACGCAGTTGCAGAGCCGGTTCCAGAAGCAGGCGCACCGCTGGATGACGCCGCACGACTACGGCGCGTGGATGGCGGTGCGCGCGGTCGGCGAGGCGGCGACTCGCGGCGGCGGCACCGAACCAGCCCAGATCGCCCGCTACATGCGCGGCCCGGCCTTCGAGCTGGCCGCCTTCAAAGGCTCCCGCTTGCAGTTTCGCTCCTGGGACGGGCAGCTTCGCCAGCCGGTGCTGCTGGCCGACGCGCGCAGCCTGGTCTCGGTCTCGCCGCAGCCGGGCTATCTGCATCAGCACTCCGAGCTCGACACGCTCGGCATTGACGAACCGGAGACGACATGCCGCATGTGACCCGCATCACCTTGGCCTTGTTGCTCACTGCCGCCAGCGCCCAGGCCGAAACCATCCTCGTGTCCAACGAGAAGGACAACACGATCACCGTGGTCGACGGCGCTTCGCTCGCCATCCGCGCCACTGTCCCGGTCGGCGAGCGGCCGCGCGGCATCGTGCTGTCGAAGGACGGGCAGAGCCTCTACATCTGCACCAGCGACAGCGACCACATCGAGGTGCTCGACCTCAAGTCGCTCAAGGTGACGCGCGTGCTGCCGAGCGGGCCAGACCCCGAATTGTTCACCCTCAGCCCGGACGGTGCCACGCTCTACGTGTCGAACGAGAACGACAACATGGTCTCCGTGCTCGACATCTCCGCCGGCCGCATCGTCACCGAGATCGGCGTCGGCGTCGAGCCGGAAGGCATGGGGCTCAGCCCGGACGGCGCCATCCTGGTCAACACGTCCGAGACCACCAGCATGGCGCACTTCATCGACACCAAGACCCACGAGGTGGTGGCGAACGTGCTGGTCGGCAGCCGCCCGCGGGTGGCGCGGTTCACCCCCGACGGCGAGCAGGTGTGGGTCTCATCCGAGGTGGGCGGCACGGTCGCGGTGATCGACGCCGCCGCCCGCAAGGTCGTGCACACGATTGAGTTCAAGGTGCCCGGCGTGCCGACCGAATCCATCCAGCCCGTCGGCATCGCCATCAACGCCGACCACACCCAGGCGTTCGTCGCCCTAGGCCCGGCCAACCGCATCGCGGTGGTGAACGCCAAGACCTTCGAGGTGACGAAGTATTTGCTGGTGGGTCAAAGGGTTTGGAACCTCGCCTTCTCGCTCGACGGCAAACGCCTGTACACCACCAACGGCGTCAGCAACGACATGTCGGTGATCGACGTCGACGCGCTGAAGGTGACCAAGTCCGTCCCCGTCGGGCAACTGCCGTGGGGCGTCGTGGTCGCCCCGTGATGCTGGCGCGGGTCGAGCCGCCCGCCGCGGACTTGGCGCTGCGGGTCTCCGGCCTGAGCCACCGCCTCGGCGGCAAGACGGTGTTGCACGGCGTGAGCCTGTCCATCGCGCCCGGCGACTTCACCGTGCTGCTCGGCCCCAACGGCGCCGGCAAGACGACGCTGTTCGCGCTGATCACGCGCCTCTATCACGCGCACGCCGGCCAGATCGCGGTGTTCGGCCGGGCGTTCGCGACCGACCCCGGGGCGGCGCTCGCGCGGATGGGCGTCGTATTCCAGCAGCCGACCCTCGACCTCGACCTCACCGTGCAGCAGAACCTCCTCTACCACGCCTCCCTTCACGGCATGGCCCGGCGTCGGGCGCTCGCCAGGGCGGAGGCCGAGTTGGGCCGGGTCGGCCTGCTGGACCGGCGGCATGACCGGGTCCGGGCGCTCTCGGGCGGGCAGAGGCGGCGCGTGGAGCTGGCGCGCGCCTTGCTGCACGAGCCCTCGTTGCTGCTGCTCGACGAGCCGACCGCCGGGCTGGACATGGAAAGCCGCGCCTTCCTGCTGTCGCACGTCAAGCAGTTGTGCGCCGAGGGCCTGGCGGTGTTGTGGGCGACGCACCTGATCGACGAGGCCGGCGCCTGGGCCCGGGTCGTCGTCCTGCACCGCGGCCGTGTGCTGGCCGAGGGGCCGGTGGCTGACGTAGTGGCAGGACAGGGGACGGACGACCTCGAACAGGCCTTCGGCGCGCTCGTGCGCGGGGCGGCGTCGTGACGGCCGCGCAGTACGCTCGCTGCATGGGGGGCATCATCCGGCGCGAGGCGCTGCGCTGGGTGCACCAACGAGGCCGTTTCGTCTCCGCCCTGGTGCGGCCGTTGGTCTGGCTCGCCATCTTCGCCGCCGGGTTCCGTTTCGTGCTCGGCGTTTCGATCATCCCGCCCTACGAGACCTACGTGCCGTACGAGGTCTACATCGCGCCCGGCCTGATCGCGATGATCCAGTTGTTCAACGGCATGCAAAGCTCGCTGTCCATGGTTTACGACCGCGAGATGGGCAGCATGCGCACCCTCATGGTCAGCCCGCTGCCCCGCTGGTTCCTGCTGCTGTCCAAGCTGCTGGCCGGCGTCGCCGTCTCCGTGGTGCAAGCCTACCTGTTCCTCGCCATCGCCTGGTTCTGGGAGATCGAGCCGCCGCCGCTCGGCTACTTGGCCGTGTTGCCGGCCTTAATTCTGTCGGGGCTGATGCTCGGCGCGCTGGGCTTGGTGCTGTCCTCGGTGATCCGCCAGTTGGAGAACTTCGCCGGCGTGATGAACTTCGTCATCTTTCCCATGTTCTTCGCGTCTTCCGCCCTGTATCCGCTCTGGAGAGTGAAGGAGTCGAGCTTGACCCTGTATTGGATCTGCGAGGCCAACCCTTTCACCTCGGCCACCGAACTCATCCGGTTCGCCCTGTATGGGCGGCTTGACCTGACCTCCGCGGCGGTGGTGGCTGGCTGCACGTTGTTGTTCATGGCCGCGGCGGTGGTCGGCTACGACCCGGGCCGTGGCCTGATTGCCCGCCGCGCGGCACCCGCCGAATGATCCGCAATCTTCCCATCCTCACGCTGCTGCTCCTGGCGGCGGCAGGCCCGCCATCCAAGGATGCCGATTGGCCCTGCGTCCAGCGCCTGGTGCCGACCGTGACGGCGGGCACGTTCTGGGCCGGGCCGCAACCCACCGGCGATTGGCGCGGCAACCCGCAGGTCGCGGCGCTGGTGGCCGAGGTCGCCCCGCGTTCGGTGCCGCGCGAGGCCGGCGTGTCGCGGCTGGAAGCATTCGCCGCCGACCTGCCACCGCCTGACCGGCGCGAACTTCTGCCCCTCGTGTTCGCTGGCCTGGTCGACGAGACCAACGCCGAGCGCACCCAGATTATCGAACGGCTGCACGCCATCGCCCGGCGTCAGCGCGGCCTGACGGACGTGGTCGGCCGCGTCACAGCCGAGCTGCGCGGCTTGCCTGCCGACGCCCCTGAAGCGAAGCGGGAGGAAGTGGCCGACCGCCGCGCCTTCCTGATCCGGGACTATGAGTCCGTCGAGCGAACGATCCGCTACGCCTGCGAGACGCCGGTGCAGTTGGATGCCCGGCTCGGCGCCTTCGCCCGGGCGCTTCAGGGCGCGTCGGGCGGCTGATCCAGGAACTCCGGCGTCGCCTTCTCCACCGGCAACCCGGCTGCTTTCCAGCCATCTGCGCCGTCCGGGAACCACGCGGCCGGGATGCCGTATGAAGCCGCCCGCTTGGCGGCGTTCCAACTAAGCCAGCAGTTGCTGAGGCAGTAAAACACCACGAGGCTGCCCGGATTAGCCTCCACCACCTCTCCCAGCCGCTGCCGAAATCGCGCCTCCAGCTCGGCTGAGATCGCACCCCGCCCGACACCGGGCCACCACAAGCTGCCGGGCAGGTCCTCGTGCGGCTCCGGCAGCCAGGGCGTGCCCTGCCGCATGCCGGGTGGACGCCGCGGTGCCGCGAGCACGTCGATCAGCACTGCGCCGTCCTGCTCGATCAAATCTTCAACCTGCGGCGCATGCACGATGCTGGCCCCAGGCACGCTGTCCGGCACCGGCCCTCGATAATCCTCCATGCGGTAACCGTCCGGCATGGCAACCGCGGCCAGGGCCGGACAGGCAGAGGTGGCGAGCATCAGCAGGAACACGCCTCGCGCCAAAGCTTCATTCACGTGACGGATCACGGCACTCCGGAAGTCACCGGCCGGTTCTGCTCATCAAGTTGCGGCACGCCGTATGCGTCGAGCACCTGATCGACCTCTTGCCGCTTGCGCGCCAACGCCTGGTTGACCCGGCGGCGCCACTCGGGCTCGTTCGCCCGCACTCCCATCGAAATCCGGTAATCAAGCCGCGGCGCGCCTGCCTCCGGCTCGATGAACATCGCACGCAACGGCAAGTGGTCATGCTTGATGGCGTAGCCGGCGACCGGTCCCCACGCCAGCGCGACGTCGATCGCCCCATCGGCCAGGTCCTGCAACATCGTCCGTGCCGGGTTGCCGGCCCGCGTGTCGACGGCGAGTGAGTAAGGGCGCACGTGCTCGAACAGGTTGTGCCGGAGCACGAGGTCAGTCGGCGGAGTCGCCGCCACGAGCCCGATGCGCTTGTCGGCCAGCGCCGGATCGCTGATCGAGGTCGCGGTGATGCCGTCCGCGGCCCGGGTCACGATCATGTAGCCGGTGTGGTAGTAAGCCGTGGTGTTGTCCATCACGTCGTCGCCCGCGACCGCACCCATTACTAGGTCGCACGTGCGGGCGCGCAACGTGTTGCGGACGAAGCCGATCACTTGCGGGAACCAGACGTATTCGACCGGCACTTTCATGTCAGCGGCGATCAACTCGGCAATCTGGTTCTCGAACCCTTGCAGCTCACGATTCGAGAACGGCAGGTTGCTAGGGTCCGCGCATACGCGAAGCTCTGTGCGGGAGACGAGTTCGGCGCGTTGTGCCCACGCCGCCGGACCGAGCAGAAACGCCGCTGCAAACCCCCAAGTCCAAGCCCAACTGGAGCAACTTTTGATCAAGTGAAACCACTTGAGCGAAATTCACACTGACTGGCACGAAGGACTGGCGCAGGAGGCGCAAGCCGATGTGAGCCAAACATACTTCAGCCGGCACTCTCGAACCGCTTCGGCCGCCCGCGCGGCAACTTGCCATCGGACCGCGCCTTCAGATAACCGTAAATATCATCGAGGTAGAGCACCACGTCTTCCGTAGTGCCGAACGCCGGCATCACCTTGTTTTCCGACTGGCTGACATTCTGCTTGCCATTGATGATGATGTTGGCGAACTGCTCGTGGTCAAGGTGCTGCAACGACTCGGTGAGGTTGGGAGCGTAAGAGCTGCCCGCCCCGTCTGGGCCGTGGCATCGCAGGCATGACTCGCCGTAGCGGCGGTAACCGTTATAAACGTTCTGATCCACCATCCCGTCACGAACGGTGTAGACAGGGTCGTTCTGTGCCCGCGCGTCTCGCGAGGCGGCGACGCCTCCGACCGTGATGACGGTCAGGGTGCCGGCGAGGAACATCAAACCTGATCGGTAGCGCATGAGCCGAAAATGTCCTGGAAAACGTCCGGCGCCGCTGGGTGCGCCGCCGGACTATTGGAGAGCGAGTTAGTCGAGGCCGAACACTGTCAGCACGCCGCCGAGCTGCGTATAGTTGGACAGTTGCTTGTAAGCGCCCACTGCGCCCAGACCCTCGCTGTCCTGCGCCAGCCCGGCCGCCATGCCGATCCCGGCCCAGCCGCCTACGCCCGACAGCACGGCCACGTATTGCTTGCCATCGTGCTCGTAGGTGTTGACGTTGCCGATGATGCCCGACGGCGTCTTGTAGCTGTAGAGCAGCTTGCCGTCCTTGACGTTCACCGCTTTCAGGTAGCCCTCCAGCGTTCCGTAGAACACGATGTCGCCGGCCGTGGCCAACGCACCCGACCACACCGAGAATGGCTCCGGGATCGACCAGGCGATCTTGCCGGTCCCGCCGTCGAACGCGATGAAGTTGCCGAGGTTGGTGTCGCCCTTGGGCGGATACATGGACAGCGTCGCGCCGACGTAGGGCTGACCGGCCGTGTAGGACACCTTGAAGGGCTCGTAGTCCATGCAAACGTGGTTGGTCGGCACGTAGAACATGTTCGTCTTGGGCGAGAACGCCGCCGGCTGCTGATCCTTGGTGCCGAGCGCCGCCGGGCAGATGTTGCGGGTGTTGTGGTCCTCGCCGCCCGCACGGGTCGAGTAGTCTTCAACCACCTGCGGCCGACCCGTCTTCATGTCGACGTGGGTGGCCCAGTTCACCGCCGGGTCGAACTTCTCGGCCACCAGCAGTTCGCCGGTCTCGCGGTTCAAGGTGTAGGCGAAGCCGTTGCGGTCGAAGTGGACCAGCGCCTTCGTCATCTTCCCCTTCACCGGGATGTCAGCCAGGATCATCTCGTTGACGCCGTCGTAGTCCCACTCGTCGTGCGGCGTCATCTGGTAGACCCACTTCGCCATGCCGGTGTCAGCGTCGCGCGCGAAGATCGTCATCGACCACTTGTTGTCGCCGGGCCGCTGCACCGGGTTCCAGGTGCTCGGGTTGCCGGTCCCGTAATAGATCAGGTTGGTCGCCGGGTCATACGAGTACCAGCCCCAGGTCGAGCCGCCACCCGTCTTCCATTGATCGCCCTTCCAAGTGTCGATCGACGAGTTCTTGCCGATCGGCTTGCCCATCATGGTCGTCTTCTCGGGGTCGATGAGCAGTTGGTCGTCCGGCCCGACCGAGTAGGCGTTCCACGCCATCGAGCCGTCCTTGAGGTTGTAGGCCGTCAGCCGCCCCTGCACGCCGAACTCGCCGCCGCTGATGCCGACGTAAACCTTGTCCTTCACGATCATGGGCGCCATCGTCATGGTCTCGCCCTTGGCGGCGTCGCCGTTCTTGACGCTCCACAGCTCCTTGCCGGTCTTGGCGTCGAGCGCGACGGTGGTCGCGTCGGACTGGTTCAGGATGATCTTGCCATCGCCGTAGGCAACGCCGCGGTTCACCGTGTCGCAGCACATCACGGCGATCACGTTCGGGTCCTGGTGCGGCTCGTACTTCCACAGCACTTTGCCATTGTTGTTAAGGTCGAGCGCGAACACGTTGTTCGGGAACGGCGTATGCACGTACATCGTATCGCCGATCACCAACGGCCCACCCTCGTGGCCGCGCAACACGCCGGTCGAGAACGACCACACCGGGTGCATTTTCGATACGTTGGAGGCGTTGATCTTGTCGAGCGTGCTGTAGCGGTGGTTGGCGTAGTTGCCGGTCGGCATCACCCACTGCTTGGCATCCGTCTGCATCTTGAGCAGGTCGTCGTTGGCGGAAGCAGGCTGACTGAACGCCGCGCCGCCGAGCCCTAAAATGGCAGTGCACGCCAGCAAGGATTTTCTTGACATCATGACTTCTGGTTTCCTCCGTTCGTAGCCAATTCCTGGATCCGGACGCCTGCTGGTTGACAGTCAGGGTGATCCCCCAGGCTCCCGCGTGACGGCTTCGTTCGTGCGGTCAAGCGCGATACGAGCCACCTCCCTTAAGCATAAGCGGTGGCTCTCAACAACCGCAAGGTGCCGCAGCCGAACCGTTACGCATTCGCGCGATGTTATCGTTTGTGCACTGCAGCAAGAACGGCAGTATAGCTTACCCTATATCCACTATAGACGTCGCGATGCGGTTAGGTAGTCTTGCCGGCATTCCCCGACAGGAGACCGAATTTTGGACGTCCGCGCCGCCGTCGCCTTCGCCCCCGGCCAGCCGCTCGAGATCGAGACCGTCCAGCTCGACGGCCCCCGCGCCGGCGAGGTGCTGGTCGAGATCATGGCCACCGGCATCTGCCACACCGACAAGTTCACCCTCTCCGGCGACGATCCGGAAGGCCAGTTCCCCGTCATCCTCGGCCACGAGGGCGCCGGCATCGTGCGCGAGTGCGGCCCCGGCGTCACCAGCCTCAAGCCCGGCGACCACGTGATCCCGCTCTACACCCCCGAATGCCGCGAGTGCGACTACTGCCTCAGCCGCAAGACCAACCTGTGCCAGAAGATCAGGGTGACGCAAGGCCAGGGCCTCATGCCCGACGGCACCAGCCGCTTCAGCCACAAGGGCCGGCCCCTGCTGCACTACATGGGCTGCTCCACCTTCGCCAACTTCACCGTGCTGCCCGAGATCGCCCTGGCCAAGGTCAGGCCGGACGCCCCGTTCGACAAGATCTGCTACATCGGCTGCGGCGTCACCACCGGCATCGGCGCGGTGCTGTTCACCGCCCGCGTCCAAGTGGGCGAGCGCGTCGTCGTGTTCGGCTTGGGCGGCATCGGCCTCAACGTCATCCAGGGCGCCCGCCTCGCCGGCGCCGCCCAGATCGTCGGCGTCGACATCAACCCCGCCCGCGAGGTCATGGCGCGGCGCTTCGGCATGACCGACTTCGTCAACCCCCAGGACCTCCCCGGCCCCGGCCCCAGCACCGGCCCCGGCGACGTCGTCGCCCACCTGGTCGAGCTGACCCACGGCGGCGCCGACCACAGCTTCGAGTGCGTCGGCAACGTCACCCTGATGCGCCAGGCGCTCGAGTGCGCCCATAAGGGCTGGGGCCGCAGCACCATCATCGGCGTCGCCCCCGCCGGCCGCGAGATCAGCACCCGGCCCTTCCAGCTCGTCACCGGCCGCGTCTGGCAGGGCAGCGCCTTCGGCGGCGCCCGCGGCCGCACCGACGTGCCCACCATCGTCGACTGGTACATGGACGGCCGCATCAACATCGACGACCTCATCACCCACACCATGCCGCTCGAACGCATCAACGACGCCTTCGACCTCATGGCCAAAGGCGAAAGCATCCGCAGCGTCGTGATCTATTGACGAGTCTCTCGACGCGTCAGGCCGGGTCCTCAGCCGGCTTGTCCACCTCGCACCGCCAGCGCGCCAAACGGTACTTCGGGTGCGACACCACGTATTCCTGCGCGTGCGCCTGCGCGTTGATGGTGCATTCGAGCGCGCTCGCCGGCCCGGCCAGCGGTTCCCGCCGTTCGATGCAACGGTCCGGCGCGTCCGACAAGCAGTAAATAAGGACCAATTCGATCATGACATTTCCTCTCAAGCGAACGCCACTGCTGCGAGGCGTCCTTCTCGCCCTTCTCGGTTCGGCGCACCTCGCCAGCCCCGCCAACGCGCAGGCTCAAGCCAGCACTCAGCCCGCGCCCGGCATGGATGCGCCCGATCCCCGCCCGATCAGCCCGGCGCAGATCGCCCTATTCGAGACGCCGCACCTGCAGAACATAAGCCAAGCAGAGACGCTCGACTACGGACTCGTGCGCGAAGGCCCAGGCGGCTTCGCCGACACCGTGGCGATGCACATCCGCGCCATTCGCCCCGACGGCGCCAAGGACGTCAGCTTCGACTTCCTGACCGGCCCCCGCCGGGTGCCCTATCCCGGGATCGTCGATTTCCACGGCAACCCGCTGCTGATGCTAATATTGGAACGCGACGTGCAGGAGATGAAGGCCACCCTCGGCCTCTCGGCCACCTACTTCCGCAACCGCATCCGCCAAGCGCTCGTCGACCAGGCGACGCTCGCCCCGACCGAGTTCACCCTCGCCGGCAAGCCCGTCCCCGCGCAGGTCGTCACCGTTCAACCCTTCGCCGACGACCCCCGCCTCGAGCGCTTACCGACGGTGCGGCAGAAGACCTACGCTTTCGTCTTCGCCGATGCGGTGCCGGGCATGTTGGCTGAGACCCGAATTTCGATGCCAGGCGACGCCGCAGCCGGCATCCCCGCCGCCAGCGAGCGCATCACCTTCGAAGGAGTAGGCCCATGACCATCCGCTCACCGCTGCTCGCAATGCTGTCCCTGCTGGCCGCCTCCGCCATCTTCTCCGCCGCGCGGGCCGACCAGCGCCACCCGGCGCACGATTACCCGACCGCGACCCGCGCCGACTACGTGATCGGCTGCCTTGCCTCCAACGGGTTCAAGCGCGAGGCGCTGGAGCGTTGCGCCTGCGGCATCGACGTCATCGCCGACATGCTTTCCTACGACGATTACGAGAAGGCCGACACGATCCTGCGCATGCAGCAAGGGGGCCTCGGCGCGCGCGGGGCGGAGTTCCGCGACACGCCCGTGGCCAAGGACCAAGTGGAGAAACTCCGCCGCGCCCAGGCCGAGGTCAATCTCCAGTGCCACTGACCCCCCGGACGTCATCCGAGCGAACAGGATCACCTGTGGGAAAACCTGTACAAGCAATAATTTAGAGCGCTTTCCAATCAAGCGGAACCTCTCGGGCAGGACGCGTGCTCGCCTAAGCAAAAAGCCAGAGCATGGGACGTGGGCCTCGAAGCTTTCGAGGCTGGGATAGTGCAAGCTTTTGATGGTGGCGTCCTGGACGCTGCGGTTCATTCGCTCGGCCTGACCGTTGGTCCAGGGGTGGTTTGTTTCGGTAAGTTCGTGCTCGATCCCGTTCTCGGAGCAGACGTGGTCGAAGATATGGGTGCCGAGGCAGCGCCTGCCGGGTCCGTTTCGGTTCGTTGGCAGATGGGCAAGGGCCATGCCGTTGTCGGTCAGCACGGCATGAACGGCATAGGGAAAGGCCTCAACCACGCCGCGCAGGAACTCTGCGCCGTTCATTTGGCCGGCGTCGCCGCGGAACTCGACGTCAGGTGAGTTTGGACACTCGATCGCCAGGGACATGCTGAGCTTGCTCTTGGCGAGGCGCAACTCGCTGGTGTCGACGTGCACGTAGCCGATCGCGGTTTGGACGAGTTTGCCCCGTTCGGCGTCTTGGTGGGATCGTCAGGCAGCAGGGGGATGCCGTGCCGCTCGGCGGCGTGCTGGGATGCCTGCGCGACAGCATCCCAGCACGCCGCCGAGCGGCAGGAGTGTGCGGCGGCGGAACTCGACCACCGTCGACCTCGCGGCGAGGCTGAGCACGGTGTTGCGGGGAGAACTCGGCTCCCTCTGAGCATCATCGGTCGTGGTCCGGCTCCGTGACTTGCGGACGGTGGTGCGGCTCGGCCCGTAGTGGTAGGCCAAGATGCTGGCCTTTTCGCGCGACGCCCGGAGCCCGGCTCAACCGCGCGGCGTCGTTCGGACGCTGCCATGAAGACTGCCTGCCGTAGCGCTTCCTTTCCCTCGCGGGCCAAAGCAACGTCACGACTTCACGGGGCCAACCACCTAGAGCATGACCCGTGCGCTTGTCAGCTACGGGCTACGCTCCAGCATCATCCGCCGAAAGTGACGCCCACCGTGTTCCCGCCGCAGACCAAGACCGCGACCCGCTCGCCCGGCGCGGGCTGGTAACGGCCGGACAGCAATGCCGCGAACGCCGCAGCGCCGCCGGGTTCCGCCACCTGTCGCAGCCCCGACCACAGCGCCGCCTGCGCCTGCCGGATCGCCGCGTCCGTCACCAGCACCGATGACGCGACATGGGCGCGAGCGATGTCGAACATCAGCGCGCCCACCCGGCGCGGCGCCAGGCTATCGGCGGCGATCCCCTCCGTCGGCGCGTCCACCGGCGCCCCGGCGGCCAAAGCCAAGTGAAGCGTCGGCGCGCCCTCCGGCTCGACCGCGACCACCTTGACCCGGCCACTATACCAGGCCGCCAGCCCGCCGATCAGCCCGCCTCCGCCCACGGCCACCAGCAGCGTATCGATCTCCGGCGCGTCCGCCTCCAGCTCGGCACCCAGCGTCCCTTGCCCCAGCAGCGTCTCCATCTGATCGAACGCGTGCACGGCCATCGCGCCGTTCTCGGCCGCGAAGGCCTCGCTTGCGGCCAACGCGTCGGCGTAGCGCTCGCCGGCCACGACCAGGGTCGCGCCGTAGCCGCGGATCCGCTCGGCCTTGGCCGGCGACGTAATCCCGGGCACGAAGATCGCCGCCGGCACGCCGAGCCGGTGCGCGGCGTAGGCCACCGCCGCCCCATGATTGCCGCCCGACGCCGCCACCACCCCGGCCGGCGGCACGTCCCGCAGCAGCAGGTTGGCGAACGCCCCCCGCGCCTTGAACGAGCCCGAATGCTGCATCTGCTCCAGCTTGAACAGCAGCCGCCCGGGCGCGAGGCCGAACTCCGCCCCGTCCGCCGCGATGACGGGCGTGCGGCGGACATGCGGCCGGATGAGGCGCTCGGCAATGCGGATACGCTCTGGGGTGATCGGGTTCATGGCCCTCTCTCTACCGCATCGCCACCCGCGCGCATTGCCCGATCAGCGATGATGCGGCAGAACGCCCGCCATGCCATCTCCTCGTTACCTCGTCACCGGCGGCGCCGGCTTCGTCGGCAGCCACTTGGTGCTCGCCCTCCTGCAACGCGGCGGTGAGGTCGTCGTCGTCGACGACCTGCGCCAGGGACACCGGGCCGCCGTGCCGGGCGGCGCGCGTCTCATCGTTCAGAACATCGGCGACAGCGCGAAGATGGACGCTATCCTGGCCGACGGCCCGTGGGACGCCGTGTTCCACTTCGCCTCCCTCTCCTTGGTCGGCGAGAGTATGCGCGAGCCGATGCGCTACCTGATCGAGAACGCGGCCGCCGGCATGCGCCTCGTCGACGGCTGCGTCCGCCACAAGATCGGCCGCTTCGTCCTCAGCTCGACCGCCAACCTGTTCGGCGAGCCCGACCGCATCCCGATCGACGAGCGCGCGCCGCTCCGGCCATCCTCCCCCTACGGCGAGAGCAAGCTCATGCTGGAGCGCGCCCTCTACTGGGCCGATCGGCTCCACGGGCTGCGCAGCGCCTGCCTGCGCTACTTCAACGCGGCCGGCGCCGACCCAGGCGGCTTGCTCGGCGAGGACCACGACCCCGAAACCCACCTGGTGCCGCTGGCGATCGACGCCGCCCTCGGCCGCCGCCCGCCGATGACCGTGTTCGGCGCCGACTACCCGACCGCGGACGGCACCTGCGTCCGCGACTACGTCCACGTCACCGACCTTGCCGAGGCGCACTGGCTGGCGCTGCAACGGCTCGACGGTGGTAGCCTCACCTACAACCTCGGCAACGGCACCGGCCATTCCGTGCGCCAGGTCTTGGAAACCGTCGGCCACGTGGTCGGCGCGCCCGTTCCGGCCGAGTACGGCGACCGGCGACCCGGCGACCCGGCGACGCTCGTCGCCTCCTCCGCCCGCATCCGCGCCGAAACCGGGTGGACCCCCAAGCACGCCGCGCTCGAAGACATCGTGCGCACCGCCGCCGAGTGGCGCATCGCCCACCCGAAAGGCTACGGGGACCGCGGCACGGCGTGAACCCGCCGCCAATCAACCGTCCATCGGCGCGCCCCACCTAATTCACGGGCATTGCGCCTTGACGCGCCCGCCCTCTTTCCCGCTTCGGTAGCGGTGCCAGGGATCCTGTCCCCGGCGGCCGTCGGTCGGACATCTGAGACGGGCGGGCCACGACGACGATAGCCCAATGCCCGCGATCAAGCAGTCCCATTCCCGCGATGGCCTGGTCCGGCACACGAACCGGAGGTCCGCGTGCGCGTCCTGTTCATTCACCAGAACGCGCCCGGCCAGTTCCGCCACCTCGCGCCGCACCTTGCCGCCGATCCGGCCAACCAGGTCGTGTTCCTCGGCGAGCACGCCCGCGCCGCGCCGGGGCGCATCCGTTGGGTCCGCTACCCTCCGCCGCGCCCGTCCGGCACGGACACGCACCGCTATCTCCACCGCATGGAAGCCTCGGTCCGGCGCGGCCAGACCGCCGCCCGCGCCTGCGCCGCGCTGCGCCAGCAGGGTTTCGAGCCGGACGTGGTCGTGGCCCATCCCGGCTGGGGCGAGACCATGTTCCTGCGCGAGGTCCTGCCCCGCGCCGCCATCCTCTCCTACTGCGAGATGTTCTACCGCGGCGAAGGGCAGGACACCGGCTTCCTGCCCGAGCTGGCGCTCGACCTCGACGGCCGCTGCCGCCTCCGCGCTTGGAATGCCGACCTCCTGGTCGCGCTCGAGGCCATGGACCACGGCATCGCCCCCACCGGCTGGCAACGGGCCCAGCACCCGGCCGCCTTCCAGCCCCGCATCTCCGTCGTCCACGAAGGCGTTGACTTGGCCGAGGTGGCGCCCGACCCGGCCGCCCGCTTCACCCTGCCCGACGGGCGCGTCCTGACCCCGGGCGACGAGGTCGTCACCTTCGTCGCCCGCAACCTGGAGCCGGTCCGCGGCTTCACGCTGCTGATGCGCGCCTTGCCCGCGCTGCTCCGCCGCCGCCCGCGCGCCCAGGTCGTGATCTGCGGCGAGGACGGCGTCAGCTACGGCGCCAGCCCGCCCGACGGGCGTACCTGGCGCGAGGCCATGCGGGACGAAGTCGCCCTCGACCCGGCGCGCGTCTACTTCACCGGCCGCCTCGCCCGCGCCGACTACCTGGCCCTGCTGCGGGTCTCCTCGCTGCACCTCTATCTCAGCGTGCCGTTCGTCCTGTCCTGGTCCTGCGTCGAGGCCATGGCCGCCGGCTGCCTGCTGCTCGGCTCCGACGTCGCGCCGGTGCGCGAGGTGATCGAGGACGGCGTCAACGGCTTCCTCGTCGACGCCCGCGACCCGGATCGCGTGGCGGCCCGCGCCGCCGACCTGCTGGCCCATCGCGCGTCCCTCGGCGTCGCCCGGGCGCGGGCGCGGGCGACCGCCAACGCCCGGTTCGACCTGAACCGCTGCGTTCAGGCTCAGGCCCGCCTGGTGCGCCAGCTCGCCGGCTGAGCAGCCCTCCCAACCTCGCCACGCTGGACCTTCACGCGCCACGGCGCCCCGATGACGTTTCACGACTGTGAGTCCAGCGAACGAATCCACCGCCGTGTGACATGACGAACTTCGATTCGACCTCGGTTCGAGCTGGATGCGTTAAAAGGAGATCAATATCTTTCCGCAAGACGAAGGAGTGTTGACGGAAACGTGTGCAATGCAATAACCTATAGTTAACAAGACGGCTGAGGGAAAGTCCCGAACGGTTTCTTGCACAGGAGGGGATAATGGCAACTATACCGGGCGGCAGTTTCGTTATGGACACCGGAGAGTACTCGACGCTGAGTGGAACCACTGGCGACGATCAATTCTTCAGCACATTCAATCACGCCACGGCATCTGGCGGAGAAGGTGACGACTTCTTCCAGATGTCCGGCGATTTCAGCCGTGCGGACGGCGGCGACGGCAACGATGTCATGTTCGCCGGCGGCAATCATGACTACTTGCTCGGCGGCGACGGCGACGACGTCATCAACGCCTCCGGCAGCGGCTACGACACGCTCGTCGGCGGCTCGGGCGACGATACGCTGATCGCCGGCGGCAGCCACAACATCCTGAGCGGCGGCCAAGGCGACGACTATCTCCAAGGCGGCGCCGGCGAAGACACCCTGATCGGCGGCGGCGGCAACGACACGCTCGTCGCGGGCGACGGCCGCGAGCTGCTGATCGGCGGCTCGGGCAGCACTATCATGGTCGCCGGCGCCGGTGACACCACCATGGTCGGCGGCTCCGGCCAGGACACTTTCGTCTTCAACAGCAACGGCGGCCAGAACGTCGTGATGGCGTTCCACGAAGGCGACATCCTGCAGATCCAGCGCAACATCAACGGCCTCGACATCAACAGCGCCGCCGACGTCGCCAGCCACGTCCAGGACCAGAACGGCAGCGCCGTTATCACCCTGGGCCAAGAGACGATCACCCTGATCGGCGTCAAGGCCGACGCGGTGCTCGAGAACCCGTCCAACTATTTCACGATCCACTGAGCGGCGTCCACCTCCTGCGCGGACGCCGCGGGCGGGCCACCACCCGACGCGAGGCTGAGAGCGGCTGCACCCTGAACGCAAGCCGCCCCAGCCTCTGACTGACCGGGCCGGGGCGCGTCCTCCCGCGGGACGCGCCCCGTTCGTCCGCCGGAGAACGCCGAACATGCTGCTCCGTGACTTGCCTCCCGACATGCTGGCGCCCCGCGCGGCCTTGCTCTCGACCGACGTGGTCCTGGTCGCCTTGCTGGACGACGCCGCACCCGACCACCGCATCCTGACGCCGCCCTTCGGCACCGTCGACGTTCACGGCGAGGCCGGGCCGCATCGCCTCGCCGCCATGCGCCTGCCACCCGGCCAGCGGCTCGACGGCGTGCTGCGCGCCATGCTCGCGCCGCGCGGCGGCCCGGAGCCGCTCCCGCTCGCCGTCGACGCGACCGAACTGGCCGAAGGACTCGACGCCGCGTCCTGCCGCCGCCTGCTCGGCTTCCTGCTGGGCTTCTGCCGCACCGCCTTCGCGCTCGCCAACGACCCCGCCTTCGCTCGCACCTGCGCCCGGCTCGCCCGGCTCTGCGCCGCCGACGCCGGCCCGGCGGAACCCGTCGCCTCCGCCGGGCCGGCCTGGATGGTCGTTGCCGGCGTCCGCGCGCCTCGCGACGCCACCCTCTACGTCCTCGGGGCCGACCGCATCCGCCACGACGCCGCCCCGGCGCTCCAGGACGGCGCGGCCGTGCAGTTGGTTCCGCCGGTGCAGGACGGCGACCTCATCCTCGCGCTGTGCGACCGGCCGCTGCTCTGGGCGGTGCGCGGTCCCAAGGCGGCGCTGCCCGACGCGCTCCAGCGATCGGGTCGCCACGCCGCCAACGCGGCCTTGCGCGCCGCCTGCCTCCAGGCCCTCGCCCCCGCCGGCGGCGCCGCCGCGGCCGTGCTGCGCGAGATGCAGGTGATGGCGCCCGCCGCCCCGCGCCGCCACGACGACCCGGCAAACCCACTCGGCGCGGCGCTCGACGTCGCCCTGCCGGACGGGGAGGGCGGCCTGTTCCTCCGCGGCTGGCTGCGCGACCCGCTCCGCCTGGTCGCCGGCGTCGAGCTGCGCACGCCCATGGCCACCGCCGGCATCGACGCCGCCGCCCTGTATCGCCTCCGCCGCCCCGACCTCGCCGGGCGCTACGCCAAGGCCGCCTTCAACGACGCCGACGCCCGCCCCGGCTTCGTCGCCCACGTCCCCGACCCCTCGAACGGCCTCTGCTCCCAGCCCGGCCTCGCCTTCCGCCTCCGCTCCGGCACCCTGGTCGAAGTCACCGCCCCGCTGCGCCACCTGCCCGCCGCCGCGGCCCGCGACGCGGTGCTCTCCTGCGTCCCGCCCGACGAAGTCACGCCCGCCATGCTCGACCTCTGCCTCGCCCCGGTCGCCGCCGCGCTGCACCGCCAGGCGCTCAAGGCCAAGGGCGGGGTGGACGTGGTCCAGATTGGCCCGCCGGTGCGCCAGCCGCCGGTCAGCATCGTCGTGCCCCTCTACCGCAACCTAGACTTCATCCGCTTTCAGGTGGCCGCCCTCGCCGCCGACGCCGAGTGCCGCCGCGCCGAACTGATCTACGCCCTCGACAGCCCGGAGCAGCGCACCGAGGCCGAGCACCTGCTGCGCGGCCTGCACGGCCTGCACCGCCTGTCGTTCACCCTCGCGGTGATGCCGTGCAACCTCGGTTACGCCGCCGCCAACAACGCCGCCGCCGCACTCGCCCGCGGCCCCGCCCTCCTGCTCCTCAACTCGGACGTCGTCCCCGCGCGCCCGGGATGGCTCGCCGCCATGCGCGCCGCCCTCGCGGCCCCGGGCGTCGGCGCCGTCGGGCCCAAGCTGCTGTTCGACGACGGCTCCATCCAGCACGCCGGCCTGTTCTTCGAGCGCGACGCCGACGGCACTTGGTTCAACGCGCACTACCATAAGGGCATGCCCCGCCTGTGGCCGGCCGCCCAGCGGCGTCGGCGCGTCCCGGGCGTCACCGGCGCGGCGCTGCTGGTCCGCCGCCCCTTGTTCGACGCGGTCGGCGGCGTCTGCGAGGACTACATCATCGGCGACTATGAGGACTCCGACCTCTGCCTCCGCCTGCGCGGTGCCGGCGCCGCCATCGCCTACGTGCCGGAGGCCGAGCTTTATCACTTCGAGCGCCGCTCCATCCGCCTCCACGCCGGCTACGCTCGCACCCTCGCTTCCCTCTACAACCGTCGCCTGCACCATCGCCGCTGGGACGCGGCGATGACGGCCCTCATGGCGCAGCGCGCCCACCGGATCGCCGCATGACCGAGATCGCCACCCTCCGCCGCCACCTCGCCGGCAACCGCTTCATGCCGGTGCCCCCGCCCGACCTCATCTTCTGCGGCGACGGCGACTTCCGCGCCATCGGGGCCGAGTTCCTCGAGCATCTGGTGCGCGACGCCGGCCTCGCCCCCTCCCACCGCGTCCTCGACATCGGCTGCGGCATAGGCCGGCTCGCCCTGCCGCTCACCCAGTACCTCGACGACGCCGGCAGCTATCACGGCACCGACCCGGTCTGGGCCGGCGTGCGCTGGTGCTCGCAGACCATTACCCCGGTCTACCCGAGCGTCCGCTTCCACCACATCGACGTGCGCCACTCGCTCTACAATCCGGACGGCGCGCTGGAGACGGTCAGGACGAAGCTGCCGTTCGAGGACGGTTCTTTCGACCTCGTCTGCATGATCTCCGTCCTCACCCACCTCGACCAGCCGGAGGTGCTGCACTACGCCCGCGAGGCTGCCCGCCTGCTCGCCCCCGGCGGTCGCTGCTTCGCCACCGCCTTCCTCATGAACCGCCCGGCGCGCGAGGCCCTCGCGGCCGGCAAGGGACGCCTCGGCTTCGACGCCGCCGAGCCTGGCCCCGTCTATCAGTCCGACCCCGACGCCCCGCTCGCCGGCATCGCCTTCAACGAGGACGTCCTGCTGGAGAAGTTCCTCCGCTACGGCCTGCGCCGCACCGTCGCGCACTACGGCCACTGGAGCGGGCGCGCGCGCCCGAATTTCCAGGACATCTGCGTGTTCGAGAAGGGATGACCGCCATGCGCGTCCTGTTCCTGCTCCACGCCCATCCCGACCTCCAGGCCGGCGGCACCGAGATCTTCGCCCGCGACCTGTTCCGCGCCCTTCGCCAGGACCCGGCGGTCGACGGCCTATTCCTCGCCGGCACCGCCGCCCATCAGCGTCCCCAAAGCCCCGGCACCCCTTTCCAGACCGTCGGCCACGCCCCGGACGAGGTGCTGCTCTGGAGCGGCGGCTTCGACCCGTTCTTCATGTCCCAGATCGACCTGCACGGCGTCTCCCAGCCGCTCGCCACCCTGCTCGCCGAGCTGCGGCCGGACGTGGTGCACATCCACCATCTCATGACCTTGGGTGTCGAGATGGCCGGCCTGGTCCGCCGGGTGCTGCCGGGCGTGCCGATCGTCATGACCCTGCACGACTACTACCCGATCTGCGCCAACGACGGGCAGATGGTCACCACCGCCGGCGCGCTCTGCCACGCCGCCAGCCTCGACGCCTGCCGCCGCTGCTTCCCCGGGCGCGGCCTGACCGATTTCCGCCTGCGTGACCTGCACATCGGCGGCGCGCTGGCCCAGGTCGACCACTTCATCGCCCCCAGCCACTTCCTGCGCGACCGCTACGTCGCCTGGGGCCTGTCCGCCGGGCGCATCTCGGTGCTGCCCAACGGCCTGCCCGACCTCGACGCCGCCCCCCAGCGCGCCGCCGCGCGGCGGGACCGCTTCGCGTTCTTCGGCCATATCAATCGTTTCAAAGGCGCGACCGTGGCCCTCGACGCCTCCGCCCGCCTATCGCGCGAGGGCGTCCCGCACGCCCTCGCCCTGCACGGCGGCGCCGACCACCAAGCGCCCGAGACGCTCGCCCGCTTCGAGCGCGCCCGCGACGCCGCCCCCGACGCCCGCCATCGCGGCCCCTACCGCCGGGCCGACATGGCGAACCTGATGGCCGAAGCCGACTGGGTCGTGTTCCCGTCCGAATGGTGGGAGAACGCGCCGCTCGTCATCAACGAGGCCTTCCAGCATCGCCGCCCGGTCATCTGCAGCGCCATCGGCGGGGCGGCCGAGCTGGTGCAGGACGGCGTCAACGGCCTGCACGTCCCGGTCAGCGACGCCGGCGCGCTGGCCGACGCCATGCGCCGCGCCGTCGAGGAACCCGGCCTTCGGGAGCGGCTCGTCGCCGGCATCGCCCCGCCGGTCAGCATCGCCGACTCCGCCGCCCGCCATCGTGCGCTGTACGGCGACCTGATCTCCGCCGCCACGCCCCGCCGGCAAGCTGCATGACCCCCCCCTTGGCCAATCCCGCCATCACCTCGTCGAGATCGGACACCTCCCGCCGCTCCGAGCCAGGCGCGCCCATGGCCGGCGCGCCGCCGCCCGCCATCCAGGCGCTGACCCTGTGGCGGGTGCAGCCCGGCGCACTCATGCTCCTGGCCCGCGTCCCTGCGGCGCTACCCGCCGCCGGCGCGGTGAGCCTGCCGCGCCGTCCCGCCGCCCGCGGCATGTTCCGCAGCGTGTCCTGGCCCGTCGAGCACGGCCAGCTCACTCTGATGGCAATCCGCCTCCCCGGCCAGGCCGATCCGGACGCGGCCGCCACGCTGACGCTGCACGCCGAGGGCGTTGGTCCGCTGCCCGTCACCCTTCCTGCCGAATCAGCCACCGACGCGGGCTTCGGCCAGCAGGCGGCCCGCTTCGCTGGGTCGAACGCACCGGCCGCCGTGCGTTTCATGCTCGACACGCTCCGCCCCCCGGCCGACCGCGAGGTCGCCAACGTCGCCATGATGCTGCGCGCCTTCCTGTCCCAGGCCGCCCAGCAGGACGGCTGCGTCGAGATCATGACCGCCGTGCCCGACGGCTGCGTGCTGCTTCAAGGCTGGGGCGCCGGGATCGGCGGCCCGGTGCAGGTCGTGCTGGCGGGCCGGACGCTCGGCTGCTTCGCCGGCCACGCCGGCGGCTTCGCCCGGCCGGACATCGCCGCCCCCGCCGTCGGCGTCATGCTGGCCCTCCCCGCGGAAGCGGCGGCGGCCCTGCCCGGCGTGGACCACGTCTTCGTCCTGTCCGAGCAGGGCCTGCACAGCCGCGCCCTCGTCGAGCACCGCCTGCTCGACCCAGCCAACAGCATCGGCCACATCCGCCACATGCTGCCCTCGCTGCGCGCCTCCGCGCCGATGCTGGCCATGCTGCGCGATGCCGTCCGCCTGCGCTACGAGGGACGCGACACCCTGAGCGGCGACCCCCACCCGGTCCGCGCCGCCGTCGACGTCGCCACCGCCGCCCCCGGTGTCGGCGCGTACCTCTCGGGCTGGGTGTTCGACCCCAAACGCATCATCGCCGCGCTCCACCTCTGCGGCGCGGGCGGCTACGCGGCGCGGCTCGACACCACCTGGACCCGCGTCCTGCGCCATGACGTCTCGGACGCCTTCCGCGACCAGCCCCGCTTCCCGCCGCCACCCGACGCCGAGGCCGGGTTCGCCGTCTTCGCCCCCATCTCCGCCGGCCTCCCCGCCCCCGCCGCCGGCGAGCCGCTCCACCTGCAGTTCACCTTCACCGACGGCGAGCGCGCGTTCACGCCCATCCTCGCCAGCGACCCGACCGACCGAACGGTGCGCGATGCCCTGCTGGCCAGCGTCGATCTCTACAAGCCATCCGGCCTCGCGATCATCGAGCGCCATGTCGCGCCGTTCATGGCGCGCGTCCGCCCCGCGCCCGTCGCCCAGCCCGAGGTGGTCCTGCGCGGCCCGTTGGCGCGCGAGCACGCCGTCGTCGTCCCCCTCGCCGCGCCGGTGCTGCCCCGCGCGATGCTGTCAAGCTTCCTCCACGACCCGCTGGAGCCGGCGGAGCACCTCGTGCTGGTCTGCGGCCCGGACTGGACCCCCGCCCTGCTCGACTCGCTGCGCGCCCTGGTCGGCTTCTACGGCTTGGCCGCCACCATCCTCGCCACCGGCTCGGCCACCGCCGCCACCACCCTGCGCGAGGCGGGACGGTTCGTCACCGCCGACACCCTGCTGCTCGCTGCCCCCGGCGTCTCGGGCCGCGCGCCCGGATGGCGGCGATCCTTGCGCCGAGCCGCGCGCGAACCCGGCGTCGCCTTCGCCTGCCCGACGCTGCTCTATGAGGATTGGTCCATCCGCTTCGCCGGGTCCGTCGTGCCGCGCTTCACGGACGGCCCACCCTACGCCGCGATGATGTCGCCAACCGCCGGCCTGCCAGCCGCGCTGGCCGGCGACGCCTCCAAGGACGACGCGAGGGTCGCCGGCGTCCCGGCAGCGATCGGCACCCTGGAATGCTGCCTCGTGCTTCGTCCCGCCTTGGCCGCGCTGGACGGGGAGGGGGCCCTGGCCACGGACTCCGGCGAGGAGGCCGCGTTCTTCCTCCGCCTCCAGGCCGCCGGCTTGGCCGGCCTATGGGCCTCGTCGGTGCAGGTCTACGCCCCGGAGACCGCCGAGGCGCAGCACGCCAAGGCGGCCCGCCTCACCGATGGCTGGGTGCTGCGCGAGGCCTGGCGCGAGCCGCTTCGTCAACGGCCGGGAGCGTAGGCGATGCGCGTGCTGGTCATCTCCCACGGCCACCCGGCCTTCTCCATCGGCGGCGCAGAGGTCGCCTCCCACGCCCTGTTTCGCGCCTTGAACGAGGCCGGCGCGGACGCGTACTACCTGTCCCGCGCCGCGCCTCCCTTGCGCCGGCACGCCGCCACCCCGCTGATGAGCCTGCGCCAAGGCGAGCGGGAGGTTTTCCTCCACACCGACTCCTGGGACGAGTTCTGGCTGTCGAACGGCGGCTTGAGCGACCTCCAGGGGGCCTTCGCTGCCTACCTCGACCACGTGCGCCCGGACGTCGTCCACTTCCACCACGTCATCGGCCTCGGCGTCGAGGCCATCGCCCAGGTGCGCCGCCAGCTTCCGGAGGCGCGCGTTGTCGTCACCTTCCACGAGTACCTGCCGATCTGTCCCAACCACGGCCAGATGGTCAAGACGCAGCGCCGTGCCTTATGCCACGAGTCCTCCCCCGCCGCTTGCAACCAGTGCTTCCCACAGCACGCCCCGGCCACCCTGTTCCAGCGCGAGCAGCACCTCAAGAACCATCTCATGCTCGCCGACGCCTTCGTCTCCCCCAGCCGCTTCCTGGTCGAGCGCTACCGCGCCTGGGGCCTGCCGGAGGACCGTTTCCGCGTCATCGAGAATGGCCTTGACGGCCGCCCCGTGCCGCCCCGCGCCCTGCCGCCCGGCGGACGCCGCAACCGCTTCGGCTTCTTCGGCCAGGTCACCGAGTTCAAAGGCCTGCACGTCCTGCTCGACGCCGTGGGCCGGGTGCCGGACGACACCTGGGGCGACGCCACGCTCAACGTGTTCGGCGGCAACCTCGAATTCCAGCCCGAGGCCTTCCGCACCCGTTTCGCCGAGCTGATGGAGCGCGCCGGCCGCCGCGCCCGTTTCCACGGCAGCTACCGCCCCGAGGACCTGCCCCGCCTCATGGCCGGCATCGACTGGACCGTGATGCCGTCGATCTGGTGGGAGAATTCCCCGGTGGTGATCCAGGAAAGCTTCCTCCACCGCCGCCCCTTGATCGTCAGCGACATCGGCGGCATGGCGGAGAAGGTCCACGACGACGTGGACGGCCTCCACTTCCGCGTCGGCAGCCCCGAGGACCTCGCGGACCGCCTCGCCCGCGCCCTGCAGGAGCCCGACCTCTGGGCCCGCCTGGCCGCCGCCGCCCCGGTGCCCGACGACCTCGCCGCCTTCGCCGCCCAGCACCTCGACCTCTACCGCGACGCCGCCGCCGCGCGCGCGGCTGGCCCCCGGTCCACCCGCCGCCCGGCCCGCCGCGCCGCCTGACCCTCCAGAACGGAGCCCGACCTCATGACGAAAATCCTGGTCATCAGCCCATCCGGCGAAGTCTACGACCACGACTGCGTCCGCTGGTACAGCCGCTCGTCCTTCGCCGCCGCCCCCGACCACTACCACAACATCGGCGACGCCTTCGTCTATGACAGCTCGTTGAAGCTGCTGAACTTCACCGCGCTCGACGGCCTCAACATCCGCAACCCGACCGACGCCGACATCGAGCGCTACAACGCCGAGTACGACTACGCCTTCCTGCGCGGCTCCAATTACCTCCATCCCGCCATGGACTGGGAGAACGCCCCCTCCGTCCTGGCCCGACTGCGGATCCCGGTGATCGCCTTCGGCATCGGCGCCCAGGCCCCGTCCAAGGGTCCGCTGACCTTGAGCCCGGCGGCCAAGCGCGTCCTCGCCCTCATCGCCGAACGCTCGGTCTCGCTCGGCGTCCGCGGCAACTACACCGCCGACGTTCTCTGGTCCCTCGGCATCCGCAACGCCCGCATCGTCGGCTGCCCGACCGTGTTCCGCAACAACGACCCCGCGCTGCGCATCGACCTGCCGCCGATCGATGCCGTCCGCGACGTCGCCTACACCCTGCGCCGCGAGGTCGACCTCACCTACGCCAAGGACGTCCACCGCTACCTCGGCCTGCAGCGCGACACCATCCTCGACCTCGCCCGCCGCTTCTCGCTCGACGTGCTGGCCCAAGGCGAGGTCGAGGAGAAGAACATCCTCTGGGGCAACGCCGACCAGCGCGGCCGCGCCGTCGCCAAGCTGCGCGCCGAAGGCTGGCTGCGCGGCGAGGACGACCCGTTGGAACGCCTCTACGCCACCAACCTGTTCTACGCCGACTCCGTCGCCGAGTTCGAGCGCAAGGTCGGCCGCAAGCACCTCGTCCTCGGCTACCGCCTGCACGGCAACCTGCTCGCGCTGGCCAACCGCGTGCCCTCCGTCTACTTCACTTACGACAGCCGCACCGCCGAGTTCGCCGAAACGCTGCAGATCCCGAGCTTCGACGTGTTCTCCGGCCGTCGCTTCGAGCTTGAGGACTTCTGGGACCAATCGCTGTTCGAGCGCTTCAACCGCGCCTACTATCAGCGCTACCGCGAGATGCGCCTGTTCCTCGACGAGAACGGCATCGACCACAAGATGCGCGACGAGACCGCCGCCACCCGCGCCGTCGAGGATCGCGCCGCGTGAGCGCCGCCCTCGCCGAAACCCCCCGCCCGGCCGTCACCGGCTACGTCGAGGCGCTGACCGCCACCGCCGCCCTCGGCTGGGTCTGGACCCCAGGCAGCGCCGCGCCGCTCACCGTCGCCCTCCGCCTCGGCCCGGAGACGTTGGCCGAAGCGGTCGCCGACGGCCTGCGCGACGACCTGGCCAGGAGCGGCATCGGCGACGGCCGCCACGCCTTCACCCTGCCCGTGCCGCAATCCGCCCGCCCGCGCCTGGCCGAGTTGCGCGTCTTCGCCCTCACCCCGGGTGGCGCCGCCGTCCCGCTCGGCAGCCCCCCGGCGGAGGACGGCGTGAGCGAGCGCCTGGCGCAGTTGCAGCGCGGGCTGGAGATGCTGGTCGGCTCCCAGCGCGTGCTCCACCGCAACCTGCAATCCGTCCTGCTGTCCAAGGCGGAGGCCACCCCCGGTCCCGACCTCGCCGCGGTCCAAGCCTCGCTGCAGGACGGCATCACCACCCTAGAGCTGTTCGTCATCCGGCTGGAGGACAAGCTGGCCCGGCTCGCCACCCCGCCCGCCGCGCCGGCCCGGCCGCGCTGGGCGCTGGGCGGCGTCGCCCTCCTCGCCGTGTCCGCGCTCGCAACCTCGGTGTGGGCGCTGGTCCGCGCGATGCCGGGCTGAGCCGGTGACGCCCGTGCCTGGCCAGGCCGGCGCGGCCGTGCTCCGCCCGGTGCGGCGGCTCGCCGTGCGGGGAGTGCTGACCATCTCGGTCCTGAGCCTGTTCTGCAGCCTCGGCGTGCTCGCGCTCCCGCTGTTCAACATGCAGGTCTTCAACCGTGTCCTGCCCACCCGCGACGCCGCCACCCTGGCGGCGTTGCTCATCGGCTTAGCCGTCGGCCTGCTCGCCTACGCCGTGCTGGACACCTTGCGCGGCCTGGCGCTCGAAGCCCTGGCCGGCCAGGTCACGAAACGGCTGTCGCTCCCGTTGCTGCAGGCCACCGCCACCGGCGGCCGCGGCCCCGCCGCCACCTCGGAGGCGATGAGCGACCTCGAGACCCTGCGCGCCTTCTTCTCCAGCACCGCCTGCACCGCGCCGTTCGACGCCATGTGGACGCCGCTGCTACTGCTCGCCCTCTTGGTCCAGCACTGGGCCTTCGCTGCGCTCGCCGCCCTCTGCTGCCTGGTGCTGCTCGGCATGAACCTCCTCGGCGACGCCCTGTCCCGCCGCGAGATGCTGGCCGCCAACGAGGCGTCCGCCGCCGCCCTCCGCCGCGCCGCCGACGCCGTGACGGCCTCCGACGTCGTGCTCGCCAACGGCATGTTGCCCACCCTGTCCGCCCGCTGGCAGGCCGGCCAGGCGCGCGCCGCCGCCCTGGTCCACCGCGCCGTCCTGCGCGCCCGCGCCGTCTCGGCCGCCACCACCGCGCTGCGCATGGGCATGACCGCCGCCATGGTCGGCCTCGGCCTCGTGCTGGCGCTGAGCGGCGTCGCCAGCACCGGCAGCATGGTCGCCACCAACATGATCCTCGCCCGGCTGCTGCTGCCGTTCCAGCAGGTCGCGGCCACCAAGCGCCACTGGGTCGACGCCCTGGCCGCCTGGCGCCGCGTCCGCGCGGCGCTCGAGAACCCGGCCCCGCCGCGCTACGCCCACGCCATGCCGGCGCCCGCCCCCCGCCTCGTCGTCGAGCGGCTCGTCTACCTGCCCCCTGGCGGCGACCGGCCGCTGCTCCGCGGCGTCTCCTTCACCGCCGAACCCGGCGAGGTCGTCGGCGTCATCGGCCCGTCCTCCGCCGGCAAATCGACCCTCGTGCGCATGGTCGTCGGCATGCAGGCCCCCACCACCGGCGGCGCTTACCTCGACGGCACCAGCACCTTCCTCTGGGAGCGCGAGGACTTCGCCCGCCACGTCGGCTACGTGCCCCAGGGCCTCGCTTTGGTCGACGCCACGGTGGCCGACAACATCGCCCGCATGGGTCAGCCCGACATGCCCGCGGTGCTCGACGCGGCGAAGCGGGCCGGCGCGCACCGCATCATCGCCACCCTCCCGGACGGCTACGCCACCCGCATCGCCGGCGGCACGCTCTCCAGCGGCCAGCGCCAGCGGGTCGCCCTCGCCCGCGCCCTGTATCGCCGCCCCGGCCTCATCGTGCTCGACGAGCCGAGCGCCTTCCTCGACAAGGACGGCGAGGCCGACGTGGCCGCACTGCTCGCCCGCCTGCGCGCCGAGGGCGCGACGGTCCTGCTCGTCACCCACCGCCCGGCCCTGCTCGCCGCCGTGGACAAAGTGGCGGTGCTGCGCGACGGCCTCGTCGCCCAGTTCGGCGCGCGCGACGACGTGCTCGAAGCCCTCGGGCCGCCCCGGGTCCGCATGGTCCGCGCCGCCGCCCCAGAACACGTGTCACGGCGCGTGTCGGAGCGCGCGTCGTGACCGCCCGCGGCAAGGTGCGCCGCACCCTGGCCGCCGGCTTCGGCCTCGGCCTGCTCCTGAGCGCTTTCGTCGCCGCCGCCGTGCTGGTGGTGCCGGTCTACGACATGCAGCTCTACGACCGCGTGCTGCAGAGCCGCAACATGGACACGCTCGCCGTGCTCTCCCTCGCCTGCGCCGCCGGCCTCGCGCTTTACGCCACCCTCGACTACCTGCGCAGCGCCTGCTTCGTCGCCATCGGCGAGGCGGTCGGCCGCCACCTCAACGGGGCCGTGCTGGAGGAGGGCGTCCGCCGCGCCGCCGCCGGCGACCGCCGCACCGGGGCCGAGCTGGTGCGCGACCTCAACGAGGTGCAGTCCTTTCTCTCCTCCGGCGCGGTCGCCGTGCCGCTCGACGCGCTGTGCGTCCCGCTGTTCCTGGTCGTGCTGTTCATGCTGCACCCGGTGTTCGGCTACCTCGCCCTGGCCGGCGTCGCCGCCGTGGTGCTGGCCGGCCTCTACGCCGAATGGCGGGTCCGCCCGGCGCTGCTGGCCGCCCAGGGCCGCCGCGCCGCCGCCGGCCAGATGCTGTCCCGCTGCCTCGCCGAGCCGGAGATGGCCGACGGCCTCGGCATGTTGCCCGCCATCGCCCGGCGCTGGTCGGCCCGCCAAGGCCAGGCGCTCGCCGGCTTGAACCGCAGCGGCGGCCAGGCGCTCGCCATGGCCGGCGCGTCCCGCCTGCTGCGCATGATCACCCAGGCCGCGGTGATGGCCTTGGGCGCGATCCTGGTGCTGGCCGGCGCGGCCACCCCCGGCAGCCTCATCGGGGCCAACCTGCTGATGAGCAAAGTCCTCGCCCCCTATGACCACCTTGTCGGCAGTTGGCGGCAATGGGCGCTGGCCCACGCCGCCTGGCGTCGGATCGACGACGCGCTCTCCGCCCAGGCCGGCCCCGCGGCGTCCGAGCCTCGGCCGGACGCGATGCCGGGCCTGTTCGTGAACGGTGCGGCCGTGCGCGCCCCGGGTGGCCGAGTGCTGCTGCACGATGTCCACCTCCGCGCAGCACCGGGCGAGCTGATCCTCGTCGCCGGGCCGAACGGGGCCGGCAAGACCACCCTGCTGCGGCTGCTGGCCGGCCTCACGCCCCCGGCCGAGGGGGCCGTGCTGCTCGACGGCGTCCCGATCCAGGGAGCCTCGGTTCAAGACGGCGGTGTCATCGGCTACCTGCCGCAATCCGTCTCCCTGCTGGACGGCAGCGTCGAGGAGAACATCGCCCGCTTCCGCGGCGGCGCGCTCGACCGCGCCGTCGACGCCGCCCGCACCGCCGACGTGCATGAGCTGGTCGGCCGCATGGCCCGCGGCTACGACACCGCTCTCAGGGCCAACGGCTCGGCGTTGTCGGGCGGCATGCGCCAGCGCATCGGCCTCGCCCGCGCCCTGTTCGACGCCCCCCGGCTGCTGGTGCTCGACGAGCCGGACGCCAGCCTGGACGCCGAAGGCGCCGACGCCCTGCTCCGCGCGCTGCGCACCTGCTGCGGCCGCGGCGCGGTCATCATCGTCACCAGCCACCGCCCCGTCCTGCGCGCCGCCGCGGATCGCGTCATCGAAGTGCGCGCGGGCCGGCTGGTCGACCCTCCGGCCGAGCAGCCGCCCGCGAGGTCCGCCGCCCCAGCCCCCTCCCAGCCCGGCCGCGCCCGCGTCGCCACCGCCTGACAGCAAGGCACGATCATGGTCCAGATGCTCCCTGCCCGAATGCTCCCCAATCCGACGCTTCCCGCCCGGACGCTTCCCGCCATCGCCCTGTCCGGCGCCCCGTGGCTCGGCGAGGCCGAGGCCCACCTGCCCGAAGGCTCGCTGCGCCGCATCGCCGCCGCCAGCCTGCTCACCCTGGTCATCGGCTTCGGCGGCCTCGTCGCCTGGGCCGCGCTGACCACGATCGAGAGCGCAGTCCCGGCCGCCGGCGTCATCGTCTCCGGCGGCAAGCGCAAGACGATTTCCCTGCCCGAGAACGGCATCCTGCGGCAGCTCCTGGTGCACGAAGGCGACGAGGTCGCCGCCGGGCAGGTGCTCGCGAAGCTCGACGAGGTGCAAGCCCGCGCCACCCAGAAGCAGGCCAGCACGCTCTACTGGTCCGCCGTCGCCCGCGCCGCCCGCCTCTCGGCCGAGGCCGCCGACGAGCGGACCATGACGGTGCCCGACGCGCTGCGCGCCGCCGCCGCCCAGGACCCGGACGTGGCCGCCGCCCTCGCCGCCGAAACCTACCAGTTCCGCACCCGCTGGGGCGCGCTCGACGCCTCCGTGCGCGTCCAGGACCGCAAGATCGCCCAGCACCAGACGCAGATCACCGCCGTGCGGGCCCAGATCGCCGCCCACGGCACCCGGCTGAGCCTGATCGAGGAGGAGCTGCGCGGCACCGACTACCTCCTGGCCCGAGGCCTGGCCACCAAGCCGCGGATGCTCGAGTTGCGCCGCACCGAGGCCGACCTGCGCGGCCAGATCGGCGCCCTGGCCGGACAGATGGCCGGGGAGCAGCAGGCCATCGCCCAGGTCGAGCTGGAAACCATCAACGCCGCCGAGGCCCGCCGCTCCGACGTGTCGCGCGAGCGCGCCGAGACCCAGGCCGCCCGCGCCGAGGCCGGGCAGCGCCTGGCCGCCGCCGACGACCTGCTGAGCAAGCGCGAGATCCTCGCCCCCGAAGCCGGCACCGTGACCGACATCAAGTTCTTCACCCCCGGCAGCAGCATCATGGCCGGCCAGCCGGTGATGGACCTCGTGCCGGCCAGCGCGGCGCTGCTGATCGAGGGCCGCGTCACCCCCAACGAGGTCGAGCACCTCGCCGTCGGCCAGCGCGTCAACGTCCGCCTGACCGCCTACAAATCCCATCGCGTCCCGGTCCTCACCGGCCGCCTGACCTACGTCGGCGCGGACCGCCAGACCGACCCCAGCAACCAGCCGTTCTTCCTCGTCCGCGCCGAGCTCGACCCCGGCGCCCTCCGCGACAAGCCCGGCGTCGTGCTCCTGCCCGGCATGTCCGCCGACGTCTTGATCGTCAACGGTGCCCGCACGACCCTCGACTTCCTCATCAGCCCGATCACCGACAGCATCCACCGCGCGATGAAAGAGGAATAGCCGGCAGGGCAGGGGGCCTCCGCCGCAGGCAAGGCGCGGCCCCCGCTGCTCAAGACGCCAACCGGGTCGCGTGCTGCTCGATCAGCCCCGGCACCGCCTCCGCGGGCTTGGGCCGGCTGAACAGGTAGCCCTGCACCTGGTGGCAGCCTTCCAGCCGCAGCGTCTCGAACTGCTCCTGCGTCTCCACCCCCTCGGCCACCACGCCGATGCCCAGCGAACGCCCCAGCGTCACCACCGCCCGGATGATCGCCAGGCTGTCCCGCCCGACATGCAGGTTGCGCACGAAGCTCTGGTCGATCTTGATCTTGTCGAACGGGAACAGCCGCAAGTAGCCGAGCGACGAGTAGCCCGTGCCGAAATCGTCCATCGACACCCGCACGCCCAGCGCCCGGATCTCGTGCAGGATCGACAGCGTCGCCTCGCTGTCCTGCAGCAGCATCGACTCCGTGATCTCCAGTTCCAGCCGCTCGGCCGGCAACCCGCTCGACGCCAGCGCCGCCGCCACCTCGTCGCCCAGCCGCAGGTTGCGGAACTGCAGCGGCGACAGGTTCACCGCCACCTTGACGTGCCCCGGCCACCCCGCCGCGTCCCGGCAGGCCCGCTTCAGCACGAAGGAGCCGATCTGCGCGATCAGCCCGATCTCCTCGGCCAGCGGGATGAACTCCCCCGGGGACACCATGCCGCGCGCCGGGTGCGGCCAGCGCACCAGCGCCTCGAACCCGCTCACCGCCCCGGTCTGCGTCGTCACCAGCGGCTGGTAGAACACCGTGAACTCCTCCTCGGCGATCGCCCGGCGCAGGTCGATTTCCAGCAGCCGCCGCGCCTGCATCCGCGCGTCCATCTCCTGCTCGAAGAACCGGTAAACCCCCCGCCCGTCCGCCTTCGCCCGGTGCAGCGCCAGATCCGCGCTCATCAGCAGGCCGTCCGCCGTCGCCGCCCCACCCGACGTGACGGCGATGCCGACGCTGGCGCCCATCGAGATCGCGTGGCCCTCGATCTCGAACGGCGCCGCCAGCATCGCCACCAGCCGCTCGCCCAGCGCCTTGGCCTCGGTCGGCTGCACCGCGGCCGACTGGATCACCGCGAACTCGTCCCCCCCGAGTCGCACCACCAGGTCAGCCTCCCGCGTCGTCTCCACGAGTCGCTGCGCCACCGCCCGCAGCAGCGCGTCGCCGACCGGATGCCCGAGCGTGTCGTTGATCGCCTTGAAGTGGTCGAGCCCCAGGCACAGCACCGCCAAGCCCCCGCCCCGCCGCGCCTGCGCCAGGGCGCGCTCCATCTGCTCGCGGAACGCCAGGCGGTTCGGCAACCCGGTCAGCGCGTCGTGCCGGGCCATGTGCGCCAACTGCGCCTCGGCCCGGCGTCGCTCCGTCACGTCGTCGAACGTCGCCACCCACCCGCCGCCCGCCATCAGCTCCTGCGACGCCTCGATCACCCGCCCGTCCTCGAGCGTGCGGGTGAACGCGCCCGACCCCTGGCCCGATTCGGCCCACGCCTCGATCTCCGGCAGCAGCGCCGCCGGCAGCGTCTCCGCCACGCGCGCCTCCGGTTCCGGCGCCCCGAACATGTCCGCGAACCGCCGGTTGTGCACCAGCACACGCCCGTCCGCGCCGAACATGCACAGCCCTTGCACCATGTTGTTCAACGCCGCCTCGAACCGCGCGTGCTGCGAGGCGATCTCGCTCGCGTGGCTCGACGCCTGCTCGGCCATCAGCGCCCGGATGCGCGCCATCTTCTCCGCGATGCTGGCCTGCATCGTCGCCAGCGCCCGCAGCAGCACCCCCGTCTCGCTGCCGCCGCCGCCCTCGATGCGGTTGTCGAGCTTGCCGCCGGCGATTGCCGTCGCGATCCCCACCGCGTAGCGCACCGACGGGATGATCGCCCGGCTCAGCAGGACCGTGATGCCGAGCGCCACCGCCAGCGACACCGCCATCGCCGCCCACGTCCGCGTCCGCGTCACCTGCACCAGCGCCGCCACCGCCCGGCGGAAACGATACCCGTCGCCCGCGTAGATCTCGACCGCCGTGTCGAACGCGTCCTCGGTCTCCTCGATCCGCTCGGGCGGCGGCAGCGCCCCCGTGCGCCGGATCTCGGCGGCGATCTCCGCCATCCGCGCGTGCAGCCCTTCCGCCGCCGCGCGCCCTTGCGGCGACATCGCCCGGTCCCGCGCCACGTCGAGGTCGCCCGCCGCCGCGTCGAACCGCTCCGATACGTCCCCCGCGTCCACCCGCCGGTTCGCCCCGCTGTTCGCCCCGCCGCTCGCCAAGTCCCGCGAGATGCCGACGAACGTGTTCTGCGCCGAACGCAGGTAGCTCATCGACATGAACGCTTCGTCGTAGATCCGCAGCGCGATGCCGGCGAGCTGCGACTGCGCGCCGCCCGACAGCAGGCCGACGACGAGCGTCACCAGCGTCAGGCTCAGGCAGCCGAGAAGGATCTTCCGCGCGATCGACATGCCCAGACGGGTCCTTCCGCCCGACCCCCCACGTTGCGAGCCGGCCAACGACGATTCCATACCGGAATGCCCGAAACTCGTGAACAACAAGTATCCAGCTCAGTCGACAGTGACGGCCAAACGCATCTTGGGATGGATTTCGCACCGCACCTGGAACGCCCCGGCGGCCGAGAACCGGATTTCGATCGCCTGCCCCGGCTCCTGCTCCGCCGACATGAAATTGAACGCCGCCGACTCCACGTACAACTGGTGCAGGAACTCGTCGGCATTGGTGAACCGCACCGTCTCCCCCCGCCTGACCTCGATCGCGCGCACCGAGAACGACCGGTTCACCTGCGTCACCATCAGCATCTGCCCAGCCCGCGCCGCCAGCCCCGGCAGCACGAGCCCGAGCGCCAGGCACCCCGCCCGCGCAGCGCGCCGCGTCATCGGGTCACCGACCCGACGCATCATTGGCTCACCACGTCCCGGTGCATCGGCGCCAGCAGCGCGATCAGCCGGCTCTGCACGGGGTAAGCCACGCCGAGCTGCCGCATCGCCGCCTGCAGGTCCTCGGCCACCGCGTTGAACTGCGCCGTGGACAGGTGCAGCCCCTTGTGCGCGTCCCGCATGGTGCGGCCCCGGTAGCCGCAGTCCCCGCCCGACACCTGGCACAGTTGATCGACCAGCAGCCGCTTGAATCGCCCGATGTTGGTCTCCTCGAACGTCGGCCCCACCTTCGGGTCCTTGAGCCAGATCGCCGTCGCCGCGTCGACGATCCGCACCAGCCCCGGCCGCTCGCCCAGGTCGCTGTAAAGGCTCGCCGCCCGCGCGCCGCCCCCGCCGGCAGCCAGTCCGAGCGCCAGTCCGACCGCCACCCAACGCATCCGCATGATCAGAACCCCGCTTGCAAGGAGAGATAGACGCCGCGCTGCGTCTGCTGCCGCGCGATGCGCCCCAGGTCGACGTAGGCCAGCGTCAGCGACAGATTTTTATTCAGGAACCACGCCCCGAACACGTCCCAGGCCGCGTCCTCCCGCGCGAACGACAGGTTGTCCGGCTTGGTCCGCACCTCCGCCCCCACCGCGAGGTCGTGGCCGAGGAGGTAAGCGGCCGATCCCTCGAACTGCGCGCTGTAGCCGTCCCCCCGGTCCCCCCCGAACCCGAGCAGGCCGAACTGGTTGGCCCGCGTCGCCCGCACCGTGGCGTTCAGCAGCAGGTTCTGCGCCAGGAACAGCTTGGTCGCCGACACGTAGAAGTCGATCCCGTCCGACGACCGCGCCCCCACCGCCGACAGCACCGCCCCCCGGTTGTTCGTCTTGTACTGCGCGCCCACCGCGACCTGCGGCCACCAGCGGTCCTGGTCATACACCGCGTCGCCGAACACCCGCACCTTCAGCCCGACGATGGTCTGCGCGAGGGTGAAACCCTGGCCCAACCCGAGCCGCCCGCCGCTGCCCTTCGTGTCGAACCACTGCCGCGCCAGCGACACCTCGACCCGATCATACAGCCCGACCGACACCCCGCCGCTCTGCAGGTCGAAGTTGGGCAGGTGCGCGTAGGTGTAGTGCGCGTTGCCGCCGATCGCGTCCCGCGTGCCGTAGCCGGTGATCAGCGCCCACGGCGTCAGCCCGCCCCCGCCCGCGCCTTCGAGTTGCGTCACCCCGGCCGTCGCCAGCAACTTGCCGCTTTCCGGCTTCCAATCTGGCCGCGCCTCGTCCGCCTGCGCCGCCCCGGCGAGCAACCACGCCGCCAGCGCCGGGATCAACATCCTGCCGTCCATTCTGGACCTCTCGCTTTGCGAGGGCGAGAAAGCCAGAAAAAGGTGGATCAACAGTTAACCGCTGCCGCGGCTCCTCGCGGCCGGCGTCGTGCGGCCCCACCCGCGGCGCTCAGCGGTCCGGAACGAAGTGCTCCGTCACCTCCGCCGCGATGTATCCCAGCTTGCGCACCGTCGTCCGGTTCAGCAACGACCCATCCGCCTGCAAGTACCACCACTGGTCCATCGTCACGTTCTTCAGCGGATTGCCTGGTGACAACGCCAGCGTCCACCGCCAATGGAACCCCCGCCCCGCCGCTTCCCCGGTTGCGCGCCCCACCATGTCGTTCGCCGTCGCCTCGAACCGCCCCGGCCCAATCCGCCGCATCTGCCACGTCCGCACCGTCGGCGCGTCCCCGCTCACCACGAGCCGCTGCGTCATGCGCAACCCATCCGTCCCCTCCGCCACGCCCTCGCAATCGGTCGTGACCACCCCCGTGGGCTGTCCCGACCGGTTCTCGACCACGCCCCACGACCGCACGTGGCCGGTGAAGAACCGCACCGGGTCAAGCACCGGGCCTGGCCCGGTGAACGCCGATACCGGCAACGGCGCGCTACACCCCGCGAGCCACGGCAGCAACGCGGCCAACATCATCACTGCCCGCATCGACGCTCCCCCGAAACGAGAAAAGGGGGACCGAAGTCCCCCTTCCACACGAAACCGTTTATCGAAGTATCAGCGGCGCGGCGTGTTTGTCCCGCTGGTCGTGGCACCCGGGGTGGACACTCCGCCCGCTCCCGAAGCGCCGGTCCCGGTCGCCGGCCGTGCCGTGCCAGCCTGAGCGGTCTTGTCGCCCTCGACTTCGACCTCGGTCTTGCGCACGGTGTCGCGCACCGTCTCGGTCCGATCGGTCACGTCCTTCTTCAGCCCGATCTCTTCCACGACCCGGGCATCCTTTGACACGACCGCTTCTTCGGACGTCGCCCGCGCTTCGAGAGTCCGCTCCTGGAAGGCGTTGGCCAGGTCACTCTTCTCGGCTGCCCGGTCCACCGGACGGCGCTGCACCTCGACGTGCTCCTCGTGCAAGCTCACCTTCTCTTCGACCGGCCTCTCGACGACGTAGCTGCGGATGCGAACCGCGCCGCCCGCGACCTCACGCTTGCCGACCCGGAGCCGCTCTTCCATCACCTTGATCGTATCGCTGTCACCGGTGGCCGCCTGGCCCGCCGGGCGCTGCGCCGTCGTCCGCTCGCCCATCGCCGGCGTGCTGCCGGACACCGGCGTTGCCGCGCCGGTCGCGGCCACGTAATCGCCATGCGCCGTCGAGGTGTCATACCCGGCCTGCCGCCACTCCTCGAGCTTCGCGTCGAAGTCGATCGGGTTGGTACTTTCGAGCGCGTGAATGATCTTCTGCCGATCCATGCCGCTGGTCGGGTTCACCACGACCATGGCGTGCCCGCGACCAACGGCGTGCGAATAGGCCGACCGGTCCTCGTCCGGCACGAACAGGCTCTTGATCGCGCTCCAGACGCCACCGTTGTTGTCCTCGGCGTTGACGCCGCCCATCGTGCCCGTCTCCGAGCCGCGCGCCACCACCTGCACCGCTGAGCCACTCACGCCCGCGTTCGCCAGAGCGTCCTTCGCGGCGCGCGCTTCCGCGTCCGTGTCATACATGGCGACGATCTGGTTATCGTGGCGCTCTGGATCGTAAAGGCCGGTGTCGTGCGCGGAAGCTTGGTTCAGGCCAGCGCCGCCAGCGGGGGAAGTCGAGTAGCTCATGGTGTCCTCCGAGAAATGATGTGACAGTCAGCGAACACGACAGAGCCATCATCTTCGCCACCCACGAGAAACGTGTCCCCGCGCGGGCTAACCGAATCCAATGGCGCGTGCTCGCCGAATGACACCTAAGCGCGCCCCGGCTCTCGAAGTTCCCCCAAGCTCACAAGCTTGTGAGCGACATTGCGATGTCGCACCGAACGCCGGCCTCGCCGCCGCGCTGGCCGGCGTCTCAGGCGTCCGGCGTCTCAGGCGTATAGAGTCCCCCGGGCCCGGATCGGCGGCGCGTCCCAGTCCACCACCGGCCCCGCCGGCACGATCCGCGTCGGATTCACCGTCGGGTGGCTCGTGTAATAATGCCCCTTGATGTGCCCCATATCGATCGTGTCCCTGATGCCCGGCTGCCCGTAGAGATCCCGCGCGTAACCCCACAGGCTCGGATAATCCGCCAGCCGCCGGATGTTGCACTTGAAGTGCCCGACGTACACCGCGTCGAACCGCGCCAGCGTCGTGAACAGCCGCCAGTCCGCCTCCGTGATCGCGTCGCCGCACAGGAACCGCCGCCGCGACAGGTGCCGGTCGAGCCAGTCCAGCGTGTCGAACAACGGCCCCACCGCGTCCTCGTAGGCCGACTGCGTCGTCGCGAAGCCCGCCTTGTACACCCCGTTGTTCACCGTGCGGTAGATGCGCTCGTTCAGCTCGTCGATCTCGGCCCGCAGCGCCGCCGGGTAGTAGTCGCCCGGCTTCGCCCCCAGCCCGTCGAAGGCGCTGTTCAGCATCCGGATGATCTCGGCGCTCTCGTTGTTGACGATCGTGCCCTCCCGCGTGTCCCACAACACTGGCACCGTCACCCGCGTCGTCGCCCGCGGCTCGGCGCGCGTGTAAACCTCGTGCAAGTACTGCGCCCCGTCCGGATCAGGGATCACCCCCGGCCCCGGCTCGAACGTCCACCCCTGCTCCCCCATGTGCCAGTGCACCACCGAGACGGGAATCATCGCCTCCAGCCCCTTCAGCGCCCGGAAGATCAGCGCCCGGTGCGCCCACGGGCAGGCCAGCGACACGTAGAGCCGGTAGCGCCCCGCTTCCGCCGGGTAGCGCCCCCCCGGCTCGACCTGGTCGCGGAACTGGCTCTCGCTGCGCCGGAACGCCCCGCCGCTCTCGCTCGTGTCATACCACTGGTCATGCCAGCGGCCCTCGACCAGCAGCCCCATCAGAGCCGCGCCCGCCCGCCCGGCGTCCCGGGCGTGGCCAGGGGCGCGGCCAAGGGCGTGGGCAAGGCGGCGATCTCGTTGACCAGCTTGCGCGTCATGGCTTCCCCGAACCCCTGGAACTCACGCACCTCGAGCACGAAGCTGCCCGGTCCCCCGATCACGTTCTGACGATACCACTCCGTCAGCCCGCCCGGCGGCTGCACGTGCGCGAAGGTGTAGTTGGCCGGGTGCTCGTTGATGATCGCCAGCCCGTTAATCGTCACCCCGGCCGCCAGCGCGTCGTCCCGCGCCGCCGTCGTGTCCCGCCCTGAGTTGTTGGTCCCGTCGCCCGCCACGTCGATCACCCGCCGCTCGGTCTCGAACGGCGCGTCGGCCAGCAGCTTCGCGGCGTGATCGATCCCGGCGCTGATGCTCGTCCGCCCCCAGTACGACCGCGGCGCGGCCTCCATCGCCGCCGTCATCGTCCGCGCGCTGGCCTCGTCGCGCACGATCCGCCAGTCAGTCACCGTCGTCACCTCGTAGGACCCGGCGAACTCCACGTAGCACACCGCGATCGCCCCGATCGCTCCCCCTCGGATCGCCGCCAGCACGCGCGGATCGGCGAACGCCGCCGCGTAACCCTGCTTCTGCATCCGAAACTCGGTTTCATCGACGCTGCGCGACACGTCCGAGACGAGCACGAGCGCCATGTCAACCGACTCGGCGGCCCGCACCCCCGTCGAGAACACGAACATCGGTGCCGACAACAGCAGCAACAGCAACAAGCTGATCGCGCGCACGGGGCATCTCCGACCAAGGAACCGCACCGTGACGCGCCCACGCGGCGAAAGGAAGGGGGATTAGCGCCACCCCCCTCCGCGCCCGGTGCGAAAGCGAGGGCAGGCCCGTCCCGCGGAACCTGTCCTCCCGCTCACCGCCCGCCCCGCCCGAGCGTGAAACCGAAGCATGGCCGGCGCGCCGAACGCCACCAGCCACGCGCCCGCTTCAGGCCGCGTCGCTCGGCTCGGCCGCCGGCTCGTCCTCGCCGCCTTCGGCCTTGCGCCGCGCCGCTTCCTCCTTCTCCCGCAGCTTGGCTTCCTTCTTCTGCTGCTTGGCCCGGTCCCGCTCGGTTTTCTGGAAGCTGTAGTTCGGCTTGAATGCCATAGGTCCCTCTCTCACTCACCGCCAACGCGATCGCGTAAAAATGGAACTAAGCTGAGTTGAGGGCAAGCCTGCCGTGGCGTCCGCGTCACAACGGCAGCGCCCCCTGCGGCGGTGCCGCCCGGCCCTCGCCCGACCGCCCGTCCGCCGTCACCCGCGCCACCCCGTCCGCCATCCGCAGCCGCAGCCGCGCCCCCGGCACCACCCCCGTCGCCCGCGTCACCGGCCGCCCGGCGGCGTCGAACACCAGCGCGTAGCCCCGCGTCAGCACCGCCTCGTGCGACACGCTCTTCAACCGGGCCGCCGCGCCGTCCAACCGGGCGCGCGCCTCCCGCAGCGCCCCCAGCAGCGGCGACACCGACAGCCGCCCCGCCACCCGCGCGTCCTGGTCGCGATGCCGCGCCGTCGCCCGCTGCGACGCGTGCAGCAGCGCCACCCCCACCAGCCGCAGCGTCGTCCGCGGCGTCAGCGTCAGCGTCCGCGCCGCCGGCAGCCGCGCCTGCCCCAGCGTAGCCCGGCGTCGCGACACCAGGTTCGGCAACGCCGTCACCAGCCGGTGCGCGCAGCCCTCGACCGACCGTCGCCCCGCCCGCAGCATCCCCGGCAGGTCTGGCATCCGCCGCTCCACCCGCGCGAGCCCGGCCCGCCGCGCCACCAGCAGGTTCGGCAACGCGATCAGCAGCCGCTGCGCCCGGTCGTCCAGCCGCTGCCGCGCGCCCCCCACCAGCGACGGCAGGTCCGGCAGCCCCCGCTCCGCCCGCCCCAGCCGCAGCCGCCGCTCCTGCGTCATCCGGTGCAGACCGCCCGCCAGCCGCGCCGCCTCCTGCGTCAGGTTGGCCACCAGCTCCGCCCGCGACGGCACCGCCATCTCCGCCGCCGCGGTCGGCGTCGGCGCGCGCCGGTCGGCGGCGAGGTCGATCAGCGTGTGGTCCGTCTCGTGCCCCACCGCCGAGATCAAGGGGATCCGGCACGCCGCCGCCGCCCGCACCACCGCCTCGTCGTTGAACGCCATCAGGTCCTCGAGGCTGCCCCCGCCGCGCGCCACGATCACCACGTCCGGGCGCGGCGCCTCCCCCCCCGGCCGGATCGCGTCGAACCCGGCGATCGCCGCCGCGATCTTCGCCGCCGCCCCTTCGCCCTGCACCGGCACCGGCCACACCAGCACCGGCCGCGCGAACCGCCGCGCGATCGTCGTGCGGATGTCGTGCAGCACCGCCCCCGACGCCGAGGTCACCACCCCCACCACCGCCGGCAGCAGCGGCAGCCGGCGCTTGCGCCCCTCGTCGAACAGCCCTTCGCCGGCCAGCCGCACCCGCAGCAGCTCGATCCGCGCCAGCAGCGCCCCGGCCCCCGCGTACTCCATCCGGTCCACGACGAGCTGGTAGCTGCTCCGGTCCCCGTACGCCGACACCCGCCCGGTCGCGATCACCTCCACCCCGTTCTCCGGCGCCAGCCCCAGCCGCGGCACGACCCCCTTCCACACCACCCCGGAGATCTTCCCCCCTTCGTCCTTGAGCGAGAAGTACATGTGCCCCGACGGATACCGCTTGAACTCGGTGATCTCGCCCCGCACCCGCACCCGCCCGAACGCCCCTTCCAGCGTCCGCTTCACCGCGCCGGAGATCTCCGACACGCTGTATTCCGGCACGTTGCTAGGCGGGTTGTGACCAGGTGCGGCGGTGTCCATCGCCGCAGCCTATGCTACAGCGGCCCCGGGTTGAAGCGGCCCCAGGTCGAAGAGGCCCAGATCGAAGAAGCTCAGGCGAGAACGGGGAGGGAAGGGGCGATGCGCGTTCTGGTGGTCGGGTCCGGCGGACGCGAGCACGCCCTCGCTTGGGCGCTCTCGGCCTCGCCGCTGCTGGAGAAGCTCTGGGTCGCCCCCGGCAACCCCGGCACCGCCGTCATCGCCACCAACGTCAACATCGCCGCCCTGCACATCGACCGCCTGGTCCAGTTCGCCCGCGACGAGCAGATCGACCTTGTCGTCCCCGGCCCCGAGGCCCCCCTCGTCGCCGGCCTCGCCGACGCCCTCGCCGAGGCCGGCATCCGCTGCTGCGGCCCCACCCGCGCCGCCGCCCGCCTGGAAAGCAGCAAGGCCTTCGCCAAGGCCCTCTGCGACGACGCCGGCATCCCCACCGCCCGCTGGGAACGCTTCGACTCCGCCGACGACGCCGTGGCGTTCGTCCGCCGCCGCGGCGCGCCCATCGTCGTCAAGGCGGACGGCCTCGCCGCCGGCAAGGGCGTCGTCGTCGCCGCCACGCCGGAAGAAGCGGAAGCCGCCGTCCACGCCATGATGCGCCTGGCCCCGCCCGGCGGCGGCGCGCCCGCGGTCGTGCCCGCGGTCGTGCCCGCGGTCGTAATCGAGGAATGCCTCGCCGGCCCCGAATGCAGCGTCTTCGCCCTGTGCGACGGCACCGACGCCGTGTTCCTCGGCGCCGCCCAGGACCACAAGCGCGTCGGCGACGACGACACCGGCCCCAACACCGGCGGCATGGGCGCGGTCTCCCCCGTGCCCGGCTTCGACCCCGCCCCGGCCATGGACGGCTTCATCCGCCCCGCCCTCGCCGAGCTGGCCCGCCGCGGCACCCCCTTCCGCGGCATCCTGTTCGCCGGCCTGATTCTCGCCGACGATGGCGCCAAGCTGATCGAGTACAACGTCCGCTTCGGCGACCCGGAATGTCAGGCCCTGCTGCCCCGCCTGCGCAGCGACCTCCTCCCCGGCCTCCTCGCCGCCTGCGACGGCGAGCTCGCCCGCTTCGACCTGCGCTGGCGCGACGAGACCACCGTCGCCGTCGTCATGGCCGCGGACGGCTACCCGGCCGAGCCCCGCCGCGGCACCGTGATCGACGGCCTGGAAGCCGCCGCCGCCGTCCCCGGTGCCCTCATCTTCCAGTCCGGCACCCGCATCGACGCCGGCCGCCTGCTCGCCGACGGCGGCCGCGTGCTCACCGTCTGCGGCGCCGGCCCCGACCTGGCCGCGGCCCGGCACGCCGCCTACCAGGCGGTGGACCAGGTGCGCTGGCCCGAAGGCTTCTGCCGCCGCGACATCGGGGCGCGCTGACCCCTCCCCATCCTGCCGACCCGCCCCGCCGCACCACTCCGCGCCAGCGCCCCCCGCCTCAACCCGCCCGCCTCAACCTGCCCGCCCCCGGCCCCACAGCATTTGCGTCCCCAACGCCGCCGCCAGCAGCCCCCCGAACCCGCACACCGCCCCCCATCCGCCCACGGTCCAGGCCAGCGTCGCCCCCGCCAAGCCCGCCGCCCCGCCCACGAACATGCCCGTCACGAACACGGTGTTCAGCCGGTTGCGCGCCTCCGGCCGCAGCGCGAAATTGCGAGCGTCAGCCCCCGGCCCAGGCCCGGCGCGTCCCCCTCTCTATTCCCATCCCCCACCGATGGTGCTCCGCTCAAGGCGAACCGCCGCCGCCGCGCCGCCTCACCCCCGCAACCCCCCGAAGAAACCCCGCAGCACCGCCCCGCACGCCGCCTCCTCCACGCCCCCCACCACCTCCGGCCGGTGCAGGCACCCCGGCTGCGCGAACACCCGCGGCCCGTGCTCCACCCCGCCCCCCTTAGGGTCGTAGGCCCCGAACACCACCCGCCCCACCCGGAAGTGCACCGCCGCCGCCGCGCACATCGGGCAAGGCTCCAGCGTCACCACCAGCGTGCAGCCCACCAGCCGCGGCGACCCGAGCCGCCCCGCCGCCGCCCGCAACGCCAGCATCTCCGCGTGCGCGCTCGCGTCTCGGTCGGCTTCCACCCGGTTCGCCGCCTCGGCCAGCACGGCCCCGCCCGGCCCCAGCACCACCGCCCCCACCGGCACCTCGCCCCGCGCCGCCGCCGCCCGCGCCAGCGCCAACGCCCGCTCCATCGGCCGCATCGCCCTCCCTTGCCCCCCATCCCTCCGGGGCGCTACCACGCACCCCCATGAGCGCACGCATCAAGCCCCTCGTCGGCGTCACCCTGGACGCCGAACCCCCGGGCGGCTACTCGCAGTATCCCTGGTACGCGCTCCGCGCCAACTACGCCGAGGCTGTCGCCGACGCCGGCGGCCTCCCCGTCGCCCTGACCCACGACCCGGCCCTCGCCCCCAGCTTCCTCGACCGCATCGACGCCCTCGTCGTCACCGGCGGCGCGTTCGACATCGACCCGGCCCTCTACGGCGAGCCGGGCCGCCACGCCAGCGTCACCCTCAAGGAAACCCGCACCGCCGCCGAGTTCGCCCTCGTCCGCGGCGCGCTCGCCCGCGACATCCCCGTGCTCGGCATCTGCGGCGGCCAGCAGCTCCTCGCCGTCGCCCTCGGCGGCGCGCTGCTCCAGCACATCCCGGACAGCGTGGCCGACCCGCTGCAACACGAGCAGAAGAACCCCCGCGACCAGCCGAGCCACGAGGTCCGCCTGGTCCCCGACACCCTGCTCGCCCGCATCGCCGGCACCGCCACCATGCAGGTCAACTCCTCCCACCACCAGGCCGTCCGCGGCACCGGCCGCTTCGCCGTCGTCAACGCCACCGCCCCCGATGGCGTCATCGAAGGCATCGAGGACCCGCGCTACGCCTTCTGCCTCGGCGTCCAATGGCACCCCGAGTTCCGCATCGACCCGGCCGACGCCCGCATCTTCCGCGCCCTCGTCGCCGCCGCCGGCGGATGAGCGACTCCGGCCCGCCCAGCGATCTGCCGGACGGCCCCCGCGGCGAGCGCGTCGCCAAGTGGCTCGCCCGCGCCGGCGTCGCCAGCCGCCGCGACGCCGAGCGCCTGCTCGCCGAGGGCGTCGTCAAGCTCAACGGCGTCCGCGTCGACCACCCCGCCACCTTCGTCCGGCCGGACGACGTGGTGCAGGTCCGCGGCCGCGTCGTCGACGCCCCCGACCGCAGCCGCCTCTGGCGCTACCACAAGCCCGACGGCCTCGTGACCACCCACAAGGACCCGGAGGACCGCCCCACCGTCTTCCAGGCCCTTCCCCCCGGCCTGCCCCGCGTCGTCAGCGTCGGCCGCCTCGACCTCAACAGCGAGGGCCTGCTGCTCCTGACCAACGACGGCGCCCTGGCCCGGCGGCTCGAGCTCCCCGCCAACGGCTGGCTCCGCCGCTACCGCGCCCGCGCCTGGGGCCAGATCGACCCCGCCGCCCTCGCCCGCCTCGCCGACGGCCTCACCATCGACGGCGCCCGCTACGGCCCCATCGACGCCCAGCTCGAAGTTCGCAAGGGCGAGAACGTCTGGCTCGCCGTCGCCCTGCGCGAAGGCCGCAACCGCGAGGTCCGCCGCGTCCTGGCCCACCTCGGCCTCCAGGTCAGCCGCCTGATCCGCGTCGCCTACGGCCCGTTCCAGCTCGGCCACCTCGCCCGCGGCGCGATCGACGAGATCCCGGGCAAGGTGCTGCGCGAGCAGCTCCCGGCGGAGCCCCGGCCCCCGCGTTGAAACCACCCCCGTGAGGATCATCGCCGGCCAATGGCGCGGCCGGGCGCTGCGGGCGCCGCCCCAGCAAGCGCCGGGCCGGGCGACGGGCCGAGCCGCCGGGCAACCGGCAGGGCAGGGGACCCGCCCCACCGCCGACCGCGTCCGCCAAGCCCTGTTCGACCGCCTCGCGCACGCCCCCTGGGCCGGCCGCGCCGTGCTGGACGGTGCCCGCGTCCTCGACGCCTTCGCCGGCACCGGCGCGCTCGGCCTCGAAGCCCTGTCCCGCGGTGCCGCCGCCGCCGCCTTCATGGAGCGCGACCGCGCCGCCCTCGCCGCCCTGCGCGCCAACGTCGCCGCCTGCAGCGCCGAGCCCCGCTGCCGCGTGCTGGAAGCCGACGCCCTCCGTCCGCCACCCGGCCAACCATGCGCCCTGGTGTTCCTCGACCCGCCCTACCGCCAAGGCTTGGCCGCCCCGGCCGTCGCCGCCTTGCGCGCCGCGGGCTGGATCGCGCCGGGCGCGCTGCTGCTCCTGGAACTGGCCAGCGACGAGCCGGTGCCGGACCTCGGCACGCCCCTGGCGAGCTTCACCGCCGGCGCGGCCAGCGTTCACGCCTTCACCCTGTAGCGGAAACGTCCACGTCAGCGACCGCAACGACGGCCCGCGCCAGCCCCCGAACGCCGAACGGCGGGCCGTCAATCGAGAGATTGATCGCGCCCGCCGTTCAAAACTCAGCCGACCCGGCCGCCTCGCGGCAGCCCCGGCGACGCGTTAGGCGCTCTCGACCGACACCGCTTCCGGCCCCCGCCGTCCGTCGGCCACCTGCATCCGCACCGTCTGGTTCGGCTCCAGGCTGCTCAGCCCACCCCGGTTCAAGGCCGAGATGTGAACGAACACGTCCTTGCCGCCGCCGTCCGGCATCACGAAGCCAAATCCCTTCTCGGCGTTGAACCATTTCACCGTGCCGCGCATCTCGACGGCCGTGCTGAGGTCCACCGGCGCCCGCGCCGCCGGTCGCGGCCGCTCGCCGTAGCCGCCGCCCCCGCCGAAACCACCGCCTCCGCCGCCCGACGGCGTCGCCGTGCTCTCGTCGACGCTGACCACCTCCGCCACCTGCGGCCCCTTCTGCCCGGCCGACGTCAGCACCCGCAGCGTCGCCCCCGGCGACACCACCTGGTAACCGGCCCGCGACAACACGCTGATGTGCAGGAACGCGTCGCCCCCACCGCCTTCCAGCTCGACGAAGCCGAACCCCTTCTCGCCGTTGAACCACTTCACCACCGCGCCCGTCTCGGGGCCGGTCGGCGCGTTGAACCCGCGCGGCGGTCCGCCGAAGCTCGAAGGTGCCCGCTCGCCGCCCCGCGGCACGAAGCTGTCGCGCGGCACGTAAGGCTCGTCGCGCCGCCCCCCGAAATCGTCGTCGCGGCCGCGGGTGCGGGTGCCGCGGCGAGGGCTGTCGAAGGAACGGCGGTCAGGTGTGCGCATATTGGTGTCTCAAGCAAGCTGATTGGTCAGAAAATTAATGGCTTCTGGCGTGTTCCTACACACTTTCCCACCACGAGGAAGTAAACACTAGCGGAAATCACCCGGCAAAGCCAGCCTCGCGCGACGCCGCCGCCGGCTTGCGGCCCGCGCACCCCGCCCGCGCCGACCGCGCCAGGTAGTCGCCCAGCACCGCCGCCGCCTCGCACGCCGTGAGCCGCTTGCGTCCCCGCGCCGACGGCTGCCGGTTCACGTTCAGCCGCAGCACCCCTCCGCCCGACAGCGGGATCCGCAGCGACCCCTGCTGGATCGCCCGCACGTAGAGCGGCACACCCAGCCCGGCCGGCGGCGCCCGCCCCGCCGCGATCGCCGCCACCCGCACCCGGTAATCCGCCGCCAGCACCGGCGTCCGCGAATGGTAGTATCCTGTCGCCACGTACCAGTTTCCCCCCGCATCCTCCTGCAAAGACTTAAGAAACCGTGCCGCGTAGTCCGCGTTCGCCGTCGGCTCGAACGCCGTCTCCAGCGTCGCGAACGCCCCCGGGTGCGATTGCAGGTTCACTTGCAGGCAGCCCACGTCCACCTGCCGCACCCCCCGTTCCAGCGCCAGCCGCGTCCACGCCACCGCCGCCGCCTTGCTGTCAAAGTACATCGCCGCCCCGTCCGCGTTCACCGCCCACGGCCACGGCTGCAACCCCGGCAACGGCGGCACCGGCCGCCCGCTCTCCGCCTTGGCGATCGCCCCCAGCAACCCCGCCGCCGTGCCGTGCCGCCCTTCCGCCGCCGCCACCGCCACCGCGCACCGCGCGCTCTGCTGCTCGGCCCAGCTCGCCGCCCGGCCCGACGCTGCACCCCCCTCCATCGCCGCGGCCGCGGACTCCGCCAACAGCCCGGCCAAGGCCAGCCCAGCCAAGGCCAACCGCCCCACCCTGGCCCCAGCCCGCATCACGTTGTCGTGCGCCGACGCGACGCCGTCCCGCGTCCGCCGACGCCGCGCGGCAGCGACCACGCCGCCTGTCCGGCACGACAGAGCGCCCCAACGACCGCTCACGCCCGCTCCACCCCGCACCACCCGGCGATGGTCAGCGCCAGCACCCGCGTCGCCGCGTGCATCGACTCCAACCCGACGCTCTCGTCGATCCCGTGGATGCTGTCCGCCTCCGGCCCGTAGCACGTCGCTTCCGTCCCTTGGTACAACGGGTAGAACCGCGCGTCCGTCAACCCCAGCGCGTTGCAGTGCCGCACCGCCTCGCCCGTCACCCGCCGGTGCGCCGCCGCCACCGCCCGCGAGATCGCCTGCTCCGCCGGGAACACGCACCCGTCCGCCATGAACCCGCGGAACGCCACCTCCAGCCGCGCCCCCCGCAGCCGCCCGTCCTCGCCCGCCTCCGCCACCAGCCGCTCGATCTCCCGCCGCACGTCGTGGCACGAGTGCCCCGGCATCACCCCCACCCGCACCCCCAGCGTCGCCCGCGTCGCCACGCTGCTGTTCCACTCGCCTCCCTGGATGGTGCCGATGTTGACGTTGATCGGATGATTTTCCGCCGCGAACGCCGGGTGCCGCCGCTCCCCCCGGTTCATCTCCCCTTCGTAGGCGCGGAACCGCTCCATCACCACCGCCGCCGCCTCGATGGCGCTCACCCCTGCCTGCATCTCCCGCACGTGCGCCGGCTTGCCCGTCACCGTCACCCACGCCCACACCACCCCCACCTCGGCGGTGTAGAGCGCCAGGTAGCCCGGCCCCGGCTCCGGGATCAGGCAGGCGTCCGGCTTCGGCAGCGCGTGCATCACCGCCAGCGCCCCGTTGCCGGTGCACTCCTCCTCCACCACCGCCGCCAACTGCACCTCGGCCGCCGGTTGCAGCCCGGCCCGGCGCAGCGCCGTCAGCGCCATCGCGATCGACACCAGCCCGGCCTTCATGTCCCCCGCGCCCCGCCCGTACATCCGCCCGTCCCGCACCGAAGGCTCGAACGGCGGCGTCGTCCACAAGTCCGCCGCCCCCTCCGGCACCACGTCCACGTGCCCTTGCAGCATCAGGCTCCGGCCCGTCGCCGCCCGCGGCCGGTGCACCGCCACCACGTTGTCCCGCCCCTCGTAGCCGATCAGCGGCGGCGAGAACCCCGGCACGTGCCGTAGCCGGTCCGGGTCCGTCGCCACCCGCCGCGGCGCCAGCCCCAGCCCCTCGAACACCGCCGCCATCGCGTCCAGGCACCCGGCCTCTTCGCCGAGCAGGCTGCGCTGCCGCACCAAGGAGGCCAGCAGCGCCACCCCGTTCTCCCGCAGCCCGTCCGCCGCCTCCAGCACCGCCCGCTCCGCGCCCGCGTCCCATAGGTCGTCCCGCGCCATCCCAGCCCCTCCCGAACTCTCGCCCGCCATCGCCACTCCCCCGCCCGCCGTGCTAAGCCGCGGCCATGCCCCCCATTCGCCGCCTGCCCGAGCGTCTGGTCAACCGCATCGCCGCCGGCGAGGTCATCGAGCGCCCCGCCGCCGCCGTGAAGGAGCTGGTCGAGAACGCCCTCGACGCCGGCGCCACCCGCGTCAGCGTCGCCATCGAGGGCGGCGGCATCGCCCGCATCACCGTGGACGACGACGGCCACGGCATGGACGCCCCCGCCCTCGCCCTCGCCGTCCAACGCCACTGCACCAGCAAGCTCGCCGACGACAGCCTGGTCCGCATCGCCACCCTCGGCTTCCGCGGCGAGGCCCTGCCGAGCATCGGCGCCGCCGCCCGCCTCGCCATCACCTCCCGCCCCCGCGCCGCCCCCCACGCCCACGCCCTCTCCGTCGAGGGCGGCCGCGTCGGCACGCCCACCCCGGCGTCGGCCCCCCCCGGCACCCGCGTCACCGTGTCCGACCTGTTCTTCGCCACCCCGGCCCGGCGCAAGTTCCTCAAGGCCGCCCGCACCGAGGCCGAGCACGCCGAGCACGCCGTCCGCCGCCTCGCCTTCGCCGCCCCCGGTGTCGCCTTCCGCTGCACCATCGACGGCCGGGTCGCCTTCGACCTGCCCCCCCAGAACGACGCCGCCCGCGCCGCCGCCCTGCTCGGCCCCGACGCCGCCGCCGCCTTCCTGCCCATCGACGCCGGGCGCGACGGCCTCCGCCTCCGAGGCTTCGCCGCCTCGCCCACCCACACCAGGGCCGCCGCCCTCGCCCAATCCCTGGTCGTCAACGGCCGCCCGGTCGCCGACCCGGTGCTGCGCGCCGCCGTCCGCGTCGCCTACCGCGACGTGATCGCGCCCGGCCGCCACCCCGTCGTCGCGCTCCGCCTCGACCTCCCGCCCGACACCCTCGACGTCAACGTCCACCCGGCCAAGACCGAGCTCCGCTTCCAGCACGCCGACGCCGTCCGCGCCCTCATCATCGGCGGCCTGCGCGCCGCCTTGGGCGTCGGCGCCGGCCGCGCGTCGCCGTCCTTCGCCCCGCGGCCCCGCGGCCCGCACCTGCGCCTGATCTCCCACCACCCCTCGGCCCGCGTCCCCTATCCGCTCCCCCCCGGCTTCCCCGCGCCCGGCCTTCCCGCGCCCGACTTCCCTGCGCCCGACCTTCCCCCACCCGGCTTCAGCGAACCCCAGCTCCCGCTCGCCGCCGGCCCGGCCGCCCGCGCCCTCGCGCCCGCCGCCCCCCGCCCCGACCACCCCCTCGGCGCCGCCGTCGCCCAGATCCTGGACACCTACATCCTCGCCGTCTCCGCCGACGGCCGCCTGGTCCTCGTCGACCAGCACGCCGCCCACGAGCGCCTGGTCCACGAAGCCCTCCGCGCCCAGCACGCGGCGGGCGGCGTCCGTGCCCAGCCCCTCCTGCTGCCCGCCGTCGTCGACCTGCCCCCCGCCGACGCCGCCCGCCTGCTCGCCGCCGCCCCCGCCCTCGCCGCCCTCGGCCTCGACCTCGAAGGCTTCGGCCCCGGCGCGATCCTGGTCCGCGCCCTGCCCGCCGTACTCGGCGCCCCCGAGCCCGCCGCCCTCGTGCGCGACCTCGCCGACGCCCTGGCCGACACCGGCGAGGCCACCCCGGTCGAAGCCCGCCTCGACGCCGCCCTGGCCCGCCTCGCCTGCCACGGCAGCATCCGCGCCGGCCGCCGCCTGTCCCAGCCCGAGATGGACGCTCTGCTGCGCCAGATGGAAGCCACCCCCCGCGCCGCCACCTGTAGCCACGGCCGCCCCACCGTGCTGACCTTGAGCCGCGCCGAGATCGAGGGGCTGTTCGGGCGGCGCTAGTAAGTTGGAGGTTTAGGAAGGCGCGCAACCTTGGCTAAGTTTTCTTCCAAACGTAAAGTCAAAAGGTCGATATAGCTTCTGCCTGTTAAATCTCCAGATTGCCGACGGCGATTGCGGTCATCTCGAGCAGTTTCCGAATAGAATTTATCACGTAATTCCTCACCACCTATCAGTTGCTGGAACACTCCAAAGTTGTGGGATGGGCTGAAGGGTTTGGAGCAGGTTTGCGATGCGCCGTAGGCCGCGCGTGAACCACGACGTCATGCTGCGCAGGACGTTCTTCGGCTGTTGTTCCGGGCATCTGCGTTCGGCGGGCGTGGCGTGGTGGGCAGCGTCCCACTGTCCCGTGGACACGGCAAGATAGAGCGCCAGCGCCATGACCAGGATCAGCCGGGCCAGCCGGTCCGGGTAGCGGATCTGGCTGTCTTCCAGGCCGAAGCCACGCGTTTTGAAGTCGGAGAACATTGGCTCAATGCCCCAGCGCCGGGCGTAGTCGAGCGTGGTGAGGTAGCCCGGGGCCTCGGACATGGCGACGATCCAGGGCTCCTCGTGGCCAGGGTCCTGGATAAGGCCGACGTTGGTGCGCACCCGGCGCGCGGTGAGCTCCACTCCCGTCAGATAGGGCGTGTCCCGGGCCAGGCGCTCGACCGGCCCTGCGTCGGCACCGTCGATCCATAGATGCAGGTTGCCCTTCAGCCGCAGCCGGTAGTCCCAGCCCAGCACCTGGCAGTGGCCGATCAGCGCGGGCGTGCCGTAGAACCGGTCGCCCAGCAACCGCACACGAGCCTCTTCAGGCAACCAAGCCACTACGGTGTCGAGCAAGCCTTTCTGCACGCCAAAGCCAATGGCACCCTCGGTCTCCTCCACCCGCCAAGCCAGCGGCAAGGCGCGCTCACCCCAGCGCAGGGCCAGCATGAGGATCTGATGCCGCTCGGACGCCCGGCTCTGATCCAAGATCAGGTCCACCCGCTCGCCTGGCCCCGCTTCGGCCTGCGCCCGCGCCAACACCTCGCGTGCGAACGCCAGCATCACCGCATCGCACTCGATCAGCGGGTTCGCCAGCACGCGCACGATCCACTGGTAGCGCATGTCGATCCGGTCCGGCTGACGCGGCAGGGCGGCCGCCAGCGACATCAGGTTGGCGCTGCGCTCGCTCAGCATGGTCGCAACCAGAAGCGCCAAGTTCTCCCGCTGCGTCTTGCGCTGCCAGGGCAGCCGCTCATGCAGCACCACGCTGATGCTCCCGGCCACATGCTCGATCCCGCCCATCCAAACACCCAATCCGTCTAGGATTGGGCCTTCATCACACCACAGGTCGGACCGTCAACCACTCGGGGCCGAAACTGATAGGTGGTGAGCACGTAATTCTTTTGCAAGTTCTTCAGATATTTTTGCAATCTCGTCAAATGGGTCTATTGCATATACTGGTTGTACGCTACGATCTAGGTTTATTAAACAAGCTTTGAGAGGACATGAGTCAATAATCTCAACAAGCTGGTTGTCAAACGTGAGCATTGCTGGAAAACAGTATCTTGCTTTTTTAGATTTACTAAATGAGAAACCTCTTTCGCATTGGCGGATGTGTTGCAAGTCCCATGCCATGTTCGCGAGAGATTTAAATAAGTTTTTTGATCCGGCCTGAACTCGACCGAAAAACCTAAAATTTTGTCCTAATTGAAAATATTTTATAGCAATAATTATTTCTCTAATGTACATAGTTCCTAGTTCATCATTCAAGAATACAAAAATTTCTTTTAGCTTTTTATTGAAACTTAATTTGTCTTTTGATATTTGTATTTCAGAAATTTTGAGCAGTATGCAGTAAAATGTTTTATGCGTTAACATTATACCATCAGATACATTACTTTGCGTATAGTGATATGTAACGCTTGATATAAAGCGCTGTGTATTTATCATACGTTCTTGCTCTGATAAGTACGATCGAATTTTACCTGACTGATTTAGATAATTTACGTCGACTGACCTAAGAACCTCATAAGCTAAAAGGCTTTCAAAAATTTTTTCTCTTTTCTCGTCAGATCCATACAGTATTGTGTGGTAGTTTTCTCTCAAGTACAATGAAGCATCCAGATCGACGTTTGGTTGCGCAATAAATAGCATAACCTCAGAAATGTCTTTAGGATTTTCCAATCCCTTAAAGTAAGAGCGAATGTAACTAAGAGCTTGAGTATCAAGCGACACTAGGAACTCCGTAAAAAAATCAGCTCTTCCTTTTTCCATGTCGACAACAGTTTCGTAGTCAAGTACAGCAACCCGTTCTGACGGAAACAAGCCCCGTGCAGCAGCAGTGCCGCTAAAAGCTTTGTTTGCTGCAAAGCCAGGTCCAATCCTCCCATCTGAAGCTAGTACGAAACACCAGTCTTTCAGATTATCTTTGTAAGATCGAAATATTTGATAAGCCTCAGCGTTTGTGGTTGAGTTAATTATGCTTGACACAATTAGATTAACGTGCTCCGAGTTACAAAAATTAGCTTTGCTCAACTCACGTTTCCTTTATATTATTTTAATCCAATGCCTCACATATAAAACTTACCAACAGAGATCTCTAACGTCATCAGTTTTGGCCAGAAAATCTTTGACGTTTTCCAAAAACCCTTCTCAACATCACCTACACCGCCACGCCCGCTGGAAATCACGTACTGCCAGTTTCAAACCTCTACCATCCCGCCACGTCCACCGTCCTCTACCACGAGCGACCCCGGCAACCCCCGCTGCCGCCATGATCCGCGAGCACGATCCCTGTCGGTCCACGCCCCTGGCGTCCCCCTCCGCCTTCGTGAACCCGCCCATCCCCGAAGGCCACACCCGCCCCCCGTTCAGCTTCCTACCCGGCACCCGCGGCACCCAACCCACCACCTCCCCCCCGAAGCGTGCCGCCCGTTCAACAACCGCCCCCACGGGTAACGATTTAAGCTATGCTGCGTTATGCCCCCGAACCGAACCCGAGACGACATGCCCGACCTCGCCATCCCCCGCGACCGCCTCAAGACCAAGGTGGCGGCGACCGAGCTGCCCAGCCCGAACAGCCTGCGCACCCTGGCCGTCGCCGTCGTCGTCGTCGCCGCCCTTTACTTCGCCCGCGAGGTCCTGATCCCCATCACGCTCGCCGTGCTGCTCAGCTTCGTGCTCGGGCCGTTGGTCGAGCGCCTGCGCCGCTTCGGCTTGTGGCGCGTGCCCTCCGTGTTCCTCGCCGTCCTGCTCGCCCTCGGCGTCATCGTCGTCCTGGGCGGCGTCATCGGCGCCCAGGTGGCCCAGCTCGGCCAGGAAGCCTCGCGCTACACCTACACCATCCAGCGCAAGGTCAACACCGTCCGCGACTATACCACCGAGCAGTTCGCCGCCGTCGCCAGCCGCCTCGGCCGCGACACCCAGGCCCTGCCCAAGCCCGCCGCCAAGGCCCCCGCCGACGACGCGCCCCCGCCCCCGGTCCCGGTCGAGGTCCACCAGCCCGAGGCCTCGCCGTTCGAGGTCGTGCGCGAGCTGGCCCAGCCCATCCTCGGCCCGCTCGCCTCGCTCGGCATCGTCATCGTCGTCGCCGTCTTCATCCTGATGCAGATGGAGGACCTGCGCGACCGCATGATCCGCTTGTTCGGCTCCAACGACCTGCACCGCACCACCGCCGCCATGGACGACGCCGCCGCCCGCCTCAGCCGCTACTTCCTCACCCAGCTCGCGCTCAACGCCGGCTTCGGCGTGGTCGTCGCCGCCGGGCTGTTCTTCGTCGGCGTCCCCAGCCCGGCGCTGTTCGGCATCATCGCCGCCTTGTTCCGCTTCGTCCCCTACGTCGGCGCGTTCGGCGCCGCGGCGCTGCCGATCCTGCTCGCCGCCGCCGTCGACCCGGGCTGGACCATGGTGGTCGAAACCCTCGCCCTGTTCGTCGTCGTCGAGACCCTGACCGGCCAGGTCGTCGAGCCGCTCGCCTACGGCCACAGCACCGGCCTGTCGCCCGTGTCCGTCATCATCGCCGCCATCTTCTGGACCTGGCTGTGGGGGCCGGTCGGCCTGATCCTGTCGATGCCGCTCACCCTCTGCCTGGTCGTCCTCGGCCGCCACGTCGAGGCCCTGCAGTTCATCGACGTCCTGCTCGGCGACAAGCCGGCCCTCACCCCGGCCGAGAGCTTCTACCAGCGCATGCTGGCCGGCGACGCCGACGAGGCGCTCGACCAGGCCGAAACCCTGCTGCGCGACCGCTCCTTGTCCGCCTACTACGACGAGGTGGCCCTGAAGGGCCTACAAATGGCCGCCAACGACGCCCTGCGCGGCGTGCTGACCCCCGAGCAGCTCCACAACATCCAGGACGGCGTCAACGAGGTCATCGTCGACCTCGCCGACCACGCCGACCACGACGACGTCCCCGCCGACCTGCCCGAGGGCGAGGCCCGGCCCACCATCCTGTGCATCGGCGGCCGCGGCCCGCTCGACGAGGCCGCCTGCGCCATGCTGGCCCAGGTCCTCGCCAAGCGCGGCCTCCAGGCCCGCGTCGTCTCGCACGAGGCCGTCGCCCGCGGTGCCATCGACTCGCTCGACATCGCCGGCGTCGGCGTGATCTGCGTCTCCTACCTCGAAGCCGCCGGCAGCCTGTCCGGCCTGCGCTACCTGATGCGCCGTCTGCACGGGCGCGCCCCCGGCGTGCCCACCCTGGTCGGCCTGTGGCAAGCCGAGAGCGACGTGGTCAACGAGGACCGCCTCAAGAGCGTCATCGGCGCCGATCATTACACGACCTCCCTGCGGGAAGCCGTGCAGTCCTGCGTCACCCGCAGCGGCGTCCACCACGGCGCGGCGACCCCGGTGCAAGGCGAGCCCGTCGCCTGAGCCGACGGCCCGGCCCAGGGCCGTCTCACCTCGCGCGAGGCCGCCCTAGGCTTTGCGCCGTGCGGCGACTCAGCAGCGCCAGGCGCGAGAGCGCGTCCGACGACGCTGAAACCGCTCTACCCCTCCGCCCCGCCTCCGCGTTGTGGTCCAGCAGCATGACCCGCCGCTCCCGCGCTCCGGCCACCGCGGCGCACATCAACCCCGCCGCCCCGGCCCCGATCACGATCGTGTCAAATGTCTCTGCCATTAGGCGGTAGTGACGATTTCACCGAAGCAGGACGACTATGGCGGCGAGTTGGACGAAGCCTCTGTAGTTGGGCAGGAGCTTGTCGTAGCGGGTGGCCACGCGCCTGAACTGCTTCAGCTTGTTGAAGAACCGCTCGGCGAGGTTGCGCTCCCGGTAGAGCGCCTTGTCATGGTCGCGTGGCGTTTTGCGGTTGGACCGGGGCGGGATGACAGCCTCGGCTCCCATGTCGCCTATGGCATCCCGCAGGTGGTCAGCGTCGTATCCCTTGTCGGCGATCACGGCACCGGGCTTGAGGCCGTCCAGCAGTTCGTGGCCGCGCGTGACGTCATGGCGCTGCCCCGGCCCGAACAGCAGGCGCACCGGGTTGCCCAGCGCGTCGGTGGCGGCGTGTACCTTGGTGCTCAGGCCGCCGCGAGAGCGGCCCAGCCCCTGGGCATCAGGCCCCCCTTGGACCGGCGGGCCCCGGCCGCGTGCTGGTGGGCGCGCACGACCGTGCTGTCGATCATCAGCCATTCCAGGTCGCTGTCCGCCGCAAGCACGGCCAGGAAGCCGCCCAAGACGTCGCGCTCGACCCAGCGATAGAAGCGGCGCTTCACGGCCTGGTAATCACCATACCGCTCGGGCAGGTCGCGCCAGCGCGCGCCAGAGCGCGCCATCCACAGCAGCGCATCCACGAACCGGCGGTTGTCGCAACGCGGCCCACGCTGGCCCTCGCGCCCGCCCGGAACCAGGTCCCGCAAGCGCTCCCACTGGTCGTCGCGCAACGCATCCACCTCAACGCCCGCCATCGCCAAACCTCGAAATCAGCCTTGAACCACACCCAGCGCCGAACCGGAACCCAGCCGAGCTGAAATCGTCACTACGGCCTAGCCTATTTACTCTGTAAACTCAGCCTCTAGGGCAAATAGGTTTCTCAGGCAAATCAGCTTCTGGGATTGACTGATAGATTACAAGCTGCTTCCGAATTGATTCGTAGCTCTTGTTTTTAGAACTGCTCATCAAGATTTTTTGTTTCAAAATTGCGTTTCGCTCGTTCTTACCAGATATGCAAAACAAAAACTCTTTAGGTGGCACAGAAACGGATAATTCCGTAACTCTTACTGAGTTATTTGAGTGTATTTTCCCAAAATCAACCTCCTTAATATTTTTAATATCGTTTTTTCGCTTACTTGGTAAATATTTACCTTAAGACTATCTACTCCTGGGCCTCCATCTGTGTTAACACGCAAATCTCCAATAAACAAACCTTCTGAAGAGGCGTTGAGGATTAGATGGGGGACATCCAGCACTGTACCAGGTGGATTCCAACGTTCTTCTAACCGCCATAATTCATGGTTTTGAGACCGGCTCCATTTGAGGCGTGCGGTTTTCGTGTGTTGGTTGTGCAGGTGTGCGGACCCGTTACCACGTCGAGATGGCATGTTGGCGGCTCGATGCGGCGGCGCTGAGGGTTGGTGAAAACGGGTGACGGTGGGGCACGCTGCCCCGGAGCTTAACTGATGATGCGCGGCATACGGCCGAGGACGAAAGCCAGGATGGACTGGCACGGGGCGCTGCTGGGCAGGTGCAGCTTGATCTGGGTTTTGAGTTCGACGACGCGCACGGCCAGCTTGACCAGGCGCAGCCGCAGGGTGTCGAACTGGGCGGTGCGCCAGGACGAGCGGCGCGGCATCAGCGTGCGCAGGCTCCACATGAGCCAGTAGGCGGCCCCATGCAGGAACAGGCGGAACTGGTTGGCGGTGGCCTTGGTGCACGAAGTGCGGTCGGCGGCCAGGTGGCGTTTCCAGCTCTTGATGTGGTTTTCCGCCTGTCCGCGCGCGCAATACCGTTTTTCGTAGAGAGTGCGGGCCGAGCCGCCCGGCAGGCTGGTGACGACGAAGCGCGTGTCTGTCCCGTCCGGCCCGGCCTCGACGCGGGCGACGATGCGCTCCACGCGGTCCCAGCTTGCGGCACTGTCGTAGAACTCGGTGAAGCGGCGGAGCTTGCCCGAGCCGTCCGAGGCGGCAAAGCGGGCGGCGGTGCTGGCCTCCAGGCACTCGACATGGCGGCGCAGCGTGCTGGTGGGCGCGACCCCAATCAGATAATCGACCGTGTTCGCCCGGCACCAGCGCAGCACCTCGGGGCCGCAGTAGTGGCTGTCGGCGCGCAGCAGGACCTCGACCCGGGGCCAGTTGGCGCGGAGCTGGCGCAGCAGGCGGCGCAGGAAGGCCCGGACCTCGCGCCCGCTCGGCCGCTTGGCCGGGCGCAGCACGGCGGTGACGAAGCGGCCCTCGCCGTCGAACACCACGATGGGCTGGAAGCCGTACTCGTCATGATGCGCATTGAACAAGCGCATCTGCTGCCCGCCGTGCACGGCGTCGAACGTGTCGTCCACGTCCAGCACGATCCGGCGCGGCACCTGGCGGAACGACGCGCAATACAGGTCGACCATGGCCCGGCCCATCCGCAGCAGCGCACGCGTGCCGGGCAGGTTCTCCAGGCGCGAGATGGTGGGCTGCGAGCACAGCGCCGCCCCGTCCCCGAGCTTTGCCAGGGCCAGCTTGAACATCGGGTCGGTGCGCAGCTGGTCGGCGTCGTTGCCGTCCTCGTAGCCCGCCGCGATCATCAGCAGGCGAAAGCGGATGATCTCGTCGAGCCCGTGCACGACGCGCTCCGGGTCGCGCGGATCCTTGATGCACCCTGCCAAGCGTCCGGCCACGTCGAGGCGGCGCTCCACCTCGCGCAGCACCAGCAGCCCACCGTCGGAGGAGAGGTGGCCGCCGTCGAAGCGGGCGATCACGGGCTTGCCGCCGACCGGTGACAAGCCGGGCAGCGCAGCGGTAGTCTCAACCTTGGCGGGCATGGCGCTCCGGTTCCGTAGAATTGGCCTCGAGAACCACATTCTACGCTGGATCAAGGGCTTGTACTATGCCCGCCAACCCTCATGAATTTTCCAGGCTAAGTAACTTTCTACCGCAACTAATATTGCAATTGTTTGTAAAGTCGTAAAAAAAGAGCGATATGGATTGTTCTTGATTTCAGATTTTAGAGATGTATAAAGTGATTTCATGAATGCGTTCATATTATCTTTCTTGTTTTTAATAGACACCTATCTGAGATATTGTCTAATTGTTGATTAGGCCGTAGTGACGATTTCAGCTTGGCTGGGTTCCGGTTCGGCGCTGGGTGTGGTTCAAGGCTGATTTCGAGGTTTGGCGATGGCGGGCGTTGAGGTGGATGCGTTGCGCGACGACCAGTGGGAGCGCTTGCGGGACCTGGTTCCGGGCGGGCGCGAGGGCCAGCGTGGGCCGCGTTGCGACAACCGCCGGTTCGTGGATGCGCTGCTGTGGATGGCGCGCTCTGGCGCGCGCTGGCGCGACCTGCCCGAGCGGTATGGTGATTACCAGGCCGTGAAGCGCCGCTTCTATCGCTGGGTCGAGCGCGACGTCTTGGGCGGCTTCCTGGCCGTGCTTGCGGCGGACAGCGACCTGGAATGGCTGATGATCGACAGCACGGTCGTGCGCGCCCACCAGCACGCGGCCGGGGCCCGCCGGTCCAAGGGGGGCCTGATGCCCAGGGGCTGGGCCGCTCTCGCGGCGGCCTGAGCACCAAGGTACACGCCGCCACCGACGCGCTGGGCAACCCGGTGCGCCTGCTGTTCGGGCCGGGGCAGCGCCATGACGTCACGCGCGGCCACGAACTGCTGGACGGCCTCAAGCCCGGTGCCGTGATCGCCGACAAGGGATACGACGCTGACCACCTGCGGGATGCCATAGGCGACATGGGAGCCGAGGCTGTCATCCCGCCCCGGTCCAACCGCAAAACGCCACGCGACCATGACAAGGCGCTCTACCGGGAGCGCAACCTCGCCGAGCGGTTCTTCAACAAGCTGAAGCAGTTCAGGCGCGTGGCCACCCGCTACGACAAGCTCCTGCCCAACTACAGAGGCTTCGTCCAACTCGCCGCCATAGTCGTCCTGCTTCGGTGAAATCGTCACTACCGCCTAGCCAGCGCCTTTAGCCAGCGCCTCCTGCCGCAACGCGTCCAGCGGCACCAGCTGGCCGCCCCGCTCCACGTGCCAGAACGTCCACCCGTTGCAGCTCGGCGCGTTCTGCACCGCCGCCCCCACCTGGTGGATGCTGCCCCGCGCCGCCCCCGCCACCAACGTCCCGTCCGCCGCCACCGTCGCCGCGACCCGGCCCTGCTTGTCCGACAGCACCGTCCCCGGCCGCACCACGCCCCGCTCCACCAGCGCCCCGAACGGCAGCCGCGCCGCGTCCCGCTTGGTCGGCGTCGTTGCCATCCCCGCCATCGGCGTCCGCCGCTCCCGCCGCACCCGGCCCAGCGCCGCCTCGACGTAGGCCGGGTGCCGCTCGATGCCGATGTAGTGCCGGTGCAGCCGCTTCGCGACCGCCGCCGTCGTCCCGGTGCCGAGGAACGGGTCCAGCACCACGTCGTCCGGCAGCGTGCTGCTGAGCAGGATGCGGTGCAGCAGCGCCTCCGGCTTCTGCGTCGGGTGCAGCTTGAGGCCGTGCTGGTTGCGCAGCCGCTCCGGCCCGGTGCACAGCGGGATCAGCCAGTCGCTGCGCATCTGCAGGTCGTCGTTCAGCGCCTTCATCGCCTGGTAGTTGAACCGGTAGCGGCTGTCCCGCCCCCGCGCCGCCCAGATCAGCGTCTCGTGCGCGTTGGTGAACCGCCGCCCGCGGAAGTTCGGCATCGGGTTCGACTTGCGCCACACGATGTCGTTCAGGATCCAGAACCCCAGGTCCTGCAGGATCGCGCCGATGCGGAAGATGTTATGGTAGGCGCCCACCACCCAGATGGTGCCGTCCTTCTGCAGCAGCCGCCGGCACTCGCCGAGCCAGGCGCGCGTGAACCGGTCGTACTCGGCGAAGTCGGCGAAGCGGTCCCAGTCGTCGTCGACGCCGTCCACCACGCTGTCGTCCGGCCGCCGCAGCTCGCCCCTGAGTTGCAGGTTGTACGGCGGGTCGGCGAAGATGCAGTCGACCGAGCCCGCCGGCAGCATCTCCATGATCGAGGTGCAGTCGCCGAGCAAGACCTGGTTCAGCGGCAGTTCCAGAACGGCGTTCACACTCATCCCCCACGCCCCCCGAGTCTAGCCGACCCGACCGAAGCCGCGTCAATCCACCCCCTCGATCGCCCCCTAGGTCGCTCCCTAGATCGCCCTAGGGGCCGCCGCCGCGGCCAGCACCCGGCGCACCGTGCCGAACCCGGCCCGGTGGTGCGCCGTCGCGCCGTGTCGCAGCAAGGCCGCCCGGTGCGCCGCCGTGCCGTAGCCGGCGTTGCCGTCCCAGCCGTAGTGCGGATGCCGGGCCGAGAGCCGGGCCATGGCCCGGTCGCGCACCACTTTGGCGACGATGCTGGCCGCGGCGATGCTGAAAGACGCCGCGTCGCCGCCGACGCAGCAGCGGGCCGGGCAGGGCAGGGCGGGCGCCCGGTCGCCGTCGATCAGCGCGAGATCCGGCAGGCCCGGCAGCCGCAGCACCGCGCGGCGCATCGCCAGCAGCGCCGCGTGCAGGATGTTGAGGCGCAGGATCTCCGAAACCGACGCCGCGCCGACGCCGATCTCGACCCCCGGGCAGCCACGCAGCGCCTCGGCCGCCGCCGCCCGCGCCTCCGGGGTCAGCCGCTTGCTGTCGTCGATCAACGGCCGCAGCCCCGGCGGCACCCCCAGCCCGAACACCACCGCCGCCGCGACCACCGGCCCGGCCAGCGGCCCGCGCCCCGCCTCGTCCACCCCGGCCACCCGGCCGCCATGCTCGCGTTCGCGCTCGAAATCCGGCCGCATCGCGCCGAGGTAGCAAGCGCCGCGCCACCTGTCCCCAACGAAATGTTTCACGTGAAACATTCCAATCGTTTGAGCCGCGCCGGAGCGGGCCAGGGCACGACTCGGCCGAACGGGATCACCCGTCGGGTCAACATGCTCATCGAAACGAGACCCTAGGGCGCGATCCGTGCGCCTGTCAGCACGGATCGCGCCCTAAGACGGCTTCAGCTTGGCCGGCTCCCCCGCCCGACCAAGCGGAGGAACCGCGTGAAACAAAGGCCAGGGCGGTTTCACGTCGGGCGAAACCGCTCTAGAGCGGTTTCATGTTGCACGAAACCACTCTAGCCATCGTTCCGCGCGGTTACTCAGTTTGGTCGGGCGCGAGGTGCGTCCGACCAAACTGAAACCGCTCTAGACCCCTCTGCCGTGACCGAGTTCATCGACGCCGTCCGCCTCGCCGCCGGGCTGCTGCTGGCCGGCGACCGAGGGCTGCTGCACATCATCGGCCTGTCGCTCGCGGTCAGCGTGTCGGCCTCCCTGCTGGCCGCGGCCCTCGGCCTGCCGCTCGGCGCGGCCCTCGCCGCCTGCCGCTTCCCCGGCCGCGGGCCGCTGATCCTGCTCGCCAACGCCCTGCTCGGGCTGCCTCCGGTCGTGGTCGGCCTCGGCCTCTACCTGCTCCTGTCCCGCTCCGGCCCGCTCGGCCCGCTCGGCTTGCTGTTCACGCCCGCCGCCATGGCGCTGGCCCAGTTCGTGCTGGCGCTGCCGATCGTCACCGCCCTCAGCCACCGCGCGATGGTCGCCATCTGGCGCGACTACGGCGACGACCTGCTCGTCTCCGGCGCGACCCGGCTCGGCGCGCTGCCGCACCTGCTGCGGATCGGCCGGCGCGAGGCGCTGACCGCCGCCCTGGCCGGGTTCGGCCGCTCGGTGTCCGAGGTGGGCGCGATCCTGGTGGTCGGCGGCAACATCGCCGGCTACACCCGCACCATGACGACGGCCATCGCGCTCGAAACCAGCAAGGGGAATCTCGCCCTCGCCCTGGCGCTCGGCCTGGTCCTGATCGCCATCAGCGTGGCGGTCAGCGGCCTCGCCTTCGCCATCGAGGGCAGGAGCCGCCGCGCCGCCCCTTCGGAGCGTTGATGACCGTGACCCGCCGCCGCCTGCCCGTTCTCTTGCTCGCCCCCATCTTCGTCTTCGCCCTCCTTCTCGCCTTGGCCCCGCCGTCGACGCCGCGCGCCGCCGAGCAGGCCATCGTGCTGGCCTCCACCACCTCGGTCGAGAACAGCGGCCTGCTCGCGCACATCCTGCCGCAGTTCACCCGGGAGACCGGGATCGCCGTCCGCGTCGTCGCCCAGGGCACCGGCCAGGCGCTCGCCACCGCCGCCCACGGCGACGCCGACCTGGTGCTGGTCCACGACCCCGAGGCCGAGGCCGCGTTCATCGCCGCCGGCCACGGCCTGGGCCGGACCGAGATCGCCTGGAACGACTTCATCCTCGTCGGCCCCGCCGCCGACCCGGCCCACGTCGGCGCGACGGCGGACGTGCTCGCCGCCCTGCGCGCCGTCGCCGCCGCCCAAGCGCCCTTCGTCTCGCGCGGCGACCGCAGCGGCACCGACGCCCTGGAGAAGCGGCTGTGGCGCGCCGCCGGCCTCGACCCGGCTTCCTTCGCCGGCGGCTGGTACCGCGACATCGGCGGCAGCATGGGCGCGGCACTCAACGCCGCCGCCGGGATGGGGGCCTACACCCTGGCCGACCGCGGCACCTGGCTCAGTTTCGGCCGCAAGGCGGGCCTCGCCGTCGTGTTCCAGGGCGACCGACGCTTGCTCAACCGCTACGACGTCATCCTGCTGGACCCGGCCCGGCACCCGGGCGCCAACCACGCCGCCGCTCGCCGCCTGGCCGAATGGCTGGGCGGCCCGGACGGCCAAGCGGCGATCGGCGGCTACAAGCTGGCCGGGGAGGCGCTGTTCCACCCGGTGTCGGACCCGGAACCCTGACCGGCGGCTACTCGCCGGATAGCTCCCGCCGCCGCTTCTCCAGCTCCTCGCTGTAGCGCCGGAGCGCGTACTGCTCGGTCAGCACCCCGATCACCCGCATGGTCTCGGCGCTGTCGACCACGGCCAGCTCGTCGCTCTCCGCCTTCTCGAACATCTGCACCGCTTCCTTGATGCTCATCTGCGGCAGCAGCACCGTCTTGCGGTGGTGGGCGATGTCGGCCAGGCGCTCCTTGTCCTCGCCGGCGGCGTAGGCCTCGGAGGTCGCCATGATGCCGGCGTAGCGGTCGGCCTGGTCCACCGCCACCACGCGCGCCACGCTGCCGAGGGCGAAGGAGCGGCGGAAGGTCTCGATCGACATGTCGATCGGCACCCGGCGGAACTCGCGCCGCATCATCCGCCCCACCGTCAGGTTGCGCATCCAGCCCACGTCCACCGCGCTGCGGATGCCCTCGCCGCGCAGGTGGAAGCGCCAGGTGGCGAAGCTGTAGCCGAAGGTGCGGCGCACCGTGATGGCCGACACGACGCTCGCCGCCAGCACGGCGACGGTCATCGGCAGCGAGCCGGTGCTCTCCAGCGCGAGGAACGCCATCGTCAGCGGCCCGCCCACGACGGCGACGGCGAGCGCGCTCATGCCGACCAGGGCGCACACCACCGCCGGCAGCGCCTGCACCGCCGTCACCAGCCCGAGCAGCCCGGCGAACAGCTTGCCCAGCAGCGCGCCGAGGAACAGGGAGGCGAAGAACAGCCCGCCGCGGAACCCCGAGCCGATGCTGATGGCCGAGGCGATCGACTTCAAGGCGATCAAGAGGCCGATGTGCGACAAGGCGTAGGGGGCCTCGAACGCCACCTTGAGCGCGCTGTGGCCGGAGGACAGCACCGCCGGCGTGACCAGCGCCATCGCGCCCACCGCGAGGCCGCCCACCGCCGGGCGCAGCCAGGCCGGCACCTTGCTGCGGCGGAACAGGTCCTCGACCACCGTGACCCCGCGCATGATGGCGATGCCGCCCAGGGCCGCCAACATGCCGAGCGCCAGCAGCGGCACGTAGTCGACCGCCTGGATCTCGGTCGGGATCACGATGTCGAACTCGCCCTCGCCACCGAACAGCAGCCGGCTGATCGACACGGCGCAGATCGCCGCCATCACCACGGGCGCCAGGGTGGCGAGCGAGTAGGTGCCGATCACCAGCTCGAAGGCGTAGAACGCGCCGGTGAGCGGGGCGTTGAACGCCGCCGCGATCGCGCCCGCCGCGCCGCAGCCGACCAGCAGGCGCAGATCGTTGCGCCGCACCCGGAAGGCGGCGCCGACGCGCGAGGCGAGCGCCGAGCCGATCTGCGTGTAGCCGGCCTCGAGCCCCACGGACGCGCCGACGCTGTTGGACCACAGCGTCTGCGCCACCACCACCAGGCTGTCGCGGATCGACATCTTGCCGCCGTAGAGCGCGTTGGCCTCGATCGGGTCGATGGCGCGGCGCGGCCACCACCGGGCCAGCGCCAGGCCGGCGAGGCCCAGGACCAACCCGCCCGCGGGCAGCACCACCAGGGCGCGCAGCGTCGGCACCGAGGCCATCGACGACAAGTGCTCGCCGCGCCCCAGGCTATACAGCGCGCGGTGGGCGAGCTGCGCCGCCTCGGCCATGCCGACCACGATCAGCCCGGCCGCCAGCCCGATCGCCGCGGCCAGCACCACCAGCCAGATCTCGTCGGCGCGGACCAGCGCCCGCAGCGCGTGCGGCGCTTGGGCCAGCCGCTCCGCCCACGGCCGCCGGCCACGCGCCGCCATCGGCCTCGCGGCGGGCAGGCGACGGTTGAGCAACGAGAACGACATCGTACGGAATGGCCGGTTGGAGGCGGGAACGGAACCAGTCATGCGGCGGCACGGCCGCGCGATCAACCCGACGAATGGACCGGATTCGTGAATATCTCGTAACGTCGCGCGATTTCACAACCGCGTTGTCAATCGGTCGCGTGTTCACGTTCCCGACGGGTCGGTTCCAAGTCGTCGGCGATGAACGCCTCCACCAGCGCGTCGAGCGGCTCGTGCGGGGCGAAGCCGAGCGCCCGGGCGCGTTCCGTCCGGAAGGCGGCGGGCCAGCCGCCGACGATGGCGGCGATGGCCGGGTCGGGCGCGCGGCGCACCAGGGCGGACGCGCCGGGGCGGGCGCGCTCCAGCGCCGCCAGCATCTCGCCCACCGTGGCGCGCATCCCAGGCGGGTTGACGCCGCGGTCGAGGCCCATCGGCCCTGTGTCCATGACGGCGGCGTGCAGCAGCCAGTCGGTGGCGCGGCGCGGGCTGCACACCCACACGGCGAAGTCGTCCGGCACCGGCAGGTCGGCGGGCAAGCCCAGCAGCGGCTCGCGCAGGACGGCGCTGAAGAAGCTGCTGGCGGCGAGGTTGGGGCGGCCGGGGCGGATCACCACGGTCGGCAGGCGGATCAGCACGGCGTCGAGGAAGCCGCGGCGGCTGGCGTCGGCCAGGAACAGCTCGGCGGCGGCCTTCTGCGCGCCGTAGGAGTTGGCCGGCACCTGGCGGGCGTCGTCGCCCAGCACGGCCGCCTGGCCGCCGCCGAAGCTGGCGACCGAGCTGGTGAACACCACCCGCGGCGGCTTCGGCAGCACGCGGCAGGCGTCGATCACCGCGTCGGTGCCGCGGACGTTGACCCGCCGGCCGAGGTCGTAGTCGGCTTCGGCGGCGGCGCTGACCACGGCGGCGAGGTGGAAGATCACGTCCGTCTCGGGGGGGAGGGCGGCGGCGGGCAGGGCGGCCAGGTCGCCACCGAGGCTGCGGACGGGAAAGTGGGCGTGCGGCGCGGGCGGGTGCTTGAGGTCGAACAGGGTCAGGCTGCTGACCGGCCGGCCGCCGAGCGCGCCCTCGGCCGCCAGCCGCGCCGCCACCTTCTGGCCCAGGAACCCGCCGCCGCCCAGGATGCTGATGTGCATGGCCGTCCCTCGCCTCATGTCGCCGCTAAGCACTATCGCCCGGCCGCGGGGCGCGCAAATCTGCGCCATGCCGTTCGACCAGCCGTTCCGCTGCTTGCTCAACCCGAACCACGGCACCCCCGGCGTGGTGGTGCTGAACGCGGCCGGGGCGCGGCGGGCGCGGGCGGAGATCACCTCCTGGCCCGGCTACGCGCCGACGCCGCTCGCGCCGCTGCCGGACGCCGCCGCGGAGGCCGGGGTCGCGTCGGTCCATCTGAAGGACGAGGCGGGGCGGTTCGGTCTCGGCAGCGTCAAGGCGCTCGGCGGGGCCTACGCGGTGCGCAACGCGCTGCTGTCCGAGCTGGCCCGGCGGGGGGACGCGCCGCACGCCACGACCGCCGACCTGCTGTCCGGCCGCCACGCCGAGGCCGCCCGCGCCGTCACCGTGTGCTGCGCCACCAACGGCAACCACGGGCGCAGCGTCGCCTGGGGCGCGCGGCGGTTCGGGGCGGCGTGCCGGGTGTTCGTGCCCGAGGGCGTGAGCGCGGGCCGGGCCGAGGCCATCGCGGCGTTCGGGGCGGCGGTGGCGCGCGTGCCGGGCAGCTACGACGACGCGGTGCGGGCCGTCGCGGCCGCGGCCGCGCGGGACGGCTGGCTCGTCGTCTCGGACACCTCCTACCCCGGCTACACCGAGGTGCCGCGCGAGGTGATGCAGGGCTACCGGCTGATGCCCGCCGAGGCGTTCGAGCAGATGCCCGCGGCACCGACCCACGTGTTCATCCAGGCGGGCGCGGGCGGCGTGGCGGCGGCGGTGTCGGCAGAGGCGCGGGCGTCGTTGTCCCCGGCCCCGGCGCTGGTCGTGGTGGAGCCGGAGCGGGCCGCCTGCCTGCTGGCCAGCGCCGAGGCGGGCCGGGCGGTCGCGGTGCAAGGGGCGGCGGGGGGGGCGCTCGACACGGTGATGGCCTGCCTCGCTTGCGGCGAGCCGAGCCTGCTCGCGTGGCAGGAGCTGGAACGGTCGGCGGCGGCGTTCCTCGCCATCCCGGACGCGGCGGCGGTGGCGGCGATGCGCTGGCTGGCCGGGAGGGGGCCGGGGCAGGGAGTGGTGTCGGGCGAATCGGGGGGGGCGGGGCTGGCCGGTCTGCTGCTGGCGGCGGGCGACCCGGCGGCGCGGGCGGCGCTGGGGCTGGACGCGGACAGCCGGGTGCTGCTGTTCAGCACGGAAGGCGCGACGGACCCGGCGTTGTACGAGGCGTTGACCGCATGATCCTGAAGACGATCCGCATGGGCGACGGGCCGCCAGTGGTGCTGCTGCACGGCCTGTTCGGGGCGGCGAGCAACTGGGGGCGCATCCAGCGGCGGCTGGCGGAGACGCACCTGGTGCTCGCGCCCGACCTGCGCAACCACGGCGGCAGCCCGCACGGGCGGGGGATGGGCTACGAGGCGATGGCCGAGGACGTGGCCGCGACCCTGGCAGGCGAGGAGGTCGGGCCGGCGGCGGTCATCGGCCACTCGATGGGCGGCAAGGTGGCGATGCAGCTCGCGTTGTCGCGGCCCGGGCTGGTCGGGCGGCTGCTGGTGGCCGACATCGCGCCGGTCGCTTACCCGCCGCATTACCGCGCGATGGCGGCGGCGATGCGGGCGATCCCGCTCCTGCCAGGGCTGAGCCGGGCGGCGGCCGGCGCGGCGCTGGAGGCGGACGCGCCCGACCCGGCGATCCGCGGCTTCCTGCTGCAGAACCTGCGCTTCGGCGACCCGCCGGCGTGGCGGATCGGCCTCGACGAGATCGCCGACGGCTTGCCCGACATCGAGGGCTGGCCGGGGACGGGGCAGTACGACGGGCCGACCCTGGTGCTGCGGGGGGAGCGATCGGACTACGTGCGGCCGGAGCACCGGGCGCTGTTCCGGGCGCTGTTCCCGCGGGCGCGGTTCGCCAGCCTGCGCGGGGCCGGGCACTGGCTGCACGCGGACGCGCCGGAGGCGTTCCTGGAGACGGTGCGGGGCTTCCTCGGTTGAGCGGCCGGGGGCGGGGCCCGGTCAGGGGATCTTGCTGGTCCCGGCCGGGCCGGCGCGGGCGGCCTTCTCGGCCAGGCCGCTGATGCCTTCCCGGCGCTTCAGCTCGGCCCAGACCTGGTCGGGGGCGACGCCGGCGGCGACCCACATCACGACGAGGTGGTAGAGCACGTCGGCGCTCTCGCCGACCAGGGCGGCCGGGTCGTCGGCGACGGCCTCGATCAGGCACTCGACCGCCTCCTCGCCGAACTTCTGCGCCACCTTGGCGGTGCCGCGCGACAGCAGACGGGCGGAGTGGCTGGTGGCCGGGTCGGCGGCGCGGCGCTCGGTGACGACGGCGAACAGGCGGTCGAGCACGGCGGCCCCGGACTTGCGGGGCTTGGCCTTGAGCTTCTTGGCCAGGGACTTGCTGACCAGGGACTTGCTGACCAAGGACTTGGTGGCTGGGGACTTGCCGCCCGAAGATTTGCTGGCCGCGGACCTCTTGGCGGGCGCGAGCTTGGGCAGCTTCTTCGCGGCGGGCGGGGCGACGAGGGCGAGGCCGTTGGTCCCTTGCGCGGCGAGGCCGGGCTTGGCAGCCTTGGCCGGCTTCTTCCGCAGCAAGGTCTTGAGCAGCTTCTTGCTGGCCGGCGCGTCGGCGGACTTCTTGGCCATCAGGCGGCGGCCAGCGGCCGGGCCGGGGGCCGGACGGGCAGGCCGGCGTCGCGCAGCGCCGCCTTGACCTTGGCGATGGTGAAGGTTCCGAAGTGGAACACGCTGGCGGCCAGCAGGCCGGTCGCGCCGGCCCGCGCGCCCTCGGCGAAGTGATCGAGCCGGCCGACGCCGCCCGAGGCGACGACGGGAATGCGGATCGCGCCGCAGACGGCGCGCAGCAGGTCGAGGTCGAAGCCCTCGCCGGTGCCGTCGCGGTCCATGCTGGTGAGCAGGATCTCGCCGGCACCGCGGGCGGCCATCTCGCGGCACCAGTCGACGGCGTCGATCCCCGCGCCCTTGCGGCCGCCGTGGGTGAACACCTCCCAGCGGCCAGGGCTAGGGCCAGGACCAGTGGCGCGGGCGTCGGGATTGGCGGCGGCGCGAGCGTCGACGGCGACGACGACGCACTGGCTGCCGAACTTCTCCGCCGCCTCGCTGACCAGGGCCGGGCGGGCGACGGCGGCGGAGTTGATGCTGCACTTGTCGGCCCCGGCCAGCAGCAGGCGGCGCATGTCGTCCGTCGAGCGGACGCCGCCGCCTACGGTCAGCGGCAGGAACACGCGGGCGGCGGTGCGGGAAACCACGTCGAGGATGGTGTCGCGGTTCTCGTGGCTGGCGGTGATGTCGAGGAAGGTCAGCTCGTCCGCCCCGGCGGCGTCGTAGATCGCGGCCTGCTCCACCGGGTCGCCGGCGTCGCGCAGCGAGACGAAGTTGACGCCCTTGACCACGCGGCCGTCCTTCACGTCGAGGCAGGGGATGACTCGGAGCTTCAGCATGGGGCCATAGAGGACGACACTCGCGGGCTTGCAAGCGCCTGTCCATGATTGATTGTCATTTTTCGTCGCCGGGCGGCGCGCCGCCTTCCAGCAGCGCCAGGGCGGCGGCGAGGTCGACGCGGCCGTCGTAGAGGGCGCGGCCGACGATGACGCCCTCGATGGCGCCGGCGGCGGCGCGGGCGGCGTCGAGCAGCGCGCGGAGGTCGGCGAGCGCGCCGACGCCGCCGCTGGCGATGACCGGGGTGCGGAGGCGGTCGGCCAGGGCGCGGGTGGCGGGGAGATTGAGGCCCTGCAACATGCCGTCGCGGGCGATGTCGGTGTAGATGATCGCGGCGACGCCCGCGTCCTCGAACCTCAGCGCCAGCTCGGCGGCGGGGAGTGTGGAGGTCTCGGCCCAGCCGTCGGTCGCCACCAGGCCGTCGCGGGCGTCGATGCCGACGGCGACGCGGCCGGGGAAGGCGCGGCAGGCCTCAAGCACGAGGGCGGGGGTGCGGACCGCGGCGCTGCCGAGGATGACGCGGGCGACGCCCCGTTCGAGCCAGCGGGCAACGGCCGCCATGTCGCGGATGCCGCCGCCGAGCTGCACCGGCACGGTGGCGGCGGCGAGGATGGCGGCGACGGCGGCCTCGTTGACGGCGCGGCCGGCGAAAGCGCCGTCGAGGTCGACGACGTGGAGGTAGCCGCAGCCGGCCTCCTGCCAGACGCGGGCCTGGGCGGCCGGGTCGTCGGCGTAGACGGTGGCCTGGTCCATGTCGCCGCGGCGCAGGCGGACGCAGGACCCGTCCTTGAGGTCGATGGCCGGGTAGAGCCGCATGTCAGGCCTTGGGGTCGGGTTGCAGCAGCTTGAAGAAATAGACGCCGCGGATGGTGCGCTTGCCGACGCGGGCGTAGCAGGGGTGCTCGCCCCAGCGGTGGTAGCCGAGGCGCTCGTAGAGGCGGATGGCGGCGTCCTGGGTCTCGCGCACGTCGAGGTTGAGCACCTGGTAGCCGAGGGCGCGGGCGGCTTCCTCGACCCGGACCGTCAGCAGCCGGGCGAGGCCGTGGCCGCGGGCGAAGGGCGCGGTGAAGGCGTGCATGAGGGCGGCGGCGAAAGCTTGCGCCTCGTTGTTGCGCGGCGGGCGGACGAGCTGGGCGCTGCCGACGATGACGCCGTCGAGCCGGGCGACGAACAGCTCGCGCTCGGGCACCAGCAGCACGCCGCGGAAGTAGCGCTCCAGGGCGAGGCGGCCCGGGGCTTTGACCCAGCCGAAGCCGCCGCCGTCGAGGATGGCGGCGTCGGCGGCCTCGCACAACGCGCTGAGGTCGTCGTCCGACAGCTCGGCGGCGCGCTCGATCAGCAGGCTGTGGGCCGGGGCCGGCATCATGGCAGGTCTTGTGCGGAGGCGGGGTTCACGGCGACCAGCGCAGGAAGTTGGCGAGGATGCGCAGGCCGACGCCCTGGCTTTTCTCGACGTGGAACTGGGTGCCGGCGCGGTTGCCGTGGGCGACCAGGGCGGGGACGGGGCCGCCGTAATCGGTGGTGGCGAGCACGTCCTGGGCGCGGCCGGGGCGCAGCGCGTAGCTGTGGACGAAGTAGGCGTGGTCGCCGGGCACGAGTCCGCCGAGCAGGGGGTGCGCCCCGGGGGCGAAGTCGAGCGCGTTCCAGCCCATCTGCGGCAGGCGCAGGCCGGGGGCGGGCATGGCGGCGACGTCGCCCCCGATCCAGCCGAAGCCCGGCGTTTCGCGGTGCTCGAGGCCGCGGTCGGCCATGAGCTGCATCCCGACGCAGATGCCGAGGAAGGGGCGGCCGCGGGCGGCGTGGGCCTCGATGGCCTGGCGCAGGCCGGGCACGGCGGCGAGGCCGTGAGCGCAGGCAGCGAACGCGCCCTGGCCGGGCAGCACGACGCGGTCGGCGGCGGCGACGGTGTGGGCGTCGGCGGTGACGGCGATGGCGGCCTCGACGCCGGCGAGGTCCGCCGCGGCCGAGAGCGCGCGGGCGGCCGAGGCCAGGTTGCCGCTGCCGTAGTCGACCACGGCGACGCGCATCACCGCAGCCGCTCCGCCATGCTGCCGGCGAGGTCGGGGCGGAAGGTCAGCAGGCGGCCGAGCGCGCCCTCCTCGTCGCGGGCGGCGAGGACGTGGCCGAGGGCGTAGCCGCGACGCTCCAGCGACCAGCGCACCAGGTCGCGGCCGAGCAGGCCGGCGAGGACGCTGAGGGCGAAGGCGACGACCGGCCGCGCCGGGGGCGGCAGGAGGGCGGCGACCAGCACCAGCAGCGCCGCGTCGAGCGCGGCGGGGATCCAGGCGCGCTGCGCCAGCAGCCAGAGCGGGCCGAACAGGAACGCGCCCCAGCTCCAGCCTTCCTTGAGCAGCACCGGGTCGCGGCCGGGCTTGAGGTGGGCGGTGTAGGCGTTCACGGCCGGCACGGCCGGGCCGGGGCGGGGGCGCGCGTCACAGGCTGCCCTTGGTGGAGGGGACGGCCTCAGCCGCGCGGGGGTCCATCTCGGTCGCGGCGCGCAGCGCCCGGCCGGCGGCCTTGAAGCAGGCCTCGGCGACGTGGTGGGCGTTGCCGCCGGCGCGGGGGATGACGTGCAGCGACATCATGGCGTTCATCGCCAGCGCGCGGAAGAACTCGCCGAACAGCTCGGTGTCCATGGTGCCGATGGTGTCGCGCCGGAACTCGACCGACCAGGCGAGGTGCGGCCGGCCGGACAGGTCGACGGCGGCCTCCACCAGCGCCTCGTCCATCGGCACGACGGCGTGGCCGTAGCGGCGGACGCCGCGCTTGTCGCCGAGCGCCTGCGCGAAGGCCTGGCCGAGCACGATGCCGACGTCCTCCGTGGTGTGGTGGTCATCGACGTGCAGGTCGCCCTGCGCGTCCACCTGAAGGTCGAACAAGCCGTGGCGGGCGAAGGCGGTCAGCATGTGGTCGAGGAAGCCGATGCCGGTCGAGACCTGGGCCTGGCCGGCGCCGTCGAGGCTGAGGCGCAGCGTGATGGCGGTCTCGGAGGTGGCGCGGGTGATCTCGGCAGAGCGGGGGGCGGAACGGGAGGCGGGGCGGGGGGCGGCGTCTGGCATGGCCGGGCTGATACCGCCAAAGGCCCGGCGGTGCAAAAGGCGCGGCCGCGGGCCTCGCCCCCGGGCCGGTCGGGGCCGCGGCCTGGCCTGCCGGCCGCCGGGGCGGGGTTCCGGCCGGACCCGGTGCCTATCTCTTGTGCAAAGTGCCGCGGCTTCCCAATTCCCGGCGCATCATGCAGACGACAAATCCTCACGATCCCATCGGTTGGCATGGGACGACCATCCTGTGCGTCCGCCGCGGCGGCCAGGTGGCGATGGCCGGGGACGGCCAGGTGACGCTCGGGCAGACGGTGATCAAGGGCAACGCGCGCAAGGTGCGGCGCATCGGCGCGGGCGGCCTGGTGCTGGCCGGGTTCGCGGGCGCGACGGCGGACGCCTTCACGCTGCTGGAACGGCTGGAAGCCAAGCTGGAGCGGTTCCCGAACCAGTTGGAGCGGGCCTGCGTCGAGCTGGCCAAGGATTGGCGCACCGACCGCTACCTGCGCCGGCTGGAAGCGATGATGGCGGTGGCCGACGCGCAGCACAGCTACACCCTGACCGGCAACGGCGACGTCTTGGAGCCGGAGGACGGGGTGATCGCCATCGGCTCGGGCGGCAACTACGCGCTGGCCGCGGCCCGGGCGCTGATGGGCGTGGAGGGGCTGTCGGCCGACGAGGTGGCGCGCCGGGCGATGCGGATCGCGGGCGAAATTTGCGTCTACACCAACAGCGCCGTGACCGTGGAGATGCTTTAGTTATGGACGTGCCGACGTATTCGCCGCGCGAGATCGTGGGCGAGCTGGACCGCTTCATCGTGGGGCAGGGGGACGCGAAGCGCGCGGTCGCCATCGCGCTGCGCAACCGCTGGCGGCGGCAGCAGTTGCCGGAAGGGCTGCGCGAGGAGGTGGTGCCGAAGAACATCCTGATGATCGGGCCGACCGGCTGCGGCAAGACGGAGATCGCGCGCCGCCTGGCGCGGCTGGCGCAGGCGCCGTTCATCAAGGTGGAGGCGACCAAGTTCACCGAGGTCGGCTACGTCGGCCGCGACGTGGACAGCATCGTGCGCGACCTGGTCGAGGCCAGCATCGTCATGCTGCGCGAGATGAGCCGCAAGGACGTGCAGGCGAAGGCCGAGCTGGCGGCGGAGGACCGGCTGGTGACGGCGCTGGTCGGCGAGGGGGCGTCGGCCGAGACGCGGACCAAGTTCCGCCGGATGCTGCGGGCGGGCGAGCTGGAGGACAAGGAGATCGAGATCGCGCTGTCGGAGTCGGCCGGGGTGCCGATCGGGCAGATCGACCTGCCGGGGATGCCGCCGGCGCAGATGGCCAACATCGGCGAGATGATGAAGGGCATGTTCGGGCGCAAGGAGCAGAGGAAGCGCATGACAGTGGCCAGCGCGCGGACGGCGCTGGAGCGCGAGGAAGCCGACAGCTTGCTCGACACCGACCAGTTGTCCAAGGACGCGGTGCGCCACGCCGAGGAGAACGGCATCGTGTTCCTCGACGAGATCGACAAGGTGTGCGCCCGCAGCGGCGAGGGCGGGTTCCGCGGTGGCGACGTGTCGCGCGAGGGGGTGCAGCGCGACCTGCTGCCGCTGATCGAGGGCACGACGGTGACGACCAAGTACGGGCTGGTGAAGACCGACCACGTGCTGTTCATCGCCTCGGGCGCGTTCCACCTGGCCAAGCCCGCCGACCTGCTGCCGGAGCTGCAAGGGCGGCTGCCGATCCGGGTCGAGCTGGCGCCGCTGTCGCGCGCCGACCTGCGCCGGATCATGACGGAGCCGGAGCACAACCTGCTGAAGCAGTACACCGCGCTGATGGGCACGGAAGGGGTGGCGCTCGACTTCACCGAGGACGCGGTGGACGCGCTCGCCGACCTGGCGGCCGACATCAACGACCGGGTGGAGAACATCGGCGCGCGGCGGCTGGCGACCGTGCTGGAGCGGCTGCTGGAGGAGATCAGCTTCACCGCGACCGACAAGCGTGGCGAAAAGCTCACAGTGGACGCGGAATATGTTAATGAACGCGTCGCCCCCCTGGCGGCGAAGGGTGATCTGAGCCGCTTCATCCTGTAGGCCGGGTGGGAGCGCCGCGGTCGCGGCCCGGCGTTCCTGGATGACCTACGGAGACACGTGATGCGGACCAAACTTCTCACCGCCTTGATGCTGGCCGGCGCGGTCGTCGGCTGCGCCGGCAACCCGCCACCGCCGCCGCCCATGGCCGAAGCGCCCCCGCCCCCGCCCGAGCCCGCGCCGCTCGGCGACGTGTCGGGCGTCTACAAAGGCACGGCAGACCTGGCCGCCGACGCGCCGTCGCGCTGCCACCGGCTGCGCAACACGCAGACGGTGCGGGTGCGGAACAACTCGTTCCAGTTGGCTGGGCTGCGGCCGTCGATCGGACCGGACGGGGCCATCACCGCCACCGGGCGGCGGGGCGCCAGCTTGAGCGGCATGGCCAACGGCTCCATGCTCGACATGACGCTGACGCAGGGCCAGTGCAGCTACCACTACATGCTGTCCAAGAGCTGATCCGGGCGGACCGGCGGCAGGGGGCGGCGTCGTCGCCTCCTGCCGCCGCTCTATCGCGCCTCGCCTCGCCTCGCCTCGCCTCGCGCGTCCTATTTCGCGCCCCGTCTCGCGTCCCTTCTCGCGCCCCGTCTCGCGTCCCTGGGGCCGAGGGGTTGACGCGTCCGCGGGTCCCCAGCACATCGGCCCCATGCCCGATGCTTACGTCCGTCCCGAGGAACCCAGCGCCGCCGACGCGATCGAGGCGATCCGCGACGAGCTCGACCTGTTCGACGACTGGATGGACCGTTACCAGTTCATCATCGAGCTGGGGCGCAAGCTGCCGCCGTTCCCGGCCGAGTGGCAGGATGACCGGCACCGGGTGCCGGGCTGCCAGAGCCAGGTTTGGATGGAGGCGGGCATGGAAGGCGGCCGGATGCTGCTCGCGGGCGCGTCGGACGCGGCGATCGTGTCCGGCCTGGTGGCCTTGCTGCTCCGGGTCTACTCCGGGCGCACGCCGGCGGAGGTGCTGGCCACCGACCCCGTGTTCCTCAAGGAACTGGGATTGCTGGAGGCGCTGTCCACCAATCGCGGCAACGGCATCGCCGCCATGGCCCGGCGCATCCGCGACGTGGCGCAGGCCTGCTCGGCCGCGGCCTGACCGGGCGCTGATCCGCGGCTGACGCAGCATGAGCGAGGGCGCGCGCGTCGGTTTCGTGCTGGCGGCGTTCTTCGCCGCGGGCGCGGTCAATTCCGCCTACCTGCCGCTGTGGTTCGCGGACCACGGGCTGACGCCGGCGCAAATCGGGCTGGTGCTGGGGGCGTCGTCGCTGCTCCGGGTGGCGGGGGTGCCGGCCGGCGGCTGGGCCGCGGATTGGCTGGGGCGGCGTCGGCTCGTGCTGCTGGCGGCGGCGTGCGTGGCGGCCGGGTCGGCGGCGGCGCTGCCGGCGCTGTGGGGACCGGGGCGGGGGTTGGGGCCGCTGCTGGCGGCGACGGTGCTGCTGGGGATGAGCGGGTCGCTGCTGGCGCCGCTGACGGACGCGGTGACGCTGGCCTTGGCGGCGGCGCGGCGGCTCGATTACGGGCGGACGCGGGCCTGGGGGTCGGTGGCCTACATGCTGGCGACGGCCGGGGCGGGGGCGCTGATGGCGCGAGCCGGGAGCGGGGTGGTGCCGGCGCTGCTGGCGGCGGGCTACGCCGCGGCGGCGGTGTTCGCGTGGCGGCTGCCGGAGGTGGACACAGGGGCGAGGATCGGGACGAAGGGATTGGGCGCGCGAGGATTCGGGCCGGCGAAGGGGCCGTTGCGCAACCCGGCGTTCCGCGCGGCGCTGGCGGCGACCGCGCTGATCCAGGGGTCGCACGCGGCCTACTACAGCTTCGCGCCGCTGCTGTGGCGCGGAGCCGGGCTGGGCGACGGGGTGATCGGGCTGCTGATCGCCGAAGGGATCGTGGCCGAGGTCGCGCTGTTCATCTGGGGGCGGGGCTTGGTCGAGCGGCTGGGGCCGTGGCGGCTGACGACGCTGGCGGCGGCGTCGTGCGGGGTGCGCTGGACGGCGACGGCGCTGACGACGGAGGTGGGGTGGCTGGCGGTGATCCAGGTGCTGCACGCGGGGACGTTCGCCTGCCAGCACCTGTCGGCGATGCTGGTGCTGCGGCGGCTGCCGGCGGCGCGGGCGGGGACGGCGCAGACGCTGCTCGCCGCCCTCGGGTTCTCGCTGCCGAGCGGGGCGCTGGTGTGGCTGACGGGGCGGCTCTACGGCGGGTTGGGGGCGGGGGTGTTCCTGGTGATGGCCGCGGTCGGGGCGGCGGCGGCGCTGACGGTGGGGCCGTTGCGGCGGGGATTGCGAGGCGTTGGCGGGGGTTAGGGGCGTGTGCCGAAACCGCCGAGAGCGCCGGACCTTGAGAACGGCACCGTGGGACTGCTCTACCGGCTAAGAAAAAGGCGCATGGCCCGAGGGCCATGCGCCTGACGTCGATGCGTTCAGCGATCGAGGGTTCTGGGAAGCATCAGAAAACCCTGGCGGTCACCGGCTCGCTTGCTCGGACCGTTACTGGATCGCGCTCACCGGAACGCTCTGCGACCCGGGCAGCTCGGTGAAGTTCCCGGCGCTGGCGCTCCAAGCCGGCATCGCCTTGATCTGCTCGTCCGTCACGCCCTGGATGACCAGCCGGTCGCCACGCATCGCCACCTGCTCCAACGGGATCGCGACCTGCTTCTCGCCCAAGCCCAGGAAACCGCCGTGGCCGATGACGATGGAGGTCTTGCCATCCTGGCCCCGGATCACGTGCTCGACGTCGCCGAGCTCGTTGCCCTGCGCGTTGTAGAGGTTGAGCGCGTTGAGTTGCGCCACCGTGACCCCCCCTCCGGTGGTCGCGGCCCGTGGCGCGACCACGGCCGGCACGCCGACGGGCGGAACCACGGCGGCGGGAGCCTGGTTCGCCGCCACCCGGCTCTGCGCGGCGCCCGTGGCGGCGTCCGTCGCGTTCGCGCCGCCCGACTGCTGGACGTTGATGTTGGGATCACCCTTGGCCTGGTTGACCACGACCTTCGGCTCCTCGCGATCATACTTGATCGTCGGCTTGCCGTCCGTCGGCTGCACGGTCACGTTGGGTTGCGAATCCGCCGACCGTTGCACCTGGACGTTCGGCTGCGCCGCCTGCACCTGCACCTGCGGCGCGGCCGGCTGGACGACCTGAACCTGCGGCTTCGCCTGGTTGACGGACACCTGCGGCTGGGCCTGGCTCACCTGCACGTCCGGCGGCGGCATCTTGATCGTGATCTCGGGCTGCGGAATGTCGACCGTCACCGTCGGCGCTGGCTGGTGCACGGTGATCTCGGGTTGAGGCTGCCGCACCGTGACCTGAGGCTCCGACTGCTGCACCGTCACCTGCGGTGGCGCTTGCTCCACCTTGACCGCCGGGCCTGCCGGCTGGGTCGCCGTGCCGGCCGGCTGGGCGACGAGAAGCAGCATATTGGCCGGAACCGTGACGCCGGCCGCCTGGGTCTTGGTGATGGCGTCCCGACACGCCGCCTCGTTGTTGTCACGTTGCAGGGTCCGCGCCTGCTCAACCGTCATCGGCGCTGCCGGCTTGGCCGCGCCGCGCTGCTGCAAGAAGCTGACTAAGCTCTGGCAAGCATTGCCTGACTGCGGTGAAGTCGTTTGCGCCATAGCACCGGCAGCGAAAGCCGTCGTGCCAAGTAGAAGCCCCAAGGGCAGTCGATACATCATCTTTCGTCTTTCCCAATGTTTCAATGGCGCTTAAAAGCCATTTTCCCGCCACAGTTTCATCACGAAAACGGGTACCGCGGCCCGTCTCGCACCGAGAGCGTTCTGACCTCACGTGACATCGCCCCAGCGTTTTCGCGCCGCCGCTCAGCTCGATCAGGCACGAGGGCGCGCCCGACCTGTCGGCGGATCACCCGCGGCGACGCCCCCTCATGAGATCCCAGCCATGCGCCGAGAGCGCGTTGGATCGACTAGCATTAGCATGCGCGCCGGGTTGGCAGGCGGCGCGCGAGGCGCGGCGCTTACGCCGGCCACGCCGCCGGGCGGCCGGCAGGAGACCCGCCGACCGCCGTCGCCGGGGCCATCATCAGGTCATGGAGGATCGCGTTGGCCCGGCGGAGCGGCAGGGAGTAGTGGCCCTCGTCCGCCAGCACGCGCCAACGCAGGCCGGGGATGGCGGCGTAAGGAGCCAGGGTGGCGCGCGGCACCAGGGAGTCCTGCGCGCCGAACCACAGGCTGGCGGGCGCTTGGATCGTGTCCAGCAGCCCGCCCCAGTCCGAGGCGTAGATGGCGGCGTCGGACAGCGCGCCCTCGATCCCGCGGCCGAAGCCCTCGCGCCACACGCGGGCGAGGCCGGCCAGGGTCGCGCGGGTCAGCACGGCGGCGTCGGCCGGCGGCAGGCCGGGGCCGACGATGGTGCGGGGGGTGATGATGCGCCGGTACAGCAGCGGCCGGGCCAGACCGAACAAGCGCCGCGCCAGGCGGGGATGGCGGCCGAGGCGGAACAGGTGGCCGATGCCGGGGGTGCCGCCCGGGACGCCCTTGGACGGCGGCACCGGACTGACGAGCGCCAGGCCGCGCACGCGATCCGGCAGCAGGGCGGCGCAGGCGGCGGCGTAGGGCGCGCCGCCGGACAGGCCGACCAGGTGGAAAGCGTCGAGGCCGAGGCGGTCGGCGACGTGGGCGACGTCGGCCGGCCAGTCGAGCAGGGCGCGGCCGGGCCGTGGGGTGGAGCGGCCGTAGCCGGGTCGATCGAGGGCGAGCAGGCGGACGGGCAGACCGGGGATCAGCCCGGCCTCCAGGCGGCAGGCGGGCCAGCCGTGGAAGTAGAGCACCACGGGGCCGGCGGGGTCGCCGTATTCCTCGACGCCGATGGTGCGGTCGTCGGGCAGGCGAACCAGCATCGACGCTGGCCGGGCGGACGCGCGCGCGCGGCGGCCGAGGCGCTTGAGGACGGGCGGAACGACGCCGCGGCGCGCGGTAGATGGGGGGAGGCGCTCCGGACCGGCGGCGGCCGCGTCGGCCCCGGATTCAGGCAGGCGCGGCGGCGCGCTTGGCCTGCGAGCGGATGATGCGGCGCTTCAGCACCTGGGCCGGGGCCGGGAGGTCGCGGTTCGGCGTGCCGAGCAGGAAAGAGTCGAGGCCGCCGTTGTGCTCGACGGTGCGCATCGCGTGGGTCGTCAGGCGCATCCGGACGGTGGTACCGAGGATGTCGGAGACGAGCGACGCCTGCTGCAGGTTGGGCAGGAAGCGGCGGCGGGTCCTGTTGTTGGCGTGGCTGACGTTGTTGCCAGACTGCACGCCCTTGCCGGTGAACTGGCAGCGACGAGACATGGGTTGAGGTCCTGATCGTTGGGGGGCGGCCCCCCTGGATGAGCGGCGGTGTATGCCGGTGAGCCGGCGTCGCGTCAAGGGCAGCGCGGGGGGCCAGAGGGCTTCGCCTCAGGGACGGGGCGGGTGCATGAGATCCGGCTCGCCGTACTCGGCCCTGAGCTCGCCCGAGCGGACGCTGGTCATGGCGTTCTCCAGCACCTGGACGATCGACTGGTCCCCCATGCTGCGGGCGAGCAAGCCGAGCGAGCCGCCGAGCAGGGCGGAGGCGACGGCGATCGGGGCCAGGTTCTGGCCCAGCATGTACTCGATCGCCTTGTCCACCACGGCCCCGGCGTGGCTGAGGTCAGGCGGCGGGTCTCGGTCGTCCATGCGTCGTCTCCCTTCGGTCACTGCGCCTCGGTCGCCGCCTCTGTCGGCCGCGAAGGCCGTCTCGTCCACCGGCCGCGGAGGCCGTCCCGTCTATCGGCCGACGAGGGCGGTCTCGTCCATCGGCTGAGGAAGGTCGGTCTCGTCCTCCTCGGCCCGCTGCTCGGCCTGCAGCGCCCACATGCGGGCGTAAAGCCCGTCATGGGCGAGCAGGGCCGCGTGGGTGCCGCGCTCGGCGACCCGGCCTTCCTGCAGCACCAGGATCTCGTCGGCGTCCACCACGGTGGACAGGCGGTGGGCGATGACGATCGTGGTGCGGTCGCGCGACACCGTGCGCAGCGCCGTCTCGATGTCGCGCTCGGTGCCGGTGTCGAGGGCGCTGGTCGCCTCGTCGAGGATGAGGATGCGCGGGTCCTTGAGGATGGTGCGGGCGATGGCGACGCGCTGCTTCTCGCCGCCGGACAGCTTGAGGCCGCGCTCGCCGACCCGGGTGTCGTAGCCGTCAGGCAGGCCGAGGACGAAATCGTGCACCTGGGCGAGGCGGGCGGCCTGCTCCACCTGCTCGGGCGTGGCCCCCGGGCGGCCATAGGCGATGTTGTAGCCGATGGTGTCGTTGAACAGCACGGTGTCCTGCGGCACGACGCCGATGGCGGCGCGCAGGCTCGTTTGCGTAAGGTCGCGCACGTCGATGCCGTCGATCTCCACCGCACCGGCGGTGACGTCGTAGAAACGGAACAGCAGCCGGCTGATGGTGGACTTGCCGGCCCCGGTCGGCCCGACGACGGCGAGCTTCGCGCCCGGCGACACGGTGAAGCTCACCCCCTTCAGGATGTCGCGGTTCGGGTTGTAGCCGAAATGGACGCCGCGGAAGCTGACGCTGCCGGCCCCCTCGGCGTCGGGGTGGGGGGCCAGCGCCTGGGCACGGGGGCGGTCGGCGACCTCCTGGTGGACGCCGAGCAACTGGAACATCTGCTCCATGTCGACCAAGCCCTGCTTGATCTCGCGGTAGACGAACCCGAGGAAGTTGAGCGGCTGGTAGAGCTGCATCAGGTAGGTGTTGACCAGGACGAACTGGCCGACGGTCATGGAGCCGCCCTGCACGCCGCGGGCCGCCATCAGCATGACGAGGCCGAGGCCGCCGGCGATGATGACCGCCTGGCCGAGGTTGAGCATGTTGAGCGTGACCTGGCTCTTGACCGCGGCGCGCTCGTAGCGGGCGCGGGCCTGGTCGAAGCGGGCGGCCTCGTGCGCCTCGTTGCCGAAGTACTTCACCGTCTCGAAGTTGAGCAGGCTGTCCACGGCCTTGGTCTGCGCGTCGCTGTCCATCTCGTTCATGGTGCGGCGGAAGCGGACGCGCCAGTTGGTGAAAGCGAAGGTGAAGCCGACGTAGCACACGACGGCGGCGAAGGTGACGAAGGCGAACCGCCAGTCGAACAGCCGCCACAGGATGGCGGTGACGAGCAGCACCTCGAACAGGGTCGGCAGGATGTTGAACACCGCGAGCCGCAGCACGGCCTCGACGCCGCCGGTGCCGCGCTCGATCGCGCGCGACAGGCCGCCGGTGTGGCGGTCGAGGTGGAAGCGCAGCGAGAGCTGGTGGACGTGCTTGAAGGTCTGCAGCGCCACCTTGCGGATGGTGCGCTGCTGCACGGCGGCGAACACGGCGTCTCGCATCTCGGCGAACCCGGCGGACGCGACTCGCAGCAGGGCGTACGCGCCGATCAGGCCCAACGGCACGGTGAGGACGTGGTCGCGCGGCGTCAGCGAGTCGACGGCCTGGCTGTAGACGATCGGGATGTAGACGGTGGCGACCTTGGCCGCGACCAGCAACAGGGCGGCGGCGACCACGCGCAGGTGGCTTTCGCGGTCGCCGGCCGGCCACAGGTAGGGCAACAGGGAGCGGACGGTCTGGAAGCCGTTCCGCGACGGTCGCAGGGCGGGTGGGTCGGTTTCGTCGGGAGGCATGGACGCTATGTGGCGGCTCCGGGGGCCGGTGCAAAGGTTGTTCGCTGGCGCGGAACGGAATGGCTGCCATATCGGCGCGATGGACCCGATCTATCGCCACGTCGCCGCCTGCAACAACGCCGTGCTGCCGGGAGGCCGGCTCGTGTTCCGGATCGACGGGGCGGCGGTGGGCTGGATCGAGCCCGGCCTCGCGGGGCCGCTCACGGCGCTGGGCGCGGCCGAGCACGCGGGCGGCGTCTCGGTGCGGGCGGAGCGGCTGCAGGACACGGCGCGGGCGCTGGCGGCGGGGGGGCGGTTCCGCTGGCGCGGCGAGGCGTTCGACGTGCGGGCGGACGCCGACGGCCCGGCGCTCGCGGTGCTGGACCGCGGCGCGCTGCCGCTGTTCGGGGTGCAGGCGGTGGGGGTCCACCTCAACGGGCTGGTGCGGCGCGGGGCCGAGACCTGGATGTGGGTGGCCCGGCGGGCGGCGGACAAGCTGCTCGACCCCGGCAAGCTCGATCACGTCGTCGGTGGCGGAGTGCCGGCCGGGCTGACGCCGCTGGCGACGCTGGCCAAGGAGGCCGACGAGGAAGCCGGGCTGCCGCCGGCGTTGCTCACGGGCGCGCGGCACCGGGGGGTGATCCGCTACGCGATGGAGCGGCCGGAAGGGCTGCGGCGAGACTTGGTGCACTGCTACGACGTGGACCTGCCGGAGAGCTTCACGCCGGAGCCGCGGGACGGCGAGGTGTCTGGCTTCGAGCTGTGGCCGCTGGCGCGGGCGCTGCAACGGGTGCGCGACACCGACGATTTCAAGTTCAACGTCAACTTGGTGCTGATCGCGCTGTTCGAGCGGGAAGGGCTGCTGGCGGCGGAGCGGACGGGGTGACCGCGGCGACCCGGGCCGTTCCGTGACACGACTCCGCGCCGGGCAGCGCCACCCCGGGCGTCCCCGCGCGGCTGCTTAGCCTGGGACGGGCCTCGGGGCTCAGGACTCGGGCGCGCCGGCGGTGATCGCGATGGGCCGCTGATCCGGCGCGGCGGGCTGGTCGTCGTCGCCCGCGTCGGGGTCGGCCGCCCCGTTGGCGTCGGCCAGGGTGTCGTGGCGGCGTTGGTAGCTCTGGTCCCGGCCACCCTGCTGGCCGCCGTGCTGGTTTTGCATCTGCTCCTGGCTGCCTTGCTGCGCCGCCTGGTTCATGGCGTTCAGGATGCGGAAGTAGTGCTCGGCATGCTGGAAGTAGCTCTCCGCCATGACGCGGTCGCCGCCGCTGGTGGCGTCGCGGCCGAGCTGGAGGTATTTCTCGAACAACTGCTGCGACGTGCCGCGGATACGCAGGTCCGGCCCGCTGCTGTCGAAGACGTGGTTGCGGTTCATCGGCACGTTGCCGCTCTGATGGCGGACCGGGCCGCCGCCGCTGCCGCCACGGTGGTTGCGCCCGCGCATGCGCTTCATGTTCATTGCCACTGTTGTGCTTTCCTGTTGTCCGGCGCGGACCTCTCCATCGGTGTCACGCAGGCCTGACGTCGGTCGATCACGCTCATCCGAGGTCAGGGACCGAGTCGGCCGCCCATCGGACATTTCGGGAACGGGCCTCGAGGCCGCGTTCCGTCATGCGTGCTCGCAACTTAAATCGGTCCGGTTCGGATGCCAACCTTTTTCTCCAGCAGCAGCGCGCGATCGACGCCACCCAGGTCTGCGCGGACGGCGGTCCCGAAGCCCTCGGCCCGCGCCATCGCGGCGACCGGGCCGGCTTGCCCCGCGCCCAGCTCGAACACGGCCAGGCCACCGGGCGCGAGCAGGCCGGGCAGGGCGCGGAGCAGGGCGCGGTAGGCGTCGAGGCCGTCCTCGCCGCCGTCGAGGGCGCGCGGGGGCTCGAACAGCGCGACCTCGGGCATCAGCCGGGCGAGGTCGGGCCGGGCCACGTAGGGCGGGTTGCTGAGCACGAGGTCGAAGCGGCCGGCGAGGGGCGCGGCCCAGTCGCCGGCCACGACCGAGGCGCGCCCCGCGAGGCCGGCGGCGGCGGCGTTGCGCCGGGCCACGGCGGCGGTGGCGGGGAAACGGTCGAGGCCGAGGCCCCAGGCCTGCGGGAACTCGCTGAGGGCGGCGAGCAGCAGGCAGCCGGTGCCGGTGCCGAGGTCGAGCACGCGGCGGACGCGGTCCCGGCCGGGACGGGCGGCGAGGGCGGCCTCGATCAGGGTCTCGGAGTCGGGGCGCGGCACCAGCGTGTCGGCGGACACTTCGAGGTCGAGCGTCCAGAAGCCCTGGCGGCCGAGGATGCGGGCGACCGGCTCGCGCGCGGCGCGGCGGTCGAGCAGGGCCTGATACGCCCCGCCGTCCACCACGGCGCCGCGGTCGCGCAGCAACGTCGATTGGTCGCGCCCGGCGGCGTGGGCGAGCAGCAGGCGGGCGTCGAGGGCGGGGGTGTCGACGCCGGCGGCGGCCAGCCGGGCCGCGCCGCGGCGCAGGGCGTCCGCGACAGTCAGCACGCCTTGCCGCCCGTCAGGCGCGCGCGCGCTCACTCCTGGGCGGCGAGCCGGGCCGCCTGGTCTTCGGCGGTGAGCCGGTCCACGATCTCGTCGAGGTCGCCCTGCATCACCCGCTCGATGCTGTGCAAGGTCAGCCCGATGCGGTGGTCGCTGACCCGGCCTTGCGGGAAGTTGTAGGTGCGGATGCGCTCGCTGCGGTCGCCGGTGCCGACCTGGCTGCGGCGGTCGGCGGCGCGCGTCGCGTCCAGGCTGCTGCGCTGCGCGTCGTAGAGCTTGGAGCGCAGGATCTTCATCGCCTTGGCGCGGTTCTTGTGCTGGCTGCGCTCCTCCTGCATGGCGACGACGACGCCGCTGGGGACGTGGGTGATGCGGACCGCGCTCTCGGTCTTGTTGACGTGCTGTCCGCCCGCGCCCGAAGCGCGATACACGTCGATGCGCAGGTCGACGTCGTTCACCTCCACGTCGAACTCCTCCGCTTCCGGCAGCACGGCGACCGTCACCGTCGAGGTGTGGATGCGGCCCTGGCTCTCGGTGGCCGGGACGCGCTGGACGCGGTGGACGCCCGATTCGTACTTGAGGCGGGCGAACACGTTGCGCCCGGTGATCTCGGCCACCGCTTCCTTGACGCCGCCGAGGCCGGTGTCGGCGTATTCCAGCACCTCGGCGCGCCAACCCTTCTGCGCCGCGTACTTCTGGTACATGGCGAACAACTCGGCGGCGAACAGCCCGGCCTCGTCGCCGCCGGCGGCCGGGCGCACCTCCAGGATGGCGCTGCGGGCGTCGGCCTCGTCCCGCGGCAGCAGGGCGAGGCGGATCTCGTGGCGCAGCGCGGGCAGGCGCTCCTTGAGGTCGTAAAGCTCGGCTTCGGCCAGGGCGCGCAGCTCGGGGTCCGCCAAGAGCTGCTCGGCGTCGCTCGCGGCCTGCTCGGCGGCGCGCAGGTCGCCGATGCGCGCGACGATGGGATCGAGGTCGCTCAGCTCCTTGCTCAGCTTGGCGAAGCCGTCGCCCGCCCCTTCGCTGAGCAGGTCGCGCAACTCCGCGGCCCGGCCGACGATGCGGTCGAGCTTGTGGTCGAGCGAGCCGCTCACGCCGGGTAGGTCATGCCAGGTGTGCCGCCAGGTCGGCCAGCGCCACCTCGGACTGGCCGCCTGTGCCGAGGTCCTTGACCTGGGCCACGCCGCGCGCCAGCTCCGCCGCGCCGATGATCACCGCCGCCCGCGCGCCGACGCGGTTGGCCCGCTCCAGCCGCCGCTTGAGGTTGCCGCGGTAGCTCATCTCGGCCCGCACGCCCGCGGCGCGCAGAGCCTGCAAGGCGGCCACCGCCGCCGCTTCCTCGGCCTCGCCCATCGGCACCACGGCGACGCCGGCCGGGGCGGCGGGGGGCGCGGCCAGCAGCATCGCCAGCCGCTCGACGCCCGCCGCCCAGCCGACCGCCGGCACCGGCGGCCCGCCCATCTGCTGCACCAGCCCGTCGTAGCGCCCGCCCGCCAGCACCGTGCCCTGCGCGCCGAGGTCCGTGGTGACGAACTCGAACGCGGTGTGGTTGTAGTAGTCGAGGCCGCGGACGATGCGCGGGTTCTCGCGGAACGGCACGCCGAAGCGGTCGAGCCACGCGCGCAGCCCGTCGTAGAACGCCGCCGCCGCCGGGGTCAGCGACGCCCCGATGGTGGGCGCGCCGGCGATCAGGGCACGGTCGCCCTGGTCCTTGCTGTCCAGGATGCGCAGCGGGTTGCGGCGCAGCCTCTCCTGGCTGTCGGTTGAGAGTTCGCTCTCGTGGGCGGCGAAGTGCTCGACCAGCGCGGCGCGGTAGGCGGCGCGGCTTTCCATGTCGCCCAGCGTGTTCAGCTCCAGCACCGTGCTGCCGGCCACGCCGAGGGCTCGCAGTACCGCCCAGCCGAGGGCGATCACCTCCGCGTCGGCCAAGGGTTCCGCCGGGCCGATCAACTCGGCGCCGATCTGGTGGAACTGGCGGTAGCGGCCCTTCTGCGGCCGCTCGTAGCGGAACATCGGCCCGGCGTAGAACACCTTCTGCGGCAGGGACTGCGTCAGGCCGTTGGTCACCAGGGCGCGGCAGATGCCGGCGGTGTTCTCGGGCCGCAGGGTGAGGCTGTCACCGCCGCGGTCCTCGAAGGTGTACATCTCCTTCGTCACCACGTCGGACGTGTCGCCCAGGGTGCGGGAGAACACGCGGGTGTCCTCGAACACCGGGGTCGCCCACTCGTCGAAGCCGTAGAGCGCGGCGACGCGGCGGGCGGCGTCGATGACGTGGGTGTGGCGCCGCTGGTCCTCGCCGATCAGGTCGCGCGTGCCGCGGACCGGTTGCAGGACGGCCAACGCTACTCCGCCGCGACCTTCACCGCGCCCTGCTCGGCCTGCAACGCGTCCGCCTTGCGCTCCACCAGGTCGACGATACGCTCGATCATGGCGGCGCCGTCGATGGTGTGGTCGGTCTTGCCGGCGGCGTAGACCATGTGGCGGCCGTTGCCGCCGCCGGTGACGCCGATGTCGGTCATCAGCGCCTCGCCCGGGCCGTTCACCACGCAGCCGATGATGCTGAGCGTGATCGGCGTCTTGATGTGCGCCAGCCGCTCCTCCAACTGCGCCACGGTGTCGATGACGTTGAAGCCCTGGCGGGCGCAAGAGGGGCAGGACACGATCTTGACGCCGCGGTGGCGCAGGCCGAGCGACTTCAGGATGTCCCAGCCGACATGGACCTCCTCCTCCGGCTCGGCCGAGAGAGAGACGCGCAGGGTGTCGCCCACCCCGGCCCACAGCAGGCTGCCGAGGCCGATCGCCGACTTCACCGTGCCGGCGCGCTTGGTGCCGGCCTCGGTGATGCCGATGTGCAACGGGTGGTCGCACTGCTCGGCCAGTTGCTGGTAAGCGGCGACGGCCATGAACACGTCGCTCGCCTTGACGCTGATCTTGAACTCGTGGAAGTCGTGGTCCTGCAGGATCTTGGCGTGCTCCAGCGCACTTTCCACCAGCGCCTCCGGGTTCGGCTCGCCGTACTTCTCCAGCAGGTGTCGCTCCAGGGAGCCGGCGTTGACGCCGATCCGCATGGAGCAGCCGTGGTCGCGCGCCGCCTTCACCACCTCGCGCACCCGCTCGGCGCTGCCGATGTTGCCGGGGTTGATCCGCAGGCAGGCCGCGCCGCTCTCCGCCGCCTCGATGGCCCGGCGGTAATGGAAGTGGATGTCGGCCACGATCGGCACGCTGACCGCCGGCACGATCTGCTTCAGCGCCAGCGCGCTCTCCTGGTCGGGGCAGGACACGCGCACGATGTCGACGCCTGCCTCCTCGGCGCGCCTGATCTGGGCGATGGTCGCGGGGATGTCGGTGGTCAGCGTGTTGGTCATGGTCTGCACGGTGATCGGCGCGTCGCCGCCGACCGGCACGGCGCCGACGTGGATCTGCCGCGAGCGGCGGCGGTCGATCTGCTGGTAGGGGCGGTAGCTCATGCGCGTGCTTCCCGGGTTGCCGGCCCAACATAGGCGAGGCCGCCGGGCGCTTCTACCGCGGCGGCGGCCTCGAAGTCGAGCCAGGGGACGCGGGGCCAGGGGACGCGGGACCAAAGGTCAGAGAGCCGGGCAGGGCGAGGGTGCCGGCCTCGGCGTTGAGCGCGATGTCGCGGCGGACGACGCCGGCCGCCCCCAGCGCGGGCTGCACGCCGCCGTCGATCACCACGTCGACGCCGCCGGCGTTGCCGGTGGTGAGCAGGAGCTGGCCGTTCGGCACCGGCCAGGTCTCGCCCTCGCGCATGGTCCGGCTGAGCAGCACCGGACCCTGCTTCTCGCGCACCTGCACCCAGGAATCGGCCTTGAAGCGCAGCACCATGCGGTTCGGCTCGGCAGCGGCGGCCAGGGCAGGAGCAGGGGCAGGAGCAGGGGCCGGCTCGGCCGGCGGCGCTGGGGCGGGCGGCCCGTCGGCGGCGGCCAGGGAAGGCGCGGCGGGCGGGGCGGCGATGGGCAAGGCGGCGGGCGGGGACGCGGCGGGCGGCGGGGCCGGCGTCTCGGCTAGGGCCATCAGGCGCTCGGGCACGTCGGGCACGGCGTCGGGCGCGGCCGGGCGGCCCGAGACCTGGAACCAGGCGGCGTACGACCCGGCCGCGATCACGAGGCCCAGCAGCACGACCGCGCCGGCGGGCACGCCGCGCTCCGGCACCGGGGCGGGAAAGGTCAGCACCGTGCGGCGGTTGATGTCCTGCGACTCGGCGCGGAAGCGGCGCGCGGCCTCGGCCGGGTCGAGGCCGAGCATGGCGGCGTAGCTGCGGACGAAGCCGACGGCGTAGGCGTTGCCGGGCAGGTCGGACAGCCGCCCGGCCTCGATGGCCTCCAGGAACGGCAGGCGGATGCGCAGGGCGGCGGCGGCTTCGTACAACTGCCAGCCGAGCCGCAGCCGCGCCGCGCGCAACTCGGCCCCGACGCGGGACGTGCCCAGGGCCGGGCTGCTTTCGGCGACGGACATCATGTCCGACACGCTCTGGAACTTCGGCTTGCGGTCGTGCAGCACCTTGCGCCTCTGAGTCGTTGGAGCGTGTGAGCGTTATAATTCTAAGGTGCTAACGATTAACGGTTTCGCCCTGATCGTGTCGAGAACAGGATGGGTCGGAGGCGCGGTGTGGGGGTTAGAATTTGTCGGCTGCCGGCGAGGCGCGAACATGGTGAGGTAAAATGTTGATTTGATAAGAAAGGTTCGGTGCGGATCGCGCCAACGCCGTCGGGGGTCGTCGCGTGTCGGCACATCACCTTTCCGCCGTCAGGTGAGGTGCAAGCCGCCGTCGATGTCGAGCACGACGCCCGTCACGAACGCGTTGCCGATCAGGAACGCGATGCCGTCGGCGACCTCCTCGGCCCGGCCCGGCCTGGCGAGGGGCGACTTGCGGCTCTCGGCCTCGAACAGTCCGGGCGGCTTGTCGGACCACCACGGCGTGTCGATGACCCCGGGCGAGACGGCGTTCACCCGCCGCGGCGCCAGTTCGCGCGCCAGCGTCACCACCATCCGCTCGAGCGCTCCGTTGATCGCCGCGAGCCCTGACGTTCCCGGGTTGGCCAAACGGGACGAGGCCGCGGTGACGAGCGTGATGGACCCGGCCGGCGCCAGGTGCGGCAGCACGGATTGCGCCGCGTTCCAGTGAACCCAGAACTTCGCCTCGAAACCCCGTCGCAAGGCTGCCTCCGCGACCTCCCCGAACGGTCCCGCGCCGGCACCGCCGGACGCGGCCACCACGAGGTGGCCCACCGGCCCGATCCGGCCGAACAAGGCGTCCAGCGCCGTACGGTCACCGGCATCGACCGCCTCGCCTTTCGCGCCCTCGCCGAGACCGCTGGCCGCGGCACCGGCCTTGGCGCGGTCGCGTCCCGCGACCGTGACCGCGGCACCCCGCGCGACGAGGAGCTTGGCAGCCGCCAAGCCGATGCCGGACGTGCCGCCGATCACCACGACGTGCGGTCGCGCCTCGCTCACGGACAAGCTCCTCCCGATGGGGTCGGTCCAGGTTATCCCGCGAGCAGAGTGCCCGTCCCGGCCGGTGCCGTCCACCGCCGCCGTCCGACGGCCGTGGGTCTGGCCGGGCCGGGCGCGTCGGTTCCGGCAACGGTTCCGGCAACCCGCGCGCGCGGCCGCGCGAACCCTTCACCCGATGTGCCCGTGCTCCCGCGCCCAGGTGGCGATCAGCTCGCGCAGGCTGGCCGCGCCGTGGTCGTTGCGGCGCAGGGCGGCGAGCAGGCCGCGCAGCTCGGCGAGGTCGACCCGGGCCATCATCGCCTTCTGGCGCAACAGGCTGGCGGCCGGCATCGACAAGGTGGTGATGCCGAGCGCGGCCAGCACCAGGGCCTCCAACGGGCGCGAGGCGTGCTCGCCGCAGACGGACAGCTCGACCCCCGCCGCGCCGGCCGCGCGCTCGATCATCTCCAGCGCGTCGAGCGCCGGGGCGCTCAGCAGGTCGTAGCGGTTGGCCAGCGCCGGGGTGCCGCGGTCGGCGGCGAACAGGAACTGCATCAGGTCGTTTGAGCCGATGGAGACGAAGTCGGCCTCGCGCATCAGCGCCGGCAACTGGAACAGCAGGGAAGGCACCTCGATCATGCTGCCGACGAATAGCTGCTCCGGGGCCGGGCGGACGCGGGCGGCCTCCGCGCGCAGCAGGTCGCGGGCGGCGCGGAACTCGCTCATGGTCGCGACCATCGGGAACATGACGCTGAGCGGCCGGCCGGCGGCGGCCAGCAGCAGGGCGCGGAGCTGGCGGCGGAGCAGGGCCGGGCGGTCGAGGCCGATGCGCAAGCTGCGCCAGCCCATCGCCGGGTTCTCCTCAGCCTGGGGGGCCGCGTCCGGCAGCAGCTTGTCGCCGCCGAGGTCGAGGGTGCGGAAGCGCACCGGGCGCGGCCCGGCGGCGTCGAGCACGCGGGCGTAGATCGCCGCCTGGTCGGCGACGTCGGCGACCGCGCCCCGGGCCAGCATGGCGATCTCGGTGCGGAACAGGCCGATGCCGGCGGCGCCGGTCGTGTCGAGCTGCTCCATCTCGAGCGTCAGGCCGACGTTGAGCATGAGCGTCAGCGGCACCCCGTCGGCGGTCCGCGCCGGGCGGTGGCGCTGGGCGGCGTATCCGGCCTCCACCGCCTCGCGCACCTGCAGGGCGCGGCGGTAGGCGGCGACGACGCCGCCTTCGGGCCGCAGGATGACCTGGCCCTCGTCGGCGTCGAGCACGGCGGCGTCGCCTTCCTGCACCGCCTCCATCACGCCGCGCGCGCCGCCCAGCGCCGGCAGGCCGAGGGCGCGGGCCAGGATGGCGGCGTGGCCGCCGGCGCTGCCTTCCTCGATCAGCACGCCGCCGATGCCGCGGGCGTGCCATTCGAGCAGTTGCGCCGGGCCGAGCCGGCGGGTGAGCAGGATCGAGCCTTGCGCCACCTGGGTGACGTCCGCGCCGCCGTCCAACGCCGCGAGCAGGCGGCCGGCGAGATCCTCCAGGTCGGCCAGGCGCTCGCGCAGGTCGGGGTCGGTGATGCGCCGCATCCGGTCGCGCACCTCGTTCATGCCGCGGTGGATGGCCGCCTCGGCGGTGAGGCCGCCGGCGATCGCCTCGCGCACGCGGCCCATCCAGCTCCCGTCGCGCGCGACCAGCCGGGTCGCCTCCAGCACGGCCCGCGCGCCGTCGCCGTCGGGCATCCGGGTCTCGATCAGGTCCTCGAGGGTGCGGCGCATGGTGGTCCCGGCGGCGGCGAGGCGGGCCAGCTCGGCGTCCGGGTCCTCGGCCAGCAACTGCCGCAAGGGCGCGCCCATGCCGTGCAGCACCACCGGGCCGATGGCGATGCCCGGCGCGAGCGGGTTGGCGGCGAAGCGGCGGGACAGGGTGCCGCCCACGCCCTGCTCGGCGCCGTCGATCGCGCCCGCCCCGGCCAGCACCTCGGCCAGCAGCATGGCGACGGTTTCCAGCACCTCGCACTCGTCGTTGTCGTAGCGCCGGGGGGCGCGGTTCTGCACCGCGAGCACGCCGAGCGTGCGGCCGGCGCGGCGCACCGGGACGGCGAGCAGCGAGGCGTAGGAGTCCTCGCCGGTCTCGGGGCGGTAGGCGAAGGCGGGGTGGTTCTGCGCGTCGGGCAGGTTCTGGATCGTGCCGGTGGCGGCGACGAGGCCGACGATGCCCTCGCCGACGCGCAGCCGGGTGCGGCCGACCGCCTCGGGGTTGAGGCCGCAGGTGGCGGCCAGTTCGAGCAGGTCGCCGGGGCGGATGGCGTAGACGGTGCAGACCTCGGCCACCAGCTCGCCGGCGACGAGCCGGGTCAGGGCGCGCAGGGTCGCGTCGGCGTCCGCCGTGCCGCCGGCCATCAGGGCGCGAAGCCGGGCCAGGAGGTGGCGGGTGCCGGGCATTACGGGCGGCCTGAGGCCCCGTCAGCCCCCCGCTCAGTCATCATCCAGCGCGGCGCGGGCCTGGTCCACCAACTGCCCGATGATGGCGGCGGTCGGCAGCTCGGCCGTCACCATGCCGACGGACTGGCCGGCCATCAGGGAGCCGTTCTCGACATCGCCGTCGATCACCGCGCGCCTCAGCGCCCCGGCCCAGAAGTGCTCGATGCCGAGCTGGGCCTGCTCGCGCGTCAGCCGCCCGTCCGCGACCTGGCGGACCATCTCGGCCTGGTGCTGCACGAACCGCCCGGTGGCGGCGTTGGCCAGGGCGCGGACCGGGATCACCGGAAAGGCCGGATCGAGCTGGACGCTGGGCAGCGCGTCGCGGGCGCGGGCGTGGATGCAGGCGCGCTTGTAGTTCGGGTGGGCGATGCTCTCGACCGAGGCGGCGAACAGGGTGCCGAGCTGCGCCCCAGCCGCGCCCATGCGCAGGTAGGCGGCGATCGCGTCGCCGCGGCCGATGCCGCCGGCGACGAACACCGGGACCTCGCGCACGTGGGGCAGGATCTCCTGCGCCAGCACGCCGAGCGACACGGGGCCGATGTGGCCGCCGGCCTCGGAGCCTTCGATGATCAGCGCGTCGGCCCCGGCCCGGACCAGGCGCTGGGCGAACCCGAGCGCCGGGGCGAAGCAGATCAGCCCCGCGCCGCCGTCCTTGACCCGGCGCACGGCGGCCGTCTTCGGCACGCCTCCCGCCAGCACGACGTGGCCGACCCCCGCCTGGAGGCAGGTGTCGATCAAGGCGTCCAGCTCGGGGTGCATGGTGATGAGGTTGACGCCGAACGGCCGGGCGGTGCGGGCGCGGGCGCCGGCGATCTCGGCGGCCAGCGCGTCGGGACTCATGGAGCCGCAGGCGAGGACGCCGAAGCCGCCGGCGTTGCTGATGGCCGCGACCAGGCGCTGCTCGCTGACCCAGCTCATCGCGCCCCCCAGGATGGCGTAGCGCGTGCCGAGGAAGGCGGCCCCGCGCGACCAAAGCCGGTCGAGCCGACGCTCGCCAATCCCAGCAGGCCGACGCTCGCCAACCTCAGCAAGCTGAGGCTCGCCCACTCCGGCAGGCCGCCGCCCGCCGACCCCGTCCCGCGGCAGGGTGTGGTCAGGCGGCATCGAGGCCGTAGGCGGTGTGCAGCGCCCGCACCGCCAGCTCGGTGTACTCGGCGCCGATCAGCACGCTGACCTTGATCTCGCTCGTCGAGATGACCTCGATGTTGATGCCCTTGGCGGCCAAGGTCGCGAACATGGTGGTGGCGACGCCCGCGTGGCTGCGCATTCCGACGCCGACGACGCTGATCTTGGCCACGTCCGGGTCGGCGAGCAGCGTGCTGGAGCCGATCGCCTCCTTGTTGGCGTCCAGGATGGCCTGGGCGCGGGCGAGGTCGGCGCGGCCGACGGTGAAGGTCATGTCCGTGGTGCCGTCCGCGGCCACGTTCTGCACGATCATGTCCACGTTGACGTTGGCCCCGCTCAGCGGGCCGAAGATCGCCGCCGCCACCCCCGGGCGGTCCGGGACGTGGCGCAGCGTGATCTTGGCCTCGTCCCGCGAGTAGGCGATGCCGGCGACGATGGCCTGTTCCACGATCTCGTCCTCATCCACCACCAGGGTTCCTGGCTCGTCCTCGAAGCTGCTGAGCACCTGGACCCGCACGCGCTCCTTCATCGCCAGCTCGACGCTGCGGGTCTGCAGCACCCTCGCGCCCACCGACGCCAGCTCCAGCATCTCCTCGTAGGCGATCTTGTCCAGCTTGCGGGCGCGGTCGGTGATCCGTGGGTCGGTGGTATAGACCCCGTCCACGTCCGTATAGATGTCGCAGCGGTCGGCCTTGAGCGCGGCGGCCAATGCGACCGCCGACGTGTCCGAACCGCCACGGCCGAGCGTGCTGATCCGCCCCCCCGGGCCGATCCCCTGGAAGCCGGCCACCACCGGCACCTGGCCCGCATCCATCGCGCGCAGTAGCGCCGCCCCGTCCACGCCCTCGATTCGCGCCCGGCCGTGGGCGGCGTCGGTCCGCAGCGGCACCTGCCAGCCGGCCCAGGAGCGGCTGTCCACCCCTAGCGCGTGCAACGCGATGGCGAGCAGCCCGCTCGTGACCTGCTCGCCGGTGGCGACCACCGAGTCGTACTCGCGCGCGTCGTGCAGCGGGCTGAGCGCCTGGCACCAGGCGACGAGCTGGTTGGTGACGCCCGACATCGCCGACACCACGACCGCGACCTGGTGCCCGGCCTCCACCTCGCGCCGCACCCGCCCGGCGACGGCGCGGATGCGGTCGAGGTCGGCGACGGAGGTGCCGCCGAACTTCATCACGAGTCGCGCCATGCCCGGCCAATCCCTTCGTGTCCCGCGCGCCGCCCGCCCGGCCGCGGCGACGCCGGTTGCGGCGGCGCGCGCCCCGGCGCACATGTCGCCTGACATACCGGCGGCGGGGAAGGCGGGCAACATGGCAGCAACCCAGGGTTACGCCGCGTCGGTCCGGGCCGACGAGGTGGCGCGGTTCGACCGGCTCGCCGCCCAGTGGTGGGACCCGGCCGGGCCGATGGCGCCGCTGCACGCGATGAACCCGCTGCGGGTGGGCTGGATCGACCGGCGCGTGCGGGCGGCGTTCGGAGGCCCCGTGCGGCTGCTCGACGTCGGCTGCGGCGCCGGCCTCGCGTCGGAAGCCTTGGCGCGGCTCGGCCACGACGTGCTGGGGCTGGACGCCGCCGCGGACGCCGTGGCGGCGGCCCAGGCGCATCAGTCCGAAGCCCAAGGGGAAGGGGCGGGGTTGGCCCTGGCCTACCGGGCCGGCGCGGCGGAGGACCTGGCGGCGGAGGGGGCGCGCTTCCCGGTCGTCACCGCCCTGGAGGTGATCGAGCACGTCACCGACCCGGAGGCGTTCCTACGGCTGCTGGCGCGGCTGGTCGAGCCGGGCGGGCTGCTGTTCGTCTCGACGCTGAACCGCACGGCGCGCTCCCTGGTCGTCGCCAAGCTGGGGGCGGAGTACGTGCTGCGGCTGCTGCCGGTCGGCACCCACGACTGGGGGCGATTCGTCACCCCGGGCGAGCTGGCGGCGGCCGGCCGGCGGGCCGGGTTCCGGCTGAGCGACAGCGCCGGCATGACGTTCGAGCCGCTGCGGCGGCGCTGGGCGGAGAGCCGCGACCTCGGGGTGAACTACATCGCCCTGCTGACGCGCGCGGCGGACGGGCGGCCGTGATCCACGCGATCCTCAATCCAGCAGCCACCGCAGCGAGCGCCGCAGCCGCGCCGCGCCGTCGGCCTCGAACCAGCGGCCGTGCGCGAACACGACGCGCTCCGGGCCGAGGGCGACCAGGCGTCGGGCGGCGCGGGACGCGGCGCGGCGGCGCAGCCCGACCACGGCGCGGAGGTAGGCGGGCGGCATCCCGTCCGGCGCCAAGGTGCCGAGCCAACGGGCCAGCGGCCGCACCGGCGCGGGCAGCTTGGCCGGCTCCAGGTTCATCGCCAGGTCGGCGAGCAGCAGGGTGCGGCTCGGGCGGTGGAACAGCGCCACCTCGTGGAAGCCGAAGCCGCCCGGCACGGTGACGAGGCCGACCGCCCCGCCCCAGGCCGGCGGCGGCTGGTCGCCGAGGTCGTGGTCGAGCCGCACCCCGCCGCGGCGCACCGGGCCGCGGCGGCGCAGCCCGGGGGCCGCCCAGGTGACGGCCCCGGGGCAGGCGCGCTGCCACTCCTCCAAGAACATCCAGTGGGCGACGTTGGGCGCGACCAGGTGCCGCACCGGGCCGAGCCGCTCCAGCGCCCGCCGCAGCGAAGGGGTGCAGCGGGTGGGCGAGTGCAGCAGCAGGTCGCCGCCGGGCAGGCGCAGCACGGTCATGCGCGCCGCCGCGGCCCGGCCGATCAAGCCGGGCAGCAGGCTGTCCACGACGAACACGTCATTCGCGACCGGCTTCGGGGTGTCGAGCGGCGGGTAGCCGACCGCGGCGACCGGAGGCCAGGCGAGGGGGAGGCTACGGGCGGCGATCGCCAACTCCGACAGGCCGGCGGCGAACAGGACGGCGCGCGCCGGGCCGGGCTGGCGGCGCATCAGCAGGCCGGCGGCACAAAGGACGCCCCCGCCGAGCGCGTCGAGCGCCAGGTGCCGCCGCACCGTGAGCCTGGGGCTCAGCCCGGCCTCGTAGTCCGTCAGCAGCGCGTAGCCGGCATGGACCGCGGCGGACGCGCCCAGCACGCCCCGCACCGGCCCGGGCAGGGCGCGTGACGCGGACAACCCGGCCAGGGCGGCGGCGGTCGCGTAATCGAGCGCGCCGTGCAGGCGGGTCGAGATCATCGGTCAGGCCTCGTCAGCCGTCGGCGCGGGGAATCCAGGGGATGCGGGCGACCTCGATGCCGTCGTCGGCCAGGGCCTGCGCCTGCTCCGGGGTGCTCTCGCCGTAGATGGGGCGGCCCTCGCTCTCGCCGCGGTGGATCGCGCGGGCCTCGTCGGCGAAGCGGTCGCCGACGTGCTCGCAGTTGCGCTCGACCTCGGAGCGCAGCCGCTGCAGCACGGCGCGCATCTTGTCCGGCATGCCCGCGGCGGCCTTGGCCGGCGGCGCGGGCGGCGCGGCGCTTCGGGAGGGCCGGTCCTGCGGCGTCTGATCCTGCCCGGACTGGTCCACCACGGCGCGCGCCCGGCCGATCGACGGCGCCATCAGCGCCCGGTGCACCTTGGCGTCGCCGCATTCGGGACACGTCACCAGCCCCGCCTCGGCCTGGCGGTCGAACGTGCCGCTGTCCCGGAACCAGCCGTCGAACGCGTGGTCGGCGTCGCACCGGAGTTGGTAATGAATCATCCTGGCTTCACTCTGAACGAGGGTCGGACACGATTTCGTTACATAGTGCCTGGCATTGGAACGGCAAGCGGCCGCGCCGGCCATCAAGCGGCGACGGGCAAGGACGCCGAGGCCGGTTGCGGTTGCAAGATGTTCCAAGAATGCCGTTTTCAAACATTGATGAAGTATAATATGAACACAATGAACAGAATAGCAGAGGAGTGAATTTACAATTCTAAAATGATTGTATATCGCGCTCTGAGCGTCATGCAGTCTTACTGTCGCCAGCTCGATCGGCTTCACTTCGGCCGGCTTCGCTTGGGCGGTGGCGGGTGACTGGATGGGCTCGCAACAAGCAAGGATCATACAATGGCTGGTGACTACACCTACGACTTCAGCGCCTTCGCCACCGACCAGGCGGCCAACCAGGGTGGCGGCATGTCCTTCGCCACTGGCGGCGCGGGCGGCGCGGGCGGACCCGGCAACGCCGGTTCCATGTCCGGCGCGGGAGGCCCGGCGGCCGGCGCGGGCGGCGGCATGGCGGGCCAAATCGGGCAAAGCCCGTTCGGCCGCCTGCTCGACCTGCCCGGCGTCACGGCGGAGAACCTGTTCGCCAACGTCAACCAGGCCGACTACGCCGGCAACGGCGGCAACCCGTTCGCCGCCCTCGGCGACAGCGTCATGACCGGCGCTTACGGCGGCAACCCGTTCGCCGCCATCGGCCCGTTCGTCAACGACGCCGTGGCGAGCGGCATGGGCTCCGGCATGGGTTCTGGCATGGGCTTCGGCATGGGCCAGCAGTAAGCCCGGCAGTAAGCCGGGCGGACCCGGCCCGGCGGCCCCCCGTTCGGTGCCGCCGGGCCGGCGTCCTCACGTCCGGCGCGTCAATGTCCAGCGCGTCAGGCGAGAAAGGCCATCGCCGCGTCCACGCCGCCCCGCCCGTGCGGCACGCCGTTGGCCTGCAGGCTCATCTCCACCGCGCCCAGGGTGCCGAGGATCATCGGCTCGTTCAGGTCGCCCAGGTGGCCGATGCGGAACACCTGGCCCGACAAGCGCGACAGGCCGCCGCCGAGCGACACGTTGAAGCGGTCGTGCGCGGTCCGCCGCAAGGCTTCCGCGTCGTGGCCCGCCGGCATCAGTACGGCGGTGACGCTGTCGGACAGCCGGGCCGGGTCGAGGCCGTAGAGCTGCGGCCCGGCGTTGCCCGACCAGGCGCGCACCGCCCGGCGCGTCGCCTCGGCCAGGCGGTGGTGGCGGGCGATCACAGCGGCGAGGCCCTCCTGCTCGATCAGGCGCAGGCTCTCCTCCAGGCCGTAGAACAGGCTGACCGGCACGGTGCCGACGAAGCTGCGGTGCGGCCGCTTCAACATCTCCGTCCAGTCGAAGTAGTGCCGGGTCAGCCGCGCCCCGGCGTGCGCCGCCATGCCCTTGGCCGAAACGGCGGTGAAGCTGAATCCGGTCGGCAGCATCAGGCCCTTCTGGCTGCCGCCCACGGTGGCGTCGATGCCCCACTCGTCCATGCGGAACTCGAGGGAGCCGAGCGAGGAGATGGTGTCGGCCAGCAGCAGCGCGCCGTGCCCGGCGGCGTCGATCGCGGCGCGGATGGCGGGCAGCGGCAGCGTCATGCCCGTCGCGGTCTCGTTGTGGACGGCGAGCACGGCCTTGATCGCGCCGGCCGCGTCGGCCCGGAGCGCCGCCTCGACCGCGGCCGGGTCGGCGCCGCGCCGCCAGTCGGCGGCGACCAGGCGGGGCACGAGGCCGTGCTTCTCGGCCATCGCCGACCAGCCCTCGCTGAAGTAGCCGCTTTCCAGCACCAGGATCTCGTCGCCGGGGGACAGCAGGTTGACGAGGGTGCCTTCCCACGCGCCGTGGCCGGAGGCGGTGTAGAAGAACAGCTCGCCGTCCGTGCCCAGCACGCGCTTGAGCCCGGCGGCGGCCTCGTGGAACAGGGCGATGAACGCCGGGTCCATGAAGTCGATGCTGGGCCGGGTCATGGCGCGCAGGACGCTGTCCGGGATGTTGGTCGGGCCGGGGTTGCTGAAGAACTGCCGGCCGGGCTTACGGGTCATGCGGCGCCGCTCCGCTGCTGGTGGCCGACCATCCTGCACGTCCGGCCCCGGGCGGCAAGGGCGCGCCGAGGAAAGCGCCCAAGAACGCGCCCAGCAACGCGCCGAGAGACGCGCCGAGAGACGCGCCGGGCGCGGTAGGCGTGCCGCGCCGAACCGGCTATGGCTGTGGACGGGAGATCGAACACCATGGACTTCACCATTCCGCCGGACCTGGCCGACCTGCAGGAGCGCACCCGGGCCTTCGTCCGCGGCACGCTCGTGCCCTTGGAAGGCGACCGCCGCCAAGGCCCGCACGGCCCGGACGAGTCGCTGCGGCGCGAGTTGCAGGCGCTGGCCCGCGACGCCGGGCTGTTCGCGCCGCACGTCTCGACCGAATGGGGCGGCATGGGCCTCGGGCACGTGGCCAAGGCGGTGCTGTTCGAGGAAGCGGGCTACTCGCTGCTCGGGCCGCTGGCGATGAACATCGCCGCCCCCGACGAGGGCAACATGCACCTGCTCGAAGTGGTGGCGACCGAGGCGCAGAAGGAGCGCTGGCTGCGCCCCCTGGCCACGGGCGCGATCCGCAGCTGCTTCTGCATGACCGAGCCGCCCCCGGGCGCGGGCTCCGACCCGGCAGCACTCGCCACCACCGCCCGGCGCGACGGCGACGACTACGTGATCGACGGCCGCAAATGGTTCACCACCGGCGCGGCGGGCGCGGGGTTCGCCATCGTCATGGCCAAGACCGTGACCGGGGGCGAGGACGGCCAGGCGACGATGTTCCTCGCCGACATGGACAGCCCCGGCATCACCGTGGAGCGCACCATGGACAGCCTCGACACCGCCTTCCCCGGCGGCCACGGGGTCGTCCGCTTCGACGGGCTGCGGGTGCCGGCCGCGGACATCTTGGGGGAAGCCGGCCAGGGCTTCCGCTACGCCCAGGTGCGGCTGGCCCCGGCGCGGCTGACGCACTGCATGCGCTGGCTCGGCTCCGCGATCCGGGCGCAGGACACCGCGCTCGGCTACGCCGCCAAGCGCCACGCGTTCGGCCGCCCGCTCGCCGAGCACGAGGGCGTCGGCTTCATGCTGGCCGACAACGACATGGATATCCGCACCAGCCGCCTCACCATCTGGCACACCGCCTGGCTGCTCGACCAAGGCGAGCGCGCCGGCACGGAAAGCAGCATCGCCAAGGTGGTGTGCAGCGAAGCGATCTGGCGCGTGGTGGACCGCTGCGTCCAGGTGCTGGGCGGCCAGGGCGTCACCGGCGAGACGGTGGTGGAGCGCATCTTCCGCGAGGTGCGCGGCTTCCGCATCTACGACGGGCCGAGCGAGACCCACCGCTGGGCGCTGGCCCGCCGCCTGGTCAAGCACGGGGCCAACCGGTGAGCGCGCCAGGAAACGCAGCAGGGAACGCGCCGGGAAACGCAACAGAAAACGTGTTCGACCTCACCGGCAAGGTGGCCGTTGTCACCGGCGGCGGGCGCGGCCTCGGCCGGGCCATCGCGCGGGGGCTGGCCGCGCACGGGGCCAAGCTCGCGCTGTGCGGCCGCGACCAGGCGACGCTCGATGACGCCGCCGCATCCATCGGCGGCGAGGTGATGGCCCAGGCCGCCGACGTGTCGCGCGAGGCCGACGTGATCGCCGTCCGCGACGCCGCCCTGGCCCGCTTCGGCCGCATCGACGCGCTGGTGTGCAACGCCGGGGTCAACCCGATCTACAAGGGCGCCGAGGCCACCACGCTGGAGGAGTGGCGGACGGTCATCGACGTCAACCTGACCGGCGTGTTCCTGTGCTGCAAGCACGTGGGCGGGGCGATGCTGGCCGCGGGCGGCTCGATCATCTGCATCAGCTCGGTCGCCGGCCACGTCGGCCTGCGCAAGTCCGCGCCCTACTGCGCCACCAAGGGCGGCGTCGAGCTGCTGGTCCGCGCCCTGGCGCTCGACTGGGCGGCCAAGGGCGTGCGCGTCAACGCCCTCGCGCCGGGCTACTTCGAGACCGACCTCACCGCCGGCATGATCGCCAACCCGGCCATGTCGTCGCGGCTGCTGGCGGCGACGCCGATGGGGCGGTTCGGCCAGGACGGCGACATCGTCGGCGCGGCCGTGTTCCTCGCCAGCCCGGCCAGCGCCTACGTCACCGGCCAGAGCCTCCTGGTGGACGGCGGCTACGCCGCCGCCTAAACCCGGCGCGGACCAGACAGGAGACCAGGATGGCAGCGCGCAAGCCGAACGGGGACACGGTGCGTTACGCCGTCGTCGGGGCCGGCTGGATCAGCCAGGCGGCGTTCATGCCCGGCGTGGCGCAGACCGGCAACTCGTCGATGACCGCCATCGTCACCGGCGACCCGAACAAGGCCGAGGCGCTCGGCCGCCGCTACGGCATCGAGCGCACTTACCACTACGACGCCTACCGCGCCGCGCTGGACAGCCAAGGCTTCGACGCGATCTACCTGGCGCTGCCCAACGACCAGCACCGCCAGTTCGCCGTCCCCGCGCTGGAAGCCGGCGTCCACGTGCTGCTGGAGAAGCCGATGGCGACCAGCGAGGCCGACTGCCAAGCGATCCGCGACGCCGCCCGCGCCTCCGGGGCCAAGCTGATGATCGCCTACCGGCTGCACTTCGAGCCGGCCAACCTGGAGGCGATCCGCGTCGAGCAGTCCGGGCGGCTCGGCCGCGTGTGGCTGTTCGCCTCGACCTTCGCCCAGCACGTCGCGGGGTCCAACCACCGCGCCAACGGGGGCTACTGGGCCGGGCCGGTGCCGGACATGGGCACCTACCAGATCAACGCGGCGCGCAACCTGTTCCGCGCCGAGCCGGTGGAGGTGATGGCCTGGGGCGTCAAGCAACCGCACCTCAGCTACGGCTTCGAGGACACGGTGAGCGTCACCCTGCGCTTCCCCGGCAACCGGCTCGCGCAATTCACCGTGAGCTACGGGCTGAACCGGGTCAACGAGTACCGGATCATCGGCGACGCCGGCGACCTGCTGGTCAGCCCGGCCTACGGCTTCCCCGGCCCGCTCCGGCACAAGCTGACCATCGGGCAGGCGGCGACGGAGCGGAGCTTCGCGCCTGGCGACCAGTTCGGGGCGGAAACGCGCTACTTCTCCGACTGCGTGCTGCGCGACCGCGACCCGGAGCCGGACGGCGAGGAAGGCCAGCTCGATGTGCGCGTGCTGGCGGCGGTCGAGCGCGCCCTGCGGACCGGCGAGGCGCAGACCCTGGCGCCCTACCACCGGGCCAAGCACCCGCTGCCAGACCAGGCGATCGAGCTGCCGCCGATCACGACGCCGCCGCTGGTGAACGCCTACAAGCCATCGGACGGCTGAGCGCGGCCCGGAGCCTGGTCCGCGGGCCGCTGCTCGGGGCGCAGCCTACGATCCGCCATCACGGAACGCGCCCCGACCTTGTGTTCCGGGCGGCGTCGCGCCCGGCCGAGCGCGTTCGCTTGGCACGGGGCCGATGGCGGGCTGGCCGCACCGGGCCGCCCGGGCGTGGAGCCAGACGGGCGTTGAGGAGGCCTATGCCGTCTCCCGCGGGCGCGTCGCGCCCACGGCTCAGGGCGTGGCTTGCCTGGAGAACAGGATGTCGTGCTCGCCGTAGATCTGGATGGCGCCGCGGGCCGGGTCGAACGGCGCCGGCGCGGCGGCGGCCTTGAACTCGAGGTAGTGGCGGGCGTCGTAGACGTTGGGCAGCATGAAGGCCCGGAAGCCGGCGGCGGCGAAGCGTTGGACGACCTCCTCGGGAGAAGGCGAGCCGGGGAGCAGTTGGGCATCCGCCAGTTCGACGATGATCTCCATGTCCGGGGCGTACTGGTCGATCGTGTCGAGCAGGTTGGCGAGGATCGGCCCTTCCGCCCCTTCCGCGTCGATCTTGATCAGGCGCGCCGCGCGCAGCTCGTCGGGGTGCAGGATCTGGCCCAGCGGCAGCACCGAAACGGTCGCGACGTCGCCGTGGCTGCGGCTCGGCACCAAGGTGGCCTCGCCGGACGGGTTCCAGGCTGGGCCGCTGTAGAGGGTGGCGGTGGAGGGGCGGTCGGACACGGCCGCCTCGACGACGCGGATGTTGGCGGCGGCGGACAGGGCGATGTTGCGGCGGAGGGCGGCGAGGGTGGGCGGGGACGGCTCGATGGCGACGACCTTGCCCGAGGGGCCGACGGCGTGGCTGGCCAGCAGGGCGTAGTAGCCGACGTTGGCCCCGATGTCGCAGAACACGTCGCCCGGCCTGAGGCGGCTGCCGATGAAAGCGGAGATGTGCGGCTCCCACACGCTGAAGTGGTAGATGTAGGAGCCGAGCATGTCGGACAGGCTGACCTGCATGGCCGCGCCGAAATAGGTCCTGGCCAGGCGCTCCTTGGCCCAGGTGCGGGACAGCTTGCTGGCCACGCGGAAGCCGAAATCGCCGGCGGGCTGGTTCAAGCGCTGCAACGCGGAGACCACGGCGCGGCGGTGGAACGGCGCTTGCAGGCTCGGGATCTGTATGTCCGACAAGGTTCAGGACCGTTTCATGGGCTGTGGGGGACGCGCGCGCCGGGGGTGCGGGACAACCCTTATCCCACGTTCATCCAAGGATGAACATTGTTAAGGCATCCTTCGCGCGGTCCCGTTCGGCCGGACGACGCCTTCGGCAGCGCCCGGGCCGGGCCAACCCCCGTCCGTGCCCTAGGCCCTTGCCGCCCCGGCCTCTCCGGTCAGGACGATGGCGGCCTGGTCGTCAGCAGGCCGCAGTGGGAGCCGCGGCGCGGGCTGCGGCGGGAACCGCGGCGGGGGACCACTCGGCCTCGCGGCGGACGAGGCCGTCGAGCAGCGCCAGGATGTCGGCCCCGGTCCGCTCGTCGGGCCGCAGCAGCGCGCCGGCGAGAGCCTGGCCCGCGCCCGCGTCGCCGGCGGCGTCGGCCAGCGCCATGTCCCAGCCGCCGAACAGCCGGTGCCCGGCCGGCTCGGCCCGCAGCACGACGACGTCGGTGTGCCGCGGGTCGCACTGGATGCGCTCGAAGGTGCGCTGCACGTCGTCGAGGCCGCCCTCGATCACCTGGGCGAAGCAGCCCGCGGTGCAAAGCATGGCCCCGGTGACGCCGTCGCGGGCGTTGTTGCGGCGGGACAGGGCAGCGATCCGCTCGATCTCCGCCGCGGGCAGTTGCCCTGGGCCCTGGTCAGCGACGGCGGCGCGGCTGCAGTAAACCAGGCGGAACAGGTCGTCGGTCATCGTTCGGTTCACTCCTAGAGCGGTTTCAGTTCGGCCGAACGCGTTCTCGCCTCCGACCAAACTGAGCAACCGCGCGAAAAAGGCTGGAGCGATCTCACGCGAAGTGAAAACGTCCTGGTCAAGTCTCGGTCACGCCGGGCCGTCGGCGCACAGGCGGTCGATCAGGGCCGCGACCTGCTCGGCCGGCACCGGGCGGCTGACCAGGTAGCCCTGCATGTCGGTGCAGCCGTCGGCGCGGATCAGCCTCTCCTGCTCGGCGGTCTCGACCCCCTCGGCGATGGTGGTCATGCCGAGGCTGCTGCCCAGCGCCGCGACGGCGCGCACCACCGCCGCCGCCTCGGCGCTGCAGGACAGGTCGCGGATGAAGGAGCGGTCGATCTTGAGCTTGTCGAACGGGAAGCTGCGGAGCTGGCTGAGGGAGGAGTAGCCGGTGCCGAAATCGTCCATGCTGAGCGCGACGCCCATCGCCCGGAGCGCGCGCATGACGTCCAGCGCCTCCGCCTCGTAGCGGACGAGGGCGCTCTCGGTGATCTCCATGTCGAGCCGGCAGGCCGGCAGGCCGGCCGCGGCCAGCGCGTCCCGCACCGCCCGCGGCAGCCGCTCGCGGTCGGCCAGCTGCTTGGCGGACACGTTGACGGCGACGGTGAGGTGGTCAGGCCACGCCGCGGCCTCGCGGCAGGCGGTGCGCAGCACCCATTCGCCCAACGGCACGATCAGCCCCATGTCCTCGGCCAGCGGGATGAACTGGTCGGGCGGCACCAGCCCGTGCGCCGGGTGACGCCAGCGGATGAGGGCCTCGAAGCCGGTGAGGCGGCCGGAGCGCAGGTTGGTCTGCGGCTGGTAGTGCAGCTCGAACTGGCGCAGCGCGATGGCCCGGCGCAGGTCGTCCTGCAGGCCGTGGCGGGCGCGGGCGCGGAGGTCCATCGCCGCCGTGAAGCGGCGCACGGCGCGGCGGCCGTCCTCCTTGGCCTGGCGGAGCGCGAGGTCGGCGGCGCGCGCCAGCGCCGGCGTCGTCGCGCCGTCCTGCGGGCCGAGCGCGATGCCGATGCTGGCGTCGACGTGGACCAGGCGGCCCTCCACCAGGTAGGGGCGGCTCAGCACGTCCGCGAGGCGGGCGGCGGTGGCGGGCGCGTCGGAGGGCCCCGGCATGGCGACGGCGAACTCGTCCGCGCCCAGCCGGCTGACCACGTCGGCGTCGCGCACCGCGCCGCGCAGCCGCCGGGCCACGAGGCGCAGCAGGGCGTTGCCGACCGCGTGGCCGTGCGCGTCGTTGACGGCCTTGAAGCGGTCGAGGTTGACCATCAGCACGGCGACCTGCTCCGCCTCGCCGGCGGCGGCGAGCAGGTCGGACAGGCGCTCGTGGAACCAGGCGCGGTCGGGCAGGCCGGTGAGGCCATCCACCCGCTCGGCCGGGGCCGCGCCGGCCGTGGCGGCGAGGCTGACCAGGGCGAAGTGCGCGGACGCCTGCGCCAGGCCGGCCCGCAGCACCCGGCCGCCGGCAAGGGGGACGACGCCCAGCGGGGCGGCGGCGTCGAAGCCGGCCGCGGCCGGCCCGGCGGCCTCCACGGCCGCGGCCAGCATCGCCCCCAGCGCGGCCCGGCCGTGATCGTCGAGCGCCGTGCTCCGGGCCAGCGCCTCGGCCGCGGGGGCGGCGCGCCACAGCGCCGGCGCGGCCATGCCGAGCAGGTCGGCGGCGGCGCGGCTGCACAGCACGACGCGGCCCCGGGCGTCGAGCCCGATCACGGCGGCCGCGCCGTCCAGCACCGCGCGGATGAGGCCGTCCCGGGCCGCCGCGGCGGCATCATCGGCTGCCGCGTCCCCGAGGGTCGTGTCCCCGAGGGCCGTGTCCCCGGGGGCCGCGTCCCCGAGGGTCGTGGCCCCAGGAACCGTGTCCCCCAGGGCCGTGTCGTCGAGGAACGTCATCGCCTGATCCATCGAAGCCCAGTCCGTCCGTAAGCAGCGCCACGCCCCTCGCGCGGGTGCGGAGCCAGTATTCGCACCGGTGCTTACGGTCAGGTTAACGGGGCGGCGCTACTCCGCCGCGCCGCGCAGCGCCGCCCCCGCGGCCAGTGGGCAGAGCGGGGCCGCCGCGGCCAGGGCGGCGCAGAGCAGCAGCAGGTGCGGCCGCGGGCTGAGGCCGGTGCCGGCCGCCTCCACCGCCGCCGCGCCGAAGATCAGCACCGGCGTCGCCAGCGGCAGCACCAGGAGCGGCAGCAGCGCGGCCCCGCGCCGCGCGCCGACGACGACCGCCGCCCCGAGCGTGCCCAGCAGCGACAGCGCCAGCGTGCCGGGGAGCAGCCCGGCCAGCAGCACGGGGACGAGCGGCCCCGGCATCTGCAGCATGACCGCGACCGGCCCCGCGGCCAGCAGCAGCGGCAGGCCGGTGCCGAGCCAATGGGCCAGCGCCTTCACGGCGGCGACGACGGCGGCGGGCAGGCCCGACAGCAGCAACTGGTCGAGCGAGCCGTCCTCGAACTCCGCGCCGAACAAGCGTTCGAGCGGCAGCAGGGCGGCGAGCAGGGCGGTGACCCAGACGATGCCCGGCGCGATGCGGGCGAGCGTCTCGGGCGCGGGGCCGAGGGCGAGGGGGAACAGGGCGGCGGCGAGCACGAAGAACAGCACGGCGGCCAGGGTGTCGGCCCCGTGGCGGACCGAGAGCCGCAGCTCGCGGCGCAGCAGGGCCCAGGCGGCGCTCATGCCCGGCCCACGGAGGCGTCGCCCCCCGCCTCGCCCCCCGACTCCCCCAAGCGCAGCGCCGCCGCCCCGGGCAGCGGCAGCGGCAGGTGGGTCGCGGCGACGACGACGCCGCCCGCGCCGCGGTGGGCCGCCAGCAGCGCGCCGAGGGCGGACACGGAGGCGGCGTCGAGGCCGAGGGTGGGCTCGTCGAGCAGCCAAAGCCCGGCGCCGCGGCCGACGAGGCGGGCCAGCGCCAGCCGCCGCCGCTGCCCGGCCGAGAGCAGCCGCGCCGGCACGTCGGCCAGGGCGTCGAGTCCGAGGGCGGCCAGGGCGTCGAGCCCGAGGGCGGCCAGGTGCGCGGGGTCGGCGGGCGGGAACAGGAGGTTCTCCCGCGCGGTGAGGCCGGGCTTGATCGCGTCGAGGTGGCCGAGGTAGGCGACGTCGCCCGGCGGCTCGGCGACGGGTCGGCCGCGCCACGCGACGGTGCCGGCGTCGGGGCGCTTGAGGCCGGCCAGCACGCGCAGCAGCGTGCTCTTGCCGGCGCCGTTCGGCCCCAGCAGCAGGGCGGCCCCGCCCGGCGGCACGGAGAGCGCCACGTCGCGCAGCACGAGGCGCTCGCCGCGGAAGGCGGACACGCCGGCGGCGACCAGGCCGGGATGATCCAGGCCAGGGTGATTCTGGCTAAGGTGATTCTGGCCAGGGTAATTCTGGCCAGGGTGATTCTGGACGGCTCGGCTCATGCAGGTCGGCGATTCGGGCCTATATGCTGCCGTGCGGCAAGTGGACGGCTCCGCCACGTCTATGGTTTAAGCCGCGTGCGAACAAGACCGCCCCCTGGCAGCACCTGAGCAGCAAAGGCCCCGCAGCGATGAACATGATCGGGCACGACAGCCTCAAGACCCGCGCGAGCCTGAGCGCCGCGGGCAAGACCTACCAGTATTTCTCGCTCCCCGCCGCCGCGCGCGCGCTCGGCGAGGACGTGAGCCGGCTGCCGGTCAGCCTCAAGGTGCTGCTGGAGAACGTGCTGCGGTTCGAGAACGGCGGCAGCTACACCGTGGACGACGCCCGCGCCATCGCCGAATGGGCGAACTCCGGCACCAGCACGCGCGAGGTGCCGTTCCGCCCGGCGCGCATCCTGATGCAGGACTTCACCGGGGTGCCGGCCGTCGTCGACCTCGCCGCCATGCGCGACGGCATCACGACGCTCGGCGGCTCGCCCGACCAGGTGAACCCGCTCATCCCGGTCGACCTGGTGATCGACCACTCGGTGATGGTCGACTTCGCCGGCACCGCCGACGCGCTTGCGAAGAACGTCGACGCCGAGTTCGACCGCAACGGCGAGCGCTACACCTTCCTGCGCTGGGGCCAGACGGCGTTCCAGAACTTCCGCGTGGTGCCGCCGGGCACGGGGATCTGCCACCAGGTCAACTGCGAGTACCTGGCCGACACCGTTTGGACGACGGAGGCCGGCGGCGACACCTTCGCCTATCCCGACACGCTGTTCGGCACCGACAGCCACACCACCATGGTCAACGGCATCGGCGTGCTCGGCTGGGGCGTCGGCGGCATCGAAGCGGAAGCGGCGATGCTCGGCCAGCCGATCGCCATGCTGATCCCGGACGTGATCGGCTTCAAGCTCACCGGCGCGCTGCCGGAGGGCGCCACGGCCACCGACTTCGCGCTGATGGCGACGCAAATGCTGCGCAAGAAGGGCGTGGTCGGCAAGTTCGTCGAGTTCTTCGGCCCCGGCCTGGCCGAGCTTTCGGTCGCGACCCGGCTCACCGTCGCCAACATGGCCCCCGAGTACGGCGCGACCTGCGGCATCTTCCCCATCGACCAGGCCACGCTGAACTACCTGCGCCTGACCGGGCGCGACGAGGACCGGATCGCCCTCGTCGAAACCTATGCCAAGGCGCAGGGCATGTGGGTGGACGCGAACACCCCCGAGCCGGTGTTCACCGACGTGCTGGAACTGGACCTTTCCACCGTGCTGCCCAGCATCGCCGGGCCGAAGCGCCCACAGGATCGGGTGCTGCTGAAGGACGCCTCGAGGGCGTTCCGCGCCGATCTGACCAAGGCGCTCGGCGTGCCGGCCAACGACGTGGGCACCCGCGCGCCCGTCGCCGGCACCAACTACGAGATCAGCCACGGCGACGTGGTGATCGCCGCCATCACGAGCTGCACCAACACCAGCAACCCCTACGTCATGCTCGGGGCCGGCCTGTTGGCCCGCAAGGCGCGGGAGAAGGGGCTGACGCCGCGGCCTTGGGTCAAGACCTCGCTCGCCCCGGGCAGCCAAGTGGTGACGGAGTACCTCGACCGGGCCGGGCTGACGACGGACCTCGACGCGCTCGGCTTCCAGCTCGTCGGATACGGCTGCACCACCTGCATCGGCAACTCCGGGCCGCTCGACGACGCCGTGGCCGACGCGATCGAGAACAACAAGCTGGTCGCCGTCTCGGTGCTGTCGGGCAACCGCAACTTCGAGGGCCGGGTGCATCCCAACGTGCGCGCCAACTACCTGGCCAGCCCGCCGCTCGTCGTCGCCTACGCGCTGCTCGGCACCATGAACGAGGACATCACCACCGCGCCGCTCGGCACCGGCCGCGACGGCAAGCCCGTGTATCTGAAGGACATCTGGCCGAGCAACGCCGAGATCGAGGCCACCGTCCAGCAGGCGCTCGGGCGCGACCAGTTCATCAAGCGCTACGGCGAGGTGTTCGAGGGCACCGAGCAGTGGCGCGCCATCGAGGTCGACGCCAGCAGCCAGACCTACAAGTGGAACGGCGGCAGCACCTACGTGCAGAACCCGCCCTACTTCGAGGGCATGACCATGACGCCCGAGCCCGTCGCCGACATCAAGGGCGCCCGCGTGCTGGCCCTGTTCGCCGACAACATCACCACCGACCACATCAGCCCGGCCGGCAACATCAAGCGCGACAGCCCGGCCGGCGACTACCTCGGCCAGCACCAGGTCATGCAGCGCGACTTCAACAGCTACGGCGCGCGGCGCGGCAACCACGAGGTCATGATGCGTGGCACCTTCGCCAACATCCGCATCAGGAACGAGATGGTCACCGGCGTCGAGGGCGGCTGGACGCGGCACCAGCCGTCGGGCGAGCAGATGCCGATCTACGACGCCGCCATGCGCTACAAGCGGGAAGGCGTGCCGCTGGTGGTGTTCGGCGGCAAGGAGTACGGCATGGGCAGCAGCCGCGACTGGGCGGCCAAGGGCACGGCGCTGCTCGGCGTCAAGGCCGTGGTGGTGGAAAGCTTCGAGCGCATCCACCGCTCCAACCTGGTCGGCATGGGCGTGCTGCCGCTCACCCTCAAGGACGGCGCGACCCGGCACTCGCTGGGCCTCGACGGCACCGAAACCCTCGACATCCTCGGCCTGGAGCAGCTGTCGCCGCGCATGGACCTGCACTTGGTCGTCCACCGCGCCGACGGCCGCAGCGACACCGTGCCGGTGCTGTGCCGGGTCGATACCGCGGACGAGGTCGCCTACTACCAGAACGGCGGCATCCTGCACTACGTGCTGCGGCAGATGGCGCAGGCGGCCTGAGCCGCGGGCCGCGTCCCGCGCGCCCTGGGCGGTCCGCCCGTGGCCGCGCCCACGGCGCGCGGTGACGGGGCAAGGCGGCGTGAGGCGGGCGGCATAAGCCGGCACCGGCGAGGCGGCCGGCCGCGACCCGGCGATGGCACCGCCTGACTTCTGGCGGGCCGGCCCGCAGGCCGACCTGTCCCGCCTGCCCGTCAGCCTCGACCTGCGCGCCGTCAGCCTGGCCGAAGGCGTCCGCGCCGCCGCCGCCGTCATGTCCATCCTCGCGCTGACCCGCTGGGCGCAAGCGCCCGTGCTCGGGGAGGCGGCGCTCGGCGCGCTGCTGACCTGCCTGTGCGACGCCGGCGGCCCGCTGCGGCGGCGGGTGCCGGCGCTGCTGGCCTTCGCCGCCCTCGGCACGGCGCTCACCGTCGGCTTCGGCCTGCTGCGCCCGGCTGGCCTGCTCGCCACCGTGCCGGCCGCCACCGCCGCCATCCTCTGCCTCAGCTTCGCCCGCGTGTGGGGGCCGTCGGCGATGCAGGTCGGCAACCTGCTCGTCGTCGTCACCGTGCTGTCGCTGGACCAGGCCCGCTCGGCCCACCCGTCGCCGCTCCTGGGCGGGCTGTTCGCGCTCGGCTGCCTGTGGTCGCTGCTGCTGACCATGGCGATCTGGCGGCTGCACCCCTACCGCCCGGCCCGGCGCGCGGTCGCCGAGGTGTTCCGCCGCCTCGGCGCGATGGCCGCCGACCTGGTGCCGCTGCTCGACGGCGATCCGGCCGCCACCTGGGAGGAGCACGCCCGCGCCCACCGGCGGCACGTGCGCGACGGCATCGAGGCGGCGCGGACGCAGGTGCTCGACACGGTCCGCATCCGTGGTGGCGGCAGCGCGCGGGCCAACCAGTCGGTGATCCAGGTCGAGGCGGCCGACCAGTTGTTCGGCGTGCTGATCGCGCTGTCGGACGTGCTGGAACAGGCGGATGCCGGCACCCGCGCCGCCGCCGCCCACGCCCTGCCGGCGCTGCGCCTGGTGCTGGCCGCCCTGGCCGACGAGACCGCGCGGGACCATCCGCAGGACGACCCGGCGGTGCGCGCCACCATCGGGCGGCTGCTCGACGCCTTGGCGGAATGGCAGGGCGTGCCGGCGCTGGCCCCGCTGGCGGCGGCGGCGCTGTCGCGGCTGCGCGTCGCCCTGCTGCTGACCACGCCGGACGGGCTGTTGCCGGGGCAGGACGGGACGCGGGGGCCGGGGCGGGGCCGCTGGCGGGACCGGGTGGTGCGGCCGCTGCTGGCCAACCTGGCCTGGACCTCGCCCGTCGCGCGCCACGCGATCCGGGTCGCGGCCGTCGCCGGCCCGGCGCTGGCCGCCACGCTCTCGACCGGCGAGGAGTACGCCCACTGGCTAACGATCACGCTGATCCTGACCTTGCAGCCGTTCTTCGCGCTGACCTGGCAGCGGGCGTTGGAACGCGGCGCCGGCACCGTGCTGGGCGGGGTCGCCGCCGCCGGGATCGCCGCCGTGGTCCACGCGCCGCTCGCGACCGCGCTGGTGCTGGGGGCGCTGATCGTGGCCGGGTTCGCGGTGCGCGCGGTCAGCTTCGGGCTGTTCATGGCGTTCCTGACGCCGGTGGTGGTGCTGCTGAGCGAGCTCGGGCGACCGGGGCAGAGCGAGTTCGTGATCGCGGCGCTGCGCGCCGGCTACACGGTGGCGGGCGGGCTGCTGGCGGTGGCAGGCGGGGCCCTGCTGTGGCCGAGCTGGGAGCCGGCGCGGGTCAGGCAGGGCCTGGCGGCGGCGATCGAGGCCCACGCCGCCTACGCCGACCTCGAACTCGCGGCCCTGCTGGGCGAGGACGCCGGCCAAGCCCCGGCGCTAGAAGCGGCCCGGCGCGCGGCGGGGCTGGCCAGCAACGAGCTGGAAGCGTCCCTGAACCGGGCGATGCAGGAGCCGGGCCAAGGCCGAAGCCGAAGCCAAGGCGGGGGCGAGGAGCGGCGGGCTGGGAAGGAGCTGGACGCGACGCTGGCGGTCGATGCCGCGCTGCGCCGCGTGGCCGGGCGCTTGCTGGCCCTGCAGCACGACCCGGCCCAGGCCGGCGACGACAGGGAGGCGCTGCGGGCGTGGCGGGGCTGGCTGGCGCGGGCCTTCGCCGCGGCCGCGGCCGGGCAGGCGCTGCCGGCCGGCCGGCCGCCGGACTCCGGCCCGGCGCTGGCCCGCATGGCGCGGCAGCTTGAGCTGATCGCCGGGGCGCTCGCCCCGGGCCGCGGGCCGTGAGCTGGGGGTTGGTCCGACCGGTCGCTCAGGCCGGGACCGTCCTAGAGCGGTTTCATGTTGCGCGAAACCACTCTAGCCATCGTTGCACGCGGTTACTCAGTTTTGTCGGACGCGAGGCGCGTCCGACAAAACTGAAACCGCTCTAGGCGGTAGTGACGATTTCACCGAAGCAGGACGACTATGGCGGCGAGTTGGACGAAGCCTCTGTAGTTGGGCAGGAGCTTGTCGTAGCGGGTGGCCACGCGCCTGAACTGCTTCAGCTTGTTGAAGAACCGCTCGGCGAGGTTGCGCTCCCGGTAGAGCGCCTTGTCATGGTCGCGTGGCGTTTTGCGGTTGGACCGGGGCGGGATGACAGCCTCGGCTCCCATGTCGCCTATGGCATCCCGCAGGTGGTCAGCGTCGTATCCCTTGTCGGCGATCACGGCACCGGGCTTGAGGCCGTCCAGCAGTTCGTGGCCGCGCGTGACGTCATGGCGCTGCCCCGGCCCGAACAGCAGGCGCACCGGGTTGCCCAGCGCGTCGGTGGCGGCGTGTACCTTGGTGCTCAGGCCGCCGCGAGAGCGGCCCAGCCCCTGGGCATCAGGCCCCCCTTGGACCGGCGGGCCCCGGCCGCGTGCTGGTGGGCGCGCACGACCGTGCTGTCGATCATCAGCCATTCCAGGTCGCTGTCCGCCGCAAGCACGGCCAGGAAGCCGCCCAAGACGTCGCGCTCGACCCAGCGATAGAAGCGGCGCTTCACGGCCTGGTAATCACCATACCGCTCGGGCAGGTCGCGCCAGCGCGCGCCAGAGCGCGCCATCCACAGCAGCGCATCCACGAACCGGCGGTTGTCGCAACGCGGCCCACGCTGGCCCTCGCGCCCGCCCGGAACCAGGTCCCGCAAGCGCTCCCACTGGTCGTCGCGCAACGCATCCACCTCAACGCCCGCCATCGCCAAACCTCGAAATCAGCCTTGAACCACACCCAGCGCCGAACCGGAACCCAGCCAAGCTGAAATCGTCACTACGGCCTAGCCATCGTTGCACGCGGTTACTCAGTTTTGTCGGACGCGAGGCGCGTCCGACAAAACTGAAACCGCTCTAGCTTTCCAGCTCGCTGTCCCAGTAGAGGTAGTCGCGCCAACTGCCGTGGAGGTAGTTGGGCGGGAAGGCGCGGCCGTTCTCCTGCAGTTCCCAGGTCGAGGGCTGCGCCGGCGCGGCGCGGGGGTGCATGTGGCACTCGCGCGGCAGCTTGTTGCCCTTGCGCAGGTTGCAGCCGCCGCAGGCGGTGACGACGTTCTCCCAGGTGGTGCGGCCGCCGCGGCTGCGCGGCACGACGTGGTCGAAGGTGAGGTCGGGCGTCGGGAAGCGGTTGCCGCAGTACTGGCAACTGAAAGTGTCGCGCAGGAACACGTTGAAGCGCGTGAAGGCCGGGCGGCGGGCGGCGGGGATGTAATCCTTGAGCGCGATCACACTGGGCAGGCGCATGGTCAGGCTGGGCGAGTGGACCTCGTCGTCGTACTCGCTGAGCACTGAGACGCGGTCGAGGAACACGGCCTTGACGGCATCCTGCCATGCCCACACCGACAGCGGGAAGTAGGACAGCGGCCGGAAATCCGCGTTCAGGACCAAGGCGGGGTAGTGCAGGCCGCCGTCGGGCAAAAGGCGCTCCTCCTGAGGGGCGCGATCCTAGGGACCCTGAGCCGAAGTCGAGCCGCCAGAATCATGCGCCGCCGAATCGTCTTGTTTATTGCACCGTGTCATCGGCCGGGCAAGCCGGGGCGTCGGCCGTCATGGAGCCGTCACGCCCCGGCCAGGCGCTTCAAGGCGCGCAGGCCGGCGGCCAGCCCCGCGTCGTCCACGGCGTGTCCCAGGGCGGGACGCCAGCAGGTCTCGACCGGGACCCCGACTCGGCGCAGCGCCGCCGCCGCTTCCGGCCCGCGCGCGAACGGCACCACCGGGTCCTGCTCGCCGTGCGCCAGCAGCACCGCCGGGCGGCCGGTGCACTCGCGGGCGAGGGCAGGGGTGTCGAACAGCGCGCCCGAGTAGGCCAGGATCGCGCCGGGCGACGGGGCGCGGCGCAGCCCGGCGTGCAAGGCCATCATCGCGCCCTGGCTGAAGCCCGCCAGCGCCAAGGGGACTGGGATGCGGGGCGCGGCGGGGGCGAGCCGGTCCAGCTCGGCGTCGATCAGCCGGTGCAGCAGGGGCGCGGCGCGGCGCGCGCCGGCGTCGAGCGCGGCCGGGTCGCGGTCCTGCACGCCGAACCACTGGCGGCCGAGCGGGGCCTGGTCGAACGGCTCGGGCGCGTCCGGGGCGACGAAAGCGGCGGCGGGCAGGCGCGGCGACCAGGCGTCGGCGAAGGCGGCCATCTGGGAGGCGTCCGCGCCGACGCCGTGGCATAGGATGACGAGCATCCGCGCCGCGCCCTTGTCGGCCGGCCCCCAGCGCAACACCTCCATCGCCGGTCCCCCGCATGTCCGTCCCGATCATAACCCGTTTCGCGCCGAGCCCCACCGGGCCGCTGCACCTGGGCCACGCCGCGGCCGCCCTGTTCGCCTGGGAGGCGGCGCGGGCGGCGGGCGGGCGGTTCCTGCTGCGGCTGGAGGACATCGACCCTGGCCGCTGCCGCCCCGAGTACGCGGCCTGGGCGCGGGAGGACCTGGCCTGGCTCGGACTCGACTGGGACGGGCCGGTGCGCGTGCAATCGGAGCACCTGGCCGACTACGCCGCCGCGCTCGGCCGGCTGGAGGGCGAGGGCCTGCTCTACCCTTGCTTCTGCACCCGCGCCGAGATCGCCCGGGAGACGGCGGCGGCGGCGCACGCGCCGCACGGGCCGGACGGCGCGCCGCTCTACCCCGGCACCTGCCGACGCCTGTCGCGGGCGGCGCGGGCGGAGCGGATCGCCGCCGGGGCGGCGTTCGCGCTGCGGCTGGACATGGCGGCGGCGGCGGGCCGGGCCGGGCCGCTGACGTGGCTTGAGCAGGGCGAGGGCCGGGTGCCCTGCCGCCCGGAGGCGTTCGGCGACGTCGTGCTGGCGCGCAAGGACGCGCCGTCGAGCTACCATCTCTGCGTCACCCACGATGACGCCTGCCAGGGCGTGACCCTGGTGACGCGCGGAGCGGACCTGCGGGCGGCGACGAGCGTGCATCGGCTGTTGCAGGCGCTGCTGGGCTGGCCGGAGCCGGGCTACGCGCACCACGCGCTGGTGACCGGCGCGGACGGGCGGCGCTTGTCGAAGCGGGGCGGCGCGCCGGCGCTGCGCGAGCTGCGGGCGCGGGGGGTGCCGCCGGAGGCGGTGCTGCGCCGGGTGCGGCAGGGGGCGGGTTCAGTCACGGCGTGGTGAGCGCGACCGTCGCGGTGACGCTGGCGCTGACCTCGCTGTCGCCGGCCTCGGTCGCGACCGGGGCGGCGGTGGCCATCACCGCCCCGCGCAGCAGGGGCGTCGCGAGGCCCGGGGCTGGCTCGACCACCACCGAGCGCACCGGCCCGGCCCGGCCGCCGGCGGCCACGGCGACGGCCCGGGCCTGCCCCAGCGCGGCCCGGGTGGCGTCGGCGGCGAGGCGGGCGCGGGCGGCGTCCACCTCGGCCTCGCGCGGGCGCAGGCCGGTGGCGTCGACGACGTTGGCGCCGTGGCCCAGCGCGCCGGTCAGCACGGCGCCGAGCCGGGCGGCCTCGACCTGGAACCCGACCGAGACCCGGCCGCTGTAGCCAACGATCTGCGCCGGCTGGCCCGGCGGGCGGGCTTGGTCGAGGTCGGGGCGGACGCTGACGCCGCGGGTGCGGACCCGCTCCGCGCGGGCGTCGGCCAGGAAGGCGAGCAGGGCCTCGGAGCCGGTGGCCAGGGCCGCCTGGACCTCGTCGGCGGTGCGCCCGTGCGCTTCCACCCCGAGCTGGACGTCGGCCACGGTGTTGGGCAGGCGGTCGCGGGCGGTGGCGGAGGCGGTGATGGTGGCAGCGGCGGGGTCCTCCGCCCGCGCGGTCGGGGCGAGCAGGAGGAGGCCGAGGCAGCAGCCGCCCGCCCCGATGCGGGCGGCGGCGCTCAGGGCGCGACCACGGCCTGGGTCTGCTCGCCGAGGCCCTGGATGCCGAGCCGGACCGTCTCGCCACCCTTGAGGTAACGGGGCGGCTTCATGCCCATGCCGACGCCGGGCGGGGTGCCGGTGGAGATGATGTCGCCGGGGTGCAGGGTGAGGAAGTGGCTGGTGTAGCTGACCAGCTTGGGCACGCCGAAGATCATGGTGCGGGTGTTGCCGGACTGCATGCGTTCGCCGTCGACCTCGAGCCACATGTCGAGGGCGTGGACGTCGCCCGCCTCGTCTTTGGTGACGAGCCAGGGGCCGGTGGGGCCGAAGGTGTCACAGCCCTTACCCTTGTCCCAGGTGCCGCCGCGCTCCGTTTGGAATTCGCGCTCGCTGACGTCGTTGACGACGCAGTAGCCGGCGACGTGCTCCATCGCCTGGTTCTCGGGCACGTAGCTGGCCTTGGCTCCGATGACGATGCCGAGCTCCACCTCCCAGTCGGTCTTCTTGCTGCCGCGGGGGATGCGGACGTCGTCGTCGGGGCCTTGGTAAGCGCCGAGCGACTTGAGGAAGATGATCGGCTCCTCGGGGATGGCGGCCCCCGTCTCGGCGGCGTGGTCGGCGTAGTTGAGGCCGATGCAGACGAAGTTGACCGGGCGGGGGACGCAGGGGCCGGTGCGGCCGGGGGCGGCTTCGGGCAGGGACATGGGATCGAGGGCGGCCAGCTTGGCGAGGCCGGCCGGGGAGAGCGCGTCGGCGGTGAAGTCGGGGATCTCGCCGGACAAGTCGCGAAAGGTGCCGTCCGGGGCCAGGATCGCGGGCTTCTCGGCACCGGGGGGGCCTAGGCGCAATAGTTTCACGTGAAACATTCCCTTCCAAGTTCGTTTAGAGAAAGATGGTAAGTCATTGAGAGTTTGGTGCCTACAATGTCCAGCCACCGTCGATGATCAGCGTTTGGCCGGTGAGGAACCGGGTCTCGTCCGAGCCGAGGTAGACGGCGAGGGCGGCGATCTCGTCCGGCGTGCCGAGGCGGCCCATGGCCTGGCGGGCGATGAAGTCGGAGCGGGCCTGGTCCACGGACCCGGCGGCGGCGGCGTTGGCGGCGATGCGGTCGTCGAGGCTCGGGGTCTGGATCGTGCCTGGGCAGATGGCGTTGCAGCGGACGCCCTGCTTCACGTAGTCGGCGGCGACGGACTTGGTGAGGCCGATCACCGCCGCCTTGCTGGTAGCGTAGACGCAGCGGTTGGGAGCGCCCTTGATGCTGCTGGCAGCACTCGACATGTTGATGATGCTGCCGCCGCCGCGTTCGATCATGCCTGGAAGGACGGCGCGCATGGTGCTGACCATGCTGCGCAGGTTGAGGGTGAAGGCGAAGTCCCACTCGGCGTCGGTGGCGTCCAGGACGGTGCCCTGGTGGACGAAGCCGGCGCAGTTGAACAGCACGTCGATGGGGCCGGCGTCGCCCAGGGAGCGGGCCACGGCGGCGGCGTCGGTAGCGTCGAGGGCGTGGGTCGTGATGCCGTGGCCGAGGTCGGCGAGCTTGGCCGCGTTCAGGTCGGTGGCGATGACGCGGGCACCCTCGCGGGCGTAGGCTTGGGCGGTGGCGCGGCCGATGCCCTGGGCGGCGGCGGTGATGAAGGCGGTCTTGCCCGCTAGGCGTCCTCCGGACATCGTTGTTCCTTCATGGTCAGTAGCTTACGGGCCGCAACTTGCTTCGCGGGCTAGAGCGGTTTCAGTTTGGTCGGACGCACCTCGCGTCCGATAAAACTGAGCAACCGCGCGGAACGATGGCTAGAGTGGTTTCGTGCAGCATGAAACCACTCTAGTGGCTGTGGCGGGCCTCGCCCTTGGTTTCGACGATGTTGAGGTAGAGCGTGGCCGGCTCCAGGCACGCGCCGGTGTTGTGCTGGCCGACCATGCTGCGGCTGATCTCCTCCCAGGGGGTTTGGTGCTTCATCTCGGGCGGGGTCCAGGCGGCGCGGCGGGCGGAGAGTTCCGCGTCGGGGATCATCACGTCCACCTTGCGGGTGTTGAGGTCGATGCGGACGGTGTCGCCGGTGTGAAGCAGGGCGAGGCCGCCGCCGACCACGGCCTCGGGCGAGACGTTGAGGATGCTGGGGCTGCCGGAGGTGCCGGACTGGCGGCCGTCGCCCATCGTTGGCAGGGCGTTGACGCCGGCCTTGAGCAGGGCGGCGGGGGGCTGCATGTTGACCACTTCCGCACCGCCGGGGTAGCCGACCGGGCCGCAGTTGCGGATGACCAGGATGCTGCGCTCGTCGATGCCGAGGGCCGGGTCCTCGATGCGGTCGTGGTAGTCCTCGGGGCCTTCGAACACGACAGCCTTGCCCTCGAACACGTTGGGGGCGTCGGGCTGGCTGAGGAAGCGGCTGCGGAACTCGGGGTCGATGACGCTGATCTTCATCACCGCGCCGTCGAACAGGTTGCCGGAGAGCACTGCGAATCCGGCTTTCTCCTTCATCGGCGCGTCGTAGGCGCGGATCACCTCGCGGTCCACGGCGACGGGGCGGGCGAGGATCTCGCCGAGGGTCTGGCCGGTGCAGGTCATCGCGCCGAGGTTGAGCTTGCCGGCCCCTTTCAGCTCGCGCAGCACGGCGGGGACGCCGCCGGCGCGGAAGAAGCCTTCGCCGAGGAAGCGGCCGGCGGGCTGCACGTCGGTGAGCAGCGGGATGTCGGCACCGAGGCGCTGCCAGTCGTCCAGGGTGTGCTCGACGCCCATGTGGCGGGCGATGGCGATCATGCTGATCGGGCAGTTGCTGCTGGCCCCGAGGGCGGCGGCGGCGACGACGGCGTTCTCGAAGGCGGGCCGGGTCATGATGTCGGACGGGCGCAGGTTCTCGTGGACCATGCCGACGATGCGGTGCCCGGTGTGGTAGGCCATCCAGCCGCGCTCCTTGTGCGGGCCGGGGATGGCGGCGCAGCCGGGCAGCGACATGCCGAGGACTTCGGCCAGGCTGTTCATGCTGAGCGCGGTGCCCATCGTGTTGCAGTGGCCGACCGAGGAGGCGGAGGACGCGACCATGTCGAGGAACTCGGGGTAGCCGATCTTGTCCTCGGCCATCAGCTTGCGGGCTTCCCAGACGATGGTGCCGGAGCCGGCGAGGCGGCCGTTGTACCAGCCGTCGAGCATGGGGCCGCCGGACAGCAGGATGGCGGGGATGTTGACCGTCGCCGCGCCCATCAGCACGGCGGGCACCGTCTTGTCGCAGCCGCCGGTCAGCACCACGCCGTCGAGCGGGTAGCCGTGCAGGACCTCAACCAGGCTGAGGTAGGCGAGGTTGCGGTCGAGGGCGGCGGTGGGGCGCTTGCCGGTTTCTTGGATGGGGTGGATGGGGAACTCGATGGGCACGCCGCCGGCGTCGCGGATGCCGTCGCGGACGCGGCTGGCGAGCTGGACCAGGTGGCGGTTGCAGGGGGCGAGGTCGGAGCCGGTCTGGGCGATGCCGATGATCGGGCGGCCGGATTGCAGCTCGGCCAGGGTGAGGCCGAAGTTCATGTAGCGCTCCAGGTAGAGCGCGGTCATGCTCGGGTTGGCCTGGTCGTCGAACCAGCCGCGGCTGCGGAGGCGGCGGGCGCCGTTGGGCGGCGTGTGGTCGGGCATGGGGTTGTTCCCTGGTTGGCCGTGCGGGGCGGGGGTGAGGCTGGCCGGACTGCCGAGGCGTGTCAACGCGAACGGTCGGCGCCGGGGCCATGCCGCTGGGGCCATGCGCCTCGTCCGCGGGCGCGGGGCGGCTGGCGCGACAGGTTTCCAAGCACTTGGGCGCTGGGATCGTCCGGCGCCGACAGCCGCTGGTGCCTTGGCCCGGATTTGCGGCTACAAGCCTTGCCATGACCTCCGCCCGTACCCTCGCCCTCGCCACCCTGATGGCTTGGGGCGCTCCCGCCGCGGCGCAAACCGCCGTCGCCCCCCTTGGGCCGCCCGGCCTGCCCACCGCGCGTTTCGCCGCGCCCGTCCGCCCGGTGGCCCCCGTCGTCTCCGACCGCTGGCGCGCGGAGGACGAGCGCGAGCGCGTTGGCGAGGCCCAGCGCGTCATGGACTGGCTGGGCGTCCGGCCGGGCATGGCCGTCGCCGACATCGGCGCCGGGTCGGGGTACTACACCGTCCGCCTTTCCGAGCGCGTCGGCCCGGAAGGCCGGGTTCTGGCCCAGGACATCACTCCCGCCACCCTTGCCCGCCTTCGGAGCCGGATCGCCCGCGAGCGCCTGGCCAACGTCGCCGTTGGCCTCGGCGAACCCGGCGACCCTCGCCTGCCGTCCCGGTCCGCCGATGCCGCCGTGATGATCCACATGTATCACGAGATCGCCCAGCCGGCCGCCCTGCTCGCCAACCTGGTTCCCGCCTTCAAGCCCGGCGCGCAGCTCGGGATCGTCGACGTGGACGACGCGATCGAGCGCCACGGCACCCCTCGCGCCACCCTCGCCTGCGAGCTTGGGCGCGCCGGCTACACGCAGGTCGGCTTTCACTGGCTCCTGGAAGCGGGGTCGCGCTCCGAGTACCTGGCCGTTTTCCAGCCTCCGGAAGCGCCCGTGACCGGGCGCGGCGCTCCCTGCCCCTGAACTGGCATGTCGCGCTCGCCGTTGCCGGTTCGGCGCGCCGGGGGTAGTCAGGCCGGGTGGCGCGGCAAGCATGGACGGGAACGGAGGCTCTCATGCCGGACGGCTTGTATGAACGCGATGCCCTGGCCTGGGCCGAGCAGCAAGCCGGGTTGCTGCGGCAGTTGGCGGCTGGGCAGCGGATCAACGCCACCGTGGACTGGCCTCACGTGATCGAGGAGGTGCGGGACGTGGGGCTGTCCGAGCTTCGAGCCTGCCAAAGCCTGTTGCAGCAAGCGATGACGCACCTACTCAAGCGCCATGCCTGGCCAGGGAGTCGGGCTGTCGCGCACTGGGCCGAGGAGGCCGGCGCGTTCCTGGACGATGCCGGGCGCCGGTTCACCCCGTCCATGCGGCAGCGTATCGGGCTGGATGACCTCTACGACAAAGCGCGGCGGCGGGCGGGGGCGGCGACGGATGATGCCGGCGCCACTCGCCCGCTGCCTGAGGAGTGCCCGTTCACGTTGGACGATCTGTTGGGCGCGGACGTGACAGGGCTTGGTGCAAAGCTGGCCCAGGAAGATTCTGAAGAAGCCGAGTAAAGGTGAGCGACAGGTCGCCTTTAGACGAGGTCGTCAAGCTGGGTGGCCTCGCGCTGCAAGCGGAGGACTGCCTGGTTCGTGCTGCGGTGCAGCACCGGGGAAAGCGCGGCGGTTTGGTCTGGATGCAAAATGAGCGCTACCATCAGTTCCTCGTATGGCGGGCGATCCTTCCCGTGTGGCACACCGTTCTTGAGCGAGATAAAAGCTGCGATCTGATCGTTGAGTGCGAAGGCGAAAAGTACTTCTTCGAGATGAAAAATTGGCGCGGGAACACTGGCAATGACCAGATAGGTGCCATGCAGCACGACATTAAGAGGTTACAGGCGCGTTCGAATGGCTATCTTCTCATCACTTCTATGAACCCAATCAGCCAAACCGATGAGAATTTTAATATCTTCTGGAAAGGCTGACCGGATTGAATGAGAGTGGACGACGAGACTATCGGTTCGCCACCGAAGGACTGGACGGCAAGCCTCTCGGATTTTGGATCGCTGGCTGGCCCGTTCTGAAATCGTCTCAGCCCAATATATAGCATTGGATTTGGCAGACGTAACATCGCCAAAGCCTAACCAATATAATAGGTGCGGCAAGGCATCAAAGTCAGTAATCGGTCGGCAGGATGACGTTCTGCGGGCTGTTGCTCATCAGCGCGGCCCGCATGGTCTCGGCCGACTTCACCCGGATGTCGTGGTGGGCCTCGGGGGTGAGATAGGCGGAGTGGGGGGTGATGATGACGCGGCCTTCCAGCCACGGCTCGCGGGCGCGGTAGGCGAGCAGCAGCCTGGGGAACGGCTCGGCCGGCGGCTCGGTCGGCAGCACGTCGAGGCCGGCCCCGGCCAGGTGGCCCGAGCGGAGGGCGTCGTGCAGCGCTTCGATGTCGTAGCTGGTGCCGCGGGCGGTGGTGACGAACACGGCGTCGCGGGGCAGCAGGGCGAACTGGGCCGCGCCGATCATGCCGCGGGTCGCGGGCGTGTCGGGGGCGTGCATGGACAGCACGTCCGATCGGCGCAGCAGGTCGTCGAGAGCGGCGGCGCGGCCGATGCCGAGGGCGAGGCCGGCGCCGTTGGGGCGGTGGGGGTCGTAGAAGGCGACCTTGAAGCCGAGCGCCTTGGCCCGCAGCGCCGCCGCCGTGCCGATGCGGCCGAGGCCGACGACCCCGAAGGTTTGCTCGCCGGTGCGGCGCAGGAGGGGGCTGGATTTGGCGAACCAGGGGTCGGGCGGGTCGCGGCGCTGGCCGTCGTGGTGCATCAGCAGGCCGCGGCGGAGCGCGAGGGCGAGGGCGATGGCATGGTCGGCAACCTCGGTGGTGCCGTAGTCGGGGACGTTGCAGACCATGACGCCGCGGGCGCCCGCGGCGGCGCGGTCGATGCGGTCGTAGCCGACGCCCATGCGGACCACGGCGCGCAGCCGGGGCATGCGGGCGAGGTCGGCGCTGGTGACGAACTGGCGGAAGATCATCAGGCCTTCCACGTCGGCGCAGTCCTGATCGGACAGGTCGGCGAGGGTGCGGGTGTCGCGGACCAGGATGCGGGCGGCGGGGCCGAAGATGCGGCGCTCCTCGGCGTCGTCGTCGTCGTACATGCGCTCGGGGTAGAGGATGGTGGTCATCTGGGCTCGCGTCCGGCTGGTTCTCGGGCGACAATGGGTAGGCCGCGGGCGGCGGGTTGCCAAGGGCGCGCCGCGCGGCCCAGGCCAGGGAGAGGCGAGGGGCGGGCCAAGCCTTGGAGGGGAGGCTTCCTGGCGCGAGTTGCCAAGCGCGGAGCCGTCGCGCAGCATCGGCGGGACCGCAGGAGGGGGACGCGATGAACGGTGCCGAGAGCCTGGTGCACACCCTGCTGGCTTGTGGGGTGGACACTTGCTTCTCCAACCCCGGCACATCGGAGATGCACTTCGTCGCGGCGCTCGACCGCATCCCCGGGATGCGCTGCATCCTCGGGTTGCAGGAGAACGTCGTCACCGGGGCGGCGGACGGCTTCGCGCGGATGCGGGACCGGCCGGCCTGCACGCTGCTGCATTGCGGCCCGGGGCTGGCCAACGGACTGGCCAACCTGCACAACGCGCGGCGGGCGCGCTCGCCGATCGTGAACCTGGTCGGCGACCAGGCGACCTACCACCGGCCTTTGGACGCGCCGTTGACGGCCGACACCGAGGGGTGGGCCCGGCCGGTGTCGGCCTGGGTGCGGACGGCGGCAACGGCGGCGGGGGTGGGCGAGGACGCCGCGGCGGCGGTGCAGGCGGCGCGGGCATCGCCGGGCGGGATCGCGACCTTGATCCTGCCGTCCGACACCTGCTGGGACGAGGGCGGCACGGTGGGCGAGCCGCGGCAGGCGGCGCCGACGCCGCGGGCCAGCCCGGACGCGATCGACGGCGCGGCGCGGGCGCTGCGCTCGGGCGAGCCGGTCATGCTGATCCTGGGCGGGCGGGCGTTGCGCGAAGGGGCGCTGGCGGTGGCGGCAGGGATCGTCGAGCGGACGGGGGCGGGGATGCTGGCGCAGACCAGCAACGCGCGGATCGAGCGCGGGGCCGGGCGGGCGGCGATCGAGCGGGTGCCTTACCCGGTGGACGACGCGGTGGCGGCGCTGGCCGGGGTCCGGCACCTGGTGCTGGTGGGCGCGGGGGAGCCGGTGGGGTTCTTCGCCTACCCGGGCAAGCCCGGCCGCATGGCCCCGCCTGGCTGCCAGGTTCATGTCCTCGCGCGGCCGGAACAGGACGGGGCGGACGCGTTGTCGCGGCTGGCCGAAGCCTTGGGGGCGGCCCCGGTCCCGGCCTCGGCGACGCTCGCGGCGCGGCCCGGGCGGGCGCGGGGCGCGGTGACGCCGGAGGGCTTCGCGCAGCAGGTCGGCGCGCTGCTGCCGGAGGGCGCGGTGGTGGTGGACGAGAGCGTGAGCTTCGGGCGGGCGCTGTTCCCGGCGACGCGAGGGGCGGCGCGGCACGACTGGCTGCAGATCACGGGTGGCGCGATCGGCTGCGGCATGCCGCTGGCGACGGGGGCGGCGGTGGGGGCCGGCGGCCGGCGGGTGGTGAACCTGCAGGCGGACGGCTCGGCGATGTACACGCTGCAGTCGCTGTGGACGCAGGCGCGCGAGGCGCTGGACGTGACGACGGTGATCCTGTCGAACCGCAAGTACGCGATCCTGCTGGGCGAGTACCGCGGCGTCGGCGCCAACCCGGGGCGGACGGCGATGGACATGATGGACCTCGGCAACCCCGACCTCGACTGGCCGGCGCTGGCGAAGGGCATGGGCGTCGAGGCGGCGCGGGCGGAGACGCTGGAGGCGTTCGGCGACCTGTTCGAGCAGGCCAACGGGCGGGCCGGGCCGTTCCTGATCGAGCTGGCGGTCTGACGCAGGTCGGTTGAGACGGGAACGGGGAGGACGGGACGGGGAAGATGGAGGGCGGTGGAGACGGGGAGGCCGTTCACCTTGTCTTAGCTACTCTGCTGCTATCGTCGCCGGGCAATCGGAAGGTGCCGATCGACCGTGTCCCCGCCAGTCCAGAAGAGACTCACGACGCCCGAGGAGCCGTTCCCGGGAAGCCGCGTGCTGGCGTGGCCGGAGGCGCTCGCCGCCGCGCGGCAGGAGATCGCGCTGCGCGACATGGCGCTCGACCGCATCCAGCAAGGCCTGTGCGTGTTCGACAGGGAGCAGCGGCTGCTGCTGTCCAACCGGCGCTACGCTGAGATGTACGACATCGACCCGGCGCGGATCCGGCCTGGCCTGGCGCTGCGGGACGTGGTGGACCTGCGCTACGAGGCGGGCACCGGGCCGGACATGCCGCCGGCGCAATACGCGGCCTGGCGCGGCCGCATCAACCTGTCCGACAAGGTCACCGACACCGAGGTGACGCTGCGAGACGGCCGCGTGCACCTGATCCATCACGAGCCGCTGGCCGGCGGCGGCTACGTCGCGATGCTCGAGGACATCACCGAGCGACGGCTGACGGAGGCGCGGGTGCGGCACATGGCGCACCACGACGGCCTGACCGACCTGCCCAACCGCGGCCTGTTCGCCGAGCGGCTGGACGCGGGCCTGGCCCGGCTGCGCGGCGAGAGCCGGCTGGAGGACAACCGCCCGACGCTGGCCGGGGCCGGGCTGGTGGCGGTGCTGTTCATCGACCTCGACAACTTCAAGGACGTGAACGACACGCTCGGCCACGCGACCGGGGACACGCTGCTGCGGATGGTGGCGGCGCGGATCGGCGCGTGCCTGCGGGCCGAGGACACGCTGGCGCGGCTCGGCGGCGACGAGTTCGCGATCCTGCTGGAAGATTTGCCGGACGCCGAGCAGGCGACGGCGATCGCCCGTCGGGTGATCGAGGTGGTGTCCGAGCCGTTCTCGCTCGCCGGGCACGAGACGCTGGTGGGGGCGAGCATCGGCATCGCGCTCTGCGCCTCCGGCGACGAGGACGCGCGGCCGGCGTCACTGCTGCGCCAGGCCGACATGGCGCTCTACCAAGCGAAGGCGCGGGGGCGGGGGAGGTTCTCCTTCTTCCAGGCCGGCCTGTCCGCCGAGCTGGAGCGGCGCAAGGACATGGAGCGCGAGCTGCGCCGCGCGGTGGCGGACGGCGGGCTGGAGGTGCATTTCCAGCCGATCGTCGCCGTCAGCCGGGCGCGGATCGTCGGCGCGGAGGCGCTGGTGCGGTGGCGGCATCCGCGGCACGGGATGATCGCGCCGAGCGAGTTCATCCCGCTGGCCGAGCAGGCCGGGCTGATCCACGACCTCGGCGCATGGGTGCTGCGCACGGCCTGCGCCGAGGCGGCGCGATGGGGCGGGGGGGACGGGGGGCCGCGGCTGGCGGTCAACCTGTCGCCTGAGCAGGTGCGCCAGCCCGGGTTGATCGAAGTGGTGACGGCGGCGCTGGCCGAGACGGGGCTGCCGGCGGACCGGCTGGAGCTGGAGATCACCGAAGGGGTGCTGCTGCACGACACGTCAGCGACGCTCGCGACGCTCGCGCGGCTGCGGACGCTGGGGGTGGGCGTGTCGCTCGACGATTTCGGCACCGGGTTCTCGAGCCTCAGCTACCTGCGCCGGTTCCCGTTCTCGAAGCTGAAGATCGACCGCAGCTTCGTCGCCGGGATGGCGGGGGACGCCGGGGCGGCGGCGATCGTGCGGGCGGTGACGACGCTGGGGCGCAGCTTGTCGATGCGGGTGGTGGCGGAGGGGATCGAGACGGAGGAGCAGCTCGCGCTGCTGGGCGCGATGGGGTGCGACGAGGTGCAGGGCTACCTGCTCGGCCGGCCCGGCCCGGCGGCGGCGTTCGCGGCGATGCTGGCCCAACAGGGCAGGGAAGGCTCGGCGGGCGGGGTCGCCGCCCGGGGTTGAGCGGCGCGTGGGCCCGGCGGGGGCGGTCGGAGGGCGGCACGCGAGGGGAATTGTCGACGGCGCGCTGACAGAGGCGCGAGGCCGCGGCGGTCGCTCCTCCCGGCGCTCGCCGGCTGGAAACGGATCGACGGGGCGAGCGGCGCATGGGGTGGTGGGGCAGGCGGCTCCGGCGCGGTCGCGACCGGCAGCCCTGAGTCACTTCGGCGTGATGGAGACCTGCGGCTTGTCGCCCGCGGCGGCCGGCGCCGGGGCCACGCCCGTCGCGGCCGCGTTCTCGTCCGCCTTGACGTCGGGTTGGGTGAGCGGCGCCCTGGTGTCGGACGCTTCGCGGGCGCCAGTGGCCGGCGTGTGGCTGTAGTCGATGTAGGCGAGACGGAGGGCGTGCAGCGGGTTGCTGAAGAAGATGGTCGACAGGACCAAGGACAGCAGCAGCGCGCCGCCGATGGCGATCGCGGTCTCGTTGAACGCCGAAGCCTTGGCGACGGGGTGGGTTGGGGGGTGAGCCGAGGGGTGAGCCGGGGCGCCGGGCTTGGTGGCCATAGTGGAAACCTCTGCGGGGACGGGTGGACGTGCTGTAGCACCATCCACGCGGCGCGTGCCAGCCCGCTTCACGCGAAAGCGCTGGACGGGGCCTGAGCGTTCGTCTATAGGGCCGCGCTCAATCCGAAACGCGGGAGACCGTTGCTGCCGAACGGCGGCGCGCTCGCCATGACCGCGGTTTCCGCCACCGAAAGGCGCAGACATTGGCTAAGAAAATCGTCGGCTACATCAAGCTGCAGATCCCGGCGGGCAAGGCGAACCCGTCGCCGCCGGTCGGCCCGGCGCTCGGCCAGCGCGGGCTGAACATCATGTCGTTCTGCAAGGAATTCAACGCGGTGACGCAAGGGATGGAGCCCGGGATGCCGGTGCCGGTGGTGATCACCGCCTTCGCCGACCGGACGTTCACCTTCATCACCAAGACGCCGCCCAACACCTACTTCCTGAAGAAGGCGGCGGGGATCACCAAGGGCACGACGACGCCGGGCAAGGGGGCGGCGGTGGGGCGGGTGACGACGGCGCAACTGCGCGAGATCGCGGAAACCAAGATGAAGGACATGAACGCCAACGAGGTGGACGCGGCGGTGCGGATGCTCGCCGGCAGCGCGCGCTCGATGGGCTTGACGGTGGTGGAGGCTTAGGGCGATGGCGCACGACAAGCGGCTGAAGGCGGGCTACGCCACGTTCGACCGGGCCAAGTCCTATTCGCTCGACGAGGCGATCAAGCTGGTGCGGGCCAACGCGAGCGCCAAGTTCGACGAGACGGTCGAGCTGAGCATGAACCTCGGGATCGACCCGCGCCACGCGGACCAGATGGTGCGCGGGCTGCTGAGCCTGCCGAACGGCACCGGCAAGACCTTGCGGGTCGGCGTGTTCGCGCGCGGAGCGAAGGCGGAGGAAGCGTCGGCGGCCGGGGCCGACGTGGTGGGCGCGGAGGACCTGGCGGAGAAGGTGCAGGGCGGCGAGTTCGGCTTCGACCGCTGCATCGCGACGCCGGACATGATGGCGCTGGTGGGGCGGCTCGGCAAGATCCTGGGTCCGCGCGGGTTGATGCCCAACCCGAAGCTCGGCACGGTGACGATGGACGTGAAGGGCGCGGTGACGGCGGCCAAGAGCGGGCAGGTGGAGTTCCGGGCCGAGAAGGCGGGGATCGTCCACGCCGGCATCGGCAAGGCGAGCTTCGAGGACGGCAAGCTGGCCGAGAACGTGCGCGCCTTCGTGGACGCGATCCAGAAGGCCAAGCCGGCCGGGGCCAAGGGCACCTACCTGAAGACGGCGGCGCTGAGCTCGACCATGGGCCCCGGCGTGCGGCTCGACGTGGCGAGCCTGGCCGCCTAAGCGAAGGAAATTCGCCGGCCGCGAGGCCGGCGCGCAGGGGCGACGGCCCCGGCCCCGCGCCGGGCGCCGCGCGTCCCGAACCTGTCCGAGACCGCACGTTGCCCGAACCAGGGCAGTAAAGGGCCACGGCCCGCGCGCGGGAGACGGGGAAGCGAGGATGATCCGGGCCATCGCGGTGGCCCGGCGACCCGAGCGGTTCCGGCTAGAGGATCCTTCGGCGCGCGAGCGCCGCGGGCTCCGGGACAGGCGAGGGCGTCGTCACGGGACGGCGCCCTGGGTTCACCCGGCCCGGGCGCCGTCCAAACGCGCCGGGGCCAGCAGGAGACGAGTTCGTGGACCGTACGGAGAAGCGGGAGTTCGTGACCGCGCTCGGTCAGGTGTTCGCAGAGACCTCCATGGTCGTGGTCACCCAGAACAAGGGAATGACCGTGGCCGAGGTGTCGGAGCTGCGCCGCCGGATGCGGGCGTCGGGATCGACCTTCAAAGTCGCGAAGAACCGGCTGGCCGCCCTCGCCCTGGATGGGACCCGTTTCGACGGCATCAAGCCGATGCTTTCCGGCCCGACCGCGCTCGCGTGGTCGATGGACCCGGTGGCGGTGGCGAAGGCGGCCGTCGATTTCGCCAAGACCAACGAGAAGTTCGTCGTGATGGGCGGCGCGCTCGGCACCCAGATGCTCAATGCGGACGGGATCAAGGCGCTGGCCGATCTGCCGTCGCTCGACACGTTGCGCGCGTCGCTGGTGGGGTTGATCCAGACCCCTGCCACGCGGATCGCGGGCGTGCTCGCGGCGCCGGCCGGACAACTCGCGCGGGTCTTCGGGGCCTATGCCAGGAAGGACGAGGCGGAGGCGGCGTGATGCCCCAAGCAGGGGCCGGCGGCACCGCCTGTTAACGAGATAGTTAACAGCCGACAAGCAAACGCGAGGCCACGTGGCCTTGCGCGGAAACACTCAGGGTCTAAATAGGGATACAGAACATGGCCGATCTGGCAAGACTGGTTGAAGAGCTCTCGACGCTGACGGTGATCGAAGCTGCCGAGCTGTCCAAGATGCTTGAGGAGAAATGGGGCGTGTCGGCCGCGGCTCCGGTGGCGGCGGCGGCGACAGGCGGTGCCGCGGCTCCGGCGGCTCCCGTCGAGGAACAGACCGAGTTCACGGTGGTGCTGGCGAAGGTCGGCGACAAGAAGATCAACGTGATCAAGGAAGTCCGCACCATCACCGGGCTCGGGCTGAAGGAAGCCAAGGACCTGGTCGAGGGCGCGCCGAAGACGGTCAAGGAAGGCGTGAACAAAGAAGAGGCCGACAAGCTGAAGAAGCAATTGGAAGAGCAGGGCGCCGCTGTCGAGATCAAGTAAGGCGACATTTCCGGCGGTTTCCGCCGGGCATTGGACACGGGATGCGGGCGGGAACGGCATATGGTTCCCGCCCGCGAACCCGTGGCCAGACGATGGCGGCGGCTGGGCAGCAGCACCCTCGCACGCGCACGAGACGAATCGGGGGCAAGGCGTTGCCTCCCTCACCCTGGGTCAAGGATAGACGATGAACGCGATCACCAAGTCGTTCACGGGACAGAAGCGCATCCGCAAGAGCTTCGGGCGCATCCCGGACGTGGCACCGATGCCGAACCTGATCGACGTGCAGCGGTCGAGCTACGAGGCGTTCCTGCAGATGAACGTGCTGCCGGACAGCCGGACGCAGACCGGGTTGCAGGAGGTGTTCAAGTCCGTCTTCCCGATCGACGACTTCGCCGGGCGCGGGCGGCTGGAGTTCGTCTCCTACGAGCTGGAGGAGCCGAAGTACGACGTCGAGGAGTGCATCCAGCGCGGCATGACGTTCGCCGCGCCGCTGAAGGTGATCCTGCGGCTGATCGTGTGGGATCTGGACGAGGACACCGGGGCGCGCAGCATCCGCGACATCAAGGAGCAGCCCGTCTACATGGGCGACATGCCGCTGATGACGGACAACGGCACCTTCATCATCAACGGCACCGAGCGCGTCATCGTCAGCCAGATGCACCGCAGCCCGGGCGTGTTCTTCGACCATGACAAGGGCAAGACGCACAGCAGCGGCAAGTACCTGTTCACGGCGCGGGTGATCCCGTATCGCGGCTCGTGGCTCGACTTCGAGTTCGACAGCAAGGACCTCGTCTACGTCCGCATCGACCGCAAGCGGAAGCTGCCGGTGACGACGCTGCTCTACGCGCTGGAAAGCCCGGCCACCGAGGCGCTGCGGGCGCAGCGGCAGGCGCAGGGCGAGGGCATGGACATCAGCGAGATCCGCGGCATGGATGCCGAGGAGATCCTGACCTACTTCTACGGCCACGTCGTCTACACCCTGACCGACAAGGGCTGGGCGCGGCCGTTCGAGGCCGAGGCCTACCGCGGCATCACTTTGGCCGAGTCGCTGGTCGATGCCGACACCGGCGAGGTGGTGGCGGAGGCCGGCAGCAAGCTGACGGCGCGGACGGCGCGCAAGATCGCCGAGACGACCAAGACGGTGCTGGTGGGGCGCGCCGACCTGCTGGGCCGGTTCGTGGCCCTCGACATGGTCAACGAGGAGACCGGCGAGGTTTACGCGGACGCGGGCGAGGAGCTGGCGGAGGCGCGGCTGGCGGCGTTGGAGGAGGCGGGGATCACGTCGCTGCCGACGTTGGCCGTCGACCAGTCGAACGGGCCTTGGCTGCGCAACACCCTGGCCGTCGACAAGAACACCGGGCGCGAGGACGCGCTGGTAGACATCTACCGGGTGATGCGCCCCGGCGAGCCGCCGACGCCTGAGACGGCGGAGGCGCTGTTCCGCGGGCTGTTCTTCGATCCGGACCGCTACGACCTGTCCGCGGTCGGCCGGGTGAAGATGAACATGCGGCTCGGGCTCGACGCCGAGGACAGCGTGCGCGTGCTGCGCAAGGAGGACATCCTCCAGGCGGTCAAGACGATGTGCGAGCTGAAGGACGGGCGCGGCACCATCGACGACATCGACAACCTCGGCAACCGCCGGGTGCGCTCGGTGGGCGAACTGATGGAGAACCAATACCGGCTCGGCTTGCTGCGCATGGAGCGGGCGATCCGCGAGCGGATGGGCAGCGTCGACATCGACACGGTGATGCCGCACGACCTGATCAACGCCAAGCCGGCGGCGGCGGCGGTGCGGGAGTTCTTCGGCTCGTCGCAGCTGAGCCAGTTCATGGACCAGACCAACCCGCTCTCCGAGGTGACGCACAAGCGGCGGCTGTCGGCGCTCGGGCCGGGGGGGCTGACGCGGGAGCGGGCCGGGTTCGAGGTGCGCGACGTGCACCCGACGCACTACGGCCGCATCTGCCCGATCGAGACGCCGGAGGGGCCGAACATCGGGCTGATCAACTCGCTGGCCACCTACGCCAAGGTCAACAAGTACGGGTTCATCGAGACGCCGTACCGCTTAGTCAAGGACGGGCAGGTGCAGGACGGGTGGAAGTACCTGTCGGCGATGGAGGAGGAGCGGCTGGTGGTGGCGCAGGCCGACGCGCCGACCGATGCCGAGGGTTCGTTCACCAACGAGCTGGTGTCGGTGCGGCGGCAGGGCGACTTCCGGCTGGTCAAGCCCGAGGACGTGACGGCGGTGGACGTGAGCCCCCGCCAGTTGGTCTCGGTGGCGGCGGCGCTCATTCCGTTCCTGGAGAACGACGACGCCAACCGGGCGCTGATGGGCAGCAACATGCAACGCCAGGCGGTGCCGCTGATTCAGGCCGACGCGCCGCTGGTGGGCACGGGCATGGAGGCGGCGGTGGCGCGCGACAGTGGGGCGACCATCGTCGCGCGGCGGCCGGGCATCGTGGACCAGATCGACGGCGCGCGCATCGTGGTGCGGGCGACGGGCGACGACGGGGCGACGCAGGGCGTCGATATCTACCGGTTGCGCAAGTACATGCGCAGCAACCAGAGCACCTGCATCAACCAGCGCCCCCTGGTGCGCGTGGGCGACCGGGTGGCGGTGGGCGACATCATCGCCGACGGGCCGAGCACGGACCTGGGCGAGCTGGCGCTGGGGCGCAACGTGCTGTGCGCGTTCATGCCGTGGAACGGCTACAACTTCGAAGACAGCATCCTGATCAGCGAGCGCATCGCGCGGGACGACGTGTTCACCTCGATCCACATCGAGGAGTTCGAGGTGATGGCCCGCGACACCAAGCTCGGGCAGGAGGAGATCACCCGCGACATCCCGAACGTGGGCGAGGAAAGCCTGCGCAACATGGACGAGGCGGGGATCGTCTACATCGGCGCGGAGGTGAACCCGGGCGACATCCTGGTCGGCAAGGTGACGCCGAAGGGGGAAAGCCCGATGACGCCGGAGGAGAAGCTGCTCCGCGCCATCTTCGGCGAGAAGGCGTCCGACGTGCGCGACACGTCGCTGAAGCTGCCACCGGGGGTGACGGGCACCATCGTCGACGTGCGGGTGTTCTCGCGCCGGGGCGTGGACAAGGACGAGCGCGCGATGGCGATCGAGCGCGCCGAGATCGAGCGGCTGGCCAAGGACCGCGACGACGAGCGGGCGATCCAGGAGCGGTCGTTCCTGAACCGGCTGCGCGAGAAGCTGATCGGGCGCAAGGCGTCGGGCGGGTTCAAGGGCATCAAGGCGGGGACGGTGATCGACGAGGCGGTGCTGGCGGAGCATCCGCGCGGGGCGTGGCGGCACATCGGCGTCGCCGACGACGCGGTGATGATCGAGATCGAGACGCTGAAGCGCGAGTACGACGCGGCCGTGGGCCGGTTGCAGGCGCGCTTCGATGGCAAGGTCGAGAAGCTGCAGCGCGGCGACGAGCTGCCGCCGGGTGTCATGAAGATGGTCAAGGTGTTCGTGGCGGTGAAGCGCAAGCTGCAGCCGGGCGACAAGATGGCCGGGCGGCACGGCAACAAGGGCGTCGTGTCGCGGGTGACCCCCGTGGAGGACATGCCGTTCCTGGAGGACGGCACGCACGTGGACTTGGTGCTGAACCCGCTCGGGGTGCCGAGCCGGATGAACGTGGGGCAGATCCTGGAGACGCACCTGGGCTGGGCCTGCGCCACCCTCGGCAAGCAGGTGGGGGCGCTGGTGGACGAGTACCGCCGCAGCGGGGCGCAGCGCGAAGGTCTGTTGGAGATGCTGCGCGACATCTACGGCAAGGACACGTTCAAGGACCAGATCGAGCCGATGGGCAACGAGCAGCTGTTCGAGCTGGCCGACAACCTGAAGAAGGGCATCCCGATCGCGACGCCCGTGTTCGACGGGGCGCGGATGGACGACATCGAGGGGATGCTGGTCAAGGCCGGGCTGAACACGTCGGGGCAGGTCCACCTGACCGACGGGCGCACCGGCGAGACGTTCGAGCGCAAGGTGACGGTCGGCTACATCTACATGTTGAAGCTGCACCACCTGGTCGACGACAAGATCCACGCGCGCTCGATCGGGCCTTACAGCCTCGTCACCCAGCAGCCGCTGGGCGGCAAGGCGCAGTTCGGCGGGCAGCGGTTCGGCGAGATGGAGGTCTGGGCGCTCGAAGCCTACGGCGCGGCCTACACGTTGCAGGAGATGCTGACGGTGAAGTCCGACGACGTGTCGGGCCGGACCAAGGTCTACGAGGCGATCGTGCGCGAGCAGGACAACTTCGAGGCCGGCATCCCGGAGAGCTTCAACGTGCTGGTCAAGGAGCTGAAATCGCTCGGCCTCAACGTCGACCTGGACAACCGCACGCCCTGACGGACGCGGCGATCCCGTTTCACTAAGTTCACACTGACGGCGGCCGGGAGCGCCCGGCCGCCCTGCATGAGGTTCGACGCATGAACGAACTGATGAAGATCCTGGGCCAGGCGGGGGCGACCACCACCTTCGACCAGATCCGCATCCAGATGGCCAGCCCGGAGCAGATCCGGAGCTGGTCGTACGGCGAGATCAAGAAGCCGGAGACGATCAACTACCGCACCTTCAAGCCGGAGCGGGACGGGCTGTTCTGCGCCCGCATCTTCGGGCCGATCAAGGATTACGAGTGCCTGTGCGGCAAGTACAAGCGGATGAAGTTCCGCGGCATCATCTGCGAGAAGTGCGGCGTCGAGGTGACGCTGGCCAAGGTGCGGCGCGAGCGGATGGGCCACATCGAGCTGGCCAGCCCGGTGGCGCACATCTGGTTCCTGAAGTCGCTGCCGAGCCGCATCGGGCTGATGGTGGACCTGACGCTCAAGGAGCTTGAGAAGATCCTCTACTTCGAGAGCTACGTCGTGCTCGACCCCGGGGTGACGGACCTCAAGCACTTCCAGTTGCTGAACGAGGACCAGTTGCTCGCCAAGCAGGACGAGTTCGGCGACGAGTTCGAGGTCGGCATCGGCGCGGAGGCGATCAAGAAGGTGCTGCACGGCATCGACGCCGACGCCGAGAAGGTCAAGCTGCGGGCCGAGCTGAAGGAGACGACCAGCGAGGTCAAGCGCAAGAAGCTGGTCAAGCGGCTCAAGCTGATCGAGGCGTTCAGCGAGAGCGGGGCCAAGCCGGAGTGGATGATCCTGACGCAGGTGCCGGTGATCCCGCCGGAGCTGCGGCCGCTGGTGCCGCTGGATGGCGGGCGGTTCGCGACCTCGGACCTCAACGACCTGTACCGCCGGGTGATCAACCGCAACAACCGCTTGAAGCGGCTGATCGAGCTGCGGGCGCCGGACATCATCGTGCGCAACGAGAAGCGCATGTTGCAGGAGAGCGTGGACGCGCTGTTCGACAACGGGCGCCGGGGCCGCGCCATCACGGGGGCGAACAAGCGGCCGTTGAAGTCGCTATCCGACATGCTCAAGGGCAAGCAGGGCCGCTTCCGGCAGAACCTGCTCGGCAAGCGGGTGGACTACTCGGGCCGCTCGGTGATCGTGGTCGGGCCGGAGCTGAAGCTGCACCAGTGCGGGCTGCCGAAGAAGATGGCGCTCGAGCTGTTCAAGCCGTTCATCTACTCCAAGCTGGAGAAATACGGGCACGCGACCACCATCAAAGCGGCGAAGCGGATGGTGGAGAAGGAGCGTCCCGAGGTCTGGGACATCCTGGAAGAGGTGATCCGCGAGCATCCGGTGATGCTGAACCGGGCGCCGACGTTGCACCGGCTCGGCATCCAGGCGTTCGAGCCGGTGCTGATCGAGGGCAAGGCGATCCAATTGCACCCGCTGGTGTGCACCGCGTTCAACGCCGACTTCGACGGCGACCAGATGGCGGTGCACGTGCCGCTGAGCCTGGAAGCGCAGTTGGAAGCGCGGGTGCTGATGATGAGCACCAACAACATCCTCAGCCCGGCCAACGGCAAGCCAATCATCGTGCCGAGCCAGGACATCGTGCTGGGGCTGTACTATCTCAGCCTGGAGACGCCGGAGTTTCGCGCCACCGAGGACCAGAAGACGACGGCGTTCGGCTCCATCGGCGAGATCGAGTACGCGCTGACGGCCAAGGCGATCAAGCTGCACGACAAGATCCGCGCCCGCTACGAGACGGTGGACGCGGACGGGGGCAAGACGCGCGAGGTGGTCGTGACCACGCCGGGGCGGATGCTGATCGCGCAGATCCTGCCGCGCAACGTCAACGTGCCGTTCAGCCTGATCAACCGGCAATTGACCAAGAAGAGCGTGTCGGACGTGATCGACGCCGTGTACCGCCACTGCGGGCAGAAGGAGTGCGTGATCTTCGCCGACCGGCTGATGGGCCTCGGCTTCGGCCAGGCGGCGAAGGCGGGGCTGAGCTTCGGCAAGGACGACCTGATCATCCCGGACAACAAGGGCGAGCTGATCCTCAAGACGCAGACGGAGGTCAAGGAGTTCGAGCAGCAGTATCAGGACGGGCTGATCACCGCCGGCGAGCGCTACAACAAGGTGGTGGACGCCTGGTCGCGCTGCACCGACGAGGTGGCGGGCGCGATGATGAAGGAGATCAGCAAGCAGGAGGTGGGGACGCCGACCAACTCGGTGTGGATGATGAGCCACTCCGGGGCGCGCGGCAGCCCGGCCCAGATGCGCCAGCTGGCCGGGATGCGCGGGCTGATGGCCAAGCCGTCGGGCGAGATCATCGAGCAGCCGATCATCGCCAACTTCAAGGAAGGCTTGTCGGTGCTGGAGTACTTCAACTCCACTCACGGGGCGCGCAAGGGCCTCGCGGACACGGCGCTGAAGACCGCCAACTCCGGCTACCTGACCCGGCGGCTGGTGGACGTGGCGCAGGACTGCATCATCGTCGAGCCTGACTGCGGCACCGAGCGCGGCCTGACGGTGGCGGCGGTGATGGACGGCGGCGAGGTGGTGTCCAGCCTGTCCGAGCGCACCCTGGGCCGGACCACGGCCGAGGACGTGCTGGACCCGCTGACCAACGCCGTGCTGCTGGCGCGCAACACGCTGATCGAGGAGCCGGAGGCCGACCTGCTGGAGACCAAGGCGGTCGAGTCGGTGAAAATTCGCTCGGTGCTGACCTGCGACAGCCGGGTGGGCGTGTGCGGCGCGTGCTACGGGCGGGACCTGGCGCGCGGCACGCCGGTCAACATCGGCGAGGCGGTGGGCGTGATCGCGGCGCAGTCGATCGGCGAGCCGGGCACGCAGCTGACGATGCGGACGTTCCACATCGGCGGCGCTGCGCAACGTGGCGCGGAGGTGAGCGCGGTCGAGGCCAGCCACGACGGCACGGTGCAGATCAAGAACCGCAACGTGGTGCAGAACAGCCAGGGCGTGCCGGTGATCATGTCGCGCAACTGCGAGATGGTGCTGCAGGACGACAAGGGGCGGGAGCGGGCGCGCTTTCGGGTGCCTTACGGGGCGCGGCTGCTGGCCGACGACGGCCAGGCGGTGACGCGGACGCAGAAGCTGGCGGAGTGGGACCCCTACACGCTGCCGATCATCACCGAGCGCGGCGGCCAGGTCGAGTACCTCGACTTGCTGGACGGGGTCACCCTCGTCGAGCGGATGGACGAGGTGACGGGGCTGACCTCGCGGGTGGTGGTGGACTACAAGCAGGCGGCCAAGGGCGTCGACCTACGACCGCGCTTGCAGCTCAAGGACGACAAGGGCGAGGTGCTGAAGCTGCCGAACGGGGCCGAGGCGCGCTACTTCCTCAACCCGGACTCAATCCTGTCCGTCGAGAACGGGGCGCAGGTGGCAGCCGGCGACGTGCTGGCCCGCATCCCGCGCGAGGGCAGCAAGACGCGCGACATCACCGGCGGCCTGCCGCGGGTGGCGGAGCTGTTCGAGGCCCGGCGGCCCAAGGACCACGCGGTGATCGCCGAGACGGACGGGCGCGTGGAGTTCGGCAAGGACTACAAGAACAAGCGCCGGATCATCGTCAAGAACGACGAGACGCAGGAGGAGACCGAGTACCTGATCCCGAAGGGCAAGCACGTCAGCGTGCAGGAGGGCGACTTCGTGCGCCGGGGCGACCCGCTGGTGGACGGGCCGCGGGTGCCGCACGACATCCTCAAGGTGATGGGGGTGGAGGCGCTGTCCGACTACCTGGTCAACGAGATCCAGGACGTCTACCGGCTGCAGGGCGTGAAGATCAACGACAAGCACATCGAGGTCATCTGCCGGCAGATGCTGCAGAAGGTCGAGATCACCGAGCCGGGCGACACGACCTACCTGCAGGGCGAGCAGGTGGACCGGCTGGAGTTCGAGGCCGAGAACGAGAAGCGGCTGCGCGAGGAGGAGCGGCCGGCGGTGGCGACGCCGGTGCTGCAGGGCATCACCAAGGCCAGCCTGCAGACGCAGAGCTTCATCAGCGCCGCCTCGTTCCAGGAGACGACGCGGGTGCTGACGGAGGCGGCGACGGCCGGCAAGGTGGACAGCCTGATGGGGCTGAAGGAGAACGTGATCGTCGGGCGATTGATCCCGGCGGGCACGGGCAGCGTCATGAACCGGCTGCGGCAAGTGGCCGCCGGGCGGGACCAGGCGCGGCTGCGGCCGGAGACGCCGGCGATCGAGGCGGCGGAGTAGTTCCCGCGGCCAGACACGCGGGCGGGCGGCGCATGGCAGCGTTGCCCGCCCGCGGCTTCGAACGGCACCTTTCCCGGGAGTGGGGCGATCAGGTGTTGACGTGACGAACCGACGGGGGTAGGGATCGCGCCCTCGACAGGCCCGGTGTTTCCGGGTTGTCGTTGCTTACAGGATCGCGCATGGCGCCGCTGCCCTCAGGGGCGGCCCAGGTCACGCGCTTCACTGCCTTCGCGCCCGGGCTGGCCCGGGAAGCGGGGCTTTTCTGTGATCGGCGGCGGCCCTTATCGCGCGGGGACAGGTATAGGAAGCGAAGACACGCATGCCGACCATCAACCAACTGATCGCCAAGGGCCGCGAGCCCGCGCCGAAGCGCAACAAGGTGCCGGCGCTGCAGGGCTGCCCGCAGAAGCGCGGCGTGTGCACCCGCGTCTACACCACGACGCCGAAGAAGCCGAACTCGGCGCTGCGCAAGGTGGCCAAGGTGCGGCTGACCAACGGCTTCGAGGTGGTGAGCTACATCCCGGGCGAGGGGCACAACCTGCAGGAGCACAGCGTGGTGCTGATCCGCGGCGGCCGGGTCAAGGACTTGCCGGGCGTGCGCTATCACATCCTGCGCGGCGTGCTCGACACCCAGGGCCTGCCGAAGCGTCGCCAGCGGCGGTCGCTGTACGGCGCGAAGCGGCCGAAGTAAGGAGGGCGAGATGAGCCGACGCCGCAAAGCAGTGAAACGCGAGATTCTGCCCGACGCCAAGTTCGGCGACGTGGTGATCACGCGGTTCATGAACGCGCTGATGTATGACGGCAAGAAGAGCGCCGCCGAGGGCATCGTCTACGGTGCCATGGACGTGCTGCGCAAGCGCGGCGGCCGGGACGCCGACCCGGTGCGGCTGTTCCACGAGGCGCTCGACAACGTGAAGCCGGCGGTCGAGGTGCGGTCGCGCCGGGTCGGCGGCGCCACGTATCAGGTGCCGGTCGAGGTGCGGACGGAGCGGCGGCAGGCGCTGGCGATCCGCTGGCTGATCGACAGCGCGCGCAAGCGCGGCGAGCACACGATGGAAGAGCGCTTGTCGAACGAGCTGCACGACGCGGTGAACAATCGCGGCTCGGCGGTGAAGAAGCGTGAGGACACCCACCGGATGGCCGAGGCCAACAAGGCATTCAGCCACTACCGCTGGTAACGGATCACAACTGCCGCCGAAACGAGGCGGGTGACGGAGAGACGAGATGGCCAAGGCGAAATTCGAGCGGAACAAGCCGCATTGCAACATCGGCACCATCGGTCACGTGGACCATGGCAAGACGTCGTTGACGGCCGCGATCACCAAGATCCTGGCGAAGTCGGGTGGGGCGACGTTCACGGCGTATGACCAGATCGACAAGGCTCCCGAGGAGCGCGCCCGCGGCATCACCATCTCGACCGCGCACGTCGAGTACGAGACGGCCAACCGCCATTACGCCCACGTCGATTGCCCCGGCCACGCCGACTACGTGAAGAACATGATCACGGGCGCGGCGCAGATGGACGGCGCGATCCTGGTGGTGTCCGCCGCCGACGGGCCGATGCCGCAGACGCGGGAGCACATCCTGCTCGCGCGCCAGGTCGGCGTGCCGGCGCTGGTCGTGTTCCTGAACAAGGTCGATATGGTGGACGACCCCGAGCTGCTGGAATTGGTGGAGATGGAGGTGCGCGAGCTGCTGTCCTCCTACCAGTTCCCGGGGGACGACATCCCGATCATCAAGGGTTCGGCGCTGATGGCGCTGGAGGACAAGAACCCGGAGCAGGGCGAGCAAGCGGTGCTGGCGCTGATGGCCGAGGTAGACAAGTACATCCCGCAGCCGGCGCGCGCCACCGACCGACCGTTCCTGATGCCGATCGAGGACGTGTTCAGCATCTCCGGCCGCGGCACGGTGGTGACGGGACGCATCGAGCGCGGCGTGGTCAACGTGGGCGACGAGGTCGAGATCGTCGGCATCAAGAACACGGTCAAGACGATCGTCACCGGCGTCGAGATGTTCCGCAAGCTGCTGGACCGCGGCGAGGCGGGCGACAACATCGGCGCGCTGCTGCGCGGCACCAAGCGCGAGGACGTGGAGCGCGGCCAGGTGCTGGCCAAGCCGGGCAGCATCACGCCGCACACCCAGTTCAAGGCCGAGGCCTACGTGTTGACCAAGGAGGAGGGTGGCCGCCACACGCCGTTCTTCACCAACTACCGGCCGCAGTTCTACTTCCGCACCACGGACGTGACCGGCGTCGTGCAGTTGCCGTCGGGCACCGAGATGGTGATGCCGGGCGACAACGTGTCGATGGACGTGGAGCTGATCGCGCCGATCGCGATGGACGAGGGGCTGCGCTTCGCCATCCGCGAAGGCGGACGGACCGTGGGCGCGGGCGTGGTCGCGAGCATCACCAAGTAAAGCGGCCACATACCAAGCGACGACGCGATCAGGACGAGCATCATGGACAACCAGAACATCCGCATCCGCCTCAAGGCGTATGATCACCGCGTGCTGGACAACAGCACGCGGGAGATCGTCAACACGGCGAGGCGGACGGGTGCCCGGGTGCGCGGCCCGATCCCGTTGCCGACGCACATCGAGCGGTTCACGGTCAACCGTTCGCCGCACGTGGACAAGAAGAGCCGCGAGCAGTTCGAGATCCGGACGCATCGCCGCCTGCTCGACATCGTGGAGCCGACCCCGCAGACCGTGGACGCGCTGATGAAGCTCGACCTCGCCTCCGGCGTCGACGTCGAGATCAAGCTGTAAGGGATCGGGGCGATGCGAACCGGACTGATCGCCAAGAAGCTGGGCATGACCCGGCTGTTTAAGGACGACGGCACCCACGTGCCGGTGACGGTGCTGCACTTGGATGCGGTGCAGGTGGTGGACACGCGCACGGCGGAGCGCGACGGCTACACCGCCGTGCAGCTCGGCTGGGGCCGCGCCAAGGTGAAGAACGTCACCGCGCCGAACAAGGGCCATTTCGCCCGCGTCAAGGTGGAGCCGAAGGCCAAGCTGGTCGAGTTCCGGGTGGACGCGGACGCCATGCTGGAAAGCGGGCAGGAGCTGTCGGCGGAGCACTTCGTGGTCGGGCAGAAGGTCGACGTGTGCGGCGTCAGCAAGGGCAAGGGTTTCGCCGGCGGCATGAAGCGGTGGAACTTCCGCGGGTTGGAGGCGTCGCACGGCGTCTCGGTCAGCCACCGCAGCCACGGCTCGACCGGCAACCGGCAGGATCCAGGTAAAACCTTTAAGAACAAGAAGATGGCGGGTCATCTTGGGCAGGAGCGGGTGACGACGCTCAACGTCGAGGTGGCCGGGGTCGATGCGGAGCGCGGCTTGCTGATGATCCGAGGCGCGGTGCCGGGCGGCAAGGACGGTTACGTGATGGTGCGGGACGCGATCAAGAAGGCGCGCCACGCCGACGCGCCTTATCCGGCGGGGCTGCGCGGGGCCGTGGCCGCCGACGCGACGCCGGCGGAGGGCTGAGCGATGCAGGTCGAGATCAAGAGGCTGGACGGCGGGGCGGCCGGATCGGCCGAGTTGCCGGATGAGCTGTTCGGCGCGACACCGCGGACCGACATCATCGCCCGGGTGATGCATTGGCAGATGGCCAAGCGCCGGGCCGGGACGCACAAGGTCAAGGGCATGGGCGAGGTGTCCGGCACGACCAAGAAGCCCTACAAGCAGAAGGGCACCGGCAACGCCCGGCAGGGCAGCCTGCGCGCACCGCAGTTCCGCACAGGCGGGGCGGTGCACGGGCCGGTGGTACGCAGCCACGAATACGACCTGCCGAAGAAGGTGCGCCGGCTGGGGTTGATCAGCGCACTGTCGCAGAAGCAGGCCGAGGGCAAGCTGGTGGTGCTGGACGGCGCCACGGGCGGCAGCGGCAAGACCAAGGACTTGGCGGGCAAGCTCAAGGCGTTGGGCTGGACGAGCGCGTTGGTGGTGGACCGGGCGGTGGACGACAGCTTCGCCCGGGCGAGCCGCAACATCGTCGGTTTCGACGTGCTGCCGACGATCGGCGCTAACGTCTACGACATCGTGCGGCACGACGTGCTGGTGGTGACCACGGCCGGGATCGAGGGCTTAAAGGAGCGGCTGGCATGAGCGTGCGTCAGGTGATGGCCGCGCGCCGGCGGGCGGCGACGATGTCCCGGGAGGCGATGTACCAGGTGGTGCGCAGCCCGGTGATCACCGAGAAGGCGACGGCGGCGAGCGACCGCGACCAAGTGGTGTTCCGGGTGGCGATCGATGCCAACAAGGCGGAGATCAAGGCGGCGGTCGAGGGACTGTTCGGCGTCAAGGTGCTGGGCGTGAACACCCTGGTGCAGAAGGGCAAGACCAAGCGGTTCCGCGGCCGGCCCGGCGTGCGCTCGGACGTGAAGAAGGCTTACGTGCAGCTGGCCGAGGGACAGTCGATCGACATGTCCACCGGCCTGAGCTGAGGGCAGGATCATGGCATTGAGGCAATTCAACCCGGTCACGCCGAGCCTGCGCGGCACGGTGCTGATCAACCGCACCGAGCTGTGGAAGGGCAAGCCGGTCAAGACGCTGACCGAGGGCAAGCACAAGACCGGCGGGCGCAATAACCACGGGCGCACCACCAGCTTCTTCCGCGGTGGCGGCCACAAGCAGTCCTACCGTTACGTCGATTTCAAGCGGCGCAAGTTCGGCGTGGCGGCGACGGTGGAGCGGATGGAGTACGACCCGAACCGCTCGGCGTTCATCGCGCTGATCAAGTACGACGACGGCGAGCTGAGCTACATCTTGGCGCCGCAGCGGCTGCGCGCCGGCGACAAGGTGGTGGCCGGGGCGCGAGTGGACATCAAGCCGGGCAACGCGATGCCGATGGCGGCGATCCCGGTCGGCACCATCATTCACAACGTCGAGCTGAAGATCGGCGGCGGCGGCAAGATGGCCCGCGCGGCCGGTTGCTACGCGCAGCTGGTCGGCAAGGACGCGGGTTACGCCCAGATCAAGCTGCAATCGGGCGAACTGCGCGTGGTTCGGGCCGAGTGCATGGCGACGGTGGGCGCGGTCAGCAACCCGGACAACCAGAACCAGAGCCTCGGCAAGGCCGGGCGCTCGCGCTGGCTCGGGCGGCGGCCGCACAACCGCGGCGTGGTCATGAACCCGGTCGATCACCCGCACGGCGGCGGCGAGGGCCGCACCTCGGGCGGGCGGCACCCGGTGACGCCGTGGGGCAAGCCGACCAAGGGCTACAAGACGCGGGTGAACAAGCGGACCGACAGCCTGATCATCCGCCGGCGTCCGAAGGGGAAGCACTGAGATGGCGCGTTCGGTTTGGAAAGGCCCGTTCGTCGACGGGTACTTGCTCGGCAAGGCGGAGGCCTCGCGCGCCTCGGGCCGCAACGAGATCATCAAGATCTGGTCGCGCCGCTCGACGATCTTGCCGCAGTTCGTGGGGCTGACGTTCGGCGTCTACAACGGGCACAAGTTCCTGCCGGTGCAGGTCAACGAGAACATGGTCGGGCACAAGTTCGGCGAGTTCTCGCCGACGCGGACCTTCACCGGGCACACGTCGGACAAGAAGGCGAGGCGGGGCTGAGATGAGCAAGCCGAAACATCCGCGCACGTTGGCGGAGACGCAGGCGCAGGCCGTGCTGCGCAACGTCCGCATCAGCCCGCAGAAGCTGAACCTGGTGGCGGGGCTGATCCGCAACCAGACGGCGTCGCAAGCGGTGGCGACGCTAACGTTCAGCAAGCGGCGGATCGCGCAGCAGGTGCGCAAGACGCTGGAGAGCGCCATCGCCAACGCCGAGAACAACCATCAGCTCGACGTGGACCGCCTGGTGGTCAGCCGGGCCGAGGTCGGCAAGTCGATCGTGATGCGGCGGTTCATGGCGCGGGGCCGCGGGCGGGCGTCGCGCATCGAGAAGTGGTTCAGCCATCTCCGCATCGTGGTCAGCGAGCGGAGCGACGCGCCGGACAGCGGCGCGTCCGAACGGAAGGCGGCTTAAGGCATGGGTCACAAGGTCAATCCGATCGGGCTGCGGCTCGGCATCAACCGCACCTGGGACAGCCGCTGGTTCGCCGGCCGCGACTACTCGAAGCTGCTGCTCGAAGACGTCAAGCTGCGCACGCACCTGCGGCAGAAGCTGTCGGGCGCTGGCGTGTCGCGGGTGGTGATCGAGCGGCCGGCCAAGAAGCCGCGGGTGACGATCTACGCCGCCCGGCCCGGCGTCGTGATCGGCAAGAAGGGCCAGGACATCGAGGTGCTGCGCAAGGAGCTGGCGCGGATGGCCAAGGCCGACGTCAGCCTCAACATCGTCGAGATCCGCAAGCCGGAGATCGACGCGCAGCTGGTGGCCGAGAACATCGCGCAGCAGTTGGAGCGCCGCGTCGCGTTCCGCCGGGCGATGAAGCGGGCGGTGCAATCGGCGATGCGGCTGGGCGCGCAGGGCATCCGCATCAACTGCGGTGGCCGGTTGGGCGGGGCCGAGATCGCCCGGGTCGAGTGGTATCGCGAGGGCCGGGTGCCGCTGCACACGCTGCGCGCCGACGTCGATTTCGGCGTCGCCACGGCCAAGACGACGTACGGCACCTGCGGGGTCAAGGTGTGGATCTTCAAGGGCGAGATCCTGACGCAGGATCCGAGCGCGCAGGATCGCCGGGCCGCCGAACAGGCACCGCAGCGTTAAGGGAGCGGGACGATGCTTTCTCCGAAGCGGACCAAGTTCCGCAAAGCCCACAAGGGCCGCATCCACGGGCTCGCCAAGGGCGGCACCGCGCTCAACTTCGGCGCGTTCGGCCTGAAGGCGCTGGAGCCGGAGCGGGTGACGGCGCGGCAGATCGAGGCCGCCCGGCGTGCGATCACGCGCAGCATGCGGCGCGCGGGGCGGGTATGGATCCGCATCTTCCCGGATGTGCCAGTGTCGACCAAGCCGGCGGAGGTGCGGATGGGCTCGGGCAAGGGCAGCCCGGAGTTCTGGGTGTGCCGGGTCAAGCCGGGCCGCATCATGTTCGAGATTGACGGCGTGACGCCGGAGCTGGCGCGGGACGCCCTGACGCTGGGGGCGGCCAAGCTGCCGATCCGCACCAAGATCGTCACCCGGATCGGGGAAGCCTGAGATGACCAAGCCGGCCGACATCCGCGCCAAGAGCGCCGACGAGTTGGGCACCATGTTGCTCGACCTGCGCAAGGAGCAGTTCAACCTGCGCTTCCAGGCGGCGACGGGCCAGACCGAGGGCGTGGGCCGCGTGCGCAAGGTGCGCCGCGACATCGCCCGCGTGAAGACAATCCAGGCGGAGCAGAAGCGCTCCGCCGCCAAGTAAGAGGAGCGGGCGATGCCGAGGCGCGTCCTGAGCGGGCGGGTGACGAGCGACAAGATGGACAAGACGATCACCGTCTTGGTCGAGCGCCGCATCATTCATCCGCTGTACAAGAAATTCATTCGCCGCTCGAAGAAGTACGCGGCGCACGACGAGGCCAACCAGTGCAAGGTCGGCGACGCGGTGCGGATCGAGGAGTGCCGGCCGTTCAGCAAGCGCAAGACCTGGCTGCTGGTCGAGCGCAACGGCGCCGCGGTCGAGCGCCCGGCCGGGCACGAGGCGCCGGAGCACCCGGCGGCGCCGACCGGCTCGCCGATGTCGGCCCCGGCGGCGGCGATCCCCGAAGCGGCCGTGCCGCAGGCCTGAGGAGCATCCCATGATCCAGGTCGAATCAAATCTCGAAGTCGCCGACAACTCCGGCGCGCGGCGGGTGCAGTGCATCAAGGTGCTGGGCGGCAGCAAGCGCAAGACGGCGTCCGTCGGCGACGTGATCGTCGTCTCCATCAAGGAGGCGATCCCGCGCGGCAAGGTGAAGAAGGGCGACGTGCACCAGGCGGTGATCGTGCGCACCAGCTTCCCGGTGCGGCGGCCGGACGGCAGCGCGATCCGCTTCGACCGCAACGCGGCGGTGCTGATCAACAAGCAGCAGGAGCCGATCGGCACCCGCATCTTCGGCCCGGTGGTGCGCGAGCTGCGCGGCCGCCGGTTCATGAAGATCATCTCGCTCGCGCCGGAGGTGCTGTGATGGCCGCGCGCATCCGCAAGGGCGACAAAGTCATCGTCATCACCGGGTCCGACAAGGGCAAGCGCGGCGAGGTACTGTCGGTGCGGCCGAAGGTTGGCCGGGCGGTGGTGCAGGGCGTCAACGTGGCCAAGAAGCACGTCAAGCCGCAGGGCATGGGGCAGCCGGGCGGCATCGTCGAGCAGGAGGCGACCATCCACCTGTCGAACCTGATGCTGGTCAACCCCAAGACCGACAAGCCGACCCGCGTCGGCTTCCGCATCCTGGAGGACGGCCGCAAGGTGCGCGTGGCCCGGCCGGGCGGCGAAGTGATCGAGGGCTGAGACGATGAGCGAGACCGACCCGATGCCGGAACAGGCCGAGGCCCGCGCGCTGCCGCGGATGCAGCAGCGGTACTTGAGCGAGATCAAGGCCAAGCTGCAGGACGAGTTCAAGTACGAGAACCCGATGCAGGTGCCGAAGCTGGAGAAGATCGTCATCAACATGGGCGTCGGCGAGGCGGCAGGCGATCAGAAGAAGCTCGATTCGGCGGTTGCGGAACTGACGCTGATCGCCGGGCAGAAGCCGGTCAAGACGGTGGCCAAGAAGGCGATCGCCGGGTTCAAGATCCGCGAAGGCCTGCCGATCGGCACCAAGGTGACGCTGCGTCGGGCGCGTATGTACGAGTTCCTCGACCGGTTGGTGACGATCGCGATGCCGCGGGTGCGCGATTTCCGCGGCATCCCGGCCGGCAAGGGTTTCGACGGGCGCGGCAACTTCGCCATGGGGCTGAAGGAGCAGATCGTGTTCCCCGAGATCGAGTACGACAAGGTGACGGATGTGCGCGGCATGGACATCATCTTCGTCACCACGGCCAAGACCAACGCCGAGGCGAAGGCGTTGCTCAAGGCGTTCGACGTTCCGTTCGCCGCCTGACCGGCGGCCCGTTCGTCGCCCGAGCGGCGGCCTGATAGACACGCGTTTGGAAAACCACTGGCGGCGCGCCGCAGCAGGTTCCGGGGAGCAAAGCACGATGGCTAAGACATCATCAGTCAACCGCAACGACAAGCGCAAGGCGATGGTCACGCGCGACAAGGCGAAGCGTGCCGAGCTGAAAGGCCGCATGATGGATCGCTCGACGCCGGTCGAGGAGCGGTTCGAGGCGTCGATGAAGCTGGCGGAGATGCCACGCAACGGCGCGGCGGTGCGCGTGCGGCTGCGTTGCGCGCTCACCGGCCGGGCGCGGGGCAACTATCGCAAGTTTCACCTGTCGCGGAACATGCTGCGGGCGCTGGCCAGCGCCGGCCAGTTGCCCGGCGTGGTCAAGGCGAGCTGGTAGGAGACGGCCGATGTCGATGTCCGATCCCCTGGGCGACATGATCACCCGCATCCGCAACGCGCAGCGCAGCCGACATGCCAACTGCGTGGCGCCCGCGTCCAAGCTGCGCGCCAACGTGCTGGAGGCGTTGAAGCGGGAAGGTTACATCCGCGGTTACTCGGCCGAGGAGCTGCGGCCCGGCGTGGCGCAGTTGCGCATCGAGCTGAAGTACGCGGAAGGCGAGCCGGTGATCAAGGAGATCACCCGGGTCAGCAAGCCCGGGCGGCGCGTCTACTCCAAAATCCAGGAGCTGCCGCGGGTTTACGCCGGCCTCGGCGTGTCGATCCTGTCCACCCCGCGCGGCGTGCTGAGCGACGGCGAGGCGCGCGCGGCCAACGTGGGCGGCGAAGTGCTGTTCCGCGTATTCTGAGAAGGATGCTTCGATGTCTCGCGTAGGCAAGTATCCCGTCGAGGTTCCGGCGGGCGTCACGGTGGCACTGGCCGGGCGCGTGCTGCAGGCCAAGGGCAAGCTCGGCACGCTCGACCTGCCGCTGACGGACTTGGTCGACCTGTCGGTCGAGGACAACAAGGTGACCGTCACCCCGCGCAGCAACGCGAGCGCGTCGCGGATGATGTGGGGCACGACCCGGGCGCTGGTGGCCAGCATGGTCAAGGGCGTGTCGGAGGGGTTCAGCAAGACGATGGAGATCACCGGCACGGGCTTCCGCGCCTCGGTGCAGGGCAAGAACCTGGTGGTCAACCTCGGCTTCTCGCACGACGTGGTGTATCCGGTGCCGGAGGGCATCACCATCACGACGCCGCGCCCCACCGCCATCACCGTCTCGGGCATGAACAAGCGCCAGGTCGGGCAGGTGGCGGCCGAGATCCGCGCCCATCGCCCGCCGGAGCCTTACAAGGGCAAGGGCGTCAAGTACGAGAACGAGCAGATCCGCCGCAAGGAAGGCAAGAAGAAGTAAGATGGGTGTCTCGATGGATCTCAAGACGAGGCGGCAGGCGCGTCTGCGCTATCAGCTTCGGCAGAAGTCGGGCGGCCGGCCGCGGCTGTCGGTGTTCCGCTCGGGCAAGCACATCTACGCCCAGGTCATCGACGACGGCCAGGGGCGGACGCTGGCCGCCGCCTCGAGCCTGGAGAAAGAGCTGCGGGGCGAGATCAAGACCGGGGCCGACCGGGACGCGGCGGCGCGGGTCGGCAAGCTGGTGGCGGAGCGCGCGGTCGCGGCCGGGGTGAGCAAGGTGGTGTTCGACCGCGGCGCTTACCTGTATCACGGCCGGGTCAAGGCTCTGGCCGACGCGGCGCGCGAGGGCGGGTTGGCGTTCTAGGCCGATCATCTGGTTGGGTTCACGCGGCAGCCCGGCAGCCCGGATCGTTCGGCGATCCGCTCCCGGGGATGACCGTTGCAGGAGTTTAGTTGATGGCACGGGATGCAAGGGAAGGCGGCCGGGGCGGCCGCGATAGGGACCGCGACCGCGACGGCGACGAGCTGATCGACAAGCTGGTCACCATCAACCGCGTCGCCAAAGTGGTGAAGGGTGGGCGCCGGTTCGCCTTCGCCGCCCTGGTGGTGGTCGGGGATCAGAAAGGTCGGGTCGGCTACGGCGCGGGCAAGGCGCGCGAGGTGCCGGAGGCGATCCGCAAGGCGACGGAGCGGGCCAAGAAGGGCATGATCCGGGTGCCGATGAAGGAAGGGCGCACGCTGCACCACGATGTCGAGGGCCTGTTCGGGGCTGGGCACGTGGTGTTGCGCTCGGCGACGGCCGGCACCGGCATCATCGCCGGCGGGCCGATGCGCGCCGTGTTCGAGACGCTGGGGATCAACGACGTGGTGGCCAAGTCGCTCGGCAGCCGCAACCCGCACAACATGGTCAAGGCCACCTTCGCTGCCTTGCAGCGCTGCGGCAGCCCGCGCGGCGTCGCGGCCCGGCGCGGCAAGAAGGTGTCGGACATCCTCGGCACGCGGGTGGCTGTCGCGGACGCGCCGGCGGCGGAGCAGGCCGATGTCTGACACGGCCAAGGGACGGGTGCGGGTGACGCAGGTGGCGTCGGGCCTGGGCCGCAAGAAGGACCAGATCCAGACGCTGGCGGGCCTGGGACTCGGCAAGCTGCGGCGCACCCGTGAGCTGGAGGACACGCCGTCGGTGCGCGGCATGATCCGCCGGGTGGCGCACCTGGTGCAGGTGGAGGACGTGGGATGAACCTCAACGAAATCCGGGACAACCCGGGCGCGCGGCTCAAGAGCAAGCGGCTCGGCCGCGGCATCGGCTCCGGCAAGGGCAAGACGTCCGGCAAGGGCGTCAAGGGCCAGAAGGCGCGCGAAGGCGTGTCGCTGAACGGCTTCGAGGGCGGGCAGCTACCGATCTACCGCCGCCTGCCGAAGCGGGGCTTCCACAACCCGTTCCGCAAGGAGTACGCGCCGGTCAACCTGGGCGCGATCGACAAGGCGCTGCAATCCGGCAAGCTCGCTGGTGACGCGCCGATCACCGAATCGGCGTTGGCCGAGGCCGGGCTGGCGCGGATCGGCAAGCTGGCGGGCGTGCGCCTGTTGGCGGGCGGCGAGATCAGCCGGGCGATCACGGTGCATGTTTCGGGCGCGTCGGCCGCCGCCGTCGCGGCGGTGGAGCAGGCCGGGGGGCAGGTGGTGACCTCGGCCGCGGCTTCGCCTGGCGAGGCGGTCGGCGGGACTGCCGGCGAGACTGCTGGCGAGATTGGGACGGACGGGTCCGCGGCCGGCTGAATGCGTTTGGCCCGGCCTGGCCGGGTTCCTACATCACGGGGCAAGGGCGGCGTCCGCGGACCATAATGGGACAGGCAGCCGCGCCCTTGTCGGGGGGACTTCCCATGGCGTCGGCGGCCGAACAGCTCGCGGCAAATCTCAATATCGGCGCGTTCACCAAGGCGACCGAACTCAAGAAGCGCATTTGGTTCACCCTGGGCGCGCTGCTGGTCTACCGGGTCGGCACCTACATCCCGGTGCCCGGCGTTGACGCGTCGGTGATGGGCGAGTTGCTGTCCCAGCACGGCGGCGGCATCCTCGGCATGTTCGACATGTTCAGCGGCGGCGCGCTCGGCCGGATGACGGTGTTCGCGCTGAACATCATGCCCTACATCAGCGCTAGCATCATCTTGCAGTTGATGACGGCGGCGGTGCCGTCGCTCGAAGCCTTGAAGAAGGAAGGCGAGAGCGGGCGCAAGAAGATCAACCAGTACACCCGGTATCTGACGGTGCTGATCGCGCTGGTGCAGTCCTACGGCATCGCGGTCGGGCTGGAAGGGATGCGCGGCAACTTCGGCAACGCGGTGATCGACCCCGGCTGGTTCTTCCGCGTGTCCTGCGTCGTGACGCTGGTGGGCGGCACGATGTTCCTGATGTGGCTCGGCGAGCAGATCACGGCGCGCGGCGTCGGCAACGGCGTCAGCCTGATCATCTTCGCCGGCATCGTCGCCAACCTGCCGCACGCGTTGGCCAGCCTGCTGGAGCTGGGGCGGACGGGGGCGCTGTCGCCGGTGTTCATCCTCGCCTTCATCGTCATCGCCGCGGCGGTGATCGCCTTCGTGGTGTTCATGGAGCGGGCGCAGCGGCGGGTGGTGATCCAGTATCCCAAGCGCCAGGTCGGCCAGCGCATGTTCGGCGGCGACTCGACGCACATGCCGCTCAAGGTCAACACCGCGGGCGTGATCCCGCCGATCTTCGCCAGCTCGATCCTGCTGATCCCGGCCACCATCGCCGGCTTCTCCAACGCCGGGCAGACGACCTGGCTGTCCTGGATCGGCCAGAAGCTCGGGCACGGCGAGCCGCTCTACATGCTGGCCTACGCGGGCATGATCATCTTCTTCTCCTATTTCTACACCGCCGTGGTGTTCAACCCGGAGGAGACAGCGGACAACCTCAAGAAGTACGGCGGCTTCGTGCCGGGCGTGCGGCCCGGCTCCAACACGGCGCAGTACTTCGACACCATCCTGTCGCGGCTGACGACCGTGGGCGCGCTTTACCTATGCGTGGTGTGCCTGTTGCCGGAGATCCTCATCAGCCGCTACGGCGTGCCGTTCTACTTCGGCGGCACCAGCCTGATGATCATCGTCAGCGTGACGATGGACACGGTGACGCAGGTGCAGTCGCACCTGCTGGCGCACCAGTACGAGGGCCTGATCCGCAAGACGCGGGGCCGGGCGAGGGTGCGATGAACATCATCCTGCTGGGGCCGCCCGGGGCAGGGAAGGGAACGCAGGCCAAGCGGCTCGAACAGCAGCGCGGCATGGCGCAGATCTCGACCGGCGACATGCTGCGCGCCGAGGTCGCCGCCGGCAGCGAGACCGGCTCGCGAGCGAAATCCCTGATGGAAGCCGGGCTGCTGGTGCCGGACGAGTTGCTGATCGACATGCTTGAGAACCGGATTCGCCGGCCCGACGCGGCCGGCGGGTTCATCCTGGACGGTTTCCCACGCAACGTCGCCCAGGCCGAGGCGCTCGACACCATGCTCGCCAAGTCCGGCCAGAAGCTCGACGCGGTGATCGAGTTGAAGGTTGACGACGCGGCGCTGGTCGAGCGCATCGCCGGGCGGTTCACCTGCGCCAAGTGCGGCGCCGGCTATCACGACCAGTTCCGCCCGCCGCGCGTGGCCGGCGCCTGCGACGTGTGCGGCAGCCACGAGTTCGTGCGGCGAGCCGATGACCGGCGCGACACCGTGGACGCCCGGCTGTCGGTCTACCACACCCAGACCGCGCCGATCCTGCCGCATTATCGGGCGCTGGGCCGGTTGGTGACGGTCGATGGGATGGCGGAGATGGACGAGGTTGGGCGGCAGGTCGAGGCGGCGCTGGCGCGGATCTCGCGGCGTGAGGACTTGACAGAACTCAACAAAAATTGATCCAGAAATATTGACTTCGAGAGGCTTGGCTGTATAGTCCGCGCCCTTCACCCAGGTTTGGGTCGCGAGTCTGGGCATTCAACAATTTCATGGGTTTCCAGCGCCACGGGAGCATCAGCGCCGCGGCGAGCAGAGGCCCGAGCACGACCCAGGCGCGCCGATCGCGGCGCGCCGTGGACGATCAGGAGAAAGCAGCGTGGCGCGCATTGCCGGTGTGAACATCCCGACCAACAAGCGAGTGGCGATCAGCCTGCGTTACATCTACGGCATCGGGCCGACCAACGCGCAGGAGATCTGCACCCAACTCGGCATCCCGGACGAGCGCCGGGTCAACCAACTGTCGGACGAGGAAGTGCTGCGGATCCGTGAGCTGATCGATCGTGAATACCGCGTCGAGGGCGACTTGCGCCGAGAGGTCGCGATGAACATCAAGCGCCTGATGGACCTCGGCTGCTACCGCGGCTTGCGCCATCGCCGCGGCCTGCCGGTGCATGGCCAGCGGACGCACACCAACGCCCGCACGCGCAAGGGCAAGGCCGTCGCGATCGCCGGCAAGAAGAAAGTCACCAAGTAGCCTTATCCCCTGCGCCCGGCCGCGTTGGCCGGGCGGCGCACGAACTGTCAGGAACTGCCCATGGCGAAGCCCGCCACGACCCGCGCCCCGCGCCGCAAGGAGCGCAAGAATATCATCTCCGGCGTCGCGCACGTCGCGGCCACGTTCAACAACACAATGATCACCATCACGGACGCCCAGGGCAACACCATCGCCTGGTCGTCGTCCGGGATGCAGGGCTTCAAGGGCAGCCGCAAGAGCACGCCTTATGCTGCCCAGGTCGCGGCCGAGGACGCCGGCCGCAAGGCGCGTGAGCACGGGATGGAGACGCTGGAGATCGAAGTGAGCGGCCCCGGCTCCGGCCGCGAGAGCGCGTTGCGGGCGCTGCAGGCGGTGGGATTCGCGATCACCGCCATCCGCGACATGACGCCCATCCCGCACAACGGCTGCCGCGCCCGCAAGCGCCGCCGCGTGTAGGCCCATCTCATCGAAGGACGGCGCCGCCCTCGGGCGCGGCGCCGTCCTGCATTGTCGGAGACGATCCATGGTCCTCCAGAGGAACTGGCAAAACCTGATCAAGCCGGAGAAGCTCGATGTCGAGCCCGGTGCCGATCCGCACCGGGTCGCGACCGTGGTCGCGGAGCCGCTGGAGCGCGGCTTCGGCATGACGCTCGGCAACGCGGTGCGCCGCGTGCTGCTGTCCTCGCTGCAGGGCGCGGCGGTGACGGCGGTGCAGATCGACGGCGTGCTGCACGAGTTCAGCAGCATCGCCGGCGTGCGCGAGGACGTGACGGACATCGTGCTGAACATCAAGCAGCTCGCGCTTAGGATGCACGGCGAAGGGCCGAAGCGCATGGTGCTGACGGCGACCGGGCCGGGCGAGGTGACGGCCGGGCAGATGCAGACTGGGCACGACATCGAGGTGATGAACCCCGACCTCGTGATCTGCACGCTCGACGACGGCATCAAGCTCGGCATGGAGTTCACCGTCAACCTGGGCAAGGGCTACGTGCCGGCGGCGGCGAACCGGCCGGAGGACGCGCCGATCGGGCTGATCCCGGTCGATGCGATCTACTCGCCGGTGAAGCGCGTGAGCTACAAGGTCGAGCCGACCCGGGTGGGACAGGTCACGGACTACGACAAGCTGCTGCTCGAAGTGGAGACCAACGGCGCGGTGTCGCCGGAGGACGCGGTGGCGCTGGCCGCCCGCATCCTGCAGGACCAGTTGCAGTTGTTCATCAACTTCGACGAGCCGCAGCTCGCCCGCGCCGACGACATCCAGGACGACCTGCCGTTCAACCGCAACCTGCTGCGCAAGGTGGACGAGCTGGAGCTGTCGGTCCGCAGCGCCAACTGCCTCAAGAACGACAACATCGTCTACATCGGCGACCTGGTGCAGAAGACCGAGCAGGAGATGCTGCGCACGCCGAACTTCGGCCGCAAGTCGCTGAACGAGATCAAGGAAGTGCTGACGGCGATGGGCTTGTCGCTGTCGATGAACGTGGCGGGCTGGCCGCCGGAGAACATCGAGGACCTGGCCAAGCGGCTCGACGAGCCGTTCTGAGCCGCCAGGGCGTGGCCCGCGCCGATCAGCGCACGGGTCCGTCCTGGCCTGTTTCAACGAGCGTGTTGATCCCGTTCGGCCGGATCACGCTCCAGCGAGGACCCTGAACCATGCGTCACGGTGTTTCCGGCCGCAAGCTGGGCGTCACGTCCAGCCACCGCGCCGCCATGTTCCGCAACATGGCCCACGCATTGCTCAAGCACGAGCAGATCACCACGACCCTGCCCAAGGCCAAGGAGTTGCGGCCGGTGGCGGAGAAGCTGATCACCCTCGGCAAGCGCGGCGGCTTGCACGCCCGACGCCAGGCGCAGTCGCAATTGCAGGACGACGCGCTCGTCGGCAAGCTGTTCTCCGCCCTGGCCGACCGCTACAAGACCCGCAACGGCGGTTACACCCGCGTGCTCAAGGCCGGGATGCGGCACGGCGATATGGCGACCATGGCGATCATCGAGTTGGTCGACCGCGACCTGGACGCCAAGGGCCTGGACAGCGGCCCCAAGCCCGAGGCCGCAGCGGACGACGACGAGACCGAGGACTGAACGACCGGCGGCGGACGGCGGCGCGGCGGAGCCTGGGATGAACCCACGCGCCGCCGCTCCGGAATTGTTCTCTCCTAGTTCGGGCGCATCAGGCGACGAGGCCCGTCCGTTGGCGGAGCGGCTTCGGCCCGCGTCATTGGCCGACGTGGTTGGCCAGGATCATCTGGTCGGCCCGGCTGGCAGCCTCACCCAGATGATCGGCCGGAGCTCGTTGCCGTCGCTGATCCTGTGGGGCCCGCCCGGCGTTGGCAAGACGACCATCGCGCGCCTGCTCGCGGACGCGGCCGGGTTGCGTTTCGCGTCCCTGTCCGCCGTGTTCTCCGGCGTCGCCGATCTCAAGCGCGTGTTCGAGGAGGCGGCCCGGCAACGCGCCGAGGGCCGCCGCACCTTGCTGTTCGTGGACGAGGTGCATCGCTTCAACCGCGCCCAGCAGGACGGCTTCCTGCCCGTGGTGGAGGACGGCACGGTCGTCCTGGTCGGCGCGACCACCGAGAACCCATCCTTCGCCCTGAACGGCGCCCTGCTGTCCCGCTGCCAGGTGCTGGTGCTGCGGCGGCTCGACGAGCCGTCGCTGTCGCGCCTGCTTGCCCGCGCCGAGGCCGCCGCCGGGCGGGCGCTGGCCGTGACGCCGGAGGCGCGGACCGCGGCGTGCGCGATGGCGGACGGCGACGGGCGCTACCTGCTCAACATCGCCGAACAGTTGCTCGCCTTGCCGGGCGGCCCGGCGCTGGACGCCGCCGGCGTGGCCGAGGCCATCGGCCGCCGCCCCGCGCTCTACGACAAGGACCGCGAGGAGCACTTCAACCTCATCTCCGCCCTGCACAAGTCCTTGCGCGGCTCCGACCCGGACGCCGCGCTCTACTGGTTCGCCCGCATGGTGGCCGGCGGCGAGGACGTTCGCTACGTCGCCCGCCGCCTGGTGCGCTTCGCGTCCGAGGACATCGGTCTCGCCGACCCGCAGGCGCTGGTGCAGGCGCTCGCCGCCTCCGACGCCTTCGAGCGCCTCGGCAGCCCGGAAGGCGAGCTGTCGATCGCCCAGGCCATCGTCTATCTCGGCACCGCGCCGAAATCGAACGCGCTCTACGCCGCCGCCAAGCAGGCCGCCGGCCGCGCCCGCGACACCGGCAGCCTGCCGCCGTCCGCGCACATCCTGAACGCGCCGACCAAGCTGATGCGGACCCTCGGCCACGGCGCGGGCTACGCCTACGACCACGATGCGGAGGACGCCTTCTCCGGCCAGGACTATTTCCCGGACGGCATGGCGCGCGAGACATTCTACCGGCCGAAGGACCGCGGCTTCGAGCGCGAGGTGGCCAGGCGCCTCGCCCACTGGTCCGGCTTGCGCGAGGCCCGGCATGGCCGTTGAGCTGCGCGCGGTCGCCGAGGACGAGGCCGAGATCCGGCTCGACCGCTGGTTCCGCCGCCACTTCCCCGGCCTCACCCAGGCCGCGATCCAGAAGCTGTGCCGCACCGGCCAGGTCCGGGTTGACGGCAAGCGCGCCGAGGCCGCGACCCGGCTCGCCGCCGGCCAGTCCGTCCGCGTGCCGCCCTTGCCCGCCGGCCCCGCGCCCAAGCCCGTGCCCCCCGCCGCCGCCGACCCGGCGCTGCGACGCGAGCTGGACGGCATGGTGCTCTACCGCGACCCGCAGGTGATCGTGCTCGACAAGCCGTTCGGCCTCGCCGTCCAGGGTGGCCCCGGCATCAGCCGCCACCTCGACGGCATGTTGGACGGCCTGCGCGACGACGGCGCGCCGCGGCCCCGCCTGGTCCACCGCCTCGACCGCGACACCTCGGGCGTGCTGGTGCTGGCCCGCACCCCGGGGGTCGCGGCCAAGCTGGCGGCGGCGTTCCGCGGCCGCGACGTGCGCAAGACCTACTGGGCGGTCGTCGCCGGGCGGCCGGTGCCGGTCGAGGGGCGCATCGACCTGCCGCTCCTGAAGTACGCCGGCCTGCGCGGCGAGCGCAGCGTCCCCGCCGCCCGCGACGACGAGGACGCCCAGCGCGCCGTCACCGACTACCGCACGCTCGACAACGCCGGGCAGAAGCTGGCCTGGCTGGAACTCAGCCCCGTCACCGGCCGCACCCACCAGTTGCGCGTCCACTGCGTCGCCCTGGGCGCGCCCATCGTCGGCGACCGCAAGTATCACGAGCCTGACCAGAACGGGGCGTTCAGCGCCGTCGTCGAGGGCTTGCCGGAGAAGCTGCACCTGCACGCCCGCGCCCTCGACCTGCCGCACCCGGGCGGCGGACGCCTGGTGGTGGAGGCCGGGCTGCCGCCGCACATGCGCGAAACGTTCAAGACGCTCGGCTTCCACGCCGGCCCGGCGGCCAAGCCGGCGCGCCGATGAAGCGCGCCCTCGTCGCCGTGCTCGCGCTGGTCGTGCTGCTGCCGCTCGCCGCGGCGCTGGCCGCGGTGCTGGGCGGCCAGGCGCTGCTCAACACAGGTCTGGTCCGCGGCCGCCTCGCCGACGCGGTGGCGCGCGCCACTGGCCACCCGCTGCGCATCGACGGGCCGATCCGCCTGTCTTGGTCGCTCACGCCCGAGATCGAGGCGCGGGACGTGGCGCTGCTCAACCCGCCCGGCTTCTCGCGCCCCGCTTTCGCCACCGCGGCCGGCATCACCGCGCGGGTGGCGCTGCTGCCGCTGGCCTCGGGGCAGGTGCGGGTCCGCTCAATCCGGCTGGACCGGCCCGACGTGCGGCTGGAGCGCGACGCCGCCGGGCGCGGCAACTGGATGCCGCCCGCGGCGACCGCCCCCCCTGCGGCGACGCCCGCCACCCCGCGGCACCCCACGGCGGCGGTCGAGATCGCGAAGGTGACAATCACGGGCGGCCAGGTCGAATGGCGCGGCGTAGCCCCCGTGCAGATCCCGTCCCTGGACCTGTCGCCCGCCGGTGGGCCGGTCCACGGCACGCTGCTGTTCGGCGTCCCCGTCGCGCTCGACGGCCAAACAGGCCCGCTCAGTCAGACGCCGTTCCGCTTCAAGCTGTCCGCCGTCGGCGGCGGCCTCGCGCTCACCGCCGCCAGCGAGGGCGACGAGGTTGGCGTGGAGGTGCTGATGCCCGACGCGGCGGCGCTCAGCCCCGTGCTGGCTCCCGTGCTGAACCGCCCGGTGCCGCCGGTGCGGGACGTGCGGCTGTCGGCCCGCCTCGGCCCGGCCGGGCTGGCGTCGGCGCGCCTGACCGCCGGCGCGTCCGACCTCGGCGCGCTGTGGCCCGGCCTGTCGCTCACCCGGCTCGACCTGTCCTCGCCCGCGCCGGACCAGCCGGTGACGCTCGTGGCCGAAGGCAGGCTGCGCGACCTGGCCGTGTCCGCCGCCGCCAACGCCGCCAGCCCCGCCGCGCTGACCGGCCCGGACCCGGCGGCGGTGCAGGCGCTGGTGCTCGCCGACGGCGGCAAGCTGTCCGGCCAGGGCACCGTCACGGGATGGGGCGCGCGCGGCTTCGACGTGAGCGTGTCGGCGCGGGCGCCCGACCTGCGGCGCACCGGCGCGCTGGCCGGGGTTTCGCTGCCGGGCATCGGGCCGGCGTCGCTGGACGCGCGGCTGCAAACGGGGCCGGGCGGGGCCGGGGTGCTGGCGCGGGGCCTGCGCCTCGCCGCGCCGCAAGGCGACCTGGCCGGCGACCTCGCCTTCGGCTCGGTGCCGCGCCCGTTCGTCCGCGGGTCCCTGGTGTCGCAGCGGCTCGACCTCGACGCGCTGGGGGCCGCCTTGCCGCCCGCCGCCGCGCCGGCTCCACCCCGGCCCGCTTCGCCGCCGCCGGGACCGGCCGCCGCGCCCGGCCCGCTGCTTCCCGACCACCCGCTGCCGTTCGCCGCCCTGCGCCAAGTGGATGCCGACGTGCGCGCCGCCGTCGCGGACGCCACCCTGTACGGCGCGTCCTACCGCGCCGTCGAGACCCGCGTGCTGTTGCAGGATGGCAAGCTCCGCGTCGACCCGGCGCAGGCGCGGACGCCGGGCGGCCTCGTCCAGGGCACGCTCGCCGCCGACGCCGCCGCGGTGCCGCCCACGGCCGCGCTGACGTTGCGCGCGCCCGGACTCGACGCCACGCCGATCGCCGCCGCCGCGGGCGCGCCGGGGGCGATCACCGGCACGCTCGACCTCGACGTGCAGCTGCGAGGCGCGGGCGCCACCACCCGCGCGATGGCGGCGACCGTGCAGGGCCACGCCGGGGCCGCCCTGGCGCAAGGCACGGTCGAGAACCAGGCGCTGATCGGCGCGGTCGGCGACGCGCTCAGGGCGGCCAACCTGCCGATTGAGGCCGGCGGGCGCAGCCAGGTGCGCTGCCTGGCGCTCACCGCCGACGCCGAGGCCGGGCAACTCTTGGTGCGCAGCCTCGTCCTGGACACGACGCGGCTGCGGCTGCAAGGAGAGGGGACGGTCAACCTGGTCGACGAGACGTTGAATCTGCACCTGCGCCCGACAATCACCATCGGCGGCGTCGGCGTCGGCGGGCCGGTGCGGCTCACCGGCCCGCTCCGCTCGCCGTCAGCGGCCTTGGAGCGGGGTGGTGGCGCGCCGGCGCAGCTCGGGATCGACCCCGGTCGCCTCGGCGTGGACCTGGGCCGCCTCGGCATAAACCCTGGCCGCTTCGGCATCGCGATCGGCCCGCCCGCTGGCGACCCCTGCGGCCCGGCGCTCGCCGCCGTCCGTGCCGGCCTCGCCCAGGCCACGCCGCGGTGACTGGGAACTGCGCCGCGACAGGCTGGGCCGCGTCGCGATGAGCGCCATGCGCCGTTTCTGGGACCGCGCCAGCATCGCCGAGCAGTCGGGCGGTTTCGCCATCCTGCTCGATGCCAAGCCGATGCGCATCCCAGGTGGCGCGCCGCTGGTCATCCCTGGCCGGGCGCTGGCCGACGCGATCGCTGCCGAGTGGCAGGCGGCCGGCGGCGCGAACGGCGGCCAGCTCACGTTCGACGCCGTGCCGCTCACCCGCCTGGCCGGCACCGCGCAGGACCGCGTCGCGCCCGACCCGGGGCCGGTCGCCGCCGAGCTCGCCCGCTATGCCGAGACCGACCTGCTGTGCTACCGGGCCGAGCGCCCGGAGGCGCTGGTGGTCCGCCAGGCGCGGCTGTGGCAACCCTGGCTCGATTGGCTCGAACAGGCGCACGGCGCGCGGCTCGAACCGACCGAAGGTATCATCCACCGCGCGCAGGACCCGGCGGCCCTCGCCCTGGTGCGGGCGGCGATGGCGGGGCAGACCCCGTTCGCCCTGGCCGCCCTCGGCATCGCCGTCCCCGCCCTCGGCAGCGCCGCGCTCGGCCTCGCGCTGGCGGGCGGCGCGTTGGACGCGACGCAGGCCCACGGGCTGTCCTGCCTCGACGAGTTGTTCGAGGTGGAAGCCTGGGGCGAGGACGCGGAAGCCCGGCGACGCCGCGACGCCGTCGCCGCCGACATCGCGCTCGCCGAGCGCTTCATGCGCCTGAGCGCCCAACCTTGACGCGCCCAGCCTTGATCCGTTCGGCATGATCGCCAAGCGCCTGCGCATCCACGGCCGGGTGCAAGGGGTGGGGTACCGCCTCTGGATGGTCCGCACCGCGACCCCGCTCGGCGTGGCCGGCTGGGTGCGCAACCACGGCGACGGCAGCGTCGAGGCGTTGGCTGAGGGCGACGTCGCCGCGGTCGAGGAGCTTCTGCGCGCCTGCCGCCTGGGCCCGGCCGGCGCTTCGGTGACGCTGATCCACGAGGACTTGGTCGAGCCGGAGGGGGCTGAGGGCTTCACCGCGCGCGCCGCGGAGGACTAGGCCGTAGTGACGATTTCAGCTCGGCTGGGTTCCGGTTCGGCGCTGGGTGTGGTTCAAGGCTGATTTCGAGGTTTGGCGATGGCGGGCGTTGAGGTGGATGCGTTGCGCGACGACCAGTGGGAGCGCTTGCGGGACCTGGTTCCGGGCGGGCGCGAGGGCCAGCGTGGGCCGCGTTGCGACAACCGCCGGTTCGTGGATGCGCTGCTGTGGATGGCGCGCTCTGGCGCGCGCTGGCGCGACCTGCCCGAGCGGTATGGTGATTACCAGGCCGTGAAGCGCCGCTTCTATCGCTGGGTCGAGCGCGACGTCTTGGGCGGCTTCCTGGCCGTGCTTGCGGCGGACAGCGACCTGGAATGGCTGATGATCGACAGCACGGTCGTGCGCGCCCACCAGCACGCGGCCGGGGCCCGCCGGTCCAAGGGGGGCCTGATGCCCAGGGGCTGGGCCGCTCTCGCGGCGGCCTGAGCACCAAGGTACACGCCGCCACCGACGCGCTGGGCAACCCGGTGCGCCTGCTGTTCGGGCCGGGGCAGCGCCATGACGTCACGCGCGGCCACGAACTGCTGGACGGCCTCAAGCCCGGTGCCGTGATCGCCGACAAGGGATACGACGCTGACCACCTGCGGGATGCCATAGGCGACATGGGAGCCGAGGCTGTCATCCCGCCCCGGTCCAACCGCAAAACGCCACGCGACCATGACAAGGCGCTCTACCGGGAGCGCAACCTCGCCGAGCGGTTCTTCAACAAGCTGAAGCAGTTCAGGCGCGTGGCCACCCGCTACGACAAGCTCCTGCCCAACTACAGAGGCTTCGTCCAACTCGCCGCCATAGTCGTCCTGCTTCGGTGAAATCGTCACTACCGCCTAGAGCGGTTTCAGTTTTGTCGGACGCTCGAATGCGTCCGACCAAATTGGAACTGCTTTGGAACGCCACCTTCCTCGACACGGCGGCGGCCGGCGCGATCAGCCGTGGCCGCTAACCACCTGTTCACCTTCGTCCGACAAAATGAGAATCGTCTTCTCGTTTTGACACGGAGTTTCAGAAATGATCAGTCTCATCAGTTCCAACGGGCCGGCGGTGGCGGCATACGCCTTCGCCCGTCCGGTCTCGCCAGGGTCGGCGCAGGCGGCGCAGGCGGCGCAGGCGTCGTTCAGCACTCCCATCGCCACCTTCCGCCCGGACCAGATCACCTTGCGCCCCGAAGTGCAGCGCATCGCCGACTTGGCGGCCAAGCAGGCGGACAGCTTCGGCGCGTCGGCTGGGGGGGCGGTCGGCCGGGCCTTGCAGGCGCGCATCCGGGCGTTGTTCGCGGCCGGGTCCGCGTCCGAAACCGCCGCGCCGAAACCCGCCGATGATGCCGCCAAGACGCCGGTCCGCGCGGCCTCGGAGCCGGGCGAGGCGCAGCAGGCCCCGAGCCGCCCGCCCGCTTCGGCGCAGGCCGAACCCTCGGACGCCTCTCCGGACGAGCCATCGCCGCGCCCGGCGAGCGCCGGAGCCGCCGCCCCCCCGTCGCCGGAACCGAGCCGCGGCGATGTCTCGAACCCGCCTCCGAGCCAGCCAGCGCCCGCCGCCGCCGCCGACCCTGGGCCGCCCGCGTCCAGCGCGCCGCCGTCAGGCTCCGGTGCGCCGCCTCAGCCGGCGAACGCGAGCCAGCCGGGCAGCGGATCGTCCGCGCCGCCGGCGTCCGCCGCCCCGGCCTCGAGCGGGACCGCGTCCAGCGGCCCCAGCCAACCCGCCAGCAGCGCGTCCTCCTCGGCCCCGGCGGCCTCGACATCATCGGGCAGCGGCGAGTCCTCCACGGCGTCGGCCGGATCGAGCCAGTCCAGCCAGGCCGACAGCGGCCAGTCCGCCAGTCCGCCGCCGAAGCCGAAGTCGAAGCCGCGCGGAGGGGTCCTCAACGTGTTCTCGTAACGCCGCTCCCTGGGGCGGCCCCGCCGGTGGCGGGGCCGCCCCAGGATCAGGCCGCGCCCGTCTCCGCCCCGAACACCGAAACCCACCCCGTCCGCAACGCCGCGTCGACCTCGGCCATCGTCGCGGAGACGCCGAGCGCCGCCAGGCTCGTCACCCCGTGCCCCTGGATGCCGCAGGGTACGATGCCGCCGAAATGGGCCAGGTCAGGCGCGACGTTCAGCGCCACCCCGTGCCAGCTCACCCAGCGCGTCACCCGCACGCCGATCGCCGCGACCTTGCTCTCCGTCCCCACCGCCCGGTCCGCCACCCAGATGCCGACCCGGCCCGCGCGCCGCTCGCCGCGCACGCCGAAGCGGTCGAGCGCCACGATCATCCATTCCTCCAGCCCGTCCACGAAGCGGCGCACATCGCGCGGCGGCACGCCCCCGTGCGGCCGGGTCAGGTCCAGCATGACGTAGCCGACCCGCTGCCCCGGCCCGTGATACGTCCACTGCCCGCCGCGCCCGGCCCGGTGCACCGGCAGCCGCCCCGGCTCGGCCAGGTCCTCGTCGCGCGCCGACGTGCCGGCGGTGTAGAGCGGCGGGTGCTCGACCAGCCATACCAGCTCGGAGGCAGCACCGGCCCGGATCGCCTCCGCCCGCGCCTGCATCGCCGCCAGCGCCGCGCCGTAGTCCTGCAACCCCGCCTGCACCCGCCAGGCCAGCGGCTCGGCGGGCGGGACGGGTGCGAACCCTCGCGCCGGCCCGGCGAATCCTTGCGCAAGCCCGATTGAACCCGGCCCGTCCATCGGCTATACGCCCCCTTCTCGCGGCTCGGGCACAACCGGGCGCGCGGGCACGATGCGGTCGTGGCGGAATGGTAGACGCGCAAGCTTGAGGTGCTTGTGGGGGCAACCCCGTGGAAGTTCGAGTCTTCTCGACCGCATTCTCTTTCCTGATCCCGTCGCGCCCGACCTGCTTGCCGTCCGCCCGCGCCTGGCCAATCGTGCGGCAGTTGGAGGACGTGGGGATGGACGAGGATTTTCGTAAGGCGGCGCTGGACTACCACCGCTTCCCGCAACCGGGGAAGCTGTCGGTCGAGCCGACCAAGCGCATGGCGACCCAGCGCGACCTCTCGCTCGCCTATTCCCCGGGCGTCGCCGCCGCCTGCCTCGCGATCAAGGCCGATCCCGCCGCCGCCCGCGACTACACCGCCCGCGGCAACCTGGTCGCCGTCATCTCCAACGGCACCGCCGTGCTCGGCCTCGGCAACATCGGCGCGCTGGCCGGCAAGCCGGTGATGGAGGGCAAGGCCGTCCTGTTCAAGAAGTTCGCCGGCATCGACGTGTTCGACATCGAGGTGGACGCCCAGGACCCGGACCTGTTCTGCAACGTCGTCGCCGCCCTCGAACCGACCTTCGGCGCTGTCAACCTGGAAGACATCAAAGCTCCCGAGTGCTTCGAGATCGAGCGCCGCCTGCGCGAGCGGATGAACATCCCCGTGTTCCACGACGACCAGCACGGCACCGCCATCATCGTCGCCGCCGCCATCCGCAACGGCCTCGCCCTGCAAGGCAAGCCGCTCGCCGACGTGCGGCTCGTCACCAGCGGCGCGGGAGCGGCGGCGCTCGCCTGCGTCGATCTGCTGGTGCTGATGGGCCTCAAGCCCCAGAACGTGACGCTGACGGACGTGAACGGGGTCGTCCACGCCGGGCGCGACCCGCACATGCCACCCAACATGGCCCGCTACGCCCGCGACACCGACGCCCGCACCCTGGGCGACGCGCTTCCGGGCGCGGACGTGTTCCTCGGCCTGTCCGCCCCGCGCGTGCTGAAGCCCGAATGGCTGCCGCTCCTGGCCGACAAGCCCTTGATCCTGGCGCTGGCCAACCCCGACCCCGAGATCACCCCCGAGCTGGTCCGCGAGCGCCGGCCGGACGCCATCGTCGCCACCGGGCGCACCGACTACCCGAACCAGGTCAACAACGTGCTGTGCTTCCCGTTCATCTTCCGGGGCGCGCTCGACGTGGGGGCCACCGAGATCAACGAGGCGATGAAGGTCGCCGCCGTCGAGGCCACCGCCGACCTCGCCCGCGCCGAGGCGAGCGAGGTGGTCGCCGCCGCCTACGGGGGCGCCGCGCCGGTGTTCGGGCCGGACTACATCATCCCCAAGCCGTTCGACCCGCGCCTGATCCTGCAGATCGCGCCCGCCGTCGCCCGCGCCGCGATGGAGAGCGGCGTCGCCACCCGGCCGATCGACGACTTCGCCGCCTACCGGCGCGACCTGGAGAAGTTCGTGTTCCGCTCCGGCCAGCTGATGCGCCCGGTGTTCGAGGCGGCCAAGAAGGACCCGCAGCGCATCGCCTACGCCGAAGGGGCCGACGACCGCGTGCTGCGCGCGGTGCAGACGCTGGTGGACGACGGCGTCGCCGAGCCGATCCTGATCGGTGGCCGGGACGAGATCGCGCGCAAGGTCCGCGCCATGGGCCTGCGCCTCAAGCTGGACGACACGGTGCGGATCCTCGACCCCGAGCGCGACCGCGGCGTGTTCGACCCTTTGATGCACACCTACCAGCGCCTGGTCGGCCGCCGCGGCGTCCCGCCCGACGCCGCGGCCCGGCGGCTGGTGCGCCGGGCCACGGTGGCGGCGTCCATGCTGCTGCAGGACGGCCAGGCGGACGCGGCCATCTGCGGCGGCACCGGCGACTGGTGGCGGCACATGACCTACCTGATGCCGATCATCCCCAAGCGCCCGGACGTGAGCCGCATCTACGCGTTGTCCGGCCTGATCATCGGCGGCGGCAACCTGTTCATCTGCGACACCCACGTCAACGTCGACCCGACGGCCGAGCAGGTCGCCGAGATGACGGTGCTGGCCGCCGAGGCGGTGCGCAGCTTCGGCGTCACGCCCAAGGCGGCGCTGATGTCGCATTCGAGCTTCGGCAGCAGCAACAGCGACAGCGCCCGCAAGATGCGCCGCGCCCTGGCCCTGGTGCGCGCGCACGACCCGGCGCTCGAAGTGGACGGCGAGATGCACCCCGACGCCGCCCTGGTGCCGGCGCTGCGCGAGCGGATGCTGGGCGACAGCCGGCTCGACGGCGTCGCCAACCTGCTGGTGATGCCGGGCCTGGACGCCGCCAACATCTCGTTCAACCTGCTCAAGGCCGGGGCGGAGGGGCTGCCGATCGGGCCGCTGCTGCTCGGCATGTGCAAGCCGATCCACGTGCTCGTGCCGAGCGCCACCGCGCGCGCCATCGTCAACATCAGCGCCGTCGCCGCCCAGGAAGCGCAGCGCGAAGCCCAGCGCGCGGCGCATGGGCGCGAGGCGGCGCGGCTGGACATGTCCGAATGATCGCGCTGGCACTCGGGCTGGCCGCGCTCGCGGCCCTGTTCTGGGCCGCCGGCGCGTTCTCGCGCGCCAGCGTGTCCACGATCAAGGCGCTGCTGGCCTGGGTCGCCGCATTGGCCGGGCTGAGCCTGGCGGCGCTGCTGTTCCTCACCGGCCGCGGCCCGGTCGCGGTCAGCGGCCTCGTCCTCGCCGGCCCGCTGCTGCTGAACTTCTGGCGGCAGGCCCGCGCCGGCGGGCCGGGCGTCGGCGCCGGGCCGCGGATGGGCAAGATGGACCGGCGCGAGGCGCTGGACGTGCTGGGCCTGCAGGACGGCGCGTCGGACAGCGACGTCCGCGCCGCCTGGGTCCGCATCATGCGCGGCGCCCATCCCGACGGCGGCGGCAGCGACTACCTGGCCGCCCGGGTCAACCAGGCGCGCGACGTGCTGCTGGGGCGGCGCTGACCGGGGCGCTGGCCGGGGCGCTGGCCGGGGCGCTGGCCGGGGCGCTGGCCGGGGCGCTCACGTCGACTGCTTGATCTTCTTGCCCTCGTCCGCCGCCCGCCACAGGTACCAAGCCGCCGTCGAGCGGTAGGGCGCCCAGGCCGCGCCGATCGCCGCCAACTCCTTCGGCCGCGGCTGCGCGTCCAGTCGGTTCAGCAGCCGCCAGCCTTCCCGCACGCCGAAATCATCGACCGGCAGCACGTCCGGCCGCCCCAGCGCCGAGATCAGCACCATCTGCACCGTCCACCGCCCGACGCCGCGGATCACGCACAGCCGGGCGATCAGCGCCTCGTCGTCGAGCGCCTCCGCCTCCGCGGCGCTGGGCACCACGCCTTCGAGCCGGCGGGCGCAGATATCGCGGATGGCGGCGATCTTGCTGGCTGAGAACCCGCACGCCCGCAGCGCGGCGTCATCGACTCCCGCCACCAGCTCGGGCGCGGGGAATCCAGATCCAGGAAACGACGCCGGGAACAGCGCCGAGAACCGCGCCAGGATCGCCCGCGCCGCGTTGCCGTGCAGTTGCTGGTGCGCGATCGCGCGAACCAGGGCCTCATATGGCTCCCGCCGCTCGACGCCATCGCCCGGCGGCCCGATGCGCGCGATCAGCGGGCCGAACACCGGGTGGCAAGCCCGCAGGTGGTCGGTCGCGGCCTGTACGAGGCATGATTGCCGGATGTGCGTGCTCAAGCCGCGATCTTACATCAATCGCCCTACGGTGCGACCGGTCTAAAAGTCGCTCGCGCGCCGCCGCCCGCCAACCCGGCGCGCGTGCCGGTCAGTTCGAAGGGCCTGTGATCTTAGGGCATCCCCGGTGCGGACAGAAGCGCCGGAGATGCCGTAGGCAAGCTCGCGTTGGCTGCCTCGTGAACGCCAAGCAGCCGTCAGAGCCAGGCCGACGCCAACCAAGTCGCCAGCCAGGTCACCCCGGCCCACGACGCGCTGACGGCGAGGTTGAGCCAGTCCGACCCGCTCAGCCCGTTCCGCGACCCGCCGAGATCGCCCGCCCGCGACGCCGCCGGGCGCCGCCACGCCAGCAGCACCGCCGAGCCGCTGACGCCGACTAGCCCCAAGACCAAGGTCGGCAGCAAGCGTGCCCGCTCAGCCGTCACGTAGAGGAGCGGCAGCGCCAGCAGGGCCGCCAAGCAAAGCCCGGTGGCCTGAACCTTCGCCCTCCGCACGCCCCGCGGCGGCACCGGCGCGCTGCGCGCCAGGTCGGCCGCGCCGTCGCCCGAGATCGTGGCCGAGATCAGGATGCGCGCGACCTCCCCGGTGACGAACACCGTCGCCACCGCCGCCACGAGCAGCGTTTCCTTGGCTCCCCGCAGGAGCGGAAGGAGGGCCGGCAGCAGGTAAACCATTTGGGACAGCGTCCGGCCCAGCAGCCCCGGCGACCGGCGCAGCAGCCGCATCTCCTTGTGCAGCAACGCCCGGCCCGCTCCCGCGCGGAACCGCGGCGCTGCCTGGTGTCGCGCCGCGCGCCGCGTCCGCGCCGCCGGGTCGTGCGCCGCGCCCGAGGCGAACCGCCGCTCCAGCGCGCGGGCCGTCAGGGCCGCCACCGCGACGGCGACGGCCACGACGAGCAGCAGCGGACCCGGCTCCCCCAGCATCGCCCGCGCCGGCAGCCAGGCCGCGCCGGCGCCGTGCCGGACGAGCAGCGCGCCGAGCAGCGCCTCGCGTTGGGCGGGCGTCAGCATCGTGTGCGATTGGCCGGCCAGGAACCCGGCCGATGTCGTCACGACCACCAACCCGCTCACCACGCCCCGCGCCCGGCGCAGGCCGAGCAGCGACACCAGCAGGACCGCCGACGCGGTTCCCGCCGCGGTCATCAGCAGCGCCAGCGCCAGCAGCACCGGGTAGGCTGCCAACGCGCCGGGCCGCCCGTTCACCGCCAACCCGACCGCCAGCGGCCCGACCAGGAGCAACAGCCACGTGCCCGCGACCCGCACGACCGCGGCTGCCATCCGCGCCGCCAGCACGCGCCGCAACGGGATGGGCGAGGTCAGCAGCCAGTCCAGGTCGTGCCGCTCATACAGCCCCTCGATCGCGATCCTGAGCGCCTGCGCCAGCATCATCAGCCCGGCGAACGCCAGCACCGCCGTGGCCCCGGCCAGCCACGCCGTCTCCGGCAGGCGCGCGTCGATCAGCCAGCGCGCGAGAAACAAGCACGCCACCTGCACCAGCGCCGCGATCAGCACCGCGGCGGCCGTCGTCGCGACCTGGCGGCCGCCTGCCCGCCATCGCCGCCACGCCAGCCGCAGCTCGTGCCGCAGCAGCCACGGGGCCGAGCCGGGCGCGAGCCGCGTCAAGCGCCCGTTCCAGTTCCAGGGCCGGTTTCGGGGCCGGTTTCAGGGCTGGTCCCAGGGCCGGCCTCGGGACCGGGGTCCGCGCCGGCCTCGACGCCGCCGCCGGACCCGGTCAGCCGCAGGAACACGTCCTCCAGCGTCGCGCCCCCGTGCCGGTCGCGCAGCTCCGCGAACGTGCCGACCGAGAGCAGCCGCCCGCCGGCGATGATGCCGATCCGGTCCGCCATCCGCTCGGCCACGTCCAGGATATGCGTCGTCAGCACGATGCTCGCCCCGGCCCGCACCCGCGCGGCCAGCATCGCCTTCACGTCCCGCGCCGCCGCCGCGTCGAGGCCGGTCAGCGGCTCGTCCAGGATCAGCAGCGACGGCTCGTGCAGCAGCGCCCCGGCCAGCACCGTCTTCTGCTTCATCCCGCGCGAGAACCCTTCGCACCGCTCCCGCGCGTGCGGCCACAGCCCGAGCGCCTCCAACAGCGCCCGCGCCCGCGCCGCCGCCTCGCGCGGCGGCACCGCCCACAGCCCGGCGACGAACTCCAGGTATTCGAGCGGCGTCAGCTTGTCGTACAGCAGCGGCTCGTCCGGCAGCCAGGCCACGATCCGCTTCGCCGCCACCGGGTCGGCCCAGGCGTCGATCCCGAACACCCGGACGCTGCCGGCATCGGGCCGCAGCAGGCCGGCGACCATGCGCAGGGTCGTCGTCTTGCCCGCCCCGTTCGGCCCCAGCAGCGCGAACACCTCGCCCGGCCGCACCTCCAGGTCCAGCCCATCGACCGCCGGCCGGCCGAACGACTTGCGCAGGCCGTCGAGCGCCAGCGCGGGCGGTCCGGGCGAGAGCGGTTGGCGCCCGGGCGTGGCAGGTGTCGGCGTCATCCCCGATTCGGTCACGCACGCGGGCCCGCGGCGTCAAGCTTTTCGCGCGCCCGTTTCGCCAGTCCGCTTCGCCGGTTCACTTCGCCAGTCCACTTCGCCAGCCTGTTTCACGTCCCTGGGCATCTCCCTGGGCATCTCCCTGGGCATCGACGCGCTTGAAATGGGCGGTGGCGATGCCAACGTCGGTCGCAACACGATCCGGGCCCCTCTGACTGGGACGCCGCCTCACCTGGCCGGCCAACCCTGTGATGTCGGATCACCGCGCGTTGCCCGAACAGGGACCGCCGCCGTGACTGGGGCCGTTGGATCAAGTCATGCATGCCCCTCGGCGCGTTCTTGTTCAGAAACCGGCTCGCGCGGCCCGTCCCGCAACCGAGAGAGGACCTGAGCCATGCCCAAACATCGCACCCGCGGCAGCCAAGCGGACCGGCGACTCGAGCTGCTGGAAGCGCTGATCGAGCATCGCGGCGAGCAACTCATGGAGGCGACCGTCGCCGCCTGCGCCATCATCGCCCACGCCGACGGCGTCGTCGTCCCGGCGGAGGTGCGGCGCGTGATCAGCATCGCCCGCACCGACCCGCTGCTCTGCCTGTTCCCGCCCGAGGCCGTGCTGGCGCAGTTCGAGGCCCACGCCGACGCGATCGCCGCCGATTTCGGCAAAGGCCGCGCCGAGGCGTTGCGCGACGTCGCCCCGCTCGCCACCCGCCCTGGGCTGGCGCGAGTCGTGCTGGACGCCTGCCTGGCCGTGACCTGCGCCGACGACCGGGTGCATCCCGGCGAGATGCAGGCCATCGCCCTGGTGCGCGACACGCTGGGCCTCGCGCCCGAGCCGGGCGGCTCGGCGCACCCGAGCGAGCCCGGCCGCGGCGCGATGCAGCGCGCCGCCGGGCTGTAATCACGTCAACCAAGGAGGCAGCATTGGCCAACGACATCCTTTCCGACCGACGCAAGGGACTGGAGGACGCGTTCTTCGCCGAGCAGGACGCCGTCCTCCGCCGCCGGCTGCGCGAGGCCGGCGAAACACAGGCCCGGCGAGACACCCTGTCCAAGGCGCTCGGCGTCACCGACGAGGCGGTGCTGGACCAGTTGGCCGACCTCGGCATCTCGACCGAGACCTTGGCCGCGCTGTCGATGGCGCCGCTGGTGGTCGTCGCCTGGGCCGACGGCGAGGTGGACGAGCGGGAGCGGGCGGCGATCTTGTCCGGCGCCGAGCAGGTCGGCCTGGCGAAGGGCGAGGCCGGCCATCAGTTGCTGGAAAGCTGGCTTGCCAAGCGCCCGTCCCCGGCCCTGCTCGCCTCGTGGCGGAACTACGTGGCGGCGCTGTCGCCGACGCTGGACGAGGCGGCGCGCGCAACCCTCAAGCAAGAGGTGCTGCGCCGCGCCCGCGGCGTGGCGGAAGCGGCGGGCGGCTTCCTCGGGCTCGGCCGCAAAGTGTCCGACGCCGAGCAGGCGGTGTTGACCGAGCTGGATCGCAGCTTCGCGGCATAGGGCCGTGTTCCACGGGGTTGCTCAGGACTTTAGAGCGGTTTCAGTTTGGTCGGACGCACCTCGCGCCCGACCAAACTGAGTAGCCGCTCTAGACTGCGGCCGTCCTGACCGGAGCAGCCAGGGTGCCGGTCACCCGTTCGCCGTCGACCGCCCGCGCCGGGGTAGCCGCGGCCGGGCCTGGCCGCGCGCCGGGAGCAGGGCAGGGGCCGCCGGCGTGGCCCGCTGCCCCCACGCCCGCGCCATCGCCACGTGCTCCGCCCCCACGGCCCGGAAGCGGTCCGCCTGCGCGTCCCCGGCCCGCGCCTCCGCTTCCGCCACCAGCCGCGCGAACACGCCCTCCGCGTCCGCCGCCCGGCCTTCCCCCACCAGCCGCAGCACGCCGAGCGTGAACAGCGCGTAGAACATCGCCACCGGGTCCGGGGTCGTCGCCCGCACCAGCACGTCGAGGTCGCGCACCCAGGGCTCCACCCGCAGCGCCTCGCCGAAGCGGTTCGCCTGCACCATTCGAGTCAGGTAGGGCGCGATCCGCGCGGCCAGCATCTCCGGCGTCACGTCGATTCGCGCCCGCAGCCCCGGCGGCGACTCCTGCGCCACCCCGGCCAGCAGCTCGCCTTCCAGCTCCGGCGCCAGCTCCGCCAGGCAATCGACGATCATCATCCGCGCCCGCCGCGCCGTCATGCGCAGGTCGAGGTCGATCATCATGCCCATCATCAGCACCCGCGCCGTGTGCACCGCGTGCGCGTAGGCCGGCCGCGCCCAGCGCAGCACCTCCTCCGGCAGCCGACCCGGCCGCCGCGCTTCCAGCAGCGCCCGGCAGAACAGCACCGTCGCCAGGTTGATCGGCTGCCGCGCGCCCAGCGGCCACATGAACGCCTTGCCCCCGCCCGCCCGCTCCGCGTCCACCATCGCCTGCTCCGGCGACACCTCCGGCAGCCGCAGCCGCGGCAGGTCGATGCCGAACCGCGCCGACCAGGCCGCCGCGATGCGCGCGAACAGCCCGTGCAGGTGGTCGGGCGGCATCTCGCCCGCCTGCAGCGCGAACAGCCGGCCCGCCGCCCCGTTCCACAGCGCCGTTCCCGGCTCCACCGTCTCGACCAACTGCACCAGGTAGGTCTGGTACGCCTGGATGTGCCGCGCCTCGGCGTCGGCCCGGCGGCGGATCGGCCGGTCGGAGGCCAGCGCCACCAGGCTGTTGCCGCGGCTTTCCACCTCGACGTGCCCGAACCCGGCCCGGCGCAGCACCAGGTCCAGCGACCGCGCCGAGAACAGGAACAGGTGCGTCGACACCGCCAGGATCGACACCAGCTCCGCGTCCCCGGCCTCCGGCGTCACCGCGTCCGCGTCCGGCGTCGTCAGCACCAGCGTGGCGCCCGGCCGCAGCCAGCGCCGCAGCACCTGCAGGAAGCCGTCCGGGTCCGGCACGTGCTCGATCACCTCGGACGCCACCACCAGGCCGAACGGCTCGCCGAGCGCGGTGTCCTGCGTCAGGTAGTCCTTGCGGATGTCGGCCCCGAGCAGCGCCGCGCCCTCCCGCGCGTAATGCGACGGGTCGATGCCGACCGCGCGCCAGCCGAGCGCCCGCCGGGCCATGTCGACGCCGAACCCGAAGCCGCAGCCGACGTCCAGCACGCTGTCGATGCCGTCGTCGTCCACCATGAACAGGAACCGCGTGACATGGTGGATGCTGCCGTTCTGCTCCAGGTAGAGCTGCTGGTAGAAGCCGACCGCCTCCTCCAGCTCGTAGTCCGGCATCGTGCGGTCGGCGTAGAAGCAGGTGCGGCAGGCCGGGCAGCGGTGCAGCACGTGCCCGGCGTCGACCAGCAAGGCCGGGATCGGCCCCCGCGCGCGGCAGATCGGGCAGGACCGCGCCGCCGGCTCGGCCGGGCGCCAGATGCGGTGTCCCAGGCTCAAGCGGCGACCTTCACGGGCCGGCCAGCAGCCGCCGCATCGCGATCCGGCGTTCGAGCGCCGCGATCCGCTCCGTCCGCAGCGCCGCCCCCGCTTCCATGCGGCCGATCTCGTGCAGCAGCCCGTTCCACCACGCCTCGCCGAGCGCCTCGGGCGTGCGCAGCCTTCGGGCATGACGCCCCTCGCCTCGGCCAGACTGGGCGTAATGGTCGTAGCCGGACCCGACCACCCCGTCCGCCACCGCCTGGCGGATGTCGTCGTAGTTCGACAGGTAGTACGCCTCATCGAACTCGTCGCGCGCCAGGTGCCGCGCCTCCTCGGCCGCCACCCGGTCGAGCGCCGCCCGCAGGTCCGCCAGCGTCAGCGGGGCCGCGAGCCGGGCGCGCGCCAGCGCCGCCGCCCACGGCGCCAGGCCGAACCCGGCGCTGTCCCGCGCCTCCGGCCAGCGCGCCGCCGGCCCCGGCGCGAGGCACGCCGCCCGCGCCGCTTCCAGCCCAGCCAACCAGTCCTCGTACGTGTTGTCGCACAGGATCGCGCCCGGCAGGTCGCTGTCGAGGTAGGGCGCGGCCCGGCTGAACACGCCCACCAGGCCGTAGGACAGCGCCTCGATCGCCTTGATGTCGCTCTTGCCGTCGATGAAGTCCTGCGTGTCCGCGTCCGCCCCGGTCTGCAGCGGGCACACCAGGATCGCCGGCGACAGCCCGCGCAGGTGCTCGCGGTAGGCGGCGTGCGGCAACAGCCCCAGCGCGTCCACCTCCACGCCCGAGCCGGCCAGCTCGTCGGGCGGCGGCGCGCCGATGCACACGAGCCGCGTCCGGTGCGCGAGACAGTGGTCGCGCACCGCCCGCACCACCGCGGCCCGCGCCCCGGTCAGCGCCGGGCGGTCGCTGCTCGCCCACACGACGGCCCTGGGCACGCCCGGCTCCCGCGCCGGCAGCTGCTCCTGCCCCAGGTTGGGCGTGACCACCAGCCGATCCGCGAGCCGCACCCGCGCCCGGGCCGACAGCAGCCCGGCGAGCCGCGGCGTCGCGCACGACACCACCACCGCCCCTTGCAGCAGATCCTGCGCCGTGTCCCGGGCGCTGCGGTGGAACGCGTCGCGGTAGCTGGGCGCGGCCAGCAGGTTGTCGTCCACGTCGTAGGCGTAGGGGCGGCGCAGCAGTTCCAGCAGCAGCCGATGGCCGGGGTCCATGCTGCGGTGCACCCAGATGGCGTCGAACGCCGCCGCCCCGCCCGGCCGGGTGTCGAACGCGATCTCGCCGCCGCGCAGCACAGCGTAGCCGCCGATCGCCCCCCGCCGGTGCAGCGCGCCGAACGGCAGCTGCACCCGCACCGAACCGAGGTTGGGCGACTCCTCCGACAGCACCAGCACGTGGCCCCGTCGTCCTGCGGGCGGCCCCGAGGACAGCCCCGAGGACGGCCCCGGGGACGGCCCGAGCGGCGTCGGCGGGCGGCGGCCCCCTCCCCACGCCGCCCGCGCGGTGCCCCGCGTCGCCCCGGCCCGGCTCAGCGCCGCCGACAGCGCCGCCGCCGCCGCCGCCGGGTCGAACCGCGCCCGGGCGAACGCCGCCGCCTTGGCCGCAGCGCCCGCGTCCGTCAGCGGCTCGAACGATCCCGTCAGCAGCCGCCCGGCCCCGGCGGCCGCGATCGCCTGGCTCAGCGGCCCGTTCACCGTCGACAGAACCGGGATGCCTGCCGCCAAGGCGTCGATCACCGCCACCGGGGTCGCCGCCCGTTCCGCCGGGGTGTCCCGCCGCAGGTCCAGCAGCATCGAGGCGTCGCCCCGGCCGGCATCGCTCTTGCGCGCCGCCGGCAGCACCGCCGCCGCCGCCAGCCGGTCGCCCGCCCGCGTGCTCGCCGCCGCGCTCGCGGGGACGCCGGCCTCCCGCGCCCAGGCGAGGGCCGCGTCCAGCATAGGCCGCAACGCCGGGTCGGCGACGGCGCCCGTGATCCTGAGCCCCGCGGCAGCGTCCCGTTCCAGCTTCGAGGCCGCGTACGGCACGACGGCGAGCGGCGCCGGCACGTCCGCCTCGGCCAACAGCGCCGACCAGAAGCCGAGTTCCGCCTCGCTGCCCGCCAGCAGCAGCGACGCGCCCCGGCACAGCCGCGCCACCTCGGCGCACCATCCCATCTGCGCCGCCCCCCAGCCCGGACAGGCCGCCACGGCCCCGTGCAGGTCCAGCACCTGCACGCCCCGGCCGGCCACCGGCAGCGGCGTCCTCCGCAGCCAGGGCGCGGCCCAAACCACCGTGGCGTCCTCGTCGTCCGGCGCGGCGTCCACCACCACGGCGTCCAGCGCGGCCTGCAACTGCCGCGCCCGCCCCGCCGCCGCGCCCGCCGCGACCAGCAGGGTTTTCGCCGTCACAGCGCCCTCGTCATAGCGACGCGTCCAGCATCGCCTGAAGCTGCGCGAGATGGGTGTCCTGCGCCCGCGCCAGCCGGGTCAGCCGTTCAACGGCGGCGGCCATCTGCGCCTCGGGCGGCGCGGCCCCGGCGTCGCGCGCCGCGGCCTGCTCGGTCAAAGCGCGCAACAGCTCGGCCGCCAGCCGGCTCGGCGCGTGCCCCTTGGCCGCGGTCGCGTCCAGCAACGGCAGCAGCGCCGCCGTGGCCAGGGCCAGGTTGCCGTGGGCGATGTTGCTGGCAACGGCGGCGTCCGGCGCGTCGTTGGCCACCGGGGCGGCGCACCGGGGCCGCGCCACCAGCCGCAAGGGGGACTTGCGCGCCGCCATCAGGCCGTCGGGACGGGACCGGAGATGCGGGCAGGAGGCGCGGCGGGATGCAGCGGCATATCAAGGAGGTCCGGATACGGCAGTCCTCAATGCCGCCAACCCACATCCACGTCAACCTGAAGTGAGCAACCTGGCGGCGCGGCGTCGGGGCGGCGTCGGGCGCGGGCGGCACGACGGCGTTCCTGGCGTCCGGTGGCAGTGACGGTGGGTGACGACGGCTGGGATGCGGCTAGAGCGGTTTCAGTTTTGTCGGACGCACCTCGCGTCCGACAAAACTGAAACCGCGTGGAACAATGGCTAGAGTGGTTTCGTGCAACATGAAACCGCTCTAGGCGCTGGCCACAGACGCGCAGGAGACGCGCAGGCGCACCCGTCACTTTAGAAAAACCGCTGCCGGAAGCAAAACCGCTGCCGGACAATGTTCCGGACATCATGCTGATTTCGACAGCAACTCAGGATGCCTGCCCGCCGCCGGACTCGAACCGGCAAGCCCTCACGGACGTCGGATTTTAAGTCCGCCGCGTCTACCATTCCGCCAGGCGGGCGCTATCCCTGCTTAGCAATCTCGCACGCGATGTCCAACGCCCGTCGAATCAACATCTCACTGGCCTCGGGCGTGCGGAACGCACTGTGCGCCGTGAGCGTCACGTTCTCCAGCGTCGTCAGCGCGTGATCGGCCGGCAGCGGCTCCACGTCGAAGACGTCGAGCGCGGCATGGCCCAGGCGCTTCTGCCGCAACGCCTCCACCAGGGCGGCCTCGTCCACCACGGCCCCGCGCGCCGTGTTGACCAGGATCGCCCCGGGCCGCATGGCGGCGATCCGGTCGGCGCCGAGAAAGCCCCGCGTCTCGTCGGTCAGCAAGAGGTGCATCGAGACGACGTGACTCTCTCCCAGCAATCGGTCGATCGGCACGAACGTCACGCCCTCCGCGGCGCGGGGCGTCCTGTTCCAGGCCAGCACGGTCATGCCGCACCCGCGCGCGAGCCGCGCCACCTCGGACGCGATCCCGCCGTAGCCGATCAGCCCGATGGTCTTGCCGGTGAGCTGCGATCCTTCCGTCCGCCGCCACTGCCCGGCGCGGATGCCGGCGTCCATCCGAACCAGCCCGCGCGCCGCGGCCCACATCAGCGCGATGGCGTGCTCGGCCACCGCCGTGTCGCCGTAGCCCTTGATGACATGAACCTGGATGCCGAGCGCGGCCAGGGCCTCGGGGTCCATGTAGCTCCGCGCCCCGGTGCCGAGAAAGATCACGTGCTTGAGGCCGGCGCATTCGCGCATCGCCTCCTCCGGCATGAAGGTGTGGTCGTTCAGGGCGAAATCATAGCCGGCCAGGAGCCGCGGCAGCGTCTCCGGCGCGACGTGCGGCCGCATGTTGAGCGCGACCGGCGGATCGGCAGGCCGGGTCACGGCGTGATACACGTTGGCCAACTCATCGCTCGCGTCCAGAAACAGGCCCTTCATGCCATCCCTCCACCCTTCGGCGATCCTGCGTGATGCTCCCCGGCCGGGCAAGCCGCCGCCGGGCCGGCGGCCGGTGCTGGGCGGGGCCGGCGGCGTTATGGCGCCGTCCCGCACTAGGTCGAACAGCCACGTCGCCGACGGCTGCGGAGGCCTGGCCACGCGCGACCCCCGGGGCGCTCGGCCGTCGGCGGTGCGATGGGCCAATGATCGCGCGAGGGACCTCGCGCCGGCCGCGCCGGGCGCCGGCCCTGACAAGCGGACCGCCGATGCCAGCGCGGCCGCGAACCCCTCCGCCATCGCCCTGCAGTGCCTCCGGTAAGCCGCCGCCAGCCCGGCCCCGCATCGCGCCCGCCATCACCCGCCGTCCGCCGCCAGGCCGCCAAGCCGATCTCGCCGCGCCGCCGGCCCTGGTGGCGCGCGCTTCGCGTCGGCATCATCGCCGCGATCTGGGGCACGCTGGCCGCCGTTCTCGTCCTGCTCTGGCTCGCGCGCGACCTGCCGCGACCGGAGACGGCGCTCGACTCCGCCCGCCGCCCCGGCCTCACGCTGCAGGACAGCCGCGGCGGCGCCTTCGCGACGTTCGGAGACATCGTGGGCGAGCCGTTGCGGCTGGCCAACATGCCCCGCGCCCTGCCGGCGGCGGCCGTCGCGGTCGAGGACCGGCGCTTCTGGTCCCATCCGGGCATTGACCTGCTCGGCATCGCCCGCGCCGCCTGGGTCAACCTGCGCTCCGGCCGGCTGGTTCAGGGCGGATCGACGATCACCCAGCAGGTCGCCAAGAACCTGTTCCTCACCAACGCGCGCACCCTGCGCCGCAAGGCCCAGGAACTCATGCTGGCGATCTGGCTCGAGCACACCTTCACCAAGACGGAGATCCTGGAGATCTGGCTCAACCGGGTCTACCTCGGCTCGGGCGCGTGGGGCGTTGACGCCGCGGCGCGGATGTATTTCGGCGTCTCCGCCCGCAAGCTCAATCTATGGCAATGCGCGGTGCTGGCCGGGCTGCCGCGCGCGCCGTCACGCTTCAACCCGCGCGCCAACCCGGCCGCCGCCGCCAAGCGCGGACAGGAAGTCCTGGCCGCCATGGCCGAGACGGGAGTCATCACCGAGGCCCAAGCCAACGCCGCGGCGCAGCAGATCGCATTTCCGCCCCGTCCCGCCGCCGGCTGGTTCGCCGACTGGGTGGCCGACGCGTCCCAGGCCATCGTCCCGGCCAACGCCGACGCCGTGCTGCGCACGACGCTCGACGCGCGGCTGCAGGCCAGGGCGCAAGCCCGGCTCGAAGCCTTGCTGGACGGTCCGGGCGCGGCCGCCGATGTCGGGCAGGGTGCCGTCGTGGTGATGGACGCGGCCAGCGGCGCCGTTCGCGCGATGGTGGGGGGGCGCGACTACCGGGCCAGCCCCTACAACCGCGCCGTCGCCGCCCGCCGGCAGCCCGGCTCCGCCTTCAAGCCGATCGTCTGGCTCGCCGCCCTGGAGCACGGCCTGCACCCGGACGACGAGGTGCTCGACGCGCCGTTGCGCATCGGCAACTGGAGCCCGCAGAACTTCGACCGCAGCTTCCAAGGGGAGGTGACGCTGGAGGACGCCTTGGCCCAGTCGCTCAACACCGTCGCCGTCCGCCTCGTTCAGCAGGCCGGAGGACCGGGCGTCGTCGCGGCGCTCGCCCGCCGCCTCGGCATCGCGAGCCCGCTGCCGTCCGACCTCTCGCTCGCCTTGGGCACGGGCGAGGTTGGCTTGCTCGAACTGTCCGCCGCCTACGCGACGATCCTGAACGGCGGCCGCCTGGTCACGCCCACCGGCGTCGAGAGCGCGCGGGCTGATCGCCAGGCCGTCCCCGTGCCGCGCCCCAGGATGGAGCGCGTGATCGACAGCGACCGGGCCGCCGAGATGGCGCGGATGCTGGCGGCCGTCGTGTCCCGCGGCAGCGGCCGGGCCGCCGCCGTGCCGGGCCGGTTCGTGGCTGGCAAGACCGGCACGACGCAGGATTACCGCGACGCCTGGTTCATCGGCGAGGCCGGCGCCACCATCATCGGCGTATGGCTCGGCAACGATGACGGCCGCCCGATGCGCAACGTGACCGGCAGCGGCCTGCCCGCCCGCCTGTTCCGCGACGTGGCCGCCGCCGTCAAGTAGCCTCCGGGCGTGGCCCGCCGCGGGGAGGGCCGTGCTGACCTCCCGCCTCGGCGAAGGCCGCGCCCTGGACGCCACCCGACGCCCGGCGCAGACTCGCGGCCTTGCATCGGAGCGCGCGCATGGCCGTCAAGCCCGTCGATCCATTCGACTGCGTCGTGTTCGGCGCCACCGGCGACCTCACGCTGCGCAAGCTCCTGCCGGCGCTCTACTACCGTTGCCGCGACGGGCAGATCCCGGACGGCGCCCGCATCATCGGCGCAGCCCGCTCGGACCTGGACGACGACGCGTTCCGCGGCCGGGCGGCGGCCGCCTTGGGCGAGCACGTCGCCGAGCCGGACCTGGACAGGGCCGTCGTCGAGCGGTTCCTCGCCCTCCTGCGCTACGCCCGCGGCGACGCCACCAAGCCGCGCGGCCTCGAATCGCTGCAAGCGCTGCTGCACGGCCACCCCGAGCGCGTCCGCGTCTTCTACATGGCGACCTCGCCCGACCTCTACGGCCCCACCTGCCAGAACCTGCAAGAGGCCGGCCTCGTTCACGACGCCTCCCGCGTCGTGCTGGAGAAGCCGATCGGCCACGACCTCGACTCCGCCCGCCAGATCAACGCGGTCGTCGGCCGCGTGTTCACCGAGCAGCAGACCTTCCGCATCGACCACTACCTCGGCAAGGAGACGGTGCAGAACCTGCTCGCGCTGCGCTTCGCCAACGTCGTCTTCGAGCGGCTGTGGAACGCCGACGTCATCGACCACGTGCAGATCACCGTCGCCGAGACCGTCGGCGTCGAGAGCCGCGGCGACTACTACGACCACTCCGGCGCTTTGCGCGACATGGTGCAGAACCACCTCCTGCAACTGCTCTGCCTGCTGGCGATGGAGCCGCCTATCAACCTGGGCGCGGACGCCGTGCGCGACGAGAAGCTGAAGGTCCTCCGCGCCTTGAAGCCCATCGCCCCGCACGAGGTCGGCCACGTCACCGTCCGCGGGCAATATGGCCAGGGCGCGGTGCTGGGGCAGGCGGTGCCGGGCTACCTGGCCGACCTCGGCCCCGGCCGGTCCAGCCGCACCGAGACCTTCGTCGCCATCAAGGCCGAGATCCGCAACTGGCGCTGGACGGGCGTGCCGTTCTACCTGCGCAGCGGCAAGCGCCTGCCGCAGAAGGTGAGCGAGATCGTCGTCCAGTTCCGCGGCACCCCGTTCAACGTCTTCGCGCCCGACGCCGGCGAGCCGCTGCCCAACAAGCTCATCATCCGCCTCCAGCCCGAAGAAGGCATGAAGCTCGAGCTGATGACCAAGAACCCCGAACCCGGCGGCCTGCACCTCTCGCCCACCCAGCTCGACATCAGCTTCGAGAAGGCGTTCGGCACCCGCTACCCCGACGCCTACGAGCGGCTGCTGATGGACAGCGTCCGCGGCGACCCGACCCTGTTCATGCGGCGCGACGAGGTCGAGGCGGCCTGGACCTGGGTAGAGCCGATCATCGAGGCCTGGGAACAGACGCGCGAGTCGCCGCGCCTTTACCCGGCCGGCTCCTGGGGACCGACCGCCGCCATCGCCCTGATCGAGCGCGACGGCCGGACTTGGCACGAGGACATCGCGTGACAGGCGTCAGCCGACCCGCGTCAGGCTCGCGCCCTTGGCGGTGAGCCACCGGGTGGCGGCGGCGCGGTGGGGAGTCAACGCCCCGACCAACGACCAGAACCCGTCCCCGTGATCCATGTGCCGCAGGTGCGCCACCTCGTGCGCCACCACGTAGTCCTGCACCCAAGGCGGGCTCATCACCAGCCGCCACGAGAACATCAGCGTGCCGTCCGCCGTGCAGCTCCCCCAGCGCGTCCGCGTGTCCTTCACGATCACCCGGCGAACCCGCAACCCGGCCGCGGCAGCCTTCTGCGCCGCGGCGGCGCCCATCCGCCGCCGCGCTTCCGCGCGCAGGAAATCTCCCACGCGCCGCGCCAGGAACTCGGGGGCCCCCGACACGTGCAGCACCCCGTCGGCCAGGCGCGTTCCCGTCCCGCCCGGATCGTGCCGGATCTGGATCGCCCTCCCATCCAGCGGCACCGCCGTCCCGTCCACGAACGCGACGTGGCACGGCAGCAACGCCAAACGGTTCGCCACCCAATCGGCGTGGTCCATGAGCAGCGCCCGTCCCACCGCCTGCGCCGCCCGGGATGGCAGCGTGACGATCACGCCGCCGTCCCGGGCATCGATGCGCAGGCTGATCCGCCGCGCCCGCGCGCTCCGACGCCATTGCACGCGCGTCGGGCCATGCGGCAAAGACAGCAACTCGATGGACGAAGCCGGCATGGCCACTAAGATGCCGTTCTCCGCCCGACGCCGCAATCGGTCCGATCACCTGAGCCGGGCGCCCCGCTCTCGGCCGCATCACGGAGTTCGCCTTCATGCGCCGCCGTTCGTTCCTCGCCGCTCCTTTGCTCGCCGCCCCCTTCGGAACCGCGAGCGCGGCGGAGGACCCGCTTCCGGTCGTCGCCACGTTCAGCATCCTGGCCGATCTGGTCGCCCAGGTGGGCGGCGGCCTCGTCTCCGTCACCGCCCTGGTCGGTCCCGGCGCCGACGTCCACGCCTTTCAGCCCCGGCCCAGCGACGTGGCCCGGCTCGCCCGCGCCGCCGTCGTGGTCGAGAACGGCCTGGGCCTCGAAGGCTGGCTGTCCCGCCTGGTCCGAAGCTCGGGGTTCAAGGGCCGGGTCATCGTCGCCAGCGCCCGCATCCCCGTCCGCACCTTCCAGGAGGACGGCCGCACCGTCACCGACCCGCACATCTGGCAGGATCCGGCCCGCGCCCGCCGCATGGTCGCCACCATCGCCGCCGGCCTCGCGAGCGCGGACCCGGCCCACGCCGGCGCCTACGCCGCCCGAGCCAGCGACTACGAAGCCCGCATCAAGGGAGCCGACGACGCCATCACGCGGGCCGTCGCCGCCGTCCCGAAGCCCAAGCGCGAGGTCATCACCAGCCACGACGCGTTCGGCTACTACGGCGCGCGTTACGGCATCGCCTTCCGCGCCGCCCAGGGCATCAGCACCGAGTTCGAGCCGACCCCGCGCGACCTGGCCCGCCTCGCCGCCCAGATCCGCCGCGACCACGTTCGCGCCGTGTTCCTGGAGACGATGACCGATCCTCGCCTCGTCGAGGCCCTGGCTCGCGAGGCCGGCGCGATCGTCGGCCCGGCCGTGTACTCCGACACCCTCTCCGCCCCGGGCGGCCCGGCCGGCACCTACCTCGACCTGCTGCGCTACAACACCGACGCGTTCACCAAGGCGATGGCCGCCCAATGACCGAGTGCGGCCGAGTGCGGCCGAGTAGGGCAGGGGGGCATCGCCGCCCACCCTGGCTCGCCGGCCCCGCCTGCCATAATCTCTGCCCGTAACCTGCCCGAGACCCGGCTCGAAGGACCCCGACATGCGCCTCCTGCTCGCCACCCTCCTCCTGCTCGCCGGGCTGCCGCTCATCAACACCGCCCGCGCCGCCACGCTCGACGACGTTCGCGCCCGCGGCGTCCTGGTCTGCGGCGTCAACACCGGGGTCGCCGGCTTCTCCGCGCCCGACAGCCAGGGCAACTACACCGGGCTCGACGTCGACTACTGCCGCGCCCTCGCCGCCGCCGTCTTCGGCGACCCGGCCAAGGTCCGCTTCCTGCCCACCACCTACCAGACCCGCTTCGTCATGCTGCAATCGGGCGAGATCGACGTGCTCGCCCGCAACGTCACCATCACCCTGACGCGCGAGACCTCGGTCGGCCTCGCCGGCGCGGGCGTCAACTTCTACGACGGCCAGGGCTTCATGGTGCCCAAGGCGTCCAACATCGCCCACGCCAAGCAGCTCGACGGCGCCACCATCTGCGTCCTGCCCGGCTCCACCACCGAGCAGAACCTCGGCGACTTCGCCCGCCGCGGCGGCCTCGCCATCCGTCCCGTCATCCTCGACAGCATGGACAGCATGTCCGAGGCCTACCAATCCGGCCGCTGCGACGCCATGACCACCGACGCGAGCCAACTGGCCGCCCTCCGCGTCAGCGCCATGCGCGACCCGGCCGCCCACGTCATCCTGCCCGAGCGCGTCAGCAAGGAGCCGCTCGGCCCCTTGGTCCGCAAAGGCGACGAGGGCTGGCTCATGATCGCCAAGTACGTCCTGATGGCCCAGATCGCCGCCGAGGAGCTGGGCGTCACCAGAGCCAACCTCGAGCAGATGCGCGACAGCACGGACCCCGACATCCGCCGCCTGCTCGGCACCGAGCCGGGCCTCGGCAAGGCCTTGGGTCTCGGGCCGGGCTGGGCCTACGACGCGATCAAGGCCTCCGGCAACTACGGCGAGTCGTTCGACCGCAACCTCGGGGCCGGCAGCCGCATCGGCCTCGACCGCGGCCTGAACGGCCTTTGGACCAACGGCGGCCTCATGTACGCCTTGCCGCTGCGTTGACGCTTCGCCTCCGGCCCGGCCGCGCCCCGGCCGAGACAACCACCTGATCGGGACTGTGCTGTGACGGACGTGATGACGCGGCAGGTGCGGGTGTTGCTCGTCGAGGATGAAGCGCTGATCCGCGAAGTCGTGGCGGAGCTGCTGGACCAGGCCGGCTTCGACGTCACCGCCACGTGCACGGGCGACGAGGCCGCCATCCTTCTCAGCCAGGACGAGTTCGCCATCCTTCTGGCCGACATCACCATGCCGGGCGAGATCGACGGCATCGGCCTGGCCGAGCACGCGCGCGAGATCAACCCGCAGTTGCCGATCGTCCTCGTCTCCGGCCGCCCGGAGAACCGGCGGCGCGTCGGCCACCTCGCCCCGCCGGTCGCTTTCTTCGCCAAGCCTTACGACATCGACGCGCTGGTCGCGGCCGTCGGCCGGCTAACCGGGGCTGCCGCCTGACTCCCCGGCCGCGCCGATCGCGTCGGGCCACAGCGCCAGGACCGCGAAGCTCGCCAGCCAATGCTCGCCCATGAAGTCGCCGGTCACGTGCGGCAACGACGCCGCGGCGTGGCGCTCCGCCGCCCCGAGCGCCACGGCGCGGCGAGGGTCGTCCGTCGCCAGCGCCGCCGCGATGCTGCGCCAGCACCAGGCCCGGCTCAGGTTGAGCCCGTCCAGGTGCACGATCTTGCCGTCGCTGCGGTCGCTCACCGCCGCCGGCTCGAACAAAGCGGCCGGGCGACCGGCCGCCAACTCCGGCAGGAACGCGTCGAACCACGCCCCGAACCGCCCGTTCGGCAGCAGCCGCTCCATGCAGGCGGCCTCGATCAAGGCCGGGGAGAGGAAGTCGTCCTGGCTCGGCTCCCACGCCTGGCAAGCCGCGTCGGCTCCGTACCAATCGACGGCCTTGGCCCGGACCAGCGCCAGCAACGCCCCATCATCCGCCGCCGCGAACGGGGCCGCCAGCGTGAGCGCGAACGCGGTGTTGTAGTGCGTCCCGGCCCGCACCGGGTATCGCGCCTTGGGCAGGAAGCCGTGGAACCGCGCCGCGACCACGTCCGCCAACGGCCGCAGCGCCGCATCCCACGCCGTCCCGCGCAGCGCGTGCTGCAATGCCAACAGCCAGGCCCAGCCGTACGGCCGCTCGAACCCCCGCGCGCCCGGCCGCGCGAAGTAATCGCATTCGCCGGCCACCGGCCCCGGCGTCAGCCGCGCGTCGAACAGCGCGCGCACCGCATCGGCGCCCTCCATGCCCGGGAAGCGCCGCAGCAGCGCCGCCAGCATCCAGTAGCCGTGGACGCACGAATGCCAATCGAAGCTGCCGTGGAACACCGGGTGCAGCGCCCGCGGCGTCTGCGCGTCCTCCGGCCCGTCCAGCACGTGGTTGAGGACGTGCGGATACTCCCGCGTCACGTGGCCCAGCGCGATCGCCGCGAACCGCCCCGCCGCCCGCTCGTCCAGCATCACGTGGCCGGGTTGAGCACGAGGCGTCGACGCGCCTGGCGCACCGGCACCGCGGCGTAAAGGTCCTTCACCGCCTCCGTGATCATCACCCCGGCGCATTGCGGCAACAGCCAGCGCCCGCCCGCCTCCCACGCCCGCGCCGTCCGCAGCACCAGCCGCAGCCGCATCGGCGGCACGTAAAGCGCCGTGTCGCGCCGCTCGATGGCGAACAGGCTGCCGGTCAGCAGCTTGGTGATCTGCCCCGGCGAATACGGTTGCCCGTTGCCGAACGGCGTGGCTTCCCCGTGCGCCCAGAACCCCAGCCGGTTCGGCGTCACCACCAGCAGCCGCCCGTCGTCCTTCAGCACCCGCCACACCTCGCGCAGCAGCGCCCGCGCGTTGTCCGCCGCTTCCAGGCCATGCACCAGCAGGATGCGGTCGAAGCACAGGTCGGGGAAGGGCAGGGCGTCCTCCTCCGTGGCGCAGGTGACCGCGCCGCTGCCGACCGGGCCGCGCTCCGCCCCGACCTGCGCCGGGATCGCCGCCAGGCACCGCGCCGTCTCGCCCGACCAGCTCCGAAGGTAGGGTGCGGCATATCCCAGCCCCAGCAGCGACAAGCCGTCCAGCGACGGCCAGGCCTGCACCAGGCGCTCGCGCAACAGCCGGCACGCCACCCCGCCCTGGGCGGTGGTGTAGAACTGGGCAGCCATGTGCGCGTCCGTGGTCATGGCCCACCTATAGCACGCCCGGCGCTTGCGCTGCCTGCCCGGCTGGGACAGGCTCCGCCGCCCATACCGAGGAGCCGCCCCTTGCCGCTGTCCGCCGAACCCGTTCCCATCCTGTCCGACAACTACGCCTGGCTGCTGAAGGACGCCGCGACCGGGGCCACCGCCATCGTCGACCCGGCCGACGCCCGCGCCTGCTCCGCCGCCATCGACGCCGCCGGTGGCCGGCTCGACATGATCCTCATCACCCACCACCACGACGACCACATCGCCGGCGTCGACGCCGTCCGCGCCCGCTACGGCTGCCGCGTGGTCGGCGCCGCGGCGGACGCGCACCGACTGCCCAAGCTCGACCAATCGGTGCGGGAAGGCGACACGGTCATGCTCGGCGAGACGCCGCTCCAGGTCATCGACACGCCGGGCCACACCCGGGGCCACATCGCCTACTACGCCGCCGACGGCGGCGTCCTGCTCTGCGCCGACACCTTGTTCAGCCTCGGTTGCGGCCGCCTGCTCGAAGGCACCGCCGCCGAGATGTTCGACAGCCTGCAGAAACTCGCCGCGCTCCCGGGCGACACGCTGGTCTGCTGCGGCCACGAGTACACCAAGGCCAACGCCCGCTTCGCCCTGAGCGTGGAGCCGGGCAACGCCGCCTTGCAGGCCCGCGCCGCCGAGGTCGAGCGCCAGCGCGAGGCGGGCCAGCCGACCGTGCCCACCCGCCTGGCCGACGAAATGGCGGCCAACCCCTTCCTGCGCGCGCCGGACGCCGCCGCCCTCGGGACGGTCCGCACCCAGAAGGACGAGTTTCGATGAGGCTGTTCCACTCCCCCACCAGCCCCTACGTCCGCAAGGTCATGGCCACCGCCGTGGCCTGCGGCATCGACGGCCAGATCACGCCGGTCGACACCAACCCCCACGCCTCCCCGCCCGAGCTGCTGGCGATGAACCCGCTGTCCCGCATTCCCTGCCTCGTCACCGACGACGAAGTGGCCCTGTTCGACAGCCCGGTGATCTGCGAGTACCTCGACAGCGTCGGCGCCGGCTCGCTGTTCCCCCCCGCCGGCCCCGCCCGCTGGCGCGCGCTGAAGCAGCAGGCCATCGGCGACGGCATCATGGACGCCGCCGTCAGCCGCCGCCTGGCCTCCATGCGCCCCGAGGAGGACGCCCGCACGGCGATGATGGACCGCGAGGCCCGGGCCGTCGCCCGCGCGCTCGACCAGTTGGAAGCCGATCCGCCCGCCGACCACCTCGACATCGGCGCCATCAGCATCGCCTGCGCGCTCGGCTACCTCGACCTCCGCTTCGCTGCCGACGACTGGCGCGCCGGGCATCCGAAGCTGGCGGCCTGGCACGCCAGGATGTCCGAGCGTCCCGAGCTGTCCAGGACCGCCCATCCCTGAGAGTCATCGCGCCGCCGCCACCCACCCGCCCAAGGCCACCAGCACCGCGGCCGAGAGCGTAATCGCCGTGAACGGCGCTTGCCCCCCCGCCGCCAGCAGCAGCGTCGACAGCACCGGCGTCGCGAACGCCAGCGTGCCCAGCAGCCGCGGGTCGCCCCGCTTCATTCCCACGTCCCACAGCGCGAACGCCGCCCCGACCGGCCCGGCCCCCATCGCCAGCACCGCCAGCCAGGCCCGGCCGTCCATGGCCACGAACCCGCCCAGCCCCGCCTGCGCCACGGCCGCCAACGCCGCCGTCGCGCCGCAGAACCCGGCCACAGCGCCCGGCGGCACCGAGGCGAACCACCGCCGCGCCAGCACCGAGTAGAGCGCCCACGTCATCGCGCTCGCCGCCGCCAACGCGTAGCCGAGCCCCGCGCCGGCCGGGAACGCGGCACCCCCCGAAAGCAGCGCCCCGCACCCGGCCAGGGCCAGCCCCGTCCCGGCCAGGTGCCGCCAGGTCAGCCGCAGGCCGAGCAGCGCCGCCGACAACAGCACGATCAGCAGCGGCCAGGTGTAGTTGATCAGGTTGGCCGCCGTCGCCGGCGCCCGCGCGAGGCTGGCGAAATACAGGGCGTGGAACCCGAACAGCCCGCCCACGCCGTGCGCCCACGCGAGTGGCCGCTGCCGCACCTGCCGCAGCTCCCCCCGTCCCGCCAGCCAGGCCAGCCCGAACGCCGCGGACACCCCGAAACTGAGCGCCACCAACTGGAACGAGGGCACGTCGGCCGCCGATCGCGACAGCGGCGCGAGGAACGACCACAGCAGGATCGCGCCGCAACCCGCCAGGTTGGCGGCGCGCACCCCCTCAGTACATGTGCTGCCCGCCGTTGATCGACAGCGTGGACCCGGTGATGAAGTCCGCGTCGTCGTTGGTCAGGAACACGACGCCCCGCGCGATGTCCTCCGCGTGGCCCAGCCGTCCCACCGGGATGCGAGCGATGATCTTGGTCAGCACGTCCTCCGGCACCGCCCGCACCATCTCGGTGTCGACGTAGCCCGGCGCGATCGCGTTCACCGTGATGCCGAACCGCGCGCCCTCCTGCGCCAGGGCCTTCGTGAACCCGTGGATGCCCGACTTCGCCGCCGCGTAGTTCACCTGGCCGTACTGCCCGGCCTGCCCGTTGATGCTGCCGATGTTCACCACCCGGCCGAACTTCGCCCCGCGCATCCCGTCGAACGTCAGCTTGCACAGGTTGAAGCAACTGCCGAGGTTGGTGTCGATCACCGCGTCCCACATGTCGCGCGACATCCGCGACATCGTGCCGTCCCGCGTGATGCCCGCGTTGTTGACCAGGATCTCGACGGCGCCGTGCTCGTCCTTGATCTCCTTGGTCGCCGCCTCGCACGCCGCGAAGTCGCCGGCGTCGAACTTCATGTTCGCGATACCGGTGGCGTCGCTGAACGCCCGCGCCGCGCCGTCGTTGCCGGCGTAGCTCGCCACCACCGTTCGTCCCGCCGCCTTCAGCGCGACGCTGATCGCCGCCCCGATGCCGCGCGTGCCGCCGGTCACTAGTGCCACTCGTGCCATTTTTTTCCTCCCTGGCTTGCGCGCCCGTTGTCCCGTGTTTGCCGCCCCCGCGCTAGCCCGCCGCCAGCCTTGAAGCGCAGATCGCCCGGCCATCGCGTGAGATGACCGGGCGAACGCGGCGTTCCCAGTTCGGTCGCGGCTGGGCGCGCTCTACCGCTCCACGCACATGGCCACGCCCATGCCGCCGCCGATGCACAGCGTCGCCAAACCCTTCTTGGCGTCCCGCTTGCCCATCTCGTGCAGCAACGTCACCAGCACCCGCGCCCCGGAGGCCCCGATCGGGTGGCCGATCGCGATCGCCCCGCCGTTCACGTTGACCTTCGAGGTGTCCCAGCCCAGGTCCTTGTTCACCGCGCAGGCCTGGGCCGCGAACGCCTCGTTGGCCTCGATCAGGTCGAGGTCGGACGGCTTCCACCCGGCCCGCTCCAGCGCCTTGCGCGCGGCGGGGATCGGCCCGGTGCCCATCACCGCCGGGTCGACGCCCGCGGTGGCGAAGCTCGCGATCCGCGCCAACGGCGTGAGCCCCCGCTTCTTCGCCTCCGAGGCCGACATCACCACCAGCGCCGCCGCCCCGTCGTTGATGCCGCTCGCGTTGCCCGCCGTCACCGTGCCGTCCTTGCTGAACGCCGGCCGCAGCTTGGCCATCGCCTCCGGCGTGCTGTCGTGGCGGATGTACTCGTCGTCCTCCACCACCGTGTCGCCCTTGCGGCCCTTGATCGTCACCGGCACGATCTCGTCCTTGAACCGGCCGGACTTCTGCGCCTGGCTCGCCTTGTTCTGGCTCGCCGCGGCGAAGGCGTCCTGCTCGTCGCGCGTGATCTGGTACTTGGTCGCCACGTTCTCGGCCGTGTTGCCCATGTGGTAGCCGTTGAAGGCGTCCCACAGCCCGTCCTTGATCATGGTGTCGACCAAGCCGAGGTCGCCCATCTTGGTGCCCGAGCGCAGGTGCGCCGCGTGCGCCGACTGGCTCATGCTTTCCTGCCCGCCGGCCACCACGATCTGGCTCTCGCCGCTCATCACCTGCTGCGCCGCCAGCGCCACCGTGCGCAGGCCGGAGCCGCACACCTGGTTGATGCCGAACGCCGTCTTGTCGTCGGGGATGCCCGCCGCCCGCGCCGCCTGGCGCGCCGGGTTCTGGCCCTGCGCCGCCGTCAGCACCTGGCCCAGGATCACCTCGTCCACGTCCTCGGGCGTGATCCCCGCCCGCTCCACGGCCGCCTTGATCGCGACGCTGCCGAGCACGTGCGCCGGCGTGTTGCCGAACGCCCCGTTGAAGCTGCCCACCGGCGTGCGGACCGCCGATACGATCACGATGTCTTCCATGCGTTGAAGCCTCCCTCTCCTTCGGACCACGCTACGCCTTTACGTCCGCCGCAGCCAATCCAGCAACGGCGACCATAACTCCGCCTCGGCGCGCGCCCCCGCGACCATCCCGATGTGGCCCGACGCCGGCTGGTGCGCCACGGCCCCGGGAATGGCGGCGGCCAACGCCAGCGCGCTGGCCGGCGGCACGATCCGGTCCCGGCCCGGCGCGGCGACGAAGCACGGCATCCGCAACCGGCCCGGTGCCACCGCCTCGCCCGCCACGCGCCAAGCGCCCCGCGCCGGCGCGTTCGCCCCGTACCAGCCGCCCAAGGTCTCCCGCGCCACCGCCGCCGGCAGCGGCACGCCGTCGTTCAACCAGTCTTCGAGCGCCACGAACCGCACCGCCGCCTCGCTCCCCTGGTCCGTCGCGCCGAACGCCCGGTACTTCCGCGCGATCCCGGACGGGTCGAGCGTCGCGAACAGCGCCTGCAGCGCGTCGACCGGCAGCGTCCCGCTCGCCTGGATCATCGGCTCCAACCCTGGCAGCAGCGCCGCGAACCGCGCCTCCGCGCCGTCCACGCCGGCGTGGAAGTCCCAGGGCGTTGCCAGCAGCGCCAGCGAGGACACTCGCTCAGGCCGCCGCAGCGCCGCCGCGAGCGCCAGCAGCCCGCCCATGCAGTAGCCCACGAGCGCCACCGGGCCCGGCAGCGCCAGCAACGCCCGCTCGACCCGGCCCGCCGCGTAGTCCGTCAGCGTGAACGCCCGTTCCGCCGCCCCTGGCCAGCCCCAGTCCAACAGCAGCGGCCGCACGCCCCGGCCCGCCAGCCAACGCATCATCGACTGTTCCGGCAGCAGGTCCAGGATGTAGGCCCGGTTCACCAGGCTCGGCACGAACAGCGCCGCCGGATCCGCCGCGCGCCCGTAGTCGAGCATCCGCGACGATCCTTCCGCCCACGCCACCGGCGGCTCCGCCGCGCGGCGCTGCCAGGGATGCCGCCGATACGCCGCGATCCCGCGGATCAGCGCCGGGTCAACGCCGCTCCAACTCGGCCAGCCGCCGTTCGAGCCGCTCGACCCGTCCAGCGAGCACCCGGATCGCGTCGTCGCGCGCATCAGGTGCAGCAGCAACGGCCTGGGACCCCGGCGGCGCAGCGGTCCCGGCAGGTCCGGCCGCGGCCCGGCGCCCGGCGGTAAGGCCATCGGCTAGGAGCGTCGCCAGCGACGCCCACGCGGCCAGGTGCGCGCCAGGCATGTCCGCCAGTTCCCGATCCACGGCCATGGCCGACAGCTCGCTCCGCCAGATCGTGACCCAATCCTCGGCCAGCGAGGCGAACTCATGCGCCTCGTCCGGCGCGCATGGCCTGGAATTGCACACGTCATTGCCGAGATTCGTCTTGTCACCCATGCTGCAACTGCGTGATACACTCAACGGACGAAAGCGCCAGAGGAAATCATGGCTGACACGTCGGTCGCCCAACCTGCTGAGACTGCTGCCCAGCAGCCCCCCGTGGTGGTGAAGAAGTACGCCAACCGCCGTCTCTACAACACCGAGACGTCGAGCTACATCACCCTCGACAACCTGGCCGACATGATCCGCGCCGGCCGCGATTTCGTGGTCTACGACGCCAAGTCCGGCGAGGACATCACCCGCGGCGTGCTGACCCAGATCATCGTCGAGGAGGAAAGCAAAGGCAGCGCCATGCTGCCGACCGCGTTCCTGCGCCAGCTCATCGGCTTCTACGGTGACAGTCTCCAGGGCGTCGTGCCCCGCTATCTCGAGCAGGCGATGGCCAACTTCGCCGTGCAGCAGAAACAGATGCGCCAGGTCGTGCAGCAAACGTTCGGTCCGTTCATGCCGATGGGCGTCGAGGAGATGAGCCGGCAGAACGTGGCGCTCATGGAACGCGCCATGACCATGTTCAACCCGTTCCACCGCCCAGGCGACTCGGCCCCGCGCCCGGCCGGATCGAGTGACCCGGCCCCTCAGCCCGCCGAAGCCGGGCACGGCGATAAGGCGACCCTAGCCGGGCAAAGCGATAAGGCGGCCCTAACCGGGCATGGCGATAAGGCGGCCCTAACCGGGCACGACGACATGGCGGCCTTGCGCCACGAGGTCGAGAACTTGCGTGCCCAACTCGCCATCGCCCGCGCCGAAGCGGTCGTGCGCCACGCGCCATCCATCGCGGCGAGCGCGCCCAACGTCGTCGCGGAGAGCGCGCCCAACGTCGTCGCTGACCCGCCCGGGCCTGCGCCGGTCCAGAAGCCGAAGCCGGCCCGCAAGCAGTCCTGACCACGGCGCGGCCAGAAAAGGCCACGCCCACCGAGTTGCTTGCCGAGTTGGTCGCGCGGACCGACGCCCAGGGGCGCGCCGCGCGACGCGTGCCCTAGCCCCTCGTGCCCTCTCCTCATGCCTTGAAAGACACGCGGCGGCGATCAAATGGTGCAGTGCAACATAATCCTGGCCAAACAGGGTGAACGACGTAGAATGCGCGTCGGGGGAGGAACTCCAAGCATCTCGAACGGAGTTTCGCATGGCTGTCACATCGCACACGTTGGTTCCCGCCCTGGCGCCGGCTCAAGGTCTCGCCGCGTTCAAGGTGAGCTATCAACGTTTCCTCTACCGCCATCGTCGCGCCAAGCTGCGGCGTCAGCAAGCCGCCCGGATCGCGACCGAGCTGGAGGCTTATTCCGATCGTGAGCTGGCCGAACTCGGTCTATGCCGGGGTGACATCCCCGCGGTCGCGCGCGGCACGTTCCATCGCAGTTGAGACACCGCCGCACCGCTAGGGCATGATGCGAGCAAACGGGATCGCTCGTCGAAACAACGGCCTCAGAGCGCCCATCACCCGGCAAGCCGCCTAACGGCACGGCTGCCCAAAGCCCTCCGCCTGCCTCGTCGGACCGAGCCGGACCCATGCCGGCCCGGCTCGCCCGCGCCCTTCAGCCGCGCCGGGGCCGCCGCGACGTCCCAAGCCCCGCCCCAAGTCCCGCCAAGCCGGCCCCGAACGCCAGCAGCGAGCCAGGCTCCGGCACGGCGACGGCGTGGAGGTAGGCCAGCTCGATGATCACGTCCTTCGCCGGCGGCGCGCCCGAGGTGAAATCAAGCGAGAACATCGACTGCGTCGAAGCGGTGAACGTCAGCGCGTAATGCTGCCAGACACCCGGCGTCGTGTTGGCCGCCGACGCCGCGCCCACCACTAGGTCGCCGACGCGTCCCGTCAGGGTGAACAGCCCCTCGTTCAACGCCCCCGCCGGCGTCGCCAGCAGGTCGAAGCCCGCCTCATACACCGTCCCGGCCGTCAGCGTGACCTGTTGCGACAAGCTCTGCGCGGCGTCGTCGGCCACGAACCAGGCCCCTTGCACGCCCGCCGCGTCGGGCGAGAAGCGCAGCAGGTCCGGCCCCACGACGTCGCCGTAAGGGCCGGGCGTGACCCCATCGGTCGCGTGCGGGCCCGCATACGCGGATGGCGTCACCCCGAGCGTGCCGCTGTTGCGCCAGCCGGTGAACACCCCGTTCGCGTAGGCCTCGAAGCTGCCGTTCAGGAGCAGATTCGGGCCGGCCAACGCCGGACCCGCCGCGGCTGCCAGAAGCCCGGCGGCCGTAACTGTCAAGAGGAAAACGTTGCGCATCGCCGCGATCTCATTTCGTAGTTGCAATCTACGTCATGAACAGCAACGACCGTGCCAAAGTTAGAAAACAACAGGTTATGGTGGGAAAATTGCTGAATTGTAAAGAAAGCCGACATGCAGGGGATCGGCGCTAAGCTGCCTGGCCCGTGTCCCCGGCCGAGCATCCCAGCCCCGGAATCATCCCCGCGGGGTCGCCGTCCTGCGGCCGCAGCTTGGGACACGGCCTCGCCCGCCCCACCTATTGGGGCCTCAACCGGACCGGACACCGAGGACCACGATGCTCTACCTCGTCGCCTTCTTCCTCTCCCCGCTCGCCGTCCTGCTCGCCGGCAAACCGTTTCAGGCGATCCTCAACGCCCTGCTCTACGTCCTGGCCTGGCTCGGCCTGTTCATCTTCTTCATCCCCGGCGTCGTCTGCTGGTTCCTGGGCGTGTTCCACGCCTGTCTCGTCATCAACGCCCGCAACGCCGACCGCCGCGCCGACCGCATCGCCGCCGCCATGCGGCCGGACCGGCGATGACCCGCCTCACCGCCGCCGCGCCGCCACCGCCGTCAGCGCCGCCAGCAGCACCGCCGCCCGCGGCCCGGCCAGCCTCATGTCGCCCCGCCGCAACTCGCTGACCAGCACCGTCGCCGACGTCGCCGCCACCACCGCCCCCCCGAGCGCCCGCGTCGCCGGCAACCCGATCAGCGCCCCGCCCACGATCTCCGCCGCCGCCACCGTCCGCATCGCCCCGCGCGACCAGCCCAGGTGCCGGAACATCCGCATATAGCCCCGGTCACCGGTGATCTTGTCCGCCCCGGCGATCACCGCCGCGCCGCCCAACGCCGTGAACCAAGCCGTCCTCAATACGCCCATGATGCCCTCCTCCGTCGCCAACGCGTCGTCCGCCGATCCGTTCGTCCCCGATCCCGCCGCCTGCGCCGCCCCGATCTCGCCCTGGCACTGTCCCGGCGGGGCCTCAGCGCCGCCCCGGCATTGATCCATTCCCGTCCGCCGCCACATCTCGCCCATCCCGGCCAGCCACGCCGCCCAGCAAGAGCCGCCACCCATGCCGTCCCCTCCCATCGCTCCTACCCACCCAGGATGAGCCAGCGCGTCAGCCTGTCCGCGCTGCGCCTGCTGCTGCCTTTCCTCCGCCCCTACCGCGGCCGGGCTGTCGCCGCCTCCCTCGTCCTCACCCTCGCCGCCGGCCTCGTCCTGCTGCTCGGCCAGGGCGTGCGCCGCCTGATCGACTTCGGCTTCGTCACCGGCGACGCCGCCCGCCTCAACCAGGCCGCCCTCGGCATGGCCGTCGTCGTGGCCGGCCTCGCCGTCGCCACCGCCGCCCGCTACTACCTCGTCTCCTGGCTCGGCGAGCGCGTCGCCGCCGACATCCGCGACGCCCTGTTCAACCGCGTTCTCAGCCTCTCGCCGGACGTGTTCGAGACGCTCCGCACCGGCGACGTGCTCACCCGCCTCACCGCCGACACCGCGCTCCTGCAAACCCTCGTCGGCAGCGCCGTCTCCGTCTGGTTGCGCAGCGCCCTGCTCGCCGCCGGCGCGCTCGCCATGCTGATCGTCACCAGCGCCAAGCTCGCCCTCATCGTCGTCGCCGTCGTCCCCCTCGTCGTCCTTCCCCTCGTCCTGTTCGGCCGCCGGGAGCGCGCCCTGTCCCGCACCGCCCAGGACCGCGTGGCCGACCTCGGCGCTTACGCCGAGGAGACCGTCAACGCCCTCCGCACCGTCCAGGCCTACACCCACCAGCCCGTCGACCAGGCCCGCTTCGCCGCCCGCCTCGAAGCCAGCGTCGGCGCCGCGCTCCGCCGCGCCGGCACCCGCGCCGGCCTGATCCTCGCCGTCATCCTGCTCGGCTTCGGCGCCATCACCTTCAGCCTCTGGGTCGGCGGCCTCGAGGTCGTGCACGGCCGCCTGTCCGGCGGCGCGTTGTCCGCCTTCGTGTTCTACGCCGTCATCGTCGCCACCAGCGTCACCTCGATGAGCGAGCTGTGGGGCGACGTCCAGCGCGCCGCCGGATCCGCCGGCCGCATCGCCGAGCTGCTGGCCGAGACCCCCGCCATCACGGCGCCTTCGAACCCGGCCCCGCTCCCCGCCTCCGACCCGGCCGGCGCCCGGCTCCGCTTCGAGGCCCTGCGTTTCCACTACCCGTCCCGCCCCGACCAGCCCGCTCTCCGCGGCTTCGACCTCCGCGTCGAGCCCGGCGAGACCGTCGCCCTCGTCGGCCCTAGCGGCGCCGGCAAGTCGACCGTGTTCCAGCTCCTGCTCCGCTTCTACGACCCGGCCTCCGGGCGCATCCTGCTCGACGGCACCGACCTCCGCCGCGCCGACCCCGACGCCGTGCGCCGCCGCATCGCCCTCGTCGCCCAGGATCCGGTGATCTTCGGGGCCGACGTCTGGGACAACATCCGCTACGGCCGCCCCGACGCCACCGACGCCCAGGTCCGCGCCGCCGCCCACGCCGCCTCCGCCGCCTTCCTCGACGCCCTGCCGCAAGGCTTCAACACCTTCCTCGGCGAGCGCGGCCTGCGCCTGTCCGGCGGCCAGCGCCAGCGCGTCGCCATCGCCCGCGCCATCCTGCGCGACGCCCCCCTCCTGCTGCTCGACGAGGCCACCAGCGCCCTCGACGCCGAGAGCGAGGCCGCCGTCCAGCAGGCCCTGGCCCGGCTGTCCCGCGGCCGCACCACCCTCGTCATCGCCCACCGCCTGGCTACGGTCCGCCGCGCCGACCGCATCATCGTCATGGAGGATGGCCAAGTCGTCGCCGCCGGCGCCCACGACGACCTGGTCACCGAGGCCGGCCTCTACGCCCGCCTCGCCGCCCTGCAGTTCACCGACGCCTGAACCCCGGCTCCCCTGCGCCGGCCGGCAACGCGGAAAGGCCGGTCGCGTTCAACACGACCGGCCTTTCCCAACACTTATTCGGGCACGGGCCGCCCCGTCGGCGCGTTCCTGCCGACAACAAGCGGATCCGTGGACGAACCTACTTCGACGGCGCGGTCGTTGCCGTCCCCGTCATGGCCTTCGAGCCGCCCAGAGTCGCTCCTGGCTGCTTGGTCGGGGCTTCCGTGCCCGAACTCGACGGCAGGCTGTTCGCCGACTGCGCGCTCGATTCGCTCGACTTGCCTGCGGGCGGGTTCTGGGTCGTGGTGAGCTTGTTCTGCGCCAAGGCCGGCCCGACCGCGAGCAAGACGACGGCGATGAGAAAACGCTTCATGTGACGACACCTCTTGGTTGCGAAACTTAAACGGTCCACCGGCCCGAGGGTTCCATGCCTCGGCCACGAGCCGCTCGGCCGGTCCGCCCCCGCCTTGCGCCCTCGCCGCCGTCTTGCGTCCTCGGCGCGCCGCACGTGTAGTGCCCCGCCGCAACCCTCCGGAGGTCCCCCATGCCCGATCACCCGACCAACCCCCCATCCGCCGGCCGCCCCAGCGCCGAGTCCCTGTTCGACCTCGGCCTGCCCGTCCGCCGCGCCGTCCTCGGCGCGGACTACGTGGACAGCTCGATGGCCAACGCCAACGACTTCATGATGGCCTTCCAGCACGCCACCACCGAGCTCGCCTGGGGCTACGCCTGGGCCCGCCCCGGCCTCGACCGCCGCACCCGCTCCCTGCTCAACCTGGCCATGCTCACCGCGCTCCGCGCCCGCGACGAACTCAAGCTGCACGTCAAGGGCGCGCTCGCCAACGGCGTCACCGTCGAGGAAATCAAGGAGACCCTGCTCCACGCCACCATGTACTGCGGCATCCCGGCCGGGCTGGAGGCGTTCAAGGCCGCCAACGAGGTCCTGGTCGCCGAAGGCAAGCTCCCCGCGAAGGCCGGCCCGTGACCCGGCCGCCCCTGGGTCAGCCGCCCGTGACCCAGCCGCCCGTGGGTCAGCCGCCCGTGGGTCAGCCGCCCGTGACCCAGCCGCCCCTGGGTCAGCCGCCCGTGACCCAGCCGCCCGTGGGTCAGCAGTCCGTGACGCCCCCTGCGGTCGGCTTCGTCGGCCTCGGCGCCATGGGCCGTCCCATGGCCACCCGCGTCGCCGCCGCCGGCCACCCCCTCCTCCTGCTCGACCTCGACCCCGGGCGCGCCGCCGCCGCCGCCCACGACCTGGCCGCTGCCCACGCCGCCACCCCCGCCCGGCTCGCCGCCCAGTCCGAGTTCGTCGTCACCATGCTCCCCACCAGCGCCGCCGTCGCCGAGGCGCTGTCCGGTGCCGACGGCCTCCTCGCCGGCCTGCGCCCCGGCGCGATCCTCATCGACATGACCAGCGGCGACCCCACCGAGACCCGCCGCCTCGCGACCCTGGTCGCCGAGGCCGGCGCGACCCTGATCGACGCCCCCGTTTCCGGCGGCGTCCCCCGCGCCCGCACGGGCGACCTCGCCATCATGGCCGGCGGCGACCCGGCCGCCATCGCCCGCGCCGAGCCGCTGCTCCGCGCGATGGGCAGCACCGTCACCCGCACCGGCGGCGTCGGCACCGCCCACGCCATGAAGGCGCTCAACAACCTGGTCAGCGCCGGCGGCTTCCTGCTCGGCATCGAGGCGCTGCTGATCGGCCAGCGCTTCGGCCTCGACCCGGCGCTCATGGTCGACGTGCTCAACGCCTCCACCGGCATGAGCAACAGCAGCCAGAGGAAGTTCAAGCAGTTCGTGCTCAGCCGCTCCTTCGACGCCGGCTTCGGCCTCGACCTGATGGTGAAGGACCTCGGCATCGCCCTCGGCGTCGCCCGCGACACCGGGACGCCGGCCCCGCTCTCCGCCCTGGTGCGCGAGCTATGGGCCGCCGCCCAGTCCGCCCTCGGCCCCGGCCAGGACCACACCGCCGCCGCCCGCCTGTCCGAACGCCTGGCCGGCACGCAGCTCGGCCCCTCGCCGACCTGACCAGCCGTCCTGTCGGCATCGCCGCCAGGGCGTCACGTCGGCATCGCCGCCAGGGCGTCACGTCGGCATCGCCGCCAGGGCGTCACGTCGGCATCGCCGCCAGGGCGTCACGTCGGCATCGCCGCCAGGGCGTCACGTCGGCATCGCCGCCAGGGCGTCACGTCGGCATCGCCGCCAGGGCGTCACGTTGGCATCGCCGCCAGGGCGTCACGTGGACACGGACGCCGACACCGCGCGGTTGTTGGCGTCGAGCATCGTCGCCTCGCTGGCCCCGGGCGGCACGTAGTAGCCGGCCAGGAACGTGATGACCGCGATCATGATGGTGGAGATCGCCCCCGCGATCTCCTCCGGCAACGCGATGCCCGCGTTGCGGATCGCCCAGATCACGATCACCGCCAGCGCCGACGCGACCCCGGAGCCGCCCGCCGCCGCGACCACCTTGATCCGCGGCATCCCCGTCCGGCCCGCCGCGCCTGCCGCCGCCGCCCCCGACCCTGCCGAGTCCGCACCCATCGCGTATGACATCCTGCCCTCCATGCTGTCCGAGGCGGCCAGAACGCCGTCCCCGCCACGCACCCTGCGCCCCGCGCCGCGCCCCGGGTGTGACGCACCTCACCCGTCCAGCCCGAAGTGGCGTCGAAGCCCTCCAGGTCATCCGGATTGGCATCGTTGCGAACGGCCTCCCCCGTGAGCCGCCGGTGCGCCGCGTCAAGGCGGCAGCAGCGCGTCCACCAAGGCTTCGATCTCCGCCGCGACCCCGTCCTCGGCCAGGGCGGCGCGGATGGCCCGGCGCTTCGCCGTGAAGTGCTGCGCCTCCGCGAGCGGAACGGCGGCGGCGACGCCCTCCGCGTGGGCGGCGGCGGCGGCCAGGTCGCGATGCACGGGGTCGGTGTCGTCGTACTCGGGAATCGGCAACGTCCAGACGAGGTTGTCGAAATCGCGTGGATTGCGTTCTCCATGTGATTGGAGATCGGTAATCTTGCCCGTGGCGGCGGCGCTGTTGATGATCGCGAGCAGGTAGGCTGCCTCCTCGATTGAGCGCGCTGCTGCCCAATACGCTTTGTGCTCTATAACAACGTCGCCGGCCAAAACACGAGCCGCACTCAGTCGAGTTCCAGACGCCACATACAGAACACGACACGGGAACGACCCAGCCTGAACGGACAAGTTGCGCATGTGATCAATCCGATCACGCAGCGTCATCCGCGGCTGCCCGTCGCTCCCCTTGTTGCAGTGCGCTGCCCACTTGCTCTCGGCATCGCCCAGCCAAGCCGCCAGGTGCCGGTGCCCCGCCTCGCCCGCGGCGGCGGAGTCCAGCAGCGCCGTCCCGTCGAGCGGGATCACCGCCGTCACCGTATCGAGCAAGCGGAACGGTGCGACCGTCTCGCCGAGCGCGAGTTGGCGCAGGAACGCCGCCTCCACCGGCCCGCGCGGCGGCTCCACCCCGGTCCACGGGCGCTTGTCGAGCGGCCCGGCCCGGCCGCGCATCCGCGGCGCGTCCCGCCGCCCGCCCAACCGCCCGGCCGGCTCGGGATCGACGATGAAGAACCGCCGCGGCACGATCGTCGCGCCCTGGCGGAACCGCGCCCGGTAAGGCGAGGCCCCGACCAGGCTGCGCGCCCGCGGCCAAGCCGCCTGGCCGTGCGTCAACGCCCGGCGCGCCTCGGCCTCGCCGGCGTCCCGCCGGGTCAACTGCCCGGCCCAGCGGTCGATCTCGGCCGGCGGCTCGCCCGCCCTCTCGCGCGAGCCGAACAGCACGCAGGTGCTGGTCGTGCTGCTGCCCGACTGCGCCCCGAAGATCGGCCACACCCGCTCCAGCGCCCAGCCGCCGGTGACGCGCACCCGCACCTCGTTCATCCGCCCCGACCGCAGGGTGGCGAACACCGGCGCGTTCAGCACCGCGTAGGGCAGCACGAACGCGATCCGCCCGCCGCGCGCCAGGTAGCGCTCCGCCCCGCGCGCCCAGAACAGGGCGCACAAGTCCTGCTGCGTCGCCAGGTTGCCGCCCACCCACAGGCCGTACTCCCTCAGCCCCTCCCGAACCCGGTCCTTCATCGCCGGGCTGAGGTGGCGATAGACGATCCAGGGCGGGTTGCCCACCAGCACGTCCGCCCGCTGCTCCTCCCGCGACAGCCACACCGGGCGCACCAGGTTGCGGAACACGAATACCCAGATGCCGTTGCGCCCGGCGCGGTACAGCGCGTGCAGCCGGGCGTAGGTGTCGGCCAGCGCCGCCGCGGCCACGCCCTCGATGCGCCGCAGCCGCCGCCCCACCGCCTCCGGGCCCGCGCCGTCCCGCAACCCCTGGCTGAGCGCGTCCAGCGCCTGCTCGAACAAGGCTTGCTCCGCCGCCAACCCGGCCGGGATCTGCAACGGCGGCTCGCCGGGCACCTCGACCAGCACGTCGGCCCCGCCGAGGTAGCGGCGCAGGTTCCACTGCATGGCGTCGCCCAGGAACACCGGCACGGTCAGCTTCGCCGGGCGGTCCTGCACCAACGGCCCCAGCGCCAGCAGCCACGTCACCCGCGCCAGCGTCACCGCCACCGGATGCACGTCGAGGCCGCGCACCTGGTCCGCGCAGGCCTCCAGGATGCGCGCGCCCGGCCACCCCGCCGCCTGCCCGGCCTTGATCAGCCGCCGGACGGCGTGGAACAGGAAGGTGCCGGAGCCGCAAGCCGGGTCGAGCACCCGCTGCGTCAGCGGCGCTTCCACCGCCGCGGCGACCACGCGCCCGGCCAGCCAGTCGGGGGTGTAGTACTCGCCCAGGTCGTGGCGCTGCTCCGGATCGACCAGGCTCTCGTAGAGGACCTTCAGCACGTCGGCCTCCACGTCGCGCAGCCGGAAGCGCGCCGTCTGCGCCGCCACCTGCCGCACCAGCTCCGCCCCGGCCGCGCGTTTCAGCGGCCAGTCGAAGAAGTCGGCCTCCACCGCGCCGACGATGCCCTCCTCCGCCAGGGCGCGGCCGGACAGCAGCGCCGCCGGGTCATCGACCGGCAGGTCCAGCACGCGGGCGGCGATGGCCTTGACCACGACGGCCAGGTAGGTGTGCTGAAGGAACAGCGAGTCCTCGCCGACCTCCTCGCCGTAGGCTTCGCGCAGCAGCCGGTCCCACAGGTCGCGCTTGAGCCGCACCTCCGGGTCGGCCCCCAGCGCCGCCCACAGCGCGTCGAGCGTCAGGCGGGCGCGGTTGAACGTCAGGCTGGCCCGGCCGAACGCCTGCGCGATGGCGCGCGGCTCCGGCGCGAGGTCCGGCCGTTCGGACAGCAGCGGCTCCAGCCACGCCATCAACTCGCCGGGCCGCTCCGGGTCGGTGGCGTGGCGGGCCAGCTCCTGCAACGCGCCGTCGCGCAGGGCGTAGGCGATGAACGTGGCCCCGTCCGTCGCGATGCCGGTGACGGGGCGCGCGGTGCGCGACCGCGACGCCGCGTCCGCGAGGTAGGCGGGCAAGCGGGCGAGAACGTCGTCCAGCTCGCGCCGCAGGTCGGATTTCAGCTCGATCACGGTCGCGCCCCACATCGTGTCGATGCGGCCGCTGTTGTCGAGCAGGTAACGCTCGTGCTCGATCTCCTCGTAGGCCGCGCCGAACCCCGAGCGCAGCAACTCGGTGACGTGGCCGCGCAACGCCTCGTGCCGGGGCCGGCGAGCCATTTCACGCACGAGTTCGGGAAGCCGGTCAGCGCGCCAGGTCACGGGCACAGGATGCAGGCTGCAACGACGTTCGCCAAGGCTGGCCGCCAAGACTGGCCGCCAGGACTGGCGCGAATCGGGCCGCCGGTGCTACCGATTCTCCCATGCCGAGTGCCCAAGCCGACCTGTTCGCGGCCGCCCCACCCCAGGCCGCGCGCCCGGGTGACGATGTGGTGGCCCTGGTCCGCGCCCGGCTGCACGAGGCCCTGGCGCTGGTGAAGTCGGCGGAGACGATGCCGTGGCCGGACACCTTGTCGATCATCCGCGAGGACAACGCCTTCCGCTTCGGCAAGGACATGTTGCCGCCCGAAGAAGGCGCGGCGTTGTGGGCCGAGTTCGACGCCGAGATGGACCGGCTCTACGCGGTCATGAACGAGGGCAAGGAGCCTGACCTCGGCGATTGACCGCGCCCGGGTGACACGCGCCCGGGTGACACGCGCCCGAGTGACACGCGCCCGAGTGACACGCCCTGCCCGCCCTGGCACAACCCAGCCCCGCCCCACTGGCCCCAGGACCCCGGCTTTTGCGCTTCTCCCTCGTCGCCGCCGCCCTGGTCGCGGTGTTGATCGGCTTCGGCGGCACCCTCGCCCTCGTCGTCGCCGCCGCCCGCAACCTCGGGGCCGACCCGGCCGAGGTCGCGTCCTGGGTCGGCGCGCTCTGCCTCGGCATCGGCCTCAGCAGCATCATCCTCAGCCTGCGCTACCGCATCCCCGTCGTCACCGCCTGGTCGCTGGCCGGGGCGGTGCTCATCGCCGGCCTGCCGCCCGGCATCGCCATGCCCGAAGCCACCGGCGCGTTCCTGCTCTCGGGCGCGCTGATGCTGCTGTCCGGCGCGGTCCCCGCCCTCGGCGCGCTGGTCGCCCGCTTGCCGGCCCCGATCGGCGCGGCCATGCTCGCCGGGCTGCTGCTGCGCTTCGTGCTGGGCTTGTTCCAGGCCGCGGAGGCCGAGCCGCGCCTGGTGCTGCCGCTGCTGGCCGTGTTCCTCGCCGCCCGCGCCCTCCACCCGGCCTCCGCCCCGCTCGCCGTCATCGTCGCCGGCCTGCCGCTCGCCGCCCTGCTCGGCCACGCCCTGCCCGCGCCCGCCTTCGCCATCCCGGTGCCGCGCTGGACCACCCCCGCCTTCAGCCCCACCGCCCTGCTCGGCCTCGGCCTGCCCTTGTTCCTGGTCACGATGGCCACCCAGCAGATCCCGGGGGCCGCCGTGCTGCGCGTCGCCGGCTACGCGCCGCCGGTGCGCGGCGCCCTCGTCGTCACCGGCGCGCTCACCGTCCTGCTCGCCCCCTTCGGCGGCTACTCCACCAACCTGTCCTCCATCACCGCCGCCATCTGCACCGGCCCCGACGCCCACCCCGACCCGGCCCAGCGCTGGCGCACCGGCCCCATCTACGGCGCGCTCTACCTCGTGCTCGCCCTGTCCGGCGCGGGCTTCGCCACCGTGCTCGCCGGCCTGCCGCCCGCCCTCGTCGCCACCGTCGCCGGCGCGGCGCTGCTCGGCCCCATGACCAACGCCACCGCCGCCGCCATGGCCGGGGAGCGCGAGCGCTTCGCCGCCACCGTCGCCTTCGGCGTCACCGCCTCCGGCATCAGCGTCCTCGGCCTCGGCGGCGCGTTCTGGGGCCTGCTCGCCGGCGTGCTGGCGCTCGCGGCCGACCGGAGGCCGGGCCAGCCGCGGCCCGCGCGCGCGCCCGGCCCGGCCTGACCACGCCCTACGGCGCGACCGGTATGCGGGGGCGCTTCCCGCGCGCCGCCACTGGCCAACCCGGCGCGCATGCCAGTCAGCCCGAAGGGCCTCTGGTCGCATCCAGCGCGCGGCGAACGCCGATGGGGCCGCCGCGGCAGGCGGCCGAGCGCACGTCGAAAGTCTCCGTCGCCCCTGTCCAACGCGGCTCTCGTGAGCGGCCGCCGCCCTACCTCGCCAGCCCGTTGCGCGCCGACGCCCGGTGCCGCTCCGGCTCGGCGATGCCGCCGTGCCAGCCCGAGATCTCCTGCACCACGATGGTCCACCCGTCCGTGATGCCGTCGTTGTCCACCACCCGGCCGCCCCGGCGCGAGAACGTCGGGATCGCCTGGTTGCCGATCATCAGGTGCATCGCCACTGTCTTGCGCGCCCCGTCCGCGGGATCGACGTAGATGTCCGGCGCGTATTCCATGTAGACCGTGGACACGAGCGCCCCGTCCACGAACAGGTCGATCAGGTTGCTGCCGTCCCCGCGCCAGTTGCCCACCAGGTCGTGGAACCCCTCCGACCAGTCGAACGGCGTCCGCAGGAACTCCGGCGTGTGCGACGGGTCGTAGTAGCGCCACCCGTTCCCGTCGGCCCAGTAAACCCCGTGCGGCGGCGTCTTCCACTTGGTCCCGTAGATGTCGGGCGTGCCGAAATCCACTTGGTAGCCCGGGGCCACCCCGCTCGGCAGCCGCGTGTAGTTGTCGTTCCAGTCGATCTCGAAGTTGGTCTTGCTGGCCCGGTAAAGCGCGTCCGGCCCGCCGTAGCCCTTGTAAGGGTCGCCCCCCGGCCCCGGCGAGGCCTGCTGCCCGGTGAACATCCAGATCGGCGCCCAGGAATGCGCGCCCTTCGGGCTGCGGTAGCGCACTTTCAGCACCGTGCCGGGCCGCCACTCGAACGGCAGCCGGATCATCGCCCCCCACACCCGGCCCGGCCGGCAGTCGGTGCGCCCGGCCGAGCACATCGCCCGCAGGTGCAGCCCGTCCGGCTTCATCACGTGCAGGTCGTCCGGGTCGCCGACCGGGAAGTGCCGTGCCACGGCGGCGAAGGTGGTGTTGTCCTTCTGCCCGGTGTCCATCGGGCTGCCGACCGCCTTGTTGAGGTCGCCCTGCATGTAGCTGAGGTAGAACCGGTCCCGCACCGACTGCCCAGTCGTCATGTTGGCCCCCGGCTGCGCGCTGCCCATCACCAGCGAGAACGCGTTGCGCGAGCCCGGCGTCAGCTCCAGCCCGTGCCCCGGCATCGTCCCCGGCCGGGCCGGCAGCGGCTCCGCCAACGGCTGGTTGGGCGTCGCGAGCCTGCCAGAGTCCGCTTCCCGCGCCGGCGGCGGACCCGCGCCTAAGGCCGCGGCCAACGCGGTCAACAACACCAGCGTCCGCACGTCACGTGCCATCCATCCAACCCCCGCCGCTCCCGCGCGGCGCGAGGACTAAAGCCAATCGCTCGGCCTGTCGAACCCGCGCCCGGCGCGGTGCCACCGGCCCGCCGACGCCCGCCAGGATGGTGCGAACGCACCCCTCGTCCACGACCCCCGCGCGCCGCGCGGGCGCTCGCTTTACAGCGGCCCGGGTGCCGTCCTAGGCTCGTTCCCGTCCGTTCCAGCCCCCCGGAACCCCGGTCGCCTCGGGCGGCGTGATCCCTCGCGAACCGGAGGTTCCGGAATGCTCCGACAACGGCGTCCCCAGGTCGGCAGCGACTCGTCGGCGAAAGCAGGGGGACCGGCCGCCACGGGCACGCCGCACGGCCCGGCCTGCCGCGTCGTCGCCGTCCTCGTCATCGCCCTCCTCGCCGGGTGGTGCCGGCCCGCCGCCGCCCAGCCAGTCCTCGACGTCTCCGCCGTCCCCAGCCTCGATGCCGCCGGCCGCGCCAGCTACGCCCGGTTCCTGATGCTGAACCTGCCCCGCGCCTACGCCGTCGGCGCGCATGGCGGCTACGGCGGCTACGGCGGCGATGGCGCAAAAACGATCGAGATCGCCCGCGCGAAAGCCCTCGAAGCGTGCGCCGCGAAGGGCGGGACCGACTGCGCCATCTACGCCGAGAACCTCAACGTCATCGCCGGCAACCGTCCGCCACAGGTCGCCCCGCCGCCGCCGCCGCTGGTGTCCACATGGAACTACAGCATCGTCCCCGATGACCGCTACATCTGGCGCGGCCCGGCCGCCGCCGCCGGCGTCTACGTCTGGGCCCACGGCCTCGGCGCCCTCAGCGACGCCCGCGGCCATCAGCCGCAGATGCACGTGCGGGCCTTCAACAACGCCGGCTTCGACGTGTTGCGCTTCGACCGCGTCCCCAACGCCGACCGCGACCGCGACCGCGCCGCCGGATGGCTGCAGGACACGCTGGCCGACTTGCGCCGCCGCGGCTACCGCCGCGTCGTCGTCGGCGGCCAGTCCCGCGGGGCGTGGAACAGCCTGCAGATGCTGACCCACGCCGGGCTGGCGGACGTCGTGGTGGCCATCTCCCCCGCCGCCCACGGCACCGGCGTCAGCACGAACCTCACCGCCCAGTTCGACGACCTCCGCCAGATCGTCGCCGACGTACCCCCGAGCCGCACCCGCCTCGCCTTCGTCCAATTCGCGGGCGACCCGTATTCGAGCGACCTCGAACGCCGCGCCGCCCTGATCGAGCGCCTGCGCCCCCGCCTCGGCGGCCTGCTGCTGATCGACCGGCCGGACGGCTTCACCGGCCATTTCGGCGGCGTCGCCACCGCCTTCGCCCAGCGCTACGCCGCCTGCCTGCTGCGCTTCGCCACCGACCCCGCGGCCCCGGACCGTTGCTGAGGTGATCCCCCGCATGGCCCTCCTGTCCGGCTTGCTGCTTTCCGCTTGCTCCGTCATCGGCGTCCGCACCACCGCCGAACCGAAGTACCAGGTCGTCGACCGCGTCGGCCCGGCCGAGATCCGCGCCTACGGCCCCCGCCTCGCCGCCGAGACCCTGGTCGGCGGCGGCGAGGTGGCGGCCCGCGGCGCCGGGTTCCAGAAGCTCGCCGGCTACATCTTCGGTGCCAACCAGCGCCGCGAGAAGATCGACATGACCGCCCCGGTGTCACGATCGCCCGGCCCCGAAACCATCGCCATGACCGCCCCCGTCGATCAAAGCCAGGGTGCCGACGGCCGGTGGCGCATCCGCTTCTTCATGCCGCCCGGCTACACGGCGGACACCGTGCCGGTCCCGACCGACCCCGCGGTGCGGATCGCCACCGTGCCCCCGCAGACCGTGGCCGTTCTGCGCTATTCCGGCACCACCTCGGCGGCGGCGGTGCGAAGCGAGAACGCCCGCCTGCTCCAAGCGCTCGGCGGCGGCCGCTGGCGCGCGGCCGGCGCCCCGATGGCCTGGTTCTACGACCCGCCCTGGACCCTGCCGCCGCTCCGCCGCAACGAGGCGGTGGTCCCGGTGGAACGCGAACCCTGACCTTACTCCGCCGCCTGCAGCCCGGCCCGCCCTTCCACCGGCCGCGGCCCCGGCAGCCCGAGCCGCAGCAGCCCGCACGTCACGTAGTAGATCGACTTGAACGCCAGCACCGGCAGCGCCGTGCGCCAGTGGCCCCGCAGGTTGCCGGCCAGCAGGCTCACCAGCCCGTCGCGCATCCGCAAACCGTTGCGCGGCGCCATGAACAGCAGCCGCAGCGCCGGGCTGTTGATCCGGTAGACCAGCCAGGCGATGCGCCCCATCGCGTGCCGCATCTCGCGCTCCATCCGCCGCGCCATCGCCTGTCCGCGCGCCGGGTCGCGCAGCCACGCCTCGGCCACCGCCGCCCCTTTCTCGCCCGAGGTCATCGCCAGCAGCACGCCGCTGCTGAACACCGGGTCGAGGAAGGCGAAGGCGTCGCCGATCAGCAGGTATCCCTCGCCCGCGCCGCTGGCCGCGTCGTAGGAGTAGTTGCCCGCGCCCCGCGCCTCGGACACCGGCACGGCCCCCTGCATCCGGGCGCTCACCGTCGGGCTGGCCGCGATCCGCTCGGCCAGCAGCGCCGCCGGGCCGCCGCGCCGGCCCCCAGCCTGACTGCCCTTGAACGCGGCCGGGTCGGCGACGAAGCCGACGCTCATCACCCCGTCGCGCAGCGGGATCATCCAGAACCAGCCGTCGTCGGCCAGGTGGACGCTGATGTAGCCTTCCAGCGCGCCGGTGCGGCGCTCCGCCCCGGCGTAGTGGGCGTAAACGGCGGCCGTGTTGTTGCGCTTGTTGCTCCGCTTGAGGCCCAGCCGCCCGGCCAGGAACGTGTCCCGCCCGGAGGCGTCCAGCACGTAGCGCGGCGCGATCCTGAGTGCCGCCCCGTCCTCGCCGACGGCCGTCACCGCCGCCCGCCCGCCCGGGGCGGCGAGGGCGACGTCCGTCACCCGCGTCCCCTGCATCGTGCGCGCGCCCCGCGCCGCCGCCGCCTCGAACAGCAGGTGGTCGAACTCGGCGCGCGGCACCTGCCAGGAATGGGTGTAGGTCTTATCGAGCCCGTCGGCGAAGGCGAACTGCACCGCGCGGCCGGTGGCGTCGTCGACGAACTCCGCGCCGGGCTTGTGCACGCCGAGCGCCGCCACCTGCGCGGTCACGCCCAGGCGGTCGAGCAGCGCGGTGTTGCGCGGCAGCAGGCTCTCGCCGACGTGGAACCGCGGGTGCCGCTCGCGCTCGACCACGAGCACGTCGACGCCGCGCTCGGCCAGCAGCGCCGCCGCCGTGCTCCCCGCCGGGCCGCCGCCGATCACCAGCACGTCGCATTCCAGCCGCCCGCCTTCGTTCACACCATGCCCCCGTTGATCGAGATCGCCTGCCCGGTAATATAACCCGATTGTTTCGATGTCAGGAACCCGACCAGGTCCGCCACCTCTTCCGGCCGCCCGGCCCGTCGCATCGGCACGATCTCGGCGATGCGCTTCATATCCATCGCCGCGTCCACCGCCGGCGAGGCGATCACCCCGGGCGCGACCGCGTTGACCGTGATCCCCCGCGTCGCCACCTCCCGCGCCAGGGACTTCACCGCCCCGATCAGCCCGGCCTTCGCCGCGGCGTAGGCGACCTGGCCGCGATTGCCCAGCAGCGCCGACACCGAGGACACCGCCACCACCCGGCCCCACCGCGTCGCCATCATCGGCAGCAGCAGCGGCCGCAGCACGGCGTAGAACCCGCCCAGCGACACGTCGAGTGGCCCCCGCCACTGCGCGGCGCTCATGCCCGCCATCGGCACGTCGTCGTGCAGGCCGGCGTTGTGGACCACCACCTGCGGCACGCCGCCGTCCAGCAGCCGCAGCATCGCCGCCTCCGTCGCGGCCAGGTCGGCCAGGTCGCAGGCGAACGCCGCGGCGCTGCCGCCGCCCGCGCGGATCTCGTCGCACAACGCCTCCGCCCGCCCCAGGCCGGCGTGGGCGTGGACCAGCACCTCCAGCCCGTCGGCGGCCAGCCGCCGGCAGATCGCCGCCCCCAGCGGACTCGCCCCGCCCGTCACCAGCGCCCTCACGGCGCCCCCGCGCCCGGCAACGCGCCTGGCAACGCGCCTGGCAACGCGCCTGGCAACGCGCCTGGCAACGCGATCGTGGCCCGGGCCGCGACCAGCGCCCGCCCATCCTCGGCCGCGACGCGCAGGGCGTAGAGCATCCCGCCCGCTTCTTGCCGTTCCAGCCGCGCCTCGACCGCGAGCGCGCCGAACGCCGGGTCGTCCAGATGTTTCACGTGAAACATCGCCTCGCGCAGCCGGGCGACGTAGCCGGCCCGCTGCGCCACGCCCCCGGCCAGCAGCGCCCCGTGCAGCGCCGCCGCCTGCAAGGCGTACTCCAGGCCGCACACAGCGCCCAGCCGCCCGGCCCGGCGCAGCGGGTTGAGGGGGTCGAGAGGCGACCGGCCGCGGCACAGGATCGCCGCCCCGTCCCACGACACGACCGCCTCCAGCAGCACCATCGCCCCCGCGTGCGGCAGCAGCCCGGCCAGCGCCGCGCCCTCGATCATGGCCCCACCGCCACGTCGAGCCGCCCGTCCATGTAGCCGACCTGGTGCGCCGACGCCGTGCCGCGCGCCAGCGCCGCCAGCAGCGGCAAGGCCCGGGCGGACGCGTTGGCCGCCATCAGCGCGTCGAGCCCCGGCCCGAGGCTGGCCCCCGCCCCGGCCGCCCCGGCCGCGTAAGCGACGCGGAGCGACGGCCGCCCCGCGTCAGCCGGTCCCAGTACCAGTCCGGCCGCGAACGCCGCCCCGGTCGGGCGCAGCGCGTCGAGCGGCGTCGGCAGCGGGTGGTCGTAGCAGCACAGCAGCACCGGCTGGCCGTTCGCCACGACGTCGGCCATCGCCGTCAGCAGCGCCGCCGCCCAGGTCCAGTCGTGCGCGCCGAGGCAGGTGGCCGGCTGGCGGCTGCCGGTGGCGATCGACCAGTACCCGGCGGCGGCGTTGTGCACCGAGTTGTGGAACTGCGTCGGCGACACCACCCGCTCACCCTCCGCGCCGCGGGCCAAGGCGTCGAGGATGCTGCCCACCACCACGCCGTCGCCGTTGCTGCTGGCGAACACGCTGCGCAGCCCGGCCGGATCGAGGCCTGACGCCGCTTGCGCCGCCGCCTGCGCCGCCGCTTCCTGGGCCACCGCCAGCGCGAGCCGCACCACCGGGCCGGTGCGCCGCCGCTCGGTGGGCGGCAGGATCGCGGGCGGCGGCGGCGGCGACGGGCGCGGCTCGTAGGGACTGTCGCCCGCGAGGACGGCCCGGCTCGCCGCCCAGCCCTCCAGCCCCGGCCCCCACACCGAGACGCCCAGCACAGAAGCGGGCAGCACGGAAGCGGGCAGCGCGGAAGCGGGCAGCACGGGGGCGGGCAGCACGGGGGCGGCCGAAGGGGGAATGGGCGGCGCGCTCAATGCCGGGCGCCGAACACCAGGCTGCAGTTGATGCCGCCGAAGCCGAACGAGTTGCTCACCACCCGCGCCACCCGGCCCCGCGCCGCGCCGGTCGCCACCCGCGACCGGAACGACGGGTCCGGCGCGTCGACGCCGAGGCAGCCGGGCACGAGGCCTTCCGCCATGCACTCCCGGGCGATCAAGGCTTCCAGGATGCCGCACGCGCCCAGCGTGTGCCCGGTCCAGCCCTTGGTGCTGCTGCACGGCACGGCGTCCCCGAACACGGCGGACACGGCGGCGTCCTCCGTGGCGTCGTTGGCGCGGGTGCCGGTGCCGTGCAGGTTGATCCAGTCGATCGCGCCCGGCTCCAGCCCGGCCGTCGCCAGGGCCTGGCGCATCGCCGCCACCGCGCCCGCCCCCTCCGGGTGGGGCGAGGACATGTGGTAGCCGTCGCTGCTCGCCCCCGCGCCCAGCAGCAGGATGCCGTCGCCGTCCCGCTCCAGGAGCGCGAACCCGGCCGCCTCGCCGATCGAGATGCCGGACCGCGCCGCGTCGCACGGGCGGCAGGGCGTGGGGGAGATCAGCTCCAGGGCGGCGAAGCCGTGCAGGGTCATGCGGCACAGGCTGTCGGCCCCGCCGACCACGGCGGCGTCGCACACGCCGGTGCGGATCAGGTGCGCGGCGTCGATGAAGCAGCGGGCGCTGCTGGCGCAGGCGGTGGAGATGACCAGCGCCGGGCCGCGCAGCCCGAGCACGGCGCGGACGTAGCCGGCGACCGAGTAGAGGTCCTGGGTGTGCTGGTAGTCGAAGCCGGGCGGCAGCGGTCCGTCGCCGTCGCGGCCGCGGTAGGCGTCCTCGGCGGCGTTGACGCCACTGGTGCTGGTGCCGAGCACGACGGCGATGCGGTCCACACCGTGGCGCGCGCCGGCGCGGGCGACGTGCTCGGCGAAGCCGTCGGCACGCAGCGCCATGTCGGCGAGGCGGTTGTTGCGGCAGTCGTAGTTGGCCATGCGCGGCGGCAGGGCGTGGTCCTCGACGCCGGGGGCGCGGCCGATCCAGCCGCCGGCGGCCGGGTCGAAGTCGTTGGGGCGCAGCCCGCCGGCCTCGTTCAGCAGCGCGGCGCGGTGGGCGGCGGCGCCGACGCCGAGGGCGCTGACGGCGGTGCAGGCGGTGAGGACCAGCGGCATCATTCCCTCTCATCGGCGGCCTTGCCCGCGACCATGAAGGCGAAGCCCATCGCCAGCAACGCCCCGGCCGCGACCGTCACCCCAATGTCGCGCAGCAAGGGCGTCTGGCAAGCGGCCAGCAAGCCGAATGTCAGCAAGGTCATGGCGTTGCAGGTGACGAGGGTGCGAAGCGTGCGGGCGCGCTCCTCGGCGTCGAGCTGGCGGCGGGCGTAGAACAGGGCGTAGTCGAGGCCGACGCCGGCGACCAGTTGCAGCGCGACCAGGTGGATCAGGGAGAGGCGCGCGCCCAAGAGGGTGAGCAGCGCCACCGTGACCAGCAAGGCGGCGGCGACCGACCCCAGCACGCGCAGCACGCGGCCCGCGTCGCGCAGCCCGGCCAGCAGCACGAGCAGCACCAGGGCGGCGCTCGCGGCCAACCACCACCAGGCGGCGGCCGTGTAAGCGGAGAGGATGCCGCCCAACTCGGAGCGCATGTCGACGTAGAGCGCGCCGGAGCCTCGCACGGCCTCCGCGATCTGGGCCGGCCGCTCGACGCGGTGCAGCACGACGGGGCCGATCCAGCCGTCGGGGCCGTGGAGCAGCAGGGGAGAGAGGCGCGCGCCGAGCAGAGTGCCTTCGAGGTCCGCCGGGCGGAGGGGGGCGGCGGCGCGGGCGGCGGCGACCGCGTCCTCGAACGGGCGGAAGGCGTCGGGGCGGAACGGCAGGCCGGCGCGGGCGGCGTCGAGCCGGGCCGAGAGGGTGGCGGCGTCGGGCAGCAGGGCGGCGCGGGCGGCTTGGGTCGCCGCACTCGGCAGCAGGCGGGCGGCGAGGTCCGCGCCGCGGAGCGCGCCTTGCGTTTCCAAGCGGTCGAGGAGGGGGAGCAGGCGTTCCTCCGCCTGCAGCACGGCCTCGGGCGCGTCGCCGCGGACCAGCAGCAATTGCCCGGCGTCCGGCGCGCCGACCTGGGCGCGCATCTCGCGGTCGAGGGCGACGGAGGCGGCGGGGACTGGGCTGAGCGCCTGCAGATCGCCCTCCCAGCGAGGGCCGTGCAGGGCCAGGTAGAGCGCCGCGGCGGCGACGGGCAGGGCGGCCCAGGCGCGGTGGCGGCGGAACGCCTCGACGCGGGGGAGCCAGGCCGGGTCGCCTGCGGCGACGGGGGCCAGGTTGGCGGCGACGACCAGGCGGGGCAGCAGGGTCCAGGTCAGCAGGGCGCAGGCGAGCAGGCCGGCAGCCGCGAACACGCCGAGCTGGGCCAGGCCGGGGAAGCCGGAAAACACCATCGCCGCCAGGCCGAGCAGGGCGGAGACGACGGCGAGGACGAAGGCGCGGCCGATGCGCGCCCGTGTGGCCGGGGCCGGCTCGCCGCGCTTGCGGTGGCCGATCATCAGCACCGGGTAGTCGACCGAGACGCCGAGCATGGTCGCGCCGAAGCCCAGCGCCACGCCGTGGACGGTTCCGAACAGCGCCTGCACCACGAGGGCGGCGGCGGCGACGCTGAGCACGACCGGGGCGGCGATGGCGGCCAGCACCAGCGGCGAGCGGAAGCGCCACCACAGCAGGGCGACGACCAGGAAGGTGGAGAGGACCGAGATGCGCTCGACGTCGGCCTTGATGGCGCGGGCGGCGTCGCGGGCGAACACGGCGGGGCCGGCGACCAGGAGGCGGGCGGGGCCGGGGTCGGCGGCCCGGAACGCGGCCTGGACGGCGGCGAGAGCGGCTTCCTGGGCCGGGATGTCCATGCCGCCGGCCTTCGTGCGCGCCAGCAGCAGGGCGCGGTCGCCGCCCCGGTCGCCGCCTCGGTCGCCGCCCTGGTCGGTGCCCCGGTCGCCACTCCGGTCGTCGCTTGGGGCGAACCACGCGCCGTCGACCTGGCGCACGCCGGAGGACGCGGCCCAACCGCGCAGCAGGGCGAGGAACGCGCCGGGAGGGTCGGCGAGGCCGTACTGGGCGGCGAGGGGGGCGGCGGACGAGCGGAGCTGGCGCAGCAGGGCTTCGAGCGAGCGGCGCAGGGCAGGCTCCTCGAAGGCGTCCGCCGTGGTGGCGGGGCTGAGGGTGTAACGGTGGTCGAACAGCAAGGCCTGATCGAGGGGCGCGGGCTGGCCGCCGGCGACCAGGGCGAACAGGCCGGTGCCGGGCAGGGTGGCGGCCATCGCGCGGGCGACGCGGGCGAGGTCGGGCTGGGGCGCGCCCTCGACGCCGATCAGGATCAGGCCGGTGGCGGCGCCGCTGCGGGCCTGGTCGAGCACCAGGCGGGCGGCCTCGGTGCGGCCCTGGGGCAGGAAGTCGGCCATGTCGGTGCGGACGTCGATGCGGGCGAGGACGAGGAGGAGGGCGAGGACGGCGGCCGCGAGGGCGAGCAGGACGGGAAGGGCGCGGGCGACGCCCTTCATCGCGGGATGCCCCTCATCGTGGGATGATGGTCATGGCCTGCTCGTCGCCGTTGGCCTGGGTGATGACGAGGCGGTCCACCTGGTCGTCGCGGCCCTGGAGGTGGACGCGGCGCAGGAAGCGGGCGGCGGCCGGGTCCAGGGGGGTGAGGTCGAGGGTCCAGGCGGCCAAGGTGCCGGCGGTCTCGGCGCGGAAGGCGCGGCGGACGGCGGCGGCGTCGCCGAGCAGGGGGCCGCGGATAGCGTCGATCAGGGCACGCAGCTCGGGGACCCGGGCCATGTCGATGACGCGGGGCGGGTCGTTGCCGACGGTGAGGATCAGGCGGTCGCCGTTCACCTCCAGGCGCTCCGGCTGCGGCCAAGTGGTGATCTTCTCCAGGTGGCCCTGGCGGTAAGACAGGGTGCCGACGCTTTCCAGGGGCATGCTGAGGGCGGCGAAGCGCCGCCGCTCGCGGAAGGCGGCCCGGCGCTCCGGGGTGGCGGCGAGGCGGGCCATGAGCTGGTCGAGCGGCGGGCCTTCAGCCTTCGCCGGCCAGGGTGTCCAGGCGAGCGTCAAGCCGAGCAGCAGGACGAGCAGCAGGCTGGTCAGCGGCCGGGTCGGCGGCGTTGGTGGCGGCCGGGTCGGCGGCGTTGGTGGCGGCCGGGTCGGCGGCGTTGGTGGCGGCCGGGTCGGCGGCGTTGGTGGCGGCCGGGTCGGCGGCGTTGGTGGCGGCCGGGTCGGCGGCGTTGGTGGCGGCCGGGTCGGCGGCGTTGGTGGCGGCCGGGTCGGCGGCGTTGGTGGCGGCCGGGTCGGCCGACGGATCGGGATCGGCATCGGGCGGACGCTCCCAGAAGGGGAAGAAGTTGAACCACTGGTAGGGGTGGGCGCGGCAGCCGGCCTCGACGGCGGCGGCGTAGCGGGCGACGGCGGCGCGGAGGTCGGCGGCGCGGTGGGCGCGGCGCAGGGCGAGGCGGTCGGCGAACGGCTCGAAGCGGACGGCGTAGCGGCGGCGGCCGGTGCGGACGGCGCGGAACAGGATCACCGGGGCGGCGAGCGTGCTGGCGAGCACGAACGGGCCGGCGGGGAAGAAGGCAGGCTGGCCGAGGAAGGGGGCCGGGACCATGCGGTGGCCGGGCGGCGCGCGGTCGGCGAGGATGCCGACGACCTCGCCGCGGGCGACGCACTCGCGGGCGCGGATCATGCTGGCGGTGTCGCCGATCTCGAGCACGCGGCCGCGCAGCGCGGGGGCGAGGCGGTCGAGCAGGCCGGTGAGGGCGCCGGCGTTGCGGCGGTACATCAGCGCCCAGACCGGGACCGGGCAGTGGCGGGCGACGGCGCGCAGCGCCTCGAAGCTGCCGAGGTGGGCGCCGAGCAGGATGCAGCCCTGGCCGCGCGCCAGGGTGGCCGCCACGTGGTCGAGGCCGTCCACGCGGATGTCGAAGGCGTCGTCGCGGCCGGCGAGGAGGTGGGCGCGGTCGAGCACGGCCTGCGCGAAGGCGTGGAAATGCCGGGCGGTGTGACGCAGGCCGGGCCGGGCAGGCAGGACGCGGCGGAGGTAGTCGCGCGAGGCCCGGCGGGCGCGGGGCGCGGTCAGCAGGAACCAGGCCGTGGCCGACCAGGCCAGCAGGAGCGCCGCGGCCCGGCCGCCGGCCAGCGCGAGCCAGAGCAGCGCGCGGGTGAGGCGGGGGGAGCCGCGCTCCGGCTGCTCGGACCAAGCCGTGGCGGGGGGCTGGGTCACGCGAGGGGCCGGGTCATTCCAGGGCGATCGTGCCGCGGAGGACGGGGGCGGCGGCGACGGTGCAGGAGAAGGCCCCGTCGGCGTACGCCACGTCCACGGTGTCGCCGGGGCGGACGGGGCGGGTGAAGCGGACGGCGGGGAAGCCGGCGAGGCGGCGGCCGGGCGAGGCGGCGAGGATGAGGGCGGCGGCCTCGTCCAGCAGCACGACGCCGGGGACGACGGGGCGGCCGGGGAAGTGGCCGGGCAGGCTCGGGTGCTCCGGCGGGATCGTGAAGCGGCCGACGGGGCGCATCAGCCGGCTTGGGCGCTGTCTTGGGCGACCAGTTGCAGCAGGGCCTGGCGCGGCAGCTTGCCCAGCGCGTTGCGCGGCATCGCCTCCACCCGGATGACCCGGCGCGGCAGGAACACCGGGTCGAGCGTGCGGCGGAGGTCGGCGATGATGGAGGAGGCGGTGCGGTCCGGGGCGACGACGACGGCGACGAGGCGGGCGGTGCTGCGGCGGTCGAGGTCATCGGGGACGACGAAAGCGCCGTCATCGACGCCGGGCAGGTCGGTGAGGATCTGGTTGAGGCCGAGCAGGGAGGCGCGGCGGCCGCCCAGCTTCACCACGTCGGTGCGGCGGCCGAGCAGGCGGAAGCCGCCGGGGGCAGGCTCGATCAGGTCGGGCAGGGGCACGGGATCGGCCCCCGGGGCGTGGACCAGGACGCCGTCGTCTTGAGCGGCGAGGTCGATGCCGGGGTAGGGGGCCCAGACCGGGCCGAGGACGGTGCGGCGGCTGGCGATGCTGCCGCACTCGGTGGCGCCGAAGATCTCGCGCACCGGGGCGTTCCAGGCGGCCTCGGCCTCGGCGGCGAGGGCGGGATCGAGCGGGGCGGTGGCGCTGATGCAGCCGGCGAGGGCAGGGAGGGGCTGGCCGGCCCGCAACAGGGCGCGCAGGTGGAGCGGGGTGGTGACGAGGACGCGCGGGCCGGGGCAGGCCCCGAGGGCCGCGGCGAGGTCGCCGGGAAAGAAGGCCGGGCCGCACCAGGTGGCGACGGCGGCGTGCAGCGGCAGCAGGATGGTGGTCTCGAAGCCGTACATGTGCTGCGGCGGGACGGTGCCGATGACGGTCGCCGTGTCGGATCGGAAGCCGAACTGGGCGGCAGCGGCGCGACTGCGGGCGACGAGGGCGGCCCAGCGCTTCGGGTGCGGCGTCGGCTCGCCGGTGCTGCCGGAGGTGAAGACGACCGCGGCGAGGTAGTCGGCGGGGATGGCCGGGTTGGCCGGGGCGGCGGCGGGGATGCGGGAGGGCGGAGTGGGGGCGAGGCAAGCCGGGGGGACGGGGACCAGCGGCAGCGGGCAGGCGGGGAACGGGGCGTCGGCGGCGACCACCGCGCCGGGATAGGCGGCGGCCAGGGCAGGGAGGCGGGCCGGGTCGGCGTTGAGCAGGCTGGTGCGGCCCGCGATGAGGCCGGCGGCGAAGGCGGTGGCGAAGGCGTAGCGGCCGCGGCAGAGGTTGACCAGATGGCGGCCGGGCGGCAGGGCGGCGGCGAGGGCGTGGGCGTCGGCGAGGAAGGCGGCGGCCGAGACGAAGCCGCCCGGCCGCCGGAACACCGGGGCGTCGGCGGGGCGGTCGAGGAGGGTGAGGGACGCCGCGCCGCTCCCCGAGTCGCTGTTCGGCCCACTCGTCATGGCGCTCGCCGGCGCGGCGCGGCGCGGCGGGTGGGCGCAGGGCATCACCGGGTCCGGTGCGCCTCGACGTGGGCGGACAGGGTGCGGAGGGAGGCGAAGATGCGCTGGTTGCGCTCGTCGTCCGACCGCAGCTCGAAGCCGTAGGCGCGGGAGATGGCCAGCGCGAGTTCGAGGGCGTCGATCGAGTCGAGGCCGAGGCCTTCGCCGAACAAAGGGTCGGCGGGGGTGATCGCGTCAGCGGCGACCTCGAGTTGCAACGAGGACACGATCAGGCCGGCCAGGGCGCGTTCTGGTTCGGTCTGGCTCGAAACGGCGGGGGTCGCGGCTTGCAAAACGGTCACGGCATTGTTCCACGAAATGATATAGCGGGGTCGGCGGCGGGCTGCAAAGCGGAAGGCGGCGGATGGGCTGGACGTGGATGGGCGGGGCGCGGATGGGCGGGGCGGGGCGGGGCCGCGTGCGGCTCGGGGCGGGCATTGTGGCGGTCGGCGCGCTGGCCGCCAGTCAAGTTTTGCTAACGATGGGGCGCGGATACGGCGCGGCGGCCTGGTGCGCGGCGGCTCAGGCGGCGGCCGGCGGGGCGCTGCTGTGGGCGGCGCTGCCGCGGCTGCCGTGGGCGGGGCCGGCAGCGGCGGGGATGCTGCTGGCGGGGTTGGGCATCGGTAGCGCGTGGTCGGCGGAGGCCGGGGTGCTGGCGATGGCTGGGCTGGGGCACGCGCTGTTGTACGGGTCGCTGCTCGGGGTGTTCGCCGCCTCGCTGCGGCCGGGCCGCACCAGCGTCGCGACGAAGGTGGCGCGGCGGGTGAACCCGGCGTTCCACGCCGGCATGGTCCCCTATACGCGGGGGGTGACGGCGGCGTGGTGCGGGCTGTTCGCCGGGCAACTGGCGGCGTCGGCGGCGCTGCTGGCGGCGGCGCCCGGCGCGTGGCGGCTGCTGGTGACGGTGCTGCACGGGCCGTTGGTGCTGCTGATGGCGGCAGCGGAGATGCTGGTGCGGCGGTGGCGGTGGCGGCAGCAGCGGGCGACGGGGCTGGCGGACATGGTCCGAGGGGTGCGGGCCTTGGTCTCCGATGCAACGAAATCAGGAATCTAAAGCGCGACTCTTTAGAAGCCGGGCGAACATGCGGGCGAGGCGGATGTTGTCGCGGCCGTAGCGGAAGTGAGACACGCCGCCGTCGGCGGCGGCGGGATAGCGGACGGGCGCGGGCAGGCTGATGGCCGGGACGCCGCGCCAGGCGAGGCGGATCGCCGCCTCGGGGTCGAAATCGAAGCCGCGCATGCCGGGCGAGGCGCGCATCACCTCGAGCAACGGGCGGATCGGATAGACGCGGAAGCCGAACAGGCAGTCGGCGTCGATTGCGCCGCGGGTGAGCCGGCGGGTGCAGAGGTTGGCCAAGCGGCGGCCGGCGACGCGGGCGGCGGGGGCGTCGGGGCCGAAACGGGGGTGGCCGAGGATCATGGCGTCGGGGCGGGCGCGGGAGGCGGCCATGAAGGCGGGGATGCGGTCGGCCGGGTGCTGGCCGTCGGCGTCCATCACCAGGGCGTGGGTGAAGCCGGCGCCCGTCGCGTGGGTCAGGCCGTGCAGGACGGCGGCGCCTTTGCCGCCGTTGAGGGGCCGGCGGAGCAGGCGGGCGCCGAGGGGCTCGGCGCAGGCGTCCGCGCCGTCGGTGCTGCCGTCGGAGACGACCCAGACCGGGTGCCATTGGGCGAGCGCGCCTCGCAGGGTGACGCGGAGCTGGCGGCCGGGGTCGTAGCTCGGGATCAGGACCAGGTGGGTGGCCATGCCGGTCAGGCCGGCGTCACGGCGCGGCCAGGCGGTCCATCAGGGCGTAGAACTGCTGGTGGACGCGGGCGAAGCCGGCCGGGTCGTCTCGATAGGGCGCGCGAGCGAGCCACCAGGCGAGGGGCTGGCGGCGGTCCAGCGCTACCCGGGCGAGGGCGGCGAAATGGGCTTGGTTGGCGGCGGCGTCGGTGTAGCGGGGTTCGGAGAAGATGCGCTCGAACCGGGGCCGGTAACGGCCCACGATCGGCTCGTCGTAGAAGATGAGCTTGAGGTCGGTGTCGTAAACCTCGTTCGGCCGCTGCGGGCCGCGGGCCTCGGCCAGGGCGCCGGGGCCGGTGGGCAGGCGGCCGAAGCGGAGCAGCTCGGCGCGGGCGGCGACGTCGCGGTAGACGGCGCCGGGGTCGGGCAGCCAGGCGTCGTTGGCGCGGCGCATCAGGTTGACGAACTCGTTCTTGGGCACCGGGAAGTCGAGCACGGCGACCGGCAGGAAGCGCTCGGTCGGCCAGCGGAGCCACAGCCCGGCCGTGGCCAGGGCGTTGTGGGCGAGGTGGATGCAGTTGTCGTTGAACACGCTCCAGCGGAACACGCGGCGATGCTCGCGGTAGGGGGCGTTCTCGTCGTTGAGGAAGGCGACCATGCGGGCCATCTGCGGCCGGGTCACGGGCACGCGGGCGCAGTAGCGGCCGCGGGCCAGCGCGATGGCGTAGTCGGTGCCGACCGACATCTCGTATTTCCAGTCGCGGTCGGACCAGCCGGCGGGCTTGGGTTCGAACACGGCGGGGTGGAACGCGACGCCGTCGTAGATGCCGCGGCGCTTGGCTTCCCGCTGCACCGCCTCGTAGGCAGCGCGGGTGAGGGGCGCGCCGGGCGGCAGGCCGCCGTTGAAGAAGAAGTCGCGGCCCGGCGTCGCCACCCACTTCGCGTCGCGGAAATGGGCGTTCATGCTGAGGCCGACGCCGTCCTCGTGGGGGGCGCTCACGTCGCCGCAGAGCCGCAGCACGGGGTAGCGGGAGGCGGGGTCGAGGCAGGCGCCGTTGAGGTAGAACACGGCGTGGCCGCCGATCTCGCCGCGGATGTCAGCGCCGAAGCCGGGCTTCTTCTTGATCTGCGTGAGCGCGCAGTACTCGGCGTAAAGCGGGTGGGCGGCGGCGTAGGCGGCCTCGTCGGACGCGCCGGGCACGTCGAAGCGGGCGACGGCGCAGGCGGCGAGCAGGGGCGTCAGGAGCAGGGCAAGGAGGCGTCGCCGCATCGCGCCCCGGATAGTGGGGGCCTCGCCGGCTGTCCAGATCCTTATCGCCCCGATGTCCGATCAGGGCGATTGCCGTCCAAGACGCTTCCCGATCAAGCGGGGGCGCTTGAGCGGGATTCACGCTCGTCGAACGAGGAGCAAGCGCGTGGAACGATGGCTAGGCCGTAGTGACGATTTCAGCTTGGCTGGGTTCCGGTTCGGCGCTGGGTGTGGTTCAAGGCTGATTTCGAGGTTTGGCGATGGCGGGCGTTGAGGTGGATGCGTTGCGCGACGACCAGTGGGAGCGCTTGCGGGACCTGGTTCCGGGCGGGCGCGAGGGCCAGCGTGGGCCGCGTTGCGACAACCGCCGGTTCGTGGATGCGCTGCTGTGGATGGCGCGCTCTGGCGCGCGCTGGCGCGACCTGCCCGAGCGGTATGGTGATTACCAGGCCGTGAAGCGCCGCTTCTATCGCTGGGTCGAGCGCGACGTCTTGGGCGGCTTCCTGGCCGTGCTTGCGGCGGACAGCGACCTGGAATGGCTGATGATCGACAGCACGGTCGTGCGCGCCCACCAGCACGCGGCCGGGGCCCGCCGGTCCAAGGGGGGCCTGATGCCCAGGGGCTGGGCCGCTCTCGCGGCGGCCTGAGCACCAAGGTACACGCCGCCACCGACGCGCTGGGCAACCCGGTGCGCCTGCTGTTCGGGCCGGGGCAGCGCCATGACGTCACGCGCGGCCACGAACTGCTGGACGGCCTCAAGCCCGGTGCCGTGATCGCCGACAAGGGATACGACGCTGACCACCTGCGGGATGCCATAGGCGACATGGGAGCCGAGGCTGTCATCCCGCCCCGGTCCAACCGCAAAACGCCACGCGACCATGACAAGGCGCTCTACCGGGAGCGCAACCTCGCCGAGCGGTTCTTCAACAAGCTGAAGCAGTTCAGGCGCGTGGCCACCCGCTACGACAAGCTCCTGCCCAACTACAGAGGCTTCGTCCAACTCGCCGCCATAGTCGTCCTGCTTCGGTGAAATCGTCACTACCGCCTAGAGCGGTTTCGTGCAACATGAAACCGCTCTAGAGTCTGGCCGCCTGCCGCGCCCGGGCCGCCGGCCCGGCCTCAAGCGCCGGCGACGTAGGCCCTGAGGCTGTCGACCTCATGCTCCTGCTGGTCGATGCGGGCTTTGACGACGTCGCCGATGCTGACGATGCCGACCAGGCGGCCCGCGTCGACCACGGGCAGGTGGCGGACGCGGCGCTGGGTCATGAGCGTCATGGCCTCGGGCACGGACGTGTGGCTGGTCGCGGTATGGAGCGCCCGGGTCATGAGCTGGGCGGCGGTCAGGTCGAGGGTGCTGGCGCCCTGCTCGGCGAGGCTTTTCACAATGTCGCGCTCGCTGACGATGCCCACGAGGTCGCCGGCGTCGAGCACGAGGATGGCGCCGATGCGGTGCTCGCGCAGGCGCTGGGCCACCTCGGCGATGGTGGCGGCCGGCGGGACGTGGGCGACGTTGCTGCCTTTTTGCTTGAGGATCGCGGCGATGGTCATGGCCTTCTCCCTCCTTGGTTAAGGCCATCTTGCGCGCGCCGAGACCGCGGGCGCAACCGGGCGCTGCGCGGGTGCAGCGTAAGTTGCGGCTTACTGGGCGGCGGCGAGCTGGGGGGAAAGCTGAGTCTCGACCAGCTCGGCGAACTTGCCGCGCTGGGCGATGAGGCCGTCGAAGCTGCCGTGCTCGACGACGCGGCCGTTGTCGAACACCAGGATCTCGTCGGCGTCGCGGACGGTGCTGAGGCGGTGGGCGATGATGAAGGTGGTGCGGCCCTTCATCAAGGTCTGCATGGCGCGGGAGACGCGGGCCTCGGTGGCGGCGTCGAGGGCGCTGGTGGCCTCGTCGAGGATCAGGATCGGCGGGTCTTTCAGCAGGGCGCGGGCGATGGCGAGGCGCTGGCGCTGGCCGCCCGAGAGGGTGGAGCCGCGCTCGCCGACCACGGTGTCGTAGCCCTGCGGCTGGCGGATGACGAACTCGTGGGCGTCGGCGAGGCGGCAGGCCTGCTCCAGCTCGTCGTCGGTGGCGTTGGGGCGGCCGATGCGCAGGTTGTCGCGGATGGTGCGGTTGAACAACATGCTTTCCTGGAACACGACGCCGATGGAGCGGCGCAGGCTTTCCAGCGACACGTCGCGCAGGTCCTGGCCGTCGACGCGGATGGCGCCGGACACCGGGTCCCACAGGCGTTGCAGCAGGTTCATCACGGTGGACTTGCCGGCGCCCGTCTGGCCGACGAGGGCGACGGAGGTGCCGGGGCGGGCGCGGAAGGTGACGTCGGTGAGGATGTTGGGGCCACCCGGGTAGGCGAAGGCGACGCGGTCGAACTCGACGTCGCCGGCCTGGGCGTCGAGCTCGCGGGCGTCCGGCTGCTCGGGGACGGAGCTCTTGGCGTCGAGCACCTCGAAGAAGTCCTCCAGCATCGGCAATTGGAAGAACACGCGGGAGGCGAACTGGACGCCGGCTTCGAGGCGGCTGATGAGCAGGGTGGCGAAGCCCATGAAGCTGACGATCTCGCCGACGCTGGCCTTGCCATCGAAGTGGAGCAGGGTGCCGATGATGACGATGGCGATGACGGCGAGCGTGCTGGCGCCGCGGGTCAGCACGTTGACGATGGCCCACCAGTTCAGCACGGGGAACTGGTTGCGGATCACGTCCTCGATGATCTGGCCGAACAGGCGGCTCTCCGCCGAGAGGCGGGTGAAGGACTGCACCACCATCACGTTGGCGAGCGCGTCCTGCGCCGTGCCGGCCAATTGGGATTGGAGGTACTCGACCTGGCGCTGGCCGGTCTCGGTCTTCTGCACGACGACGGCGGTGACGACGATGAACACCACGACCAGCACGACCAGGGTGAGGGCCAGCCGCCAGTTGAGGAGGAAGGTCATCGGCAGGAGGACGAGCACGGCGACGTAGGTAGCGAGCTGGTCCTTGAAGAAGGTTAGCCACAGGCCGAACAGGCTGTCGGAGCCGCCGAGCATGACCTTCATCAGCCGGCCGGAGTGGATGTCGCCGTGGAAGGACAGCGGCAGCGACAGCACGTGGCCGAAGTAGCGGTTCATGATGGTCAGGCGGTTGCGGTGGGCCATGCGCTCCGAGTGCAGCGCGGTGGCCATGTTGGCGCCGATGGCGGCGACGCCGACGGCGAACCACACCCCGAGCAACTGCACGATGTCGGTCCACAGGACGCCGGCCTCGACGCGGTCGCCGTTGGCCAACATGCCGATCACGCGGCCGAACAGCAGCGGGTCGAGGAACTGCAGCCCGGCGACCACCAGGTTGGCCCCCCCCAGCATGAAAGCCAATCGGCTGTCGTTGCCCAGCGAGGTGAGCACCCGACGGTAGATCTTGAGGAAGCGCATGAGGCCATCCTGCGGCTGGCGTTACCCAATCGATCTAGGACGCGATCACGGCAAGATCAGGGCAGGCTGGCGGCGCTGCGGCGATTTTTCACAATTCGGCCATCTCACGGCGCAGCCTCACAATTCGGCGGCGGCGAACAACAGGGACGGGCGGACGAACTCCTCCTGCGCCTCGACCAGCAGCAGCTCGGGCGCGCGGGCGGCGGCGGTGCGGCGCAACAGGCCGGCGACGGCGCTGCCGGCCTGCTCCAGGGCGGCGCGGGCCGAGCCGGTGCGGAGCAGGTGCAGCAGGAACAGGGCGGCGATGGCGTCGCCGGCCCCGCTGGGCGCGATGGGCAGCAGCGGCGTGCGCAGCAGCCAAGCGCCGGACCGGTCGGCGGCGAGCAGGTCGATGGCGTCGGGCGGGGTCTCGGCGGCGAGCAGGCTGGTGACGAGCACGGTGCGGCGGCCGCCGGCGGCCATGCGGGCCTGGAGGCGGGCGACGGCGGCGCGGGCGTCGGCCAGGGTGGGGCAGGGCGCGCCGTCCAGGTGCTCCAGCTCGAACTGGTTGGGGGTGAGGATGTCGGCCTGGGGCACGGCGCGCGCGTCGAGCAGCTCGGGGATGCCGGGGCGGACGAAGACGCCGCGGCCGACGTCGCCGATGACCGGGTCACAGCAGTAGAGGGCGGCCGGGTTGGCGGCCTGGGCGGCGGCGGCGGCGTGGAGCACGGCGTCGGCGGTGGCGGCGTCGCCGAGGTAGCCGGACAGCACGGCGTCGCAGCGGGACAGGAGGCCGCGGGCGGCGATGCCGTCGATCACGGCGCGGACCGCGTCGCCGCCGAGGACCTGGCCGGTGAAGCCGCCGTGGCCGGGGTGGTTGCTGAACTGGACGGTGTGGACGGCCCAGACCTCGGCCCCGAGGCGCTGGAGCGGGAACATGGCGGCGGCGTTGCCGACGTGGCCGGTGGCGACCCAGGACTGGATGGACAGGATGGTGGTCGGCATGGCGACCGCTTAGAGGATCGGGCCGGATCGGGCCACTGGCGGTGGTTCCTGGAGCGATCCCTGACGTGTTTCATGCCCTGACGTGCTTCATGGGTATGGCCCGGATCGTCGCGCGATTGTTCGGCGAGCGCGGGCATCCTTGCGCCACGCCGCCCGTTGCGTCAGCAAGGCCCGTCGCATCAACGAGGAGGACAGCATGAACGCACAGATGCCCGACCCAATCCCGCGGCCCGGCCCGGTGCCGATCCAGGATCCGCCGCCCAACGACGTGCCGCCGGTGGAGGTGCCGCCCGGCAACGATCCGGCGCCCGACCCGATCCCGGCGCGGTTGTCGTGACGGCCGGGGCGGCACTGGCCTCCTGAACGGGCCTGGGTCGCGTGCCCGGCAACCGTCATGTCCGGACGGCCGGGCGTCGGCTCGGGCGCGGCGGCCCGACTCGACCGCGCCGTGACCGGCCTCTCCAGTGAGCATCCCTGACCGACAGGTGATCTGGCTCGGCCGGATGAGCGCCTAGCCATATGACCGTGCTTCTGCTGTAAACCGCGCCTTAGCCGGTCAGCGTCCTGCCCGGCGTCGGGGGGCGGCGGGTGAAGCTGAGGAGCATCGAGGCGGCGCGGGGATTGGCGGCGTTGTCGGTGGTGGTGGCGCATTGCGACGGCCTGATCGGCGGCAACCCGGACCTGCCGTTCGGCCAGTGGCACAGTTTCCGGATGCCGGGGACGGCCGGGGTGGCGTTCTTCTTCGTGTTGAGCGGCTTCGTGATGGCGGTGGCGCACGGGGACGAGATCGGGCGCGGGGGCGATGTCGGACGGTTCCTGTGGAAGCGGTTCTGCCGCATCTATCCGCTGTATTGGCTGGCGCTGGCGGTGCAGCTGCACAAGTTCTGGCTGGCGCCGTCGCTGACGCCGGGGGCGATCGCGGCCTGGCTGAGCCTGCTGCCGGTGCGGATGGACAACCTGCTGGTGGTGGCGTGGACGCTGCGGCAGGAGGTGACGTTCTACCTGGTGCTCGCGGTGTGCCTGGTGGCGGGCGCGGGGCGCTGGCTGCTGGCGGCGTGGGTGGCGGCGACGGTGGCGTGGTGGACGGTGCTGCCGCAGGTGTTGGAGGCCTCGGTCGGCGGCGCCGTGCTGGCGCACGTGCTGAGCAGCTTCAACTTCATGTTCTTCGCCGGGCTGCTGGCCGGGTGGCTGCTGCCGCGCTGGCCGGCGGGCCAGGGTGCGGACCAAGGTGCGGGCCAGGGTGCGAGCTGGGCGCTGCTGGCGGCGGGGGCCGGGGTGGTGCTGTGGCGGATGTCGCTCGACGGGTGGGGGGCCGTGTACGGCCCGATCGTGTCGCGGCCGGTGTACGGGGCGGGATACGGGGCGGTCATCCTCGGGCTGGCGGCGCTGGAGCGGGACGGGGGATTGCGATTCGGGCCGCGCGGGGCGGCGCTGGCGATGGCGGCGGGGGCGTTGTCGTATCCGCTCTACCTGTCGCACCTGCTGGTGATCGACGCGGTGGCGCACTGGATCGGGCCGCCGGGCCTGGCGGCGCGGCTGGGGCCGGGCCTCGTGTTCGCCGTGCTGCTGGCGGCGGCGCTGGCGGTGGCGGCGGCGCTGGCGGCGTGGGTGGACCGGCCGATGGCCCGGCTGCTGCGGCGGGTCAGCGCAGGTAATACGCTGCGACGACCAGCCCCGGGATGACGGCGAGGCCGGCCAACCCAGCGAGAACGGCCGGGACGCGCAGCACGGCCCGGACCGTCCCGCCGCCCCGGACCCGGACGGTGGGAAGCGCCAGGGCCAGGAACGGCAGCAGGGGCACCAGGTAGCGGCCCTGGATGCCCTCGATCTCAGCCGCGCCAGTGTAGGTCCAGGACAGGTACTGGCCGTCGAACACGGCGAGCACGGTGGCGAGGACGCAGGCGAGGACGGCGAGGCAGGCCCAGGGGCGGGGGCCAGGGTGGAGGCCAGGGTGGAGGCCAGGGTGGACGCCGGGGGACGCCGCCGGGCCGGCGAGCGACTCGCCCACGGCCAGGGCGGCGACGGCGGCGAACCACAGGCCGTAGAGCGCGGCCGGGAGGGCGACGTCGAGGATGCCGAGGATGCCGACCATCTCCCACAGCAGCCAGCCGCCCTGGGCCGCGAGTTGCTCAAGCGGCAGGCGGAGCAGCAGGAGAGGCTGGTGCAGGAACACCTGGAGCTGCAGCGCCGGGTCGACGGCGGCGAACACCTGGTCGGGGTCGCCCGGCCAGTAAGGCCCGGCGCGGAACGGCGGGCCGCGCACGAAGGGGACGGCGGCCAGGCGGCTGGCGGCGACGTACCAGAGGAGCGCGGGCAGGAAGGCGAGCAGCGCCCCGGCGGCGCGGCGCGGCAGCATGAGGCCGGGACGGGACAGCGGGGGATGGGGCATCAGCAGGAAGACGACGCCGGCAAGGGGAGCATAAGGCGGCTTGGCCATGCCGATGGCGGCGACAGCGACGGCCGCGGCCCACCAGGCGGGCCTGGTGGCGCGGGTGAGCAGGGCGGCGGCGAGGGCGGCGGCGGCGATGATGAGGCCGTCCTGGTTGCAGGACGCGGCCATCCACAGGCTGATGGGCAGCAGCAGGGTGGCGAACAGCAAGCCGCGCAGCCGCTGGGCGAGGAGCAGGGCGGCGAGGCCGAGGGCGGCGTAGGTGAGGGCGTTGGCGACGCGGGCGGCCAGGATCGCGTGCCACGGCCCGGCGCCGAACCAGCGGGCGGCCTGCATGGCGGCAGCACCGGGGACGTAGAACGGCGGCGGGTAGACGGCGGTGTTGGGCACGCTGACGAAGGTGGGGGCCGGGGCCCAGGGCAGGGCGGCGAGCTGGGCGGCGCGCTCGCGCGACAGGGTGCGCTGGGCGAGCGGCGTGCCGGGCAGGAAGGAGAAGCCGGCGGGCAGCAGGGCCGGGTTGGCGCGGACGCCGCTGTCGGGGCGGCCGGCGTAGGGGCCTTCCCCCGCCGGGCGGCGATGGCCGAGCACGACGCCGTGCAGCAGGCTGTCCATGCGGATGATGTGCGCCACCTCGTCGGGGGTCTCGCCGGTGGGGACCTGCAGGGCGAGGAACAGCAGCGCCGGCAGGGCGCAGAGGAGGAACAGGGCGGGCAGGAACAGGGCAGGCGGGCGGGGCGGCGGGCGCGGCATGGCGGGGGTTTAGGGGGCGGGCGGAGGTTGGTCCACCGGCGGGTTCGACGGTGGGCTCGACGGGCGGCGGGCGCGGGCGGGCTTGTTGAAACCGGCCAGGGCGGGCACGGTGTCGGCTCACGTCGCGCCAGGGTTGTCCGCATGTCCCGCCTTTCTTCGCTGCTGCTCGCCGGTTCGCTGGCCGGGGTCCTCGGGGGCTGCGCCGCCCGGCCACCACCGCCGGGGCCGGCGCCGAGCGCCGCGCTGTCGGCCGTGCTGCGGGAGCGGCAGGTGATGAACGCGCGGGAGATGTCGGACCTGCCGCTATATCAGGCGCGGGAAGCGCCGTGGCTGATCGACGCGGCGCGGGCGATGCAGAACGCGCGCGGCTTGCCGGCGATGTACACCGACGTGCGGCGGGTGAACGTGCCGCTGGTGGACGGGCGCATGTACGGGCCGCTGAGCGCGCGGCTGTTCCGCCCAGCAGAGGCGCGGGACACGCCGGTGATCCTGTACTTCCCCGGGGGCACGTGGGCGACCGGGCCGCGGGAGAACTACGACGCGACGCCGCGCGAGCTGGCGGCGCGGACGGGCTGGGTGGTGCTGAGCCTGCAAACCCGACAAGCGCCCGAGGCGCAGTTCCCCGGCATCCACGACGACGCGTTCGCACTGTATCAGTGGGCGCGGGCGCACCTGCGGGAATGGGGCGCGGACCCGACGCGGGTGGTGCTGGCCGGGGAAGGGCCGGGGGCGAACCTCGCGCTCTCGACGGCGCTGCTGGCGCGGGAACGGACGGCGGCGGGGATGCCGACGCCGCTGCCGGACCAGCTGCTGCTGATCACGCCCCTGGCGGGGACGGCGCTGAACACGCCGAGCATGGCGGAGAATCGGCGCGGCCGGCCGCTGTCGCGGGCGACGGTGGACTGGGCGCAGGACCTCTACGCGCCGGGCAGCCTGCGCGACCCGCGGATCGACCTGGCGGCGCGGGAGGACTTCGCCGGGCTGCCGCCGACGACGGTGGTGCTGGCGCAGATCGACCCGCTGCGCTCGGGCGGCGAGGTGCTGGCGGCCAAGCTGTCGGCGGCGGGGGTGCGGACGGAGGCGCGGGTGTTCCCGGGCGCGACGTACGACTTCTTCGGGCTGGGGCGGCGGACGCCGGAGTCGACGGCGGCGGAGGACTACGCGGTGGGGCGGATGAAGGGGGTGTTCCGGCAGCCCCGGGCGGCGCGGGCGCGCGCGCCGGGGAGCTGACGGGCCGCCGCCGCGCGGGCGGCGTTGCCAGAGGGAAGCGTTGCCAGAGGGAAGCGTTGCCAGAGGGAAGCGTTGCCAGAGGGAAGCGTTGCCAGAGGAAGGCGTTGCCAGCGGGGGGCGGCGGTTCTACACCCGTTCCCGCAACCGGAGCCTCGATCATGTCGCGACTGCATCCCGCGTGGATCGTTGCCGCCTGCACCTTCCTGGTGCTGCTGGTGGCGGCCGGGGTGCGCTCCACCCCCGGCGTCCTGATCGTGCCGTTGGAGGCCGAGTTCGGCTGGTCGCGGGCGACGATCGGTTTCGCGGTGGCGGTCAACATCCTGCTGTACGGGCTGATCGGGCCGTTCGCGGCGGCGATCATCGAGCGGTTCGGGCTGCGGCGGACGGTGGGCTCGGCGCTCGCCCTGCTGTCGCTCGGCGTGGCGCTGACGCCGCTGATGACCCGGCCCTGGCACCTGGTGCTGCTGTGGGGCGTGGTGGTGGGCAGCGGCAGCGGGGTGGTGGCGCTGGTGCTGGCCAGCACGGTGGCGAGCCGGTGGTTCAGCGCGAGGCGCGGCCTGGTGATGGGCGTGCTGACGGCGAGCACGGCGACGGGGCAGCTCGTGTTCCTGCCGTTGCTGGCCGGGTTGGCGGACACGTTCGGCTGGCGGGCGGTCAGCATCACCCTGTCCGTGGTGGCGGCGGCGCTGATCCTGCCGGTGTCGGCGTTCCTGTGGGACCGGCCGAGCGACCGGGGGGTGCCGCCGTTCGGGGGCAGCGTGGTGGTGCCGCGGGTGGCGCCGACGGTCAACCCGGCGCGGCGGGCGCTGGGGGCACTGGGGACCGGGCTGGCGGGCCGGGACTTCTGGCTGCTGTCGGGCAGCTTCTTCGTCTGCGGGGCCAGCACCAACGGGCTGATCGGGACGCACCTGATCCCGGCCTGCATCGACCACGGCATCCCGGAGGTGACGGCGGCCGGGCTGCTGGCGGCGATGGGGGTGTTCGACATGGTGGGCACGACGCTGTCGGGCTGGCTGTCGGACCGCTGGGACAACCGGGTGCTGCTGGCGTGGTACTACGGGTTCCGCGGCCTGAGCCTGCTGTTCCTGCCGTTCGCGTTCGACCTCGGCATCGGGGGGTTCGGGTTCGCCGGGCTGAGCCTGTTCGCGGTGTTCTACGGCCTCGACTGGATCGCGACGGTGCCGCCGACGGTGCGGCTGGCGGCGCGGTGCTTCGGCGAGGAGAACGCGCCGGTGATGTTCGGCTGGATCGCGGCGGCGCACCAGGCGGGGGCGGCGTCGGCGGCGTGGCTCGCGGGCGTGTCGCGGGTGGACACCGGCAGCTACCTGGCCGCCTTCATGGCGGCGGGGGCGCTGTGCCTGGCGGCGAGCGTGATGGTGGCGTTCATCGGGCGGGACGTGGCAGGGCAGCGGGCCGCGGTCGCTTGAACTCGGGCGCTGGGCGGTTCAGTCTCCGGCCATGAACGACATTCCGGACATCTCGGCCCTTCGCGCGCACGTCGGGCAGATCAGCGCCTTGGCGGAGCGGAAGGTGCTGGACCATCTGGACCGGCATTGCCGGGCGTTCATCGGGTTGTCGCCGTTCCTGGTGATCGCGACGGCGGACCGGGACGGGCGGGTGGACGCCAGCCCGCGCGGCGATCCGGCGGGGTTCGTGCGGGTGCTGGACGACACGGCGTTGCTGTTGCCGGACCGGCCGGGCAACAACCGGGTGGACAGCTTCGGCAACGTCCTGAGCGCGCCGGGGGTCGGCTTGATCTTCTTCGTGCCCGGCGTCGAGGAGACGCTGCGGGTGAACGGCCAGGCGCGGCTGGTGACGGATGACGAGCAGCTTGCCCTCTCCGAGGTGAACGGGCGCGCGCCGAGGACGGGGATGCTGATCCGCGTGGACGAGGCGTTCTTCCATTGCGGCAAGGCGTTGAAGCGGTCGCGGCTGTGGGACCCGGCGGCGCAGATCGAGCGGGGCGCGTTCCCGTCGTTGGGGCGCATCCTGGTCGAGCAGCAGCGCGAATGGACGGACCAGACCGCCGAGGAGGCGGAGGCGCGGATCGAGGTGGCGTATCGGGAGCGGCTTTATTGAGTGCGGCCCCGAGTGCCGGTGCCTAGGTTCGATACGACTCCGGGACGGGAGCGAGGCAATGCGCCCACGGTCCTGCCTCATGCAGCACGGATGCTTACTGCGACTTGGCCACGGGCAGGTCGCTCAGGCCAACGGTGAAGGTGCCAGAGGCTTGCTCCTCTCGGCCTTGTCCAGCACTGAGCGTGCGGACCGCAAGGGCTGCCTGAAATGCCAGAATGCTCGCACCTGCGCTTGGCCTACCCTCAAAGTGAAAGCTGGCGTTTGCGAGACCGCCCGGCGCGATCCGAGAATAGTTCCCAAGTGGAAGGTAACTGTCGCGCGGGTTAAGGCAATAGGTCGCATAGTCCCCCCTTATGTTGGGCGATTATGTATTTCGAAAACACGCAGGTAACCATTCCTATTTAGGACGAACTGCTTCTACAAGTTTGCGTATCTCAACGGCAAGGTTGTTAGTGGTGTTCTGATCAGCGGTACGTTCCTCGAGATGCTCGGCCAGCCATCGCGACACGTAGAGCAGCAGCCTGCGTTCATCCTCAGTCATGGTGGTCCTCCTTAGGCGGTTCCGGCCCAGCTTTCGGCTTCTGCCGCGCGATCACCGCCAACTTCGCCTTGAAGGCGGCTTCGTCCTCATCACATCCGAGTTCGCGGGCGGCTTTGATGAAGCGTTCGCGTTGCGTGTTTCCCTCTTCCTTGCTCACTGCTGCCTCCGTAGAGAGTAGTAGGCGTTAGGGTCTCTGACCTTCGTCGTGTGATGTTGGAGAATGTCACGGCTGTGCAAGCGGGTAAGTTTTGCTTTCGCTGTGTGCCAGTAGGTAGTGCTGAGTATCCGCAAGGCGTCACTGACATTCATTCGACCGTTCTCCATTATGTAGTTCACGATCTTCTTTTCGTCAGGATCTAGCGAGAAAGACACCGCCTCTCCAAGCACCTTGTAAGCTTCGCTGTCTAGAGAATTGGTCCGATTTGCTGCCTCGTTTTGAAGCTCTACTGTGACGCTTGTATCCGTTCCTCGGAAATCTGGAGCAGGCAGATTAGCTTCCGTCATCTCTCGCCTGATACGGGCTGTGCCCTCGCTGATGCAGCGTACCTCGCCATATTCCCGCAGTACAAACATTAAAAACGGATTACGTGGTTTGTGGACGAGGTTTTCCGGGGTGATCGAGGGCATAAAGGAACCAGGGCTTTCAACAATTAATCGATCGTCGAACATTCTGACAAAGATTGGCACTGTGCGAGCGTGGTAAGATCGGTGGACGCATGCGTTGACCACCATCTCGTACCAAGCGTCTCTCGGGTATTCCGGAACGGTGTGAAACTTGCCGTTCTTAAAGGTCGTGAACTCTCTTAGGTTGGCATCTAGAATTGCCGCGGTTTCCCGAATCAAGTCGAGTATCGTCCCCTCAATGATCCTGTCCTTGATGACATTGTACTCTGAGCCAGACTTTGCCTCGATCCCATTATATCGAAGGAAGTGAATATAGGCTCCGGGAAACGCTTGCCTGGAGTCTTTTGCGAACATAAGAGCGCACACGTTATCAGGCTTAAACCCGGCCGGCTCCCATCGTCCAAGGCGCATGGATTGCAAGATGGCTTCATCCGAAACGTCACTTGAGGCACTCCTCTCGGTCCGGATTCGTTTGACGAACGCAGAGATGTCAGTCGATCGGAAACCGGCCGGGTAATGAAGTGCACATGGTTCCAGTTCGAAGGAGCGTTCCCCCTTCGAAATCCGAATCTCTTCTCGTTCCAAATCGCTGAGCCGGCGGCACTTATCGGATTCGCGACAATACGCCTCGCCGTTCGTTAGCTTGACCAGGCGGCTCTCAACGTAAAACACGCGGATGAGGACAAGGAAGTCGCTTTCCCCCTTGCGGTTCAGGACGCCCACCTTTTTGGTTTCGAACCGCCCATCTGGACACAGGTCACGACCGGCAGATTCGATCTCCTGAAGCCTCTTTTCTGACAGGTGCTTGCACCCTGTCACAGTGCCGTCTTTCTCTATCCCAACCGCAACCACGCCGCCCTCAACAGCCGGTCCGTTACCAAATCCAGAGAGGCAGACCGCAAGTCCTTTGGCATCGATCCGGCCAGACTTCCGGTCAAAACGTGTGTCTTCTTTCAGCGATACAATGAATGCACCATCTTCAGTCGCAAAGATGGCGTCTGGCTTGAACAAAGCGTCAAGCGTCGGACGCTCCAAGATTTCCAGTAAGGAGAGTTGCTCTGCCATAAGGCGCAATTTCCGAAAAGCTCGAGGGTGCTCGAGCTGTCTGTTTCTTTCTTACCTATCGAGTAAGGGTGAGCGGTATGTGAGCCGCTTACCTACGATACCGCGCAACGCGGTCACCGTACGCTGCTGATCGTTCACGCCCAGCTTGATCCGGTTGTTGTAGCGGAAATCGAACTCGGCAACGTAGCGATGTAGATGCTTCACGGCGCAGTGCTGGTAGACCCCCTTCATGCCCCGCTTGAACACACTGTAGAAGCCCTCGACCGTGTTTGTGTGGACATCGCCCCGGCCATACTCGCCAGCGCCATGCCGCACGTAATCATGGGCGGCAAAGGTCTTATTCAGATGGGCATACTGACCAGCTTCGTCGGTCATCACGTGCGTGCCAGACGCTCACCACCTATCAGTTTCGGCCCCGAGTGGTTGACGGTCCGACCTGTGGTGTGATGAAGGCCCAATCCTAGACGGATTGGGTGTTTGGATGGGCGGGATCGAGCATGTGGCCGGGAGCATCAGCGTGGTGCTGCATGAGCGGCTGCCCTGGCAGCGCAAGACGCAGCGGGAGAACTTGGCGCTTCTGGTTGCGACCATGCTGAGCGAGCGCAGCGCCAACCTGATGTCGCTGGCGGCCGCCCTGCCGCGTCAGCCGGACCGGATCGACATGCGCTACCAGTGGATCGTGCGCGTGCTGGCGAACCCGCTGATCGAGTGCGATGCGGTGATGCTGGCGTTCGCACGCGAGGTGTTGGCGCGGGCGCAGGCCGAAGCGGGGCCAGGCGAGCGGGTGGACCTGATCTTGGATCAGAGCCGGGCGTCCGAGCGGCATCAGATCCTCATGCTGGCCCTGCGCTGGGGTGAGCGCGCCTTGCCGCTGGCTTGGCGGGTGGAGGAGACCGAGGGTGCCATTGGCTTTGGCGTGCAGAAAGGCTTGCTCGACACCGTAGTGGCTTGGTTGCCTGAAGAGGCTCGTGTGCGGTTGCTGGGCGACCGGTTCTACGGCACGCCCGCGCTGATCGGCCACTGCCAGGTGCTGGGCTGGGACTACCGGCTGCGGCTGAAGGGCAACCTGCATCTATGGATCGACGGTGCCGACGCAGGGCCGGTCGAGCGCCTGGCCCGGGACACGCCCTATCTGACGGAAGTGGAATTGACCGCGCGCCGGGTGCGCACCAACGTCGGCTTCATCCAGGACCCCGGCCATGAGGAGCCCTGGATCGTCGCCATGTCCGAGGCCCCGGGCTACCTCACCACGCTCGACTACGCCCGGCGCTGGGGCATTGAGCCAATGTTCTCCGACTTCAAAACGCGTGGCTTCGGCCTGGAAGACAGCCAGATCCGCTTCCCCGACCGGCTGGCCAGGCTCATCCTGGTCATGGCGCTGGCGCTCTATCTTGCCGTGTCCACAGGACAATGGGATGCGGTCCATCATGCCACGCCTGCCGAACGCAGACGCCCGGAACAACAGCCGAAGAACGTCCTGCGCAGCATGACGTCGTGGTTCACGCGCGGCCTACGGCGCATCGCAAACCTGCTCCAAACCCTTCAGCCCATCCCACAACTTTGGAGTGTTCCAGCAACTGATAGGTGGTGAGGTGCCAGACGCGACGTTCGCCTTGATGATCGGCAACAAATCCGCCGAAGAGGTGCCGTTGACATGGAAAGACCGAGCAGAACCGCCGCGCTGCACAAGAGTCATGATCGCGTTCTTGTGGGCATAGCCGCGCGCGCTTTCTGGCTTCTTATATTTTGTGCCGATGAACGTCTCGTCGATCTCGACGGTGACACCTTCTCCGCCCATCGGAGGCAGGCTGCCGGACTTCATCGCTTCACGCAGGCGATGGGTTATGAACCATGCCGTTTTATACTGCACATTCAGAATGCGCATGAGTTGGTGGCTACTGATCCCCTTCTTGCTGCTGCACAGAAGGTAGGCCGCTTGCAGCCAGAGGTTCAGCTTCACGTGACTGCTTTCGAACAAGGTGCCGACCGTGACTGTGAATTGACGCTTGCAGGGTCCGCAACGGCGGAGGCCGGCACGTCCACCCTTAACGACGGTGATCCGATCCAGGCCACCGCAGCGCGGGCACACGGGGCCGTGCGGCCAAAGGGCTTCCTCAAGGAACTGGAAGGCGGCGGCTTCGTCGTGGAAGTGCAGGGCGGACAGGTGGGACATCGGCTTAGCTCCTTGACCGAAATCCTACCCTATCCGTCGTGTTTGTCAACTACCTAATCGCCTTATGTTGCCACAGCCTCCGATTCCTCTCACTCCTGGCGAGGCAAGATCGAGCGGGGATCCGTCGCTTGCCACCACGCTCGGAGGCGGGCCGATCAGTGCGACGCTTATCGCCTCGCGGCTGGTGTTCCGGATGCGGAGAAGAATCGTGAGAGTGCCCTTCGCGCCCGTGTTCGCGGCAATGGCAGTCGCACAGGCTCGAAGAGGCCCATCTTCGGCGCAATCCCGCTCCGATGGAATGCTGGATGACGGCGGCGACGCCAGCACCGGTTGAGCGGATTGCTGAGGCTGCTGCGAGGTTCCCGAGTCCTGAGAAGGCGATGCTTCGACCACCAAGGTCGGCACCAACCTGGCTTGGAGGGATTTGAACACGTTCAGCTTGCATTCAACGTTGTTCTTGAGCGTGTCCGCGAGTTGCTCGCGCAGCACGCCTTCGTAGCGCCCGTTGCTGATGCTTCCCGCCACGTTGACGCCCGCGTCGGCGAGGCGCGCGGCGAGGCCGCTCAGTTGGGCGCGGACCTGCCCTTGCGCCTCCGAACTGGACGCCTCGCCCCGCTCGTGAACGACCGAGCAGATGCGATCAGCGGTGTCAGTGATGAGGGCGAGCGCCCGCTGCTGGTTGCCGAACGTGTCGGCGAGGGCAGGAAAGGGAACGCGAGCCCAGGCGATCAAGCCGATCGCCAGCACGCCGAATGACCACTCTAAAGACCATGGCCTCGTCCAGCGTTGCTGCATTCGACGTCTCTCCGTAAGCTTATGTCAGGCTAACCGTCGCGTGAAATCACGGCAATGCTCAGCGCAGCGAACAGCGCCAGTTTCGGCGTGCGGCGGGGGACAGGCCCGCCCACCGTTGATCGCGTCGGCGGGCGCTGGCTCGTGAGCCGGGCGTTGCCACGCGTCGCGGCCCGCCCCAGAAAGGAGCCATGCCGGCCCTCACCCTCCACAACAGCATGACCCGGCGGCGCGAGGCGTTCGCGCCGCTCGACCTCTCGCACGTCCGGATGTACGTGTGCGGGCCGACGGTCTACGATCTGGCGCACGTCGGCAACGCGCGCGGGATGACGGTGTTCGACGTGCTGGCGCGGCTGCTGCGGCGGCTCTACCCGCGCGTGACGTACGTGCGCAACATCACCGACGTGGACGACAAGATCAACGCGCGCGCGGCCGAAACCGGCGAGGCGATCGAGGCGGTGACGGCGCGGACGACGGCGCAGTTCCACGCCGACATGGCGGCGCTCGGCAACCAGCCGCCCGACCGCGAACCGCGGGCGACGGCGCACATCGCGGAGATCATCGAACTGATCACCCGGCTGATCGAGGGGGGGCACGCCTACGCGGCGGCGGGGCACGCGCTGTTCGCCGTCGACAGCTTCGCGGCTTACGGGGCGCTGTCGGGGCGCAACCCGGACGAGCTGCTGGCGGGGGCGCGGGTCGAGGTCGCGCCCTACAAGCGCGGGGCGGGCGACTTCGTGCTGTGGAAGCCGTCGCCGCCCGAGCTGCCGGGATGGGACAGCCCTTGGGGGCGGGGGCGGCCGGGCTGGCACATCGAGTGCAGCGCGATGGCGTGGCGCTACCTGGGCGAGACGTTCGACATCCACGGGGGTGGAGGCGACCTGCTCTTCCCGCATCATGAGAACGAGCGGGCGCAGAGCCTGTGCGCGCTGCCGGGGAGCGGGTTCGCGCGGGTGTGGCTGCACAACGGGATGCTGCTGAGCGAGGGAGAGAAGATGTCGAAGTCGCTCGGCAACTTCACGACCATCGCGGCGGCGCGGGAGCGGGCGCCGGGGGAGGCGATCCGACTCGCCTTGCTGAAGGCGCAGTATCGTTCGACGCTGGAGTTCAGCCTGGATGGGCTGGGAGAGGCGCGGGGGGAGTTGGACCGGTTCTACCGGGCGCTGGGCGGTGCGCCGCCGGGCGGGGAGATGGACGTGCCAGGGGCAGGGGCAGGGGCAGGGCCAGGGGCAGTGCCAGGGGCAGTCATGGAGGCGATGTGCGACGACCTCAATACGCCGGCGGCGCTGGCGGCGATGCACGGGCTGGCAGGACGGGCGCTGGCGGGGGACGCGGCGGCGGCGGCCGGGCTGCGGGCGGCGGGGGGGCTGCTCGGGCTGTTGCGGCAGGAGCCGGACGCTTGGTTCCAAGGCGGGGTGGACGCCGGGGCGGTGGAGGCGGCCATCGCGGAGCGGCTGGCGGCGCGGCGGGCGCGGGATTTCACGCGGGCGGACGCGATCCGGGCGGCCTGGCTGGCGCGCGGGGTGGCGTTCGAGGACAAGCCGGGGGGGGTGACGGTGTGGCGGCGCGTTTCGGAGGCATGACGCCACCGGGCGGAAGGGTTCGCCGCAACCGGGGATCGTCGGGCGCTACCGCGCGTCGGCTTGGCCTGCGCCGGGGTTGTTGGGCGGCGCGGCACGGTCACCAGCTTCGTCGCGGGCGGGCATGACCGGGCGGGACGGCGGCGCGGCGCTGGGGCCGAACGACCCCAGCCCGGTGGTGGTGCTGGTGCGGCCGCAGCTCGCCGACAACATCGGCGCGGTGGCGCGGTGCATGGCCAACGGCGGGCTGTTCCACCTGCGGCTGGTGTCGCCGCGCGACGGCTGGCCGCAGGAGCGGGCGTGGCGCACGGCGTCGGGGGCGGACCGCATCTTGGACGAGGCGACGGTTCATGACTCGGTGGCGGGCGCGGTGGCGGACCTGCAGCGGGTGCTCGCGACCTGCCCGCGGCCGCGGCACGTGGTCAAGCCGCTGCTGACGGCGCGGGCGGCGGCGGCGGCGCTGCGGGAAGCGGAGGGGCGCGGGCTGCGCACGGGGGTGCTGTTCGGGCCGGAGCGGGCCGGGCTCGACAACGACGACCTGGCGCAGGCGGACACGCTGGTGCGCTACCCGCTCAACCCGGCGTTCGATTCGCTCAACCTGGCGCAGGCGGTGATGGTGCTGGCCTACGAGTGGTGGACGGCCGCGGAGGCGACGCCGGGGCGGCAGTTGCTGACGCACGGGACGCGGGTGGCGACGAAGGGGGAGTTGGAGCGGTTCCTGGCTCACCTGGTCGATCAGCTCGACGCGTGCGGGTTCCTGCGCAACGCGCCGAAGCGGCCGGGGATGGTGCGGAACGTCCGGCACCTGTTCCAGCGGGGGGAGGTGACGGAGCAGGAACTGCGGACCTTGCACGGGATGGTGGCCGGGCTGGCGCTGGGGCGGCGGCGGCTGGGGCGGTTCGAGGACGAGCTGACGCGGGAAGTTGAGGAGAGCGGGTCGGCTTAGCGATTGAGATTGAGAGCGGTTATCTACCGTATTGTATCTCAACTCTAAAGTAGGTGAAAGTACCGACAATTCCGCTTGCTACTCTTCCGGTATCGTTCTATAACGTTGTTGTATTAAAAAGCTTCTGTAATGGCTCGAGTGGTTCTGATAGCTATTTTCGCGGCGCTGTCACTCTTACCCAAGAACCTACTCGCACAAGCTTGTCCCTATGATTCACGTTGCATTAATAATCCATATGGTGCTGGTTCTCCTTACAGATCAGATAGTGTCAATAATCCGTATGGACGGTATGGTTCACCGTATAGCAACGATTCAGCAAACAATCCTTATGCGAGCAACGCACCGAAACTCTATGACCATAACGGGAACTATAGAGGGCGTTTAAGCAACAATCCGTACGACGCTGATAGTGTCAGTAATCCATTTGGACGTTATGGTAATCGATGTTCATCAGAAAGTATAAATAACCCCTATGGCGCGGGCAGTCCCTATAGCTCACCGTTAATCGTTGTTCCACAAGATTAGCAAATGTCCTACCTACGATCCCGATGTGCTAGCGAACTGATTGAGATCTGTTAACTTGAATTAGGAAGCTGCTTCGCGAGGCGGCGGGCGAGCACCCAGCCGATCAGGGCGGAGGCGGGCGCGCCGATGGTGACGAGGATCAGGCCGAGCGGCTGGCCGTTCACCGCGAGGTCCATGCCGATGCCGAGCATCAGGCCGCCGATCAGGCCGCCAGTGGTGCCGGACGCGATGCCGAGCCAGAGGATGTCGCCGCGGGTGACCATGGCGCGCAAGTTAGCCACCGCCGACGGTTTGACAAGGCAGGCGTCGCCGCGTAGAGCGCCCGGCATTGCCGGGAACGTGGACGGGCCTCTGGGGCTTGGTCCCGCCAACTTGCGCGCAGGTTGGCATACCGGTGCAACAAGCGACGCGGCGAGGCTGCGCGCGGACAGAATGGAGTGCGGCGCATGACCAAGCGCGCTGAGAGCAAGTACAAGATCAACCGCCGGCTGGGCGTCAACCTGTGGGGCCGGGCCAAGTCGCCGATCAACAAGCGCGATTACGGGCCGGGCCAGCACGGGCAGCGCCGCAAGCAGAAGCCGACCGACTTCGGCATCCAGTTGATGGCCAAGCAGAAGCTGAAGGGCTACTACGGCAACATCGGCGAGAAGCAATTCCGCAAGTACTACGAGGAAGCGGTGCGCCGCAAGGGCGACACCAGCGAGAACCTGATCGAGCTGCTGGAGCGGCGGCTGGACGCGGTGGTGTACCGGATGAAGTTCGCCATCACGCCGTTCGCGGCGCGGCAGTTCGTCAACCACGGGCATATCATGGTCAACGGCCGCAAGGTCAACATCTCGAGCTTCCTGGTCAAGGACGGCGACGAGATCGAGGTGCGGGAGAAGTCCAAGCAGTTGGGCGTGGTGCTGGACGCGACGCAGAGCGGCGAGCGGGACGTGCCGGACTACATGGACGTGGACCACCGGGCGATGAAGGGCCGCTTCGGCCGAGCGCCGAAGCTGGGCGACGTGCCCTACCCGGTGACGATGGAGCCGAACCTGGTGGTCGAGTTCTACTCGCGGTAAATGACGCGTTCTACGCGCGGTGAACGACGCGTTCCACGCGCGCTGACACGCGTGTCCCCTTTGCAGTGACCGGCGCGGTCTGCTCACGGCAATCGGCGTCCTCCTCTCCCGTTGGCGGGAGGGGAGGCCCATCTAGGGCCGCATGACACCCACGCAAGAAATCGCCCGGCGGCGGACGTTCGCGATCATCTCGCACCCCGACGCCGGCAAGACCACGCTGACCGAGCGGCTGCTGCGGGCGGGCGGCGCGATCCAGCTCGCCGGCAACGTCCGCGCCAAGGGCGAGCGGCGGCGGACGCGCTCCGACTGGATGGGCATCGAGCGCGACCGGGGCATCTCGGTCGTGACCTCGGTGATGACGTTCGAGTACGGCGGGTGCGTGTTCAACCTGCTGGACACGCCGGGCCACGAGGATTTCAGCGAGGACACCTACCGAACGCTGACGGCGGTGGACAGCGCGGTGATGGTGATCGACGCAGCCAAGGGGATCGAGGCGCGGACCCGCAAGCTGTTCGAGATCTGCCGCCTGCGCGACATCCCGATCCTCACCTTCGTCAACAAGATGGACCGCGAGGCGCGCGACCCGTTCGAGATCGTGGACGAGGTGGCGAACACGCTGGCGCTCGACACCGCGCCGGTGACCTGGCCGGTCGGGCGGGCGGCGACGTTCGCCGGCACCTACGACGTGCGGACGCGCGACCTGCGCCTCGTCGAGCCGTTGGCCCAGAGCGACCCGCGGCTGATCCAACTGGACGAGGAGCTGGAACTGGTGCGGGCGGCGCTGCCGGAGTTCGACCGCGCCGCGTTCGACCAGGGCACGCTGACGCCGGTGTTCTTCGGCAGCGCGATCAAGGAGATCGGGGTCAGCGACCTGCTGGACAGCCTGGTGGCCTTCGGCCCGGCCCCTCGGGCGCAGCCGGCGGACAGCCGCACCGTCGAGGCGACCGAGGACAAGCTGACGGCGCTCGTGTTCAAGATCCAGGCCAACATGGACCCCAACCACCGCGACCGCATCGCCTTCGCCCGCGTGTGCTCGGGGCGGCTGGTGCGGGGGATGCGGCTGCGGCAGGTGCGGACGGGCAAGCAAATCCCGCTGCACGCGCCGCAATTCTTCTTCGCGCGCGACCGGCAGATCGCGGAGGAGGCGTTCGCGGGGGACGTAGTGGGGATACCGAACCACGGCACGTTGCGGATCGGCGACACGTTGACGGAGGACGAGGGGCTGAACTTCGTCGGCGTGCCGCACTTCGCGCCGGAGATCCTGCGCCGGGTCCGGCTCGACGACGCGATGAAGGCCAAGAAGCTGCGCCAGGCGTTGCAGGAACTGGCCGAGGAAGGCGTGGTGCAGTTGTTCCGGCCGCAGGACGGGAGCCAGCCCATCGTCGGCGTGGTGGGGACGCTGCAGCTCGACGTGCTGCAAGCGCGGTTGGGCGGGGAGTACGGCGTGGCGATCGGCTTCGAGCCGGTGCCCTACGCCTTGGCGCGCTGGGTGACGGGCGAGCGGGGGCCGCTGGAACGGTTCGTGGCGCAGAACCGGACCGGCATGGCGGACGACGTGGACGGCGACCCGGTGTTCCTGGCCAGCTCGGCCTTCATGATGAACCGGGCGGCGGAGCAGCACGAGGCGTTGACGTTCCGCGATATCAAGGATGTGCGGGCGGAAGCGGTCGCGGCCTAGGGTGGCCTCACTTCACGTGGAGCCGCCCTGAGGCTTTGTTCCACGCGGCTGCCTCGTCCGGCCAGACCCGGGAGCGCGTCCGGCCAGGCCGAGACCGACCTGGGGCATGATCCCGCCCGGTCGGGCCATGCGCCGGGGCGCGCGGGCCTCCCCGCGCAACCCTTGCCCCCGGACCTTAACCCCTGGACGCCGCCTCCGCGCCGGGGCATGACCCGGCTCCGATGAGCAACGCCCTGCTGTCCGACGTCGAAGCCCGGGCCGAGCGCCGCCGCACGCGCACCCGCGACGACTTGGCGCAGGACCTCGCGCAACAGGCCTGGCGTCGCGCCCAAGTCGCCGACCAGGCCGCCGACGCCGCCGCCGATTCCGCCGCCGACCCCGCGGAGGCCCGCCGCTGGCTCGGCCGCGCCCACCGCCTCGCCCCGGAGGACGGCATGGTCGCCCTCGCCCTCGCCGCCGCCCTGCTGCGGGATGGCGCGCCGGACCAGGCCGCCGACCTGTTCCGCCGCCAGGCCGGGCGGCACGGCGCGGTCGAGGCCTGGTCCGGCCTCGCCGCCTGCGCCCACCTCCTCGGCCGACCCGCCGAGGCCCGTGCCGCCCTCGCCGCCGCCCTGCGCTCTAGCGTTCCCACCCCCACGCTGCGCGGCCTCGCCGCCGCCTTGGCTCCCGCCGAGGGCTGGTGCGGCCTGACCACCGAGGGCGTGCTCCATGCCGGCCCGTCGCGCCCCACCGAGGTCCGCCTGGATGGGGCGCTCCTTCGCCTCGCTTGGTCGCGCGGGACGGCGCGGCTGCCGCCGGGTTGGCGCGCCGCCGGCGTCCTCGACGTGGACGGTCCCGCCGGCCCGGCCCTCGGCAGCCCGCTCCCCGTCCGCGCCTTCGCCGGCGTCGAGGGCTTCGTCGAGGCCGACGGCGGCGGCATCCGCGGCTGGGCCTGGCGCCCGGCCGACCCGCGCCGGCCGCCCGAGCTGCGCCTTGAAGGGCCGCTCGGCCAGCGCCGCCTGCGCCCCGCCGCCTGGGCCGACGACGTTCGCCACGGCCGCGCCCTCGCGCGCCCGCGCCGGATCGATCTGTCCGCCACCGCCGTCGCCGCGCTCGGCGCGCCCGTGAGCGTGCTCGGCCCGGACGGGCGTCACCTGCTCGGCAGCCCGCTCGACCCGGACCTCGAATCCCGCGCCGCCGGCGACCCGGCCCACGCCGGTTTCGCCCCGGTCTGGGCCGACGTGATCGGCCCGCGGCCCGTGCCGGGCGCGGCGCGGCCGCCGGCCGACGTCGTCATCCCGGTCTATCGCGGCCTGGCCGAGACCCTGGCCTGCCTCGAGTCCGTTCTCGCCAGCGTCCCGCGCGGCACCCGGGTCATCGTCGTCGATGACGCCTCGCCCGACCGGGCGCTGGCCGACGCCCTGCGCCGCCTCGCCGCCCGCCGCCGCATCACCCTGCTACGCCTGCCGGATAACCGCGGCTTCCCCGGTGCCGCCAACGCCGGGCTGCGCGCCGCCGCCGGCCGAGACGCGGTGCTGCTCAACAGCGACACGCTGGTCCCCCCCGGCTGGCTCGGCCGGCTGCGCGCCGCCGCCTACAGCGCGGACGACGTCGGCACCGCCACCCCGCTGACCAACGACGGCACGGTGGTCAGCTACCCCGACCCGGCCGGCGGCAACCCGGTGCCCGACCTCGCGGCCGTCATCGCCGCCGACGCCCTCGCCCAACGCGCCAACGGCGCGGCCACGGCCGACCTGCCGGTCGGCGTCGGTTTCTGCCTCTACCTGCGGCGTGACTGCCTCGACCAGGTCGGCCTGTTGCGCGAGGACGTGTTCGCCCAGGGCTACGGCGAGGAGAACGACCTCTGCCTGCGCGCGCGCCACCGCGGCTGGCGCAGCGTCGCCGCCCTCGGCGTGTTCGTCGGCCACGCCGGGGCCACGTCGTTCGGCGCGGGGCGCGAGCACCTGATGCGCCGCAACGCCGCCATCCTCGCCCGGCTCCACCCTGGCTACGACGCCCTCGTCGCGCGCCACCAGGCCGACGACCCGCTGCACCCCGCCTGGCAGCGCATGGACGCGCTGCGCTGGGCCGCCGCCCGTCGCCCCGGCGGCGCTGTCATCCTCGCCACCCACGGTGGCGGCGGCGGCGTCGAGCGCGTCGTCGCCCGTCGCGCGGCCGCCGCCGCCGCCGACGGCCAGCGCCCGGTCGTCTTGCGCCCGCACCGCACCCCGGCCGGGGCGCCCGCCGTCCGCGTCGAGCAGCCGGGCGGCCCGGCGTTTCCCGGCCTCACCTTCGCCATGCCCGGCGCGCTGCCGGCGCTCGCCCGCCTGCTCCGCCCCGACCGCCCCGCCCGCCTCGAGCTGCACCACCTGCTGGGCCACCATCACGCGCTGCCGGACCTCGCCACCCACCTCGGCATCCCCCTGGTCAGCGTCGTCCACGACTACGCCCGCTTCTGCCCGCGCATCGCCCTCGTCAGCACCGGCCGGCGCTACTGCGGCGAGCCGGACGTGGCCGGCTGCGAGGCCTGCGTCGCCGACCTCGGCAGCCTGCTGGAAGACGACCCGTCCGTGCCCGAGTTGCTGGCGCGCTCAGCCGGCGAGCTGGGCCGGGCCGCCCAGGTCATCGCCCCCTCGCGGGACGCCGCCGTCCGCATCGCCAGGCATTTCCCCGGCGTGCGCCCCACCGTCGAGCCGTGGGACGACGACGCCGGCCTGCCGCCACCGTCGCCACCGCCGCCCGAGGCCGTCTGCCGAGTCGCGGTCGTCGGCGCGGTCGGCGTCGAGAAGGGCCTCGACGTGCTGCTCGGCTGCGCCCGCGACGCCCGCGCCCGCCGCCTGCCGATCGAGTTCGTGGTGGTCGGCTTCACCGCCGACGACGAGCGCCTGATGGCCGCCGGCCCCGCCTTCGTCACCGGCGAGTACGACGAGGCCGAGGCGGTCGCCCTGATCCGCGCCCAGCGCGCCCACCTCGCCTTCATCCCGTCCGTCTGGCCCGAAACCTGGTGCCTGGCGCTGACTGAGGCGTGGCGGGCCGGGCTGCCGGCCGCTGTGTTCGACCTCGGGGCGCAGGCCGAGCGCGTCCGCCGCACCGGCCGCGGCTGGCTGCTGCCGCTCGGCCTCGCGCCCCCCGTGGTCAACGATGTCCTGCTGCGCCTTGCGCGCGACCGCCCGCCGTCGCAATGTCGGCCGCAGTTTGCATGAAGTTAATTATTGGGACGAACGATGTCTGAACAGGGATCGCAGAACGCATCCAGCCAAGTCCGGGAACTCAAGGTTTCCGGCCACACCATGACGCTCGAACCCGGCCTTTACTGCGTGTTCAACGCCCCCGGCGGCCCGGCCCCGGCGGCCGACACCGGCCTGCCCGGCGTGCGGATCACCACCGCCCCCGGCCAGCACGGCGGCCAGGTGAGCCTCGCCGGCTTCCATGCCGACGGCTGGATCGGCGGCGACTCCGGCGCCCTGGTCCGCGTCGCCGATTCGGCCGCCGACGTGATGGTCACCGTCTATCAGGCCCCCGACAGCCGGGCCGAAGCGCCCAAGCTGCAGGTCGTCCGCCTGTCAGGCGATGCCGCGGCGTCACGGCTGGTCGCGGCGCAGCCCGCCCCGGCCACCGCCCGCGGCGAGGCCAAGAGCGGCCAAGCCTCCGGTCAGGCTCCCGGCCAGGTCCCCGGTCAGGTCCCCGGCCAAGTCGAAGTCGTCGCCCACATCTACGCCCGCGGCGACGTCGGCGGCCGGCTCGGCGAGTGGATGGGCGAACCCGGCAGCAACCGCTGGATCGAGGGCTTCGGCATCTCCCCCGCGAGCGGCGTGCCGGCGTCCGACCTCGAGTACCAGGCCGTGCTCGGCCGCGGCTGGCTGTCGCCGTGGTCGGAAGGCGGCCAGTTCTGCGGCAGCCGCGGCATGTCGCTGCCCATCCTCGGCCTGCGCGTCCGCCTGCGCGGCCAATCCGCCGAAACCCACCGCGTCGTGCTGTCCGCGACCTTCGTCGACGGCACCCGCATCGGCCCGGTCGCCGCCGGCGACGCCTGCGAGGCCCCGAGCCTGGCCGCCCTCGAAGCCTTCCAGGTCGCGGTGACTCAGCTCGACGCCAAGGACGCATCCAGGCCGACCCGCTCCGTCCAGGCAGCAGCCCCGAGCGCCTCGGCATCCACCCCCGCGCCTATGCCGGCCGCCAAGCCGTCCGGACGCGCCAGCGCCAAGGCAGCGACGCCGAAGCCGGTCAAGGCCGCCGGCGCGAAACCCGCCGCCCGGCCGGCCGCCGCCGAGCGGCGAACGAAGGCGCTGGCCACCAAGCCGGAGCCGAAGCCGTCGAACGCCAAACCGGCCAAGGCGAAGCCCGCGGCCGCCCCGCCTGCCGCTCCCGCCAAGCGGGCGTCTCCCGCCGCCCGCCGGCGCTGACTGCGGCCCGGCCCCGAGGCAACGGGGCGCGCCGAGACTCGCACGCGTCGTGAAGTACCTTTTCGTCCACCAGAACTTTCCGGGCCAGTTCCTCCATCTGGTCCGGGACCTCTGCCGCGACCCAAGCCACGACGTGCTGTTCGTCACCGAGCCGAACGGCAACGCCATCCCCGGCGTCCGCACCATCACCTACGAGCCGCCCAAGCCGTCCGACGGCACCTTCCCCGACGCCCAGGAGTTCGAGCACGCCCTGATCCGCGCCCGCATCGTCCAGGACCTCGCCGGCCGGCTCCGCGCCCTCGGCTACATGCCCGACATCATCATCGGCCACCACGGCTGGGGCGAGATGCTCAACCTGCACGACGTCTGGCCCGGCGTGCCCACCCTCGGCTACTACGAGTTCTTCTACCGCACGGACGGCTTCGACGTCGGCTTCGACCCCGAGTTCCCCGAGCCGCCCGGCGGCGCCGCCAAGGTCCGCGCCAAGAACGCCGTCAACCTGCTGGCGCTGCAAACCCCGGGCCACGGCCAAACCCCCACCCGCTTCCAGCTCTCGACCTATCCCGATTGGGCCCGCCCCCGCATCGCCGTGCTGCCCGAAGGCGTCGACCTCGACGCCTGCCGCCCCGACCCCGCCGCCCGCGCCGCCCCCCTCGACGTGGCCGGGGTGCGGATCGCCCCCGGCGACACCCTCGTCACCTACGTCGCCCGCGACCTCGAACCCTATCGTGGCGTCCACACCATGATGCGCGCCCTGCCGCGCCTGCACCGCCTACGCCGCAACCTTTTCGTCGTCATGGTCGGCGGCGACGGCGTCAGCTACGGCGCCCGCCTCGCCGAGCGCGCCTGGCGCGACCACTTCCTCGGCGAGGTCGGCCCCTTGATCGACCCGGCCCGCGTCGTCTTCCCAGGCCGCGTTCCCTACGACCTGTTCCTCCGCCTGCTGCGGCGCTCGGACGCCCACGTCTACCTGACCTACCCGTTCGTCCTGTCCTGGAGCCTGCGCGAGGCCCTGGCCTGCGGCTGCGCCATCGTCGCCAGCGACACCGCCCCGGTGCGCGAGTTCATCGCCGACCGCGACACCGGCCTGCTGACCCCTTTCACCGACCCCGCCGCCCTCGCCGCCCGCGTGCAGGAGCTGCTGGACGACCCGGCCCTCGCCGCCCGCCTGCGCGCCGGCGCCCGCCGCTTCGCCGAGCGGGAGCTCGGCCTCGACCGCTACCTGACCGCCTACCACGCCCTGATCGCCCGCGTGATCGAAGGCCATCCGGCCTGAGCAGCCGCCGGTTTGTGCCGCCGGCCAAGCTGGGGCAACGTCCGTTCCCCCTAACCGAGCAGGAGCGATCATGATCGAGAACGTGCCCCCGAAGCAGGTCTGGGACGCGCTCCGCGCCGACCCGTCCGCCCGGCTCGTCGACGTCCGCACCGACGCCGAATGGGCCTACGTCGGCCTGCCCGACCTGTCGGACGCCGGCCAGGAGCCGATCCTGATCCCCTGGCAGGTGTTTCCGACCATGCAGGTCAACGCCCAGTTCACCGACCACATGCGCGCCGCCGGGCTGACCCCCGAGCACCACGTCTATTTCCTGTGCCGCAGCGGCGTCCGCAGCCAGGCCGCGGCAGGGGCCGCCCAGGCCGCCGGCTACCCCCACGCCTACAACATCACCGACGGCTTCGAGGGGCCGCCCGACGCCGACGGCCATCGCGGCGCCCTGGCCGGCTGGAAGGCCGACGACCTGCCCTGGCGCCAGAAGTAACGGTGGCAAATGAGGGGCGGCCCGGGAGGGCAGGGGCCGCCGCTCAATCCGCCGCGTAAAGCACCCGCACCACCACGAACCACGGGTAGCGTGCGTCCAGCACGGTCCCGTCCGCCTCGGCCAACGTGCCGGCAGCCGTGACCGGCACGTGCTTCATCGTCACCCCGCCCGCGACGTTGCCGCCAATCACCACGAGCTGCCCCGGCAACGCCTGCGCCACCATGTCGCAGTGGCCGAAGAACCGACTGGTCGGCAGGTCGTCGAACCGCAGCCCGCGCGCGTTCCGCCGCCCGAGGCAGATCAGGTCGCCGGGCCGCGGCGGGTAGACGCTGGGCCGCTCCACCCGCAGCACGCCCTCGCCGCGCGCCGCCGCGTTGATGTAGTCCGCGTGCAGCGGCGTGTACGGGAAGCCGTTGCCCGCCCCCGCCGCCCGCATCACGTAGGACATGAACGCCGCCGACCAGGCCGCCGGCTCGCCCAGGTAGGGCAACCCGAACTCGTCGTAGCGCCCGCTCCAGCCGCCTTCCCGCGTGCCCCGGTCCTGCCCGAACCACCAGTAATCGCCGACCCGCTGCCATAACCCCGGTTGCCGGTCCGGCCGCAGCGCCAGCGGCAGCGGGGCGAGGTCGGGCGGGTCGTCGTTGACCGCGCTCCCGAACGCCCGCCACTCGCGCGAGGCGATCGCCACCGCGTTGACCCGGCTGAACGCCTCGAACGGACGCCGCGCGTAATCCGGCGCGTGCTGGTCCGAGGCGGGGAGCCGCGCCGTCGCCACCGCCGCCGGCCGGGCCGCGCACCCCGCCAGCAGCGCCGTCGCCGCCACCACCGTCATCGGGGCCGCCGGCCGGCCGCGCCGCCTCCACGACCGCATCGCGCCTTACCGCCCCCGCGCGCCCAACGGAGCCGACGCCCCGCGCCGAGCAGCCCGGCCGGTCACGGGATCGCTCGCTCCGGGAACAGGCCGCGCAGCCCCTCGGCGCTGGCGTCGCAGCGACCGCGCTCGGTGATCAGGCCCGTCACCAGCCGCGACGGCGTCACGTCGAAGGCCGGGTTCGCCGCCGGGCTGCTGCTCGGCACCAGCCGCACCGTCGTCACCTGGCCGTCGAGTCCTCGCCCGGCCACCGTCGTCACCTCCGAGGCGTCGCGCTCCTCGATCGGGATCTCCGCCACCCCGTCGCCCACCGTCCAGTCGATGGTGCTGGACGGCGTCGCCACCCAGAACGGCACCTCGTTGTCCCGCGCCGCCAGCGCCTTGAGGTAGGTGCCGATCTTGTTGGCCACGTCGCCGTCGCGCGTCACCCGGTCGGTGCCGACGATCGCGAGGTCCACCCGGCCGTGCTGCATCAGGTGCCCGCCCGCGTTGTCGGAGATGACCGTGTGCGGCACCCCGTGCTTGCCCAGCTCCCAGGCGGTGAGGAACGCCCCCTGGTTGCGCGGCCGGGTTTCGTCCACCCACACGTGGACCGGCAGCCCCGCGCCGTGCGCCTTGTAGATCGGCGCCAGCGCCGTGCCCCAGTCCACCGTCGCCAGCCAGCCGGCGTTGCAGTGCGTCAGCACGTTGACCGGCCCCGGCCGCCGCCGCGCCACCTCCGCGATCAGCGGTTGCCCATGCCCGCCGATGGCCTCGTTCTGGCTCACGTCCTCGTCGGCGATCAGCGCCGCCTCCGCGTAGGCCGCGGCCGCCCGCGCGCCCTGGGGCGTGTTGCGCAGCCGGGTCAGCATCCGGTCGAGCGCCCAGCGCAGGTTGACCGCCGTCGGCCGCGTCGCCGCCAGCGTCTCGGCCGCCTGCTCCATCGCCGCGGTGGACGGATCGTGCCGAAGCGCCAACGCCAGCCCGTAGGCGGCCGTCGCCCCGATCAGCGGCGCGCCGCGCACCTGCATGCTTCGGATCGCGAACGCCGCTTCCGGCAGGGTCGTCAGCCGCAGCACGTCGAGCGACCACGGCAGCTTCGTCTGGTCGATGATGCGCACCGACCACGCGTCCGACTCGTCGATCCAGATCGAGCGATACGCCACCCCGTCGATTTTCATGCCTCAGCTCCCCCGATCATCGCGGGACCATAGGCTGCCGCCCGGCCGCCGGCCATCGACGCCGTTCGGTGAAGACACCGCACGCCTCTCTGCACGGGACGCCACGGAGGCGTGGCTCACGCCAACGGCCCCGCTGTGAGCCTTCGCGGCGATCGGCACTTTTATCCGGCAGGTGAGCCCGTTCGCGCGGACGCGGCCTCAGTCGCGCGGCGGCACGACGGCGAGCATCGCCAGCAGCTCGGCCGGCAGCGGCTCGCGCAGGGCAGCGCCGTACTGCCGGGCCAAATCGCGGCGCAGCCAACGGTTCAGCACATCTTGGTCGTCCCGCATCGTCGCCCTCTCCTGCAAATGCTCGCTGTCCATGCTCATGCAAAGCGATCATCGGGCAGAAGTTGCAACCGGCAGTTAATCTGGCCTGCACAGAGGCGTGTGAACAGTTGTCGCCCGGCGCCCGCCTACCACGTCGTGACGCCCGGCCGGCCTGGAGCACGATCCACGCTGACGGCCGCGAGCGTCACGCTCCCGGCTGCTGGTTCGGCGAGCATCCCTGGCCGAAAGGTGGTCCCGTCCGGTCGGATCATGCCCTGGAGAGATCTCGCCCCACGCGAAACCGCTCCAGCCCTTCCGTCACGCTGTCGCCCAGCTCTGTCAGAGAGAGCGCGTCCGACGGCGGCGGTTCGGCTTCAGGAGCGCGCCGCCGCCAGGATCATCCGCGCCAGGTGCTGTCCCACGCAGGCGTGCAACGCCTCCGCCACCCGCTTGCGGTCGGCCTTCGGCGCGTGCTCCAGGTCGAGCCGCCCCTCTTCCGCCCAGGCGTGCATCAGGTCGAAGCGGTGGAACAGCATCACCCCCGCCATCGCCGCCGTCTGCTGCAGGTCCAGCACGTAAGGGTCGAGGTTGCTGTTGGCCTGCAGGAACCGGCTGTACTGCGGGTCGATCAGCACCAGGTTCGCCCCCGCCGCCTCCACCGCTTCCGCGCCGTCCGACAGCGCCTCCGCGAAATCGGACGGCGACGAGTTGCGCACCGCCTCGACCGTCCCGGTCTGCCACAGCACGAGCTGGTATTGCCCATGCTCCAGCGCGGCGCGCATCATTCCCAGCATCTCGGACGCCATCGCGCCCCGCCCGCCGCGCAACTCGACCTGCACGCTGAGGCCCGGCACCGCCTCTCGCAGCGCCTTGGCCATCTGCCAGGGGAACGCGTGCTCGCTGGCCGCCGCCGCCGGACCCGGCTTGGCCTCCGACAGCGGCGCCCGGCCGAGCACCTGGCTCGTCACCGTTCCGGGGCTCAGGCTCGCGTCCGGCCCGAAGATCGACGCCGAGCCGATCGCCAGCACCCTGAGCACGCCACCCGGCTTCAGCGCCTCCGCCACCCGCGGCAGCGGCGTCACCGTGCCGGCCACCTCGTCCGGGGCCTGGCAAACTTCCTCCCCCCAGGCTGTTCCTGCCCAGGCTGTCCCCGCCCAGACTGTCCCCGCCCAGGCCGCACCTGCCCAAACCATGCCGGGCGGCATCGCGCACGCGATGGCCGCGGCGGTGAACGCCCGACGCATTCGTTGTCTCATCATATCGCTTTCCCGCTATCAGGCCGCGTCGTCCGCAGCAAGTCCGGGCGCGGTGCGCGTCCCTTATCGCGGAACCAGGCAGCAAGGGCGCCGACGCCCACCAGCAAGGCCGCGCCGCTCCCGTTGACCGCGACCTGCATCGGCCACCAGCCACCCTGCGACTCCATCGCCAGCCGCCCCAGGAACGACAAGAAGACGCCGACGCAGAACACCGGCAACGAGTGCTGGCCGCACAGGATGAACGGCGCCGCCACCCGGCTGCGCAGCCATCCCGCCCCGATCGGCACCAGCCGCACCACGAGCCAGGTCAGCGCCAGGATCGACGCCAGCCGCATTGGGTGCAGCCCCTCCTTGTCCACCAGCAGCACCGCCCGCACCAGGACGCGCGGCACCTGCGCGCTCACCGCGTCGCTGGGCCAGACCAGCCACACCAGCACCAGGCCGGCCGCGACCACCGCCGCCGCCGCCACGTCGATCACCCGGCGGTCGACCGGCAGCGGCGGCGGGCGGCGCGACAGGATGGCCCCGATCACGAACAGGAACTGCCACGTCAGCGGGTTGAAGTACCACCCGCCTCCCGTCCACGACGGCAGGTTCCAGCCGAACAGCCGCGCCGCGACGTAGAGGCCGGCCGACAGCCCGCCCAGCAGCCACACCCGGTTCAGCAACGGCAGCAGCAGCGCGAACAGGCTGAGCAGCGCCACGTACATCGGCAGGATGTTGAGGTAGGCCGGCTGGAAGCGCAGCAACAGGGCTTCCAGCATCGCCCGGTACGGCGCGTCGGCCAGCACGTCGAGGTGGATCTCGTCCAGGTAGTCCGAGCGGTCGAGCGCCGTCGCCGAGTAGGACACCTGGGCGCTGAACACCACGAACAGGAAGATGTGGGCGATGTACAGCGTCCAGGCCCGCTTCAGCACGTCCGCCCCGGCGTAAAGCCAGCCGTGGCGGTCGTAGCTCCGCCCGTAGGCAATGCCGGCCGCGTAGCCGGCCAGCAGCACGAAGATCTCGGTCGCGTCGGCGAGCGCGAAGTTGCGCAGCGAGAACTGCGCGATCCAGTTCGCCGGGATGTGATCGACAAAGATCCACCATAGCGCGACGCCGCGGAAGAAGTCGACCCGCAGGTCGCGGCCGGAGCCGGTCTGGATCAGTTAGAGTCTCCTGCGCGCGGGCTGCCGCCCCGCTTATCGCGCAGATCGGGCATCTCTCATAGGGTGGCGGACACGGAGTCGCGCAGCGCGGCGGCGATGCGGCCGATGTCCTCCGCCGCGGCGCAGGCCGGGTGGCGGGTCAGCAGCAGGCTCTGCTGGCAGATCGCCTCCGGCACCCGCGCGTCGCGCCGGATGCTGCCCAGCCACGCCGGCGACTGGCCGAGGAAGGTCGTGCACGCCCGCCGGATCGCCGTCGCCGTCCGCTCCGCCGTCGCCGCCGAGGCGACCTGGTTGATGACCAGCCGCGCGTCCCCGCGCGGCCGGTCGGCGGCGTGCAGCTTCAAGGTGGCGTAGGCGTCGGTGATGCTGCTCGGCTCCTCCGTCGCCAGCACCAGCAGCGTTTCGGCCCAGGCCGCCAGCCGCCGCACCCCGCCCTCCAGCCCGGCGCCCAGGTCCAGCAGCACGTGGTCGTAGCGCGCCCCGAAGCCGGCCAGCAGGCCGAGCATCCGGTCGAGCAGCGCCGGGTCGAGCGAGGCGAGCGAGCCCGAGCCGCTGCGCCCGGCCAGCACGTCGAACCCGCCCGGCTCGAACCGCTCGGCCGCCGCCTCCAGCGCCACCCGGCCGTGCAGCACGTCGCCCAGGTCGTGCCGCGGCACGAAGCCGATCTGGATGTCCACGTTGGCCAGGCCGAAATCGCCGTCGAACAGCAGCACGCGCCGCCCCTGCTGCGTCAGCGCCTGCGCCAGCGTGACGGCGAACCAGGTCTTGCCGACCCCGCCCTTGCCGGACGCGATCGCGATGAACCGGGGCATGGAGCTTGGGGCGGGCATCAGGCAGCCCTCCTATTGGGGGTGGCGAGTCGGTCGTCGAGCAGCGCCGGGGTCATCGGTTGCAGTCCATCGGCGGCGCCCGGCCCGGTGCCCGCCTCCGTCAAGGTGAGCCCGACCGCGGCCGCCGCCAGCACGCCGCCCAGCCGCCGGGCCACGTCGAGCCGGGTCGCGATCAGCATGGTGGCGCCGGCGGCGGCGAACACGGTGGCGATGTCGGCCGATTCGCCCGCGTCAAGCCCCGCCGGCAACACCAGCGCCGCCCGCCCGCCGGCGGTCGCCGCCAGCTTGCCCAGCCCGGCGTGGCCGGCCGGGTCGAACGGGTCGATGCCCGCGGTGTCGATCAGCACCGGCGCGCCGTCCTGCCGCCGCGTCAGCGCCCGGCCGAGCGTGGCCGCGTCCGAGGCGACGATCAGCGGGATGCCGAGCAGCCGGGTGAAGGCGGCCAGTTGCTCCGCCGCGCCGGCCCGCTCGCCGTCGGCCGAGATCACCAGCGGCACCTGTCCTCCCAGCACCAGCCGCGTCGCCAGCCGCGCCGTGGTCAGCGTCTTGCCCGATCCGGGCGGCCCGACCAGCAGCAGCGGTGCCGCGCCCGGCGAGAAATCGATCGCGCCGAACCGCAGCGCCCCCGACAGCCTCTCCGTCAGCGACCCGGCGGCGAGGCCGGCCACGAGCGCCGCCGGCACACCGTGCCAGCGCAGCGCCTCGGCCTGCGCCGGGTCGGCCGCCCACGCGAACGGCGTCCCCCAGGCCACGTCCGCCCCCGGCTCCGTTGCCAGCTCCGATCTCGGCTCCAGGGCCGCCGTGATCTCGAATTCGTCGCCGATCCGCCGCGTCGCCAGGATCAGCGCGTCCGGGCCGAGCTCGGTCCGAACCAGCGTCATCGCCGTGGTCACGCTCGGGGCGCGAAAGAGTTTGAGCCGCATGGCCGCTACGTAGCGGCTAAACCTTGCTGATTGGTTACGGACGTCGCACGAACATTTGATCGCTCGGCTGATCGCCCTGCCAAGGCCCGCTCAGGCCGTGAACTGCTCGGCGATGATCCGCTCCGGCAAGCCGAGGTCCGGGTCGAACAGCACCGTCGTCGTCACGCCGCGGTCCTCGCTCACCGACACCGAGGCCACGTCGCGCACCTCGGTGAAATCCGCCCCGGCCGCCACCGGGCGCTTGTCCCGCTCCAGCACCTCGAACAGCACGTCCACCGTGCTCGGCAGCAGCGCGCCGCGCCAGCGCCGCGGCCGGAAGGCGCTGATCGGCGTCAACGGCAGCAGGTTGCCGGACAGCGGCACGATCGGCCCGTGCGCCGACAGGTTGTACGCCGTCGAGCCGGCCGGCGTGGAGATCAGCACCCCGTCGCACACCAGCTCGGCCAGCCGCACCCGCCCGTCCACCGTGACCCGGATCTTCGCCGCCTGGCGCAACTGGCGCAGCAGCGCCACCTCGTTCAGCGCCAAGGCTTCCTCCACCGCCCCCGCCGCCGTCACCGCGATCATCCGCAACGGGTGCAGCACCGCCGCCTGCGCCCGCGCCAGCCGCTGCGGCAGCTCGTCCTCGGCGAACGCGTTCATCAGGAACCCGACCGAGCCGCAGTTCATGCCGTAAACCGGCGTCGTCCGCCCCGCCGCCATCAGCCGGTGCAGCGTTTCCAGCAGGAACCCGTCGCCGCCCAGGCAGACGACGGTCTCCGCCGCCTCGAATTCACAGCTGCCGTAGCGGTCGAGCAGCCGGGTCCGCGCGCCCTGCGCCGGCTCGCTGGGCGCCGCGACGATCGCCGTCCGCTCCGGCGTCGCCGCCAGGTGCGCGGCCGACGGCATGGACACCAGCGTGGACAGCGGCGAGGTCATCGCCTCAATACAGCCGCGGCTCGGTCCGGCCCGGCCGGCTCCCCCGGGCCTCGGCCCGCCCCATCTCGGCACGCCCCATCTCGGCACGCCCCGTCTCGGCCCGTCCCGTCTCCATCCGCGACGCCTCGGCCCGGCGTGGGGCAGGGGGGATCGGCGGCCGTTGCCCGCCCCGCTCGTCCGGGCGGACGTAATCGAGCCCCGGCTCGTACGGCTCCGGCAGCCGCATCGCCAGGCTGCGGATCTCGCCCTGGATCTCGTCCAGCCGCGCCTCCACGCCTTCGAGCCGCGCCTTCACGCCGAACACGCTGAACGGCATCAACAGGAACAGCAGCGCGAACAGCAGCGCTGACAACAGGAGAACCAGGTGGACCCACCAGGGCACCCAGTCGGGCAAGGGCAGGGGCGAGATCATGCTGCACCGTAGCAAACGCCGCGGCGCACCGCGATGGGGGTCGCGCGATAGGCTCGAAGGCTCACCCGCCCGGCCGGGTCCACCCAGGGGACGCGTCCAAGCGGGTCCCGTCCGAGGGCGGGTCCCGTCCAAGGGGGGTTGATCCCGGCCGCGATCCGTCCCTTGATCCCGCCTCCCGACCCGTCAGGAACCGTGCCGCGATGCTGCTGCTGATCCCCGGCCCCGTCACCACCGACCACAAGGTCCGCGCCGCCGCCGCCCAGGACTACGCGCCGTGGGACAACGACTTCCGCGCCACCTACGCCCGCATCCGCCACCGCGTCCGCGCCCTCGCCGGCGGCGAGGAGGGCGCCCACGCCTGCCTGCCGCTGCCCGGCTGCGGCCACTTCGCCCTCGAAGCCGCGCTGCGCACCTTCCTGCCGCCCGGCGGACGCCTGCTGCTGCCGATGACCGGCCAGTACGCCGAGCGCCTGCGACGCCTCGCCGCCGACGCCGGCCGCGTCGTCGTGCCCCTGGCCGTGCCGGACGGCCAGCCGACCGACCCCCTCGCCGTGCAGCGCGCCCTCGGTGCCGACCCGACGCTCACCCACCTCGCCTGCGTCTACAGCGAAACCTCGACCGGCATCGCCCACGATGCCCCGGCGCTGGCCGAGGCCGCCGGCCGCGCCGGGCGGCGGGTCATCGTCGACGCCGTGTCCGCCCTCGGCGCGCTGCCGTTCGACCTGTCCCGCCTGCCCATGATCGACGCCGTGTGCTTCACCTCCAACAAGTGCCTGGAAGCCCTGCCCGGCAGCTCCTTCACCGTCGCCCGCGCCGACCGCCTGCAGGCTTGCGTCGGCCAGGCCGGGAGCTGGTCGTTCGACCTCGCCGAGCTTCACCGCTACTCGGCCGATGGCAACTGGGGCGTCCCCCGCTTCACCCCCGCCGCCGGCGTGCTCGCCGCCGTGGACGTCGCCCTCGACCTGCTCGACGCCGAGGGCGGGCCCGCCGCCCGTCTCGCCCGCTACACCGCCAACATGCGCGCGCTCTACGACGGCGTGCAGGCCCTCGGCCTGCGGCCCTGCCTGCCGCCCGGGACGCAAGGCCCCATCGTCGTCAACGTCGCCGCCCCCGACAGGCCGGCCTGGGACCTGCAACGCTTCGTCGACGGCCTCAAGGCCCACGGCATCGTCATCAGCAACTTCCGCAACACCCCCGAACCGAGCTTCCGCGTCGGCTGCATCGGCGCTGTCACCCCGGGCGACATGCGCGGCGCGGTGGCGGCGATGGGCGCAGTCCTGGCCGACATGGGCGCTGCCCCCCGCCACACGCCCGGACCCACGGCGAAGAGCCGCACGCCCGGCCCCACCGGACAGGAAGCCGCCTGATGCCCACCGACCTCGAGATCGCCCGCGCCGCCACGCTGCGCCCCATCGCCGAGATCGCCGCCCGCGCCGGCATCCCCGCCGACGCCGTCGAGCCTTACGGCAAGCACAAGGCCAAGATCGCGTCCGGCTTCGCCCGCGCCGCGTCCGAGCAGCCCCGCGGCAAGCTCGTCCTCGTCACCGGCATCAGCCCCACCCCCGCCGGCGAAGGCAAGACCACCACCACCATCGGCCTCGGCGACGCGCTCAACCACGTCGGCGCGCGCGCCATGATCTGCCTGCGCGAACCCTCGCTCGGCCCGTGCTTCGGCATGAAGGGCGGCGCCACCGGCGGCGGCCGGGCCCAGGTCGCGCCGATGGATGACATCAACCTCCACTTCACCGGCGACTTCCACGCCATCACCAGCGCCAACAACCTGCTCGCCGCCCTGCTCGACAACCACCTTTACTGGGGCAACGCGCTGGGCATCGACCCCCGCCGCGTCACCTGGCGGCGCTGCCTCGACATGAACGACCGCGCGCTGCGCGCCGTCGTCAACGGCCTCGGCGGCGTCGCCAACGGCAGCCCGCGCGAGGACGGCTTCGACATCACCGTGGCCAGCGAGGTGATGGCCGTGTTCTGCCTCGCCCGCGACCTCGACGACTTGCAGGACCGCCTGGGCCGCATCCAGGTCGCCAGCCGCCGCGACGGCTCGGCCGTCACCGCCCGCGACCTCGGCGCCGCCGGCGCGATGGCCGCCTTGCTGCGCGAGGCCTTCGCCCCCAACCTGGTGCAAACGCTCGACGGCAACCCGGCCCTCGTCCACGGCGGCCCCTTCGCCAACATCGCCCACGGCTGCAACTCCGTCGTCGCCACCCGCCTCGGCCTCGGCCTCGCCGACGTGGTGGTGACGGAGGCGGGCTTCGGCGCGGACTTGGGCGGCGAGAAGTTCCTCGACATCAAGTGCCCGGCCGCCGGTCTGTCGCCCGCCTGCGCCGTCGTCGTCGCCACCGTCCGCGCCCTCAAGATGCACGGCGGGGTCGCGAAAGCCGACCTCGGCCGCGCCGACCCGGCCGCCGTCGCCCGCGGCGTCGCCAACCTCGCCCGCCACGCCGAGAACCTGGCCAAGTTCGGCCTGCCCGTCGTCGTCGCCCTCAACCGCTTCGTCACCGACACCGAGGCCGAGTTCGACGTGGTCCGCGACGCCATGGCCGGGCGCGGCGTGGACACCATCCTCTGCACCCACTGGTCCGACGGCGGCCCCGGCGCTGCCGACCTCGCCCGCGCCGTCCTCGCCCGCATCGAGGCGGGTGCTGCCGATTACGCCCCGCTCTACCCGCCCTCGCTCCCCCTGGCGGAGAAGCTCCGCACCATCGCCCGCCAGATCTACCGCGCCGCCGACGTCGCCATCCCCCCCGCCGTCGCCAAGCGCCTCGCCGCGTTCGAGGCCGCAGGCTTCGGCCACGTTCCCGTCTGCGTCGCCAAGACCCAGTACAGCTTCACCGCCGACCCGGCCGCCCTCGGCGCGCCGGAGGGCCACGTCCTCCCCGTCCGCGAGGTCCGCCTGTCCGCCGGCGCCGGCTTCGTCGTCGCCGTCTGCGGCGACATCATGACCATGCCCGGCCTGCCGCGCGCCCCCGCCGCCAACGCCATCCACCTGGACGACGCGGGCATGATCGAAGGATTGTTCTGATCATAGCGATCTGGGGAAGGCCCCGGCGGGCCGAGGCCAGCGCCCCCGCGCTGGAGCGCCACGCCGTTGCCCAGTTCCGCCGGGCGCGAGAGCGCGTCCGGCAAAGCTGAAACCGCCCTAAGCCGACACCCGCGTATGCAGCACGCACACCAGGGTGAACAGCCGCCGCGCCGTCTCCTGGTTGATGGCCGCCTTCTTCGCCAGCCGCGCCTGCAGCAGCGCCGCCCCTTCGTTGTGCAGCCCCCGCCGCCCCATGTCGATCGCCTGGATGCGCTCGGCCCGGCCTTCCTCGACGGCCAGCATGTGGCTGTCCACCAGCATCTGGTAGTCCTTGATCAGCCCCCGGAACGGACCCAGCGCCAGCCCCACCGCCGTCACCGGCGCGTCCTGGGCGTCGCGCACGTCGAACACGAGGCGGCCTTCTTGGATCGACAGGTGCAGGATGTAGGGTCCGGCGGCCCAAGCGCGCTCCGGACCCCGCTCCGGGGCCGGGCACAATGCGAAGCTGTTCTCGTGTTCCAGGTCCGCCACCGCCTGCGCCCGATCCGCTTCCAGCACCGGTGACAGCCGGGTCAGCGGCTCCCCGGTCAGCACGACGCTGACCAACCGGTCGTCAGGGCCGGGCGAAGCCAGGCCGTCCCCGCTCACGTATCGTCGTCTGCCGCCTTGACCATGCCGAGCTTCAGCATCAGCCCGAGGGTTGCCCCCTTCACCGGCCGCAGCAGGCCGAGCGTCATCACCAGCGCCGCCGGCAGGAAGATCGCCGCCTGCACCCACAGCTCCGGCTGGTAAGCCGTCTCGACCCAGTAGAGGATCGGCACCAGGATGTGGCCGACGATGAAGATGGTGAAGTAGGGCGGCGCGTCGTCGGCGCGATACGACCCGAGCGGCGCGCCGCACGCCCGGCACTCCGGCGTCACCTTCAGGTAGCCCATGAAGGCGTGCGTCTGGCCGCAGGCCGGGCACAACCCCCAGGCTCCGCGCCCCATCGCCGTCAGCAACGGCGGCACCGGCCACGGCGGCGCGGCCGGCGTCCGGTCTGGCTGCCAAAGCGATCGTGGCGTCTGATCAGGCACGGCTTGCCTCTCGGGTTAGCCACCCAGGCTTGATCGCCGGGCGGCTCGCGTCAACTGTTAAGTGATGGCGCGCGTCCTTGTCATCAATCCTAATCGCTCGGACGCCTGCACCGCCGGCATCGACCGCGCCGTCGCGCCGTTCCGCCATCCGGGCGGCCCCCGCGTCGACGTGGTCGGCTTGCCCGACGGCCCGCCGGCCGTCCTGTCCTGGCGCGACTGGCACGCCGCCGCTGAGCCGCTCTGCCGCCGCGTCGAGGCCGACCCGGCCGACGTCTACCTCGTCGCCTGCGCCTCCGACCCTGGCCTCGGTGCCGTCCGCGCCAGCACCGCCCGGCCCGTGCTCGGCATCTTCCGCTGCGCCGTCGCCGCCGCCGTCGCCCGCGCCGAGCACTTCGGCGTGATCGCCATCGTCGACGCCTCCCACGCCCGGCACGCCGCCGCCTTGCGCGCCATGGGCCTCGAAGCCCGCCTCGCGCTCGCCGTCGCGATGAACGTCTCGATGGACACCCTGCTCGACCCCGACGCCGCCCGACAGGGCCTGGTCCGCGCCGCCCGCGCCTGCGTGGACGCCGGGGCCGGGGCGGTGGTGCTCGGCTGCACCGGCATGGCCGCCCACCGCGCCGCCGTCGAGGCCGAGGTCGGCGTCCCGGTGATCGAGCCGTGCCAGGCCGGCGCAGCGATGGCGCTCCACGTCATCGCCTCCATCCCCGAACCGCGGTAGGACCTCCCCATGAAAGCCATCCAGCTCCGCTCCCCCGGCGGCCTCGCCAACCTGCGCGCCGCCGACCTGCCCGACGCCCCCGACCCCGGCCCCGGCGAGCTGCGCGTCCGCCTCCACGCTTCCTCGCTGAACTACCACGACTACGGCGTCGTCACCCGCGACGGCTGGCCCGACGACGGCCGCATCCCGATGTCGGACGGCGCGGGCGAGGTGGACGCGACCGGCCCCGGCGTCATCGGGTTCAAGCCCGGCGACCACGTCGTGTCCTGCTTCTTCCCCACCTGGCACGACGGCCCGGCCACCCTCGGCGACTTCAGGACCGTCCCCGGCGACGGCGTGGACGGCTTCGCCCGCGAGGCCGTCACCTGCCCGGCCACCAGCGTCACCCACGCCCCCGCCGGCTGGAGCCACGCCGAGGCCGCGACGCTGACCACCGCCGGCCTCACCGCCTGGCGCGCCCTGGTCGTCGAGGGCGGCCTCAAGGCCGGCGACACCGTGCTCGTGCTCGGCACCGGCGGCGTCTCCGTCTTCGCTCTGCAGTTCGCCAAGATGATGGGCGCGGCCGTCATCGCCACCTCCTCCTCCGACGACAAGCTGGCGCGCGTCCGCGCCCTGGGCGCGGACCACGCCATCAACTACCGCACCAACCCGCAATGGGGCGCGGAGGCCCGCGACTGGACCGGCAGCCGCGGCGTCGACCACGTGATCGAGGTCGGCGGCCCCGGCACCCTGCCGCAGTCGATCCGCGCCGTCCGCGTCGGCGGCCACGTCTCCCTGATCGGCGTGCTCACCGGCCGCGGCGGCGAGGTCCCGACCGCGCTGCTGATGGCCCGGCAGGCCCGCCTGCAAGGCATCATCGTCGGCAGCCGCCGCGAGCAGGTGGACATGGTCCGCGCCCTCGACGCCAGCCGCCTCCGCCCCGTCATCGACCGCAGCTTCGGCCTCGACGCCATCGCCGACGCCTTCCGCCACCAGGAAAGCGGCAAGCACTTCGGCAAGATCGTGCTGGAGTTCTGAAAATCGTTTCGTTTGTCGCGTTCACCTGGTTGGGCTAGGGTCCGCCCCTCCGCACGACATTTCCATCCTCGGGAGCCGGCTTCATGCCCATGCCGCACACCCTCCGCGTCGCCACCCTGTCCGCCATCCTGGTCACGTCGCTCACGGCCTGCACAGCACCGTTCGCGCCCGCCCGCGCCCGCACCCTCGAAGTCGGCCCCGGCAAGGAGTTCGCCCAGCCGTCCGCCGCCGCCGCCGCCGCCAAGCCCGGCGACACCGTCGCCATCCAGCCCGGCCAGTACTTCGACTGCGCCACCTGGCGCGCCAACAACCTCACCATCCAGGGCGCGGGCGACGCCTCCGCCGTCGTCATCACCGACAAGGCGTGCGCCGGCAAGGGCCTGTTCATCACCACCGGCGACAACATCACCGTCCGCAACCTCACCCTGACCCGCGCCCGCGTCCCCGACAACAACGGCGCCGGCATCCGCAACGAGAGCCCCAACCTCACCGTCGACGGCGTCCGCTTCGTCAACAACCAGAACGGCATCCTCTCCACCCCGCCGCGGCCCGGCACCATCACCGTCCGCAACAGCCTGTTCGACGCCAACGGCACCTGCCCGACCGGCTCCAACTGCGCCCATGGCATCTACGTCAACAACGCCAACCTCGTCCGCATCGAGCGCAGCCAGTTCACCGGCACCAAGCAGGGCCACCACATCAAGTCCCGCGCCGCCCGCACCGAGGTCATCGGCGCCACCATCCAGGACGGCGAGGACGGCACCGCCAGCTACCTCATCGAGCAGCCCGTCGGCGGCAGCCTCGTCGTGCGCGACAGCAAGCTCGAGAAAGGCCCCGAGGCCGAGAACCATTCCGCCGCCATCGTCATCGGCGCGGAAGGCGTCTCCCAGCCGACGCCCGAGATCGTCGTCGAGGGCAACACCTTCGCCAACGACGGCAACTACCGCACCATCTTCGTCCGCAATCTCACCGCCACCCCCGCCGTGCTCAAGGGCAACCGCCTCACCGGCCAGGTCCAGCCGCTCAGCGGCGACGGCAAGGTGACGCCCGCCCGCTGACCCGCCGCCCGCTGATCCAGGAGCCGACCCCGATGCGCCTCGCCTGCGCGGCGCTCGCCTCCCTCCTGGCCGCCCCGGCCGCCAGCCGCACGCTGCTGGTCGGCGCCGGCGCGCCGGGGCAGGGGGCCTCGCATCCCACCCTGGCCGCCGCCGTCGCCGCCGCCGCGGACGGCGACACCATCCGCCTCGCCCCCGGCGACTACTACGAGTGCGCCATCCTCTCCCGCCGCGGCCTCACCCTGGAAGGCGCTGGCCCCACGACCGTGCTGCGCGACCAGACCTGCCAAGGCAAGGCGGTCCTCGTCGTCCAGGCCGACAGCCTCACCGTGCGCGACCTCACCCTCGCCCGCGCCCGCGTCCCCGACCGCAACGGCGCTGGCATCCGCCTCGAAGCGCAATCCCTCACCCTCGAACGGGTCCGCTTCGACAACAACGAGGTCGGCCTGCTCGCCGCCCAGGCCGGCCCCGGCGTCATCCGCCTCAGCCACTGCGCGTTCGACGGCGGCGGCGTCCCCGGCGAGCGCCCCACCTACGCCCTGACCGTCGCCGGCATCGCCCTGCTGCGCGTCGAGGCCTCGACCTTCACCGGCGTCAAGGGCGGCCAGATCTCGTCCACCGCCGCCCGCACCGAGCTTGCCGGCAACCACATCGACACCGGCGCCGAACCCGGCGCGGGCGCGGCCGTCAGCGCCGGCGGCGGCCAGCTCGTGATGCAGGACAACGTGCTGCGGCTCGGCCCCAACCCGCCGCCCCACGCCGCCGCCGTCGTCGCCACCGGCGCCGGCGTCACCCTGCGCCGCAACCGCCTGGAGAGCGCCGTCGGCGGCCCGCGAACCCTGCTCCTGGACTGGACGGACGCCGACCCCGTGCTCGACGCCAACACCGTCCCCCCCGGCGACACCGTGGTCAGCGACGCCGGCCTGCTGCGCCACAAGGCCGGCGGCCTGGCCCGCGACGCCTGGGGCACGGCCCGCGCCCTCGCCGGCGACGCCAAGCGCACCCTCAAGGGTTGGCTCGGCCGATGACCCGCGCCCTCCTGCTCCTCTGCCTGCTGCTGGCCGCGCCCGTCCGGGCGGAGGACGCCCGCTGGGACCGCTACCAGCTCCTGATGTGGCAGGACCGCACCCCGGCCCAGTTGCAGGGCCTCGCCGCCCTCGGCTTCACCGGCGTCAAGGTCCGCGCCAGCCTGGGCCAGGTTGATCGCCCCGGCCGCGACCAGGCCCTCGCCGCCGGCCTCACCTACTACCTGGAGAACATCGCCACCGACTTCTACGCCCCCTATCACCGCTACGCGCCGGGCAAGCCCGTCACCTGGCTGTTCGACGCCGCCAAGCAGCGCCGCCGCGACGCGCCCGACGACCCCTCGGTGTTCCTGCGCGAACCCGGCCTGTCCGACCCCGCCTTCCTCGCCCGCGTCCGCGACCGCCTCGCCGCCGTCGTCCGCGCCGAGGCCCCGCACGGCCCCCTGTTCTACAACCTCGGCGACGAGACCGGCATCGGCGACCTCGCCGCCGCCTGGGACGCCGACCTCGCCCCCGCCTCGCTCGCCGCCATGCGCGACTGGCTCCGCACGCAATACCCCAGCCTCGCCGCCCTCAACCGGCAGTGGAACGCCGACTTCCCATCCTGGGACGCGGTGCAGCCTGAACTCACCGACGCCGCCCTCCGCCGCACGGACGGCAACTACTCCGCCTGGTCCGACTTCAAGGCCTGGATGGACGTCGCCTTCGCCCGCGCCGTCCGCGCCGGCACGGACGCGGTCCACGCCGCCGACCCGGGCGCGCTCGCCGCCATCGAGGGCGCGCAGGTGCCGGGCTGGGGTGGCTACGACTACGCCCGCCTCGCCCCCGCCGTGGACGTGATGGAGATCTACGACTACGGCCACGCCCTCGACCTCGCCACCGCCTTCAACCCGGACCTGATCCCGATCCGCACCAGCTTCGGCCGCGGTCCGCGCGAGGCCCACGCCGCCTGGCGCAGCGTGCTCCACGGCGGCCGCGGCATGATCGTCTGGGACGAGGACGACGACGTGGTGCGCCCGGACGGCGCGCCCGGCCCGCGCGGCCGCGAGATCGCCGCCCTCGCCGCCGCCATCGCCCCCGTCATGCCCGCCCTCGCCACGGCCCGCCCCGCTCCCGATCCGGTCGCCGTCCTGCACAGCCAGGCCAGCTTCCGCCTGCGCTGGCTGCTCGACCGCCGGGCCGGCGACCACGACTGGTCCGCCCGCGACGCCGAGCGCGAGTACGACGACAACGCCTGGCGCGCCAGCCGCCGCATCCTGCTGCGCCGCCTGGCCGAGATCGGCGTCCAGCCCCGCTTCGTCGCCGCCGACACGCTCGGCCCCGCCACCCTGGCCGGCGTCAAGGTCCTGCTCCTCCCGCACGCCATCGCCCTGTCCGACGCCGACGTGTCCGCCATCCAGGCCTTCCGCGCCGGGGGCGGCGCCGTCCTCGCCGACACCGAACCCGGCCTCTACGACGGCCACGGCCGCCGCCGCGCCGCGCCGCCGCTGCCCGGCGTCCCCCATCCCCAGCCCGTCCGCCCCGACAACGAGGACACCCCCGCCACCCTGGCCAAGCTCGCCGCCCTGCTGGCGGAAGCCGGCGCGCGCCCTCGCGCCACCGTGCTCGGCCCCGACGGCCAGCCCGCCCCCGGCGTCGAGGCCCGCTGGTGGCGGGACGCCGCGGGCACCATCCTCGCCCTGCAATCCGGCCGCCCCTGGGGCGCGCCGCCCCGCATCACCCTGGCCCTGCCCGCGCCCGCCGCCGTCACCGACCTCCGCCGCCCCGGCCCCCCGGCCGTCGCCACCCGCCTCGACCTTTCCCTCGACCCCATCGAACCGACGATCCTGCGCCTTTCCCCGCCCTAGGGTCCCGCACTGGGCCGCCCGGAACAGTCAAGGCCAGGGCGCTGCCCTGGACCCGTCGGGGCCGCGGGCCCCGAACCCCAATTTGGATCACAGCCCTGGTGGGGTCGAGGGACGAAGCCCACGGCCTTCCGTCAACCGCGATCGTCCCGCAGCACCGCCGCCGCCTCGCCCAGCGCCGCGCCGATCCGCCGCCCGATCTCCGGGCTGGTGCATACGATCGTCGGGCTGGGATGTGGCATCAGCAGCACCCGCACCCCCGGCCCGAACAGCCCCGCCGCCCCCGCTGCCGCCCGCCCCGCCAGCACCGCCACCCGCAGCCGCGGCAACCCGGCCAGCAGCGGCGGCAGCGTCGCCAGCCCCGCCCGCACCTCCGCCGCGCGCGGCGCGCGGTTGCGCCCGCCCTCGTGGATCACCCACGGCACCGCGTTCCAGATCACCCGGTCCCGCCGGCACAGCCCGGCCTCGGCCCAGAACCGCCGCAAGTTGCGCCCGGTCCCGGTCGGGTTGTCCGCCGACACGATCCCGTTCCCCCCGATGGACGGCCCCGGCGTTTCCAGCAGCAACAGCAGCCGCGCCGCCGCGCCCCCGTCCAGCGGGTCGGCATCCGGCACCTCGCCGTGCGTCGTCCGCAGCGCCGCCGCGTGCCGCACCAGCGCCGCCATCGGCCCCGTTCGTCCCGCCGCCCCGGCCAGCAACGCCCGCCGCCGCCCGGCCTCCGCCGGGTCGGCCAGCGCGCCCGCCTCGGCGGCACGTCGCATTGGCGTGCAACCCCGCCCCGGCCTCAACGCTTTAACCCCCATCCACGCACGCTCACCCAAGAGAAGGAGCCGACATGACCGCTGCCACCCCGGAACTCCGCGACAAGCTCTGGTCCATGATCAAGGACATCAAGTTCGCTATGCTGACCACCGCCGACGACGGCGACCTGCGCGCGCGCCCTATGGCCGCCAGCCAGTCCGAGTTCGACGGCACCCTCTGGTTCTTCACCCGCAAGAGCAGCCACAAGGTGGAGGAGGTCAACGCCGAGCACAGCGTCGGCGTCACCTACGCCGAGCCGGACAGCCAGAACTACGTCAGCCTCTCCGGCAAGGCCACCGTGGTCAGCGACAAGCAGAGCATCGACCAGCACTGGTCCGAGCCGCTTCGCACCTGGTTCCCCAAGGGCAAGGACGACCCGGACATCGGCCTGCTCAAGATCAACGTCACCGCTGCCGAGTACTGGGACGCCCCGAACAGCAAGATGGTCCACGCCTACGGCTACGTGAAGGCCGTCGTCACCGGCGAAGCGCCGGACCCTGGCGACAACCAGAAGATCAACTTCGCCTGAAGCGGTTCCACCACGGTTCGTCGGCTTGATCGGACATGAGAGTGCGTCCGACCAAGCTGGAGCCGCCCTAGCGGCCATGCCGGTGCGCGCCGGGACCAGCCGTGGCCCGGCGCGTCACCGCGTCGCCACGAAGAACAGGCGCGGGAACGGCAGCAGCACGCTGCCGTCCACGTCCACGGGATAGGCCAACGCGATCTCCTCGCGGTAGCGCGCGAGGAACGCGGCCCGCTCGGCCCCGTCGAGCGCGCGCAGGAACGGCCGCAGCCCGCTGCCCTCGAACCACGCCACCACCGCGTCCGCCCCACCGGCCAACGGGTGATAGTACGTCGTCCGCCAGATCTCGACCGCCCGGCACGCTGGCCGCAGGGTGGCGTAGTACCCGCGGGCGTCGAGCAGCGCCGTCCGCGCGGCCAACGCCTCCTCCATCCGCCCGGCCCACGGCCCCTCCGCCGCCACCGCCCGCATCAGCGCGTGCGCCGGCTCGCCCAGGTTGTCCGGCATCTGCGCCGCGAGGCTCCCCCCCGCCGCCAGCCGCCCTGCCAGCCGCGGCAGCAACGCCGCATGGTCCGCCACCCAGTGCAGCGACGCGTTCGCCAGGATCACGTCGAACGGCCCCGGCGCCGCCCAGTCCTCGATCCGACCCACCTCCACCGCCACCCCCGGCAGCCGCGCCCGCGCCGCCGCCGCCATCTCCGCCGAGCCGTCGAGCGCCGACACCAGCGCGTCCGGGAACCGCGCCGCCAACAGCTCAGTCGAGTTGCCCGGCCCGCAGCCGAGATCGACCACCGCCCGCGCCGCTGCCGTCGGCACCGCCGCCAGCAGGTCGCGCACGGGCCGGGTCCGCTCCGCCTCGAACGCCACGTACTGCGCCGCCGACCACGCGACGCCGCCCATCACCACGCCGCGACCTCACCGCTTTGGCACCGCCCCATCGCGCAACCCTCCGCCCGCCCGCCCCCTTGAACCGGTCTCGACACCCCGAACCCGGAGCCTGATCTATGGCCGACTATCCCGAAAGCGTCTCGAAGCAGCAACAGGAGCCGCCCGGCTCCACCGCCGACATGAACCCCAAGCCCGATCACGGCGAGGACAGCTACAAGGGCAGCGGCCGTCTCGCCGGCCGCAAGGCGCTCATCACCGGCGGCGACTCCGGCATCGGCCGCGCCGTCGCCATCGCCTACGCCCGCGAAGGCGCTGACATCCTCATCTCCTATTACAACGAGCAGGAGGACGCCGAGGAAACCGCCAAGTGGGTCAAGCAGGCCGGCCGCCAGGCCATCCTCGTCCCCGGCGACATCAAGGACGAGGCCCACTGCAAGACGCTGGTCGAGCGCGCGGTCGCCGAACTCGGCGGCCTCGACATCCTGGTCAACAACGCCGCCCACCAGAAAAGCTTCGAGTCCATCGAGGACATCAGCGCCGAGGAATGGGACGTCACCATGCGCACCAACCTCCACAGCATGTTCTATCTCTGCCGCGCCGCCGTGCCGCACATGAAGCCCGGCGCGTCCATCATCAACACCAGCTCGATCAACGCCACCTCGCCGTCCCCCGGCCTGCTGGCCTACGCCACCACCAAGGGCGCCATCGCCAACTTCACCGCCGGCCTCGGCCAGATGCTCGCCGAGAAGGGCATTCGCGTGAACGCCGTCGCCCCCGGCCCGATCTGGACGCCCCTGATCCCCGCCACCATGCCGCCCGACAAGGTCAAGGCGTTCGGCTCCAACACGCCGATGGGCCGCCCCGGCCAGCCCGCCGAACTCGCCGGGGCCTACGTCCTGCTCGCCTCCGACGACGCCAGCTACATGACCTCGGCCCTGATCCCCGTCACCGGCGGCCGGCCCATGTTGTAGGCGGGGCCGGGGCTTCGCCCCTGGACTCCGGCGAAGGCCAACCTTCGCGATCCGTTCCTGGAGTCCGGGGCTTAGAGCGGTTTCAGTTTGGTCGGACGCGCCTCGCGTCCGACCAAACTGAGCAACCGCGTGGAACGATGGCTAGAGCGGTTTTGCGCAACATGAAACCGCTCTAAACCCCCGGCGGGTAAAGCCTCGCGCCCCGCCTCCGCTCAAGCCACCAGCCGGGCCAGCCGGCTCACCAGCTCGCCGGCCCGGAACGGCTTGCCGAACACCTGCCACTCCGGATGCTCGGGCGGCACTGCCGCGTCGCCGTAGCCCGACACCAGCAGGAACGGGATGTTCCGGGCGGCCAGCCTTAGCGCCACCGGATACACCCGCTCCCCGGCCACGTTGACGTCCAGCATGGCGAAGTCGAGCGCCTCCGTCTCCGCCGCGATCAGCGCCAACGCCACCGTAGCGTAGGGTCCCACCACGTCGCAGCCCTCCTCCGCCAGTACGTCCTCGATCAGGAACGCCACCACGACCTCGTCCTCGACCACCAGCACGCGCTTGCCGGCCAACGCGCGGCCGCTCATGTCAGGCGTCTTGCGTCGCCATCGCCGGGGCCGCCGCGGGGTCCAGCAACGGCGCCAGCAACCGCGCCCGCACGCCGTCGGCCGGGAATTCGAGCGTCACACTGCCGCCCAGGTCGTGCGCCAGCCCGCGCTCGATCATGATGGTGCCGAACCCGCGGCGCTGCGGCGGCGTCACCGCCGGCCCGTCCCGCTCCCGCCACTCCAACGCGATCTGCTTGCCGTCCCTGGCCGTGCCCTCGATCGTCCATGTCACCTGCACCGTGCCTTCCGGCACTGACAACGCGCCGTGCTTGACCGCGTTCGTCGCCAATTCGTGCAGCGCCATCCCGAGCGCCAGCGCCCGCCGCGGCTCCAGCATCACCGGTGGCCCCTCGATGACCACGTTGTGCCGCTCGTCCGACAGGAACGGTTGCAGCTCCTGCGCCATCATCTCGTGCAGCGCCACGCGCTCCCAGCCCTCCCGGCTCAGCAGCGTGTAGGCGGCGCTCAGCGCGTGCACCCGGCCCATGAACATGTCCGAGAACTCAGGAAGCGACTCCGACCGCCGCAGCGTCGCCGTCGCCAGCGAGATCACCACCGTCAGCATGTTCTTGACCCGGTGGTTCAGCTCGTCGATCAGCAGCCGCTGGTGCGCCTCCGCCTGCACCAGGCTCGTCACGTCCACGAACGTGAGCAACGACCCGTCCACCGCGTTGTCCGGCGAGCGGTAGGGCAGGATGCGGACCAGGTAGTGCGCCGAGCCGTCCGTCCGCGCCACCCGCCGCTCCAGGGGCGTCAAGGTGTCCAGCACCAGCCCCACGTCCTCGCGCAGCGTCTCGTAGGCGATCCGCCCGGCGATGTCCGTCAGCGGCCGCCCCACGTCGCTCGGGATCAGGTTGTAGAGCGTCGCGATCTCGGGCGTGAAGCTGCGGATCACCAGGTGCGGCCCGAGGAACACCGTCGCCACCTTGGTGCTCTCGAACAGGTTCTTGAGGTCGCTGTTCGCCCGGTCGAGCTGGTCCACCTTGCCCGACAGTTGCAGGTTGACCGTGCTCAGCTCCTCGTTGACCGACTGGATCTCCTCCTTGGAGGTTTGCAGCTCCTCGATCGCCGATTGCAGCTCCTCGTTGACCGATTGCAGCTCCTCGTTCGAGCTGCGCAGCTCCTCGAGCGCCGTGCCGTGCTCCTCCGCGATCGACTGCAACTGCTCGCGCAGCTCCCGGTTCTCCTGCTCCACGTGCGCGATCACCGCGTCTGCCCCCTGCGGCAGCAGCGGCGGCACCCGCGCCAGCCCGCCCGCCGGCTCCACCTCCACGAACACGATCAGGTAGAGCGGCTTGGCCTCCGACGACGGCAGCGGCTCGGCGACCAGCCGCACCCGGGCGCTCGCCGCGCCGTCGGGCGTCGAGAACGCCCGCTCGCGCTCCACCGGCGCGCCTGCCTCGACGCACTGCCGCAGCACCGCCCGCAACTCGGCGCTCCACCCCCGCCGGGCCAGGTCGAACAGGTTCGCCGTCGGCGCCCCCGACGCCGGCTCCAGGTAAGGCCCGGTGTGGCTGGAGAAGTGCGCCACCTCGCCCTGCGCGTCCACCACCACGAACGACGACGCGTAGCGCTCCAGCACCCGGCGGCTCGCGGCGGCGATCGCGCTCTTGCGGCTGCCCGGCGGCTCGCCCTCCCTGGCGAACGAGACCCGGCCGGCCGGCGACGCGTCGCGGCCCGGCGTGTAGGCCAGCCGCGGCGGCTCCGCGTATCCGTCCCGGCGCACGAAGATGCGCCGCGACTTGTCGAAGGCGGTGAACATTGCCTCGTTGCCGTTCAGCGACTCCGAGTTGCCCAGCACCAGGAAGCCGCCCGGCGTCAACGCGTAATGGAAAATCGGCAGCACGTCCGACTGCAACGCCGCGTCCATGTAGATCAGCAGGTTGCGGCACGACACCAGGTCGATGCGCGAGAACGGCGGGTCGCGGATCAGGCTGTGGACCGAGAACGTGCACAGGTCGCGCACCTCCCGCGTCACCGTCATGCTGTTGTGCCCGCCCGTGAAGAACCGCTCCCGCCGCTCCGCCGACAGCCCGTCCACCAGCGTCGAGGGATAGCGCCCGGTCCGCGCCACGCCGATCGCCACCTCGTCGATGTCGCTCGCGAACACCTGCACCGCGGGCCCGTCCAGGTGGCGGTCCATCTGCTCGCGCAGCAGCATCGCCAGCGAGTACGCCTCCTCGCCCGTGGCGCACCCCGGCACCCAGACCCGGAGCGTGTCCGCCGCCGTCTTGCCCTCGAACAGCCGCGGCAGCACGTCCCGCTCCAGCACCTCGAACGCGTCCGCGTCGCGGAAGAAGCTCGTCACCCCGATCAGCAGATCGCGGAACAGCGCCGTCGCCTGGTCCCGGTCGCGCTTCAGCCGCTCCACGTACTGGTCGACGCCCGCCAGCCCCAGCACCTGCATCCGCCGCCGCACCCGGCGCATGAAGCTCTGCTCCTTGTAGCGGCTGAAATCGTGCCCGAGCCGCGCCCGCAGGATGCCGCAGATCGCCAGCCGCACCGCCCGCGCCTCGTCCCGCTCCGCTTCCGCGTGCCCCAAGTCCTCGTGCCCTGAATCCTCGTGCCCTGAATCCTCGTGCCCCGAGTCCCCGTGCCCCGAGTCCCCGTCTCCCAAGTCCCCATGCCCCGAGTCGGCGTCTTCGTCCCCATCCGCGCCCGCCTCGCCGCCATCCTCGCCCCCTGCTTCGCCCCCCGCCTCACCTCCCGCCTCACCCTGGGCCGCCCGCGTCCCGCGCCGCGCCGTGATCGCCGCCGGCATCTCCTCCACCGGGATATGCAGGTCCACCGCCCCGGTCGCCGCCGCGCTGTCCGGCATCCCGTGGTGCTGCGGCTCGGACCCGTCGGTGCCCTGCGCCAAGGTCAGCCCGCCCCGCGCCCGGATCGCCTTCAGCCCCAGCGCCCCGTCGTGCCCGGTCCCGGACAGCACGATCCCCACCGCCCGTTCGCCTGCCTCCGCCGCCAGCGAATCGAAGAACGTGTCGATCGGCCGCGACTCCCGCGGCGCGTCCGGGTCGAGCCGCCGCAGGCGCAGCGCCCCGTCCCGCAGCGTCGCCACCGTGCCCGGCGGCACCACCAGCACCTGGTCCGGCAGCACCGCCGCCCCGTCGTCCGCCTGCCGCACCGCCATCGTCGTCCACCGCCCGATGATCTGGGCCAACATGCTTTCCCGGTTCGCCGCCAGGTGCAGCACCACCACGAACCCGAGCCCGCTCTCGGCCGGCATGTGCTCGAAGAAGCCCCGGAACGCCTCGATCCCGCCGGCCGAGGCGCCGATGCCGACGATGTCGATTGGTCCGTTGCTCATGGTGCCTCCCTCCGGGCCAGCATCCCGCGCGCGGCCAAGCAGAAGATAACGTTTTTTGATCTTTTAGGAAATACGGCCCCGTGGAACGATGGCCGGCAGCGGCCCGCGGCCGCAGGTCCCGCCCCCCGCGAACGGCCCATCCCCCTGACATGGCCTTGCTGATGACCCTGCCCACGCCCACGCCCGTGCCCACGCCCCTGGCCATCCCGCTGGAGCAAGTGGACGAGATCGCCTCCACCTCCGACGAGCTGAAGCGCCGCGCCGACCAGGGCGCCCCCGAGGCCGCGCTGCTGGCCCGGCGTCAGACCGCCGGCCACGGGCGCCACGGCCGCGCCTGGCGCGGCGTCGACGGCAACCTCCACCTCTCCGTCCTGCTGCGCCCCAAGGCGGCGGTGACGCCGGGCCACTGGTCCCTCCTGGCCGGCGTCGCCCTCGCCGAGACCGTGCTCGCGGCCTATCCCGCGGCCGAACTCCGCCTCAAATGGCCCAACGACCTCCTGCTCGGCCCAGGGCCGCGGCCCGGCGGCCGGGTCGGCAAACTGGCCGGCATCCTGCTCGAAGCGGGCTTCGACGCCTCCCCCGGCGGAGCGCCCTGGCTGGTCGCGGGCTTCGGCGTCAACCTGGCGGCCGCGCCCGCGGACCTCGGCCGCCCGGCCGCCGACCTGGCCGCGCTCGCCATGCCCGCGCCCGAGTTCGCCGCCCTGCTGCTGCGCTCGCTCGACCAGTGGCGGCGGCGCTACGAGCGCGCCGGCTTCGAGCCTGTCCGCGCCGCCTGGCTCGCGCGCGGCCCCGTCCCCGGCCAGGCCATCGCCGCCGACGTCGGCGGCCGACGGATCGAGGGCGCGTTCCGCGGCATCCGCCAGGACGGCGCGCTGCTGCTCGCCGCGCCGTCCGGCGAGGTCGCGGTCAGCTCCGGCGAGATTGACGGGCCGCGGCCGGCTTGACCTCCGGCGAGTCCCCGGTCCGCTCCGTCGCCGCGAACGACGGCGGGTCGCTGGCGGGGAACGTCTCCTTCATCGCCTCGTCCACCTCCGCCTCCGCGGCCGAACGGCTTTGCAGCGGCGTCACCATGCCCGGCATCTCGCCCGCGTCCTCCAGCAGCCGCGCCCGCTCCCAGAACTCCTGGTCCCGCCCCGGTGGCGACCCCTCCTTCTCCCAGAGGTAGTACGCCCGCTCCCGCACCCGACGCTCGGCATCATCCGACATCCGCGACCCCTGTCCGTGTTGCCGGGCCTGTCCGCCCGGAGTCTGTCCAACACGGGCGTGATCGCCCGACGGCCCCCCGAGTTCCACCCGCCGAGTTCCGCCCCCCGAGTTCCGCCCGCCGGCCGCGGCCCCCCTCATCGCGAGCAGGCGGCGCCCCCCAGCACGCAGAACCGCGCGCAATGCGGATGGTTCAGCGCCACCGGCCGCGCCGCCTGCGCCAGCGTCCGCCCTAGCTCGAACCGCTCGTCGTACGGCAGCAGCGTGCAGGCCACCACCGCCGGCGAGCGCGCCCCCTTGCGCTTGACCACCATCCGCGACGACGCGCACATCACGCTGTCCGGCGACTTGCCCAGCGCCTCCCAGCACCCTTCGCCGATCTCCGGCACGTCCGAGAACGTGTCCATCTCCGGGAACAGCATCAGCGCCACCGGGTCCTTGTGCTCGATCCGGATGCCCCGCGCCGCGAACAGCCGCCCGTAGCCGGCCCGGAGCGCCCCCTCGTCCTCCGAGCTGAACCCGGCCCGGCCCGCCACGTGCACCCGGAACCCGTTGCGCGCCAGCCACGCCAGCCCGCTCACCGTCTTCTCCCAGGTGCCGCGTCCCCGCTCCAGGTCATGCAGCGCCGGGCCGTAATGGTCGAGGCTGACCCTGAGCGTCAGCAGCCCCGGATGGGCGGCGTTCAGCGCCAGCAGCGCCTCCTTGTGCCGCGTCATCGGCCGCATCGCGTTGGTCAGCACCAGCGCCCGCAGGCCGCGGCCCAGCGTGTCCTCCAGCATCGGCAGCATCGCCGGGTTCATGAACGGCTCGCCGCCGGTGAACCCCGCCTCCTCCACCGGCCGCGCCAGGGCCCCCGCCTCGTCGAGGAACCGCGCCACCTCGGCCGCCGACAGGTAGGACAGCGCGTCGTTGCGCGGGCTGCTCTCGACGTAGCACCGCGCGCAGGCCAGGTTGCACACCGTGCCGGTGTTGAACCACAGCGTCCGCAGCCGCGACAGCCCGACCTCCGCCCGCGGGTCGCCCGTCGCGGTGTGCAGCGGGTCGCGGAACTTCGCCGGGTCGAGCGGCGGCGGCGCGAGCATCAATCTGGCGGTCACGGTCAGGTCTCCTCGGCGGCGGCCCGCGGCCGCTCATTCGCTGTCTCGCGCAATCGCATCGTCGGACCCGGCCCCGGTGGCGCGCCATGACGACGCAGCGCCGCCCGCCTGTCTGTGAGCCCCATCACACCCCAGCCCGTCATACCCCAGCCCGCCACGCGCCCACCCGTCGCACATCCGCCGATCACGGCCCGGCCCGTCGCGCGCCCGTCCACCCACCCTCGCCGCACCCGTCGCGCGCGCCGCCGCCCCGCGCCCCTGATCGCGTGGCGGCTTCCGTCGAGCACAGTCCTGTCCGAGAGCGCCGAACCCGCGCAGCGAGCAATGTAGCACGCCTGGACCACGATCAAGGCCGCTTCATCAACATGCCTCGTGCGCTGTTGCGCCATGCCCACGAACGCCGCCGCGCTACACAACCAAGCCTCGTGCCCGGCCCTGGCCTCATGCCGCGTTCGCGCCAGCCGCATCCTACCCTCCAGACTCGCCCCGACAGCATCACTACTGCCCAACCAGGCACTCAGATGACTCCTAGCGAACATCAAATGTCGGATGCCACCTGCCATCCCCTTCCAATGGCAAACAAATTGCCAAAATTTGTCATAATCAAATTAACATACCACCAACAGAACCCCGCGCGCCAAGCAGCCGCAGCCGTTTTTCCGGCCCGCGCCCGCATACAGCCGCCCGTTTTGCTGGCAAAACACGCCCTCCCGCCACGCGAGGCAGATCGTGCCGAAACGGATCGTCTTCTTGGGCGCAGGTCACGCCCATCTTTATGCTTTGAAGCGCCTGGCCCGCTTCACGGCCGCCGGGCACGAGCCGGTCGTCATCGCCCCCGGCCCGTTCTGGTACTCGGGCCTCGCCACCGCCGTGCTCGGCGGCCACCGCCCCCCCGAGGACGACGTGATCGACGTCGCCGCCCTGGCCCGCGCCGCCGGCGGCGCATTCATCCAGGACACCGTCACCCGCATCGCCCCGGGCGACCGCCTCATCCACCTCGCCGGCCGGCCGCCGCTCGCCTACGACCTGCTCTCCGTCTGCCTCGGCAGCGTCACCCCGGAGCTGCCCGGCGGCGGCGGCCCGGCCACCCTGCCCGTCAAGCCGATCAGCCGCCTGTGGGACCTGAACCGCGCCCTGCACGCCCGGGGCGGCGACCCCGCCGACTCGCCGCTCTGCGTCGTCGTCGCCGGGGCCGGCGTCACCGGCTGCGAGGTCGCCGCCAACATCCTCGCCGTCGCCCGCGGCCTGCCTCGCCCGGTCCGCCTCACGCTGCTGGCGCCCGGCCGCGCCCTGCCCGGCCTGCCGCCCGGCCCGGCCCGCCAAGTGCTCGCCGTGCTGCAAGGGCAGGGGGCGGTGGTCCGCACCGGCAGCCGGGTCGTGGCCGTGGACGGCGACGCCGCCCTGCTCCAGTCCGGCGAGCGCGTCCCGTTCGACCTGCTGGTCAACGCCACCGGCCTGGTGGCGTCCCCCTTGCTGCGCGCCTCCGGCCTGCCGGTCGACGCCCACGGCGGCCTGGTGGTCGACGCCGCCCTGCGTTCCGTCGGCGACCCGGCGGTGTTCGGCGGCGGCGACTGCGTCGCCCTCCAGGGCCACCCGCTGCCCCGCGCCGGCGTCTACGGCGTCCGCCAGGCCCCGGTGCTGTTCCGCAACCTGCTCGCCGCCCTCGGCCTCGCCCGCCCGCGCCGCTTCCGGCCGCAGCGCCGCTATCTATGGATCATGAACCTCGGCGACGGCACCGGCCTCGCTTCCTGGGGCGGCCTGCACTGGCGCGGCCGGGCCGCCCTCCGCCTCAAGGACTGGATCGACCTCCGCTTCCTCGCCGCCTACCAGGCCCCGGGCCAAGCCCCGAGCCAGGCCCCGAGCCAAGCCCCGGGCGCGCCGGGCCGCGTCAGCCCGCCTTGAGCAGCCAAGCGGCCACGTCGGCCGCGTTCCGGTCCGGCGGGAACACCGGGTAGAACACCCGCGTGATCCGCCCGTCGTCGGCCACCAGCGTGCAGCGCCTCAGGAGCGTCATCCCCTCGGCCTCGAACCGCGGCAGTCGCAAGGCGTCGGCCCACAGCAACCCTTCGTCGGACAAGAGCGGGAACGGCAGCCCCAGCCGCGCCGCCGCCTCCCGCTGGTAGGCCGTGCCCTGGGTCGAGACCCCGAACACCCCCGACACGCCTAGCGCCCGCAGCTCGGCGAAATGGTCGCGGAAGGCGCAGGACTGCGGCGAGCAGCCCCGCGCGCCGGGGATCATGTCCCACCCGTCCGGGTTGGCCACCCCCGGCCGCCCGGTCCGCGGATAGGCGTAGATCACCACCCGCCCGGGATGCGCCGACAGGTCCACCAGCCCCCCGTCCGTCGCCGCCAGCGCCACGGGCGGCAGCCGCATCCCGCCCAGGTGCGCGGCCCCGCCGTCGTCCTCCGGGGCCGGGATGGCCGACCAGTCCGGCCGTTCCACGCTCATCGCCAACCTCCTATGCCATCCGCCCCGCGACCGCCGCGCCGCGTCACTCGGCCAGCGTCACTCGGCCAGCGTCGCCCCGGCCGCGCCGACCACCTCCGGCGCCGTGTGCCCCGCCAGCACCGCCCGGGCGCGCTCCAGATCGAGCTGCCCCTCCCACTTCGCCACGAACACCGTCGCCACCGCGTTGCCGAACAGGTTGGTGATCGCCCGCGCCTCCGACATGAACCGGTCGATCGGGAACACCAGCACGATCGATTCGACCGGCAGCTTGCCCGCCAGCGTGCCGAGCGTCGCGGCCAGGGTGATGAACCCGCCCCCCGTCACCGCCGCCGCGCCCTTGGAGGTCAGCAGCAGCACGCCCAGGATGCCGACCCACTCGCCCAGCCCGAGCGGGATGTTCAGCGCCTGCGAGATGTAGGCGATGGCCATGGTGAAGTAGATGCTGGTGCCGTCCAGGTTGAAGGCGTAGCCGAGCGGCACCACCAGCCCGACCAAGGGCCGCGAGCAGCCCATCGCCTCCAGCTTCTCCATCAAGGTCGGCAGCGCCGCCTCCGACGACGAGGTGCCGAGCACGATGAAGAACTCCTCCTTCAGGTAGCGCAGCAGTTGCAGCATGTTCAGGCCGCACAGCGCGAGCACCGACGCCAGCACCACGAACACGAACACGAGGCAGGTGGCGTAGAACGCCAGCATCAGGAACACGAGGTTGCCGAGCGTGCCGATGCCGTAGCGCCCGATCGCGAACGCCATCGCCCCGAACGCCCCGATCGGGGCCACCCGCATGATGAGCGACACCACCCCGAACATCGCCGCCCCGGCCTGGTCGAGGATCTTGGTCAGCCCCGACCCCCGCTCGCCGACGCGGGCCAGCGCCACCCCGAACAGCACCGCGAAGAACAACACCGGCAGGATCTCGCCCTTGGTGAACGCGCCCACCACCTGGTCGGGAATGATGTTCATCAGGAACTCGGTCGTGGTGAGGTGGGCCTTCGGGTCGATGTACTTCGCCACCGCGCCGGCGCTCAGCGTCGCCGGGTCGGCGTTGACCCCGCGCCCCGGCTCGAACAGGTGGCCGACGGCGAGGCCGATCACCATCGCCACCGTCGTCAGCGCCTCGAAGTAGAGGATGGCCTTGAGCCCGATCCGCCCGACGCCCGCGGTGTTGGTCAGCTTGGCGATGCCGACCACGACCGTGATGAAGATGATCGGCGCGATCACCATCTTGACCAGCCGCACGAACGCTTCCCCGAGCGGCTGCATCAGCACCGCGTCGTGCGGGGCCAGGTAGCCGAACGCCACCCCGGCCGCGACCGCCACCAGCACCTGGATGTAGAGCGACTTCGAGCCGGTGACGACCACGGCGACCTCCCCGATGTTCTACTCTGCCGATAGCCGATCCGGCGCCGCTTGACGACCCCGCGAGACCCGCGCCGCGGCACACGTCGAGTTGACAAGGACCGGCGCGTGGTGCGGAGTGAGCCGCCTGCCCAGGCGTCCGGCCCACGCCGCGGCCGGACGCCTGGCCCCGTGCGCGATACCGACCGGCCGGGAATGTTTCACGTGAAACATTCCCGGCCCGGCAAGAAACTCCGGGAGGACCGCCCATGCTGACCAGACGCTCGACCTTCGCCGCCGTCGCCGTCGCCTTGGGTCACGGTGTCCTGGGCCGCGCCGCCCTCGCCCAAGGCGCGCCCGACGCCGAGCTGGTCCAGCAGGCCAAGCAGGAAGGCCGCGTGTCGATCTACACCTCGACCGACCTCGCCCAGGGCCAGCCGCTGGTGGACGCCTTCAAGGCCGCCTACCCCGGCGTCGAGCCGGCCTGGAACGACATGGGCACCACGAGCGTGTTCAACCGCCTGATCAGCGAGGCCGCCGCCCGGCAGGTGGGCGCGGACGTCGCCTGGTCGAGCGCCGTCGACCTCCAGCTCAGCGCCGTCGACCGCGGCCTGGCCGAAACCTTCAAGCCCGCGGAGGCGGCCAAGCTGCCGGCCTGGGCCAATTACAAGAGCGCCGCCTTCGGCACCACCTTCGAGGCGACCGCGATCATCTGGAACAAGCGCCTGCTGCCGGCCGAGCTGGTGCCGAAAACTCACGCCGACCTCACCCGCGTGCTGAAATCCGGCCGCGACAAGCTCGACGGCAAGGTCGCCACCTACGACCCGGAGAAGTCCGGCGTCGGCTTCATGTTCGCGAGCGAGGACGAGGCCCACGTCAAGGACTACTGGGACATGATCCGCGCCTTCGGGGCCGCCCACGGCAAGGTGTACGGCGGCTCCGGCTCCATGCGCGAGAAGGTCGTCTCCGGCGAGCACCTGATGGCTTTCAACGTCGTCGCGTCCTACGCCGAGGAATGGGCCAAGGCGGACCCCAACCTCGGTGTCGGCTACCTGTCCGACTTCGTCACCGCCTTCTCCCGCCCGATGCTGGTGCCGAAGGATGCGCCGCACCCGGCCGCGGGCAAGCTGTTCGTCGACTTCACCCTGTCGGCCGCCGGGCAGAAGGCGCTGAGCGACGGCGGCCTGCCGGCGGTGCGCGACGACGTGCCCGGCATCCAGAACGCCGACACGCTGGCCCGGGAAGCCGGCACGAAGCTGACCCCGGTGCCGCTGAGCGAGAAGAGCACCGAGTACCTCGACCCGAAGAAGCGCGCCGCCTTCTTCCGCGAATGGCGCCGCGCCATGCAGGGCTAAGGCCCGCCCGTGCGGATCACCGCCGACGCCGCCCCGTTCCGCGTCGGCGTGATCACCGTGCTGACGCTCGCCGTGATGGCGCCGGTGGGCCTGATCGCCTACCAGTCGCTGCTCGACAACCCGTTCTTCGACCCCGCCGCCGCCCTCGGCCTCGGCGCGTTCGACTACGTGCTGACCGACCCCGATTTCTGGGAGGCGCTTCGCACCACCGCGGTGTTCGCCGTCGGCATGGGCCTGGTCGCGACCCCGCTCGGGGCGGCGCTCGCGTTCCTGTTCACCCGCACCGACCTGCCCGGCGCGCGCTGGCTGGAGCCGTTCGTGCTGGTGCCGATGTTCATCAGCTCCATCGTGCTCGGCTTCGGCTACACCGTCGCCGTCGGCCCCAGCGGTTTCGTGTCGTTGTGGGTCAAGGGCCTGATCGGCACCGTGCCGTGGAGCATCTACGGCCTCGGCGGCCTGATCGTCATCGGCGGCCTCAGCCACGTGCCCTACGTCTACCTTTATCTGTCGTCCGCCATGCGCAGCCTGCCGAGCGACCTGGAGGAGGCCGCCCGCACCGCGGGCGCGCCAGTATGGCGGGTGGCGACCGACGTCACGCTGCCGCTGGTGCTGCCGGCGCTCGTGTTCAGCATGGCGCTCAATCTGCTGCTCGGCTTCGAGTCGTTCGGCCTGCCGCTCGTGCTCGGCGACCCGAGCGGGCTGATCGTGCTCACCACCTACATCTACAAGCTCACCACCCTGCTCGGCACGCCGTCCTACCACCTGATGGCGGCGGTGTGCGTCGTGCTGCTCGCGATCACCTTCCCGCTCGTTTGGCTGCAACGCCGCCTGCTGTCGCGCGCGCGCCGCTTCGCCGCCCTCGGTGGCAAGGGCGCGCGGGCGACGCCGCTGCCGCTCGGGCGGGTCGGCCGCGCGGTCGCGTTGGGCGCGATCCTGCTGTGGCTGTTCGTGTCCGTCGCCCTGCCGATCGGCGGCATCGCGCTGCGCGCCTTCGTCAGCAGCTGGGGGGAGGGGGTCGATCTATGGTCGCACCTGACGCTGGCCAACTTCCGGCAGTTGTTCGAGGTGCAGGCGCTGTGGCGCGGCATCATCAACACGGTCCTGCTCGGCACGGCGGGCGGCGCGGTCGCCGTGCTGGCCTACCTGCTGATCGCGCTCGCCAACCACCGCTGGCGCAGCCGGGCCGGCGGCGGACTGCTCGACTACATGGTGCTGCTGCCGCGCGCGCTGCCCGGCCTGGTCATCGGCCTCGCCTTCTTCTGGGTGTTCCTGTTCGTCCCCTTCTTGACGCCCCTGCGCACGACGCTGGTCAGCCTGTTGATCGCCTACCTGGTCGTCGGGCTGTCGTACGGGCTGCGACTGATCCAGGCCACCTTGCTGCAAGTCGCGCCCGAGCTGGAGGAGGGCGCGCGCACCACCGGGGCCACCATCGGCCAGGCCTGGCGCGGCATCGTGGTGCCGATCATCCGGCCGGGGCTGGTGGGGGCCTGGGTGCTGATCATGGTCATCTTCCTGCGCGAGTACGCGACGGGGGTTTACCTGATGACCGCCGGCACGGAGGTGATCGGCTCCCTGATCGTGTCCCTGCTGGCGTCAGGGGCGATCGACCTGATCTCGGCGCTGGCGTTCATCTCGGTCGTGCTCACCGTGGCGGGCCTCGCCGCCGCGCTCAGGCTGGGCGCGCGGGTCAATGGCTGACCTCGTCGTGCGCGGCGTCCACCAGACGCTCGGGTCCAACCACATCCTGCGCGGCGCGTCGTTCACCGCCGAGCGGGGGCGCATCACCGCCCTGCTCGGGGCCAGCGGCAGCGGCAAGACCACCTTGCTGCGCGTCGTCGCCGGGCTGGAGCAGCCGGAGCAGGGGCACATCGAGATCGCGGGCCAGGTGGTGGTGGACGGGGTGCGCGGGCTGTCGTTGCCGCCGGAGCGCCGGGGCATCGGCCTCGTGTTCCAGTCCTACGCGCTGTGGCCGCACAAGACGGTGGCGCAGAACGTGGCCTACGGCCTCAAGCTGCGCCGCGTCCCGGCGGCCGAGAGCAAGCAGCGGGTGGCGGAGACGCTGGAGCGGCTCGGGCTGGGGCCGCTCGGCGGGCGCTACCCGTTCCAGCTCTCGGGCGGGCAGCAGCAGCGGGTGGCGATCTGCCGGGCGCTGGTCTACCGGCCCAAGGTGCTGCTGATGGACGAGCCGCTCAGCAACCTCGACGCCAAGCTGCGCGAGGAGGCGCGCTACTGGATCCGGCAGCTGATCCTCGACCTCGAGATCTGCTGCGTCATCGTCACCCACGACCAGGGCGAGGCGCTGGCGATGTCGGACAACGTCATCCTGCTGCAGAACGGGGCCATCGTGCAGGAAGGCACGCCGCAGGACATCTACGGCCACCCGGCGACGCTCTACGCCGCCGAGTTCCTCGGGGCCAACAACGTCCTGCACGGCGCGATCTCGACGGAGGGCGGCCCGGCCATCGAGGGCGACGGCTGGCGCATCCGCGGCACCTTGCGCGCCCCGGCGGCGGCGGCCGGGCCGGGCACCGCCGTGATCCGCGTCGAGCGGGTCGCCGTCGCCGACGGGCCGGGGCCGGACCGGCTGCCGATGCGGGTGGAGGCCAACGTGTTCCTCGGCGACCGCTGGGAGTACCGCCTGTCCCGCGGCAGCCTGCGCGTCGTCGCCCACGGCCCGGCGCCGATCGAGGGGGAGGAGGCCTGGTGCGCCCTTCCGCCGGAGCACGTCTGGATCTTCCCGAAGGCCGCGCCCTGAGGCGGGCGAGGGCGCCGAACCCCGATCCTCAAGAATTGGATCTCAAAGGCGACGCCTTTGATGGGGTCGAGGGGCGACGCCCCTCGCCTTGGCTGGGCAGCAGGCTACGCCAGCTTGACCAACTGCTTGCCGAAGTTGCGCCCCTTCAGCATCCCGAGGAAGGCGTCCGGCGCGTTCTCCAGCCCTGCCACGACGCTTTCGCGGAACTTCAGCTCGCCGGCCGCGACCAGCCCGCCCAGCTCCTTCAGGGCCGCCGGCCAGTCCTGCATGTGCTCGGACACGATGAAGCCCTGCAGCAGCAGGCGCGCCGTCAGGATCAGCCGCGGCGCTTCCATCGCCGGCGGCTCGCCGTCGTAGCCCGAGATCGCGCCGCAGACGGCGATGCGGCCGTGGGCGTTCATCCGCGCCATCACCGCGTCGAGGATGGGGCCGCCGACGTTGTCGAAGTAGGCGTCGATGCCGTCCGGGGCCGCTTCCGCGAGGCCGGCGCGGACGTCGCCCGCCTTGTAGTCGACGCAGGCGTCGAGGCCGAGCTCGTCGGTGACGTAGCGGCACTTGGCCTCGCCGCCGGCGATGCCGACGACGCGGGCGCCACCCCGCTTGGCGAGCTGGCCGACGACGCTGCCGACCGCGCCGCTGGCGGCGCTCACCGCCACCGTCTCGCCGGCCTTGGGGGCGCAGATGCGGTTGAGGCCGTACCAGGCGGTGACGCCGGGCATGCCGACCGCGCCGAGGTAGGCGGACAGCGGCACGCGGGCGGTGTCGACCTTCTGCATCCCCGAGCCGTCGGAGGTGGCGTACTCTTGCCAGCCGAACATGCCCTGGACGGTGTCGCCCTCGGCCCAGCGCGGGTCGCGGCTCTCGACGACGACGCCGGCCGCGCCGCCCTGCATGACCTCGCCGAGCGGCTGCGGCGGCGCGTACGACTTGGCGTCGCTCATGCGGCCGCGCATGTAGGGGTCGAGCGAGAGGAAGTGCGTCCGCACCCGGACCTGGCCCTGCTCCAAGTGCGCGAGCGGGCTCTCGACCAGGCGGAAGTTGGCTGCGGACGCGGCCTGCTCGGGGCGGGAAGCGAGCAGGACCTGGCGGTTGGTCTGGGACATGGGCGGCCTTTCGATCGGTTGTCGCGGCGGTCGTGGCGGCGGCGGCGCCCGGGTGCGGACGGGTCCGCAGGGGCGGGTCGGCGGGGGCGGGTCGGCGGATGGGGTGGGATTCGAACCCACGGTGGGCTCGCACCCACGGCGGTTTTCAAGACCGCTGCCTTAAACCACTCGGCCACCCATCCGGCACCCCTGTTTAGAGCGGTTCCGGCCCGCGTGGAACCGCCCGGGCCACGCGGCGCGGGTTCGCGAGCGAGGGCGGCGGCGGGCGGGGGCTTGTGCGGGGCGGCGGCTGCGTTTAACCGGGCCGGAGCGAAAGGATGTCCGGCATGAGCCAGCCCACCGCGTTGCCCGTCGCCGGCCTTCTCGCCGCCGTGGCGTTCGCCGCCCCGGCGCGGGCCGCGCCGCCGCAGGACCCGCACGGCATCTTCACCTTCCAGGCCGAGAACGACTCCGTGTCGACGCGAAGCGGCACCAGCGACCGCTACTACACGTCCGGGCTGCGGCTCGGCTACACCACCGGGACGGGCGGCGTGCCGGGGTTCCTGGCGCGCGCCGGGCAGGCGGTGTGGGGCGACGGGGTGCAGCGGATCAGCATCGACCTCAGCCAGTCGATCTTCACCCCGGGCAACACCCAGCTCAACCCGCCCAACCCGCGCGACCGGCCCTACGCCGGCTACCTGCGGCTGGGCGCGGCGCTGATCCACGACAGCGACAGCGCGCGCAGCCTGTTGGGCGTCAGCCTCGGCGTGGTCGGCCCCGCGGCGCTGGGGCGGCAGGTGCAGAACGGCTTCCACGACATCATCGGCGACCCCGAGACCCGCGGCTGGGACAGCCAGTTGCGCGACGAGCCGGCGGTCGAGCTGCTGGCCGAGCGCACCTGGCGGGTGCCGGTGGCGCGGGTGGCCGGGGTCGAGGTGGACACGCTGCCGGCGCTGACCGCGGGCGTCGGCACGGTGCGCGACTACGTGCAGGCGGGGGCGACGCTGCGGGTCGGGCAGGGGCTGGGCAGCGACTTCGGCGTGCCGCGCATCCGCCCGGGGCTGAGCGGCAACGACCCTTACACGCCGACGCGGCCGTTCGCCTGGTACGCGTTCCTGGGCGTGGACGGCCAGGCGGTGGCGCGCGACGTGTTCCTGGACGGCAGCACGTTCCGCAGCCGCGGCCCGAGCGTGGACAAGAAGCCGCTGCTGGGCGAGATCCAGGCCGGGCTGGCGCTGATGCTCTACGGGGTGCGGCTCAGCTACACCCAGGTCTGGCAGACCGCGTCGTTTCGGAATCAGCGGTCCGGGCTGTTCAGCTTCGGGTCGTTCGCGGCCTCGGTGCGGTTCTAGGCCCGGCGCGCGACGCCCGGCCCGGCCAAGCCGGCAGCGGGCGATGTTAGTGTTTGAAAACGCTCATCGAGTTCACCCGACCGTGGCCGGGTGGCGCGGCAACTCGCCGGGGCGGCCACCGTTGTTCTCGCCACGATGCCGCCCCGCCCCGACGCATTCCGCTCCGCCCCCGCCGTGGTTGGCATCCCAGTTCGTGACGAGGCGGAGCGGATCACCGATTGCCTGCTGGCGCTGAGCCGCCAGCCGCGGCCCCCCGGCGTGGTGCTGCTGGTCAACAACACCTCCGACGGCACGATGCAGGCGGTGGCCGACGCGCGGCCGTCGCTCCGTTGCCCGGTGGTGGCGATCGAGCACACGTTCGAGGGGGCGCTGGCCAGCGCCGGGCACGCGCGGCGGCTGGCGATGCAGTGGGCCGACCGGCTGGCGGCCCCGGGCGCGCCGCTGCTCACCACCGACGCGGACGGGCAGGTGCCGCCCGACTGGCTGGAGGCCAACCTGCATCACCTCCGGCGCGGCCTCGACGCGGTGTTCGGCCGGGCCGAGATCGACCCGGTGGAGGCGCTGCACATCCCGCCGGCGCTGCACCAGGCGGACGCCGAGGAGTGCGCCTTCGCCGCCGTGCTGGACGAGATCGACAGCATCGTCGATCCCGACCCGGACGATCCGTGGCCGCGCCACGCCGAGCATTCCGGGGCCAGCATCGCGCTGGCGCGGGCGGCGTTCCGCCGGGTGGGCGGGGTGCCGGCGCGGCCGATGGGGGAGGACCGGGCGCTGCACGCCGCATTGCGCCGGATCGACGCCCGGCTGCGCCACGCGCCCGAGATCGGCGTCGTGGTTTCGGGCCGCATCCTCGGGCGGGCGGCGGGCGGCATGGCGGACACCATCCGCCGCCGGCTGGTGGCCCCAGACACTGAGCTGGACGACGCGCTGGAACCGGTTCGGGACCGGCTTCGCCGGGCGCGGCTGCGCGCGGCGGCGCGGCGGGCGTTCGCGGCCAGCGGCGCGGCGGGGCTGGCCGGGGTCGCGCCCGCCGCGGCGCGGGCGATGGCGGCGGGACCCTGCTTCGGCGCGGCGTGGGCGGCGCTGGACGCGGCGCTGCCGATGGCGCGGGTGCCGGTCGCCGCGCTGCCGGCGGAGATGCGGCGGGCGGCGGCGATCCGCGACGAGCTGCGGGCGGGCGCGGCGGGGCTGCTCCAGGTTGGCTGACCTCAGGGGCGGGCGAGGGCGTGCGCGGCGGCCTCGGTCAGCACCATGTCGGGCGCGGGCTGGCGGAGGTAGGTGGCGAGGTCGCGCAACAGGCGTTCGACCGGGTTCGGCTGGACCAGGGCGGCGAGGCCGATGCCGCGCTGGGCGTGGCGCATGGCTTCGAAGCAGGCGGCCTCGACGGCGATGCGGGCGAGGTTGACGTAGGCGACCTGGTCGGGGACCGGCTCGGCCCCGGTCTCGGCGCGCTGCCCGGCCTCCCAGGTCCAGAGCCGGGCGGTTTCCTGGGCCATGAGCACGTGGCCGAAGCGGGCCTGCTGCAGCGGCGCGTCGGCGTGGCCGCGAGCGCGAAGCTGGGTGCGGACCGCCTCGGTCAGCGCGTCGAGGCCGCCCAGGGTCACGGCCAGGGTGCGCCACGCGCCGGTGGAGAAGTCGGGTTCGCGCAGGTAGTCGCCGTCCCCGCCCACCATCACCTCGACCGCCGCGCCGTCGAGGCCGATGGTGCCGTTGGCGCTGGCCCTCATGCCGAGCAGCCGGTCGCCGACGGGCTGCACCGGCTCCGTGCCGTCGAGGCGGAGGACGGCCATGCGCACCGCCTCGCCTTCGGTGATGGTGACGAGCGCGCGGCGCAGGCGCCCGGCGCCGGAGCACGGACCCTTGGCGCCGCGCAACGAGTCACCGTCCCGGCGCAGCGGCTGGCCGGGAGCGTCCGTGACCCACAGGCCGAGCAGGTCGCCGCCGCGGCACAGGCGGGCGACCGTCTGGCGAGCCGACTCGTCGCCGTGGCGCATGGCCAGGCGGACGGCGTTGACGTGGGCCTCGAACAGGCGGCCGAGCGACATGTTGGCGCGGCCGAGCCGGCGCAGGAGGGTGAAGATGAGGGCTGCGCCCTCCGGCTCGGTGCCGGCGCCCGCGCCGCCGAGGGCGCGGGGCAGGGGAGCCGTCAGCAGGCCGGCCGTGCGCAGGAGGGCCACGTCCTCCTCCGGGAAGGCGGCGGCCTCGTCCAGCGCGGCGGCGCGCGAGGCGATGGCGTCGAGGTGCGGGCGCAGGGCGTCGGCAGGGGCAGGGGCGTCGGCAGGGGCGGGGGCGTTCTCGGGCATCGGGGCCGCACCTTGGCGAGGGCGGGGCGCGGAGGCAACCGCGCCCCGCCCGTGTGCTGCCGGCCGGGGCGTGCTAGGCTCGGGCATCCGTTGTTTCGCCCTGGTGAGGAGCACGCCGTGGACCTTCCGATGCCGCCGGCCGACCCGAACGCCGAAATCCGCGACGCCGTGCGGCGGCTGTGCGACCAGTTCCCCGGCGCGTACTGGCGCAAGCTGGACGCGGAGCGGGGCTACCCGGCCGAGTTCGTGCGGGCGCTGACCGAGGCGGGCTACCTCGCGGTGCTGATCCCGGAGGAGTACGGCGGCTCCGGGCTCGGGCTGCGGGCGGCGGCGGACATCCTGGAGACGATCCAGGAGGCCGGCTGCAACGGCGGGGCGTGCCACGCGCAGATGTACATGATGGGGGCGATCCTGCGGCACGGGTCGGCGGCGCAGAAGCGGCGCTACCTGCCGGGCATCGCCGAGGGGGCGCTGCGGCTGCAAGCGTTCGGGGTGACGGAGCCGACCAGCGGCACCGACACCAGCAGCCTGCGCACCACGGCCCGGCGGGACGGCGACGAGTACGTGGTGGACGGGCAGAAGATCTGGACCAGCCGGGCCGAGCACAGCGACCTCATGCTGCTGCTGGCGCGGACGGCGCCGCGGGACGGGGCGGCGAAGCGGACGGACGGGCTGTCGACGTTCATCGTGGACATGCGGGCGGTGCACGGCCGGGGGCTGACGATCCGGCCGATCCGCACGATGATGAACCACAATTCGTGCGAGGTGTTCTTCGACGGGATGCGCATCCCGGTTGACAGCCTGCTCGGCGAGGAAGGACGGGGGTTCCGGGTGATCCTGGACGGGATGAACGCCGAGCGGCTGCTGATCGCGGCCGAGTGCGTGGGCGACGCCAAGTGGTTCACCACGAGATCGGTGGCGTATGGCCGGGAGCGGCAGGTGTTCGGGCGGCCGATCGGGCAGAACCAGGGGGTGCAGTTCCCGATCGCGCGGGCCTACGCGCAGATGCGGGCGGCGGAGCTGATGGTGCACGAGGGCTGCGCCAAGTTCGAGGCCGGGCTGGCGTGCGGCGAGGAGGCCAACATGGCCAAGATGCTGGCCGCCGAGGCGAGCTGGGCGGCGGCGGAGGCCTGCGTGCAGACCCACGGCGGGTTCGGGTTCGCGGAGGAGTACGACGTGGAGCGCAAGTTCCGCGAAACGCGGCTCTACCAAGTGGCGCCGATCAGCACGAACCTGATCCTGTCCTACGTGGCGGAGCACGTGCTCGGGCTGCCGCGGTCCTACTGACGCGGGGGACAAGGGGGAGGGGGCGATCAGGAGCGGCGCAGCAGGCTCATGGCGGTGAGCTGGGTCGGGATGGCGCGGTAGGAGTCGAGGCCGCGGCCGGTCAAGGTCGAGCCGCCGGAGCCGGGCATGGGCAAGAGGCGGGCCGGGGCGCCGGCGGGCAGGGCGGCGACCGGGGAGGACGGCAGCAGCGAGCCGGAGGCGCTCGCCTGGCGGGACACCGGGATCACCGACGCACCGGCCGCTGGGCCGTTGGCGCGGGCCGTGGCCTGGGCCGTGGCGAGGCGGCGGCCGAGGTCCGGCTTGGCCCAGATGGCGAGCACCCGGCGCGAGTAGTCGCCGCCGATGTCTGGCGTCAGTGAATGGTAGCCGGCCACCGCCAGCGGCCACGAGCCGGTTTTGTCCAGCAATTGCTGGAGGAACTGGGCGGCGTAGCGGGTGTTGGCGACCGGATCGAACGCTTCCTCGAGCGAGCTGAAGGCTTGGCCGTGGTGGATCATGTTGATCTGCATGCAGCCGATGTCGATCGAGCGGGCACCGCGGGCGCGATACGCGTTCACGGCGGCGATGGCTTGCTGCTTGGTGTCGAACAGCTCGCCCTTGCCCTCGACGTTGATGGTCCAGGGCCAGGGGGAGACCACGCCGCTGGCCGGGTCGCGGCGGCCGCTTTCCTGCAGGCCGATGGCTTGCAGCAGCCGGTCCGGCACGCCGGTCGTGCGTTCGGTGGCGGCGATGGCGTTGCGACAAAGATCGGCATCGCGCGGTTGGGCGAAGGCCGGGGGGAAGGGGGGCGCGGCGGCCAGGAGGAGGAGGGCGGCGAATATTTCGCGGAAGCGCAGGTGCATGGCGCTTGTGTGCCAGGACAACGTGAAAGAAGGGCTAATGCCGTTCTCTCAGGTTGCCCTGGCAGGTTGCCCTGGCACGTTGCCTGGGCCGTTAAAGAGTCTGGCCGTTAAAGGATTCGGCGGCCTGGGATCACGACATGCCCTTGATGTACATGTAGCCCGCCGCGTCCGTCCCGCCGCCGAAGCTCACGGACAAGCGGCCGTTGCTCAGGTCGGTGGTGGTGTAGCCGGCGAGGGTGAGCGACACCGGGGCCTTGCCATCCTGGGAGGCGTGCAGCGTCAGGCCGTTCGAACCGGAGGCGCCCTTGTTGTCCACCCATTCGAGCGCCTTGTTGGTGGCGCCGACGCCGAACAGCGTCACCGCGTCGCCGGCATGGAAGTTGGCGACGGTGCTCCAGATGTCCGACGCCGCGGCCCGGGCGTCGATGAAGAAGGTGTCCGTGCCCATCCCCGCCTTGCCGCCGACCAGGAAGTTCGATCCGCCGCCGCCGTCGAGCACGTTGATGCCGCCCACGCCCGACACGTCGATGGCGTCGTTGCCGTCCCCGGTGTGGATGAAGCTGCTCGGCGTGATGGCGGTGATGCTGAGGTTGTGGGTGGTGAGGCCCGGGTTGCTGTTCTGCACGATGTACTGCTGCGCGACGGCGGCCGGCCCGGCGTAAGCCTCGCCGAGCGAGACGTAGGTGACGCCGGTGGTCGCGTCGCCGACGATGACGGTGGCCGGCGGGATGGCCGCGACGACCTGGGTGTTGCCGTCGCTGGCCAGGTTGTTGAACGCGTCGTTGGCGGTGACGGTGAAGGTCGTGGTGGTCGGCGTCGAGCCGGTCGTGAAGTCCAGGCCCGAGAGGATGGCGCTGGCCCGCGCCGCCGGGTTGAGGCCGGGCACGATCACCGCGTAGACGCCGGGCGCGATCTGCTTGAGGAAGTCCGATGGCGTGAACGTGAACGAGCCGTTGGCGTCACTCGGCGGGCCGCCATTCACGTCGTTGACCTCGATTGAGACGACCGCGATCCCGAAAGGGTTGGTCGCCTGGTTGCTATCGGACAGAATAATGTTGCTAAAAGGCTGAATAGTACTATTCGGGTTGTAAACAGTCTTGGTTCCTGTTCCAGAAAAGTTGAGAGCCATTTTTAGATATTCCTTCTTTACGTTACCAAATACTGATCTGTGTTCAGCAGAAGGAAGTCAATTAGCATCAGCCATGTTGTTTCGTCTCACGATGATTGAGGAGGTGGATGGACGATCGCGAGGCGGCACGACACTGTTCCCGGGAGCTAACCGGCGCGGCGTCGTCAGGCGGCGAATGACGGGTGCGGGGTCGCCAGGCGGCGACCGGGCGGCGCTGCTCCGATTGTCACGAATTGGTGCGCTGCAAAAAACGCCTTGTGCCGCGGGGGCGTGGAAACATATAGTCAAGCACGCAGACGGGCTTTCGCCCTCTGCGTGGACGTTTCCTCCCTAAACTTGGCGGTGCTTCGCGCACCGCCATTTTTTTTGCCTGCGCAGCCGGGACGCGACTCGTGTTGACGGAGCCGCCCTTCGTTCAGGCGGGCAAGCTTCGACTGACGATGCCTTGGAGATGATGCCCTGGAGCGGCTCAGGCGTGGGCCAGCCTGGTGGCTGCCGTGGCGAGATGCGCGGCCAGCTCCGTCATGTGCTGCCGCACCTGCCCAAAGCCGCTGGTGCGGCGATACGATGCCTCGTCCATGTAGAGCCGCCGCGCGACCTCGATCTGCAGGGCATGGACGCCCTCGCGCGGGCGACCGTAGTGGCGAGTGACGTAGCCGCCGGCGTAGGGGTCGTTGCGGCGGACCTGGTAGCCGAAGTCCGACAGCACCTGCTCGGCCAGGCGGGTCACTTGCGCGTCGCACGCCGTTCCGTACGCGTCGCCGAGGACGATGTCGGGGGGGGTGCCGCGGCTGGCGTGCATCGGCATCGAGTGGCAGTCGATCAGCAGGCAGGCGCCGAACAGCTCCCGCGTCTCGGCGATCAGGGTCGCCAGCATGTCATGATACGGCATCCAGCACGACCGCACCCGCGCCTCGGCGTCCCGGAAGGCCAGCTTCTCGCGGTAGATGCCTTCGCCGGTGGCGACGACGCGGGCGATGGTGCCGAGGCCGGCGACGACGCGGGCGGAGGTGGTGTTGACCCAGGGGGGCAAGGGATCGGCGAACATGGCCGGGTCGAGCTCCCAGGCCTCGCGGTTGGCGTCGCAGTAGGCGCGGGGGAAGGTGGCGCGCAGGAGGGGCGCGCCGATGGCGGGCACGCGCTCGAACAGTTCCTCGACGAAGGTGTCCTCGCTGCGGCGCAGGGCGAGGGGGCCGAGGCGGGCGGCCTCGATGAAGTCGGCCGGGTAGTTGCGGCCGGAGTGGGGCGAGGCGAACACGAGGGGGGCGGCCTGCCGGGCGGGCCGCGCGAGCTCGAACGGGGGCGGGGCCAGGGTTGATGCCGTGGCCGTGGCGGGGGCCGTGGTCGGTGCCAGGGGCACGGGGATGTCCATGCCCATATAGAAGCGTTGCCGGGCGGCTCTGTCACCTGGCGGCGCGCGTCGCGTGTTGCAGGTCGCGCGGATTCCTTCTAGAAACGCGGCGCGGATGGGCGCGTAGCTCAGCGGTAGAGCATCGCCTTGACATGGCGGGGGTCACAGGTTCAATCCCTGTCGCGCCCACCATCCGTACTTCCCGTCCACATTCCCCTCTGTTCGATGCTGAATGAAGCCGCCACGTGGGGTTCTTCATGCTTGGTTGCTGTCATCGAACGGTCATAAATCCGCAATCATCCCGTCGCGACGCGGGCCTAGGGTCCGGCTCGCGGCGAAGGGCCGGGAGCGGCCCCGCCATCCCGATCATAGCGGACTGGAGCACCCGATGAAGCTTACCCGTGCGACCCTCGCATTCGCGGCGGCGGCCACCGCCGCCTACGCCACGCAGCCGGCCACGGCGCAGCAGATCACCGGGGCGGGCGCGACCTTCCCGGCCCCCGTCTACGCCAAGTGGGGCGAGGCGGCGAAGGCGGCGATCGGCGTCGAGTTGAACTACCAGGCGATCGGGTCGGGCGGCGGGCAGAACCAGATCCTGAACCGCACGGTCGATTTCGGGGCGTCGGACGCGCCGATGGAGGCCGCCAAGCTGAAGTCGGGCGGCCTGCTGCAGTTCCCGACGGTGATGGGCGCGGTGGTGCCGATCGTGAACCTGCCCGACGTCGGCGACAACGAGCTGAAGCTGACCGGCGCGGTGCTGGCTGACATTTTCATGGGCAAGATCACCAAGTGGAACGACCCCAAGATCGCCGAGCTGAACCAGGGGGTGACGCTGCCAGGGACCGCCATCGCGCCGGTGCACCGCGCCGACGGGTCGGGCACGTCGTACGTGTTCACGAGCTATCTCTCGGCGGTCAGCCCTGACTGGAAGGACAAGGTGGGGGCGGCGACGAGCGTCGCCTGGCCGGCGGGCACCGGGGCGCGCGGCAACGACGGCGTGGCGGGGACGGTGAAGAACGTGCGCGGCGGCATCGGCTACGTCGAGAACGCCTACGCGACGCAGAACAAGCTGGCGACCACGCAGCTTCGCAACAAGGCGGGCGACTTCGTCAAGCCGACGTCGGAGACGTTCTCGGCGGCGGCGTCGAGCGCCGATTGGGCCGGGGCGGAGAACTTCGCGGTCGACCTGGTCAACCAGGCGGGCGCGGAAAGCTGGCCGATCGTGTCGGCGACGTTCCTGCTGGTGCCGGAGCAGCCCAAGGACCCGGCGCGGGCCGAGCACGTGCTGAAGTTCGTCGACTGGGCTTACAAGAACGGCGGGGCGATCGCGCGGGAACTTGAATACATCCCGCTGCCGGCCAAGGTGCAGGACGAGGTGCGCAAGGCGTGGCGCAGCCGCATCATGGCGGACGGCAAGCCGGTGTTCAACTAGAGCACGGTCCCTTGGAGCGCGGTCCATGCTGATAGGCGCACGGGTCGCGCTCCAGCCTGTTTCTCAAGGAGCATATTTGTCCGACGGGTGATCCCGTTCGGTCGGCTGATGCCCTAGAGCGCCGCTTCACGTGAGATCGTCTCAACCTTTGTTCCACGTGGTTGCTCAGCTCGGTCGATTGCCAGGGCGCGTCCGACCAAGCTGAAACCGCTTCAAGCCAGGCGACCGGGCCGGCGAGGCCCGCGGCGCCACCCGCAGCACCAGGAGCGTTTCCTTGTCCCAAGCCGCCGCCGGCCTGACTCTCGCCCGACGCCCGGCCCGCCGCCCGGTCGGCGACCTCGTGTTCGCCACCCTGGCGCGCTTGTCCGGCTTGTTCGTGCTGGCGGTGCTGGGAGCGATCATCGTGACGCTGTTCATCGGCGGGTGGCCCGCGTTCCGGGCGTTCGGGGCCGGGTTCGTGGTCAGCGACGCCTGGAACCCGGTGACGGGCGTGTTCGGGGGCGCGGTCGCGATCTACGGGACGGTGATCACGTCGATCCTGGCGCTGCTGCTGGCAGTGCCGATCGCGTTCGGGATCGCGTTCTTTCTGACCGAGCTGGCGCCCATGTGGATGCGCCGGCCGGTGGGGACGGCGATCGAGCTGCTGGCGGCGGTGCCGTCGATCATCTACGGCATGTGGGGGTTCTTCGTGGTGGTGCCCGTAATGGCGCGCTACGTGCAGCCGTGGGCGATCGACACGGTGGGCGAGGCGCCGGGGGTAGGCTGGCTGTTCCAGGGGCCGCCGTTCGGCACGGGCATCTTCACCGCGGCGTTGATCCTGGCGATCATGGTCATCCCGTTCATCGCGGCGACGATGCGCGACGTGTTCCTGACGGTGCCGGCGGTGTTCAAGGAGTCGGCCTACGGCGTCGGCTGCACGACGTGGGAGGTGATGCGCTCCATCGTGCTGCCGTACACGCGGGTGTCGGTGGTGGGGGGGGTCATGCTCGGGCTCGGGCGGGCGCTGGGCGAGACGATGGCGGTGACGTTCGTGATCGGCAACACCAACCGCATCTCGGGCAGCCTGTTCGGGCCGGGCAACACCATCGCGTCGCTGGTGGCGCTCGAGTTCCCGGAAAGCCCGGCGGGCAGCCTCAAGCTGTCGTCCTTGCTGGCGCTCGGGTTCATCCTGTTCGTGATCTCGTTCATCGTGCTGGCCGTCTCGCGGACGCTGCTGCGGCCGAGGGCGGCGTCGTGAGCGCGAGCGCGGCCGAGGTGGCGGCGGCGGCGCGGCCGGCGCGCGACGCGCGGGTGGCGCGGGGGCTCGGGCGGCGGCGGCGGGCCAGGGACCGGGCGGCCAAGGCGCTGTGCTGGGCGGCGACGCTGATCGGGCTGTTCTTCCTGGGCTCGATCCTGTGGACGCTGGTGGCGCGCGGATTCGGGGGCATGGACCTGCACGTGTTCACCGAGACGACGAAGCCGCCGGGCAGCAACGGCGGGCTGCTGAACGCGATCGTCGGCAGCCTGATCCAGACGGCGCTGGGCACGCTGATCGGGACGCCGATCGGGCTGATGGTGGGCACCTACCTGTCGGAGTACGCGGCCGGGTCGCGGCTGGGGGACGCGGTGCGGTTCGTGTCGGACGTGCTGCTGTCGGCCCCGAGCATCCTGATCGGGCTGTTCATCTACCAGATCGCGGTCAACCCGTTCGGCGGCTTCTCGGGCTGGGCCGGGTGCGCGGCGCTGGCCTTGATCGTGATCCCGATCGTGGTGCGGACGACGGAGGACATGCTGCGGCTGATCCCGGTGGCGCTCAGGGAAGCGGCGGTGGCGCTGGGCGCGCCGAAGTGGAAGTCGATCGTGTTCGTCTGCTACCCTGCGGCGCGGGACGGGATCATCACCGGCGTGCTGCTGGCGGTGGCGCGGGTGGCGGGGGAGACGGCGCCCTTGCTGTTCACCTCGCTCGGCAACCTCAACTGGTCGCTCGACCTCGACCAGCCGATGAGCAGCCTGCCGGTGACGATCTACCAGTACGCGGGGGCGGCGTTCGGCGACTGGGTCGAACTCGCCTGGGTGGGGGCGCTGCTGATCACGATGGGCGTGCTGGCCATCAACATTCTCGCGCGGCTGGCGCTGCGCAAACGGAGCTGACGCGATGCCGCAGGACACGATGCCGCAGGACACGGCGCCGAAGCAGGCCCTGGGGACCCGGACCTCGCCCGCCAATGACCAGATGACCGCCGCGTCCGGCGTTCCGTCCGGCGCTCCGTCCGGCGCCCTGTCCGGCCGGATGGCGAACGCGCCGCCTTCCGAGGCGCGGATCGCGATGGAGGGGCTCGACTTCTACTACGGAACGAACAAGGCGCTGAAGGGGATCAACCTCGACCTGCCGGAGCGGCAGGTGACGGGGATGATCGGGCCGAGCGGCTGCGGCAAGTCGACGCTGCTGCGGGTGCTGAACCGGATGTACGACCTCTACCCCGGCCAGCGGGCGGAAGGGCGGGTGATGATGGACGGGCAGAACCTGATCGACCCGGGCATCGACCTCAACGACCTGCGCAGCCGGGTGGGGATGGTGTTCCAGAAGCCGACGCCGTTCCCGATGTCGATCTACGACAACATCGCGTTCGGGGTGCGGCTGCACGAGCGGCTGTCGCGGCGGCAGATGGACGAGCGGGTGGAATGGTCGCTGACGCGGGCCGCGCTGTGGGGGGAGGCGAAGGACCGGCTGTCGTCGTCGGCGGCCGGGCTGTCGGGGGGGCAGCAGCAGCGGCTGTGCATCGCGCGCACCATCGCGGTGCGGCCGGAGGTGATCCTGCTCGACGAGCCGACGAGCGCGCTCGACCCGATCAGCACGCTGAAGGTGGAGGAGCTGATCGACGAGCTGAAGCGCGACTTCACCATCGCGATCGTGACGCACAACATGCAGCAGGCGGCGCGGTGCGCCGACCAGGTGGCATTCTTCTACCTCGGCGAGATGGTCGAGGTCGGGCCGGCGGCGCAGATGTTCACCGCGCCGCGCCAGACGCGCACCCAGGAATACATCACCGGCCGCTTCGGCTGACCCGGAGGACTTCGCATGTCGGACGCACCCCACATCGTCAGGAGCTACGGCCAGGAGCTGCAACGCCTGCGCGACCTGATCGCCGAGATGGGCGGCCTGGTGGAAAGCCAGGTCGCCACCGCGACGCGGGCGGTGATCGCCAACGACGGCGAGACCGCGACGCGAGCCGTGGAGCAGGACCGGGCGGTGGACGGGCTGGAGCGGGAAACGGAGCGGTTCGTGATCCGGATGCTGGCGCTGCGCCAGCCGATGGCCAGCGACCTGCGCCAGATCGTCGCCGCGCTCAAGATCACGGCGGCGTTGGAGCGGATCGGGGACTACGCGAAGAACGTGGCCAAGCGCAGCGTGGTGCTCGGGCAGTTCCCGCTGCCGTTCAGCCTGAGCGGGCTGGCGGCGATGGCGCGGCTGGTGCAGGAGAACCTGCGCCTCGTGATCGACGCCGTGGGCGAGGACGACGCGCAGAAGGCGGTGCAGGTCTGGCAGAGCGACCAGGCGATCGACGACCTCTACAACTCGATCTTCCGCGAGCTGATCACCTACATGATGGAGGATCCGCGCAGCATCACGCCGTGCACGCACCTGCTGTTCATCGCCAAGAACCTGGAGCGGATCGGCGACCACGCGACCAACATCGCGGAGACGGTGCACTACGCCGTCACCGGCGAGACGCTGTCGGAGCAGCGGCCGAAGGGGGACAGCTCGGCCTACGCCATCGTGCGGCCGCGCGGGGAAGAGGACGGGCGGCCGCGCGGGGAAGAGGACATGCGGCCACGGGGCGAGGAGGACGGGCAGCCGCGGGCCGAGGACGAGGCCCGGCCGCCGGGCGTTGCGGAGTAGCGGCGGTGCTGGCCGGCGGCGCGAAGCCGATAGTGCTGGTGGTGGAGGACGAGGCGGCGCTCGTCACCATGCTGCGCTACAACTTGGAGAAGCAGGGGTTCCGCGTCGAGGAGGCGGTGGACGGGCAGGAGGCGCTGACCCGGATCAGCGAGGCGGCGCCGGACATCGTGCTGCTCGACTGGATGCTGCCGGTGATGTCGGGGATCGAAGTGTGCCGGCAGTTGCGGCGGCGGCCGGCGACGCGCGACCTGCCGGTGATCATGGTGACGGCGCGCACCGAGGATCAGGACGCGGTGCGCGGGCTCAACACCGGGGCGGACGACTACATCACCAAGCCGTTCAGCATGGAGTCGCTGCTGGCGCGGATGCGGGCGCTGCTGCGGCGCTCGGGGCCGGCGCCGGTGCGAGGCCAGCACGCGTTCCACGACATCGCGATGGACCTGACCTCGCACCGGGTCCATCGCAACGGGCGGCCGATTCACCTGGGGCCGACGGAGTTCCGGCTGCTGGAGTTCCTGATGCAGCACCCGCGCCGGGTGTTCTCGCGGGAAGAGCTGCTGAACGCGGTGTGGGGCCGCGACATCCACGTCGAGCCGCGGACGGTGGACGTGCACATCCGGCGGCTGCGCAAGAGCATTAACGGGGAAGGCGAGCTGGACCTGGTGCGGACGGTGCGGGCGGCGGGCTACGCGTTGGACACGGAGGCGGCGTAGCCGGCGGTTCCGTCGTGGGCGAGACCGCTGCCGCCGTCGTTCGGCGTCAGGCCGCGGCCCGTCGCTTCAGATGGGCCGCTTCAGATAGGCCGCTTCGGATGAGTCGCTTCGGATGATCCGCGGCGTCAAACCCCCACCAGCGCGCCGCCGCGCATGACCAAGCGGTCGTCGTGCCAGCGGGCGACCTCGCCGCGGTGGGCGATGGACAGGATCGTCGTGCCGGGCAGGCGCTCGCGCAGCTTGGCGTAGAGCTCGCCTTCGGCGTCCGGGTCGAGGCTGGCGGTGGCCTCGTCGAGGAACAGCCAGTCGGGTTTCTGGAGCAGGGCGCGGGCCACCGCCAGGCGCTGCTGCTCGCCGCCGGACAGGCGCTGCGCCCAGGGCTGGTGCTCGTCCAGCTCGGCGGCGAGCGCGCCGAGGCCGGCGTCGTCGAGGGCGCGGCGCACCGCCTCGTCCGGCGCGCTGCCGGGCTCGGCCGGGTAGGTGAGGGCTTCGCGCAGGGTGCCGAGCGGGATGTACGGGCGTTGCGGCAGGAACAGCATGGTGCCCGGCGGCCGGGCCACGTCGCCGCCACCGAAGGGCCAGATGCCGGCGATGGCGCGGAACAAGGTGGACTTGCCGCTGCCGGAGCGGCCCGAGAGCACCGTCGAGCGGCCGGCTGGGAGGGTGAGGCCGGCGTGCTCGATCAGGGCGCGGCCGTCGGGCAGGCCCAGGGTAACGTCGCGCAGCGCGATCTCGTCCGCCTCGCCCCGGCGCACGCGCACGCCGCCGCCGGCGAGGGCGTGGGCTGCGCCGACCGCGTCCTGGAAGCTCGACAGGCGGCCGACGGTGGCGCGCCAGACGGCGAGGGAGGCGTAGGCGTCGACGAACCAGGACAGGGCGTTCTGCACCTGGCCGAACGCGCCGGCGATGCGGGTGAGGCCGCCCAGCATGATCTCGCCGGCGAAGTAGCGCGGCGAGGCGACGACGAAGGGAAAGATGCCGGCGACCTGCTCGTAGCCGGCGATGAGGGCGTTGAGCAGCTTGGTGCGGTTCATGTACTGGAACCAGTTGGCGACGATGCTGGCGAAGCGGTCGAGCAGGCCGAGCCGCTCGGAGCGCTCGCCGCCGTAGAGCGCGATGCCCTCGGCGTTCTCGCGGACGCGGACCAGGGCGAAGCGGAAGTCGGCCTCGAACTTCTGCTTCTGGAACTCGATCCGGGCGAGGGGCCGGCCGACGTAGTGGGTCAGGACGCTGCCGAGGATGGCGTAGAGGATGGCGACGAACAGCAGGTAGCCGGGGACGTGGACGCCGAGGATGGTGATCGCGCCGGACAAGGTCCACAGGATGGTGGCGAAGCTGAACAGGCTGACCACGGTGCGCAGCAGGCTGATGCCGAGGCTGAGGGTGTCGCTGGTGAAGGCGCGGATGTCCTCGGCGATGCGCTGGTCGGGGTTGTCGGTGACGGGGCCGGCACCGGCGTCGGCGTTGGCGGCGTTCGGGTCGGCGTTGGGGGCGGTGCCGGGGAGCTGCTGCAGGCCGATCGTGTAGTAGGCGCGGCCGGACAGCCATTCGCCGAGGAAGCGCTCGGTCATCCAGCGGCGCCAGCGGATCTGCAGCCATTGGGTGAGCCAGGTGCGGTAGATGGCAATCGGGATGTAGACGAGGACGATCGGCACGAAACCGGGCATGAAGCCGGCGTCGGCGGTCGGCGCGCGCCAGAACAGCAGCAGGTTGATGAAGGCGTCCCAGTTCTTGTTCTGCAGGCTGTCGAAGAACGCGCCGTTCCAGTAGTTGAGCACGACCGTCATGCCGACGAGCATGAAGTTCATGGCGATGATGGAGGCGAGCATGATGCGCGCGGTCCACCGCTCCTCCGAGCGGTAGAACGGCGACGCGAGCCGCCAGGCGTCGCGCAGGACGGTGCCGAGGCCGCCCTTCACGACGCGTCGCCCTCGGTGCCCGGGCGGATGCGCAGGCGGACGACGCCACGCACCGCGTCACCGGAGACGGGGCGGCCGTGGCGCAGGATGTCGAGCCGACCGGCGGCGGAGAAGCGCTTGGCCGCCTGGCGGACGGGGGCCAGCAACGCTTGCCAGCCCTCGGGGCGCAGGGCGCGGGCGACCTCGCCGGGGCAGACGGACTTACCAGGCCCGCGCGCTTCGGCGAGCGCCAGGATGCTGGTTTCGATCGGATCGAGGTTCATGGCCGGACGCTGACGCAGAGCGCGGGCCGGGGCAAGTCCATCCGTCGGCGCGCGGAGGACGCCCTCGCCGCGGGCGGGCGCGGCCGTTACTTGATCTTGGCTTCCTTGAACGGGACGTGCTTGCGCGCGACCGGGTCGTATTTCTTGAGTTCGAGCTTGCCGGTGGTGGTGCGGGCGTTCTTCTTGGTCACGTAGAAGTAGCCGGTGTCCGCCGTTGAGACGAGCCTGATCTGCACGGTGTTGTTCTTGGCCATCGCCGAAACCCTCGAGAGCGCCGCCCCGGGGCGGCAGGAAGGGCGGGAACATGCGCATCCGGCCGCCCCGGGTCAAGCCTCGCGCGCGGGAAGAGGCCCGCGGCCCGGCGGCGAAAGGGCGCGCGGGTGTGGGCCGGGTCACACCCGGGGCCGGGGGAAGCGGGGCACGGTCCCGGTCCCGGCCATGAGGCCGCGAACCGGAGTGGAGATCATGCCCGTTCCCGCAGCCAAGGTCGCCCCCCGCTATCGCTGGATCCTCCTCGCGGTGGTCGTCGCCGTCCTCGCCGTCCTCGCGGTCGCCTTGCAGGGCGGGGCGGCGACGGCCGACCCGGACCTGGCGACGCCGTTCCTGTAGCCCGGCCGCCGACGCCGGGGCGCGCGTGGTCGCGGGCGGGCGCGGGGGGTTCAGGGAGCTGCCAGGCGGGCCGCGGCGTAGGCAGCGGGGTGGGCGATCAGGTACTGGGCGGCGGCGAGGTCGCGCTCGTGGGCGGCGGCGGCGGGACAGGCGTTGCGAAGCGCCAGGGCCTCGGCGCCGGGCAAGGGGGCGCGGGCGGCGCGGTGGCGGGCGAGCGCCTCGGCCATCGGCGGCGTGCCGGCCCGGAGGACGGCGAGCTGGGCGTTGGTCGCGTCCTGGCCCTGGCTGGTGCAGACCTGCGGCAGGACGCCCAGGCCCTGCAGCGGCCAGCCGTCCGGCGCGAGCACCCGGCTCCAGGACACGAACAGCTCGCCGCCGTCCGGGAGGGTGGCGACCGTCTGGACCAGGCCCTTGCCGAGGGTGGCGCTGCCGACCAGGACGGCGCGGCCCTGGTCGGCGAGGGCGGCGGCCATGATCTCGGCCGCGCTGGCGGAGCGGCCGTCGATCAGCACCACGACCGGCAGGCCGCGCGCGAGGTCGCCTTCGCTGGCGCGCCATTCCCGCCCGGCCTCGGGGCTGCGCCCGGCGGTGGTGGCGATCACGCCGTCGTCCAGCAGCAGGTTGGTCGCTTCCGCGGCCTGGCGCAGCAGCCCGCCGCGGTTGCCGCGCAGGTCGAGCACGAGGCCGCGGACGCCGCGGCGGGCCGGGCCGTCGAGGTGGCGGACCAGCTCGTGGGACAGGCGCTCGTCGGTGTCGCGGCTGAAGCCGGAGATGCGCAGCAGGACGATGCCGGGCAGGCGGGAGGCGAACACGGTCTCGGGCGGGGTGGTGGCGCGCTCCACCGTGACGCTGCGGGAGGAGCCGCGGCGGCCACGCAGGGTGAGGCGGACGGGCGTGCCTTCGAGGCCGCCGATCCAGCCGAGGATGATGGGAACCGGCTCCTCGCCGACCGGGCGGCCGTCCACCGCCAGCAGCCGGTCGCCGACGACGATGCCCGCCTCCGCGCCGGGGCCGTCGGCGTTGACGTCCGTGACCACGACGGCGCGGCCGGTGCGAGCGATCTGGATGCCTGCGCCGGCTTCGCCGCCGCGGCGGGCCCGGTCGGCGACGGCCGCGCCGGGGGGGACGTAACGGGAGTAGGGATCGAGATGGTTGAACATCTCGTCGAAGAAGGCGGTGAGCAGGGCCTGGGGACCGGCGGCGCGGATCGGGGCCGAGACGGCGGCGGCGGCGTCCAGCACGTCGGCGACCAGCGCGCCCCAGTCGCCGGGGCCGTCACCGGCCGGCAGGGGGCGCTCGTAGGCGACCTGATCGCCGCGCACGAGGGCGACCGAGGCTTCGCGCGCCTCGGTGAGCAGCGCGCCGTCGAGCGCGGCGGGGGCGGCCAGGCCCCACAAGGCGAGCTGGCGGACCGTGGCCGGCTCCAAGGACCGCGGGGCGACGAAGGAGAGGGCGGCGGAGACGACGCCGGCGGTGAGCCGCGCGGGCGGCTGCTGGATCGGCGGCGGCGCTCCCTGCGCCCAGGCCGGGGCCGGGCCGGCGGCGAGCAGCAGCAGGGCGGCGACCGCGAGCCTCATCGCCGCCGGGCGCGGGACCGCTGCGGGCGCGGCTCGCGCTCCCCTTGGGCGGGGGCGGGCCCCATGCGGAAGATCATGCCGCCGGTGATGGGGTTGGCTTCGGCGAGGCGGACCTCGACCTCCTGAGCCAAGTGATAGGTCATCCGGCTGCGGCGGCCGGAGAGCGTCTGGCTGCCTTCGTCGTAAACCCAGTAGTCGTCGGGCAAGCCGGACATCGGCACGAGGCCACTGGCACCGATGTCGCGCACGGTGACGAACAGGCCGAAGCGCTGGACGCCGGAGACGCGGGCGGGGAAGGCGTCCCCTACCTTGTCGGCCATGAAGGCGGCGAGGTAGCGGTCGATGGCGTCGCGCTCGGCCAGCGCGGCGCGGCGCTCGGTGGCGCTGATGTGCTCGGCCGTTTCGGGGAAGTGCCCGCCGTCGTCGGGCGCCAGGCCGCCGAGGCCGAGCTTGAGGCCGGCGATCAGGGCGCGGTGGACCAGGAGGTCGGCGTAGCGGCGGATCGGGCTGGTGAAGTGGGCGTAGCGCGGCAGGGCGAGACCGAAATGGCCGATGTTGTCGGGGCTGTAGGCGGCCTGGCTCTGGCTGCGGAGCACGACCTCGTTGACCAGGGGGGCTTCGGGGGCGCCGGCGACCTTCCGCAGCACGCGGTCGAGGTCGCGCGGGTGCAGCGCGTCGCCGGGCGGCAGGTTGACGCCCATGCCGTGCAGGACGGTGCGCAGCGCTTCCAGCTTCTCCTCGCTGGGCGGGGCGTGGACGCGGTACATGCAGGGGCGGTGCAGCCGCTCCAGCTCCTCGGCGGCGGCGACGTTGGCGAGGATCATGAACTCCTCGATCAGCCGGTGGCTGTCGAGGCGGGGCCGGGGCGCGATCCGCTCCACCTGGCCGTCTCGGAGCAGCACCTGGCGCTCGGGCAGGTCGAGGTCGAGGGTGCCGCGGGCCTGGCGGGCGGCGAGCAGGCGGCGGAAGGCGGCGTAAAGGGGCGCGAAGCGGTCCTCGCCCGCGTCCGCGCTGGCCTGGACGGCGGTGTAGGTCATGCGGGCGGCGCTGCGCATCAGGCCGCGGCCGAAGCGGTGCCCGGTCTTGCGGCCCTCCGCGTCGATCCGCATCTCGACGAACAGGCAGCCGCGGTCCTCGCCCGGGCGCAGGCTGCACCAGCCGTTGCTGAGCGCCTCGGGGAGCATGGGCACGACGCGGTCGGGGAAGTAGACGCTGTTGCCGCGGGTCCAGGCGGCGCGGTCGAGCGGCGCGCCCGGGCGGACGTAATGGGCGACGTCGGCGATGGCGACGACCAGGCGGTGGCCGTCGCCGTCCGCGTCCGCGAACACGGCGTCGTCGAAGTCGCGGGCGTCCTCGCCGTCGATGGTGATGAGCGGCAGGGCGCGGAGGTCCTCGCGCTTACCGAGCGGGGTGGCGCGGGCGCGGGCCGCCGCGGCCAGGGCGTCCTCGGGGAACGCCTGCGGGATGTCGTGGGTGTGGATGCAGATGAGGCTGACGGAGCGGGCGTCGCCCAGCTTGCCGAGGCGCTCGGTGACGCGGGCGGGCTTGAGGCCGAGGCCGGAGTCGGCGAGGGGGGTGGCGGCGACGATCTCATCCGCCTCGGCGCCGGCGTCCTCGCCGGGGGGGACGCGCCATTCGGCCTTGGCGCGGCGGTCGGTCGGCACCACGCGGCCGCCGCCGCCGGGGCGGGGCTGGAACACGCCGAGGATGCGGCCAGGCGCGTCGGTGAGGCGGCGCAGGGTGCGGCCCTCGTACTTGCCGCCGTCGATCGGGCGCAGCCGGGCCAGCACGCGCTCGCCGGGGGCCAGCGCCGGGCTGCCGCGGCGCTCGGGGTGCATCAGCACGACCGGGGGCGGGCCGTCGCCTTGCCAGTCGACCGGGCGGGCGACGGGGTCGCCGTCGCGGTCGGTGCCGGTGACGCGGACCACGGCCTCGTCGGGCAGGCGGCCGGCGGCCTTGAAGCGGCGGTGCCCGGCCGGGGCGATGACGCCCTCGCGGCCGAGGTCGCGCAGCACGGCGCGCAGCTCGCCCTTGTCCTCCGGGGGGACGCCGAACTCGCGCGCCACCTCGCGCTTGCCGACGCGGCCGGGCGAGGCCTTGACGAAGGCGCGCACCGCGTCGCGGCCCGGCACGCCGCCGCCGAGGTGGCGCGGGGGACCGCCGCGGGGACGCCGGGCCATTATCCCGCCTTGCGCTTGGGGGCGGCGGCCTTGCGCGGGGCGGCCTTGGCGTTCGGGCGCTGCTTGGCCGCCGGCTTGGCGGCAGCCTTGGCCGGGGGCTTGGGCTTGGCCGCCGGCTTGGGCTTGGCGGTCGCCTTGCCGCGGCCCTTGCCCTTGAGCGCCCTGCCTTTCTCGGCCAGCAGCGCCACCGCGTCATCGAGGGTGAAGTCGTCCATCACGGCGTCGCGCGGCAGGTTGGCGACCTCCTTGCCGTGCTGGGCGTAGGGGCCGAAGCGGCCTTTCTTGACCATCACCGGCTGCTTGTCCTTGGGGTGTGGCCCCAGGGTGCGGACGCTGTCGAGCTTCTTGGCCAGGGCGTCGACGGCGCGGTTGATGCCGACGGTGAGGATGTCGTCGTCCTTATCGAGCGAGGCGTAGACGCCGCCCATGCGCACGAAGGGGCCGAAGCGGCCGAGGCCGGCCTCGATCGGCTCGGCGCGCTCGGGGTGGACGCCGACGAGACGGGGCAGGGACAAGAGGCCGAGCGCTTGTTCGAGGGTCAGGCTGTCGCCTTCCACGCCCTTGGGCAGGGAGGTGCGGCGGGGCTTGGCCTTCTTGTCGGCGGGGTCGGGCTCGCCTTGCTGGACGTAGAGGCCGTAGGGGCCGCGCCGGACGGTGACGCTCTCGCCGGTCTGCGGGTGGTGGCCGAGCTCGCGGCGGCCTTCCTTCAGGGTTTCGCCGCTGTCCTCGCCGGCGTTGATGGCGAGGCGGCGGGTGTACTGGCATTCCGGGTAGTTGGAGCAGCCGATGAAGCTGCCGTGGCGGCCGAGCTTGAGGCCGAGGCGGCCCGCATGGCAGGCCGGGCAGAGGCGGGGGTCGGCGCCGTCGTCGGCGGCGGGGAAGAAGTGCTCGCCGAGGTCATGGTCGAGCGCGTCGATGACGTCGGAGATCTTGAGCTCGCGGGTCTGCTCGACGGCGCGGCTGAACTCCTCCCAGAACGCCTGCATGACGGCGCGCCACTCGGCCCGGCCGCCGCTGATGTCGTCGAGCTGCTCCTCCAGGGAGGCGGTGAAGCCGGTGTCGACGTAGCGCTCGAAGAAGCTGGTGAGGAAGGCGGTGACGAGGCGGCCGCGGTCCTCGGGGATGAAGCGGCGGCTCTCGAGGCGGACGTACTCGCGGTCGCGCAGCACGGTGAGGATGCTGGCGTAGGTGCTGGGCCGGCCGATGCCGAGCTCCTCCATCTTCTTGACCAGGCTGGCCTCGGAGAAGCGGGGCGGCGGCTGGGTGAAGTGCTGGTCGGCCTGGACGCGCTCGCGCTTCACCGGGTCCTGCTCGCGCATCGGCGGCAGCATCCGGCTCTCGTCCGCGCCTTCGGGGGCGTCGTCCACGTCCTCGCGGTAGAGCTTGAGGTAGCCGTCGAAGGCGACGATGGAGCCGTTGGCGCGCAGGCGGGTGCCACCGCTGGCCACGTCCACCGCCACCTGGTCCAGCTCGGCCGACTGCATCTGGCTGGCGACGGCGCGCTTCCAGACCAGCTCGTAGAGGCGGCGCTGCTCGGGGTTGAGGTAGCGGGCGACGCTGTCCGGGGTGCGGCCGACCTCGGTGGGGCGGACCGCCTCGTGGGCTTCCTGCGCGTTCTTGGCCTTGCTGCTGTACTCGCGCGGCGCGGCCGGGAGGTAGTCGCGCCCGTAAGCCTCGTTGACGTGGTCGCGGATGGACAGCATGGCCTCCCGCGCCATCTGCACCCCGTCCGTCCGCATGTAGGTGATCAGCCCGGTCGTCTCGCCCTCAAGCTCCACGCCCTCGTAGAGCTGCTGCGCGCAACGCATGGTGGCCTGCGCCCCCATCCCGAGCTTGCGGCTGGCTTCCTGCTGCAAGGTGCTGGTGGTGAAGGGCGCGGGCGGGTGGCGCTTGACGCGCCGGCGTTCGACGCTGGCGACGGCGAAGGCGCCGGCCTCGACGGCGCGCTTGGCGGCCTGCGCGCCGGCCTCGTCGCGCAGATCGAACTGGTCGAGTCTCTTGCCGTCGAGGTGGGTGAGGCGGGCGGTGAAGGGGGCGCCGGCCGGGGTGAGGAAGGTGGCCTCCACCGTCCAGTACTCGCGGGGGCGGAACGCCTCGATCTCGGCCTCGCGCTCGCAGACCAGGCGGAGGGCGACCGACTGGACGCGGCCGGCGCTGCGGCTGCCGGGCAGCTTGCGCCACAGCACGGGGGACAAGGTGAAGCCGACCAAGTAGTCCAGGGCGCGGCGGGCGAGGTAGGCCTCGATCAAGGGCTGATCGAGCTCGCGCGGGTGGCTGATGGCGTGCTTGACCGCGCTCTTGGTGATCTCGTTGAAGGTGATGCGGCGGACCTCGACGCCGCGCAAAGCCCGCTTCTCCTCCAGCATGGCGCGGACGTGCCAGCTGATCGCCTCGCCTTCGCGGTCCGGGTCGGTGGCGAGGTAGAGCGTGCTCGCGCCCTTGACGGCCTTGGCGATGGCGGCGATCTGGCGGTTGCCGCGCTCGTCGGCGGTCCAGTCCATCGCGAAGCCTTCCTCGGGGCGGACGCTGCCGTCCTTGGGCGGCAGGTCGCGGACGTGGCCGAAGCTCGCCAGCACGGTGTAGTTCGAGCCGAGGTACTTGTTGATTGTCTTGGCCTTGGCAGGCGATTCGACGACGACGACGTCTGTCATTCTGTCCTTACGGAGCCCGGCTCCTATGTCACCCGGCAGACCTGGCCGCCCAACTGCTGGACCACCCCTTCCGCCTCCAGCTCCTGGAGCACGCCCAGAACCGCTGATGCCGAGAACTGGCAGCGCCGCATGAGATCGTCAACCGGCACCGGCGCGTGGCCTAACAATTCCAGTAACTTGAGGCGGGCGGCATCCGGGTCTTCGGCCACGTCCCCGGGTAAGTCCTTGGTGAAGTCCGTGGTCAGATGCTCGGGGATGTCCCTGGGCGCGTCCCCCGGCGCGGGGCGGCGGGGGGCGGGCGGCGGGGCGGCGGCGGGCGCGGCGCGGCGGCGGACGGCCTCGGTCCAGAGGGCGTCGGGCAAGGCGGCCAGGACGTCGGCGGCGCTCTCGGTCAGGTGGGCGCCGGCGGAGCGGATGAGGTCGTTGGAGCCGCGGCAGCGGGGGTCGAGCGGCGAGCCGGGGACGGCGAACAGCTCGCGGCCGGCTTCCTGGGCCATGCGGGCGGTGATGAGGCTGCCGGACTGGGGGGCGGCCTCGATAACCACGGTGCCCAGCGACAGCCCGGCGATGATGCGGTTGCGCCGGGGGAAGTGGCGGGCCTGGGGGGCGGTGCCGAGGGGGGCCTCGGCGACGACCGCGCCCGACTCGGCGATGGCGGCCTGAAGGTCGGCGTGGGCGGGCGGGTAAGGCTTGTCGAGGCCGCCGGCGATGGCGGCGACGGTGCGGCCGGTGCGCATGGCCCCGCGGTGGGCGGCGGCGTCGATGCCGCGGGCGAGGCCGGAGACGACGAGCAGGCCGGACAAGCCGAGGTCGGCGGCCAGCGCTTCGGCCATGCGCTGGCCGTTGGCCGAGGCGTTGCGCGCGCCGACGACGGCGACGGCGCGGACGGCGAGGCAGGCCGGGTCGCCGAGCACGGCGAGGAGCGGCGGGGCCGGGTCGAGCAGGGCGAGCAGCGACGGGTAGTCCGGGTCGCCGAGAAAGAGGAAGCGGCCGCCGAGGCGGGCGAGGCCGTCCATCTCGCGGCGGACCGCGCCGGGGGCGGGGATGGCGGGGGGCGCGGCGCGGCCGGCGGCGCGGGCGATGCCGGGCAGGGCGTCGAGGGCGGCGGCGGCGGTGCCGTAGCGGCGGAGCAGGCGGCGGTAGGTGACGGGGCCGACGCCCTCGGTGCGGGCGAGGCGCAGGCGGTCGAACGTCATCGGGCGGGGGTCATCGGGGGGCGGGAGTCATTCGGGGACGGGGGTTCACTTGGCGCCGATGCGGGGCTCGGCGCCGGCCAGCAGGCGGCGGATGTTGTCGTGGTGGCGGGCGAACACGACCGCGGCGACGGCGAGGCCGGCGAGCGCGCCTTCCAGGCCGGAGGACCAGGCGAACAGCAGCACGGGCGAGACACCGATGGCGAGCAGGGCGCTGAGGCTGGACAGCCTGGACAGCAAGGCGGCGGCGAGCCAGACGGCGCAGCAGGCGAGGCCGACCGGCCAGGACCAGGCGAGGATGACGCCGAGGCCGGTGGCGACGCCCTTGCCGCCGCGAAAGCCGACCCAGGGCGAAGTGCAGTGGCCGAGCACGGCGGCGACGCCGGCCAGCCACGCGACCTGGGGGAACAGGAGCACGGCGGCGGCGCCCTTGGCGGCGTCGAGCAGCAGGGTGAGGGCGGCGACGTCCTTGCGGCCGGAGCGGAGCACGTTGGTGGCGCCGATGTTGCCGGAGCCGATGGCGCGGATGTCGCCGAGGCCGGCGAGGCGGCTCAGCAGCAAGCCGAAGGGGATCGAGCCGAGCAGGTAGGCGGCGGCGACGCCGAGCAGGGCGCTCATCCGAACACCCGACGCCCGGCCTTCCAGGTGCCGACGACCCGGCCTTCGAGGGCGCGGCCGTCGAACGGGGTGTTCTGCGCCTTGCCGGGCAGGGCGCCGGCTTCCACTTTCCAGGCGCGCTCGAGGTCGAACAAGCAGAGGTCGGCCGGCGCGCCGCGGGCGAGGCGGCCGGCCTCCGCGCCGAGCAGGGCGGCGGGGCGGGCGGTCAGCAGTTCGAGGGCGCGCCCGAGCGGCAGGCCGTTGCCGTGGACCTGGGCCAGGGTGACGCCGAGCAGGGTGGCGAGGCCGGCGCCGCCGGGGGCGGCCAACGCGAAGGGCAGGCGCTTGTCGTCGGCGTCGCGGGGCTGGTGGTCGGAGGCGACGGCGTCGATCGTGCCGTCGGCGAGGGCGGCGCAGACGGCGAGGCGGTCCGCCTCGGGGCGAAGCGGGGGGGACAGCTTGGCGTAGGTGCGGAAGTCGCCGATGGCGGTCTCGTTGAGGTCGAAGTAGGGGGGCGCGGTGTCGCAGGTGACGCGCAGGCCAGCCGACTTCGCGGCGCGGATGAGGTCGAGCGCCTCGGCCGTCGAGACGTGGGCGAAGTGGACCGCGCCGCCGGTCAGCGCCGCGAGGCGGATGTCGCGGGCGACGAGGATGGCCTCGGCGGCGGCGGGGATGGCGGGGAGGCCGAGGCGGGTGGCGAGCTCGCCCTCGGTGGCGGCGCCGCCCGCGGCCAGGCCGGGATCCTCGGGATGCTGGACGATCATCGCGCCGAAGCCGCGGGCGTAGGACAGGGCGAGGCGCATCAGGCGGGCGTCGGCGACGGCGCGGGCGCCGTCGGTGAAGGCGACCGCGCCGGCTTCGCGCAGCAGGCCGATCTCGGCCAGGTCCTCGCCGCGGCAGCCGCGGGTGACGGCGGCGTAGGGCAGGACGGTGATCGCGCCCGTCTGCTCGCCGAGGCCGCGCATGAGCTGGATGAGGGCCGGGTCGTCGAGGGCGGGGCGGGAATCGGGCAGGGCGGCGAGGGTGGTGATGCCGCCGGAGGACGCGGCGGCGGCGGCGGTGGCGACGGTTTCACGATACTCGAAGCCGGGTTCGCCGAGGCTGGCGCGCATGTCGACGAGGCCGGGGCAGAGCACCGCGCCGTCGCCGTCCAGGGCGGGGACGCCGTCGGGGCGGCCAAGGGCGGGGCCGAGGTCCATGATCTTGCCGTCGCGGACCAGGAGGCCGCCCATCTGGTCGAGGCCGGTGGCGGGATCGATCAGGCGGACGCCCTGGAAGATGACGTCAGGCATCGCGGGGGGTGTTGCGGAGGGCTGGGCGCGAGAGCGTGTCGAGCACGGCCATGCGGACGGCGACGCCCATCTCGACCTGCTCGCCGATGACGCTGAGCGCCGGGTCGTCGGCGACGGCGCTGTCGATCTCGACGCCGCGGTTCATCGGGCCGGGGTGCATGACGAGGACGTCCTTGCTGGCGTGGGCGAGCTTGGCGCGGTCGAGGCCGAAGAAGCGGAAGTACTCGCGGGCGCTGGGGACGAGGCCGCGGGCCATGCGCTCGCGCTGGAGCCGCAGCATCATCACCACGTCGGCGCCGGCGAGGCCGCCCCGCATGTCGTGGAACACCTCGACGCCGAGGCTGGCGCAGGCGGCGGGGATCAGAGTGGGGGGGCCGACGACGCGGACGCGCGCGCCCATCGTGGTCAGCAGGTGGATGTTGGAGCGGGCGACCCGGCTGTGCAGGATGTCGCCGCAGATGGCGACGACCAGGCCTTCCAGGGCGCCGCGGCGGCGGCGCAGCGTGAGGGCGTCGAGCAGGGCCTGGGTCGGGTGCTCGTGGGTGCCGTCGCCGGCGTTGATGACGGCGGAGGCGACCTTCTGGGCGAGCAGGTTGGGCGCGCCGGACTGGTCGTGCCGCACCACCAGGAGGTCGCAGCGCATGGCGTTCAGCGTGGTGGCGGTGTCGAGCAGGGTTTCGCCCTTGTTCACGCTGCTGGTGCTGACGGACATGTTGAGGACATCGGCCCCGAGGCGCTTGCCGGCCAGCTCGAAGGAGGTGCGGGTGCGGGTGCTGTCCTCGAAGAACAGGTTGATGAGGGTGCGGCCGCGCAACAGGTCGCGCTGGGTCTTGCCGGAGCGGTTGAGCAGGACGTAACTCTCGGCCAAGTCGAGCAACGCCGCGATCTCGGGGGGATGCAGGCCTTCGATCGCGAGCAGGTGGCGGTGGGGATAGTGCATCAGCCGGCGGCGGCGGCGATGCGGGCCAGGCTTTCGTCGCGGCCCAGGGCGGCCAGGGTGTCCTCGATGCCGGGACTCATGGTGCTGCCGGTCAGGGCGGCGCGCAGCGGCTGGGCGACCTGGCCGAGCTTCTGGCCGTGGCTGTCCGCGAAGCCGCGGATGGCGGCGTCGAGGGCGGCGGGGGTGAAGTCGGTTTCGGCCAGGGCGGCGGCGACGTCGGCGAGCATGGCCTTGTTGGGGGGCGACAGCATGGCCTCGGCCTTGGGCTCGAAGGCGAGCGGCACGTGGCGGGCGAGGAATGCGGCGTTGTCAGTCAGTTCAGCGAGGGTCTTCGCGCGCTCTTTCAGGCCAGGCATGAGGGCGCGGATGCGGGGGCGGGCGGCTTCGGCGTCGAGGCCGGCGGCGGCGAGGCGCTGGACGACCTCGCCCGTGAGGCGGTCGGCGGCGGCGGCGCGGAGGTAGACGCCGTTCACCTGGGTGAGCTTCGCGTAGTCCATGCGGGCGGCGGAGCGGCCGACGCCGCTCATGTCGAACACCCGGATCACCTCGTCGCGGCCGATGATCTCGGTGTCTCCATGCGCCCAGCCGAGGCGGAGCAGGTAGTTGCACAGCGCCTCGGGCAAGTAGCCCTGGTCGCGGAACTCGAGCAGGCCGACCGCGCCGTGGCGCTTGCTGAGCTTGGCGCCGTCGGCGCCGTGCAGCAGGGGGAGGTGGCCGAAGCGGGGCAGGTCCCAGCCCATCGCGCGGAAGATCTGCGCCTGGCGGAAGGTGTTGGTCAGGTGGTCGTCACCGCGGATGACGTGGGTGATGGCCATGTCGTGGTCGTCGACGACGACGGCGTGGAGGTAGGTGGGGGTGCCGTCGCCGCGCAGGATGATGAGGTCGTCGATCTCGGCGTTGGCGACGCGGACCTCGCCTTGAACCATGTCGTCGATCACGGTGTCGCCGTCGCGCGGGGCCTTGAGGCGGATGACCGGCTTGACGCCGGGAAGGGCCTCGGCCGGGTCGCGGTCGCGCCAGCGGCCGTCGTAGCGGGGCGGGCGGCCTTCGGCCTGGGCGCGCTCGCGCATCTCGCGCAGCTCCTCGGGCGTGGCGAAGCAGAGGTAGGCGCGGCCCTGGGCGAGGAGGTGGCGGGCGACCTCGGCGTGGCGGGCCTGGCGGGCGGACTGGAACACCGGGGGCTTGTCGGGCGAGAGATCGAGCCAGGCGAGGCCGTCGAGGATGGCCTGCGTGTAGGCTTCGGTGCTGCGCTCGCGGTCGGTGTCCTCGATGCGGACCAGGTACTCGCCACCGTGGTGGCGGGTGAACAGGTAGTTGAACAGCGCGGTGCGCGCGCCGCCGATGTGGAGCAGGCCGGTGGGGCTGGGGGCGAAGCGGGTGCGGACGGGCGCGGAGGGGAGCATGGGGCGGGGGTTTACCATGCCGGGGGCGGGCGTGAAGGGGTGGCAGGGCCGGGACGGGCCCAGGCGCTTGGCCACCGCGGGGCGGTGGGGGCGGGTCCGGGGCGCTGTTCGCCGAGGTGGGGGCGGGGGCGGGCGGCGGCTCAGCCGGCGCGCGGGACGCCGCTTCCGGGCGCCGCGAGGCCAACGCTTCGAGCCAAGGGCCGGGTTACGCGGCCAGCGTGGCGGCCGCTGGCTGGGTGCAGACCTTGTTGCGGCCGGTGCGCTTGGCGTCGTAGAGGGCTTGGTCGGCGCGTTCGACGAGGGTGACGGCGGTGTCGCCGGGCCGGAACTGGGAGACGCCGACGGAGACGCTGACCTGCTCGAGCTTGTTGACGCCGGCGCGGCTGACGAGGCGCTTGCTGCTCAAGGCTTCGCTGATCTGGCGGGCGACGACGGCGGCGGCGGTGAGGTCGGCGCCGGCGAGCAGGACCGCGAACTCCTCGCCGCCGTAGCGGGCGGCGGTGTCGCGGCCCTTGACGTTGTCGGCCAGGACGCGGCCGACGAGGCGCAGGACGAGATCGCCGGTCTTGTGGCCGTAGGTGTCGTTGAAGCGCTTGAAGTGATCGATGTCGATGAGCAGCACGGACATCGGCGCCGGTTCCGTCTTGGCGCGGGCGAGGGCGCGCTTCAGCCTGATTTCGAACGACTTACGGTTGGCGATGCCGGTCAGCGCGTCGGTGGTGGCCTCCTGCTTCGCGTCCGCCAGGGTCTGGCGCAGCTTGCCGATGCGGGCGGCGGAGGCGGAGAGGCGCTCCTCCAAGACGCGGTTGCGTTCGGCCGCCTTGCTGGTCTCGGTGGTGAGGGTGGCGACGGCCTGGAGCAGGCCGCGGACAGTCGGTTCCTCGTGGAGGCGGTTGGCCCAGTGGGCGAGGGTGTCGCCGTAGTCGCTGGCGGCGGCGCGGTTGCTGAGCACCTGCTCGACGATGGCCTGGGCGGCCTGCTGGATGGCGTCGACGCCGACGGTGACCTGCTCCATGTCCGGCTCGGGCGCGGCGACGAACTCATCGTAGAGGCCGCTCAGCAGGCCGGGCGAGAGGGCCACGTCATCGTGCAGGAGGGCGTCGACGCGGCTGGCGAGGGCCGGGTCGAGGCCGCCGCGGTAGTTGAACCACAGCTCGTAGTTGCGCGGGTCGGGCGCGACACCGTGGCGCTGCATATCGGCCAGGAGCCGGGCGGCGTGCGCGAAGGCGGGCTGGACGGGCGCGGGTGCCGCCGGCGCGGGCAATGGGCGATCAGGCAGGCCAGCGGCGGAGGCATGGCTCGACATCGGGACGGTGCGCCTTGTGCGTGGTTCACCGGCAGTTCTGCGCCGAAATCGTTTCCGGACGGTTAGCGGGCGTTCCTGTTTCGGTCCGGCGTGTCGGTTTCTGTTCGGTCATGTTGGCGGTCGGGGGAGCGCCTAGTCCGATTCGAGGACGATATGTTAACCTGGCATTATGAACTTGGTCATGACGGCATGGGCGCCGGCGCGGGCGGCGGGATGGCCGGCGGCGGCGGCGTGGGCGGAGGGGGAGCGGGGGCGGTTCGCGCCGTGGCTGGCCGTGGCGATGGTGGCGGGGGCGGCGCTTTACTTCGCGCTGGGGGCGGAGCCGCCGGCCTGGTCGGGGCTTGCCAGCGTGGCGCTCGGGGCGGCGGCGTGCGCGGCGGGGTGGCGGTCAGCGCCGATGCGGGGCGCGGCGCTGATGGCGCTGGCGGCGGCGCTGGGGTTCGCGGCCGGGCAGGCGGGGACGCGGCGGGCGCTGCCGGTGGAACCGCTGCCGAGCAAGGCGGTGGTGCTGTCGGCGACCGTGCGCGGGGTGGACGTGCTGCCGGATGCGCGGCGGCTGGTGCTGGAGGACGTGCGGCTCGGGCCGGATCAGGAGGCGCTGGCCCGGCGGGTGCGGGTGCGGCTGAAGAAGGGTGACGCGACGCCGGTGCGGGCGGGGGATCGCGTGCAGGTGCGGGCGCTGATGCGCGGGCCGGCGTCGCCGGCCTATCCCGGCGGGTGGGACCAGCAACGGGGCGCGTATTTCGCGGGGCTGGCCGGGGGCGGGACGGCGCTGAACCCGGTGGTGGTGGTCGAGCACGCGGCGCCGCGCGGGTGGGGCGGCTGGGTGCAGGGATTGCGCGAGATGATCGCCGGGCGGGCGATGGCGGCGATCCCGGGGGCGGCCGGCACCGTGGCGGCGACGCTGCTGACGGGGAGCACGGCGTCGATCCCGCCGGCGGACCGGGCGGCGTTCCGCGACTCGGGGCTGGCGCACCTGCTGGCGGTGTCGGGGCTGCACGTCGGCACCATCATGGGGCTGTTCATGGTGGGGACCCGGCTGGGGCTGGCGGCCTGGCCCCACGCCGCGCTGCATTGGCCGACCAAGGCGATGGCGGCGGGGGCGGCGCTGCTGGCCGGGGCGGCGTGCCTGGCGCTGACGGGCGCGCACGTGCCGGTGGTGCGCAGCTTCGCGATGGCGTGCCTGGTGACGCTGGGGATCGTGGCGGGGCGGCGGGCGCTGTCGCTGCGGGGGCTGGCGCTGGCGGCGGCGGCGGTGGTGGCGATCGCACCGAGCGAGGTGGTCGGGGCCAGCTTCCAGATGAGCTTCGCGGCCGTGCTGGCGCTGATCGCGGGCTACGAGGCGATGCGCCCGGCGCTGGCGCGGCTGCACGGGCCAGGGTGGCGGCGGCCGGCGGCGCACGCGGCGGCGCTGGTGCTGACGAGCCTGCTGGCGGGAACGGCGTCGGCGCCGTTCGGCGCATACCATTTCGGCCACGTGCAGGTTTACTTCATCGCGGCCAACCTGCTGGCGGTGCCGCTGACGGCGATGTGGGTGATGCCGCTCGGGGTGGTGGCGCTGTTCCTGATGCCGCTGGGGCTGGATGGGCTGGCGTTCGCGCCGATGGGGTGGGGGATCGAGGCGATCCTTTCCATCGCGCATACGGTGTCGGCGTGGCCGGCGGCGACGCTGCCGGCGCCCCCGATGCCGGGCTGGAGACTCGGGGCGCTGAGCCTGGGGCTGGCGTGGCTGTGCCTGTGGCGGACGCGGGCGCGGCTGCTGGGGATTGTGCTGATCGGGGCGGGGGCGCTGTCGCCGCTGGCCGCGCCGCCACCGGACATCCTGGTGTCGCAGGACGCGCGGCTGATCGCGATCCGGGGTGCGGACGGGTGGCGGCTGCAGGCGCGGCCGGGGGCGTCGCGCTACGTGCGGGCGGTTTGGGCGGAGCACCTGGGCGGGGCGATGGCGGCGATCACGGAAGGCGAGCCGGCGGGATGCGGGGCGGCGGCGTGCCGGGTGGGGCCTGTCGTGGTGCTGCGCGGGTCGGCGCACCAGGCGGATTGCCAAGGGGTGGCGCTGGTGGTGTCGGCGGAGCCGGCGCGGGGGGTGTGCCCGGATGCCGGGCTGCTGGACCGGTTCACGGTGTGGCGGGACGGGGCGCACGCGGTTTGGCTGCGGGACGGCGGCGTGTTCGTGCTATCGGACCGGGCCGCGCGTGGTGCGCGGCCGTGGGTGACGCCGCCGCCGGTGCCGAAGCAGGTCGTGCCGAACCTGCCGATGGCGCCCGCGGAGGCGTTGCCGCCGGACAAGGAGGACGACGGATGATCCCGGAGACGATGCGCGTGGTGGAGATGGACGGGGCCGGGGGGCCGGAGGTGCTGCGGATGGGGACGCGGCCGGTGCCGCGGCCGGCGGCGGGCGAGGTGCTGGTCCGGGTGGCGGCGGCGGGGGTGAACGGGCCGGACATGATGCAGCGCAAGGGGCTTTACCCGCCGCCGCCCGGGGCGTCCGACCTGCTGGGGCTGGAGATCGCCGGCACCGTGGCGGCGATGAGCGGCGACGTGACGGAGTGGGCGGTGGGCGACGCGGTGTGCGCGCTGACGAACGGGGGCGGCTACGCGGAGTACTGCGCGGTGGACGCGACGCACTGCCTGCCGGTGCCGGAGGGGGTGTCGGTGCGGGACGCGGCCGGGCTGCCGGAAACGTTCATCACGGTGTGGAGCAACCTGTTCCTGGAAGGCGGGCTGTCGGCGGGGCAGACGCTGCTGGTGCACGGCGGCGCGGGGGGGATCGGGACGACGGCGATCCAGCTCGGGCGCGCGTTCGGGGCGCGGGTGATCGCGACCGACAGCCCGGCGGCGCGGTGCCGGGTGTGCACGGACGTCGGCGCGGACCGGGTGGTGGACTACGAGGCGGAGGATTTCGTCGAGGTGGTGCGGCAGGCGGGGGGCGCGGACATGATCCTCGACATCGTGGGCGGGCCTTACGTGGAGCGGAACATCAAGGCGGCGGCGGCGGGCGGGCGGATCGTGCAGCTCGCGTTCGCGCTGGGGGCGAAGGTGGAGGTTAACCTGACGCCGGTGATGCTGAAGCGGCTGACGTACACGGGATCGACGCTGCGCTCGCGCCCGGCGGCGTTCAAGGCGCGGGCGGTGGCGGAGCTGCGCGAGCGCGTGTGGCCGAAGTTCGCCGACGGGACGATCCGGGTGGTGACGAACGAGGCGCTGCCGTTGGAACGGGTCGCCGAGGCTCATGCCCTGATGCAGAAGGCGGGGCATACGGGCAAGATCTTGTTGGAGATGTGAGGCAAGGGGCGCTGCCCCTCGACCCCGGCAAGGGCTTGCCCTCGGCACCTGTTCATTGGAGTCTGGAGGCCGAGGCCGCAGTGGGTCGAGGGCGGCGGCCTCGCCTTACTCACAAGGCGTCCTGCACGCGGCTCCACGCCGTCTCGTCGGGCGGCAGGCCGAAGCGGAGCCAGGTGGGGGCGTAATCGAAGGTGCGGACCAGGATGCCGGCCTCGCCGAGGCGGTCGGCGCGGGCGGCGGCGTCCGGGGCCTCCGCCAGGCGGAACAGGGCCGTGCCGCCGAGGACGGCGAGGCCGGCGGCGGCGAGGAGCGCGTCGAGCCGGCGGGCGCTCGCGTGAGCCTCGCGGGCGGCGGCGTCGCGCCAGGCGTCGTCACCGAGGGCCTGGGCGCCGACGGCGATGGCGGGGCCGCTGACGGGCCAGGGGCCGAGCAGGGCGCGGAGGCGGGCGGCGCGGGCGGGCTCGGCGAGAGCGAAGCCGAGGCGGAGGCCGGCGAGGCCGTATGCCTTGCCAAAAGAGCGCAGGACGACGACGCCGGGCAGCGGGAGAACGGGGGCGAGGCTGAGGCCTGGCTCGAAGTCGGCGAACGCCTCGTCGACGACCATGAGGTCGAGGCGGGCGGCGAGGGCGGCGAGGGCGGCAGGGGCGTGGCGGCGACCGTCGGGATTGTTGGGGTTGCAGACGACGGCGGCGCGTTCCGTTGTGGGGAAGGCGGCGTGGACCTCGATGCCGGCGGCGGCCCAGGCGGCGGCGTGCTCGGCGTAGGTGGGGGCGGGGATGGCGACGGCGGCGGCGGGGGCCAGGCGGGGGAGGAGCTGGATCAGCGGCTGGGTGCCCGGGGCGGCGACGATCATGGCCGGGTCGGTGACGGCGTAGGCGCGGGCGGCGGCGGCTTCGAGGGCGGCGAGGGACTCGGGCTCGGGCAGGCGACGCCAGCACTCGGGTAGCGGGGGCGTGAAGGGGTAGGGGACCGGATTGACGCCGGTGGACAGGTCGATGAAGGGCTCGGGCGCGCGGGGATGGCGGCGGCGGGCCTGCTGCAGGCGGCCACCGTGGGCGATGGCGCGGCAGACCGCGGGAGAGATGGCGTCGGGGATGACATGCATGGGGAGGGCGTATCAGCGGCGGCGGCGGCGCGCCATGTCGGGGGCGCTGCGGGATGGGGCGGGATGGGCGCAGGATATGGGCGCGGGCGGATTTCGATTGGAGCAGGGGGTCGCATTCCATGAAATCGACGCGAGGTGATGGACGGCGGGGTTGATCGTGTTTAGGCACGGCGGCCTGCCGGTCGGACGGTTGGCGATTGCATTCGCGGGCGTAATGTTCGACTGTCTCAATAATATGACCGGCTCGCAGCCGGGCCGGCGTGGGAGGGAAGCTTGATGAGTGACGACGTGATCGGCGTGGCGGGGCCCGCGGGTGGCAGCGGGGTCCTGGATCGGTCGCGCACGATCGCGCAGCCCGGCTTCAACCGGTGGCTGGTGCCGCCGTGCGCGCTGGCGATCCACCTGTGCATCGGGATGGCGTACGGGTTCTCGGTGTTCTGGCTGCCGCTGACGCGCTCGCTCGGGATCACGCAGAGCGTCGCGCCGCCGGAGGGAACGTCGGTGCTGACGATGCTGTTCACCACCGCCTATGACTGGCGGGTGTCAGACGTGACGGTGCTTTACACACTGTTCTTCGTCTTCCTCGGCTCGGCGGCGGCGATCTGGGGCGGGTGGCTGGAGCGGGTGGGGCCGCGCAAGGCCGGGGTGTACGCGGCGGTCTGCTGGTGCGGCGGCCTGGCGCTGACGGCGTTGGGCGTTTACGTCCACCAGTTGTGGCTGATGTGGCTCGGGTCCGGGGTGCTGGGGGGCATCGGGCTGGGACTCGGCTACATCTCGCCGGTGTCGACCTTGATCAAGTGGTTCCCGGATCGGCGCGGCATGGCGACGGGGATGGCGATCATGGGGTTCGGCGGCGGCGCTTTGATCGGCGCGCCGCTGGCGCAGATGATGATGACCTATTTTCGCACGCCGACGTCGGTGGGCGTCGCGCCGACGCTGCTGGCGCTGGCGGCGATCTACGCGGTGTTCATGCTGGGCGGGGCGTTCGGCTACCGCATCCCGCCGGCGAAGTGGGCGCCGGAGGGCTGGACGGCCCCGGCGGCGAAGAAGGGCATGATCACGTCGCGCAACGTGCACCTCAAGGACGCGCACAAGACGCCGCAGTTCTGGCTGATTTGGCTGGTGCTGACCTTGAACGTGTCGGCAGGAATCGGGGTGCTGGCGCTGGCGTCGCCGATGCTGCAGGAGATCTTCGCGGGCAAGCTGATCGGCCAACCCGGCACCGGGTTCGGGGCGCTCGACCTAGCGCAGAAAGGCCAGGTGGCGGCGGTGGCGGCCGGGTTCGTCGGGTTGCTGTCGTTGTTCAACATCGGCGGCCGGTTCTTCTGGGCCTCCATCTCGGACAAGATCGGGCGCAAGGCGACCTACGCGACGTTCTTCCTGCTGGGGATCGCGCTCTACGCCGGGTCGCCACTGGCGGCGCACGCGGGGAGCGTGGCGCTGTTCGTGCTGTTCATGTGCGTGATCCTGTCGATGTACGGCGGCGGGTTCGCGACGGTGCCGGCCTACCTCGCGGACATGTTCGGGACGCAGTTCGTCGGCGCGATCCACGGGCGGCTGCTGACGGCGTGGTCGACGGCGGGGGTGATCGGGCCGCTGGTGATCACCCAGATCCGCGAGGCGCAGTTGTCGGCCGGGGTGCCGCGGGAGCTGGTGTATGACCGGACGCTGTACATCCTGGCCGGGTTCCTGGCGGCGGGGTTCGTGTGCAACCTGCTGATCCGTCCGGTGGCGGAGCGGTGGTACATGACCGAGTCGACGCCGGTGCCGGGGGTCGCGGGCACGGGGCAGTCGTCGGGGATCGGGCGCGGCGGCATGAGCGGGGGCGCGCTGGTGGCTTGGGCGCTGGTCGGGCTGCCGATCCTGTGGGGGGTGTGGATCACGTTGCAGAAGGCGGTGGTGCTGTTCCAGTAGGAGACGAAAGCATGGCTCGGATCGGCGTCATCGGCCTCGGCAACATGGGCGGGCCGATGGCGGCCAACCTGGCGCGCGCCGGGCATCAGGTGCGTGGGTTCGACCTCAGCGAGGCGGCGCGGGCGGCGCTGGCTGCGGCGGGCGGCGCGGCGGCGGGGACGGCGGCCGAGGCGGTGGCCGAGGCCGAGGTCGTGTTGACCATGCTGCCGGCGGGGCGGCACGTGCGGGCCGTCCTGGCCGACGCTGGCGGCGTGTTCGACGCCGCGCCGGCGGGGGCGCTGCTGATCGACAGCTCCACCATCGACGTGGCGACGGCCCGCGAGATGGCCGCCGCCGCCGAGGCGCGGGGGTTCGCGATGCTGGACGCGCCGGTGTCGGGCGGCACGTCGGGCGCGGCGGCGGGGACGCTGACGTTCATGGCGGGCGGCACGGACGCGGCGTTCGCGCGGGCGGAGCCGGTGCTGCGGGCGATGGGCAAGACCATCGTTCACGCCGGGCCGGCGGGGGCGGGGCAGGCGGCCAAGGTCTGCAACAACCTGATGCTCGGGATCTCCATGCTGGGCGTGGCGGAAGCGTTCGCGCTGGCGGAGAAGCTGGGGCTGCCGGCGCAGGCGCTGTTCGACATCAGCAGCACGTCGTCGGGGCAGTGCTGGTCGTTGACGAGCTACTGCCCGGTGCCGGGCCCGGTGCCGGCGGCGCCGTCCAACCGGGATTACCAGCCGGGGTTCGCGGTGGCGCTGATGCTGAAGGACCTGACGCTGGCGGCCGACGCGGCGGCGGCGGCGGGGGCGGGGCGCGTGCTCGGGGAGGCGGCGCGGGCGGCCTACGCGCGGCTGGCGGAGATGGGGTTGGGCGAGAAGGACTTCTCGGTGGCGGCGCGGGCGTTGCTGGACGGGCGGTTCTCCCGTTAGATCGGGCGCATGAGCATTCTTCAGCCGGCGCTCCACGCGCGCAGCCCCGGGTTCGCCGACAACGCGGCGCGGATGGCGGCGCTGGTGGCGACGCTGCGGGACACGGTCGCCGCCGCGGCGCAGGGCGGGGGCGCCGCGGCGCGCAAGCGGCACACCGACCGCGGCAAGCTGCTGCCGCGGGAGCGGGTCCACGCCTTGCTCGATCCGGGTTCGCCGTTCCTGGAACTGTCGCAACTGGCGGCGCACGGGATGCACGGTGGCGAGGTGCCGGGGGCGGGGCTGATCACCGGGGTGGGGCGGGTCAGCGGCCGGGAGTGCGTCGTCGTGGCCAACGACGCGACGGTGAAGGGCGGCACGTACTTCCCGCTGACGGTGAAGAAGCACCTGCGGGCGCAGGAGGTCGCGCAGCAGAACCGGCTGCCATGCCTCTACCTGGTGGACAGCGGCGGCGCCAACCTGCCGAACCAAGACGAGGTGTTCCCGGACCGCGACCATTTCGGGCGCATCTTCTACAACCAGGCGCAGATGTCGGCGGCGGGCATCCCGCAGGTCGCGGTGGTGATGGGGAGTTGCACGGCCGGCGGAGCCTACGTGCCGGCGATGTCGGACGAGAGCGTGATCGTGCGCGAGCAGGGGACGATCTTCCTGGCCGGGCCGCCGCTGGTGCGGGCCGCGACGGGGGAGGTGGTGACGGCGGAGGACCTCGGCGGCGGCGAGATGCACAGCCGGGTGTCGGGGGTGACGGATCACCTGGCGGAGAACGACCGGCACGCGCTCGGGATCGCGCGGCGGATCGTGGCCAACCTGGGCGGGGGAAAGCGGGCGGGGGCGGACGTGGCCGCGCCGCGCGAGCCGCTCTATTCGGCGCGGGAGCTTTACGGGGTGGTGCCGGCGGACACGCGGGAGCCGTACGACGCGCGCGAGTTGGTGGCGCGGATCGTGGACGGCTCGGAACTTGATGAGTTCAAACGGTTATACGGGCCGACGCTGGTGACGGGGTTCGCGCGGATCTGGGGCTACCAGGTGGGGATCGTCGCCAACAACGGCATCCTGTTCAGCGAAAGCGCGCAGAAGGGGGCGCACTTCATCGAGTTGTGCGACCAGCGCGGCATCCCGTTGATCTTCTTGCAGAACATCACCGGATTCATGGTGGGCCGCAAGTACGAGAGCGGGGGAATCGCCAAGGACGGGGCCAAGATGGTGACGGCGGTGGCGACGGCGCGGGTGCCGAAGCTGACGGTGATCGTGGGCGGCAGCTTCGGGGCAGGGAACTACGGGATGTGCGGCCGGGCCTACTCGCCGCGGTTCCTGTGGATGTGGCCGAACGCGCGGATCAGCGTCATGGGTGGCGCGCAGGCGGCCAGCGTGATGGCGACGCTGCGGCGGGACAACCTGGACGCGCGGGGGGAGGCGTGGCCGGCGGCGGCGGAGGCGGCGTTCCGCGCGCCGATCGAGGCGCAGTACGAGGCGCAGGGCAACCCTTACTACGCCTCGGCCCGGCTGTGGGACGACGGGGTGATCGACCCGGCCGACACGCGGCGCGTGCTGGCCCTGGGGCTGTCGGCCTGCCTCAACGCGCCGGTCGCGCCGTGGGACGGGGAGCGGCGCGGGTTCGGGCTGTTCCGGATGTGACGCGGATGTTCGAGACGGTCCTGATCGCCAACCGGGGCGAGATCGCCTGCCGGGTCATCCGCACGGCGCGGCGGATGGGGGTGCGGACGGTGGCCGTCTACTCGGACGCCGACGCGGGGGCGCTGCACACGACTCTGGCCGACGCGGCGGTGCCGATCGGGGCGGCGCCGGCGCGCGACAGCTACCTGGATGCGGCGCGCATCTTGGAAGCCTGCCGGCTGACGGGGGCCGAGGCGGTGCATCCGGGCTACGGGTTCCTGAGCGAGAACGCCGCCTTCGCGGAGGCGTGCGCGGCGGCCGGGGTGGCGTTCATCGGGCCGCCGGCGGCGGCGATCCGGGCGATGGGCAGCAAGTCGGCGGCCAAGGCGGCGATGGCGCGGGCGGGGGTGCCGCTGGTGCCAGGGTATCACGGGGCGGACCAGGACCCGGCGCTGCTGGCGCGGGAAGCGGCGCGGATCGGCTACCCGGTGCTGATCAAGGCGAGCGCGGGCGGCGGCGGCAAGGGGATGCGGGTGGTGGAGCGGGCCGAAGGGTTCGCGGAGGGGCTGGCGCTGGCCAAGGGGGAGGCGGCGTCGGCGTTCGGCGACGACCAGGTGCTGGTCGAGCGCTACCTGACCCGGCCGCGCCACATCGAGATCCAGGTGTTCGCGGACCAGCAGGGGCGGACGATCAGCCTGTTCGAGCGGGACTGCTCCATCCAGCGGCGCCACCAGAAGGTGGTGGAGGAAGCGCCGGCCCCGGGCATGGGCGCCGAGCGGCGGGCGGCGATGGGGGAGGCGGCGTGCGCGGCGGCGCGGGCGATCGGCTACGTGGGCGCGGGGACGGTCGAGTTCATCGCGGAAGATGAGTCGTTTTATTTCATGGAGATGAACACCCGCTTGCAGGTGGAGCATCCGGTGACGGAGATGATCACCGGGCTCGACCTGGTGGAATGGCAGTTGCGGGTGGCGGCGGGGGAGGAGTTGCCGGCGGGGGAGCCGGCGATCCACGGGCACGCCATCGAGGTGCGGATCTACGCCGAGGACCCGGCGCGGGACTTCATGCCAGCGACGGGACGGCTCACGCACCTACGGGCGCCGGCGGCGGGGCGGCACGTGCGGGTGGACACCGGGGTGCGGGCGGGGGACGCGATCACGGTCCATTACGACCCGATGATCGCCAAGCTGATCGTGTGGGACGAGACGCGGGCGGCGGCGGTGGCGCGGCTGCGGCGGGCCTTGGCGGGTTACGAGGCGGTGGGGGTGGAAACCAACCTCGGGCTGCTGCGGCGGATCGCGGCGCACCCGGCGTTCGCCGCCGGTGCCGTGGACACCGGCTTCATCGGGCGGCACGAGGCGGCGCTGCTGGCCGGGCGGGGTGCCGCGCCGATGGCGGCGGTGGCGCTGGCGGCGGCGCACGTCGCCGGGCGGCCCGGCGTGGTGGCGGTGAGCGATCCCCACTCGCCCTGGGCGGCGGCCGACGGCTGGCGGATGAACGGGGCCGGGCACCAGGACGTGCTGCTGCAGGACGGGGACACGGCCCTCGCGGTGCGGGTGGAGGCGCTGCCGGACGGCGACGTGCGGCTCGTGCTGCCGGACGGGGAAGCGCGGGCGCGGGACGGGATCGTGGTGTGCGGGGGCGTGCAGGCCGCCGGCCAGGTGATCGAGGACGGGGCGCGGCTGGTGGTGATGCTGGCGGGGGAGGGGTGGCCGTTGCGGCTGGTAGACGCGCTGGCGCCGCCGGACGCGGTGGCGGAGGGCGCGGGGCGGGTGGTCGCGCCGATGCCGGGCCGGGTGGTGTCGGTGTCGGCCGAGGCGGGGCAGGCGGTGGTGCGAGGGGACGTGCTGCTGGTGCTGGAAGCGATGAAGGTGCAGATGCGACTGGCAGCGCCGCGGGACGGGGTGATCGGTGCGGTGCACGCGGCGGTGGGATCGCTGGTGGAGGAGGGGACGGAACTGGTCAGTTACGCGACGGAGTGATTGACCTGCAGCAACGTTCAGCGCTCCTGAGCAGTTTTATAGAGTAAAGTGAACATTATTTTGGATTGACTACGAAATGGGTTTTAGTTGACTGGTCCACGAATCTGATACACTTCAAGACGATAAGGGTTAAAAAGGTTAGCATTAAATACGATTCTAGCCGAACTAATTCGGCGAGGAGCAGGCTCAAACTCTAAAACCAGCCATATGCTTTCTCCAAAAGATAGGTTCGTATTTTGCTGATGACTGCCAAGGCCATCCATGTAAAACATACGCTGCAGCCGATGCTCAATATGAAAATTATCTACTAGTTTAAATTTAGTTTTCATCTGACTGTCTATTTTGTAATCCGATTGCCCTTGAGCTGTTCTTGATTGAACGATGTAACATGTAATTTTATCCTGTTCGTTAGAACAACTATAAAATCCTAATTCATCTTTTTGGTTATCGAACTTGGCCGTGTCTATCAGAGGCGCGCCGCCTGGGGCTTGCAACAAATCTGCCGAAGGAGCGCCCGGACCCGAAGGTTGCGTCGTGCCTGGCAGAACAGTTGCTTGAAGCTTATCGAAGACCTTCAACTTGCAATCGCGAATGTCTTTCAGGGTAGCTGGAAGATCCTGTTGCAGCATGCCTTGGTAGTTCGATGATGCTATGTCACTGCTTCCTGATACGCCAACGGACGCCAGGCGCTTCGCGAGGCCACTGAGTTCGGCATGAACCTCGCCAGTGACTTTGGTGGTGTTCGCCTCGCCTCGCGTCGCCAAGATGCCGCAAATCCTGTCGGCTGTGTCGGCGATCGCGCTGAGGGCGGCCGGAGTGTCAGCCTGCGCGGGGCGGATGTGGATGCCCACGGTCAGCACCGTGGCCAGCACCATCGCCCATATTGGGCGGCAAGCAGAAGTCCAGGTCAGCATTCCTGATCTCTGCCACAAGAGATTGTAGGAATCCAGCGAGCCGCGTTCCTGAGAATTCAGTGCGAAGCGGCTGCGCAACGACACCGGCATCATGGCGATGCTGCAACGAGCCAAGGCGTCAGGCAGCCAGGGCGGTCGCGCGCAGCGCAGCGCGCTGGTAGGGGGAGCGGCATCGTTCCGAAGGCAACGATCGTGGGCAGCCTCCACGAGTCGGGCTGCTCGAATGGCCTGAGCGCCAGGCCTGGCTGCTGCGGCAGGGAGCGCACGGCGCGCCGGGCAACGAACGATGGTCAGCGCCGCTGCTCGTGCCGGCCACCTGCCTGGTCACGCCGGATGCGTTGCTATCGCCGAAGGCGAACTGGCCAGGGAAGCCACAGCGCCCATCGTGGCATCCTCTCCGCGAAGCGTTTGGCCGTTGGCGTCCCGGCAAACCTCGCGGCGGCCGATCCGTGCCTGCCAATCGCCGAAGTCCCGTGCCGGAACATGGAGGGGCCGCGCGCTGATCGACTCGCAATGCCTGCCGGATGACTTCGTTCTCGGGCGGCCGCGTCGCACGACCCGGCACGCGCAGCCATCCGGCGAGCAGGGGGCTTGGGTCAATCGTGTTTGCACGCCGAAGTGACCCTGGGCCATTGCCCTCACGAGCAAGGTTTGTCTCACGAGATCGTGACGGCGTTGGCCGGGGCTTCGGGTTTCCCCCCGGCCCGTTTGCGAGTTCTTGTTCAAACCTAGCCGGTCAGGCGTCGTTCTCGGCGTCATGGCGTTGTTGCACCGGGACAGGAGGCGAGGGCTGGATGGCGGAGCAGGTGTTGGTGACGGGGGGCGCCGGGTTCATCGGCTGCCACGTGGTTCGAACGCTGCTGGACCGAGGCTACGCCGTCCGGGTGCTGGACAGCATGATCGACCAGGTTCACCGCGACGCCCTGTGCCGCAACCCTGTCCTCGACGAGGTGGAGCTGATCCGCGCCGACATGCGCGACCTCGACCGGGTGGTGGGCGCGCTGGAGGGGGTCGACAGCGTCATCCACCTGGCCGCCGAGGTCGGCGTCGGGCAGAGCATGTACGCCATCGACCGCTACGTCTCGGTCAACGACGGCGGCACGGCAGTGCTGTTCCAGGCGCTGATCGACCGGCCGGTGCGCCGGGTCGTGGTGGCCAGCAGCATGAGCATCTACGGCGAAGGGCTGTATCGCAGCCAAGCGGGCGAGCGGCTGGACAACGTGGTGCGGCAGACGGGACGGGTCGGCGGCGGCTGGGACCCGGTGGGGCCGGACGGCGGGCGGCTCGCGCCGGTGGCGACGCCGGAATGGAAGCAGCCGAACCTCGCCTCGGTGTACGCGCTGACCAAATACGTGCAGGAGCGGCTGACGCTGACGGTCGCGCCTGCCTACGGGATGCAGGGCGTGGCACTGCGGCTGTTCAACGTGTACGGGCCGGGGCAGGCGCTGTCGAACCCGTACACGGGGGTGCTGGCGATCTTCGCGTCGCGGCTGCAGAACCGGGAGCGCCCGATGGTGTTCGAGGACGGCGGGCAGCGGCGGGACTTCGTTCACGTGGACGACGTGGCGCGGGCGTTCCTGCTGGCGCTGGAGCATCCGCAGGCGGCGGGGCGGGTGTTCAACATCGGCAGCGGCCGGGACGTGAGCATCCTCGGCGTGGGCGAGGCGCTGGCGGCGGCGATGGGCGTGCCGCACCTCGCGCCGGAGGTGATGGGCAAGGCGCGGGTGGGGGACATCCGGCACTGCTTCGCCGACATCTCGCTGGCCCGCGACGTGCTGGGTTTCGCGCCGCGGCGGGGGTTCGCCGACAGCTTGGGCGAGCTGGCCGAATGGGTGCGGCGGCAACAGGCGCAGGACCGGGTGCAGGACGCGCGGCGAGAGCTGGAGCAGCGCGGGCTGGTCGCGTCGTGAGCCGCGGCGGCGCGACGGTGCTGGTGACCGGGGGCGCCGGGTTCATCGGCTGTAACCTTGTCGATCGGCTGGCGCGGGCGGGGCACCGGGTGCGGGTGCTGGACGCCTTGGCGCGGCCGGGGGTGGACGGCAACCTCGACTGGCTGCGGCGGCGGCACCGGGGCCTGGTCGAGCCGATGGTGGCCGACATCCGCGACCGCGCCGTGGTGCGCGAGGCGGCGCAGGGCGTGTCGGCGGTGTTCCACCTGGCGGCGCAGGTCGCGGTGACGACCAGCCTCGACGAGCCGGAACTGGACTTCGACGTCAACCTGCGCGGCACGCTGAACGTGCTGGAGGCGCTGCGGCGGCAGGCGGACCCGCCGCCCTTGCTGTTCGCCAGCACCAACAAGGTTTACGGCGCGCTGGCCGACCTCGCCTTGGCGCGGGACGGCGACGCCTACCTGCCGCTCGACCCGGCGGTGCGGGCGCGCGGCATCGACGAGAGCCGGCCGCTCAGCTTCTACACGCCGTACGGGTGCAGCAAGGGGGCGGCGGACCAGTACGTGCTGGACTACGCGCGCAGCTTCGGGGTGCCGTCGTGCGTGCTGCGGATGAGCTGCATCTACGGGCCGCGGCAGCGGGGGACGGAGGACCAGGGCTGGCTGGCGCACTTCCTGTTCTCGGTCATGGCGGGGCGGCCGATCAGCATCTACGGCGACGGGCGGCAGGTGCGGGACGTGCTGTTCGTGGACGACGCGGTGGACGCCTACCTGGCCGCCTGGGCGCGGATCGAGGAGGTGTCGGGGCAGGCGTTCAACCTGGGCGGCGGGCCGGCCAACGCGGTGACGCTGCTGGAGGTGCTGGCGGAGATCGGGGCACTGACGCGGCGGACCCCGGAGGTCCGATTCTCGGACTGGCGGCCGGGGGACCAGCGGTATTTCGTCTCCGACACGCGGCGGGCGGCGGCGGCGCTGGGGCTGCGGGACAGCGTGCCGTGGCGGGACGGGCTGCGCCGGCTGGCGGCGTGGGCGCGGGCAGAGGAACGGGCGCTGGAACCGGCGGGGACCGCGGCGTGAAGGTGGCGCTGGTCAACCCGCCGTGGACGTTCGAGGGCAGCATCTACTTTGGCTGCCGCGAGCCGCACCTGCCTTTGGAGTTGGGATATTGCCGGGCCTTGCTGGAGCGGGCCGGGCACGAGGCGCTGCTGCTCGACGGCCACCTGATGGGGCAGGGCTACGAGGCGTTGGCGGCGGCGGTGGCGGCGTTCGGGCCGGCGATGACGGTGGTGACGACGGCGCCGAGCTACCTGTTCTGGCGCTGCGCGCCGCCGGAGTTGCGGGTGCCGCGGGCGATGCTGGACGCGCTCGGGGGCGCGGGCGGGCTGACGGTGGCGGTGGGGCCGCACGGGTCCTCGACGCCGGGCGCGACGCTGGCCAAGCTCGGAGCCGGGTGCGTGGTGATGGGCGAATGCGAGGAAGCCGTGCTGGCGCTGGCCGAGGGCGGCGTGCCGGGGGCGGTGGCGGGAACGGCGGTGCTGGACGGGGGCGTGCCGCAGCAGTGCGGCGGGCCGCAGGCGACCCGGTTCGCGGACGCGCCGGCGCTGACCTGGCCGGATGCCTGGGTGGCGCGGCACCACCACCACCACCATCGCTTCGACCGCCCGGTCCGGCGGCCGGGGGCGGAGGTGGAGGCGTCGCGGGGGTGCCCGTATCACTGCTCGTTCTGCGCCAAGATCGACTTCCGCGACCAGTACCGGCGGCGCGCGCCGGGACCGCTGCTGGCGGAGATCGACGGGCTGGTCCGGCAAGGCGTGGAGTACGTCTACTTCATCGACGAGATCTTCCTGCCCAACCGGGCGCTGCTGGAGGCGCTGGTCGGACGAAGCGTGGAGTTCGGCATCCAGACGCGGATCGACCTGTGGAAGCCGGAGATGATCGAGCTGCTCGGGCGGGCGGGGTGCGTCAGCATCGAGGCGGGCGTGGAAAGCCTGACGGAGGACGGGCGGGCGGCGCTGGACAAACGGTGCAAGCTGTCCACCGACGAACTGGCCGAGTTGCTGATCCTGGCCCGGCGGCACGTGCCGTTCGTGCAGGCGAACCTGCTGGAAACGGTCGGCGACGACCCGGCGATGGTGGCGGCGTGGCGGGCCCGGCTGCGGGCGGAAGGCGTCTGGGCCAACGACCCGGTGCCGCTTTACCCTTACCCGAGTTCGCCGGACTACCGACGGCTGTTCGGCGCCCCGGACGAGCGGGCGTGGGAACGGGCGCACACGCATTACCTCGGGCAGTTCGAGCGGTTCTCGGACATCCAGGACGGGCGGCCGTTGCCGCTGGCCGAGTTGGAGCGGGCGTGCGGGCCGGGCTAAGCGGGTGGGCGTGAGCGGGCGGTTATTGCTGACCACCGACGCTGTGGGCGGCGTGTGGCGCTACAGCATCGATCTTGCGCGGGGGTTGGCCGGGCGAGGGGTGGCGTGCGTGCTGGCGGTGCTGGGGCCGGAGGCGGATGCCGGGCAGCGGAACGAGGCGCGGGCGGTGCCGGGGCTGGAGCTGGTGCGGACGGGGCTGCCGCTCGACTGGACGGCGGATGGCCCGGCGGCGCTGGCAGCGGCGGGCGAGCGGCTGGCGGCGTTGGCCGGACTGGTGGGGGCAGGGGCGGTGCATCTGCACGCGCCGGCGTTGCTGGGGACGGCGCGGTGGCCGGCGCCGGTGGTGGCGGTGGCGCATTCCTGCGTGGGCACCTGGTGGCGGGCGGTGCGGGGCGGTGCGCCGCCGCCGGATTTCCGCTGGCGGATGGAGGCGATGCGGGCCGGGCTGGCGGGGGCGGGGGCGGTGATCGCGCCGTCGGCGGCGCACGCGGCGGCGGTGCGGGCGGTGTACGGCGTGGACGGGATCAGGGTGGTCCGGAACGGGGCGGCCTCACCGACCACGGCAGGTGCCGAACGGGCGCGGGCGGTGCTGACGGCCGGGCGGCTGTGGGACGAGGGCAAGGGCGTGGCGGCGCTCGACCGGGCGGCGGAGGGATTGGGCGCGCCGGTGCGGGCGGCGGGGCCGCTGGCCGGGCCGAACGGGGCGCGGATCGGGTTGCGGCACGCGGCACCGCTCGGGGCGCTGGGCGCGGCGGAGATGGCGGCGGCGTACGGCTCGGCGCGGGTGTTCGCGTCGATGGCGGCCTACGAGCCGTTCGGGTTGTCGGTGCTGGAAGCGGCGGGGGCGGGGATGCGGCTGGTGTTGTCCGACATCCCGACGTTCCGCGAGCTGTGGGACGGGGCGGCGACGTTCGTGGCGGACGAGGCGGACCTGCGCCCGGCGTTGCGGGCGGCGCTGGACGCGGACGGGGACGGCGGCGCGCGGGCGCGGGCGGCGCGCTACGGGCTGGACGCGATGGTGGACGGCACGCTGGCGGTGCATCGGGACCTGGCGCGGGCCGCGGCGGCCTGATGCGGATCGCCTACTTCACCCACTCGCTGCGGTCGTGCTGGAACCACGGCAACGCGCACTTCCTGCGCGGCGTGCTCCGGGCGTTGGCCGGGCGCGGGCACGAGGTGCGGGCGTTCGAGCCGGAAGGGGCCTGGAGCGCCGCGAACCTGGCGGCGGACGCCGGGGCGACGGCGCTGGACGGTTGGCGGACGGCTTACCCGGGGTTGCAGAGCACGGCCTACGCGCCGAGAGCCGAGCCGGCGGCGATGGTGGACGGGGCCGACCTGGTGCTCGTTCACGAGTGGAACGAGCCGGAACTGGTCGCGGCGGTGGGCGCGCTGCGGCGGCGGGGCGGGCGGTTCACGCTGCTGTTCCACGACACGCACCACCGGGCGGTGAGCGAGCCGGAGGCGATGCGGCGCTACGACCTGTCGGGCTACGACGGGGTGCTGGCGTTCGGGGCGGCGCTGGCGGAGGTGTATCGCGGTTGGGGCTGGGGGGAGCGCGCGTTCGTCTGGCACGAGGCGGCGGACGTGGCGCTGTTCCGGCCGCCCGGGCAGGAGAAATGCCGGGCGGGGGCGGTCTGGGTCGGCAACTGGGGCGATGGGGAGCGGACGGCGGAGCTGGAAGCGTTCCTGCTGCGCCCGGCGGCCGAGGCCGGGCTGGGCCTCGACATCTACGGGGTGCGGTATCCGGAGGCGGCGCGGGCCATGCTGGCGCGGCACGGAGCGCGCTACCGGGGATGGCTGGCCAACCATCGCGCGCCGGAGGTGTTCGCGCGGCACATGCTGACGGCGCACGTGCCGCGCCGGTTCTACGCGTCGGCGCTGCCGGGCATCCCGACGATCCGGGTGTTCGAGGCGCTGGCCTGCGGCATCCCGCTGGTCAGCGCCCCTTGGGCGGACAGCGAGGGATTGTTCACGCCGGGGGCGGACTTCCTAGTGGCGGAGGACGGGGCGGCGATGACGGCGCACCTGCGGGCGCTCAAGGAGGACGCGGGGTTGCGTCAGGCGTTGGCGGCACGCGGGCTGGCGACGGTGCGGGCGCGGCACACCTGCGGCCACCGCGCGGACGAGCTGCTGGCGATCGCCGCCCGCATCCGGAAGCCGGGCCGGGCGAGCCTGGCGAGCCGGGCGAGCCGGGCGAGCGCCTGAATGGAGATCGCGTTCTACGGGTCGAGCCTGTTGTCGTCCTATTGGAACGGGGCGGCGACCTACTACCGGGGCATGTTGTCGGCGCTGGCGCCCCTCGGGCACCGGATCACGTTCTACGAGCCGGACGCGTTCGAGCGGCAGGCGCATCGGGACATCGAGCCGCCCGACTACGCGCGGGTGGTGGTGTATCCGGCGACCGCCGCGGGCGTGCGCGGCGTGCTGGCTGAGGCGGGGCGGGCGGACGTGGTGGTCAAGGCGAGCGGCGTCGGCGTGTTCGACGACGAGCTGCTGGCCGGCCTTCTCCGAGAAGCGCGGCCGGGGGCGGTGCGGCTGTTCTGGGACGTGGACGCGGCGGCGACCCTGGACGCGGTGCGGGCCGACGCCGGGCACCCGATGCGGGCGGCGCTGCCGCTTTTGGACGCGGTGCTGACCTACGGCGGCGGCCCGCCGGTGGTGGCGGCCTACGAGGCGCTGGGGGCGGCGCGGTGCGTGCCGGTCTACAACGCGCTCGACCCGGCGACCCACTTCCCGATGGCGGCGGAGGCGCGGTTCCGGGCCGACCTGTCGTTCCTGGCCAACCGGTTGCCGGACCGGGAGCGGCGGGTGGAGGCGTTCTTCCTCGGTGCCGCCGCGCGCTGCCCGGCGCACTTGTTCCTGCTGGGCGGCAACGGCTGGCACGACAAGGCGATGACGCCGAACGTGCGGGCGATCGGGCACGTCGGCACGGCGGACCACAACGCGTTCAACGCGTCGGCGACGGCGGTGCTGAACGTGGCGCGGGACAGCATGGCGGCGGTGGGGTTCTCGCCGGCGACGCGGGTGTTCGAGGCGGCGGGGGCGGGGACCTGCCTGATCACCGACGCCTGGGACGGGATCGAGTTGTTCCTGACGCCGGGCGACGAGGTGCTGGTGGCGCGGGACGGGCAGGAGGTGGCGGATCTGACGCGGGCGCTGACGCCGGCGCGGGCGCGCGAGATCGGGGCGGCGGCGCGGGCGCGGGTGCTGCGCGAGCACACCTACACGCGCCGCGCGGTGATCGTGGACCGGCTGCTGCGCGACATGCGCGCCTCGGCGGCGGCGATGCCGGCGGCGGGAGCCTAGCGCCGTGGCCGCGGCGGACCAGGGCAAGGAGCAGGCCACGCGCCTGATCAACAACCTCCAGGACATCAGCTTCACCGAGATCGGCCTGATCCTCGTCGGTGCCTGGATGTCGATCCTCGTCGTCCGCACCGTGCTGCCCTACCTCGCCGAGCGTGGCCCGAGCCAGGTGCGCCTTTACCTGCTCGGCGCGGTGCCGATCCTGCGGATGCTGATCCTGACGCTGGCGATCCTCTGGCTGATCCCGCTCATCTTCAACATCACCTTCCAGAACTTCCTGGTGATCGCCGGGGCGGCCAGCGTCGCCATCGGCTTCGCTTTCAAGGATTACGTCAGCAGCCTCATCGCCGGCATCGTCGCCATCTTCGAGCGCCCCTACCGCCCCGGCGACTGGGTCAAGATCGGCGGCGACTACGGCGAGGTGAAATCGGTCGGCCTGCGCTCGATCCAGATCAACACCCCGGACAACAACGTCGTCACCGTGCCGCACGACACTATCTGGTCCAGCAACATCTCCAACGGCAATGACGGCGAGCGGACGCTGATGTGCGTCGCCAACTTCCATCTCGCCCCCGACCACGATGCCGAGCGCGTGCAGCACGCGCTGCGCGACGTGGCGCTCACCAGCGCCTATCTCACCTATGATCATCCCGTCCTCGTCGTGCTCAGCGAGGAGCCGTGGGGTACGCACTACAAGCTGAAAGCCTACCCGTTCGACCTGCGCGACCAGTTCAGCTTCATCAGCGACATGGCCACCCGCGGCAAGCAGGCGATCTACGACGCCGGGGCGCGCGAGACGGCTGCGGTGCCGGTCCGGACCGAGCCGTAAGCTCCGATCAGCCGGAACCGTCGCCCCGCCCCTCGTCGAGCGCGACTCCTTCGTAGAGGGCCGCCACCGGAAGCTCGATGCCGATCTCCGGCAGCTCCAGCGTCTCGCCCTCGCCCAGCCCGGCCGCCCTGAACGCCTCGTCCTCGTGGTCACGGGAGAACACGGTCACGGCGACGGCGCCCGGCTCGATGATGACGTAGCGCCGGATGCTCGGGACGGCCTGATACTCCCGCAACTTCACCACGCGGTCGACGCGAACGGAGGTCGGGCTGACCACCTCGACCACGACCACCGGATCCGGCACCACGCGGTCACGGTCGTTGAACGCCGCGCAGGTGACGACGGCGTCCGGGTAGCGCACCGTGTCGCCCACCGTGGCGACCCCGGCATCCGGGCCGAGCGATTCGCAGCGTTTGCCGCGCAAGCGGCTCGTGAGATGGAAGTTGACGTTGCGGATGACCCGGCTGTGGCCGAGATCGCCACCGGTCATGGCGACGGGCTGGAACCCGTCGAACTCGTAGCGCACGTCCTGGGCCTCGGCCCATGCGAAGAAGGCGTCCCGGGTCATGGTCTTGCGGAGCGCGGCTGTCATGGCGGACAGTCTAATGCCAGTCGTCTTGTGGTGCGACCGGATAAGAGCACTTTTCGTGCGCCACCGCCGGCATGGCCACCGAACAACCAGCAACAGGAGGGCCGGGCGGCGAACATCCCGGCGACGCCGATGGACGCCTCGCTTCCTTACCGGGCCATGGCCCACAACAACGCTTGGGCCAACCACCGCCTGCTCACGGCCTGCGCCCGGCTCCCGCCCGGCGCGTTCGCCGCTGAGCGGACCGGCTTCTTCCCGAGCCTGCGCGCCACGCTCAACCACGTCCTGATCGTCGACCACTTCTACATCGATGCCATGGAAGGCGGCACGCTCGGCCCGGCCGCCTGGGCCGTCCGCGAACCGCACGACACCGTGGCCAGCCTGCACCGGGCGCAGGCGGCGCTGGACCGGCGCCTGCTCGCGGTGGCGGCCGGCCTCGACGACGCCGGCCTGGCGCGCGTCGTCCGCGTCCATCGCGGCGACCGCGTTCAGCGCGAGCGCATGGACCGGCTGTTGCTGCACCTGTTTCAGCACCAGGTCCATCACCGTGGCCAGGCGCACGCCATGATGAGCGCCACCTCGGTGCGCCCGCCACAGCTGGACGAGTTCTTCCCTGCCGGAGAGGCCGCGCTGCGGGCCGAAGAGTTCGCCGCCCTCGGCTGGACGGAGGACATGGCCTGGCGCGGCCCGGGCTAGAGCGGTTTCATGTTGCACGAAACCACCCTAGCCATCGTTCCACGCGGTTGCTCAGTTTGGTCGGACGCGAGGTGCCTCCGACCAAGCTGAAACCGCTCTGGACATCGCGAGGCCAGAGCGATTTTGCCTGACGTGGAACCGCCCTAGAAGTGGCTCCACCCTTCCCGCGCCAGCCGCATCGCCTCTCCCTGCCCGTCCAGCACCCGCACCCCGGCGTCCGCCACGAAGCGGCCGATCCGCGTCACCGCCACCCCGCGGGCCGCCGCCGCCGCCCGCAGCCCGTCCGCCTGGCCCGGCGCGACCGCCATCAGCAGCTCGTAGTCGTCGCCGCCCGTCAGGCAGGTTTCGAGCCACCCGGGTCCCACCGCCGCCGCCGCCGCCGACAGCGGCACCCGCGCGGCGTCCAGCTCCGCCCCGATCCCGCCCGCCCGCGCCAGGTGGCCGAGGTCCTGCACCAGCCCGTCCGACACGTCCATCGCCGCCGCCACCAAGCCGGGCCGCAGCAGCCCCAGCCGCGGCCGCGGCACTTGGTAGCGCCCAGCCAGGATCCCGTCCGGGTCGGCGACCCGCCCCCGCAGCGCCAGCAGCCCGAGCGCCCCGTCGCCCACCGTGCCCGTCACCCAGGCTTCGTCACCCACCCGCGCCCCGGCCCGCCGCACCATGCCGCCCGGGGCCACGTGCCCGATGCACGTCAACGACAGGCTGAGCGGCCCCGGGGTGCGCGTGGTGTCGCCGCCCAGCAGGGCAACGCCGAACTCGGCCTGGTCGCGCGCCAGCCCGGCCGCGAAACCCGCGAACCAGTCCTGCGCCGTTCCCGCCGGCGCCGACACCGTCATGAGGTAGGCCAGCGGCACCGCGCCCTTGGCCGCCAAGTCGCTGAGGTTGACCCGCAGCAGCTTGCGTCCGACCAGGTCCGCCGGGTCGCCGGACAGGAAATGCACGCCCTCCACCATGGCGTCCGCCGTCAGCACCAGGGTGCGGCCCAGGGGCGGTTCCAGCAACGCCGCGTCGTCGAGCAATCCCAAGCCGCCCGGGCCGGCCAAGGGCGCGAAATGCCGGGCGATCAGCCCGAACTCGGCCGGCGCGCCCGCGTCCCCCAAATCAGGCCCAGGCCGTGGCCCGTCCCCGCTCAAGCGGCCGGCTGGAACTCGCCCGGCCGCAGCTCCCGCGCCAGCCGGTCCAGCATCCCGTTGACCATCCGCGGCTCCTCGCCGGTGAAGAACCCGTGCGCCACGTCCAGGTACTCGTTGATCACCACCCGCGACGGCGGCCCGTCCGCCATGCTCAGCTCCGCGCCGCCGGCCCGCAGCAAGGCCCGCAGCACCGGGTCGATCCGCGTCATCGGCCACTCCACGGGCAGGCTGGCCACGATCATGGCGTCGAGCCGGTCCTGTTGCTCCACGGCGGTGCGGACGATGCGCGCGAACAGCGGCACGTGGGCGTCCGGGGCGCGGCCTTCCTCGAAGCCGCCGCCGCCTTGGTGCTCGGGGCCGGGCATCTCGCCCAGGCGGTGGCGCACGAACTGCTCGATGACGCTCTCGGCCGACTCGCCCGCCTGCTCGCTTTGGAACAGCGCCTGCACCGCCGCCACCCGCGACGCGGTGCGCGGCCGCTTGCCGTCGGGGCGGCCCTTGGCCCGGCCCACCCGTTGGTCCGCCCGCTGGTCTGATCGTTGATCGGCTCGTTGATCCTGGGCCATCACGCCACCCCGAAGCGCCGCTGCGCCGCGATCTGCCCCAGCGCCGCGGCGGCGGCCTCCGCGCCCTTGTTCGGCCCCTCGTCGCCCGAGCGCGCTTCCGCCTGGCCGATCTCGTGCACCGTCAGCAGCCCGCTGCCCAGCGCGATCCCGTACTGCAACGCCACCTGCATCAACCCGGCCATGCTTTCGCGACAGATGTGGTCATAATGGTCCGTTTCCCCCCGCACGACGCAGCCCAGCGCCACGTAGCCGTCGAAACGCTGCGTCCCGCGCAGCGCGATCCGCACCGCCTGCGCCAGCTCGAACGCGCCGGCCACGTCCAGCGTGTCGAAGGTGGCCCCGGCCTGGCGCAGCAGCCGCTCCGCCCCCCGCGTCATGCCGTCGACCACGGCCCGGTAATACGGCGCCCGCACCAGCAGCAGGTGCGGCGGCGGCCCGGCCACCTGGGGCACCGCCGGCAGCGGCGCGTCGACGGTGCTCACGCTTCGCGTCCCGCGGCGAGCCTACTCAACCGGCGCGCCCTCGATCGGCCGCTGGTCCACGATGTTGAGCCCGTAGCCTTCGAGGCCGACGACCGTGCGCCGCGTGTTGGACAGCAGCACCATGTCGCGGATGCCGAGGTCGACCAAGATCTGCGCCCCGATGCCGTAGTCGCGCAGGAAGTGCAACGGCCGCGGGTTGCCTTCCATCAGCCGCACCCGCGCGCTCACCGCGTCCGGGCGCGTGTCGCGGATCAGCACCACGGCGCCGCGGCCTTCCTGCGCGATCATCCGCATCGCCCCGTGCAAGGCCGACCACTGGTGCGTGCCGAGCGCGTCGTTGACGATGTCGACGGCGTGCATCCGCACCATCATCGGGCCGGGCGCGGACAGGTCGCCCTTGGTCAGCACCAGGTGCTCCGAGTGGTCGAGCGTGGTGGCGTAGACGTGCAGCCGCCAGTCGCCGCCGGCCGCGTGGTGCAAGGCGCCGTCCTGCACCTTCCGGACCAGCCGCTCCGTCCGCCGCCGGTGGGCGATCAGGTCGGCGATGGTGCCGAGCTTGAGGTTGTGGTGCTGCGCGAAGGCGACCAGGTCCGGCAACCGGGCCATGGTGCCGTCGTCGTTCATCACCTCGCAGATCACGCCCGCCGGCGTCAGCCCGGCCATGCGGGCGATGTCCACCGCCGCCTCCGTGTGCCCGGCCCGCACCAGGGCGCCGCCTTCGCGAGCCACCAGCGGGAACACGTGGCCCGGCGTCACGATCGCGTCCCGCCCGCTCTCGGCGTTGATGGCCACCGCGATGGTCCGCGCCCGGTCGGCGGCCGAGATGCCGGTCGTCACCCCTTCGCGCGCCTCGATCGACACCGTGAACGCCGTCGTGTGCCGCGTGCCGTTGGACTGGCTCATCAGCGGCAGGCCCAGTTGCTCCACCCGCTGCGGCGTCATCGCCAGGCAGATCAGCCCGCGGGCGTGCCGGGCCATGAAGTTGACGGCGTCGGGTGTCGCGAACTGCGCCGGGATCACCAGGTCGCCCTCGTTCTCGCGGTCCTCGTCGTCGACCAGGATGAACATCCGTCCCGCCCGCGCTTCCTCGATCAGGTCGGCGGCGCTCGACAGGTAGTCGGACAGCAGGGCTGCTTTCATGACGCCTCCGCCAGGCGGGCCACGTAGCGCGCCAGCATGTCGATCTCGATGTGCGCGGCCTGGCCCGGCCGCAACTGCCCGAGCGTGGTGACGGTCCAGGTGTGCGGGATGACGTTGACCCCGAAGCGTGTGCCCGCAACCTCGTTCACCGTCAACGACACGCCGTCGATCGCCACCGAACCCTTCGGCGCGATGAACCGCGCCAGCTCGCGCGGCGCGTCCACCGTCACCCGCCAGGACCCGTTCTCCGGCGCCACGCCGGCCACCGTGCCCAGCCCGTCGACGTGCCCCGACACCAGGTGCCCGCCCAGCTCGTCCCCCATCCGGAGCGAGCGTTCGAGGTTCATCCGGCTGCCTTCGGTCCACGACCCCAACGTCGTCCTCGACAGCGTTTCCGCCGAGGCGTCGACCGCGAACCAATCCGGTCCCAGCGCCACCGCGGTCAGGCAGCAGCCGCCGCAGGCGATGCTGGCGCCCAGCGCGATCGCCCCGGTGTCAGGCCAGGGCGAGGCGATCTCGATCCGCATATCCTGGCCCTGCCCGAGCGGGACCATCCGCCGGACCGTGCCGACGCCGGTGACGATGCCGGTGAACACCTCGCCGAAGCTCCGTTGCGATGATGGGCCACGATGTAAGCGGCCCGGCGGCGCGTGGCTAGGGACCGGGCGGCGGCGGCGCGGCGATTCAGGGGAAGCGGATCGCCGCCGGCCGCTTGACCTCGATCTCGACGAACGCCATCGGCCGGTCGCCGCCGTTCATCACGTCGTGCGAAACGCCGGGCGCGCGGTCGTAGGCCTGGCCGGCGGCGAGCCGGGTTTCCGAAACCTCCGCGCCGTCGTGGACGCGCATGACCGCGTCCGTCAGCATGACGACGAGGTAGGGCCAGCCGTGCGTGTGCCAGCCCGTGGCCGCGCCGGGCGGGAAGTCCCACCGCGTGATGCGGAAGGCGTCGTCGTCGCGCTGGACGGTGGGCGTCGCCGGGATGGTGCAGGCGAAGGCCATGTTTGCTTCTCCATTCGACGGCCGCGCCGCCCGCGGCCCAGATCAGGGCTCCTCGGCCGCGGGCGGTGCGCGGGCCGCCGTGCTATAGGCCAGGCCGATCAACCGGACGAGGCAGCTTCGATTTGGTATCGACGGATCGCGTTCTCCTGGTCGCGGCGATCATCGCCGAAGTCATCGCGACGACCGCGCTGGCGAAGTCGGACGGCCTCGGCCGCGTCCTGCCGAGCGTGGTCGCGATCCTCGGCTACGGCGTCGCGTTCTGGCTGCTGTCGTTCCCGCTCCGGTCCATGCCGACCGGGGTGGTTTACGCGATTTGGTCCGGGTTGGGCATCGTCCTGATCACGCTCGTCGGCTGGGTCTGGTCCAAGCAGCCGTTGGACCTGCCGGCGGTGATCGGCCTCGGCCTCATCATGGCCGGGGTCGTCGTGGTCAACCTTTTCTCCAAAACGGTCGCGCATTGACGGTGCGATCTAGTGCCCCGGATCCTTCGGCAAGGCCGAGGACCGCAAGGCGAGGTCCCGCATCCCGAGCGCCACCGCCAGCGCCACCCCGATCAATGCCCCGCACACCCCGAACCCCAGCGTGAACCCGGACCCGAGCGCCGCCCGCGCCCCGTCCAGCCCGAGCGGCCCCAGCGCTCCCAGCCCGCCGGCCCCGCCGCGCAGCGCGCCGAGGTCCACGTCCCGCGTCACCCCGGCCGCGTGCAGCCCGGCGTTGAACCGCATCGCCAGCAGCGCCCCCACCACCGTGCTGCCGAATGCCCCACCCATCGAGCGCAGGAACAGCAGCGACCCGGTCGCGGCCCCCACGTCGCGCCGCTCCGCCGCGTTCTGCACCTGCATCAGCACCGTCGGCATCGTCATGCCCGTGCCCATGCCCAGCATCGCGGTGCAGAGCAGAATCAGCCACAATCCCGCCCCGTTGGCGAGCGACGCGAGACCCGTGAACGCCAGCGCCGCCAGGCCGAGGCCGGTGACCACGATCATCTTGGTCCGCCCGATCCGCCGGGCCGTCTGCCCCGACACCAGCGCGCCGACCACGTTGCTCGCCATGAACGGCACCACCAGCAAGCCGGACGCGGAAGCGTCCAGCCCGCGCATCAACTGGAAGTGCAGCGGCAGCAGGAACGTCGCCCCGAACACGCCGAGCGACGTGCAGAAGGCGATGGTCACGCCACGAACGAACGTGGGGTCGCCGAACAGCCGCGGCGGCAGGATGGGGTCGGGCGCGCGCCGCTCGCGCCACACCAGGAGCGGGAGCAGCGCCAGCCCCACCGCCGCCAGGCCGGCGATCGGCGCGGACAGCCAGGGGAACGCCGTCCCCGCCCAGCTCAGCAGCATCAGCCAGGCCGTCACCTCGCCCACCACCAGCGCCGCCCCCCACCAGTCGATCCGCGCCGGCCGCCGCACCACCCGGATCAGCCGCAGCGACCGGTTGCACAGCAGCAGCGCCAGCAGCCCGATCGGCAGGTTGGCCCAGAACACCCAGCGCCAGGACAGGTGGTCGGTGACGTAGCCGCCGACGATCGGCCCGGCGATCGAGGACAGGCCCCACATCGACGCCATGTAGCCCTGGTAGCGCCCCCGCTCGCGCGGGGCGACCACGTCCGCCACCGCCGCCTGCGCCATCGCGAACAGCCCGGCCCCGCCCAGCCCCTGGAACGCCCGCGCGACGATCAGTTGCGGCAGCGTCCGCGCGAACCCGCAGGCCATGCTGGCCGCGATGAACAGGATCAGCGCCGGGATCAGCAGCGCCCGCCGGCCGTAGGTGTCGGACAGCTTGCCGTAGAGCGGCGTCACCGCCGTGCTGGTCAGCAGGTAGGCGGTGACGATCCAGGACAGGTGCCCGAACGCGTTGAGGTCCCCAGCGATGGCCGGCACCGCGGGGATCACCACCGTCTGGTCCAGGGACGCGAGGAAGATGCACAGCATGATCCCGGTGACGACGCGCAGGATCTGCTGGTGGGTGTAGGTGGGCAGCGCGTCTGCGAGCGGCGGGGTCACGTCAGGCATGAAGCCCGGCTTACTCCCGCACCGGGTTCCCGTCAGCAAGCAAGTTGCTGCGGATGCGAATGGCGAGGGCGCGGCGGCGGCGGGCCGGTGCCCGCCGCCGCCGCGCTCCGCTCAGCCGGCCGTGCCCGGGGCTGCCATCTTGCGGTGCATCTCCGCCAACACCCCGGCCGGGGCGACATGCGCGATGGCCGCTTGCAGCTTGTTGTGCCAGCCCGTCACCACGTCGCCTTCCCCGGCCATCATCGCCTTGAAGCCCTTCTGCGCCACCATCGCCGCGTCATCCTTCTCCGCCTGGCCGACCTTAGTGTCCATCATGTCGGCCCGTTCGAAGAACTCCGTCTCGGTGGCGCCGGGCATCAGGCACGTCACGGTCACGCCAGAGTCCTTCAGCTCATGCCGGATCGCGAAACTGAAGCTGTCCAGGAACGCTTTGCTGGCATTATAGACCGCCTGATAGGTCCCCGGCATGAACCCGGCGATCGAGCCGGTGATCAGCACCCGCCCCGAGCCGCGCGCCTTCATGCCCGGCGTCAGCTTGTGCAGCAGGTAGGCCGTCCCGGTCACGTTGGTGTCGATCACCCGGCGAATGTCGCCCCAGTCCTGGTCGACGAACGCGTGCCCGAGCCCGCGCCCGGCGTTCGCGAGCACCGCCGCGACGGGACGCCCGTCCAGCGCGCGCAGCAGCGTATCCACCCCGTCCGTCGTCGACAGGTCGGCTTGCACCGCCTCCACGCCGACGCCGCCCGTCCGCAGCATCCCGGCGACCGCGTTGATCTCGGCCTCGTCGGCCGCGATCACCAGGTCGAACCCGTTCCTCGCGCACTCCCGCGCCAGTTCGAGCCCGATGCCCGTGCTGGCCCCGGTGACGACCGCGATCTGCTTGTGCTGGCTGCTGGATGCTTGGCTCATGATCTCTCCTTCCGATCCGATGAGATCGCGCCAGCCGCCCGCCCCGTTGCCTCACGATTCAGTGGCGGCCCGGGTCAGTGGCGGCCCGGGTCAGTGGCGGCCCGGGTCAGTTGGCAAGCTGGGCAGCGGCCCAACCGCCCAGGGTCGCGCAGGGTCGCGCAGGGTCGCGCAGAGTCGCCCAGGGTCACGCAGGCCCGCTGTCCGCCGCCGCCGCTTCAGAGGCGATCCATCGGGTAGCCCGCGCCGGACAGCTCGCTGCGGATAGCCGGGTAGGCGGCGGCGCGGCAACTGAACTGGTCGCCCTCCTCGGCGCGGCGCCTGGCGATGAAGTCGGCGCGGACCAGGGCGGGCAGCACGCTGAGGTCGCTGGTGGCCGGCAGAACGTGGCCCATCTCCTCCTGAGTCATGGGTCCGTGAAGCAGGAGGGCCTGGAGGATCAGCAGTGATAGCTGCTCGCGCTGGGGCGGCAGCGTGAACTCCTGGAACGGGGCGATCCAGAGGGTCAGGTCGTCCGAGCCGGCCGCGGTCTCGGCGTCTGGATCTCGCTCGTCCGGCTCCTGCTCCGAGCGCAGGCCGGTGCGCCACAAGTACCAGGCGACCCAAGGGATGCCGAGGCTGCGGGCGGCCAGCTTCTTGAAGAAGTCGCTCTTGAGCGCGCCGTCCTCGTCGGTCTCCAGCACGTCCTCGCCGCTGCCGGACAAGCGGAACGTGACATCGGTGGCGGCGTCGCCTTGGGCCAGCTGCGTGAACCATCGCTGGAGGCGCTGGGCGTCGAACGCTTGGAAGGTCAGGCCGGTGGGCAGGATGGCGTCGGCGTTGGCGGCCTTGGACAGGAAAGCCCAGGCCCAGCTGTTGCAGCCGATGAGGCAGTGGCGTTGCAGCCGGTCCAGCCCGGCCAGCAGGGCGCGGACGTGAGAAAGGCCGTTGCGGTGGCGCACGAACCAGCGTTCGAGCTGGGGGATGACGAGCACGCCTTGTCCGTCGAGGCCGGGGAGATCGGGGAGCCGGGGCGGCGCGCCGCCCGTGAGCGCGGCGCGGTCGGGCGGGAGCAGGACCTGGTGGCCGTTGTCCCGCGCCCACGTCTCGACGAGACGAGTGTCATCGCACGGCGGCAGCACGACCAGGCGCAGCCAGCTCTTGGGCGCGGGGTCGGCGATCCAGTCCGCGACCGTGAGGCCGAGTTCGCGGACCAGCGGGCCGGAGGCGGGCGGGGCGACGACCTCGTCGAGCTTCTCGAGCGTGGCCCGTTGCAGGCGGTCCCGGGCCATCGTCGGCGGCTCGTCGCCGCGGGCGAAGGTCTTGCGGAGCCGGCGGAGCAGGCGGCGGGCGGCTTCCTCGGCGGGCGCGGACGGCCAGGCGTAGTCGCCGAGCGGCTGGAACGGCAGGATCTCGGGACCGGAAGCGTCGGCGGAGCGGGCCTCGCCGGCCGGGGCCGCGTCCATCATCAGGCCCGGCTCATGCGTCGGCCCCGCAAAGGCGGCAGGGCGGTCACAAGCCGAGCTGCGCCCCGCTGCTGCCCGGCCCGGTGGAGCCGCCCGAGCCGCCAGAGACGCCCGAGCCGCCAGTGGGGCCGGTGCTGAACTTGCCGACGTTGCCGAGCAACTGCTGTATGAAGCTCGCCTCGCTGCCGGGCGACGGGGTGGAGCGGCTGACGACCGTGACCGGCCGGCCGTCCTCCTTGTCGCGCTTCTGGATGGATCGGAGCACGCCGGCGTCGTCGAAGGTCAGCACGGTCACGTCCTGCTCGATGACGCCGGGGGTGCGGCCGATGCGGGTGCGGGTCAGCTCGCTGATGTACATCCAGCTGTTGTCGTCGAAGGCCGCGCGGGCGGAGGGGGAGCCGAGCAGGCTGCTGACGTCGCGCTTGGTCGAGGTGCCGACGACGAGCTCCTTGAGCTGGTCGGGATCGATCTTGTTGCCGCGGAAGGCGCGCGGCGTCTCGATCACGCTGCAAGCGGGCAGGGCGGTGAGCAACAGCAGCAGAAGGGGCACGCAACGTCGCACAGCCATGATGATTCCCGGTCCCATGCCAGCCGGATCGCGCGGGGACGAATTGCACGGGGACGGCCGACGCCCATGTTGTGCCGGGGGGGTGTCACGCGCAGGCCCTCAAGTCAACCACAGCAGGCCCGAGTGCGGCGCCGGCCTGGATGGAGTGTGGAGAAGGATGCTGAAGCTGTTCGGACGCAAGCGGCACGAGCGGGCGGGCTACGCCCTCTACGGCTCGGCGGTGCAGGCGGCGCGCGATCCCTACCTCTACACGGCGCTCGGCGTGCCGGACACGCTGGACGGGCGGTTCGACATGGTGGGGCTGCACGTGTTCCTGCTGATCGACCGGCTGCGCGAAGCGCCCGAGCCAGGCCCCCTGCTGTCGCAGGCTGTGTTCGACGCCATGTTCGCCGACATGGACTTCAACCTGCGCGAGATGGGCGTCGGCGACATGTCGGTGGGCAAGCGCAACAAGGAGATGTGGGAAGCGTTCCACGGCCGCGCCCGCGCCTACGAGGCGGCGCTGGCTCCCGAGAACGGAGCCGAGAACGGAGACGGGGACGACCCGTTGACGGAGGCCTTGCGGCGCAACGTGTGGCGCGGGGGCGATCACCCCGGCGGCGCGGCGGCGGCGTTGGCCCGGTTGGCGCGGCGTCGCCGGGCCGGGCTGGCGGCCCAGCCGTTGGAGCGGTTCGCGGACGGCTCGGCGGCCTTCGCGGCGCGGGACGCGGTCCCGGCATGAGGCCGGAGCTGTCGCGCGCCATCCCGGTGGACCGCCTGCCAGCGGCCTCGACCGTCGAGGCGACGGCGGCGGAGTGCGCCGCGCTGGCGGTGCGGCTGCGCATCCCGGCGGTGCGTTCCCTGCGATGCGACTTCACGCTCCGCCGCCAAGGCGAGGCGGTGGCGGCGGAAGGCGTGTTGCGCGCGGTCGTGGTGCAGAGCTGCGTCGTGTCCCTGGAGCCGGTGGAGCAGGCGGTTGCGGAGCGCTTCACGCTGCGGTTCGTGCCTGCCGGGCGCGAGCAGGACGGCGACGACCCGGACGCGCCGGACGAGCTGCCCTACGACGGCGGGCGGATCGACCTGGGCGAGGCGGCGGCGGAGCAGTTGGCGCTCGGGCTTGACCCGTATCCGCGGCACCCGGACGCCGTGCTCGACCCGGCCGCGGCCGACGCCGCCAGCGACGATGACGGCGAGGACGCGCCGCCCTCCGGCCTGGCGGCGCTGCGGCGGTTGCAGTAGGCTTGCTTGCAGCGCCGTGCCGGCTCTGCTAGACGGCGCGCCTCGCAATCGCATCCCGGCTGAGGTGCCGCCCGTCCGGCGCGCGCCGAGCCATCAAGCCCGGAGGGGCACCGTCCCATGGCCGTTCCAAAGAAGAAAACGTCGCCGTCTCGCCGGGGCATGCGTCGCAGTCACGACGCCTTGCCGACCCAGGCGCACGCGGACTGCCCGAACTGCGGCGAGCTGAAGCGCCCGCACCACATTTGCAGCCATTGCGGGCACTACAACGGGCGGGAGGTCGTCAAGGCCGAGCACCTGAAGGGCGCAGTCCGCGCCTGACGAGCAGGCGGTTGACCACCGAGGGCCAGGGCACGGACGGCCGGGGCGCCTGGCAGCGAGGCGCTAGGTGACGGAGCCGTTCACCCTGGCGATCGACGCCATGGGCGGCGACCGCGCGCCGGAGATCATCATCGACGGCCTCGACATCGCCGCCGAGCGCCATCCCGAGGCGCGGTTCCTGGTCGTGGGGGACGAAGCCCGATTGAACCCGTTGATCGCGCGGCGCAAGCGGGCGGCGACGGCCTGCACCGTGCGGCACGCGGACACGGCGATCGCGAGCGACATGAAGCCGACCGCCGCGTTGCGGGTGCGCGGCTCCTCCATGCGGGTGGCGATCGACGCGGTGGCCGGCGGCGAGGCGCACGGCATGGTTTCGGCCGGCAACACCGGGGCGCTGCTGGCGCTGGCCAAGATCGTGATTAAGACGCTGCCGGGGATCGACCGCCCGGCGATGGCGGCGATCGCGCCGTCGTCGCGCGGCGACGTGGTGATCCTCGACCTCGGCGCCAACCTGCAATGCGACGCGCGCAACCTGGTCGAGTTCGCGCTGATGGGCGACGTGTTCGCGCGCACGGTGCTCGGCCTGCCGACGCCGAGCCTCGGCCTGCTGAACGTCGGCTCGGAGGAGATGAAGGGCGACGAAACGGTGCGGCAGGCGGCGGACGTGCTGCGGGTCAGCCATCTCGGGCCCAACTTCCACGGCTTCATCGAGGGGCACGACATCACCGCGGGAACGGTGGACGTGGTGGTGACGGACGGGTTCACCGGCAACGTGGCGTTGAAGACCGGCGAAGGCGCGTTCAAGCTGGTGGGCGAACTGCTGCGCGAGATCTTTCGCGGCAGCCTGGCCGGGCGACTGGCCTACCTGCTCGCCCGGCCAGGGCTGGAACGGCTGCGGCTCTGGCTCGACCCGCGGCGCTACAACGGCGCGGTGATGCTGGGGCTGAACGGCGTCGTGGTGAAGTCGCACGGCGGCACCGACGGCGAGGGCTTCGCCCACGCGGTCGACGTGGCGATGGACATGGTCGTGAACGGGTCCAACGAGAAGATCAGGGCCGGGCTGGCGCAGATCGACCAGCTCGGCCCACCCAGCCTGGCCGCGGCGGTCTGACCATGCCGCGCGCGGTCCTGGCCGGGGTCGGCAGCTACCTGCCGGACCGGGTGGTGAGCAACGACGAGCTGTCGCGCACGGTCGACACCACGGACGCCTGGATCTTCGAGCGCACCGGCATCCGGCAGCGCCATCTGGCCGGTCCGCACGAGACCTGCGCCTACATGGGAACGGAAGCGTCGCGGCGGGCGCTGGCGCACGCGGGCGCAAGCCCGGCGGACGTGGACGCGGTGATCCTGGCCACCAGCACGCCGGACCAGGCGTTCCCGGCGACGGCGCTCAGGGTGCAGGCGGCGCTGGGCATCGAGCGCGGCTTCGGCTTCGATCTGTCGGCGGCGTGCAGCGGCTTCGTCTACGGCCTGTCGGTGGCCGACGCCATGATGCGGGCCGGGCAGGCGCGCGGCGTGCTGGTGATCGGCAGCGAGGTCTACTCGCGCATCATGAACTGGCAGGACCGCGGCACCTGCGTGCTGTTCGGCGACGGGGCAGGGGCCGTGTTCCTGCGCGCGGGCGCCGAGGACGGGCCGGGGGTGCTGTCGACGCACCTGCACGCGCAGGGGTCCCTGGGCGACATGCTCTACGTCGACGGCGCGGTCGGCCGGCCGGAGCGGCCGGGCCACCTGGTGATGAACGGGCGCGAGGTGTTCCGCCACGCGGTCGGCAAGCTGGCCGCGGCGGTGGACGACGCGCTGCGGGCCAACGGCCTGCACCAGGCGGACATCGGCTGGCTGGTGCCGCACCAGGCCAACCGGCGCATTATCGACGCGATGGGCAAGAAGCTCGGGCTGGCGGCCGAGCGGGTGGTGGTGACGGTGGACCGGCACGCCAACACGTCGGCGGCCTCCATCCCGCTGGCGCTGGCCGAGGCGTGCGGCGACGGCCGTATCAAGCCCGGCGAGTTGGTGCTGATGGAAGCCCTGGGCGGCGGCCTGACCTGGGGGTCGGCATTGGTGCGGATGTAGCTCGGCAACTTCGCCACGCTGTTGCCAGCGTACCACAAAAGGTTGGAAATTGTTTAAGGTCAAGTGCTTTGCTTGACCGGCATAAAGCCCCTGCTTAGCCTGAGCGCATGAGCACGGTGACACGGGCGCAGCTTGCCGAGACGATTTACGCTCAGGTCGGGCTGTCGCGAAACGACTCCGCGGAACTGCTTGAAACGGTGCTGGAACGGATGTCGGCGGCGCTGGAAGGCGGAGAATCTGTTAAAATCAGCGGGTTCGGAACGTTCTCCATCCGGCAGAAAGGGCGGCGCATCGGCCGTAACCCGAAGACGGGCGTCGAGGTGCCGATCCTGCCGCGCCGCGTGCTGACGTTCCGCCCGAGCCAGGTGCTCAAGGCGCACGTCAACGGCAGCGTCATCCCCGCCCTCGACGACGAATGATCGCCATGCCCGACATGCTGCCAGACGATCCCGCGCTCGACCCGGCCCGGCCGCGCTCGAAGAAAGCGCCCAACGCCTTCCGCACCATCAGCGAGGTGGCGGACGAGCTGCACATCCCGCAGCACGTGCTGCGGTTCTGGGAAACGAAGTTCCCCCAGGTCAAGCCGTTGAAGCGCGGCGGCGGGCGGCGGTATTACCGACCGGACGACATTCAGCTGCTGCGCCGCATCTCGGACCTGCTGTATATCCAGGGCTACACGATCAAGGGAGTGCAGCGGTTGTTGCGCGAAGGCGGAGGCCGGCTCTCGGACGACATCCCCCCGGCGACGGCGGCCGAACGGGCGGCGGCGGACGCGGAGTCGTCCGACGGGTCACCGGAACACATCCTGGGCGGCTCGGCCCCGCCCGACGACGGCGGCATGGACGAGGAAACGGCGGCGCAGGAGATCAAGCGCCTGCGCGAGCTGCTGACCGACGCGCTGAACGAGCTGGTCGCGATCCGGCGCTTGCTGCCCTGATCCACCGCTTGCCGGCCGTTGCCGCCGGGCACCTGGGCTGCTACACCACGAGCATGGTCGGAGCGTAGCGCAGTCTGGTAGCGCATCAGTCTGGGGGACTGGGGGTCGTGGGTTCGAATCCCGCCGCTCCGACCAAACGTCGCGTTCACCGAGGATCTGGCGGCCGCGAGCGGCCTGACGGTGCGCTGCCCAATCGCGCAACAATGCCCGCCTGGCCAAAATGCGGTCCTTTGCCTCACGCGTGTCCCTAGCGTGGGCGGGTGCGAGAGCGCATCCAGCCAAGCGGAAACTGCCCCGGGCCTGGGCGCGCCAACTTGCCAGGCCGGCGCAATCCCGCCATATGCATGCCGCCCGCGGTCGTCGCAGGCAATTCACACGCGGGGGCTCCGGGGATGATCCCGGTTCCGGTGCCGAGAGGCCAAGCCCCGCGGAGGATCAACCGGAACCAGGAGAGCACGCTCATGGCGATGCCCGATTTCACTTTGCGTCAACTGCTCGAGGCCGGCGTCCACTTCGGCCACCACACCCGGCGTTGGAACCCGCGCATGGGGCCGTTCATCTTCGGCGTGCGCAACCAAGTCCACATCATCGACCTGCAGCAAACGGTGCCGATGCTCGACCGCGCCCTGCGCGCCGTGCGCGACGTCACCGCGGCCGGCGGCCGGGTGCTGTTCGTCGGCACCAAGCGGGCGGCGGCGGAGCACGTGGCCGAGAGCGCCAAGCGCTGCGGCCAGTATTACGTCAACCACCGCTGGCTCGGCGGCATGTTGACCAACTGGAAGACCATCACCGGCAGCATCAAGCGCCTGCGCCAGATCGAGGAGATGCTGGGCGGCGACACCCAGGGGCTGACCAAGAAAGAGGTGCTCGACATCACCCGCGACCAAGACAAGCTGGAGCGCGCGCTGGGCGGCATCAAGGACATGGGCGGCCTGCCGGACATCCTGTTCATCATCGACACCAACAAGGAGAAACTGGCGGTCGAGGAAGCCAACAAGCTGGGCATCCCGGTCGTCGCCGTGCTCGACAGCAACTCCGATCCCACCGGCGTCACCTATCCGATTCCCGGCAACGACGACGCGATCCGCGCCATCACGATGTATTGCGACCTGATGGCGGGCGCGGTGCTGGACGGGATCAGCGCCGAGATGGTCGCCTCGGGCCGGGACATCGGCGCGAGCGAGAGCGTGCCGGCAGAGGCGTTGCCGGAACCGGAGCCGGAACCCGCGCAGGCCTGAGGCGGCGGGACAGGCTGGCGGGCCGGGAACCCGCCGACATCATTTTGCGAAACGATTGATGCGCGCCTTTTCAGGCGCTTGCCGGCGGTCTCGCCGGCAAGCGCCCGACAGCGTTCGAGGAGAGGGACATGGCTGAGATCACCGCCGCACTGGTCAAGGACCTGCGCGAGAAGACCGGCGCGGGCATGATGGATTGCAAGAAGGCGCTGACCGAGACGGGCGGCGACCTGGAAGCGGGCATCGACTGGTTGCGCAAGAAGGGTTTGTCAGCCGCCGCCAAGAAGAGCGGCCGGGTCGCGGCCGAGGGCCTGGTCGGCGTGGCCAGCGCCGGGCACAAGGCGGCGATGGTCGAGGTCAACGCCGAAACCGACTTCGTCGCCCGCAACGAGACGTTCCAGGCCTTGGTCGAGGGCGTGGCGCGCGTGGCGCTCGACGTGGGCGAGGACGTGGAAGCGATCAAGGCGGCGCGCCTGCCGGGCAGCGGCCGCACCGTCGCCGAGGAGATCACCCACCTGGTCGCGACCATCGGCGAGAACATGACGCTGCGCCGGGCGCGGGTGCTGAGCGTCGATCACGGCACCGTCGCCACCTACGTCCACAACGCGCTGAAGCCCGGCCTGGGCAAGATCGGGGTACTGGTGGGCGTGGAAGGGTCGTCGGAGATCGACGCCCTCGAGACGCTGGGCCGCCAGGTCGGCATGCACGTGGCGGCGACCGGGCCGGAGTCGCTCGACACCACAGGCGTCGACCCGGCCGCGCTGGAGCGCGAGCGCGCCGTGCTGTCCGAGCAGGCGCGCGCTTCCGGCAAGCCAGAGGCGATCATCGAGAAGATGGTCGAGGGCCGCATCCGCAAGTACTACGAGGAGGTGGTGCTGCTGGAGCAGGTCTGGGTCCACGACGGCGAGAGCCGGGTGCGCGCGGTGGTGAAGAAAGCCGGGGCCTCCCTATCCGGCTTCGCCCGCTTCAAGCTCGGCGAAGGCATTGAGAAGCAGGCCGGCGACTTCGCGGCCGAGGTCGCGGCCGCGGCCGGTCCGCCGCCGAGCGACTCGCCAAGCGACTTGATGGATGGCCCGGACGAGACGCGACCGTCCTCGGTGCCGTAACGCATCATCAACGACGCGTTGACTTGTAGGGGGCGGCGGTAGCCACTAGGTTGCCGCCGCTCAACGGTCTGACCACAGTCGAAGGGACTTCATGCCAGCCCAGCCGGCCTACAAGCGCGTGCTCCTCAAGGTGTCTGGAGAAGCGCTGATGGGACGGCGGGACTACGGACTCGACACCGAGACGCTGGCACGGATCGCCGCCGACGTGAACGACGTGGTGGGCATGGGCGTGCAGGTCTGCCTGGTGATCGGCGGCGGCAACATCTTCCGCGGCATCTCGGGCGCGGCCGGCGGCATGGACCGGGCGCAGGCCGACTACATGGGCATGTTGGCGACGGTGATGAACGCGCTCGGGATGCAGAGCGTGCTGGAGCGCCGCGGCGTGCCGACCCGGGTGCAGTCGGCAATCCCGATGAGCAGCGTGTGCGAGCCCTACATCCGCCGCCGCGCCGAGCGGCACATGGAGAAGGGCCGGGTGGTCATCTTCGCCGCCGGCACCGGCAACCCGTTCTTCACCACCGACACGGCGGCGGCGCTGCGGGCGGCGGAGATGAACTGTGACCTGCTGCTGAAGGGCACCCAGGTGGACGGCGTCTACTCGGCCGACCCGCGCAAGGACGCGACGGCGCAGCGGTTCGAGGCGCTGACCTACCTCGACGTGCTGGCGCAGGACCTCAACGTCATGGACGCGGCCGCGATCAGCCTGGCGCGCGAGAACGGGCTGCCGATCATCGTGTTCAACATTCACGCGCCCGGCAGTTTCGCCCATGTGCTGCGTGGCGAGGGCCGCTTCACCCGGATCGCCGAGGCGGCGTGATGAACTGGCTGGCCGCGCCGGAGCAGCGCCCGCGGCAGCGATGCCGCCTTTGTTCATACCAGATTGCAGGAGCGTGCCCGTGCCCGCTGATTTGAACGTGTTGAAGCAGGACCTGACCCGGCGCATGGACGGCGCGATCGAGACGCTGCGCCGCGATTTCGGCGGCCTGCGCACCGGCCGCGCCAGCCCGGCGCTCCTGGAGCCGGTGAAGGTGGAAGCCTACGGCACCGTGGTGCCGATCACGCAGGTGGGGACGATCGCCGTGCCGGAGCCGCGCATGATCACCGTGCAGGTGTGGGACCGCACGCTGGTCGGCGCCGTCGAGCGCGCGGTGCGCGACAGCGGGCTGGGGCTCAACCCCGGGTCGGACGGCCAGGTGGTGCGCGTGCCGATCCCGCAGCTGACGGCGGAGCGGCGGACCGAGCTGGCCAAGGCGGCAGGCCGCTACGCCGAGGGCGCGCGGGTCGCGGTGCGCGGGGTGCGGCGCGACGGGATCGACCAAATCAAGGGGTTCGAGAAAAAAGGCGAGATCAGCGAGGATCTCTTAAAGGATTGGTCAGACGATGTGCAGAAGATGACCGACGGGTACATCAAGCGGATCGACGAGTCCCTGGCCGAGAAGGACAAGGAAATCCGGCAAGTCTGAGGAAAATTCCGTGAGCAAACCACAGGTTCGGACCCATGCCGTCAGTGGCCGCGCCTCTGGCGCGCCGGAGCATGTCGCGGTCATCATGGACGGCAACGGCCGCTGGGCCGCCGCCCGCGGGTTGCCGCGGGTCGCCGGCCACCGGGCCGGGGCGCAGGCGGTGCGGCGCACCATCGAGGCCGCCATCGAGAGCGGCGTGTCGTGGCTGACGCTCTACGCCTTCAGCAGCGAGAACTGGCGCCGCCCGATCGACGAGGTGCTGGACCTCACCGGCCTGTTGCGCCACTACCTGCGCCAGGAGCTGGCGGAGATGTCGCGGGAAGGCGTGCGGGTCCGCATCATCGGCGAGCGCACCCGCTTCGACCCCGACACCCGCGCCGAGCTCGACCGCGCGGAGCGGACCACCATCGGCAATACCCGGCTGAACCTCAACATCGCCCTCTCCTACGGCGCGCGGGACGAGATCGTGGCCGCCGCCCGCGCGGCGGCGCAGGCGGCGCGGCGGGGCGACATCGAGCCCGACGCGCTGGACGAGACCGGGTTCGAGCGCTTCCTCTCGACCGCCGGGATGCCGGACCCCGACCTCGTGATCCGCACCAGCGGCGAGCAGCGGCTGTCGAACTTCCTGCTCTGGCAGTGCGCCTATTCCGAGCTGGTGTTCATGGACGTGTTCTGGCCGGATTTCGGCCGCGAGTCCTTCAACGACGCCTTGATCGAGTATGGCCGGCGGGAACGCCGGTTCGGTGCCCGCGCTGGCTGAGGGGGCCGCGGCGGCCGGCCGTTGGAACGACCTGCGCAAGCGGACCTTGTCGGCGGCGCTGCTCGGCCCGGTCGCCTTGCTGTGCATCTGGCTCGGCGCCGAGGCCTGGACGGTGCTGATGGCCGCCGCCGCCGTCGGGCTCGGGATGGAATGGGCCAGCCTGTGCGGCCACGCGCCGTTGCGGATGCCCGGCCTCGCGGTGCCGCTGTCGCTGGTCCTGGGCGGCGCGACGGCGGTGCTGGAGCACGAGCGGTTCGCGCTCCTGGTGCTGGCCGCCTGCGGGCTGATCGTGTGGCGGCTGTCGCGGCGGCGCTCGGTGGCGGCGGGGGTGCTCTACGTCGGGGTGCCGCTAGTGGCGCTCGTCTGGCTGCGCGGCACCGACCTGGTCGGGCGGGCGGACGTGCTGATGGTCGTGCTGGTGGTGTGGGCGAGCGACATCGGCGCTTACGCCGTGGGCCGCGCGGTCGGCGGGCCGAAGCTGGCGCCGGCGATCTCGCCGGGCAAGACCTGGTCGGGCGCGGCGGGCGGGCTGGTCGCGGCCATGCTGGCGGGCGAGGCTGCGGCGCAGGCGCTGGCGCCGTCCTCGCCCGGCCGGGCGGCGGCGGTGGCCTGCGTGCTGGCGGTGGCGTCGCAGGCGGGCGACCTGTTGGAAAGCTGGATCAAGCGCCGCTTCGGCGTCAAGGACTCGGGGCGGCTGATCCCGGGGCACGGCGGCTTGCTGGACCGGCTGGACGGGCTGCTGGCCGCGGCCCCGGCGGCGGCTATGCTGGCCGCCGTGCTGGGGAGGGGAACCGTGCTATGGCAGTAGAGACCCGGAGCGTGGCCGTGCGAAGCGTGACCGTCCTGGGCAGCACCGGCAGCGTGGGCGCGAGCACGGTCGACCTGCTGGCCGCCAACCCCGGGCGGTTCCGGGTCCACGCGCTCGTCGGCGGCCGCAACGCGACCGCGCTGGCCGAGCAGGCCCGGCGGCTCGGCGCGGCGGTGGCGGTCATCGCCGACCCGGCGGCCGAGGCCGCGCTGGCGCAGGCCCTGGCCGGCAGCGGCGTCGCGACCGGGGCGGGGCCGGACGCCGTGCTGCGCGCCGCCGGCGAGCCGGTGGACTGGACCATGGCGGCCATCACCGGGGCGGCGGGCCTGCCGTCCACGCTGGCGGCGATCGAGCGGGGCGGCGCGGTGGCGCTGGCCAACAAGGAGGCGCTCGTCTGCGCCGGCGAGGTCATGCTGCGGGCGGTGCGCGACGCCGGGGCGACGCTGCTGCCGGTCGACTCCGAGCACAACGCCATCTTCCAGGCGCTGGCCGAGAACAACCACGGCGCGGTCGAGAAGATCGCGCTCACCGCCTCGGGCGGCCCGTTCCGCACCGCGAGCCCGGAGGAGATGGCCCGCGCCACGCCGGAAGCGGCGCTGCGCCACCCAGTGTGGTCGATGGGAGCCAAGATCAGCATCGACAGCGCCACCATGTTCAACAAGGGCCTTGAGCTGATCGAGGCGGCGCGGCTGTTCGGCCTGCCGGAGTCGCGCATCGACGTGCTGGTGCATCCGCAGTCGGTGGTCCACGGCATCGTCTACTACCAGGACGGCAGCATGTTGGCGCAGATGGGCTCCCCCGACATGCGCATCCCCATCGCCCACGCCCTCGCCTGGCCCGGCCGCATCGCCACCTCGTGCCCGCGGCTCGACCTGGCGGCGCTGGGCCAGCTCAGCTTCTTTCCGCCGGACGAGGCCCGGTTCCCGGCGCTGCGCCTGGCGCGCGACGCGCTGCGGGCCGGGGGCGGCGCGCCCACCATCCTGTCGGCGGCCAACGAGGTCGCCGTCGAGGCGTTCCTGGCCCGGCGGCTCGGCTTCACCGAGATCGCCGCCCTGGTGGAGCGGGTGCTGGACCGGCTGGGCAGCCCGGCGGCGGACAGCCTGGAGGCGGTGATGGCGCTGGACGGCGCGGCCCGCCAGGCGGCGCGGCAGGTCGCGGCGGCGCGGGCCGCCTGACCAGGGCGTCGCGCCGATGCAGGCGCGCTACTTGAGGCCTTGGCCGATGCAGGCGCGCTACTTGAGGCCTTGGCCGATGCAGGCGCGCTACTTGAGGCCTTGGCCGATGCAGGCGCGCTACTTGAGGCCTTGGCCGATGCAGGCGCGCTACTTGAGGCCTTGGCCGATGCAGGCGCGCCACCTGAGTCCCTGGCCGAGGGGACGGTCGCGTCCCTATATAGCGCCGAGGACTGCGCCATGATCGCGGGCCGGCCGGGCCGGACGCCGCGGGACCTGTAAGTTAGGATAGGGAAGGATGACCCACGTGTTCGACTTCTTGCGCAACGGCGCGGCGTTCGTCGTCGTGCTCGGCATTCTGGTGTTCGTGCACGAGCTGGGCCACTACCTGGCCGCTCGCTGGCGCGGCGTGCACGTCGAAGCGTTCTCGATCGGGTTCGGCTCGGCGCTGGCGAGCTGGCAGGACCGGCTGGGCACGGTGTGGAAGATTGGCTGGCTGCCGCTGGGCGGCTACGTCAAGCTGCACGGGCAGGAGCGGCCCGAGGACGCCTCGCCGGACGCGCGGGCGGCGTGGCAGGCGGGGCGCACGTTCCACGAGAAGCGGGTCGGCTCGCGGGCGATCGTGGTCGCGGCGGGGCCGGTGGCCAATTTCCTGCTCGCGGCCGTGCTGTTCGCCGGGCTGTTCATGGTGGTGGGCCGGCCGACGGCGGTGCCGGTGATCGGCGAGGTCGTGACGGGCGGCGCCGCGGCGTCGGCCGGGTTGCAGGCCGGCGACCGCGTGGACGCGATCGACGGAGTCGCGGTCAAGACGTTCGAGGACATCCAGCGCATCGTCTCTGCCAGCCCGGGGCGGACGCTGCGACTCGACATCGAGCGCGACGGGGCAGAGCGGAGCCTGCCGGTGCGGGTCGGCACGCGCGAGGGCGGCACGTCGGGCGTGCTCGGCGTGCGCGGCGGCGCGGTCGAGTACGCGCCGGTCGGGCCGCTGCAGGCCATCGGCGCGGGCGTGCGGCAGACGTGGGACGTGACGGCGGCGACGGTGGCCGGGCTCGGCCAAATGCTGAGCGGCAGCCGAGGCACGGGCGAGCTGAGCGGCCCGCTCGGCATCGCCCGGCTGTCGGGCCAGGTGGCGCAGCTCGGGGTGGCCAGCCTGGTCAGCTTCATCGCCGTGCTGTCGGTCAACCTCGGCCTGATCAACCTGTTCCCGATCCCTGTGCTGGACGGCGGGCACCTGCTCTTCTACCTGGCGGAGGCGGTGCGGGGGCGGCCGTTGCCGCCGCGGCTGCAAGAGTACGGGTTCCGGGCCGGCTTCGCGCTGCTGGCCGGGCTGTTCGTGTTCGCGACCTGGAACGACCTGACCAATCTGGGCCTGTTCCGCTGGGTCAGTAGCCTTATGGGATAGCTTCGGGCTGTAAGGCATTGTACTGCCTCGAAGGGGTGATTCGGACATAGGTCTTGGCGGATGGCGCAAGCGCGCCTACAAGCGGCCTCGTCGAAGACGGCGGCGCGGCCGTCAGCCCCGGGGGGAATCGCCTGTTGCACCGTAAACGCGCCGCGCTGCTCGCCACCGCCTGCCTGATCCCGGCGATCACCGTCCCGGCGCTGGGGCAGCGCGGGCGCGGCAACGTCCGGCCGGCGGCGGCCGGCGCGCCGCGCCCGGGTGGCGAGAGCGGGATCGGCGCGATCAAGATCGAGGGCAACCAGCGGATCGAGGCCGGCACCATCCGCTCCTACATGCTGGTGCAGCCCGGCGACCCGTTCGACCCGGACCGCATCGACCGCAGCCTCAAGACGCTGTTCGCCACCGGCCTGTTCCAGGACGTGACCATCAACCGCGACGGGGGCACGCTCGTGGTGAAGGTGGTCGAGAACCCGATCGTCAACCGCATCGCCTTCGAGGGCAACCGCAAGGTGACCGACGAGGCCTTGCGGGGGGAGCTGCAACTGCGCTCGCGGGCGGTGTTCACGCCGCAGTTGGCCAGCGCCGACCGGCAGCGGCTGTTGGACCTCTACGCCAAGCGGGGCCGGTTCGCGGCGACGGTGGAGCCGAAGGTGATCCGCCTCGACCAGAACCGGGTCGATGTGGTGTTCGAGATCAACGAGGGCGAGACGACGCTGGTGAGCCGGATCTCCTTCGTCGGCAACCAGGCGTTCAGCGAGGGCCGGCTGCGCGAGGTGATCAACAGCCGCGAGCAGGCGTTCTACCGCATCCTCTCGACCAGCGATCAGTACGACCCGGAGAAGGTCAACTTCGACAAGGAGCTGCTGCGCCGCTTCTACCTCAAGAACGGCTACGCCGACTTCGAGGTGAAGGACGTCGTCGCCGAGCTGACGCCGGACCGCCGGGCGTTCTTCGTCACCTTCACGCTGAACGAGGGCGAGCGTTACAAGGTCGGCAAGGTCAGCGTGGACAGCAAGCTGCCCAAGCTCAGCGGCGACGAGCTGAGGCCGCTGGTGCCGATCACGGCCGGGGACACCTACGACGGCGACGTGGTCGAGAAGACGACGGAGGCGCTGCAGGTAGCGGTGCAGAACCGCGGCTTCGCGTTCGTCGAAGTGAAGCCGCAGATCGCCCGCGACAAGGCGAAGGGCACGGTGGACCTGGTGTTCGAGGTCGCCGAGGGTCCGCGCGTGTTCATCGACCGCATCGACATCGCCGGCAACACCCGCACCAAGGACACGGTGATCCGGCGCGAGTTCCGCCTGGCCGAGGGCGATGCGTTCAACGCCGCCGACGTGCGCCGGTCGCGCCAGCGGCTGCAGGACCTCGGCTACTTCAACGGGGTCGCGATCCGGCCCTCGCCCGGCTCGGCCCCGGACCGCGCCATCCTGACGACGCAGGTGGACGAGAAGGCGACGGGCGAGCTGACCCTGGGCGGCGGCTTCTCGACCGACGCCGGCGCGCTGGTCAACGTCGGCCTGCGCGAGCGCAACCTGATCGGCACCGGCATCGACGCCTCGATCAACGGCGTGCTGGCCCAGCGGCGCAGCCAGATCGACCTGTCGGTGACGGACCCCTACTTCCTCGACCGCAACCTGGTCGCGGGCTTCGACATCTTTCACGTCCGCAACAACAACCAGGACATCGCCGCCTACAACGAGCGCCGCACGGGCGGCGCGCTGCGCATCGGCTACGAGTTCAACGAGCACCTGCGCCAGGCCTGGACCTACACCTTCGTCGACCGCAACGTGTTCAACGTGCAGGACACCGCCAGCATCTACATCCGGTCCGAGCAGGGGCAGTCGACCCTGTCGCAGATCGGGCAGACGCTGGCGCTCGACTACCGCGACAGCCGCACCGACCCGCGCGACGGCTTCCTCCTCCGCCTGGGCACCGACCTCGCCGGCCTGGGCGGCACGACGCGCTACCTGCGGACCAAGCTGGACGGGCTTTACTTCATCTCGCTCGAGACCCTGCTCGGCGACCCGGAATGGGGCTTCGTGTTCTCGGGCGGCGTCGGCTACCTGGCGCAGCTCGGCAAGCAGGAGCGGATCATCGACCGGTTCTTCCTCGGCGGCGACAACCTGCGCGGCTTCCAATCCGGCGGTGCCGGGCCGCACGCGGTGGGCCAGCAATCAATCGACAGCGTCGGCGGCCGGCTGCTTTACACGCAATCGAGCGAGTTGCGCTTCCCGCTGCCGATCTCCGCCGACCTGGGGCTGGCGGGGCGAGCATTCGTCGATGTCGGCTCGCTCAGCGAGGTCAGCCGCATCAGCGGGCCGCTGGGCGTGGGCACCACCCTGGTCACGGACGCGACGCCGCGGGTGGGCGCGGGCGTCGGCGTCTCGTGGCGGACGCCGTTCGGGCTGATCAACATCGATATCGCCCAGGCGGTGGTCAAGCGGCGCTACGACCAGACGCAAGTTTTCCGGTTCGGCTTTGGCACGAGGTTCTGACGTGGTGGCATCCTTCTCCCGGCCCGCCGCCCTGGCGGGCGCACTCGCATTCCTGGCCGCGCCGGCGCTGGCGCAGACGCAGGGACCTGGCTGGTTCGTGCCGAATGCCGGCGGCGGCGGGGCGGCGCAGTCCCGCCCAGCCCCTGTCCAGCAGCGACCGCGCCAAAGCCCGGCGCGGCCCGAGGCCCCGGCTCCAGCCCCGGCCACGGCCCAGGCCGACGAGCCGCAATCGCCGCCGGTGCAGTTGCCGCCGGTGCCCGACCTGCCGCCGCTGCCCAAGGGCGTCGCCCCGCCGGCGGCGGTCGTGGGCGTGCTCGGCATCCCGGACATCATGCGGGCGTCGTCCGCGGCGCAGCAGATCGAGAAGGTGCTCGGCGAGCGGCGGGAGAAGCTGAACGAGGACGCGCAGAAGGAGCAGGCCGCCTGGCGCGACCTGCAGCAGCAGGTCGCCAACCAACGCGCCGGCCTCAACGCCGAGCAGATCCGCGCCAAGGAACGGGAGCTGCAGGAGCGCATCACCAACGCGCAGAAGCAGTTCCGCGACCGCAATCGCGTGATCCAGGAAGCCGGGCAGTACGGCTTGGCGCAGATCGAGCGCATGTTGATCGCCGTCATCCGCCAGGTGGCGGAAAGCCGGGGCATGAACCTGGTGCTGCACCGGGCGCAAGTGGCGCTGAACGTCAACGAGTTCGACATCACCGAGCAGGTGACGGAGCAGCTCAACAAGACCATGGCGAGCGTCGTCCTGCCGCCGGACGGCGTGGCCCCCTCCGCCTTCGCCCCGGCGCAGGCGCAGGCCGCGCCGGGAGCCACCCCCGCCGCCGCCCAGTCGGGTGGTGACCAATCGGGCGGCCAGTCGAGCGGACAAGGCAGCCCCAGCGAAGCGGGCCAAGGCTCGCCCGCCCCGGCCAAGCGCAAGTAGCCGCGCGAGCCCCGACGGTGGCGGACGAAGAAGCCAAGGACCAGGTCGGGGACCAGCCACGGGAGACATCCGGCGACCATGCCGGCGACCATATCGGCGCGGGGGACGAGCGGTTCTTCGCCCGCAGCGGCCCGCACTCGCTGGCGCGCGTAGCCGAGGCGGCGGGCGGCGAGGCGCAGGGCCAGTCGCCGCCACTCCTGGGCGTGGCGCCGCTGCAGACGGCTGGGCCGCGCCACGTCAGCTTCCTCGACAACAAGCGCTACGCCGACCTGCTGGCGACGACGCGGGCGGGGGCGATCATCGTCGACCCGGCGCTGGCCGGGCGGGTGCCGCCGGGCGCGGCGGCGATCGTGACGCCGGAGCCCTACCCGGCCTGGGCCAGGGTCGCCGCCCTGTTCCACCCGTCCCCGCCCGGGCGCCCCGGCGTGCACCGCTCGGCGGTGGTCGAGCCTGGTGCCGCGGTGGACCCCTCGGCCGAGATCGGGCCGCTCGCGGTGATCGGCGCGCGCGCCGTGGTCGGGCCGCGCTGCCGGGTCGGGCCGGGGGCGGTGATCGGCGAGGCGGTGATCCTCGGCGCGGACTGCCGCATCGGCGCGCTGGCCAGCGTCAGCCACGCCATCCTGGGGGCCCGGGTCAACCTGCTGCCCGGCGCGCGCGTCGGCCAGGAAGGGTTCGGCTTCGCGCAGACGGCGCGAGGGTTCCTCACCGTGCCGCAGCTCGGCCGGGTGCTGGTCGAGGACGACGTCGAGATCGGCGCCAACAGCACAATCGACCGCGGCTCGGCCCAGGACACGGTGATCGGGGCCGGGACGCGGATCGATAACCTGGTGCAGATCGGGCACAACGTCCGCACCGGGCGCTGCTGCGTCATCGTCGCCCACGCCGGCATCTCGGGCTCGACGGTGCTGGAGGACTTCGTCGTGGTCGCGGCCCAGGCCGGGCTGACCGGGCACCTTCGCATCGGGGCCAAGGCGCGGATCGGCGCGCAGGCGGGCGTGATGGGCGACGTGCCGGCCGGGGCCGACGTCGTCGGCAGCCCGGCCGAACCGGTGCGCGACTTCTTTCGCGGCGTCGCCACCTTGCGTAAGCTGGCCCGGCGGCCCAAAGGTGGCGGTCACGCGACGGAATAAACGGGATGGACGGAACCCCAGCAACACCTCTAAGCGACCCGGACGCCGGGACCGGGCCTGACGCGCTCGACATCGCGCGCATCATGCACGCGATCCCGCACCGCTACCCGTTCCTGATGATCGACCGCATCGTGGACGTGATCCGCGGCCAGTCGGCCACGGGAGTGAAGAACGTCTCGGTCAACGAGAACTTCTTCCAAGGCCACTTCCCAGGGCACCCGGTGATGCCGGGCGTGCTGATCATCGAGAGCATGGCGCAGACGGCGGCGGTGCTGGTGGTGGAAACGCTGGGGGCGGAGGCGGCCGGCAAGCTCGTCTACTTCATGACCATCGAAGGGGCCAAGTTCCGCCGCCCGGTGGTGCCCGGCGACCAGCTCCGCGTCCACGTCACCAAGGTGCGGCACCGCGGCAACGTGTGGAAGTTCAACGGCGTCGCCCGGGTGGACGGCGCTTCCGTCGCCGAGGCGACCTACGCCGCCATGATCATGGACCGATGACCAAACCCGTTCAACTCTGCATGAGATCGTAACCCGGCGACACAAAGGTTGAATTCACCGACTCCGACCGCCCCCGTAGTCTCCGGCCCATGTCGCAAATGCTCGGCTTCCGCTCGCCGCCTTTCCCCGCCAGCCTGCCTGGTGGCCGGCCTGCCGGCCCGGCGGCGATGATCCACCCGACCGCCGTCGTCGAGCCGGGCGCGCGCCTGGGCGAAGGCGTGCAGGTCGGCCCCTTCTGCCACGTCGGCCGCGAGGTCGAGATCGGCGACGGGGCGCGGCTCGTGTCCCACGTCGTGGTCGACGGGCTGACGACGATCGGCGCGGACGCGGTGCTCTACCCGTTCTGCACCGTGGGCCTGGCGCCGCAGGACCTGAAGTACAAGGGCGAGCCGACCCGCTGCGAGATCGGCGCCCGCACCCAGGTGCGCGAGCACTGCACCATCCACCGCGGCACCGTCACCGGGACGGGGCTGACCCGGGTGGGGGCCGACTGCCTGCTGATGGCTGTCGTCCACGTCGCCCACGATTGCGAGGTCGGCGACGGCGCGGTGATCGCCAACAACGTGGTGATGGGCGGGCACGTCTCCATCGGCGGCGGCGCGGTGATCGGCGGCGCGGCGGCGCTGCACCAGTTCGTCCGCATCGGCCGCGGCGCGATGGTGGGCGGCGTGTCCGGCGTGGAAGCGGACGTGATCCCCTTCGGCAGCGTCATCGGCAACCGGGCGCGGCTGGCCGGGCTGAACGTGATCGGCCTGCGCCGCCGCGGCGTGGACCGGGTGGCGCTGCACGGCCTGCGCGGGGCGGTGCGCGACCTGTTCGGCGGCGGCGGCGTGTTCGCCGACCGGCTGGCAGCGGTGCGGGCGACGCAAGGCGACGAGGCGCTGGTGGCCGAGATGCTGGCGTTCATCGACGCGCCGAGCAAGCGCGGGCTGATCCGGGCGGCCCTGGGCGCGGACGGCTCCGAGCCGGCCTGACCGCCGCCCGCTCCAAGAGCACGGCGCGCGGCGGTGAACACGCTGGGAGTCCTGGCCGGCGGCGGGCCGTTCCCGGGGCGCGTGGCGGCGGCGGCGCGGGCGGCCGGCCGCCCGGTGTTCATCGTCGGCCTGCGCGGCTTCGCGGACCTGGGCGTGATCGGCGGCTTCCCCCACGCCGTCGTCCGCATGGGGGCCGCGGGCGAGATCCTCGGCTTGCTGCGCCGCCACGGTTGCCGCGACCTGGTGCTGGTCGGCCCGGTGCGCCGCCCCTCGCTTCTCGACCTGCGCCCCGACGCGGAGGGCACGCGCGTCCTGGCCCGCATCGGCCGTGCCGCGTTCAGCGGCGACGACGGGCTGCTCGCCGCCATCGTGCGGGTGCTGGGCGAGGACGGCTTCCGCGTGCTCGGCGCCCACGAGGTGCTGACGGAGGCGGTGGGGCCGCCCGGCGTGCTGGGCCGCGTGTCGCCGGACGCGGCGGCGATGGCCGACGTCGGCCGCGGCGCCGAGGTGGTCCGCGCGCTCGGCCGCGCGGACGTGGGCCAGGGCTGTGTGGTGCAGCAGGGCATCGTGCTGGCGGTCGAGGCCGTGGAGGGCACGGACGCCATGCTGGGCCGGGCGGCGGCGCTGGCCCGGCCCGGCCCGGGCGGCGTCCTGGTCAAGCTGGTCAAGCCCGGCCAGGACCGCCGCGCCGACCTCCCCACCATCGGCCCGGCCACGCTGCGCGCCGCCGCCGCCGCCGGCCTGCGCGGCGTCGCCTTCGAGGCCGGCGGCACCCTGCTGACCGACCGCGCCGGCTGCGTCGCCGCCGCCGACGAGGCGGGGCTTTTCCTGCTCGGCATCGACGCCGATATAAGCCCCTCCACAGACAGCGAGACCTGACCGATGAGCAACGCCCGCCTGCTGCACACCATGCTGCGCGTCAAGGACCTGGACCGCAGCGTCGCGTTCTACACCAAGATGCTCGGCATGAAGGAGCTGCGCCGCAACGAGGTGCCGGACGGCAAGTACACCCTCGCCTTCGTCGGCTACGGCGACGAGAGCGACACCTCGGTGCTGGAGCTGACCTACAACTGGGACCAGGAAACGCCCTACGACGTTGGCAGCGGCTTCGGCCACCTCGCGGTCGGCCTGCCCGACGTCTACAAGGCATGCGAGGAGCTGAAGCAGGCCGGGGCCAAGATCACGCGCGAAGCGGGGCCGGTGAAGTTCGGCAAGACCGTGATCGCCTTCGTCGAGGACCCGGACGGCTACAAGGTCGAGCTGGTCCAGCGCGGCTGATCCCACCCCGGCTCGTCCCCGCCGGCCTGGCCGGGTGGCTCTCCCCCGGCGACACGATCGACTGGCTGACCCGGCGCACGGTCCGCGTCGGCGTCACCGGCCTCGCCCGCGCCGGCAAGACGGCGTTCCTGACCTCGGTCGCGGCCAACCTGCTGGCGCTCGGGGCGGGGCGCCCGGCCTTGCCGCTCCTGTCGCGACGCTTGCGGGGGCGGCTGCCCACCGTGTCGCTCGCGCCCGCCGGCGTGTCGGCGGTGCCGCGGTTCGATCACGCCGCCCACCTCGCCGCCCTGGCCGCCGACCCGCCCGCCTGGCCGGCGCGAACCGACTCGATCAGCCTGCTGGCGCTCGACCTCACCATCCCGCGCCCCGGGCTGGGCCAGGCGCTGCCACCGCAGCGGCTGCGGCTCGAGTTCCTCGACTACCCGGGCGAATGGCTGCTCGACCTGCCGCTGCTCCGGACGCCGTTCGACGCCTGGTCGGAGCAGGCCCTGCGCCGCCTCGACGGCCGGGCGGAGGCGGCGGAGTTCCTCGCCTTTCAGGCCGGCCTGCCGCGCGGGGCGGTGGCCGACGAAGCCCTGGCGCTGGCCGGGCACCGGCTGTACCGGGCGGCGCTGCACCGCCTGCGCGACAAAGGCGGCCTGTCGTTGCTGCAGCCGGGCCGCTTCCTGATGCCCGCGCCGGGGCCGGAGCCGGCCTGGATGCCGTTCTTCCCGCACAGCGGCGCGGGCGGCCTCGCCGGCTTGCTGGCCCGGCGCTACGACGCCTACGTGGACGCGGCGCGGCGCGACCTGTCCGACCCGTTGTTCGGCAACCTGGACCGCCTGGTGGTGCTGGTCGACCTGCTGTCGGCCCTGCACGCCGGCCCGGCCGCGTTCCACGACGCGCGCGACGCGCTGGCCGCCGCCGCCGGGGCGCTGCGTTGGGACCGCGGCCTGCTCGACATGCTGTTGGCCCTGGGCCAGTTCCGCGCGCCGCTCCGGGTGGTGTCGCGGGTGGTGTTCGCGGCGACCAAGGCGGATCACGTGGCGGAGCGGCAGCGGGGCAACCTGACGGCGCTGCTGCGCGCGGTGGTGGAGCCGGCGGCGCCGGTGCGGGCGGCCTACTTCGCCATCGCGTCCGTCCGCTGCACCGAGGACATCGTGTGGCCGCTCGACGGCCGCCCGGTCTCGGCGGTGCGCGGCCGGCGGGTGGGCGACACCCGGCCGGTGCGCTCCTACCCCGGCGAGGTGCCGGACACCCCGCCCGACCCGGCCTTCTGGGCGCACCGCTTCCTGGAACTACCGCAGTTCGAGCCGATCCGCCCGCCGCACGGCGGCCGCGGCGGCGTGCCGTCGCTCGGCCTCGACGCCCTGCTGGCGGCGCTGCTGGACGACGTGCTGTGACCACCCGCCCGCGCATCGAGTACGAGGACGAGGACGCGCCGCGGCTGGAAGCGGACGCGGTGGCGCTCCCGCCCGACATGCCCAGCCCCGGCCCGGCGATCGGCACGCCGGCCTTGATGCTGGCCGGCCTGGCTGTGCTGGCCGTGGGCTTCGCCGGGCTGGCGGCGGCGAACTTCATCGCCGACCAGTTCGCGCGGGCACCTTGGCTCGGCTGGCTGACGGCGGCCGTGGCGGCGGCCGGCTTCGGGCTGCTGGGCGCCGGGCTGTGGCGCGAGCTGCGCGGCTTGCTGGCGCTGGGCCGGGTGGATCGCCTGCGCGCCGACCTGGCCTCGGGCGAGGCGGCGCGGATCGTGGCGGGCGCGCGGGCCTGGGCGGCGCGCACGCCGGGCGGCGACGCGCTGCTGCCGGCGCTGCGGGCGGTGAACGACCCGGACGCGGCGCTCGCCCTGCTGCGGGCCGGGCCGGGCCGGTCGCTGCGCGAGGCGGCGGACGGCCTCGGCCGGGCCGCGGCGGTGCAGACCGCGGCCGGGATCGCCGCCATGCCGTCGCCGGCGCTCGACATCCTGCTGGTTGGCTGGCGCGGCGCCCGGCTGGTGCGGCAGGTGGCGGCGCTTTACGGCGTCCGTCCGGGCGTTCTGGGCACCCTGGCCCTGCTGCGCCGCACGGCGGTGGCGGCGACGCTGGTGGGGGCGGCGGAGCTGATGGGCAACGCGGCGGCGCACGCGGCGCTCAGCAACCCCTTGCTGGCCCGGGTGGCGGGCGAGGCGGCCGGGGCAGGGGTCGCGGCCCGGCGGATGCTGGTGCTCGGCCGGGCCGCGGCGGCGGCCTGCGACCCGGTGCCGCCCGGGTGAGCCCCGGAAGCGCCCCTCCTACTTCCGCCCGGCCTACTTCCCGCCGCCCACCGCCTGTTGCAGCATCTGCACCTGCATCTGCTGCGCCTGGATCATCGGGATCATGTTGGTGGCGAGGCTCTTGAGCAGCGGGGCGTAGCCGTTCTGCGACTCGGCCTGCACCGCGGTGAGCAGCATCTGCTGGTTCGTCGCCTGCTCAGCGAGGTAGGCCTTGTCGAACGCGGCGCCGCTCTGGCCCTTGAGCTTCTCGATGATGGCGTCGGCCTTCGTGTTGGAGGCGGCGGCGGGGTCCTCGCCGTGGTAGTTCTGCGCGATGGTCGTCAGTTGGCGCATGGCGAAGCCGTAGGAATTGGCGGTCGAGCGGGCGAACAGCTTGACCAGGTCGTTCTGCGCCTTCTCGGCGGCGAGCTGACCCATCTGCATCTCGGCCAGGCTGCCGTGGGCGGCGTCGCGGATGAAGGCGAGGTCGTTGGAGTTGATCGCCTCGCCGACCGGCGCGCGGGGCGGCGCTCCGGCCGCTCCCCCGGTTTGCGCCCAGGCCGGGGCGGCGGCGAGCAGGGCGGCGAGCGAGGCGGCGGCGAACAATGATTTCACGGGGCGATCCTTCTGAGGCCGACTGATGTGGTAGCTGAAACTCGGATCGGCAGCCCCGGTTCGGCAGGGATGCGCGATTGGGCCGGTCGCCTCCACGCCGCAGGATGCGGCTGAACAAGCCCGCCGCAGGATGCGGCTGGACAAGCCTGCCGCAGGATGCGGCTGGACGAGAAGGAGCGTTGCCGTGGGCAAGTGGTTCGCCTTGCTGTTGTTCGCGTTGGCCGCCCCGGCCTGGGCGCAACCGCCCGGGATCGAGGCGCTGCGCGAGCCCGGCGCCGTCGCGCTGCTGCGCCACGCCGACGCGCCCGGCACCGGCGATCCGGCCGGCTTCGCGCTCGGTGATTGCGCGACGCAGCGCAACCTCGGCGACGCCGGCCGGGCGCAGGCCCGGGCGATCGGTGCCCGGCTGCGGCGGGCGGGGGTGCGGGCGCGGGTGTTCAGCAGCGCCTGGTGCCGGACGCGCGAGACGGCGGACCTGCTCGGCCTCGGCCCGGTGACGCTCCTGCCGGCGTTGAACTCCTTCTTCCAGGACAGCGCCGCCGGCCCGGCGCAAACGGAGGCGCTGCGGCGCTTCATCGCGGACTGGACCGGCGGGCCGCTGATCCTGGTGACGCACCAGGTCAACATCACCGCATTGACCGGGGTCTATCCCCGCAGCGGCGAGCTGGTGCTGCTCCGCCGCGGCCCGGACGGGGTGCGGGCCGAGGGCCGGGTGCAAACCTCGGTGCCGGCCGAAGCGGGCGAATGACGGGCGGACGAAGGGCGGACGCGCGGCCTACCGCTTGAACGGCACCTGTTCCAGCCGCGTCTGCACCGTCTCGCCATCCTGCCAACTGTTCGCCCCCGCCGCCACCTCCGGCATCGGGATGCCGGCCCGCTTGCGCCGCCGCCGCCCGACGGACACGCCGAGCCGGCGGTCGCGCGCCCGCAGCATGTCGTCGTGCGCCTGGCCGTCCCCGGTGAAGCCCATCATCAGTTGCGGGATGCCGTAGGGGAAGTCGTCGCGGTCGTACTGCCAGGTGTGGAACGTCTTGCCGTACGTGCTCACCAGGTCCTGGAAATACGCCCGCTCTGCCAGTTCCGGGATGCCCGGCGCGACGAGCTGGCCCGACGTCACCTCGTAATGGTGGCTGTGCCAAAGCCGCTTCTCGTCCTCCGGCAGGCGCAGGAACCGCTCCTTGGTGATGATGTACTCGATGCCGATCAGCCGGGCGTCGGGCGCGTTGCGGTCGAAGATGACGCACTGGTGCAGGTCGGGGCGCAGGTGGATGCAGAAGTGTGTCGCCTCCACCTGCCGGCCCATGTCGTCGGCGTACATGTGGAAGCCGTTGAGGTAGGTGCTCATCGCCTCCAGCGGGTACTTGCGCTGCAAGGTGCCGGCGGCGACGTCGAGCGCCCGGTGCTTGAGCGACCCGCCCCGGCCGACGGCGGACAGCGCGCCCACCTTGCGGCCCAGCAATAGCCCGGCGGCGGCGGCCAGTCCGGCGGCGAACCCGATGCCGAGGCCGGCCCGGCTGGCCGGCGCGGCGCAGTGTCGGCAAGAAGCGTCGTGGGTCATGGCGTCGTGGGTCATGGCGGCGAATCCCTCAATCCGCCCCGTCAACGCGTGACGCCGCCAAGAGTCCCGATCAACAGTCCCGATCAATCGTCCGCCACGGGCGCCCCGGCGTCGAGCGCCCCTTGCAGGATGTAGGCCGCCGCCATCCCGTCCACCACCGCCGCCCGCTTGCGCCGGCTCATGTCGGCATCCTGGATCAGCACGCGGTTGACCGCGGCGCTGGACAGCCGCTCGTCCCACAGCGCCGCCGGCAGCGCGGTGACGGCCGACAGCGCCCCAGCCCAGTCCCGCGCCGCCTGCGCCGCCGGGCCAACGCTCCCGTCCATCGACAACGGCCAGCCGACCACGAGCCCGCCCGCCCCCTCGGCCCGGGCCAGCGCCGTCACCCGCGCCGCGACGCCGGCCAGCTTGCCCCGCGGCCAAGCGCCGTAAGGCGAGGCCAGCATCAGCCTCACGTCGGACAGCGCGACCCCGATCACCTTCGATCCGGGGTCGAGCCCGATCAGCCGCCTGTCCCGCCCCAACCCGGCCCGCAGCGCCGAGATGTTGATCAAGCCCATGCGCGCCGGTATCACACCACCTGCGCCCGCGACACCCCTGACCCCCCACCCCTGACCCAAGGCCCGCCCATGTCGCTCGACCCCGCGACCGTTCGCCGCATCGCCAAGCTCGCCCGCCTGCACGTGGACGAGGCCGAGATCGCCCCGTTGCAGGCCGAGCTGAACGCGATCCTGGGCTGGATCGAGCAGCTGGGCGCGGTCGACGTCGCCGGCGTCGAGCCGCTGACCGGGGCGGCGGCGATGGCGCTCCGCTTGCGCGACGACGAGGTGACGGACGGGGACCAGGCCGACGCCGTGCTGGCCAACGCGCCCGACCGCGAGGGCATGTACTTCGGCGTGCCCAAGGTGGTGGAATGAACCTGCTCGGCCTTTCGCTCGCGGCGGCCCGCGACGCGCTGCGCAAGCGCGCCGTCTCCTCCCACGAGCTGACCCAGGCCCACCTCGACGCCATCGAGGCCCACAACCCGGCGCTCAACGCCTTCATCACGCCGACGCCCGAGATCGCGCTGGCCCACGCCGCCGAGGCCGACCGTGGCCTGGCCCGCGGCGACGCCGGGCCGCTCACCGGCCTGCCGGTCGCCAACAAGGACCTGTTCTGCACCGAGGGCGTCCGCACCACCGCCGGCAGCCGCATCCTCTCCCCCTTCGTCCCCCCCTACGACAGCACCGTGACGAGCAACCTCCGCCGCGACGGCGCGGTGTTCCTGGGCAAGACCAACCTCGACGAGTTCGCGATGGGGTCGTCCAACATGACCAGCGCCTACGGCCCGGTGCTGAACCCGTGGGGCCGGGCGGACGGCGCGAAGCTGGTGCCCGGCGGCTCCTCCGGCGGCTCGGCCGCCGCCGTCGCCGCCGGCCTCGCCCTCGGCGCGACGGCCACCGACACCGGCGGCTCCATCCGCCAGCCGGCCGCCTTCACCGGCATCGTCGGCATGAAGCCGACCTACGGCCGCTGCTCGCGCTGGGGTATCGTCGCCTTCGCCTCCAGCCTCGACCAGGCCGGGCCGATGGCGCGCACCGTCGAGGACTGCGCCATCCTGCTCGGCAGCATGGCCGGGTTCGACCCTAAGGACAGCACCAGCGCCGACCGCCCGGTGCCCGACTTCGCCGCCGCCTGCGCCCGCGGCGTCCGCGGCCTGCGCGTCGGCGTACCGCGCGAGTACCGCGCCGACGGCATGGCCCCCGAGATCGCCGCCCTGTGGGACCAGGGCCTCGCCTGGCTGCGCGACGCGGGCGCGGAGACGGTCGACGTATCCCTGCCGCACACCCGATACGGCCTCGCCACCTACTACATCGTCGCCCCGGCCGAGGCCTCCTCCAACCTCGCTCGCTACGACGGCGTGCGCTACGGCGCGCGCACCGGGGGCAAGGACCTCACCGACCTCTACGAGCGCACCCGCGCCGAGGGCTTCGGCCCCGAGGTCCGCCGCCGCGTCATGATCGGCACCTACGTGCTCAGCGCCGGCTACTACGACGCCTACTACCTCCGCGCCCAGAAGGTCCGCGCCCTGATCCTGCGCGACTTCACCGACGCCTTCCGCGAGGTGGACGCGCTCCTGACCCCCACCGCCCCCAGCGCCGCCTTCGCCCAGGGCGACAAGATGGACGACCCCGTGGCCATGTACCTGAACGACATCTGGACCGTCCCCGCCAACATGGCCGGCATCCCCGGCCTCTCGATCCCCGCCGGGCTTGACGGCCAGGGCCTGCCGCTCGGCCTGCAAGTGCTGGGCAAGCCGTTCGACGAGGAGACGGTGTTCGCGGTCGGGGCCGCGGTCGAGCGCGCCGCCGGCTTCACCGCCAAGCCCGCGCTGTGGGCGGGAGGCGCGGCGTGAGCTACACCCTGCAAGGGGCCAGCGGCGATTGGGAGATCGTCGTCGGCCTCGAGGTCCACGCTCAGGTCATCAGCCGCGCCAAGCTGTTCAGCGGCGCCTCGGCCGAATACGGCGGCGCGCCCAACGCCCACGTCAGCTTCGTCGACGCCGCCTTCCCCGGCATGTTGCCGGTAATCAACCGCGAGTGCGTGGCCCAAGCCGTCCGCACCGGCCTCGGCTTAGAGGCCCGCATCAACCTGGTCAGCCGCTTCGACCGCAAGAATTACTTCTACGCCGACCTGCCCCAAGGCTACCAGATCAGCCAGTTCGAGCACCCGATCGTCGGCGCGGGATCGGTCGAGATCGAGCTGGCCGACGGCACCACCAGCCGCATCGGCGTCACCCGCCTGCACCTGGAGCAGGACGCCGGCAAGTCGCTGCACGACCAGCACCCGAGCAAGAGCTTCATCGACCTCAACCGCTCCGGCGTCGCCCTGATGGAGATCGTCAGCGAGCCGGACATCCGCAGCCCGGAGCAGGCCGGGGCCTACCTGCGCAAGCTGCGCGCCATCCTGCGTTACCTCGGCACCTGCGACGGCAACATGGAGGAAGGCTCCATGCGCGCCGACGTCAACGTCAGCGTCCGCAAGCCCGGCGAGCCGTTCCGCACCCGCTGCGAAATCAAGAACGTCAATTCGATCCGCTACGTCATGCAGGCCATCGAGGCCGAAGCCGCGCGCCAGGTTCGCGTCTGGGAGGAGGGCGGCGCCGTCAAGCAGGAGACCCGCCTGTTCGACCCGGCCCGCGGCGAGACCCGCGAGCTGCGCAGCAAGGAGGACGCCCACGACTACCGCTACTTCCCAGACCCCGACCTGCTGCCCCTGGTGCTGGACGAGGCCTGGGTGGAGCAGTTGCGCGCCGGCCTGCCCGAACTGCCCGACGCCAAGCGCGCCCGCTTCGTCTCCGACTACGCCCTCCCGCCCTACGACGCCGCCGTGCTGGTCGCCGACCAGGAGACGGCCGCCTTCTTCGAGGCCGTCGCCCGCGGCCGCGACCCGAAGCAGGCGGCCAACTGGATGATGGGCGACGTGTTCGCCGCCCTCAACCGCACCGGCCGCGGCATCGCCGACAGCCCGGTCTCGGCGGCCCACCTGGGCGCGCTGCTGGACCTGATCGCCGACAGAACGATCAACGGCCGCATCGCGAAAGAGGTGTTCGAGGCGATGGTCGAGACCGGCGACGTCCCAGGCGTCATCGTCGAGGCGCGTGGGCTGCGCCAGGTGACGGACACCGGCGCGATCGACGCGGCGGTGGAGCGCGTGCTCGCCGCCAACCCGGACAAGGTGGCGGAGTACAAGTCCGGCAAGGACAAGCTGTTCGGCTTCTTCGTCGGCCAGGTGATGAAGGCGATGGCCGGCAAGGGCAACCCGGCCCAGGTCAACGAGACGCTGAAGCGGCTCCTGGGGTGATCCGGCCGCCGGCGACGCCCCCGCCTGCGACGCCCAGATAGCGTCGCCGCATCGGCCGCAACACCGAGATCGCCAGCGCCGCCGTCAGCAGGTCCGCCCCGATGGCGATGGCGAACACCGGCGTCCAGCTCCCCGTCTGCTGGTGCAGCAGCGAGGCCATCGGCCCGCCCAGGATCGCGCCGATCCCCTGCGCGATGTAGAGGCACCCGTAGTTCTGCGTCGCGAACCGCGCCCCGAACGTGTCGGTCAGCGTGGACGGGAACAACGAGAAGATCTCCCCCCATCCGAAGAACACGAGCCCGGACAGCAGCACGAACGCGACCGGGTGGTGCAGCGTGGACAGCCAGGCCGCCATCGCCAGCCCTTCCAGCGCGAACGCCAGGCACATGGTGTTCTCGCGCCCGATCCGGTCCGACACCCAGCCGAAGAACGGCCGGGTCAGCCCGTTGCAGAACCGGTCCACCGTCAGCGCCAGCGGCAGGGCGGCGAAGCCCCACACCATCACCTGCGCCACGCCGAAATCGGTGGCGAAGGCGCTGATCTGGCTGACGACCATCAGCCCCGTCGTCGCCATCAGCGCCATCATGACGAACATCAGCCAGAAGATCGGCTGGCGCAGCATCTCGCCGGACGGCACGTCGCGGACCGCGCCGGGCAACGGGCTTGGCGACGTTCCACGCGAGGCCCCGGTCGAGACCGGCGCGGCGGGCAGGGCGCTCGGCGCGGGCCGCAATCCGAGAGCCGCCACGAACCCCACCGCGCCCAGGATGAAGCCGAACCGGCTCAGCGTCGCCTGGTAGCCGCCCGCGGCGAGGCTGTCGGCGATCGGGAACGTGGTCAGGATCGCCCCCATGCCGTAGCCCGCCGCCACCACCCCGGCCGCGAACCCGCGCCGGTCCGGGAACCAGGTCACCATCTGCCCGACCACGCCGATGTAGACGATGCCGGTGCCCAGGCCCCCCATCACGCCGTAGGTGGCGTAAAGCCCGGCCAGCGAGGCGGCCTTCGCCGCCAGCACCCAGCTCAGCCCCGACAGCGCGCACCCGCCCGCGATCAGCCAGCGCGGCCCGAAGCGGTCGATCAGCCAGCCTTGGAACGGGCTGAGGAAGGTCTGTAGCACGATCAGGATGCTGAACGTGACCTGGATCGCCGGCGCCCCAGCGCCCAGCGCGCCCCCGAACGGCTTGGCGAACAGGGTCCAGACGTATTGCGGGCTGGAGATCGCCATCATGCAGACGAGGCCGAGGCCGAGCTGGGTCCAACGCGTCGCGGCGGTCGGCAAGGCGACTGGCTGGGCTGTGGTGACGCTCATCGAGGCACTCCGGATTGCGCGCTGCCTTGGCAAACCCCTAGCAAAACTCAGACCAAATCACGCGAAGCTCAGGCCAGATCGGATCCCAGATCGGATCCCAGATCGGATCATGGAACGCGCGCCTCGCATCCGACGAAGCCGGGCAACCGCGCGAGACGGAAGCCGGAGCGGTTTCGCATGAAGCGGGAACGCTCTAACGTCGGCAGCTCACGAGAAAGGACGCGCGATGATCGAGCTGCACACCTGGGACACGCCGAACGGCCGCAAGGTCAGCGTGGCGCTGGAGGAGATGGGGATGCCCTACGCGGTCAAGGTGGTGGACATCACCAAGGACCAGCAGTTCGAGCCGTCGTTCCTGGAGATCAGCCCCAACAACCGCATCCCGGCGATCATCGACCCTGACGGGCCGGGCGGCCAGCCGGTCTCGGTGTTCGAATCCGGGGCGATCCTGCTCTACCTCGGCGAGAAAAGCGGCAAGTTCCTGCCCGCCGACCTGCGCCAGCGCCTGCCCGTGCTGGAATGGCTGATGTGGCAGATGGGCGGCTTCGGCCCGATGCCGGGCCAGGTGCATCACTTCCTGACCGTAGACGAGAAGGACCGCGCCTACGGCCTCCAGCGCTACATGAAGGAGACCCGCCGCCTCTACGGCGTCCTCGACCGCCGCCTGGCCAAGTCGGAGTTCGTCGCCGGCGACGTCTCGGTGGCGGACTTCGCCATCCTCGCCTGGGCCTGGCGGCACGAGCGCCACAAGGTCAGCTTCGACGACCTGCCGAACGTCAGCCGCTGGTATGACGCCATGATGGCGCGGCCCGCGACCAAGCGCGGCTTCGAGGTGGCGCTGAATTGACCCCGCCGCGGGGCGCGCGTAGAACGGCCCTGCAAACGGTGTGTGATTTGCCCCGGCGGAGGGGTGGCCGAGTGGCTGAAGGCACCGGTTTGCTAAACCGGCGTAGGGTGTCAAGCCCTACCGTGAGTTCGAATCTCATCCCCTCCGCCAATTTTCCTCCCGCCAAAACCACGGATGACGGAGAGCCGCGATGGACCTGATCCCGCTCGGCGCGCACCCGACCCGGCGCGGCCCGCCGGACTGGTTCACCGGCGTCGTCTGGCAGGACCCGGTCATCGAAGCCCCGGACCCCGCCCGGTTGCGGGCGGCGCGGGTCAGCTTCGAGCCGGGCGCGCGCACGGCCTGGCACACCCACCCGCTCGGGCAAACCCTGCACGTACTAAGTGGGCTCGGCCGGATTCAGGCCTGGGACGGGCCGGTGCGCGAGATTCGGGCCGGCGACACCGTCTGGATCCCGCCCGAGGAGAAGCACTGGCACGGCGCGTCGGCGGGGCACGGCATGGTTCACCTCGCCATGCAGGAGTCGCTCGATGGCACCCATGTCGAGTGGCTGGAGCCGGTCACCGACGAGCAATACGCCCGATCGCCGGGCGGCTGACCGGGCGCTGGCACGCCCGGTCAGACGGAGGCCGCCGCCGGCCCGTGCCGATGGGTGCGCAGCCGGACGGCGAGCGCCAGCAGCAGCGCGCCGAACGCCAAGGCGTAAGCGCCGAGCCACCACGCCAGCGCCACCGCGCCGGCGATCGGCGCGAAGAACAGCATCGCCCCCCACGCCACCGAGACCAGCCCGGCCAATGCCATCCACCAGCGCCCGTGCGTGCCGTGCAGCCGGAACGCCGCCACGACCGCGAGCACGCCCGAGACGACGGCCCATACCCCGAGCAGGGTGACGAACACCAACGCCGTCAGGCCGGGCAGCATGAACGCCAGCCCGCCCGCGACCAGGTTCGCCACCCCTTCGAGGATCAGCAACCCCCAGCGGTCATGGCGCGCGGCGGCCCGCACCCCGGCCGTGATCGCGAACACGCCGTCGACGATCATGTAGGCGGCGAACAGCAGCACGAGGGCCTGGACCGTCACCAGCGGCAGCAGGAAGGCGGCCAGGCCGAACATCACGGCGGCGACGCCGCGCAGCGCCAACGCCCACCAGTTGCGGGCCAGGGCATGGCTCATGCCCGCCAGCCTGGGTGGCAGCGGGGCGGGGCCACCCTGAATCGAGACGCCAGTGTCCATCGTCGCCACCCTCCCGTCGTTGCTGCGAGCCAGACGCGGCGGGCGCGGCAACAGTTCCCGGGGGCACCGCCGGCCACCATAAGCGGCGCGGTGACGCGAAACTCACGCTATCGCACGATGTTGTTACGGAATATCGAGCCTGGCGGCCTCCTGTCTCATCGGCAAAGACGGTATGATGCCGACGTTGGCGCGTTACGGGAGGGCCGGCTGGCCGATCGCTCGCATATGATTCTTCTGGTGGACGACGACGACGACGTGCGCGAAACCTCTGCGGACATGCTTGAGGAGCTTGGCTACCAGGTCGTGCAAGCCTCGAACGGCCTGCAGGCGTTGGCGATGATCGAGAGTCGGCCCGAGCTGGAAGTGATGGTCACCGACATCCGCATGCCCGGCATGTCCGGCATCGAGCTGTCCAACCGCGCCCAGGACTGCCGCCACGACCTGCGCATCATCCTGATCTCTGGCTACTTCCTGCCCCAGCCGATCAAGCGGCGCTTCCTGCAGAAGCCGTTCCGCACCGACGATCTCGACCAGGCGATCCAGGCGGAACTGACCGTCGGCTGACAACCGCGAGGCCGGCTTCAGCCCGCCGTTTCCGGCAACAGCGCCGGCCGCGCCCCCGCGCCCTCCTGGACCTCGCTGTCGGTCAACATGCGCCAGGCGCCGCCGACCAGGATCTCGCAGGGACGGAAGCGGGCCTTGTACGCCATCTTGCGGCTCTCCGGCACCCAGTAGCCGAGATAGACGTAGGGCAGGCCCTCGCGGCGGGCGCGCTCGATCATCCACAGGATCGCGTAGGTGCCGAGCGACTGCCGCTCGAGCTCCGGCGCGTAGAAGCTGTAAACCGCCGACAGCCCGTCGCCGAGCCGGTCGGTGAGGCAGCCGCCGACCAGCGCGCCCTCGGCCCGGAACTCGGTGATGCTGGTCTCGATCGGCGTGTCCTCGACCATGGCGCGGAAGTCGTAAAAGCTCATCGTCGCCATGTCGCCGTCGCCGTGCCGGGCCTGCTGGTAGCGCTGGAACAACTGGAACTGCTCGGCGGTGGCCCGCGGCGGCACGTCGTAGCCGTCCACCCCGGCGTTGGCCCGCAGGATGCGGCGCAGCCCGCGGTCGGGCGTGAAGTCCGCCACCGGGATGCGGATCGGCACGCAGGCTTGGCACGACGGGCAGACGGGCGCGTAGGCGATGTTGTGGCTGCGGCGGAACCCGGCGCGCGACAGCCGGTCATGCAGCCGCTCGGATTCCGGGCCGGTGATCTCGGTGACGACCTTGCGCTCGGTGCGGCCAGGCACGTACGGGCACGGCAGCGGCGCTGTCGTGTAGAAGAACTGCGGGCGGCGCGGGGGCTTGTAGCTCATCGAGGCGGCATCTCAGAAGCTATGTTCGCGGAACCGCCCGGGTTGGTCAACGGGTTGGTCAACCCCTCCCGGCGCAGCACCACCAGGCCGGAGACGATGTCGTGCAGCGCCCGGTTGCGCTCGGTGAACAACGCGACCGCCAGCAGCGGCATCGCCACCGCGACCGTGAGCCACAGCCCGCCGGTGAAGACGACCGCCTCGAACACCCCGGGGCGGCCGAGGTCGCCGTCCCGCAGCACGACGAGGCCGAGCATCGACTGTCCGGGCGTCGCCGCCCGCGGCCCGGCGACGAACAAGATGTGGTAGGCCAGCGGCACCGCCGGCAGCAGCGCCATCAGGCCGAAGCCCAGGCCCAGCGTCACGACGCCGAGCAGGAACATCACCGCCCACAGCACGGCCACGGTGACGCCGATCAGCAGGAGGTCGATCAGCCACGCCCACAGCCGCCGCCACACCACCCCTTGCGCCGGGTCCGGGACCAGCGACACGGAGCCGCTCACGGCCGCAGGTCCACGGTTTCGGCCGGCTTGACCGCCGCGCCGAGCCGGACGGGGATGCCGTCGCGCCAACGGCCGAGCAGCGACCCGGCCTGGGCGCGCAACGGGTGGCCGGACTGGCCAGGCGCCAGCGAGAACAGGCTGCGGTCGAGGTCGGCCAGGTCATAGACGCCGCGGTAGGACGGCCCGTGCACCGAGGTCCAGCCCGGCCCGCGCGCAGCGCCCCGGAACACGGTCGTGTCGTCGCCCGGCTGCGCGATGCGCCAGGTGCCGAGCGTGCTGACCAGCGGCAGCCGGCCCAGGATCGGGTGCCGGAACTCGGCCTGGTGCGCGTCGCCCCACCGGTCGTCGCGGCCGTGGCCCCGCGCCGCGGCGGACAGCGCCGCCGTCAGCAGCGGGCCGCAGTCGCCGCCGCACCAGGCCTCGCCGCCGGGGCCGAGGGCGCGCGCCACTACGTCGGGCGCGAGACCCGCCACTTCGGCCGGCACGTCCTCGCGCTCGATCAGGGCGGCGGCGAAGGCGCGCATCCAGGCGTTGAACAGCAACGGCTGCGGCCAGTCCACCCGCATGGTGCCGTCCCACTGGCGCAGCGTCGCCAGCGCGGTGCGCGAGTCGGCGTCGGCCGGCTCGGTTCGCAGCAGCCGCGGCAGCACGGCCTCGGCGAAGGCGCTGATCACGTCCGTCTGCATTCGGTCGAAGCTGGCGGCGCTGTGGGTGGCGCGGGTGTCGAGCAAGGCCCGGATGCGCCGCGCCCGCCAGTCGCCGAACCAGTCCTGGCCCATGAACGCCGCGCCGCCCGGCTCGCCCTCATGGACGGCGACCCGCTCGTTGGCGTTGACCAGGCGGCCGGACGCGGGATCGGTCTCGTGCGGCAGGTCGATCCCCGACGCGAAGCCGGTCCAGTCGTGCAGCCCGTCCGCGCCCGAGGCCGGCAGGGTGCCGTCGCCGCCGCGGCGCAGCGGCACCCGCCCGGTGGTGAACAAGCCGATGCCGTCCGCGTCGGCGACCAGCATGTTCTGCACCGGGGCCGAGATCAGCGCCGCCGCCCGCCCCGCCTCGGCCACGCTGCCGGCCCGGTTGAGCGCCAGCAGCCCGGCGGCGGCCGTGTCGCCGTCGGCGAGGCTGGCCACGGCGACGGCGAGCACCGGCCCGGCCGGGTTGTCGAGGTCGCTGAGCACCGGCCCGTGCCGCGTCTCGCGCACGCTGAGCACGTCGTCGGGGCCGCCCCGCACCCGGATGCGCTCCTCGCGCCGCCCGAACGGCCGCGGCCCGTCCGGTGTGCGGTAGGAGTCGTGGGCGAGCGGGGTCTCGACGAACACGTCCTCCGTGTCCGCCCCGGTGGTGGTGAAGCTCCAGGCGACGCGGCCGTTGTGCCCGAGGATCAGGAACGGCACCCCGGGGGCGGTCGCGCCCGCCAGCACGCCGCCCGGCGTCTGGATGCGCGCCAAGTACCAGATGCCCGGCATCGAGTAGGCGAGGTGCGGGTCGCCGGCCAGCAGCGGCTTGCCGGTCGTGCTGTGCGCGCCGTCCACCGCCCACTCGTTGCTGGCCGTGGACGGCTGGGTGAACGCCGCCGGGAACGCGGGGACCAGGGCGGCGAGCCGCGCCGCAACGGGCATCGAGGCGGGCAGCAGCCGGGCGTCGGGACCGGGGGTCGCGTCCTGCGCCGGCCACAGCGCGCGGACGCGCTCGGGCGGCATCCGCCGCAGCAGGTCGGCGCGGGCCAGGTCGCGCCGCCAGTTGCCGGACAGGTAGAGCGCCATGGTCTTGCCCCACAGCAGGCTGTCCACCGGCGTCCACGGCTCGGGCGCGCCGAAGGCGATCAGCTCGGGCGCGGCGAAGCGGCCGCGCCGCGCGATCCAGGCGTTCACGCCTCGCGCGTAGGCGTCGAGCGTCGCGCGCGCGTAGGCGTCGAGGCGCGCCAGGTCGGCCTCGGCCCGGTGCCGCAGCCCGTAGGTGCGCATGGCGCGGTCGAACGCCAGCGTCGCCGCGCCGAACCGCTCCGACAGCCGGCCGGAGGCGGCCCGGCGCATCAGCTCCATCTGGAACATGCGGTCGCGGGCGTGCAGGAAGCCGAGCGCGGCTGCGCCGTCGAGGGCGTCGGCGGCCTCGACGTGGGGGATGCCGTCGCCGTCGAGCGCGACGTGCACGGGGGCGGACAGGCCAGGCACCTGGGCGTCGATGCGCTCGCCGGGCAGCGACCACCACAGCAGCCCGCCCACGGTCGCCGCGCCGGCGAGAAGCAGGGCGCCGAGCGCGAAAAGGCCGCCGCGCAGCCAGCGCCGCGGGCCGACGCCCTGGGCCGCCCGGATACCAGGCCTGGCTCGCGTCACGATCCCCGCGTCAATGCAGCGACGGCGCCTTGAGAATGCTGATCCGGTCGGCGCTGTCGATGGTCACGGACGCGTTGCGGTTGCCGCGGCCCAGGCTGAAGTGCACCTGGGTCCCGGCCGGCCCGGACGCCCACACCTCGCGCCACAGCCCGGCCAGGTCCGGCACCTCGGTGCCGTTCACCGCCAGGATGCGGTCCCCGGCCCGCACCCCCGCCTTGTCGGCCGGCCCGTTGTCGGCCAGCCCGCCCACCACCAGCGCCTCGTCGTCCTCCATGGCGTAGATGCCGAGCCACGGCCGCGGCGGGCGGTTGGCGCGGCCGATCGCCAGCAGGTCGTCGAGGATCGGGTGCAGCAACTGCACCGGCACGACCATGTTCATGTCCTGCTTGCGCCCGCTCTCGCTGCCCTGCTGCAGCACGAGCGAGCCGATGCCGAGCAGCTTGCCGTCCTGCCCGATCAGCCCGGCACCGCCCCAGAACGGGTGCGCGGGGCTGGTGAAGATGGCGTCGTCGAGCAGGTACTCCCAGTATCCCGCGAACTCCTGGCGGCCCGCGACCTTGGCCGCGACCGCGTGCCGCCGCCCGCCCGCGGCGGCGAAGATCACCGGCTCGCCGACCCGGGCGGCCTCGCTCTCCCCCATCTCCATCACCGGCAGCTCGATCCGCCCGAGCGCCTGCACCAGCCCGAAGCCGGTTTCCTGGTCGTAGGCCATGGCGTGGCCCGGCACCGCCTGCCCGTCGGCGGCGGACAGCCAGACCGTGTCGGCCTCGGTGATCAGGTAGCCGATGGTCAGGAACACCCCCGGGCGGATGTGGACGGCGCTGCCGGCCCGCTCGGTCCCGAGCGTGGACGCGGTGAAGGCGTCCTCCGGCACCGTGGCGCGCAAGGCCACGATCGCGCGCAGCGCCTCGTTGAGGTCGAAGGCGTAGTCACCCGGCTTCGGGTGCAACGCGGGCGGGATGGAAGGATCGTTCTTGGCCATCAACGTCAAGCGTGGTTCACCATGATGGCGTTTTCGTGCACGGCCTCCAGGGCCGCGCCGCGCGTCGCCCATGCCGCGCCCGAAGCGGCGGGCGCCTGGCCGTCGGTCGTCGGGGAGTTCGGGGTCGGAGGCGGACGGTCCGGCATGGCTTTGCCCTCGGGCGCGAGTTTCTGTAACGCTGCCTCCCGACAATGGACCCGGCCCCGCGCCGGAACAAGGGCGGGCCCGGCCACGGTCCCGTGCCCGGCTTCGCGGCCCAGGTTGGAGGACACGCCCCAAGCCATGACCGACGTTCTGCCCAATGATCTACCCACCGGCCCCCTCGCGGGCCTGACCGTGTTCGACCTGACCCGCGTCCTGGCCGGGCCGACCTGCGTGCAGATGCTCGGCGACCTGGGCGCCGACGTGATCAAGATCGAGCGGCCCGGCGTCGGCGACGACACCCGCGGCTTCGCCCCCCCGTTCATGCCGGGCACGCAGGAAAGCGCCTACTTCGTCGGCGTCAACCGCAACAAGCGCAGCGTCACCCTCGACATCGCCACCGAGGAAGGCCAGGCTATCGCCCTCGCCCTCATCGAGCGCTGCGACGTGCTGGTGGAGAACTTCAAGGTCGGCGCGCTGGCCAAGTACGGCCTCGGCTACGAGCAGTTGCACGCCCGCTTCCCCGGCCTCGTCTACTGCAGCATCACCGGCTTCGGCCAGACCGGCCCCTACGCCCCCCGCCCCGGCTACGACGGCCTGGTGCAGGCGATGGGCGGCGTCATGAGCCTCACCGGCGAGCCGGGCGGCCCGCCGATGAAGGTGGGCGTGCCCGTCGCCGACCTGTTCGCCGGGCTCTACGGCTGCATCGGCGTGCTGGCGGCGTTGCGCCACCGCGAAGCCACCGGCCAGGGCCAGCAGGTCGACATCGGCATGCTCGACACCCACGTCGCCTGGCTCGCCAACCAGGGCATGAACTACCTCGCCACCGGCCAGAACCCGGCCCGCCTCGGCAACGACCATCCCAACATCGTCCCCTACCAGGTGTTCCCGACCGCGGACGGCCACATCGTGCTGTCCATCGGCAACGACCCTACCTTCAAGCGCTTCTGCGACAACTTCGGCTTGGCGCGCCTGGTGGACGACGCCCGCTTCGCCACCAACGCCGCCCGGGTGGAGAACCGCCAGTTGGTCACGCAAACCCTGGACCCGGTGCTGCGCGGCCAACCGACCGCGTGGTGGGTGGACCGCCTGGAAGCCCTCAAGATCGGCTGCGGCCCGATCAACACGCTGGACCAGGTGTTCGCCGACCCGCAGGTGCAGGCCCGCGGCGCCGTGGTCGAGATGCCCCACGCCGCGGCCGAAGAAGGCGTCCGCGTCATCGCCAACCCGGTGCGGCTGTCGGAGACCCCGCCCGACTACCGCCGGCCGCCGCCGTTGCTGGGCCAGCACACGGACGAGGTGCTGGGGTCCATGCTGGGGTTCGACGCGGCGCGGCTGGCCGGGCTGCGGGAGCGGGGGGTGATCTGAACCCGCCCGAACAGGCCAGGCGGCGAGTCACGGCGGCGATGTCGCGCCCGGCCATGCCCGCCGACGCCCCCGACCAATCGCCGCCGCCGCCGACGTGCTCAGTGTTCCGCGCGGGACACCTGCCGATCCTAGGCTGTTTCGCCCGCCCCCGCGCCCATGTTAAAGCCTCGGCCGAGAAAGGGTCCCGCCATGAATGAACAAACGCCCGCCGCCAGCCACGCCCGCTTCTTCTCCGCTCCCCTGGCCGAGACCGACCCGGACTTGGCCGAGGCCCTCGCCGCCGAGCTGCGCCGCCAGCAGGACGGCATCGAGCTGATCGCCAGCGAGAACGTCGTCAGCGCCGCCGTGCTGGAAGCCCAAGGCTCCGTGCTCACCAACAAGTACGCCGAAGGCTACCCCGGCCGCCGCTACTACGGCGGCTGCTTCGAGGTGGACAAGGCCGAAACCCTGGCCATCGACCGCGCCAAGGCCCTGTTCAACTGCGCCTACGCCAACGTCCAGCCCCACTCCGGCGCGCAGGCCAACCAGGCCGTGTTCCTCGCCCTCATCCAGCCCGGCGACACCATTCTCGGCATGAGCCTCGCCGCCGGCGGCCACCTCACCCACGGCGCCGCCCCCAACCTGTCCGGCAAGTGGTTCCGCGCCGTCCAGTACGGCGTCCGCGAGGACGACGGCCTGCTCGACTACGACCAACTGGAGGATCTGGCCCGGCGCGAGCGCCCCAAGCTCATCATCGCCGGCGGCTCCGCCTACCCCCGCATCTTCGACTTCGCCCGCATCCGCCGCGCCGCCGACGAGGTGGGCGCGTTGTTCCTCGTTGACATGGCCCACTTCGCCGGCCTGGTCGCCGCCGGCGTCTACCCGTCGCCGCTGCCCCACGCCCACGTGGTCACGACGACGACGCACAAGACGCTGCGCGGCCCCCGCGGCGGCATGATCCTGTCCAACGACCCCGACCTCGGCAAGAAGTTCAACTCCGCCGTGTTCCCCGGCCTGCAAGGCGGGCCGCTGATGCACGTCATCGCGGGCAAGGCCGCGGCGTTCGGCGAGGCCCTGCGCCCCGAGTTCCGCACCTACCAGCGCGCCGTGGTGGACAACGCCCGCATCCTGGCCGAGACCCTGATGGAGCAGGGCTGCGACATCGTCACCGGCGGCACCGACAGCCACCTGATGTTGGTGGACCTCCGCCCCAAGCGCGTCACCGGCAAGGCCGCCGAAGCCAGCCTGGAGCGCGCCCACATCACCGCCAACAAGAACGCGATCCCCTTCGACCCGGAGAAGCCGGCCGTCACCTCCGGCATCCGCCTCGGCACCCCCGCCGCCACCACCCGCGGCTTCGGCGCGGCCGAGTTCCGCGCGGTCGGCGTGATGATCGGCGAGGTGCTGGACGGCCTGGCCAAATCCAACACCGACGGCAACGAGGCGGTGGAGCGCGCGGTCGCCGCCAAGGTGCTGGCGCTGTGCGGGCGGTTCCCGATGTATGAGGCGATGAACCGGGGAGCGGCGCTCACGCGCTAGGACGCCGGGTGCGCTGCCCGTTCTGCGGCCACGCCGACACCCAGGTCAAGGACAGTCGCCCGAACGACGACGACACCGCCATCCGCCGCCGCCGCTTCTGCATCGGCTGCAGCCAGCGCTTCACCACCATCGAGCGGGTGCAGTTGCGCGAGCTGACGGTGCTGAAGCAGGACGGCCGCCGCGTGCCGTTCGACCGCGACAAGCTGTCCCGCTCTATCCGCATCGCGTTGCGCAAGCGCCCGGTGCAGGAGGAGCGCATCGAGCGCATCGTCAACGGCATCGTCCGCCAGTTGGAAGCCTCGGGCGAGAACGACATCGCCAGCAAGCAGTTGGGCGAGCTGGTCATGGAAACCTTGCGCGACGTCGACGCCGTCGCCTACGTCCGCTTCGCCAGCGTCTACCGCGACTTCCGCGAAGCCAAGGACTTCGAGAACTTCGTCGGCTCGCTCGACGAGACGCTGGAGTGAACCCCGCGGCCCCGGACGCCGCCCAGGGCGCGGCCCAATGCGCGGCCCAGGGCGCGGCCCAGGGCGCGACCCAGGACGAGGAACACATGCGCGCCGCCCTGGCGCTCGCCCGGCGCGGCCTGGGCAGCGCCTGGCCCAACCCGAGCGTCGGCTGCGTCCTGGTCCGCGACGGCCGCGTGGTGGCCCGCGCCGTGACCGCCCCGGGCGGCCGGCCGCACGCCGAAGCGCTGGCGCTCGCGGCGGCGGGCGAGGCGGCGCGGGGGGCGGTGGCCTACGTCACCCTGGAACCCTGCAGCCATCACGGCCAGACCCCGCCCTGCGCCGACGCGCTCGTCGCGGCCGGCGTGGCGCGGGTGGTGGTCGCGTGCGGCGACCCGGACCCGAGGGTGAGCGGGGCCGGCCTCGCCCGCCTGCGCGCCGCCGGCGTCGAGGTGGCCAGCGGCGTGCTGGAGGCCGAGGCGGAGGACGCGCAGGCCGGCTTCCTGGCCCGGCTGCGCCTCGGCCGCCCGCTAGTGACGCTCAAGCTTGCGAGCACCCTCGACGGCCGCATCGCGACCGCCGCCGGCGAGAGCCAGTGGATCACCGGCGACCCGGCCCGGCGCGAGGCGCACGCGTTGCGGGCGCGCCACGACGCCGTGCTGGTGGGCGTCGGCACCGTGCGGGCGGACGACCCGTCGCTCGGTTGCCGCATCCCCGGCTTCGCGCGCCGCGCCGGCGTGCGGGTGGTGCTGGACAGCCATCTCCGCACCGGCCTGCTGTCGCAGTTGGTGGCGACGGCAGCGGACGCGCCGACCTGGATCATCCACCGCGCCGACGCGGACCGCGCCCGCCAGGCGGCGCTGGCAGGCGCGGGGGTGCGGCTGCTGGCGGCACCGGCCGGCCCGCACGGCCTCGACCCAGCGGCGGCGCTGGCGGCCCTCGGCGCGGCCGGGCTGACCCGGGTGCTGGTGGAAGGCGGCGCGCAGGTGGCGGCGTCGCTGCTGCGGGCGGACCTGGTGGACCGGCTGGCCTGGTTCCACGCTCCCGCGGTGATCGGCGCGGACGGCTGGCCGGCGGCGCGGGCGTTCGGCGTGTCGGGCCTAGCCGACATGGCGCGCTTCCGGCGGGTGTCGTCGCGGACGCTGGGCGACGACCTGTTGACGCAGTTCGCGCGCGAAGGCGGCATGGCATGAAGCGCCGAGCCGACGCACTCGCCGCCTCACGCCGCGCGTGATGGATCAGGAATGCAGGACGCCTTCTACGCCCCCGATGGCACAAGTAAGACAGTTTGGTGGTGGGCGGAGCCGACCGTGTATTCGAGGCTCACGCAGACCATAGATAGCCCGTTCCCTAATCAGTGTCGTTAGGTTCAAAGTACGTCGGATCGACGCGCTTGATCGCAACCGTGCTCATCACTCGCACACCCACGTTGAACCGCAAAAGGAGCCGTGTCAGTTCTTCTCCGTCGATCAGGACGATACGGAGCGAGCCGGACTGATTGGCAACGGTCGCTGCTGCCTTCGTGAAGGTGGACGTCGTGATGAGGACGCCCTTGTTCGATCCTTTCCCGATCAGGGCTCCGATGAAGGCTTGAACAGCTTCGCTGCCGACGCTGTTGCCGGGCTGGTAGCGCTTCGCTTGCAGGTAAACTCGATCAAGGCCGAGTTGGTCCTCCCGGATGACCCCGTCAACGCCGCCGTCGCCGGACTTCCCCAACTGCTCGCCCGCATCCGCGCGAGAACCGCCATAGCCCATGGCCAAGAGGAGATCGACGATCAGCTTCTCGAAGAAAGCAGGCGTTGCTTCAAGGATGCGCGCCAGCAGGCCATCGCGCACCGCTTCCTCGTGCGCCCGCGATGCTGCGGCAATCTGCTCTTCGGGCGTGCTGGTCGGAGCGCTCGCGACGGAGACGTTCGCGGCGGCGACGTTCGCAACGGGGTGGGTCGCCGCGTCGTTGCCCCGAGCCGCCCTGGTCCGGTCCATGAACGACCGGAACTCGGGGTATTGCATGAGCAGCGGAACGCCGATCTTCGCCGGGTTGGCCGCGAGCGCGTCACGGCCGCGCCGCGTGATCTGCACGTGCCCGCGCTTCGGCTGCTCAACAAGGCCGGCTTGCTTGAGGAAGGTCTTTGCCCAACCGACACGGCTGGCGATGACCGTTGCTCCGCCGCTCGGGATCTCCGCCGCGCGCTCCTCGGGCGTGAGGGCCAGATCATCGGAGATGCAAACAACCAGGTCGCGCATGAGCCAAACCTTCTCCGCGCAGTGGCGCAGGACCGGCAACATGCACGCGTCGTAGGTTGGGATCGGCAAGCAAACCCCTCCAGCCCCGGATGCCCCGCCATTGAAGGCAGTGGTGCTGCACGACAGGATTGAACTGTCGACCTCTCCCTTACCAAGGGAGTGCTCTACCACTGAGCTAGTGCAGCGCCGGACGCGAAGCGACGCGCGAAACCTCTAGCCTCGGAAGCCCGTCCGGCGCAACCCCTGTCGAGCGGAGCCGCAACCCGCCGAGGCCCCCGGAGTTGCTGTCTCGAAATCGAGCGAAAGGCACCGTGCATGGCGGCGACCAGCGATCATTACGACATCATCGTCATCGGCAGCGGACCCGGCGGCGCGTCGCTCGCCCACCGCCTCGCCCCCACCGGCAAGCGCATCCTGATGCTGGAGCGCGGCGAGTACCTCCCCCGCAGCCGCAGCAACTGGGACGCCAACGCCGTGTTCGTCGAGGGCAAGTACCAGGTGGACGAGACCTGGTACGGCGCCGACGGCTCCACCTTCCACCCCGGCCTGCACTACTGGGTCGGCGGCAACTCCAAGGTCTACGGCTCCGCCCTGTTCCGCCTGCGCGAGCAGGACTTCGGCGAGCTGCGCCACCACCACGGCACCTCGCCCGCCTGGCCGCTCGGCTACGACGTGTTCGAGCCCTACTACGCCGAGGCCGAGGCCCTCTACCACGTCCACGGCGAGCGCGGCGAGGACCCGACGGAACCCTGGTCGAGCGGCCCCTACGCCTACCCGGCGGTCAAGCACGAGCCGCGCATCCAGGCGCTCAACGACCTGCTGGCGCGCGAGGGGATGCGCCCCTTCCACCTCCCCCTCGGCATCAAGCTCGACCAGAACCCGGACGGCAGCGCCACCACCTACAGCCCGTGCATCCGCTGCGACGCCTTCGACGGCTTCCCGTGCGCCATCAACGCCAAGGCCGACAGCCAGGTGATCTGCGTCGACCCGACCCGCGCCGCCCACCCCAACTTCACCCTGCTGACCGGCGCCTACGCCACCCGTCTCGAAACCGACGCGGGCGGCGGCAGCGTGAAGCGCGTCCACGTCATCCGCGGCAACCAGTTCGAGCAGTATTCCGCCGACATCGTCGTGCTCGGCTGCGGCGCGCTCAGCTCGGCCCTGCTGCTGCTGCGCTCCCTGAGCGACGCCCACCCGCGCGGCCTGGCCAACGGCTCCGACCTGGTGGGCCGCAACTACGTCCGCCACGACATGTCGGTGGTGATGGCGCTGCTGCGCGAGCCGAACCATACGACGTTCCAGAAGACGCTCGCGCTCAGCGACTTCTACTTCGGCTCCGACGACTGGGACCACCCGCTCGGCCTGATCCAGATGTGCGCCACCTCGCACGGCGACCAGATCCGCGCCGAGGCGGTGCCGGGCTACCCGTCGTGGATGCCGCAGATGCCGTTCGAGAAGATGGCCGAGCATTCCATCGACTTCTGGCTGCAAAGCGAGGACCTGCCGCGCCCCGAGAACCGCGTCCGCTACGACGGCGACAAGGTGGTGCTCGACCTCCACCTCGGCAGCCAGGAGCACCTGACCCGGCTGCGCGCCCGCCTGCAAGGGCTGCTCGCCAGCATGGGCGCCTGGCCGCATTTGTTCGAGCGCAGCCGCTACCTCGGCAAGGACATCCCGATCAGCGGCACCTCCCACCAGGCCGGCACCTGCAAGTTCGGTCCCGACCCCGCCACCTCCGTGCTCGACCTCGACTGCAAGGCCCACGAGCTGGACAACCTCTACGTCGCCGACGCCAGCTTCTTCCCCTCCATCGGCGCGGTGAACCCGACGCTCACCATCATCGCCAACGCCATGCGCGTCGCCGACCGCATCAAGGAGCGGCTCGGCGCATGATCGCCCGCTTGGCGCTGCTGGCCGGGGCGGCGGCCCTGATCGCGCGGCGGCGGCGGCCGGTGCTGCGGACGGTGCGGGTGCGGCGGATCAGCCGGGTGGTGGCCGACCTCGACCGCGCCGAGGGCTTCTACCGGGACGCGCTGGGCTTCCGGCCGGCCGGCCGCGGCCGCGCCGACCTGTCCGCCTTCGGCGCCGGCGCGCCGCGGGCGGACGAGGCGGTGATGCGGCTCGGCGGCCAGGAGATCGCCCTGGTGCGCTTCACCCGGCCCGGCCGGCGCTATCCGAAGGCCAGCCGCAGCAACGACCTGTGGTTCCAGCACCTCGCGATCGTGGTGGACGACATGGACGCCGCCCACGCCCGCCTCGGCCGCGTGCCCGGCTGGCAGCCGATCAGCGCCGACGGCCCCGAGCAGTTGCCGCCGGAGAACGGCGGGGTGCGCGCGTTCAAATTTCGCGACCCGGACGGCCACCCGCTCGAACTGCTGTGGTTCCCGCCGGGCCAGGGCCGCGCCGTCTGGCACGGGACGGGCGGCGAAGGCCCCCTCGGCATCGACCACAGCGCGCTGGCGGTGGCGTCCACCCGGCGCAGCCTCCGGTTCTACCGCGCCCTCGGCTTCCGCGCGGACGGGCGCGCGCTGAACCACGGCCCGGCCCAGTCCCGGCTCGACGGCCTGCCCCGCGCCCGCCTGGACGTGACGCCGCTGCGCCCGATGTCCGACGAGGGGCCGGGGCTGGAGCTGCTCGGCTACCGCCCGCCGGGCCGGGCGATGGGGGCGACGCGGCTCAACGACCTCGTGACCGACTGGGTGACGCTGGAGGTCGAGGCGCTGCCCCGCCACCTGCGTGTCCTGCGCGACCCTGACGGGCACCGGCTGGCGCTGACGGCCGCGGCGGGCCGCTGACCGCCTGCTCCGGCGTGGCCGCCGACGCGGACCGGCATGACGCCGGGCAGGGTCGCCAGCGCCTCGCCGCCCCAGGGCCGGATGAAGCGGGACGGATGGGGTTGCCGAGCCGTCGTCACAAACCGGGCGACACCCGGGCGATCACTCGTCAGGGCGGCGGCCCCACCGGCGCGCCCGCCTCCGGCCCGGTGACGTGGCTCGAGGCGAACGGGTGCTGCACGGCCTCGCTGACCGGCAAGGTGCGCGGCGACAGCACGATCAAGCCCAGGCCGCCGACCAGGCCGAAGTTCTTGAGGAAATCCCAGAAATGAGACAGGCCCTCACCCTCCTGGAAGCGCCAGAAACCCGGGTAGCGCCAGAACTGGTGGTAGAGCGCCGCCGTCACGACGCAGAACCCGGCCAGCACGAAGGCGGCCAGGCGGTCGTAGTAGCCGGTCACGATGCAGGCCGGGGTGACCAGCTCGACCAGGATCGCCGCGACCAGCATCGCCGGCGCGAACGCCACGTCGCCCGCCTGCTTCCTCGCCGCGCCCCAGTTCACGATCTTGTCCAGCGCGCTGAACGGGAACAGCACCACGAGGCAGACGCGCAGCAGCAAGGGGGCGTACTCGTTGATCAGCGTCATCGCCGCGCGTCTCCGGAATGGCTGCCGGACGGAACGGAACGCCGGGCAGGAAGTTTAAGCACTACGAACGCAGGGACCTTGCCATGACCGACAGCGGGCCGAAACCCGAGATCCCCTATTGGCACCTGTGGATCGACGAACACGGCGTCAGCCACCAGACCCGCTGCGCGCTGACGGAGTGGGCGCTGAAAGGCGTTGGCGGCGCGGACCCGCAGTGGAACGACCAGCAGGACCGCGCCGACTCGACCGTCGTGTTCACCGTGCAGCCGGTCGGCTGGGTCGGCGACTGGCACGAGAACCCGGCGCCGCAGTGGATCGTCGTCCTGTCCGGCCGCTGGTGGATCGAATCGATGGACGGCACCCGCGTCGAGCAGGGGCCGGGCGAGTTCTCGCTCGGCGAGGACCAGGGCTGCACGACGCTCGACGGCCGCAAGGGCCACCGCTCCGGCACGGTGGGCGACCAGCCGGCGGTGCTGATGACGGTGCAGCTACACATCGACCCGACCCGCCGGCCCTGCCACGTCCACTGAGGCGGCGACGGGATGGACGGCATCGACATCCTCGATCCGCGATTCCGCGCCTGCGTGCTGCCCAACGCGCCGCTGCTGACGCTGGCCGAGGGATTCGCCTGGCTGGAAGGGCCGGTCTGGTTCGCCGACCACGGCTGCCTGCTGTTCAGCGACCTGCCGAACGACCGCATCATGCGCTGGACGGAGGACGGCGGCGTGTCGGTGTTCCGGGCCGCGGCCGGGTTCCCGAACGGGCACACGCGGGACCGCGAAGGCCGCCTGATCGGCTGCTCGCACCGCCGACGCGCCGTGCTGCGGACGGAGCTGGACGGGCGGGTGACGGTGCTGGCCGACCGGTTCGAGGGCAAGCCGCTGAACGGGCCGAACGACGTGGTGTGCAAGTCGGACGGCACCATCTGGTTCAGCGACCCTCCCTACGGCGGCAACACCGACTACGAGGGCGGCAAGCACCCGCTGGAGCTGCCGCCGACGCTCTACCGGCTGGACCCGCGCGACGGCAGCCTCCTCGTCGCGGCGGACGACTTCGAAGGGCCGAACGGCTTGGCGTTCTCGCCCGACGAGCGGCTGCTCTACGTGGCGGAGACCGGGCGGCAGTTCGCCGAGCAGCCGGTGCAGCACATCCGGGTGTTCGACGTGCCCGAGGATGGGGCGCGGCTGTCGCGGGGGCGGGTGTTCCACGAGGTGTCCCCCGGGGCGGCGGACGGGTTCCGGGTCGACGAGGACGGCCAGGTGTGGAGCAGCGCCGCCGATGGGGTCCACTGCATCGCCCCGGACGGCGCCAAGCTGGGCGTGATCCGGACCCCGGCCACGGTATCGAACCTGTGCTTCGGCGGGCGCGAGCGGTCCCGCCTGTTCATCTGCGCCTCACATACCTTGATGGCGATCTACACCAACCGGCGGGGCGCGCAGCGGCCGTAGCGGTCGCGGGCAATGTTTCACGTGAAACATTCCCGGCCCGCGTGTTTCATTTTTGCGCTGGACGATCTATGAACCCCGCGCTGCCGCCTAGGGAACGCGCCCCATGAAAATCGTCGCCTGCAACAGCAACCGTCCCCTGGCGGAGTCCGTGGCGGAGTCGCTGCAAATCCCGCTCGCCAAGGCCAGCGTCCGGCGCTTCGCCGACCTCGAGATCTTCGTCGAGATCCACGAGAACGTCCGCGGCGAGGACGTGTTCGTGCTCCAGAGCACGTCCTACCCGGCCAACGACAACCTGATGGAGCTGCTGATCACGCTGGACGCGCTGCGACGCGCGTCCGCCCGGCGGGTGACGGCGGTGATCCCCTACTTCGGCTACGCCCGCCAGGACCGCAAGGCGGGGCCGCGCACGCCGATCAGCGCCAAGCTGGTGGCCAACCTGATCACGGAAGCGGGGGCGAACCGGGTGCTGACGATGGACCTGCACGCCGGGCAGATCCAGGGGTTCTTCGACATCCCGGTGGACAACCTCTACGCCGCGCCGCTGTTCGGGCGCGACATCAAGGCGCGGTTCAAGGGCCAGGACGTGATGATCGTCTCGCCCGACGTGGGCGGCGTCGCCCGCGCCCGCGCGCTCGCCTCGCGGCTCGACGTCGACCTCGCCATCATCGACAAGCGGCGCGAGCGGGCCGGGGTCAGCGAGGTGATGAACGTGATCGGCGACGTGGCCGGCAAGGCGTGCATCCTGATCGACGACCTGGTGGACAGCGGCGGCACGCTGTGCAACGCGGCGCACGTGCTGAAGTCGCGCGGCGCGAGGTCGGCGAGCGTTTACGTCACCCACGGCGTGCTGTCCGGCGACGCGGTGGCGCGGATCGCGGAGTCCGAGATCGAGAGCATGACCATGACCGACAGCATCGAGGCGACCGAGCAGGCCCGCGGCGCGCGCAACATCCGCCAGTTCACCATCGCGCCGATCCTGGCCGAGGCGATGCAGCGCATCTCGGACGAGAGCTCGGTCAGCTCGTTGTTCGACTAGGCCCGGTCCTTGAGCGAGGCGCAGGGAGGGACCATGACGCTGACCCGGCGGGCATTCTGGTACTTGCGCCACGGCGAGACGGACTGGAACGCGCGCAACCTGAGCCAGGGCAGCGTGGACGTGCCGCTCAACCCGGTCGGCGTGGCGCAGGCCGAGGCCGCCGCGCTGCTGCTGCGCGGCCGGGGCATCCGCAGCATCGTGTCCTCGCCGTTGTCGCGCGCCCGGGACACGGCGCGGGCGGCGGCGGCGGCGACCGGGCGGGAGGTGGCGATCGAGGACGGGCTGCGGGAAGTGGCGTTCGGCACCATGGAAGGGCAACCGATGCTGGCGCAGTGGTTCGACAACTGGGTGGCGGGCCTGTCCACGCCGGAGGGGGCGGAAAGCTTCGCCGCGCTGCGCGCCCGGGCGGTGCGGGCGGTCAACCGCGCGCTCGGGCGGGACAGCCCGGTGCTGGTGGTCGCGCACGGGGCGCTGTTCCGGGCGCTGCGGGCGGAGATGGGGCTGGAGCCGAACATCCGCACGCCCAACGCCGTGCCGCTGCTGTGCGAGCCGGGGCGTGGCGCGGACGATCCTTGGGCGCTGACCCCGGCGGCCTGACCGCATCGCGGTGACGGGACCTGGCCGCCGCGCGGGTCAGGCCCGCACGCCGACCCGGCGGTAGATCGCGCCCAAGCCGATCAGGCCGAGGCCGAGGCCCAGGAACGACAGCACCCGCCACAGGCCGTCCAGGCCCGACATGTCGACCAGGAACACCTTGGCCGCGACCAGCCCCATCAGGCCGAGGCCGGCGAGGCGCAGGGCGCGCTGGCCGAAGGCGAAGCCGGCGCCGAGCACGGCGGCCGAGAGCACGAACCACGCGCCCGACAACGCCCACAGCTCGGCGTCGGTCGTCGCCGCGTCGTCGAGCGACGGCGCGCCCGGATGGAAGGCCTGGCGGACGAACACCCAGCAGGCGACGACGGCGGCGAGCAGCGCATAGGCGGCCAGGCCGCGGCGCGGCCGCGCGCCCTGCCACGCCGCGAGGGCGGCGAGCAGCGCCGGGATGGCGTAGGCCGACAGCCACGCCAGCCGCGGCGTCGGCCCGTCCAGGTCGCCGGCCCACAGCGGGCAGAACAGCAGCAGGAGCAGGCCGCCGAGCCACGCGAGCAGGCCCCAGGCCCGGCCCGCGGCGCGCGGCACGGCACGGCCGGACCGGCGGGCGAACGCCAGCAACAGGGTGGCGAGCGCGCCGAGCAGGCAGGTGGCCCAGCTCAGCTCCTCGAAGGACGGCAGGTCGCCGGTCAGCACGCCGCCGTTGCTGGCGTGGTGGGTTTCGAGCACGAGCGACAGGCCGGCGAACAGGCACGCGCCGGCTTCCAGGGTGGCCACGGCGCGGTCGTCGGCGGTGCGTCGGAACAAGGCGGCGGCGAGTGCGAAGCAGGCGGTCGGCACGCCGTAGGCGATCAGCAGCAGGTTGAACACCGGCGTCGTGCCGAGGCCGTACTCGGGGACGTAAGGGTTGAGCGCCAGCCGCGCCAGGACGACGGCGGCGACGGCGAGGGCGACGCGGCGCAGCGCCGGGAGCTGGGCGGCGCACTCGATCAGCGCCAACGGGGGCAGCAGCAGGGCGAGGGCGACGGTGAGCCAGGCGGCGTCGAGCAGGATGGCGAAGGCGAGCGACAAGGCGGCGACCGCGCCGGCGGCGTGGGTGCCGGCGCGCTGCAAGGGCAAGGGGTCCGCAGGCCCGGAGAACGCGCGCCGGGCCAGGCCGGCCGCGCCGACCAGGGCGGCGGACAAGGCGAGGGCGGCGGTGGCCCAGGCCAGCGGCGGCTGGAACCGGCCGACCTGCAGGTAGGCCACGGCGAGGGTGGCGACCGGCACGGCCGCGGCCAGCGCCGCCCAGGGCAGCGGGCGCGGGCCGCGGCGCTCGCCCCACAGGCCGACCCCGGCGTGCAGCAGGGCGAAGGCGGCGCAGGCCTGGAGGAAGGGCAGGATGGCCTCGGGAACCCACGCGCCGGGCAGCACCGCCTGGACGACGCCCTCGATGGACACGACCTCGCCGGTCGGCGACCAGGGCGGCAAGGCCCAGGCCAGCAGGGCGAGCAGGCCGAGGCCGGCGGCGACCATCGGCAGCCGGGCTAGGCGTGGCTCGGTCCAGGCGCGCGCCACGGCGACGGGGGCGAGCAGCAAGAGGCCGAGGCGGGCCCAAGGGTCGGCGGTCGCGGCCGTCAACGCCAGGCCGGCGAGGCCGAGCAGCAGCATCGGCGCCCAGGCGAAGCGGCGGCCGGCCCGGGTGTCGAGCGCCGCGGCCGGCAGCAGCGCCAGGGTGAGCGCCGCGGCGAGGGGCACGAACAGCCCGGCCGCCCACACCGCGGCACCGGGGGGGGACAGGGCGGCGAGCAGCACCCAGGCCGCGCCGCCCCCGGCCGCGCCCCAGCCGAGCCAGACCCATGCGGTGAGGCGCACCACGGCCCAGCAGGCGGCCGAGACGACGAAGAGGTAGGCGAACAGGCCGGGGAGCGACGGGTCCGCGTCCTGCACCAGGGCCGGGGTGGCGAAGGCGGCGACGAGGCCGACGGCGGCGACCAGGCGTCCGAACGACAAGGACAACGCGAGGCCGGCGAGGGCGACCGCGGCCAGCAGGGCGAAGGCGGCGAGCGGCGGCAGCAGGGCGTAGAGCGGCCCGGCGGCGTAGGCGGCGGCGAACAGGGCGGCGGTGCCGCCGGCGGCCAGCGCCGAGGGGGTCTGGTCGGCCAAGGGGAACGCGGGCGGGACCGCGGGGGCGGGGCGGCGGCGCAGCAGGGCGGCGGCGGCGATGAGGCCCAGGCCGAGCAGCCCGCCCAGGGCGCAGCGGGCGGCCGGGCCGAGCCAGCCCTGCTCGAGCGCGGTGCGGACCAGGAACACGCCGGCGAACAGCAGCGCGACCGAGCCGAGCCAGACGCCCCAGCGCTGGGTCAGCAGCAGCTCGACGTCGATGCGGGGGCGCGGCGGCGGGGGCGGGCCGAACTGGGCCAGGACGAGTGCGGCGGGCGGGGCTGGCCTGGATGGGGCAGGGTCGGACGCGGCAGGGTCGGACGCGGCAGGGTCGGACGCGGCAGGCTGGGTCGCGGCAGGTTGGGTCACGGCTGGCGCGGCGGTGGCGGCCAGGGTGGCGCGGAGGGCGGCGACTTCGGCGGACGCCCGGCGCGCGGTGCGCCAGCCCGTGAAGCCCAGCACGCAGCCCAGCACCGCCAGCAGCCATTCCAGATCCACGCCCGCGCCCTCCGTTCATTCGGCAAGCGCATCATAGCCTGGGTTGCCCCAGGCCGCGCCATCCGCTACACCGCCCGCCGCGCTGGCACCCCTGGAGGCCGGCGCGATACCCATTGAGGAGCAGACCATGGCCACTTTCACGACGATCGAGGCCGAGGCGCGCGAGCGGGCAGGTAAGGGGGCGGCGCGCGCATCTCGGCGGGCAGGGAAGGTCCCGGCCGTCATCTACGGTGCCAAGCAGCCGCCGGGCCTCTTGGCGCTCGAGCCGCGCACCGTGCTGCGGGAGCTGCAGCGAGGCGGCTGGCGGTCGCGGCTGTATCAGGTCGAGGTCGAGGGCCAAGCGTCGCGGGCGCTGATCCGCGAGGTGCAGTTCCATCCGGTGACGGACGTGCCGATCCACGTCGATTTCCAGCGGCTGGCCGCGGGCGAGCGCATCCGCATCGCCGTCACCGTCCATTTCGAGAACGAGGGCACCTCGCCGGGGCTGAAGCGCGGCGGCGTGCTGAACGTGGTGCGGCACAGCGTCGAGGTGATGGCGGACCCGGATTCAGCGCCGGAAAGCTTCACCGCCGACCTGGCGGCGCTCGACATCAACGACAACGTGCGCTGGTCGGACCTCGCGGGCACCGAGAGCGTGGCCCCGGTCATCACCGGGCGCGACTTCGTGATCGCGACCGTCGCCTCGCCGGCCAAGCTGGCCGAGCCGGCGGCGGAGCCGGGTGCGGCGGCGGCGGCCCCGGCCAAGGGCGCGGCGGCCAAGGCCCCGGCCAAAGCGCCGGCCGCGAAGAAGCCCGCTAAGAAGTAGCGGCCGGCATCGCGGTCGGGTCCGTGCTGCTCTGGGCCGGGCTCGGCAACCCCGAGGCCGGCATGGCCCGGCAGCGCCACAACATCGGCTTCATGGCCATCGACGCCGTCGCGCGCCGCCACGGGTTCGGGCCGTGGCGGCAGCGGTTCAGGGGCTGGGTCGCGGACGGCATGGTCGGCGGCGAGAAGGTGCTGGCGCTGAAGCCCGGCACCTATATGAACCTGAGCGGCGAGAGCGTGCAGGCGGCGGCGGCGTTCTTCAAGCTGCCGGCCGAGGCGGTCACGGCGTTCCATGACGAGTTGGACCTGGCTCCCGGCAAGGTGCGGGTGAAGCGGGGCGGGGGCGCGGCCGGGCACAACGGCCTGCGCAGCATGGACCGGATGCTGGGGACCCAGGAGTACTGGCGGGTGCGGCTCGGGATCGGGCACCCGGGTGACAAGGCGCGGGTGCACGGGCACGTGCTGGGGGATTTCGGCAAGGACGACCAGCTCTGGCTGCCGGAGCTGCTGGACGCGGTGGCGGACGCGGCCGGGCTGCTGGCGGCGGGCCAGGCGGAGGCGTTCATGACGCGGGTGGCGTTGCTGACCGGGGAGGCCCGGCCGGGACCGGCGAGGCCGCCCGAGGCGAAGATCAAAGGGACCGCGATCAAAGGGACTGGGTAGATGGGGTTCAACTGCGGCATCGTCGGCCTGCCGAACGTGGGCAAGAGCACGCTGTTCAACGCGCTGACGGCGACGGCGGCGGCGCAGGCGGCCAATTACCCGTTCTGCACCATCGAGCCGAACGTGGGGCGGGTGGCGGTGCCGGACCCGCGGCTGGCGCGGCTGGCGGAGATCGGCAAGTCGAAGCAGGTGGTGCCGACGAGCCTGGAGTTCGTGGACATCGCCGGGCTGGTGCGCGGGGCGTCGCGGGGGGAGGGCTTGGGCAACCAGTTCCTCGCCAACATCCGCGAGGTGGACGCGATCGTGCACGTGCTGCGCTGCTTCGAGGACGACGACGTGACGCACGTGGAGGGCAGCGTCGATCCGATCCGGGACGCGGAAACGGTGGAAACGGAGCTGATGCTGGCCGACCTCGACAGCCTGGAGCGGCGGCTGCCCGCATTGCAGAAGAAGGCGCGGGGCGGGGACCGGGACAGCCAGGCGCAGGTGGCGCTGATGGAGCCGATCGCGGCCGCGCTGCAGGCGGGGCGGGCGGCGCGGACGGCCATCCCGCCCGATCAGGCGGAGGCGGCGCGGCGGCTGCAACTGATGACCAGCAAGCCGGTGCTCTACGTGTGCAACGTGGAGGAGGCGGGGGCCGCCTCGGGCAACGGGCCGTCGGCGCGGGTGGCCGAGCGGGCGGCGACGGAGGGGGCGGGGGTCGTGGTGGTGAGCGCCGCGATCGAGGCGGAGGTGAGCCAGTTGCCGGAAGGCGACCGACGGGAGTTCCTCGACGGGCTGGGTCTTCAGGACAGCGGGCTCGACCGGGTGATCGCGGCCGGATACGCGCTGCTGGGCCTCGTGACGTACTTCACGGTGGGGCCGAAGGAAGCGCGGGCCTGGACCATCACCCGGGGCACCAGGGCGCCGCAGGCAGCGGGGGTGATCCACAACGACTTCGAGCGCGGGTTCATCGCCTGCGAGACGATCGGCTACGACGACTACGTGGCCTTCAAGGGCGAGGGGGGGGCCAAGGAGGCGGGGCGGATGCGGGTCGAGGGGCGCGACTACGTGGTGCGGGACGGCGACGTGCTGCTGTTCCGGTTCAACGTGTGACCGTCCCGCTGGGACGTGATTGTCTGGGCGGGTCGTGACGGACGCGGCGGGGGATGAACTTTCCGGGCGGCGCGCGGTTAGGCCATCACGGCGTCATCGTGGTGAGCTTCGACGCCGGTTTCGCGACGCGCGCCGGCCCGTGGCCGGATCATCAAGAAGGAGACGGCTCATGGGTATTCTCGATTCGGTGCTGGGTGGTCTGATGGGTGGCGGGGGCACGGGCTCACCGATGGGTTCGGTGCTCGGGTCGCTGCTCGGCGGCGGCGGCGCGGGGACGCAGCAGCAGTCGGGGATCGCCGGGCTGGTGCAGCGGTTCACGCAGGCCGGGCACGGCGACGTGGCGAACTCGTGGGTCGGCCAAGGGGCGAACCAGCCGGCGGACCCTGGGATGCTGCAGCGGGTGTTCGGGCAGCAGCAGATCAACCAGTGGTCGCAGCAGACCGGGATGCCGCAGAACGACCTGTTGTCGCAGCTATCCCAGTTCCTGCCGCACGCGGTCGATCAGATGACGCCGCAGGGCCAAGTGCCGGCGGAGCCGCAGGCGGCGGGCCAGGCGTCGTCCAGCCCGTTCGACGAGGGTGGGGTTGAGCTTGGTGGGCCGGGCACGCGGCAGGTCTGAGGGAGCGGGCGGGCCGGGGTCAGCCCCGGGCCGCACGCGGCTGCTTGCGGCTGCTGTAGCCGCGGGCGGACGAAGCGCCGGAGGTGCGGAGATCGGCCCCGGCGGTCGAGGGTTCGATGCGCGGGTCGTAGGGGCCGGCTTCCTGCACCTTGCGCGCGAACTGGCCGGCGACGGCGGCGGCGATCTCGAAGCGGGTGTCGGTGTCGAAGATGCGGATGCTGCCGATCTCGGCCTTGGTGACGTCGCCGAGGCGGCAGATGAGAGGGATGAGCCATTTCGGGTCGGCGTTCTTGCGGCGGCCGACGGAGATGCGGAACCAGGCGCTGCCGCCAGCGCCGCGTTGCGGGGCGCGTTCGGAGTAAGTTGCTGCCGCCGGGGCCTGGCTGAAATCGGTCTCAGGCTTGGGCAGCTTGGCGCGGGTCAGGCGGGCGAGGGCGGCGGCGACGGCGTCCGGGCCGCTGCGGTCGAGCAACAGGCGGCCGAGGGCGAGGTCGGCCTCCGTGGGGGTCTCGGTGAGCGCGCCGTCGGCCAGGATGCGCTCCTGGTCGCGCTCGGCGATGAGGTCCGCGCCGGGCGGGTCGCTCCAGCCGGCGTCGAGGCGGGCGGAGTCGAGCAGTTGCTCGGCGCGGCGGCGGCGGGCGAAGGGGACCAGCAGGACGGAGGTGCCCTTGCGGCCGGCGCGGCCGGTGCGGCCGGAGCGGTGGAGCAGGGTTTCCTTGTTGGTCGGCAGGTCGGCGTGGATGACGAGGTCGAGGTCGGGCAGGTCGAGGCCGCGGGCGGCGACGTCGGTGGCGACGCAGACGGAGGCGCGGCCGTCACGCAGCGCCTGGAGGGCGGCGGTGCGCTCGTTCTGGCTCAGCTCGCCGCTGAGGGCGACGGCGTCGAAGCCGCGGGCGATCAGGCGGGCGTGGAGGCGGCGGACGCCGTCGCGGGTGGCGCAGAACACGAGGGCGGCGCGGACCTGGAAGTAGCGCAGGACGTTGACGGCAGCGCGCTCGGCGTCGTGCGGGGCGACGAGGATGGCGCGGTAGTCGATGTCGCTGTGGGGGGCGTTGCGGCCGCCGGTGTCGATGCGCAGGCCGTCCCGCTGGTAGCGGCGGGCGAGGGTGGCGATCTCCCTCGGGATGGTGGCGGAGAACAGCAGGGTGCGGCGCTCGGGCGGGGTGGCGTCGAGGATGAACTCCAGGTCCTCGCGGAAGCCGAGGTCGAGCATCTCGTCGGCCTCGTCGAGCACCACGGCGCGAAGGGCGGAGAGGTCGAGGCGGCCGCGCTCCAGGTGGTCGCGCAGGCGGCCGGGCGTGCCGACGACGATGTGGCAGCCGGCGGCCAGGGCGCGCTGCTCGGCGCGGCTGTCCATGCCGCCGACGCACGAGGCGAGGCGTGCGCCGGTTTCGGCGTAGAGCCAGGACAGCTCGGCCTTCACCTGCATCGCCAGCTCGCGGGTGGGGGCGATGACGAGGGCCATGGGCGCGGCGGGGGGCGGCAGGCGTTCCTCGCCGGCCAGGAGGGTGGGGGCAATGGCGAGGCCGAAGGCGACGGTCTTGCCGGAGCCGGTCTGGGCGGAGACCAGCAGGTCGCGGCCGGCGGCCTCGTCGACGAGGACGGCGCTCTGGACATCGGTGGGTTCGGTGTAGTCGCGGGCGGAGAGGGCGCGGGCGAGCGCCGGGTTCACGTCTGGGAATGGCATGGGGGTGATATAGCCTTTGCCGCGGCCGAAAACACCGCCGCCGCTGCATGGCGGCCCGGCGCGTGGGTGGGCTGGCCCCAGGCCAGGCCTTCCGGGTCAAGCAGCGTGGTCGCGGGGCGTCACCGGGACAGCCGGCGCGGCACCCTCAGCGCGAGCATGGCCAGGCGGCGGACGACGCCGGGCGGGCGGCGCTGCCGGAGGTCGGCTGGCATGTCGCGCGGCGGCAGGGCGGCGAGGAGGGCGTTGACGTGTGCGGCGTCGCCTGACTGGTCGGCGGCGAAGCACTCACCGCGGAGGGCGGGCCAGTAGAGCGGGTCGGCCGGGCCGGCGGCGCGGACACGGGCGAAGCGGCGGCGGGCGCGTTCGAGGTCGGGCGGCGGCGCGAGGTCCAGCATGGCGAGGCAGAACAGGGCGTCGCGCTCGCTCGCGTCGAGCGGGCGACCGGGGGGAGCGGCGTCCAGGGCGGCGGCGTCCAAATCCCAGCGCGACTCCACCTGGCGGGCGAGGTCCGTCTGGCCGGCGTTGACCAGGCCGACGAAGCAGCGGCGGGCGGTGGCGGTGGCGTGGGCGGGGTCGGCGGCGACCGCGGCGGCGAGCGCGGGCAGGGCGCCGGGGTCGGCGCGGTCGGCGAGGCTGGCCGCCAGCATGGACAGGGCGGCGCGCTCGACGGAGAGGATCGCCTGGTCCTCGGCCGCCAGCGGGCGGAGCGCCGCGGTGAGGTCGCGCGCGGTCCGGGCCGCGGCGCGCAGCAGGGACTCGGTGGCGGACAGGCTCCAGGGTTCGGGGCCGTTGAGCCGGTGCAGGGCGCGGAGGTAAAGCAGGTTCGGCAGCGGACCGGGGACGCGACCGCGCAGGCCGGGCAGCGACAGGCCGGTGGTGTCCGGCACGGAAACCGGGTCGTCGGGGTCGATGCCGTGGCTGGTGCGGCAGGCGTCCAGGAGGGTGGGCCAGATGCGGCCCGCCTCCGGCCAGTCGCTGACGGCCACGGCTTCCTGGTAGGCGCGGGCCTGCATTCCCCACCAGACGGAGCTGCCCGGCGTCGCCGTGCCGGCGCGGCGGACCAGGTAGGCGCGGTAGCTCCGGCGCGGCGCGTCGTCGCTCCCGGCCAGGCGGAGCGGGGCGTCGGAGGCGTAGGCGAACAGGTCGTCGGGGCTGGCGACCTCGGCGTGGACGTGCTCGAAGCCGGCGGCGCGGAGCAGTTGGCGCAGGCTGCCCTCGGTTTGCAGGACGAGGTGCGCGCCGACGGAGAGGATGGGGACCAGCTCGGGCAGCGGCACGCCCGGGGCCAGGCGGGCGCGGTTGGGCGTGGTCAGGGCGAGGGCGCCGCCCGGGGCGAGCGCCGAGCGCAGGGTCCGCAGGAAGGGCAGGGGGTCGGCGACGTGTTCCAGCACCTCGCTGGCCAGGATGACGTCAGCGGCGGTGCCGGGGGCCTCGTCGGCGCGGAAGTAGCGGGATTCGATGGGTAGGCCCAGGGCGGCGCGGCCGGCCGCGGCGAAGGGGGAGGGGTCGATGCCGCGGCCGTCCCAGCCGCGCTCGGCGATGGCGTAGTCGAGGCCGAAGCCGAAGCCGCAGCCGATCTCGAGGTACTTGGCACCGGGGGGCGGGAACAGGCGGGCGATGGTGCGGATGATCTTCCAGGGACCCGCGCCGACCTCGACGTAGTGGGCGACGTTGGTCTCGCTGGCGGTGGCGTCGGTGTAGTCGAACTCGGTCAGTGCCTCGGCGAAGGCGCAGCCGCAGCGGGGGCAGTCGAGCAGGCGGACGCGGCGGGTGCCTTGGCCGGGCAGGTCGGCGTCGGCGTCGAGCAGGACGGGCTTGGGGCCGGGCTCGCCGCAGGTGCGGCAGGGGGCGTCCACGGGCGGGGCGGCGGGCCCGGCCCAGCAGACATGGACGCCGGCGGCCGGCTCGGCGTTTGTTTGTCCCATGTCCCTCATGGCGTGGGCGCTCAGCCGGGCGGGCAGCCGGGCGGGCAGCCGGGCGGGCAGCCGGGCGGGGCCGGGGCGGGCGTCAGACCCACTCGCCGCCGCGCATCACCGGTTCCGGCTCGCCGCCGGGGCGGAGGCCGTCCACGTCCACTTCGCCCGAGCCGATCATCCAGTCGATGTGGATGAGGCTGGTGTTGGCGCCGCGGCGCTCCAGCTCATCGTCGCCGGCGGTCGTGCCGCCTTCGAGGCAGGTGCGGTAGGCTTGGCCGAGGGCGATGTGGCTGGCGGCGTTCTCGTCGAACAGGGTGTTGAAGAACAGCAGGCCGCTGCGCGCGATGGGCGACGAGTTGGGGACGAGCGCGACCTCGCCGAGGCGGCGGGCGCCTTCGTCGGTGCCGAGGACCTTCTCCAGGACGTCCTGGCCGGTGCTGGCGATGGCGGCGGTGATGCGGCCTTCTTCGAAGGTGACGGCGATGTCCTGGATCAGGGTGCCCTGGTAGGACAGCGGCTTGGTGCTGCGGACGTGGCCGTCGACGCGGGCGCGGTGGGGGGTGGTGAAAACTTCCTCGCTCGGGATGTTGGGGTTGCAGACGATGCCGTTCTTGGCCGGCTCCGCGCCGCCGAGCCAGAGGTGGCCGTCGGACAGGCCGACGGTGAGGTCGGTGCCGGGGCCGCAGAAGCGCAGGGACTGGAAGCGCTTCTCGTTGAGCAGGGCGGTGCGGGCGTGCAGCGCGGCGTTGTGGGCGGCCCAGGCGGCGACCGGGTCGGGCTCGTCGGTGCGCGACGCGGCGAAGATGGCGTCCCAGAGCTTGGCCGTGGCCTGTTCCTCGGAGTCGCCCGGGAACATCAGCTTGGCCCAGGCCGGAGTGGCGTAGCAGGCGATGGTCCAGTTGATGGCGAAGTTGGTGATGAGCTCGAGGGCGGGCTGGTAGGCGACGGAGCGGGCGCGGTTGGCGCGGGCGACGCGGCCGGGGTCCTGGCCGGACAGCAGCGCCGGGTTCTCGCCGGCGATGGCGAGGCGGGCGGCCCCCGAGCGGTAGGCGTTGGCCATGCCCTCGTAGAGCCAGGCGGGGGCGTGGTCGAAGGCGTCGTCGGGGGCGTGCTGGAAGCGGGCCAGGGTGGCGACATCGTCGGAGAGGAGGGTGGTGACCTGGCTGGCGCCGGCCTTGTAGGCGTGCTCGGTGATGCGGCGGACGAGGGGCACGGCGTCGAGCGGCGCGGTGAGGACGACCTCCTGGCCGGGGGCGAGGCCGAGGCCGACGCGGACGGCGACCTCGGCGAGGCGGTCGAGGCGGGCGGCGTGGGTCATGGCGGGGGGCATGGCGTTCATGGGGGTCTCCTGGACGGCTGGCGGGCGGAGCGGGGATTTCCAGTGAGCGGGCTCAGCGGCCTCGGGTTTTACGCCAGGCGGCGAACAGGTCGAGGTTGGCCGGGTCGGTGGGCGGGTAAAGGCCGCGGATGGTGTGGCCGGCGCGGACGCGCTCGGCGACGAAGTCCTCGAACAGGGTCATGTCCATGGTCTCGTCGGCGATGGCGTCGGCGAGGTGGGCGGGGATGACGATGACGCCGTCGGTGTCGCCGACCACGACGTCGCCGGGGAATACGGGGGCGTCGCCGCAGCCGATGGGGACGTTCATGTCGATGGCCTGGTTGAGCGTCAGGTTGGTGGGGGCGGAGGGGCGCTGGTGGAAGCTGGGGAAGTCGAGGCCGGCGATCTCGGCAGCGTCGCGGAAGCCGCCGTCGGTGACGATGCCGGCGACGCCGCGGACCATGAGGCGGGTGACGAGGATGCCGCCGGCGGAGGCGGCGCGGGCGTCCTTGCGGCAGTCGATCACCATGACCGCGCCGGGAGGGCACTGCTCGATGGCGGCGCGCTGGGGGTGGGCGGGGTCCTTGAACACGTCGATGGTATTGAGGTCCTCGCGGGCGGGGATGTAGCGGAGCGTGAAGGCCGGGCCGACCATGCCGGGGGCGTCGGGGTTGAGCGGCTGGACGCCCTGGATCGTCTGGTTGCGGAAGCCGCGCTTGAACAGGGCGGTGGCGATCGTGGCGGTGCTGACGCCGCGCAGCTTGGTGCGGGTGGCCTCGTCCATCAGGGGATTCCCGGCATCAGTAGATCACCGGCTCGGGGACGGGGACGCCGTGGTCGGTGCGCAAGAAGTCGAAGTCGCAGCCTTCGCTCGCTTGCTGGACGTGCTCGCTGAAGACGTGGCCGTAGCCGCGGCCGTAACGCTTGGGCGGGGGCGTCCAGGCGGCGCGGCGGCGGGACAGCTCGTCGTCGGGCACGTCCATGCGGATGGAGCGGGCGGGGACGTCGAGGGTGACGGTGTCGCCGGTGCGCAGCAGGGCGAGGGGGCCGCCGATCCAGCTTTCCGGGCTGACGTGCAGCACGCAAGCGCCGTAGCTGGTGCCGCTCATGCGGGCGTCGGACAGGCGGAGCATGTCGCGGCAGCCTTGCTTGAGCAGGGCCTTGGGCATGGGGAGCATGCCCCATTCGGGCATGCCGGGTCCGCCCTGGGGGCCGGCGTTGCGAAGCACGAGGACGTGGTCGGGGGTGATGGCGAGGGTTTCGTCGTCCACGGCCTGCTTGAGGCTGGGGTAGTCGTCGAACACGAGCGCCGGGCCGCTGTGGCGCAGGAAGCGCTGGTCCATGGCGGCGGGCTTGATGACGCAGCCGTCCGGGGCGAGGTTGCCGCGCAGCACGGCGAGGGAGCCTTCGCCGTAGATGGGATTGCCGAGGGGGCGGATCACGTCGTCGTTGAACACGCGGGCGCCTTCGATGTTCTCGCCCAGGGTGCGGCCGGTGACGGTGAGGCAGGACAGGTCGAGGTGCTCCTTGATGTTCTGCATCAGGGCGCGGAGACCGCCGGCGTAGAAGAAATCCTCCATCAGGTATTTGTCGCCGCTGGGGCGGACGTTGGCGACGACGGGGACCTGGCGGCTGGCGCGCTCGAAGTCGTCGAGGCCGATGTCCTGACCGGCACGCCGGGCCATGGCGATCAAGTGGATGATGGCGTTGGTGGAGCAGCCCATCGCCATCGCGACGGCGACGGCGTTGAGGAAGGCGGGGCGGGTCTGGATGCGATGGGGGACCAAGTCCTCCCAGACCATATCGACGATGCGGCGTCCGCTCTCGGAGGCGAGGCGGATGTGGCCGGCGTCGGCGGCGGGGATGGAGGAGCCGCCGGGCAGCACCAGGCCGAGGGCCTCGGCGATGGCGGTCATGGTGGAGGCGGTGCCCATCGTCATGCAGGTGCCGTAGGAGCGGGCGATGCCGCCTTCGACGCCGAGCCAGTCCTGGTCGGTGATGCGGCCGGCGCGCAGCTCGTCCCAGTATTTCCAACTGTCGCTGCCGCTGCCGAGGACGCGACCTTGCCAGTTGCCGCGCAGCATGGGGCCGGCGGGGAGGAAGACGGCGGGGATGCCCATGCTGGTCGCGCCCAGCAGCAGGGCGGGGGTCGTTTTGTCGCAGCCGCCCATCAGCACCGCGCCGTCGATGGGGTGGGAACGGAGCAGCTCCTCGGCCTCCATCGCCAGCATGTTGCGGTAGAGCATGGTGGTGGGCTTGACGTAGCTCTCGCTGAGGGAGAGGGCGGGCAGCTCGACCGGGAAGCCGCCGGCCATGAGGATGCCGCGCTTCACGTCGTCCACGCGGGTCTTGAAGTGGACGTGGCAGGGCTGGAGGTCGGACCAGGTGTTAAGGATGGCGATGACGGGCTTGCCGGTCCATTCCTCGGGCGCGTAGCCCATCTGCATGGCGCGGGAGCGGTGGCCGAAGGAGCGGAGGTCGGCCGGGCCGAACCAGCGGGCGGAGCGGAGGTCGGCGGGCCGCTTGCGGCGGGCGAGCGGCCCGGGGGGGACGGGGCCGGGCTCGAGTTCCCGCGGCTCGAGATCTGGGAGCGGGGCGGACGGGTCGTGCATGGGCGGAAAGCTGCCACGGTTCGCGCGGCCGGGCCAGCCCGGGCCGGCGTTGACAAGGCGGGCGCGTTGGACGGCATAAGGCGGCCATGCGGCGCACCCGTTTCCACCTGATCCTGGCCTTGCTGGCGCTGTGCGCGTGGGCGCCCGGGGCGCGGGCGCGCGACGTTCGGTTCACGACCTCGGACGGGGTGCGGCTGCACGCGATCGAGGCCGGGCCGCGCGACGGGCCGACCATCGTGTTCGTGCCGGGGTGGAGCATGCCGGCCTGGATCTTCCAGCCGCAGATCGATGCGTTCAGCCGGCAGTACCGCGTGGTGGCGCTCGACCCGCGCGGGCAGGGCGACAGCGAGGCGCCGGAGGGCGGCTACGACTACCGGCGCCGGGGGCAGGACATCGGCGACGTGATCGCGGCGCTGGGGGGGCGGCCGGTGCTGCTGGTGGGGTGGTCGCTCGGGGTGCTCGACAGCCTGTCCTACGCGCAGCAGTACGGCGACGGTCGGCTGGCCGGGCTGGTGCTGATCGACAACTCGGTGGGGGAGGACCCGCCGCCGGTCGCGTCGCGGGGTTTGCCGCGGCGGGGGCCGAAGCTGGCGCGGGAGGAGCAGATGCGGCGGTTCGTGGCCGGCATGTTCCGCCGCTCGCCGGGGGCGGCCTACCTGGAGCGGCTGACGGAGGCCGCGCTGCGCACGCCCCCGGAGGCGGCGGCCCGGCTCGGGTCGTACGGCGCGCCGCAGAGCTACTGGCGGGAGGCGGTGTACGGGGTGCGGAAGCCGATCCTCTACGCGGTGCGGCCGCGCTTCGCCGGGCAGGCGGAAAACCTGGCGGCGAAGCACCCCGGGGCGGAGGCGGCGCTGTTCCCGCAGGCCGGGCACGCGCTGTTCGTCGACGAGGCCGGGCGGTTCAACGGGCTGATGGAGGCGTTCATCCGCCAGCGGGTGTGGCCGGGGGTGTCGCCGTGAGGCCGCGGGCGTCGCTGTGGCCGTTGTTCCTGGTGTCGGGTGCGGTGGTGGGGTTCGAGATCGCGCTGACGCGGTACTTCGCGGTCGCGAAGTGGTCGGAGTACGGCTACTGGGTGATCTCGATCGTGCTGGCCGGGTTCGCGCTCAGCGGCGTGTTCGTGGCGCTGGCGCGGGACTGGGCGGCGCGGCGGGGGGCGGCGGTGCTGGCCTGGCTGCCGGCGCCGCTGGTGCTGGCGGCGGCGGCCGGGTACTACGCGGTGACGCGCAACCCGTTCAACCCGCTGCAACTGCAGAACGCGGTGACGTTCCTGCCGCAGATCGGCTACATCGCGCTCTATTACGCGGCGCTGCTGCCGTTCTTCTTCCTGGCCGGGCTTTATATCAGCCTGTACTTCGTGCTGAACGACGACCGGGTGAGCCGGGTGTACGGGTTCGACCTGACCGGGGCCGGGGCCGGGGCGGCGGCGGCGCTGGGGCTGATGTTCGTGGTGCACCCGTTCCAGTTGGTGCCGGCGCTGCTGCCTTTGCTGGCGGCGGCGGCGCTGTTCGGGCGGCGGCGGTGGCGGGTCGGGGCGGCGGCGCTGCTGGCGCTCGTCGGCAGCGAAGCGTTGCTGCTGCTGGACGACCGGGCGGACTACAACGACTTCAAGGCGATCTACGCGCCGCTTCACGTGCCGGAGGCGCGGCAGCTGGCGGAAGTGCGGTCGCCGCGCGGGTTATACGCGTTGCTCGACGACTTCACCGAGCGGGTGGACGTGGACGTGTCCAACAACGCCGGGCTGCTGGGGGTGGGGGGGCCGCCGGCGTCGTTCGGGCTGTATCGCGACGGGGCGCGGATCGCGGCGCTGCCGAAGCCGGGGGCGGTGGACGCGGACTACGCCCCGGCGACGCTCGACGCGCTGCCCTACGTGCTGCGGCCGGGGGCGCGGGTGCTGCTGGCGGGGGCGGGCGGGGGGTTCCGCATCCGCCAAGCGTTGGCGCTGGGGGCGGCGCGGGTGGACGCGCTGGAGCCGGACCCGGTGCTGCGGGGGGCGGCGGCGCGGGGGCTGGGCGGCTCGCCCCCGATGGCGGCGGACCCGCGGGTGCGGCTGCTGGCCGACAGCCCGCTGGCGGCGGCTGGGACGGGGGAGCGTTACGACCTGATCGACATCTCGGCCGACTTCCTCGACGCGGGGGAGGCGAACGCGACCGCGTTCAGCGCGGAAGCGTTGGCGGCGGACCTGCGGGCGCTGGCGCCGGGGGGGCTGCTGTCGGTGCCGGTGTCGATCCGCGAGCTGCCGGTGTACGCGATCCGGCTGCTGGCGACGGTGCGCGAGGCGCTGCGGCTCGCGGGGCAGGCGGCGCCGGCGCAGCACGTGCTGGTCTACCGCTCGGCGTGGAACCTGCGCATCCTGGTGTCGAACGAGGCGCTGGGGGCGGCGCAGGTCGAGGCGGCGAAGCGGTTCTGCGACGAGCGGTCGTTCGACGTGTCGTACTACCCAGGGATGGACGTGGCGGCGGCGCGGGCGGGCATCTACAACGACCTGCCGGCGGTGAACTTCGAGAGCGGGCAGGTGATGGGCGGCGGCGAGTCGCAGGACGCGGTGGCGAACGAGGCCGGGGCGGTGCTACGCGGCGAGCCGAGCGAGAGCCAGGCGGCGTTCAACCTGGCGCCGATCACGCTCGACCGGCCGGCGTTCTACTCCATCCTGCGGCTGTCGCAGGCACCCAGCATCCTGCAGCGGATCGAGATCCTGCCGCAGCCGGAGGTGGGGCAGCTCGTGAACCTGGCCGTGCTGGGGCAGGCGATCGTGCTGGCGGCGCTGGTGCTGGCGGTGCCGCTGCTGGCGCCGAAGGTGGCCGGGCAGGGGCGGGGGCGGCCGGCGGCTTGGCGGCCGGCGGTCTACTTCGCCTGCCTGGGCCTCGGCTTCCTGTTCATCGAGATCGTGCTGATCGAGAAGGCGAGCCTTTACCTCAACGACCGGACCGGGGCCTTCGCGCTCGTGCTGACGGGGATGCTGGTGTTCTCGGGGGTCGGCAGCTTGCTGACCGGGCGCTTGGGCGGCGTCCTGCCGGTGGGGCTGGTGATCGTGGCGTGGTGCGTGGCGGCGCTGTTCGGGCTGGAGCCGTTGCTGCTGGCGACGCTCGGGCTGCCGTGGCTGGCCAAAGCGGGGGTCCTGCTGCTGGTGACGGCGCCGGTGTCGGTGGCGCTCGGGATGCCGTTCCCGCTGGGGCTGGCGCGGGCCGGGGCGATGGGGGGCGGGCTGCTGCCGTGGGCCTGGGGGCTGAACGGCGCGTTCTCGGTGGTGGCGACCCCGCTCGCCAACTTGGTGGCGGTGCAGGGGGGGCTGAGCAGGGTTCTCCTGGGTGCGGCGATGCTTTATGGCGTGGCGATCCTGTCGTTCCCTTCCGCTCGAAAGGCGCTCGCGTGGCAACCTTCCCCGACGCTCTGACCCGCCGCGCCGCGCTCGGCTCGGCGCTCGCCCTCCCGTTCGCCGCTCCGGCCCGCGCCGCTCCGGGCGGGTGGACGCGGGACGCCTTCCTGGAGGCGATGCGGCGATCCGGGCGGCCGGTGGAGATCACGGAGGCGCAGTTCCAGGCGATCCAGGCGCGCAAGCCGGCGGCGATGAAGCACATCGAGGAGTATCTGACGAGCCGGCTCGGGGCCGCGGACCCGATGATCATCCGCGCCTTCCAGGAGGTGCCGCGCGAGTACTACCATTACGTCTATCCCGAGCACCGGTCGCAGGCGGGGGTGGCCTACGAGGAGGACGCGAAGCCTTGGGCGCTCGGCTACGGCTCGGCACTGTCGGACTACCTGGGCCAGGCGTACATGTCGCAGGTGTGCAAGCCGAAACCGGGGGACGTGACGCTGGAAGTGGGCACCGGGAGCGGGTTCCAGAGTTCCCTGCTGTCGCGGATCGTGGGGCGCAGCTACTCCATCGAGATCATCGAGCCGTTGGGGCGGGCGGTGTCGAGGATCTTCGCGCCGCTCGGCTACGACAACGTCGAGACGCGGGTGGGCGACGGCTACTTCGGCTGGCCGGAGGTGAAGGACGGGTTCGACATCATCATCGTGACCTGCGCCGCCCAGTACGCGCCGCCCGAGCTGTTCCGGCAGTTGAAGCCGGGCGGGCGGATGCTGATCCCGATCGGGCAGCCGTTCAAGCGGGGGCAGATCCTCTACGTCTACACCAAGGACGAGGAGGGCAAGGTCTACTCGCGCAAGGACGTCGGCGTGTTCTTCATCCCGATGACCGGGGCGGTGATGAACCGGCCGCAGCCGGGCGGGTCGCCGGGGGCGGTGCCGCCGGGGGCGCGGGCGACGCCGGGCACGCCGGCGTCGCAGTTGGGGGAGGCGCCGGCGACCGAGTAGGCGGCCCGGGTCAGCGCCCCCGGAACGAAGGTGCGCGCTTCTGCTTGAAGGCGGCCAGGCCTTCGGCGAAGTCGTCGCTGGCGAGGGCGGCGCGGCGGCCGTCGAGCAGGCGTTGCAGCAGGGCCGGGGGGAGCGGCAGGGCCGCGTTCAGGGCGCGGAGCTGGCGCTTGGCGCTCTCGACGGACAAGGGGGCGTTGGCGGCGATGCGGGCGGCCATCGCCCGGGTGAACGGTTCCAGCTCGGGTTCCGGGACGACGTGGTTCAGCAGGCCGGCGGCGAGGGCGCGGGCGGCGGGCAGCGGGTCGGCGGTGGCGAACATCTCGGTGGCCACCGCCAGGCCGCAGCGCAACAGGGCGTTGAGCAGGCCGTCCGGGTCGTAGGGCAGGCCGAGCCGCGCCGGGGTGAAGGCCAGGGTGCAGGTCGGGTCGGCGACGGCGATGTCGCAGCGCAGCGCGAGGTCGGTGCCGCCGCCCCAGGCGGTGCCGCGCAGCATGGCGATGACCGGGGCCGGGCCGTCCTGGACGGCGTGGAACAGGGCTTGCAGCGGGCCGTCCTGGGCCAGCGGGTCGTGGCCGGGGGCGAGGGCGTTGATGTCGAAGCCGGCGCACCAGACGGCGTTGCCGGGGGCGGCGCGCAGGATGACGGCGCGGGCGCGCTGCCGGGTGGCTTGGTGGAAGGCTTCGGTAAGGGCGGAGAGCATGGCCGCGCCGAGGGCGTTGCGGCGGGCCGGGTCGTTCATGCTGATGGTGGCGACGTGCCGCTCGACTTGGAGGGTGACGGGGGCGGCGGGCGCTTGATTCATGGCCGGAGTATCCGGGCGGCCACGGCCGGGCGCAACCGCCAGGCCCAGCCTACTTCGCTGGCAACTGCCACAATCCCTTGGCCTGAAGCAGGCCGAGGGCGGCGATGGTCATGGCGTCCCGGATGCCGCCGCCGCGGACCATCTCGGCGAAGGCGGCGGCGGGGAACTGCCGGGTGATCAGGCCCTGCTCCTCGTGGTCGAGGTTGGCGGCGACCCGGCTCAGGCAGCGGGCGAGATAGACGTGGCAGCCCTGGGTGGAGAAGCCGTAGCCTTGGAACAGGTGGCCGGCGTGGGTCATCTCGCCGGCGTCGAGGCCGGTTTCCTCCCGCAGCTCGCCGCGGGCGACCTCCATCGGGTCGGCGTCGGGCCGCTGCTCCCAGGCACCTTGCGGGAACTCCCAGAAGCGCTGCTTCACCGGGTAACGGTATTGCTCCACGAGGTGGACGGAGCCGTCATCCTCGAGCGGCACGACGACCACGAAGTTGGGTTTCTCGACCACGCCGTAGATGCCGTTCGAGCCGTCCTGGCGGCGGATCGCGTCCTCGCGGACCGTCATCCAGCGGTTGGCGTAGACGATCCTGGTCGCGAGCGTCGCGATCTCGGGCGCGGTGTCATCGGCCATGGGAACCTCTGGTCTCGTGAATGGATGGCGGTCAGCGGGCGTCGAACAGCCGCGCCCAGGCGGCGAACATCGACGCCTGGTCGAACTCGGCCGCCGCCCGAGCCCTGTTTTCCCCGCCGAGCGCGCGCCGCCTCGGGGGATCGTCCAGCAGCCGGCGCAACGCCCGGGCAAGCGCCTCGTCGGTCAGCGGCACGACCAGGTCGCGTTGCGCGGGCGGCAGCATGGCCGCGACGTCGCCGACGTCGGTGCTGGCGACGGGCAGGCCGGCGGCCATGGCTTCGAGCAGGGAGATCGGCATCTGTTCGGTGTCGGACGACAGGGCGAACAGATCGAAGCCGCGGAACAGGGGCGCCGGGTCGGCGACGTGGCCGGCCCAGTGGACGTGATCGGCGATGCCGAGTTCGGCCGCGAGCCGAACGAGCGCGGCGCGTTCCGGCCCGTCGCCGGCGATGACCAGGCGGGCGGGACGGCCTTGGCAGGCGAGGGCGAAGGCGCGCAGCAGCCGGCCGACGTTTTTCTCGGGGCGCAGGGCGGCGACAGTGCCGACGACGGGTCCTTCGCCCGGCCACGCGACGGCCGGGCCGGCGGCGAAGCGGCCGAGGTCGACGCCGTTCGGGATGTAGCGGACGCGATCCGCGCTCAGCCGCCACCGGCTGGTGGCGATCCGCTGCAGGGTCAGGGACGGCACCACGACGGTGCGCCCGGCCAGGAATAGGCGGCGGAACCAGACCCGGCGCGGCAACTGGGTGGCCCGCTCCTCGGGACCGAAGCCGTCCTCGATGTGGACCTGCGGCACCAGCCCGGTGCGGTTGGCGACGGCCCACTCGATCGTGCCCCAGTTGCTCGTCAGCAGCGTCGCCGGGCGCACCCAGCGCAAGGCGCGGCGCAGGGCGCGGGCGTTGCCGAGGGTGTCGCCCTTGCGCAGCGGAATGTCCGGGAAGCTGACGTCGAGCGCCGGGTCGAGCCGGTCACGGCAGGCGAGGTTGCCGTCCATGGCGACCACGGCGTGCCGCCAGCGCCGGCCGAAATGGTTGGCGATGGTGGCGAAGCGGACCTGCGGCCCGCCGACCGCGAAGGTCGAGAAGGCGTGCAGCAGCAGCGGGGCCGGCATCAGGCGGCGTGGACGCGGATCGCCCGGTCGATGAAGCGGGCCGGGTCGGCGGTGGGGGTCCAGCCGAGGTCGCGCTTGGCGTCGGAGGTGTCGAACTCGGCCGTCATGCCGCGGGACAGGAAGTCGCGCACCGAGGGGGCCGGCACGTCGCGGCCGGTGGCGCGCTTGACCAGCCACTTGCCGCTGTCCTCGGCCCAGAGCCAGCGGGCGGATTGCGGGTGGTAGCGCAAGGGGCGGCCGAGCGCCTGGCCGAGGGCGGCGGTGTAGTCGCGGGCGCTGAGGCGGACGTCGCCGACGATGTTGTAGGCCCGGCCTTCGATGCCCTCGGCCAAGGCCGCGCGATAGATGGCGTCCGCCACGTCCTCGGCCAGCACGAAGGGCAGGGGGTTGCGCCCCTGGTTCCAGCCGATGCAGTGCTGGTCGTTGTTGTAAAGGCCGACGCCGCTGTGGAACGGCAGGCCGCCTTCGCCGACGACGACGCCGGGGCGGAGGATGACAACGGGCAGGCCTTCCTTCTCGTGCAGGTCGAGCATGGCGCGGTCGGCCAGCGCCTTGGCGCGGGCGTAGTCGCCGCGCTTGGTCTCCTCCGGGTCGGGCGGGGTCGCGCCGGTGACGGGGGCGGGCTGCGGGCCGAGGTAAAGGGAGGCGATGCTGCCGACGTAGAGCAGGCGTTGGACGCCGGCGGACTGGCAGGCACGGGCAACCGTCTCCGCGCCGCCGACCATGGCGGCGCGCACGGCCTCGAACGTCGCGCCGCCGCCGCCGTGAGCGAGGTTGACGACCACCTTGACGCCGGCGACGGCGCGCGCCACCGCCGCGCCGTCGCGGATGTCGCCCCGGTGGAGGGTGACGCGCGGGTCGGCGAAGACGGGGGCGAGGTTGCGGGTGTTGCGGGCCATCACGGCGACGCGCTGGCCGGCGTCGAGGAAGCGGCGCACGACGTGGGCGCCGATGAAGCCGGTGCCGCCGAGGATCGCGACGTCGGGGGCTTGGAGGCCCCCCGACGCCGCGGCGGCGGGGGGAGCGGGCGACGCGGCCGGGGCAGGGGCGGCGGACTTGGATTCGGGGAACGCCTGGTCGCGCAGTTGCTCGCACAGCGTGACCAGGCCGGCGCCGAACGCGCCGTCCAGCTCGGGCGCGCGGCCGGCGTCGAGGGCGCCGTGGAAGGCGGCGATGCTGGCGCGCATGCTGAGGAAGAAGGCGTCGCTGCGCGGGCGGAGCTTGGCGGTCGAGAGGCTGTAGTCCAGCAGGCCGCGGATGCTGTGCCCGGCGACGCCCGCGGCGGTGCGCAGGCCGGACAGCGCCTCGTCGACGGCCGGCAGCCAGCGCGTGCGGTCGTAGGTGAAGACGCGGTTGGCGAGGATGTCGGCGACCGCGACGCCGTCGTCGCACACCACCTGGACCTGCCAGAAGGGAAAGTCCTGGCCGACCGCGAAGCGCATCTGGGCCGGCAGGGCCTCGCCCTGGAGGGACACGTTCAGCGACGGCAGGAACGGGACGCCCGGGGCGATCTCGATGACCGGGCCAGGCAGGGCGGCCGTTGCGGTGATCGGGCCCGTGAGCGCCACGATCTGCGACAGCGGGTGGACGGCCTGCTCCAGCAGGATGTTGCCCGGCTGCTGGAACATCCAGTGCCCGAACTGCTTGGCCCCGAGCTGGCGGAGCGGCACGTTGTAGGTGCAGCCGACGTGGCGGGGGCGGCCGAGGCGGCCGGCAGCGAGCAGGGCGCGGACGCGGGCGAAGGCCGGGTGGTGGACGAAGTTCTGGTTGACGCCGAGCGCGGCCTGGTCGGCGGCGGCCACCAGCCGGGCGCAGGCGGTGGCGGTCGCGGCCAGGGGCTTCTCGAGCAGGACGGGGATGCCGGCCTGGAGCAGCGGCAGGGCCGCGGTTTCGTGGTGGTCGGGCGGGACCAGCACGTGCGCGCGGTCGAAGCCGCCCGCGGCGATGGCCTGGTCGACGGAGGCGTGAACGGCGGCGCCGCCGGCGAGGGCGCGGGCGGCGGCCTCGTTCGGGTCGACGACGGCGGCCACCTCGTGCTTGCCCAGGGAGCGGATGGCGTCGAAGTGGACGCGGGAGATGTATCCCGCGCCGACCAGGCAGATCCTGCTCATCGGCCGGCCTGCGGCGCGGGGCTCGGCCGCGGCAGGGCGGCCAGGGTCGCGGCGATGGCGGACACGCGGCTGCTGCGCCCGCCGATCGTTTCATGGAAGTAGCGCAGGTAATCCTCGATTCGTTTCAGGAACGCGTCGCGTTCGGCGGGGGTGCGGACGTAGCTGGTGGCGCCGGGCAGCAGGGCGGAGCTGTGCAGGGTCAACATGAACAACTGCTGGCCGCGGGCGCGGGCGGCGGCGGTGAGCCGGACCATCTCGGTCAGGGTGTGGCCTTCGGGGCTGAGGCGCAGCCGTTCCAGCAAGGCGAGGCGGGCGGCGACGCCGGGGAGGTGAAGCCTGCGCCCGACCGGGCGTTCGAGCTTGGGGAACAAGCGCTGGCCGGCCGCGGAGAAGCGGCCGGCGAACCCGGCGGACAAGGGCAGCTCGACGATCCCTTCGATGGTCTCGAACGGCTGGCAGGTCCATTCCTGGAAGTTGGGGCCACCGTGGCGGGTGAAGTTGGTGAAGGGGACGAGGCTGCTGTCGACCTTGTAGCCCAGCTCGGCCAGGAAGCCGGCGGTCTGCGGGCCGATGCCGTAGCTGCCGGCCTTGAAGATGATGGGGGGCGTCCCGAACGCGGCGGTGATCGCGGCGGTCAGGGTGTGCAGCTTGCGGCGTTCGAGGCTGGGCGGGAGGTTGCAGGCGAAGGCGTGGCGGGCGCTGATCGTTTCTTCGACGGGCGGGGTGACCCACGGGTGCAGGTGGGCGCCGATCTCGCAACGGCCGGATTGGGCGATGGTTCGGAGCACGGCGACGGCGTCCGGCGCGGCGGCGACGGGATGGTCCACCAGGTAGGCGGGCTCGACGGCGAAGCGGTCGAAGACGGCTTGCAGCAGCGGCACCGCCTGGATGTTGGTCACGGACCGGCTCGCCGGGTTGGGCAGCGCCCGCCAGTCGAACTCCTCCTCGGTGTCGATCACGACCAGCAAGGTGGGCGGCCAATCCGCCGGGACGGACAGCAGGCGGCGGCCGGCGAACAGGTTCGGCTGCGACTGGAATAGCACGGGGTGCGGCACCGTCCGTCTGGGATCGCTCAACAAACGCATCGTCTCCACCGCCAAGTGCGGTCCCAGCACACTTACATTCGGATCGTTAACGGATAGTAGATGAGACGGGGCCAGTCTGGAAGACGCGGCGGAACGTTCGTCCGCCGGGCAGGTCGGCCTCGCGGGCTGGCGGCACCGTTGATTGTTGGCCTGGTCCGCGCGTTATAAGGCTGCGGCGCCAAGCCGAATTAGAGGCGTAGGGTTCCCTTGGGTTCAGAACTGGGCAACGAAGCTGACGCGGGGGCTGAGGCGGCGCCCGCGCGGTCCGCACGGATCGGGCGGCTGCTGCAAGACTCTTCGCTGTACCTGCTCGGCAACATTGCGATCCGGGCGGTGGGGTTCCTGGCGATCCCGTTCTATTCCCGGTTCCTCAACCCGGCCCAGTACGGGCTGATCGAGCTGGTCGAGCTCAGCACGCAGACGATCGCGATCGCGTTCGGGCTGCAGGCCATCGGCACGGCGCTCAGCCGGCTGTTCCATGACCAGAAAACGCTGGAATCTGAGCAAGCTGTCGTGTCGACCTCGTTGATCGCGACCGCGGTGCTGAGCGCGCTGGTGACGGTGGTGGCGGTGGCCGGGGCGCGTCCGCTCAGCCTGCTCGTGTTCCACGACGACACCTGGGCGACGCTCCTGCAGGCGGCGTTCATCGCCATGTTCTTCAGCAACATGATCGAGGTGGTGCTGGTCTACGAGCGGATCCGCGACAACGCCCGGTTCTTCGTCGCCTACACCCTGGTCACGCTGTTCGCGACCTTGGCGTTGAACATCGTGTTCATCGGCGTGCTCGGGGCCGGGGTGTGGGGGTTCGTCAGCAGCAAGCTCGTGGTGACGACGACCGCTTCCGTTTACCTGGGGTTCAGGATGAAGCGGGACGTCGGCTGGCGCTGGCGGGGGATGTTCGTGCCGGAGCTGGTGCGGTTCGGCGCGCCGCTGGTGCTGTCCAGTTTGTCATATTTTGCCATCCACTTCTCGGACCGTTTCTTTCTCAGCTCGGCCGTCAGCCTGGCCGAGCTGGGCCGCTACGCGCTCGCCTACAAGTTCGCGATCCTGGTCAGCGCGCTGGTGGGCGACAGCTTCGGCAAGAGCTGGAACGTGACGCTGTATCGCTACGTCGACCAGGCGGACTGGCGCGGGCAGTTCGCCCGGGTCGCGGCTTATTTCACGTATATCCTGTTCGCGACCGGCCTCGCGATCGCGCTGTTCGGCCCGGAACTGCTGCACATCATGGTGCCGCCCGATTACTTCCCGCCGCCGTTGCTGCTGCCGATCATCATCGCGTCCTACATCGCGCGCGAGATCGGCGACTTCTTCCGCGCCTTGATGCTGATCAACAAGCGCTCCGGCCTGGTCGGCAAGGTGGCGGCGGGCGGCGCGGTGCTGAACCTGGCGTTGAACGTGCTGCTGATCCCGGCCTACGGCATCTACGGTGCGGCGGCGTCGACGTTCCTGACCTGGTTCATCTACATGATCGTGTGCTGGGGGCTGTCGAACGCCGAGCACAAGCTGCCCGTGCGGGTGCCGGCCTACCTGCGGATCACCGCGCTCACCTTGGCGGTCTACCTGGTCGCGACGGCGACCCGGGTGCCGATCCTGATCGTGCAGGCCTTGCTCGACGGCTTGTGGACCTTGGTGTTCTGCGGCGCGGCGGCGGCGATCTTCTTCTCTGCCGACGAGCGGCGCGGCCTCGTGAGCCTCGGCGGCTCGATCGCGCGATGGCTCGTCAGGCGTGGCGCAGAGCCGGGCGCCCGGCTGCCCGGGCCGGACTGTCCGCGGCTGCTGATGGTGGCGTACGCGTTCCCGGCCATGGCCGGGTCCGACGATGGGCCAGATGGCCCGGCGCGATCCCTAGCGGGTTCCCTGGCGCGATGCCTGCAGCGGGGCGGCACGGAGGTGATGGTCCTCACCTCGACGGCCTACGCATCGGCCACGGCTGGGAAGGCGGAGGCCGGGCCGGCCCTGGTGTCGACGGGGGCGGCACGGCAGAACCGGGCGACGGACGGCGTGACCTGGGCCGTGCGGTCGGGCGCGTTCACGCTGGGCGCGATCGACCGGCTTCTCCCGTCCGGCGGACCGTTAGGCTGGCTGCCGGTCGCCTGCGCGGCGGCATCGCGACGGCTCACGGCCGAAACCATCGTGTTCTCCAGCCAGGGGGCGGCCGTCAGCCACCTCGTGGCGCTGACGTTGAAGCACCGGCATGGGCTGCGGTGGGTCGCCGACTTGCGCGAACCGGCGGGGGGCCGGATCGGGCCGGGCGGGCGGCGGGCGGCGTGGCTGAGCGCCGGCGTCGAGAGACTGGCGCTTGACGGCGCCGACGCGGTGATCGTGAGCACCGAAGCGGCGGCGAGGCGGCTGCGGGCGCGATCCCCGAGCTCGGCGGCGAACGTTCACATCGTCGATGATACCACTCCCGCGTCGGGACGCGATGTCACTCCCGCGTCGGGACGCGAGGCGCAGCAGGTCGCCCGCGTGATCGAGGAGGTGCGGGCGGCCGCCCGGAGGCCGGGTGAGGCCTCGATCCTGGCCTGACGCGGCCGGCCTTCCCGTGACGCCGCGCTAAGCAGTTCGTAACGACTGGGCAGCAAAATGGTTGGCGCGCCCGCCGGCCTGCGGCATCCTGCGCTGCGAGGAGATTGCCATGTGCGGTTTGGCCGGTATCTTTCATCACGCAGGGGCGCCGATCGACCGCGGCCTGCTCGCGCGCATGACGACGGCCATCGCGCACCGCGGTCCCGACGGGGACGGGTTCCACGTCGAGCCTGGCGTCGGGCTGGGCCACCGGCGCTTGTCGATCATCGACGTGGCCGGCGGGCAGCAGCCGATGTGGAACGAGGACGAGTCGGTCGTGATCGTCTTCAACGGCGAGATCTACAACTTCCCGGAGTTGCGCCCCGAATTGCAGGCGCTGGGCCACGTGTTCCGCAACCACAGCGACACGGAGGCGATCGTCCACGCCTGGGAGAGCTGGGGCGTCGATTGCCTGCGGCGGCTGAACGGCCAGTTCAGCTTCGCGCTCTGGGACAGGCCCAAGAAGACGTTGTTCCTGGCGCGGGACCGGCTGGGCAAGAAGCCGCTCTACTACGCGCGGCGGTCGGACGGGTCGCTGGTGTTCGGCTCGGAGCTGGTGGCGCTGGCGCAGGTGCCGGACCTGCCGCGGCGGATCTCGGCCGCGGCGGTGGATGACTTCTTCGCGTTCGGCTACGTGCCTGACCCGCACACCATCTACGACGGCGTCCACAAGCTGCCGGCGGCGCACTACCTGCTGCTGCGGCCCGGCAGCCACGCGGCACCGCGGCGCTACTGGTCGGCGCCGACCGCCTCCGGTCCGGCCGACGCGGCCGACGCGGCGGCCGACCTGCGGGCCAGGCTGTCCGCGTCGACGAAGATGCGGCTGATGTCGGACGTGCCGTTGGGCGCGTTCCTGTCCGGCGGCGTGGACAGCAGCGCGGTGGTGGCGGCGGCGGCCGGGCTGCAGTCGACACCGCTGGCGACGTTCACGATCGGCTTCCCCGGTGCGGAGGACGAGACGCCGCTGGCCCGGATGGTGTCGGAGCGTTACGGCACCGAGCAGCACGGGGACCAGGCGACGCCGGATTACTTCGAGTCGGCGCGGACGCAGGCGCGCGTGTTCGGCGAACCGTTCGGGGATAGCTCGTCCGTGCCCACGGAGGCGGTGTGCGCGCTGGCCCGGCGGCACGTGACCGTCGCGCTGTCGGGGGACGGGGGCGACGAGGTGTTCGCCGGGTATCGCCGCTACCGCTGGCACCAACTGGCGGAGGCGGTGCGGGCCTACCTGCCGACGCCGCTGCGCCGGGGCGTGCTGGGGCAGTTGGCGGCCGCCTATCCCAAGATGGACTGGGCGCCGCGGTGGCTGCGCGCCAAGCACACGCTGACGGAGATCAGCCTGGACAGCGCGCTCGGGTATTACCGGACGCTGGCCAAGGTCCACCATGACCAGCGCCGCCGGATGTTCTCGACCACGCTGCGGGCGCAGCTCGACGGGCACGACCCGGCGGCGCGGATCGTGGACCTGATGCAGGCGTGCGACACGGACGACACGCTGCTGCAAGCGCAGTACGTCGACGTGAACACCTACCTGGTCGGCGACATCCTGACCAAGGTCGATCGGACCAGCATGGCGCACTCGCTCGAGGTGCGGTCCCCATTGCTCGACTACGAGATGGTGGCCTGGGGCATGGCGCTGCCGCCGTCGCTCAAGCTGCGCGGGCCGGAGGGGAAGTGGCTGCTGAAGCGGGCGCTGGAGCCGATGCTGCCGCGGGAGATCCTGTATCGGCGCAAGCAGGGGTTCGCGACGTCGCTGGCCCCGCTGTTCCGGCGGGAGGCCGCGGGGCTGCGGGCGCGGCTGCTCGACGGCCCGATGCAGGACAGCGGGCTGTTCGACGCGGCGGCGCTGTCCGCCATGATCGGCCGGCATGAGCAGGGGCGCTCGGATCATTCCGCCGCGCTCTGGCTGTTGCTGACGTTCGAAGGGTTTCTCACGGCGCAGACCATGCCGGCGTCGGTCGAGCGGGCCGCTTAGGGCAGGTTCCGTCCGGCCGAGATCGGCCGGCGCGCTCTGGCTCCTTTGAAAAGCGCCTTTGCCGCGATGGTGGTCCCGTCCGGTCAAGCTGAAGAACCGCTCTAGCCTACTGCTTCGGCGAGCGTGTTGATCCGATGAGTGATCCTGTTCAGTCGGGCAAGGCCTTCGCGCTGGGCGTCTCGAGGCTGGGCCGTCTGGGGCCGGGCCTGGCTCGTCTTGACTGGCGGTGGCCGGACCGATGCCGGTCCGGACCGGGGCAGGCCTGGCCGGGACGGACGCGGCAGGTGATCGGCTGAGCGTCGGGCCGACCGTGATTGCCGGGCGGGGAGGCGCGCCACCGATGTCGCTTGCGTGAAAGCGCGGACCGTGAGGCCGGCCCTTGCCCGCGCGATCGCCCCAGCGCCATCGCGCTCCGCCGGCGTCGTGGGGCGTCGGCGATTCGGCGGCGAATGAACGGTGTTCGCCGGTTAAATGTGTTTTTGACGTTGCAACGGGCGTACGGCTGACGCATGTACGACGGAAATATGCGGCTTCGATCAGGAAGTCGCTCTTTTCTCAAAAAAAGCACGTTGCATGTTTCAATGATCATGTTAGTGACGACTCAGCTTTTGAGCAGTTCTCCGCCCGCCGCGCGCGTCGCAGCGGGTCAAGCCGTCGCAGATCAGGGGAGGCGCCGATGACGCAGCCGCAACAAATGACGAGCATTCAAGGCTGGCCGAACGTGGGGAAGGGAAGGCCGGACGCGTCCCGCGACCGGTTTCGGCATAACCTGGCCCGGATCATGGCGGCGCGCGGCATCACCCAGGCCAGCCTGGCCCGGACGATGGACGTGTCGCGGGTGGCGGTCCACGCCTGGATTTGGGGAACGTGTTTTCCCGAGACGTCGCGACTGATCAAGCTGGCGCAGGCGCTTGATGTGCCGGTCGGCACCTTGCTGGAGAGCGAGAGCGTGATCAGTCCGGAACCGGACAGTTCCAATGAGGAAGCGTTGCTGCTCAACGCGTTCCGGAAGCTGTCGAACACGGCGCGGCTGACGCTCCTGGCCGATGCCTACGAGTTGTCGGCGCAGGCGAGCGCACAAGCCAAGCGGGCCGAGGCGGCCAACGGGGTTCGACCGGCCCGAGGCTGAGCCTCCGCTTGTTCAGGGCGAGCGCGTTCGGGACGGGACGCGACCCGTAGCTTTGATCATAACGAAGCGCCGGGACCAAGACATCTGACGATTGGCGCGACGCATTCGGGGCCGTTGCCGGATGCGGTGTGGTTGTGGCAAACCGCGACCCATGCTCGATCGCCGGTCCTTGCTGCTCGTCACCCTCGTCGCCGGTTCTGCCCCGTCTGCCAGGGCAGCGGAGACGTTCAAGGCATTCGTCTCCTCGGTGAAGGCGGACGCACGGCGGGTTGGCATCCGGCAGGCGACTCTCGACGCCGCCTTCGCCGGGGTCGCGCCGGATCAGAAGATCATCGAGAAGGATAGGAACCAGCCCGAGTTCACGTTGACTTGGCCGGAATACCGCGCCCGTGTCCTGCCACCGGCCCGGTTGCAAGCGGCGCGTGAGAATTCCAACCGGGAGCGCGCCCTGCTGACGAGGATCGAAGCGCGCTACGGGGTTGATCGTTCGATCATGGTCGGCGTCTGGGGGATTGAGTCGGCGTTCGGGGCGAACAAGGGCAGCTACCGTTTGGTGGAGGCGTTGTCGACGCTGGCTTGGGAGGGGCGGCGGGCGTCCTATTTCCGCAAGGAGTTGCTGAACGCCTTGCGCATCCTCGATGCCGGCGACGTGACGCCGGCGCGGCTGACCGGCGGCTACGCCGGGGCGATGGGGCAGCCGCAGTTCATGCCCAGCTCGTACCTGAGCTACGCCGTCGATTTCGATGGTGACGGCAAGCGGGACATCTGGGACAGCAAGCCGGACGTGTTCGCCTCGATGGCCAATTACCTGGCCCGCAACGGCTGGCGGCGGGGCGAAACCTGGGGGCAGCCGGCGCGCCTGCCGGCGGAGTTCGACCCAGCACTCGCCGGGCGCGACAACCAGCGGCCACCCGGCGAGTGGGCGCGGTTGGGCGTGAGGCGGGGCGACGGGGGGGCGCTCAGTGCAGGAGACCCGATGGCCGGTCTCGTGATCCCGGAGGGCGCGGCGCGGGGTGAAGCCTACCTGACCTACCATAACTTCAACGTGCTGCGGCGCTACAACCCATCCGATTTCTACGCTTTGGCCGTCGGGCTGCTGGGCGACGCGGCGGCGTGACCTGGCGGCTCGCGCGCACGGTGGGGCCGGTCCTGGCGCTCGGGGTGCTCACGTCGGGTTGCGAGCGGTTGTCCGGGCCGCGGGCCGCGTCCACCGCGCGTTACGTGGTGGGCGGCAGTTATCAGGCGGATGGGATGTGGTACTATCCTCGGGAGGATTTCCAATATGACGCCACGGGGTTGGCGAGCGTGCTGCCCGACCGCCGGGGGCAGGGCAGCAACCGCGAGACAGCGAACGGCGAGGTGGCGGACGACGCCTCGATGAGCGCGGCGCACCAGACGCTGCAGCTTCCGTCCATCGCCCGGGTGACGAACTTGGAGAGCGGGTCGCAGGTGGTGGTGCGGATCAACGACCGCGGGCCTGCCGCCCCGTCCCGGGTGATCGCGCTGTCGCGGCGGGCGGCGGCGTTGCTCGGCATCAGGCCGGGCGGGGCGGCGCAGGTGCGCGTCCAGGTGGAGGAAGCCCCCAGCTTGGCGTTGCGCGAGCGGCTGCAGCCGGGGCCGCGGCTGGTGGCGCGGGGTGCACCGCGGGACGGCGTCGTCGCCGAGACGCTGGCGCCGCCGCCGGGGATCAGGCAATCGATCAGAGTGCGGACGGCCGGAACGACTCCCGTGAGGATGACGACGCCGTTGCCGGAGGAGGGCATCTCGGATCCGTTGCCGGCGACGGCGCGGCAGGTGCCGGCCCGGCCCGGGCTGCTGGTGATCGAGGCCGGCTCGTTCGGGCGGTTCGACGAGGCCCATCGGGTCGAGGCGCGGCTGTCGGGGCTGCCGGCGCGGGTGGAGCGGGTGCGAGAGGGGTGCTGCGAGCGTTATCAGGTGCGCGCCGGACCCTATGACAGCGTCGCCGCCGCGGACGCGGCGTTGGACCGGGCCTTGCGCGCGGGCGTCCTCGATGCCCGGATCGTGGTCGAATGAACGGAGTCGTGTGATGCTGAACCGCCGCCTGCTGCTCGCGACAGTCCTGCCCGGCGCGACCGCGCCCAGCCTGGCGCGGGCGGCGCAGCGCGGGCGGGCGTCGCGGCCCGCGCCCGCGCCGGCCGGGCCGCCGGCGGCGACGCCGCTCGGTCCGGTGGACACCGCGGCGAAGTGGGCGATCATCGTCGACTTCAACACCGGGGCCACCTTGCTCGACAAGGGCGGCGAGACGCCGATGCCGCCGTCGTCGATGACCAAGCTGATGACGGCCTACATCGTCTACGGCATGTTGAAGGCGGGGCGCTTGCAGCTCGGGCAGGAGTTGCCGGTGAGCGAGAAAGCCTGGCGCATGCAGGGCTCGAAGATGTTCGTGCCGCTGGGCGAGTCGGTGACGGTCGAGGACCTGATCCGCGGCATGATCGTGCAGTCGGGCAACGACGCCTGCGTCGTGCTGGCGGAGGGAATCGCCGGGTCCGAGGACGCGTTCGTCGAGCTGATGAACCAGAAGGCCAAGGAGATGGGCCTGGGCACGGCCACGTTCCGCAACTGCACGGGCTGGCCCGACCCGGAGCAGCGCATGTCGTGCCGCGACATCGCCACCATCGCCCGGCGGCTGATCAGCGACTTCCCGGAGTTCTACCGTTACGACAGCGAGAGATCGTTTAAATACAACAATATCTCGCAGGAGAACCGCAATCCGCTGGTGCAGAAGGGCTTGGCGGACGGGCTCAAGACCGGGCACACGGACGCGGGCGGCTACGGGCTGGCGGCGAGCGCGCAGCGCGGCGGGCGGCGGGTGATCGTGGTGGTGAACGGGCTGACCTCGATGCACCAGCGCGCCGAGGAAAGCGAGCGGCTGCTGGAGTGGAGCTTCCGCGAGTTCGAGAACGTGGCGCTGTTCGGCGTGGGCGACACGGTGGAGAACGCCAAGGTTTACCTGGGCAGCGCCGCGACCGTGCCGCTGGTCGGCGGGCGCGACCTGGTGCTGACCTTGCCGCGGCAGTGGCGGCAGAACGCGCGCATCGCGGTCGAGTATCCGAGCCCGATCCCGGCGCCGGTCAGCCGGGGCGACGTGCTCGGCAGGCTGGTGGTGTCGGGGACGGGGGTGCCGTCGATGGACGTGCCGTTGCTGGCCGGGGCCGACGTGGACCGGCTGGGCTTGCCAGGGCGGGCGATCGCGGTGGTGTCGCGCTACGTGACCGGGTCCTGAGCCGTGGCGGCTTGAACGGGCGGGTGTTCATCACGCTGGAAGGCGGGGAGGGGGCCGGCAAGAGCACGCAGGCGCGGCTGCTGGCGGACGCGTTGACCGATGCCGGGCACGCGGCGCTGGCGACGCGGGAGCCGGGCGGCGCACCGGGGGCGGAGCTGCTGCGGACGCTGCTGCTGACGGGCGCGCACCGTTGGTCGGCGGCGGCGGAGGCGCACCTGCATTTCGCGGCGCGGGCGGAGCACGTGGCCCGGACGATCGGCCCGGCGCTGGACGCGGGGCGGGTGGTGGTGTGCGACCGGTTCGCCGACAGCACCCTCGCCTACCAGGGGTATGGCCAGGGGGCGGACCGGGCGCTCATCGCTGGCCTGACGCGGTTGCTGCCGGTTGCGCCGGACATGACGTTGATCTTGCGGGTCAGTCCCGCGGTCGCGGCGGAGCGGACGCGGGCGCGGCCGGGGCGGCCGGACCGCTACGAGTCGATGGACGCCGCGTTCCACGCCCGGGTGGCGCAGGGCTACGCCGAGATCGCCGCCGCGGCCCCGGGGCGATGCCGCTTGATCGACGGGGATGGCAGCGTCGAAGCCGTGCACCGCGCCGTTCTCGGCATCGTGCTGCCTAGGCTCGGCGCATGACGCTGCCGCCGCGGGAGAATCCCGTGCTGTTCGGTCATGGCGACGCCGACGCGATGTTCGGCGCGGCGCTGTCGTCAGGGCGGCTGCATCACGCCTGGCTGCTGAGCGGGCCACCGGGGGTGGGCAAGGCGACCCTGGCCTACCGCTTGGCGCGGCGGCTGCTGTCCGCGGAGGGCGACCCGCACGACCCGGCGCACCCGGTGTTCCGCCGCCTGGCCCGCGGCAGCCACGCCGACGTGCTGACGGTCGAGCGCGAGGTGGACGAGAAGCGCAAGCGGGTGCGAAGCGAGGTCGGGGTGGAGCAAGTGCGCGACGTGGCCGGGTTCCTGCGGCTGACCCCGGCCGAGGGGGGCTGGCGCGTCGTGGTGGTGGACGGGGCCGAGGACATGAACCGCAGCGCGGCCAACGCGCTTCTGAAGGTCCTGGAGGAGCCGCCGCGGCGGGCCATCCTGTTGCTGACGGCCGACGCCCCCGGGCGGCTGTTGCCGACCATCCGCAGCCGGTGCCGCCGGCTGAGGCTGGACGGCTTGCCACCGCACGAGATGGACGCGGCGTTGCGCCACCTGTTGCCGGGCCTGGACGACGCCAAGCGGGCCGGGCTGGCCGGGGTGGCCGCCGGCGCGCCGGGGCGGGCGGTCGCGCTGGCGGAGGAGGGGGCGCTGACCTTGGCGGGGCTGGTGCGGGACGTGCTGGCCGCACCGCGGGTGCCGGTGGCGCGGATGCACGAGGTGGCCGAGCAGGCGACGCGGACGGAGACGGGGTTCTCGACGTTCATGGGGCTGTTGCAGGCGGGGGTGGCGGACGCGGTGCGGGGGGCGGCGCGAGGGCAGGGGGGGTTGCCCGGCGGCGGACGAGGCCGCCCCCTAGCCGAATGGGGCGAAGTGTGGCACGCGCTGGGCCGCCTGCGGGACGAGACGGAGCGGTTCAACCTGGACAAGCGCTCCGCCGTCGTCGCCGGGCTTGAATTGCTGACGGACGCATGACGCCGACCTTCTACATCACCACACCGATCTATTACGTGAACGGCGCGCCGCACATCGGGCACGCCAACACCTCGGTCGCGGCCGACGTGATGGCGCGGTGGAAGCGGCTCGACGGGTATGACGTGCTGTTCCTGACCGGCACGGACGAGCACGGGCAGAAGGTGGAGAAGGCGGCGGCGGACGCCGGGCTGGGGCCGCAGGCGTTCGTGGACCAGGTGTCGGCGCAGTTCGAGGCGATGGGCGCGCTGATGGGGCTGTCGAACGACGTCTTCATCCGCACCACCGAGCCGCGGCACCGGGCGGCGTGCCAGGCGCTGTGGACGCGGCTGGTGGAGCGGGGGGAGATCTACCTCGGGCAGTACGAGGGCTGGTACGCGATCCGGGACGAGGCGTTCTACGGGGCGGACGAGACGGAGGTGCGGGCGGACGGGGCGCGGGTGTCGGTCGAGACCGGGGCACCGGTGGAGTGGGTGACGGAGCCTTCGTATTTCTTCCGGCTGTCGGCCTGGCAGGAGCGGTTGCTCGACCTGTACGAGCGGGTGCCGGCGACTGTGATGCCTTGGGGACGGCGCAACGAGGTGATGAGCTTCGTGCGCGGCGGGCTGACGGACCTGTCGGTCAGCCGGACCAGTTTCCGGTGGGGCGTGCCGGTGCCGGGCGACCCGGAGCACGTCATGTACGTGTGGCTGGACGCGCTGACCAACTACATCACGACGCTGGGCTACCCGGACACCGAGGCCGACCTGTGGCGGTTCTGGCCGGCGGACGTGCAACTGGTCGGCAAGGACATCATTCGGTTCCACACGGTGTATTGGCCGGCGTTCCTGATGGCGGCCGGGCTGGAGCCGCCGCGGAGCGTGTTCGCCACGGGGTGGTGGACGGTGCAGGGCGAGAAGATGAGCAAGTCGGTGGGCAACGTCGTGGCGCCCGCTGACCTGGTCGCGACCTACGGGCTGGACCCGGTGCGGTTCTTCCTGCTGCGCGAGGTGCCGTTCGGCAACGACGGGGATTTCAGCGACGTGGCCCTCCTGCGGCGGATGAACGGGGAACTGGCCAACGACCTCGGCAACCTGGCGCAACGAACGCTGACGCAGATCGCACGCAACTTGAACGGGTTGTTGCCGGATGCTGTTGCACCGACCGAAGATGATGCGGCGCTGCTCGCGGCGGCGGGGGCCTTGCCGGCGATGATGCGGCCGTTGATGGACCGGCAGGCGCTGGGCGAGGCGATCGAGGAGGCGTGGAAGGTGATCCGCGCCGCCAATGCATACATCGACCGGCAGGCGCCGTGGGCGCTGCGCAAGACCGACCCGGCGCGGATGGCGGCGGTGCTGCGCGTGCTGGTGGACGTGTTGCGGCCTGTGGCCACGGTGCTGCAGCCGGTGATGCCGGGGAGCATGGGGCGGATGCTCGACCAGCTCGGGGTGGCGGCGGACGCGCGGCAGCTCGCGGCGCTGGAACGGGCGTTGCCGGGCGGGACGGTGCTGCCCGCGCCGGAAGGCGTGTTTCCTCGTCACGTCGAGACAGTGGCTTAAACAATTGATGTTGATTGATTCGCATTGCCATCTGGACATGTTCCCGGCCGAGGAGCGCGCCGAGCTGATCGGGCGAGCGGCGGCGGCGGGGGTGGGCGAGATGGTCACGATCGGCACGAGGCTGGGGCAGTCGCGGCAGTTGATCGCGCTCGCGGCCGGGACAGCGAACGTGTGGTGCACCGTCGGCGTCCATCCGCACAACGCGGGGGAGGGGGCGGCACCGGAGCCGGAGGCGCTGGCGGCCATGGCCCGGCACCCGAAGGTGATCGGCATCGGCGAGAGCGGGCTCGACTACTTCTACGACAAGGCCCCGCGGCCGGCGCAGCAGGCGTCCTTTCGCGCCCACGTCAAAGGGGCGCGGCTGGCCGGGGTGCCGCTGGTGATCCACGCCCGGGACGCCGACGATGACGTGGCATCTATCCTGCAAGATGAATGGGATGGTGGCGGTCCGTTCGCGTTCCTGCTGCACTGCTTCAGTTCCACGCGGGCGCTGGCGGAGGCGGCGTTGGCGCTCGGTGGCAGCCTCAGCTTCTCCGGCATCCTGACGTTCCCCAGGAGCAACGACATCCGCGACATCGCCCGGGACGCGCCGGAGGACCGGGTGTTGGTGGAGACGGACGCGCCGTTCCTGGCACCGGTGCCGTATCGCGGCAAGCGCAACGAGCCGTCCTACGTCGGCGAGACGGCGCGGGTGCTGGCGGAGGTGCGCGGGCTCGCGCCGGAGGCGTTGGCAGAGCTGACCACCCGGAACTTCCGTCGCCTGTTCACCAAGGCCGCTTGATGCCGCGCGTGACCGTGCTCGGCTGTGGCGGGTCGGCCGGGGTGCCGCAACTGGGCGGGGCGGACGGGCGCGGCGACTGGGGAGCATGCGACCCGGCCGAGCCGCGCAACCGGCGGACGCGATCTAGCATCGTGATCGAGGATGCCGGGCAGCGGTTGCTGGTGGACGCGTCGCCGGACATGCGGCAGCAGTTGCTGGACTGCGGCGTGCCGTCGGTGGAGGCGATCCTGTTCACCCACGCGCACGCCGACCACGTGTTCGGGATCGACGACGTGCGGGTGCTGAACCGGATCGTCAAGCGGCCGATCGACGCGTTCGCGACCGAGCGGACGTTGGGCGAGCTGGACCGGCGGTTCGACTACGCGTTCAAGCCGTGGCAGCCGCCGCATTTCTTCCGGCCGACGCTGGCGCCGCGCGCCGTCCAGTTCGGCGAGACGGTCGAGATGGCGGGGATGCGGGCGCGGCTGTTCGAGCAGGACCACGGGTTCATGCCGACGCTCGGCGTGCGCGTCGGCGGGTTCGGCTACTCGACGGATGTGGTGACGCTGGACGAGCCGGCGTTGCGGACGTTGGAGGGCGTGGACACCTGGATGGTCGATTGCTTCCAGCGCAAGGCGCACACGACTCACGCCAACCTGGAGCAGGTGAAGGCGTGGGCGGAGCGGATCAGGCCGCGGCGGGTGGTGCTGACGCACATGGGCTACGACATTGATTGGGCCTGGCTGCGGCAACGGCTGCCGGACGGGTTCGAGCCGGGCTATGACGGGCTGGTGCTGGAGGTTCCTGATGACTGAGCGCGGCGATGACGCGGCCGTTAGTTTCCATAATATTCATTATCTGACTGATGGCAGGGCTTAGACGGGAGGTGCGGCGGCGATGGATCTGACGGGTTCCGACACTCCCCCCGACCTCGCGGACGCGGAGCGCCAGACGGGCCGGCTGCTCGCGCTCATGGCCGCCTTGCGCGATCCGGCCGATGGTTGCCCTTGGGACCAGGTGCAGAGCTTCGACAGCATCGCGCCTTACACGATCGAGGAAGCCTACGAGGTCGCCGACGCCATCGCCCGGCGCGACATGGCCGCCCTGCCCGACGAGTTGGGCGACCTGCTGTTCCAGGTCGTGTATCACGCGCGGATGGCCGAGGAAGCCGGGCTGTTCGCCTTCGCCGACGTCGCCCGCGCCATCACTGACAAGATGATCCGCCGCCACCCGCACGTGTTCGGGACCGGGCCGGCCGCGCCGGGCGGCTGGGAGGCGCAGAAGCAGGCCGAGCGGCAGGCCCGCGACGAGAGGGGCACGCTCGACGGCATTCCGGCCGGGCTGCCGGCCCTGGTTCGGGCGCTGAAGATCACGGCGCGGGCCGGGCGGGTGGGGTTTGACTGGCCCGGCACGGCGCAGGTGATCGACAAGATCGAGGAAGAAGTCGCCGAGGTGCGGGCCGAGTTGCCGGGTGGCGACCCGGCTCGCCTGGCGGACGAGGTCGGCGACTTGTTGTTCGTGGTCGCCAACCTGGCCCGCAAGCTGGGGCTGGACCCGGAGGACTGCCTGCGCCGGGCGAACAACAAGTTCACGCGGCGGTTCCATGCCGTGGAAGGCCGGCTCGCGGGGCGCGGCATGGCGCCAGGCGACGCCACGCTGGAGATGATGGAAGCGGAGTGGGCCGCGGTGAAGGCGGCCGAGCGCGGCGGGCGTTAGGGCGGTTCGTCGAACAGCGCGGCGCGCAACCCTTCCCAGCTCGCCCGGTCCGGGGCGCAGATCAAGCCGCCGTCGGACCGCGACGGCGCGTAGTCGCTCCCGTCCAGGCAGGCGGCGTAACCGCCGGCTTCCTGATGCAGCAAGACGCCCGCGGCGTGATCCCACGGCAGCAGGCGGTTGTAGATCGAGTAGTGGCAATGCCCGGCGGCCAGCAGGCGATACTGGTGGGCGGCGCACCGGTAGTCCCAGGCGGCGGCGACGCGGGTCAGCCGGGTGCAGAAGGCGCTGCGCCGCGGCTCGGGCATGTAGCGCCAGGAGACGCTGCCCGTCATCTCCGCGACCGGCGCCGGGGCGGCCACGCGCAGCGGCACCCGTTCGCCACCCGGGGTCGTTGTCCAGGCCCCTTCCCCGGCCAGCGCCACGGCCGTGTCGTCGCCCACCGGGTCGTGGATCAGGGCCGCGACCGTCCGGCCGCGCTCGACCACCGCCACCATCACCGCGAACAGCGGCAGGCCGGCGGCGAAGTTGGCCGTGCCGTCGATCGGGTCGATCACGAAGCAGCGCTCCGCCGCGGCCAACTGGTCCAGCAAGGCCGGGTCGCGCGTCGCCGCTTCCTCGCCGATGACGGTGCAGCCGGGGAACAGCCGGGCAAAGCCGGCGGCGAGCCGCTGCTCCGCCTGCTCGTCGGCGACCGTCACGAGGTCGAGCGGGCCGGACTTCACCTGCACGTCGCCGGCCTTGAGATTGCGGAAGTGCGGCATGACCTCGCTGCGGGCCACGGCGCGGACGAGCTGCACGGCGTCGTCGAGCCGCGCCGCCGAGAGCGTCACGCTTCGCGCTCGAAGCGCGCCCGGTTGGCCGGCAGCAGGCGCACGCGGACGTGGGAGCCGTCCTCGGCATCGGTGCGCTCCAGAACCTCGCCGTGCTGGTAGAGCCAGGCGAGACGGGCGCCGTCGGCGGGAGGCAGCACGTAGTCGGCGACGTCCATGCCGGCGGAGATGCGGGCGTCGATGGCCTGCTGCAGCTTGTCCAGCCCGTCGCCGGTGATGGCGGACACGGCGACGCAGCCGTCGCGCGCCGGCACCTGGTCCGGGCCGCCGAGGAGGTCGGCCTTGTTCAGCACCTCGATGGTGCGGGCGGGCCAGGCCTCGTCGAGCGTGCCGTCGCGCACCATGCCTTCCAGGACCTGCACCACGTCGGCCCGCTGCGCCGCGGTGTCGGGATGGGCGACGTCGCGGACGTGGAGGATGACGTCGGCCTCGGCGACCTCCTCCAGCGTGGCGCGGAAGGCGGCGACCAGCTCGGTCGGCAGGTCGCTGATGAAGCCGACCGTGTCGGACAGGATGACGCGGCGGCCGGACGGCAGGTCGAGGCCGCGCATGGTGGGGTCGAGGGTGGCGAAGAGCTGGTCCTCGGCGTGGACGGCGGCGCCGGTGAGGGCGTTGAACAGGGTGGACTTGCCGGCGTTGGTGTAGCCGACCAGGGCGACGATCGGGTATGGCACGCGGCTGCGGGCGCTGCGGTGCAGGCCGCGGGTGCGGCGGACGCCTTCGAGTTCCTTCTTGAGCCGCACGATGCGGTCGCCGATCAGGCGGCGGTCGGCCTCGATCTGGGTCTCGCCGGGGCCACCGAGGAAGCCGAAGCCGCCGCGCTGGCGCTCCAAGTGGGTCCAGGAGCGGACCAGGCGGCTGCGCTGGTACTCGAGGTGGGCGAGTTCGACCTGGAGCGAGCCTTCGCGGGTGGTGGCGCGCTCGCCGAAGATGTCGAGGATGAGGCCGGTGCGGTCGATCACCTTGCAATCCCAGGCGCGTTCCAGGTTGCGCTGCTGCACCGGGCTGAGTTGCGCGTCCACCACGGCGACGGCCACGTCCTCGGCCTTGACCGACTGGGCAACGTGCTCGACCTGGCCCTCGCCCATCAGGGTGGAGGAGCGCCGGGTCCGCAACGGCACGATGGCCTGGTGGACGGCGACCAGGCCGATCGAGGACGCCAGCCCCACGGCTTCGGCGAGCTGGGCTTCGGCGGCGCGGGAAGCGTCCTGCCGATGGGGCTTCTCCCACGGCAGGACGACGGCCGCGCGCGTCGGCGCGGCCTTGGCGTCACGCGAGTGCTGGGGCAGCGGCGGCCTCCTGTCCGGCCGAGGCGTCGGCCTTGGTGGCGTCGAACAACTGGATGGGCGCTCCCGGCATCACCGTGCTGATGGCGTGCTTATAGACGAGCTGGGTGTGCCCGTCACGGCGCAGCAGCATGGAGAAGTTGTCGAACCAGGTGATGATGCCCTGGAGCTTGACGCCGTTGACCAGGAACACGGTCACCGGTGTCTTGGCCTTGCGGACATGGTTCAGGAACACGTCCTGAACATTCTGGGCTTTCTCGGCCACGTGTCGCGTCCTTCTTGTTGTCCGCCCCTGGTTCGGCCGGGGCGGAAGGTTGACCCGCCTCCATTCGGGCGGCGGCGGGACTCTAGCGAAGCAGGCGCGAAGGGCAAGCGTCGGCGAGCGGGCACGCGGGGCCGTCGCGTTCGAAGGAAAGGCCGGGCGCTTCGCCCCCGGAATCCATTGGGGCCGCAGGCCCGACGGGTCCAGGGCAGCGCCCTGGCTGCGCGGCTAGAGTGGTTTCATGTTACATGAAACCACTCTAGCCATCGTTCCACGCGGTTACTCAGTCTGATCGGACGCGGGGTGCGTCCGATCAGACTAAAACCGCTCTATTCCGCGGCGTCGGCCAGCGGGTGTGCGCCGTCGACGTGGCGCGCGAACAGGGCGAACAGGCGGCGCGTCACCGGACCGATGGAGCCGTCGTTGACGGGCTGGCCGTCGATCGAGGTGACGGGCTTGACGAAGCTGGTGGCGCTGGTCAGGAACGCTTCCCGCGCGGCGCGCGCCTCGTCGAGGCTGAAGGCGCGGGTTTCGAAGGCGATGCCCTGCGCCCGCATCTCGGCTTCCAGCGCGCCGCGGGTGCAGCCGGGCAGGATGCCGCGGCTTCGCGGCGGGCAGCGCAGGGCGCCGCCGGCGTCCACGATCCAGAAGCTGGTCGCGGCCCCCTCCGTCACCATGCCGCCGCCGTCCACCAGGATGGCCTCGGACGCGCCCCGTTCCCGGGCGGCCTGGCGGGCCAGCACGTTGGGCAGCAGCCCGACCGACTTGATGTCGCAGCGCGCCCAGCGCTCGTCGGGGTGGGAGATGACGCCCGTGGTCCAGCGCGCGACGTCGCGCGGATAGGGCGGGATGCGGCGGACGGTGACGACGAGGCTCGGGGCGGTGCCGGCGGCGGGAAAGGCGTGGTCGCGGCGGGCGACGCCGCGGGTGACCTGCATGTAGAGCAGGCCGTCGTCCACCCGGTTGCGGCGGGCGACCTCGGCCAGGACGTGCTCGAGCGCGGCGCGGCCCATCGGCGGCGGGATGCGCACGGCGGCCAGCGACCGTTGCAGGCGGGCGAAGTGCAGGTCCCAGTCGATGAAGCGGCCGCGGTGCCGGTGGACGACCTCGTAGATGCCGTCGGCGAACTGGTAGCCGCGGTCCTCGACGTTCACCGCCGCGTCCCGTTGCGGCAGGTAGGCGCCGTTGACGTAGGCGACCCGGCTCACGCGGCGGTCCGTGCGGCGCACGTCGGGGCGGGCCTTGCGCCGCGCGCCGCGACGCGATGAAGGCCGCGCGTCACGACGCGATGAAGGCCGCGCGTCACGACGCGATGAAGGCCGCGCGTCACGACGCTATGAAAGCCGCGCGTCACGACGCGACGCGGTCCTCGGAGTTGACGCCGAGCTGCTTCAGCTTGCGATGCAGGGCGCTGCGCTCCATGCCGACGAAGCCGGCGGTGCGGCTGATGTTGCCGCCGAAGCGCAGCAGTTGGGCGTGGAGGTACTGGGTTTCGAACAGGTCGCGCGCTTCGCGCAGCGGCAGGGCCATGAGGTCGGCCGACGGGTCGGAGCTGAGCAGCGCGGGCGCGCCCTGGCTGATCTCGGCCGGCAGCATCTCGGCGCGGATCGGGTCGGCGGCGTGGCCCGGGGCCATGATCAGCAGCCAGTCCATCAGGTTGCGCAACTGGCGGACGTTGCCGGGCCAGTCGTAGGCCTGCAGGGCCGTGAGCGCGTCGGTGGACAGCTCGCGGCCCGGCATGCCGGAGGTCTCGGCCGAGCGTTCGAGGAAGTGGCGCGCGAGGGCCGGGATGTCCTCGCGGCGCTCGCGCAGGGACGGCATGCGGACCGGCACCACGGCGAGGCGGTAGTAGAGGTCCTCGCGGAAGCGGCCGCCGGCGATCTCGTGCTGCAGGTCGCGGTTGGTGGTGGCCAGCACGCGCACGTCGACCTTGACCCGCTGCGAGCCGCCGAGGCGCTCGAAGGTCTGGTCCTGGAGGGCGCGGACGATCTTGCCCTGGGTCTCGATCGGCATGTCCGAGACCTCGTCCAGCAGCAGGGTGCCGCCGTGGGCGCGCTCAAGCATGCCGGCGCGGCGCGGCGACGACCCGGCGTCCGCCCCGGCCTCGACGCCGAACAGCTCCTCCTCGAAGCGGGCCGGGTTGAGGGTGGCGCAGTTAAGCGCCACGAACGGGCCTTCGGCGCGGCGGGAGCGCTGGTGGACCATGCGGGCGGCCACTTCCTTGCCGGAGCCGGCGGGGCCGCTGATCAGCACGCGCGAGCCGGTGGGGGCCACCCGCTCCACGGCGGCGCGGAGGGCGGTGATGGCCGGGCTGCCGCCGGTCAGCTCCGACTCGAAGCCGGCGCGCAGGCGCAGCTCGGCGTTCTCGCGCGCGAGGCGGGCCGCTTCCAGGGCGCGGCGGACGATCAGCAGCAGGCGGTCGGACTTGAACGGCTTCTCGATGAAGTCGTAGGCGCCGTGCTGGATCGCCGTCACCGCCGTTTCGATGGTGCCGTGGCCGGAGATCATCACCACGGGGACGTGCGGCTCTTCGGTCAGCAGGGCTTGAAGGATGCCGAGGCCGTCGAGCTTCGAGCCTTGCAGCCAGACGTCGAGGATGACGAGCGAGGGGCGGCGGTGGCGGAAGGCGGCCAGCGCCGCGTCGCTGTCGCCGGCCTGGCGGACGGCGTAGCCTTCGTCTTCCAGCAAGCCTTCGATGAGCAGCCGGATGTCCGGCTCGTCGTCAACGATGAGGATGTCCTGCGCCATTGGTGCCTGCTTAAGCCTCAATCAGGCCGGGCACAATCAGCGGCAGCGCCAGCGTGGCCACCGCGCCGGGCCCTTGGGCCCGATCGTCGAGTTCGAGCCGGCCGCCGTGGTCTTCCATGATCTTCTTGACGATGGCCAGGCCCAGCCCGGTGCCCTTGACCTTGTGCGTGACGTACGGCTCCGCCAGCCGGGCCCGGTCGGCTTGCGGCAGGCCGACGCCGTCGTCCTCGACGCGGAGCACCGCCATGCCGTCCTCGGCGGTGACGTGGACGGTGATGCGCCCCACCGGCTCACCGTCCTCGCGCGGGCGCATCGCCACGGCGTCGGCGGCGTTCTGCAACAGGTTGGTGAGCGCCTGGCCGAGCAGGCGGCGGTCGCACTGCGCCATCGGGCCGCGCTCGGGGATGTCGGTGGTCCAGACGATCTCCGGCCGGGCGCTGCGCTGGAGCACCAGGGCCTCGCGGGCGATGCGGCCCACGTCCTCGGGCCGCAGCACCGGCTGGGGCATGCGGGCGAAGGCGGAGAACTCGTCCACCATGCGGCCGATGTCGCCGACGTGGCGGACGATGGTGTCGGCGCACTGGGCGAAGGTGTCGGGGTCGGAGGTGATCTCGCGGGTGAAGCGGCGCTTGAGGCGCTCGGCGCTGAGCTGGATGGGCGTGAGCGGGTTCTTGATCTCGTGCGCGATGCGGCGGGCGACGTCGGCCCAGGCGGCCTTGCGCTGGGCGGATTGCAGCTCGGTGATGTCGTCGAAGGTGACGACGTAGCCGTGCGGGCGGCCACCGCGGCTGTCGGAGCCGATCCGCACCAGGAGGGTGCGGCGGCGCTGGGCAGGGCCGCTCTCGACCTCGGCGGTGCGGGGGCGGTCGGGGTCGGCGGCGACCTCGGCCAGCAAGGCGGCGAACTGCGGCACGGCGTCGCGCAGGGGCTGGCCGATGGCGGCGGTGAGGTCGGCCCCGAGCAGGTCGCTGGCGACCTGGTTGGGGAGTTCGATCAGGCCGTCGGGGTCGATGCCGATGACGCCGGCCGAGACGCCCGCCAGCACGGTCTCGGTGAAGCGGCGGCGCTCGTCGATCTGGCTGTAGGCGTCCATCAGCTCTGTGCGCTGGGCGGCGAGCTGGCCGGTCATGCGGTTGAAGGCGCGCGACAGGCCGGCGACCTCGTCCTCGCTCTGCATCTCCGGCACGCGCACGCCGAGGTCGCCGGCGCGGACCCGCTCGGCGGCCAGGATCAGCCGCCCGACCGGGCGGGCGATCTGGTTGGCCAGCACCAGGCCGAGCAGCACGGCGGCCGACAGCACCAGCAGCGCCACCAGGGCGAAGATCAGCGCGAAGGTGACCTGCAGCCCCGAGCGGTTCTCGTCCAGCCGGCGGTACTCGGCGACGGCCTGCTCGGTGCGCGACATGTGGTCGAGGATCTGCGGGTCGACCGGGCGGCCGATCAGCAGCATCAGCGTCGGCGTGACGTTGAGCTGCACGACGGCGCGCACCTTGCTGCCGTCCGGCGTGCCGATCACCGCCACCTCGCCGTTGCGGGCCAGCTCCGTCGCCTCCGCGGGCGCGGGCTCGACGCCGTAGCCGGACATCGCGCCGACGCCGGCCATGACCTGGCCGGTGACCGGCTCGTAGATGATCGCCTCGGTGAGACCGCGCAGCACCGCCTGGGTTTGCAGGATCTGGCCGAAGGTGTAGGGGTCGTTGAACAGGATCTGGCCGGCGCGCGCCAGGTCGTTGGCCATGCCGAGCGCGTCGGCGCGGATGTTGTTGCGGTGCTCCTCCAGGTAGCCGCGCGAGGCTTCCAGGCTCTCGTTCAGGGTGGTCCGCACCCGGTCGTTGAACCAGGCCTGGATGCCGAGGCTGAAGAACACGGTGGCGAAGATCGCGACCACGATGGTCGGCGTGACGGCGACGACGCTGAACAGCATCACCAGGCGCACGTGCAGGCGCGAGCCGGCCGAGCCGCGCCGCCGCTCCACCCACACCCGGGTGATGCGCCCGGCCAGCACCGCGCCCAGCAGCAGCAGCACGACCAAGTTGGCGAGCACCATGCCGAACACGAAGTTGGGCCGCCACGACAGGTCGATTCCGCCCGACAGGGCGACGAAGGTGCCGACGCCGAGCGCGAGCGCGATGGCCGCCAGCACCAAGGTCGCGACCTTGCCCAGCAGCACGTCGGCCAGGCGGCGGGGCCAGGACGGCGCGCGCGATGACCGGACCAGGCGGCGATCGAGCGGAGCGTTCATGTCGATTGATCTACCCCAGATCCAGGGCCGCTGAACATGGTCCGGGCCGCATTCGAAGTGTCAGCCGATGCCGCGGACCACGGGGATGTCGAGATCGCGGATCTTCTTGCGCAGGGTGTTGCGGTTCAGCCCCAGCATGGCCGCCGCCTTGATCTGGTTGCCGCGGGTGGCCGCCAGCGTCATCTGGATCAGCGGCCGCTCCACCTCGGCGATCACCTGGTCGTAGATGTCGCGCATCGGCATGCCGTCGCGCGAGGCGGCGAGGAACTGGCGGATGTGCCGCTCGACCGCCTGGGCCAGCGGCTCCGGGGCGCCGCCGGCGACCGGCGCGTCGGCGCTGGGTCCGGCGTCGGCCAACTCGGCGTGGATCACGTCGGCGTTGATGGTTTCCTGCGGGTAGAGCGCGGCCAGGCGGCGCATCAGGTTCTCCAGCTCGCGGACGTTGCCGGGCCAACGGTGCTGGCAGAGGCGCTCGATGGCGGAGGTGTCGAGGGTCTTGATGGACAGGCCGGCGTCGCGGCCGCGTTCCAGGAAATGACGCGCGAGCACGGGGATGTCCTCGATGCGCTCGCGCAGCGGCGGCAGGCGAATGGGCACCACGTTGAGGCGGTAGAACAGGTCCTCGCGGAACTGCCCGGCGCGGATCGCCTGGCACAGGTCGCGGTGGGTCGCGGCGACGATGCGGACGTTGACGCGGATCGGGGTGCGGCCGCCGACGCTGGTGAACTCGCCTTCCTGCAGCACGCGCAGGAGGCGGGTCTGCGCCTCAGCCGGCATGTCGCCGATCTCGTCGAGGAACAGGGTGCCGCCGGCGGCCTGCTCGAAGCGGCCCTGGGCGCGGTTCATGGCACCGGTGAACGCGCCGCGCTCGTGGCCGAACAGCTCGCTCTCGATCAGCTCGCGCGGGATGGCGGCCATGTTGATGGCGACGAACGGGCCGGCGCGGCGGCGGCCGTAGTCGTGCAGGGCGCGGGCGACCAGCTCCTTGCCGGTGCCGCTCTCGCCGTTGACCATGACGGTGAGGTCGGTGGTGGTGAGGCGGGCGATGCTGCGGTAGATCTCCTGCATCGCCACGCCGCGGCCGATCAGCGGCAAGCGCTCCTCAGCGTCGCGCGGCTCGGCCGGCGTGGCGTCGGCCGCGGCCGGGGCGGCCAAGGCTCGGCCGACGACGGCGAGCAACTCTTTGAGGTCGAACGGCTTGGGCAGGTACTCGAACGCGCCGCGCTGGGTCGCCTTGACGGCGGTCATCAGCGTCGATTGCGCGCTCATCACCACGACGCGCAGCTCGGGGCGGACGCGGCGGATGCGCGGGATCAGGTCGAGGCCGTTCTCGTCCGGCATGATGACGTCGGTGATGACGAGGTCGCCTTCGCCGTCCTCGACCCAGCGCCACAAGGTGGCAGCGTTGCCGGTGCAGCGCACCTGGTAGCCGGACCGCCCGAGCGCCTGGGTCAGCACCGTGCGGATCGAGCGGTCGTCGTCGGCGACGAGCACGGTGGGGGGCGTCATGGCCGGTCCTTCCTGTTCAGCCCGCTACGGGGCGTCCGCATCGGCCTCGTTCATCACCGGCAGGCTGAGGCGAAACTCGGTTCGGCCGGGCCGGCTGTCCACCTCGATCAGGCCGTCGTGGTCGCCGACGATCTTGGCCACCAGCGCGAGGCCCAGGCCGCTGCCGGCCGGCTTGCTGCTGACGAACGGCTCGTAGAGGTGCTGGCGCAGATCCTCGGCGATGCCGGGGCCGTTGTCGCGCACGGTCACCATCAGCGGCAGGTGCTGGCGTTGCGCGCTGCCCGGCACGGCGAGGCGGACGCCGTGCTGATAGGAGGTGGTCAGCGTGATCTCGCCGCCGGCGCGTTCCATCAGGTCCGGGTCGGATTGGATCGCCTCGGCCGCGTTCTTGACCAGGTTGAGCAGCACCTGCACCAACTGGTCGCGGTTGCCCCAGGCCGGCGGCAAGGAGGGGTCGTAGGCCTCGGTGAAGCGGATGCCGGGGGCGACGCCGCTCTGCGCCAGGCGGCGGACATGCTCCAGGACGCGGTGGATGTTGACGGCGCGGCGCTCGATCGGCTTCTCGCCGAACACCTCCATGCGGTCCACCAAGGCGCGGATGCGGTCGGCCTCGTCGCGGATCAGCACCGTCAGCTCCTGGTCCGACTCGGCGACGCTGGCCTCCAGGAGCTGGGCCGCTCCCCTGATGCCGGAGAGCGGGTTCTTGACCTCGTGCGCCAGGATCGCCGACATGCCGGCGACGCTGCGGGCGGCGCCCCGGAACGCCATCTGGCGGTCGAGCGCGCGGGCCGCCGAGCTGTCCTGCAACGTCAGCAGCACCGCGCCCGGCTCCTCCGTCAGCGGCGTCGCCAGCACGGCGATGCCGCGCTTGGACAGCCGCGGGCTTTCCAGCGCCAGGTCGTGATCGGCGATCGTGGCGCCGTGGGCGCGCACCTGGGCCAGCAGGGCGAACAGCGGGTTGTCGCTGGGCAGCAGGGCGTCGAGCGCGAGGTGCCCGAGCTGCTGCATCGACATGCCGAGGAACTGCTCCGCGGCCTGGTTGGCGTAGCGGAAGCCGTTGTCGGGGTCGAGCAACAGGACAGGGATCGGCAAGGCGCCCAGCATTCCCAGCGCGTCGAGTGGCGGCAGGCGAGGCGGCGGCGGGCGGGGCGGCGCCAGCCGCTCGACCAGCGCCAGCGTGCCGCGGGTCAGGGCGGCTCTCATGCGGCGATCGCGTCGCGTGGGGCCGTGCCGCGGGCGATCAGCGGGTCGTAGAACGAGTCGATCAGCGCCCGCACCCCGTCCGCGCCGGGCGTGCGGTTGACGGCGGCCCGGAACTCGGCCGAGCCGGGCAGGCCGCGCGAGTACCAGGAGACGTGCTTGCGGGCGACGCGCACCCCGGCGTCGTTTCCGCAATGGGTGAGCATGGCCTCGTAATGCTCTAGGAGGACGCGTTTCTGCTCGGCCAGCTCCGGCTCTGCCTGGCGTTGCCCGGTGATCAGGAACCGCGCCACCTGGGCCGGAAACCACGGGCGGCCGTAGCAGCCCCGCCCGATCATCACGCCGTCCGCGCCCGACTGCGCGAGCGCCTCGGCGGCGTCGTCCTCGGTCAGGATGTCGCCGTTGGCGATGACCGGGATCGCGACCGCGGCCTTGACCTGGGCGATGAAGCGCCAGTCGGCGGCGCCGGTGTAGAACTGTTGCCGGGTGCGGCCGTGCACCGTGACCATCTGGATGCCGCACTCCTGGGCGATGCGGGCCAGGTTCGGCGCGTTGAGGTTGGCGTGGTCCCAGCCCATGCGCATCTTGAGCGTCACCGGCACCGGGACGGCCTGCACGGTGGCTTGCAGCAGCCGGGCCGCGGCGGCTTCGTCGCGCATCAGGGCGGAGCCGGCGGCTTGGCCGACCGCGACCTTCTTCACCGGGCAGCCGAAGTTGATATCGACCAGGTCGGCCCCGTGCCCGACCGCGATGCGCGCGGCCTCGGCCATCGCCGCCGGCTCGCAGCCGGCGAGCTGCACCGCGGCCGGGCCGCCGCTGCCGTCCACTTCGGCCATGCGCAGGGTGGTGCGGTTCTCCCGCACCATCGCCCAGGAGGCGATCATCTCGGACACGACGAGGCCGGCGCCGTGGCGCTTGGCCAGGCGGCGGAACGGCAGGTCCGTGACCCCGGACATCGGCGCGAGGATGACCGGCGCGTCGAGGCGCACGGCGGTTCGGCCCTGGCCGAGCGTCAACGGGCCGAGGAATGACCCTGGAAGCGGCCCTGATTTACGATTGCTCATGATTTAGGCATTTCTAGGCGATGCTCGGACCTCGTGCAATCGTTATGATGCGGTTTCGCGTGGGTTGACGGGCCGGGAGCCTGGCCGCATTGCTGCGCCCATGCGCGTCGCCGCCCTCCTCGTCGCCGCCGGGCCGGCACTCCGTTCCGAGGTCGGACCAGGGCCGCTCACTGCCGTGGGCGGCAGGCCGTTGGTATGCTGGGCGGCGGAGGCCCTCGCGCCGGACGTTGACGCCTTGCAGCCGGTCGGCGAGGCGGCGTCGCTTGACCCAGCCTTGGCCGGAACCGGGGCGCGCCCGGCCGTGCCCGGCGGGGCGACCTGGCACGACAGCGTGCGGCTCGGGCTGGAAGCCTTGGCAGCGGATGCGCCGGACGTGGTGGTGTTGCATGACGCCGCCCGGCCGGTGATCCCGCCGGGTACGGTGGCGGCGCTGATCGAGGCGCTCGGGTTCGCGCCCGGCGCGATCCCGGCGGTGCCGGTGGGCGAGACGCTGAAGCGCGCGACCAACGGGCAGGTTGAAGCGACGGTGCCGGGCGGCGGCCTGGTCCGGGCGCAGACGCCGCAGGCGTTCCGGTTCCCGTTGCTGCTGCGGCTGCACCGCGCCGCGGCCGGCGGCGCGGGCGCGGTGGACGACGCGGCGCTGCTGGAAGCGGCGGGACACGCCGTCGTGGTGGTGCCGGGCTCGGAGGCCAACATCAGGATCACCTGCCCGGAGGACCTCGTGCGACTGGCCCCTGTCCCCTCCCCTGCCCTGCTCCCTCGCACCGGCACGGGGTTCGACGTGCATGTCCTGGCACCGGGGCGGCCGCTGGTGCTGTGCGGCCTGGCGGTGCCGCACGATCAAGGGCTTGCCGGGCACTCCGACGCCGACGTGGGCATCCACGCGCTGTGCGACGCGATCTACGGCGCGCTGGCCGAGGGCGACATCGGCCGCCACTTCCCGCCGAGCGAGGCGACGTGGAAGGACGCGGACAGCGCCCGTTTCCTGCGCCACGCGGCGGAGCGCATCGCCGCCCGCGGCGGCCGGCTGGCCAACGCCGACGTGACGCTGATCTGCGAGCATCCCAAGATCACGCCGCACGCCCCGGCGATGACGGCGCGGCTGGCCGCGTTGCTGGGCGTGGAGGCGGGCCGGGTGTCGGTGAAGGCGACGACGACGGAGCGGCTGGGCTTCGCGGGGCGCGGCGAGGGGATCGCGGCGCAGGCGGTGGCGACGGTGCTGCTGCCGGAGTGAACGAAGCAGACGTGAACGGGGCAGAGCGGCAAAGAGAGAACCGGGTGATGGAGGATGGTTACCTTAGACTTGTGCACGCAGTCCCATTGCGCCGGCTGGGCGGTGCGAAACGGGGTGCCGGCGCAGCTTGATCTCCGGCTCAACGGCGAGCATGTGGCGCTGATCGACTGCGACGTCGATCGTCCTGACCTGGTGTCGCACGGTCTGCCGCGCACAGCCGGGTTCTCGTTCGTGTTCCCGCAGCCGCTCAAGATGTCAGATGCCGTCGACGTACGCTTCGTCGACGGCGGCTCGTTGCGCAACTCGCCGTCGGTGCAGCATCGCGCCCGGCTCGGGGCGTTGCTCGCGGGCATACCGCTGGGGGAGCGTGGCCTGGAACTCGGCCCGCTCGACCGGCCGATCTTGGGCAAAGCCGATCACGACGTGCTCTACGTCGATCACGCCAGCCGCGAGGCGCTGATCGAGAAATATCGCAAGACAGGAAGCCTGGCCACGGTGCGGCCCGAACGCATCGTGGAGGTCGATTTCATCTGGGATCGGCCGTTGCGGGACAGCGCCGTCGGCGGCTACGCTTACTGCCTGGCGTCGCACGTCATCGAGCACGTCGCCGACCCGATCGGCTGGCTGATCGAGATCGCCGACGTTCTGCGGGTGGGCGGGCGGCTCAATCTGCCATACCGGAACGCAGCCGGACGTTCGATTACCGGCGGACGCCGTCGACGCCGGCGATGATGCTCGACGCGCACCAGCGCCGCCTGCGCCGCCCATCCTTCGCGCAAATCTTCGACCACATCGCCACCGTGGCGCCGCTGGGCGAAAAGGTTGGCGACCGGTCGGCCATCGTGTGTCACGCCTACGATGTCGCCTGCGCCGTAGAGACAACGCAGGAGTACGTCGACGTTCACTGCCATGTGTGGAGCGCCGACACGTTTCGCGAGTGCTGGGAGACGATCAACCACCTCGGATTGGTTCCCCTCTCGCTCGACCGGGTCACCCCGGCGTTCGACGCCTGGAACGAGTTCACCGTCTCGTTCGTGCGTATCTGACGGTCACAGGCCATGGAGCAGGCCCGTGCCGTTCCGAGTCGCGGTTCAGACCTCCTCCACCCGCTCCACGCCGGGCACCACCTTGAGCGCCTGCGCCAAGCGCGGCCCGACCTGGAAGCGGCCCGGCAGCGTGATCTCGACCGCCTGCGCCGCGTCGATCCGGGGCACGAGGGTGACGTGTCCCCTGCCCTTCGCTTCGCGGGCCAGCAGGGCGCGGATGTGCGGCACGGCTTCCGTGCGGTCGAGCCAGATGCGCATCCCGGCCCCGGCCTCGCTCGCGGCCTGGTCGAGGGCGCGGCAGTCGGTGGCGGTGACGCGGACGGAGTCGCCTTCCAGCTTGAGTTCCACGCCCATCAGCACGGCGCTGCCGGCCTTGAGCAGGTCGCGGGCGCCGTTCAGCACCTCGCTGAACACCGTCACCTCGAAGCTGCCACCCTGGTCAGACAGGCGGACCCAGGCCATGCGGCTGCCGGTGCGGGTGCTGCGCTCCTTGGAGGCGACGACGCAACCGGCGACGCGGGCCCGCCCTGCCCCGGCCTGGGCCATCGGTTCGAGCTGGGCGGAGGGCACCGCGCCGAGGCGGCGGAGCACCGGGCCGTAGCTGTCGAGCGGATGGGCGGTGAGGTGGAAGCCGACGGCCTCGGCCTCGTAGGCCAGGCGGTCCATCTCCGCCCATTCGCGCACGTCGGGCAAGCGGAGCGGCTCGGGGCCGCCGCCGCCGAACATGCCGATTTGGCCGCTCTCGGCTTCCTGGGCGTCGGCCTGGGCGCGGCGCAGGATGGTTTCGGCCCCCTGGAACAACTGGGCACGGTTGGGATGCAGGCTGTCGAAGGCCCCGGCGCGGGCCAGGTTCTCGATCTGCATCTTGTTGAGCTGGCGCGGGTCGATGCGGGCGGCGAAGTCGGCCAGGTCGGCGAAGGGGCGCGCGCCCCGGGCGGCGGCCACGGCTTCCATCGCCGCGAAGCCCACCTTCTTGATCGCCGCCAGGGCGTAGCGGATGCGCTGCACGCCGTCGTCGTCGCCGACCTCGACCGCGAAGCCGGGGCCGGAGCGGTTGATGTCGGGCGGCAGCACGGCGATGCCCGTGCGCTGCGCTTCCTGCCTCAGCGCGGCGATCTTGTCGGTGTTGGCCAGCGCGAGGTTCATGCAGGCGGCGAGGAAGGCGACCGGGTGGTTGGCCTTCATCCAGGCGGTCTGGTAGGCGACGAGGGCGTAGGCGGCGGCGTGGCTCTTGTTGAAGCCGTAGTCGGCGAACTTGGCCATGAGGTCGAACACCTCGGTCGCCTTGGCCGCCTTGACGCCGCGCCTGGTCGCGCCCTCGGTGAAGATCTGGCGCTGCTGCTCCATCTCGGCGCGTATCTTCTTGCCCATCGCGCGCCGCAGCAGGTCGGCGGCGCCCAGGCTGTAGCCGGCCATGGTCTGGGCGATCTGCATCACCTGCTCCTGGTAGACCATGATGCCGTAGGTCTCGGCCAGGATGGCGCGGATGCCCTCGTGAGGGGGCTGCCACGGCTCACCGTGCTTGCGGCGGCAGTATTCGGGAATGTTAGCCATCGGGCCGGGGCGGTAGAGGGCGACGGCGGCGATCAGGTCCTCGAAGCGGTCAGGGCGCATCTGGCGCAGCACGTCGCGCATCCCCTGGCTCTCGAACTGGAACACCCCGCCGGCGTCGCCGCGGGACAGCATCTCGTAGGTGCGGGCGTCGTCGAGCGGCAGGCGGTCGAGGTCGATGGGCACGCCGAGGCCGCGCAGGATGGCGACGGCTTGCTGGAGGATGGTCAGGGTGGTGAGGCCGAGGAAGTCGAACTTCACCAGCCCGGCCTGTTCCACGTACTTCATCGAGTACTGGGTGACGAGGCTGTCCTCGCGCGGGTCGCGGTAGAGCGGCACCAGGTCGATCAACGGACGGTCGCCGATGACGACGCCGGCGGCGTGGGTGCTGGCGTGGCGGTAGAGGCCCTCCAGTTGCAGGGCCACGTCCAGCAGGTGGCGGATCGCCTCCTCGTTGTCCCGCATCTCCTGCAAGCGCGGCTCGCCGTCGATGGCCTGGGCGAGGGTGACGGGATGGGCCGGGTTGTTGGGGATCAGCTCGGCGACGCGGTTGGTCTGGCCGAACGGCATCCCGAGCACGCGGCCCACGTCGCGCACGGCGGCGCGGGCCTGGAGCTTGCCGAAGGTGATGATCTGCGCCACCCGGTCGCGGCCGTACTCGGCCCTGACGTAGGCGATCACTTCGTCGCGGCGGTCCTGGCAGAAGTCGATGTCGAAGTCGGGCATCGACACGCGCTCGGGGTTGAGGAAGCGCTCGAACAAGAGGCCCCAGCGCAGCGGGTCGAGGTCGGTGATGGTCAGCGCCCAGGCGACGACGGACCCTGCGCCGGAGCCGCGGCCCGGCCCCACCGGGATGTCGTGCGCCTTGGCCCACTGGATGAAGTCGGCGACGATGAGGAAGTAGCCGGGGAAGCCCATGTTGGCGATGACGTCGAGCTCGTAGGCGAGCTGCCCGGCGTAGCGGGCGCGGGTGGCGTCGTCCGCGCCGAGCGCGTCCATGCGCCGGGCCAGGCCGTGCTCCGCCATGCTGCGGACCGTCTGCTCCTCCGTGGCGCCGGCGTGGACCTTGGGGCACATCGGCAGCAGCGGCTTGCGCGTCTCGGCCGTGACGGCGCACATCTGGGCGATGGCGATGGTGTTGCTGCACGCGTCCGGCAGGTCGTGGAACAGGCGCAGCATGGCCTCGGCGGGCTTGAACCAGTGTTCGGGCGTGACCCGGCGGCGGTTCGCCTCGCTGACCTGGCGGCCCTCGGCGATGCAGAGCAGGGCGTCGTGGGCCTCGTGCATCGCCGGGGCGGCGTAGAAGCACTCGTTGGTGGCGACGAGCGGCAGGCCGAGGCGGTCGGCGAGGGTGACGAGGCCGGGTTCGATGGCGCGTTCCAGCGGGAGGCCGTGGCGGTGGAGTTCCGTCATGCAGCGGCCGGGGAACGCCTCGGCGCACTGGGCCAGCAGGGCTTCGGCGTCGGCCTCGCGGCCTTCGGCCAGCAGGCGGGCGACGGGGCCGCGGGTGCCGCCGGTCAGCAGCACCAGGCCGGCGGCGTGTCGCAGCACGGTGTCCAGCGGGAGCTGCGGGTCGGCCGGGTCGCCTTCGATGAAGCCGAGGGAGGACAGGGCTTGCAGGTTGCTGAGGCCGGGGGCGTCCTGGGCCAGCAGCACCACCGGGTCCGGGGGGAGCCTGGGGTTGTCGGGCCGGGCGAGGGCGATCTGGCAGCCGATGATGGGCTGCACGCCGCGGGCGAGGCAGGCCTGGCTGAACTCGAGCGCGCCGAACAGGTTGGCGGTGTCGGTGAGGGCGACGGCGGGCATGTGCGCGTCCCTGGCCAGGGCGGCGATCTTGTCGGCCTTGATGGCCCCTTCGCTGAGGGAGTAGGCGGAGTGGACGCGGAGGTGGATAAAGGAGGGCATGGGGATCCGGGTGGTGGATTCGGGGATGGAGGATAGCACCGAGGCGATGAGGGCCTGAGTCTCGTTCCGTCAACTCAGGAAAGCCGAGTGACGGGATCAGGGCGCCGCGACGATCTGTCCGTCCCGCAGCGTCACTCGTCGATCCATCCGCCCAGCTAACTCCGGGTTGTGCGTCGCGATCAGCGCCGCCACCCCCTGCGCCCGCACCGTCTCCAGCAGCGCGTCGAACACCAGCGCCGACGTGCCCACGTCCAGGTTCCCGGTCGGCTCGTCCGCCAGCAGCACGCCGGGCGCGTTGGCCAGGGCGCGGGCGATGGCGACCCGCTGCTTCTCGCCGCCGGACAGCTTGCCGGGCAAGTGGGTCAGGCGATGGCCCAAGCCGAACGAGGCCAGCAACGATTGGGCCCGGTCCCGGGCGGCGGCGCGGGACTTGGCCGCCACCATCTGCGGCAGCACGACGTTCTCCAGCGCCGTGAACTCCGCCAACAGGTGGTGCGCCTGGTAGACGAAGCCGATGCGGTCGCGGCGGATGGCGGTCCGCTCGGTGTCGGACAGGCGGGCGGCGTCGCGGCCGTCGATCAGGACGACGCCGGAGTCGGGCCGTTCCAGCAGCCCGGCCAGGTGCAGCAGCGTGCTCTTGCCCGTGCCGGAGGGCGCGACCAGGGCCACGATCTCCCCCGCCGCCAGCACCAGGTCGGCGTCGCGCAACACGTGCAACACGTCTTCCCCGCTGCGGTAGGCCCGCGACACGCCCCGCAAGGCCAGCGGGTCACTCATGCCGCAGCGCCTCGACCGGGTCGGTGCGGGCGGCGCGCCAGCTCGGGTAGAGCGTCGCCAGCAGCGACAAGGACAGCGCCATGACCATGATCTGCGCCACCTCGCCCCCATCGAGCCGGGACGGCAGGTGGGTCAGGTAATAGACTTCCGGGTTGAACACCTGCGCCCCGGTCGCGGCCTCGACCCAGCCCTGGATGGTCTGGATGTTGAGGCAGAACACCACGCCCAGCACGACGCCGAGCAGCGTGCCGGTGACGCCGACGCTGGCGCCGCACATCAGGAAGATGCGCATCACCGCCCCGCGCCCGGCGCCGATGGTGCGCAGGATGGCGATGTCGCGGGTCTTGTCCTTCACCATCATGATCAGGGACGAGATGACGTTGAACGCGGCGACCAGGATGATGAGGGTGAGGATCAGGAACATCACGTTCTTCTCCACCTGCACGGCGGCGAAGAAGCTGTTGTTGTTCTGCTGCCAATCGACGACGCGCACCGGCGTCCCGGACAAGGCCTCCTGGATCGCGGCCTTGATGCGGCGGACGTGGTCGGGGTCGTCGGCGAACACCTCGATGTGGCTGGCCATGCCGGGTTGCTGGAAGAAGATCTGCGCCGCTTCGAGCGGCAGGAACACGAACGAGGTGTCATACTCGTTCATGCCGACCTGGAAGATGGCGGCCACCTTGTAGGCGCGTATCCGGGGCACGGTGCCGAACGCGGTCGCCGCGCCCTGGGGCGAGATCAGCGTCAGGTCGTCGCCCACCTGCAAGCTGAACTTGCCCGCGAGGCCGGCCCCGATGGCGATGGCGTCCTCGCCCTTGAAGCCGTCCAGCGAGCCTTGGCGGATGTTGCGGGCGACGGCCGGCAGCCGGGCGATGTCGGCGGGCGCGATGCCGCGCACCAGGCCGCCCGCGTTCTGGCCGCGCGGCCCGCTCAGCAGCACCTGGCCGTCCACGACCGGGGCGGCGGAGACGACGCCCGGCACGGCGCGCACCTTGGCGGTGAGCGCTTCGTAGTCGCGCAGCGGCGCGCCTTGGCCGTAGACGCCGAGGTGGCCGTTGAAGCCGAGGATGCGGCTGAGCAGGTCGACCTGGAACCCGCCCATCACCGACATGACGATGATCAGCGTCGCCACGCCGAGCGCGATGCCGACCAGGCTGAACCCGGCGATGACGGAAACGAACCGCTCGCCGCGCCGGGCGCGGAGGTAACGGCCGGCGACGGCGCGCTCGAAGGCGTTGAACATTGGCGTGCGTCCTCGTTCCGAGGCGAGGGCGTTGCCCTCGACCCGCTGGGGCCTTGGCCCCAGACCCGATGAATGGGGTCCGAGGGCGAGCCCTCGGCACGGTCGAGGGCGGCGCCCCCTCGCCTTTCCTAGCCGATCTGCGCCAAGGCGGCATCCAGCGGAAGCTCCTGCCGCTCCCCCGTGGCCCGGCGCTTCAGCTCCACCGTGCCGGCCGCGGCGCCCCGCGGGCCGACCACGACCTGCCACGGGTGGCCCATCAGGTCGGCGTCGTTGAACTTGACCCCGGCCCGCTCCTCGCGGTCGTCGTACAGCGCGCGGCCGGGCAGGCGGCGATAGGCGTCCTCGCACACCGCGCCGGTGGCGGCGTCGCCCTGCTTAAGGTTGAGGATCGCGGCGTGGAACGGGGCCACGCTGTCGGGCCAGATGATGCCGGCGTCGTCGTGGTGGGCCTCGATCAGCGCGCCGACCAGGCGGGACACGCCGATGCCGTAGCTGCCCATGTTGGGGTGGATCATCCGAGCGTCAGGGCCGGGCACCTGGAGGCCGACCAACTCGCTGTAGAGGGTACCGAAGTTGAAAATCTGCCCGACCTCGATGCCGCGGCCCTCGCGCCGGCGCGAGGGCGGCACGCGGTCCCAGGCGGCCGGGTCGTGCTTCTCGTCGGTGGCGGCGTACGGAGTGGTGACGGCGGCGAAGAAGCGGTCGAGCGCGGCCCCGTCCGTGTGGTCGATGTCGTCGGTGCCGACTTGGATTTGCTCCACCTCGGCGTCGTAGAACACCTGGCTCTCGCCGGTGGGGGCGAGGATGTGGAACTCGTGGCTGAGGTCGCCGCCGATGGGGCCGGTGTCGGCGGCCATCGGCACGGCACGGACGCCGAGGCGCTGGAAGGTGCGCAGGTAGGACAGCATCATGACGCGGTAGCTGCGCACGGCGGCGTCGTGGTCGAGGTCGAAGGAGTAGCCGTCCTTCATCAGGAACTCGCGCCCGCGCATGACGCCGAAGCGGGGCCGGGTCTCGTCGCGGAACTTCCATTGGATGTGGTAGAGGATCTGCGGCATCTCGCGGTAGCTGCGGATGGATTGCCGCATCAGGTCGGCGATCAGCAGCTCGTTGGTGGGGCTGTAGATCAGGTCGCGTTCGTGGCGGTCCTTGAGGCGGAGCATCTCGGGGCCGTAGGCCTCGTAGCGGCCGGACTCTCGCCAAAGGTCGGCGGATTGCAGGGTCGGCATCAGCAACTCCTGCGCGCCGACGCGGTCCTGCTCCTCGCGGACGATGTTGGCGATGTTGCGCAGCACGCGCCAGCCGGCGGGCAACCAGGCGTAGATGCCGGCCGCGACCTGGCGCACCAGCCCGGCGCGCAGCATCAGGCGGTGCGACACGATCTGCGCGTCGGCGGGGTTTTCCTTAATGGTCGGGATCAGCGAGCGGGAGAGACGCATGGAGGTCCTGGTGATGGGAAACCCGGACCCTATCCCTGCCGCGGCCTCGCCGCCAGTCGGGCGGAGCGCGCGCGTGTGCGCAATAATTGTGCAGCGCACCAACAAAAAATGAACGATTCTATCGGCTGATTGGCGAAAGCGCGTGACAGATTTGCAATCTCAAGGTAATAAAAAGGAAGGCCCGCGCGCGGGCAGCGCAGCGAGCCTAGTTTAGGGAGAAAACGCCAGTCACACGGTCAGAACAAGGAGGTGTCCTTGCTCTGACCGTGATGATGTTCGTTTCCTTACGTGACGTCCATGCGTTTCGTCGTGCTAAACAGGGCTTTCTGCGCCGTGCAGACATGATCTGCCCTTGAGCAATGCATCCATCATCAGTTGCCTAAGATTGCGTCATCCGAGCACCGAGGGCGTGCGGAAGCTCAACCAACTGCTGTGAATGACGACCATCCCGATGGTCCACAACACCGCCGAGACCGCCGTGGTGGCGAGCAGCTTGCGCCCCATCATCGGCCGGGCTGGCGCGCCGCGCCAACCCGTGGCGTCATCGGCTTCCGCGACCGGCTGGGTGCCGAAAGGCAACACGGCGAACAGCACGGTCCACCAGATCAGCACGTAGAGGATCGCGGCGGTGAACCAGTTCACGGGTCACACCCGCAGCAAGTGGACGTCCACCATCGGCCGCTTCTGCAGCCGCCGACCAAGCGCCCGCCGCAAGGCCGCGCGGGCCGCGTCGGCCAGGGCCGCGTCGTCCTGCCGCAAGCCGGACGGCAACCCGGCCAAGCCCTCGGCGAACGCCGCCGTCACACGGACCGTTTCCGGATCATCCGGCTCGAACAGGCCGGGCGCGCTGACCCGCGGCTGCCCGACGAGGCGGCCCGACTGGTCCATCGCGGCGCTGCCGACGACGACGCCGTTGAACAGCATCCGACGCCGGGCCGACAGCACGCCGCCGTTGACCGGCATCAGGCGATTGCCGTCGAGCGCCAGGCGGCCGACCGGTGCGCTGTCCACCACCTCCGGATGGTTTGGCGACAGGCTGAGGATGTCGCCGTCCTCCAGCAGAATCGGCGCGGCCCCGGCCTGCCGAGCAAGCTCGGCATGGGCGGACATGTGCCGCCACTCGCCGTGGACCGGCACGGCGATGCGCGGCTTCACCAGGCGGTAGAGCGAGCGCATCTCCTCGCGCGCCGGGTGGCCGGACACGTGGGTCAACTCCTCGTCGTCGGTGATGACGCGCACGCCGCGGCGCACCAGGGCGTCCTGGACCATCATGATCGGGCGCTCGTTGCCGGGGATCATGCGGCTGCTGAAGATGACGGTGTCGCCCTCGCCCATCGCGATGTTCGGGTGGGTGTCGGCGCTGATGCGGGCCAGCGCGCTGCGCGGCTCGCCTTGGCTGCCGGTGACCAACAGCAGCAGGTTGTCGTCCGGGATGCTGCCGGCGTCGTCCTCCGCCACGAACTCCGGCACGCCCTTGAGGTAGCCGCACTCACGCGCCGCGGCCTCGATGTTGCGCAAGCTGCGCCCGACCAGGGCGACGCTGCGCCCGGCTTTCTGGGCGGCCAGCGCCACGCTCTGCACCCGCGCCACGTTGCTCGCGAAGCAGGTGACGGCGATGCGGCCGGGCAGGTCGGCGATCAGGCGCTCCAGGCTTTCGCGCACCTCGGCTTCAGAACCCGAGTGCCCGTCCACCATGGCGTTGGTGCTGTCGCATACCATCGCCAACACGCCTTCCTCGCCCAACCGGGCGAAGGCGGCCTCGTCGGTCGGCGCGCCGATCAGCGGCTCGGGGTCGAGCTTCCAGTCGCCGGTGTGCAGCACCGTGCCGAACGGGGTGCGCAGCACCAGGGCTTGAGCTTCCGGAATGGAGTGCGTGACCGGGATAAACTCCAGGTCGAACGGCGGCAACTCGAAGCGGCCGCCAGGCTGGATGGTGTTGATGCGCACCTCGGACAACAGCCCGGCCTCGCCCAGCTTGCGCTTCAGCACCGCCGTCGCGAACGGGGTGGCGTAGACCGGCACGCGGAGCTGCCGCCACAGGTGGGCGACGGCGCCGATGTGGTCCTCATGCGCGTGGGTGATGACCAGGCCGAGCAGGGTGTCGCGGCGCTCGGCGATGAACCCCGGGTCGGCCATCATGATCTCGACTTCGGGATTGTCGCTGCCGCCGAAGCCGATGCCGCAATCGACCGCCAGCCATTTGCCCCGGCACCGGTAAAGGTTCAGGTTCATGCCGATCTCGCCCGTCCCGCCCAAGGGCAGGAAGGCCAGACCGTCGCTCAATTCACTCATTCACTCGCCTTCGATGATGCGCGTCCTGTCACGGGTCAATGTGGGTGCGGCATTGCGGTCCGCCAACAAGCGCAATCCGTCGAGGGTCAGGTCGGGGTTGACCACCTCGATCACGGTCGTGCCCTCGGCCAAGAGTGGGGCCAGGCCGCCGGTCGCGACCACCTTCAGCGGCTCGTCCCATTCGGCCTGGATGCGATGCACCAGGCCCTCGATCAGGCCGACGTAGCCCCAGTAGATGCCGGATTGCATGGCGGGCACGGTCGAGCGGCCGATCACCGCCTGCGGCCGGCCGATGCCGATGCGCGGCAGCCGGGCCGCCGCCTTGTGCAGCGCCTCGATGGAAAGGTTGATGCCGGGCGCGATGACGCCGCCCATGTAAGCGCCGGTGGCGTCGACCAGGTCGAAGGTGGTCGCGGTGCCGAAGTCTATGACGATCAGGGGGCCGCCGTAGGCACGGTGCGCGGCCAGCGAGTTGAGCAGGCGGTCGGCGCCGACCTCGGCCGGGTTGTCCACCTTGATGTCGAAGCCCCAGTCGAGGTTGGACCGGGCGACGAGCGGCTCGGCGCCGAACCAGTCGCGGCACAGGCGGCGCAGGTGATACAGCGCGGCCGGCACAACGGTGCCGATCACGGCACGGTCGATGTCGACGGGCTTGATGCCGGTCAGGTTGAACAAGGTGAGCAGCCAAACCGCGTACTCGTCGGACGTGCGCTGCGGTTCGGTGGCGATGCGCCAGATGCCGCGCCAGCCGTCGCCGTCGTGGGCGGCGAAGACGACGTTGGTGTTGCCGGCGTCGACGACGAGGAGCACGGGCTAGCCGAACAGGACCTTGGCGGCGGATTGCGCCGCGGCGACGACCGGGGCTGGGAAGACGAAGAGCAGCGTGGTCACGAGCGCGCCGAGGCCGCCGACGAAGCTGAGCGACGCCGGGCGGGGATCGAACGCCGGCTCGGCGGCGTCGAAGTACATCACCTTGATGACCCGCAGGTAGTAGTAAGCGCCGACGACGCTGGTCAGCACGCCGATCACCGCCAAGGTCCAGTAGCCGGACTGCACCGCGGGCAGGAACACGTAGAGCTTGCCGAAGAAGCCAGAGAACGGCGGGATGCCGGCCATGCTGAACATGAAGATCGTCATCGCCAGCGCGAGGCCGGGGTCGGTGCGGGCGAGGCCGGACAGGTCGGCGATGCGCTCGAGCGAGCGGCCGCGGCGGCGCATGGCGACGATGCAGGCGAACACGCCGGCGCTCATGAACACGTAGGTGACCATGTAGATCATCACGCCGCGGATGCCGTCCGCGGTGCCGACCGCCAGCCCGATCAGCGCGTAGCCCATGTGGCCGATGGAGGAGTAGGCCATCAGCCGCTTGATGTTGGTCTGGCCGATGGCGGCGAGCGCGCCGAGGATCATGGACGCGATCGACATCAGCACGATCAGCCCGGTCCACTGGTGCAGCAACTGGCCGAACGGCATCTCCAGCACCCGCAAGATCAGCGCGATCGCCGCCACCTTGGGGGCCGTGCTCATGAAGGCGGTGACCGGGGCCGGCGCGCCTTCGTAAACGTCGGGCGTCCACATGTGGAACGGCACCGCCGACAGCTTGAACGCCAGCCCGGCGACGATGAACACCACGCCGACGATCAGCCCGGCCGAGGCCGCCTGCGGCGCGGACAGCACGCGCGCCAGCTCGGCGAAGTCCATGGTGCCGGCGAAGCCGTAGGCCAAGGACGTGCCGTAAAGGATCAGGCCGGACGCCAGCGCGCCGAGCACGAAGAATTTGAGCCCCGATTCTGCCGAACGCACGTCGTCTCGCGCGAAGGCGCACAGCACGTAGAGCGCGAGGGATTGCAGCTCCAGCCCGAGATACAGCGTCATCAGGTTGGCCGTGCTGCACATGATCATCATGCCGGTGGTGGACAGCAGGATCAGCACCGGGAACTCGAACCGGGCGATGCCCTCGCGCTCGTTGAAGTCGAGCGCCAAGATGGCGCTGAGCCCCGCGCCCACCAGGACCAACAGCTTCATGAACCGCGCGAAGCCGTCGACCGCGAACAGGCCGCGGTAGGCGCTGCCGTCCGGGGTGGCGACGACGAGGATCGCGGTGAACACGAGAGCGGCGAGCGCCAGCATGGTGCAGATGAAGGTGTTGTCGGCCCGGCGCAGCACGCCGAACAGCAGGATCGCCATGGCCGAGCAGGCCATGACGATCTCAGGCAGCGCCAGGTTCCAGTTGAGCAACGCCCCGGTGGTCATGGCGTGGCCGCCGCGAGCCGGTGCACGGTCAGGGCCGCCGTGTGCTGTTCGACCATGGCGTGAACGCTCGCATCGAAGAATTGGGTGAAGCTGCTCGGGTAGATGCCCATCCACAGCGTCAGGAAGATGAGCGGCACGAAGATCGCGATCTCGCGCGGCGACACGTCGAGAATGGAGCGCAGGTCGTCGCGGGTGATCGAGCCGAACACCACGCGGCGATACAGGTAGAGCATGTAGGCCGCGCCGAGGATCATGCCCATGCTGCCGAGCAGGGCGAGCCAGATGCTGACCTTGAACGCGCCGACCAGGACGAGGAACTCGCCGACGAAGCCGGCGGTGCCGGGCAGGCCGATGCTGGCCATGGTGAACAGCATGAAGATGATGGCGTAGCCCGGCATCCGCTGCGCCAGGCCGCCGTAGCGCATGATGTCGCGGGTGTGCATCCGGTCGTAGATCACGCCGACGCACAGGAACAGCGCCGCCGAGACGATGCCGTGCGACAGCATCTGGAACAAAGCGCCCTGGATGCCCTGGGCGTTGAAGGTGAAGATGCCGATGACCACGACGCCCATGTGCGCGACCGAGGAGTAGGCGATCAGCTTCTTCATGTCGGTCTGCGCCAGCGCCACTAGGGAGGTGTAGATGACGGCGATGACGCCGAGCGCGAACATCAGCGGCGCGAACTGCTGCGACGCCTGCGGCAGCATCGGCAGCGAGAAGCGCAGGAAGCCGTAGGCCCCCATCTTGAGCAGCACGCCGGCCAGGATGACGGAACCCGCGGTCGGGGCTTCGACGTGGGCGTCGGGCAGCCAAGTATGGACCGGCCACATCGGCACCTTGACCGCGAACGAGGCGAAGAAGGCCAGGAACAGCCAGAATTGCATCCGCCCGGGGAACTGCGCCTGCATCAGCACGGCGAGGTCGGTGGTGCCGGCGCTATACCAGACCGCCAGCAGCGCCAGCAGCATCAGGATGGAGCCGGCCAGCGTGTATAGGAAGAACTTGAAGCTGGCGTAAACCCGGCGCGGCCCGCCCCAGACCCCGATGATGAGGAACATCGGGATCAGCACGCCCTCGAAGAACATGTAGAACACGATGAAGTCCTGGGCGGAGAACATCCCCACCATCATCGTTTCCAGCACCAGGAAGGCGAGCATGTACTCGCGGACCCGGGTCGTGACCGCTTCCCAACTGGCCAGGATGCAGATCGGCGTCAGCGCGGTGGACAGCAGGATGAACAACACCGAGATGCCGTCCACGCCCATACGGTAGCCGACGCCGAACTCGGGCAGCCAGGACAGGCTTTCCTGGAACTGGAAGCCGGGTTCGGTGACGTCGAACTTGGCCCATAGCACCAGCGAGACGGCGAAGATGATGAGACTGGTCCACAGCGCTGCCCAGCGCGCGTTGCCGGCGATGACCGCCTCCTCGCCGCGGATCGTCATGATGAAGGCAGCGCCGACCAGGGGCAGCCAGGTCAGCAGGCTCAGGATCGGGAAGCCGGCGGCGTTCATGGGCGTCACTGGGGCGTCACCGGAAGATGAGGAAGATGCTGACGAGCAGCACGAGGCCGATCAGCATGGTGAAGGCGTAGATGGCGATGGAGCCGGTTTGCAGCCGCACCGCCTGCTGGCTGCCGCCCGCGGTCAGCGCCGCCAGCCCGTTGGGCACGCCGTCGATCAAGGTCGCGTCGCCCACTTGCCAGAACACCCGCGCCAGGCGCTGCGCCGGGCGGACGAAGATGCGGTCATACAACTCGTCGAAGTACCATTTATTGAGCACGAAGCGATAAAAATCAGGCACCGCAGCCGCCATGCGGGCCGGCAGGCGCGGGAACATCACATACATGGCGAACGCCACCAGGATGCCGATCACGCCGTCGATCGTTGGCAACAGGGCGATGAGTTCCGGGACGTGGTGCATGTCATCGAGCACGGTGTTCGACGGAGCGTTGACGATGCTCGCGCCCCAGAACGCCTGCCACCCGTGGCCGATGAAGTCGGGGGCGAAGTAGTAGCCGGTCAGCGTCGCCCCGGTGGCGAGGATGACCAGCGGGATCAACATAACGGCCGGGCTTTCGTGAACGTGCGCCATGGTGTGCTGGTCGGCGCGCGGCTTGCCATGAAAGGCGAGGATCAGCAGCCGCCAGGAATAGAACGCGGTGAGGAGCGCGGCCAGAATGCCGCAGGCGTAGCCGTAGAAGCCGAACACGCCGCCGTGCGCCCACGCCGCTTCCAGGATGGCGTCCTTCGAGTAGAACCCGGCGAACGGCGGGATGCCGGCCAAGGCGAGGCTGCCGATCCACATTACCAGATAAGTGAGGGGTATCTTGGTCCAGATGCCGCCCATGCGGCGGATGTCCTGCTCGTCCGACATGGCGTGGATCACCGAGCCGGCCCCGAGGAACAGCAATGCCTTGAAGAAGGCGTGCGTGAACAGGTGGAACATCGACACCTGATACGCGCCCACACCGGCGGCGATGAACATGTAGCCGAGCTGCGAGCAGGTGGAGTAGGCGATGATGCGCTTGATATCGTTCTGCACGCAGCCGATGGTGGCGGCGAACAGGCAGGTCGTCGCGCCGATGAAGGTGACGAAGCCGAGGGCGTAGGGCGCGAACTCCAGGATCGGCGACATGCGCGCCATCAGGAACACGCCCGCCGTCACCATGGTCGCGGCGTGGATCAGGGCGGATACGGGCGTCGGCCCCTCCATCGCGTCCGGCAACCAGGTGTGCAGGCCGATCTGCGCCGACTTGCCCATGGCGCCGAGAAACAGCAGCACGCCGATCACCTCGTAGGCGCGGAAGCTGCCGCCGAGGAGGCGGTACAGGTCGTTGGCGTGCTGCGGCACGGCGGCGAAGATCTTGGTGAACTCAACCGAGCCGAACAGGAAGAACACGAGCGCGATGCCGACGGCGAAGAACAGGTCGCCGACGCGGTTGACGATGAACGCCTTCATCGCCGCGCGGCAGGCGCTCGGGCGGTCATACCAGTAGCCGATCAGCAGGTAGCTGGCGAGGCCGACGCCTTCCCAGCCGAAGAACAACTGCACCAGGTTGTTGGCCGTCACCAGCATCAACATGGCGAAGGTGAACAGGCTGAGGTAGCTGAAGAAGCGCGGGATGGTGGCGTCGTGGCTCATGTAGCCGACGCTGTAGACGTGGATCAGCGTGGCGATGAAGGTCACCATGCCGACCATCATCGCGCTCAGCGTGTCGTAGCGCAGCGCCCACTCGACGTTGAAGCCCTCGACCGCCATCCAGGAGCCGAGCGACAACACGCCCGGCTCGGCAGCGCCTTGCAGGAAGGGGACGAAGCTCAGCACGCCGCAGACCGCGGCGACGACCATGCACAGGATGGTGACTGCCTGGCTGGCCTTGTCGCCGATCTGGCGCCCCAGCAGCCCGGCGACCAGGGAACCCAGCAACGGGGCGAACACGGCGACGGCGTAGAGCATCCCGCTCAACCCTTCATCAGATTGACGTCCTCGACCGCGATCGAGCCGCGGTTGCGGAAGTAGACGACGACGATGGCGAGGCCGATGGCGGCCTCGGCGGCGGCCACGGTCAGCACGAACAAGGCGAACACCTGGCCCGCCAGGTCGTTCAGCGCCGAACTGAACCCGACCAGGTTGAGGTTGACCGCGAGCAGCATCAACTCGATCGACATCATGATGATGATGACGTTCTTGCGGTTGAGGAAGATGCCGAAGATGCCGAGCACGAACAGGATCGCGCCCACGGCGAGGTAATGGCCGACGCCGATCATCCGTGCTCTCCGGGACCCGGCTTGCCGACCCCGTGCTCGTGCGGCTCGTCGGCCGCCAGCGCCGGCACCGGCACCCGATCCGGCTCAGGCAACGGCCGGATGATGTTGCCGGGTCCCACGCCGACGCCGCGTGGCACCGAGACCATCGTGAGCGTGGACGCGCTGGTGCGGGCCACCTGGCGCGCGATGACTTGGTGGCGCGAGCGCGTTCGCTCCCGGTGCGTCAGCACGATGGCCCCGATCATCGCCACCATCAGGATCAGCCCGGCGGCCTGGAACAGGAACACGTAGTCGGTGTAGATCAATTGTCCCAGCGCCCGCGTGTTCTGCAGGCCCTGCGGCGTCGACGACAGGCGCAGCGTGCTGGCCTCCGGCGCGAAGGTCCAGCCGCCGAGCACCACGATCAACTCGACGAACAGCACCGCGCCGATCACCGCCCCCACCGGTGCGTAACGCTGGAAGCCCTCGCGCAACTGGGCGAAGTTGACGTCCAGCATCATCACCACGAACAGGAACAGCACCGCGACCGCGCCGACGTAGACGATGACCAGGATCATCGCCAGGAACTCGGCGCCCGCGATCAGGAACAGCGCGGCGGCGTTGAAGAAGGCGAGGATCAGGAACAACACCGAATGCACCGGGTTGCGGCAGGTGACGACGGCGGCGGCGGAGCCGACCAGCACCGCCGCGAACAGGTAGAAGGCGAGAGTGACGAGCATCAGGTCCTCAGCGGTAGGGGGCGTCCAGCTCGAGCCGCTTCGCCAGCTCGCTTTCCCACCGGTCCCCGTTGGCCAGCAACCGGGCCTTGTTATACATCAACTCCGATCGTGTCTCGGTCGCGAACTCGAAATTCGGGCCTTCGACGATGGCATCGACCGGGCAGCTCTCCTCGCACAGGCCGCAGTAGATGCATTTGGTCATGTCGATGTCGTAGCGTGTGGTGCGGCGCGAGCCGTCGTCGCGCGGCTCGGCCTCGATGGTGATGGCCAGCGCCGGGCACACGGCCTCGCATAGCTTGCAGGCGATGCAGCGTTCCTCGCCGTTCGGGTAGCGGCGCAGCGCGTGCTCGCCCTTGAACCGGGGGCTGAGCACGTTCTTCTCATGCGGATAGTTGATCGTCGCCTTGGGCCGGAAGAAATACTTCAACGTCAGCCACATGCCGGACAGAAGCTCGCTTAGCAACAGGCTGCGGGCGGTGCGGTCGAGGAACGTCATCGTGACTTAGACTCCTTGCTGGCCGGGCAGCCAGCCGAACGCGAGCAACACCGCGGCGGTCAGCACGAGCCAGAACAGCGACAGTGGCAGGAACACTTTCCAGCCGAGGCGCATCAGTTGGTCGTAGCGGTAGCGGGGGAAGGTGCCGCGCACCCAGATGAACGTGAACAGGCAGAGGCAGATCTTGAGGATCAGCCAGATCGGGCCCGGCACCCAGGTGAACGGCGCGAACGGGATCGGGCTGAGCCAGCCGCCGAGGAACAGGATCGACGTCATCGCCGACATCAGGATCATGTTGGCGTATTCGCCGAGGAAGAACAGGCCGAAGGTCATGGCGCTGTACTCGACGTGGAAGCCGCCGACGATCTCGCTCTCGCCTTCCGCGAGGTCGAAGGGCGCGCGGTTGCACTCCGCCAGGGTGGAGACGAAGAAGACGATGAACATCGGGAACAGCGGGATGAAGAACCAGACGCGCTGCTGCGCCATGACGATGTCGGTGAGGTTAAGGCTGCCGGCGCACAGCAGCACGGTGACGATGACGAAGCCCATGCTGACTTCGTAGCTGACCATCTGGGCGGCGGAGCGCAACGCGCCGAGGAAGGCATACTTCGAGTTGCTGGCCCAGCCGGAGATGATGATGCCGTAGACGCCCAAGCTGCTGATGGCGAACAGGTAGAGGATGCCGACGTTGATGTCGGCGATGGCCCAGCCCTCGTTCACCGGGATCACCGCCCAGGCGATCATAGCCAGCGTCATGGTCAGCAAGGGCGCCGCCAGGAACAACAGGCGGTTGGCGCCCGTGGGCACGACCGTTTCCTTCATCAGCATCTTCACCGCGTCGGCGAACGGCTGCAGCAGGCCGAACGGCCCGACCACGTTCGGCCCGCGGCGCATCTGCATCGCGGCCAGCACCTTGCGCTCGGCGAACGTGAGGTAGGCGACGCTGACCAGCACCGGCACCAGCATGGCCAGCGTCTTGGCGACGGTCAGCGCCAGGATGCCCACCGGCGTGGCGAGGAAAGCTTGCATCGTCTATTCCGCCGCCGCCGGGACGGGAGCCTCCAAGGCAGCCCCGTGCGTGTAGAGCCGGCTGCACTCCGCCATCGTCGGGCTGGCGCGGGCGATCGGGTTGGTCTGGTAGTAGTCCTCGATCGCGTAGGCGAGGCGGCCGTCATCGAGGCGGCCACCGCCAGCCGGGCCGCTCGCGTCGGCGCAGCCGCGCCGCGCCGTCTCCTGCACGTGCGTGGCGGTGAAAACCGGATGGACCGACGCGAGGCGCGCGCGCAGCCCGGCGAGAGTGTCGTAAGGCAGCGGCGTGCCGAGCACGGCGCTGAAGGCGCGCAAGATCGCCCAGTCCTCCCGCGCCTCGCCGGGCGGCGGCGTCGCGACGTAGCCGCGCTGCAAGCGGCCCTCGGTGTTGAGGTAGCTGCCGCCCTTCTCGGTGTAGGCGGCGCCGGGCAGGATCACGTCGGCGCGCGCCGCGCCGCGGTCGCCGTGGTGACCCTGGTAGACGACGAAGGTGTCGGCCCCGATCGCGCCCATGTCCATCTCGTCGGCGCCGAGCAGCCACAATAGGTCGGTGCCGCCGCCCATCATCGCGGCCAAGTCCTTGCCGCCCGGCCCCGGCACGAAGCCGAGGTCGAGGGCGGCTACGCGCGACGCCGCCGTGTGCAGCACGTTGAAGCCGTGCCAGTCCTCGGTCAGCCCGCCGGCGTCGTTGGCCAGCGCCCACGCCGCGGCCAGCACCGCCGCCCCGTCGGCCCGGCACAAGGCCCCCTGCCCCACGATCACCATCGGCCGCTCGGCGGCCCGGAAGGCGTCGGCGAAGTCGCCGGTGAAGTCCCGCAACAGGGCAGCGCCGTCGCCGAGGTGCTCGGCGCGGTAGGTCAGGTCCACCTCGGGGCCGACGACCCCGACCCGGCAGCCGCCCTGCGCCCAACGCTTGCGGATGCGGGCGTTGAGCACCGGCGACTCGCGCCGGGGATTGCTGCCGACGAGCAGGATGGCGTCCGCCTCGTCGATGCCGGCGACAGTGGAGTTGAACAGGTAGAAATCGCGCCGGGCAGGGTCGAGCGCCGCGCCGTCCTGCCGGCAGTCGAGGTTGTTGGACCCGAGCGAGGCCATGAGGTCCTTCAACGCCAGCATGCTCTCGGCGTCGCACAGGTCGCCCGCCACCGCGCCGATCCGGTCGCCGTCGAGGCCCTTGAGCCGGCTCGCGACGGCCCCGAACGCTTCCGGCCAGGTCGCCGGGCGCAGCCGGCCGTTGTCGCGCACCCAGGGTTTGTCGAGCCGACGCCGCTTCAACCCGTCATGGCTGAAACGCGACTTATCGGCCATCCATTCCTCATTCACGGCGTCGTTGATGCGCGGCAGGATGCGGAGCACCTCTGACCCGCGCGCGTCGACACGGATGTTGGTGCCGAGCGCGTCGTGGACGTCGACGCTGTCGGTCTTGCGCAGCTCCCACGGCCGGGCGACGAAGCTGTAAGGCTTGTTGAGCAGCGCGCCGACCGGGCAGATGTCGATCAGGTTGCCGGACAGCTCGGTGGTCAGCGCCTTCTCGATGTAGGTGCCGACCTCCATCGCCTCGCCGCGGCTGGTGGCCCCCATCTCCGGCACCCCGGCCACCTCGCTGCTGAAGCGGATGCAGCGGGTGCAGTGGATGCATCGGGTCATGAAGGTCTTGACCAATGGTCCGAGATACTTGTCCTTCACCGCCCGCTTGTTCTCGGCGTAGCGGGAATGGTCCATGCCGTAAGCGTAGGCCTGGTCCTGCAGATCGCACTCGCCGCCTTGGTCGCAGATCGGGCAATCGAGCGGGTGGTTGATGAGCAGGAACTCCATTACGCCGCGCCGCCCGTTGCGCACCATCGGCGTATCGGTCTTGACCACCATGCCGTCCGCGACCGGGTAGGCGCAGGACGCCACCGGCTTCGGCGCTTTCTCGATCTCGACCAAGCACATCCGGCAGTTGCCGGCGACGCTCAGCCGCTCGTGGTAGCAGAAGCGCGGGATCTCGACGCCAACCGCCTCGCACGCCTGGAGTACGGAAGCTCCGTTCGGCACCTCGACCTCGATGCCGTCGACCGTCAACTTCGCCATGTCGCTACTCCGCCGCCATCGGCATGGGCACCGCCGCGCGCGCCTTGTAGGCCGCGATGCGATCCTCCATCACCGGGCGGAAATGCCGGATCAATCCCTGGATCGGCCACGCCGCCGCGTCGCCGAGGGCGCAGATCGTGTGGCCTTCCACCTGTTTCGTCACCTGCTCGAGCACGTCGATCTCGCCGACCTCGGCCCGGCCCTGCACCATGCGGCCCATCACCCGCATCATCCAGCCCGTGCCCTCGCGGCACGGCGTGCATTGGCCGCAGCTCTCGTGCTTGTAGAACTGCGCCAGACGATGGACGGCGCGGATCACGTCGGTGCTGCGGTCCATGACGATGACGCCGGCGGTGCCGAGGCCGCTTTTCACCTCGCGCAAGCTGTCAAAATCCATCAGCACCGTGTCGCAGATCTCCTTCGGCAGCAACGGCACCGACGACCCGCCGGGGATCACCGCCAGCAGGTTGTCCCAGCCGCCGCGCACGCCGCCCGCGTAGGTGTCGATCAGCTCACGCAACGGAATGCCGAGCTCCTCCTCGACGTTGCACGGCTTGTTGACGTGCCCGCTGATGCAGAAGATCTTGGTGCCGGCGTTCTTGGGCCGCCCCAGCGCCGAGAACCACGCGCCGCCGCGCCGCAGGATGGTCGGCGCGACCGCGATGGTCTCGACGTTGTTCACCGTGGTCGGGCAGCCATACAGGCCCACGGCGGCCGGGAACGGCGGCTTCAGCCGCGGCATTCCCTTTTTGCCTTCGAGGCTCTCGATCAGCGCGGTTTCCTCGCCGCAGATGTAGGCGCCCGCACCGCGATGCACGAAGATCTCGAAATCGTAGCCCGACCCGGCGGCGTTCTTGCCCACCAGGCCCTCGGCGTAGGCTTCGTCCACCGCGCGTTGCAGCACGGCGGCCTCGTTGTAGTACTCGCCGCGGACGTAGACGTAGCAGGCGCTCGCCCCCATCGCGAAGCTGGCGATGAGGCAACCCTCGATCAGCTTGTGCGGGTCGTGACGGAGGATGTCGCGGTCCTTGCAGGTGCCGGGTTCGCTCTCGTCGGCGTTGACGACCAAATAGCTCGGCCGCCCGTCGGGCGCGGCCTGTTTGGGCATGAACGACCATTTCATGCCGGTGGGGAACCCGGCCCCGCCGCGGCCGCGCAGGCCGGACGCCTTCATCTCGTCGATGATGCCGTCGCGGCCGCGGGCGATCAGCGCCGCCGTGCCGTCCCAGTCGCCGCGCGCCCGCGCGCCGGCGAGGAATGGGTCGTGCTGACCGTAGAGGTTGGTGAAGATGCGGTCCTTGTCGGCGAGCATGGCTCTATTCCACTGTCTGAAGCGTCGTCGGCCCGCCTTCGGGGGCCGACGTGATGCGGCCGATCACCGAGCCGGGCGGCGGCCGTTCGCCCCGGCGCAACGCTTGCAGCAGCGCCCGGGTGCGGTCGTAGTCCAGGTCCTCGTAATAGTCGTCGTCCACTTGGAGGATCGGCGCGTTCACGCAAGCGCCGAGGCACTCGACCTCGGTCATGGTGAACATCCCGTCGGCGCTGGTCTCCTTCCACCGCTTCAGCCCTGTCTCGTCGCGGCAGGCACGGGTGATGTCGTCCGAGCCCCGCAGCCAGCACGGCGTCGTGCCACACACTTGCAAGTGGTAGCGCCCGATCGGCTTGGTGTTGAACATCAGGTAAAAGGTCGCGACCTCGTAGACGCGGATCGGCGGCATTTCCAGCCGCGCCGCCACCACGTCCATCGCCACCCGCGGCACCCAGGCGCTGCCGGTCTCGCGCCGCATCTGCGCCTGCACGACGTAGAGCAGCGGCAGCACGGCGCTGGCGATGCGGCTCGGCGGGTACTTGTGTAGGACCGGTCCGATCTCCGCCTCGCTCGCGTCGTCGAACGCGAAGGCTATCGGCTCCGCCGGCTGCGCGGCGTCGGGATTGAGCGCGCCGCCGATCGGCTCCGCCGTGCCGGTCGACGCCGCCGCTCCGGCCGGCCGCGTCATCCGCGGCGAGCGGTCGCCCTCGTGGCTGAAATCGCTCACCGGTCGATCTCTCCGAACACCACGTCGAGCGAGCCGATGATCGCCACCGCGTCGGCCAGCATGTGCCGCTTCGACATGTGCTCGACGGCTTGTAGGAAAGCGAACCCGGTCGGCCTGATCTTGCAGCGATACGGCCGGTTGGTGCCGTCCGCCACCAGGTAGACGCCGAACTCGCCTTTCGGGCTTTCCGTCGCGGTGTAGGTCGCCCCGGCGGGCACGTGGAACCCTTCCGTGTATAGCTTGAAGTGGTGGATCAGCGCCTCCATCGAGCGCTTCATCTCCTGCCGGCGTGGCGCGGTGAACTTGCGGTCAACGATCTTGACGTCGCCGGGCTGCATCCGCGCCAGGCACTGCTGGATGATGGCGACGCTCTGCCGCATCTCGTTCATGCGCACGAGGTAGCGGTCGTAGCAGTCGCCGTTGCGCCCCACCGGCACGTCGAACTCGACCTGGTCGTACATGTCGTAGGGTTGGGAGCGGCGCAGGTCCCACGGCACGCCGCTGGCGCGGATGCAAGGCCCGGAGAAGCCCCACACCATCGCGTCCTCCGGCGTCATGATGCCGATGTCGACGGTGCGCTGCTTCCAGATGCGGTTGCTGGTGAGCAACTGCTCCAACTCGTCGACGAAGGTCGGGAACGTCCGCGTCCACTCGGCGATCTGGTCGGTCAGCCCGTCCGGCAGGTCGCGCGCGACGCCGCCGGTGCGGAAGTAGTTGCCGTGATACCGAGCACCCGAGACCGCCTCGTAGAACTCAAGCAGCTTCTCGCGCTCCTCGAAGCCCCACAGGCTCGGCGTGATCGCCCCCACATCGAGCGCGTAGGTCGTGATGTTGAGCAGGTGGTTCAGCACACGCGTGATCTCCGCGAACAAGGTGCGGATCCACTTGGCGCGCGGCGGGGCCTCGATGCCGAGCAGCTTCTCCTGCGCCAGCACCCAGGTGTGCTCCATGCACATCGGGCTGACATAGTCGAGCCGGTCGAAGTAGGGCAGCGCCTGCAGATATGTCTTATATTCGATCAGCTTCTCGGTGCCGCGGTGCAGCAGGCCGATGTGCGGGTCGGCGCGCTCCACCACCTCGCCGTCCATCTCCAGGATCAGGCGCAGCACGCCGTGCGCCGCCGGGTGCTGCGGCCCGAAGTTGATGGTGTGGTTGTCGACCTCGATCACCTTGCGGGTGCCCGGCTTATCCTCGCCCGGCGTCGTGGCGTGCGTGCCGGTGACGACGTCGAGGCCCTGGCTCGTGCTCAGATTGTCCATCACGGCTCTTCTTTCGCGGCTTGTCTCGCCTCGATGCGGGCGACGTGCGCCTTCTCGTCGCCGGGCAACGTGGTCATGCCTTCCCAAGGTGAGACGAAGTCGAAGTTGCGGAAATCCTGCGTCAGGACCACCGGCTCGTTGATCACCTGCTTGCGCTCGTCGTCGTAGCGGACCTCGACGTAGCCGGTCAGCGGGAAATCCTTGCGCAACGGATGGCCGTTGAAGCCGTAGTCGGTGAGGATGCGGCGCAGGTCGGGCTGGCCGTCGAACACGATGCCGAACAGGTCCCAGGCCTCGCGCTCGAACCACGTCGCCACCGGCCACAGCGTCCAGCAACTCGGCACCGGGGTGATCGCGTCCGTCTGCACCACGACGCGGACGCGGTGATTAAGCGAGATGCTCAGCAGGTTGTAAACCACGTCGAACCGCAACGCCCGCTCCGGCCAGTCCACGCCGCACAAGTCCATCAACTGTTCGCAGGCGACGCCGGGAGCGGTCTTGAGCGCGCCCAGCAGATCGATCACCCGATCCCGCTCGCCGTGGACCACCACTTCCCCGCTCTCGAGGCCGGCACGTTGCACGCCGGGCAAGCCGGCGACAGCGGCGACGAGGGCAGCCAGGTCAGCCACGGAGGATGGTCCCAGTGCGGCGGATCTTCTTCTGCAACTGCATGATGCCGTAGACCAGGGCCTCGGCCGTTGGCGGGCAGCCCGGCACGTAGATGTCCACCGGCACGATACGGTCGCAGCCGCGGACCACGCTGTAGCTGTAGTGGTAATAGCCGCCGCCGTTGGCGCACGAACCCATGCTGATCACCCAGCGCGGCTCCGGCATCTGGTCGTAAACCTTGCGCAGGGCGGGCGCCATCTTGTTGGTCAGCGTCCCGGCCACGATCATCACGTCCGATTGCCGCGGGCTGGCGCGGGGGATGATCCCGAAGCGGTCGAGGTCGTAGCGGGGCATGTAGGCGTGGATCATCTCGACCGCGCAGCACGCCAGGCCGAACGTCATCGGCCACAGGCTCCCCGTGCGTGCCCAGTTGACCACCTTGTCGAGGTTGGCCACCACGAAGCCCTTGTCGGCGACCTCGCCGGTGATGCCCTTGACCACGGCGTCCTGCTCCGGGCCTGGCGGCAACGCTTCCCGGTTCCAAGCCAGGTCGACTGATCTCAGATTGGTCGCGCTCATGCGACTACTCCCATTCCAATGCGCCCTTGCGCCACTCATAGATGAACCCGACGGTCAGCACCGCAAGGAACCCCATCATCGACAGGAAACCGAACACGCCGATGTCGGCGAGGCTGATCGCCCACGGGAACAGGAAGGCAACCTCAAGGTCGAAAATGATGAACAGGATCGCGACCAGGTAGAACCGCACGTCGAACTTGCGCCGGGCGTCGTCGAACGGCTCGAAGCCGCACTCGTAAGGCGACAGCTTCTCCGCGTAAGGCTTCTGCCGGGCGACGAGCAGCGAGCCGCCGACCATGGCGACCGCGATCACCCCGCCGATGGCGAGGAACACCAGGATGGGAAAGTAGTCGGCCAAGATCGGCATCGGTCATCCTCGATGAAGCAGCGACGCGGTCGTTCCGCCATGTTGCGCTGCAACGGCATATAGCACGCGCCCTGGGTTCGCCATAGGCGAACGACGCTGCCGGGACGGATGCCGAAGGAGTGCGGCACGGCCGCCGACGACCACGATGCGAGACCTGGCGCGTTATCCCAGGGCTGGGGCGCGCAATCCTGGCGCGCGTGGCCCTGGCGCGAGTGACGGGGCTCGAACCCGCGACCTCCGGCGTGACAGGCCGGCGCTCTAACCAACTGAGCTACACCCGCGTCGTGGCAGGGCGATCCGTCTAGGGCCGTGCCCGTGCCGCGTCAACCCGGTATCAGTGCCTGACCTGTTTCAGGCTCTCGCCGCGGCGTTGGTGGGCGGTGACGGTTTCGAACCGCCGACCCTCTCGGTGTAAACGAGACGCTCTACCGCTGAGCTAACCGCCCGAACGAATCTCGCCCCCGAGCCGTGATGGTCGAGGGCGAGACCGACAGTGACTGCCAAAGGCGAGCCTTTGACGGGAGCGAAAGATAACTCCCCTTCGCCCTTCAGTGCGGCAATGAGGCTCCCCCGGGCGCGGCGGCAGGCGGCGGCACCGGCTCGGCCGGCTCCTCCCATTCGATCGCTTCCGGCTTGCGCTGCAACGCCTGCCCGATGACCTCATCGACGTGGCTGACCGGGATGATCTTGAGGTCTTTCTTCACGTTCGCCTCGATCTCGACCAGGTCCTTCTCGTTCTCGCGCGGGATGAATACCGTGGTGATGCCGGCCCGGAGCGCGGCGAGCAGCTTCTCCTTCAAGCCACCGATCGGCAACACCCGGCCGCGCAAGGTGATCTCGCCCGTCATCGCCACGTCGCGACGGATCGGGATGCCGGTCATGATGCTGACGATGCTGGTCGCCATCGCGACGCCGGCGGACGGGCCGTCCTTGGGGGTCGCGCCCTCCGGCACGTGGACGTGGATGTCCTTCTTCTCGAACAGCGTCGGCTTGATGCCGAACGTCGTGCCGCGGCTGCGCACGTAGCTCAGCGCGGCCGAGACGCTTTCCTGCATCACGTCGCCGAGCTTGCCCGTGTGCTTCACGTTGCCCTTGCCCGGCAGCATCACGCTCTCGATGGTCAGGATCTCGCCGCCGACCTCCGTCCAGGCCAGGCCGGTGACGACGCCCACCATGTCCTCCGCTTCGGTCTCGCCGTAGCGGAAGCGGCGTACGCCCGCGTACTTGTCGAGGGTCTTGCGGGTGATCGACACCTTCTTGGTCTTCTTGGTGACGATCTCCTTCACCGCCTTGCGGGCGACGTTGGCGATCTCGCGCTCCAGCCCGCGCACGCCCGCTTCACGGGTGTAGTAGCGGACCAGGTCGCGGATGGCGTCCTCGTGCAGCGCCCACTCCTCCGGCTTGAGGCCGTTCGCCTCCGCCTGCTTGGCCACCAGGTGCCGTTTCGCGATCTCGACTTTCTCGTCCTCGGTGTAGCCGGGGATGCGGATGATCTCCATGCGGTCGAGCAGCGGCTGCGGCATCTTGAGGCTGTTCGCGGTGGTCACGAACATAACGTCCGATAGGTCGTAGTCGACCTCGAGGTAATGGTCCGCGAAGGTGGCGTTCTGCTCGGGATCCAGCACTTCGAGCAGGGCCGAGGACGGGTCGCCGCGCCAATCGGCTCCCAGCTTGTCGATCTCGTCGAGCAGGAACAGGGGGTTGCTGGTCTTGGCCTTCTTCATGCCCTGCACGACCTTGCCCGGCATCGAGCCGATGTAGGTCCGCCGGTGGCCGCGCACCTCGGCCTCGTCCCGGACGCCGCCCAGCGACATGCGGACGAAGTTGCGCCCGGTGGCCTTGGCAATGCTCTTGCCGAGCGACGTCTTGCCGACACCCGGCGGACCGACGAGGCACAGGATCGGGCCGCGGATCTTCGGGCTGCGCGACTGCACCGCCAAGTACTCGATGATCCGTTCCTTGACCTTGTCCAGCCCGTAATGGTCGGCGTTCAGAACCCGCTCGGCCTCGGACACGTCGTTGCTGATCTTGCTCCGCTTCTTCCACGGAATCGACAGCATCCAGTCGAGATAGTTGCGCACCACTGTCGCCTCGGCGCTCATCGGGCTCATGGTCCTGAGCTTCTTGAGCTCGGCCATCGCCTTCTCGCGAGCCTCCTTGGTAAACTTGGTCTTCTTGATCCGGTCCTCCAGCTCGGCGGCCTCGTCCTTGCCGTCCTCGCCTTCGCCCAGCTCCTTCTGAATCGCTTTGAGCTGCTCGTTGAGGTAGTACTCGCGCTGCGTCTTCTCCATCTGCCGCTTGACGCGGTTGCGGATGCGCTTCTCCACTTGCAGCACGCCGATCTCGCTCTCCATGTGAGCGAACACCCGCTCCAGCCGGTCCCCGACCTTCGCCGCTTCCAGCAGTTCCTGCTTCTCGGCGATCTTGAGGTTCAGGTGGGCCGAAATCGTGTCGGCCAGCTTGCTCGGCTCCTCGATCTGGTTGAGCGAAACCAACACCTCGGGCGCGATCTTCTTGTTCAGCTTGATGTATTGCTCGAACTGACCGACGACGGTGCGGCACAGCGCGTCGAACTCCTTCGTCTCGCCGGATTGATCCGGCAAGGCGCTGACCCGCGCCTCGAAATAGCTCTCCGTCTCGGAGAACTCGGCGATGCTCGCGCGCCGGTTGCCTTCGACCAGCACCTTCACCGTCCCGTCCGGCAGCTTCAAGAGTTGCAGGATCGTCGATACGGTGCCGACCCGGTAGATGTCGTCGGCCGAGGGTTCGTCCTGGGCGGCGTTGCGCTGCGCCACCAGCAGGATCTGCTTGTCCTCCTTCATCACCGTCTCGAGCGCCCGGACGGATTTCTCTCGCCCGACGAACAACGGCACGATCATGTGCGGGAACACGACGATGTCACGCAACGGCAGGACGGCCATCGTTTCCATGGTGGCAGTTTTCTTCGGTCGGCTAGACCGGTCAGGTTCACTCATTCAGGACCTCCTAAGGGACAGTCCGCCGGGGAAGGCACCCGATGTGGCATGCCTGCGGCGTGTGAGGTAGATATCGGCAGGTGGCCGACCGTGAACAAGCCCGTCTCGACACGGGCATGAGCCGCAGGCGTCAGGCGCCGCCCTCGGCCCGCTCCTTGCCATACGTGTAAAGTGGGTTGGCCCGGCTCTCCGCCACTTCGCGGTTGATCGTGACCTCCTCGACGCCGTCGAGGCCGGGCAGATCGAACATGGTTGACAGCAAGATCGCCTCCATGATGGACCGGAGTCCGCGGGCCCCGGTCTTGCGAGCGATCGCCCGCGTCGCCACGGACTTTAGGGCGTCTTCCGTAAATGAGAGCTTAACACCTTCCATCTCGAACAGTCGAGCGTACTGCTTGGACAGCGCGTTCTTCGGCTTGGTCAGGATTTCCATCAGCGCCGTCTCGTCGAGATCCTCGAGCGTCGCCACTACCGGCAGGCGTCCGATGAACTCCGGGATCAGGCCGAACTTCAGCAAATCTTCCGGCTCCACCTCACGCAGGATCTGGCCGGTGCGCCGCTCGTCCGGGCTTCGCACCTCGGCGCCGTAGCCGATGCCCGACCCTTTGCCGCGCGCGCCGATGATCTTCTCAAGCCCCGAGAACGCGCCACCGCAGATGAACAGGATGTTCGTGGTGTCGACCTGCAGGAACTCCTGCTGCGGATGCTTGCGCCCGCCCTGGGGCGGTACGGAGGCGACGGTCCCCTCCATGATCTTGAGCAGCGCCTGCTGCACGCCCTCCCCGCTCACGTCGCGGGTGATGCTGGGGTTGTCCGACTTGCGGCTGATCTTATCGACCTCGTCGATGTAGACGATGCCCCGTTGCGCCCGCTCGACGTTGTAGTCGGCCGATTGCAGCAGCTTGAGGATGATGTTCTCCACGTCCTCGCCGACGTAGCCGGCCTCGGTCAGCGTCGTCGCGTCCGCCATGGTGAACGGCACGTCGAGGATGCGGGCCAGGGTCTGAGCCAACAAAGTCTTGCCTGAACCAGTCGGGCCGACCAGCATGATGTTGCTCTTGGCGATCTCGACGTCGTTGTTCTTCGCGCCGTGCGCCAGCCGCTTGTAGTGGTTGTGCACCGCGACGCTCAGGACCCGCTTGGCGTGCGCCTGGCCGATCACGTAATCGTCCAAGACCTTGCAGATCTCCTTGGGCGTCGGCACCCCATCGCGCGACTTCACGAGGTGCGTCTTGTGCTCCTCGCGAATGATGTCCATGCACAGCTCGACGCACTCGTCGCAGATGAACACCGTCGGGCCGGCGATCAGCTTGCGCACCTCGTGCTGTGACTTGCCGCAGAAGGAACAGTAAAGGGTGTTCTTAGAGTCGGGAGACTTGCCCATGCGCACTCCAACCCCGCGGGCGCGGGGAACTTCCGTGAAGGTTAAACCCGCTCACTGACCCGGGCAAGCGCGGCATCGCGGCGGATTGCCGCGGCTGCGATCGGTGCCGTGGATGCAACAGATATGCCTAGACCGGGCCGGCACAAGCACCGGCCCGGTCCTGTATCAAAGCTTGGCCGGCTCGGCTGTCACCGGTCGGTCCGCCACGACCTGGTCGACCAACCCGAAGTCCCGGGCTTCCTCCGCCGACATGTAGGTGTCACGTTCGAGCTTGCGTTCGATCTCCTCCAGCGACTGCCCAGTGTGGTGGACATAAATCTCGTTTAGCCGATTGCGCAGCGTCAGGATCTCACGCGCCTGGATTTCGATGTCGCTCGCCTGGCCCTGCGCGCCGCCGCTTGGCTGATGGATCATCACCCGGGCGTTCGGCGTGCAAAAACGCTTGTCCTTGGCCCCGGCGCACAACAACAGGCTGCCCATGCTCGCGGCCTGGCCGATGCACAACGTGCTGACCGGGCTGCGGATGTACTGCATCGTATCGTAAATCGCCAACCCGGCCGAGACGACGCCGCCAGGGCTGTTGATGTAGAAGCTGATGTCCTTCGACGGGTTCTCGCTCTCCAGGAACAGCAGTTGGGCGCAGATCACCGCCGAGACCTGGTCGAACACCGGTCCGGTCAGGAAGATGATCCGCTCCTTGAGCAAGCGCGAGTAGATATCAAACGCCCGCTCGCCCCGCGCGGTCTGTTCGACCACCATCGGCACGAGCGCGCTGCCGTAAACCTCGGCGGGATCGCGATCCCTCATTCTATCCATTCCTTCATTCGAACCCAGTTCCACAACATGGGCTGTTTGACCGCAGCTTACAGGGCACGCCGCTTCTGGCCGCCAGGTCGCCTCGCTTCGTCCGCCGTCGCGCGCTGTCATTCCGTCGTGACCGGCTCCGCCGCCGCGGCCTCGCCAGGCTCCGCCGACAGCTCATCCGGCGGCACCATCCGGTCCTCGACTTTCGCGAGGTCGAGGATGAAGTCCACCACCTTCTCCTCGTAGAGCGGGCCGCGCAGGTTGTCGGCCGCTTGCGGATTCTTGCGGAAGAACTCCATCACCTGCGCCTCCTGCCCCGGATACCGCCCGGCCTCGGCGCGCATCGCCCGCGTCATCTCGTCCGCCTGCACCTGGATGCCGTTGCCGCGCCCGATCTCGGCCAGCAACAGCCCGAGGCGCACCCGCCGTTCCGAGATCGCCCGGTAGTCGGCTTTCAGGGTGTCCTCGTCCTTGTTCTTGTCCTCCTCGTCCGCCTTGCCGGCCTTGAGGTCCGCCTCGACCCGCTGCCAGATCTGGTCGAACTCGGCCTGCACCATGCTGGGCGGCACCGGGAACTCCGCCGCTTTCGACAACGCGTCGAGCAGGTCGCGCTTGATCCGCATCCGGCTGACCTGGTCGTACTCGCGCTGGATCTGCTGCACGACCAGCTTGCGCAGGTCGGTCAGGTCCTCGAACCCCATCGTCTTGGCCAACTCGTCGTCCATCACCGCAGGCTTGGGCTGCTCCAGCGTCTTGGCCGTGAGGTCGAACGTTGCCGCCTTCCCGGCCAGTTCGGGCGCGTGATACTGCTCGGGGAAGGTCACATTGATGGTGCGCTGCTCGCCGGGCTTCATGCCCTCCATGCCTTCGGAGAAGCCGGGGATGAAGCCGCTGCCGCCCAGCTTCACCGCCATGTCGGTGCCGGTGCCGCCGGGGAACGGCGTGCCGTCCACCTTGCCGAGGAAATCGACCGTCAGCGTGTCGCCCATCTGCGCGCCGCGGTCCTCGGTGACGGGCTCCCGCCCTTCTTGCCGGTTGCCGATCTCGGTCAACGCCTTGTCCACCGCTTCGTCGGCCGGCTCGGCGCGGTAGCGCACCAGTTCGATCGCGCCGAAATCGGGCATGGCGATCTCCGGCAGCAGCTCGACCTCGACCGTGAACTGCAAATCCTTCTCGTCCTCGACCTGGGTCACGTCCACCTTCGGCTGCCCGGCGGCGCGCAGGCCGCGGTCGTCCAGCACCTGCCGGGTCGCGGCGTTGACGCTTTCCTCGAGCACCTCGGCCATCACCGCGGTGCCGTAGCGCTGGCGCACGATGGTCGGCGGCACCTTGCCGGGGCGGAAGCCCGGCAGGCGGATCGTCTTGCCGATCTCGCGCAGCCGGGCGGTGCGCTTGTCTTCCAGGTCGGACGCGGGGACCGTGACCGCGAACCCTCGCTTCAATCCATCGGAAAGCGTCTCGGTGACCTGCATGGGAGCTTCGTTCCTGTGTCCGGCGGGTGGTGCGGGCGGAGGGACTTGAACCCCCACGGCTTGCGCCACCAGAACCTAAATCTGGCGTGTCTGCCAATTTCACCACGCCCGCGAGCGTGCCTCAGGCGGCGGCGTGTAGCGCATGGGGGTGGCAGGGGCAAGGCAGCGCCGCCGCGCGGCGGCCGGACCGGTGACGCGGCCGCCGCCGATCCGGCGAGGCTTGCCTCGGTCGCATGGACGTGCCTGGCGAGCGGCCGGACCTCGTCGAGGCGGCACCTTCGACGCCTTACCCCAGCAAGGCCTGCGCGCAGGCGTCGAGGATGGCGTCGGTGTCCAGCCCGTACTCCCGGTAAAGGTCCGGCAGATCGCCGCTTTGCCCGAACCGGTCCGGCCCGAGCGGCACCACGCGGTGTCCGCGCACCGCGCCCAGCCACGAGTGCGCCGCCGGATGGCCGTCGAGCACCGTGACCAGCGCCGCTTCGGCCGCCAGCGGGGCGAGCAGGTGTTCGATATGGGACTGACCCGGCTCCCCGGCCCGCCGCGCCCGGGTTGCCCGCACCCAGCCGTGGTGCAGCCGGTCGGGGCTGGTGATCGCCAGCAGCCCGGCTCCCGGCACGTCGTCCCGCAACGCGGCGAACGCTTCCTCCGTTTCCGGGGCGATCGGGCCTTGGTAAGCGAGGGCGATCGGCGCGCCTTCCGTCGGCGGATGCACCCAGTGCGCCCCGGCGATCACCGCCGCCGGATCAAGCGACCGCTCCTTCTGGTCCAGTTGCCGGGTGGATAGACGCAGCCACACGGCGGAACCGTCGGGCGCTTGCATGTGGGCGAAGGCGTGGCGCAGCAGGATCGCGAGTTCGTCGACGTGGGCCGGCTCGTAGCTCGCCAGCCGATCGGCCGCCATCCCGATCAGCGGCGTGTTGCCGCTCTGGTGCTGCCCGCCCTCGGGGCCGAGCGTCAGGCCGGACGGCGTGGACACCAGCAGGAAGCGGGCGTCCTGGTAGCAGCCGTAGATCAGCGCATCGAGGCCGCGGTTGACGAACGGGTCGTAGACCGTGCCGACCGGCAGCAGCCGCGCCCCGGTCAGCCCGTGCTGCAGCCCGGCAGCGGCGAGCAGCAGGAACAGGTTCTGCTCCGCGATGCCCAGTTCGATGTGCTGCCCGGTGGGCGACATGCCCCACCGCTGGGCGCTGGCGAGCTTGGCGTCGCGGAACACGTCGTTGCGGGTGTGGCGGTCGAACACGCCGCGGCGGTTCACCCAGGGACCGAGGTTGGTGGACACCGTCACGTCCGGGCTGGTGGTGACGATGTGCTTCGCCAGCGCCTCGCAGTCGCCGTGGCCGCGCCCGATCTCGGCCAGGATCTCGCCGAACCCGGCCTGGGTGCTGAGCTTGCGCCCGGCGACCTTCGGCCCCGGCAGCGCCTCGGGCACCGCGATCGGCGCGGCGGCGAGTTGCCGGCCGGCCGGCGTCAGCGGCGTCGCGAACGGCGCGTCGTCGATGACGGCCCGCAACGCCTCGGGCGACAGGTCGAGGCCCTCGGCGATGTCCCACTCATGGCCGGGCCGGATGCCCATCTGCGCCCGGAAGCCCTCCATCTGATCCCGGGTCATCAGGCCGGAATGGTTGTCCTTGTGCCCGGCGAACGGCAGCCCCATGCCCTTCACCGTGTAGGCGATGAAGCAGGTCGGCTGGTCCCCGGCCGCGGCGGCGGCGCGGAAGCTCTCGATCAGGTAATCGACGTCGTGGCCACCGAGGTTGGTCATCAGCGCGCCCAACTCGTCATCGTCGAGCGGGTCGATAATGGCGCGGAAGCCCGGCTCGCGGCCCAGCTCCGCCAGCAGCGCCTGCCGCCAGGCCGCGCCGCCCTGGAACGTCAGCGCGGAATAGAGGCTGTTGGGGCAGTCGTCGATCCAGCGCCGCAGCGCCTCGCCCCCTTCCCGCTCGAATGCCGCCTGCAACATGCGCCCATACTTCAGGGTGACGACGTTCCAGCCCATGTCGCGGAACAAGCCCTCGATGCGGCCGAACAGCCGGTCCGGCACCACGCTGTCGAGGCTCTGGCGGTTGTAGTCGATGATCCACCAGACGTCGCGGACGTCGTGCTTCCAGCCCTCCAGCAGCGCCTCGTAGATGTTGCCCTCGTCCAGCTCCGCATCGCCGGCGATCGCCACCTGCCGACCGGGCGGCAGGCCCTGGTCCAGCCCGTGCAGCCGCACGTAGTCCTGCATCAAGGCCGCGAAGCTGGTCAGCGCCACGCCGAGCCCGACCGAGCCGGTGCTGAAGTCCACCTCCGGCCCGTCCTTGGTGCGCGACGGATAGCTCTGCACCCCGCCCATCTGCCGCAGCCCGGCCATCTTCTGCGCCGTCTGCCGCCCCAGCAGCAGGTTGATGGCGTGGAACACCGGCCCCGCGTGCGGCTTCACCGCCACCCGGTCCTGCGGCCGCAGGATCTCGAAATACAGCGCCGTCATGATGCTGATGACGCTGGCGCAGCTCGCCTGGTGGCCGCCGACCTTTAGGCCGTCGCGGTTCGGGCGCACGTGGTTGGCGTTGTGCACCATCCACGCCGACAGCCATAGCAGCTTGCGCTCGACCTGATGCAGCGCCGCCAAGCGGTTCGGCGCGAGGGCCGACGACAGTGGATGCAGGACCGCAGGCGCGTTCACGACCAGCCCCGGGCCAGCCGCCTGACCGCGGTGCTGGCGTTGCGCTTGCCCTCGCCGGCGTAGTCCTCGTGGTAGTCCTCGATCTTGGCCGGGTCGTAGAGATAGTTGACCATCAGGGTGGCGCTCTCCTTGGCTCCCTTCTCCGACGTGTCGGCCAGCGCCGTGATCCGCTCCACCCGCGCCCCGTTCGAGAGGTGGAAGTGCGCCACCGGGTCGAGCGCCCGGCCGCCCCGGCTTTCCGCCAGCAGGTAACGGGCGCCGAGGCGGACCAGCACCGGCTCGGCCGCCTTGAACAAGGCCTTGTCCCGGAACCAGCTGCGCCGGGCCAGGATGGCGGCGAGCGCCTCGCTGCCGCTTTCCGATGCGCCATCTGTCGCCGGCGCTGCGGCGCGCAGCGCCGTCGCCTCTTCCTCGCTGAGCAGCTTCGGGTCGTTCTCCCGCAAATTGCCGTCCAGCCAGCGGCGGAACCCTGGCATCGGTGAAAGCGTCGCGAACTGCTTGATGTTGCGGAATTCCGCCCCCAGCAACTCGACGCCGCGCTTGATCAGGAAGTTGCCGAAGCTGATCCCCGCCAGGCCCTTCTGGCAGTTGCTGATGGAGTAGAAAATCGCGGTGTCGGCCTCCCTCGGGTCCAGCAGCGGCGCTTTCTTGTCCAACAACCGCTGCACGCTGTCGGCCAGGCCGCGCACCAGGGCCACCTCGACGAAGATCAGCGGCTCGTTCGGCATTCGATGATGGAACAGCGCGTAGCAGCGGCGGTCGCTGTCCAGGCGGTTCTTGAGGTCGCTCCACGACCGGATCTCATGCACCGCCTCGTAGCCGACCAGGCGCTCCAGCAACAGCGCCGGGCTGGTCCAGTCGATGCGCTGCAGCTCCAGGAAGCCGACGTCGAACCAGTTGGCGAGCAGGTTGCGAAGGTCGTTCTCCAGCGCCGCCAGCCACGGGTCGCTGCCCTTCAGCGCCAGCAACGTCGCGCGCAAGTCCACCAGGAACTTCATCCCATCCGGGATGGTGGTGAACTGGCTTAGCAGCCGGACCCGCGGCGGCTCCAGCGCCCGGCGCAGGGCAACTTGGGCGATGGCGCGCTCGGCCGGGCCTTCCGCGGCCTGCACGGCGGCGAAGGCGCGCTCGGCGTTCGCCGGGTCGCTGTCGAAGCTGGCCAGGTCGCGCAGGAAGCTGCGCCGCCCGTCGTCGTCCAGGCCCAGGTAGGTCTGCGCCAGCTTGGCCGCCCGGTTGCGGGCGCTGACCTCGCCGCCGCGCGCGTTCAGGCAGGCGCGCATCTGCCCGGCGATCCCCTCATCCTCGTTGACCGAAACGGTCGACGCCATATCCCGCCAGACCGTGGCGATGCGGCGAATCGCCCGGTCGAATAGGCCGACCTGAACGGCTGTGTCACTCATGTAGGCGTCTCCAAGACACGTCAGTATAACCTGGCTCCCGCCTCCCGCGACAATCATTCAAGTCGGTTACAGTTTCTTTTAGGAACGGAAGCAAATCTTCGGCAATCAAGCCAGGCCCCGCCCGCCGCGCAGCCTCGCCGTGGCGATGCACCGCGGCGCAGGCGGCGTCCCACGGGGGCATTCCCTGCGCCAGCAACGCCGCCACCAGCCCGGCCAGCACGTCCCCCGCCCCCGCCGTGGCGAGCCAGGGCGGGGCGTTGTCGTTGACCGCCGTCCGCCCGTCCGGGGCCGCGATCACGGTGTCGGAGCCTTTCAGCGCCACGACGGCTCCGATCCGCCGCGCCGCCGCCCGCGCCGCCGCCAACCGGTCGTCGCCGGCCGGGCCGAACAGCTTGGCGAACTCGCCGCCGTGCGGCGTGACGACAGCGCAGCCGCGCAGCCGGTCCGGCTCCCCCGCCGCGGCCCCCAGCGCGTCGGCGTCCGCCACCACGTGCCGCCCGGCCCCGAGCAGCGCCGGCAACGCCGCCCGCGCCGCGTCCTGCCCCAGCCCGGGGCCGCACACCCAAACCGTTCGCCGCCCGTCCCGCAGCAAGGCGTCGAGCGGCGCGTCATCGACGATCAGGCCCGGTTCGGCGCTCGCGCGATACAGGTCTCCCGCACCGCCGGGGGCGATCGTCACCATGCCCGCCCCGCCCCGCCGCGCCGCGCCGGCCGCCAGCCGGGCCGCCCCGGTCATCTGCCCGCCGCCCATGACCGTGACGTGCCCGCGGGTGTACTTGTGCGCCTCCGGCCCGGGCCGCGGCAGCGTCCACAGCGCCGGCGTGTTGCGCCACGTCGCCACCGGCGGCATCGCCCCGGCCGGCATGCCGATGTCGGCGAGAACCGTTTCGCCGCACAGGTCACGCCCCGGCAGCAGCAGGTGCCCCGGCTTGCGCGCCGCGAAGGTGACGGTCAGCGCCGCCGCCCGCACCCGGCCCCGCGCCCGGCCGGTCGCGCCGTCCACCCCGCTCGGCACGTCCACCGCCAGCACGCGCCGCGCCGCGCCCAGCACGGTGGCGACCGGGCCTGGCACGCCGCCGCGCAGCCCGGCCCCGAACACCGCGTCGATCACCAGGTCCGCCCGCCCCGCCTCCGTCGCCTCGAACGCCACCACCGGCCCGCGCCACATCGCCCGCAGCCGCGCCGCGTCGCTGCCCGGCCGCGGCGGCGCCCACTCCGCCACCGCCACCGGCCAGCCCTGCTGCGCCAGCAGCCGCGCCGCGCCCCAGCCGTCGCCGCCGTTGCCGCCCGGGCCGCACAGCACGAGCGTCCGCGCCGGGCCGAACCGCCTCGCCGCCCACGCCACGGCCCGCGCCGCCGCCTGCATCAGCGCCAAGCCCGGCACGCCCAGCCCGGGCGCGGCCCGGTCGGCCTCGGCCATCTCGGCGGGCGTCGGCAGCGGCTCGGGTTGGCAGCCGGGCCGGGCGCGGTGCATCCTGGCGCGAGGCAGGCGGGACAAGGGCATGGCGGTCGTCATCACCGTGGCGCAGCAGAAAGGGGGCGCCGGCAAAACGACGCTGGCCGCCAATCTGGCCGCGGCGCTGGCGCCCGGCAAGTCGGTGGCGCTGCTCGACATCGACCCGCAGCACAGCCTCGCCCGCTGGCACGCCATCCGCGCCGCCCGCCCTTCGACCGCGGTCACGCTCGCGCTCAGCGAGGTCGCCGGCTGGCGGCTGGCCAGCGAGCTCGACCGCCTGCGCCGCGCCTACGACGTGGTGCTGATCGACACCCCGCCGCAGATCGACGCCGACGCCCGCCGCGCCATCCGCGGCGCGGACCTGGTGCTGGTGCCGGTCCAGCCGAGCCCCCCTGACCTGTGGGCCGCCGAGGGCACGCTGAAGCTCGCCACCGAGGAGAAGCGGCACGTCCGCCTCGTGCTCAACCGCGCGCCCGCCGGTGGCAAGCTGCGCGACGGCATGGACGCGGCGATGCGGGCGCAGTCCCTGCCGGTGCTGCCGGCGACGCTCGGCAACCGCGCGATCTACGCCCAGGCCTTCGCGGAAGGACTGGGCGTGACCGAAGCCTCGCCGCGCAGCGCCGCGGCCGAGGAGGTGCGCGCCCTGCGGGACGCCGTGCTGGCGACGATCGGCGACGCCGGCTGACCCAGGCCCGGCCCGCGCCTCACCCCCGCTTGCACGAGCCGGGAGGCGGGGTGGCGTCCTCCGGGGCGATGGTTGCGACGAGATCGTAGAGATCCCAGGGGCCGCGGCTCCGCGCCGGCGCCTTGCACCGGAACAGGTAGGCCGGCTGCATCGCCTGCCCGTCCTCTCGGATCCGCAGGCGGCCGTAGCAGTCGTCGTCGGTCGGCATCGCCTTCATGCGGGTGATGGCCGCCGCCCCGTCGGCCTTCGCGGCCGGCACGCCCATGTCGGCCACTGCCTTCAGGTAGTGAAGGGTGGCCGCGTAGGTCCCGGCTTGCTCGGTGCTGACGTAGTTGCCCCCCAGCTTGCCCTTGATGCGGTCCATGAAGGCGCGGGTGCGGTCGTTCAGGTCCCAGTAGAAGCTTTCGGTCAGCAGCAGGCCCTGCGCCGTCTCGAGGCCGAGCGAGTGGATCACCTGCAGGAACGCCAGCATCGCCGCGATCCGCTTGCCGCCCTGCGTCAACCCGAACTCGTGCGCCTGCTTGACGCAGTTGACCGCGTCGATGCCGGCGTTGCCGAAGGCGACGATGTCCGCCCCGCTGGCCTGCGCTTGCAGCAGGAAGGCGGAGAAGTCGGTCGTGTCCGGGAACGGGTAGGCGACGCTGCCGAGCACCTTGCCCCCGGCCTGGTCCACCGAGGCGGTCGCCGCGTCGCGCAGGTCGCGGCCGAACACGTAGTCGGCGACGACGAAGAACCATGACCTCGCCCCGGCGCGGACGTTCGCCCCGGCGGCGTTGGCCAGCATGGACGTGTTGTAGCCCCAATGGATGGTGTTGCCGGGGCAGTCCGCGGTGAGCGCCGTCGAGGACGCGCCGGTGTTGAGGTAGGCCTTGCCCTTCGCCGCCGCGACCGACTTCACCGCCAGCGCCACCGCCGAGTTCGGCACGTCGACCACCACGTCCACCCCGTTGTCGAACCATTGCCGGGCGATAGCGGCGCCGACGTCGGGCTTGTTCTGGTGGTCGCCCTCCAGCACCTCGACCACCAGCCCGTGCGAGCCGGACAGATCCTGCACCGCCTGGCGGGCGCACGCCACCGACGTCGGGCCGGAGGTGTCGCTGTACGGGCCTGAGAGGTCGGTCAGCACGCCGACGCGGATCTTGTCCGCTGGTTGGGCGCGGGCTCGCGCGGTCGTGACGGCGGCCCCAGCGGTGGCGAGAAGCGTGCGGCGGTCGATGATCATGGTCGTCCTCGTGCGATGGTCAGGGCGCCGGGTCGAGGCAGATCGCATCGCGCCGCCGCCCGGCCAGTCTCCACCGCGACCGTGCTCGGGGATAGGCTGAATCTGTTTCACGGCCGGCTCCATTGATGCCGCATTCGTGGACGTGATCAGGCCCGCGACGGATTCATTCGCTTCGACCGGCTTTTTGTGAAATATATGCTTGGACACAACCGCGTTTTAAATCACTATCTTTCTAGTCATCTGGCATACAATATACAAGACGCTGCGATGCGCGTGGAACGAAGGGGAGAAGCACATGAAAATCTGCATCTACGGTGCCGGCGCGATCGGCGGCTACGTCGGCGCTCAGATGGCCTTGAGCGGCGCGGACGTCAGCCTCGTCGCCCGCGGACCCCACCTGAAGGCCATGCGCGAGAACGGCCTGCGCCTGCGCATCGGCGAGGAGGAGCGCGTGGCCCACGTCACCGCCACCGATGACCCGGCCGAACTCGGCCCGCAGGATTACGTTTTCGTCTCCCTCAAGGCCCATTCCATCCCGGGCGTCGTCGACGCCATGCAGCCGTTGCTGGCCAACAACACCAGCGTCGTGACCGCGGTCAACGGCGTCCCTTACTGGTACTTCTATCGCCACGGCGGCGCGCTCGAGAACTCGACCTTGCAGTCGGTCGATCCCGGCGGGCGTCAATGGTCCGGCCTGCTGCCCGAGCGTGCGATCGGCTGCATCGTTTATCCGGCCACCGAAGTGGTCGAGCCGGGCGTGATCCAGCACGTGTACGGTGACAAGTTCCCCCTGGGCGAGCCGAGCGGCGAGCGCACCGAGCGGATCGAGGCGCTGAGCAAGCTCATGGAAGCCGGCGGCCTGCGCGCCCCTGTAATGGAGAACATCCGCGACGAGATGTGGCTCAAGCTCTGGGGCAACCTCAGCTTCAACCCGATCAGCGCCCTGACCGGCGCCACCCTCGACGTCATCACCGAAACGCCGGGCACCCGCGCGATCGCCAAGGCGATGATGCTGGAAGCCCAGGAGATCGGCCACAAGCTCGGCGTCGGTTTCCGCGTCGACGTGGAGCGCCGCATCAACGGGGCGGGCGCGGTCGGCGCGCACAAGACCTCCATGCTGCAGGACCTGGAGCGCGGCCGGGTCATGGAGATCGATCCGTTGGTCACCGTCGTGCAGGAACTCGGCCGGCTCACCGGCGTGCCGACGCCCACGATCGACATCGTGCTGGCGCTCGTGCAGCAACGGGCCCAGACCGCCGGGATCCAGTAGCGTGGCGTCCGACGGCGTGACGCGTTGGGTCCGTTTCGAACGAAACGGCGCGGTCGGCTTCGGCACCCTTGACGGCCAGACCATCGCCGTCCACGGGGGCAGCATGTTCGACGACCCGACGCCCACCGGCGAGCACGTGCCGCTCGGCGCCGTCCGCCTGCTCGCGCCGTCGCAGCCCACCAAGATGATCGCGCTGTGGAACAACTTCCGCGCCCTCGGTGCCAAGCTCGGCCTTTCCGCGCCGCCGGAACCGCTCTGGTTCATCAAGGCTGCCTCGTCCTACGCCGGGCCGGGCGCGGTGGTGCGCCGCCCACCCAGTTACGACGGCAAGGTGGTGTTCGAGGGCGAGCTGGCCATCGTCATCGGCAAGCGGTGCGGCAACGCCACGCCGGACCAGGCCGAGACGTCCGTGTTCGGCTACACCTGCGTCAACGACATCACCGCCTCCGACCTCCTGCAAAAGGACCCCAGCTTCGCCCAATGGACCCGGGCCAAGAGCTTCGACGGCTTCAGCCCGTTCGGCCCGGCCATCGCCACCGGCCTCCGGCCCGAAACGCTCGCGGTGCGCACGGTGCTGAACGGTGCCGAGCGGCAGAACTACCCGGTGTCCGACATGGTGTTCCCCGTTCCCGCCCTCGTCGCCCTGCTGTCCCGCGACGTGACGCTCCTGCCCGGCGACGTGATCTGCTGCGGCACGTCCCTGGGCGTCGGCGTCATGCGCGAGCCGCGCAACACCGTGGACGTGACCATCGAGGGCATCGGCACGCTGAGCACCGTTTACGAGAACGCGTGAACTTGGGCGGGCGGCCCGCTGCTCAGGCCCGCGTTTCCCGCCACCACGTGAACAGCCCCGACCCGACCAGCACCGCGATCCCCGTCGCCTCCCAGGGTCCCGGCACCTCCCCCCACACCGCCCAGCCCAGCAGCACGGTGTAGAAGATCGCGCTGTACTCGAACGGCGCCAGCATGCTCGCCTCGCCGCTGCGGTAGCCCTCGGTCATGAACAACTGCGCCAGCGCCGAGATGGCGCCGATCGCCACCAGCGTCCACAGCATCACCGGCCGCGGCGTCACCCAGACGGGGATCGTCAGCGCCCCGCTCAGGACCGAGCAGCACAGCGAGAACAGCACGACGATCGTGATGTTGCGCTCGCCCGCCTGCCCCATGCGCCGGATGCTGGCCATCGCCACCGCCCAGGCGACGACGCCCGCCACCACCACCGCCGTCTCGAACTTCGGCAACCCGCCCGCTCCCTGCCACGGCCGGATCACCAGCAGCACCCCCAGCAGCCCGGCCAGGATCGTCGCCACCCGCGTCCACGTCAGCCGTTCGCCCAGCATCGGCACGCTCAGCATCGCGAGAAAAATCGGCATCGCGAAGCCCAGCGCCGTCACCGTGGCGATCGGCAGGTGCGCCAGGCCGTAGAAGGTGCTGAACATGCCCGCCAGCCCGGCCACGGACCGCAGCCCGTGCGCCCAAGGCCGCCGTGTCCGCAGCACCGCCCATCCGCCCGCCCGCAGCATCCACGGCACCATCAGAACGAGGGCGACGAAGCTGCGGAACAGCATCAGCTCCACCGTCGGGATCTCGGGGGCCGCCACCTTCACCAGCGCCGCCGCCATCGTGAACGAACCGGACGACGCCAGCACGAGCAGGATCGCGCGCCGCCGCGCCTGCGCCAAGTCGGGCGCGGCGACGAGTGAGTTGTTCAGCATGGCCGAACGTTACGCCAATTCGATCACCGCCTCCACGACCTGCGGCTCCTCAGGCATACGGCGGATCACCGCTCCCATCCGGCGCATGAACGCCAGCATCGGCGCGTTCTCGGCCAGCACCTGGCCCACGACCACCTGCATTCCTTGCCTCCGCCCCCATTCCATCACCCGCTGCATCAGCCGCCGCGCCAGCCCCCGCCCCTTCATCGACGGCTCGACGACGATCGCGAACTCGCCCCGGTCGCTGCCCGGCTCGCGCACGAGCCGGCAGACTCCCACCGTCTCGCCGGTCGCCTCGCGCACCGCGACGAACGCCATCTCGCGGTCGTAGTCCACCTGCGTCATGCGCGCGATCTGTTCCCGCGGCAGTTCGCGCAGCATGTTGAAGAAGCGGTAGCGGATGTCCTCCGGCGTCAGCCGGCCGAACAGGGCGACGTGCGCCTCGGCGTCCTCGGGACGGATCGGGCGGATCAGCAGGGTCTCGCCGCGCGCGTCGAACGTGCCGGCCAGGTCGGCCGGGTAGGCGGCGATGGCGAAGTCCGCCCGTTCGCCCGCGGGCCGCAGCCCGATCCAGGCGTCCGCGGCCGAGACCCCCGCGGCGTCGGCGAACAGCGGGTTGACGTCGATCTCCGCGATCTCCGGATGGTCGATCACGAGCTGGCTGATCCGCACCAGCGCGTCCGCCACCGCGTCCAGGTCCGCCGCCGGCTGGTCGTTCTGCGCGCCCAGAAGCCCGCCGGCGCGGATGCGCGCGATCAGCGCCCGGGCCAGCACGAGGTTGAGCGGCGGCAGGTCGTAGGCCACGTCGCCCAGCAGCGCCGCCGCGCTGCCGCCCAGCCCGAAGCCGACTGCCGGGCCGAACAGCGGGTCGTCGGCGACGGTGATCCGCACTTCCCGCGCCCGCCCGGCCTGGCGCTGCACCAGGAGGCCGTCCGGCGCGGGATCGAGCCGGCGCGCAGCGAGCCGAACCGCTTCCCGGTTCACGAGGTCGAGCACCAGGTTGCCGGTCCGCGCCGCGGGTGGCCGGGTCACCCGCCGGCGCTTGACCACGACCGGGAATCCCAGCCGTGCCGCCGCGTCCGCCGCAGCGTCGGAGCCGCGCGCCACGCGCCCCGGCACCACCGCCATGCCGTAGGCGGACAGCACCGCCAGCGCCTCATCCTGGGTCAGCCCCCGGCCAGCGGCCCGCGCTCTATCGAGGATGTGCGACACCGTCTCCTTGTCGGGCGCCAGACACAGCACTCGCCGCGGCGGCAGCTCAGCCGCCGCCGCCCGCACCCGTTTCTGCTGCACCAAATGACCGAACGCCCACACCGCCGCTTCCGGCGTCGCGAACACCGGCAGCCCGGCCTCGGCCAGCGCCCGCCGGTGCGCCGCCCCCGTCGTCTCGCCCAGCACGCAGGCCAGCAGCGGCACCTTCAGCGTCGGCCGGCAAGCGATCAGCGCCTCGACCGCCGCCGCGTCCGCAGCCCCCGTCGGCGCTAGGATCACGACGACGCCCCCCGTCGCCGCCACGCCCGACAGCATCGCCGCCGCTTCCGCCAAGCGGGTCGGCTGGTCCGCCCCGGTCCAGATAATGCCGGGGTTGCTTGGCCCGCCCGGCAACCGCAGCCGCAGCACCGTCTGCGCCACCGTGTCCAGCTCCAGCAACGGCAGGCCGAGCCCGACCGCGGCGTCGGCCCCCATGTGCGCCGGGCCGATGGCGTTGGTGACGATGGCGAGCTGCTCGGTCCGCGGCGGCCGGGCGTGGGTCAGCACCTCCGCCGCCACCAGCAGGTCGGCGTATCCCGCCACCCGCAGCACCCCGGCTCGGCGCAGCGCGGCCCCGAACACGGCGTCCGCCCGGCCGGACGGGTCATGCAGCCGCCCGCCCGCCCGGATCGCCACCACCGGGCGCAGCCGCGCCGCGGCCCGCGCGGCGGCCAGGAAGCTGCCGCGGTCGCGAAGGCTGCGGATGTCGAGCAGGATCGCGCCGGTGCCGGCGTCGCGCGACAGCCAGTCGAGCGACAGGCTGAACCCGGTCTGCGCGTTGCCGCCGGTGCCGATGACGTAGCTGAACCCCACCCCATTCGGCTCCGCCCAGTCGAGCACCGCCCGGCACAGCGCCGCCGATTGCGACACCAGCGCCACCTTGCCGGCCCGCGGCGGCAGGTGCGACGTCGACGCGTTCAGCCCGAGCGCCGGGACCATTAACCCGAAGGAGGCCGGGCCGAGCACCTGCACGCCCGCCGCCCGCGCACGTTCGGCGAGGTCGGGTGCGGGGGTCGCGCACACCACGGCGAAGATGCCGGCCTCGGCCAAGGCCAGCAACGCCGCGGCCACCTGCCCGGGCTCGCAGGCCAGGATCGCCAGGTCGGCCGCCGGGTACGCGCCGATGCCGTCCGGGTCCGCCGTCCGCACTTGGCCGGGGAAGCCGGCCAAGTTGGCCGCGATTGCCCGGCTCACCGCCGTTCCCACGCCGACCAGCAGCACCGAGCGCGGACGGAAGAACGCCTCCGGGCGGGCGCGGCGGTTGGAACTGGGGCGAAGCACGCGGCGGTTCCTGTCTCGGTCCGCCTTATCCTACCCGCGTTGTCTCCCGGCCAGAACCCCGCGGGCGGCTCGGGTCACAGCTGGATCTTCAGCTTCGCCGCGATCTCGCCGATGATCCCGCGCCGGAACGCCAGCACGCAGACGATGAAGATGGCCCCTTGCGTCACCAGCACCCACGACCCGAACCGCGCCAGGTAGTTCTCCAGCCCGACGATCACCGCCGCCCCGGCGACCGGCCCGAAGATGGTGCCCATGCCGCCCAGCAGCGTCATCAGCACCACCTCGCCCGAAAGCGCGTAATGCACGTTGGTCAGCGTCGCGATGCCGAACACCAGCGACATCGCCCCGCCGGCGATGCCGGCCATGAAGCAGGACAGCACGAAGGCGATCAGCTTGTAGTCGTCGGTACGGTAGCCGAGCGAGGTCGCCCGCGGCTCGTTCTCGCGGATCGCCTTCAGCACCTGGCCGAACGGCGAATGCACCGTGCGGTGGATCAGCAGGAAGAAGATCAGGAACAGCACGGCCACGAACGCGTACATCGCCATGTCCGGGCGCAGCGAGATCACGCCGAACAGGTTGCCGCGCGGCACCTGCTGGATGCCGTCCTCGCCGCCGGTGAAGCCGCTGGCCTGCACGCAGAAGAAGTAGACCATCTGCGCCAGCGCCAGCGTGATCATGGCGAAGTAGATGCCCTGGCGACGGATGGCGATCCAGCCGAACACGAGCCCCAGCCCCGCGCCCACCGTGCCGCCCAGCAGGATGGCGAGCTCCGGCGTCAGCCCCCAGTGCTTGGCCGTCCACGCCGTCACGTAGGCACCCATGCCGAAGTAAGCGGCGTGGCCGAAGCTCAGCAGCCCGACGTAGCCGATCAGCAGGTTGAACGCGCACGCGAACAGCGCGAAGCACAGCACCCGCATCAGGAACACCGGGTAGACGCCGATGAACGGCAGCACCGCGATCAGCGCCACCATCACCAGGAACGCGACCGCCTGCGGCCCGGTGAAGCCGAACAGGCGGAACCGGCGCGCGGTCCGGGGCGCCGCGACGGGTTCCGTGGTGGCGGTGACGCTCATGGTCAGGCAGCCTTTCCGAACAACCCGGCCGGCCGGGCCAGCAGCACGATGACCATGACGACGAAGATGACGGTGGATGAGGCTTCCGAGTAGTAGACTTTCGTCAATCCCTCGACGATGCCGAGGCCGAACCCGGTGACGATGCTGCCCAGGATGCTGCCCATGCCGCCGATCACCACGACCGCGAACACGGTGATGATGAAGTTCGACCCCATGTTGGGGTTCACCGAGTAGATCGGCGCGGCCAGCACGCCCGCGAACGCCGCCAGCGCGATGCCGCCCGCGTAGGTCAGGCTGATCATCCGCGGCACGTTGACCCCGAACGCTTGCACCAGCCCCGGATTCTCTGTCGCCGCCCGCAGCCGCGAGCCGAGCGAGGTTTTCTCGATGATGATCCAGGTGCCGAAGCACACGATCGCCGCCGCGACCACGACCCAGCCGCGGTAGTTGGGCATGTACATGAAGCCCAGGTTGGTCCCGCCCGACAGCGCCGCCGGGATGCGGTAGGGCATCCCCGAGCTGCCGAACGCGTTGCGCGCCAGCCCCTCGATCACCAGCGCCAGCCCGAACGTCAGCAACAGGCCGTAGAGGTGGTCGAGCTTATAGAGCCGCCGGATGATCGTCCGCTCCAGCAGCAAGCCGAACGCGCCGACGATCAGCGGCGCCAAGATCAGCGCCGGCCAGTAGCCGATCGACAGCCACTCCGGCACCGACAGGCCGGGCGAGATCATGCCCAGCCAGGTGTTCGGCGTCAGCATCATCCAGGCGACGAACGCGCCGACCATGAACAGCGCCCCGTGGGCGAAGTTGATGATGTTCAACATGCCGAAGATGATGGCCAAGCCGAGCGACAGCAGGGCGTAGAACGCGCCGTTGATCAGGCCAAGCAGCAACTGCCCGAACAGCAGTGGCGCCGGCTGGCCGAAGATCATGAACACGGCGCGGCTACGCCTTCACGAGCGGGCAGCCGCCATCGCCCAGCGGCTTCCACGCCTTGTCGGCCGCGGTCGCGACCACCTGCTTGTAGTAGTCCCACGGGTGCTTGCTCTCGGCCGGCGTCTTGACCTGGAACAGGTAGGAGGGCGTCATCGCCATGCCGTCGGCGCGGATCGTCGTCTTGCCGTAGGCGTCGTCCTCGGCGGGGTTTGCCTTCATCCACGCCACCACCGCGGCCCCGTCGCCGGCTTTGTCCGCCCCCAGCGCCTTGGCGGCCTTGAGGAAGTGCGTGGCACCCGAGTAGCAGGCGGCGTTGGTCATGTTGGGGCACACGCCGGGCATCATCGCCTGGAACCGCTTGGTGTAGGCGCGGGTGCGGTCGTTCATGTCCCAGTAGAAGCTCTCGGTCAGGAACAAGCCTTGCGCCGCTTCCAGCCCCAGCCCGTGCACGTCGTTGAGGAACATCAGCAGCGCGGCCACTTTCATCTGCCGGGTCAGGCCGAACTCGGCCGCCTGCTTGATGCTGTTGACCGTGTCCGCCCCGGCGTTGGCCAGGCCTAGCACGTTGGCCCCGCTCGCCTGCGCCGAGATCAGGTAGGAGGAGAAGTCGGTCGTGCCCGGGAACGGGTACGGCGACGCCCCCATCACCTTGCCCCCGGCCTTTTGCACGAAATCTGTGGTGTCGCGCTGCAACTGCTGGCCGAACACGTAGTCGGCCGTGACGAAGTACCACTTGTCGCCGCCAGCCTCGACCATCGCGCCGCCGGTGGAGCGGGCCAGCATGTAGGTGTCGTAGGACCAGTGAATCGTCACCGGCGTGCACTGCTTGCCGGTGAGGTCCGTGGTCGCGGCCCCCGTGTTGATGTAAGCCTTGTTCTTCTCCTTGCACACGCCGTTCACCGCCAGCGCCACCGAGCTGGTCGGCACGTCGAGGATGATGTCGACGCCGTCCTGGTCGAACCATTGCCGGGCGATGCCGACGGCCACGTCCGGCTTGTTCTGGTGGTCGGCGCTGACGACCTCGGTTTTGAAGTCCGGCGCGAACTCCGCCACCGCCTGCTTCACCGCCGCGACCGAGTTCATGCCGCCGATGTCGCGATACGGCCCCGACTGGTCGTTCATCACGCCCAGCTTCACGCCCGGCGTCTGCGCCCGGCCGCGGCGCGGCAGCACGAGGCCGGCGGCAGCACCGCCCAAGGTGCCCTGCAACAGGCGGCGGCGATCGATCGTCATGCGCGTTTCTCCACTCTCATCCGCGGCGTTCAAGCCTTGACCAGGCTGCATCCGCCTTCGCCCAACGGCCGGAATGCCTCATCGGCCGGCGTCATCGCAAGCGGTTTATAGTAGTCGTACGGCGCTTTGCTCTCCGACGGGGCCTTCACCTCCCACAAGTAGGAGGGATGCAGCTTGCGGCCGTCCTCGCGGATGCGGCCCGGGCCGAAGCAGTCGTCGTCGGTCGGCATGGCCTTCATCTTGTTCACGGTGGCGACGCCGCTGGCCTTGGCCTCGGCCACGCCTATCGCCTGCGTCGTCTTGAGGTAGTGCAGCACGCTGGAATAAACCCCCGCCTGCACCATCGTCGGCCGCTGCGCGCCGCCGCCGCCCTTGGCCAGGCGCTCCGAGAACGCGCGCGTGCGGTCGTTCATGTCCCAGTAGAAGCTGTTGGTCAGGATGATGCCCTTCGCCACCGGCAGCCCGAGCGAGTGCACGTCGCTCAGGAACACCAGCAGCCCGGCCAGCTTCATCGCCCGCGTGACGCCGAACTCCTGCGCCTGCTTGATCGTGTTGATCGTGTCCGCGCCCGCGTTGGCCATGCCGAGGATCTTGGCCCCCGAGGCCTGCGCCTGCAGCAGCAGCGACGAGAAGTCCGTCGTGCCGGGGAACGGGTAGGCGGTCTCGCCCAGCACCTTGCCGCCCGCGTCGGTGACGAACTGCGTCACGTCACGCTGCAACGCGTGGCCGAACGCGTAGTCGGCGGTGATGAAGTACCAGCTGTTCCCGCCCGCCTTGACCAGCGCGCCGCCGGTGCTCTTGGCCAGCATGTAGGTGTCGTAGGCCCAGTGGATCGTGTTGCCGTTGCACTGCTTGCCGGTGAGGTCGGAGGTCGCCGCCCCTGAGTTCAGGTAAACCTTGTCCTTGCTCTTGGCCACGCCCGCCACCGCGAGCGCCACCGCGCTGTTCGCCACCTCGGCGATCATGTCCACGCCCTGGTCGAACCATTGCCGCGCGATCCCGGCCCCCACGTCCGCCTTGTTCTGGTGGTCGGCCTGCAGGATCTCGACGCCCATCGCCTGGCCCGCCGCGCCGTGGTCCTGCACCGCGAGCTGCGCCGCCTTGACCGCCAGCGGCCCGGCCAAGTCGGCGTAGGGTCCGGACAGGTCGGTCAAGATGCCGATCCGCAGGCCGGATCCCTGCGCCCGGGCCGGTCCCGCGGCTTGGCCGATCAGGGGAGCGGCCGTGGCGGCGGCCAGCAGGCGGCGGCGAGATAGTGCCATGTGGTCGTTCTCCCGTTGTCGTTGCGATCCTCAAGGATCGGGGGCGCGGCCCCATTTGTTTCAGTCTAGCACGATGTCTCAGCCCGCGACACGGCAGAGTCGGAACAAGTCGTCAGAACCAAGCCGCCGGAATTAACGGCGTCGGAACAAGGTCGCCGCCGCTACACCCCGAGGTAGTCGTGCAGCTTGCCCATGTTGGCCGACAGCTCCCCGTTCGGGATCATGTCGATCACCTGGCCGTGCTCCATCACGTAGTGCCGGTCGGCCACCGTCGCGGCGAAGCGGAAGTTCTGTTCCACCAGCAGCACGGTGAACCCGCGCGCCTTGATCTCCCGGATCGTGTGCCCGATCTGCTGGATGATCACCGGCGCCAGCCCTTCCGTCGGCTCGTCGAGCAGCAGCAGCCGCGCGCCCGTGCGCAGGATGCGCCCGATCGCCAGCATCTGCTGCTCGCCGCCGCTGAGCTTGGTGCCTTGGCTGCTTGCCCGCTCCTTGAGGTTGGGGAACAGCGCGTGGATCTCGTCGATCGTCATGCCGCCGGGCGCGATCTGCGGCGGCAGCATCAGGTTCTCGGTGACGTTGAGGCTGGCGAAGATGCCGCGCTCCTCCGGGCAGAAGGCGATGCCGGCCCGGGCCACCGTGTCGGGCGTCATCGCCGCCGTCTCGCGCCCCTGGAAGCGGATGCTGCCTTCCCGCCGGGGCACCAGCCCCATGATGCTCTTGAGCGTCGTGCTCTTGCCCGCCCCGTTGCGGCCGAGCAGCGTCACCACCTCGCCCTGCCCCACCTCGAAGTCAACGCCGTGCAGGATGTGACTCTCGCCATACCAGGCGTTGAGTCCGCCCACCTGCAGCATGGGTGCCCCCGAAGCGTCAGCCATCGGACGAGCCCAGGTAGGCGGCCACCACGTCGGGGTTCGCGCTCACGCTCGCGTAGTCGCCCTCGGCGAGCACCTGCCCGCGCGCCAGCACGGTGATCCGGTCGCACAAGCCCTCGACCACGCTCAGGTTGTGCTCCACCATCAGGATCGTCCGCCCCGCCCGGATGCGCCGGATCAGCTGCACGATCCGGTCCACGTCCTCGTGCGTCATCCCCGCCGTCGGCTCGTCGAGCAGCATCATGGTCGGCTCCAGCGCCAGCGTCGTCGCGATCTCCAGCGCCCGCTTGCGCCCGTAGGACAGCAGCACCGCCGGCGTGTCCTCGTAGCCGTCGAGCCCCACGTCGGCCAGCAGCTCGGCCGCCCGGTCCTCCAACCGGTCCAGCACGGTGTCGGAGCGCCAGAAATCGAACGACGACCCCCGCCGGCGCTGCAGCGCCACCCGCACGTTCTCGATCGCGCTCAGGTGCGGGAACACCGCCGAGATCTGGAAGCTGCGCACCAGCCCGAGCCGCGCCACCGCCGCCGGCTTCAGCCGCGTGATGTCGCGCCCCTTGAACCGGATCGTGCCGCGCGTCGGCGCCAGGAACTTGGTCAGCAGGTTGAAGCACGTCGTCTTGCCCGCGCCGTTCGGCCCGATCAGCGCGTGGATCGTCCCCGCCTCGACCCGCAGCTCAATCGCGTTCACCGCGACGAAGCCGCGGAACTCGCGCGTCAGCCCGGATGTCTCCAGGATGGTGTCCGGCACCCCGCCTCCCCCTCGTTCACGCATTGCTTATCCGATGGATTTGCATATCGGCGGCGGGCGCGCAAGATTGTTCCAGCCCCGCAGCAGCCGGAAAGGCCTTCCCGCGTGCCGACACCCATGAAGCTGCGCACCTTGCTGTTCGCCCCCGGCGACAGCGCCCGCAAGGCGGACAAGGCGCTCGCCTCCGCCGCCGACGCCGTCATCCTCGACCTCGAAGACAGCGTCGCCCCACCCAACAAGCGCGAAGCCCGCGCCGCCGTCGCCGCCCGCCTGCGCGACCCCGGCCCCGGCCCCGGCCCCGGCCGCCCAATCCCCGGCTGCCCTATCATCGTCCGCATCAACCCGCGCGGCACTGAACACTACCTGGCCGACCTCGCCGCCGCCGTGCCCGGCCGCCCCGCCGCGGTCATGCTGCCGAAATGCACCGGACCGCACGATCTCGCCGCCCTCGACCACCACCTCGAAGCCCTGGAAACCGCCGCCGGGCACCCAGTCGGCGACATCGGCGTGCTCGCCCTCGTCACCGAGACCGCCGCCTCGCTGCACGCGATGGACTACCGCGCCGCCTCCCCTCGCCTAGTCGCTCTCTGCTTCGGCGCCGAGGACCTGTCCGCCGACCTCGGCGTCGCGCCCCGCGGCCCGGGCGGCTACCCGGCTCCGGTCGCCGCCGCCCGCGCCCTGACCCTCACCGCCGCCGCCGCCGCCGGGCTGCCGGCGATTGACACCCCCTGGCCCGACCCCCGCGACCCGGCCGGCCTCGAGCGCGAGGCGGCCGAGGCGGCGCGGGACGGGTTCGCCGGCAAGCTGTGCATACACCCGGACCAGGTTGCCCCGGTCGCCGCCGCCTTCACCCCGGCGCCCGATCAGGTGCGCTGGGCCGAGCAGGTGCGCGACGGCTTCGCCGCCCGCCCCGGCGAGGGCGTGTTCGCGCTCGATGGCAAGATGATCGACCGCCCCCACCTCAAGCTCGCCGAGCGCATCCTCGCCGCCCGCTGACCCAGGCCCGCTGACCCAGGCCCGCCCGGCCGCTCGTGCGACCCGCTGTGCGCCCCAAATCCCGCCCGCTCTCGAAATAGTCGGATGCCCCCGCCATCTGATCCGGATGCCTGACCTCGACACGACCAGGGCGCCCGCCTCCCGGCCGGCGGTGACTCGCCGCGCCGCGCTGCTCGGCGCGGCCTCGCTCACCGCATGCACCCTCGGCCCGGCTTACAACCGCCCCGGCCTCGACCTGCCCGCCTCGTTCCGCGCCACCGGCCGAACTGCCGCGGCCGCCTGGCCGGAGCCTGGCTGGTGGCGCAGCTTTCACTCGTCCGAGCTGAATCAGTTGATCGAGCGCGCCCGCGACTACAACGCCGACCTCGCCGCCGCAGCCGCCCGCGTGGTCCAGGCCGACGCCCAGGTCCGCGTCAACGGCGCGCCCCTGCTGCCCGCGCTCAACGGCACCGGCGACTTCAGCTACCAGCGCAGCGGCTCCACCCGCGGCGGCAGCGGCGGCGGCACCGGCGGCATCGTCACGAGCGGCGTGCCCACCTCCACCGGCGGCACGACCGTGCCCATCACGGTCCCCACCGCCGTGCCGCTCACCGGTGGCAGCCGCTACTTCGACTTCCGCACCTACAGCCTCGGCCTGCAGGTCAGCTACGACCTCGACTTCTGGGGCCGCAACCGCGCCCTCTACCAGTCCGCCGAGGCCAGCGCGCTGGCCACCCGGTTCGACCAGGAGGTCGTGGCGCTCACCGTCGTCACCTCGGTCGCCAACACCTATTTCCAGGTGCTCGCCGCCCAGGACCGCTTGCGCGTCGCCGAGCGCAACCTGCGCGACGCCCAGCGCATCCTCGGCGCTTTCCGCGCCCGCCTCGCCGTCGGCACCGCCAACGCGCTCGACGTGTCGCAGCAGGAGGCGCTGGTCGCCGGGCAGCGCGCCGCCTTGCCCGCCCTGCGCAACACCATCGAGCAGCAGCGCATCGCCCTCGGCATCCTGGTTGGCACCCCGCCCGAGCGCGTTCTCGTGCAGGGTGGCAGCCTGGAGAACCTGCCGTTGCCGAAGGTCGCCCCCGGCCTGCCGGCCGAGCTGCTGCTCCGCCGCCCGGACGTCGCCAGCGCCGAGGCGCAACTGATCGGCGCCAACGCCAACATCCGCGCCGCCCGCGCCGCCTTCTTCCCCGACGTCGTGCTGACCGCGACCGGCGGCCTGACCAGCGCCGCGCTCAGCACCCTGACCGGCCCCGGCACCCTGGTCGCCCGGCTTGCAGCGGCGCTCACGCAGCCCATCTTCGATAACGGGCTGCGCCGCGGTCAGCTGGAGCAGGCGAAGGGGCGTTATGCCGAGCTGGTGGCCGATTACGCGAAGGCGATCCTGCAGAGCTTCACCGACGTGGAGCAGGCCCTGGCCGCGCTCCGCTTCGCGGCCGAACAGGAAACGCTGGAGCGCCAGGCCATCGCTGTCGCGCAACGCTCCGCCGATATCGCCAGGGCGCAACTCGAGGCCGGGACCATCGACATCATCACCTCGTTGAACACCCAGCAGACGCTGTTCAGCGACCTCGACCTGCTGACGCAGATCCGCCTCGCCCGGTTCCAGGCGCTCGTCAACCTGTACAAGGCGCTCGGCGGCGGCTGGCGTGTGGGCGTCGCCCGATGAAGCGCCTGCTGCTGTTGCTCGTGCTGCTCGCGGCCGCGGGCGGCGCGTGGTGGTGGTTCGCGGGCCCGGCCGACACCGGGCAGGCGGCCAGCGCAGGTGGCCGGCACGGCGGCGACACGCCGGTCCCCGTGCTGGCGGCCAAGGCGGAGCTGCGCGACGTGCCGATCTACCTCGACGGACTCGGCACGGTGCAAGCCTACAACCAGGTGCAGATCCGCCCGATGGTCGACGGGCCGCTCGTCGAGGTCCGGTTCCGCGAAGGCCAGGACGTGAAGAAGGGCGAGGTCCTGGCGCGCATCGACCCGCGCCCCTACCAGGCCAGCCTCGACGCCGCCTCGGCCAAGAAGCAGCAGGACGAGGCCACCCTCGCCAACGCCCGCCTCGACGCCGCCCGCTACGCCAAGCTCGCCGCCACCGCCTACAGCAGCGCCCAGCAGTCCGACACCGCGCGCTCCCAGGTGGCGCAGCTCGAAGCCCAGGTGCGCGGCGACCAGGCCCAGATCGACACCGCCCGCACCCAGCTCGGCTACACCACCATCACCGCCCCGTTCGACGGCCGGGTCGGCCTGCGCCAGGTGGACATCGGCAACATCGTCCACCAGGGCGACTCAACCCCGATCACCGTGCTGACCGAGCTGCAGCCGATCTCCGTCGTCTTCACCCTGCCGCAGCAGTCCCTTCCCGCCGTCGCCGCCGCCATGCAGGACGGCACGCCGGAGGTCCTCGCCTTGCAGAGCGGCGGCACCGACCAGGTGCTCGACCGCGGCCAGCTCGCCGTGCTGGACAACCAGGTCGACAGCGCGACCGGCACCATCAAGCTCAAGGCCACCTTCCCCAACGCGGCGCTGCGCCTCTGGCCCGGCGGCTTCGTCAACGTCCGCCTGCTGGTCGAGACCCGGCGCGACGTCGTCACCGTCCCCCCCGCCGCCGTGCAGCGCGGGCCTCGCGGCACCTTCGTCTTCACCATCAACCCGGACAACTCGGTCAAGCGCCGGACCGTCGAGGTCGGCCACGAGGATCAGACGCTCAGCATCGTCACCGCCGGGTTGGAGGCCGGCGCGCAGGTCGTCACCGACGGCGCGCAGCGCCTGAGCGACGACAGCAAGGTCGCCATCGCCGGCCCCGACGGCAACGCGCCCGACGCCGCCCCGCGCGAGCGCCGCGCCCCCGGCACCGCCCAACGCCGCGGCCGCACCGCGTCGTGAACATCTCCGCCCCGTTCATCGCCCGCCCGGTGGCCACCTGGCTGCTCGCGCTGGCCGTGATGCTGGGCGGCATCCTGGGCTACAAGGCGCTGCCGGTCGCTGCCCTGCCCACCGTCGACTTCCCGACCATCCAGGTCACCACGCAACTCCCCGGGGCCGGGCCGAGCACCGTCGCGACGCTGATCACCGCCTCGCTGGAACGGCAGTTCGGCCAGATCACCGGCCTGTCGACCATGACCAGCACCAGCAGCGAGGGCACCAGCCAAATCACGCTGCAGTTCGGCCTCAGCCGCAAGATCGACGACGCCGCGCAGGACGTGCAGGCCGCCATCAACGCCGCCGCCGGCACCTTGCCCAACACCCTGCCCTACCCGCCGATCTACGCCAAGGTGAACCCGGCCGACGCCCCCATCCTGTCGCTGGCGCTCACCTCCGACACCATCCCGCTCGACCGCGTCAGCGACGCCGCCGACACCCTGCTGCAACCCAAGCTCAGCCAGATCGACGGCGTCGGCAAGGTCACCGTCCAAGGCGGCCAGCGCCCCGCCGTCCGCGTCCGCGTCGACCCGGCCCGCGTCGCCGCTTACAACCTCAGTTTGGAGGACGTCCGCACCGCGGTGGCCGCCGCCAACGTCAACGGCGCTAAGGGCGGGTTCGACGGCGCGCGCCAGGCCTTCGCCCTCGGCGCCAACGACCAACTTCTATCGCCCAAGGCCTACCAGGACCTCGTCATCGCCTGGCGCAACGGCGCGCCCGTCCGCTTGTCCGACGTCGGCGCCGTGGTCCCAGGTGTCGAGAATGACCGCGTCGCCAGTTGGCACAACGGCCGCCCGGCCGTCATCCTCGACATCCAGCGCCAGCCCGGCGCCAACATCGTCGCCACCGTCGCCGCCATCCAGGAGGCCCTGCCCGCCCTGCAGCGCGCCATCCCCGCCGCGGTCAGGATGCAGGTCACGACCGACCGCACCGAGACCATCCGCGCCTCCGTCGCCGACGTGCAGGTGACGCTCGCCATCGCCATCGGCCTCGTCGTGTTCGTCATCTACCTGTTCCTGCGCAGCGCCCGCGCGACGCTGATCCCCGCCATCGCGCTGCCGCTCTCCCTCGTCGGCACCTTCGGCGTCATGGCGCTGTGCGGCTACAGCGTCGACAACCTCAGCCTGATGGCCCTCACCGTCGCCACCGGCTTCGTCGTCGACGACGCCATCGTCATGATCGAGAACGTGGTCCGCTACATCGAGCAGGGCGAGACCCCGCTCCAGGCCGCCTACAAGGGCGCGTCGCAGATCGGCTTCACCATCATCTCGCTCACCGTCAGCCTGGTCGCCGTGTTCATCCCCCTGCTGTTCATGGGCGGCGTCGTCGGCCGGCTGTTCAACGAGTTCGCCGTCGTCCTCAGCACCTCGGTCGTCGTCTCAGCCGTCGTCTCCCTCACGCTCACGCCGATGATGTGCGGCCGCCTGCTCCGCGCCGACGAGCGCCCGAGCCGCCTTACCGCCTGGTTCGAGCACGGCTTCCAGGCTTCCGCCCGCCTCTACCGCCGCACCCTGCTGGTCGCCTTGCGCTTCCAGGGCCTCACCTTGATCGTCGCCGTCCTCGCGCTGTTCGGCACTGTCGCCCTCTACGCCATTATCCCCAAAGGATTTCTCCCACAGCAGGACACCGGCGTCATCGTCGCCGTCACCGAGGCGGCGCAGAGCGTCTCCGTGCCCCGCATGGCAGCGCTTCAGTCCCGCCTGGCCGAGGCCGCCGAGCGCGACCCGGCCGTCGCCAACGTCGTCTCCTTCGTCGGCGCCGGCACCATCAACGCCACTCCCAACACCGGCCGCATCAGCATCACCCTGAAGCCACGCTCGGAGCGTGATCCCGCCCCCGCCGTCATCGCCCGCTTGCAGAAGGCGATGGGCGGCGTGCCGGGCATGTCGGTGTTCATGCAGCCGGTGCAGGACATCCAGATTGGCGCCCGCATCAGCCGTACCCAGTTCCAGTACACCCTGATCGACACCGACGCCCGCGAGCTCGCCGCCTGGGCGCCCCGTCTCGTGGAAAGGCTGCGCGCCGAACCCGACCTGCAAGACGTCGCCACCGACCAGCAGACGGAAGGCTTCGCCACCCGCGTCAACGTTGACCGCGACGCTGCCATGCGCCTCGGCGTCAGCATGCAGGCGGTGCAGGACACGCTGTACGACGCCTTCGGCCAGCGCCAGATCAGCACCATCTTCAGCCAGGCCAACCAGTATCGCGTCATCCTGGAGGCCGACCCGGCCTGGCAAGCCGACCCGTCGTCGCTGCTTCGCCTGCATGTCCCCGCCGCCGGCGTGTCGGCCGGGGCCGGGGCCGCCGCCACGTCGAGCAACGCCTCCTCCGGGGGCAGCGGCCTGCCGGCCACCGCCGGCACGCCGCAGGTGCCGCTGTCGGCCATCGCCGCCATCACCCGCGAAACCGCGCCGCTCGCCATCACCCACCAGGCGCAGTTCCCCTCCGTCACCATCAGCTTCAACCTGGCCCCGGGCGCCAGCCTCAGCCACGCCGTCGAGGCCGTCCGCCAAGCGGAGGCCGAGATCGGCCTGCCCGCCACCATCGTCGGCAGCTACTCGGGCGAGGCGGCGGAGTTCGAGGCCAGCCTGTCCAGCGCCCCCTGGCTGATCGTCGCCGCCGTCGTCGTCATCTACATCGTGCTCGGCGTCCTCTACGAGAGCACGATCCACCCCATCACGATCCTCAGCACCCTGCCGTCGGCCGGCATCGGCGCGTTGCTGGCCCTGATGCTGGCCGGCCAGGACCTCTCGCTGGTGGCCCTGGTCGGCATCGTCCTGCTCATGGGCATCGTCAAGAAGAACGCCATCATCCTGATCGACTTCGCGATCGAGGCCGAGCGCGACCGTGGCCTCTCCCCTCGCGCCGCCATCGAGGAGGCTTGCGCGCTGCGCTACCGCCCGATCATGATGACCACCGCCGCCGCCCTGCTCGGCGCGCTGCCCTTGGTGCTGGAAAGCGGCACCGGCTCCGAGCTGCGCTACCCGCTCGGCGTCACCATCGTCGGCGGCCTGCTGCTCAGCCAGGTGTTGACCCTCTACACCACACCCGTCATCTACCTGGCCTTCGAGCGCCTGCGCCTGCGCGTCGGCCGCGCCCATCCCGTGGCGGCGGAGTGATGGTCCCCCGGCCGGCATGAACATCTCCGCGCCGTTCATCAACCGCCCGGTCGCCACCATCCTGCTCGCGGTCGGCCTGCTGCTGTCCGGCCTGGTGGCGCTGCGCTTCCTGCCCGTCTCCTCGCTGCCCAGCGTCGACATCCCGACCATCGTCGTGTTCGCCGGCCGCCCCGGCGCCAGCCCCGAGACGATGGCCGCCAGCATCGCGGCCCCGCTCGAACGCCGCCTGGGCGAGATCCCGGGCGTCAACGAGATCACCAGCATCAGCAGCACCGGCAGCAGCTCCATCGTCGTCCAGTTCGACATCGACCGCCCGCTGGAGGGCGCGGCCAACGACGTCCAGGCCGCCATCAACGCCGCCTACAGCGACCTGCCCTCCGACCTGCCGACCCGGCCCTACTACCGCAAGTACAACCCGGCCTCCGCGCCGATCATGACCCTGTCGCTCACCAGCGACACCCTCGGCACCGCCCAGGTGTTCGACGCCGCCGACACCATCCTCGCCCAGCGTCTCAGCCAGGTGGAAGGCGTGGCCCAGGTCTCGGTCAACGGCGCGGAGAAGCCCGCCGTGCGCGTCCGCCTCGACCCGGCCGCCCTGCGCGCCGCCGGGCTGAGCAGCCAGGATGTCTACACCGCCATCCGCAACGCCAACGTCAACGGCCCCATCGGCGGCTTCTCCGGCCCGGAGCGCGCCGAAACGCTGGTGCTGAACGGCCAGATCGGCCAGGCCGCCGACTACGCCCGCCTGGTGCTGAAGTCGCGCAACGGCGCCGCCGTCCGGCTCGGCGACGTCGCCGACGTGCAGGACGGCATCTCCAACACCAAGCTCGCCGCCTGGCAGGACAAGCGGCGCGCCATCCTGCTGACCGTCACCAAGACCGCCGGGGCCAACGTCATCGACACTGTGGACCGCATCAAGGCGGTGCTGCCGCAACTGCTGCGCTGGATCCCGCCCGACATCCGCGTCGACACCCTGGCCGACCGCACCACGACCATCCGCGCCAGCGTCGACGAGGTCGCCGTCACCCTGGTCATCAGCATCGTCCTCGTGCTGATGGTCGTCGCCCTGTTCATGCGCCGCCTGGTTCCCACCCTCGCCGCGGCGGTGACAGTGCCGCTCAGCATCGCCGGCACGCTGGGCGCGATGTACCTGCTTGATTTCAGCATCAACAACTTCTCGCTGATGGCGCTGACCATCTCGGTCGGCTTCGTCGTCGACGACGCCATCGTCATGATCGAGAACATCCATCGCCACCAGGAGCGCGGCCTGACCCCGCTCGCCGCGGCGCTGGCGGGCGCGAGGCAGATCGGCTTCACCGTCATCTCCATCAGCGTCTCGCTGGTGGCCGTGTTCATCCCGATCCTGTTCATGGGCGGCCTGCTCGGCCGCCTGTTCCACGAGTTCGCCACCGTGCTGACGGTCGCCATCGCCACCTCCGCCGTCGTCTCCCTTACGCTGACGCCGATGATGTGCGGCCGCTTCGACCGGGGCCGGCCTGCCGCCGGCTCCGCCGCGCCCGGCATCTGGGCCAGGATCGACGCCCGCATCGAGCGCGCCTTCGCCGCTTTCCAATCCTGGTACGCCCGCACCCTGGCGGTCGCGCTGCGCTGGCGGCGGACCATGCTCCTCGTCACCCTCGGCCTCGTCGTCGGCACCATCCTTCTCTACCGCGAGGTGCCGAAAGGCTTCCTGCCGATCCAAGACACCGGCCTGTTGCAGGGCAGCACCACCGCCAGCCCTGACATCAGCTTCCAAGGCATGATCGAACGCCAGCGCCGGGTGGTGGACGTGCTGCTGGCCGACCCGGCCGTCGCCAGCGTCGAGAGCACGCTCGGCATCACCTCCGGATGGTCCAGCCTCAATCGCGGCCGCCTCACCATCAACCTCAAGCCGCTGTCCGAACGCAAGGTCGGCAGCGAGAAGGTCATCGCCCGCCTGCGCCCCAAGCTGACGCAGATGGCCGGCATCCAGACCTACCTCTACTCCGCCCAGGATCTCCGCGCCGGCGGCCGCTCCGGCGGCAGCCAGTTCCAGTTCGTCCTGCTCGACGACGACCTGGCCGAGCTGCGCACCTGGGCCCTTAAGATGCAGGACGCGCTCGGCAAGCTGCCCGGCATCGAGGACGTCAGCACCGACCAGGACCGCGCCGGGCCGCAGGCCGAGGTGGTGATCGACCGCGAGGCCGCCGCCCGCCTCGGCGTCTCGGTCAGCGCCATCGACGCCGCGCTGAACAACGCCTACTCCCAGCGCCAGGTCTCCATCATCTACACCGAGCGCAACCAGTACCGCGTTGTGCTGGAAACCGCGCCCGATCTGCAGCGCGACCCTTCGCTGCTGAGCCACCTCTACGTGCCCGGGCGCGACGGGGCGCAGATGCCGATCAGCAGCGTGGCCCGGCTCGAACGCAACTCCGCCCCGCTCGCCGTGCGCCACCAAGGCCAGTTCCCCGCCGCCACCGTCAGCTTCAACCTGCTGCCCGGCACCTCGCAGGGCGAGGCCATCGACCTCGTGAGCAAGACTGCCCGTGAGTTGCGAATGCCGGAGAGCGTCCGTACCGAGTTCGCCGGCAACGCCAAGTTCCTGCAGAAGTCGCTCTCGACCCAGCCGCTGCTGATCGGGGCGGCGCTCATCACCATCTACATCGTGCTCGGCGTCCTCTACGAGAGCCTGCTGCACCCGCTGACCATCCTCAGCACCTTGCCGTCGGCCGGCATGGGCGCGCTGCTGGCGGTGATCGCGACCGGCACCGACCTCAGCGTGCTGTCCATCATCGGCATCGTGCTGCTGATGGGCATCGTCAAGAAGAACGCCATCATGCTGGTCGACTTCGCCCTGGAAGCCGAGCGCGACCGCGGCCTATCGCCCGAGGCCGCCATCCACGAAGCTTGCCTGGAACGCTTCCGGCCCATCACCATGACCACTCTGGCCGCCCTGTTCGGCGCGATCCCGCTGGCTTTCGCGACCGGCACCGGCGCCGAGTACCGCCAGCCGCTCGGCATCGCCATCTGCGGCGGCCTGATCGTGTCGCAAATGCTGACGCTTTACACGACGCCGGTGGTCTACCTGGCCCTGGAGCGGCTCGCGCGGGGGCGGCGGCGCAAGATCACCGTGCCCGCACCGAGCGACGGCGCGATGGCGGGCGCGCCGCAATCCGGCGACGATTGAACGGGTTCGTTTTGATGGTGATTGGTCGCTGCCGCCAATAAGGCGTTGTGCTGCACCGCACCCTTCGATAACAGCGTCACACGCAATGAACCGACCGGGTATCGTCCCGGCCGAACCTCCGGGAGACATCCATGCGCGTCCTGACAATGATCGCGGCGGCGGCCCTGCTGTTCGCCAACATCGCCGCCGCCGCGCCGCTCACCATAAAGTTCAGCCACGTCGTCGCCGACAACACGCCCAAGGGCCAGGCCGCGCTAAAGTTCAAGGAACGCGCCGAGGCCCTCCTGCCCGGCAAGGTCCGCGTCGAGGTGTATCCCAACTCCCAGTTGTTCGGCGACGCTAAGGAGATGGAGGCGCTCGCCCTCGGCGACGTGCAGATGATCGCCCCCTCCCTGTCCAAGTTCGACCGCTTCACCAAGAAGCTGCAAGTGTTCGACCTGCCGTTCCTGTTCGACGACATGGAAGCCGCCGACAAGTTCCAAGCCAGCGACGCGGGCCAGGGCCTGCTCACCTCCTTCAAGAACAAGGGCCTGATCGGCCTCGCCTACTGGCACAACGGGCTCAAGCAGTTGTCCGCCAACAAGGCTCTGGTCGAACCCACCGACGCCCGTGGCCTCAAGTTCCGCGTGCAGAACTCGGACGTGCTGGTCGCCCAGTTCCAGGCCGTCGGCGCCGTGCCGCAGAAGATGGCCTTCGCCGAGGTCTACCAGGCGCTCCAGGTCGGCACCGTCGACGGCCAGGAGAACACCTGGTCCAACTGCTACAGCCAGAAGTACCAGGAAGTGCAGAGCGACTTCACCGTGTCCAACCACGGCCTGATCGACTACGCCGTGGTCGTCAACGCCGAGTGGTGGGACGGCCTCGCCCCCGACATCAAGAAGGGCCTCAAGCAGGCGCTCGACGAGGCGACCAAGGTCAACAACGACATCGCCGACCAGCTCAACGCCGACGCGCTGGCCAAGATCAAGGCCAGCGGCGTCAAGATCCACGAGCTGACCAAGCAGCAGCGCGCCGACTGGAAGAAGGCGATGGAGCCGGTCTGGAACAAGTTCAAGCCGGAGATCGGCGCCGACATCATCGACGCCGCCCGCAACGCCGGCACGAGCTGATCACGCGCCAGGGCCGTCCGCCGCCGCGCGGATGGTCCGCTTCGCTGACACGCCCCGACAGGACGAACGCCCGATGCTGCGCCGAGTGATCGACCGGCTGGAGGAAGCCGTCTTGGCCCTCCTCCTCACCGCGATGACGCTGCTGACCTTCATCCAGGTCGTGCTGCGCTACGTGTTCAACTCCGGCCTGCTCTGGGCGCTCGAGGGCACCACCTACATGTTCGCCTGGCTGGTGCTGCTCGGCATCTCCTACGGTGTCCGCACCCACGCCCACATCGGCATCGATGCCGGCGTCAAGCTGCTGCCCCCCGGCGCCCGCCGCGTCACCGGCCTCGTGACCCTCGCCTTGTGCCTCGTGTTCGCCGGGCTGATGCTCTACGGCTCCTACACGTATGAGTATCGCCTATACCGCCTCGGCGTCGACGCGCAGGACATCCCCGTCGCCCGCTGGCTGCTGGCGCTCTGCTTGCCGCTCGGCTTCCTGCTGCTGATCGCCCGCTTGATCGAGCAGGCGGTCCGCATCCTCACCGGCCAGGCCCAAGGCTTCGACCTCGCCGACGAGGCCGCCGACACCATCGGCATGCTGGGCGGCGATGACGTCCACCGCCCGAAGCGGCCTGCGGCCGGCGTCTCGCCCGGGACCGCGCCGTGACGACGCTGTTCCTGTTCGTCGCCTTGTTCGTGTTCATGGCGATCGGCATGCCCATCGCCATCGCCCTCGGCCTGTCCTCCATCCTCACCATCCTGCTGTTCGCCAACGACAGCCTCGCCTCCTTGTCGCTCAAGTTCTTCGACGCGGCGCAGACCGCCACCCTGCTCGCCATCCCGTTCTTCATCCTGGCCGGCAACTTCCTCACCACCGGCGGGGTCGCGAAGCGCATGATCGACTTCGCCGGCGCCTGCGTCGGCCACCTGCCCGGCGGCCTCGCCATCGCCTCCGTCATGGCCTGCATTCTGTTCGCCGCCGTGTCCGGCTCCTCCCCGGCCACCGTGGTCGCCATCGGCTCCATCGTCATCGCCGGCATGGTGCGGATGGGCTACACCCAGGAATACGCGACGGGCGTCATCGTCAACGCCGGCACGCTCGGCATCCTGATCCCGCCTTCCATCGTCATGGTGGTCTACGCCGCCGCGACCGAAACCTCGGTCGGCCGCCTGTTCATCGCCGGCATCATCCCCGGCATCCTGCTCGGCCTGCTGCTGATGGCGGCGATCTACGTGTCCGCCCGCGTCAAGGGCCTGCCCCGCCAGCCCCGCGCGACCTGGTCCGAGCGCCTGTCCCTGTTCGGCCGCGCCGTCTGGGGCCTGCTGCTGATCGTGCTGGTGCTGGGCGGCATCTACGGCGGCGTGTTCACGCCCACGGAGGCCGCGGCCGTCTCCGCCGTCTACGCCTTCGTCGTCGCCCTGCTGATCTACCGCGACCTCAAGCCCCGCGACCTCCCGCGCGTGCTGACCGATTCGGCGCGGGTGACGACCATGCTGATGTTCGTCATCTCCAGCGCGTTCCTGTTCGCCCACGTGCTGACGACGGAGCAGATACCGCAGTCCATCGCCGCCGGGCTGCTGGAAGCCGGGTTGCAGCCTTGGCAGTTCCTCATCGTCGTCAACGTCATGCTGCTGATCGCCGGCAACTTCATGGAGCCGTCGGCCATCATCCTGATCCTGGTGCCGATCATCTTCCCGATCGCCACCCAACTCGGCATCGACCCGGTTCACCTCGGCGTGCTGATGGTCGTCAACATGGAGATCGGCATGGTGACGCCGCCCGTCGGCCTCAACCTGTTCGTCGCCTCCGGCATCACCGGCATGCCGCTCCTGTCCGTCGCCCGGGCGGCGCTGCCCTGGCTGACGATCCTGCTCGGCTTCCTGGTCCTGATCACCTACGTGCCCTGGCTGTCGCTGGTGCTGCCCGACCTGCTCTACGGCCGGAGCGGCTGACCCGGCCGCCCTACTCCGCCGGCACCAGCTCCTTGGGCAACGGCTTCTGCGCCGGCGGCATGTCCTGGAAGCCCAGCTCGCCCATCATGTCGACCGGGTGCCCGTCGAGCCGCATCGCGGTCGAGATCAGCGCCACGTGGCTGAACGCCTGCGGGAAGTTGCCGGTGAACCGCTTGGCGTGCGGGTCGTACTCCTCGCTCAGCAACCCGACGTCGTTGCACAGCCCGGCGAGCCGCTTGAACAGCGCCCGCGCGTCCGCTTCCCGCCCCTGCATGTGCAGCACCGACGCCAGCCAGAAGCTGCACGCCAGGAACGCCCCCTCGCCCTCCGGCAACCCGTCCGACACCCGCTCGGTGCGGTAGCGCAGCACGAAGCCGTCCACCAGCAGCTCCCGCTCGATCGCCGCCACCGTTCCCACCATGCGCGGGTCGCGCGGGTCAACGAAGCCGACCGACGGCAGCAGCAGCAGGCTGGCGTCCAGCGTCTTGGCGCCGAAGCTCTGCACGAAGCTGCCCATCTCGGGGTCGTAGCCCTGCTCCCACACCAGGGCGTGGATGCGCGCCCGCGCCGCCCGCCACCGCTCCAGCGGCGCTTCGAGGTCGTACGCCTCCGCGTCCTTGATGCCGAGATCGAACGCCAGCCACGCCATCACCTTGCTGAAGGTGAAATGCCGCCGCCCGCCGCGCATCTCCCACAACCCCTCGTCCGGCTGCTCCCACACGCTTTCCAGGTGCTCGATGATCGCCCGTTGCACCGACCACGTCTCGATCTTCTCCAGCAGGCCCGTCTTGCGCGCGTGGTGCAGCGCCGCCATCACCTCGCCGAACACGTCGAGCTGCAACTGCCCGGCCGCCGCGTTGCCGATCCTGACCGGCGCCGCCCCCTGGTAGCCCGGCAGCCAGGGCAGCTCCATCTCGTCCAGCCGCCGCTCGCCGCCGATCCCGTACATGATCTGCAACTGCTCCGGGCTGCCCGCCACGCTGCGGTGCAGCCACCGCGCCCAGGCCTGCGCCTCCTCGGCGTAGCCCGCCCCCATGAACGAGAACAGCGTGATCACCGCGTCGCGCAGCCAGCAGAACCGGTAATCCCAGTTGCGCGACCCGCCCAGCATCTCCGGCAATGACGCCGTGGGCGCCGCCACGATCCCCCCCGTCGGCGCGTAGGTCAGCGCCTTCAGCACCAGCAGCGACCGCTGCACCAGCCCGGCCGACTCGCCCTTGAACTGGTTGTGCGCCGTCCAGTTCGCCCAGTACGCCTCGGTCGCGAACAGCGCGTCGTCCACGTCGGGGCTCATCGGCATCGGCAGGTGCGACGGCCCGTGCGTCAGCACGAAGTGCTTGCGTTGCCCCTCCTTCACCGTGAATCGCGCCACCGTCTTGAGGTCGCGGCCCTTCAGCGGCACCGGCGTGCGCAGCACCACCATCTCCGGCCCGGCGACCGCCACGATGCCGTTGCCGCCGTTCCGGTGCGTCACCCACGGCACCGTCACGCCGTAGTCGAACCGGATCGACAGCTCCATCTGCATCGCCACCTTGCCCCGCCGCCCCTCGACGATGCGAACGATGCTGCTGTTGGCGCTGCCCGGCACCATGAAGTCGATCACCGCGACCTCGCCCTCCTCGGTGCTGAACACCGTCTCCAGGATCAACGAGCCGTCGCGGTAGCGCCGGGTCGCGGGCGGGCACGGGTCGCGCGGGGCGATCAGGAAACGCCCGTGCTCCGGCCGGCCCAGGATGGCGGCGAAGCACGCGGCGCTGTCGAACCGCGGCAGGCAGAGCCAGTCGATGCTGCCGTCCCGCCCGACCAGCGCCGCGGTCAGGCAGTCGCCGATCAGCGCGTAATCCTCGATGGCCAGCGGCGGCCGGGACCGTTTCGCCGGCACCTTCATGCCGGCCCGCCATGATCTTGTTCCGCGGTCGAAACCCGAGCCGCGGGTCGACGCCCGACCGCGATGTTGAACTGCGCTGCCACCTGTTGCTCCTTGATCTTGGAATCGGTCCGCGGTCAGTATATCTGCATCAAGCGGTCCGCCGTGCATCTATCGCTGTTGACTTTGCTCGACCCTTTCCCGATATCGCGTTCGTGCGCGCCTGGTTGCGCGGCGCTTGCCCGTCACCGGCTTCGGTGGGGCGAACGAACACCTTCGCTGAATCGAGACTCTTCATTTGATGGAAACCCACACCGCACAGGCGGACGAATCGGCGCTTGCCGACACCGACACGGCGGCACAGCCGCTCGTCGAGATCGTCGACCGCGTCGAGGACCTGCCTGAGCAGCCAGCCCCGGCCTTGCCGGACGAGCCGAACGCCGAAGCCGAGCTCCCGCAGGACGCCGGGCCTGAGCTTCAGGAGGACGGCTTCGCCGAGCTGGGCCTCTCGCCCGAGTTGCTGCGCGCCCTGGTCGAGAAAGGCTACCGCGCGCCCACGCCGATCCAGGCGCAGGCGATCCCGACCGTGCTGATGGGCCGCGACGTGCTCGGCTGCGCCCAGACCGGCACCGGCAAGACTGCCAGCTTCGTGCTCCCGATGCTCGACATCCTGTCCGGCAGCCGCGCCCGCGCCCGGATGCCGCGCAGTCTGATCCTCGAACCCACCCGCGAGTTGGCGCTCCAGGTCGCCGAGAACTTCGTTCAGTACGGCAAGCACCTGAAGCTCAACCATGCCCTGCTGATCGGCGGCGAAAGCCTGTCCGACCAGAAGGACGTGCTGATGCGCGGCGTGGACGTGCTGATCGCCACGCCGGGCCGCCTGATGGACCTGTTCGAGCGCGGCGGCCTGTTGCTCACCGACGTGAAGACGCTGGTGATCGACGAGGCCGACCGGATGCTCGACATGGGCTTCATCCCCGACGTGGAGAAGATCGTCGGCTTCCTGCCCCGCACCCGGCAGACCTTGTTCTTCAGCGCCACGATGGCCCCCGAGATCCGCCGCCTGGCCGACGCCTTCTTGCAGAACCCCAAGGAGATCACCGTCAGCCGCCCGGCTAGCGTCGCCACCACCATCGTCGCCGGGCTGACGGTCGTGGACGACCTCGACAAGCGCGAAGCCCTGCGCCGCCTGATCCGCGGCCAGTCGGTGCAGAACGCCCTGATTTTCTGCAACCGCAAGCGCGACGTGGACATCCTTTACAAGTCCTTGAAGCGCCATGAGTTCAGCGTCGGCCAACTGCACGGCGACATGAGCCAGCCCGAGCGCTTCGCCACCTTGTCGCGCTTCAAGGCGGCCGAAGTCCGCCTGCTGGTCTGCAGCGACGTGGCCGCCCGCGGCATCGACATCGGCGGCCTCAGCCACGTCTTCAACTTCGACGTGCCGATCCACGCCGAAGACTACGTCCACCGCATCGGCCGCACCGGCCGGGCCGGGCTGATCGGCCACGCCTTCACCCTGGCGACCCCGGACGACCGCGCCTTCGTCGAAGCGATCGAGAAGCTGGTCGGCGCGCCGATCCCCCGCTTCACCGTGGACGGCATGGACCTGCTCGCGTTCGCCGAGGGCGACGGCAAGCGTCGCCGCGGCCGGGCCAAGACGGCCGTTAAGGCCAAGCCCGCGCCGAAGGCGGACAAGCCCGCTGCCGTGGCCGAGGAGAGTGCGCCCGACGCGGCGCGCAAGCCCCGCCGCCGCGGCGGGCGCAAGTCGGACACGGCCGCCCCGCCGCCGGAGCAGATGCCGCAGCCTGAGATCGCCGCCGCGGAGCCGGAGCCGCGCGCCCGGTCGGATGAGCCTCGCCGCGACTCCCGCCCTCGCGCCCGGGATCAGGAGCCGCGCCGCGCTCGCGATGATGAGCCGCGTCGCATCCGTGGTGACGAGCCGCGCCGTTATCGCCGCGACGACGACCTCGGCCCAGCCGTGCTCGGCTTCGGTGACGACACCCCCGCCTTCATGCTGCTGCGTTCGTCGTCCAGGGCGCGAGGCCATGCATCCGCCTCCGCCGCCGAAGCGTTGTCCGACTAGGGCGTCACCCCATCGAATGGGATTGCCCATTCGATAAGGATGTTCGGTAAGACAATGAGCGCGCGCGGTCCCTATGCCCGCTTGCATGATTGCGGCCTAGCCGCGCGAGCCGTAATGGCCACATCTGAGTTGGCCGGCATTAAACGAGAAGGAAGGGCGCCATGAACGTCGTCACCCCCGTCCAGACCCCCGAAGCCGCTTCGATCGCCAGCAAGCCGTCGAACGCCCGCAAGCTCGGCCCGTTCAAGTGGGACGACGCCCTCCTGCTCGACGGCCAGTTGACCGAGGACGAGCGCGCCATGCGCGACGCCGCCCAGGCTTATTGCCAGGACAAGCTGTTCCCCCGCGTTCTCGAAGCCAACCGCCATGAGCGCTTCGACCGCGAGATCATGAACGAGATGGGCGAGATGGGCTTCCTCGGCGCGACATTGGACAGCCACGGCTGCGCCGGTGTCGGTTACGTCGCTTACGGCCTCATCGCTCGCGAGGTGGAGCGCGTCGACAGCGGCTACCGCAGCGCCTTCAGCGTCCAGTCCTCCCTGGTGATGTACCCTATCTGGGCGTTCGGCTCAGACGAGCAGAAGGACCGCTTCCTGCCCAAGCTGCAAACTGGCGCGTTCGTCGGTTGCTTCGGCCTCACCGAGCCGGACGCCGGCTCCGACCCGGCCAGCATGAAAACCCGCGCCAAGGCGGTGGACGGCGGCTTCCTGGTCAGCGGCTCCAAGACCTGGATCACCAACTCTCCCATCGCCGACGTGTTCGTGGTCTGGGCCAAGAACGACGCCGGCGACATCCGCGGCTACATTCTCGAGAAAGACATGGACGGCCTGACCGCCCCCAAGATCGACGGCAAGTTCGCGCTCCGCTCGTCGGTCACCGGCATGATCATGATGCAGGACGTGTTCGTGCCCGCCGCCAACGAGCTGCCTCACGTCCGCGGCCTGCGCGGCCCATTCTCCTGCCTCAACAACGCCCGCTACGGCATCAGCTGGGGTTCGCTCGGCGCGGCCGAGTTCTGCTGGCACGCCGCCCGCGACTACACGATGGAGCGCATGATGTTCGGCCGCCCCCTGGCCGCGACGCAACTGATCCAGAAAAAGCTCGCCGACATGCAGACCGACATCACCCTCGGCCTGCAAGGCGCGCTCCGCCTCGGCCGCCTGATGGACGAAGGCCAGGCCGCCCCCGAGATGATCAGCCTGATGAAGCGCAACAACTGCGGCAAGGCCCTCGACATCGCCCGCACCTCCCGTGACATGCACGGCGGCAACGGCATTTCCGACGAGTATCACGTCATCCGCCACGTCATGAACCTCGAAGCGGTCAACACCTACGAGGGCACCCACGACGTCCACGCCCTCATCCTCGGCCGCGCCCAGACCGGCCTCTCCGCCTTCGGGGCTTAAGGCGTCCTCCCGTCGCACGAGGGATGAACCGCCGTCCTGACCGGAACGGTCGGGACATGAGCCTCCGAGCCACGGAGCTAAGCCCGGTCCGCGTCGGCGCACTCGGTGCCGACGCGGACGGCATCGCCACTCTCTCCGGTGGCGACCCGCTCTATCTCGCCGACGCCTTGCCCGGCGAACTGGTCCAGCCCGGCCCGTTGACCAGGCGCGGCGACGGATGGACCGCCGACGCCGTCATCCTGGAGCCCTCCCCCGAGCGACAGACCCCACCCTGCCCCCATTTCGGGCCTTGCGGCGGCTGCGCCATCCAGCACCTCGCCGATCCGGCCTACGCTGCCTGGAAACTGTCGCTCCTGTCCGATGCCCTCCGGCGTCTCGGCCACACCGACGCCCTGCCGCCGCTGGCCCGCACCCCGCCCGGCGACCGCCGCCGCGTGGACCTCGCCATCCGCCGCCACGGGGGCGCGGTCCGCCTCGGCCTGCACCGGCGTCGCTCGCCCGAGATCGTCGACATGCAGGCCTGCCCGGTCCTGCACCCCGCCTTGTTCGCGCTCGTCGAAGCCTTGCGCCCGGTCCTCCGCGCCCTCTCCGGCCTCCGCCGCGAGGGTTCCGCCGTCATCAACCTGCTCGACTCCGGCCCCGACCTCCTGCTCCGCACCGACGCCGCCTTGACCGCCCAGGACCGCACCCGCTTGACCGCGCTGGCCCACCAGCTCAGCCTGCCTCGGATAAGTTGGGCCCTCGGCCCCCGCGGCCTGCCCGAGCCCGCCTGCCTGCTCCGCCCCGCCATCACCGCCTTCTGCGGCCATCCCACCGCCGTCCCTCCGGGCGCGTTCCTGCAAGCCTCCGCCGCCGGCGAGGCCGCCATCCGAGCCGCCGTGCTCGCCGCCCTGCCCGCCGCCTTGCCCCAGCTCCCGGCCAAAGCCCGTGTCGTCGAGCTATTCGCTGGCTGCGGCACCTTCACTCACGCCCTCTCGCGCCATGCCCGGATCGACGCCTACGAGGGCAATCCCGTTGCCGTCCAGGCCCTGCGCACCGCCCGCAACCCCCGCGTCGTCGCCATCCAGCGCGACCTGGCCCGGCAACCTCTGCGACCAACCGAGCTTCAAACCGCCGCCTGCGTCGTCCTCGACCCGCCCTGGGCCGGCGCATCGGCTCAAATGCCGGCCTTAGCCGCCAGCCGGCGTTCCCTCATCTACGTCTCCTGCAATCCCGCCGCCTTGCTGCGCGACGGCCTCGTTCTGGCCTCAGCCGGCTATCAGGTGGCGAAAGCCGCAGCGATCGACCAGTTCCTCTGGTCGGCGCGAGTCGAAGCGGTCGTCGCCTTCACGCCGCGATAACGAAAACTTGCGGCCCGGCCCCGGTGACGGCCGCGACGTAGGATGCGAACACCCACGCGTGCCGACGATCACGGCGAAGCCAAGGAAAAGCATATGACGCGAGCCACGTTGCTGACGATGCTGTCGGTTGGTGCCGTGCTGACCACTGCTGGCTGTGCCAACATGGAGCAGAAGAAAGACCTGCTCTCAGCCGCCGGGTTCCGCGTCAAGGAGGCCAACACGCCAGAGCGCCGCGAATCGCTCAACACACTCCCACCGCATCAGCTCACCCGCACCGAGCTGAACGGGCGCGAGGTGTGGGTCTACGCCGACCCCGAAGTGTGCAACTGCCTCTACGTCGGCACGCCGTCCGAGTATCAGGAGTACCAGAACCTCAACACCAGGCGAGAGATCGCCCGCGACAGGCTCACGGCCGCCCAGATGACGCCTTACGGCTTCGGAGGAGGGCTCGGAACCGGAATGTGGGGCCGCGGCCGGATGGGCTGGGGCGCATGGGGACCGTGGGGCATCTGACAACCGCGGCGAGAACGGTTGCCTCTGCGGCGCGGATGAGCAGAACTTTCCTGACCTGCTGTTCAGCGTGACGGGGACAAGGCCGGGCCTGCCACGATGAAGGCGTTCTGGAGCCAGGCCCAACTTCGGCACGATCCTCGCTTCTTCCTCCAGCGCGGCGTTGTTCGCCAGAACTACGAGGTTCCCGCCCGCGCCCTCGCCCTGCTTGACGGTTGCCGCGCTGCTGGCCTCTCTCCCGAACCACCCCCGCCCGCCGACCGCGCCGCCCTCGAAGCCGTCCACGACGCCGCCTACCTCGACTTCCTCCGCGACGCGCCCGCCGAATGGGCGGCGCTCGACGACTCCGGCCCGGAACTCGTCCCCAACATTCACCCCGCCCCCGAGATGCTTGCCAACGGCGCGCGCCCCGGCCGCTCCATCCTCGGCCGCCTCGGTTGGTTCACCGCCGACACCTCTTGCCCCATCGCCGCCGAGACCTGGCCCGCCGCCGAGGCCGCCGCCGCCTGCGCCCTCGCCGCCGCCGACGAGGCCGCCGCCGGCCGACACGCCTACGCCCTCTGCCGCCCCCCCGGCCACCACGCCTACCCGGCCCGCGCCGGCGGCCACTGCTACCTCAACAACGCTGCCCTCGCCGCCCAGCGCCTGCGCGACCGGGGCGCGTCCCGCGTCGCCGTGCTCGACATCGACAGCCACCACGGCAACGGCACCCAGGGCGTGTTCTGGACCCGCGACGACGTGCTGTTCGTCTCCCTTCACGGTGACCCGTCCGGCTACTATCCTTGGTATGTGGGCCACGCCGACGAGCGCGGGGCCGGCGCCGGAGCCGGATGCAACCTCAACCTTCCCCTCGCCCGCGGCGCCGCCGATGCCGACTGGCTGGCCGCCCTCCGCACCGGGCTCGATGCCGTCGCCCGCGCCGGCGTCGACGCGCTCGTGCTGAGCCTCGGCTTCGACGCCAGCGAGCATGAGCCGCTCGGCTTCCTGCGGGTCAGCTCGGACGGCTTCGCCCGCGCGGGCGAGGCGATCGGCGCGCGCCGCCTGCCGACCGCCATCATCCAGGAAGGCGGCTACAACGTCGACGAGATCGGCGGTCTCTTGCACCGCTTCATACGCGCGTTCGCGGCCGCGTAGGCTTGCCCGACCCTCGTTAGCGTTCCATTAGCCTCGACGCGCGACACCGCCCCGTCATCGCGGGTTGAACTCATGGATTGACGGAGGATTTTTCGCAGGCGCGCGCCGGTGCGCCCGACGAGCACGGAAACATTGCTGCAATGCGCTGATCGACGTCACCGCCCTGAGGCCGCCCGCGCCCGGGCCGAGCACCTGGCTTGGCACGATGGCCGGATCGGCGGCGATGAATTCGCGGCGCCGGCACGGCCCGGCTATCCTAGGCGCTGCGCCGGCCCGTTCGCACCGAGGACGCCGACCTCCCGTCGTCCGCCAGCATCGGTCACGCCTGCTTCCCAGCGAACGGCGCGGATGCCGAAACGCTGCAGCGCGCCGCCGACCTCGCGCTCTACCGGGTCAAGCACGAGGGCCGCGGCAAGGTCGTCGCCTATACCCTGGCCTTGAACGAGGCGGTCGAGCGCCGCCGCGTGCTGCGCGACGCCCTACCCGGGGCCATCGCCCACGACGAGTTCCAGCTCGCCTGGCAGCAGCAGGTCTCCGCCGCCACCGGCGCGCTTCGCGGTGCGGAAGCCTTGCTGCGCTGGCCGTCCTCGCCGCTCGGCCGGCCGGCCTCGCCGGCGGAGTTCCTGCCCGAAGCCGCCGACGCGAGACTCATGCCGCCGCTCGACGCCTGGGTGCTGGAAGCGGCGCTGCGCCAAGCGGCCGAATGGGCCAGGCGGCCCGACGCACCTCTGCTGGTGGCGGTCAACGTCTCCGCGGCATCGCTCCGCGACCCAGGGTTCCCGTTCCGCGTCGCCGAAGCCTTGATGCGTCACGGCGTGGCGGCCCCGGGCCTGGAGATCGAGATTCCTGAAGACATCGCCGCCCGCGATCTCGACGCCTTAGAGCCGGTGCTGAATGGGCTGCGCGCCATCGGGGTGCGCCTGGCGCTCGATGGATTTCGGCGGCGGCCTGTCCTCCGTGGCCCACTTGGTTCGGCTGCCGGTGGACGTTGCCAAGCTCGACCGCTCCGTGGCGGCAGGGCTGCCCGGCGGCGCGCGGGAGCGCGCAGTGCTGCGGGCCGTGGCAGGCATCACCCAGTCTATGAACATCCTCCTGCTCGCAGAGGACGTGGAAACCGAAGCGCAAGCCTTCGTCCTTCGCCGCCACGGATGCGGGATCATGCAGGGCTTCCTCTACGGCCGCCCGGTGGCGGCGGCCGAGCAGCTGCCGCCGCGCATCTGGCCGTGCGCGGTTAAGCAGCCGACCTGGCCGCGCCCGGCCGCCGCAGGCCGCTTTGAGCTTTGGGCAAGTTCCGCTACTGTTAATATAGAATGATCGCCCGCATCAGCAGCTTCGCGTTCAGCGGCATCGAGGCTCTCCCGGTCGAGGTGCAGGTGCAGGTGTCCTCCGGCCTTCCCGCTTTCCTCGTCGTCGGCCTGCCCGACAAGGCCGTGGCCGAATCGCGCGAGCGGGTCCGCGCCGCCCTCACCGCGATGGGCCTGTCGCTGCCGCCCAAGCGCGTGCTGATCAACCTGGCCCCCGCCGACTTGGCCAAGGAAGGCAGCCATTTCGACCTGCCGATCGCGCTCGCCGTCCTCGCCGCCATGGACGTGCTGCCGCGCGACGAGCTGGCCGCCTACGCCGCTCTCGGCGAGCTGTCCCTCGACGGCGCGGTCCAGCCCGTCGCCGGCGTCCTGCCCGCCGCCATGTCGGCCTCCGAGCGCGACCTCGGCCTGATCTGCCCGGCCGCCCAGGGTGGCGAAGCGGCCTGGGCCGGCCGCATCGAAGTGCTCGCCACCCCCGACCTGCTCGCCATCATCAACCACTTCCGCGGCAGCCAGGTGCTAACCCCGCCCGAGCCCGCCGCCGGCCCGCGCGACGCCCAAGGCCCCGACCTCGCCGACGTCCGCGGCATGGAAACCGCCCGCCGCGCCTTGGAGATCGCCGCCGCCGGCAGCCATAACCTGCTCTTCGTCGGCCCGCCGGGCGCCGGCAAGAGCATGCTCGCCGCCCGCCTGCCCCGCGTGCTGCCCGACCTCGAACCCATCGACGCCCTCGAAGTCAGCATGATCCACAGCGTCGCCGGCCTGTTGGACGGCGGCCGCCTGGTCATGCGCCCTCCCTTCCGCGACCCGCACCACGGCGCGTCCCAAGCCGCCCTCGCCGGCGGCGGGTGTGAATTCCCACTAACCTCCTGACTCCGCCATTAACCTCCGGACTCACTGAGTGAGTCGATGCCTTGGCAAGTCCCAAGGCAAACAGTAGGCATGGGCCAGCGATCTGGTTTCTCACGCCGCGGACGAAGACAGGCCGCGGCGGCCGTAAGCGGCAACGCCGTCGGGGTCTGCCGCCCCGTAAGACGCGAGCGACTCCGTCACCCCACATCCAGGACTTGCACCAGGCCTGGAAGCTGTTGCGTTATGCATTTCGTGGTGCCACTCGATTACATCTCATTTTGCCATCGACAGGGCGACACTTGACTTACGCCGCGACCGCGCGCGCCGGCCGGACGCTGGCGATCGAGGACCTCGCATTCGACGGCTTCCCGAATGACCACCGCTTGTGGTGGCTTCGCTGGGTGGACTACGGCGCGGCCACGGGCACGTCGCGTTCGTCGTTCCTCCACCTGCTGTTCTCCGAACTGCGGGATGAGACGCGGGCGGACGCCTTGCCCGTCCTGGACGCAGGCCTCGCCGCCCGCCCTTGCGCGTCCCATCGCAGCGAAGCACACATTGGATGGCTGCCGGTTCTGAGGATCGGCTTAGTGGTCAAGGCCGGCAAGGTGGTCGGCGAACTCGGGGCCGAGGTGCGACACTTCCGCTTCGAGGCACCGCGTCATATAGATCGGGTAGAGCTGTTGCTGCACGCGAGCCCGGCGACCGTCGAGTTTCGCCGCAGCAGCCGTCGCCGGATCCCGACCGACGACACCTCGTTTGAGATGGGCGACCGGCCCGGCCTGCTGCATCCGAGCGACTATCCGCTTCCCGGGGTTCGGGACGGACGGCTCCTTTGTTTCGGATCAAGGCATACGCCGCCGTCGCTCCTGGTGCCCTGTACCGAGGTCGTGCGCGTCGCCTACGCGCCACATGCCGCTCTCGCCCGCGCGGTCATCGACCACTCCTGGAGCCGTCGTATGCCCCGCGTGCTCGACCTGGAGCGCAGCGGCCCTATGGCGGACGGCGCCGGGTGGCAGCTGGCACCGCGGGTACGGCTACGCGCGGACCACATCGCGGTCGCGGCCAACTTGGCGCTCAACCCGGTCGCCTACCGCCGCGCGAACCTGATCCACTATGAGCTCATGATGGCACCGGCCGGCGTTCTGACCGCATCGTTGCCGTTCGAGTGGGAGGTGCTCGAGTTGTGGGTAGCGTGCATTCGCCTGCGTACGGGCATTCAAGACGATCGGTGGCTCGGCTATGCCGTCGAGAGGCTGCGCTGGCCGCCGCCGCCGCTGGGGCCGCCCCAGAGCATCCGCTGGGTTCCGGGGAGCCGTCAGTCGTCGGGTGTGGATCGGCATCTGGGCAACGGACGAACTTCTGAGCCAAGCGCAACCGACGGCGAGCATCGACTGCGCCCGAGAGGCCGGGTGGTTCAGGACGCCGATCCCAGCTTATCCGCTTCGCTGGACGTGGTGACGGAAGGGGCAGACTGGATCGACACCCCCGATGTGATTAGGGCAGCAAAACCGCTTGACATTGTGCGCCACGGCGAGCGCAAGCTAACGCTTCCTATGCGAAAGCGGAACAAAGCCGAGGGCCAGCTCGCTGCGGCCGAGCCAGGTAGATCCAAAGGCGGTCCGATCCCCGTCGATCCGCAAGTGGTCAGGCCAGGAGATGCGGCGTCACGATCCTCTTTGCTCTTCGAGGAGGTGTCCGCGATGCTCAAAGGTCTTGTCACCTCAGGCGAGCTTCAGGAAAGCGAGATGGTGGCGGCGGAAGGAGCCGACCTGGAGCAACGCGGCAACATCGCCGCCTGGGGGTTCCCTCACGTGGTGGTGCCGAGGAAGGGCCTGAACGACCCGAAGCGCCGTTGGTATATTCGCGATTTCGCTCGAGAGAGGTCGCCCGACGGTCCTCGCAAACACCTGCGGCGTGCGGCGATGGTATGCCGCCTTGTCGACGGCAGCCGGGTCGCCTACTGGATTGAAATCGAGCCGAGAGGTTATGGTCACGACAACTATCATTCACTTGTGTTCTCGGTAACGAGCTTGATGCCGATTGAAGCGGTTATTTGGAGCCTACTCGAGGTAGCGGCCGAGCGCGCCGGCGTGTGGCCGGATTTGGGTACATTACAGCAGCTGGTCGCGACGGAGGACAAGTCCGGCATAAGGGCTTGCTCCGTATGGCGTCACTTGCGCCTTGACTTTTCCAAACCCGAGAAGAACTCAGAATCCGTGAGGCATACTCCAGAGGGATTCGGGTCCCTTTCGCCCGATGCCGCGCTCGTGGAAATTCGCAAGGTGCTCTCTGGGTAGCGCGCAGGCGCGTCCAGTTCCGGTGACGACCGTCGCTCGTGGCGGTCCGGGACGGCCTCGCTGAGATCGGCCTAATTGGCCCTGTCACCCATCATCGCCGAGTGCGTCGGCAGCTAGCGCCGCCGTGATCGTGTTCACCACCCTCAGCAAGTCCGGCGGTAGCGCGGACAGGTTCACGGCAATGCGCCGCCGTAGGTTGGCAGTCTCAGCGTCACCCTCCTCCGCCCAACCCAGCAGGTCGTTGGGCGTGAGATGGAGGGCACGGCAAATGCGCAGCAAGGTCCCGAGGTCGGGCTCGTACTTGTCGATCGCATAGGCCGCATATCTCGTTTGGGCTAACCCGGCGCGCTCCGCGACCTTGGTGTCCGAGAGGCCCAACTCCCGAGCCCTCGCTTTCATCCTCACGCCCATACCGTTCATGCATGCGCTTGTCGGGCCTAGCAAGCCCCGCTATCCAACGCGCTTTGCGCGTCCTATAACGTGTTCAGCCCCTTAAATCGCTCAAGGCGCGCGAGGAGCAAGCAACGTGCAAAAATTCATGTGGCAGAGTGCAATTCCGGTGAAGGTGTCAGCGGTCCTAGCGTCCGCCGCCACACTGATCTTCGATCTCGCGGCGTTGTGATGTGTTCCCATTACATTCTGGTTGGGTCGACTCAAAGCGACGGCGGCTTGGGAGCGACATGACGTGACGTCGCGCGAGCACACCGGAACGCGCACGCCCGAACGCGGATGGAGCAAGCCGCGAGGAGAGCACAAGCGGCGGCACACAGAGGAGGAGGTTGCGGCCAAGCTGCGCCACGTGGGCGCGCTGGTCGGGAAAGGCATGCTGCTCACCAATGCAATTCGGCAGATCGGGGTCGCCCAGAGCACCTACTACCGGTGGCGGGCCGATCACCACGCGCCGAGAGAGCAAAACGAGCCAGATCCGGACCAAGTGCAACGGCTTCACGGGCTCGAGGTGGAAAACACGCGTCTGCGCCGGGCTGTGGCGGAGCTCGTCATCGAGAAGCAAGCCCTCAAAGAGGTGGTCTCTGGTACGACCTGAACACTCGAATCAGACACGCTGAGCGACGATGTGGTGACCAGCGGGACGCGTCGTCCGATGCCCCTTGTCGTCCGCCTTCCTCTCGGTTTCAGGGCCGCCCGACACAGCCAACACCCGCATAGGCTGTGGGCAATCACTCGCGCGTGGCTCGCAGGCTTTCGCCTGCTTCAGTCCCTCATCAAGAGTGCCCGCGCCCGGGTGAGCTCACGGCAGCGGGCGAGGCCGGGCCAGACCACCAGCGAGGCCGCCTTGTGGGCTCCAAAGCCTGGCGCGAGCGCCAGCACTTCGGCGTGCAGGCCGGGATAAGGGCCGGGGCCCGGGCGGAGTAGGGCGTCGAGGCGGCCGGCGAGAAGATCGGCCACGTCGTCGGTCGCCACCGCCCGCACGTAATCGGGCGGGCGCTTCGTGCCGGCGAGACCGGCGAGCAGGCGGTCGGGTTTGTCACTCAGCGCCGGCGAGATGCCAAGGCGGAGCGGCTTCGTCCTCAGGGCCTTCGCGACCGTGTCGCTGGCCTTCGACAAGCGCTCGAAGGCGCCCGCCACCTCCGGCAACAAGGCCTCGCCCTGCGCGGTGAGGGTCAGGCTGCGGTGCAGGCGCTGGAACAACGGCACGCCGAGCGCCTGTTCCAGGTGCTTCACCTGCTGGCTGACGGCGCCGGGCGTGACGGAGAGTTCCGTCGCGGCGGCCTTGAAACTCAGGTGGCGGCCGGCGGCCTCGAAGGCGCGCAGTCCGTTCAGGGGGGGCAGGCGATAGCTCACGGGCGCGGGTCCGGGCATGAGGGTGACGGCTTTAGGATAGAAATGCTCTTCCATGCCGTCAGAAACAATCCGTTGAGCGGGGCCGGGGCGTGCGGGAGAAGACTGGCCCATGACGCCCCGTGACATAGCCCTGGCCGCCTTCGTGTCTGTGACTTGGGGGTTGGCGTTCGTGGCGATGCGATTCGGCTTGGAAAGCTTCACGGCCCCCCAGCTCACCACGCTGCGCTTCCTGGTCGCCTCGGTCCCCGTCCTGTTCGTCGCCCGGCCCGCCGTGCCCTGGCGCTTACTGGCGCTGATTGGGCTGAGCCTGTTCGCCGTCCAGTTCCTGCTCCTGTTCCTGGCTTTCCGGCACGGGATGCCGCCCGGCCTGGCCTCTGTGACGCAGCAAACCCACGTCTTCCTTACCGTGCTGCTTGCTGCCCTGCTGTTTGGTGAACGGCCCACCGTGCGCCAGGGCGTGGGCATGGTCCTGGCTGCGGTCGGGCTGGTGCTTATCGGCCTGACGGTCGGTGCGGACCTGCCCGCGCTCGCCTTTGCCCTCGCGCTTGCGGGGGCGCTGAGCTGGGCAGTCGGCAACCTGCTGTTGAAGCATGTTCGAGGCGTGCCGATGTTCGCGCTCATTGCCTGGTGCAGCCTAGTGCCGCCCCTGCCCATGCTGCTGCTGTCCGCCTTGTGGGGAGAAGCATCGTTGCCGGCTGCCGTCGCTGGCGCGTCTTGGGCCAGTCGGGGCGCTGCCCTCTTCCTGGGCGCCGCCACTTCGGCCTACGCGATCTGGGGCAGGCTGCTGGGCCGCTATCCGGCTGCTGTCGTCGCGCCCCTGGCGCTGTTATCGCCCGTGACGGGAGTGGTTGTGTCGGCCCTGGTGTTCGGCGAACGCTTCACCTCGCTGCGCTACGCCGGCATGACCCTGATCGTGGCTGGACTGGCCGTCATCATTTTGCGGGCACCTGGCCGCACCGTCACCCCTCCTGTCCCAAGAATGGAGTGATGCCTGTCCCATCGTCAGGACGGGCGGATGGCCTCCAACGTGCCGAGGTGCCAGGCGGCGTGGTCCAGGAATGCGCGCACCCGCGGCGCCATGTGCCGGCCGCCGAGTCTTACGAGTTGCACCGGCAAGGGCGGTGGCTCGTGGTCAGGCAGCAGCCGCACCAGGAGCCCAGCCGCGAGATCGTCCGCGACCTGGTAGGACAGCGCCATCGCGATACCCCGTCCCATGCGCGCCCCGACTAGTGCCGCCTCCACCTCGTTGACCAACAGCCGCGGTGCGAGGCGCACGACCCGCCCGCGCGCGCCTTCCTTGAACCGCCACTCGACCGGCACAGGACGGCTGGACGAAACGATCGTGTCGTGGCGGGCGAGGTCGCCCGGCGTGCGCGGCGTGCCATGTGCGGCGAGGTAACCCGGACTGGCCACCAGCACGCGCCGCACCTCGCCCACCCGGCGCGCGACGAGGCTGGAGTCCGCAAGCGGCCCGATCCGCACGGCAGCGTCCAGCCCCTCCTCGATCAGGTCCAGGTTGCGGTCGGTCAGCATCAAGTCCACCGCCACGGCCGGATGCGCGTCGAGAAAGGCGATGACCAGCGGCGTCACGTGCCGGCGCCCGAACACCGCCGGCGCCGTGACCCGCACGGTGCCGCGCAACGGTGCCTCGCTCGCGTCGCGCACCGCCTCGGCGTAGCCGGCCAGCACCGCGCGCGCCTGCCCGGCGAGGGTCCGGCCCGCTTCCGTGGCGGTCAGGCGGCGGGTGGTGCGCTCCACCAGCCGCGCGCCCACCCGGTCCTCCAGGGCCGCAAGCGCCCGCGTGACGGACGGGGGTGAGCGGCGCAGGCGCCGGCTGGCTGCGGCAAGGCTGCCGGCGTCCAGCACCGCCACCAGTACTGTCAGCTCGTCCAGGCGGTCCATCCGGCGTTTCATCCCGTGCAAGAATGACTTGCATCCTACGCCGCTTTGCCGCGCGCGGCGCAAGGCCCAGCTTCAAGGCAGGAGCAACGGAGATTCTGTCATGTCCGATCCCGCCATCACCCTGCACGGCACCAGGCTGTCCGGCCACGCGCACCGGGTCGAGCTGCTGCTGCGGATGCTCGGCCTTCCCTACGCCTATCGTGACGCGCCTGCGACGGTGCGAAGCACGCCCGCCTTCCTGGCGCTGAACCCGCTCGGGCAGATCCCGGTGCTGGAGGATGGCGGCTTCGTTCTCGCCGACAGCAACGCCATTCTGGTGTACCTGGCCAGGCGCTACGACCCTGCAGGGCGCTGGCTGCCGGACGCGCCGGAGGGTGCCGCCGCGGTGCAGCGCTGGCTGTCCATCGCCGCGGGCGAATTGTCCTTTGGCCCGGCAGCGGCGCGGGCGATCACGCTGTGGAACATGCGCCCGGATGTTGACCCCGTGCGCGCCAAGGTCCTCGCCGAACGGCTGCTCGCCTTCATGGACGCCCACCTCGCCGCGCCGCAGACGTTCCTGGCGGCCGCGCACCCCACGGTCGCCGACCTCGCCTGCTACGGCTACGTCGCCCACGCGCCCGAGGGCGGGATTGCGCTTGATCCCTACCCGGCCGTGCGCGCATGGCTCGGGCGCGTCGAGGCGCTGCCCCGCTTCGAGCCGATGCCGCGCTCTGCTGTGGCGTAGGGCGTGGCGCATGGATGCCGACCCGTTCCACCCCGGCGAGCACGAGGCGCAGATGCGGGCCGGCGTGCGGCTGCACGGCGCGCCCATCCGGGCCTCGATGCCCGACCAGCACCGGGTGTTCTTCGCCCAGCTCCCCGTCCTGTTCGCCGCCGTGCCGGATGCGGCGGGGTGGCCGGTGGCGACGGCGTTGGCCGGGCCGCCGGGCTTCGTATCCAGCCCGGACGCGCACACGCTGCACGTGTCCGCCCTGCCCGACCGGGACGACCCCGCAGCGGCTGGGCTGCGCGCGGGCGCCCTGGCCGGGCTGCTCGGCATCGATCTGGCCACGCGCCGGCGCAACCGGGCCAACGGCACCGTGCTCGCGGTGGATCGGCACGGGTTCACCCTCGGGGTGCAGCAAAGCTTCGGCAACTGCCCGCAATACATCCAGGCCCGCGAGGTCGAGGGCGTGCAGGCACCAGGCCGGGCCGGAGCCACCGAGCGCCTCGACGGACTAGACGGGCAGGCACGCGCGCTGATTGCGGGCGCGGACACGTTCTTCGTGGCGTCGGGCAGCGGCGCGGGTGGCGGTGAAACGGGCGGGCTGGACATGTCGCACCGGGGCGGCCGGCCTGGCTTCGTCCGGGTGGACGGGGACGTGTTGACCATTCCGGACTTCCGGGGCAATCGCTACTTCAACACCCTGGGCAACCTGCTGCTGGACGCGCGGGCGGGCCTGCTGTTCGTGGACTTCGCCAGCGGTGAGCTGCTGCAGGTGCAGGGCCGGGCCGAGCTGGACTGGGACGGCGGACCTGCGAGCGGCTTTGCCGGAGCCGAGCGGTTGTGGCGCGTGCGGGTGACGGCCGGCTGGCGCCGTCCCGGTGCCCTAGCGCTGCGGTGGGCGTTCCGGGGCTATGCACCGACAACCGGGCGCACGGGCAGGTGGAATGCACCGAATGACGGCTGAAGGTCCGCTTCCACTGGCCGTCCTCGCAGAACCGTAGATCGCGGTCACGCCCTGTACAATGTCCGCCGAGCTATAGCCGAACCTGGGTGACGACGATTTGAGAGAGGCGGCGTATCGAGGCGGGTGAAGGCCTGCCTGAACTCCCGAAGGAGCCGATACGCCATGTCGAGCAGTAGCACCGTCGTTTCCCTGCGTCAGCCCGATCGGCTCGACGACGACCCACTGACGGCCATCCTGCGCCAGGGCGCGCGCCAGTTGCTGGCCCAAGCTGTTGAGGCCGAGGCGGAGGCGTTCCTGACCGCGATGAAGGGCGAACGGCTCGCCGACGGGCGGGACCGCCTGGTGCGGCACGGCCACGGCCCGGAGCGCGCAGTGCAGACCGGCATCGGCTCGGTGGCGGTGCAGCGGGTCCGCGTGCGCGACCGCGGCGGCGCTGACGGCGGCGAGCGCATCCGCTTCACGTCGGCCATCCTGCCGCGCTGGGCGAGGCGCACGCGCAGCCTGGATGCGCTGTTGCCGGTGCTCTACTTGCGCGGCCTCTCGATGGGCGACTTCCAAGAGGCGCTTGGAGCCTTGCTGGGAGAGGCCCCGAACCTGTCGCCGTCGGTGATCGCGCGCCTGCGCGGCGGGTGGGAGGCGGACCATGCGCGCTGGCAGCGGCGCGACCTGTCGGCCCGGCGCTACGTGTATGTCTGGGCGGACGGCGTCTACCTGCAAGCGCGCATGGAGCCACAGGCCGAGTGCATGCTGGTGCTGATCGGGGCGACACCGGAGGGCAAGAAGGAGTTGCTCGGCTTCCAGGTGGGCCAGCGGGAAAGCACGCAGAGCTGGCGCGAGCTCTTGATCGACCTGAAAGCGCGCGGCCTGTCCATCGCGCCGAAGCTGGCCACCGGTGATGGCGCGCTCGGCTTCTGGCGCGCGCTGGAGCAGGTGTCGCCGGCCACCCGGCATCAACGCTGCGCAGTCCACAAGACCGTCAACATCCTGGACAAGCTGCCCAAGTCCGTCCAGCCCGCGGCCAAGGCGGATCTGCGCGAGGTCTGGGCGGCGCCGGACCGGGCCACGGCTGAGGCGGCGGTGGCGACGTTCGCCGACAAGTATGGGGCGAAGTATGACAAGGCGGTCGCCTGCCTGGTCAAGGACCGCGACGCGCTGCTGGCGTTCTACGATTTCCCCCGCCGAACACTCTCTCATGATCGCCGTCAACGCTGCTTTCCAAGCGACATCCGCCGGGACCGCTACCGGGTATGACGTTTTGTAGATGTGCAAGGCAGGAGGTGGAACTGAGACGACGGTTGAGCAGACTCTCATACGCGGGTTGATTACCGCATGACCGTGGCTTCGTCTTTGGGCTGCCTCTTTCTGGGAACGAGCGTCGGTGGAATAGGTACCGGCTCACAATGCTTCCCGAGGGTTCCCTACCGCGTTCCACCCCCAGCTTTGCACATCAGCGGGACAGGGCGCGCCGGCTGTAGCGATCGAGCGTCAGGCATTAACCTCGCGCGCAATGGCCCAGATGAACCCGACCATCTCACGTGCGATTGCCGTAGTTGCCACGACCTTCGGCTTGCCCACAGCAATCATGTGCCGATAGCGTTGGCACATCCGCAGCTGGCCTTTCCAGGCGATGTCACGCACGGCTTGGGGCAAAGCCTCGATCCGGTCGACGAGCTTCCGGCCGACCCGGGCCTGCATTCGATAGCTCCAGGCGCCCTCGACCAGAGCGTGGCGGGCTAGACTGCTGCCGGCCTTCGTGATCCCGCCGCGCCGCACGCTGGTGCCACTGGTATGCTCCGAGGGGGTGAGCCCGAGATAGGCCATCAGTTGGCGCGGATTGTCGAACCGCGAGAAATTTCCAACCTCGGCTGCCAGCGTCACCGCGACAACAAATGCAATCCCTCGCATGGCTTGTAGTGCCTCGACCAACGGCGCGAGGCTCCAGCTGGACAGCAATTCGCCGATCTGTTGTGTCAGGCGCTCGACCCGAGCTTCGGCGTCGGTCACGGCATGAATGTAGTCCTGAAACACGATCTGTTGCGCCGGATGGTGAAACCGAACCGTCGACAGCCAGCGTCGATAGGGCTTCGTCCAACCCTTTTTGCCCGGATAGATTTGACCGTGTCGGAGCAGGAAGCCCTGCAGGTGTTGGCGCGCCTGGCCTGTAACATTCACTGCTGTTGCCCGAGAGCGGACCAGATCACGCATCGCTTCATGAGCCTCATCCGGCACCCAAACCGACGTCAGTTCGCCCGCCCGATGCAGTTTTGCCAACATGAGCGCATCGCGGCGGTCGGTCTTCACCCGGTCGCCCGCCTTGACTGGAATAAGCGAGGGGGCGACGACCACACAGTCATGCCCAAGCTCGATGAGCTGCCGATAGAGACCGTAGCCGCAGGGGCCAGCCTCGTAGCAGAAGTGTAACAAACGCCCATCACTGCCCAGTTTCTCGACAAGCTTGCGGACGTGATCGGCACGGTTGGGGATGGTGCCCCAGTGCCGTACTTCGCCCGATCGTTCTCCATGCGCGATCGCCACCGAGATCGTCGCCTTATGAACATCAAGCCCAACAAATACGGTAGTCTGCACTTGGTCTCTCCCTATTCACGAGGCTCGGCGCCGGCCCGCCTGACGCAACACCCTTGCGGGAGGATGCTGCGGGAGAGGCCACCGACCAATCAACTCTCACCGCGATCATAGGGTCTGGGACCACCTGCGCACGACCAATCCGATCGAGAGCGTGTTCGCGACCGTCCGGCACCGCATGGTGCGCTACCCACGACGCGCTGTCGCAGGACACCGCCCGGCTGATGGTGTTCAAGCTGGTGATGACCGCGGCCAAGACCTGGCGACGGCTGAAAGGCGAGAACCAGTTGCCCAAAGTCGTCCAGGGCGTCACCTTCCGCAACGGCGTCGAGGTCACCGACACGCCAGACCAGAACGCCGCCTGATCACGGCGTCACCCATTTTCCGGCATAGCTCGTCTGCCAAACGAACGAGGCTGTTGAAAAAATTGATCTGAACCGGAAAACCCCTAAGACGTACCAGACCGACAACTACAATTTCCAGAGAAAACAGCACTCTTCTTATTTTTGGCTTGCATTGGATTGAATGCAGGCCGCCTATACTAGCTTTTTCAACAGCGTCGAACCATTGGCGGACGGCGTGCCAAGCCTTTCCACTTCATCGATTGGTTTCTGGTGAAATGGCACACCGTGTGGTCTGCCCTTGACAGGTAAGGGTCTGGTGCCCGAAGCTGAATCCACAATGTGTAAGCTTGAATACGTCGCTGACCGACGCCGACGCCGCGCCAACCACGGTGGGTTTGTCGTGTCCAACGACGTTCGGCTACGGCCGGTGAAGGGCAAACCCGTCACCTAGACCTAGCTTCCTTCGAGGACACGCTTCAGCCCCCGCGACAACGTCACGGGGGCTTTTTTGCATTTGGAGAATACTACAGTGGATACCAGCAGCAACGACGCTGAAACCGAGATTCCTATACAGAAGCAGCTTGAAGCCTACAACGCGCGCGATATCGACGCCTTCATGCAGTGCTGGGCTGACGATTGCGAGTATTATGAATTCCCTTCGCGGCTGCTCGCCAGAGGAGCGGCAGAGATCCGCGAGCGTCATGTCACCCGGTTCAAGGAACCGAACCTGCATGGGGCCCTCATCAAAAGGATCGCTGTCGCGAATGTCGTTGTCGATCAGGAGACAGTCACACGCACCTTCCCGAACGGCCCGGGCGAAGTGGACGTTGTTGCGATTTATGAGGTCGAGGGCGGCCGCATCGCGAAGGCGTGGTTCAAGATGGGACCACCGCGGCTTCACTCGGACGTCGAGATTAGGCAGGCCATACCGTCCGATGCTCCTGCCGTGCGTGAGCTGACGCGCGCGGCTTATACTAAGTGGATCGTTGCCATCGGCCGCGAGCAGACGCCTATGACCGTCGACTATGATGCGAGGGTGCGGGAGCATCGTATCGAGCTATTGCACGTAGGTGACCGGCTGGCGGCGTTGATCGAGCTGGTTCCGGAAGCCGGGCACCTGCTCATCGAGAATGTGGCGGTCCTGCCCGCATTCCAGGGGCGGGGTTATGGCCGGCACCTTTTGGCCCATGCCGAGGCAGTCGCGGCATCTCTCGGCCTTTCAGCCATGCGGCTCTACACGAACCCGCTGTTTGCTAGGAACGTTCAGTTCTATGGCCGGCTCGGCTACCAGGTAGATCGAGAGGAACCGTTCAAGGGTGGCGTGACGGTTTACATGAGCAAGCAGCTCATCCCGGCCGGCCCGGCCGCCAGACAACCGGCATGACCCCGCGCGGGAGGTGCCTGTGCGGGGCCGTGCGTTACGAGGTGGACGGGCTCGACATGCCGATCGCGCACTGTCACTGCGTGACCTGTCGCAAGGCGCACGCCACGGCCTACGCTTCCACAGCGGGGGTCATGCGGGAACATTTTCGTTGGACGTCGGGCGAAGGGCGGCTCTCCGCTTACGAGTTTTCGCCCGGTAAGCTGCGCCGCTTCTGCTCGGTGTGCGGCACTCACGTCATAGCCGAACGCCTGGCACAGCCGCACGTCATCCTTCGTGTGGCGACTCTGGACGACGACCCCGGCATGCACCCCGCCATGCACATCTGGACCTCGCACGGCGCGCCTTGGCTGGAGGACGGCGGCGACCTGCCCCGTCACCCGCAATGGCCATCGGTGCCACCAATTTCTTTGGGATGTTCGGGCTCACGTCCGTCAGCCGACCAGGACGGACAGCCGATTTCGGGAGGGTCGCGCCTCGGCACGGATAGCGAGGGTGTTGACCGAACCATCGTTCGGCATGCCACACCGGACGACATAGCTATGGTGCGGAATCTTCTCGTCGCGACCTGGCACGATACATACGACAGCCTGCTCAGCGTCGATCGCGTCGCCGAAATGACTGACCGTTGGCACGCCTTGGATGTGCTCGCCACGCAGGCAGCAAGTTCGAACGGTTCCTTTCTCGTGGCGTGCCGAAACGGCGAGATCGTCGGCCATGCATTCGCCGTGGAGCAGGATGCGGATGTTTTGCTGCTCTCCCGCCTGTATGTCCTGCCGACGAGCCAGCGCCAGGGCATCGGTGAAGACCTGCTTGCGGCGGCAGTGAGCCGTCACCCGGGAACGAAGCGCGTGCAACTTGTCGTCGAAGCCAGGAACACGAAAGCTCTGGCCTTCTACGGCCGGCACGGGTTCGTCGTGACAGGCGAGGTTGAGGAGGAAGAGCCGCGGCCGCTTCGGATGGAAATGAACATTGGCGCGCAGCCGGGATCTTGCTGACAGCTTCGCTCAGGGAAACGACGGACAAGACGGACCACATTGGCTCGGACCAAAAAGCTGGGCTGGTGGATGTCAACGGCGAGCCGACAGCACGACTTCGCTCAACTTATTCGCTCACTCCTGCAGCAGGACACCACGATGAGCATTCGCGTCGGTATCGTCGGGATCAGCGGTTTTGGCGGCGGCGATGCGATGCGGCTGGTCGCGAGCCATCCTTCTTTCGAGCTAATCTACGCCGCAGGCGAGGGCAGCGCCGGTAGCCGGTTGGTGGACCGCTTCCCCGGTGTGCCGGCCAAGCTGGCCGAGCTGGTGATCGAGAAGTGGGACCCTGCGGCCCTGCCGAAGCTCAACGTGCTGTTCGCGTCGCTTCCCACCGGCACCTCGGCCGAAGCGCTGGCGCGCGTCCCCAAAGACGTGAAGATCGTCGACATCGGCGGCGATCACCGCTACGCCGAGGGCTGGGCGTATGGCCTGGCCGACGTCTGGCCAGCCGAGATCAAGGGGCAGACCCGTGTTGCCAACCCCGGCTGCTTCCCCGCGGCGACGCTGACCGCGCTGGCGCCACTGCTGGCCAACAAGCTGATCGATCCTGGCAACATCGTGGTTGACGCCAAGACCGGCATCTCCGGTGCCGGCCGGGGCGGTGCCGACAGCAGGTTCGGCTACGCCGAGAGCAACGAGAACCTGGTGCCCTATGGCCTGCTTAAGCACGTCCACATGCCCGAGATGGCCATGACAATCGAGCGGGTGGGCGGCGGCAGCGCGGCCGGGCTGGTGTTCACGCCGCACCTGGTGCCGATGACCCGCGGCGTACTCGCCACCATTTACTGCCGCGGACGCGCCACCACGGACGAGTGCTTGGATGCGGCACGGCGCTTCTACGCCGGGCGGGCGTTCGTCCGCGTGACCGACAAGCCGCCGCAGACCAAGTGGGCCACCGGCTCGAACCTCGCATTCATCAGCTATGCCGCCGATCCCGAGCGCAACGTGGTAATCGCGATGGGCGTGGTCGACAACCTCGGCAAGGGTGCGGCCGGCCAGGCGGTTCAGAACGCGAACCTGATCTGCGAGTTGCCAGAAACTGCGGGGCTGGACGTCGCACCTGTTTGGCCATGAGGGGGGGCACGCCAGGGAACAGGCAGGATAGCACGGTTGCTTGCTGACATGCCCGCAAGAAGAACCACTCACCGTCATCGAAGGAGACGCGGATGGCTATGTATGTTCCCCGGCAGTTCCGGGAGGAGCGGCCCGATGTTCTGGCGCACGCCATGCGCGGAATCCAGTTCGCGGCCCTGGTGACGCCCGGCCCGGAGGGCTTGCAGGTGTCGCATGTGCCGATGGTGCTCAAGGAGACCCGGGACGGAGTATGGACCCTGGAAACGCATGTCGCCCGATCCAACCCGCACTGGACCCTCGCCGCCTCCAGGGCTGCGTCGGTCGCAGTGTTCCAAGGTCCGCAGTCGTACGTATCGCCATCCTGGTATGCGACCAAACGCGAACACGGGAAGGTGGTCCCAACCTGGAACTATATCGCCGTCCACGCCCACGGCCAGCTTGAGGCGGTGGAGGACCCGGCCTGGCTGCTCGCGCATCTTGATGACCTCACAAGGGCGAACGAGGCCGGGCGCGAGCATCCGTGGGAGGTCTCGGACGCGCCGGCCGACTTCGTGCAGGGCCTCACGCGGGCCATCGGCGGCTTGCGGCTGCCGGTCGCAAGGGTGGAGGGCGCGTGCAAGATGAGCCAGCACCGCAGCGAGGGCGACCGGGTAGGAGCCATCGGCGGCCTTGAAGAGGACCCGCACGGGGGCGCGGTGGCGGAGGTCATGCGCAAACTGGAAGCGGCCCGAGCGAGGGCAGGGGTTTAAGGAGGATTGTAGATGGTACTTGAGCTAAGGCCGAACTGTGAGTTTTGCGACAAGGACTTGCCGCCTAACTCAACGGAGGCGCGCATCTGCACCTACGAATGTACGTTCTGTGCCGACTGTGCCGACGACCGGCTCCTCAACGTGTGCCCGAACTGCGGCGGTGGGTTCGTGCCACGCCCTATTCGTCCCGCAACGGAGTGGCGCCCAGGGTTGTCGGTTGCAAAACAGCCCCCCTCCGAAAAGCGGCACCGCTTGCGTTATGACCTGGACGACGTTGCCCAGCACTCGGTCCGCATCAGTAGGCTAGCTCCTGAGCTTCGCTAAGTAGGTCCGGCAGCCCCACTAAGCCCCGTGAGCTACACGGTGCAGATTTTTAACACTTTGTCTGTCAAACCAATATAAACGGACAGGTCATGGCCAGCGGCGACGCGGATGTCGCGTTGGAGCTGGAGGCCAGTAAGTGTGCCCCATTTCTGGAAGGGGTCTACCGCGCGGCCTGGAAGACCGCTTGGGTCGGGAGTGAACCCACAAGCCACATCGGCATGACGGGCGTTACGCGACCCGACCTATGGAGAAGCTTCAACCATCAACTGGCCTCCAGCCGTGGTGAAGGTGCCGATCCTCAACGTCGAAGGCGTAGTAGTTGCCTCCGTTGTTGGCGGGCTGGTCGTGCTCGCGGCTGATTGGGCACCGTTTAAGATGGCACAACAGCAGGGTTCCGACCCCACCATGCGAGACGATCGCCATATCACCACGACCAGAAGCAGCGGTCAGCACCTCCTCAACTCAACTTGAACAGTAAGCGGCCGATTTCGGCTCCGAACGGCTTGCAAGTCGTTGATCTGTTTAGGTCGGGGTGCAGGCGAGAGAAAAGCGTAGTGCTAAATTCTGCACTGAAAGCTCAGATTTGGCTTGACGATTGCAGCCCTACTCGGCTGCTAATCCGTCATGTTCATCCGCGAGAAGCGCATCAACGGCCACACCTACCTCTACCTGGTCGAGAGCGTGCGAGAGGACGGCCGCGCCAAGCAGCGCATCATCAAGAACCTCGGCCGCAAGGAGGCCGTCGTCGCCTCGGGTGAGCTCGATCGCCTGGCCAGCTCGGTGGCGCGCTATGCCGAGCGCGCCGTGGTGCTGTCCCAGCTCGAGGCCGGCAACCCCGATCGGCTCGCCTGCACGCGCATCGGCGCGCCTCTGCTGTTCGGGCGGCTGTGGAAGGAGACGGGCTGCCGCGCCGTGATCGAGGCGCTGCTGGCCGAGCGCCGGTTCGAGTTCCCCGTCGAGCGCGCCGTGTTCGCCGCCGTGCTGCACCGGCTGATGGTCTCGGGCTCGGACCGGGCCTGCGACAAGTGGCTGACCGACTACGACATCCCCGGCGTGGACGGGCTGGCGCTGCACCACTTCTACCGCGCCATGACGGGCACCCATCGAACGTGTTCGATGGGACCCGGCCTGGCTCGGCGAGGAGTTGCCGGCGGAGCAGCAGGCGGGGGTGACGCCGTTCGCCCCGCGCACGGTCAAGGACCTGATCGAGGAGCAGGTGTTCGCGCGCCGGCGCGACCTGTTCAGCGAACTCTCGGTGGTGTTCCTGGATACCACGTCGCTCAGCTTCACCGGCGCGGGCGGGAAGAGCCTGGGCGCACGGGGCTACTCGAAGGACCACCGCCCCGATCTGCTGCAGATGGTCGTCGGCGTGGTGATCGACGCGGAGGGCCGCCCGGTCTGCTCGCAGATGTGGCCCGGCAACACCGCCGACGTCCGGGCCCTCGTCCCCGTCATCGACCGCCTGCGCTCGCGCTTCGCCATCGGCCGGGTTTGCGTCGTTGCCGACCGCGGCATGATCTCGGCCGCCACCATCGCCGCCCTGGAAGAGCGCGGCCTCGAATACGTGCTCGGCGCCCGCGAGCGCACCGACAGCCTGGTGCGCACCGTCGTGCTCGCGGACACGAAGCCCTTCACGCCGCTGTGCATCGAGCGCGCGGGCGGCGAGCAGACCCCGCTGTTCGTCAAGGAGGTCACCGCCGAAGGGCGGCGCTACGTCGTGTGCCGCAACGAGGCCGAAGCGGCCAAGGACGCCGCCGACCGCCGGGCCATCGTCGAGGCGTTGGACCAGCAGCTCAGGCGCGGCGACAAGGCGCTGGTCGGCAACTCCGCCTACCGGCGCTACCTGCGCACCACCACGGACACGCGCGCCTTCGAGATCGACCCCGGCAAGCTGGCCGACGAAGCCCGCTACGACGGCGTCTTCGTGCTGCGCACCAACACCCGGATCACGCCGCTGCAGGCCGTCCTGCGCTACCGCGACCTGATCCAGGTGGAGCAGCTGTTCCGGACCGCCAAGGCGTTGATGCGCACGCGCCCGATCTACCACCAGTCCGACGCCGCCATCCGCGGCTACGTGTTCTGCTCCTTCCTGGCCTTGGTGCTGCGCCAGGAGCTGGACGAGCGCTGCCGCACGGCGGGCCTGCGGCCCGAGTGGGGCGACGTGCTGCGCGACCTCGACCGCCTCCAGGAAGTCGCGATCAGCAAAGGCGGCAAGACCACGACCCTGCGCACGCCCGCCACCGGCATCGTCGGCCCGCTGTTCAAGGCCGTCCGCCTCGCGCTGCCGCCCAACGTCCGCGACGACGCAAGCACCGCCTGAACCCCAAACACGGCGCGGCCCGGCACCAGCCTCGTGGTGCTAAGAGCTACATACCTGTTCGTAAGTCCCTGCTACAGCAATGACTTTTGAAAACCGGTGTTCAAGTCCAGCTCAACAGCCGCGACGATCCGGCACTGCGCGTCCGCGGCTCGCTCCCATCCCTGCACGCTCTGCTGGAAACGGGCGAAGAACAGATCGGCCATGGCCTCGAACTCCGTCCGCGGCAGGTAGCCAGTTGCCGAGCGGTCGTTCTCGTTCAAGCCGGCCAGCTCGGTGATGGGCAAGCCGAGAGGCCCGGCAAGGATCCGCGCGCCGTCGCGTGCCTTGCGCTCCATGCTGCACCACACCGCGCGCAGGCCGCCTACCCAAGGCAGGGCCATGGCCTGCACCATGCGTTCCCGCCCGCGCGGCGAAAGCGGCCACTCTGGCACCGGCACCATCGGGTCAATGAGCACGTCGGGATGCGTGATGAAGTAGGCAGTCGGCATGGCATATGGCTGTGACAGACCAGGCAGCCGGAAACAACAAACCTCGGCCCTGTATCGGGGAGGAGGCCGAACGTCTTTATTCGCGATCCGGCAACTCGGAAAAGGGCTGACAGCGATGGCGAGGATCAACACGGTTGAGGAGTTGGAAGCCCTCTACGGCCCGGTGGGCGAGGCGTCCATTGTCAAGGTGGCGAGCCGGGTCACGCCGCAGTACCGCGTCCTCATCGCCGCCTCGCCCTTCGCGGCGCTGGCGACGTGCGGGCCGGAAGGGCTGGACTGCTCGCCACGCGGCGACGTGGCGGGCTTCGTGCGCGTGCACGACGAGCGCACGCTGATGCTGCCGGACCGGCGCGGCAACAACCGGGTGGACAGCCTGCGCAACATCGTCCGCGACCCCCGGGTGGCCTTCATGTTCCTGATCCCGGGCTGCGGCACCACGCTGCGGGTCAACGGGCACGCCCACCTCGACACCGATGCCGGCCTGCTGGCCTCCTTCGCCGTGGACGGCAAGGTGCCGCGCTCGGTGATCGTGACCACGGTCGGGGAGATTTACTTCCAGTGCGCCCGCGCCATCGTCCGCTCTGGCTTGTGGAACCCAGCCCGACACGCGGACCCGCGTGACCTGCCCAGCCCCGGCCAGATCCTGGCCGCGATGACCGAAGAGCGGGTGGGCGGCGAGGAGTACGACCGCGCCTGGGCTGGCCGGGCCGCCGCGACGATGTGGTGATGGCCGACGGACCCGGCTTCGCATGGTGGCGATCACGTGGTCGAGCCAACCTGATGACCAAGCTGAACGCCCGCAGCCTGTCCGAGGCCGTGCGCGTTGCACTCGCCGCCGGCTTGGGCATAACGAGCGGCGGTCGGTGAGAAATCAGCCCCGCCACCGCTATACGGACCATGCTTGTATTGCCCTCCCCCTGTTTCGTCGTGTCCGTCTGTTTGGCAATCCAAACCGATCGGACAGCACGATCAGCCCTGACGGCGCCCACCTTGCCTGGATCGCGCCGCTGAAAGGCGTGATGCGGCACTATGTAACAGTCATACCTCACAGGAACGCGAGGCCCGAAGCGCTGGACAATCCCTCTGTTCCCCATGCCGCGCTTTACTGGGATGAGGTGCTTGGTGCGGCTGCTACATAATGCCGGAAAACTACGCAGCTCGCCAATTCTAGACTACATGGGCGCTCAAGCCTGTCGCGATGACTGTTTGATAGGCGGCCTTGCGAGGCAGCGTCCTCAGTCATCCCAGTCGCAACAGCTTTCGTCATCACCTTCCCCATTCAACTCGGCGGCGACTTCTTGGACCGCACGACTCAAGGCCGACGTCCGGCCCTTGCCCGCGACGCCTCTGCCGCACGTGAGCCGGCGTCGAAGCTGACGGGTGGCGGCGATCACAAGGCGCGCCAGGTCGTCGTCCGGCAGGAGGGCGACGAGTTTGCCGAGCTCGGCCGGGGACAGGCTGGCTGCCAAGCCTGGCTTGCCATCCTCAGGCACGCCCTGGTGTTCCGATGCTGACGGCTCGCCTTTGATGTCCCGCCAAGGCTTGGGTTGCCGGACTGGACGGGATGGCGACCTCTCCGGCTTCGGAGCGTGGGTGCCGAAGAAATCCGGCTGTCGATCGTCTGCTCCCGGCCGCCGTGCCACGTTGTGAGCCTTCTCGACGAGCGCGACTTCGCTTGCCCACGATATCTGGTCGAAGGCCGCCCCCTTGAACAGGTGCCATGCGACAAGCTTGGCGCCGAGCAGCATCGCATGGCTTCTGAATGCGCAAGCGTTGCTGCTTCCGGCGTGCTGCCCTGCCGTCAAGCTTCGCTGCAGCGACCGGCATCCAGCTTCGGAGTTTTTGAAAGCGGCTGACGGGACCGGTTGCCGAGTTCGGTGGTCGTTACGATACTGTCAGCGATCGGGGGCATGAAGCTGCCGGAGGCTTGGATGCGAGCGATGATGGCAGTGGCAACGTGGAAGCGGGCCGGAATGGCTTGGGTCCGCATTCCCGTATGAGAGGCGTCCGCGTGTGGAGCTTCGCGTTCGCCGGCGTCGAGGCGTTGCCGGTCGAGGTTCAGGCTCGGATCGGCGGCGGCCTGCCCGGCTTCCAGGTCGCCGGCCTGGCGGACGAGGCGGCCCACGGGGCGCGAGAGCGCGTGCGGGCGGCGCTGACGGCGATGGGGCTGTCGCTGCCGCCGAGGCGCGTGCTGATCAACGTGGCGCCGGCCGGCCTGCGACAGGACAGCAGCCACTTCGACCTGCCGATCGCCTTGGCGGTGCTAGCGGCGATGGACGTGCTACCCTGGGACGAGGTCGAGGGCTACGCCGCGTTAGGCATGTTGTTGTCAGACGGCGCCATTGACGCCGTCGCGGGCGTGCTGCCGGCGGCCCTGTCCGCCTCCGCCCGCGACCTCGGCCTGATCTGCCCGGCCGCGCAGGGCGGCGAGGCCGCGTGGGCCGGCCGCGTCGAGGTGCTGGCCGCTCCGGATCTCCTCAGTCTCGTCAACCATTTCCGCGGCACGCAGGTGCTGACCCCGCCGGAGCCGCCCGGGTTGCAGGCCGCTCGGCCCGGCCCGGATTTGGCCGACGTGCGCGGGATGGAGACCGCGAAGCGCGCGGTGGAGATTGCCGCGGCCGGCAACCACAACCTGCTCCTGGTGGGACCGGCGAGCGCCGAGCGGTCCATGCTCGCCGCCTGCCTGCCGGGCTTGCTGCCCGACCTGGCGCCTGAAGCGGCGTTGGAGGCGAGCGTGGTCCACAGCGTCGCCGGCCTGCTGGACAGGGGCCGGCTCGTGACGCGCCCGCCGTGGCGCGCGCCGGCCCCCGGCGCGTCGCGGGCAGCGCTGGTCGGAGACGGCGGCCCCGGCGAGATGAGCCTGTCGCACCGGGGCACGCTTTTCCTCGACGAACTGCCCGAGCGTCCCAGGGCAGTGCAGGAGGCGCTGCGGCAGCCGCTAGAGAGCGGCCGGATTACGGCCGGGCCTGCCGCTTCGCCCGTCACCTATCCCGCGCGCTTCCAACTCGTGGCAACCGCGCGCCCCTGCCGCTGTGGCCGGCTCGGCGAGGCTGGGCCGGCGTGCAACGAGGCGCCCTTGTGCGGCGCGGGTTACCTGGCGGGCGTCAGCGGCCCGCTCATGGACCGCTTCGACCTCGCCGCCGAGGCGCGGCCGGTCCCTTCGTCCGAACTGCCGCGCCTGCCCCGGGGCGAATCCGGCAGCGTGGTTGCCGGGCGCGTCGCCGCCGCCCGGCGCTTGCGGCAGGCCCGGTCCGGCGCGCACGAAACGACGGCCGGCGCCGGCGTGGACAACGGTTCCGTCGCGCTGGAAGGCGACGCCCGGGTGTCTGTTGAGCAGGCGGCGGACCGCTTATGCCTATCCGCGCGGGGGATCGCCCGGCTCCTGCGCGTGTCCCGCACCATCGCGGACCTGGGAGGCGCGGAAGTGGTGAGGCACGGGGACGTAGCGGAAGCCCTGGCTTACCGGTATAGGCGACGGTGACGGCAGTACAAAGAATGGAAACGACGTGAGGTCGTTCTCGCCGGTCAGCATGGGTGCCTCATACGCCGCCCCTCGGCTTGTGAGGATGGCTTGCTGCCCAATGGCGCGGCTGTTCGCGCAGATCGGCAGCAGCCTGCCCCCTACGCGAGGTGACCGAAGTCGCGCCCGGCTTCGTGACTACAAGCATGAAGGCCGAACGTCTTTTCTGGGTCGCCTCACCCGAACATGCGGCACGGGCAATCCTCAGAGCCGTCGCACAAGGGGCGAAGCACGCCTACGTCACCACCCAACGCTGGGCCATTGTCGGCTTCACCATCATTGTCGGCTTCACCATGCGCCGGCTGCCAAGACCGGGATGATCTCACGGGCGCTGTCGGGGTTAAAGGAGCAGGCTGGTAAGAACTTGGTAGGCTACAACCTACCTGTCCCAACGGTCCAACCATCACTCATCAGAACCACTGGCAGGGTTCCTGATTCCGAGTTGCCACGGGGCAAACCCGGAAATGCGGCTTGGACCGCTGGTGCTTTTGTCCATTCGTCGAGCTCGGGCCGCATCGTGAAGATGACCTGGGACATTCGACGGCCATTCTCTTCAGTGGGATTGGTGAAGCCGTCAACTGACACGACGTGAGCGTGCCCGGCACAGAAGCCCGATGGAGAGAACGGTTTTGAAGCGCCGGCCGGCCTATAGAGATCATGCCCTTTGCTCGTCAGATCGAAGCGTGTCACGCCAGTCGCCGTGGTCGATGTGCGCGTAAGCAAACCAGCATCGACCAAGCGATTAAGCTTAGCCGTCGTATCACTTTGAAGCAGCTGTTCAATCGACGTACTTCCTGGCCTACCAATCTGGGTCTGGATCGGGAAGGTGTCGGTACCTTGTGCAATCAAGATGCAGTTCTTGTCGAAGAACGCTGACAGCGCCTTGGAAATTTTCCTTGTTGGCCGCCTTCGGGTCGTTGCACGCCACGAGGAAGCCGGTCGCGAGAAGGAAAGCTGTGCCCAGCCTTACCTGCATGGCCGACTTTCTGCGCAATGCGCCCGTCGACTGGCTACAAAAGATCATGTGACGCACGGGCATGGGTCTCCAGAAGCACGTTTGTAGAGAATACTCCGTGTTTATATACTCTACAATAGCGCGCCCTCTCGTTCATGCGGATACGGGAGGTTCTGGCACTCAACCTTCGCAGGTGTAGACGGCTCCGAGGTCTGTCGCAGGAAGAGTTGGCGCATCAGGCGGACATCGACCGCACCTATATCAGCGCGCTGGAGCGCAGCGTCTATGCTGCTAGCCTGGAAAATTCATGAGGGTTGGCGGGCATAGTACAAGCCCTTGATCCAGCGTAGAATGTGGTTCTCGAGGCCAATTCTACGGAACCGGAGCGCCATGCCCGCCAAGGTTGAGACTACCGCTGCGCTGCCCGGCTTGTCACCGGTCGGCGGCAAGCCCGTGATCGCCCGCTTCGACGGCGGCCACCTCTCCTCCGACGGTGGGCTGCTGGTGCTGCGCGAGGTGGAGCGCCGCCTCGACGTGGCCGGACGCTTGGCAGGGTGCATCAAGGATCCGCGCGACCCGGAGCGCGTCGTGCACGGGCTCGACGAGATCATCCGCTTTCGCCTGCTGATGATCGCGGCGGGCTACGAGGACGGCAACGACGCCGACCAGCTGCGCACCGACCCGATGTTCAAGCTGGCCCTGGCAAAGCTCGGGGACGGGGCGGCGCTGTGCTCGCAGCCCACCATCTCGCGCCTGGAGAACCTGCCCGGCACGCGTGCGCTGCTGCGGATGGGCCGGGCCATGGTCGACCTGTATTGCGCGTCGTTCCGCCAGGTGCCGCGCCGGATCGTGCTGGACGTGGACGACACGTTCGACACCGTGCACGGCGGGCAGCAGATGCGCTTGTTCAATGCGCATCATGACGAGTACGGCTTCCAGCCCATCGTGGTGTTCGACGGCGAGGGCCGCTTCGTCACCGCCGTGCTGCGCCCGGCCAAGCGGCCGAGCGGGCGCGAGGTCCGGGCCTTCCTGCGCCGCCTGCTGCGCCAGCTCCGCGCCAACTGGCCCCGGGTCGAGGTCCTGCTGCGCGCCGACAGCCACTACTGCGGCCCCGAGGTGCTGCGCTGGTGCCGGGCGAACACGGTCGATTATCTGATTGGGGTCGCGCCCACCAGCACGCTGCGCCGCCATGTCGAGTGCCTGGAGGCCAGCACCGCCGCCCGCTTTGCCGCCTCGGACGGCTCGGGCAAGCTCCGCCGCTTCACCGAGTTCTACGACAGTGCCGCAAGCTGGGACCGCGTGGAGCGCATCGTCGCCCGCGTCGAGGCCGGGCCGGACGGGACAGACACGCGCTTCGTCGTCACCAGCCTGCCGGGCGGCTCGGCCCGCACTCTCTACGAAAAACGGTATTGCGCGCGCGGACAGGCGGAAAACCACATCAAGAGCTGGAAACGCCACCTGGCCGCCGACCGCACTTCGTGCACCAAGGCCACCGCCAACCAGTTCCGCCTGTTCCTGCATGGGGCCGCCTACTGGCTCATGTGGAGCCTGCGCACGCTGATGCCGCGCCGCTCGTCCTGGCGCACCGCCCAGTTCGACACCCTGCGGCTGCGCCTGGTCAAGCTGGCCGTGCGCGTCGTCGAACTCAAAACCCAGATCAAGCTGCACCTGCCCAGCAGCGCCCCGTGCCAGTCCATCCTGGCTTTCGTCCTCGGCCGTATGCCGCGCATCATCAGTTAAGCTCCGGGGCAGCGTGCCCCACCGTCACCCGTTTTCACCAACCCTCAGCGCCGCCGCATCGAGCCGCCAACATGCCATCTCGACGTGGTAACGGGTCCGCACACCTGCACAACCAACACACGAAAACCGCACGCCTCAAATGGAGCCGGTCTCAAAGCCATGAATTATGGCGGCTAGCATTGACGTCGTCGACAGGCTCGCCCAGGTCCTTAACGTGGAAGCCGCCGACCTGCTTCAAAGGCCGGGGCGGTCCGGCAGTGATTGCAAGGCACCGCCATCCGCACGGGCGTAAGGTCCAAGCGGCACCTCTCAGGCTGGACTTGAACACCGGTTTTCAAAAGTCATTGCTGTAGCAGGGACTTTTGAAAACCGTGACCTGACCCCCAACTTTCATCCAGTGGCGACCAGAGACCGGCGTGTGTTGGGTGGATTCAAGTGGTCGTCGCAACAGCCTGACGCAGGAGATTGCGATGGCGGATCGGAAGCGGCGCTCGGCACGATCTGGGCGGGCACCGTTGGTGTCGCTGGGCCGGCCGCCGGTGGCGGGACGGGAGGAGCGGCGACGGTTCTGGGCGGGGATCGCGGCAGGCTTGTCCAGTGAGGATGCTGCGATTGGGGTGGGTGTGCCGCAGGCTGTCGGAACAAGATGGTTCCGGAAGGCAGGCGGCATGCCACCAGCGATGTTTGGACGATCAGCAAAGCCGCTCTCCGGGCGATATCTGTCGCTTGCGGAACGGGAGGAGCTTGCGATCCTGGGTGCGCAGGGCACGGGCATACGGGAGATGGCCCGGCGGGTAGGGCGGTCGGCGTCGACGGTCTCGCGGGAGCTGCGGCGCAACGCGGCCACGCGCAGCGGCGGCCTGGAGTATCGGGCGACTGTCGCGCAATGGCATGCCGAACGGGCCGCCTGGCGCCCGAAGCCTGCGAAGCTTGCCGCCAACGCGGCGCTGCGGACGTATGTGCAGGACCGGTTGTCTGGCATGATTGCTGCCCCGAGCGGGGCGGCGGTGCCCGGGCCGACCGTGCCGTGGAAGGGCCGGCGGCACGGTCCCCGGCAGGACCGGCGCTGGGCCAAGGCGTGGAGCCCACAGCAGATCGCCTACCGCCTGCGGCTCGACTTCCCCGGGGACGCGACGATGCGGATCAGCCACGAGGCCATCTACCAGTCGCTTTACGTGCAGGGCCGGGGCGCGCTGCGGCGCGAGCTGACGGCCTGCCTGCGCACCGGGCGGGCGCTGCGCGTGCCGCGGGAGCGCACGCGTGGCCGGGGCAAGTCCTTCATCGTCCCCGAGGTGATGATCAGCGAGCGCTCGGCGGAGGCGGCTGACCGGGCGGTGCCGGGCCACTGGGAGGGGGACCTCATCCTGGGTCTGGGCAGTTCGGCGCTCGGCACGCTGGTGGAGCGCACGACACGGTTCACGATGCTGCTGCACCTGCCGTCCATGGTCGGCCACGGCTGCGGGCCTCGCGCGAAGAACGGCCCTGCGCTTGCCGGCCATGGCGCCGAGGCGGTGCGCGACGCGATCGCGCGCGAGATCACGACCTTGCCCGAGCAGCTCCGGCAGTCGCTGACGTGGGACCAAGGTGCGGAGATGGCCCAGCATGCGCAGTTGCGGGTCGAGACGGGCCTGGCCGTCTACTTCTGCGATCCCCGGAGTCCATGGCAGCGCGGCACGAACGAGAACACCAACGGGCTGCTGCGGCAGTATTTCCCGAAGGGCACGGACCTGGGCCTGCACAGCGCGGCCGACCTTGCGGCGGTGGCCTCGGCCCTGAACGGGAGGCCGCGCAAGACGCTGGACTGGAAGACGCCGGCCGAAACCTTTGACGCCCTGCTGCGGACGGATCACACAGGCGTTGCGACGACCGGTTGAACCCGGGCTGGCGGTCATGGCCCGTCTTGCCCAGGAGGCTACCGACCGCCGGGACCTGACCGTGCTGGCCGACCGGGGCTACTTCTCCGGATGGGAGATCTACGCCTGCGAGCAGGGCGGCGTCGTGCCCTACATACCCAAGCCGCTGACCTCAGGCGCCAAGTTCGAAGGCCGCTTCGGCAAGCAGGACTTCGTCTACTTGCCCGGGCAGGACGCCTACCGCTGCCCAGCGGGCGAAACTCTGGCGTGGCGGTTCAACAGCGACGAGGGCGGCGACAAGATGCTCCGGCATTGCTGGACGACCAAGTGCCCGGACTGCGCGATCAAAGCTCAATGCACACCAGGCAAGCAGCGCCGGGTCAAACGGTGGGAACACGAGGGCATGCTCGACGCCATGCAAAAGCGGCTGGACCAAGTACCCCAAGCGATGGTGCTGCGGCGGCAAACCGTTGAGCACCCGTTCGGCACCATCAAGGCCTGGATGGGCGCCACCCACTTCCTGACCAAACGACTGAAACGGGTCCGCACGGAGATGAGCCTGCAAGTCTTGGCCTACAATATGAAGCGGGTGGTCACGATCCTGGGCGTGAAGCCGCTGATGGAGGCGATCAGGACTTGAGGACTCGGCCCAACCGGCCTGACCTCAACAGCAGGTTGGGGCGGCGCCACAACCCGTGGCGTTCCCTGCATGCCGGAACCCCTGGCCGCTTCTTGGCTGAAAACTTCTTTCCACACGGCCTCGGTGGAAACTGGACCCTTGCTCTGTGCTGTCCGGTCTATGCTGGTGATCTGATCAGGAGCCGCAATGCGCGAACAGCCGATCCTCTACGGGAGCGCCCTATAGTCTACGTGCGTACAGTCCGCTTGACCCTCGCCGAGAAGGGTGTGCCCTACACATTGGTGCCCGTGGATGTGTTCGCGCCTGGAGGTCCCTCCGTCGAGCACCTGGCGCGTTAACCGTTCGGCCGCATCCCTGCTTTCGAGCACGGCAGCTTCAGGCTCTACGAAGCAGGGGCCATTATGCGCTACGTCGATGAGGCGTTCGACGGCCCGGCCCTTCAGCCCGAGGAGGCCGAAGCTCGCGCAAGAACCAACCAAGTCATCAGCATCCTCGACTCCTACGCTTACCCGTCCCTGGTTTGGGGCCTGTTTGTGGAGCGCGTGTCCGTCCCGAAACGCGGCCAGGTTCCGAACGAAGCGAAGATCCGAGCCGCCATACCCTTGGCAACCACCTGTCTGAAGGCCTTGGCGGACATCAGGGGCGCGGCCCCCTACCTGGCAGGCCCGATCCTGACGCTAGCCGACCTCCATGCCGCTCCGATGTTCGCCTACTTCAATGCCGTGCCCGAGGCTGAAGATTTGCTCCGCCCGCACCCCGGTCTGCGGGACTGGTGGCAGCGCTTTGCAGAGCGCCCCAGCATAGCCGCCACGACCATCTAAAACTGCTTCGAGGTCGAAAACCGACATCGGCATCCGAAGTGGCTGAATAAGGTGTTTCATTGTTTCATCTCGTCGTTTGACAGAATGATACAGCTACAGCGTCACATACCTACCAGCGTCAGATGTCGGCGCGTGCTGCCGCCAATGATGCAGGTGCTAACCAGGACCCGAAGAGGAGCGGCGATAAAGCCTCATGCCAGAACTGCGCGTCGTCGGCTCGTCAATTGGTCACTGAGTCACCTCGTGCAGGAAGTCAGTCAGCGCGCGGTTCACGACTTCAGTAGCTTCGAGCTGCGGCCAATGACCGATGCCCTCGATCGGTAGGAAGCCGCGGAGGTCGGTGGCGTTCTGGGCCAGATCCGCTTCCCGAATGGCACGCATTCTGACCATGCCGTCCTCGGTGCCGAATGCGAAAAAGGAGGGCTGCCGGATGGGTGCGCCGACGAACGCTCCCGCTTGGTCGAAATAGGGCTGGATGGCGCGGTAGTAGTTCAGGGGGCCGTGGAAACCGTCCCGCTCGAAACCGGCAATCGCAACCCCGACGTCGGCGGGATCGGCAAATGGCGGGATGCCGACCGGAGAGGGCCGCGTCAGGCCCTTGCCCGGGTCCATCGGATCCCACGCGTCGGTGGGCGACGGCAGGCCCGAGGTCCAGTAGAGCATGCCGGGGATGGTAGTCGCCGCATCGGCCCACTCGCGCTCGGCCTCGGGACGCATTTGCTGGAACATGTAGAAGTCGTCCTTGCCTGCGGCCTTAAGCCGCTCAAGCATGCTCGGGCCACCCGGGACTAGCGGCGGTACGCTGAGGCCGAAGACGGCGAGGAAGCGGTCGGGCCGCATCACGGCGGCGCTCCAGCTGATCGCAGCGCCGAAGTCGTGTCCCACGAGCGCGGCGCGCTCGATTTCCAAGGCATCGAGCACGCCAACAAGGTCACCGACACATTGGAAAACCGTGTAGCGCGCGGGGTCGTCAGGCTTCGAACTATTGCCATAGCCGCGCATGTCGAGCGCGATCGCTCGATAGCCGGCGTCGGCCACGGCCGCCATTTGTCGCCGCCAGCCACGCCAGCCGTCCGGAAAGCCGTGGACGAATAGCACCGCCGGCCCGTCGCCCTGCTCGACGACGTTGAGCGACACGCCGTTGGTCTCCACCTGCCGCTGCTTCACGCCCGGACCTCCATTCGCGTCGCGCGACCGCGACAGTGTTGCAAATCAATACAGTCGTGCGTATTGAATTGTCCATGGCCAGATCTTCGCTGCGTGAGAACCTGCTGGAGGCGGGTGTTGCCATGCTGCACGAGCGCGGCTTCTCCGCGACGGGGGTCCGCGACATCATGGAGGCCGCCGGCGCGCCGCTTGGCTCGTTCACCAACCATTTTCGATCCAAGGAAGCTTTCGCCCTGGCGGTGCTCGACCGCTACTTCGAGCGGCTGTCCGCACTGATGGACGCGACGCTCAGGGACGCGCGCCTTGCGCCGCTTGATCGCCTCGACGCCTACTTCGCGCAAATTGATCGCCTTGCGCGGCCGGTGGGGTGGGGGCATGGCTGCATGGTCGCGAACTTCGGTCTCGAGATGCCGGCGCTGAGCGAGGCCATTCGCCTGCGCCTCGTCGATGTCCTTCAGGCGTTGACAGAGCCTTTCGCTGGCGCGCTACGCGCCGGTCAGGCTTCGGGAGACGTGCGCGGCGATTGCGACGCAGATGATTTGGCGATGCTCGTGCTGTCGGGTTGGCACGGGGCGGTGCTCCGCGCCAAGGTGGAACGCAGCGGCGCCCCCCTGTCCCGCTACTGGCGCACGTTGCGCGCCGTGCTGGAGCTCGCTCCTACAAGAACAGGTTGACGCGATCTTCGAGAGATCAGTAGTCAGAAAAACGGACCCGATCAGCGTTGCGCGAGTGAACGTCTGCTTCGGCGGGCCTGCTTCCTAAAAACCGACCGTCGCGAAACCACCCGAGGCGGACGTTGCTGACCGGTGCGCAAAAGCGGGCGCTGCTCGAACTACTGGTCGATCGCGTGGTCGTCGCCGATGGCGCCGTCGAAATCCGCTATGTCGTCCCGACTGGTCCCAACGGCGAGCGCGAGCCGTTTTGTCGGTTGCGTTCGGACTATCGAGACCGCCATGTCGCGCCTCAAGCGCCTTCGCGAGCGGCTCGCAGCCCGCGATCCTGCGCGCCAGGACGGCCGAGGTGTAGCTGCGCCATCCTCAACACCTACAACCGCCTCAGCATGTTCGACACCGTCGCCCGTGCCTAACTCAGGCAGCCAAGGCCACTGCTCCGGCCTCTATCAGGTTTACGCAACAGCGCCGTTCGACTGCGACGCCTACGCGGATTTAGTTACGCCGATGCTGGTCGCGCGGGCGGGGGTCAATCGCTACAACGGCAGCATTTGCCGATCTTAAACGATGCCCGGAGATCATGCTGCTGCACAGCCAGCAAGTGCTGCTGCCAAGTCAGCGGACCATTCGACTGAGCGCCACGCAATGTATCCATCGGGTCGGATCAGAGTTGCTCCGTTCGGTCCCAATCCAAACGCGGGCAAAATGGTGCCCTCTAAGGAAACGATGTCGGTTCCCACGACAAAGCAGCGCATCGCGATGCCAACAATCTTCTCGGCGCCGACAACGGCGTTCCGCCACTCGTCTCTTCCAGCGAGGAGAACCCATCCCGGCTGAAAAAGATCGAGCGTTGAGATGCGAGTGCCCGCGTGCATGATCCAGAGGTGGGGAGCGCGGGCGCCGGGCTGACCGGCCCACTGATCGGGCCGAAGCGCGGGCGGCAGATCTGCACCGGCGCCGGCGATGATGGCGGAACGGTAAAGCTGCCCGAACTCCATCGCGTCATCGTCGATGATCGTGTCGTCGGCGACCCACCCGCCGGCCCGCTGCTTGTAGTCGGGACGTGCGAAGATCTGCTGGTGCCGCCTCCACGCGATGGGTTGTCTTTCATCGGAGTAGCTCTCGAGCAAGGCTGGTGTCGAATGCGCCTTTCGAACGGACGCGAGCTTCCAAGCGAGGTTGTGCGCGTCCGAGATCCCGGTGTTCGCGCCGTACCCGCCACGGGAAGGGGGCAGGGTGTGTGCGGCATCCCCCGCCAGGAAGACCCGGCCTACAGAGAAGCGGTCGGCGACTCCGGCGCTCAGTTCCCATCGACCGGTGGTGATGATCTCGAACGGAAGGTCGGGCCGGCCAGTCGCCAGATCGATCGCGGAGCGAAGTGCCTCCTCGTTGCGCTCCTGATCGTCGTGGAACATGAGTGCCCAACGCCCGTCGTTGTATGACGCCAGAAACGCCTTCAGCTCGGGTTGATCGATCTCAAACTGCGCAACGCCGGCGGTCAGGTACTCGTCCAAAGGCGCGCGAAACAGGACGCTGCGCAGGGTCGCCATGTGCCCGCGGCCTTGCATTGCGATGCCGAGGCGTTCGCGGACCGGGCTGCGGTTGCCGTCTGCGGCGACCATATACGCGGCGCGCAGGTCGTATTCGTCGTCGTCACGTTCCTTGACACGAACGGTTATCCCGTTCGCATCCTGAGACCAGTCGATCATCTTGGCGCCGAAGCGGACATCCGCCCCGAGCTCGACCGCGCGGCTGCGAAGAAGCGGCTCCATCCGGTCCTGCGCCAACGAAGCTCCGGTGCATGGCGAATAGCTCACCGGGGGAGTGCCGTCATTGTCCGGATGCCACGAGGTCTGCTCGAACCACTCCCCGGCGAGGCTCCAGATCCGTGCACGCAGCAGCCGGAAGTCTGCGGGCTCCTCCGGTATTTCGCTGCTCATGTCGACGGCGCGCAGCAACTCCAGCGTGCGCGCTGTGAAGCCGATCGCGCGTGGATGAGGCGAGCTTCCGACATGTCGCTCGACCAGGATCACGGGAACATCCTGCCAAGCCAGGAACAGGGCGGCGGAAAGGCCGGCCAACCCGCCCCCCACGACGACGACATAGGCATCGAGCTTTTCCACAACGCATCTCCATACGCCGACTTGGCAAAATACACTGTATCGAACCATGACGCTGCCTTGTCAAGTCGCCGTCCGAGGAGTAGCTTCCGTCAGTGGCAGCCAAGAAGTCCGGAGCTCGTGTCGACGTCCATGCACTCTGGGGGCGCCAGCAGGCCGCAGAGCGGCCAAAGCCTGTTCCGCTCGATCAGCAAGGCATCGTCGACGCGGCGATCGAGCTGGCGGATCAGGGCGGACTAGCCGCCGTTTCCTTGCGCAGTGTCGCCGCCGCACTCGGTGCGGGGCCGATGCGGCTTTACGGCCACGTCACAACCAAAGACGAACTGCTTGAGCTGATGGTCGACCGGATCTACGCGGAGATCGTCTCCAGCGGGACGGAAGCGGGCGAATGGGGGAAGGCCTGCATCGCCATCGCCAGTCAACTGCGCGAGGCTGTGCTCGCCCACGAATGGTTGATCGATCTCCTGGGAGGGCGACCGCACCAGGGCCCGGGCGCCCTGGCGTTCATCGAGTTGTGGCTCGAGGCGTTGGACCGCAACCCGGGCTTCGCCGGCATAGATGCCGTCATGGACGCGCTACGAGCGCTCAACGCCTACGTCATCGGTGCGCTGAGGACCGAAGTCGCGGAAAGGCGCGCCGAGCGCGAGAGCGGCCTGGACAAGGTTGCGTGGCAGGCGGCCGATGCCGACCATATGGCGCAGGTGATCGCGACGGGCCGCTTCCCTATGGTCGCGCGTGTCGTGAGAGGAGCATCGCAGCCAGCGCCGGCGACGGTATTTCAGCGCGGTCTCGATACGGTTCTCGCCGGGGTAGCCACCGCCTCAGATTGATAGCGTACCGCCGTTTCGATGCTTTGCCGAATGGACGATCCGATCGATGACCGGACGTAAGTCCAAGTAGGCCATTCTTGGGAGCATGGATCAGCGCGGGAGCGGCCTACTTATACTGCCGCTCGCATATGACGCGGCAGCGCCAGGTCAAGCATTCGATAGCGCCTTGCCGGCTTCACGAAGTCTCGGCGACCTTATGAATTTATTTGTCGCATGACTTGGGGTGGGTGGCCGAAGTGGCGCAAGAACGCACGTCGCATCCGCTCCGGATCCTGATACCCGGTCGAGGCGGCAATCTCCTCGATCGGCTCCCGCGAACTTTCCACCCTCTCCCGCGCGGCCTCCAAGCGCAGCCGCGCTACCGCCTTGGCAGGACTGAGCCCAATCATCTGAGCGAAGCGACGCGAGAAGTTGCGGGGACTCATTCCCACGCGCTGTGCAAGTTGGTCTACCGTCAGCCGTTCCGTCAGGTTCGCGCGCATCCAGTCCAACAGCGGTGAGAACACAGTTGCATCACCGCCGAAGTCAGCCATGGCCGAAAACTGCGACTGACCACCCGGCCGACGATAGTAGACCACCATCTCCTGCGCGACCCGCCGCGCTACGGTTTCGCCCAAGTCATCGGCGATAAGCGCCAGCGACAGATCTATCGCCGCGCTGACCCCGGCCGATGTCCAGATACCGCCGTCACGGATGTAGATGCGGTCTTCCTTAACTTGGACGGTCGGGAACAGCGTACGGAGTTGGTCTGCACGGCGCCAATGGGTCGTGACACGTCGCTCGTCGAGCAGTCCCGCCGAAGCCAGCAGAAAGGCGCCCGAACAAACACTGCAGAGGCGGCGCACGTCTGCCTGCGATTGACGTAGGTAAGTGGTCGCATCGGGATTCTGCATCGCCTCAAGGCTTCCCTCGCCGCCGACTACTACTAGCGTGTCGAACCTGACCGCCGCACTGGCGGCGACAGTGTCGATTACAACGCCAGACGAACTCACGATCGGACCGCCCTCGAGCGACACAACAACCAAGCAATACGCGCGGGAGCTTTCCCGCCCTGCAATCTCGAACGCTGCGATTGGTCCGGCGGCGTCGAGAAGTAGAAAGTCCGGGTAGACAAGTATGCCGATCGTTCGGGTCACTGTCTGAAAATGAGGGATCACTGACATTTTTTCAAGGAGGTAAATCGGGCATGCTGCCGTAACTGGCAGCGGAGACCCTATGGCCGAGCAGCGCTTCCGCATCGTTTTTGCGATCTACCCCGGCATGACCCAGCTCGACTTCACAGGGCCGCACCAACTCCTCTCCCGCCTGCCGGGATGCGAGGTGATCGTCGCCAGCGCGGAAGGCGGCGAGGTCTCCAGCGATGGGCTCATCTTCGCCGGAACCCACCGGCTGGCAGACGTGGACGCATGCGAGCTGATCTGCGTACCCGGTGGCGGCAGCGCGACAGAGGTTGCGCTTGATGACAGGTTCGTGGGCCAGGTCAGGCGACTGGGGCGCGGGGCGCGTTACGTGACTTCCGTATGCACCGGATCGCTGATCTTGGGCGCTGCGGGTCTTCTGGTCGGTCGCCGAGCGACCAGCCATTGGGCTTGGCGCCATCTGCTGCCGCTATTCGGCGCGATCGCAGATGACGGCCGTGTCGTTCGCGACGGCAACCTTATCACAGGCGGTGGCGTGACGGCGGGCATGGATTTCGCGCTGACCGTGCTCGCGGAGCTTGGGGGCGACAAGCTGGCAGAGGTCGTCCAGCTCGGTTTCGAATATTCACCGCAGCCGCCTTTCGACGCGGGACGCCCGGACACGGCTCCTCCCGATGTCCTGGCGGCATACCGGAAGCAAATTGCAGGCGCGGTCGCGCGACGTGAGGGTGAGGCCCGGCAAGCCGCCGATCGCCTCTCTTTGCTGGCGACCTGATCCGGTCCGCCGAATGCAATCTGCAGACGCCCGCAGCCACAGTCGGAAAGGCCGGTCCTGATGCTCGGATCAAGCACCTCCTTGTCTGGCAGAGGCCACCACCACGAAACCCGGTATGGCTTCAACATGCGTCAGACTGCGCCGCTGTGCGGCATAATCGCCCTGAACTCATCGGAGCCGCGCCATGCAGATCTCGATTAACGGCCACATCCACGACGTGGAAATCGATGTCCGCACTTCGCTGCTCGATCTACTCCGTGAGCGCCTCCATCTCACCGGCACCAAGAAGGGTTGCAACCAGGGCGGCTGCGGAGCCTGCACGGTGCTGGTCGACGGGGAGAGGATCCTCTCCTGCCTCGCGCTAGCGGCTCAGTATGACGATCGCGCGATCACCACGATCGAGGGGCTTGGCACGCCCGAAGCACTGCACCCGTTGCAGCAGGCCTTCATCGACCATGATGGGTTCCAGTGCGGATACTGCACGCCCGGCCAGATATGTTCGGCAATCGGCATGGCCGCCGAGGTCGAGCGGGGTCTTCCGAGCGGGGTGTCCGGCGACGTGGCCGAGCAGACGTTCACCCTCGATCACGACGAGGTACGCGAGCGAATGAGCGGCAATTTGTGCCGCTGCGGCGCGCACAACGGGATCGTCGCTGCCGTGCTCGAGACGTTCGCAAAGGAGACTGCGGCATGATCGAGTTCGCCTACAAGCGCGCGAGCGACGCTGCCACTGCCATTCGCCTGTGCGGTGACGACCTTGGCGCCAAGTTCCTCGGCGGGGGCACCAACCTGATCGACCTGATGCGCGAAGGCGCGGAAACGCCGACGTCGTTGGTCGACGTCACCCGGCTGCCGAACCAGATCGAGGCGCGCGAAGACGGCAGCGTGCTGATCCATGCAGCTGCCCGCAACACCGCCGTCGCCGAGCACCGCGCGATCCGCGAGCGCTTCCCGGTGCTGGCCAAAGCCTTCCTCGCGGGGGCGTCGGGTCAGATCCGCAATATGGCGACGGTCGGTGGCAACGTGCTTCAGCGAACCCGGTGCTTCTACTTCTACGACGATGCCGCGCGGTGCAATAAGCGCGAGCGCGAAGCTGGCTGCGACGCCATCGACGGTTTCAACCGCATCCACGCCGTGCTCGGCGCGTCGCCCGCCTGTGTCGCAACCCATCCTTCCGACATGTGCGTGGCAATGGCCGCGCTCGACGCGGTCGTGCATCTTGAAGGACCCGACGGCACGCGAACCGTCCCGCTGACTGCGTTTCACCGTTTGCCGGGCGAGACGCCGGACGTGGAGACCGAGTTGCGTCCACACGAGCTGATCACCGCAATCGAGCTACCGTCGCTGCCATTCGGCGTGCGCTCGACCTATCGCAAGGTGCGTGACCGATCGAGCTACGCCTTCGCGCTCGTGTCGGTGGCGGCCGCGCTCGACCTTGCTGCCGACGGCACCGTACGCGACGTGCGGATCGCGCTGGGCGGCGTCGCGCATAAGCCATGGCGCGCCGTGAAGGCAGAAGCTGCGTTGAGGGGCCAGGCCGCGACGGCCGCCAGCTTCCGCGCCGCGGCGGAAAGCGAACTGGAAAGCGCCGCACCGCTCCGCGACAACGCGTTCAAGCCCGATCTTGCCAGACGAACGATTGTCAGCACGCTGCGCGAGCTGGCCGGGAAGGAAGCAGCATGAGTATCGTAGACCAGGCAAAGGCAAAAGCCACGGGAGCCGTCCAGGCGGTCATGGGTGCGGTGGTCGGCCTGATGCCGGATGCACCTGCGGATCCGTTGCGCAGGAAGGGTGGCCTACTCGGGGCGCAGATCTCCCGGGTGGACGGACCGGTCAAGGTCGCCGGCAAAGCGAGGTTCGCCGCCGAGGTGGCGCTGGAGGGCATGTGCTACGCGACGCTCGTCACCAGCATGATCGCTCGCGGACGGATCGTAGAGATCGACACGGCGGCGGCCGAAGCGGCCCCTGGCGTAGTGTTCATCATGACCCATCGCAACGCGCCGAAGATGAAGGCACCGTCCCTCTCCACGGAGAATATGAACGCGGCGTCGATGACCAACCTCCAGGTCATGCAGGACGACATCATCCACTATAACGGTGAGCCCGTGGCGATCGTGCTCGCCGAAAGCCAAGAGCAAGCCGACTTCGCCTCCTCGCTGATCCGAGTGTCCTATGAACAGGAGCCGGCCGTGCTGAACTTCGATGCGGTGAAGCATGAGGCTGTGGCACCGCCGCTGATCTTCGTGTCACCACCGGAGGTGAAGCACGGCGACGCGGAGGCCGCACTCGCAGCCGCGCCCGTATCGGTCGATTTGCGCTATCGCACGCCGCGGCACAGCCATGCGGCGATCGAGCCGCACGCGCTCACCACCGCCTGGGGCGATGACGGCTCGCTGGTCCTGCACACGTGCAGCCAGATGCTGGGCGGCACCAAGTACAACCTGTCGGAGGTACTCGCGCTCAAGGAGGAGCAGATCCGGGTCCTGTCCCCGTTCGTGGGCGGTGGGTTTGGCGGCAAGACACTTTGGAGCCACGAGCTCGTCGCCGTGGCCGCGGCCAAACTCGCCGGTCGGCCGGTGCGCCTGGCGCTGAGCCGCGAGGACGTGTTCCGCATGACGGGTTTCCGCACGCTCACCGAGCAGCGCATGGCGCTCGGCGCGCGCGAGGACGGCAGGTTGGTTGCGCTGATCCACACGGGCGTGACCGCCTCGGTGTACCACAACGCCTTCCCCGAGCAGATCAGCTTTCCCGCGCGGCACCTATACGCGGCGGACACCCTGCTGGTGGGTCAGAAGAAGGTCGACCTGGACACCGTCGCCAATACGTCGATGCGCGCGCCGGGCGAGTCCGTCGCGACCTTCGCGATCGAGAGCGCAATGGACGAGCTCGCCGAGAAGCTGGGCATGGACCCAGTCGAACTCCGCATCGTCAACGACGCTGACGAGGATCCGGAGTCCGGCCACCCGTTCTCGTCGCGACATGCGGTCGAGGCTTGGCGGATGGGAGCGGAAGCCTTCGGCTGGGACCAGCGGAACGCAGCGCCGCGCTCGCGGCGTGAGGGCGATTGGCTGATCGGCATGGGCTGCGCCGGCGGGACCTACCCTTATCAGCAGATGCCGGGCGGCGTCGCCCGTATCCGCCTGTCCGCCGACGGACGGGCGGTGGTGCAGATGGCCTCGCACGAGATGGGTATGGGCACGGCGACGGTTCAGGCGCAGCACGCAGCGGCTCGTCTCGGCCTTCCGTTCGAGGACGTCACCTTCGAATATGGCGACACCGACCTGCCGGCGGGCACTATGGCCGGCGGCTCGTCCCAGACTGCCTCGATCATCGCCACGGTGGCTGCGGCGTCCGATGAGCTTTTCAAGGAGCTTATCCGCCTCGCGGGCAACGACTCCCCGCTCGCGGGTCTCAGGGCGGACGAGGTCGAGGCGGACGGCAGGGGCTTGCGCAGCCGCGAGGATCCGGCGCGGTTCGAGACCTACGCGTCCATCCTCGCACGCATCGGCCATGATGCCATCGAGGCGGAGGGCAAGTCGCCGATGCCGCTCGCCATGATGAAATACTCTATGCATTCCTTCTCGGCGGTCTTCTGCGAGGTTCGGGTCAACGAGGTGACCGGGGAGACGCGTGTGTCGCGGATGCTGGGGTCGTTCGACTGCGGCCGTATTCTCAACGCCAAGACCGCCGCGAGCCAGTTCCGGGGCGGCATGATCCAGGGCCTGGGGCTCGCGCTCACCGAGGAGATGCTGCTCGATACGCGCTCCGGCCGGGTGATGAACCCGTCCATGGCGGAATACCACGTGCCCGTGCACCTCGACGTGCCCGCGATCGACGCGATCTGGACGGACATCCCCGATCCCCACAGTCCGCTCGGCGCGCGCGGCGTGGGCGAGATCGGCATCACCGGTGTCGGCGCGGCGGTGGCCAATGCGATCTACAACGCTTGCGGTGTCCGCATACGCGATCTGCCGCTGACGCTCGACAAGGTCCTTGGCGGGCTCGCATCGTCCACTCTTGCCTGACCGTTCCTACGCTGACGGGAACTCGCCCCATCGCCCTCCGATTGCCCGACCCTAGAGGATTGCCCATGGACCTGACTTCCTTCCGCACGCTGGGCCGATCGGGGCTGGTCGTCAGTCCCTTCGCGCTCGGCACCATGACGTTCGGTGCAGGCCGCTGGGGGACGGAGGAGGAGGGCGCGCACGCGATCCTCGATGCCTATGCGGAAAGCGGAGGCAATTTCGTCGATACCGCCGACATTTATGGTGGCGGTCGCAGCGAGGAGATGCTCGGCCGGTGGGTGGCGGAGCGCTCGCTGCGGGATCGCCTGGTGATCGCGACGAAGTTCACCTGGAACCTCGATGCCGGCAACCCTAACGCGGGTGGCAACGGGCGCAAGAACGTGATGCGCGCGGTCGATGCGTCGCTGCACCGGCTCGGCACCGATTACATCGACCTCTACTGGTCGCACTTCTGGGACATGACCACGCCGGTCGAGGAGGTGCTCCAGACCTTCGTCGACCTCGTCCGGTTGGGCAAGATCCGCTACTACGCGCTGTCCGACGTGCCCGCCTGGTACGCGACCAAGATGGCGGTGCTAGCGGCAGAGCGCGGGCTGCCTGGGCCGATCGCCATCCAGGCGGAGTATTCCCTGGTCGAGCGGACCGCCGAGCGCGAGCACGTGCCGCTTGCAGCCGAGTGCGGGATAGGTCTGGTCCCTTGGAGCCCGCTCGCCGGCGGCTTCCTGACCGGCAAATACGGGCGCGATGACAGGCGCGAGGGCAGCGACCGCCTGAATGGCGGCAACCCGCTCGGATCGAGCAAGTTCACCGACCGCAACTGGGCAATCCTGGACGCGCTCAAGGCCGTCGCGTCCGAACTCGATTGCCCGCCCGCGCGCGTGGCGCTCGCTTGGACGGTGACGCAGCCCCGCGTCGACGCGCTCCTGCTCGGCGCCAGCCGGCCCGAACAGGTGCGCGAGAATGTCGCCGCGCTCTCGCTCAATCTGCCGGCCGAGCAACGTGCCAGGCTCGACGCCAAGAGCGCGCTGGAACCCGCCTTTCCGTATCTGGGGTTCACCGACGACGTGAAGCGCAGCATTTTCGGCGGCACCAACGTCGCCGCTTGGCCGGGAGCCATCGGGTGGTGACGCAAGACAGCGAAGCAGCGGTCGTCGATGCGCCGATCGCCATCCCGGACAGCGATCTTGTCGATCTGCGCCGCCGGCTGGCCGAGGCGCGCTGGCCCGACCGCGAGACGGTAAACGACTGGAGCCAGGGCGCGCCGCTGGACCGCGTCCGGGCGCTCTGTGACCATTGGCTGCACCGGTACGACTGGCGGCGCTGCGAGGCGATGCTGAACGGCTGGAATCCGCAGGCGACGATGCTGCACGGATTGTCTGTCACGTTCTTCCATATCCGCTCGCCCAAGGCGGACGCGCTGCCGATGATCATGACCCACGGATGGCCGGGATCGGTCGTCGAGTTCAACCGCGTGGTCGGGCCCCTGACCGATCCCGTCGCGCACGGCGGCGAGGCGCGGGACGCCTTTCACCTCGTCCTCCCCTGCATGCCCGGCTACGGCTTCTCGGAGAAGCCCTCGGCGCCAGGCTGGTCGGTCGATCGCATCGCGAGCGCCTGGGCTGGCCTGATGCCGCGGCTGGGCTACGAACGCTGGGTTGCGCAGGGAGGCGACTGGGGCGGCAGCGTCACCAGCCGCATCGCCGCTGCGGCCCCGCCGGGGTGCGTGGCCATCCACCTCAACACGGTCGACCTCACCGCCGACGCGGCCGACGCCGATGACGACAGCGTCGGCGCGCGGCGATCGAGGGAGTGCAGCAAGCAGTATGCCGCGCAGGAGATCGGTTACGCCAAGCAGCAGTCCACCCGGCCGCAGACGCTGGCCTACGGACTGGTCGACTCACCCGTGGGTCAGGCGGCGTGGATTTCGAGAAGCTCAAGGGCTGGATGGACCCGGCGCAGGAGCCCGAGGATGTGTTCGGCAACGACGCGATACTCGACAACATCATGCTCTACTGGCTGACGCGAACCGGCGGTTCGTCGGCCGGGCTCTACTGGGAGAGCCTCGCGCAGGCCGGATTATCCGAGCCGATCGCGTTGCCGGTCTCGGTGAGCCTGTTCCCGCACGACGTCACCTACACACCGCGGGCCTGGGCCGAACGACTGATGTCGAACATCGTCAGCTGGAACGAGGTCGAGGCTGGCGGACACCTTGCCGCCTTCGAGCAGCCTGAGGTCTTCGTGCGGGAGGTGAGGGCGGCGTTCCGACCGGTGCGCCCCACGGCGGTCTCCGCGGCCAAGCCCGATTGAGAGGAGAACCGATGCGCTTCCCCATGGTCCAGCCCGTGACCGACATGACGCGCGTTGCGCTCGGCGACCGTCTCGCTCCCGGTGCCGCCGAGTATCTCGACATGTTCGCCGACGACGCCGTGTTCGAGTTCCCGTTCGGAGCCGGTGACGCGGTGAGGGTGGAGGGCAAGCCGGCGATGGCCGAGTATCTCGCCTCCATCGAGGGTTCGACGATCTTCGAGCGGTTTGACCTCACGGCCGCCTATCCGATCCGTGACGACGGCATGGTCCTGGAATATCAATGCCAGGCTCGCGCCGGAGCGTCTGGCGCGCCGTTCGGCCAGAACTACGTTGCGGTAGTAGAAACGAAGGACGGCCGCATACGCCTTTATCGCGAGTATCTCGACCCGTTGAACATCCCGGGCGAAGCGGGCGGGGCACCGGCCACGCCCCTCGACACAAGCCCGCTGACCGGCGCCTCCACATCGCTCGATGCGATCATCAAGGACGCGTTCGGAAACCGCCTTGCAGCAGGGGCCAGCAGCTTCATCGACATGTTCGCCGACGATGCGGTGCTGGAATGCCCGTTCGCCCCTCCTGGCGCGTTGCGCAAACTCGCGGGCAAGCAACCGATCGCCCACTACTATGAGCAACTGATCGCCACCCAGGGCTCGGATGGAATGGTTTTGCGCGCAAGCTACCCTGCGGAAGAAAGCGGTCTTGCCCTGCTCGAGTACGAGGGCATGGTCCGGAACAAGCGCGACGGGGGCACCTACCGGCAACGCTATCTTGCCGTGGTGAGAGCCAGCGATGGCAGGATCACGCTTTTTCGCGAGTACTGGAACCTGCTTCCGGTCGTGGGGTCGTTCGGGCCCGGCGGACCTCTCCCAATTTAGAGTAGGCATCGATCCTCATCGTCTTCACAACGAACATAGAACCGGAGATATCTTATGGCCGTCAAATCAGTGTTCGACTTCAAGTTTCCGGCAGATGCGGTCGATGAGGGGCTCCAACTGACGCGGGCGATCGGCAACGACATGCCGCCTCTGCACGGTTACCTCGATCACGAAGTTATCCAGGATGTAACCGACCCAGGACATATCCTCGTCAACACCCGTTGGATTGGCCGGGAACAGGCCGAAGCGATCCTCGGCAGTTACCAGCAGGACGAGAAAATCAAACGTGCGGAAGCACTTGTGCCAGGTGGGCCACAGGGCTTCATCGGTGAAGTCCTGACCTGAAGGCTTTGGAAACAGGCTCGTCCGGTGACGGTTCGCGCCGGCCCCCAGGCGAAGCGTTGTCCTCGTGCACCCGACATAAAAAACTCGGAGAGCCAGCCCATGCGAATTGTTGTCGATCTCAACCGCTGCCAGGCCTATGCGCAGTGTGTGCTTCTCGCGCCTGAGGACTTCATCCTGCACAAGAGCGAGGAGTCGCTGCTCTACAACCCTCAACCCGACCCGAGCCGCCGTGAGGATATCCTGCGCGCGGTCCATGCCTGCCCCGTGCAGGCGATTATGGTTGAGTTCGAGGCCGGCGAGGACCGCGCAGCCAAGCAGGCCATGGGGGGTGTTCACGCTGACGACAAAAGGGCCTCGCTGTGAGCGCCCTTGCTCACGAACAGACGGGCAACAAACGCGCGAATGGCGCGGCCCAGGCCTTGGCCCGGGTGCCCCGAGCGGACGTCGGCCGGGTGGTCATCGTTGGCGCCTCGCTTTGCGGCCTCAGGGCGGCCGAGGCGCTGCGGGACGAGGGCCACGAGGGCGAGATCGTGGTCATAGGCGACGAGGTTCACGAGCCTTACGATCGGCCGCCGCTCTCCAAGCAGGTCGTTCTGGGCCTGGCCGAGCCGGACCGCCTCGGGCTTCCTCAGAAGCCAGACCTCGATGTTGACTGGCGCCTCGGCGTCGCCGCGACTGGCCTTGACCCGAAGACGCGCACGGTGAGGCTCGCCGATGGCGGCGAGGTCACCTACGACAAGCTGCTCATCGCGACCGGCACCCGCGCGCGGCCTTGGTTCAACGAGGAGGAGGTCAAGCTCGAAGGCGTTCTGCCGTTGCGCACCATTGAGCACGGCGTTGAGCTCAGGCGCTTGATGGCCCAAAACCCCAAGCGCGTCCTTGTTATCGGCTCGGGCTTCACCGGCTCGGAGACGGCCTCGGCCTGCCGCGACATGGGGCTGGAGGTCACCGTGGTGGAGCGTGGCCGCAAGCTGCTCCGCTCGGCCATGGGCGGGGTCATCGGCGACTTCATGGCCGAGCGGCAGCGCGAGCACGGCGTCGACCTGCGCCTTGGCGTCAGCGTCGAAAGGCTGGAAGGCGAGGGGGGGCGGCTGAAGCGAGCGCACCTGTCGGACGGCACGACGCTCGACGCCGACATCGCGGTGATCGCGCTGGGCGCCGTGCGCAACGTCGAGTGGCTGGCCGAAGCCGGGCTGGCCGTCGGCAAGTGGGGGGTGGCCTGCGACGCGGGCTGCCGCGTCTTTGACCAGTTCGGTATGACCCGCGACGACATTTACGTCGCGGGCGACGTGGCGCGCTTTCCCCATTCGCTCTTCGACTTCGAGTTCGTGGCCCTGGAACACTGGGGTAACGCCGTGGCCCAGGCGGCGACGGCCGCCCACAACATGATGGCCGGGCCCGGCGATCGGGTACCCTACATGCACGTGCCGAACTTCTGGTCCAACCAGTTCGGGCTCAACATCAAGTCGGTTGGCGCGCCGAGCTTCGGCGACCAGGCGGTCATCACCCAAGGGTCGCTAGAGTTAAAACGATTCGTCATGGCTTACGGACACAAGGGTCGGGTCTGCGCCGCAATTACAGTGAACGAGCCGAAGTGGCTCGAGCTCTACGAGCGCCTGATCGTCGCCGGCGCGCCCTTCCCGCCCGTGCTGGTCGGGGTCTCTAAGCCCGAAACGTCGGAGCCGTTCGACCCGGACTTCCCCGACGCCCCGGTGCCCGACTCGGCGCCTTACATCGTGCTCACCGGCTACAAGCCGAACGAACTCACGGCGACCCTGGTCCACCGCAAGCCCTGACCGCTAGTATCTGAACCGGACAAGCGAGGAGGCCTCATGCCCGAGCCAACCAACTTCGAGCGAGCCGTTGACTACGCGGTCCGCTCAGACCCGTACGCGCGCTACGCGGAGTTGCGCGAGACCCCAATCGAAAGGCAGCCCGACGGCACCTACGTCGTTAGCAGCTATGATGCCGTCCTGGCGCTCTTCCACGACCCGCGCGTGACCTCCAACATGGGCAACCGGCCGGACGCCCAGCAGCAGTTCAAGGAGGACCTCGCCCGGCTCGACCCGCCGCGCCACGACCGTCTGCGCCGGCTCGCGTTCCGGCACTTTGGGCCGCCTAACAAGCCCCGCTTTGTCTATGATCTTCAGAATGCGTTGAGCACGATCGTCGACGACCTAATCGACGGGTTCGACACGAAAGGCGGGGAGATCGACCTGATTGAGCAGTTCGCCTTCCCGTTCCCGGTCGAGGTGATCGTCAAGCTGTTGGGCGTCCCGCAGGAGGACAAGTACAGGATCGCCGAGTGGGGACACATCCTGTCGAACCCTGTTTCGAACCCGGATGCGGGCGGGAACCCGTTGGAAGCGGGCGAGGCGGTCTTCAGCAAGCTTTTTCTGGAGCTGAACGAGTACATGGTTGGGCTCCTGGAGAAGCACCGCGCCAACCCCGGCGACGACATGCTGTCCAACATGATGAGCGACGACGGCCCGGAGGGCCGCATGGAGGACGACGACCTGATCGCCACGGCGACGTTGCTCCTGTTCGCCGGGCACGAGACCACAGTCAACCTGATCGGCAACAGCGCGCTCCTGCTGCTGCGGCGCCCCGACCTGCGCGAGCGGGTGTTGAACGAACCCGAGTTCGTCACGCGCTTCGTCGAGGAGCTCCTACGCACCGAGTCGCCCATACAGTACGTGCCTCAGCGCTCGGCCCTGGTCGACATCGACATGATGGGTACGACCATCCCAAAGGGCTCGCCCATTGTGCTGATGCTCGGCGCAGCCAACCGCGACAAGGACCGCTTCCCCGACGCCGAGACGTTCGACGCCGACCGGACCGACAACCAGCACCTCGGCTTTGGCAGCGGCATCCACAACTGCCTGGGCGCGGCGCTGGCGCGGCGCGAGGCTCACATTGCACTGGTGAAGCTGTTCAGTCGCCTCGAGAACCCTCGGCTCGTCGCCGACCCGCCCTACCGCAAGAACCCGGGATTCCGCGGACCCGAAGAACTGCGCTGCGCCTTCGACGGCGTCGCGCCGGTTGCCTGAACCTCAAGACTAGAGCGGTTTCCACTTGGATGTGAACGCAATCCGGATTGAGCCGTTTTGGGTGCTTTGCCTTGAAGGCGATCATGCCACGGCCGTATTCTGTGGACCTGCGCGAGCGCGTGTTGCGGGCGCACGAGGCGGGCGAGGGCAGTCAGCGCGTGCTGGCAGTTCGGTTTGGGGTGAGCGTGGGTGCGGTGTGCGGCTGGTTGAGGGCGGCGCGCAGCCAAGGGCGGCGTGGCCCGCGCCCTTCGCTGCGGCGGCAGGCCTGCGCTGAACGGGGCCGACCCGCGGGTGCTGACAGTTCTGGTCGGCGAGCAGAACGACGCGACGCTGGCTCAGTATGGCGTCCGCTTGGCCGAGCGCACGGGCGTGCAGGCGAGTGCTGCCGCGCTGTGCCGCGGCCTGGCCCGGCTGGGGCTGCGGCGCAAAAAAGACGCTGCACGCGAGCGAGCAGGAGCGCGCTGACGTTGCTGCCGCCGTTGCTGCCGCGCGCGATGCCTGGCGTGTGGAGGTGTGCGCAGGCATGGACCCAGCCAAGCTGGTGTTCCTGGACGAGAGTGGCGTGGGCACGGCCAGGACGCCCACCTACGCCCGTGCGCCCCGGAGCCAGCGCGCCTTGGGTCGGGTGCCAGGCGGGCACTGGAAGCGGTTGACCATCCTGGGGGCGCTGGCCGCGGACGGGCTGGTCGCGGCCACGACGGTGGCAGCCGCCACAACCATGCAAGTGTTGCTGGCCTTCGTGCAGCAGGTGCTGCTGCCCGCGCTGCGAGCACGGCCCGGCCGCATCGTGGTGATGGACAACCTCGCACCCCACAAGGCAGCGTGCGTGCGTGAGGCCCTGGACGCGGCAGGCATCGGCTGCCGCTATCTGCCGCCCTACAGCCCTGACCTAAACCGGGACCGTCGCGAGATTGGGGGTGCGACGGCGGTCGGGTATGTCCGCATCCGTTCTCTGACCGAGGGTGGATGCGTGGCTTGGGTTTTGAGGCTGGTGGAAATCGGGGCCGAAGGCGAGGGGCTGTGCGCGGATGTCATGGAGATCAGCCGGCCCGATAGCCTCATCGACATCGCCGATTTGGGTTTGACCCTGGCCGAAGCAAAGCTGGTGCTGGCGGGCATCCAGCGGGAGATCGTCGCCGCGCAGGCCCGGGTTCATGCCGTGCGCCGTCCGGCGTGCCGGAACTGCGGCGCCGCTTGCCGGGTGAAGGATTATCGCCGGCACGAGATCGCGACGCTGTTCGGCCAGGTCACGGTCCGCCTGCCCCGCTTCTGCTGTGCCGGCTGCGGCACGACCGAGGCAGGCGTGGCATGGCCGCCGTTTGTCCGCTCGACCCCGGAGTTGGATCGGCTGCGCCCCCAGCTCTCGGCCTTGATGACGTATCGGACAGCCGCCGCCCTGCTCGGGCAGATGTTCCCGGTGAACGCCGGTCAGGACCCGGAGACGTTGCGCCGTCACACCTTCAAGGTCGCCGAGACGCTGCCGATGCCGGCGGCCCTCAAATCGGCCACGCCGGCCGAGGCGATCACGCTGACCTTGGACGCGACGTTCATCCGCAGCTGCGAGGACAGCGGGCGGCACCTGGAGGTCCGGATCGGCAACGTCGAGACGGCGACGGGACGTCGGCAGGTGTTTGGCGCGGTGGCGAAGACCGATACGGATCTCGCGACGCTGATCCGCGGCACCCTCGACGCGGTCGGGCGGACAAGGGATACGGCACTGACTGCGCTCACCGACGGCTGCCCCGGGCTGCGGCGCATCCTGCTCGAGGCGGGTATCACGGAACTGCCGATCTTGGACTGGTTCCATCTCGCCATGCGGCTGCAGCACCTGACACAGGTCGCCGGCAACTTGTCATCCGACAGCCCGGAGTGCGCAGCGGCAAAAGCAGTGATCATCGAGGAGGTCGAGCGGCTGCGCTGGCGGTTGTGGAACGGCAAGGCCCAGCACGCCGGGATCAGCCTCGAGCGCATCCAGGCCGCCATGCCTGCCTTCCAGGGCGAGCCCGACAGCCGGCGCTCCGTCGCGCCCTCGCGCAAGCTGTGGACCGTCTTGGGGGCGCTGAACGACTACCTCGTCGGCCAGAGTGACTGGCTGGTCAACTACGCCGAGCGGCACCGGGCGGGGCTGCGGGTCGGCACCGCGCTGACCGAGGGCACGGCCAACTTCCTGGTGAACCGCCGGATGGCCAAGGCGCAGCAGATGCGTTGGACCCGGCGTGGCGCCGACCGGCTGCTCCAGGTCCGCTGCGCCGCCTACAACGGCACGCTCGGCACCGGCTTCGGGCAGCGCTTCCAAGCCGCCAACGACCCGCACCCGCCCGCCGCCATCGCCGCCTGAACCCCCAACTTTGCGACAGTCCCGTCCAGGACCACGCCGCCGGAGCATATGGCGCGGCCTGCCCAGTCATGACCGCCGCCGAGGACGGACACGGGCACGCCATGGTCGCGGGCGATGCGCACGGCGTTCTGAACGTCCGCGACGCCGCGACACTCCACCAAGGCGGCCGGATCAACAGTCGCCGCCTTGCTCCAGAGCGCTTCGCGCGCCTTCTGCCCGGCTCGCTCTCCGGTGCTGGTCATACCGGAGATCGAGCGTTAGAGCGCTGCCGCCATCTTCGCTGTCATTTGACCACCTCCTTCGTACGCGAACTCGCCAGCCCGGATCGAGGCTTTGAATGTCATGTCGGTTCTCCGTTCAACGGAGCGAGAACAGGTCACGGGATCATCTGCTGCGTCCGGGCGCATCGAGCTCTTCCTTCGGTCCGATCGCGTCGAGAAACTTGAGCAGCTCAGCGTTGAGGCGGTCGCTCGCCTCGTGCTGGATCCAGTGACCGACATTCTCCAGGCGGACGACGTCGACCAAGCCGGGCGCGAGGCGCCGAAGCTCCTCAACCGTGGGGGGCGTCGGATGGAACAACTGGCAGAGGCCGTCGGCGGCGCCCCAGATGTAGAGCGAAGGCTGCCGGATCAACGCATTCTTGAACGCCGGCATGAGATCGAACGTCTCTTGCGCAGCACGGTAATAGTTCAGCCCGCCGCGGAACCCGGTCTTCTCGAACGAGCGGATCGTATGTCGAACGTAAGCCGGATCGGCCCAGCTCGGCACGTCGACAGGCGAGGGCCGAAGCATGTGCCGGGCCGGATCGACCGGGTCCCATCCCGTGCCCGGCGGCGGACTGCCCGAAAGCCAATACAGGATGCTGGGTATCGTTCTCTCAGCGGGCTCGAAACGCGCCTCGGCGCCCGGCTTCATCATGTCGAACGCGTAGTAGCGTTCACCCAGGCCCTGACGGCGAAACTCGTCCCAGGTGCTGATCTCGCCGCGGGGCTGGAAGGGGATGCTCAAGCTGACCATCGCGCGGAAACGGTCCGGCCGCATCACCATGGCGCGCGCCGCGACGTCCGACCCCCAATCGTGGCCGACGAGGACGGCGGACCGGATGCCGAGCGCGTCGAGCACGCCGACCAGATCGCCCACGGTGTGGAGGGCGCTATAAAGGCTTGCGTCGGAGGGTGCGTAGCTCGCCCCGAAGCCCCGCATGTCGAGCGCCATCGCATGATAACCCGCTTCCGCGACAGCGCGCATCTGGCTGCGCCAGGTTTCGGCCGTGTCGGGGAAGCCATGGCAGAACAGGACGGCGGGTCCCTCCCCCTGTTCGATCACGTGGAACGACGCTCCGTTCGCCTGCACTTGCGCTTGGCGTACCGGGAACGGGCCAGTCGGTCGCGGGGCGGCCGCCAGCGCAGGAGAAAGACCAAGGCCTAGTACGACCGACGCGCCGAGCAGTTCTCGCCGGGAAGGTAGCCGGTCGGCGCCGGCCGCTCCGTGGGTTGGCCGTCGCATCACGACGCCTCCAGCATCAGGACCTCACCGCCGGTCTGCCCGAGGCGAGCCAAATAGGCGGCGGAGCCGAGTAGCTGGTATGGGAAGTAGACGCCAGGCGAGGTCGGCGGATCGCCGTCGAGCCCGATCAGCCGTTCGAGAACCATGGCGACGCCAAGCCCCGTCAGCGGCGCCGATCCTCCGGGATGGACGACCACATGACGGGTGCGGAGCGGTTCGCCCGCATGACCCTCCCCGGCGAGTTCAATGATGATCTCGGTCGACAGCGGCTCGCCGCGGCGGCGGGTGGAACTGACCCCAGTCGCAATGTTGAACTGGACGTTCGGCGCGCCGGTCGCCGCCGCCAAGCCGACGACGTCGATGGAGGAGAAACCGGACGCCTCCATCTCCGTGCCGTCGACGGCGCGGAACCCGGCCTTGGCATCGTCGCCGTCGCGCCAAACGTAGCTGCCGCCCCGACGCGTGAGCGCGGCGGGCATCATCTTGGTCAGGCGCTCGAAGTCGGCGGCGACCGCCGGACCGCCGGTATCCTGCTCGTCGACCAGCGCGCCGATGACGATGTCGTGGACCCGGCCGAACGCCTTGGCGAACTCGAGCGTGGGAACCGTCGCGGCGCCCACAAGCCATTCGTAGCCGAGGACGACCGGCGCGGCGTCCGGTTTGTGCATGTAGGTTGCGACTTCGGGGGCGATCTCGTAAACGCCCGAAGAGATGCTGATGTGCGGCACACCGCGCGCCTGGGCGAAACGGAGCCCGGCGATCCCATGGTCCATGTAGAAGACGCCGACGGCGCTGACCGGGCGCTCACCGAGGCCAAGGTCGGCGGCGGCCGGGTCGAGCACCACGCCCTCCGCCCCGCCGATCTCGGCCGCGGCTTCCTCGCTCTTGGCGAGATCGCGGCCGCCGATCAGTAGCGGCACGTCGGGGTGAGCAGCGCGCAGAGATCGAGCAGTCTGGCGCCCGATCGCGCCAGAGCCACCCATGAGCAGAATGGGAGCCGATGACATTGCCAAACCTCCTTGCAAAACCTACTTTCGGTAGGGAGACCTGACTTAGCTACTCATGGTAGGTTCCGCAAGGGTGCACGATGAAATGAACGGCGATGTGCCAGGGGCGGCCGGGCGCGCAACATCGCGCAGGCTTTCCGGAGCTAAGCGGCGGCGTCAGTTGCTCGACACGGCGCTTCTGATCGTCCGGGAGGAGGGTGCGGATCGGCTGACCCTGGGGCATCTGGCCGCACGCGCAGGGATCTCCAAGCCGGTGGCCTACGATCACTTCGGCACGCGGTCGGGTCTGCTGATCGAGCTCTACAGATGGATCGACATGGAGCGGGTGAATGCGTTCCGCGACGCAATGACTATCAGCGAGCAGAGCTTCGAGGAAGGCGTCGGGGTCCTCGCGACCGCCTACATCCATTGCGCCGCTGACAAGACTGACGAGTTTCATGCTGTCGGTGCAGCATTGGCGGGTAGCGAGGAAAAAGCTGCGGTCTTCCAGGAGTTGCTCGACAACTGCGTCCAGATGTTCGTGTCGGTGTTGAAGCCCTACAGCACCTTGTCGACAGCCGAGTTGGAGCGGCGCTGCATCGGCCTGGTCGGTGCGGGCGAGGCGCTCTCGGCCGCGCTGGTGCGCGGCAGCTTCAGCGAGGCCGAAGCGGCCGGGGTGTTTGCGTCGTTGATCAAGGGTGGATTGCGCACGCCTCCGGGGTGATGAGGTCGTCGCGCCGAGCGGACATCAGCTTCCGGCCTCATCTGGTTCCAAGCTGCACGTCCATGAATGGTCGCAGATCAGCCGTTGACAGGCTGAGCCTCCTACGTCGGCTCCCCACCCAGCCCGTGTGAAAAGGCTTCAATGTAACTGGGGCAGATTCCCGGGCGCGGTGGTTGCGCTGGGAGCATTGGCGTGATTCACAGCCGGCATGTCGTTGCCGGATGCAGCATCGCTGGAGGGGTTCTCGCTTGCCGAGTTGCGGGAGGTGGTGGGCCGTCTTGTCGGCGAGGTGCGGCGGCTGCACTCGGACAACGCGGCCCTGCAGGTCAGGGTAGACACGCAGCAGACGACCATTACGGCGCTGCGTGCCGAGAACCAGGCGCTGCGCGACGAGGTGGCACGGCTGAAGGGCTTGCCGCCGCGCCCGCCGTCGCGGCCGTCCGGCATGGAGCAGGCGACGCAGCCTGGGGCAGCCGACAAGGATGAGAGGCGTCCGAAGCGGCCGCGCGGCGTCAAGCGCGACGCGCAGGCGATCACCGCCGAGCGGGTGCTCAAGGCGGCGGTGCCGGCCGGCTCGCGCTTCAAAGGCTACGAGGACATTGTGGTGCGCGACCTGCGGCTTTCGGCCGAGGTGATCCGCTATCGGCGCGAGCGCTGGCTGCTGCCGTCGGGCGAGACGGTGCTGGCGCCGTTGCCGGCGGGGATCGTCGGCGGGTTCGGGCCGGAGCTGCGGCGCTTCGTGCTGGCCCTGCACGCCCAGGGACAGGTGACGACGGAGCGGCTGACCGCGTTGCTGAACGGGATCGGCGTCGAGACCTCCAAGCGTCAGGTGGTGCGCCTGCTGACCGGGTCGCTCGACGACCTCGTGGCCGAGGACCAGGAGGTGCTCCGCGCTGGGCTGGCCACCGCGCGCTGGATCACGGTGGACGATACGGCCGCGCGTCATGCCCGTAGGGACGGGTTCACCACCCAGATCGGCGACGAGCGTTTTGCCGTGTTCCGGACCGGCGCGTCGAAGTCGCGCGAGGCGTTCCTGTCCGTGCTGCGGGCGGGGCATACAGCCTATGTCGTGAACGCGGCGGCGTTGGATTACATGCGCGGGCACGGCCTGTCAGGCCAAGTGGTCGCCCAGCTGGAGGCGCACCCGGCCAGGCTGTTCGCCGACGCGGCGGCGTGGGCCGCGCACCTGGCCCGGCTCGGCATCGACGCCCTCGCGGTCACCCCTGATCCGGTGCAGGTCGCCACCGAGGCCGCGCTCTGGGGCGCCATCTGCCATCATGGCCTGCTGCCCGGAACGGTGATCGTGTCCGACGGCGCCGGGCAGTTCCGGGTGGGCCTGCAGGCGCTGTGCTGGGTGCATGCCGAGCGCCTGGTGCACAAGCTCGTGCCGGCCACGCCCGAGCAGCGCCGCGCCGTCGAGGTGACGCGCACGCTGATCTGGTGATGGTGTGGACGGCCCCCGGCGGCATCGGGTGTGCCAGAATGAGGTCGGTGTTGATCTCAAGCAAAGGAGACCGTCCGTGGACCAGATTAGCCGAATTGGAATGGACACGTCGAAGCATGTTTTTCAGCTGCACGGGGTGAACGCTGCCGAAGTGCCGGTTTTGCGCAGGAAGCTGCGGCGCAAGGAGATGATGACGTTCTTCGAGAAGCTTGCGCCGACGGTGATCGCGATCGAGGCGTGCGGTGCCAGCCACCATTGGGCAAGGCTGTTGCAGTCGTTCGGGCATACGGTGAAGTTGATCCCGCCCCAGCTGGTCAAGCCCTACGTCAAGCGCGACAAGAACGATGCGGCCGATGCCGAAGCGCTGTGCGAGGCGATAAGCCGGCCAACGATGCGCTTCGTGCCGGTGAAGTCGCCTGAGAACCTGTTTGAGTGATTCGTTTGCGCGTCGATCCCATTTCTACTCTCAGGAGATCACGAGGGTCCGGCTGGCCGGGCGGATGGGGGCAGAGATGTGGACCGAAGCGCATCGGGCACGCCACGAGGCGGGCCTGAAGAGGATGGTTTCGACCTGTGCTGTCGAGGAGATGGCGCGGTGGCTGGAGCGGGCGGACCCGCCGCGCAGCGAGAAGGCGACGCCCGTGTTGCCCGTCATCAGCGCGATTGCCTGGCATTTGCGCGTTGGTGGCCCGTGGCGGGCCTTGCCCGGTGACTTTCCGGCATGGCGGACCGTGTACGGCTGGTTCCGCAGATGGCTGGAGCTGGGGCTGTTCGACCGGCTGCTGTGCGACGTGGCCTGCCTGCGGCGCCGTGCTGCGGGCAGAAAGCCCGAGCCCAGCCTGGGCATCATCGACACGCAGTCGGTGAAATGCATCCCGGTTCGCGGCCCGCGCGGGCATGACGCGGCCAAGAAGGTGCTGGGGCGCAAGCGCGTCGCCCTGGTCGATGCTGACGGCACCTGGCTTGCCGTGGCCGTGGTTCCCGCCTCCACCCAGGAGCGCGACACGCTTCCTGCGCTCGACACCGGCAAGGCAGAATGGCCTAGCCTGCGCGAGGCCATCCTCGACGGCGGCTTTGTCGCCGAGCGCTGCCAAGACTGGTCGAACCGGCACGGCATGCGCCATCGTGTGGTCCAGCGCGACCCCGGGCAGAAGGGCTTCGTCGTGCTCGAGCGCCGCTGGGTGGTGGAGCGCTCTTTCGGCTGGCTCGCGCACTGGGGCGGGCTGCTGCGCGACCGTGCCGGGCGCCTCGACGTGTCGGCCGCCCGCGTCGCGTTCGCGGCCGTCCTGTCCGGCGTCGAAGCCTTGCTCAACCCAATGCCAATTCATGCCGCCGCAAGTTGAAGTCACTCAAACAGGTTCTGAGAGTAGAAATGGGATCGACGCGCAAACGAATCACTCAAACAGGTTCTGAGCAACAGGCGGCCCTGATGCTGATCAGCGTGCGCGACCGGCTGATCCGCAACCGCACGCAGCTGGCCAACGCCATCCGCGGCCATGCCGCCGAGTTCGGCCTCACCGCCGCGAAGGGCATGGTCCACCTTGTTCCGCTGCTCGAGCGTATCCAGGCCGATGAAAACCTGCCCGCCTTGGCTCGGGAGCTGTTTGCCATGCAGACCAAAGAGTACGAGCAGCTGCAGTCACAGATCGACGAGGTCGACGCCCAACTCATGGCTCGGCATCAGGCGGACGAGTGCAGCCGGCGCCTCGCCAAGATCCCAGGCGTTGGCCCGATTGGCGCGATGCTGCTGACGATGAAAACCCCAGAGCCCGAGCTATTCCGATCAGGGCGACAGTTCGCGGCCTGGATCGGCTTGACGCCCAGGGATCACTCGACCGCAGGCAAGGTAAGGCTCGGCGTCATCACGCGAGCCGGCGACGAGGGGCTGCGCAGCGTGCTGGTCGTCGGGGCGACGGCCGTGATCCGGCAGGCGCAACGCCACGGAAGAGCGTCGCCTTGGCTGGCCGGGCTGCTCAAGCGCAAGTCGCCGAAGTTGGCTGCCGTGGCATTGGCCAACAAGACGGCGCGCATCGCGTGGAAGCTGATGCTGACAGGAGAGGCCTACGCCGCAACGCCTGTGCCCGCCGCTTTGGCCGGCGCGGCCTAGAGATCGGCCAGACACGGGGAGCACCTGAGCTGCAACCGTGCTGAGCTGATGCCGGAACTTGCAAGATGACAAGCAGATGGTGCGATCAATCGATCCACGACGCGGGACACTCCGATACAGCCACTGGCCCTCTATGAGGTCGCTCTGGTGTCTGGAACCCTTGTCGCGGAAACCATCTTGGCCAGCGCTCGTGTGCGAGTGCACCGAAAGGCCGGACATATGGACGCAAGCGATCTGATCAAAGCACTGCAAAACATCTTGCGAGGAGGGGGCCGTTCTCTAATCGCGCCTCCTCTGTCAACTGCCTTTTGCTTGCTGCTGTTGTCGCCATACCGGGGTCACGGTTCTCTCCGCGGTCGGCGTTTGCCGCCGCAACATCTGGTCCGAAGCACAGGCGCTGCAATGTCCACAACGGGCTCACGTGCACCGCACACGGCCCAACGGCCTCCCTCGCAGCTCGCCTGCACCCTCGCCCCGGTGGGCAACCCGCACCCGCGCCGCCGTTTTGCGCGGGTGGATCTTGTCAGGGCTCGGTCAGGCCGCCGAGGCCTGCTCCGACCAGCGGAACGGCTCGCCGGACCGCCAGATGCTGTGCAGGATCACCGACAGCTTGCGGGCCAAAGCCACGCGCGCCTTGCCGGGGCCGGAGCGCTTCGCGATCGCCTGCGCCCAATCCTTCAACGGCGAGGCCCGCTTGACCCGCGTCAGCAGCACGACGGCCGCCTCATACAGCAGCGTGCGGGCCAGCGTGTCGCCGCACCGCGAAATCCGGCCGCTGCGGTCCACCTCGCCCGATTGATACTGCCGCGGCGTCAGCCCCATGTGCGCGCCCACTGATCGCGACCGGGCGAAGCGCGCCGGGTCCTCGACTGTGCTCACGTAGGCCAGCACGGACAAGACCCCGATGCCGGGCACGCTCATCAGCAGGCGGCAGGTCGGGTCCTTCTTGGCCAATGCACGCACCTCCTTGTCGAAGGCGGCAACTTGTTCGCGCAGCTGACGCCAGGCCACCAGCATGGGCCGGACAACCGGCGCCAGGTCGTCGCGGTCGGCCAGCAACTCCTCGACACGCCGGTCAAACGGTAGGCCGCGCATGGCGCCGGGCAGCATCCCGAACGTCTTGAGCACGCCCCGGATGTGGTTCGACAGCCGCGTCGTCATGCCGACGAGCTGCGCCCGGGCACCGAGCAGGGCACGCGCCCGGTGGGCGTCAAGCGACTTCACGTGCACCGGCCGATACCATCCCGTGCGCATGATCTGCGCCAAGCCCTCGGCATCGTTCTGATCCGTCTTGTTCATCTGCATTTTGAGCGCGGCGCTGGCGTGCCGGGCGTCCAGGCAGGTGACGTCAAGCCCCAGGCCGCGCAGTTCGTGCACGAGCCACGGCGTCATGGGGCCGGTCTCGACACCGATCTTGGCATCCTCTCCCGCATGCCCCCTCGCCATCCGCTCGATCTGCCCTGGGTCCGTGCCGCACTGGCCGCGCCACAGCCTGCGGCCGGTCTCGTCCACGACGCAGATCGCCGTCAGCTTCTGCGAAACGTCCAAACCAACAAATCGGGTCATCGAGCAGCCTCCCATGTGCGAACCGCCGGGCGACAGAGCCCGGATCGCAGCACTATGAGCGCTCAAAGCTCCCGACCGCGATTACCCGATGTCCACATATGGCTGTATGCCGACCTGAAGGCCTGGGCAGGCGATCCTTGCCCACGGCGGGCCGCGGCGCTGCGGGCGCGCTTCGACCGCATTTTCAGGCGCCAAACCGACCACGCCACCCTGGACCGGCTGCTGGCCCGTCTGTATCGGCGCAAGGCCGAGCTGCTGCGGGTGATCGAGCGTCCCGAAATCCCGCTGCACACCAACGGTTCGGAGAACGACATCCGCGCCTGCGTCACCAAGCGTAAGATCTCCGGCGGCACCATGAGCACGGCAGGACGCACGGCGCGCGACGTCACGCTCGGCCTGATGAAGACCTGCCGCAAGCTGGGCGTGTCGTTCTTCCGCTACCTCGGCGATCGCTTGCACGTCCCAAGCGCCATCACCGTCCCGGCGCTTCCAGACCTGATCCGTCAGGCCACACCCCCGGCCTGATTGCCCAGGAATCTGCCCCGGTTACATAACGCATTGTTCAAGCTATTGATTCACAAGGATGTTGCCCTAGCCGTTTCCGTCCTTATCGTTCACGGAACGCAGGCTTGAGGACAGCAGAGTGGACAGCACTTACAACCTGAACGGCGGCTACAAACCGGCAACCAAGCGGTTCGCCGATCTTGATGGGCCAGATTTCTACCCAACGCCTCGATGGGCAACGTTTGCGTTGATTGAGAACGAGCCGTTCAAAGGAGACATCTGGGAATGCGCGTGCGGCGACGGAGCCATGTCCGACGTTCTAACTGAAACCGGAAGTCCCGTTGCCAGCTCCGATCTTTACGACCGTGGCTATGGTGAGATTGGGCACGACTTTCTCGGCACCAGGCGGCGCTATGCCAACATTATCACCAATCCACCTTTCAACAGTGCGGAAGGCTTCGTGGCTAAAGCTCTTGGTCAAGCAGAGCATAAATTTGCCTTGCTGTTGCGCCTCGCTTTCTTAGAAGGGGCAAACAGAGCGCGCACTATTTTCCATAAACATCCTCCAAGTCGGGTATGGACGTTCAGTGAGCGTATCACGTTTTATCCTAAAGATGCGCAGAGGACCGGCAGCGGCACGACCGCTTATGCTTGGTTTGTATGGGACAAGAACCATGCTGGCCCAACTGAATTGGCTTGGTTTACGCCAGGGTATAAAGCACGCTACTCACCTTGACTTATAGAGTCGAGCAGGAGGCGACCTTTCGGAGTAATCGCAATACCCCGAAGCTCATCGTCATAATCAGCGTAACCTGATGCAATGAAATTGGACTTACGATGAGAAACGAGATTGCGAACTTTTTGTGAGAAGATAGTGTCAGATCGCCCTTCAAGAATTTCGTTGTCTCTGCCGCTTGGCTGAAACAGTTCCTCTAAAGCTGGTATGAGATCAGCGGTGCTGATGAAGCCATTCGGCTTTGCCGCTGCCAATCGAAGAGCGGGAACAACAAGGTCACTCTCTCGAATGCGTCCGTTATCGTCTGGCACTCTGCTTTCCTTGAAGAGACTTCCTTGATATGGCAGCTTTATACCCCGATTCTAGCGGCGTGCCACTCGTTGGTTGACCTTCAGTTAACTTGCCACCTCCCACAACATTGTCCGTCCTGGTCCCGGCTGTGACCGCACCGTGCCCCGCCGTTCCTGGTGCCGCAGTGTCATGCCCACCCGCTTCGAGACGGCCCGCACGAGCTTGCGGTCCTGATCGTCCATGCACCGTTCCGCCATCAGCCGGGCGGCTATGACGGCCGTGGGCACCGGCTCCCCTGCCTCCCGCAGCGCGTCCAGCACGAACCGGCTCATTTCGCCCGGCTTGGTCGCGTCGGATGTGCGGGGGCGCTTGGGGCGAATGGTCGCCAAGTCGAAGGCCGGATCGAACAGGCCGATCACCGCGTCGAGATGGGCGACGTTCGCGCCAATCGCTGCTAACTGAGTTGCAAGTCTGTCCGCTTCCCCTGACATCTCGGAACGCTTGCGAATAAGGCCGGATAGGACGGGGCTGGTTGCTTCCATGACCGCAATTTTACGGCGAGGGCAGCTTAGGCTCTACTTTCCTGTGGTGGCGGGTGCTACATAATACCGGATCAACGTGCGCTCGTATGTAAGCGCAATATAGAGACGTCACCCTTGTGCCAGGTAGAGATGGCACCCTTCCCGGCAGTTGTGCCGTAGGAGGCTGGTTGTGGCGATCATTTCTATGAGCAGGCGCGAGTTCGATCAGCTTGAGGTGTTGCTGCGGGTGCAATCCGGGCGGCTGCGCGTGGCCGACGCCTGCGGGCTGCTGGGCCGGTCGCGTCGGCAGGTGTTCCGCCTGTTGCGGGGCATACGGGAGGCTGGCGCGGCGAGCCTGATTTCCAAGCGGCGTGGCAAGCCGAGCAACCGGCGGTTGCCGGACGCGGTGCGGCAGCTAGCCATGAGCCTGGTGCGTGAGCATTACAGCGATTTTGGTCCGACGCTTGCGGCGGAGAAGTTGGCTGAACGGCACGGCTGCACGGTGTCGCGCGAAACGCTGGGGGCTGGATGGTGGCGGACGGGCTGTGGCTGGACCGGCGCGCGCGCCTGCCCTCGCCGCACCAGCCGCGGCGCCGGCGCGAGTGCGTGGGCGAGTTGGTTCAGATTGACGGGTCCGAACACGCCTGGTTCGAGGGCCGCGGTCCCGGCTGCACGTTGCTGGCGTTCGGGGACGACGCGACCAGCCGTTTGATGCTGCTGCAGTTTGTTGCGAGTGAGTCGGCGTTTTCCTACTTCGTTGCAGTGCAGTCCTACCTGGAGGCGCACGGCAAACCTGTAGCGTTCTACTCGGACAAGCACGGGGTCTTCCGGGTCAATCATCCCGGCGCCAAGGGTGACGAGGTGACGCAGTTCGGCCGTGCTTTGTGCGAGCTGAACATCGACATCATCTGCGCGAACAGCCCGCAGGCGAAGGGGCGTGTGGAGCGGGCGTTCGGGACCTTGCAGGACCGGCTGGTGAAGGAGCTGCGCCTTGCGGGCGTGACGGGGGTGGAGGCGGGCAATGCGTGGCTGCCCGGGTTCGTGGCGGGCTACAACGCGCGCTTTGGCCGGGAGCCGCTGGTTGCCAAGGACCTGCACCGGCTGGTGTCGGCGGGCGACGACCTGGACGAGGTTCTGGCTTGGCGGGAGGAGCGGACGGTGACGGCGAACCTGGTGCTGCACTACGACTGCATGATGTTGCTGCTGGAACCGACGGCGGTGGCGCGCGGGCTGGTGCGCAAAACGGTGGAGGTGGTGAACTACCCGGACGGGCGGTTCGCGGTGCGGCACGGGGGCGCGGACTTGCCGTTCCGGGTCTTTGACAAGCTGCGGACGGTCGGGACTGGCGCGGTGGTGGAGAACAAGCGGCTGAGCGAGGCGCTGGCGCATGTGAAGGCGCAGCAGGCGGCGTTTCCGGACAGCAAGCGGCGGGGTGCGGCGGGTCGGCGCCGGGCGGTGAACAACTTGGAGGCACCTGGCGCGCCGTCTGGAATTGGCCCCAGTGCCACCTCTACTTTGCACGCGCCATGACATCTCTACCTGGCAGCGACACTCGTATTCGGCCACGGCGCCGCGGATCTGCAGCAGCAGATGGTCGTGCGGGTCGTCGTTCATGGGCCGGTCCAGGAACTCAACCGTGGACCTGGCGCGCGCCCATTCCTCCAGAAGCACCATCTGGTGCACGTAGTTGCGCGCGAGGCGGTCGGGCGCGGTGACGAGCACGCGGTCGACCTCGCGGCCTTTGACGGCGTCGCGCAGGCGGTCGAGCCCGGGACGCGCCAGCGCGGCACCGCTATAGCCGTCGTCGCGGAACACGTGGGCCGGATCGAGCGTCCAGCCCTCGGCAGCACGCGCGCGGGCGTGTGCGGTCAGACGTTCAAGTTGCTGGTCAATGGTCTGGTGCTCGACTTGGTGGCCGGTCGAGACGCGGCCGTAGATCGCTACGCGCATGGGTACATCTCCGGCGGGATCGGGGAAGCCGGCACCTCCGCCGACGTGGGTGGCGAACTCGCCACCGCCCAGTGCAGGAGGAGTTGGTAGGCCCGGTCCCAGCGCTGCTGGCCGTCCGTCGTCGGCATGCCCGTGCGCCGGACCTGCCACCTGCGCTGCCGCGCCATGCTCTCCTCCGCGGTGAGTGACCCCACCGGGAGTGTGGGCCGGCGTCAGCCGCAACCCCCCCGCTCGGGGCCAACTCAGCCGCAGCCGCCCCACGCGCGTCAGGCAGAACTTATCATTTGCGATTAGGCCATTGAGGGCGCGTTCCGCGACACCAAGGACCTGCGCTCCGGCATGGGGATGGGCGCGATGCACGTCAGCACTCCTGATCGGCGCGACCGCCTGTGGCTGATCAACGCCTTCGCCGTCGTGCTGCTCACCCTGCTCGGCACGGCCGGCGAGGCGCTCGGCTACGACCGGCACCTCAAATCCAACACGAGCACGCGGCGCACCCACTCGCTGTTTCGCCAAGGCAGCATGCTCTATGAACTCATCCCCACCATGCCAGAGCATCGCCTATGGCCCCTGGTCGAACAGTTCGCCCACATGCTGGTGGCACAACCGATCTTCCGCGAGATGTTCGGTGCGATCTGAAAATGAGGGGAGGCCTGAGTACGGACGTAGCACATAGGCGCGCTTGTGCCGAGGACGGCGTAGCTGGCCCTTGATGGACGGCAGCCCGATCGCCCGAAGGTGATGGTCCACCGCGGGTGCGGAGAGCGGCTGTATGATGGTCCGGCCTGCAAAGGCATACGGACCCTGCCGCGCCGCGAACCGCCTGTAGGTGTCCGCCAGGAGGCCAGTCAGGGCGACCTCAGCCTTCCCTGTCCGGAGCCGCAAGCTGTCCTTTCGCTCGGTCGCGTCCGACGCCCGGAGCGCGAGGACGTGGAGCAGCGGCACCCCGTGGACAACCGAGATCGCGGCGGCCAACAGCGCCCTGCCCTCCCGCGGATCGGTTGCGGCGTCCAGGCACGCCAGGAGAGCGGCCGACCGTCCCACGATGGCTCGTTCCCGGGCGCGTGCCCTGGTCGGCCGCTTGCGCCTCCTCGCGAAGCGCTGCCCGGCGGTCTCGGTCACCCAGGCCAGGAAGCGCGCCAGGTTCGCCGCCTGGCCCGGCTTGCGGCGCAGGTGCCGTCTCAGGTGTGCCTGGGTCAGCTCCGCCGCTCGCTCAATGCCCGAGCCGGCGAGAAGGTCCGCCGCCGCGGCGACGTACAGGCGTTCCGTCCGGGCCGTCACCAACCTGCCCAGGGACAGGTTCAGCCGGTAGGCAGCCAAGTCCTCCGCCCAGGGCTTGCCCTCCGCGGCCGCCAGGGCTGCCTCGATGCGCGCGCCCTCCGTGATCTCCTCAGCGAGCAACGCGTCCCAAGGCAGCGACAGGCGCTTGACCAGGAAGCGGACGGCCTGGAACTGCCGCCGCAGGCCGTCCGCGCCGTGCAGGCCGAGCAGCCGCGCCTGCGTGACCGCAGCGGCGTCGGGGAACTGCGTGCCGAGCGCGCGGAAGAAAACGGCATAGGTGCCGATGTGCCGGTCCATGTCGCCCCGAGCCTTGCGCAGATCGTCGGAGGCGCAGAACGCGACGAACAGGCTGCGTGCCCATTGCGGAGCGATCCCCTCCACCTCGGCCTCGACGCGACGCGCGACCCGGCCGGCCAGCGCGCAGTCGTGGCAGCAGGCCGCGCCCGCGCCGGGCGCCTCTCTGCCGCAGCTTGGGCAGGCGTGGGTCACTGGGCTATTGGTCCCACAGGCCGCGCAGAGCGGCCGGCCCTGGTCGTCTCGCCGGGCCACCTTGCGGTGCCGTCTACAGCACCGGCAGGTCGCGTGGGTGCTCCGCCTCGCGCAGGGCTCGCACACGAGGCCGCCGTGGATGTCCGACCGGCTCGGCCGCTTTGTAGCCCGGCCGCAGGCCACGCACCCGACCGTCGGGCGCAGCGCGTTGCCGCAGGATGGGCAGGCAGGCTTGCCGCCGACCACGCGCCCTGCCCCGCCCGCGAAGTCCCGGCCGCAGCGGAAGCAGGTTCGGGTTCGAGCCGGGGCCGTATTGCTCACGGTCAGGCCATGCCGGCGGCGCGCAAGACGCGCTCGGCGCGCTCCGCGTGGTAGGCCGTCTTGTCGGTCCGCCGCAGCCGGCGCAACGTCGGCTCGTCCAACAGGGATTGCCACGGGCGCCGCGGCTTGTGCTTGCGCCTGGGCAGCCGCGCGACCTGGGCCGCGAGCGCCGGCGGCAGGCGGCAGCGCGCGAACGCCCGCTGGCTCGCCCCCATCGCGTCGGCGCCTATCAGGAAGTCGTGCGGCCACTCGCGCAGCCATGCGGCGACCGTCTCCAGCCAGGGCGCCCGCACGGCGTGCCTGGCGTGCTCGAACCGCCGCCTGTCCGACTTCTCCCCTGTGACGGCGTCGAGGCCCAGGGCGCGTCGCAGCAGGTGGTGCGCGCGGGGCGACGCGGAGGCGGCGAGCAAGGCCCGCACGGTCGCGAACGCCTCTCCCGCCCCGAGCGGCCCCGTCCCTTGGTTTCCCCCGCCGCGCAGCACCGACGTCAGGTGCCGTTGAAGTGCGAACGCCGGCTCAGGGACGGGCCCGACGTGCCGGTCGGCTCGGCCGCCGACGAACCGGCCGCAGCGGTGGCAATCGGTCAGCCTTGGCGTCATGGACCGGTGCGGGATAACGGGAGCATCGCACCAGGTGCAGCAGTCGAGCAGCGGCCGCTCATGGACGTCGCAGGCAAGCACGAACCCGAGCCGCCACATCTTGCGGAAATGAGGCCGTCCCTCGGCTAGGCACCTGGGGCAGAACTGTAGGGCATAACGCGTCCGGGTGCGGTGGAACACGCCCGCGGAGAGGATGAGCGGGGTATCGCCTGCCTGGGGGTGCAGCCCGTCCCCCAGCCGCTCGCGCCAGCTCGCCAATGTCGCGTTCTCGACCGCCGGGCACGGCACGCCTAGGCGCTCGGCCAGGTCGTTCAGCCAATCCGGCGCGCGTGGCGCGTGGTCGAGTCTCGTGAGCGCGCCAGGGTCGCGGTCGAAGTCGCGCTCCCACACTGGGTCGCGGTGCCAGAACAGCGCGAGGAAGCGGTACGGCGTTGTCCCGTGCGCGGCGGCGTTGCGCGCGAGGCACGAGGAAAGCAGCTCGCCGGGCAGCGGCGGCTGCCTATAGGTCCAACTGGGCGTGTTCATGGCCTAGATGTCGTCCGCCGCCCTGCCAAGGTCGGTGCCCGCATTGCGCTGGGCCGCTCGGATCAGGTCGGCGTCGACCCGCTCCTTGCCTACGGTTATGGCGAGCTCGGCCGCCCGCTGGACCTGCGCTACATAGCCGCCAATAGTCTGGTTCGCCTTCGGGAGCATCAGCCGCACCATCTCGGGGGTTGCCAGGCCGGACGGTTTCGGCAGCGGCAGGACTGCTTCCAGGCCCTTCAGGAGGGAGAGCAGCGGCATTCCCTCGCGCCAGGGAAAGAGCGGGAAACCGTCGAAGCGCGTCGCGAGCTGCCGGTCGGCGGCGAGGGCGCGCACGGCGTCTTGCGTGCCTGCAACGGCGATGCGCAGGGGCAGCTCGTTCACCAGCATCTTGAGCAGGGTCAGCAGGTGCTCGGTCTTTCTCGTGGACCCCAGCAGGATGTTGTGCAGCTCGTCGAATACGAGCATCCGCACTTGCAGGAACTCGATCGTCCGGAGTGCCTGTTCCTTGAGGTGTTTCGCCGAGTCGCTCGACCGGTGCGGCGCCTTGAGGGCCTTCAGCACCTGGCTCCAGAGCTTGGCCTCGGTCGGCTCGTCGGGAGTCCAGACGAGCACGACCGGTACGTTCGCCTCTCCGTTCTCAAGCGCTGTGGGGCGATTGAGGGCGGCGAAGCGTTTCAGGAGGGCACTTTTGCCGTTGTCGGGCCGCGCAGCGACGATGACGGCGCGCTGCCGCACCTTGTCCGGCTGGGCAAGAAGGTCGGACATAGCCCTGAGGGCGGCCGACGCCGCAGGGTACTCGAACCACTTGTCGCGCCGGATGTAGTCAATGCGCTGTGCGGTAGGCCAGGCGAGCATGGGCCGGATCTGCGGCAACAGGTGGTCGAGCCCAGGCGCATCGTTGTCGGGCTGGGCGGTCATGGTAGCCTCCGTCCGTGCCTCAGTTCTATTTCTGTTCTAGGCGACGTGCAACGGGTCGCCATCGAGCGAGAGGCCGGCGTCGTCCCGCAGGCGTCACCGGTCGCTCGTCAGCCGGACCCTCCCGCGAGCGCCGGCCTGGCGGCGCCTATCAGTAGTCGCCGACATCGATGACGTCCGGCATTGGAATCGGCTGCGAGTAGAGGTCGTCCTCCGGTGCCGGCCCGGGCTGCGGCCCGGGCGCTCGGAGATTGGGCGGGTCGGCGGGGCCTTGCGCGACGGCGCGTTCCGTCTGCTTGCGCCTGTGCTCTGCCTTGCGGGCGGCCTTGGTCTTGATGCGTGCCGCACCGACGATCTGCTGGCCGAGTTCGTGAGCCGCGACGATCTTGGCTTGGTCGATGTGTTTCTCGCCGCGGATCTTGAGCTGGCGCGTGACCTCGCGCTGCTCCCAGACGCTCATGACAGGGGTCGTCGGGTCGGCGAACGGGACCGCAAAATATTGCTTCAGCTCGGGATCCTCGAACCAGACCGGGCTGATCTTGCGCGGGTCGCGGCGGACGGTGAACCGGCGCGAGCGCTTCGTGCCCGGCTCCTTGGCACCGATCCAGCGGTTGAGGATGGGCGCGTGGTAGCGCATGTGGTCCCACTGAAGGCCGTAGCGCTGCACCGTGATCTCCGTATAAGGCAGGAAGTCGATACGGAGGCGCTCGGGGTCTGGGAGCAGCGGCGGGAGTCCGCGGGCGGGCGTGTTGGGCGTTCCCAAAATCGCCTCGCGCCACTTTGCGGCCGGCGGCATGCCGATACCGTCATGCTTGCCGGTGTTATAGACGTTCACGATGTAGTTCACCAACCACCGCTCGAATTCGTCGAGGGTCAGCACCGCTTCCTTCTCCGACTTGTACCGGCCCCGGTCCACAGGGTTCGAGAACGTTGTGCCGGGCAGCTTGTGCGTCCTCCTGTTCACGGTGCCGCAGAGCCGTTCGATGTGGCCACCCCAGTGCGGCGTCGCCACGGGCCGGAACTCAAGGCCGATCCGGTGCTGGGCGCAGGCGCGCTCGACCGTGCGACAGTCGAACTCACGAGCGTTGTCGGCGAGGATCTTGCCCGGCATGCCCCACACCGACCACTCGCCGGGCAAATCGAGCGCGGCGAGGACGTCGCGCTTGGGCAGCACTGCCATGCAGATGCATAGGCCTACAGAACCGGCGTTCGGCCGCTCGATGTCGAGCCGGTAGCCGACGACCATGCGCGTGTACACGTCGATGGCAAGGGTGATCCAGGGGCGACTCAATGGGTATAGCCGGTCATCGGTGACGACCACCAGGTCGGCTGGGGTGTGGTCGATTTGCACGACCTCCATAGGGTGCGAGGTCTTCGGATACGCGCCCCTGAGCGGCTCCAGCTTGCGTGCCTCGTCGCGCATGCCGCGGCGGCGCAGCTTGTAGGCCTGATCTACCTCCGCGATGCGGCGCCGGATGGTGTTCTCGCCGGGCGGCGTCAGCTTCTGCGTCTTGCAGTAGCGCTGGACCGCCTCGACGACGTCGCCAGGCGTCGCCTTTTGCGTGGAGAGCAGCTCGGTCTCGATATGCTGGCGGACAATCTCCTCCATCTCGGCGGAGAGCTGCTTAGCGCCGTGCCGCCGGCCGCTCTTTCGCGGCAGCAGGCTGGAAAGGTGCCTGGACGCCTCGAAGCGGCCAATCCACTCGTAGAGGGTCGTGGGGGTCACGCCGGCAGCCGTGGCGGCCTCCTCCACTTCGCCACGGCGGCGGTCGGGCCGGTCCAGGAGAGGCACGATGGCCTTGAACCGCGTCTGTGCAATCATCCACATCTCGTCGGGCAACGTCTCAAGCGCGCCGACGGGATTGGTGGCCTCGTGCGCCGAAGCAATTGTCTCGATCTGGTCGATGCGCAGCCGCCTAACCTCGCCGGTCTCGTCGTCCTTGGCGAGGACGGTGTCGAGCGTCAGGTCGCGCGTGATGCACCATGTCCGGTCGGCCGAGCGGACGCGGGCGCCTGGGGCGAGCGATACGAGTAGGGGTCCGTCCATTGGTATCCCTCTCCGACCGTGATGGAAATGCGCGAGGACATGGTGAGCGGCAGGGCAAGGTCGCACTCGATCCTGCCCTTGACGACCATGTGCCACAGGTAGGGGATCGCCATGGCACGGTTGTCGTCGTGCCAGAACGTGGCAACCAGCAGCGCCTGCGGCGTCGACGGCCCGATGGCCGCGAGCGTGGCCGCGAGCTGCTCCTCAATGCCAGGGTCCGGGTCAAGGTGCATGTAGCCCCTGAGGAAGGCGATGTTGGTGGCCTTGGGGCCACGGATCTCCACCTCAGTCCTGATCCGGAAGGTCCAGCCCTGCTCTCGGCAGAGCCTGCGGGCGGCGAGGAGCTTGGCTTTCAGGCCTTCGCGCCAGAACTGCTTCCACAGATCGGTGCGGTACTTCACCTCGAACAGGTAGGCACCGGGGCTCGGGCCGCCGTGGCGGACGAAGAAGTCCGGGGTGTAGATCTGCTCCTTGCCGCTCGCAGGGTTGAGATAGCGGATCGCGAGAGGCTGCCAAGCAATTTCCAAGACGGTCGGGTCGATCGAGAGGAGGTGCAGGAAGTCACGCTCGAGCCCGCTCTCGTAGCCTACGGCGTGGCCATGCACGGAAGTCATGCCGCGCAGGCTACGGTACTGGCGTCGGCGCTTACGCACGGGCACATCTGAAATTAGTTCAGACATTAGTGGTTCCCTGTAAACCAATCCAGAGGTTAGTGGAAGTGAGTCCGGACGACAATGGCGGAAACAAAGGCCAGGTGCTTGATCTGCCATCGTTTGAGTCCGGGCATTAGCGGCGGTTCACAGCGGCCAGCGCGCCAAGCCCGGCGAGGTCAGCCTCGCCCACCGCGGCGTCCTGTTCCTCGACGAGCTGCCCGAGTTTCCCCGCCCCGCCCTCGAAGCCCTGCGCCAGCCGCTCGAGAACGGCCGCACCACCGTCGCCCGCGCCAGCGCCCACGTCACCTACCCGGCCCGCTTCCAGCTCGTCGCCGCCATGAACCCCTGCCGCTGCGGCCATCTCGGCGACGCCGCCCGCGAGTGCAACCGCGCGCCCCGCTGCGGCGAGGACTACCTCGGCCGCATCAGCGGTCCGCTGCTCGACCGCATCGACATCGTCGTTCACGTCACGCCCACGGCCCCCGCCGAACTCTCCCGCGCCCCCCTCGGCGAGCCGAGCCAGGCCGTGGCCGCCCGCGTCGCCGCCGCCCGCGCCGCCCAGCGCGACCGCTTCGGGGCCGACGGCGCGAGGGTCAACGCCGAGGCCGCCATCGACGACGTGCCCCTCCACCCCGACGCCCGCGCCCTGGCCGAGCAGGCCGCCGAGCGCCTGCGCCTGTCCGCCCGCGGCTTCACCCGCGTGCTGCGCGTCGCCCGCACCGTCGCCGACCTCGCCGGCGCGGTCCAGACCCGCCGCTCGGACGTGGCCGAGGCCCTGGCCTATCGCCATCGCATCCCTGGTCGCCCGAACTAGCGCCAAAACCCTTCTGGGCTGACTGGCATGGTGCCGGGCGGGCTGGCGGCGGCGCGCGAAAAGCGACTCTTCCGCTGGTCGCACTATAAGGCGGCCGGCGTAAGACTCAGATCAGTTCCAGCACCGCCCGCACCACCGGCGCCGCCTGCTCCTGCGGCATGTTGTGCCCCACCCCGGCCACGACGCTCCGCCGCACGCCCGCGGTGAACCGCCGCAAGTCGGCGGCGTCCTGCGGCCGGGCTACCCCGTCCTCCGCCCCGTGCAGCACGACCGTCGGCACCGGGATCGGCGGCAAGCCCGCTAGCGCCCGCTCGATCCCTTCCAGCGCCGGGTCGCCCGCCGCGTAGCCGAACCGGTGCCGGTACGACTGCACCACCACGTCCACCCAGTCCGGGTTGTCGAACGCCTCCGCGCTGCGCGCGAACGTCGCCTCGTCGAACGCCCAACCCGGCGACCACAGCCGCCACAGCAGCCGGCAGATCGCCCGCCGGTTCCGCCGCAGCCCAGCCTCCCCCCGCGGCGTGTGGAAATAGTACTGATACCACCATTGCCATTCCTGCTCGGCAGGCCCCGGCTCGGCCGCCGCCGCGATGTCCTGGATGGTGTAGCCGCCGATCGTCACCAGCCCCCGCACCCGCTCCGGCCACAGCGCCGCCGCGACGCATGCCGCCCGCCCACCCCAGTCATATCCCGCCAGCACCGCCCGCCCGATCCCGAGCGCGTCCAGCAGGTCGCGCACGTCGGCTCCCAGCGCCGCCTGCTGCCCGGATCGCGGCGTCGCCGGGCCGAGGAACCGCGTCGCCCCGTGCCCGCGCAGGAACGGCACGACGACCCGGCACCCCGCCGCCGCCAAGGCGGCTCCCACTTGGTCGTAAGCCCGCGCGCAATAAGGGAACCCGTGCAACAGCATCACCGGCGCGCCATCCGCCGGGCCGCTCTCGAGGTAGGCGACCTCCAACGTCGCCGTCCGCACCATCGGCATCGACGCCGCCTATCCTCGGGCAGCGAGCGCCGTCAGGCCCGCGGCTCCCGCGCCAGCAGGTCGCGGATCTCCGTCAGCATCTTCTCGCTGGTCGTCATCTCCGGCTCCGCCTCCTCCACCTTCTTCGCCGCCACGAACCGGTTCAGCACCTTCACCATCCAGAAGATCGCGAAGCTGACGATCAGGAACGAGATCACCGCGTTGAGGAACAGCCCGACGTTCAACGTCACCGTCCCCGCCGCCTGCGCCGCCTCCAACGTCGGCTGCGACTCGCCTTTCAGCGTGATGAAGATGTTGCGGAAATCGATCCCGCCGACGACCAGTCCCAGCAACGGCGTCAGCAGGTCCTTGACCAAGCTGGTGACGATCGCGGTGAACGCCGCGCCGATGACGATGCCGACCGCGAGATCGACCACGTTGCCCCGCATGATGAAGGCCCGGAACTCCGCCACCCAGCCCGGCGTGTACGGCATCGCGATCGGCGCTTTCATGGGCACATTCTTCCTCAAGCTCAACGGAGACGCAGCCTAACCATCAACTCCGCATCGAAGAAAGCCGGTTCTCTCGGCACATCGCGTCATACGCCCGCCGTCCCCACCACCCCGCCCGCGACGCGCGAGACGCGCGGAACAAAGGCTGGAGCGACTTCGCGTAAAGTGAAAACGCCCTGGTGGCTCTCCTGGCACACGGCTTGCTCATTCGCTGCACAGGCCTGGATGCCGGGGTCGCCCACCCGCCCGATCCCCGGCGAACCGCCCAAGGAGACCACCGCGTGAACGCAGCCAAGACCGAGCTCGGCCTCAAGATCCGCGCGATTAAGAAGAAGAAAGGCTGGACCTGGCCCGAGGTCGCCGACAAGCTCGGTTACTCCCCCGTCTGGACCACCGCCGCCTGCCTCGGCCAGATGAGCATGACGCCCGAGACCGCCGAGAAGGCCGGCACCCTGTTCGGCTTGTCCGAGGACGAGGTGGCCTTGCTCCAGGAGCCCCCTTACCGTGGCTCCCTGCCCACCGAGGTGCCCACCGACCCGCTGATCTACCGCTTCTACGAACTGGTCTCGGTTTACGGCACCACGTGGAAGGAACTCATCCAGGAGGAGTTCGGCGACGGCATCATGTCCGCCATCGACTTCGACATGACGCTCGACCGCCAGCCCGACCAGAAAGGCGACCGTGTTAAGCTCGCCATGAGCGGCAAGTTCCTGCCCTACAAGCGTTACTGAGCACCACCAGGAAACCGCCCCACACGTCCCTTGGCCCCGCCAAGGCCCAGCCCTCGGCAGGGTGGAGGAGCGGCGCCCCTTTTCCCTTTTGCCTGCCTTACCCGAACCGCCCCGACTTCGGGAACCCGCTCGGCGGCAGCCGCCCCGCCTGTGCCCGCGCGCCGAGCCACGGCCCAAGCTCCGTCTCCATCCGCGTCTTGTCGCCGAGCCGCCACGTCAGCCCGTCCGCGAGCCGGAACGCCTTCGCGTCCGCCAGCCGCCCCTCCTTGTGCTTCTGCAACAGCACGCCGGCCCCCCGCGCCAGCTCGGGCACCTGCTCCAGCGGGAACACCAGCAGCTTGCGGTTGGTGCCCACCACCGCCAGGTGATCGCCTTCCGCCGGCACGCACAGCAGCAGCCGCTCGCCCGGCTTGAGGTTCATCACCTGCTTGCCCGTCCGCTTCTCCGCCACCAGGTCGCCGGCGGCGACGATGAACCCGCGCCCCGCCTCGCTCGCGACCAGGTGCCGCCGGCCCTCCTGCCAAACGAACAGCGCCACCACGTCCTCGTCCTGCGGCAGGTTGGCGACCAGCCGGATCGCCTGCCCGTCGCCGCGGCCGCGCGGCAGGTCCCCGGCCCGCAGCATGTGCGCCCGCCCCCCGCTCGCCATCAGGCACAGCCGGTCCGTCGTCTGGCACGGCACTAGCCGGGCCAGCTTGTCCCCTTCCTTGAACTTCAGCTCCGCGCCGTCCGCCAGGTGCCCCCGCACCGCCCGGATCCAGCCCTTGGCCGACAGCACCACCGTGATCGGCTCCCGCTCGATCAAGTGGTCGGCGTTGACCTCGACCGCCGCCGGCGCGTCGCCCAGCACCGTCCGCCGCGCCCCCAGCGCCCCGGCCCCGAACTTCGCCCTGACCGCCTCCAACTCCTCGCCGATCCGCGCCCACCGCCGCGCCTCGTCCTTCAGCAACGCCCCGAGGTCCCTCCCTTCCCGGCTCAGCGCCTTGTGCTCCTTCCGGATCTCCATCTCCTCCAGCCGCCGCAGGCTGCGCAGCCGCATGTTCAGGATCGCCTCCGCCTGCACGTCGCTGATCTCGAACCGGGCCATCAACGCCGGCTTCGGATGGTCCTCCTCCCGAATGATGCGGATGACCTCGTCGAGGTTGAGGTAAACGGCCAAGTACCCGTCCAGCACCTCGATCCGCCGCAAGGTCGCCGCCAACCGATGCCGCGACCGCCGCACCAGCACCTCCTGCCGATGGTCGAGCCAGGCCCGCAGCACGCCGCGCAGCCCCATCACCATCGGCGTCCGGTCCGCCGTCAGCACGTTCATGTTGAGTGGGAACCGGCTCTCCAGCGCCGTCGCCCGGAACAGCGACTCCATCAGCACCTCCGGCGCCACCGCGCGCGACTTCGGCTCCAGCACCAGCCGCACCTGCTCCGTGCTCTCGTCGCGCACGTCGGCCAGGAACGGCAGCTTGCGCTCCTCCATCAACGCCGCGACCTGCTCGATCAGCTTGGCCTTCTGCACCTGATACGGGATCTCGGTCACCACGACCTGCCACATCCCGAGCCGTCCCCGCTCCACCTCCCACTTCGCCCGCATCCGGAACCCGCCCCGCCCGGTCTCGTAGGCTTGCAGCATCGAGGCCCGCTCCTCGATCAGCGTCCCCCCGGTCGGGAAGTCCGGTCCCGGCATGTGCGCCAGCAGGTCGGCCGTCGTCGCTTCCGGGTTCTGGATCAGGTGGATGGCCGCCGCGCACACTTCGCCCGCGTTGTGCGGCGGGATGCTGGTCGCCATCCCCACCGCGATCCCAGCGGCCCCGTTCGCCAGCAGGTTCGGGAACCCGCCCGGCAACACGACAGGCTCGCTCTCCTCCCCGTCGTACGTCGCCCGGAAATCCACCGCGTCGTCGTCGATCCCGGCCAGCAGCGTTTGCGCCACCTCCGTCAGCCGCGCCTCGGTGTAGCGCATGGCCGCCGCGTTATCGCCGTCGATGTTGCCGAAGTTGCCCTGCCCCTCGATCAGCGGGTAGCGCGCCGCGAAGTCCTGCGCCAGCCGCACCAGCGCCTCGTACACCGCCACGTCCCCGTGCGGGTGATACTTGCCGATCACGTCCCCCACCACGCGGGCGCACTTCTTGAACCCGCTGGCCGGGTCGAGCCGCAACTGGTGCATGGCGTAGATCAGCCGCCGATGCACCGGCTTCAGCCCGTCCCGCACGTCCGGCAGGCTGCGCGACATGATGGTGCTGAGCGCGTAGGCCAGGTAGCGCTCGCTCAGCGCGCGTTCGAGGCTGGTGTCCTGGATGAAGCCGGTCAGGTCGTCGGGCATTTCGTCTCTACGGTAGGAAGGTTAAGGCCAGGGCGCTGCCCTGGACCCGCTGGGGCCTTATCCCAGATTCTGGGATACAGGCCTGATTCAATATGATCAATTGAACAGACAAGTTCTACAGTGATGATGGTTGGCTGCTAGGGCCTACCAACCATGATTGTTTTTACCCCTAAGTCGCCTTCCTACATCATCGGAAGGTGGACGAGAGCGGGAGAGCCTTATTCCTCAACTTCTTTCCGGAAGCGGTCCTGTTCCTGCCGCTCCTGTTGTCGCTTGTCCTCAAGTTCCTGAGCCAAATCGGGGCAGTAGACCATAGGACGATAATCTTCAAATATTGGATAAAAGGCCAAGGCCACGACGATACATCCCAAGCAGAATAACCAACCATATCCATTTTGACCAAGCCCCTCCGCTATCTGCGCGAGGATACCGTTCCTGCCATGTGAAAGCGGCGCATAAAGATCAACACCAGAAAGCACGAGCACTGTAAAGGCATAAAGGGCAGTTTGATGCATCTCGTGCCAACGGTCGTTTTCTCTCTGATCAACCTCTTTTAGCAATTCTAAGTAATAACTTTCCTTACATGTATGCGCTTTCTTGCGCAACTTATGTAACGGCACGCTATAAGCTGAGTCTGATCGGAATCGTTGACCTTCAGGGTCAGACCATATCTCGAAGCGATTCCACAGCCTCCAAACACTATTTATCAGAATGTTGTTTACAATGATCAGAAGAAGTCGTGCAAAAATTGCAACAAAGATGCCAAACCCAATTATTAAAATTACGGCTTCGATTGCAAGTCGAGGCCTTATAATATTTGGCATCTCTGAAAGATGCAGAACGTTCATACCGTGCACGTAGAGAGTTGCACAGTCCGCCAGCAACACGAAGCTCGTAAGGAGCAGAAGAAAGCTTACCTCGGTCGCTTTCTCAAGGCTCGGAACGACATTCTTGAGGGAGTCTAGGAACGACGGCTCGGCCACGTGGTTTCGATCCTGCGATTGCTTGCGTCACAAATCTAATCTGTCGAGCGACGCGGTTGTTCCTGAATCGACTGCTAATGCGACGACCCGGTCATATAGCATCTGCCGCGCCGCCGGCAGGGGCCGGTTCTGGTGCCCGAAGGCGTCCCGCGCCAGGAAATGCCCCGTCAGCCGCAACCCGTCTCGCCACGCCGCCGCGTCCCCTTGGCTCCCGCCCGCCAGGAACCCCGGCAATGGCAGCAGCCGCGCCGCCCATTCGCCCGCTCCCTCCGCCGACACCGCCCGGCCGCTCCGGGGCGACACCCAGCGCAGCCCCGCCGCCGCCCCCGTCACCGCGCAGCGCGACAGGTCGAGCCCGTAGCCCAGCTCGGTCAGCAGCGCCGCCTCCCACCGCACCACCGTTTCCACCGGCGCCGAGTCCGCCCCCAGCCCGGCGATCAGCCGCATCAACCCTCCGAACACCGCCGGATGCGCTTCCCGCTCCGGCAGCGCCCCTTCCGCCACCATGCACGCCGACGACACCACCGCCAGCGCCAGCGCGTCCTCCATCGCCAGCGCCGCCCCCGGATGCACCAGCTCCGCCCTCATGCTGCCCAACTGGTCCGCCAGCCGCCCCACCCAGCGCGCGTGGACCACGTTGCCGCGCTGCCACAACGACGCCTGCCGCCGCGACGACCCGCCCCGCGCCAAGCCCCGGTGCGCCCCCTGCGCCTCCGTCATCACCGTCACCAGCGCGTCCGCCTCGTTGTACACGCGGGCGTCCAGCACCACCGCCGGCCCTTCCCACTCCATGCCTTACTCCTGGGCGTTGCTCCTGACAGCCGCTCTGGCCGCCGCTCCTGGGCGCTACCCCGGATCGTCGAGGCCGAGCGCCCGCAGCCGTGCGCCCTCCTCGTCCCACCCCGCCCGCTCCTTGACGTTCAGGAACAGGTGGACCGGCCGTTCCAGCAGCCGCGTCAACTGCCCCCGCGCCTTGGCCCCGATTTCCCGGATGCGCGCGCCCCCGGCCCCGATCAGGATCGCCTTGTGCCCGGCCCGGCTGACGTAAACCGTCGCGTCCACCCGCACCGACCCGTCCTTTCGCTCCGCCCAGCTTTCCGTCTCCACCGTGGTTCCGTAAGGCACCTCCTCGTGGATCTGCAGGAAGATTTGCTCCCGCACGATCTCGGCCGCCAGCAGCCGGTCCGGCAAGTCCGTCAGGTCGTCGTCCGGATACAAATGCGGCCCCGCCGGCACCCCCGCCTCCAAGGCGTCGAGCAGCCGGTCCAGCCCGTCCCCGGTGCCGGCGCTGACCATGAACGTCTCCTCGAACGGCACGATCGCGTTCAGCTCCGCCGTCAGCGGCAGCAACTGGTGCGGCGCGACCAGGTCGAGCTTGTTCAGCACCAGCCACGTCCGCCGCCGCTTCTCGCCCAGCGCGCGCGCGATCGCCCGCACCGGCTCCCCCGCCCCGGCCCGCGCGTCCACCAGCAGCAGCGTCAGGTCGGCGTCCTCGGCACCCGTCCACGCCGCCCGCACCATCGCCCGGTCCAGCTTGCGCTTCGGCTGGAAGATGCCTGGCGTGTCCACCAGCAAGATCTGGCTGTCCCCCCGCATCAGGATGCCCAGCACCCGAAACCGCGTCGTCTGCGCCTTGGGGCTGACGATCGACAGCTTCGCCCTCGTCAGCCGGTTCAGCAGCGTCGACTTGCCCGCGTTCGGCGCGCCGACGATGGCGACGAACCCGCAGCGCTCCGTCATGGCCCGATCTGCCGCAGCAGGTCCGCCGCCGCTGCCCGCTCCGCCGCCCGCTTGCTGCCCCCCGACCCCGTGCCGCTCCGCCCGCCGCCGATCACGGTGATGACGAACGCCGGCGCGTGGGACGGCCCGGTCCGCTCCGTCACGATGTAGTCCGGCAACGCCAGCCCTCGCGCCATCATCCACTCCTGCAACACCGTTTTCGGGTCCTTCGGCGGCACCACCTGGCGTTCCATCACCTCCGCCCAGGCGGTCCGCACGAAGCGGCGCGCCGCGTCCAGCCCGCCGTCGAGGTAAAGCGCCCCGATCGCCGCCTCCATCGCGTCCGCCAGCACGTTGGCCAGCAGTCCGACCCCGGCCCGCGCCTCATTGGGCGCGATCGCCAGCGCCTCCGACAGCCGCGCCGCCTCGGCGATCGCCGCCAGCACCGGGCGCGACACCAGTTGCGCGTGCCGCGGGCCCAACTCCCCTTCCTGCTCCTCGGGAAACCGCTCGATCAGCCATTCGGCCACCAGCAGCCCCAGCACCCGGTCGCCGATGAACTCGAGCCGCTCGTTCGACCCCACGCCGCGCCGCTCGCCGCGGGGCCGCGCCTGCCGCCCGTGCGCGGCCGAGCGGTGCGTCAGCGCCTCGGCCAGCAGCCTGGGCCGGGCGAAGGCGTGACCGAGGATCGTTTCCGCCGCCAGGAGCTGACCGGCGTTGTCGCCCGGCCCGGCCCGTTCGCTCACCCGATCCCGTGCAGCAGCCGGGTCCAGCGGATCTCGAACGGCCACTCCCACACCTGCCACCACGGCGCCCGCGCGTCGATCGAGAACCAGATGAACTCCGCCCGCCCGATCAGGTTCTCCACCGGCACGAACCCCACCCCGCTGCCCGACATGAACCGGCTGTCGAGCGAGTTGTCGCGGTTGTCGCCCATCGCGAACACGTGGCCCGCCGGCACCTTGTACTCGGGGGTGTTGTTCGCGTCGCCCTCGTCCGTCATCTTGAGCAGTTGATGCTGCGCCCCGTTCGGCAGCGTTTCGCGATACAGCCGCGCCAGGGTCGACCGCCCGTCGTCCTCCGCCAGGTACTCCCCGAGCGGCTGGCGCGGGCATAGCGCCCCATTGATGAACAGCTGCCCGTTCTTCACCTGGATGCGGTCGCCCGGCAGCCCGACGATGCGCTTGATGTAGTCGATCGTGGTGTCGCGCGGGAAGCGGAACACCGCCACGTCGCCGCGCGTCGGCAGCCGCCCGAAGATGCGCCCCTCGAACAGGTGCGGCGAGAACGGGATCGAGAACCGCGAGTAGCCGTAGCTGAACTTCGACACGAACAGGTAATCGCCCACCAGCAGCGTCGGGATCATCGAGCCGGACGGGATGTTGAACGGCTCGAACACCGCCGTCCGCACGCAGCCCGCGATCAGCAGCGCGTAGAACAGCGTCCTGGCGGTCTCGATTGCGCCACCCGCTTTCGGCTTCGCCACGCCCTGGGGAGTCATTTCCTGCACACCGCCCGGATCAACCGTATAAGGCTTCACCTGTCAAGGAAACGCGCCTCGATCAGCACCTGTGCGAAGGCGTACGGGTGCTCGTCGGTGATCGTCAGGTGCAGCACCGGCGCCATCCCCGCCGGCGCCATCGCCTCGAGCCGCGCCAGCGCGCCCCCTGTCAGCCGCATCGTCGGTTGCCCGCCGAACCGGTTCACCACCCCCAGGTCCGAGTGGAACACCCCGGCGCGGAACCCCGTGCCCAACGCCTTGGCGCACGCCTCCTTGGCCGCGAACCGCTTGGCGAACGTCGCCGGCCGCAACGCCTCCGTCCGCCGCATCGCCCGCGCCCGCTCCGCCTCGGTGAACACCCGCCGCACGAACCGCTCGCCGTGCCGCGCCAGCACCTGCTCGATCCGCCTGATGTCGCAGAGATCGGCCCCGATCCCCAGGATCATGCCGTCACCCCGCAACCCTCACCCGCGCGCCCGCTCCACCTGGGTCACCCCGCTCGCCGCCCGCAGCCCGGCGATCACCGTCAGCAGGTGGCGCACGTCGCGCACCTCCACGTCCATCAGCACCTCGAAGAAGTCCTGTTGCCGGTTGGTCACCTTGAGGTTGGTGATCGCCCCGTCCTGCTTCGCCACCGCGTTGGTCATCGCCGCCAGCGCCCCCGTCTGGTTGGCGGCGATGGCGATGATCCGGCCCGTGTGCAGCGCGCGGCTCCGCGCCGCCTCCGCTTCGTCCCAGTCGACGTCGAGGAACCGCTCCGGCGTCGCCGAGAACGCCTCCGAGGTCGGGCAGTCCCGCGTGTGGATCGTCACCCCCTTGCCCGTGCTGACGATGCCGACGATCTTGTCCCCCGGCAGCGGGTGGCAGCACCCCGCGTAATGGATCACCATCCCGGCCACCAGCCCGGTGATCGGCATCCCCTCCGCCCGCGCCGCCGTCCGCCCTCGCGGCGGCAGGCTCGGCAGCACCCGCGGCGTCCGCGGCGCTTGGCGCAGCTCCGGATAGGCCGCGTAAACGACGTCCTTGGCCCCGGTGTTGCCGTTGCCCACCGCCACGTAGAGGTCGTCGGCCGCCCCCGCCTTCAGCGCCTTCAGCACGCCGCCCAGCACCTTCTCCGACCCGTCCACCCCTTCCTGCCGGAACGCCTTGGCCAGCGCCGCCCGGCCCTGGTCGAGGTAGGTCTGCCGCTGCTGCTGCGCCACGTAGCGGCGGATGCGCGCCCGCGCCTTGCCGGTGACGACGAACCGCTCCCACGCCGGACTGGGCGTGCCGCCGCGGGCCGTCATCACCTCCACCTGGTCGCCGTTCTGCAACTCGTGCCGGAGCGGCATCAGCCGCCCGTTGACCTTCGCGCCCACGCAGGTGTCGCCCACCACGCTGTGCACTGCGTAAGCGAAGTCAACGCTGGTCGCCCCCCGCGGCAACTGGATCAACTGCCCCTTCGGCGTGAAGCAGAACACCTGGTCCTGGTAAAGCTCCAGCTTGGTGTTCTCGAGGAAGTCGTCCGCCGCCTGCGAGTTGTCCAGGATCTCCAGCAAGTCCTGCACCCAGCGGAACGTCTGCAGGTCGCTGCTCGAAGCGTCTCCTTGCTTGTACAGCCAATGCGCCGCCACCCCGTTCTCGGCAACCGCGTGCATGTCCGCCGTCCGGATCTGCACCTCGATCTTCTGGTTGCGCGGCTCGCGCAGCGTCACCCCGGTGTGCAGGCTGCGGTAGCCGTTCGACTTCGGCGTGCTGATGTAGTCCTTGAACCGCCCGGCGATCACCGGATACGCCGCGTGGATCGCCCCCAGCGCCACGTAGCACTCGTCGCGCGACGGCATCACCACCCGGAACGCCATGATGTCCGACAACTGCTCGAAGGCTACGTTGCGCCGCTGCATCTTCTCCCAGATGGAGAAGATCGACTTCTCCCGCCCGCTGATCTCAACCGGCGGCGCTCCCGCCTCGGCGCACACCCGCGCCAGGTCCTGCCTGATCTCCTCGATCACGTCCGCGCCCTGCCCCCGCAGGAAGTTGAGCCGCGCCTGGATGGTGTCGCACGCTTCCGGCTCCAGTTGCGCGAACGACAGCGTCTGCAGCTCGGTCTTCAGGCCCTCCATCCCGATCCGCTCGGCCAGCGGCGCGTAGATCTCCATCGTTTCCCGCGCGATCCGCTGGCGCCGCTCCGGGTTCTGCACGTAGTGCAGCGTCCGCATGTTGTGCAGCCGGTCCGCGAGCTTCACCAGCAGCACCCGGATGTCCTTGCTCATCGCCAGCACCAGCTTGCGGAAGTTCTCCGCCTGCTTGGTGCGGTCCGACTGCAGTTCGAGCCGCGTGAGCTTGGTGACCCCGTCCACGAGGCCGCCGACCATCTGGCCGAACCGACGGTCGATCTCCGCCCGCGTCACCCCCGTGTCCTCGATCACGTCGTGCAGCAACGCCGTCACGATGCTGGCCGTATCCAGCCGATACCCGGCTAAGATGTCAGCCACCGCCAAAGGATGCGTGATATACGGGTCGCCGTTCTCGCGCATCTGTTGCCCATGCGCTTGGGCCGCGAGCACGTAAGCCGCGTCGAGCATATCGGTGTCGGCGCGCGGGTCGTAGCCCTGCACCTTCTCAACCAGCTCGGACTGCCGGACGGCGCGCGAATGCGCCACGGCCCCGATCGCCGCACCGTCAGCCGCCGTCCCGTCGGTCACCACCCCATCGGGCGCGCGATATGGCGCGGGGCGGCCGGGCGTCACCGGCCGCCTCCGCTCAGGGGGTCAGCGCCGGGACCGGCCACCCAGTTCCGCCTCGATGGCGGCCTCGAGGTCCTCGGGCGACATGTCCTCGACGGGCAGGCTCGCCGCCTCCTCCTCCGCCGACACGTCCTGCAACCCGAAGATGTTCTGGTCGGTCGGGATCAGGTCCAGCACCTCCTCATCCGCCGGCTCCGGCTCCGGCGCGCGCGACAGCGACTTGATCAGGTCCTGCTCCAGCGCCGGCCGGTCGATAGTTTCCCCAGCGATCTCGCGCAACGCCACCACCGGGTTCTTATCATTGTCCCGGTCCAGCGTCGGCTCTTCCCCCCGGCTCAGGTTGCGCGCCCGCTGGGTCGCCAGCAGCACCAGCTCGAACCGGTTCGGGACCTTCTCAACGCAGTCTTCAACGGTGACGCGCGCCATGCGCTCAACCTCCACGGACATGAACAGGTGTGTGGCTTGAAACTAGTGGTTGCAGCCCGCTACGGCAAGGGTTCCGCCGCGGCGGCGTCGGGCAGCACCCGCAACAGCGCCGCCGCCGTCTCGCCCAGCACCGGGTGCCGCCATTCGGCCGCCACGTCGCACAGCGGCGCCAACACGAACGCCCGCCCGGCCAGGCGCGGGTGCGGCAGCGCCAGCCCCGGCTCATCGATCACCAGCCCGTCCATCGCCAGCAGGTCGAGGTCGAGCGTCCGCGCCGCGTTCGCCGCCCCGCGCACCCGCCCCGCCTCCGCCTCGATCCCGTGCAGCGTCATCAACAAACCGTGCGGCGCGGCGCGGCCGCTCAGGCGCACCACGCCGTTCACGTAATCCGGTTGCGCCGACGGCGGCCACGCCGGCGAGCGGAACCAGCGCGACACCCCCTCAATCGCCAGCCCGGCCGCCTCGCCGACCCGCGCCGCCGCCCACGCGCAGGTGGCCGCAGGCGTCCGCCCGCCCGGTCCCGCCAGGTTGGCGCCGACCGCTACCAAGATTGTGCGACGAAACGCACCCATTTCGCATCCATGTCGATTAAGTTACATTCCGGTCCGCGACCTTTCCGCGGATGCTCGGGAGCAAGGGCAGGCACATGCAGTTCTCCACCAACGACCGAACAGCGCTGTTCATCGACGGCGCCAACCTCTATTCCTCATCGCGCCATCTCGGTTTCGACATCGATTACCGCAACCTGCTCGGCTATTTCCGCGCCCGCGCCAACGTCGTCCGGGCCTACTACTACTCCGCCCTGCTCGACACCGACGAATACTCTCCTCTCCGCCCGCTCACCGACTGGCTCGCCTACAACGGCTACAACCTCGTCACCAAGACCGCGCGCGAGTTCACCGACGCCTCCGGCCGCCGCCGCATCAAGGGCAACATGGACGTGGAGCTCGCCGTCGACATGCTCGAACTCGCCCCCCACCTCGACCACGCCGTCCTGTTCAGCGGCGACAGCGACTTCCGCCGCCTCGTCGAGGCCGTGCAACGGCAAGGCGTGCGCGTGTCGGTCGTCTCCTCCGTCCGCACCGTGCCGCCCATGGCCGCCGACGAGCTGCGCCGCCAGGCCGACCAGTTCCTCGAGCTGGCCGAGATCGCCCCCGAGTTCACCCGCCGCGCCCCCGACAACCGCCGCGCCCCGCCCCGCCACCTCCCGGACCCGATCGACGCCGCCGATGCCGACTGAACCCCCGCGTTCAGCCATCCCAGCCACGCCGCCGCCTGACTGCCCCCTCTGCCCCCGCCTGGTCGCCTACCGCCGCGCCAACCAGGCCGCCAACCCCGACTGGTTCAACGCCCCCGTGCCCGCCCTCGGCCCGCTCGACGCGCCCTTGCTCGTCGTCGGCATGGCCCCCGGCGTCAAGGGCGCCAACCGCACCGGCCGGCCCTTCACCGGTGACCACGCCGGCATCCTGCTCTACGCCACCTTGCTGAAGTTCGGCCTGGCCGCCGGCCGCTACGACGCCCGCCCGGACGACGGCCTCGTGCTGCGCCGCGCCCGCGTCGTCAACGCCGTCCGCTGCGTGCCGCCCAAGAACCTGCCCGAGCCGGCCGAGATCCGCGCCTGCAACCCGTTCCTCGCCTCCGAGCTGGCCGCGATGCCCGGCCTGCGCGCCGTGCTGGCGCTCGGCGTCCTGGCCCACAACGCCCTGCTGCGCGCCGCCGGCCTGGTGCCGAGCCGCACGCCCTTCAAGCACGGCGCGACGCTGGAACTGCCGGGCGGCGGCCTCCTGTTCGACTGCTACCACGTGTCCCGCTACAATACGAACACCGGCGTGCTGACCACACCGATGTTCGAGGACGTGATGGCCGCCATCGTCGAGCGCATCGACCGCGCCTGAGGCCCTCCTCGCGGGCCGCGCGCCGCCATGCACGGCCGGGCGCGCGCCCTACCCGCTCGCCGCCAGCAACTCCGCGTTGCCCCCCGCCGCCGCCGTGTTCGTCGTCACCGTCTGCTCCGTCGCGAACCGCAGCAGGTAGTGCGGCCCCCCCGCCTTCGGCCCCGTGCCGGACAAGCCGTGCCCGCCGAACGGCTGCACCCCCACCACCGCCCCGATCATGTTCCGGTTCACGTAGACGTTGCCCGCGCCCACGCGCTCCGCCACCGCCGCCGCCGTCGTCTCGATCCGCGACTGCACCCCCAAGGTCAGCCCGTGCCCCGTCGCCGCGATCGCCCCCAGCAAGGCGTCCAGCCCCTCCGCCCGGTAGCGCACCACGTGCAGCACCGGCCCGAACACCTCCGCATCCAGCGCCTCCGGTCCCGGCAACTCGAAGATGTGCGGGCCGACGTAGAGCCCGTCCGGCGCGTCCGCCGCCAGGTGCGTCACCGCCGACCGCGCCGTCGCCGCGATGTGCGCCGTCAGCACCGCCTTCGCCGCCGCGTCGATCACCGGCCCGATCGCCACCGCCGGGTCGCGCGGGTCGCCGACCAACAACGTCCGCGCCGCCCCCGCCACCGTCTCGATCATCCGCTCCGCCACGCTGTCCTGCACGCACAACAGCCTGAGCGCCGAGCACCGCTGCCCGGCCGAGCGGAACGCCGAGGTCGCCACGTCGTCCGCCACCTGCTCCGGCAGCGCGGTCGCGTCCACCACCATGGCGTTGATTCCCCCCGTTTCGGCGATCAGCGGCACGATCGGGCCGTCCTTCGCCGCCAGCGCCCGGTTGATCAGCCGCGCCGCCACCATCGACCCGGTGAACACGACCCCCGCCACCGCGGCGTGCGCCACCAGCCGCGCACCCGCCGCCCCGTCCCCCGTCACCAGGTGCAGCGCCGAGCCCGGCACGCCCGCCTCGTGCAGCAGCCGCACCGCCAGCGCCCCGATCAGCGGCGTCTGCTCCGCGGGCTTGGCCACCACCGCGTTGCCCGCCAGCAGCGCCGCCACCGTCTGCCCCATGAAGATCGCCAGCGGAAAGTTCCACGGCGAGATCGCCACGAACACCCCCCGCCCGCGCAGCCGCAGCACGTTCCGCTCCCCCGTCGGCCCCGGCAGCACCTGGTCGGCGCCGAACAGCCGCCGCGCCTCCCCGGCGTAGTAGCGGCAGAAATCAACCGCTTCCCGCAGCTCCGCCAGCGCGTCGTCCAACGTCTTGCCCGCCTCGGCCTGCAGCAGGTGCAGCGCCGGGCCGGGGTCCGCCTCCAGCCGGTCCGCCGCCCGCTCGATCATCGCCGCCCGCGTCCCGGCCGGCGTCCCCCGCCAGGCCGCGAAGCCGGCCTGCGCCGCCGCCATCGCCGCCGCCGCCGCGTCCTCGCGCTCGACCACCTCCCCGACGGCCGCCCCGTCGATCGGGCTCGGCACCGCCCGCGCCGGCCCATCCCAGGCCCGCCCGTCCACCACCGGCGCCGCCCGGAACGGCCCCGCGCCGCCGCGCCGCGCCGCCGCCAGCAGCGCGTCGCGCGATGCCCGGTGCCCCAGCTCCACCCCGCGCGAGTTGCGCCGCCCCGGCCCGAACAGCGCCCGCGGCCGCGGCAGCCCCGGATGCCGCGCCGTCTCCGCCGCGCCCACCAGCTCGGCCGGCCGTCGCAGCAAGGTCTCGACCGGCACCGACGCGTCCGCCGCCACCGCGACGAAGCTCGAATTGGCCCCGTTCTCCAGCAGCCGCCGCACCAGGTAGGCCAGCAGGTCCTTGTGCCCGCCGACCGGCGCATAGGTTCGGCACGCGAGGCCCGGCCGGGTCGCGAGCAGGTGCGCGTACAACGCGTCCCCCATCCCGTGCAGCCGCTGGAACTCGTAGCCCTCCGTCCCCCCCGCCCGCTCGATGATGGCCGCAACCGTCAGCGCGTTGTGCGTCGCGAACTGCGGGTAAAGCCGGGGCCGCGCCGCCAGCATCTGTTCCGCGCACGCCACGTAGGCGAGGTCCGTCATCGGCTTGCGCGTGAACACCGGGTAATCGTCGAGCCCGCGCTCCTGCGCCCGCTTCACCTCCGTGTCCCAGTAAGCCCCCTTGACCAGCCGCACCATCAGCCGCCGGTCCAGCCGCGCCGCCAGCCCCGCCACCCAGTCGATCACCGCCGGCGCCCGCTTCTGGTAGGCCTGCACCGCCAGCCCGAACCCCTCCCACCCGGCCAGGTCCGGGTCCGCCAGCACCGCCGCGATCACGTCGAGCGACAGCTCCAGCCGGTCCGCCTCCTCCGCGTCCACGGTGAAGTTCAGCGCGTGCCGCCGCGCCTCCCGCGCCAGCCCGGTCACCACCGGCACCAGCTCCGCCATCACCGCCGCCCCGTTCATCGCCTCGTAGCGCGGGTGCAGCGCCGACAGCTTGACCGAGATGCCCGGCCGGTCCGGCAACGCCCGGTTGCCCGCCGCCCGCCCGATGGCCTCGATGGCGTCCGCGTAGCTGCGCGCGTAGCGCCCCGCGTCCGCCTCCGTCCGCGCCCCCTCGCCCAGCATGTCGAACGAGTAGCGGTACAGCCGCCCCTCCCCCGACGTCGCCCGGCGCAACGCCGCCTCGATGGTCTCCCCCAGCACGAAATGCCCGCCCATCACCCGCATCGCCTGCCGCGCCGCCGCCCGGATCGCAGGCCCCCCCAGCCGCCGCGACAACCCGGCCAGCACCCCCTCCGGCGTCTCCCCCGGCGCGATGATGCGGCTCGACAGCCCCAGCGCCCACGTCGTCGCCTGCACCAGCACCGCACCGCTGCTGCTGGCGTGGCGCTGGAAGTCGGCCTGCCCCAGCCGGTCCTCGATCAGCCGGTCCTGCGTCGCCGCGTCCGGCACCCGCAGCAGCGCCTCCGCCAGCGTCATCAGCGCCAGCCCCTCTTTGGTCGACAGCGCGTACTCCCGCAGCATCTCCTCGACGCCACCGAACCCGCCCGCCTCCGCCCGGATCGCCTCGACCAGCCCCCGCGCCTCCGCGTCCACCCGCGCTTCCCGCTCCGGCCCCAGCGACGCCCCCGCCAGCAGCCGCCCGGCGATTGCCGCGTCGTCCTCCGCGTAGGGCGCGGCGAACGTTTCGGCCCCCGCCCCCTGCCCTCCCACTGCGTCCATGCCCGAAGCCTCCGCGCTGCGCCGCGACACTAGCCGTCATTCCCTCCGCGACGCGAGCGGCCTGGCCGTCAGCCCAGCAGCCCCGCCTCCCGGAAGCTCAGCCACCGCCCGTTGCCGACGATCACGTGGTCGCGCACCACGACGGACATCACCCCGGCCGCCTCCCGCACCAGCCGCGTCATCTCGATGTCGTCGCGCGACGGCTCCGGGTTGCCGCTCGGGTGGTTGTGCACCAGCACGATCGACGCCGCCCCCAGCTCCAACGCCCGCCGCACCACCTCGCGCGGGTAAACCGGCGTGTGGTTGATCGTCCCCCGCGCCTGCACCTCGTCCGCCCGCAACATGCCGTGCCCGTCGAGGAACAGGATGCGGAACTGCTCGATCCGCTCCCGCGCCAGCGCCGCCGACAGGTAAGCGAACAAGCGCCGCGGATCGTCCAGCACCGGCTGCCGGCTCGCCTCCGCCCGCGCCAGCCGCACCGCCGCCGCGTGCACCAGCTTGATCGCCGCCACGCTGTGCGTGCTCAGCCCCTGCACCTGCCGCAGCTCCGCCTCCGGCGCGGCCAGCACCGCGGCGAAGCTGCCGAACCGCCGCACCGCCGCCGCCGCCACCGCCCGCCCGTCCGCCGGCAACACGAAGCCCAGCAGCCGGGCCAACGCGCCCGCGTCGGCGTCGAGGCTGACCGGCGGCGCGGGCGCAGGATCCGGGACCGGAGCCGGAGGCGCCAGCCGCGTCACCCGCGCCAGCGCCGCCAACGCGTCCAGCGCGTCCTGCTGCGTCGCCGGGGCGGCCTCCGCCGGCTCGGGCGCGGCGGCCTTCGCCGGGCGTCGGCTCGGGCGCCGCCCCTGGCTCGCCTCCGCCAGCGACGCCAACGCCGCCAGCGCGTCCGCCTGCGCCGGCGACATCGTTTCCGCGAACCCGGTCGGCATCGCCGCCGCCGCCGGCCAGCACCCCGCCTCGGCCGTATCCGTCTCCCCGCCCCCCTCGACCGCACCGCCCCGCGCCGCCGCCAACGCCGCCCGCACCGCCGCCTCCACGGCCGCGACCAGGTCGGACCAAGGCTCCCCCGCCGGCACCTGGCTCGACGCCGCCGGGAACACCCGCGCCGCCACGTCCACCCCTTGCCGGTGCACCTCCACGCTGATCCAGCTCGCCCCCGCCACCTGTCCGGCCGCCCGCGTGGCCACTGCCACCGCGGTCTCGTGCGCCATCCCCGGTGGCAGCCGCCCCCCGTCGAGGTCGATCAGCGCGTCGAACGCCGCCGGCGCGGCCGCCTCCTCCCGCTGCCGACCCCGCCGCCACGGCCAGCGCACTCAGAGGCCGCCCTGCTGCCGCAAGCTGACCCAATCGCCCTGCCCGAGCACGAGCACGTCGTGCAGGCTCACCACCAGCGCCGGCGCCGCCCGGCGCAGCACGCCGCTCAACGCCCGGTCCTCCGCCCCGATCACGGCCGGCCCTGCCCCCGCGTTGCGCACCACGATCAGCGCGCTCGCGTGCCGGTCGAGCGCGTGGCGCAGCATCTCCCGCCCGAGCCGCTCCGCCTCCAGGCCCGGCGGCCACGACGGCTCTCCCAGCAACTGGTTGCGGTTGTTCAGCAGCAGCGCGCTGGTGCCGGGCGGCTGCAGCGTCCGCCCCGGCACGTCGAGGTGCCGCTCCAGCACCGCCCAGCTCCCGAGCACGATCCGCTCCGCCTGCTCCGGCCGGGCCAGGGTGGCCGCCGCCTCGCCCACCAGCGCCAGCGCCTCGACCGCGCGCGGCGGCAGCCCAGCCCGCCGCAACGCGTCCCCCTCGGCCGTCAGCGCCCCCGCCAGCGATCCGAACTGGTTGATCAGCCCCTTCGCCAGCGGCTTGGTGTCCCGCCGCTCGATGCCGAAGAACAGCAGCATCTCCAGGATCTCGTAATCGGCCAGCGCCGCTTCCGACGCGAGCAAACGGGTGCGCATCCGCCCCCGATGGCCGTGCGGCCCGGTGCTGGAGAAGCTTGCTGCAACAACTCTTTGCACTTGGATTGCACCTGATGCTCTGCTCGAAATTCATTTGCTGCTAAAACAAGTCTTTCTTCTAATTTGTATTTACTAAGATTGTTTAGATTGAGTTCTCATCTCATTAATGCGTCTTGTAAACACGTCAAGGAGAAGCTGATCAATTTCAATCAATGCGTCAGCAGAGACCTCGCCACCTAGAGAGCCAAAATCGAATGTGAACTTCTTTGCGCGGTTCTCATAAAAATCAAATAGCCTCCCAGCGCGCTCCTTCTTATAAAAGACGACAAACTTTCCTTTGTAATCTCGGTATTCAACACTTTGAACTTCATTAAAAACAGATTTATCTTTAATCAAAAAAGATAAGCGTCGTTTGGTCCAATGGAAAACTTCCATTTCTAGATTGGTAGTGATGATACCATTGTCTGCCTTCTCTATTGGAGGCACAACAGATTCAGGTGTCAGCACCGTCTCCGTCTCCTCCTTGGTTGGCAAGTCAAGGCGTTTAAGAATGCGCAAGTTCACGAAATCTCGAAACGCCCCTCGCGCCAACTCTGTGTAGCCAGCCAAAGCTTGCGTCCGAATGTGCGAGATATTGGCATTGCTGAGCAACATTCGCACAAATGGCTCCGAAGGCGCTTCAGCAAGGTTAGAAATCTGATGAACGAAGTTTTGAAAAATAAGCTTGCGTTTTGCTTCGGTGCCAATGTTCTCTGGGCTGAATACTGTTTTTGTCAAGCTTCTCAATCCCTCGTCAACAGAGTCTTCGATCTTGCCTCTGGCAATTTCACGAAGATCAAACGGTAAGAAAGATTTAGCATCCATCATATTAGGCTCATCAGAGTCAGCGTAGAACTCGTAGATCAGGCCGTCAGTGAGTACGCCCATCTTTACTGTTGCAACAGCATTAAAATATGACCGCAACTGACCTCGGTCATCTTTGAGCGGCATACCGATACCTTTGCACTCTACAGCTATGACCGGCTTCGCATTCTTTAATATGACAAAATCAACCCTGTTTTTATACTTTTCAGAAAAATCAGCACTGTATTCAGGGCAGACTTCGTCCGGGTTGCGATCATCGTATTCCAGGAAGTTCAAGAACGGCAGCACCAAGAAAAGTTTGGTGCTTTCTTCGTTGTTGCAACGCGGGGCAAACCCGACGCAACGTTCCCCGAACTGCTTGAATCTTTGCCGGAAATCTTCTGACATCGTCGCACCCTTTTTGTTGCGTTGTCATTATGACAACGACGATGGCGCAATCAATCCGTCGTTCCCTAAAAAGTTAGCTGAAAGACCTCAACCAGAAAAAAATTAACAAAGGGCGGCCAATGACCTCCAACCTTCAGATCGTCGCGACTCTTTTCCGGTAGCAGATGGCTGACTTCATGCCTCCAGCCATACCTGTGCTGCACCACTCCTTTACGAGGGGTCATTGGTAGTTTGGACGATGATCGTTGAGAGAGACGTGTTGATCACGGCAAGACACGCTCGCAACGCCCAAGCAAGTTGATCAGCGCGGGTAGAAAGCAGCTTGACGGAAAGCGGCTTATCACAATTCTTGTCCGTGCCGCCGCTTACAGCAAGATGGTGGGTGCTGTAGGGCTCGAACCTACGACCCGCTGATTAAGAGTCAGCTGCTCTACCACCTGAGCTAAGCACCCGCGCCCGGCGCGATGGCGGCCCTATAGCAGCCCCCGCCGCCGATGCAAACCCCGCCTTTCGGCCCGCCCGTTCATCCAACATTGCCCGCTTGCGCCGCAGCCCAGCAATGTGTTTGCTGCACGCCGATCCTCACGGGAACGCGACCTTGGCCTACGCGGCGCAGCAGCTCATCAACGGCGTCACCCTCGGCATGATCTACGGCCTCATCGCCGTCGGCTACACCATGGTCTACGGCATCATCGGCATGATCAACTTCGCCCACGGCGACGTGTTCATGATCGGCGCTTTCCTCTCCCTCATCGCGCTGCTCGGCCTGTCCGCCCTCGGCATCACCTCCGTCCCCCTCGCCCTCGCCCTCACGCTGCTCATGGCCGCCGCCATCGCCGCCCTTTACGGCTGGACCGTCGAGCGCCTCGCCTACCGCCCCCTGCGCGGCAGCTTCCGCCTCGCCCCCCTCATCAGCGCCATCGGCATGTCGATCGTACTGCAGAACTTCGCCCAGGTCAGCCAGGGCGCCCGCGTCAAGCCCATCGTCCCCGTCATCCAGGGTGGCCTCACCTTGTTCACCCAGGACGGCTTCGACGTCCAGCTGTCCTGGATGCAGGTCGCCATCGTCGTCACCACCCTCGCCGTGCTCGCCGTGTTCACCTACCTCGTCACCGCCACCCCGCTCGGCCGCTCCATGCGCGCCTGCGAGCAGGATCTCAAGATGGCCGGCCTGCTCGGCATCGACACCGACCGCACCATCAGCCTCACCTTCGTCATCGGCGCGGCCTTGGCCGCCGTCGCCGGGTTCATGTTCCTGCTCTACTACGGCGTCATCGACTTCTTCATCGGCTTCATCGCCGGCGTGAAGGCCTTCACCGCCGCCGTCCTCGGCGGCATCGGCTCCCTGCCCGGTGCCCTGCTCGGCGGCCTCGCCATCGGCCTGATCGAGACCTTCTGGTCCGCCTACTTCAGCGTCCAGTATAAGGACGTCGCCGCCTTCAGCATCCTGGTCCTGGTGCTGATCTTCCTGCCAACCGGCCTGCTCGGCCGCAACGACGTCGAGAAGGTATGACCGGCGTCCTGCGCAACGCCGGCCTCTCCGCCCTCGTCGCCCTCGGCCTGTTCGGCCCCATGATCGGCCTGCGCACCGAGTCCTTCGGCGGCCCGCTCGAACTCGTCCCCCGCCCGCTCGCCGTCGCCGCCGCGGTGGCCGCCGTGTTCGCCGGCCGCGTCGTGCTGCTGCTCTGGCGCGGCCGCCGCCCCGCCGCCAATTACGCCCGGAACCGCCGCCTCGCCGAAACCCTGGCCCGCGCCGCCCCCTTCATCGCCCCTGTGCTGCTGATCGCGGCCGTGGCGCTGCCGTTCCTCGCCGGCCGCTACGAGATCGACCTCGGCATCCTCATCATGACCTACGTCATGCTCGGCTGGGGCCTCAACATCGTCGTGGGGTTGGCCGGCCTGCTCGACCTCGGCTACGTCGCCTTCTACGCCGTCGGCGCATACTCCTACGCCATCTTCGCCACCACCTTCGGCCTCGGCTTCTGGACCTGCCTGCCGCTCGCCGGCCTGCTCGCCTGCCTGTGGGGCATCATGCTCGGCTTCCCCGTGCTGCGCCTGCGCGGCGACTACCTCGCCATCGTCACCCTCGCCTTCGGCGAGATCATCCGCATCGTCATCCTCAACTGGACCCGGCTCACCGGCGGCCCCAACGGCATCTCCGACATCCCGCGCCCCACCCTGTTCGGCCTCCGCTTCACCAACTCCGACACGCCCGGCACCTTCGCCCACTTCTTCGGCCTGGAGCCGACCCCGTCGCACCGCGTCATCTTCCTCTACTACGTCATCCTCGGCCTCGCGCTCCTCACCAACTGGGTGTCGCTCCGCCTCCGCCGCGTCGCCCTCGGCCGCGCCTGGGAAGCGCTGCGCGAGGACGAGATCGCCTGCCGCTCCCTCGGCATCAACGTCACCACCACCAAGCTCACCGCCTTCGCCATCGGCGCTACCTTCGGCGGCTTCGCTGGCGCCTTCTTCGCCACCCGCAACGCCTTCATCAGCCCCGAGAGCTTCACCTTCATCGAGAGCGCCATCGTGCTCGCCATCGTCGTCATGGGCGGCCTCGGCAGCCAGCTCGGCACCGCGCTCGCCGCCCTCGTCATGATCGGCGGGGTCGAGCTGTTCCGCGGCCTCGCCGAGTACCGCATGCTCATCTTCGGCTCCGCCCTCGTCATCGTCATGGTGCTGCGCCCCCGCGGCCTCGTCTCCGGCCGCACCCCCTCCATCGCGCTGGGCCAGAAGCGCGAGATCGCCGCCGAGCTGGTGACCGAAGGCCGTGGCTAGCCCGCTCCTGGCCGTCCAGGGCCTCACCATGCGCTTCGGCGGCCTCACCGCCGTCAGCGCCCTCGACTTCGAAGCCCGGCGCGGCGAGATCACCTCCGTCATCGGCCCCAACGGCGCCGGCAAGACCACCGTGTTCAACTGCATCACCGGCTTCTACCGCCCCACCGCTGGCAGCCTCGCGCTCCATCACCCGGACAACCGCCGCTACGACCTGCAGAAGCTCCCCGGCCACGGCATCGCCCGCCGCGCCCGCGTCGCCCGCACTTTCCAGAACATCCGCCTGTTCGCCGGCATGACCGTGCTCGAGAACCTGCTCGTCGCCCAGCACAACGCCCTCATGCCCAACGTCCTGTCCGGCCTGCTCAGCGTCGTCGGCCTCGGCGGCCACCACCGCGCCGAGGAGCGCGCCGTCGAGCGCGCCCGCTTCTGGCTCGACCGCATCGGCCTCCTGCGCCGCGCCGACGACGCGGCGGGCCAACTCCCCTACGGCGACCAGCGCCGGCTCGAGATCGCCCGCGCCATGTGCACCCAGCCCATCCTGCTCTGCCTCGACGAGCCCGCCGCCGGCCTCAACCCGCGCGAAAGCGACGAACTCGCCGCCCTCTTGAAAACCATCCAGTCCGACGGCTGCTCCATCCTGCTCATCGAGCACGACATGGGCGTCGTCATGCGCATCTCCGACCACATCGTCGTGCTCGACCACGGCAAGCGCATCGCCGACGGCGACCCCGCCCAGATCCGCGCCGACCCGGCCGTCATCGCCGCCTACCTCGGCGAAGGCGACGAGGACGACGCCGATGCCCCAGTCGCCAATACCCCGCTCGCCGCCGGCCTGGCCGCCCGCGCATCATGACCCCCCTGCTCTCCCTGCGCGGCGTCAGCGCCTACTATGGCGCGATCCAGGCCCTCAAGGGCGTCGACCTCGACGTCAGCCCAGGCGAGATCGTCACCCTGATCGGCGCCAACGGGGCCGGCAAGAGCACGTTGATGATGACCATCTGCGGCAGCCCCCGCGCCCGCGACGGCGAGATCCTGCTCGACGGCCAGGACATCGCCCGGCGCCCCACCCACGAGATCATGCACATGGGCCTCGCCCAGGCCCCCGAGGGCCGCCGCATCTTCCCTCGCATGTCCGTGCACGAGAACCTGCTGATGGGCGCGCAGGTGGTCCGGATGCGCGGCTACGAACGCACCCGCGACCTCGTCTTCACCCTGTTCCCCCGCCTCAAGGAACGCCAGTCCCAGCGCGGCGGCACCTTGTCCGGCGGCGAGCAGCAGATGCTGGCCATCGGCCGCGCCCTCATGAGCCAGCCCCGCCTCCTTCTGCTCGACGAGCCGAGCCTCGGCCTCGCCCCCCTCGTCGTCCGCGGCATCTTCGCCGCCATCAAGCAGCTCAACGCCGACACCGGCCTCACCGTCCTGCTCGTCGAGCAGAACGCCTTCCAGGCGCTGCGCCTCGCCCACCGCGGCTACGTCCTCGTCAACGGCCGCGTCACCATGGCCGGCGGCGGCGCCGAGCTGCTGGCCCGGCCCGAGATCCGCGCCGCCTACCTGGAAGGCGCGCATTGAGCCGCGCGAGCGAGGGACGCCGCCCCTCGCCTTTCTCTTTTGCTTCGTAGCCAAGGCAGTTCCACCCGTTGCGGAACCGCTCTAAGCTTTCTCCCAGCCTACGTCAGAAGGAAACGATCATGTTCCGCAGGACCCTGCTCGCCGCCGCCGCCGTGACCCTCGCCGCCGGCGCCGCCTCCGCCCAAACCACCATCGCTACCGTCGGCCCCATGACCGGCAGCTACGCCACCTTCGGCACCCAGATGAAGGCCGGTGCCGAGCAGGCCGTCGCCGACATCAATAAGGCCGGCGGCGTGCTCGGCAAGCAACTGGAGCTGCAGATCGGCGACGACGCCTGCGACCCCAAGCAGGCCGTCTCCGTCGCCAACCAGATGGCCAGCCGCGGCGTCAAGTTCATCGACGGCCACTTCTGCTCCGGCAGCTCCATCCCCGCCAGCAAGGTCTACGCCGAGGAAGGCATCCTGCAGATCAGCCCGGCCAGTACCAACCCCAAGTTCACCGACGAGGGCGGCTGGAACACCTTCCGCGTCTGCGGCCGCGACGACCAGCAGGGCCAGGTCGCCGGCAAGTACCTCGCCAAGGAGTTCAAGGGCAAGAACATCGCCATCCTCCACGACAACTCCGCCTACGGCAAAGGCCTCGCCGACGAGACCAAGAAGACCCTCAACGCCGAAGGCGTGAAGGAGGAGATGTACGCCGCCTACACCCCAGGCGAGCGCGACTATTCCGCCCTCGTCAGCCGCATGAAGCAGGCCAACGTCCAGGTCATCTACATTGGCGGCTACCACACCGAGACCGGCCTGATCGCTCGCCAGGCCAAGGAGCAGGGCCTCGACGCCACCCTCGTCGGCGGCGACGCCCTCACCAGCAGCGAGTTCTGGCAGATCGCCGGGCCCGCCGGCGAAGGCACGATCATGACCTTCCCCTCCGACCCCCGCAAGCGCCCCACCGCGGCCAAGGTGGTGGAGGAGTTCAAGGCCAAGGGCATCGACCCGGAGGGCTACACCCTCTACACCTACGCCGCCCTGCAAACCTGGAAGGCCGCCGTCGAGAAGGCCGGCACCACCGACCCCAAGAAGGTCGCCGCCGCCCTGCACGAACTGAAGGGCATCGACACCGTCCTCGGCCCCATCACCTTCGACAAGAAGGGCGACATCACCGAGGCCGACTACGTCCTCTACGTCTGGAAGAACGGCAACTACGCCCAGATGTGATCCCGTCCTCCGGTGGCGCCCCCGCCCCCCTGACACGGTCAGGGGGGCGGGGGCTCAGGCCGCCGCCACATTGATGCGGTGATAGGCCCGCCCGAAATAGATCAGCCCCTCGTGCGACGGCCCCGATTGGATCGCCTGCACGGCGCAGAAGAACACCGTGTGCGTCCCCACCTCCGTCACGCTCGCGACCGTGCAGTCGAATGACACCACCGCCCCCTGCAGCACCGGCGCTCCCGTCGCCAGCGTCGTCCATTGGCCACTCTCGAACCGCTCCCCCTGCGGCACCCCCGTGAAGCCGGCGAACAGCGGCGACAGCGCCTCCTGCGACGCTGCTAGCGTATTGACGCAGACGATCCCGTTCGCCTTCACCGGATCGTGGCTGTCGCTGCCCCGGTTGAGGCACAGCAACAGCGTCGGCGGGTCGTCCGTGACGCTGCACACCGCCGACGCCGTGAACCCGCGCGGCCCGCCGATGCCCGTCGTCGTCACCACGCTGACCGCCGCCCCCAGCCGGGCCATGGCGTCCCGATACACCCCCTGATCGACCACCGCCCGCACTCCCTCGCCACCCCGCTCATATGGACCATCCGCCCCCCCGGCGCAGCCCCATAACGAGAACGGGCGCCCCGATGGGACGCCCGCGCCGTGGTCAATCCGGGAAATGCTACTTCGTCGCGTCGCGAACCGAGTCCTTCACGCCGCCGACGGTGCTTTCCGTCTTGCCCTTCACCTGATCGGCCTTGCCTTCGGCTTCCATCTTCTCGTCGCCGGTCACCTTGCCGATACCTTCCTTGACGTTGCCCTTGACCTTGTCCCAGGCACCTTCAACGCGGTTCTCGTCAACCATGTCCAGTTCTCCTTCAACGGCGGATGCCGCTCCCATGTAAACGCCCCTCACCGATCCTGGTTCCCGACCAAACTCACGCGGCCGACAGCGGCGGCGCCACTTCCTCGAGTGACTTGCGCGCCGCCTCCACCCCGATCAGCCCTTGCAGGATCGCCGCCCCGATCATCAGCCCGCCGCCTAGCACGTAGCCCCACAGCACCTCCGTCCGCGAGCCGCTCTGGATCAGCTTGCCGAACACGTACGGCCCGGCCACCCCCCCCAGCCCGGTGCCGAGCGCGTAGAACACCGCGATCGCGATCGCCCGCACCTCCAGCGGGAACGTCTCCCCCACCGTCAGGTAGGCCGACGACGCCGCCGCCGAGGCGAAGAAGAAGATCACGCTCCACCCCACCGTCAGCTCGGCGGCACTCAACACGTCGCGCTGGAACAGCACGCCCACCCCGATCATCAGCACGCCCGACAGCGCGTAGGTCGCCGTGATCATCGTCTTGCGCCCCAGCGTGTCGAACAGCCGCCCCAGCAGCAGCGGCCCGGCGAAGTTGCCCGCCGCGAACGGCAGGATGAACCACCCGACGTGCTGCGACGGCACCCCGTAGAATTTCTCCAGGACCAGCGCGTACGTGAAGAACACCGCGTTGTAGAAGAACGCCTGCGCCGCCATCAGCACGACGCCCATGAACGCCCGCTGCCGGTAGTCCCGCACCAGCACCTTCAGGCTCCGCCCGAACCACCCCCCCTCGTGCCGACGCAGCCGCAGCCGGTCCGTCGGCACCGGCGGCAACGGCTGCCCGGTCTCGTGCGCGATCCGCGCCTCGAGCCGGCTCAGCACCTCCGACGCCTCCTCCGGCCGCCCGTGCGTCATCAGCCAGCGCGGGCTTTCCGGGATGAAGCGGCGCAGGAACAGCACCACGAGCCCGATCCCGCCGCCGACGATGAACGCCAGCCGCCAGCCCCATTCCGGGTCCATGAACGCCGGGTCGAGCACGACGATCGCCGCCACCGCCCCCAGCGCCGCCCCGATCCAGAAGCTGCCGTTGATCAGCAGGTCGGTGAACCCCCGCCGCCGCGCCGGGATCAGCTCCTGGATCGTCGCGTTGATCGCCGAGTATTCGCCGCCGATGCCCAGGCCCGTGATGAACCGGAACAACCCGAGCGACCACCCGTCCCATGAGAACCCGGACGCGATGGTGCCGATCAGGTAGACCAGCAGCGTCACCGTGAACAGCTTCTTGCGCCCCAGCCGGTCGGTCAGCCAGCCGAAGAACAGCGCCCCGACCACCGCCCCCCCCAGGTAGGCGCTGGCCGTCAGCCCGAACTCCGACTCCGTGAGCTGCAAACTGGGGCTTTTCGAGATCGCCCCGGCCAGCGACCCCACCAGCGTCACCTCCAGCCCGTCCAAGATCCAAGTGATCCCGAGCGCCATCACCACGAGCCAGTGGAACCGGCTCCAAGGCAACCGATCCAGCCGCTCCGGCACGTCAGTCTCGAACACGTCCTCTTGCGCCATCCCGCGTCTCACCGGTTGGGAGCGGTATCCACACCGGCCCCGGCCGACCACGTCAAGCCCATCCAACGCCCGCCGGGCCACAAACCGCCCCCTGCCCTCGCGTCACGGTCGGATGGCCAGCCAGCGATGCCGCCGCGCCACGGTGCGCCCCATCAAACAAACCGGCCCGCCGAGCAATCTCGGCGGGCCGGGTCGAACGTCGCGGTAGGAACCGAACCCCGCGAGGCGCCCGGCCACGGCGGGCCGGGCGCTTCGTGGGCGACCGGGATCAGGCGCTCTTGGCCATGATCTCGTCGGCGATCATCCGCGGCACCGGGTCGTAATGGTGGAACTGCATCGTGAAGCTGGCCCGGCCCTTGGTCATGCCGCGCAACTGGCTGATGTAGCCGAACATCTCCTTCAGGGGCACGTGCGCCCGCACGATCACCGTGCTGCCGCTGCTGTCCTGGCTCTGGATCACGCCGCGCCGCCGGTTCAGGTCGCCCACCACGTCGCCGACGTGGTCCTGCGGCGTCGTCACCTCCACGTCCATAATCGGCTCCAGGATGATCGGCGCCGCCTTCTTCATGCCGTCGCGGAAGCACGCCTTGGCCGCGATCTCGAACGCCAGCGCCGACGAGTCGACGTCGTGGTACTTGCCGTCCACCAGCGTGTACTTGAAATCGACCGTCGGGAACCCGGCCAGCACGCCGGTGTCGGCCTGGTTCCTAATTCCCTTCTCGACGGCGGGGATATACTCCTTCGGCACCGTGCCGCCGACCACCTTGTTCTCGAACACCACGCCGCCGTTGCGCTCCATCGGCTCGAAGGTGATCTTGACCTCGGCGAACTGCCCACTGCCGCCCGTCTGCTTTTTGTGGGTGTAAATCTCAGTGTGCGGCCGGCTGATCGTCTCGCGGTACGCCACCTGCGGCGCGCCGATGTTGGCGTCGACGCCGTACTCGCGCCGCAACCGGTCGATGATGATCTCCAGGTGCAGCTCGCCCATGCCCGAGAGGATGGTCTGCCCGCTCTCCTGGTCGGTCTTGAGCCGCAGGCTCGGGTCTTCCCCGGCCAGCTTCTGCAAGCCCAATGTCATCTTCTCCACCCCGTCCTTGGTCTTCGGCTCGACGGAGATGTCGATCACCGGCACCGGGAACGCCATCCGCTCCAGCACCACCGGGTCGTCGCCGCTGGCCAGCGTGTCGCCGGTCCCGGTGTCTTTCAGGCCTACGAACGCCGCGATGTCGCCGGCGTGGACCTCCTTGATCTCCTCCCGCTTGTCGGCGTGCATCTGGAACATGCGGCCGATCCGCTCCTTGTGCTCCTTGGTCGTGTTCTGCACCGTGTCGCCGCTCTTCAGCGTGCCGGCGTAGACGCGCACGAAGGTCAGCGTGCCATACTTGTCGTTGATGATCTTGAACGCGAGGCCCGCGAACGGCGCGCTGGCGTCGGCCGGGATGATCCGCCGGTCGCTGCCCTCCTCCTCGCCTTCCTCGGCCGCCACCTTGATGCCCGGCACATCCACGGGGCTGGGCAGGTAATCCAGCACCGCGTCGAGCAACGGCTGCACGCCCTTGTTCTTGAACGCGGTGCCGCACAGCACCGGCCGGAACGCGCCGCTGATCGCGCCCGCCTTGATGCAGCGCTTCAACGTGGCCACGTCCACGTCGCCCTTGTCGAAATACTCCTCCATCGCCGCGTCATCGACGCTGAGCGCCGTGTCGAGCAGCGTCTGACGGTGCTCCTTGGCCTTGTCCATCAAGTCCGCCGGGATCTCCTCGTCGTGGAACTTCGCCCCCAGCTCGCCGCCTTCCCAGATGATCGCCTTCATCTCGACGAGATCGACAACCCCGAGGAACCCGTCCTCGATGCCGATCGGCAGCTGCAACGGCAGCGCCACGATGTCGAGCTTCTCCTTCAGCGTGTCGAACGCGCGGTAGAAGTCCGCCCCCGTCCGGTCCAGCTTGTTGATGAAGATGATCCGCGGCACGTTGTAGCGGTCCGCCAAGCGCCAGTTGGTCTCGCTCTGCGGCTGCACCCCGGCCACGCCCTCGATGATGAACACCGCCCCGTCCAGCACGCGCAGGCTGCGGTTCACCTCGATGTTGAAATCAATGTGCCCCGGCGTGTCGATGATGTTGATGCGGTGGTCCTTCCACTCGCACGTCACCGCGGCCGAGGTGATGGTGATCCCCCGCTCCCGCTCCTGCGCCATGTAGTCGGTCGTGGTGTTGCCGTCGTGGACCTCGCCGATCCGGTGCGACACGCCCGTGTAGTAGAGGATGCGCTCCGTCGTCGTCGTCTTGCCGGCGTCGATGTGCGCGGTGATGCCGATGTTGCGGATTCTGGCGAGCGGGTTCAGGGCAGCGTCGGACACGGGATGACCTCCAAACGGGGCCGGGCGCAGCGGAGTGGTCCGCGCGCCCGGCAAAGCGTCGCGCCCCGGTGGCGGGCGCGGGCAAGAGTTGAGCGCTATGTGTGGCAGAAAGCCGCGGAATGCAAGCGCAACTCCCGTGCTACGCTCCCGCCTCCACGCCGCAAGGAACCCGCCGCCATGCCCGTCCAACCCAGCCGCCGGACCCGCCGCCTCGCCGCGGCGCTCGCCTGCCTGGCCTTCCTTCACGCCGGGGCCGCCTCCGCCCAAAATGGCGCGCCGCAGGGCGTCGTCACCAAGCCGGCCAAGGGCGAGTTCCGTCCGACCGTGCAGGCGCTCGCCAGCGCGATCGAGGCCAAGGGCCTGACCCTGTTCGCCACCATCGACCACGCCGCCGGCGCTGAGGGCGCGGGCCTCGCCCTGCGCCCGACCACGCTGCTGATCTTCGGCAATCCCAAGGCCGGCACGCCCTTGATGCAGGCCAACCAGCTCGTCGGCCTCGACCTGCCGCAGAAGATGCTCGTCTGGCAGGACCAGGCCGGCCGCGTCATGCTGTCCTACAACGATCCGGCCGACACCGCGCGCCGCTTCGGCCTCGACCCGGCCAAGCCCCCCGTCCCCGTCATCGCCGCCACCCTCGCCGCCTTGGCCGACGCCGCCGCCGCTCCCTGACCACCGGCCACCACCCGTCAATCGAAGCAGGGTTCCACGGGCGTGTGCCGCCGCCAAGCAGACCCCTCGATCATGGTCGAGCGAGCGAAGTCGCCGATCGGATCAGGCGCGCCTTGAACAGCCGACGGCCCGTCCGGCGCCGCCCTCGGCGCCGGACGGGCCGCCCTGGGGCGTCACGCCTTGGCCGCCCGCAGGAAACTGACCGACGGCGCGAAGAAATAATCCCCGCCTTGCAGGCTGATGCTGGTCTGGAAGTCGAACTCCGCCGTGTGGCCGCTGCGCCCGTCCCCGTTCCCGGCCCCGTCCTGCCAATGCGTGTCCATCGTGCCCGGCCGGTTCGCCTGCTGGCCGATCACGGCGTCGATGCCCGCGTTGGCCTGCTGAAAATCGGGGTTCCCCGCCCACGCGGCCTGCGTGAACTCGAACTGCTCGGCGATGTCCGCCATGTAGGCCATGAACAACAGGCCCACGTCCCGCTCGGGCAGGTCGTCCTCCGGGAAGTCCCTCCCGGGCGGGCGCGGCTGGCGGCGGCCGTAGGTGATGCCGCGCCGGGCCATGAGGCGGCTGCGCTCAGGCTTCAGGCCGGGCGGGCCGCCGGGATCGGTCTTGCTGCGCGGGTTCGTCTTGCGGATGTGGCCCCGGAACGGGCACAGCACCGCGGCCGGATCGCCGCCGTAGTCGAAGTCGTTCAACGGTTTGCCCGCGACCGCGCTGGCGTGCAGCACGACCGGGGTGCCGTCCTCGAAGCGCCCGACCACCATCGCCCCGGCCCGCTCCTTGTCGCCCTGCGGCAGTTCGAGCAACGCGGCCAGCCGGTCCTCCTGCTCCTTGAACCGCTTGACGTTCTGCTCGAGCTTGCGGAACACGAAGTAGCTGCCGCACGACGACGCCGTCGCCCCGCCCGGGTCGGCGACCAGGAACTGAGCCGGCGGGAACGCCGGGTCCCACACCGCCTTGTCCTCGCCGTCGATGTCTTCTTGGACGAACAACGGCTGGCTCCGCCCATCGACGTAGCCGAAGTGCTCCAGGCCCTCGCCCTTGGGATTGCCGCCCCGCTGCACCCGCCGCTGCGCCTCGCCCCGCTCGACGAGCATCATCCGCGCCCCGCTGCCGTTGATCACGCCCTCGACCGCCTCCAGCCCCGCCGTGACGGCGTCCGTGCTGTCGTCCGCGACCAGGATCATCGCGTCCGGCTCGGCGCAACCTCCGTTCCACCCCGCCCCCCAACGGTCGGGCGCGGGGTCGTTCAGGCCGGGGATGGGCGGCAGCCCGGCGAATTGCAGCGTCGGAAGCCGACCCCGCGCCCGCATCCCCGCCTTGAACGCCGGGTCGGACGGACGCCTGCTCTCGGGCGTCCCGAGCCGCTCGTAGGCGCCGCGGGCCAGGAACAAGCAGACGACCCGGCCGCCGTCCAGGCGCATCGACCGGTACGCCTCCGCGTCGCGCAACTGCTCCAACGCCATGGTGACGAGCGGAGCCAGCGTGCGCAGCAGGTCGGCGACCGCCCCGGCCGCCATGTCGTCGAAGCTGATGAACACGTGGCCCGTGTGATCGCGCCCATGCCCCTTCAGGATGTTGGCCTGCATGTCGTGCAGGACGCTCAACAACTCGGGATCATGGGTCGCCGCGTGCCAGCGGATGGGAGTGCTGAGGATTTCAGTCAGCGAATGAGACATTTTTAGCCTCCTTGATTAATTGCACATTGCTCCCATCTGGTCCCGCCTTCAATCGAAATTTCTAGCTGCCGGTGCCGCCCCGGCGTCGTTCCGGCCCGCGGCCCGGACCGGCCGATCGAGCGCACCCGAGAGCCGATCATCACGGCCGTTCCGGCCAACCCCGAGGCCACCGCACCGTTCATTGTTGTTTCGACAACACAATGAACCTCGCCTTCCCGCATCATGGGATGCCCCGCCCGCATCAATGATTGACCCGGCTGCCAAATCCAGCAAGGATCGAACATTAAAACTTTCAGTTCATCTATTCTAAAACGCCCTTGAAAGCGTGGTGGCCTGAGAGAAGAAATCAAACGAAGCGGAGGTCGAACGTGAACCCGAGTGTCCTGTTCTTGTTGGCGTTGTTGCCGGTCGCCATCGTGTTCCTCCTCCTCGTCGTGCTGGGACGATCGGCGAAATTGTCCATGCTGGTCGCCTACGTCGCCACCGCCGCCATCGCCCTCACCGCCTGGGGCCAGTCGGCCGCCACCGTCGCCGGCGCCACCGTGAGCGGCCTCGTCACCGCCGTCACCCTCCTGTTCATCATCTTCGGCGCCATCCTCGTGCTGCAAACCGTCCAGGAAAGCGGTGCCATCCGCGCCATCCGCCGCGGCTTCACCGACCTTTCGCCCGACCGCCGCATCCAGGCCATCATCATCGCCTGGCTGTTCGGCTCCATGATCGAGGGCGCGTCCGGCTTCGGCACGCCCGCCGCCGTCGCCGCCCCGCTGCTCGTCGCCATCGGCTTCCCGGCCATGGCGGCCGTGCTGGTCACGCTCGTCATCCAGTCCACGCCCGTCTCGTTCGGCGCGGTCGGCACGCCCATGCTCGTCGGCGTCAACACCGGCCTGGGCGGCAACGACGGCGTGCTCAGCACCATCGCCCCCATGTCCCTGCTCGACTACGTCTACGCCATCGCTGCCAACGTCGCGATGGTCCACGCCCTCGTCGGCTTCGTCATCCCGCTCATTATGGTCGGCATGATGACCCGCTTCTTCGGGGCCGAACGCTCCTTCCGGCAAGGCTTCCGGGCGTGGAAGTTCGCGCTGTTCGCCGGCGTCGCCTTCACCGGGCCGTACTACCTCGTCGCCTGGCTGCTCGGCCCCGAGTTCCCCTCCCTCCTCGGCGGCATGATCGGCCTGCTCATCGTCGTGCCCGCCGCCCGCCGCGACGCTCGCCTACGATGACCTGTTCGGCTCCGGCATCGGCCTCAAGGCGCAGTTCCTCTAGTCGCCCGGCGCGATCCTGATCCTGACCTCGCTGTTGTCGGTGTTCATCTTCGGCATGAGCGGCCGCGCCTACGCCCGCGCCTGGCAGGGCTCCGCCCGCACCATGGTCGCCGCCGCCCCGGCGCTGCTGCTGGCCGTGCCCATGATCCAGGTGTTCCTCAACACCGGGCGCGGCCCGCTCGACTCGACGCCGCTCGTGCTGGCCGAAGGCGTGTCGGGCGTCGCCGGCTCCGCTTGGCCGATGTTCGCCCCCCTGATCGGCGCGCTCGGCGCCTTCATCGCCGGCTCCAACACGGTGTCGAACATGATGTTTTCGCTGTTCCAGTTCTCCGCCGCCGAGCAGATCGGCCTGGGCGCGGCCGGGGCGATGATCGTGGTCACGCTGCAAGCGGTCGGCGGCGCGGCCGGCAACATGATCTGCGTCCACAACGTCGTCGCCGCGTCGGCCGTCGTCGGGCTGACCGACCGCGAAGGCGAGTTCATCCGCATGACGCTGATCCCGATGGCCTACTACGTCGTCCAGGCCGGCCTGATCGGCATGGTGGGCTCCATCTACGGCGGCCTGTGAGGCGCCGCCGCGCTGGCCTGGCTCGCCGCCGTGATGGGCGCCGTGGCGCTGAACAAGGGCCGCGAGCGCCGCGCCCTCGCCCCCGTCCCCGCGGAGTAGGCCCCGCGGCGCGAGCGCCTGGGGGTGGGTCGATGCCCGCCCCGCGCCGCGGCGGCATTCGGCTGGCCAGGGCAGTCTCGGGTCGAGCGAACGCACGCGGCCCGAAACTGCTCCACGCCCTACTCCATACTACAGCGCATAAGTGATAGGAGGAGGACGGCATTCCCGCTGCCCGGCGACGAGGTTACTCAATCGCACCGGGCAAGCCGGCCGCGACCACGGCCGGGTCCGGCGCGAACGTTGGATTAGATCACGATGCAGCAGCAACCCCTCCAAGCAGCCGTCAGCACCCGGGCGATGCTGTGCCGGCTTCAGGACTCCGCCGACAAGGAACAGTACACCGCCCGCGACTTCGCCTGGACGGCCGGGGAAATCGCCGCCGCCCTCGTCGCGTGCTGGGCCGCGAACCTCATGATGTGACGCCGGGCGCGTCCCGCCGCCGCCCGTGCTATGCGGCGCACGGGCGTTGGTCGGGTTGAGCCATGGATTTTCTGTCCGCAGTCAGGGTGTTCGTGCGGGTGGCCGAGGCCGGGTCGTTCTCGGCGGTCGCGCGCGAGATGGGCATCACCCAGCCGGCGGTGTCGCGCCAAGTGGCGGCGCTGGAGGCCCATCTCGGTGCCCGTCTCGTCCAGCGCACCACCCGCAGCGTCGCCCTCACCGAGGACGGCCGCGACTTCCTCGACCCGGCGCGAACCGTCCTGCAATCCGTCGAGCACGCGGAAGGCGCGGTCGGGCTGCGCCACGGCGGGATCGCCGGCCTGGTGCGGCTCAGCTCCCCGGTCGTGTTCGGGCGCGTGCTGATTGCGCCCCGGGTCCACCTGCTGCTGGAACGCCACCCCGGCCTGTCGGTCGACCTGGTGCTCGACGAGCCCTCGATGAACCTCGTGCATGACGGCATCGACCTCGCCATCCGCATCGGCGAGCAGGCGGCCGGGAACACCTACGTGGCCCGCCGGATCGGCGCGTTCTCGCAACTGATCGTGGGATCGGCGGCCTACCTGGCGGCGAACCCGGCGCCGCAGCACCCGTCCGACCTGGCCCGGCACGAGTGCATCATCGACGACCGCTCGGCCCGGCGCGAGGTCTGGGCCTTGTACGGCCCGGGCGGTTGCGTGGAAGCGCCCGTGGTCGGGCGCTTCCGCACCGACAGCCCCGAAGCGCAGCGCGAAGCCGTGCTCAGCGGCCTCGGCCTCGCCAAGCTGTCGAAGTGGCTGGTGCGCCGGGAACTGCGGGACGGGACGCTGCGGGTGGTGCTGCCGGACTGGCGGTCGGCCCCGGTGCCGGTGCAGGCGATCTACCCGTCGCGCCGCAACCTCGCGCCCCGCACCCGCGCCGTGCTGGACTTCCTGCTGGAGCAGTTCCGGTCGGACCCGGAAATATCGGAGATCCTGGGCGGCCGGTCCGCTTGACGAGTGCCCGAGAGCATCGTCGGGCCGAGCGAACCCACGCGACCCGGTGGGATGCTCGTCGGAACAAGAGGCTAGGGCATGTCCGGCGCCGACAGAAGCGCCGGACATGCCCTACCACTACCTGGGCACTTTCTGATTATGAGGCGGCTGGAACTGGTGTTGGCAGCAGGGGCAATCTGGATCTGCCGAACGGCATCCCCTCGCATGACACGTTCAGGCGCGTGTTCATGCTGATCGACCCCGATGCGTTTGAGGCCGGGTTTGCGGCCTGGGTTGGCTCGCTCGTGGACAGGTTCGAGCGCGAGGTGGTGGCCATCGACGGCAAGACGGTCCGGCGCTCGTTCGACCATGGGCGCGAGCAGTCGGCCCTGCACGTCGTGAGCGCTTGGGCCAGCGAGCAGGGCCTCGTGCTGGGCCAGCGCTGCGTGGACGGCAAGTCGAACGAGATCACCGCCGTGCCCGAGCTGCTGAACCAGCTTGCGCTGGAGAACAGCATCGTCACCCTGGACGCCATGGGGTGCCAGACCGCGATTGCCGAGAAGATCCTGGCGCGCGGCGGTGATTACCTGCTGACGCTGAAAGGCAACCACCCTCTGGCGCATGCGGCGGTCGTCGAGCACTTCGACCAGCACTGCTTCGGTCGCGACGCATCCGCCCGTGCCGATTGCGATGCGTTCGACGACACGCACGGCCGCCTGGTGCGCCGCCGGGTGTTCGCCAGCACCGAGGCGGCCGCTCTGGAGGCCTTGAGCGGCTGGCCGGGCTTGCGCACCGTGCTGGCGGTCGAGAGCATCCGCAGCGTCAACAGCGCGCCCAAGGTCGAAAGCGAGATCCGCTACTTCCTGTCGAGCTGCCCTGATAGTCCGGCCGCCCTGGGCCAGGCGATCCGCTCGCATTGGGCGGTAGAAAATGCCCTGCATTGGGTGCTGGATGTGACGTTCCGCGAGGACGACAGCCGCGTGCGAGACCGCACGGCGGCGCGCAACCTGGCGCTCCTGCGCAAGATCGCGCTCAACATCGTCGGCCGCGACACGACCTCAAAGGCCAGCGTGCGCGCCCGGCGGAAAAGGGCCGCCTGGAACGACGCCTACATGCTCCAGCTCCTGCTCGGGTAGCCGACATATTCCATGCAGAACCAGCACAAGATTTCATGCGTTGCCCCTGCTGCCAACACCAGTTCCAGCCGCCTCATAATCAGAAAGTGCCCAGGTAGTGGTAGAGTGGTTTCGTGTAACATGAAACCGCTCTAGCCCGCCCCGACCAGCCCCCGCGCGAAGTCCATCGCCACGAACGGCCGCAGGTCGTCGACCTGCTCGCCCACGCCGACCGCATGCACCGGCAGGTCGAACCCGTCCGCCAGCGCGACGACGACGCCGCCGCGGGCGCTGCCGTCCAGCTTGGTCACGACCAGGCCGGTGACGGCGACCAGGTCCTTGAACACCCGCACCTGCTCGACCGCGTTCTGCCCGGTGGTGGCGTCCAGCACCAGCAGCACCGAATGGGGGGCGGCCGGATCCTGCTTCTTGAGCACGCGCACCAGCTTGGACAGCTCTTCCATCAGCGCGCCCTTGTTGTGCAGCCGCCCGGCGGTGTCGATCAGCAGCACGTCCGCGCCGTCCGCCTTGGCGCGGACGAGGGCGTTGAAGGCGAGGCCGGCGCTATCGGCGTTGGCCGGGCCGCTGACCACGGGCGCCCCGGTGCGCTGGCCCCAGACCTGAAGCTGCTCGACAGCGGCGGCGCGGAAGGTGTCGCCGGCGACCAGCACGGGGCGCAGGCCGTCGCGGACATACTGCTGCGCCAGCTTGCCGATCGTGGTCGTCTTGCCGGTGCCGTTGACGCCCACCACCAGCACGACGTGGGGGCGGAGCGCGCGGTCGATCACCAGCGGCCGGGCGGCGGGCTCCAGGATGGCGGCGATCTCGTCGGCGAGCGCCTGCTTGACCTCGGCGTCGGTGACGTCGGAACCGAAGCGGCTGCGGCGGAAGTTGGCGATGATGTGGGCCGCGGCGCCGGGGCCGAGGTCGGCGGCGATCAGCAGCTCCTCCAGTTCCTCCAACGCGGCGTCGTCGAGCTTGCGCCGGGTGAAGGTAGTGGCGAGGCCGGTCGTCAGCTTCTGGGTGGAGCGGCTCAGGCCCTCCTTGAGCCGCGAGAAGAACCCGAGCGCCATCAGCCCACCTCCACCCCGGCGGCGTCCGCCGCCCGGATTGTTTCACGTGAAACATTCCCCACCGCCGTCTCCGCCGCCGAGCGCAGCCGCACGGGCGTGAACTCCGGCGTGTGGCCGCGGCCGCCGCGCTCGACCAGCACCGCCCGCTCCTGCCCCACCATGGCCGCGTGGAACGCCGCCGCGTGGGGCAGCGCCGCCGCCCGCAGTCGGGCGGCGCGCTCGCGCCGGAGCGGCAACGGGACTTGCGGCATCCGGGCGGCGGGGGTGCCGGGCCGCGCGCTGTAGGGGAATACGTGCAGGTAGGGGATGTGGGCCGCGTCGACGAGGGCGAGGGTGTCCTCGAACTGGGCGGCGGTCTCGGTCGGGAAGCCGGCGATCAGGTCCGCGCCGATGGCGAGGCCGGGACGGGCCCGCCGCGCCCGCTCGACGGCGGCCAGGACGGCGGCGCGGCCGTGGCGGCGGCGCATCCGCTTCAGCACCATGTCCGACCCGGCCTGCACGGACAAATGGAGGTGCGGCATCAGGCGGGGCTCGGTGGCCAGCACCTCCCAGAACAAGTCGTCGAGGGCGGCCGGGTCGAGGGAGCTGAGGCGCAGGCGGGGCAGGCCGGGGACGGCGCGCAGCAGGGCGCGAACCAGGGCGGCGAGCGAGGGCGCGCCGGGCAGGTCGCGGCCCCAGCTCGCCAGGTCCACGCCGGTTAGCACCACTTCCCGGTGGCCGGCGTCGAGCAGGCGGCGGACCTGGGCGGCCACGGCGTCCGCGGGCACGGAGCGGTTGGGGCCGCGGCCTTGCGGGATGATGCAGAAGGTGCAGGCGTGGTCGCAACCCTGCTGCACGTCGAGGAAGGCGCGGGCGCGGCCGTCGATGCCGAGCGAGGGGGCCGGGGCGTGGCCGCGCGCCGCCCCGATGTCGCCGACGGCGGCGGGCGCGCCCGGCCGCCAGTGGGCGGGGGACAGCTTCTCCTGGTTGCCGAGGACGCGGGACACGCCGGGCAGCGCCGCCCAGCGCGCGGGGTCGATCTGCACGGCGCAGCCGGTGGCGACGATGGCGACGCCGGGGCGGTCGCGGCGGAGGCGGGCGATGGCGTGGCGGGCCTCGCGCTCGGCGCTCGCGGTGACGGCGCAGGTGTTGACCACGACCGTGTCATGAACCCCGGCGGCGAGCCGGGCGATGGCGGCGCTTTCCACGGTGTTGAGGCGGCAGCCGAAGGTGACGACCTCGGCCATCAGAGATCGATCTCGCCGCGGAAGCTGGTGGCGGCGGGACCGGCCATCAGCACGCGGTTGTCGGGCCGCCACTCGATGTCGAGGGCGCCGCCGTCCATCTCGACCGCGACGCGCCGGCCAGTGAGGCCGCGGCGGTGGGCGTTGACCGCGGCGGCGCAGGCCCCGGAGCCGCAGGCCAGCGTCAGGCCGGCGCCGCGTTCCCAGACGCGCAGGCGCAGGCGGTCGGGGGCGAGGACGGACGCGAAGCCGATGTTGGCGCGCTCGGGGAACAGCGGGTCGCATTCCAGGGCCGGGCCGTGCCGGGCGGCAACCCCGATGTCGGGGACGAACAAGGTGGCGTGCGGGTTGCCCATGCCGCAGGCGGCCGGGTCGCCGGGGAGCGGCAGGTGCAGGGTGTCCAGGGCGCGGGCCAGCGGGATGTCGCGCCAGTCGAGGCGGGCGGGCCCCATGTCGACGCGGAAGCGGCCGTCGGCGAGGCGCTCGGCGGGCAGGTCGCCGGCGATCGTGCGGATGACGTGGAAGGGGCGGCCGGTCTGCTCGAACAGCAGCTCGGCGACGCAGCGGGTGGCGTTGCCGCAGGCCCCGGCCTCGCCGCCGTCAGGATTGCGGATGCGCATGAGCACGTCGGCGTCCGTGCGGGCGGGAGGCGGGTGCAGGGTGATGAACTGGTCGCAGCCGATGCCGATCCGGCGGTCGGACAGGCGGCGCACCTGGTCGGGGGAGAAGCCGAAGGGGCGAGCGCGCTCATCGACGACGACGAAGTCGTTGCCAGCGCCGTGCATCTTGAGGAAGGGGATCGGCATGGCGACCGGATATAGGGCCGCGGCGCGGGCGAGCCTAGGGCGCGCTGGACGTGGGCGGACGCGTCCCGGATGCCTTAGCTCGTTGTTTTCGGCGGGCATTGCATCGGGTCGAGAAGGTTCGCTCGATCCGAACACGCTGCGGGCGCGGACGCGGCCGGCCGGCGGGGCGCTCCGGGGCAGATCCGGGGCGGCTTCATTAATCGCATCAAGATCACGGTGTAGAACCCTGATCCTGATGCGATTGGTATAAGTTTTCTAGGTCGGCGTCACTCGGCGGCCGGCCTCATGCTGAGCACGTTCGCCGCGGACGGGGCGCCGACGGTCCGGCGCTGGCCGCCCATCTCGCGCCAGGTGAAGCAGACCGGCTCGTTGTAGGTCTCGACCGTGTCCTCCAGGACGTGGAACGCCACCTGCTCGCCGAGCTTGACGGACTCGGTATAATCCGAGCGCCAATGGACGCCGGCGAAGTTGCGGGCGAGGCCGACGTTGGCGGCGAGCTTGTTGAGCTCGTCCTCCACGGTGACCGTCTCGCAGCCGACGCCGGCGTCCACGAGCGCCTGGCCGCCGGCGTCGGGCTGCAGCACGGGGATGCCGAGCCCGGCCAGGGTGCGGTCGACGTCGAACAGCGCCTTGAGCACGGTGACGCAGGCTGCGGCGACGGTGGCGTGGCCCGCGCCGTAGGCTGGGTGGGTGGGGCTGCCTTCGGGAAAGGCCATGAGCAGGAATCCCTCGGACTGGGTGATGGAGGGGTGGGCGAGCGGGCCGGCTTGCAGCTTGGCGAACTCGGCCGGGTCGAACTCGTAGGAGCGCGCGCCCTTGAGGTGATAGTGGATGCGGCCGGCGTAGACCTCGGGGCGGATACGGCGGTGAACGTACCATTTCTGGAACCAGACCGCCTTCAGGGCGCGGGTGGCGACCTCGGCGACGAGGACCTTGAAGTTCGGCTCGCCCAAGGTGCCGAAGCCGACCTGGGTCATGCTGCTGGCGTAGGGATTGCTCGGCGCCGGCGGCACGCCGAAGCCGCCGCGGTTCTTGGGGGTGATCATCAGCAGGCAGGCGTTGAGGTAGGCCTGGAACAGCTCGTCGATGTGGACGTAGTTGCCGAGGCTGCGGCCGTCGTGCAGCAGGCGGGGGTCAGCGAGCGGGCCGGGGCCGACGCCGGGCTTGACGCCGTTCTGGGCGGCGAGCCAGGAGGCCTCGTCGGTCATGTAGTCGGTGACGCCTGGCAGGCCGTAGGCGATGCGGGCGTCGGTGCGCTGCGAGCCGTAGGGGACGTCGCGGATCATGAACTGCGACAGGTAAGGGCCTTTGAGCGCGCCGGGCACGCCGTCGCGGAAGATGGTGGCCGGGGTGACTTGACCGGCACCCTGGGCGCTCGCGTCTTTCGGGCCGCCGAAGCTGGCGTAGCGGCTGAGGTCGGCGGCGGCCTGGGCGATCAGCGGGCTGGTGGGGTAGTCGATCAGCGGCACGTCGCGGCAGATGGCCATCCAGTAGTTCTCGGCCATCTCGCCGACCTGTTCCGGGGAGCGGAACGCGTAGGCCGGGGGCATGGTGACCTGGTGCGGGTCGACGCCTTCGAGGTCGAAGGCGAGGCCGGCCTGCGGGTCGGTGAGCTTGAGGGTCTGGTCGGCGGACGCGCCGAGGATGATCCGCTCGAAGTCGTGGGGCTGGCCGCTGCGCAGCGCGGTCAGCAGGGACTTGTAGCTGGCGTCGACGACCTCGCCGGTGGCTGGGTCGTGCCGCAGGCCCTTGCTGAAGCTGGCGTAATGGTTCTGGGCGGCGTAGCGGGCGTCGTCGCCGTTGCCGCAGTGCAGGGGAGCCGGGGTTTCCTGATAGGCCTCGGCGCGCTGGATGCGGAGGCGCTTGGCCGCCTCGCGCCGCTCGCGCGGGGTGATCGGGCCGAGTTCATCGTTCGACATGGGGTGTCTCCTTTTCAGGTGCTGGCCCGAGTGCTGGACCGAGTGCTGGGCCGGCTCGTTGTTGAGCCGACGGACGCGACAGTGGGGGGGCGGCGCGCGGCGCGGTGTGAGGCGCATCACAGCCAGGCCGGGCGTTTCGGAGGAGAGGCCCGGAGAGGGCGGCCTTGCCCCTGGTGGCAGGCTCGGCTAAATCCCAGCGGTTCGCGCGTCCGGGCCTGGAAGGGCATGCCCGGCCGCGACGCCTGCCCATGCGGCCATCGTGGCCGCGGCGGGACCAAGACGCAGGAGTTTGAAATGCCCAAGATGAAGACCAAGAGCTCGGTCAAGAAACGGTTCAAGATCACGGCGACCGGCAAGGTGCTGGCCGGGCCGGGCAAGAAGCGGCACAACCTGATGGCGCGCAGCCAGACGGCCAAGCGGCAGAACCGCGGCAGCCAGGTGCTGACCCATGCTGACGCGATCACCGTCAAGCAGTGGGCTCCCTACGGCATCGCATAAGGAGGCCCGCTCATGGCACGCGTCAAACGGGGTGTCACCACCCATGCTCGGCACAAGAAGGTGCTGGAAGCCAGCAAGGGGTTCGTCGGGCGCAGCTCGACCAACTACCGGATCGCGCTGCAACGGCTGGAGAAGTCGTTGCAGTACGCCTACCGCGACCGGCGGCAGAAGAAGCGGGATTTCCGCGGGCTTTGGATCCAGCGGATCAACGCGGCGGTGCGCGAGCACGGTCTGACGTACAGCCGGTTCATCGCCGGGGTGAAGGCGACGGGGATCGAGATGGATCGCAAGATCCTGGCCGCCATCGCCTACGACGACCCGGCGGCGTTCGCGGCCATCGTCGAGCAGGTCAAGGCGGTGATGCACGCCTCGGCCGAGGACCAGACGGTGGCGGAGCTGGCGGCGTTGACCGACGACCCCGCGCCGCTGACAGCCTAAGGCGAGGGACGCCGCCCCTCGATCCCGCCAAGGGCTCGCCCTTGGAACCCTAACCTTAAGCCATAGGGTCCGGGGCCACGGCCCCGGCGGGTCGAGGGTGACGCCCTCGCTTCGAGTTCTAGGGTTGCCCATGACCGACACGCTCCAGGCCGACACCGAAGCCGCTTTGCTGGCCGCCTCCGACCTGCGCGCCTGGGACGCGGTGCGCGTCGCCACCTTGGGCAAGCAGGGGCGGCTGACGGGCCTGCTCAAGCAGCTCGGGGCGCTGGCGCCGGACGAGCGGCGGGCGCGCGGAGCGGAGCTCAACGCGCTGCGGGACACGCTGACGGCGGCGATCGAGGCGCGGCGGGCGGCGCTGGAGGCAGAGGCACTGGAGGCGCGGCTGGCGGGGGAGCGGATCGACGTGACGCTGCCGCCGCCGCCCGCGCCGCGGGGGCTGATCCACCCGATCACGCGGACGATGGAGGAGATGGCGGCGATCTTCGGGGCGATGGGGTTCCGGGTCGGCGAAGGGCTGGACGTGCAGACGGACTGGTTCAACTTCGGGGCCCTGAACATCCCGGCGCACCACCCGGCGCGGGCGGACCACGACACGTTCTACCTGCCGGGGACGCGGGACGGGCGGCCGTTGCTGCTGCGGACGCAGACGAGCGACGTGCAGATCATCTCCATGCTGAGCGAGCCGCCGCCGCTCCGGGTGATCGCGCCGGGGCGGACGTACCGGGCCGACCACGACGCGACGCACAGCCCGATGTTCCATCAGTGCGAGGGGCTTTGCATCGACCGGGACATCACGCTCGCGCACCTGAAAGGGTGCCTGATCGACTTCCTGCGGGCGTTCTTCGGCATCGCGACGCTGCCGGTGCGGTTCCGCAGCAGCTACTTCCCGTTCACCGAGCCGAGCATGGAGGTGGATATCGGGTGGAGCCGGGCGACCGGGGCGCTGGGGGCCGGGTCGGACTGGCTGGAGATCCTGGGCAGCGGCATGGTGCACCCGCGGGTGCTGGCCAACTGCGGGCTTGATCCGCGGGAATGGCAGGGGTTCGCGTTCGGCATGGGGGTGGAACGGGTGGCGATGCTGAAGCACGGCATCGCGGACCTGCGGCCGTTCTACGAGAGCGACCAGCGCTGGCTGCGGCACTACGGGACCAGCCCGTTCGCGCCGGCGTCTTTGCATGAAGGCGTGAGGCATGAAGGCGTGAGGCACGAAGACGTGGGGCACGAAGGCGTGAGCGGATGAAGTTCACGCTCGACTGGTTGCGGACGCACCTGGACACGGACGCCGGGCTGGAGGCGATCACCGACCGGCTGACGGGGATCGGGCTGGAGCTGGAGGGGGTGGCGGACCCGGGGGCGGCGCTGGCGGCGTTCCGGGTGGCGCGCGTGGTGAGCGCGGAGCCGCACCCGAACGCGGACCGGCTGCGCGCCTGCGTGGTGGACGCGGGGGACGGACCGGTGAGCGTCGTGTGCGGGGCACCGAACGCGCGGGGAGGCATGAAGGCGGTGTTCGCGCCGCCGGGGAGCTACATCCCGGGGAGCGGGATCACGCTCAAGGTGGGGGAGATCCGCGGCGTCACCAGCGCGGGGATGCTGCTGTCGCGGCGCGAGATGGGGCTGGGCGAGGAGCACGACGGCATCCTGGAACTGCCGGGGGACGCGGCGGTGGGCACGTCCTACGCGGAGTACGCGGGGCTCGGCGATCCGGTGATCGAGATCGGGGTGACGCCGAACCGGGGGGACGCGCTAGGGGTGCGGGGGATCGCGCGGGACCTGGCGGCGTCGGGGTTGGGGATGTTGAAGCCTTGGTCCCCTGCCCCGGTCGAGGGCTCGTTCGACAGCCCGATCCGCTGGGAGATCGAGGGGACGGCGGCGTGCCGGTGGATCCTGGGGCGGACCCTGCGCGGCGTCCGCAACGGGCCGAGCCCGGCGTGGCTGCAACGGCGGTTGCTGAGCGTTGGGCTGCGGCCGATCAACGCGCTGGTGGACGTGACCAACTTCTTCTGCTTCGACCTGGGGCGGCCGTTGCACGTGTTCGACGCGGACCGGGTGGACGGGCCGGCGCTGCGGCTGCGGCCGGGGGCCGGCGAGGGTTTCCGGGGATTGAACGGGCGGGACTACACCGTGACCGGGGACGACCTGGTGATCGCCGACGCGGCGGGGGTGCAGTCATTGGCCGGGGTGATGGGCGGGGAGCGGACTGGCTGCACGGAGGACACGACGCGGGTGTTCGTGGAATGCGCGCTGTTCGACCCGGTGGCGGTGGCGCTGACGGGGCGGCGGCACGGGATCGTCAGCGACGCGCGGCAGCGGTTCGAGCGGGGGATCGACCCGGCCCTGCTGCCGGAGGCGCTTGATGCCGCAACCGCGTTGATCCAGCAGCTTTGCGGGGGTGAGGCGAGCCGGGCCGTGGCGGCGGGCGCGGAGCCGGCGTGGCGGCGAGACGCGACGATGCGGTTCGGGCGGCTGGCCGGCCTGGGCGGGGTGGAGGTTGCGGCGGACGAGGCGGTGGGGCTGCTGGAACGGCTCGGGTTCGTCGTACGGTCGCGGGACGCGGAGCGGGTGACGGTGGCGGTGCCGTCTTGGCGCAACGACGTGGCGGCCCCGGTGGTGCTGGACCCCGGGCCGGGGCTGGACGCGGCGCGGGTGGCGGCGCTGGCGGTGGCGTGCGCCGAGGCCGAGCCGGAAGCGGACCTGATCGAGGAGGTGCTGCGGCTGCGGGGGCTGGACACGATCCCGCCGGCGTCGTTGCCGCGGGCGGCGGCGGTGCCAGAGATGACGCTGACGCCGCGGCAGGTGCGGGCGGCGCTGGCGCGGCGCACGCTGGCGGCGGCCGGGCTGCTGGAATGCGTGACGTTCAGCTTCACCGATCACGCGACGGCCGGGTTGTTCGGGGGGGATGAGCCGGCGTTGCGGCTGAGCAACCCGATCGCGGCCGATCTCGACCAGATGCGGCCGACGCCGGTGGCGACGCTGGCGCAGGCGGCGGCGCGGAACGAGGCGCGGGGGCTGGTGGACAACCTGCTGTTCGAGGCGGGGCCGGCGTTCAGGGCCGGGGGGCAGGAAGCGGTGGCGGCGGGGGTGTTCACTGGGCACACGCCGCGGCACCCTGGGGCGGCGGCGCGGGCGTACGGCGCGATGGACGCGAAGGGGGCGGCGTTGGCGGTGCTGTCGGCGTTGAGGCTGCCGATGGAGAGCCTGTCCCTCACGGCGGATGCGCCGGGGTGGTATCATCCGGGGCAGTCGGGCGTGGTGCGGCAAGGGCCGAGGCTGGTGCTGGCGACGTTCGGGGCGCTGCATCCGCGGGTGGCGGGGGCGCTCGACCTGTCCGGGCCGGCGGCGGCGTTCGAGGTGTTCCTCGACCGGGCGCCGGAGCCGAAGCGGCGCAAGCGGGGCGCGCCGGAGCTGCCGCCGTTCCAGCCGGTGCGGCGGGATTTCGCCTTCGTGGTCGATGCCGGGGTGGCGGCGGACGCGGTGCTGCGGGCGGCGCGGGGGGCGGCGCGCGGGCTGATCGACGAGGCGCGGCTGTTCGACGTGTTCCAGGGCGGTTCGTTGGACCCTGGGCGGAAGTCGGTGGCGGTGGAGGTGGTGCTGCAACCGCGGGAGCGGACGCTGACGGACGCGGAGATCGAGGCGGCGTGCGCGAAGGTGGTGGCGGCGGTCGGCAAGGCGACGGGGGCGGTGCTGCGGTGATCTGAGTTCGGGATCGGGCGAGCGCGTGATTGACGCGATCACCCGATGGCGTCGATCATCGGCCCAACGCGCGACAGACGCCGAGGAGGGTGCCCGATGACGATGAGCCGCCGTGCCGCCATCACCGCTTTGGCCGCGCCGCTCGCCACGCCGCGGCTCGCCCGCGCGCAAGCAGCGCGGCCGTTGCGATTCGGCGTCCTGAGCGACATGTCCGGGCCTTACCGCGACGTGTCGGGGCCTGGGACGATGGTGTGTGTGCGCCAGGCCATCGCGGATTTCGCTGCCGCCGGGGGTGGCGTGGCGGCCGAAGTGGTCATGGCCGACCACCAGCACAAGCCGGAAGTGGGCACGGCCATCGCGCGGCAGTGGCTCGACACCGGGGAGGCCGACGTTATCCTCGGGGTCAACAACTCCGCCATCGCGTTCGGGGTGGCGAGTCTGGCGGCGCAGAAGGACAAGGCGTTCCTGGCCACCGGGCCGGCGAGCGCCGACCTGACGGGGCCGAAGTGCAACGCCAACCTGATCCACTGGACATACGACACCTGGATGACGGCGACCGGCACCGGCCGGGCCGGCGTGAAGGCCGGGGGGACGAGCTGGTTCTTCGTCACGCCCAACTACGCCTTCGGCCAGGCGTTGCAGCGTGACGCGACCGTGGCGATCGACAAAGCCGGGGGCACGGTGCTGGGCGCGGTCAGCTACCCGTTCCCGACGACGACCGACTTCTCCTCCTACTTGGTCGAGGCGCAGGCGAGCGGGGCCAAGGTGGTGGGGTTGGCCAACGCCGGCACAGACATGAGCAACTGCTTGAAGCAGGCACGGGAGTTCGGGCTGACGCGGGCCGGGATGCGGATGGCGGCGTTGCTCGGGCTTCTGAACGACGTGCGCAGCGCCGGGCTGGAGGCGGCGCAAGGGATGTTGCTGGTGGAGGCGTTCTATTGGGATCTCGACGAGCGCACGCGGCGGTTCACGGCCAAGGTGCAGCCCGACCTGCCGAACGGGCTGTATCCGAGCGCCACGCACGCCGGGGCCTACTCGGCGGCGCTGCATTGCCTGAAGGCGGCGCGGGCGATGGGGGGCGCGGACAAGGCGGCGTCCGGACGCGCGCTGGTGGCGCAGATGAAGGCGATGCCGACGGACGACGACGCCTTGGGCCGCGGGCGCATCCGCGAGGACGGACGCAAGCTGCACGACTGCTGCCTGTTCGAGGTGAAGGCGCCGGGGGAGAACAGCGGGGCCTGGGACCTCTACAAACGCGTCAGCACGATCCCGGCAGAGGAGGCGTTCCGGCCGATGGGCGAAGGGGGTTGCCCGTTGGTGTGATGAGCGCGCGGGACCGGCCTACGCCCCCGCTCTCGCGGCCGAGGCGCGGAGCTGCTCGATGGTAGCCCGCGAAGTGATCTGGTCCGGGTCGGTCCGCAGCTCGATGAGGGCGGGCTTGCCACTGGCGGCGGCGCGCTCGAAGGCGGGGCGGAACTCGGCGGTGGCGGCGACGACCTCGCCGTGGCCGCCGAAGGCTTCGATGTACTTGGCGAAGTCGGGGTTGGTGAGCGCGGTGCCGGACACGCGGCCGGGGTAGGCGCGCTCCTGGTACATGCGGATGGTGCCGTACATGGCGTTGTTGAACACGAGCAGGATGGGGGCGACGCCCTCTTGGAAGGCGGTGGCGATCTCCTGGCCGGTCATCAGCATGCCGCCGTCGCCGACGAAGACGATCACCTGGCGGCCGGGAAAGGCCAGGGCGGCGGCGATGCCGGCGGGGACGCCGTAGCCCATGGCACCGTTGGTCGGGCCGATCATGCGTTGGTCCTCGGCGAAGTCGATGAAGCGGGCGGGCCAGGTGGCGAAGTTGCCGGCGTCGGAGGTGAACACGGCGTCGGGGGCGACGAGGCGCTGCAACTCGCGCATGGCGGCGGCGAGGTTGAGGCGGCCCGGGTAGTCGGGGACGGCCTGGCCGGCGGTGCGCAGGGCGCGGAGTTCGGCGGTCCAGCCTGACCAGGGGGCGGGTTGGGGCGCGGACTGGGGCGCGGACTGGGGCGCGGACTCGGGGGCGAATTGGGGCGGGAGGGCCTGGGCGGCTCGCGCGAAGGCGTTGAGGTCGGCCTGGATGCCGAGGGCGGGGCGGAAAACGCGGCCGATCTCGGCCGGGTCGGGGTGGACCTGGACGATGGGGGTGGCGCCGGCGTGGTCGTAGAGGGTGTAGCCCTGGCTGGTGGCCTCGCCGAGACGAGAGCCGATGGCGAGCACGAGGTCGGCCTGCTTGGCGCGGGCGACGAGGGCCGGGTCGGAGCCGACGCCGAGGTCGCCGACGAAGTTGGGCAGGCGGCCGTCGTAGAGGGCTTGGCGGCGGAAGCCGACGGCGACGGGGATGTTCCGCGCGGTGAGGAAGGCGCGGATGGCCGCCCTGCCCTCCTGTGTCCAGCCGGAGCCGCCGAGGATGGCGAGCGGCCGGCGGCTCTGGGCCAGGAGGTCGGCCATGCGCCGCATCGCGGCCGGGTCGGGTTGCGGCGGGGCGAGGGGAACGCGGCCGAGGTCGGGGACGGCGACGGCGTGCTTCTGCATCTCCTCGGACAAGGCGATGACGACGGGGCCGGGACGGCCGGTGGTGGCGACGTCCACGGCGCGGGCGACCAGCTCGGGGATACGGCGGGCGTCGTCGATCTGCGTCACCCACTTGGCCAGCGGGCCGAACATGCGGCGGTAGTCGACTTCCTGGAAGCTGTCGCGGTCGGTTTCCTCGAAGGGGATCTGGCCGATGAACAGCAGCATGGGCGTGCTGTCCTGCATGGCGACGTGGACGCCGATGGCGGCGTGGCAGGCACCGGGGCCGCGGGTGACCATGGCGGCGGCGGGGCGGCCGGTGAGCTTGGCGTGGGCCTCGGCCATATTGGCGGCCCCAGCCTCGAAGCGGCAGGTGACGAGGCGGAGGCGGTCGCGCACGGCGTAGAGGCCGTCGAGCACGTCGAGGTAGCTTTCGCCGGGGACGGCGAAGACGCGGTCGATGCCCTGAGCGACGAGGGCGTCGGCGAGGACGCGGCCGCCGGGGCGGAGGGCGGCTGGCTGGTCGGTCGTGGTGTGGGTCGCGTCGAGCGCCATGGTGTCCTCCCGTTTCGCGGGGAGCTTAGTGCGGGGCGGGCGGGACGGGAACCTGGTCGTTTCAGGTTGGATGCGGCTAGAACGGCTGAGGTTGGTGGAAAGCTGCTCGTCCGCTTCTTGCGTTCGCAGATCGGAAAAGCGGACTTAATCGGGCCAGCTACAGACCCCATTTCGGCCCCTCAACCGACAATCGTATGGCGACCGGCTCGCCGCAAACGACCACCGAAGGGCCACCAAGCTCATTCCAGCGGAACAAGTTGACGTGCCATCCGCTCGGGATCATGCGTGAGCGGTCAATTATTCCGTCCGCACCAGCCGCACGCACCGCATCGGCGTTGCGCCACGATGGCGGTTCCTGTCCGATCGCCAGTGCTGGCCTCCAAGGCGCGTTGGACAGGTCACGATCGATACCCAACGCGCAGCAAGCCTCTTCGTCGTGCTGATCCAGAACCTGGGCCTCGTTCAGCGTCAGCGGCACCACTACGCGAGGTCGACCGTCCTCGCGAATGTAGCCGGACACCGCAATTATCGCCCATTCCAGCTTCGGGCTCATGTAAAGCGTGGCCTGTCCCGGACGATGGTAGCGGCCCGCGCTTTTCGGGCTGGGCGGCGCAATCACGTCATCTACTCGATCTGCCAACACAGAACGAAAGAATGTGCCGCTGACCGGCCGCAGCATCTGTCGAGCGCAGAAGGAATCTGAGACGCGGTCCATGACGCGATCCTACCCGCATCCCTCGCATCGGCAACTTCATCTCTCAAGCAAAAGCTTCCCGCTGACCAGGGCAAAGGAGCCTCGGTTGCTTGACGGCGTGGCGGGGTGATGGGCACGGTTCGGGGATGCGCGCCATCTTCGTCCAGATCAAGTGCCAGATGGGCCAGGCATACAGCGTGGCGCAGACGGCGATGGACACGATCGAGGAGTTGTCCGAGATCTACTCGACGTCGGGGCAGTATGACCTGCTCGGCAAGTTCTACCTGGAGCCGGGGCAGGACACGGGGCTGTTCGTGACCGAGCGGGTGCAAACGCTGCCGGGGGTGGCGGACACCTACACGCTGATCACGTTCAACGCGTTCGCGTCGGGCAAGGTCTAGGGTGGGCAAGGTCTAGCGTGGGCGAGGGCTGAGCGCGGGGCGATGGTTCGGGTGGAGGCGGTGAGCGGGGGGTTGCCGGCGGGGCTGGACGCGCTGCGGGCGGCGGCGCGGGCGGAGGGCCACGGGATGGTCGAACGGCTGGCACGGGAATGGGCGGACGGCACGCAGCGGTTCGACGGCGCGGGCGAGGCGCTGGTGGCCGGGCGGGTGGACGGCGCGTTGGCCGGGGTGGGCGGCGTGACGCTGGAGCCGGCGTTGGCCGGGGCGCTGCGGATGCGGCGGTTCTACGTGTCGCCGGGGCACCGGCGGCGGGGCGTGGGCGCGACGATGGCGCGGGCGCTGCTTGAACCGGCGCTGGCGGGGCGGGGCGGGGTGTTCACCGTCAACGCCGGGACGGCGCTGGCCCCGGCGTTCTGGGAGGCGCTCGGCTTCGTGGCCGCACCCGGGGACGGGTTCACGCACGTGCTGGAGGCGGGTTAGCGCCAGGCGGTCAGGCGCTCCGCCGCGGCCAACATGTCCGCTTCCGGGCCGCAGTAGCTGAAGCGCATGGTCTGGTGGCCGCGGCCGCGGTCGAAGTCGACGCCGGGGGTGGCGGCGACGCCGGCTTCGGCCAGCATCCGGGCGCAGAAGGCGAGGCTGTCGTTGGTGCGGCCGGCGAGGTCGGCGTAGATGTAGAAAGCGCCGTCGGCGGCGGCGACACGGGGGAAGCCGGTGCCGGGCAAGGCGGCGAGCAGGGCGGCGCGGCTGCGGCGGTAGCGGGCGACGTTGGCGTCGAGTTCGGGCGCGCAGTCGAACGCCGCCTCGGCCGCGACCTGGCTGACGTGCGAGGCGGAAATGAACAGGTTCTGCGCCAGGCACTCGACCGGGCGGACCAGGTCGTCGGGGAGCGCCATCCAGCCGACGCGCCAGCCGGTCATGCAGAAGTACTTGGAGAAGCTGTTGATGACGATGGCGGCGCCGCTGTAGGCGGCGGCGGTAGCGATCGGGCGGGCGTAGTGCAGGCCGTGGTAGATCTCGTCCGACACCAGGCGGACGCCGCGCCCGTCGCACCAGGCGGCGATGGCCTGGAGTTCCGCGGGGGCGAGCATGGTGCCGGCCGGGTTGCAGGGGCTGGCGACGATGAGGCCGTCGGGCGGGGGGTCGAGCTGGTCCAGAAGCGCGGGCGTCGGCTGGTAGCGGGTTTCGGGGCCGGTGTCGACGATGACGGGGCGAAGGCCGAGGGCGACCAGGATGTTGACGTAGGGCGGGTAGAACGGGGCGGCGAGGGCGACGCGGTCGCCGGGGTTGAAGGCGGCGAGGAAGGCGAGCGGGAACGCGCCGCTCGCGCCGAGGGTGACGGCGACGCGGCGGGCGGGAAGGTCGAGGCCGTACCAGTCCCGGTAGTGGGCGGCAATGCGGGCGCGCAGCGAGGCGCGGCCGAGGGCCTCGGTGTAGCCGAGCGGGTCGGCGCCTTGCAGGGCGGCGACCGCGGCGGCGCGGGCACCCTGGGGCGCGCCGGTGCCGGGCTGGCCGACCTCCATGCGGATCACGGGCGGCGCGCCGGGCGGCAGGCTGGCGGCGCGGGCGTTGGCGGCGGCGATCACGTCCATGACGAGGAACGGCGGCGCGTTCGCGCCCTGGCCCACTTTGATCATGAGGTGCTGGGGATCATGGAGTACTGGGGGCCCTGCGGAATTGGGCGGTTTGTTTCGTCATCGTGCACCCTTGGGGCCGGGCCATGAGGAACGGGTCGACGCGGCCATGAGGCGGGGTCAGTTGCTGCTGGCGGCCAGGCCCGCGCCGCGGGGGTCGGCGGACCAGCTGCAAGCGCCTTCCCGTCCCGGCAGGTAGCGGGCGCAGGCGATCACGTCGGCGCGGCCCGGTTCCGGCAGCGGCACCGCGGGGGCGTCGGCCGGGCGCAAGGCGTTGCCGAGAGTCACCGCCGCCGCCAACGCGGCACCTTCCTGCCCGGAACCGGCGACGGCGGCGCGGAAGCCGTGCAGGTTGGCGTTCCAGGCCATCGCCGCCGCCAGCAGGGGCTTGGCGTAGGCGGACGGCGAGGCGGCGAGCAGGATGCCGGTGCCGGGCGCGACGCGGCCGGTGCCGAACAGATTGCCCATAGTCAGGGCGCAGGTGACGCTCTGGCCGTCACGGTCGAGCACGGTGAAGCCGGTGCTGGCAGGCAGGGGCGGCAAAGCGCCGCCGGCGCCGGCGGAGGCGAGGATCGCGCGGGGATCGCCGCCGGACGCGCGCCAGCGGAGCGCCGTCGCCACGGCGCGGGCCTGGGCGGCCACGATGTCGCCCGGGTTGCGCTGGAGGGACTGGAACGCCGCCGCCGCCGCCAGGCCGCCGTCGGCGGGGGGCGGCAGGAAGGCGGCGATGTCCTGGCCGGCCGGGACGGTGACCGGGGCGGCGGTGCGCGGCAGGGCGTCGCGCAGTTCGGCGAGGGAGAGAGGACCGCCGGCGAGGCGGGAGGCAGCCTCGAGCCGCCGGGCCAGGGCGCCTTGGTAGAGGTCGCCGACGCCGGCGGTGCGGAGCTGGGACAAGGTGGCGGCGAGGTCGGGCTGGATCAGGGTGGCGCCCTCGGCGAGGGGGGTGTTGGCGGGGGTGAACACGGCGCGGGCGGCGGGGTCCTGGGCGAGCGGCCCGGCCACCACTTGCAGGTCGCGCACCAGGGCGCGCGAGATCGGGGTGCCGAAGCGGGCGAGCTGCTCCGGGCCGGACAGCAGGCCCTCGAACGGGCGGCGTCCGTAGCGGGCATGGAGCGCGAACAGGCCGCGGGCGAGCATCGGCACCGCGGCGGGACGGTCGGCCCCGGCCAGGGCGGCGGGGGACGCCACCGGGGTGAAGAGGATGGCTTCCGGGTTGCCGCCACCCGGGCCGTCGGTGCTGGGATCGTAGGCGAGGCACGCGCCGCCAGCGCCTAGGCCGGCCCTGGACGGGTAGGTGACGGCGAGGGTGAAGCCGACGGCGGCGGCGGCATCGGCCGCGGAGCCGCCGAGGGCGAGGACCTCGCGGCCGGCCAGGGCGGCGCGGGGCTCCTCGGCGACGGCAGCGCCGATGAAGCCGGCGATGCGCTCGGGGCCTTGGGGAGCCGAGCCGCCGAGGAAGGTGTCCTTGACCGAGCTGAGCGAGGAGCACGCGGCCGCCGAGAGCACCGCCGCCAAGGCGGCCGTTCTGGTCCAGACGCTGTTCACCCCGATTGTCCTCCCGCGCACGACGGGGGTGCCATAGCGGCCTTCGCCAACAGCGGCAACCGGTGGTATCCAAGGTCACCGCGTCCTGGGGATCGTCATGCGCCTGTTGTCCGCCATTCTCGCCCTGTGCCTCGCGTCCGCAGGCCTGGGCTTCGCCTCCGCAGGCTCGGGCTTCGTGTCAGCAGGCTGGGCGGCCGCGCCGGCCCGCGGGGAGGCGTTCAGCCCGGCGCAGCGGGAGGAGGTCGTGGCCATGCTGCGCGAGGCGCTGGCGCGGGACCCGTCGATCCTGCGGGACGCGCTGGCGGCCTTGCAGGCGGACGAGGCCCGGCGGCAGGACAAGGCGACGCGGGACAAGCTGGCGGCGGTGGGGCCGGGCCTGGTGACGCCGATGGACCCGGTGGCCGGCAACCCGCTCGGCGACGTGACGGTGATCGAGTTCTACGACACGCGCTGCCCGTATTGCCGGCGGATGGAGCCGGTGATGACCGAGCTGCTGCGCGCCGACCCGCGGTTGAAGCTGGTGGTCAAGGACCTGCCGGTGCTGGGGCCGGCGAGCCAGCTCGAGAGCCGGGCGCTGCTGGCGGTGCAGCGGCAGGGCGGCTACTTCCCGATGCAGCGGGCGGTGATGGAGTCGCGCGGGACGCCGACCCGCGACACGCTGCGGGCGCTGGCGGACGGGCTGGGAATGGACGGGGGACGGATGCTGCGCGACATGGACGACCCGGCGATCAAGGCGCGGCTCGAGGCCAACGTGGAGACGGCGCGGCAGATCGGGATCGAGGGGACGCCGGCGTTCGTGGTGGGAACCAAGCTGATCCCGGGGGCGGTTGAGCTGGACGACTTGCAGCGGGCGGTCGAGGAGGCGCGGGGACAGTTGAGGTGACGCGGCCCTGGGGGTGATGGGGCGCTGCCTTGAGGTGCTGCCCTGGGCGCCGTTACTGGACGTAAACCCTGACCTGGCCCGGCGGGGCGTCCGCTTCGGGGCGGAGAACGAGGCGCACCCGTTCGGCGGCGATGCCTTGGGCGACGATGGCGGCGGCGACGCGGGCGGCGGCCTGGCCGAACGAGGCGTCGGGGCGCGCGCCGGGGGGCTGGACCTCGACGACGTTGAACACCACGCCGGGCTTGCGCGCCCGGGCGGCGATGACGGCGCGGCGCAGGGCGGCGTTGTCGGCCGGGGAGCCTGCCGTGCCGATCACCAGCAACGGAGGCGGGCCGGGCGGCGCGACGGCGGGGGCGGGCGCGGGCGGGATGACGGGGGGCTTGCCGGCTTCAGGATTGAAGGTGGTCTGGTCGATCAACGTGCAGCCGGGCAGCGGGCCGCTGGCGAGGGCGAGGATGAGCGCGGCCGTTGCTCTCATGCGTGGCTTGCCGCCAGCGATGCCGTCATTGGCGATACTCCGGCGCGTCGCGGTCGAGGATGCGCTTGATGCTTTCCAGGTGCAGGCGGGGGCTGTCGCGATCGGCCTCGCGCATCTGGCGGGCGGTGGCCTCTGCGATGTCGGGCGGGACGAGGCGCAGGGAGCGGCCGGTGGACAGGGCGAGGCGCTGCACCTCGCAGGCGCGCTCCAGGTAGTAGAGGTCGTCCCAGGCTTCGGCGATGGAGGGGCCGACGACCATGACGCCGTGGTTGCGCATGAACACCACGTCGGCGTCTCCGAGGCTGGCGGCGATGCGGTCGCCTTCGGCTTCGTCGAGGGCGAGGCCGTTGTAGTGCTCGTCGATGACGGTGCGGCCGTGGAACTTGAGCGCGGTCTGGCCGGCCCAGGCCAGGGGGTCGCCGTCGAGCATGGTCATGGCGGTGGCGTTGGGCATGTGGGTGTGGAAGGCGGCGCGGGCGCGCGGCAGGGCCTTGTGGACGCGGGCGTGGATGTAGAAGGCGGTCGCTTCGGGCTGGCCGTCGCCGTCGATGACCTGTCCGGCGAAGTCGCAGACCAGCAGGCGGGAGGCCGTGATCTCCTCGAAGGCCCAACCGTGGGGGTTGACGAGGAACAGGGTATCGGAGCCGGGGACCATGGCAGACAGGTGGTTGCAGATGCCCTCGTGCAGGCCGAGGCGGGCGGCCATGCGGAAGCAGGCGGCGAGATCGACGCGGGCCTGCCAGACGGCCGGGTCGTCCAGCGTAGCGTCGCGGAGGGCGGGTGCGGCTGATGCGGCGTGCGCCATCGGGGCAGGTCCTGGGTTGCGGGCGTGGGCGAGGCCTTTACTGTGCCGCCGTTCGAGGGGCGCGGCAATGAGGCCGGGCGCGTGAGGATGACAGATGAGGACGGGGGCATGACAGGGGGCGGCGAGGCGCGGACCAACCAGCGGATCGACGGCGGGCGGCTGTGGGACAGCCTGATGGCGATGGCGCGGATCGGGGCGACGGCGAAGGGCGGCGTGCGGCGGCTGGCGCTCGGGCCGGTGGACAAGGAGGGGCGCGACCGGTTCCGGGCACTGTGCGAGCAGGCGGGGCTGAGCGTGCGCGTGGACGGAATGGGCAACATGTTCGCGCGGCGGGCGGGGCGGAACGCGGCGCGGCTGCCGGTGCTGTTCGGCAGCCACCTGGACAGCCAGCCGTCGGGGGGGAAGTTCGACGGGGCGCTGGGGGTGATGGCCGGGCTCGAGGTGATGCGGACGCTGGACGACCTTGGCATCACAACGGACGCGCCGCTCGAACTGGTGAACTGGACCGACGAGGAAGGCAGCCGGTTCGGCAAGAGCCTGATGGGGTCGGGCGTGTGGGCCGGGGTGTATGACCAGGCGGAGACGGAGGCGCTGGCCGACCTGGCGGGGGAGACGGTGGCGGCGTCGCTGGACGCGATCGGCTACCGCGGGCCCGAGCCGGCGCGGCCGTTCCCGGCGGACGCCTACTTCGAGCTGCACATCGAGCAGGGGCCGGTGCTGGAACGCGAAAGCAAGCAGGTGGGCGTCGTGACCGGGGCGCAGGCGCAGGTGTGGTTCGACGCGGTGGCGGAAGGGCGGGACAGCCACGCGGGCACGACGCCGCCCGGGGCGCGGCGCGACGCGCTGGTGTGCGCGGCGCGGGTGATCGACCTGGTGGACCGGATGATGCGCGCCCGCGGCGAGGACGGGCGGGGCACGGTGGGGCAGCTCGTCGTCGTGCCGAACAGCCGCAACGTGGTGCCGGGCGAGGTGCGGTTCAGCGTCGAGTTCCGCCATCCCGCGCAGGACGAGATCGACCGCCTCGCGGACGAGTTCCGGCGCGAGGCGGGGGCGATCGCGGCGGCGTCGGGCGTCGCCTTGCGGTTGACGGAGCTGTTCCGCATCCCGGCGCAGCCGTTCGACCCGGCGTGCGTCGGGCTGGTGCGGGACGCGGCGGCGCGGCTCGGGTACTCGGCGCGGGAGATCGTGTCGGGGGCCGGGCACGACGCGGTTTACGTGGCGCGGCACGTGCCGGCGGCGATGATCTTCACGCCGTGCAAGGACGGGCTGAGCCACAACGAGGCGGAAAGCATCGAGCCGTCCGAAGCGGAGGCCGGGGGGCAGGTGCTGTTCGAGGCGGTGGTGGCGCGGGCGAACCGGGCGCTGTGACGGCCCGCGTGGGGTTTGGTTAAGGTTTCGGGCGCATGGTGCGGCGACCGCCCTTGAGACCGGATGCCGCGCATGCCCTTCGACCGATCGGTCAACATCCTGGTCGTGGACGACCATCCGACGATGCGGCGAGTGACGCGGGACCTGCTGCGGCAAATCGACCTGTGCCGCGTCGAGGAGGCGGCGGAGGGGGCGGAGGCGTTGGGCCGGTTGCGGGCCGGGCGGTTCGGCCTGGTGATCAGCGGCTGGACGATGGAGCCGATGACCGGGATCGAGCTGCTTGAGGAGGTGCGGGCGGACGCGCGGCTGGCGGCGACGCCCTTCCTGATGATGACGGTCGAGAGCCGGTCCGAGAGCATCGCGGCGGCCAAGCGGGCGGGGGCGTCGAACTACATCGTCAAGCCGTTCAACGCCGGGGTGCTGCGGGCGAAGATCGGCAAGGTGCTGGAGGCCGCCTGAGGCCGGGCGTTCGGCTGGGCGGGCGCGGGGTTTGCGGCAGCGCCCGTTTGCCAGCGCGCCCGCGGGACGGGCATGATGCCGCCCGAGTTCATCAAAGGCCGCGGAACGCGGGCGTGGGGGAGGCGAGGCCGATGCCGGAGTACGAGATCCACGCCATCCGCTACGCGACCCGGGCGGCGCGGCGGAGCGACCACTTCATCGGTGGCGACCCGCACGACGGGCCGATGCCGATGGATTACTTCCTGTGGACGGTCACCGGGCACGAGCGGACCGTTGTGGTGGACTGCGGCTTCGACGCCGAGGTCGCGGGCCGGCGGGGGCGGTCCTTGCTGCGCGACCCGGTCGACAGCCTGCGGCTGATCGGGATCGAGCCTGACACGGTCGAGGACGTGGTGCTGACGCATCTGCACTACGATCACGTCGGCAATCTCGACCGCTTCCCGAAGGCGCGGTTCCACATGCAGGAGCCGGACATCCACTTCGCGGTCGGGCGGCACATGCGGCACGCCCACCTGCGCGCGCCGTTCGAGCTGGACGACGTGGTGCGGATCGTGCGGTTGAACTACGCGGGGCGGGTGGCGATGCACACCGGGCCGGTGGCGCTGCATCCGGGGATCATGCTGCACCCGGCGCCGGGGCACTCGCCGGGGTTGCAGTTCGTGCAGGTGGAGACGGCGCGGGGGCAGGTGGTGCTGGCGTCGGACGTGTCGCATTTCTACGAGAACATCGAGACTGACCAGCCGTTCACCATCGCGGTCGACGTGCCGGCGATGCTGGACAGCTTCGGGCGGGTGCGGGCGGCGGCGACGTCGGCGGCGCACGTCATCCCGGGTCACGATCCGCTGGTGATGGAGCGCTACCCGGCGGCCAGCCCGGCGCTGGAGGGCATCGCGGTGCGGCTCGACCTGCCGCCGGGCTGAGCGGCGCGGCGGTCCGTTGCGACGCCGATTCGTCCGTGGTTCTCGTTGGCGCTTAGTAAAGCTTGAGCGTACAAAGCGAATGGGAGCTATATTTTTACGGTTTTCATGACGCAAGTGAGTCCCTGATTCATGTGAATGTGGCGGACGAGCGTGAAGGAAAACTATGACGCACTATTAAAAAATATGTGACTGCCATTTCATCAATAATTTACCACTGTGTTGCGCTCCATGGTCAGTATTGGTTTCGGCAATGTCGCCAGTTGGAGACCAAAAATGACAAAGACTGTCAAGGCTGCACCGATTGCTACCAAGCCGACCACCGCCACCGCGCCGACCATCAAGGACAGCGGCACCGTCCATGTCGGCGGCGGGATGATGCGCTTCGCCACCACGAAGGACAGCGGCAAGGTGCACGTCGGCGGCGGGATGATGCGCTTCTAACTCGGCGCGCACCTCGCTTCAGAGCACGATCCGTGCTGATCGGCGCACGGATCATGCTTTGGCTTGTTGCTACGGCGAGCATGTTTGATCCAACGGGCGATCTCGTTCGATCGGACCATGCTCTCGACGTTTCCCAGGGCGTGGGACCGCGGACGGCGCGGTTCCACGCCCGGCCGGTCCGGCGTCCAGAGATCCGGCGCATAGAGACCACGCGAGAGGACGTCCCATGGCTGACGACCGTTCGACGACTTCCCAGCCGCTCGTCGAGTTCGCCCGCTTGATCCCGAGCGGGCGGCCACCGAAGCGGGCGGACCGGTCGGGGGCCGGGTTCCTGCCGGGCCGGGCGATGCGCTACTGCGACGCGATGACGACGGCGACCGGATACGGATACTGGCTGTTCCCGCCGCTCGATCTTGAGCTCAGGTGGGACGGCGAGCAGGTGTTCTGGTCATTCGACGACTCGGGCGATTGGCTGCCGCTGTCAGGCGCGGCCAGCGGCGCGGCGCAGTTCCCGGACTTCGCGCCCTATTTCGACCAGGTCGCGCCGGAGGACCTGCGCGGCTACTCGCCGCCGTTCCTCACGGCGCTGCCGGAGCTGGGCGGCGTGCAGATCTGGACTGGGATGCTGGCGCGCACGCGACCGGGCTGGAGCCTCAACGTGCGGCAGCCGGTGAACCTGCCGGCCACCCCTGGCCTGACGGCCTGGGAGGGCATCGTCGAGACGGATCACTGGTTCGGTCCGCTGTTCAGCAACTTCCGCCTGACCCGGACCGACTTCGTCGTCCGGCTGCGGATGCACACGCCGTTCCTGCAGGTGCAGCCGACGCCGCAGATCGCGTATCGCGAGGACGCGCTGAACGACCTCACGGTGCGCGACGTCGATCAGATGACGGCGGCGGACTGGGGCGACCTACGGCAGGTGCTGGCGCCCGACCCGGCGCAGGAGGCGTTGCAGGGTGACTACGCGGTGCGCAGCCGCAAGCGGCGGGCCTGTCCGCACTACGCGGAGATGCTGCGCGCGACCGTGTCGGCCTGACCGGCTGACGCCCGCCCCGGCGGGCGGCACGGCCGGGGCGCGACCCCTCTTTACATTGATGAATGTTGCGCGGGCGGCTGCTTGCTTCGGCCACTCGTTCGCACGCCACCTTCGGCTGCACGTCGCTTTCGGCGCGGCGGTCCTGGGATCGTCGCGGCCATACGGCGGGACAGGCGCATCCCATAGATGGCCTCAGCAGCGAAGGGCGGGTCTGCCCGCCGGGACGCGAGCGACCGGCGCGTGGTGGTCGGCGATGGGGCCGTGTTTCGTCGGGGGGTGCGCCGGAGTTGGTGGGTGCCTGTCAATCGGTCGAGCGGTTAGCGCGCTTTCGGGTCGAGCGAACTCACGCGACCCGATGGAGTGCTCGTCTGAACAAGAGCCTAGAGCATGTCCGGCGCTTCTGTTCGCGCCGGACATGCTTGAGTGAACCGGCGGCGGTTTCGAGGGTTTGATCGGCGCGGAAGTCGCGCTTCAGGCCGTTGGTTCGATGAGTTTCTTCTCAGGCAGACGATGCCGTTCGGCCGGAGGGTGCTTCAGTCGGGCACACCCGCGAGGCGCAGTCCGGCGGCGTAGTATTCGAGGTCGGGCACCCGCAGCGGTGGGCGGGCGACGATGCGCTGGATGGTCACGTCCGGATCGACCAGGCGGAGTTGCTTCAGGCAGACGGCCGCTTCATCAAAACGTCCGAGATGGCCCAGGATGGCGAGACGGACCATGAGGCCGGAGGCATGACCGGGTTTGCGTTCGAGCACGGCGGCGGAGAGGATGTCGGCCATGTCGAGGTTGCGGAGGAACAAGTAGGCGGTCGTGGCGGCGTGCTCGGCGAAGAAGACGTGCGGATCGCTCGGCGACAGCGAGACGGCCATGTTGGCCTGGTCCACCGCGACCTGGTGGTCGCCCTTGTACATGTGCGCCCAGCTGCTGAGCGCCCAGGCGATCGGCAGGTTCGGGTTGAGGGCGATGGCGCGCTGGTGCAAGGCGAGCGCCGGCTCAACGTCGTGCAGCATGTAAGCCTTGACGTGGCCGGCGATGGCGACGCCGCGGGCGTCGAGCGGGTCGAGCACGACGGCCCGCTCGGCGGCGATGCCGGCGAGGCGGGTCGACTCGGCGGAGTCGTCGATCCAGCCCTGGCCGACGCCGATGATGTTCCAATAAGCGAGCCAGGCGTGGGCGGCGGCGTAGTCGCCGTCGAGGTCGATGGCGCGCAGCAGGAGGTCGCGAGCCTGGAGGAACCGGTCCTTGTCGGGACGGTAGATGGACTGGATCGCGGTCAGAACGGCTTGGTGGGCCGAGGCGTTGGCGGTGCGGGCGTTCTCGCTGCTGAACTGGTGGCGCTGCAGCAGCTCGGGGTCGATCTGGGCGACTGTCTGCGAGGCGATCCGGTCCTGAAGGGTGAACAAGTCTTCCGTGGTGCCTTCGAAGCGGGACGCCCAGATCACCTCGAAGTTCATGCCGACGTCGAGCAGGCTGACGGTGACGCGGATGCGCGGACCGGCGGCCTGAATGGTGCCGCTGATGAGGTAGTCCAGCTTGTAGGCCCGGCAGCGGGCCATCGCGTCGGCGACCGGGCCTGAGCCGTCCCAGAACGAGCCGGTGGCGATCAGCCTGGGCATGCGGAAGCGGGCCAGGGCGGCCGAGATCTCCTCCGCCATGCCGAGGGACAGGCCGCCTTCGAGCGGGGCGCCCAGGCTGCGGAACGGCAGCACCGCGATGCGCCAGCCGCGGCTGGCCGACGGGTCCTCGCCGGGCGGAACGGGCGGCTCGTCCGAGTCCTCGGCGAACTGGGTGAGGGCCGGGCGGTCGTGGCCAGTCTCGTCGTAGGTCAGGCTGGGCATCGCGGGCGAGGAGTCCGGTTCGGCGTCCTGGGCCACGGAGACGAAGGCCTGCTGGAACACGAGGTTCTTCCACAGGCGCTCCAAGTACGCATCGAACGCCGGGTCGAGGCCTTGGAGGTTCTTGCAGAGCAACGGGCCGATCGGGCGGTCGGAGTCGACTTTTGCCTGCAGGGCGGAAGGCTCATGAATGTCGATCCAGACCAGCTCGGACTGCAAGGTCAGGCGGCCGCCGCCGGTCAGCAGCACGGGCGGCTGGCCACAGATGGACAAGGTGATCTGAAGCTCACGTAGCGCCTGCCGAAGGGAGTTAGCGGCGTGGTCCTTGGGCTTGCTGCTCCAAAGCAGGGAGGCCGCGAAGTCCCGCCGGAGGGGTTGCGGGGCGTGGGCGGCGATGAGGGACAGCAGCGCGCACGCCTTCTTGCTGACGGGCAGGACCGAACGCCCGTCCGCCAGGTGCGCGTTGAAGTCGCCTAACAGCCGCAGCCAGAGACGCACGTTGTCCTGCCGGCCTGTTCGCTCTCGAGCCGTCTGCAGCACTAAGTCCAATGCTCACCTGCGTACATAAAGGACGGTCACTCATGTCGTGCCGGCGCGAGGCCGGTGGGTGAGTTCGTAACCTAAGGCGTAACAGAAATCAATCTTCTCTCGCTTTACGCGTGTTTAGTGGCAAAAGTGCAACTTAAAAAAGAGAGGATCCCGTTTGCTGACAAATCATGACCAATCGACGGCTGAGGGTTTGCTGGAAAAGCCTAAACATGCGCGCGCATTGAATGTGCATCCTGATTTGATGCACGTTTTGGGTGCACTAAGGTAATTTTCGCATAACAACTGCCGTGAGACGCCATAGTGACAGCAGCTACCTCATCCGCCGCCCGACACTTCCCAGCCCGACCGTCGCCTCGGCCAATCGGGATGGGCGCCCGGCGTGGGTCGAGGCGTCTGCCGTGACGATCTCGTCGCCGTCCGAACCCGGCTTGCCGATCACGCCCGCGCCGGATGCGGGGCGCGGGCTGCTGGGAGCGCGGCAGGTCCGCCCGGACACGTTCGGCTTCACGCTGCTGCTCGGGCTGTTGGCGGCGCTGCCGGCGTTGTCGATCGACATCAGCCAGCCGACGCTGCTCAGCCTGCAGGCCGAGTTCCTCGCCTCGCCGCGCACGATCGGGCTGACGCTGACGCTGTTCATGATCGGGTTCGCCGCCGGGCAGTTCGGGGCCGGGCCCTTGTCGGATCATTACGGCCGGCGGCCCGTGCTGCTGACGGCGCTGGCCTGCTACTCGCTGACGGCGCTCGGGTGCGCGCTGGCCGGGACGGCGGAGGCGCTGCTCGCGCTGCGGCTGCTGCAGGGGGCGGCGGCCGGCGGTTGCGCGGTGCTGGCCTTCGCCATGATCCGCGACCTGTTCGTCGGCGACGCGGCGCGGGCCAAGCGGTCGTACGTGACGATCGTGTTCGGCTTAGCGCCGATGCTGGCGCCGTCGGTGGGCGCCTGGATGCTGGACCAGTGGGGCTGGCGGCCGATCTACCTCGCGCTGTGCGTGAGCGGCCTGCTGCTGCTGGCGGTGGTGATGACCGGCGTGGCGGAGAGCAGGCTCGCGCCGTCAACCACCAGCCTGCGGCCCCGGCTGCGGTCGGCCTACCTGCGGGTGCTGTCGGACCGGCGGTTCTCCGCGTTGTGCGCGATGAACGCGCTGAGCTACGGCGCGGTGTTCGCCTACATCGCCGGGTCGCCGCAGGTGCTGATGCACCATTTCGGGCTGTCGCCCGGGGGATACGGTGTCGTGTTCGCCTGCACGGCCGCGGCGTTGACGCTGGGCGCTTACGCCAGCGGCTGGAGCGTCAGGCTGGGCATCGGGCCGCGGCGGCTGCTGTGGAACTGCCTCGCGGCGTCGGCGGCGTCGGCGGCGCTGCTGGCCGTGCTGATCGCGGCGGACGTGACGCCTTGGGCATTGTTCCCGCTGTTGTTGCTGCACCTGTTCTGCCGGGGCGTGATCGGGCCGAACGCGCAGCACGTGGCGCTCGACCCGATGGGGGGCCAGGCCGGCACGGCGGCGGCGGCGATCGGGGTCATTCAGATCCTGATGGGGGCCTTGTCCAGCGCCTGCGTGGCCTTGTTGCTGCCGATGCTCGGCCCGGCGGCGACGACCTCGGTGATGGCCGCGTTCGCGGTTGCCTCGCTGGTGATGTGGGGATGGGTCGCGTGGTCGCCGGTCCGCATGAGCTGAGGCGGCTCAGGCCCGGATGCGGCGACGCCGGGCCATGACCATGACGACCACGGCCAGCCCGGCGGCGACTGCGCCCATCCCCCACCACGCGCGGGCGTCGGCCCGTTCGGCGGCCCAGCCGAGCAGCGCGCCGGGGAGCATGATGGCCGGGGCCCAGACCAGGGCGGAGCCGACGTTGGCGAGCCAGAAGGCGCAGCGGTCCATGCGGGCCATGCCGGCGACCAGCGGGATGACGGCGCGGATGGGGCCGAAGAAGCGGCCGATCGCGACGCTGGCGACGCCGTGGCGGCGAAGGAAGGCCTCGCCCTTGGCGACCATGCCGGGGTGGCGGGACAGGGGCCAGCGCCGGGTGACGGCCGGGCCGTAGCGCCGGCCGAGCCAGTAGGATGCGCCGTCGCCGAGCACGGCGCCGGGGATGGCGCCGGCCAGGAGCGGCAGCAGCGACAGGGTGCCGCCGGGGACGAGCGCGCCGCAGGCGGCAAGGATCGTGGTGCCCGGCACCAGCAGGCTGATGAAGGCGAAGCTCTCGCCGAAGCTGACCAGGAAGATCAGAGGCATGGCCCAAGCGCGGTGGGCGGCGATGAAATCGGTGAAAACGCCGAAGTCGATTTCCATTCCGACCCCCCTGCCTTTAGCTTAGGCTCGTCTGACACTTACCGCGACGGATCGCAGTGTCCAACAAGCCCTAAACCTGTGTTTGAACGGGCAGCCTCGGGGTGGCAACGCGTGTCCCGCCGATGCTGCCACCAGCGAGACAAGAGGAGGCGTGACGCCATGAGCCAAGCCGCAAACAGCCCGGTTCCGCTCGACCTATCGGGGCGGCGCGTTGCCATCACCGCCGGGGCGGGGGGGATCGGACGCGTGATGGCCGACAGCTTCGCCGCTTGCGGGGCGACGGCGTTCGTCAGCGACGTGGACGAGGCGGCGCTGGCCGCGTGCGGACACCCTGGGATGAGGGCGGACGCGGGGCGGGTCGAGGACCTGGACCGGTTCATGGACGAGGCGGCACGGACGCTGGGCGGGCTCGACGTGCTGGTGAACAACGCGGGGATCGCCGGGCCGACGAAGCCGGTCGAGGACGTGACGCCGGAAGAGGTGGACGCGGTGCTGCGGACCGACCTGGCCAGCATGTTCCACTGTGCGCGACGGGCGGTGCCGCTGCTGCGGGAGGCGGGGGGCGGCAGCATCGTCAACCTCAGCTCGGCGGCCGGCAAGTTCGGTTTCCCGCTGCGCAGCCCCTACAGCGCGGCGAAGTGGGGCGTGGTCGGGTTCACGCGGACCCTGGCGATGGAGCTGGGGCCGGAGCGCATCCGGGTGAACGCGATCCTGCCGGGGCTGGTCGACGGGGCGCGCATCCGCAGCGTGCTGCGCAACAAGGCGCAGGCGAAGGGGATCAGCGACAACGAGGAAACGGAGCGGACGCTGGAGCGGGTCAGCCTGCGGTGCTTCGTCGGGCAGCAGGACATCGCCAACATGGCGCTTTATCTGTGCAGCCCGTATGGTGCGACGATCAGCGGGCAGGCGATCAGCGTGGACGGGGGGATGGAGGGGCTGGCCTGACCGGATCCCTTCCGCGCCCTGTTCCTTACCGCGCCTGGGCGCTGGCCTCGCTGCGGGTCGCGCCGACGCGGGCGGCGAGGGCGGCGGACATGAACTCGTCGAGGTCGCCGTCCAGCACGGAGTCGGGGTTGCCTTTTTCCACGCCGGTGCGCAGGTCCTTGACCAACTGGTAGGGGGCGAGGACGTAGCTGCGGATCTGGTGGCCCCAGCCGATGTCGGTCTTGGCGTTCTCCTGCGCCGCCGACACGGCCTCGCGCCGTTGCAGCTCCTGCTCGTACAGCCGGGCTTTCAGCATCGTCATGGCCGTGGCGCGGTTGCGGTGCTGGCTGCGGTCGGTCTGGCAGGCGACGATGATGCCGGAGGGGACGTGGGTGATGCGGATGGCGCTCTCCGTCTTGTTGACGTGCTGGCCGCCGGCGCCGCTGGCGCGGAAGGTGTCCACCTTGAGGTCGCTCTCGTTGACTTCGATCTCGATGGTGTCGTCCACCACGGGGTAGACCCAGACGCTGGCGAAGCTGGTTTGCCGGCGGGCGGCGGCGTCGAACGGGCTGATGCGGACCAGGCGATGGACGCCGGCCTCGGTTTTCAGCCAGCCGTAGGCGTTGGGGCCGCTCACCTGCAACGTCGCCGATTTGATGCCGGCCTGCTCGCCCTCGCTCTGCTCCAGCAACTGCACCTTGCAGCCGTGGCGCTCGGCCCAGCGGGTGTACATGCGGGCCAGCATCTCGGCCCAGTCCTGGGCCTCGGTGCCGCCGGCGCCGGAGTTGACTTCGAGGAAGGCGTCGCGGCCGTCGGCCTCGCCGGACAACAGGCTCTCGGTCTCGAGTCGCTGGGCGTCGTCCAGCAGGCGCTGCAACGTGGCCACGCCGTCGGCCACCATCGCGGCGTCGCCCTCGCCCTCGGCCATCTCGATCAGGCCGGTGGTGTCGGCGGCCTCACGCTCCAGGGCGCGCAGGCCGTCGATCTGGGTGGCCAAGCGGGTGCGCTCGCGCATCACTGCCTGGGCGGCGGCGGCGTCATTCCATAGGGCGGGGTTCTCGGCTTGGGCGTTCAGCTCGTCGAGTCGGGCGGTGGCGACATCCCAGTCAAAGATGCCTCCTCAGCAGCGCGACGGTCTGCTTGAGCTGGATGTTGAGCGCATCTGATTCGGTGGACATGGCAGCCGCTCAATACAACCCGCCCACGCCGCTGTCGATGCCGACGCCGCTGGTGGTGGTGGCCGCGACATCGTTGCCCTGGGTCTCGCCGCCGCCGATAGTGCCTTGGCTGCTGCCAGGGTCCTGGCCGGGCTTGAACGCGTCGGTGACCCGGCCGTAGCCGCTGTCCCAGGCGGCCATGGTCATGCCGTCCGGCATCGGGAACGCGAGGGCCGGGCGGGACTTGAGGGCGGCGGCCATGTAGTCGTGCCAGATGGGGGCGGCGACGGAGCCGCCGGTTTCCTTGTCGCCGAGGCTGGTGTTGTCGTCGTTGCCGATCCAGACGGCGGTGACGAGGTCGGCGGTGAAGCCGACGAACCAGGCGTCGTTGAAGTCCTGGCTGGTGCCGGTCTTGCCGGCGGCGGGGTGGCCGAGGCCCGCGCCCGCGGCGGCGCCGGTGCCGCGGGACACGACGCCTTGCATCATCGTCACGAGCTGGAACGTGCTCTGCGGGTCGGCGACCTGGCGGCGGGCGTCGATCAAGGAAGGCGGCTTCGAGGGGTCGGCGCAGCCCTGGCATTCGAGGCCGCTCGCGTGCCAGACGACGTTGCCCTGGCGGTCCTGGACCACGTCCACCAGTGAGGGCAGCACCTCCCTGCCGTTCATCGCCAGCCCGGCGTAGGCGGAGGCTTGGCGCAGCACGGTGGTCTCGACCGCGCCGAGCGAGGCGGGCAGCACCTTGGGCATGCCGTCGACGACGTGGAAGGCGATGGCGTTCTGGGCCACGGCCTCCATGCCGACGCGCTCGGCGAGGCGCACGGTGACGAGGTTGAGCGATTTCTCGAGCGCGATGCGCATGGGCACCGGGCCGATGAAGTTGAGGCCGTAGTTGTTGGGCCGCCATTGCCCGGCCTGTCCGAGGTTCTGCACGAAGGGGGCGTCCAGCACGCGCTGGCTGGGCGAGAACCCGGCTTCCAGCGCCGTCAGGTAGACGATCGGCTTGAACGAGCTGCCCGGCTGGCGCTGCGCCTGGGTGGCGCGGTTGAACTGGCTGGTGTTGAAGCTCCAGCCGCCGGACATGGCGAGGACGCGGCCGGTGGCCGGGTCAAGCGAGACGAGCGCGCCCTGGACCTGGGGAATCTGGCGCAAGGCCAGGCGCTCGGGCTGCGCCGCCGCCCGGCCTTGAGCGGCGGCGGCGGCCTGGGGTTCCACCATCACGACGTCGCCGACCTGGACCACGTCCGACATGCGGCGCGGCGCGGGACCGAGGCCGTTGCCGCGCACCGGGCGGGCCCAGCCGACGTCGGACAGGCGCAGGGCCTGAACGCGGGACACGCCGGCCGATTGGTCGGCGGCGCGCTCGATCCAGCCGAGCTTGGCCTCGGCGGCGGTGGCGTCCAGCACGAGGGCGAGCTTCCATTCTGGCAACATGCCTGGCGGGCGGGCGACGGCCTGGAGCGGGGCGCTCCAGCCCTGCTTCCACGCCGGGCCGCCCTCGAGCTTGGCAACCGGGCCGCGCCAGCCGCCGCGGGCACGGTCGTAGGCGAGAAGGCCCTTGCGCAGGGCCTCGTCGGCGGCGGTCTGCAGCACCGGGTCGAGGCTGGTGCGGATGACGTAGCCGCCTTGCGTCGTGGCGTCGGCGCCGAAGCGCTCGACCATCTGGCGGCGGACCTCCTCGCCGAACCACTCGGAGCCGGGCACGGTGTCGGGGCGGCGGTAGGCGGCGGGGTGGATCGGGGTCGCCTTGGCCTCGTTGGCCTGGGCCTGGGTGATGGCGCCGTCGTCGGCCATGCGGTCGAGCACCCAGTCGCGGCGGCCCTTGGCCGCGTCCGGGTAGCGGAACGGGTTGTAGTTGTTGGGGGCCTTGGGCAGCGCGCCGAGGAAGGCGGCCTCGGGCAAAGTCAACTCGTCGAGCGATTTATCGAAGTAGGCTTGGGCGGCGGCGGCGACACCGTAAGACGACAGGCCGAGATAGATCTCGTTGAGGTAGAGTTCGAGCACCTTCTCCTTGGTCATCGACTGGTCGATGCGGAGCGCCAGGATCAGCTCCTTCACCTTGCGGGCGACGGACACCTCGTTGCCCAGCAGCATGTTCTTGGCGACTTGCTGGGTGATGGTGGACGCGCCGATCGGGCGGCGGCCCTGGCCATACTGTTGCACGTCGGTCCAGGCGGCGCGGGCGATGGCCACCGGGTCGACGCCGCGGTGGGACCAGAACTTCTGGTCCTCGGCCGAGATGAACGCCTGCTTGACCATGTCGGGGATGGCGGCGACGGGGACGAAGATGCGGCGCTCGGTGGCGAGCTCGGCGACGAGGCGGTCGTCGCCGGCGTAGATGCGGCTCATGACGCGGGGCTGGTAGTCGCGCAGGCCGTCCAGCGTCGGCAGGTCGGCGGCGTAGCGCTCGTAGGTGTGCCAGCCGTAGGCGGCGACGCCGACGCCGCCGAGCAGGGTGAGGCCGAGCCCGGCGGCGAACAGCTTGCGAAGGACGCCGAAGCGGCGCTGGCGCTTGGGGCGGGGCACGGAGATGGGCGCGCGGCCGGCGCGCGGCGGCGGCGCGAGTTCCCGTCCCGTGTTGTCTGATGGACCGTTCATATCAGATTACCCCACGAATCCCTGGCCGGCCTGGCTGCCGGCGACCAGGTAGGATTCGATGGCTCGCTTCAAGGCCGCGGCGACCTTCGCCCGGTGGTCTGCCCGACGCAGCGCCGCCTCGTCCAGCGGATTCGACATGAACCCCATCTCGACCAGCACGCTCGGCACGTCGGGAGCCTTGAGCACGGCGAAGCGGGCGTGGCGCGCGGGGGTGGAGAGCATGCCGATGCGGGGCTCGAACGCGCCGACGACGTGCCGGGCCATGACGGCCGAGCCGCGGCGGGTTTCGCGGCGCACCAGGCTGGAGAGGATGTTGGCCACGTCGGGCGGCATGTCTTGGAACCTGGCGCCGAGGCGGTCGACGCTGTTCTCGCGCCGGGCGAGGGCGGCGGTCTGGGCGTCGGACGCGGTGTCGGACAGGGTGTAGACGCTGGCGCCGCGGACGCGGCTGTCGGTGAGCGCGTCGGCGTGCATGGAGACGAACAGGGCGGCCCCGTTGCGCTGGGCGATGGCGACCCGCTCGGGCAGCGGGATGAAGACGTCGCGCGCGCGGGTCAGCGACACGCGGCACTGGCCGCCGGCGACCAGTTGGCGGCGGAGTTCTTGGGCGGCGGCGAGGGCGATGTGCTTCTCGTAGGTGCCGGACACGCCGATCGCGCCCGGATCCTTGCCGCCGTGGCCTGGGTCGAGCATCACAAGAGGCAGCGGCGGCGACTTGGCGCCCTTGCCAGGGCGGCCGGACGAGTGCGGCCTGGCTCCGGCCGCCAGCGAGGGAGATGTCGTGGACAGGCTGGCAATGGCGGCGAGCAGGGTGCGCCGGGGGATCAGCAAAGGACCAGGCATTAGCCTCGATACCACAGCAGTTGCCGGACCGCATCAAACCTGCGGAGCGGCGATGCAGATGCGCAACATGCCGACCCAGAACGGCGCTCTTGCAGCTTGGTGCGGTTTGGGCCATCTTGCTGATGTTCCGGTGGCGCAGCCCCGGTCGATTCGGTGCATGCCGGCGTGGCCTTCGGGCCCGAATGAGCTGGTTCCCGTCAGTCGCCCCTGCGTCGTTGCCCGCGCCGCGCCCTCGCGCGCCGGGGTCCGTTCGCCCCACCTGGGTGGCGCTGACTGGTTTTGACCGGCGGCGACTCCCGATCTTGCCAAGGTTGATCATGCCCAGCGCCGTGCCTGTCCCATCGCATTCTGGACCAGGCCTGCGGCATTCCGGTCTTGGCACCCTCTATCCACGCCTTTCCCGCTTCCCCAGCGGCGTGCCCGGCACGCGCGGGAGCGCGGATCCTCGGAGTTCCAGACCTCATGACGAAGCGCATGTTGATCGACAGCACCCACTCGGAAGAAACCCGCGTGGTGGTCCTGGACGGTAACCGCCTCGAAGACTTCGACGTCGAGACGTCGACCAAGCAGCACCTCAAAGGCAACGTCTACCTCGCCAAGATCGTCCGCGTCGAACCGAGCTTGCAGGCCGCGTTCGTCGAGTTCGGCGGCGGCCGCCACGGCTTCCTGGCTTTCGGCGAGATCCATCCCGATTATTACCAGATCCCCGTCGCTGACCGGAAGCGCCTGCTGGAGATGCAGGAAGCGGAGGCGCGCGAGGACGAGGAGGCCGATGAGCGCGAGGCCGCGAGCCAAGAGCGAGGACGGACAGATCGCGGGCGCCAGGACAGAGGCGGCCACGACCGGGGCCGGTCGCGACGGGCGGACAACGCCGACGCGGCCGGCACCAATACGGAGGCCGACGCGTCCGAGAACGCTGCCGCCGAGGGTGCCGCTGAGAGCGCCCTCGACGCACGGGCACCCATCGATGACGAGCCGGTCGCGGCTGCTGCCGACGCGCTGATCGAGGCCGGGTTCGCGACGGACGCCGATCCCGAGGCGGCCGAAACCGCCCTGCCCCACCCGAGCCAGGTGGCCCAGCCCGCCGCCATGGCCCAGGAGATCATCGTCGCGCCGGAGGAGGCGCGGGCGCTGTTCGCTGATCCGGTCGATTCGATGGCACCCGAGCACGCGCCGTCGGCGGAGCCGACAGGAGGCGGCGAGGTGGTTGCGCCGGAGGTCCTCGTCCCCATGATGCCCGATGCGGCATCGGACGCGGCCGTAGACGCGCCGACCGCGGACGGCATGGGCGAGGCCAACCTGGCCGACGAGGGCGAGGCCCCCTCCCCGGCCGAGGACGCCATGAGCGAGCCTGGGCCGGACGGCGGCGTCGAGGTCGTGCACTCGGCCGGCCCGCCCGAGGCGGTGGGCGGCGAGCAGGACGGCGACGAGCGCGCGGACCGGCGCAGCACGCCGCGGTTCCTGCGCAACTACAAGATCCAGGAGGTGATGCGGCGGCGGCAGATCCTGTTGGTCCAGGTCGTGAAGGAGGAGCGCGGCACCAAAGGGGCGGCGCTGACGACCTACATCTCGCTCGCCGGGCGGTTCTCCGTGCTGATGCCGAACTCGCCGCGCGGCGGCGGCATCTCGCGCAAGATCACCTCGATGGCGGACCGGCGGCGCTTGAAGGAGGTGATGGCGGAACTCGACTTGCCGCGCGGCATGGGGCTGATCGTGCGCACCGCCGGGGCGAACCGGCCGAAGCCCGAGATCATCCGCGACTGCGAGTACCTGCTCAACCAATGGGACCAGATCCGCGACCTGACGATGAAGAGCATGGCCCCGGCGCTGATCTACGAAGAGGCCAACCTCATCAAGCGGGCCATCCGCGACGTTTACTCGCGCGACGTGGACGACATCTTGGTGGACGGCGAGGCGGGCTGGCGGGCGGCGCGGGATTTCATGCGCATGCTGATGCCGACTCACGCCAAGAAGGTGCAACTTTGGAAGGAGCCGCAGCCGCTGTTCGCCAAGGCGCAGGTGGAGCTGCAGCTCGACGCCATGCTGCAGCCCTCGGTGCAGTTGCGCTCGGGCGGCTACCTGGTGATCAACCAGACGGAGGCGCTGGTCGCGATCGACGTGAACTCGGGCCGCGGCACGCGCGAGCGCGGCATCGAGGAGACGGCGCTCAAGACCAACCTGGAAGCGGCCGAGGAAGCAGCGCGCCAGTTGCGGCTGCGTGACCTGGCCGGGCTGATCGTCATCGACTTCATCGACATGGAGAGCCGGCGCAACATCGCCGCGGTCGAGAAGAAGCTGAAGGACGCCTTGAAGAACGACCGGGCGCGCATCCAGGTCGGCTCGATCAGCCATTTCGGTTTGCTGGAGATGAGCCGCCAGCGGTTGCGGCCCTCGCTCGCGGAGACGAGCTTCGTCACTTGCGCCCATTGCGGCGGCGCGGGGCACGTCCGCAGCACGGAGAACGCCGCACTGCACGTTCTGCGCGGGATCGAGGACGAGGGGGCGAAACGACGGGCGGCTGAGGTCGTGGTGCACGTCGCCGGGTCGATCGCGCTCTACATCCTAAACCATAAGCGGGTGCGGCTGGGTGAGATCGAGCAGCGGTTCGGCCTGCACGTCACGTTCGCGTCCGATGACAGCTTGATGGCGCCGGAGATGCGGATCGAGCGGGTGCGGGCGCAGACGGCTTCCGAAGGGCCCGCGCCGATCAGCCAGCTCGCGCCGCCTGAACCGTTCGAGGATCCGGACGAGGAGGTTTTGACCGAAACCGTCGATGAGGCGGCGGAGGGCGAAGCTGCAAGCGAAGGCGAAGGCGAAGGCGAGCGCCAAGGCGGCAGCGCGGCCGAGGCGTCGGACGAAACGCGAGAGGACGGCGAGCAGCGCAAGCGCCGCCGTCGTCGCCGGCGGGGCGGCCGTCGCGATGAGGCGGAGACGACCGCGGAGGCGGCTGGCGAGGCAGGGCAGGCGGCGGGCGACGACGCAGCAACGGACGACGAGAGCGACGAGGCCGACGCAGCGCCGCGGACTGCCGAGGCGGCGACGCCGGGCGCGGCCGAGGACGAGGCCGCGACCGAGGACGGCGAGCGCAAGCGGCGCGGCCGGCGCGGCGGAAGGCGGCGGCGGCGCGGCGAACCCGTCGTGGCTGGCGAAGATGCCGGCGAGTCGACCGGCGACGCCGGACCGAATCCGGTGCCGGCCTACGCCACGCCGGCCTCTTCCCCGCCGACCTACACGGCGCCAGCCTACGTCGGGCCAACCCCGGCCGACCCGTTCGGCGGCAGCAACGCGTTCGACTTCTTCGACGCTGTTGAGCAAGCGGAGCAGGCGCGCATCGCGCAGCCGGTGGCGATCATGGCGGCTCCGCCGCCTTTGCCCGAGCCGGACATGGGCGCCGATGCGGCGGAGGAAGCGCCGTTCGAGCAATCAGACGCGGCGACTCCGGAGCCGGCTGCCAGCGAGGATATGGGCGGCGAAGCGTCCGAGCCGGCGACGGACGCCGGACCGAGCATGATCGAGCCTGACATGCCTGTCGCGGCTGACTCAGGGCCGATGCAGAACGAGCCAGACGCGCGCGGACCCACGGCATCGGAGAGTGCGGAGCCGGAACTGGCTCTGGCCGGCCCGGATGAGGACGATGCGCCGACCGCCCCTGTCCAACCGACCCCTGATCCAATGACCACCCCGATGATGATAGGCCAAGCCGACGGCTCTCCGGCCGAAAAGAAGCGCGGGTGGTGGCGGCGATAGTTTCGTTGAAAAAATGATCTGGCCTGAGCCAACAATCCAGGGTATACAACCCTAGATTGTGAACTCGGGGTTCGCTGACGATGTCTCGCCTGGTTGCCGGCTGGTTTGCCACGGCCTTCCTGCTGGCGCTGGCAACGACGACGTTCGTCGTCGTCGATCCTATCCGTTACGTGGTCGCGGCGGCGTATCGTCGGGCCAGTTCCTCACCCAGTCTCGCCGATCTGCAGCCGTTGATCCTCGGCCAGATTGGCTGGACGGGCATCGCGGTAATGGCGGCGACCCTGGTGTTCGGGTGCGCCGTGGCGATCCTGGAATGGCGAACGGGCGGGTTGTCGCGGGTCATCGCGACCGAAGGGCGGGCTTCAAACGCGCTGTTCCTGGCCGCCGTGCTCTGGTTCGGGCACAGCTACCTGCTGCCCGGCCACTTGCTGATGGGCGATCTGGGCAACCACATCGCCCTCGTCGCGACCCGGCTCCGCGCCGTCCTGGCCGGGACCGACCCTTATTGGACGAACTTCCAGTATCTCGGCCAGCCGTTGCCGGAGTTCTACGGCCCGACGACGTTCTGGCCGATCACCTGGCTCGCCGTGATCGTGGGCGACCCGACCTTCGCCACCAAGCTGTTCCTGCTGCTGATGCACGCGGCATCGGGGGTCGGCGCTTATCGCTTGGCGCGCGAGTTGGGGCAGGGCCGCGTGGGCGGCTGGGTGGCGGGGCTGATCTACGCCGGGTCGTTCGCCCACCTGCACCTGATCCTGTATCGCGGCACGGTGCCGCAGGCGGTTTCGGTGGCGCTGCTGCCGATCGCCTTCCTGCTGCTGCGGCGCGTGGTGCGGTCCGACGGCTGGGTGCCGCGGGCGGCGTGGCAGCTGGCGGCGGTCGTCTCCCTCCTGCTGGCGAATTACACGCCGTTCGGCCTGGTGGCCGGGCTGTTCATGGCGGTCTACGCGACCATCTTGCTGCTGCCCCGGCCCGAACGGTGGTCCCGCCTGGTCCCGCTGGCCGGCGCGGCCGTGTTCGCGGGCGTGCTGGCGGCCTGGGTGGTGTTGCCCGCGTTCCTGGCCAGCCGCGCCGACGCCTCGATCTCCGCCGACCGCGTGCTGTCGGTGGCGCTGCCGAGCCGGGAGATGCTGGACCACCTCCTGGTCTGGCGCGCGTGGCGGACGAACCACGGCCACGACTCGTCGGCCTATCTCGGGATCACGGCGATCGCGCTGGCGGTGTTCGGGACCGGGCGGGCCCTGGCGTCGGCGCGGTGGCGGCGCGAGGCGTTCGCCTTGCTCGCGCTCCTGGTCCTGTCGCTGCTGGCGCGCGGCGACTTCCTGCGCACGATCGTGCTGACCCTGCTGCCGCTGGCCGTGCTGGCCGGCATCGGGGCGGACGCGGCGATGGACCGTTGGCGTCACTGGCGGTCAGCCCCGGCGCTGATCATCGGCCTGCTGTTGCTCGATCTCGGCCCGACGGCCATCCAGCCCCTGGCGCGGACGGACCTCGGCGCGATCGACGCCGCGGGCCAGGCGCTGGCCGAGCTGCCAGGGCGGACCGTGGAGGGCGACTCGGCCCGCCAGGCATTCGAAGCCAGCGGTGGCGGCGGGGCCGGGATCCTGCAACTCTATCCGGCCGAGTTCATCGTCGGCGGCTACACCCAGCTCGCCAGTCCAGCCCGGGATTTCGCCGAGCTGGCCGCCGCCTCGGTCGAGCGTGACCTCGCCAGCGCTGGGGTTTTGTCCCCGGCGACCTCCACCATGCTGTGCCAGTTGCGCGTGCGGCGGGTGGTAGCGTCGAACCGGACCAGCATGGGGCTGCCGCCGGCGATTCCCGCAACGGAACAGGGGCCGCTCGGCCGGGCGCTCGCGGTCGATTGCGGCTACGACGTGGTGTTCGCGCCGGCAATCGAATCCGCCGTGCCATCGTCCGGACTGCCGACCGCGCCGCAGCGGGCGCGTACTGTGCTCGACCAAGTCAACAGCAGGATGCGGCTTGACCCGCGAACCGGGGTCGCCGCCCGCATCCTGCTGGCCGAGGCCACCCTGCCCTCAACGCGGGCAGGCGCCAGGCCCGCGACGAAGCCGGAGGTGCAGGACTACGTGGTGCGGGCCGATCGGGTGCGAGTCGAGCTGACCAGCGCCGCACCCGGCTTCGTGCGGCTGAGCCATGACTGGGATCCGCGCCAGCAGGTGACGCGCAACGGGCAGGCGGTGTCCTCGATGCCGGACATCATGGACCTGACCGTGGTGCCGATCGAGGCAGGGCGCTCGGTGATCGAGATCCGGCCCGGCGCGCCGCCTGGCCAGGCCGCAGGGCGGGCGATCTCGGCGGCGGCGCTGCTGGTGCTGGCGTTCGGCCTGCTCGGCCCGGCGCGGCGGCGGACGTCACCCGAAGCCCATGAACCCCGGGCTGGCGGCGATGGGCGGGGCGGCGCGCAGCCGGACCAGGTCGGGCAATGGCCGGGCGGTTCGGGCGTCGTCGGCCAGGTGCCGCTCCAGCGCCCCGGCGACGGATAGTACCAGCGCGTCGCCACCGCGGGGACCGACGATCTGCAAGCCGAACGGCATCCCGTGGCGGTCGAGGCCGACCGGCAGGGACAGAGAGGGGTGGCCGATCAGCGAGCTGCAGTAGGCGAGCGCCAGCCAGTGGAAGTAGGTGCGGGTAGGCTTGCCGTCGATCTCGGCCGGGTAGAGTTCCGTCCACGGCCGCGGGCTGATGGTGATGGCGGGGGACAGCACGACGTCATAGTCGTCGAAGAACGCCTGCCAGCGCCGGTAGATGTCGGCCTGGGCGCCGAGGGCCTCGGCCGCGTCCAGCGCGGTGTAGCGCAAGCCTTCCTCGTAGTTGGCGTGGATGTTGGGGCCGAGGTCGTGCGGCCGAGTTCTCATGCTGTCCGCGTGCTTGCGCAGGAAGCCGAGGCTGCGCAGCACCTCGAAGGCCCGGTCAACGCCGGCGCAGTCGGGCGTCGCGTCGTCGGCGCGGGCGAAGGCGGCGCGGAACAGGGCGGTCTTGTCGGCGAACACCTCGGCGATGTGGCGCTCAGTGGGCGCGAAGCCGAAATCGGAGGTCAGGGCGACGCGCAGGGTGGAGAGGTCGCACGGGGCCGGCGGGGTGAAATCATTGGGCCGGCGCACGGGGCGACCGTGGATGGTGGTGGCGAGGGGGTCGCGCTTGTCGTCGCTGGCCATCACTGACAGCAGCAAGGCAGCGTCCCCCACGGTGCGGCCCATCGGCCCCAGCACGCTGAGCGGCGAGAACCCGGCCGTTTCGTTGGCGACGAGTCCGGGGGTGGGGCGGAAGCCGACGACGCCGTTAAAGGCGGCCGGGTTGCGCAGGCTGCCGCCGGTGTCGGAGCCGGTGGCGAGGGGGACCATGCCGCAGGCGAGCGCAACCGCCGAACCGCCGGAGGAGCCGGCGGCGGAGCGCGTCGGGTCGAAGGCGTTGCCGGTCACGCCGTAGACGGCGTTGCGGGTGTTGGCCCCAGCGCCGAACTCGGGGACGTTGGACTTGGCGAGGATGATCGCGCCGGCGGCGCGGATGGCCGCGACGGTGCGCTGGTCGCACGGCGCGACCTGGTTGGCGTGGATCGGGCTGCCGTGGCTGGTGACGAAGCCGGCGGCGTCCTCCAGATCCTTAACCGCCAGCGGCAGGCCGTGCAGGGCACCGAGCGGGTCGCCGCGCATCACCGACTGCTCGGCGTCCCGCGCCGCCCGGCGCGCGCCGTCGATGTCGCGCGCCGGGAGGGCGTTGACGGCCGGATCGGTGGCTTCGATGCGGGCGATGCAGCTCTCGGCCAGCTCGACGGGGGAAAGGCGCTTGGCGCCGATCAGGCGGCGGGCCTCGGTGGCGGGGAGGTCGCAGGGTTCCACGGCTCAGTAACCCAGCGCCAAGCCGTCCTTGCGTGGTTCGGAGCCGCCGATCAGGCAGCCCCGGGCGTGGTCGATCCAAATCGCCTGGCCGCCACCGTGGGGGCGCTCGGCGGCGAGCGGCTCGTGGCCCATGGCGGCGAGGGCCTGCGCCACCGCCGGCGGCAGGCCGCGCTCCACTTCCATCTTGCCCTGGTATGGGAACACCCTGGGCAGGTCGAGCGCCTCCTGGATGTCGAGGCCGTAGTCGATCATGCTGGTCAGGAACCAGGTCTGGCCCATCGGCTGGAAGTGGCCGCCCATGACGCCGTAGGGCATCACCGCGCGGCCGTCCTTCGTGACCATGCCGGGGATGATGGTGTGCATCGGGCGCTTGTTGGGCGCGATGCAGTTGGGATGGCCGCGCTGGACGCGGAAGCCGAAGCCGCGGTTCTGCAGCATGACGCCGGCGTTCGGCGCCAGGATGCCGGAGCCGAAGCTCTGGAACAGCGAGTTGATGAAGCTGCAAGCGTTGCCGTCGCGGTCGACCACGGACAGGTAGGTGGTGTCGCTGTGCATCGGCAGCAGCGCCTCGCCGGGCGCCGGGAGGTGCGGCATGGCGCGGCGGTCGTTGATCAGGGCGCGCAGCCGGGCGAGGTAGTCGGGGTTGGTCAGGCGCCCGACCGGCACCTCGACGTGGGACGGGTCGGCGAGGAAGGCGTCGCGGTCGCGATAGACGAGGCGGGCGGCTTCGAGGTGGCGGTGCAGGCGGAGGGGGTCGAGCGGGCCGCCCGGGGCCGGGTCGTAGCCTTCGAGGATGCCGAGCAGCATCAGCACCAGCAGGCCGGAGCCGTTGGGCGGGCATTGCCACACTTCGTAGCCGCGGTAGCCGATGCGGATCGGCTCGACGAACTCCGCCGCAGTGCGGCCGGCGGCGAAGTCCTCCTCGGTGTGCAGGCCGCCGTGGGCGCGCAGGGCGGCGACCATGTCGGCGGCGACGGAGCCTTCGTAGAACCCGCGCGCGCCTTGCTCGGCGATGGTCCGCAAGGTGGCGGCGAGCGGCTTCTGCACGAACAGATCGCCCGGCCGCGGGGCGGCGCCGTTGGGCAGGAAGGCGTCGGCGCCGTTGCGGCGCAGCTTGGCCTCGACGCCGGCCCAGTCGTGGGCGACGCGGTGATGGACCGGCCAGCCCTCCTCGGCGAAGCGGATCGCGGGCCGCAGCAGCACGCCGAGCGGCCTGGTGCCGTGGGCCTCGACCAGCGCTTCCCAGGCGGAGACCGCGCCGGGGATGGTGACGGCGTGGGGCGAGGTGTTGTCGATGGCGTCGATGCCGCGCTCCTCGAACCAGTCGACGTGGGCGGCGGCGCAGGCGCGGCCGGAGCCGTTGAGCGCCACGATCCGCCCCGAGCCGGAGGGGGCGTAGAGGCAGAAGCAGTCGCCGCCGATGCCGGTCGCGTGCGGCTCGATGACGGCGAGCGCCGCGGCGGCGGCCACCGCGGCGTCCAGGGCGTTGCCGCCGTCGCGCAGGACGTCGAGCGCGACCAGGGTGGCGGCCGGCATGGCGGTGGCGGCCATGCCGTGGGTGGCGTAGACCGGGCTGCGGCCGGGCAGGTGGAAGTCGCGCATTCGGTGTCCTCGTGGAAAGCCCGGCCGTGCCCGGAAGCCTGGCCGGGGCAGGAAGCCTAGCCGGGGGCCGATCCTTGGGTGGCGAGATAGACGGCGTAAAGCGACTGGCTGCCGCACATGAACAGCCGGTTGCGCTTCGGGCCGCCGAACGCGATGTTGGCGACGACCTCGGGGACGCGAATGCGGCCGATCAGCTTGCCGTCCGGGTTCCAGACGGTGACGCCGCTGTAGCCGACGTTGCGGCCGGCGTTGCTCGAGATCCAGGCGTTGCCCTGCACGTCGCAGCGGATGCCGTCCGGACCGCACTTGATGCCGTCGATCATGCAGTCGGTGAATAGGCGCTGGCCGCCCAGCTTGTTGTCGCCGCCGACGTCGAACACGTGGACGTCGCCCTTGCCGCCTTCCTTGGTGTCGCCCGGGCCCTTGCCGGTGCTGACGACGTAGAGGCGCTTGTAGTCCGGCGAGAAGGCGAGGCCGTTCGGGTCCTGCACCTGGTCCTCCGAGACCACCATGTCGATGCGGCCGGAAGGGTCGATGCGGTAGACGTTGGTCGGCAGTTCGCGCCGGCCCGGCGTGAAGCCGGGCGGCTGGCCGAGGCGGGGGTTGAACAGGCCCGCGGCGTTCGACGGGCCGCCCTGGGCGTCGGGCGCGCCCTCGTAGAGCTGGCCGCCGTAGGGCGGGTCGGTGAACCAGAGGCTGCCGTCCGGGTGGGGCACGACGTCGTTCGGCGAGTTGAGGCGCTTGCCCTCGAAGCTGTCGGCCAGCACGGTGGCGGAGCCGTCGAGTTCGTAGCGGACGACGCGGCGGGTCAGGTGCTCGCAACTGACCTGGCGGCCCTGGAAGTCGAAGGTGTTGCCGTTGCTGTTGTTCGACGGGCTGCGGAACACGCTGACGTGGCCGTCGTCCTCCAGCCAGCGCATCTGGCGGTTGTTGGGGATGTCGCTCCAGAGCAGGTAGCGGCCTTCGGCGTTCCAGGCCGGGCCCTCGGCCCAGAGCGCGCCGGTCCACAGGCGCTGGATCGCGGAGTTGACCTGCAGCAGGCCGTTGAACGAGGGGTCGACGGTGAGGATGTCGGGATCGTTGAAGTAGGTGGTGGGCGCGCCGCCAGGGCCGAAGTCGCGGGGCGGGTTGGTGATGGTGGTGGGCGGCGCCGCGAGGCCGGTCTGGCGGGTAGTCTGGGCCTGGCCGCTGTCCGAGATGGCCATCAGGCCCGCGCTGGCCGCGGACGCGACCAAGGCCCGGCGGGAGAGGCCGCGGCCGGACAGGCCATGAACGCGCTCGGACGACGGGTGACGGTTGGACATGATATTCCCCCTCCTGGCAGGACGCCTCGGCCTGGTCGGGCGCCTTCGTGTGCCGAGGGGGAGTTTGAACCGGGGCGGGACCCCGGGCACAAGACAAATCGCATCGGTTCGCTCCCTGCTCGCCAGGACGCTTTCAGTACGTCGTCAGTCCGCCATCCACCAGCAGCGGCACGCCGGTCATCATCGCCGCGGCCGGGGAGGCGAGGAACACGATCACGCCCATCAGGTCCTCGACGGCGCCGACCCGGCCGATCGGCAGGCGGTCGCGCATCATGGCCGCGGTCTCCGGGTCTTCGAGCATCGGGCGGACTAAGGGGGTGGCGATCCAGGTGGGGCACAGCGTCACCACCCGGATGCCGTGACGGCCGAGTTCGAGCGCCATGCCCTTGGTGAGGCCCTCGATGGCGTGCTTGGTCGCGGTGTAGGCGCTGATGGTCTCGCGGGCGACGTGGCCGTTGACGGACCCCATGTTAATGATCACCCCGCCCTGCCCGGCCGCCACCATGCCGCGCGCCACGGCCTGCGCCACGGTGAAGGCGGCGCGGACGTTGAGGTCGAGCATGGCGTCGAGCGCCGCGTCAGTGACGTCGACGAACGGCTCGCGGGTGTTGCGGCCGGCGTTGTTGACCAGGATGTCGAAGGGGCCGTGCCGCCCGATCGCGGCGCGGGCGGCGGCGCGGTCGGTGACGTCCATCGCGACGGACTGGGCCTTGAGGCCGCGCGCTTCGAGGGCGGCGACGGTTTCCCGCATCGGCTCGGCACGCCGGGCGGCCAGGGTGACGTAAGCGCCGGCTTCGGCCAGCGCGACCGCGGCGGCCTCGCCGATGCCGCTGCTGGCGCCGGTGACCAGGGCGCGGCGGCCGTCGAGGCGGAAGCTCGGAGTGTGCGGGAGGGCGGCGGTCATGCGGTCCTGTGTCGGAGGCGCTTCGGGCGCGGCGCGTGGGGCCGGACGCTGGCATGGGCGGCATGGCTTGGCAACATGGCTTCAATCGGCATGATGCGCCGCATGAACGCCCCCCCTCCCCCGCCGACCGGTTCGCCAGGTGCCCCTTTGGCCGCCGCCCTGACCATGGCCGAGTTCGGCCGGGTCGATATTCGCGTCGGCACCGTCACCGACGCCCAGCCCTTCCCGGAGGCGCGCAAGCCGGCGATCAAGCTGTGGATCGACTTCGGGGGGGAGATCGGCGTCAAGCAATCCTCGGCGCAGATCACCGGGCACTACACGCCGGACGCTCTGGTCGGGCGACAGGTGTGCGCCGTGGTCAACTTTCCGCCGCGGCAGATCGGGCCGTTCCGCAGCGAGGTGCTGACGCTCGGGATGCCGGACCCGGAGGGCGGCGTCGTGCTGGTGCGGCCCGACCTCGCGGTGCCGAACGGGGGACGGCTGTTTTGAGCGGGCGGACCTACGCCACTGTGACCTGGGACCAGCTGCACCGGGACGCGCGCAGCCTGGCCGCCGCCTTGATGCCGCGCGGGCCGTTCATCGGACTGGTGGCGATCAGCCGCGGCGGGCTGATCCCGGCGGCGATCGTGGCGCGGGAGCTGGATTGCCGGCTGGTCGAGAGCGTGTGCGTCGCCAGCTACGAGGACGAGACGATGGGGGAGCCGCGGTTGCTGAAGCCGGCGGCGGCGGCGGGGGCCGGGGCCGGGTTCGTCATCATCGACGACTTGGTGGACAGCGGCATGACGGCGAAGCTGGTGCGCTCGATGCTGCCGGAGGCGCATTTCGCCTGCCTATACGCGAAGCCGGCCGGCGCGGGGGTCGCGGACACTTGGGTGGTGGAGGTGCCGCAGGACACTTGGGTGCTGTTCCCGTGGGACACCGCGCCGCTGTTCGTGCCGCCGATGGCGCAACGGGGGGCAGCTTAGCGCATGGCCCCTTGCACCGGAGGGTGGCGTGGGCTACATCGCCGCCTCCTGCGCGGCGCCCGTAGCTCAATTGGATAGAGCACCAGACTACGAATCTGGGGGTTGGAAGTTCGAGTCTTTCCGGGCGCGCCAGGTTATCTCTTTCAGATTGTTATGTTTTTCGGCTCTGCTGCGGGTTTGTCCAGCTAACCCATAGTCGGCCTATCCGGACATTATCCGGACACATGGGCAGGAAAGGTCTGGCTGGCCGGACATGCTGCACCTTCGCGGCCCTGGCGTGGCACGCAGCAAGCGCCAACACATTTCCGCTGGGCGTGGCAACAAAAGCATAGGAACCATAAAGGGCATAGGGGCGTGAGCTTGCGCTGGGACGGTGCCGCTTGCCGCTGCGGGCCGTGAGCGCCAAGCTCCCGCCATGCTGCCCACCTTGTTCATTCTCATGGTACTACGGGAAGCCCCGGAGTCGGTCACGACGCAGGAGGTCGCGCGGCAGCTGATGGCGGAACACGGACAGGATAGGGGATCGCCGCCTTGTGGCGCAGGCCATAAAGCGGGCTGGGATGGCGCTCAGCCGACAGAAGGCGGTTGGGACGGTGCGGGCGATTCAGGGGGCGGGGCCGGTGACGCTTTGGGAGGTAGCGGGATAGCCCGTCAATGGAAGCTCGCACCTTTAGGCCCGGACTAGAGAAAGGAGCGGTTCAAACGCATACAGGGCGGGGCGTCGCCCTGCGGACGGAGCCACTGTTCTCAGTAATCCGGCATCCAATAAGTTTCTAGTAAATTTATGGGCAGTTGGACCAGGTATTCCAGATTTGTTTGTAAAAAGATTATTTCTAAAGACTGGGCGGGTAAAAATAAAATCCAATGCAGTAATCGTCCATCTTGATGACAAAACGTCTCTAAATCTCTCTTTCATATCTTCATACAATGAGCGGATCGCCTCTGCTTTCTCAAGATTTTGTTTAGATTGCAACTCAAGAGCAGAAAGAAAGAACAATATCCAATCTGTCCACGCATCTTCAGCCGATACGGCCCTCATACGATCTATATACTCATTTTTGTTCTTTTCAAAGAATTCGCTAATGTAAAAATATGGCTCCGATATAGCACCGTGCTTCCATAGCATGAGAGGTATTATCATCCGACCGATTCTCCCATTCCCATCTTTGAATGGATGTATCGCTTCAAACTCAAGATGGGCAATGGCCGTTTGTATAAGAATTTCCCATGAATCTTCATTGATGAACTGAAAAAGTTTATCAAGCCCTTCTTTTAGGGCTTCAGGACTTATCGGAACAAAAAGAATTTTTCTCTTGATTTTGTCTGCTAGGTAATTTTGTTCGGTCTTGTACTCGCCAGGAGCGAGATGTGCGCCGCGTCCAAAGCCAAGCAACATCTTGTGTGATGATCGCACAAGCCAACTCGATAATGGCGCTCCCTCCTTAAGGGAAGCTTGAGCGATCCTCATGGCGCGACTATACAGATAGACCTCAATAGCCTCGCTCCTAGCATTGCGTTGAGCAATATCTCCTTCGTCTTCTTGCTCAGCTTCTAGACGAAGAACCTCATCAAGGGTGCTGACTGTGCCCTCCATTCGGGAGGAAACAACAGCCTCTTGGCTGCGCAAGGGCGCAAGCAAGATATCACTGCTATGCATACTTTTTAGCATTTGGTCATAACGAGCTAACGCCGACGCCGCATTAGAAAGTGGCCGTATTAGGCGACTATAATCGTTCAATACGGGCGGAAACTTCCCATAGTGATACTGTACCGCATCCGTTCCGTCGTAGCCGACCGGCGAAAGTTGGTTCTCCGCCATTTGCGTATCTCCATGAGAGTTATACAGCACTCAAACTTGTTCTAGCTCTCTGTATGAGAAGCAAGCCTGATTGTCTATCGTTTTCTGAGGTATTTGATAGGCAAATGTATTTGAGTGATGCTCGTGATAGCCAAAAGGCTTTGCCTTTCACGAGTGTGCGGTTGGGTAGCCATCGTCGCCGATCAGGTACGACGCTGCCAATATTCCTTCCACTGCCGGCTCACCGGATGCCCCACCGCTGCCGCCGTCGCGGCCTGGTGCAGCCCGCCGTTGTGCGTCCGGCAGTTGTCCCTCCCGCCAAGCCATCTCGCAGGCGTAGGCGGCCAGGTACTTGCCGCTGACGTGGTGGTGCTGGCCCAACTCGGCGCGGCGCAGGCGGGAAAAGTAGCTCTCGGCCTGGTTGGTGCAAGCGCCGTCGAGGGAGAAGGCGACCGAGTGGTTGATGCGCTTCACGTCGTAGAAGGCGTGCAGCATGTCCCAGCCGCCCGCCTCGTCGGCATGGACGATGGACCCGACTGCGATGCGCTCGCGGATCAGGGCCACGGCGTCGGCTTCCTTGGCGACCACGAATGGCAGCGTCTTGCCGTCGCGCTGGCGGGCGACGATGACCGACCAGCCGCCACCTGGACGCGCTCGACCCGGACCACCTGCATCCCTTGGACCCGCTTCCTGTCCAGCGCCGCCGCTATGTTCAGGGACGTGCGGATCAAGTTCGCCGCTTGCTGTCGCAGCTTCGTCGCCGTCTCTCCCGGCTGGTTCGGCAGCATGGCTCTCCGAAGGCAAAGGCCGGACGTTCAAATCATCTCGGGTCCGTTAACCTTCTCAGTACGTTAGTTGTGCGGTGGCAAGGCTCGGAGTGGGCTAGGTAGCGCACAGGTAGCAGCTATGAGGGCAACCTGCCCGCGACAGGGCCGTATGTCTGCGGCGGCGGCAGTTGCTGCAAACCCTCTTGGTCAGTTCGTCGTATTGTGAGTAGATGGAGTGACGCGCCTATCAGGTTGGCACACCGCCGGCTTGCACGATCCAAAAAACAGGAAGCCGTCCTATGACAACCTCCGTCACTCATGACCCGGCTAAATCCGAGTTCAGCCTAGGCAGCGGCGACACCGCGCTGGCGTTCCGGCACGTCACGGTCAGCAACCCATACCAAACGTCCTGGGACAATGCGGCGGGCGGGGGCAGCGGCACGCTGACGATCACGCTGCACGCGGATACCGGCCCTCTCGGAAGCGTCCGCGATCCGGGTCCGCCCGGCAACGGAGGCCAGCGGCCCAACCCCATGATCGCCGTGGACCCGGACGCCAACACATACACCTTCTCGGAGCGCACGTTCGGCGGGCCGCAGTCTGGCGGGGCGGTGGCATCCCCCGGCGACATCCTGGGCCGCTTGGTTTACGTGGCACCCACGCTTGATCCCGGCCAGGTCCAGAACGTGACCGCGAGCGTGACGTTCTCGGGCACGGAGCTTGCGTTCCCCAACGGCCAACAGAACTACCCCAATCCCAGCGTCGTGGTCCCGGTCACGATCACGGACCCGAACGTGGCGGCGATCCACGTCGCCGGCCCGGCGCTGCCTCCCCCGCCGCCTCCGGCTCCCGTGCCGACGCCAGAGCCGCCCGCACCCGTTCCCCAGCCCCCGATGCCCGCCGCGAACTTCTCCGTCCACTACGGCAGCACCGGGCAGAACGTCACGTTGGAAGGCGCGGCCTACACCGGCCCGGTTGGCGGCTTGCAGCACGAGTTGCTGCTCATCACGCCCGACAACCTCGCCATCACCGCGGCGGTGCCCAACAGCTTCATTCACACCGGCAGCGGCACCGATGCCATCGACGTAAGCGCAATCGGCGGCAACAACGTGCTGGACGGCGGCACCGGGTCCAACTTCCTCGTCGGCGGCAAGGGCCTGGACACGTTCTTCGTTGATGCGCGGGGCGCGTCGTCGGCTACGTGGTCCACGGTCTCCGGCTTCCACAGCGGCGACGCGGCGACGCTTTGGGGCATCACGCCCAGGGACTTCGCGCTGTCGTGGGTGGACGGTCAGGGTGCAGTCGGGAGCCAGGGCTTGACGCTCCACGCGAGCGGCGCGGGCAAGCCGGACGCGAGCCTGACGCTGGCGGGGTTCACGACGGCGGACCTGTCCAACGGCAAGCTCGCCACCGTGTTCGGCAGCAACGGGGGTGGGGACTACCTCTACATCCGCGCGACGTGACCGGGGCCAGGCGGGGCGGGGCGAACCCGCCTCTACGCCAACCAGCGGCCCGCGCCGGCTTGGCGGGCTTGGCCTAGGGCGGCCAGGGTTTCCAGCATGGCGGCGACTTTGCCGGGCTTCGCGCCGCGGAACTGGCGGGCCAGGTCGGCGGGGGCGGAGGGAGCGTCGCGGCCCAGGGCCGCGCGTAGGGCGACGAACTGCGCCGGGGCGTCCTTGGGCCAGGGCGGCAGGCTGGCGGCGGCCTGGCCGATGTCCATCGCGGCTTGCTCGGCCTTGCGGCGCGTCTCCGCCGGGGCTTGGAAGGCGGGGCGGAGCCAGCGCACCTGGCCGGCGGCTTCCTCCGCCGCGCGCTCCCGGTTCAGCGCCACGAGGCGGGCGACGATGTCCGAGGCGGGCAGGCTGGCGGGCCAGCCGTAGGCGGCGGCGACGGCGGCGTCCAGCTCGTCATGCAGGTGGCGCAAGGTGGCGACTTGCCCGGCGCCCAGCACGTCGCGCTCGGCGTCGGTCAGCGGGCGTTCGGCGCGGAGGGCGTCGAGGACGTTGTAGAGGCCGGTCAGGGTCAGGTGGGGGCGTTCGCGCAGGCGGGCGGCGCGGTGGGCGTCGAGGGCTTCGGCGACGTGGCCGATGGCGGCCACCTGCTCGGGCGTGGCGGCCGGGAAGGGGAACGGGTCGAAGCAGCGGGTCTTGTTGTAGCGAGGGCGGTCCTCAAGATCACCTCCGGCCGCGAGCGCCCAAGTCGTGTGAATGCGCGACGAGAGCACCCCTAGATGCCAAGCCTCGACTGTGGCGATGCATAAAAGGGCGTCGTCTGGCAAAATTGCAGCATCTAAGAACTTGAAAATACGGTGTTTTGCTGTTGCAACAGTAGCAACATAACGTGGCAAACTCATCACAGCCGCTCGATGCTGTAAGACATTTTCACCAAACAGCCACCAATTTAGGCGGCGCGACAACCTGTTGTTGTGATCTCGTTCTGGTTTTACATGAAGCAAAACATGCTGGAACACTACGGGAAATCGCAATTGTATTTCGGTTTCTGTCAACCCATAAAGATCTAAAACCATCAACCCGCGGCTTCTTCCTGTTACATCTTTGCCGTTCAGGTAAGGTCGGATATGCGCTTCCAAACCAGGTACTTGTCCCAGTCCTAGACTTCGAGCCTTCGAAGGCGTCACTAAAAATCCTGCGCCATGCAGCACTACACCTCGGCACGCAAGCTGCTCATTCGCCCTAAGTTTCTTGGCGTCGTCGGGGCTTGCTCCCACTGTTAAGTCCGCATTTATCAAACCAGTTACTTCGGTGAATGTCACGTTCGACGAGTCGATTACGCTCTCATGTGTCATCTGGACAAGCTTTCCGCTGCCAGTGCCGTTTGCCGCTACTGTCATTGCGATCCGCACTGCGGCGCTATCCGCTCCTTGGCTCCACGGATGATCTGGAATGGCGAATACTAGATGCAACGGCTTGTTGCGTTCCATCGCAGCCTCGATAACGCGGCGAGAGAAAACCTGTCTAACTGAGTTGCTGGTAATAAGGCCAAATTGCCGGGTTGCCTTTCCCGTTCCAATTGCCTGCGCGGCCCGCCACCAAAAGAACATCGCTAAGTCGGCCGACGGTGGAATACGAGGATAAACTTCCCACAAAGCTTCGGCATAGCCGCTGCCAAGACTCTCCCGCATGTATTTAGCCCCGGTGAACGGCGGGTTGCCGACGATAAATTCCGCCTCTGGCCAAGCTGCTTGAACAGCCTCGACTGGGCGCTGTACAAGCACTCGATCAGCCTCATCCGGCACATGCTCGCCAGTGATGGGGTGCAGCTTGGTGCGCCCGCCCCAGCGTGTCACCGGTTGGCCGGCGGCGTCCAGCACCGGCTCGGCGCGGGCGTAGGACAGCAGGGCGTCCTGCTCCTGGATGGCGTGGAAGTCGCCCAGGATCGGCTCGGCAGGCGGCGCGGCGCCGTGGGTGCGGAAGTGCCATTGCAGGTAGCCGATCCACAGCACCAGCTCCGCCACCGGCACGGCGCGCGGGTTCACGTCCAAGCCGAGGAACTGGTGCGGATCGACCGTCGCGCCGCCCATGTCGAGCCGGCCCACCTCGCCCGCCTCCAGCCCGGCCAGCGCGTCCAGCACCTCGCCTTCCAGCCGCTTCATCAGTTCCAGGGTGACGTAAAGGAAGTTGCCGGTGCCGCAGGCCGGGTCGAGCACGCGGACGTGGCAGAGATCGGAGTGAAAGGCGCGCACCAGCCCCGCCGCACCGCGGGCGTCGCCGGCCTGCAACGCCGCTTCCGCCGCGGCGCGCACGCCGTCCCAATGGGCGCGCAACGGTTCCATGACGGTGGGCAGCACCAAGCGTTCCACGAAGGCGCGCGGGGTGAACTGCGCCCCGAGCCGGCCGCGTTCCTTGGCGTCCAGCGCCTTTTCGAGCAGGGTGCCGAAGATGGCCGGCTCCACGTCCGCCCAGTCCTTGTTGGCGGCGGTGATGAGCAAGTCCAACTCGTCCGCCGTCACGGCCAGGGGTTCGGCCGGGCCGTGCGCGCCGGGGCGGAACAGGCCGCCGTTGAAGCGCAGCACGGTGGCGGTCAGGGCGGCGGAGAAGCCGCCGGCGTCCATCGCGCGCCACAACTCGCCCACCAGCCCGACGAAGGCCGGCAGGTTGCCGCGGCACCGGGCCAGCAGGTCGGAGAAGCTGGCGCGGTCCGGCAGCAGGCCAACGGATTGCGCGAACATGCAGAAAATGCAACGCATCAGGAAAGTGGCGACGTGCTTGGGCGCGTGGCGCGGCGTGGCCGGCGTGCCTTCCAGGGCCGCGGCCAGCTTGGCGAGCAGGGCGGCAATGGCGCGCGTCACCTCCGCCCGGCGCAGCGCCGGGTTCAACGCTTTCGGGTCGAGCCACACCTGGCGCAGCACATCGCGCACCTCCGGGCGGCGCAGGTCGGGCAGGTAGATGCGGAACCGCTCGCGGTCGGGAAACTGGGCGTAGTGCTTGCCCATGCCGGAGAAGTCCGCATACAGGTCCAGGCAGAACCCCACGTCGCACACGATCAGGAAGGGCGGCCAGCCTTCTTCCGGCGGCAGGTCGCGGGCGTAGCCCTCCGCCTGCCCCTTGGCCTGCTGCATGTGGCGGACCCAGGCCGGGGTGTTGCGGACGTTGGCGCGGTGCTGCGCCTCCGTCTCGGCCGTGAACAGGCCGGTTTGGCGGTGGGGAGTGCCGCCCTGCTTGGCCTCGCACACGAAGCAGCCGCGGCGGTATAGGTCGATGCGCCGGGTGGTGGCGGTGCCGTCCGCTTCGTGGTGGGTGACGTTGCGCTCGAAGCGGTAGGGGCCGATGCCGCCGGTCGCCGGGTCCGGCCGGGGCACGGCCAGCACGTCGCACAGTTCGGCCAGGAAAAGCTGGGCGTTGGCCCGCTCCGCCATCGCGGTGCCGTCCCAGCGGATGATGAAGGCTTCCACCGCGGGCGGGGATGCCGCTTTGGATGCGTCGAGCGGTGCCATACCGTAACGTAACCACGGTTCAAGCGCCTGTAACCGAGAACAAATGTTAAACTGCTTGGAACCCACGTTCGCCAGCGAGGTGCCGAAGCAGGGGGGTTTTTCCCGCACCCTAAGACAAGGGCGCGGGGATTAACTAGCACTGAGTCACCGTAAATACGGAACTTAACACGGCTCACGCTGGGTTGCCGGGCACGTTCCACGCGAGTCTGATGCCGGACCGCTCTCTTGCTCGCCGCTGATGAAACACCAGCCTCGCACCACCCGGTCCGTGGCGCATACCGACTGCCTCCGGTGCCACGTCCAGAACCTCGCCAGCCACGCCCAGCAGCCAAGCCAAGCCCCAGCCGGTCGGGTTGACAAGGGGTGCGATTGAGTGCAGCCCGAACAGGTCGAGGGCGTCCCATCCGGCGGTGTGAAGCTCCGCCCCGTGATTCCGGACCAACCGGAAGGCGGAGGCAGCCAGGGCAGCCCAACGCCGGGACAGGATCGTCAGCGGCGCTGGCATGGTCGCCAGCAACCCTACGCCTTCGCACCAGTCCAGGGGGACGCTAGGAAGGGATTGCTGCGAAATGCCCGCACGCGCACATGCGTGCAGCTCGGGAAAGCCTTGTTCCACCGCCTCTCCGGCCAGGACGTGCAGCGGCGTGGGTAGGGGCGCGGACATGTCCGCGCCCCCTCGCAACACCGCCCCTATGCCGTCCCGGTGCGCCCGTGCCAGCGCCAGCACCGCATCCGGCGGGCGAAGGCGCGCGTGCAGCACCACCGCGCCCGTCCCGTCCAGCCGAACGCTCACGCCCGCGGCGTGCAGTTCCGCCAGGGCTTGCGCGGGCGTCATGCCAGGCCGCTCCATCCTGCATCCGCGTCACCATCATGCGCGGCGGGCGCAGAACCATAGGGATCATCGGAGGCATCGGGCGGGGCAGCGTCCCTATGCCTCCCATGCGTCCCTGACGGCGCGGCGCTTCCCTTGCTCCCATCCGACGCGGCGGTGGGCTGCACCGCGTAGGTTGTGGCACCCCACTTGCCCGGCGGCGCTTGCGCCGTCAGCACGAAGCCGCCGGCCCGGGTGCCCGCCAGCCGCGCCAGCGCCGCCGCCACATACTGCCGCCCCCGGCCTTGCGGGTCCAACAGCCCCAGCACCAGCTTGGCCAGCTTTGCCGCTTCAACTGGGTTGCCCGCATGGGCGCGGTGCCAAGTGGTGAACAGCTCCGCCACGTTCTGCCGGTTGCGGTCTCCAACCTTGGCGTCCGCTACGCGCTGCGCCGGGTCGGCGCAGCCCAGCGCCAGCAAGGGATCACGTACCCACCGGCACCACTCGCCAAAGCTCCCCAACGGCAACCCGGGCATGAGGGTGCCAGCCGCGTCCTGCCGACGCCCCCACCGCCACACCGTCAGCGCCGCAGCCAGCAGCGCGGGGCGGTTGGCCAGGGCGTCCGCCAGCACGTCATTCCTGAACCGCCGGGCTTCCGGGTCCTCTACGCCTGCATCCAGCTCCACTGCTAGGAAGCGCCGGGCCAAGTCCTCCCGCACCGTCAAGCCGTTGCCGGTGAGCGCAATGAAGGCCGATGCGTTCAGCGGCACCATGACGGACTTGCCCAGCACGCGTACCCGGGCCGGGCGTTCCGTGATGGCGGACGCCAGCGCATCGGAGCGCAGCGCCGTGTTGTTCAGGTTGTCGAGGAACAGCGTCGGTCCGCCCGCTATCAGCTCCGCCCCTATGCGCTTGTCCAGCTCTTCCGGCGTACCGCCCGCGGTCACGGCAGCCGGGGCGCGGCCAAAGGCGATGGCGCACAGAACCCGCACCAGCAGCCCCTTGCCGGAGCCGGCCCCGGACAACGGCGCGGCCCGCACCAGCAGCCCGGGGGCCAATGGCAGAGACGGGCGGCATACGGCCGTCAGTAGCGCCACCAGCGCCGTGCTTTCGTCCATGGCGGGCGGCGTGCCCACGTCCACAACCGGCACGTCCTGCCCTTCTTCCCGCACGGTGGCGGCATCGGCAAAGGCAAACGTTCGCAGCAGCCGGCGCAGCACCAGCAGCGCCGCCGCCGCTTGCTCCCGCGTGGGCGCGTCCGGCACCAACGCCGCCAGGCCGGGGGGCACATGCTCGCACCACACGCCGGTGTGGGGGTCGTATCCTTCATGGGCGTGGACACCGCCCGCCCTGTCCAGCAAAGGAGCGCTGGCGATGCCGTTCAAGGGCGGCAAGCCCCACTCCCCGCGCATGTCGAGGTACATCAGGGCAAGCCACCTGGGCAGTTGGGTATCCACCTCTACCGACTTCCCGCCGCGCTCCCGCACTGCGTAAGGGCGGCAGCACAAGTGCGCCTCCCGCACCACCCCATCCGCAGTCATGAGGTGCGCCACCTCCCCGCCAGCCATGGCGCAGTATGCGAGCCGGACGGGCATCCCGCGGTCAAACAGCCGCCCGCCGTTTGCCAGACAGGTCCGCAGCGCCGCAACCGTCACGTCCGGGTTGGCTGTGTCCACCAGCAGCCGGGGCTTGCCCGGCCCGGCAGCGCCACCCGGCATCCGCCCGCCCAGCACCGTGTCCACCAATGCCAGGGCGGGGGGCAAATCCATGCCGTCAGCCATGGGCCACCTCCGGCACGCGCCCGGTGGACGGATGGGCCAAGCCCCACGCGATGCACTTGGCCACTTCCCCTTCATCATCCTTGCCAGCCTGCCGCGCCGCTTCGTGCAGCACGGCGCGCAGCTCGCTTTCCGCAAGCCATCCCGCCGCCACCAGCCGCGCCAGGGACCGGGCTTCACTGACAATGGCGGGGTGCCGCGGGCCGCCGCTTGTGATGCGCTGGACGGCACGCGCCAGCGCATGGCGGGTGTAGCTCGCACCCGTGCGCAGCGTGACCGGGGTTGCCACGTCAGGTCGGGGCGGCAAGGGCGGTGGTGTTAATGCAGCGGGCGGTGGCGGCACCACCGCTTCCGCGCCGTCCAGCACCAGCAGCCGGGCAGGCAAGGGGTCGGCTGCACCCGGGGCGAACACGGGTGCGGCGGTGTAGATCATTTGCGCCGGGGCGAACACGCTTTGGTCTATGGCAGACGGCGCGGCCCCGTTCGGGCAAAGCCACCGTTTCAGCTCCCCTCCGGCCATGGCGAGACTGCACCAGAACCATAAGCGCAGCCGCAAGCCTGGCTTGACCGCGTGCCCGGCGGTAGCCTGAACAACGCACTTCGCCCCTGTAAAGGCCGGAGGCAGCGCCGCCAGCGCGGCGCGGGCGCAAGCTGCCAAGTCCGCCGCCGGCACGTCCAGGGGCCGGGGCAAGCCGTCCACGTCCAGCGCCAGCCAACGCCGGGCTTGCTCCCGCACGGTGGGCAGTTCGCCGGTTTGGCGGCAGGGGTAAAGCAGCCGCCGCACGGGACTGGTGTTCGCGGGGTCAAGCGGTGCGCCGCGGATGGCGCAACAGTCCGGACGCAGCAGCAGCCGTGCCAAGAGCCGGGCCAGGCTGCCCACGCCGTCCACGGCAACCGGGTGCATGGTGAACGTGCGGGCGCGGTCGTATGGCTCGCACCGCCCATCGGCGTGCAGCAGCTTGGCCAGGCGCGGGCCTTGGGAGCGCAACACCGTCAGGGTATCGGGGGTTCTGTTCATTGCGCTGCGCCTTGCAGCACTGGCCTGGCGCGGCATCGGGTGGGCTGCTTCGGGGTGTGGTGTGCGGTTCGCATAATCGTGCGCTCCATTGCTGGTGCAGCACTGACGGGCGTTGAAGAACAGGCCGGAACCGGGCATATGACGGGCGCAACCACCGTTTCTGCCGTTCCGATCCGCCCCTGCGCGCCGCCAGCGTGCGGGGGTTTCGTTACGTGCGGCTCCGCCCGCCGCGTTGCGTGGCGGCGGCGTCCATCCGGGCGCGGGCGTGGGCCAGCAACTCTTGCGTGTCGTAAGTGGCTTTGCCATTCACCAGCCGGGTCGGAACCGGCCAGGCTTCAAGGCTTCGCGGGCTGACGGGAAAGCCCAGCACGGCATACAGGATCGGCGCGGCGTCCCGCCGGGCGATGCGGGGCGGCAGAATGCCGGGCGTCAGGTCCGGCTTATGGCGCTTTCGGCGCGGCGTGGCCGGAAGCGTGGGGGTGGGAACGGGCAAGGTGGCCTCCGTAGCGTTGCGGATCGCTACGGGGTGCCCGACAAACCACGCCGCACATAATGTCGCGAAGTTGCCGCGGAATGGCTACTTGGAACCGCTTCGCGGCCCCGGTTTGCGCCAGGTTGACGGCGTTTTCTCCGCGCGAATCTCGCGGAACCGCTCACGGCTTGGCAGGGTGTCAAAGTCGGTTTCTGCATCGGCGAGATCGGTCTTTTCCGATGGCGGTGCCTTGTCCTTGGGCCAACTACTCACCCGAAACATGAACCAAGCCCGCAAGCGGGAGTCCGAGTAGGTGGCCTTTACTCTATTTCGACGAGCCGGGCAGGCTCCCGCCGCGGCAGGAGCGGGCTGGTCAGATGGCGAAGCATTGGACGGGGTTTCCACTTCCGGCCACAACTGCCGTACGTCCGCCGCCTTGAAGCACACGCCGGCATACAGGGGATACCGAGCTGGGCTGGCCGGCGGGCCGCTGAGTTGCGTGTTGCCCGGCACCCCCGGCGTTGAGTACCAGCAACGGTAAAGCTGGTTGCGGTTGCGGTTCCATGCCGCGGTGCCCGGCCGCGGCCCCAGCACACCGCCGTCAAAGCCAACGTCTGGGTTCCGCAGCTCGCCATTGAGCAAGTGTTGCGGGACCAACACCAGCGCGCCCTGCCCTTCCAACGTGGGGTTGCCCGCCGCGTCCCGGCCCGGCACCTGGCCCCACACGGCCAAGTTGCCCTGCTCCGCCGCCTCCCGCAGCACGCGGGTCGCGTCCGCCGGGCGCAAGGGCGTGCGCTTGGCAATCCAGTCGCGCGCCCGTTCGGGCGTCCAATGCGGCTTGTCATACGGATTAGGAGGCGGCAGTAGCGCTGGCCACAACGCCCGCAGCTCCGCTTCGCTGAACCGCGCTTCGTCAAACCACGGGCCTTCATACTTCACCGAATCAAACGAGTCCCCGGCCCGTTCATCGGGCACCACCCACCCGAACGGGTCTATGACGCGCGGCCCCATGAACAACTGCAAGCCAAGCTGCTCATGCACGGCGCTTAGCTTGGGCGTTCCCTGACGGGATGCGGGGCGTGCCCACACCGTCACCCGCCCGGCTTTGATCGCCTGCATCACGTCGTGCCAGGCTTGAAGGAACGCCGCTTCGTTGCGCTCTTGCTTGGCGCAGTCCGCCTTCCAAGCGCCCAGCAGAACGCCCGCATCCGCGCCCGTTGCCTTCATCAGCAGCCGGGCATATGCGCGGGTGTTGTCCACATCCGGCGGGGGCCAGTCATCATCGTGGGGTTGCCAGGGCGTGCCTGTCTCTATCTCCGCAAGCGCCTTGCCCAGCCACGGTTCTGGCCACTGCTTCCACGGCAAAGACCATTGAGCTTGGGGAAGCTCCCAATTCGTGCCGATTTTTGAGGCTTGCCCGAATGCAACAAAGGTGAACGCCTCACAAGCCGTCCAGCAGAACGCTTGGGGTGCCTGAACGCCTAGGGTACTTGGTTCCATTGAAGGGGCGATAGCTCCACATGCAACACACCGGCAAGTTGGCGTGCAAGGAAAGGTGCCCACCCTTCAACGTCCAACCAGCACACCTCGATTGGCAAGCGGCCCAGGCTGCCACCGTCCAGCTTTTAACCCGCCACCGTGCCGGCCTGCCAGTCCGGCATCGCTGTATCCCAATCGTTGACGATCACACGCTTGGGTTGCCCGACTCGTCAATCCCATGGTGTGCCCCGTATGCGCGGGCGGGGCACTTCCTATGATCCCTATGCCCCCTATGCTTTTCCTCCGGCCCGGCGCAGCGCCACCACGTTGCCGCCAGCCCTGGGGCGTCCCTTGGGCGCAAGCTCGGTTGCCAGGGCAGCACCCCATGCCGCCATAGCCGCCTTCTGTTCCGGCCAGCGTTGCGCGCGCTGGTACACGCCCAGCACGCCCCCGCGGGTGGCGGATTGCTTGTGGTTCAACACCGCATCCGCCACCGCCTCGGGCGTGCCGGATTCAGCAAGCGCCGTGGCAAAGCTCCGCCGGAAGTCGTGCCAGCGCCAGCCGGTGAGGCCCGCCGCCTCATCCAAGGCTTCCTTCATGTCAGAAAATGTTTGCAGCGCCCGGCCCGCCTCGGGGGACGGGAACACTAGCCCAGCGGACGGCTCCCCCGCATCGGCCCATCGCTTGTTCAGTAGCGCCAGCGCCAAAGGGTGAAGGTGCAGCCGGTGCGCTTCCCCGTTCTTGGTCAAGCGGCCCGGCTGGTGCCACTCCGCCGCGGGCAGGTTCAGGTGCGACCAATCCAGCGCCGCCGCTTCCCCCCGGCGGCAGGGAATGGCAATCAGGAACCGCGCCACATCCCGCCACACCGGCACGGGTAGCGCGTCCGCCGCGCCCCACAGCTTCGCCAGGTCCGGCACGCCCAAGTAGTGCTGCCGGGGCGGGACGCCCTTGGGGCGGCGGGCCTTGCCGATCAGGGCGCACGGGTTCACGTCAAGGTGCCCGGCTTCCTGGCACCAGTCGAGGAAGCGGGACAGGCTGCCGAACCGGGCGCGGGCGACGGACGTGCGGGCGGCGTCCGCGTCCAGCATGGTCCGCACGTCCGCCGGCGTGAGGGCGGACACAGGGCGGTTGTCCGCACCCGTGGCAGCCACCGCAGCGCGCGCCCTGGCCACATCCTCCCGGGCGTGCCGGGGGCAGGGAAGGCCAGCGCCGCGCAGCTTGGGGCGGGTCGGCACCAGCTTGGCATATGTGTCCAGCAATCGTCCCACGGTGAGGGCGCGGCGCTTGCGCTCGGCCTCGGCGGCCGCGCGCTTGTCCGCCGCCGGGTCCGCGCCGGATGCGGCCTGGCCCTTGATGCGGTTGGCGGCGGTGCGCGCTTCGTCCGGGGTGTGGGTGGCCGGGTTGCCGAGGGTGACGGATTGCATGGGGAACCGCTTGCCGGTGTGGCTGTCGAGGCCACGGGGTCGGTAGTCGTACCGCCAGGCCATGCCGGTCGGGTTCACCACCAGCGCCAGGCCCCGGCACTCCAAGTCCCGCACGGTCAGCTTGACGCCCTTGGCCCGCTTCGCCCAGCGCGCATCCACCGTGGCCTTCGTGATCTTCAATGGGCCTTCCGAGACTGCCTGAACCGCCATTCCTGCCCCCATGCTGACCGCTCCCTATCCGGACATTATCCGGACATTTGCGGCGGAACCTATGGGGATCATACGGAAGCTTGCGGAGGTTGGAAAGCTGGAAAACGCAATATAGTCAATGGGTTTGCGTAGTCTTGCGGATGGGGGCGGAGGCTTGCGGAACCCTGGCCCTTCGCACTACGAATCTGGGGGTTGGAAGTTCGAGTCTTTCCGGGCGCGCCAGGCACCCCGACCCTCAGCGATTGACCAGCCTGGCATCACTGCTCCGGCGAGAGCGCGCCGCCGCTCGCCGCCCGGATCGCCGCCAGCAGCTTGCGCGTGCCGTGCTCCACCGTGCCGTCGTTGACCACGCGCTGCCGCTCCACCGGCAGCGGCAGTTCGATGGCGCGCGACAGGCGGCGGGCGACGTCGACGGCGTCCTCGCGCCCGCGGGCGGCGAGGCGGCGGGCCAGGGTGTCGGCCGGGGCGCTGATCTCGATCACGGCGACGGGGAAGCGCTGCGCCGCCTCGGCCACCACGGCGCGCGACACGTTGGCGACCACTGCCCGTCCCTGCGCCAGGTCGATCATGATGTCGGCGGGGATGCCGTAGTGCAGCCCGTGCGCACGCCACGACAGCGCGAAGTCGCCGGCTTCCTGGCGCAGCCGGAACGCCTGTTCGGAGACGCTCTCGTGCGCCTCCTCGCCGTCGCCGACCGGACGGGTGATGATGCGGCGGACGAAGCGCACCGGGGCGCGGTCACCCAGCGCCGCACGGGCGCTGTTGAGCAACGTGTCCTTGCCCGACCCGCTCGGGCCCACGATCAGTATCAGCACTACGCCCTACCAGACATTTTACGCGGGCGGACCTTGGCGTTAGCGTCTCGCCAGCGCAACCGGAGATCGCCGTGTTCACCACCCGTCCCGAGATCGCCGGCACGTTCGGCGTGGTCGCGAGCACGCACTGGATCGCCAGCGCCGTCGGCATGTCCGTGCTGGAGCGCGGCGGCAACGCGTTCGACGCCGCGGCGGCGATGGCGTTCACGCTGCAGGTGGCCGAGCCGCACCTGAACGGGCCGGGTGGCGACGCGCCGATCATCCTGCACAGCGCGCGGACGGGGACGCAGCACGTGGTCTGCGGCCAGGGTCCGGCCCCGGCCGGGGCGACGCTGGCGCACTTCGCCGATCTCGGCCTCGACCTGATCCCCGGCACCGGGCTGCTGCCCGCGGTGGTGCCGGGCGCGTTCGGGGCCTGGTGCGCGCTGCTGCGCGACTGGGGCACGTGGGAGCTTGAGGACGTGCTCGCCCCCGCCATCGGCTACGCCGCCCAAGGGGTGCCCCTGGTGGCGCGCATCCCGGCGACGATCGAGGGCGTGCGGCCGTTGTTCCAGGCGGAGTGGCCGAGCAGCGCCGCCGTGTTCCTGCCCGGCGGGCGCGTGCCGCCGCTCGACGCGCCGTTCGCCAACCCGGTGCTGGCCGCCACCTACCAGCGCATCTGCCGCGAGGCGGTGGGCGTCAACCGCGAGGCGCGGATCGAGGCGGGGCGCCGGGCCTGGTACCAAGGGTTCGTGGCGGAGGCGGTCGATGGTTTCTTCCGCGGCGCCGAGGTGCTGGACGCCTCGGGCCGCCGCCACCGGGGCGTGCTGCGCGCCGACGACATGGCGCGCTGGTCGCCGGGGATCGAGCCGCCGGTCCGCTACGACTACCACGGCCACACGGTGCTGAAGTGCGGCGCGTGGAGCCAAGGGCCGGTGTTCCTGCAACAGCTTGCCTTGCTGCGGGGCTTCGACATCAGGGCGATGGACCCGGTCGGGGCCGAGTTCGTCCACGTCGTGACCGAATGCGCCAAGCTGGCCTTCGCCGACCGGGAGGCGTTCTACGGCGACCCGGCATTCGGGGAGGTGCCGCTCGACGCGCTGCTCTCGCCCGCCTACAACGACGCGCGGCGGGGGCTGGTGGGCGAGGCGGCCTCGGTAACGCTGCGGCCCGGCGCCGTGGACGGGCGCACCCCCTGGGTGGACCACGCGGCGGCGGGCCGAGCCGAGTTGCTGGGCGGCGCGGGGGCCGGGGAGCCGACGGTGGCCCGGCTGGGCGTGACCGGGGCCGACACGGTCCACATCGACGCCATCGACCGCTGGGGCAACATGGTCAGCGCCACGCCCTCGGGCGGGTGGCTGCAATCGTCGCCGGTGGTGCCCGGCCTCGGCTTCCCGATGGGGACGCGAGGGCAGATGTTCTGGCTGCGCGACGGCCTGCCCAACAGCCTGGCGCCGGGCAAGCGGCCGCGCACGACGCTGTCGCCCAGCTTCGCGCTGCGCGACGGCGCGCCGTGGATGACGTTCGGCACGCCGGGCGGGGAGCAGCAGGACCAATGGTCGCTGGTGTTCTTCCTGCGCATGGCGCACCACCGCATGGGCACGCAGGAAGCCATCGACGCGCCCAGCTTCCATTCCGAGCACTGGCCGAGCAGCTTCTGGCCGCGGGTGGCGCGGCCGGGCAAGCTGGTGCTGGAAGGGCGGCTCGGACGGGCGGTGCTGGACGCGCTGCTGGCGCGGGGCCACGGGGCGGAACTGGGCGAGGACTGGTCGGAGGGGCGGCTGTCGGCGGCCCGGCGCGAGGGGGCGATGCTGCACGCCGGGGCCAACGCGCGGGGGATGCAGGGCTACGCGATCGGGCGGTAGGGTCAACGGGTGGCCTGACTTTTGGCTCTGAATCGCTTACATCATGCCGATGACCGACACGCCCCTCCCGCAGATCCGCAACTTCTCGATCATCGCCCACATCGACCACGGCAAGTCCACCCTGGCCGACCGGCTGATCCAGGCCTGCGGCGGGCTGACCGACCGCGAGATGACCAGCCAGGTGCTGGACAACATGGACTTGGAGAAGGAGCGCGGCATCACCATCAAGGCGCAGACCGTGCGCCTCGCCTACAAGGCGCGGGACGGGCTGACCTACCAATTAAACCTGATGGACACGCCGGGCCACGTCGATTTCGCCTACGAGGTGAGCCGCAGCCTGGCCGCGTGCGAGGGCAGCCTGCTGGTGGTCGATGCCAGCCAGGGCGTCGAGGCGCAGACCCTGGCCAACGTTTACCAGGCGATCGACGCCAGCCACGAGATCGTCCCCGTGCTGAACAAGATCGACCTGCCCGCGGCCGAGCCGGAGCGGGTGAGGCAGCAGATCGAGGACGTGATCGGCATCCCGGCCGACGACGCGGTGATGATCAGCGCCAAGACCGGCCTCAACATCGAGGGCGTGCTGGAGGCGCTGGTGACGCGCCTGCCGCCGCCCAAGGGGAACGCCGACGCGCCGCTCAAGGCGCTGCTGGTGGATAGCTGGTACGACCAGTACCTCGGCGTGGTGATCCTGGTCCGCGTCAAGGACGGGCGGCTCAAGCGCGGCCAGCGCATTCGCATGATGTCGAACAAGGCGGCGCACCACGTCGAGCAAGTGGGCGTGTTCACCCCGAAGATGGTCGCCACCGGCGAGCTTGGGCCGGGCGAGATGGGCTACATCACGGCGGCGATCAAGACCGTGGCCGACTGCAACGTCGGCGACACCATCACCGACGAGCGCGCCCCGGCGGCGGAAGCGCTGGCCGGGTTTAAGCCCAGCATCCCCGTCGTGTGGTGCGGCCTGTTCCCCGTGGACGCCGACGATTTCGAGCACCTGCGCGACAGCCTGGGCAAGCTGCGCCTCAACGACGCCAGCTTCCACTTCGAGGCCGAAAGCTCGGCGGCGCTGGGCTTCGGCTACCGCTGCGGCTTCCTCGGCCTGCTGCACCTGGAGATCATTCAGGAGCGGCTGACGCGGGAGTTCAACCTCGATCTGATCGCCACCGCGCCGAGCGTCGTCTACCGCGTCCACACCACGCGCGGGGCCGTGGAGGAGCTGCACAACCCGGCCGACATGCCGGACCCGAGCCACATCGACCACATCGACGAGCCTTGGATCAAGGCGACGATCATGGTGCCGGACGACTACCTCGGCAGCGTGCTGACCCTGTGCAACGAGCGGCGCGGGCAGCAGGCGGACCTGACCTACGTCGGCAACCGGGCGATGGCGGTGTACCGCCTGCCGCTGAACGAGGTGGTGTTCGACTTCTACGACCGGCTGAAAAGCGTCACCCGCGGCTACGCCAGCTTCGACTACGCGATGGACGGCTACGAGGAGGGCGACCTGGTGCGCATCAGCATCCTAGTCAACCAAGACCCGGTGGACGCGCTCAGCTTCATCGCCCACCGCAGCGCCGCCGAGAGCCGGGGCCGCAGCATCTGCGCCAAGCTCAAGGACTTGATTCCGAAGCAGTTGTTCAAGATCGCGATCCAGGCGGCGATCGGCGGCCGGGTCATCGCGCGGGAGACGATCAGCGCGTTGTCCAAGGACGTGACCGCCAAGTGCTACGGCGGCGACATCAGCCGCAAGCGCAAGCTGCTGGACAAGCAGAAGGAGGGCAAGAAGCGGATGCGCCAATTCGGCAAGGTGGAGATCCCGCAGAGCGCGTTCCTCGCGGCGCTGAAGATGGATGCCTGATGCTGGCCGCCGCGGCCCTGGCGGCGGCGTGCGCGGCCTGGCACCCGCAGGCTGTCGGGCATTACGTCGGGCTGGTGGAGAGCGTCGGCGAGAAGCCGATCGACACCTGGATCACCCTCGCGCCCGACGGGCGGCTTGAGGGGCGCTACGTGATGCACGAGCCGGGGCGCGACGTGGACGGGACGCTCGAACCGGTGGGTGACGACGGCTGCGAGGCGGCATTGTTCCGCTGGACCGACCTTTACGGCACTGGAGTCGCCCGGTTGCGGTTCCACCTGGACCGCCGCTGCTTCGAGGGCTCGTGGGGGAAGGCCGTCATCAACCCGGCGCTGGAATGGTGGAGTTGCACGCGGGAACGGGTGACGAGCTGATGACATCGGGGGGTGTGACGCGCGGTGCGCGCGACGCACACAGATGACGCGCGGTCCGCGCGATGCTATAGCGCCGTCAGCCGGAGAGATGGCCGAGTGGCTTAAGGCGCACGCTTGGAAAGCGTGTGTACGTGCAAGCGTACCGTGGGTTCGAATCCCACTCTCTCCGCCGTTTCCATCTTAGGATTGGCCCGAGCGATTAGGCCGGTGACGGATCAGCCGACGATCTCGCGCACCATCTCACGGATCTCGTCCGCGGACAGGTTGACCGGCAATGCCTGGAACTTGTGTCCCGTTTCCGCGGTGCGGATTGGGAGCATCGAGGATGCCTCGGGCATCGCCACAGTTTTGGATAGTGATGAGTCTTTGAACATCGAGAACTTTATGGTTGAGCACGGCGGCTCCGGGCCATCGGCCCGGGCGAGCGGCGCTTGTTGTGAGGAATGCCAGCACCCGCTTTTCATGGTGCGGCCGGGTCCACGCTACGCGGACACTATCTACATTGGATGGGCTGCCGCTTCATGCAAGACCAAGTTGACGCCGCTCGCGAACAGCGCCGCGCCTGACTTGAGGATCAGCGCCATCGCGCCGTGCTCGGCGGCGGCGATCGCCTTGCCGAGCCTGTCTGCCCGGCCGTGCCGGGCCTGGCCGCTGCCGTCGTTGACCCAGGCTGTCCAATCCCACCCGCCTCCGGGCACCGCTTCCACCACGGCGTGGCGCTTGCCGCCCGTGGCGGACCGCATGCTGCCGGTGAACAGGTGCGGGGTCTCGGACATCCAGCGGAAGTTGCGGCCCATGCTCGTCTCCTGCGGAGGACGTCGCCACCCGCCACTTGTTTCGATTGCGAGCAGGAAAACTCGTGACCCTCGCTCCGGACCGTCATAAACTCCAAAAGTGAACATCGTATCACCGCCGCGGGCCCGACTGCCGATCGAGGTCGTCTATGACCTGATCTGCCCGTGGTGCTACCTCGGTGTCCGCCGGCTGTTCCGCACCATGCGCCGCCGGCCCGACCTGCTATTCGAGCTGTGCTGGCGGCCATTCCTGCTCAATCCGGACATGCCGCGGGCGGGGATGACCCGCTCCGATTACGTGGTGCGCAAGTTCGGCGGCGAGGAGCGGGCGCGCCGCCTCTACGCTTCCATCACCGAGATCGGCGCCACCGAAGGCGTCGAGTTCCGCTTCGAACGCATTCGCCGCACGCCCAGCAGCGTCGACGCGCACCGGCTGGTGCGCTGGGCCGGGGCCCGTGACCGCAGCAGCGAGGTCGCGGAAGCCTTGTTCGCGGCCCATTTCGCCGACGGGCGTGACATCGGCGACCACGCCGTGCTGCGCGCCGTGGCCGCCAGTTGCGGCCTCGACCCGGCCGCCGCGGGCACTTTCCTGCGCAGCGAGGGCGACGTGGACGCGGTGCACGCCGACAACCTGCGGGCGCATCGGCTGGGCATCAACGGGGTACCGTGCTTCGTCGTCGCTGGGCGGCACGCGGTGGCGGGCGCGCAGGAGCCGGAAGTGATCGAACGCCTGTTCGACGTCGCCGCCGTGGACGCGGGCGAGACGTAAACGGTCGCCGGCAGGCCGGGTCCGGCGTCGGCTGGCCCGCCGAGGGAGAGCAGTCATCATCATGGAGAACCGAATGACACGCACCTTCCGCACGCTCCTCTGCGCCGGTGTCGCCTGGGCAGGCTTGCAGGATGCCGCGTGCGCGGCCGACGTGACCGCGGCCCAGGCCGGCGCGGCGGAGGCGCAGGTGCGGACGTGGCTGGCCGGGGTGCTCGGCCCGAAGGTGGCGCTGCCGGAGCAGCCGGTGCGGCTGACACCGGCGGGCGACCATTTCGACGTCGTCGTGCCGATCAAGGCGCCAGGCGTCACGGCCGCCACGCCGGTGCAGATCACCGCCACCGCCCGGCCGGTTAATGACGGCAAATGGAACATCCAGGGCATCCGGGCGACGAGCCCGATCACCTTCACGGTCGAGACCACCGTGCCGCCCGAACCGGGTCAGAAGGGCAAGCCGAAAACGGTCACCGTCACGTACACGGCCACCACGGAAGGCCAGGACGGGCAGATGCAGCTCGACCCGAGCTTCGACACGCCGTCGACCTGGACCAATGCTACCAAGGCCACCAGCGTGCGCGTGGACGGCGGCGGCTTGGTGTCCCAGGAAAGCAAGTTCGGCCCGACCAGTGCCGTGACCACGATCAAGCCGGCCGGAGCGGGCCGGGTGGACGTGTCGACCTCGGCGACGCTGCAGGACTACCAATCGGAGTTCCTGTCAGCGGACAGCCCTCCGATCCAAGTCGCCATGCGCCTCGTCAGGGCCGATGTCGGCATGAACGGCCTGAGCCGTGAGCGGGCGGCGCAGATGGTGCAGATCTTCGCGGGCGGCCTCGCTGACACGTTGCGCAGGGGTTCCGACAACAAGAGCGACGCCCGTGAGGCGGGACGCGCGGCAGCCGCCGCCATGCTCGCCGGCCTGCGCGACCTGGCCTCCGAGATGACCCTCGACGAGAGCGTCGAGGGCGTGGCGGTGAAGTACGGCGACCAGGGCGCGGCATTCGACAAGGTTCGGCTGGGCTTCGGCGCCAAGGCGGAGAACGACCGGCTGCAGGCGCGAATGGACCTCGGATATGAAGGCCTGGCGCTGCCTGCGGTGCCGCCGGGTCCGCTCTCGGACCTGATCCCGCGCCGCCTCGCGTTGCGCCCCTTCGTGTCGGGTCTCAGCGTGTCCGAGTTGTCCCACCTCGCCGCCGTGGGCAAGAAAGGCCGCGCCGATCCGGACGACCTCGCCCGGTTCTTCAGCAATGGCGGGATCACCGCGGGGATCGAAAGCATGGCGCTCGAACTCGGCGGCGCAACCTTCACCGGGCAGGTCAAGCTGGTCGCGACCCGGCCGGACGACATCTCCGGTGCCGGGCAGATCGTGGCCGAGAACTACGACGGGCTGATGCAGGCCATCCGCGCGTTGCCGCCGGAGATGGCGCAGGCGTTGCCGCAACTGTCATTCGCTCTGCCGACGCTCGCCTTTGCCAAGGGCATTTCTCGCACCGTCGACGGCCGCCTCGTGTGGGACATCAGCTACAAGGCTGGCAAGATCCTGGTGAACGACGTCGACCTCCTGGCGATGGCCGGCGGCGCGCCTCCGGCGGCCCAGAAGAAACCGGGCCAGAAGCGGACGCACTAAACTGGTGCGCGGAGGGGCAAGTCAGGCCGCCTTCGCCGCCTCGTTGGCCAATCGGTTCAGGTGCAGCAACACGTCGCGGCCGAGCTTTATTCGTTCCGCTACTGGCATGTCGCGCACCACTGAGAGCTTGTGGTCGGGCCGGAGGCGGATGGCGTTCTTGCGCGTGTTGAGCCAGCCGACAAGGCCGGCCGGGTTGCGGAACTGGTTGCCGCGGAAGCCGATCACCATACCCTTCGGGCCGGCTTCCATCTTCTCCACCCCGGCTTCGCGGCAGAGGCGCTTGAGGCTGACCACCTGCAGCAGGTTTTCGACTTCTGGCGGCAAGGGGCCGAAGCGGTCGATCAGCTCGGCCGCCATCGCGTCGGTTTCCCCATCGGAAGCGAGGCCGCCGATGCGGCGATAGAGGCCGAGGCGGACGGGAAGGTCGGCGACGTAGGTTTCCGGGATGAGAACGGGCAGGCCGAGTTGGATGTTGGGCGTCCACTCCCGGTCGGACGCCTGCTTGCGGCCGCGCTCGGCCTGGAGGTCGGCGACCGCGTCCTCCAGCATCTGCTGGTAAAGCTCGATGCCGACCTCGCGGATGTGGCCGGACTGCTCGTCGCCGAGCAGATTGCCGGCACCGCGGATGTCGAGGTCGTGCGAGGCCAGGGTGAAGCCGGCACCGAGGTTGTCGAGCGTCTGCATGACGCCGAGGCGCTTCTCGGCCGCGGCGGACAGGCGGTGGTTGGGCGGCCAGGTCAGGTAGGCGTAGCCGCGCTGCTTGCCGCGCCCGACCCGGCCGCGCAACTGGTACAGCGCCCCCAGCCCGAACATGTCGGCGCGGTGAATCACCAGCGTGTTCACCGCCGGCATGTCGAGGCCGCTCTCGACGATGTTGGTGGAGAGCAGGATGTCGTACTTGCCGTCGCCGAACTCGGTCATCACCCGTTCGAGCTCGGTGGGGGCGAGGCGGCCGTGCGCCTCGATGATGCGGGCCTCCGGGACGATGGTTCGCAGCCGGTCGGCCATGCGCGGCATGTCCTCGATGCGGGGCACGACGCAGAACACCTGGCCGCCGCGGAAGCGCTCGCGCTGGATGGCTTCCCGCAACACGACGCCGTCGAAGGGCGAGATGAAGGTGCGGACGGCGAGGCGGTCGACGGGCGGGGTGGCAATCAGGCTCATCTCGCGCACGCCGGTCAAGGCGAGTTGCAGGGTGCGCGGGATCGGGGTTGCGGTCAGCGTCAGGACGTGGACGTCGGCCTTGAGCGCCTTCAGCTTTTCCTTATGCGAGACGCCGAAGTGCTGCTCCTCATCGACGATCAGCAGCTCGAGGTTGTCGAACGCCATGCCCTTGGCCAGCAAGGCGTGGGTGCCGACGATGACGTTGACGCTGCCGTCAGCCAGGCCCCGCTTCACCTCGGCCGCTTCCTTGGGCGTGACCATGCGGGAGAGCTGGGCGACGCGGATGGGGAAACCCTGGAAGCGGGCGGTGAACGTGCGGGTGTGCTGGCGGGCAAGCAAGGTGGTGGGCACCACGACCGCGACCTGGCCGCCCGACATGGCGGCGACGAAGGCGGCACGGAGCGCCACTTCCGTTTTGCCGAAGCCGACGTCGCCGCAGATCAGCCGGTCCATCGGGCGGCCGGCGGCCATATCCTCCAGCACGTCGCCGATGGCGCGCACCTGGTCGTCGGTCTCGGCGAAGGGGAACCGGCCGCAGAACTCGTCCCAGGAGCCTTCGGGCGGGGCCAGGGTCGGCGCGTCGCGCAGGCGGCGGGCGGCGGCGGTGCGGATCAGCTCGCCGGCCATGTCGCGGATGCGCTGCTTCATGCGGGCCTTGCGGCTCTGCCAGCCGGCACCGCCGAGCTTGTCCAACGCGACGCCGCCGGTCTCGCTGCCGAAACGGGACAGCAGCTCGATGTTCTCGACCGGGAGGTAAAGCTTCTCAAGATTATCGTAGATCAGGCGCAGGCAGTCGTGCGGGGCCGGGCCGACGCGGAGGGTTTCAAGGCCGTCGTAGCGGCCGATGCCATAATCCTGGTGGACCACCAAGTCGCCCTCGGCGATCTCGGTGGCCTCGGCGATGAACTGGTCGGCGCGCTTCTTGCGGCGCGGCGGGCGGCTGATGCGCTCGCCCAGCAGGTCCTGCTCGGCGACGACGCCGAAGCCGCCGGCGACGAAGCCGCGCTCCAGGCCGAGCGAGACGATGGCGACGACGTTGAGCGGCAGGTCCTGGGCGGTTTTCCAGCTTTCCGCCGCCTCGGCCTTGACGCCGTTCTCGCGCAGTAGGTGCGTCAGGCGCTCGCGCGCACCGCGGCTCCAGGCGGCGACGACGGTGCGGCGCTTCTGGCCGGCCCAGTTGCCGGCCTGCTCCTTCAATTGCTGGAACACGGTGCCGGCGCCGCCGGCGCCGGCCTTGGTGAACAGCGCGCCGGGGCGGCCGCCGCCGTCGATCGCCTCCGCACCGTCCGGCTTGCCGTAAGGGCTGAACTGCACCGTGGGGCCGCGGGCCAACACCTCGTCCCATTCGTCGCGGTCAAGGTAGAGGCGACCGGGCGGCAGGGGACGGTAGGGCACTTCACCCTCGCGCGCCGGAACCTGGCGGGCCTCGGCGTGGTCGGCGACCATTTCCAGGCGGGCGTCGAGCGACTCCTGCGCCTGATTGTCGAGGCTGACGGCGGCCCCCGGCAGGTAATCGAGCAGCGTCTCCATCGTCTCGTGGAACAGCGGCACCCAATGCTCAATGCCCGGGTGCCGCCGACCATCGGAGACGGCCTGGTAGGTGGGATCGTCGGTCGCGGCCTGTCCGAACAGCTCGCGCCAAGCCTCCCGGAAACGGCTGACGCTCTGCTTGTCGAGCGGCACCTCCGAGACGGGCCGCAGCACCAACTCCTGCACCTTGCCCTTGCTGCGCTGGGTGGTCGCGTCGAAGTGGCGCAGGCTCTCGATGCTGTCGCCGAACAGGTCGAGCCGGACCGGCTCGCTTTCGCCGGCCGGATAGATGTCGATGATGCCGCCCCGGGTGGCATACTCGCCCGGCTCCATCACGGTGGCGGCGCGACTGTAGCCGTTGGCGTCCAGGAAGGTGGCGATCTGCTGCGGATCAGCGGTGCCGCCGGCGCGCAACGCGAGGGCGCGCCCGTCGAAGGCGCTGCGCGGCGGCACGCGCTGGACCAACGCGTTGACGGTGGTCAGCACCAGGCGGGGCTTGGCACCCTTGTCGAGCAACCGGGCCAAGGTGGCGATCCGCTCCGACACCAGCTCCGGGTTCGGGCTGACGCGGTCGTAGGGAAGACAGTCCCAGGCGGGGAAGCGCAGCACCTCGATCTGCGGCGCGAAGAAGGCCAGCGACTCGGCCAGGCGCTGCATCCGCGCGTCATCTCGGGCGACGTGCAGGACGGGACCCTCGTGCTCGTGGCGGCGGCGGGCGAGGAGAAGGGCGTCGTAGCCTTCGGGCGCGCCGTAAACGGTGGCGGTCATCGTGGGCGCCCCTCCCCTGCTTCGGCCGCGGCGCGGATGGCGCGCAGCATCGGGCCGTCATGCGCTTCGGGGATCGGTTGGCGGCCGGTCAGCCAATCGGCCAGCATAGCGTCGGGCAGGTCCATGACCGCCTCCAGCGCGTCGAGTTCGGCCGGGGTGAACGCGGTCAGGCGCGCCCGGACGAAGCCGCCGATCAGGATGTCGTTCTCGTAGGTGCCGCGGTGAGTGGCGCGGAACAGGATGCGGCGGCGACGGGTCGCCTGAGCGTCGGCGTCTGGGATCGGCTCATTCACGATCGGCTCTGGTCCACGCTATGGCTCTCGGGATGGGTCTGTCATATAGGCCCCACCCCTGAACCTGTCAGCCCGGCTCCGGAACCCTTGCACAACTTGCTCGCACCCTTGCTCGCGCCGCTCACGAGCCTGCCTGGCGTCGGTCCGGCGCTGGCCGAGAAGATCGCGCGCGCGGCCGGCGGGGGGCGGGTGCTCGACCTGCTGTTCCATTTGCCCGACGCCTACCTGGACCGCCGCCACCGGCCCCGCGTGGCCGACGCGCAACCCGGCCAGGTGGCGACCCTGGCGCTCGACGTCGTGCGGATCGACGGGCCGAGCGCCAAGGGGCGGCCGTGGCGCGTGACGTGCCGGGACGCAAGCGGGGTCATCGAGCTGGTTTACTTTGCCCGGCCGCCCCAGGTCTTCGCGCCGGGGCAGGCCATCGTCGTCTCGGGCAAGGTGGACCAGTTCGGCGACCGTCTGACGCTGCCGAAGCCCGATCACGTGCTGCCGGCGGACAAGGCTGGGCTGCTGCCGGGGATCGACCCGGTGTGGCCGCTCACGGCCGGGCTGTTTCCCAGCCAATTGCGGTCGGCGCTGCGCCGGGCGATCGAGGTCGTGCCCGAGATGCCTGAATGGCACGACCCGGCGCTGCTGCGGCGCGAGGGCTGGCCCGGCTTCCGCGACGCCCTCCAATCGGCGCACCTGCCGGCCGAGATGCCGGGCGACGCGCCGCGGGCCCGGCTGGCCTACGACGAGTTGCTGGCGCACCAGGTCGCGATGGCCTGGACCCGGACGCGCAACCGCACCCGGCCCGGACGCCCGACCGTCGGCGACGGACGATTGGGGGCCGAGGCCTCGCGCCGCTTCGGTCACGCACCGACGCCCTCCCAGGTCCGCGCGCTGGAGGAGATCGACCGCGATCTCGCCGCACCGCGCCGGATGCTGCGCCTATTGCAGGGCGACGTAGGCTCGGGCAAAACTTGGGTGGCGTTGCAGGCGATGCTGCGGGCGGCGGAGGCCGGGCGGCAGGCAGCGCTGATGGCGCCGACCGAGGTGCTGGCCAAGCAGCATCACCGCACCCTGTCGGCCTTGTCGCCGGCGCCGATCGGGCTGCTCACCGGCTCGGTGAAGGGGCTTGACCGTCGGCAGGTCCTGCTGGGCCTGGCCAGCGGGCGGCTGCCGCTCGTGGTCGGCACCCATGCCTTGTTCCAGGACAGCGTCGCCTACCGTGACCTGGCGTTGGCGGTGATCGACGAGCAGCATCGCTTCGGCGTCGAGCAGCGCATGACCTTGGGGGCCAAGGGTGAGCGCACCGACGTGCTGGTGATGACGGCGACGCCGATCCCGCGCTCGCTGCTATTGACGCAATGGGGCGAAATGGAGGTGAGCCGGTTGACGGAAAAGCCCGCTGGTCGGCAGCCGATCCGGACCACCATCCACTCGCTGGCAACGCTCGACGGCGTTCTCGACGGCATCGCCCGGGCGCTGGAGCGAGGCGAGCGGATTTACTGGGTGTGCCCGATGGTGAGCGAGAGCGAGCTGACCGACCTTGCCGCCGCGGAGGCCCGGTTCGCGGTGCTGGTGGAACGCTTCGGGGAGATAGTCGGCCTCGCCCACGGGCAGCAGGACGGGGCGGTGCGGGACGCGGCGCTGAGTGGCTTCGCGGCCGGGCAGCTCCGTTTGCTGGTGGCGACGACGGTGATCGAGGTGGGCGTGGACGTGCCGGAGGCCAGCATCATGGTGATCGAGCATGCGGAACGGTTCGGGCTGGCGCAGCTGCATCAGTTGCGCGGCCGTGTCGGGCGTGGGGCGGCACAGAGCTACTGCCTGCTGCTGCACGAGGACGGGCTGACGGAGACGATGCGGCAGCGGCTGACGTTGCTGCGAGACACCGAGGACGGATTTCTGATCGCTGACGAGGATTTCCGACTGCGCGGCGGCGGAGATGTGCTTGGCAAACGCCAGTCAGGCTTGCCGGGGTATCGCCTGGCCAACCTGGAGCAGCATGAACCATTGCTGCGGGTCGCCAGCAAGGACGCGGCGGTGCTGCTGCATCGGGAACCGAGTCTCAAAGGGCCCCGCGGGTCGGCGGTTCGCCTGCTCATGTATCTATTCGACCGGGCCGAGGCGGTGCGGACGTTGGAAGCAGGCTGAACAAACGTTTCGGGTGTGCGGTGCGCCTTGCAAGGGCCGGCACCTATCGAATCCGGTCCTTATCGGCTCAGCGAAGGCCGAAGAAGGACAGGACGGCAATGACGACGACGATCAAACCGACGATGTAGATGATGTTGTTCACGTCATGACCCTTTGGTTGCTGCACGCGACGGATCGGATGGCCCGCCATGCCCGTGCAACGTTCACTGGCCGGCGAGAGTTCGGCGCTCCTGATGCGTTTCATCACCTGAATGTGTCGCGCCCACTGCCTGACACTCCCTTGCATATAGATCCGCCCGCCTCGCGCTCGTGGGCTAGCAAGCGCGGAGTCAGCAGAAGAAGGCAGCACCTCGGAGCCGGTCCGTCCGTTCGGCTCGGCGCAGCGAGCGATCTCGGCACGGACGGCAGGCGTGGCGCGGGCATCCGGGTAGATGTGAAGCACTGGCTATCTCCGTCCCGGCATGGCGCGCGGCAGGCGCTCGAAGCGGCATGCGCAGTCCGAGATGGCCAAGCCCACCGGATCCCAACAATGTTCCGCGACCAGGCAGATAGACAGTGATTTCGCTGTTTCGGCAGGGAAACAGGAGTGATCCTCGCACAAGCCTGTTGGAGTGACTCCTGCGTGGCTTATTTTGACGTGCGCGCCACTTCCGGCAACTTGGCGCGCATCGCCGAACGGATCACCCCGTGATCTCAAGCCGACAGCAGTTCCGGGATCGCCACCGTGTTCGCCATCGCCGCAACCGGCGCCGCCGTGGCCAGCATTGGGTGGTTCGCGCCGTCACGCACCATATAGCCGCGGCCCCACACCGTGCCGATCACGTTGGCAGCACCCGCCTCGGCCAGCTTCTTGCGCAGCTTGCAGATGAACACGTCGATGATTTTCATTTCCGGCTCGTCCATTCCGCCGTAGAGGTGGTTGAGGAACACCTCCTTGGTCAGCACCATGCCTTTGCGCAGCACCAGCAGTTCCAGGATGGCATATTCCTTGCCGGTCAGGTGCACCGGCTGGCCCGAGACCGACACTTCGCGGCTGTCGAGGCTGAGCTGAAGCGGGCCGCACCGGAGCGTCGGCTGGCTGTAGCCCTTGCTGCGACGCACGATCGCCTGCATGCGGGCGAACATCTCCGAGTGATCGTAGGGCTTGGTGATGAAGTCATCGGCGCCCATGCCGAAAGCCTTCACGCGCGCTTGAGGGCGCACTTGAGCCGCCTGCATAATAACTGGCGTATCAATCCGCGACGACCGCATGCGGCGGACAACTTCGTAGCCTTCCATGTCAGGCAGGACCAAGTCGAGCAGAACGACATCGTAATCATAATGACGAGCGAGCTCGAGCGCCTCTTCGCCACTATCAACCTGATCCACGATCACGCTGTGGGAACGCAGCAGTTGAGCGAGCGAACGATTGGCGAGACCGTCATCTTCGGCAATTAATACACGCATTGTCTGCTCCTGGTCAGATTTTCTGAAAGGCATATTGCAACCCATACGTGCATATGTCCACAGGAATTTCGCGTTTGTTCGTCTTAAGATTGAGATAAACGGGTTGTAAATCCTTTTCTGCGCATCGTGTCGCATCAAAGACGGCAGAGAGACGCCCGATGTATCAACTTGAAGTTGTAAACCGTCTGCAGCGAGCACGCTCGCAGATCGCCGTTGCAACTCAGATATCGGCACAGGGCCAGGTTTCCAGCGCGACCGGCCTCGCCGTGGAAGTTGGGGGCCTTGACCCTCTGCTCACGATCGGCGACCGGATCGCGCTGCATGGCCGCAACTTTACGCCCACGCAAGCCGAGGTCGTCGGCTTTCGCGACGGCCGCGCGCGGGCCATGCCGCTCGGCTCGCTGACCGGGGTCGGGCCTGGGGCGCGTGCGACCGTGACCTTGAACGCCGGCCCCGCTTCGCTTCCCGTCCACGACGAGTGGCTCGGCCGGGTCATCGACCCGCTCGGAGCGCCGCTCGATGGCCGCGGGGCGCTTCCCTTAGGCGTTCCGCGGCCAGTTCGCGCCGCCCCGCCACCGGCCGCGCAGCGTGGCCGCCTCGGGCCGCGCATCGGTCTCGGCGTCCGCGCGCTCGACCTATTCACGACCTGCCGGACCGGGCAACGCCTCGGCCTGTTCGCGGGTTCGGGCGTGGGTAAGTCGACGCTGCTCGCGATGCTTGCGCAGCAAGCGCAATGCGACGTTGTCGTCCTTGCCCTGGTCGGCGAGCGCGGCCGTGAAGTGCGGGAGTTCATCGAGGACGACCTCGGCCCTGCCATCGCCCGCTCCGTCGTCGTCGTCGCGACGTCCGACCAGCCGCCGCTGATCCGGCGCGAGGCCGCCTACGCCGCGATGACGGTGGCCGAGCATTTTCGTGACCAGGGCCTTTCCGTCCTGCTGCTGATCGACAGCATCACCCGCTACTGCCTCGCCTTGCGCGAAATCGGCCTCGCCGCCGGCGAGCCGCCCGCAACCCGCGGCTATCCGCCCAGCATGTTCGCGGAGCTGCCCTGCCTGCTGGAGCGCGCGGGGCCCGGGATCGGCAAAGGCAGCATCACCGGCCTGTTCACCGTCTTGGTGGAAGGCGACGACCACAACGAGCCGGTGGCCGACACCGTGCGCGGCATCCTCGACGGGCACGCGGTGCTCGACCGGCGCATCGCGGAAGCCGGGCGCTACCCGGCCGTGGACGTGCTGCGCTCGCTGTCCCGCACCGTGCCGGGCTGCCTTGAGCCGGCTGAGGCCGCCCTGGTCCGCCAGGCCCGCGCCATCCTGGCGCAGAACGCCGAACTGGCCGACCTGGTCCGCCTCGGCGCCTATCAAAAGGGCACCGACCCGGCCGCCGACCGGGCGCTGCGCCTAGCGCCGCGCATCGAGGCGCTGCTGCGCCAGGACCGCGGCCACGGCGCGTTGCCCAACGCGTCCGGACAGGCGGACGGCCCCGTGGTCGACGCTTTCCGCGACCTGCAAGCCATCCTGGAGGCCGACGATGCCGCGTAGTCCGCTCGAAACCGTTCGTTGGCTGCGTCAGCGCGCCGTTGATGACAGCCGGCGCAGCCTTGCCGCCAGCCTCGCCGCGGCCGCCGAAGCCGACGCCGCCGCCCGTGCCGCCGAACTCAGCATCGAGCGCGAGGCCGAGCGCGCGTCTGACCTCTCAGGCGACGACAACCTCGTTGAGGCTTTCGCGGCCTGGTTGCCCGGTGCCCGTCGCCTCGCCGTCCAAGCTCGCGCGCTGCAGGACCGTCACGAGACCGAGGCCGCGTGCCGCCGGGCAGAGCTGGCCGCCTCGCGCGCCGCTTTGGAGGCGATCGAGGCCTTGCTGGAGCAACGCCGGGTGGCCAAGGCGGCGCGGGACGCGTGTCACATGCAGCACGGGCTCGACGAGATGGCCGCGCGCACCGCCGCCGCGCCGGCCTGAGGCGCGGCGTTCCGCACTGGTGCTGTTCCGCATTGGTTGTTAACACCAGAATATGATGGCTTGCGCTCACTCTAGGTGGAGGATTTGGTAAAGTGCGTATTGCGATGATCGGTGGCGGCTACGTCGGATTGGTTTCCGGCGCTTGCTTCGCCGACTTGGGCGTCGAAGTCGCCGTTGTTGAAACCGACCCCGCCAAACTGTCCGCCCTGCGTGACGGCCGTATCCCGATCTACGAGCCTGGTCTCGACCGCTTGGTGGCCGAGAACGTCGCGGCCAATCGCCTCAGCTTCGGGGACGACCTGGCTGCCGCGGTAGCTGACGTCGAGGCGGTGTTCATCGCCGTCGGCACGCCGACCCGCCGTGGCGATGGCCACGCCGACGTGTCCTACGTCAACGCGGCTGCCGAGCAGGTCGCCCGGGCGCTGACCGGCTACGCTGTCGTCATCACCAAATCCACGGTGCCGGTGGGCACCGGCCGGCGCATCGCCGAGATCATGCGGGCCGCCCGCCCGGACCTCGATTTCGACGTCGCCAGCAACCCGGAATTCCTGCGCGAAGGCAGCGCGATCGGCGACTTCATGCGTCCCGACCGCGTCGTGATCGGCACGGAAAGCGAGCGGGCGCGCGAGGTGCTGCGGCGGCTCTACCGGCCGCTTTACCTGATCGAAGCGCCGATCCTGTTCACCAACCTTGAAACGGCCGAGCTGACCAAATATGCGGCGAACGCCTTCTTGGCGATGAAGATCACGTTCATCAACGAGATGGCGGACCTGTGCGAGAAGGTCGGCGCGGACGTGCACGACGTGGCCCGAGGCATCGGGCTTGATGGCCGGATCGGCCGCAAGTTCCTTCATGCCGGCCCCGGCTTCGGCGGCAGCTGCTTCCCGAAGGACACGCTGGCGCTGATGCGGATCGCGCAGGACTGGGGCGCGCCTTCCCGCTTGGTTGAATCGACCGTGCAGGTCAACGACGCCCGCAAATCCAGCATGGCCGCCCGCATCATTCAGGCCTGCGGCGGCAGCGTCCACGGCAAGACGATTGCGGTGCTCGGGCTGACGTTCAAGCCTGAAACCGACGACATGCGCGACGCCCCCAGCTTGCCGATCATCAGCCGCCTGACCGAGGAAGGCGCCAAGGTCCGCACGTTCGATCCGGTCGGGATGGAGCATGCCCGAGGCCTGCTCCCGGCGAGCGTCGCCTTCTGCGAGGACGCCTACGACGCCGCAAGCGGCGCCGATGTGCTCGTGGTGGTGACGGAATGGAACGAGTTCCGCGCCCTGGCGCCCGACCGCCTGCTGCAGGCCATGCGCGGCAAGCTGGTCATGGATCTCCGCAACGTGTTCGACCCGTCGGCGATGATGGCGGCCGGGCTCGATTATCGCGGTATCGGCCGGCCGATGGCGGGTCTGCCTGCCGCTTGACCTCGGTCGCCTGGCCCTAGCCATTCGATCCTACGGCGGAGTTGGTCGGTGCCGTCAGTCTGCCCATGCGCGTGGCAGGCTGGCGGCAGGCCCGCGCCGATGCCGGGCACGGCGGTCTTGCCACCTGCACGCGGCTGATTCAAACAATGGCTGATGACCCTCGACCAGCACTCCGCCCGGCTGTTGCCCAGCGTCGTCCAACCGCCCACGATCGCGTTCCATCCTGCCGGCGCGCCGGCACCCGAGTCCCTGGCCGCCATGCGGTGCCCCAACTGCGGCAGCACGGAGTCGAAGGCGCTGGTCTTGACGGTCGATGTCCAGCTCCCGGACAACCCGGCCAAGCGACTGCACGTGCTGCGATGCCCGTCCTGCACCGCCAATTTCTACGATAGCCAGGTCCCGCCCGACTACGCGGAACCCGCCCTCAACAACCGGGGCCGGGTGCCGTTCTACGTGCAGCAGGGCGCCGGCGTGTCGTTGATCACCCGCCCCCTCGCCCAGCTTCGCCGCCCGGGCGGCGCCGCCTACATGGAAGTCGGCTGCGGCTACGGGTTCGGGCTCGACTTCGCGCTTCATGGCCGCGGCTGGCGGGGCGTCGGGATCGACCCGGCGCCGCTCGCGGCCCTCGGCCGCGACGCGCTCGGGTTGCCGATCGAGCTGCGCTACCTGCGCGACGATGACGAGGCGCGCGGCGAGATGGACGTCGTGATGGGCTCGGAGGTGATCGAGCACGTCACCTCGCCCAAGGCGTTCGTTCGCACCCTCAAGGCGATGTTGAAGCCAGGCGGCGTGCTGATCCTGACCACGCCGAATGGCCACGACATCGATCCGGCGACTCCGCCCGGCATCATCATCCCCCTGCTCTCGCCCAGCCTGCACCTGGTCATCCAGAACCGTGACAGCCTGAGCGCCTTGCTGCGACAAGGGGGGTTCGATCACGTCGAGGTCGAGATCGACAGCCACTCCCTGGTGGCGTTCGCGAGCGACCAGCCGCTCGAGCTCGAGCATGACCATAACGTCTTACGGGGCGCGCTGCGCCGTCATCTCGGCCAACGGGCGGCGGCCGTCGATCCGTCCAGCGACCTGTTGCTCGCGTTCGCCGGCCGGGCCTTTTGCGAGAGCGTGAACGACGGCGACATGACAGCGGCCGACGAGGCCTGGGCGCTGCTCGTCACCGCCTGCCGGGCACGGTTCGCCCTCGGGCTCGATGCGATGCAGGCCTTGCCGCCGGCCGTGGCCACTTGCGGACTCGAGGAGATGGCGACCCTGGTGCCGCTGAACCTCGGCGGCCTGCTCTACAGCCGCGGCATCAGGCGGCTGGCCGGCGGAACGCCGCGCTCGGCCCTGGAACCGCAGTTCCTGCTGGCTGCCGAAGCCGCCGCCGCCATGCGCCGCGCCTTGGGTGAGCTGGCGATGGAGGACGGCCAGACCGAAGACATCGAGTGGACCGCGCGGGCCGAGGCCTTGCTCTGCGCCGCCGCCGCCGACTCTCCGGACGTCGCGGCCCGGTGGGCAGCCTTGCCGCCCGCGCCCAACGGCGGCGAGGCGCGGAAACGCATGATCGCGCTGCGCGCCCTGACGCAGATGGTCAACGCCGGCCAGTACGGGCCGGCCCGGGCGTTCGCGCAGGATCTTCGCCTCGCGTCGCAGCCGTTCGCGCGGCCCGGTGCGCCGTTGACCGAAGCCGAACGCGACGGGCTGTTCTGCCTGGCCGTGCTCGACACCCAGCCGGGGGCGGGCAACGACCCGGCCGAGGCGCGGCGCCGCTTCGCACGGGTGCGCGCCGCCGCCGAACCCGGCGATGGGCTCTGGTGGGCCGCCCTCCGCGGCGAGGCCCAGGCGCTCGGCATCATGGGCGACAGCGACGCGGTGGCGGCGCTCGCCGAGCAGGTCGCGCGCGAGCATCGCGGCCTCGACGTAGCCCAATGGGCGGTCACCGCGCTCGTCAACGCCGGCCACTACGACGCGGCGCGAGCCATCGTCGCCCGCTCAGGCCTCTCGACCGCTCCGCCGTTCCGGCCCAGCCTCATGCGCGCCATAACCGATGAGGAGCGCGACACCATGTTCTGCCTCGCCGTGCTAGGCGTGCAGCCCGCGCCGAGCCGCGAGGCCGGGAGCGAACCGGCCATGGCGCGCAGCCGGTTCGGCCGGGTCCGCAAGGCCTGCCCAGCCGGGTCGGGGCTGTGGTGGGCGTCCTTGCGTGGCGAGCTGCAGGCGCTCGACATGCTCGATGCGCTCGACGAGGCCGCGACGCTGACGGCCGACGTCGAGGCGGCGCACCCGGAGCTGCAGATGCCGGCGGACATGCTGGCCCGCATCGGCAAGGCCTGAGCGCGTGGCCCGCGGCCCGTTCGGACACCTGATGCATCGTGGCTACAGCCTGACCCGGCATCGCATCCTGCCCTCGCTCGGGCACGAGATCATGCGCCACCGCAGCCCGAACCAGATCGTCATGCGCTGGCCGGAGGGAGACATCCCGCTCGGGCCGAAGGTTTGCGTGTTCGTCCATTGGGACGGGGCCGGCGACGTGCGGCCCCACGTCATGCACCACGTGCGCGGGCTGGCCGCGGCCGGGCTCTCAGTGGTGTTCGTCACGAATGCTGGGTTGCTGCGCCCGGCAGCGTTGGACGCGTTAAAGCTCGTCTGCGCCGGGGTGTTGGTGCGGCGCAACGTCGGCTACGATTTCGGCGCGTGGCGGGAGGGCTTCGAGCAACTGGCCTTGCCGCGGGACAACACGACGCTCGTCGTCATGGCCAATGACAGCGTCTACGGCCCGATCCGTTCGTTGAACGAGACGTTCACGGCGATCGACTTCGATCAAGCTGACGTGTGGGGCTGCACTGACAGCTGGCAGTCCCGCTACCACCTACAGTCGTACCTGATGGCGTTCAGCCCCCGCGTGGTCGCGAGCGAGGCGTGGCGCGCCTTTTGGAACGGGGTGCGGCCGACCTGGTCCAAGACCTGGCTCGTCCGTCTTTACGAGATCGGGTTGACGCAGGCGCTGCTGAAAGCCGGTTTCACCTGCCGGGCGATCTGGCCGTATCAGTCCTTGATCCAGGACATCGACCTCGACCTGTTGGACGACGACGAGGACCGGGAGGACAGGCCCAACTTCGCCGATCCGATCATCCAGGCGAGGCGCCGGCACGTGCTGCGGCTGCGCGAGGCGGTCACCTATCGCGTGCCGCTCAACCCGACCAGTGACCTATGGCGGCAACTGCTGGTGGCGCATTTCCCGTTCATCAAGCGCGAACTGCTGCGCGATAACCCGACGCACGTGCCGGACGTGGTCGAGTGGAAGCAGGTTGCCAGCGAACTGTCGCAGGCCAGCCTCGAACCGATCGAACGCGACCTGCAGCGAACGCTCAAGAACCGCGCGCCCTGAACGCCTGCTGGCGGCGGCGCGGCGCGCATGCCAGCCAGCCCCGAGGACGTTCGGCGTCAGCCCTTCTCGACTTGGCTGTATTCCAGCTCCACGGGCGTCGAGCGGCCGAAGATCGAGACGCTGACCTTGAGCCGGCCCTTCTCCTCGTCCACCTCCTCGACGGTGCCGTTGAAGCTGGTGAAGGGACCGTCGGCGACGCGCACCTGCTCGCCGACCTCGAACAGAACGGCCGGGCGGGCACGCTCCACGCCTTCCGCGCTTTGCTTCAGGATGCGCTCGGCCTCGGCTTCGCTGATCGGCGACGGCTTGATCTTGCTGCCAAGGAAGCCGGTGACTTTCGGCGTGTCCTTGATCAGATGCCAAGTCTGGTCGGTCATCTCCATCTTCACCAGCACGTAGCCGGGGAAGAACTTGCGCTCGGCGCTGACCTTCTGGCCGCGGCGCATCTCGACCACGTCCTCGGCCGGCACGAGGATGTCGTCCACCAGGTCGGCCAGTCCCTTTTGGGCAGCCATCTCCTTGACCTGCTGGGCGATTTTCTTCTCGAAGCCAGAATAGACGTGAACGACGTACCAACGCTTGGCCATGACCCGATACTTTCTACAGACTGACGCCGAACAGCGCCCGCACGCCGACGCCGATCACCTGGTCGGCGACGAAGAAGAACAACGCGGCCAGGGCGGACAGCGCGAACACGAGGCCGGTGGTGACCAGCGTCTCCTTGCGCGACGGCCAGGTCACCTTCGCCATCTCGGCCCGCACTTCGCGGACGAACTTCGCCGGATTCACCGCCACCGCCATCACCAGATTCTTTCCTGACCACCCGGCTCGCGCCACCCCGTGGCAGGGGTGGAGGGTCTCGAACCCCCAACCTCCGGTTTTGGAGACCGGCGCTCTAGCCAATTGAGCTACACCCCTGCAAGGCTTTCAGCACCCGATGCGTCACCGGGCACCGCGGCCGCGCGAAGGCGGTAGAAACGGCGCGGCGGCGGCATTGTCAAGTGCGCGCGCCTTGGCTGGTTGATCCCGCGCGCCTCCCGTATCGCGGCGTAAGCGCCTATACGGGCCGTGAGATGACTACGGGCCGTGAGATGACGATGACGCGCCTGACACCTGTCACGGCGCCGCCGAACCGATGGCGGCGATGGATGCCCGGCGCGTCGCTGGCGCTGCACGCGCTCGTGCTGGCCGCGCTGCTGTGGGCCGCCCCTGGCGCGGCCCCCGGCACGCCGGAGACGCCCACCTACGACCTGGTTTTCGAGGGCGGGGGCGAAGCCGCCGCACCGGCCGAGCAGGCAAGCCGCCCGTCAACGCCGGACGCGACGCCGCAACCGGGCACATCGCCAGACGCCCTGCCACCCGATCCCGAACCCGCATTGCCGGACACCCTGGCCGGGCCACCGTCACCGACGCCGCTGAGTCCACCCGACCCGGACGCCACCCCGGCTCCTCCCGAACAGCCAGGGCTGAATACGGCCGAGGCCGCACGGCCGTCGGAGAGGCTGGCCGGCTCACCGGCCCCGCCTTCTCCCCCGGAAGCGCCAGAGACGCCGCAGCCTCCCACTCCGGCCGATGCCGAAACCGCGCCCACCGCGCCCGAACCCCTGCCGCCTGGCCCGATGCAGTTGGCGGCTCCAGCCGAAGCGGAACGGACCGAGTTGCCGCCGGCGACCCCGGCCGCGCCGCCGCAGGTGCGGCTTGAAGCGCCACCCTCGCCCGCCCCGGCCCCGCCGCCCCCGTTCGTGCTGCCAACACCACCCGAGCCTCTCCCAGAACCGCCGAGGCCCCGGTCCGCGCCGCAGTCCCGCACCGCCGGCACCCTGGCCAACCCGCTCGATCTTGATTTCGGTCCGTCCGCGTCGCGCGCCCCGGCCCCGCGCACGACGGCGCGTCGCGGCACGGTCGCTTCTCGCTCGATCGATCTTTCGCCCGGCGCGCCGAAGGGCCTCAACCGGCAACAGGCGTTCTTCGCTGCGCGCGCCGCCAACGCCACGGCCGAATGGGTCCGGGACACCAATGCCTACCTCGCGCGCCACGGTTACTACCCGCGCCAGGCGGCCGAGAACGGCGAGGACGGCACGGTCGAACTCGAGATCACGGTCAAGCGGTCCGGCCAAGTGACCGATGTGTCGGTTCGATCACGCTCCGGCTCGTCCTGGCTCGACCTGGGCGCCCTGAGCATCCTACGCAACGCGAAGCTGACACCGCTCCCTGACGAGCTGGAAGGCGACACCGTCACGATACCAGTCCGGTTGAGCTACCTTCTGCAGCGATAGGGCGAGGCTGGAGCGGGCGATGGGAATCGAACCCACATCAGTAGCTTGGAAGGCTACCGCATTACCACTATGCTACGCCCGCGTCGGCTTTAGATAGCCTCTCCACCGTCTCCGGGGCAACCATCGTCGTCGCGAACGCGGCGGGCGACGTCACCTCCAGCATTTCCAGGTCGTCGCTATGACCAACCTCACGGTGGGCGACGCCGGGTGGCTGGTAGACCGAGCTGCCGGCTTCCAAGCGCACCTGGCCGATATCGGCGTATTCGAACGCCACCCAGCCGCGCAACACGAACACCATCTGAAAGTCGAGCGCGTGCGTGTGCCATTCCGCCACCGAGTGCTGCCCCGGCACGGCGCGGATTACGTGCGCGCCGAACCTGCCGCCCGACGCCTCGGTCACGCCCAGGTCGCGATAGGCGAAGAACTGGCGCAATCCTTGCTCGAACCCGGCCGCGTCGCCGTGCCGCACCGTCGTCTGCTCCGCTGGCATCACCGCCCCTCCCCTCCCCGCCGTTCAGCCCTTCTCGCGCATCAACCGCGCCTTGTCCCGCTGCCAGTCGCGGGCCGCGATGGCCTGGCGCTTGTCCTGCTTCTTGCGCCCTTCGCCGACACCGATCAGCACCTTGGCCATGCCGCGCTCGTTGAAGTGGATGTCGAGCGGCACCAGCGTCAGCCCGTCGCGGGTGGCGGCGCCCAACAGCGTGTCGATCTGCTTCTTCTTCAGCAGCAGCTTGCGCGGGGCGCGCGGCTCGAAGCGGGACAGCACGCCGCCCTGGTATTCCGGGATGTAGCAGTTAAACAGGAACAGCTCCCCTTCCCGCTCCCCGGCCCAGGCTTCCGTCAGGGTGGCTCGGCCGTGGCGCAGGCTCTTCACCTCCGGGCCTTTCAGCACGACGCCCGCCTCCATCGTCTGCTTGATGGTGTAATCGAACCGCGCCTTGCGGTTCTGCGCCGCGATGCCGTGCGAGATCAGGCCGGATTTCTTCTTCGTCGCGGTCACGGTCAGTTCAGCAGCCCCGCGCCCGTCATCGCCACCCGCACCTGCGCCCGCACCGGCTCCGACACCGGCGCCAGCGGCAGGCGGCAGTGGTCGGTGCCGTGGCCCAGCAGGCTGGCAGCATATTTCACCGGCCCCGGGCTGGTTTCGGCGAACATCGCGTCGTGCAGCGCCAGCAACCGCTCCTGGATCGACATCGCCTGGCTGATGTCGCCCGCCTGCCAGGCCTTGTGCATCGTGCTGCACAAGGCCGGCGCGACGTTTCCGGTCACGCTGATGCAGCCCGCGCCGCCGGCAGCGAGGAAGGCGAGCGCGGTGTGGTCCTCGCCAGACAACTGACAGAAATCCGGTCCGCAGGCGCGCTTGGTGTGCAGCGGCCGGGCCAGGTTGGCGGTCGAGTCCTTAACGCCGACGATGTTGGGATGCTTCGCCAGCCGCGCCATGGTTTCCACGCTCATGTCCACCACGCTGCGGGAAGGGATATTGTAGATGATGATGGGCAGTTCCGCCGCGCCGGCGACCGCCTCGTAATGCAGGCCCAGCCCGGCCTGGTTCGGCTTGTTGTAGTAAGGCGTCACCACCAGCGCCGCGTCGGCCCCGGCCTGCTTGGCGTGCTGAACCAGCGACACTGCCTCCGCCGTGCTGTTCGAGCCTGCCCCGGCGATCACCGGCACCCGTCCGCCGGCCGCCTCAACCGCGATCTCCACCACCCGGCAGTGTTCCGCGTGACTGAGCGTCGGGCTCTCGCCCGTGGTGCCGACCGGGACGATCCCATCGGTGCCCTGGCCCACCTGCCAGTCGACGAAGGCCGCGAACGCCTCCTCGTCCACCGCGCCGTCAGCGCGCATCGGGGTGATCAGCGCCACCAGGGAACCTTTGAACATGGCCGTTCTCCGCAGCGCCGCGGTCAAAGTCGGCCACGACGGGCAAACATATTAGAGGGATTCGGCGGAACGGGGAACCGCGTCAGCGCACCGTCACATGAAGCGGCGGCAGCGCCGAGACCCGTCCCTCCAGCGCATCGCCCCGCCCCACGGCCGCCACCCCTTCCGGCGTCCCGGTGAAGATCATGTCGCCAGCTTCCAGCCGCACCAGTCTCGACAGGTAGGATATCGTCTCGGCGACGCTCCAGATCAGCTTCGACAGGTCGCTGTGCTGCCGCACCGCCCCGTTGACCCTGAGCTCGATCATTCCGCGCGTGGGGTCGAAACCCTCGGCCGGCGCCATCGTCCCGATCGGCGCCGAATGGTCGAACCCTTTGCCCATGTCCCAGGGCCGACCAAGCTTCTTGGCCTCGCCCTGCAGATCGCGGCGCGTCATGTCGAGCCCGACCGCATAGCCCCAGACGTGGCCGAGCGCGTCCGTCTCGGCGATGTCGGAACCGCCGGACTTCAGGCCGACCACGAGTTCGAGTTCATGATGCAAGTCGCTGGTCGCTGCCGGATAGGGCATGTCAGCGCCGTCGATCACGAGCGCGTCGGCCGGCTTGCTGAAGAAGAACGGCGCTTCGCGGTCCGGGTCATGGCCCATCTCGCGCGCATGCTCCGCGTAGTTGCGGCCCACGCAGTAGACCCGCCGCACCGGGAACCGGCCGCCACCCGCGACCGGGACATAGGCCTGCATAGGAGGCGGGATGACGTAATCGGGCATCAGCTTCCTTTCTCTGATCGGCGCGCCGCGTTCATCGCCTCACTTGGGCACGACGACAGAGTCGCCCGGGTTGGTGGCTGAGGGGGGGATGACCGGCATAGTCCCGGTCGCCGGCGGCTTGATCACCGGCATCGTCCCCGTGGTCGGCGGCTTGATCACCGCCGGCATGCTCGGCGCCGTCGCGGGCGGCTTGACGATCCCGCCTTCCGGGATGGGCTCGCGCGCGTCGTTGCCTGGAACTTGCGGGTTCTGCGCGGGTGGCGCGCTGGGCGCCACGGGATCCGCGACCAAGATCACTGAACCGGCCCCTGACGCGATCAGCGCGCTTCCTTGCCGAAGGCCGGCGTGAGCAACGCCGCCGCTGGCCAACATGGCCAGGGCGATCAAGCTAGCCCCGGCCACGACGCGCGGGCACCTTTGAGCCGCCCCGTGATCGTGCGCCATGTGTGTCCCCTCTATCCGTTCAACAGATAGAACGCCTATGCCTCAAGCAGTTCCACTCCGGCAAGACCGCCGCACGCCGCAGAGATCATGAGGACAGCGCGGCAAGCATCGAATCCGGCAACCGCCATAGCGCGTCGCCGGCCAGCGAAAGCTGCGGCTGCCGCCGCGCCCAGCCCTGCTCGACCTGATCGAGCCAAGGCCCGACCAGTTCCCCCCGCGGCGTGAGCGGGCCGGTCCGCCGCGGCAGTTGCGCGATCGAGCGCACCATCGTCTCGAACTCGGCGTCCGGCACGCGCTGGTGCAGGTTCGTCTCCGGATGGGCGAACGCCTGGCCGCGCGTTCGGGCCAGCCGCCGCAATCCGACGCCGAGGTCGGCGTAGCGCAGGTGGATCAGGTAGATCGAATCCAGCACCGCCGGCGCGTCGCAACCGTGGAAACCTGGGTCCCATCGCACCGGCCGCCGCAGGAATGCGGGCTTGCACATCGCCGCGCTGAACCGCACCCAGCGCCGTTGCGCCAGCACCGGCCGCGCCGGGTCGAGCGGCGCTTCCTCGTCCGGCAGGTGCTGCAAGTCGAGCCCGACCGCCGTTGCCACCTCGGGGGCAGTGGCGGCGTAGGCGCAGAGGTCGGAGTAGTGCGCCGGGTCGGCGATCACGAGCTCGTCCGCGTCCGAATGCACGACGGCGTCGTAGCCGCGCAGCAGCTCCTGCGCGCAGTCCGAGATCAGCCCGGCCCGCGCATCCTCGTCCAGCGCCGAGCGCCGCATCCGCTCCACCTTGACGCCCAGCCCGTCCGTGCTCCCGTCCGTCGAGCCGTGGTCGAGCACGAAGCAATTCTCTGCCCCCACCTGCCGAGCGTAGTGCCGCACCCAGACCGGCGCCCAGACCGGCTCGTTGTAGACCATCGTCAACGCCGCCACACGCACGGTCACGGCCCTTCGCACTCCAGGGCCGACGAGTGATACAATGACCCTCTCGCTAGATTCACAATCAGCTTAGGACGCATTATGGCCAAGGACACCGACTCCCTGTTTCGCGCGGTTCTCGGGGCCAACCTGCAAACTGGCGCATTCCGTGCCATTCTCCTTCTCGCCGCCTTCTCCGCCATCGGCGGCATCGTCGCATTCATATTAACTTAACAAGCCGGACGCGGGCAGCCCGACAGCGGAATTGAGCCGGGCGTTATGCATCCGTTGCTGACGTATCAGTTTGATACGATCTCGGCATATCGTCCAGGCCAAGCAGCCGCCAGCGCCTTGCCGACGGCTTTGATCAGGCCACGCGCACCCTTTCTCTCGGCCACTCAATCGAAATGCCGCGCGCCCCCTGGCCCCGACTGGCTGGTGGTATAAGGTGCCTCCGCAATGCTCACCGACCTGCCAAACCTTCTCACCTTGTCGCGGATCGCCTCGATCCCGCTGCTGATGCTGCTCGTCGCCTTGCACGCCCCCTTGACCGACTTTCTCGCCTGCGTCGTGTTCAGCGCCGCCGCCATCACCGACTACTTCGACGGACGCATCGCCCGCGGCCGCCGCCAGATCTCCAACCTCGGCCGCATGCTCGACCCGATCGCCGACAAGCTGCTCGTCGGCGCCACCTTGATGCTCCTGGCCGCCGAGGCCCGCTTGTCTCCCTGGGGCCTCTACCCGGCCATCGTCATCCTGCTGCGCGAGATCCTGGTCAGCGGCCTGCGCGAGTATCTCGCCGGCCTGCGCGTCGGCCTGCCGGTGACCGCCTTGGCCAAGTGGAAGACGGGCTTTCAGATGGGTGCGCTCGGGACGCTCCTGGCCGGCGACGACTCTGCCGCGTTGCTGCACCTTTCTTTCCTGCCGGTGTCGATCATCGGCGAGATGATGCTGTGGGTCGCCGCCGCCCTGACCATCTGGACCGGTTGGGACTACTTGACCACCGGCCTGCACCACGCTGCCTCGCCGGCCGAGGCGTCCGGGGCCACCACCGACGCGTAGCGCGCAGCGGTGTCGACGTGCCTACCCATTTGAGTGGCCGGTCGGCCCGATCAGGAGATTCCATGCGTCGCACGGCATTGTTCGCCATCGTCTTGCTCCTGCCAGGCTGCACCGGGTTCGGCACCTTCCTCGACCACACCTTCTCGGCACCAGGCTACAACCCCAACATCCCAATGACCGACAGCGAGAATGTCCGCCGCGCGCTCGGCCGCAGCCCCACCTTCGATCCGCTCGGCACCGAACCCGGCAACGTTTGGCCCGACTTGCAGGAGCCCACGCCCACCCTCGCCGACATCCAGCAGGAGGCCGCCAGCAACGGGCGATCCCCGACGCCCCGCGCCGAGCCCGACCGCCAGCCCCGCCGCCGCGGCAGCTCGACGCCGCCCGGCAGCGTCCAGCCCAGCTTCGCCGCGCCGATCCCCAACATCCCGCAGCGCCCGGCGCCACGGTCGTTCGCGCCCGGACCAGGCCCGCTCGGCCGCGTCGTGCCCACCCCGGGCGGCCCCGCCGTCGACAGCGGCGGCACCAGCGGCTACCGCCAGCTCACCACCCCGCGGGGCCCGGGCGCCATCATGGTGCCCAACGGCAACGGGACCAGCACGATCATCAACCCGGACGGCACCGTGGAAACCGTGCCGACCCCGCGGTGAAGGCTGGCATGGCGTCATGCTGAGCGTGCTCTACTTCGCTTGGATCAAGGAGCGCATGGGCAAGGGGGCGGAGAGCCTGCCGCTTCCGCCAGGTGTCGCCACCGTCGCCGACCTTGCGGCCTGGCTGCGCGACCGCGACGAGGCCGGGGCCCGCGCGTTCGCCGAGCCGGGCGTTGTCCGCGCCGCCGTCAACCAGGACTTCGCCGATCTGGGCGCGCCCATCGCCGACGGGGACGAGGTCGCCTTCTTCCCCCCGGTCACGGGCGGCTGATGGCCCGCGTCATCATCCAGGCCGGGCCGTTCGACGTCGGGGCCGAAGTCGCCGCCCTACAGGCTGGCCGCACCACCGTGGGCGGCATCGGCTGCTTCGTCGGCACCGTGCGCGACGCCGCCGGTGGGCGGACCGTGGCGGCGATGACGCTCGAGCACTATCCCGGCATGACAGAGCGCGCGCTGGCCCGCATCGCCGACGACGCCGCGCGCCGTTGGCCGCTGCTCGGCGTCACCATCATTCATCGTGTCGGCCGGCTCGTGCCCGGCGATCCCATCGTGCTCGTCATCGCCGCCAGCGCCCACCGGCAAGCCGCCCTGGACGCGACCGCTTTCCTGATCGACTGGCTCAAGACCAAAGCGCCGTTCTGGAAGCAGGAACAGTTCACCTCGGGCGAGCAATCCTGGGTCGCCGCCAACGCCGACGATGATGAGGCGGCGCGGCGCTGGTCGTGACGCTGCCGTGGTCCGGTGCTGCGTTCACCGCCGCCGAACGGAACCTCGGCTTATAAACGTTGTTATCGCTGCTTCACGCCGATGACGTGATCAACCACCAGGAGAACCGTTTCATGGCTTACCGAACCTTGCTCGTCGCCACCGTGGCCATCGCCGGCCTCGCCGGTTGCGCGGCGGTCGACCGCGCCGCTGGCACCGACACCAGCGGCCGTTACCCGTCCCAGGCCGACGGCACGCGCGCCAACCCGTCCGGCACGGCTGCCACCCGCGCCTACGATCGCGCCGCCGACACCGACCTGAGCGGCGCCTACCCTGCCCAGCGGGACGGCACGCGCGCCAACCCGACCGGCACGGCCGCCACTCGCGCCTACGATCGCGCCGCCGGCACCGACCTGAGCGGTGCTTACCCTGGCCAACGGGATGGCACCCCAGGCAACCCGCCCGGCACTGCCATCGGGCGCGCCTATGATCGTGCGACGGCCCCTGCGGCCCGCTGATTCGAACAGCTTTCGCGAGTCGCCTCGGGCCGTGCTCCTTTGTGGAGGAGTTATGATCCGAGGCAACGCCCGGGCTTCGCAGAACGTCAAGTGGTGTCCCGAACTCGACCGCGTGATGATTCAAAATCGGCGATTGACTTGATCGTCAGCTTCTCCGCAGTCGTCGCCGGCGCAGTTTTGCTGGTCTGGCCGGCGTTCTACAATGGTTATCCGCTCGTCTTCAGCGACACGGGCGGCTTCCTGGAACAGGCCCTCATGCCTGACATGGGCTGGGACAAGCCCTGGGTTTACGGACCCTTGCTCACGCCATTCCACTGGCGTCTGAGCCTCTGGCCCGTCGCCCTAGTACAAGCCGTCATGCTGTCGGCCATGCTGTGGATGACGCAAGCCGCTCTGCGCCGTCCCCGGGCCATCGATCATCTGATTTTATGCCTGGTGCTTGCCGTCGGCACCGCGGCGCCGTGGTTCGCATCGCTCCTGATGCCCGACATCTTCGCGCCGATCACGGTGCTGGGTCTGTTCGTGCTGTCCTTCGCCCGGCCCGCGGCAGCCCATCCCGTGACGAAGACGGAAGCGGCGCGCGCTCCGGGTGCTTGGGCAATCGCCTGGGTTTCCATCGTGACGACGATCGCCATCGCGACGCACCTCGCCCATCTGGTGTTGGCGGCCGCCTGCATCGCCGCCCTGGCCCTCCTCCGCTGGCGGGTGCCGTGGCGTCCCGCCGTTCCGCTGGCGGCCGCCTTGGTCCTCATCGTGGTCACCAACGTCGTCGGCAACGGCGTGGTGGCCATTTCTCCCTACGGCGCCAATTTCGCCCTCGCCCGTCTCGCCGCCGACGGCCCGGCCCGCGATTACCTCCAACGTGCCTGTCCCGATGCCGGGTTCCGCCTCTGCGCCTGGAAAGACCGCCTGCCGGACGACAGCGACGCGTTCCTGTGGGACCCGGACGGCCCTGTTTGGGCCAACGGCTACGGCCCGACCCGTCTCGCCCCCGAGGCGGCCAGGATCGTTGCCGGGACGATCGCCGCCGAACCATTCGGCGTCTTCAAGGCTGCCTTGCGCAACACCGTCGAGCAGCTTGGCCTAACCCACGTGGGCGACGCCCTCGGCCCTGCCTGGCTGGACGTTACTGTATTGCCTCGGCTGCGAGCCTACTTCCCGCCTGCCGAAGCCCACCGCTTCGCCCAATCCCGCCAGGCCAGGGGCAGGCTTCCAGGGGCGGCCACCTGGCTGAACCCTTTGCACGCCGCCGTCCTCGCGTTCGGCACGCTGGGAACAATCATCGTCGCCGTGCTTCGCTGGCGCAACGATCACACTGCCGCCACCCTCGCCGTCCTCGTGCTGATCGGGCTCCTCGCCAACGCGTTCTCGACCGGCGCGCTCTCCCACCCTCATCATCGCTACCAGGCGCGGATCGCCTGGCTCGTCGTGCTGCCGCCTTTTTTCGCCCTCGCCGACAGACGCCGGCGGGCGGCCTCTCACCGTTCTACGGCCGTGGGGGCTTGATGGTCCGAGCGTCCTTGCTCCGCCGCTTCCTGCAGGCGACGGAAGCTGCGGCGGCTGAACGGCAGCATGCCGACGTAGATCAGCCCGGCCACCGCCAGCGCCGCCCAGGGGTCGGCCACCAGCACCGCCGCGAAGGTGCCGACGCCGAGCAGCAGCGGCAGCACGTACTCCCGCGGCACCTTGAAGTTCTTGAAGCTCCAGACCGGCAGGGTCGATACCAGCAGCAGCGCCGTGCCCACCAGCACCGCGGCGCAGAACAGCGGATGCCGGGCCAGCGCCTGCACCCAGTCGATTTGCAGCGACCGGCCTTCCAGCCCGAGGAACAGCGGGAACAGCGCCAGTCCCGCCCCCGCCGGCGCCGGCACGCCAGTGAAGAAGTTGTAGGCGTAAGCGTGCCGGATCGGCGGGCTGGTATCCAGCGCCGCGTTGAACCGCGCCAGCCGCAGCGCCATGCACACCGCGAACATCAGGCAGGGCGTGAAGCCGAAGCCGCGCGCGCCCTGCAATGACCATAGGTATAGGATGAACGCCGGCGCTACGCCGAAGCAGCAGAAATCCGCCAGGCTGTCGAACTCGGCTCCGAACCGCGACGTCGCCTTCAGCAGCCGCGCCAGCCGTCCGTCCAGCCCATCGATGCAGCCCGCGACGACCACGGCCACCGCCGCCGACCCGAACCGCCCTTCCAGGGCGTAACGCATGCTCGTCAGCCCGGCGCACAGCCCGAGCAGCGTCATGATGTTCGGGATCATGCGGTTGAACGACGGCCCGGAGAAGCGCGGCCGCTGCCTGGGCCGGAACCGCGTCTTGAGGCGGCTGACCGGCGATGCTCGTCCGTCGCTCAATCGTCGGCCCTGCCCGGCGGCAGCTCGGCGATCAGGGTCTCGCCACCGATCATCGTCTGTCCCTCGGCCACCAGCGGCTTGATCCCTTCCGGAAGGTAGAGGTCCGTCCGGCTGCCGAAACGGATGATGCCGAAACGGTCGCCGGTCCGCACCTGGTCGCCTTCACGCACCTGGCAGACGATCCGCCGCGCGATCAGGCCGGCGATCTGCACCACCGCGATCTGCCCGCCGCCGGGCAGACGGATCGCCAGCGCGTTGCGCTCGTTGTGCTCGCTCGCCTTGTCGTGCCCCGCGTTGACGAAGGCCCCGTGCCGGTAGGCGATCCGCGTCACCACGCCTGCCGCCGGCACACGGTTCACGTGCACGTCCATGACCGACAGGAAGGTCGCCACCCGCCAGCACGGCGCCGTGCCGATGCCCAGCTCGGCCGGCGGCACCACCGGCGCGACCGAAACCACGTGCCCGTCCGCCGGCGCCACCACCGCCCCGGGCCGCGCCGGCGGCACCCGCTCCGGATCGCGGAAGAAATAGAGGCAGAACAGCACGAACAGCAGCCCCAGCACGAACAGCCAGGTCGCGACCACCAACCCGAGCAGGGCCACGGCGGCGCCGATCAACAAGAAAGGCCGCCCGGCCGGGTGCGGCGGCGCGAGCACGGTGCGAAGCGTTTCTGAGAGGGTCATGATGGGGCCTGTATGGGGTGCGTCGCCGGACGGCACAAGTTGCGCCTCCTTGGTCAGCGCCTTAGCAGCCGTGCCCCAACCCAGGCGACGCCCAAAGCGCCCGCCGCGGCCAGCACCGGAGCGATCAGCGGCCCGGCCCGGCCCAGCCGCCGGCCGAGTCCGCGCTCCACCAGCGCCATCAACCCCGGCGCGGCGATGGCGGCGACGCAAACGAGAGCCACCAGCCCCGTCCCGCCCCGTAGGAGGCGTCCGGTCCCGAGCGCGGCCGCCGCGATCCCGAATGCCAGCAACACCGGCGGCACCGCCCCGCTCGTGACCGTCGCGCCGGTGAATGCCGCACCTGAGGTCACCGTGCCTGAGATCGTCAGGCCGGCCGCCACTGCGACCAGCACGAGCGATGCGGCAGTCAGCGTCATCGGCGCCCCTGCCAGCACCAGCCCACCCCATAAGGTCAACGCGGCCGCGGCCGCCCGCCGGGGCGCGCCCGCCCCGAGCCAGTGCAACGCCGCGGCCGCGAGCGCGGTCACCACCCACGCCCGCCAGAACTCCAGCCGCCCCACCAGCCCGGCCAGCCACCAGCCACCGAACAGCACGGCCGCGATCATCGCCCACCGCCCCCGCGCCGCCCCTGTTCCCGTCCACACCCCGAGCAGCACCGCGGCGAGCATCGCAAACGCGGGCATGACCAGGTAATCGGACGACGAGCGCGGCCACAGCACCGCTCGCAGCGGATGCGTCACCAGCAGCCATCCCACTGCCGCGGCGATCGACGCGGCGACGGGCAGCCATCCGGGTCGACGCCGCGCGGCCAGTCCACCGGCCAAGGCGATCACCAGCGCGGCCAAAGCCGGCATGTAGGCCAGCGCCGGCTTGCCGAAACCGAGGAGAGGCGCATTCACCCGCGCCGCATGGCGTTGCTATATGCCGCCGTCAAGTGCTTCCCCGCCCATCGTCGCGGCGGCATAATCATCTGGAATTCAGGAACACGCCATGCCTCGACCCCCCGCCGGCCGCCTCCCGCTCGGCCCCGCCAAGCCCCGCGTCCCGAACCTGCTGATGCGCGTTTGGGACGCGCCCACGCGCCTGTTTCACTGGGGGATCGTGCTGCTGGTTGCCTTCAGCTATCTCTCGATCCAACTGGACTGGATCCAGCTTCATTTCATCTCCGGTTACGTGGTTCTCGCAGCCCTGCTGTTCCGGCTGGCATGGGGCTTCGTCGGCAGCGACACATCCCGTTTCGCCAACTTCCTCCGCAGCCCGGTCGCCGGCTTGCGCCATCTCGCCCGCTTCACCCACCGCGAGCCGGACACCGAGATCGGCCACAACGCCGCCGGCGGCTGGATGGTGCTGGCCATGTTGCTGGCGCTCGTCGCGCAGGTCGGGACCGGCCTGTTCAGCAACGACGACGTCCTGAACGAAGGCCCGCTCGCCCACCATATCACCCGCGCCACCAGCAACACGTTGACCGGCCTGCACCACAACGTCTTCTACGTCATACTGGCGTTGGTCGTATTGCACATCGCGGCGATCATCGCCTACGCGGCGGTCAAGCGGCACGACCTGGTGCGCGCCATGGTGACGGGCAAGAAACGCCTTCCTGCCACCATGCGCCAACCCCGCTTCGCCAGCCCGGCCCTGGCTGCCGCGATCGCCGCGCTCTCGGCCGCCTCAGTGTGGCTGCTGGTCCAGTTCGGCTGACGGGCGAGAAGAAAGAGGAGGACTCGACGGATCAAGCCTCCTCTTCGATCTCCGGTTCGGCGTTGGCGCCGCCTTTGACGATCGTCTTGAGGTAGTCCGCCAGGTGCTGCGCCGCCGTCGCCTTGTCCGTCTTGTCAAGCGCCGCCAGTTCCGCCGCCAGCCGGTCCATCGCCGCCTCGTAGATCTGGCGTTCGCTGAAGCTCTGGTCCGGTTGCCCGGCGTTGCGGTGCAGATCCCTCACCACCTCGGCGATCGCCATCGGGTCGCCCGAGTTGATCTTGGCGTCATATTCCTGCGCCCGGCGGGACCACATCGTCCGCTTGATCCGCGCCCGGCCCTTCAACAGCGCCAACGCCTCGTTGAACGTCTTGCGCGTCGCCAGCTTCCGCAGCCCCGCCGTCCGCGCCTTGGCCACCGGCACGCGCAACGTCATCCGGTTCTCCTCGAACGTGATATGGATCAGTTCGAGCTTGTGCCCGGCGATCTCCTCCGTGGCGATCCGCTCGACCTTGCCGACCCCGTGCGTCGGGTAGACGACGTAATCGCCTTCCGCGAAGCTTTCCTTGGCCGCCATGGCGCGGGGCACGATCTGCGGCCGCCCGTGCATCCCCGGCATATGCCCGGGCATCTTGGGCGGCTGCCGCGTCATCTGCTCCGGCAATCCGGTCGGCTTCTGCGAGGCGACAGGCGGCAACGGCTTCGCTGTCTCGGGCACGGTGGCCTGCGTTATGGGAGGGGAAGGCGCTGGATCGGCAGGCGGCATCTTGGAAACTCCTGCCTTGGTGGCGGATTTCGTCGGCACGGTATTCGATTGCTCCTAGTCCACGTGAAGACAGGCAGCTAACGGGTTTGACGAACGCGAGAAGTGGAACGAAACGAGTACGGCGCGCGTACACAGAGCGTGCTGCCTGTCAGTACGGAAGGCATAGCACGCCATCGCAAAAAAGTCACACACGGCCACGTCGGTTTGATTAAAGACGTGAAACCGCTTTAAAGCGCCTACGGAGACTTGGCCGGGTGATCCCGAGAGGCAGCCTGCCGGGCAAACGCATGAAATTGCGACAGCACCGCCCAGCTCGGGATGATGCCTTCACCCGCTCTCAGGGTGCGCCGGCCTCGGCGGAGAACAGCGCCTCTTTGTCGGGCTTGTCCTTCCAATCGTCAGCATCGTCGGGCGGCGTGCCCTTGCGGGTGATGTTGGGCCATTGCACCGAGAACACGCGGTTCCGCTCCGCCCACGCCGTCGCCCGGTCGTCGCTGTCCGGCACGATCGCCTCCGCCGGGCACTCCGGCTCGCACACGCCGCAGTCGATGCACTCGTCCGGATGAATCACCAGCATATTCTCGCCGACGTAGAAGCAATCCACCGGACACACCTCGACGCAGTCCATATACTTGCACTTGATGCAGTTCTCGGTGACCACGTAGGTCATCGCGTGCTCCTCGTCTCGGCCTCGGCTGGCGATGCCACGGCAATTTCGTCCGTTGGCGGCGGTGCGGATATGCAGTCGTTTCCCTCGACGCGCAACCCGTCCAGCGCCTCGTATAAGCCGCGCGCGTCCGACGCCGGGCCGCGCCGGGCCGCGAGCGCCAGCACGCGGACCACGACCACGTCGCGTCGCAACGGCAACGTCAGCACGTCGCCCGGCCGCAGCCGCGCGTGAGGCTTATCGGTCGGCTGCCGGTTGATCCGTACCAGGCCGCCCCGCACGAGCCGCGCGCAATCGGCGCGCGCCTTGAGGAAGCGCGCGCACCACAGCCATTTGTCCAGCCGCTGCCACGTGCGGTCCTCGGCCTCGCTCATCGGCGCAGCGCCATCAGCGCCGCGAACGGGTTGTCAGGCCGTGGCGGCGCCGGCGACTGCGCTTCAGGCGCCACCCGCGCCCGCCGCGGCGGCAGGACCATCGCCGGCGCCGGCGGCCCGTACTCCCCTTCCGGCAGCACCCCGCCCGGCGTCAGCCGCAGCCCTAGCCCGCGCAACACCGCCGACAGCGCCTCCGGCATGATGGCCAGCCGCGACGCGATCTCGGCCGGCACCGCGGCAGCACCCCGCCGGGTCGCGAACGCCAGCTCCGCCGTCACCCGCTCGGCGATGTCGAGCCGAACCAGCACCGGCCCGGCCTGCACCCAGCCCAGCGCCGCCGCGAACCCTGGTGGCCAATCGTCTGGCGGCACGCACGACACCAGGCCTGGCGCCGGCAGCCGAGGCGTCGGCATCCCCTGACGCAGCGCCCAGAGCGCCGCCCGCATCGCCGCCGCCCGCGGTTTCAGCGACGCCGGCAGGAACAGCGCGAACCGCCCGGCTCGCACCCCGATCCCCTTCAGCCGACCCCGCAGCGCCGGCGGCACGAGCGCCTCCGTCGCTCCCGCGGCCACTCCGCCCGCCTCCAAGATTCGATGCACCGGCCCCCGCAGTGCCGGATCGCCCGCCGCCCCCGCTTCCACCGCGAACAGCGGAGACAGGCTCGACGAGACCTGCGCCCGCACGAACCGGTCCAAGCGCACCCGCACCCGCTCCCGCGCCGCCCCGTCCAAATACTCGCTATCGAGCGGCTCCACGAATGGCCGCAACAACGACGCGCCCGGCCGCAGCCGCGCCACCGCGACCCCGTCCCACGTCAGCCGGTGGTCCGCCGTCCAGCACAGCGCCGCGTCCTCCGCCATCTCCAGCCGCGTCACCCGCCCCGGCATCCAGGCCCGCAGCGCCCGCCGCGCCGCCCGCAGCACGAGTCGGCGCTCCGGGCCTTCCGACATCGGGTCCGGCACGAAGCCGAACCCCTCGACGTGCCCGACCGAGTGGCCTTCGACGACGACTTCGTTGCGCGCCGTGACCGCGCTCAGCAGGTCCTCCCCCGCGCTCTCCTCCATCCGTCGCAACAGGTGCGCCGCCCGCCGGTCGACGAACCGCGCCGTCAGCCGCTCGTGCAGCGCGTCCGACAGCAGGTCCTCGACCTCGCGCGTCCGCGCTTGCCACGCCGGGGCGTCGGTCACCCAATCGGCCCGGGCCGCGATGTAAGCCCAGATTCGCACCCCGGAGAGACGCTGCATCAGGGTGTCGATGTCGCCCTCCGTCCGCGCCAGCCCGGCGATTCCCTGGTCGAGCCACGCCGTCGGCACCCGACCCTCTTGCGCCAGGTGGGTGAACACCCGGGCGCACAGCCGCAGGTGCGTGTCGTCCGCCAGCTTCCTGAAATCTGGGATGCCGCACGTCTCCCATAGCATCCGCACCAACCGCCGCCCCCGCGCCAGCTGCCTGATCTCCGTTTCCCGCGACAGCGCGATCAGCGTCTCGAGGTCGGTCGCGTCCGGCCCGCGCACCAGCCCTGGGCGCGGTGGCGGCGCTTGCAGGCTCGCCATCAGCCCGTCGATGCTGCTCAGGTCCAGCTCGGCGTTGCGCCACGTCAGCTGCTCAAGCGGCTCGAAGCTGTGCTGCTCGACGGCGCGCACCAGGTCGTCCTCCAGCGGCGGGCACGTCGCCGTGGTGCCGAAGGTGCCGTCGCGCATGCCGCGCCCAGCCCGCCCGGCAATCTGCGCCACCTCGGCGGCCGTCAGCCGCCGCGGCCGCCGCCCATCGAACTTCGACAGCCGGGCGAAGGCGACGTGGTCCACGTCCATGTTGAGGCCCATCCCGATCGCGTCCGTCGCCACAAGGAAGTCCACTTCCTTGTTCTGGTAGAGCTGCACCTGCGCGTTGCGCGTCCGCGGCGACAACCGGCCCATCACCACCGCGCAACCTCCGCGCCGCCGGCGGATCAGCTCAGCGATCGCGTAGACTTCGCCGGCGCTGAAGGCCACCACCGCGCTGCGCGGCGGCAAGCGCATCAGTTTCGTCGGTCCCGCGTAGTTGAGTTGCGACAGCCGCGGCCGGGTCTCGATCTCCGCTTGAGGCACCAGGCGCTGCAACAACGGCCGGATGGTCTCCGCCCCGAGAAACATCGTCTCGACCAGCCCGCGGGCGTGCAGCAGCCGCTCGGTGAACACATGTCCGCGATCAGGATCGGCGCAGAGCTGGATTTCGTCCACCGCCAGGAACTCGGCCGGCACGTCGAGCGGCATGGCTTCGACCGTGCAGGAGAACCATCGCGCCCCGGCCGGCACGATCTTCTCCTCCCCCGTGATCAGCGCGACCTGGCGCACCCCTTTCTTCGCCACCATGCGGTCATAATTCTCCCGCGCGAGCAGGCGCAACGGAAAGCCGATGATGCCGGAGGCGTGGGCCAGCATCCGCTCGATGGCGAGATGCGTCTTGCCGGTGTTGGTCGGGCCGAGCACGGCTTTGACCCGAGAGTTGAAGCCCAACATGCCGATAATGCTTGGCCCGAGCCGCCGGGATTGCAAGCGCGCCAGGCGTTCCGGCCCGGGACCGTCGGTCCGGGCGCATCTTCTCTGCTTGCCTCCGGGGCCGACTTCCGCAACAACTCTCTACATTAGTTGAACGACGCGGGATTTTGCCGCTGGAGGCTGCTTGTTCGATCGCGACCTGACCTGCCTCGCTTCTCCCGGCGTCCCTGCCCTGCCGATTCATAGCTGGCGGCCGCAGGAGGTCGACTCGAAGCTGGCCACGCTCGATCCTTCGCACGCCGCCCTGCTTCGCGCGACCGGCTTCACCGCCACTGCTGGCCAGGTCGCCCTGCTTCCCGGGTCCGGTGGCATCTCCGCCGCCGTGCTCGGCCTCGGTGCGGATCGTTCTCCCTACGCCCACGGCAGTCTGCCGTTCGCTTTGCCGGACGGCACCGCCTGGCGCTTCGAACCTGGCGATTTCGACGAGGAGGGCGCCGCGCTCGGTTTCTGCCTCGGCGCTTACCAGTTCACCGCCTTCAAGCAGGCCGAGCGCGAACCGGCCCTGCTGGCCGCCGCCGGATCGCGCGCCCTCGCCACCGCCCGTGCCATCTGGCTGGCGCGCGACCTGATTAACACTCCCGCCAACCTGCTCGGCCCCGCGGAGCTCGCTGCCGCCACGCGCGACCTCGCTGCCCGCTTCGGCGTCTCCGCAGAGCTGATCGAGGGCGCGGATCTGACCGGTGAGTATCCCACCGTCGCCGCGGTCGGCGCAGGGTCGGACCGCGCGCCGGTCGTGGCGCGGTTCACCTGGCACGGCAGCGAGGCCGGGCCGGATGCGCCCCTCATCAGCCTGTGCGGCAAGGGAGTGTGCTTCGATTCAGGCGGCTACGACCTCAAGCCCTCGGCCGCCATGTTGCGCATGAAGAAGGACATGGGCGGGGCCGCCCTCATGCTCGGCGTGGCCAGCCTGCTGATGGCGACCGACACCCCGGTGCGGCTCGAGGTGCGGATCGGCTGCGTCGAGAACATGGTGTCGGGCCGCGCCCTGCGGCCGCTCGACGTGATCACCACCCGCCGCGGCCTCACCGTCGAGGTCGGCAACACCGACGCCGAAGGCCGCCTCGTGCTGTGCGACTTGCTGGCCGAGGCGTCCGACCGCGCGCCCGACCTGCTAATCGACGCCGCCACATTGACGGGCGCCGCGCGCACCGCCCTCGGGCCTGACCTCCCAGCCCTGTTCTGCCTGGACGACGACCTGGCCCGACGAGTCGCCGACATCGCCGACCAGGTGCACGATCCAGTGTGGCGATTGCCGCTCTGGGCCGGTTACGACTCCTGGCTGTCCAGCCCTATCGCCGACCTCAACAACGTTTCAACCAAGCCGATGGCTGGGGCGATCGTTGCTGCGCTGTTCCTGCAACGCCTCATCGCGCCCGGCACGCCGTGGCTTCATTTCGATACCTACGCCTGGAACGATCAAAATCGGCCAGGCCGCCCGGAAGGCGGGGAGGCGCTCGCACTTCGTACCATTTTTGCGACAATTTTCTCGTTGATTAGAGTTCATCAAAAGGCTTTCTCTCGCGTAACATGAAGGCAGGGTGCTAAATAGAGGAACGGATAAGCCAGCCCAGCCCGGTGCGCGCCGCACCGGTCGCCAGACCGTTGCCATGCGGTCTTTCTGACTAAGGATCTTATTAAAGTGACGCCACCTTAGCCTCACTCACCAGAAAGGAGATAATCTATGGCTTCCGCCGCATCGACCGACCAACTGGTTGGCATTCTTCGCGACACGATCGTCGCCCTAGTCCGGCGGGATGGTCCCGATCTATCGGCCAGGCAACTCGGCGTTTTCCTCACCTGCTACTTGCAGGAAGGCTCCCACACCGTCCGCGGCCTCGCCGCCGACTTGAACGTTTCGAAGCCCGCCATCACCAGGGCGCTCGACCGTCTGGGGGAACTCGACCTCGCCCGCCGCAAGGTTGACCCGATGGACCGGCGCAGCGTCCTGGTCCAGCGCACCCTCAAAGGCCAGGCGTTCCTGCGCGACCTCCGGGGCATCATGACCGAGGCCGGGGCCGCACCCAAGAAGGTTGCCGCTTCCGCCACCGTGGCGGTGGACAACACGAGCCGGCGCGCCGCCCGAGGCTAATGGCGACCCCCCCCCCGCCCGCTTAGCGCGGCGCGGGACGGCGGTTCGCAAGTCACCAAGCGCGTCGGCGTCGGTGTTGATTGTTTCCTGCTTGTTCACGTCTCCACCACGATTGGTTCATGCAGGAAACAATCCGCAGCGCCTACCTGGCGCCCGAACACTTTGAAACGACCCTCGATCAGGCGCTGCGGCGGTCTGGCGTTGTCCCGCTGGCTTGGCACGGCCGCCTTGCCTTGTGTGCCGAGGATCCGGTTGCCTGCGCCTGGGCCCAAGACATCTGGACCGCGCCCCGGGAATGGCATGTTCCATCCATCAAAGCCGCTGCCGACGCGCTTCGCTCGCAGCAGCGCAATTGGAGCGCCTACGCCACGGCGCACCATCGTCGGACTGCGCTCATCGTCGAGCGGTTGCCGCCCGTAAAGGCTGCCCCTATCAGGTTTCCGGCCCTGCCACCGTCTGCGCCGCTCGGAGCGTGGACGTTGCTCGATGCGAATCGGCTGTTGGCGTCTCCTTCAAAATCGACACCGGTTCCGAACGGAGCGTGGCGCTTCGTCGAGGATCGGACCAGGCCACCCAGCCGGGCTTACCTGAAGTTATGGGAAGCGCTGACCCGGCTCGGCGTCTGGCCCGGTCCCGGATCGACCTGTCTCGATCTCGGGGCGTCGCCAGGAGGCTGGACTTGGGTGCTCGCGCGCCTCGGCGCTCATGTCACGGCCATCGACAGGTCGCCTCTTGATCCGAGCATCACTGCCCTGCCCGGTGTCGCGCAACGCATCGATGATGCGTTTGCGCTGCCGCCGATGCCGGTCGATTGGCTGGTTTGCGACGTGATCGCCTACCCGGCACGAACGCTCGCCTTGATTGAAGCATGGCTGCCTCACGCCCGCCACTTGGTCTGCACCTTAAAATTTCAGGGCGAGACTGACCACGCTGCCGCCGACGCCGCGGCCCGCTTGCCAGGAGTTCGAGTGGTCCACCTTTCCCACAACAAGCATGAGCTGACCGTGCTCAAGACGGTGAGGGTTTAGCCTTTCCCTCAGCGTTGTCGATCGGCGCGGTCTCGGTCTCTTGCCGATCAGACGACGGCAATCCGGTCGCGTCGTGATCTTCCGCGCCTTTCGGGATGCCGTGCGGCATCCGGCCGTCCGGGTTGGTGTCGGGCGAAGCGCCCTTTGCGGGCGGGTCCTTGGGGCGGTTCGGCGTGTTCATGACGGCGTAACCCGCGAGCGCGCGCGCGGTTCCGCCGCGCACGCGTCCGCCATCGCGTCGCAGACCTGGTCCACCTGCGGTTCGGTGAGGTCGGGATGGATCGGCAGCGCCAGGATCCGCCGCGCCAGGTCCTCGCTGACCGGCAGCGCCGCCCCGTCGTGATGCCCGGCGTAGGCCGGCTGCCGGTGCAGCGGCCGCGGGTAATAGATCGCCGTCGGCACCCCTCGTGCCTTCAAGGCCGCCTGCACCGCCCCGCGCGTCGCCTCATCCTTGAGCAGCACGGCGTAGATCGCCCAGGCGCTGGTGCTGTCCGCCACCCGGGCCGGCACGTCGACCAGGCCGGCCAGCCGCCGGTCATACACCCGCGCGATCTGTTCCCGCCGCGCCAGCTCGTCGTCGAACACCTCCAGCTTGGCCAGCAGCACCGCCGCCTGCATCGTGTCGAGCCGGCCGTTCATCCCCGTCCGCAGCACCTCGTAGCGGGTCGTGCCCTCGCCGTGCGTGCGCAGGCTGCGGAACAGAGCCGCCCGCGCGTCGTCGTCGGTGAACAGCGCCCCACCGTCGCCGTAGGCCCCGAGCGGCTTGCTCGGGAAGAAGCTCGTCGCCGTCGCCGTTGCTTGCGTTCCCAGCTTCGCCCCGCGCAGCGACGCGCCGAAGCTCTGCGCCAGGTCATCGAGCGCGAACAGCCCGTGTTCGTCCGCGGTGCGGCGCAACGCCGGCCAGTCCGCCGGCTGACCGAACAGGTCCACCCCCACCACCGCCCGCGGCCGCAGCCGGCCCGCGGCCCGCACGTCGGCGATCCGCTGCCCAAGGTGCGCCGGGTCGATCTGGAAGGTGCGCGGATCGACGTCCACGAACACCGGCGTCGCCCCTAGCACCAAGGGCACCTCCGCCGTGGCCGTGTAGGTGAAGGCCGGCAGGAACACCGCGTCGCCCGGCCCGATCCCCTCGGCCATCATCGCGATCTGCAACGCGTCCGTGCCGGAACTCACCCCGACGCAGTGCCGCGCCCCACAGTAGGCGGCGAGTCGCTCCTCCAACTCGGCCACCTCCGGCCCCAGCACGAACTGGCAATGCGCGAGCACGGCGTCGATCCGGGGCCGCAGCCGCCCGGCCAGCCGCGCCTGCTGCGCCTTCAAGTCGAGGAACGGGATCGCGGCCACCATCTCAGCCTCCCGGCGCGGCCCGGACCGCGCCGCCCGGGTTGCGCTCGAACTCCGGCACCAGCCGGGCCAACTGCCCCAGCACCGCCTCCACCTGCCCGGCACGGCACAACGCCGCCACCTCGTCGATCGCCCGCCCGACGATCGCGGGGTCGGCCGTCCGGGGCGCCGCCATCAGCAAGCCGGCGTGACCGGTCGGCACCGGCGCTTCCGTACCGTGGAACAGTTCCTCGTACAGCTTCTCCCCGGGCCGCAGCCCGGTGTAGGCGATGCGGATCGTCCCCGGCGCCGGCGCTTCGCCCTCGATCGGACGCAAGCCCGCCAGCCGGATCATCTGCCGCGCCAGGTCGACGATCCGCACCGGCTCCCCCATGTCGAGCACGAAGATTCCCCCCTGCGACGCCGCCGCCAGCCGCAGCCCGGCCATGCCGACGACGCTCGCCTGCAACACCAGCCCCACCGCTTCCCGCACCGTCATGAAGTAGCGCTGCATCTCCGGATGCGTCACCGTCAGCGGCCCGCCGTGCTCCAGCTGCCGCCGGAACAGCGGCACCACCGACCCGGTGCTGCCCAGCACGTTGCCGAACCGCACCGTCACGCACCGCATCCCCCCGCCCCGCTGCGCCGCCACGTCCAGCCCCTGCACGTACATCTCAGCCAGGCGCTTGCTGGCGCCCATGACGCTGCTGGGATTGACCGCCTTGTCGGTCGAGATGAACACCATGGCGACCGCCCCGCTCGCCCGCGCCGCGTCGGCCACGTGCCGCGTGCCGCAGGCGTTGGTCAGCAGGTCCTCCGCCGGGTTGTCCTCGCCGATCGGCACGTGCTTCAGCGCCGCGGCGTGGAACACCAGTTCCGGCCGCACCGCGTCGAAGATCGACCGCACCCGCCCTTCGTCACGCACGTCGGCGATCCGCGCCTGCCGCGGCAACCCGGGATGCGACTCCGCCAGTTCGAGGTCGATCTGCCACAGCGCGTACTCGCCGTTGTCCAGCAGCACCAGCAGCGACGGCCCCAGCGCCGCCACCTGCCGCGCCAGCTCCGAGCCGATCGTCCCGCCCGCGCCCGTCACCAGCACCCGCCGCCCTTGCACCAACCTGGCCATGCCGTCCAAGTCGAGTGGCACCTGCGGCCGGTTCAACAGATCCTCGATCGCCACCGGCGCCAGCTCGATCCCGACGCCCGGCGCGGCCAGCAAGGCCGTCGGCCGCGGCGCGCTGCGCACCATCACCCCTTCGGCATCGGCCTGCGCGATCACCGACGCCAGCGCCCTCCCCTTGATCCCCCCTTCCGTGACCACGACGACGTTGGGCAACCGCCCCTTCGCCCGCAGCCCGGCCAGCACCGCCCCGGTCTGCCGCACGCTGCCCAGGATGCGGTGCCCGTGCATCCGCCGCCCGACCTGCCCGTCACCGCGCGACAGCAGGCCGACGACCCGGAAGTTCCGCCGCCCGTCGCGGTACTCGAGCGAGCGCAGGAACAGGTCCGCCCCCTCCCCCGCCCCGGCCAGCAGGACCAACTGCGCGTCCGCCCCCGCCCGCGCCCGACCGGGCCGCAGCCGATACAGCACCCGCGGCGTTCCCAGCGCCACGATTAGCACCAGCGCGTGCACGACCGGGAACGTCATCGTCGGCAGCGGGAAGCCGGTCAGCCGCAGCAGCAGCGCGAACAGCAGCGCGCTGACCACGCTGCCGCCGACCACGCCCAGCAGGTCCTCGATGCCCGCGAACCGCCAATATTGCTGCGCCATCCGGAACGGCACGCCGGCGACCAGCAGCGTGATCGCCCCGCCCGTCACGAACCACAGCGGCCGCAGCAGCCCCGCCTCCGGATCGGCGACGAAGCTCGCCAGCGGCGTCGCGATCGCCGCCAGCATGCCATCCAAGAGGATGTTGAGCAGGATGCGGTGGTTGACAGGCTGTGTCGCGGAGCGTTGCGGCGGCATCGTCCCGACCCTATAGCCCCCTTCACGCCGTTCCGCACCCTCCCCGCCAGCCCGCATTGCCGAGCCCCGATGACCCTCCTCGCCCTGCTCAAGCACCTGCTGTTCTGCGCCGGGCTGGCCGGAATCTCGGCCGCCGCGGTGCGGGTCATGATCGGCGTCGGCGTCATGGACCAGCCGGACGCGCGCAAGGCGCATGCCTGCCCGGTGCCGAAAGGCGGCGGCGTCGGCGTCGTCCTGGCTTTCCTGGTCGGCATCCTGCTGCTCTACGCCTTCGCCGGCTTCTCCCGCCTGGCCGATGCCTATTTCCGCGGCGTCATCCTCGCCTCGGCCGCGATCGCCGTGGTCGCCTTCCTCGACGACACCCGCGACTGGCCCTTCACCGTCAAGTTAGGGGCGCAACTCGCCGCGGCACTCCTGGCGGTCATCACCGGCCTCGCCGTGGACACGCTGAACCTGCCCTTGACCGGGCCACTCGCCCTGGGCTGGGCCGCGGCCCCGCTCACGCTCGGCTGGATCGTGTTCGCGACCAACGCGATGAACTTCATCGACGGCCTCAACGGCCTCGCGTCCGGCGTCTCGGCCCTGACGGCCGCGGCCCTGGCCGGCATCGCCGCCACTTACGGCGGCTGGTTCGTCTACTTCGCCTCGCTGCTACTGCTGGCCGGCCTGGTCGGCTTCATCCCGTTTAACTTTCCCACGGCACGCATCTTCCTAGGCGATGTCGGCAGCCAGTTCTGCGGCTTCGTCCTCGCCGTCCTCGCCGTCGCCGCCGGGCGGTTCCAGGGTGTCGACCTTTCCGTGCTGCTGGTGCCGATGCTGCTGTTCGGGGTGCTCTACGACGTCGCCTTCACCCTCGTCCGCCGCCTGCTCGCCGGGGATCGGCTGACCGAGGCGCACCGCGGCCATCTTTACCAAGCCGCCCACCGCGCCGGAGTGCCGGCGATCCGGGTGACGCTGACCCACTGGGGTTTCGTGCTGTGGGGTGGGGGGTCCTGCTGGCTGTTCCTCTCCGCGACCGGCCCAGCCAAGGGGCTGCTGCCGCTCCTGGTGCTGCCGCCGCAGCTCGCCTGGACGGCTTACGTCCTGCGCCGGGCCTCGCGCGCCGGCATCGGGCGCTGGTAGAACACCGTGGCCTTGCGCTCCCCGCATGACCACCGCCCTGAACCGCTTTTACGTTACGCGAAATCGCGCCAGCCTTCGTCCGGCCTATGGCCTCACGGGCGTCCTGATCGCCGAGAACGCCAGCGCCAGCCATCCCGCCATCAGCAGCGTCCCACCCACCGGCGCGACCATTCCCAGGCCCGGCCCCCCGAACTGCGGCACCCAAACTGCGCCGCAGAACAGCAGCAGCCCGACCAGGAACAGCCCCCCCGCCAGGTGCACCGGCCACCCCCCGGCCGCGCCCCACACCCCGCACGCCACCAGCGCCAGCGCGTGCCACCCCTGCATCTGCACCGCGCTCGCCACCGCCCGGGCCCGCGACGGCTCCAGCGGCGCGTGCGCGGCGTAGGCAGCGCCCGCCACGGCCAAGCCGCCCAGCAGCGCGCCCGCCACCAGCCAAATCCGGTATGCCTGCATTCTTCGTGCTCCCGTTGAATGTCCGCTCTCGTCCGCCCCGGCGAGCGTCGACCGGCGCACCACGCGCGCTCGTGCTCGGACATATGCAGCGTCTGTCAAAGAAGTCAGGCCGTGCCCGTTCCGCCCCACCGCGACCAGGTGTAAACTCGTCCCCATGCCCCGCGGCGACCTGTTTCCTGAGATCGGCCCGTTCGAGACCGGCTACATGCCGTTGACCGGCGGCCATGTCATGTATTGGGAGCAGGTCGGCAACCCAAGGGGATCGCCGGTCCTGTTCCTCCACGGCGGCCCCGGCGCTGGCGCGGGCGCGGTGCATCGCCGCTTCTTCGACCCTTACTTCTGGCGCGTCGCCATTTTTGACCAGCGCGGCGCGGGTCGATCCCGCCCGCTCGGCAGCCTGGCCCAGAACACCACCGTCGACCTCGTCGCCGACATCGAGATGCTGCGCCGCCATCTCGGCATCGAGCGTTGGCTGCTGTTCGGCGGCTCCTGGGGCAGCACCCTGGCGCTGGCCTACGCCCAAGCCCATCCCGACCGCGTGCGCGGCCTCGTGCTGCGCGGCGTGTTCCTCGGCCGCCGCAGCGAGGTCGACTGGTTCCTGCACGGCCTCGGCGCGATCTTTCCCGATGCCCACGCCGCGTTCATCGGCCATCTCGCCCCCGAGGAACGCGAAGACGTGCTCGGGGCCTACCTGCGCCGCCTGACCCACCCTGACCCTACGATCCACATGAACGCCGCCCGCGCCTGGTCGGTTTATGAGGGTTCGTGCAGCACGCTGCTGCCCAGCCCCGATACTGTCACCTCCTTCGCCCAGGACCGCACCGCCCTAGGCCTCGCCCGGATCGAGGCGCATTACTTCGCCCACGACCTGTTCCTGCCGCCCGAGGGCCTGCTGGGTGGAATGCACCGCATCGGCCATTTGCCGGCCGAGATCGTCCAAGGCCGCTACGACATGATCTGCCCGGCCCGCACCGCGTTCGAGCTCGCCGCGGCTTGGCCCGCCGCCCGCCTCACCGTCGTCCCCGACGCCGGGCATTCCGCTCTTGAACCGGGCGTGCGCCGCGCGTTGGTCTCCGCCGTCGAGCGATTCCGCCACACCCGCTGACACCGCCCCGCTTCGCGTGCATGGTGTCCTCAACAGCGGAGGGCGCGGCGTGAACGTGGGCGTGATCGGACTAGGCTCGATGGGTGCCGGCGTGGCCCTCAATCTGGCCGCCAAAGGCCACCAAGTCGCCGGCTGCGATTTGCGCGACGCCGCCCGCGCCGAACTCGAAGCCGCCGGCGGAACCTACTGCCAGGCCGTGGCCGACCTGCCCGGTGACCTCGATGCCCTGGTCGTCTTCGTCGTCAACGCCGCCCAGGCCGAGGCCGTGTTGTTCGAACCCGCCGCCGCGCTCGCGCGCGTCGTCCCCGGCGGCGTCGTTCTGTGCTGCACGACCCTTGCTCCTGAAATCGCTCGCACCTTGTCGGCCCGCGTCGAGCAGGCAGGCGTGCTGTTCCTCGACGCCCCCGTCTCCGGCGGCTCGGTCGGCGCGCGGGGCGGCAGCATGACCGTCATGGCCAGCGGCAGCCCGGCCGCCTTCGACCGCGCCACCCCGGTTCTGGACGCCATCGCCGGCAAGGTCTGGCGCCTCGGCGACGACGCCGGCGCGGGCAGCACCGTGAAGATGGTCAACCAACTGCTCGCCGGCGTGCACATCGCCACGGCGGGCGAGGCGATGGCGCTGGCCATCCGCGCCGGCGCGGACCCGCAGACCGTCTATGATGTCATCACCACTTCCGCCGGCAATTCCTGGATGTTTCAGAACCGCGTGCCCCACATCCTGTCCGGCGACGACACGCCGCACTCCGCGATCAATATTTTCGTGAAAGATCTCGGCATCGTGCTGGACCAAGCCCGCGCCTTCTCCTTTCCCCTGCCGCTGGCCGCCGCCGCGCACCAGTTGTTCCTCGCCGCCGCGGCCGCCGGGCATGGCGCCAAGGACGACGCTTTCGTGATCCGTGTTTGGCAGGCCCTCGCCGGCATTGAACTCCCGGAGGGACCCTGACATGCACGACTGGGGACGGCTCTCCCAGGCCGAGCGCGATGCCCGCTACAACAACAGCGCCGCCGTCGCCGACAGCCAGGCGTTCATGGCCGAACTCGGCAGCGCTTCCGCCGCCCGCCGGGCCGATCAGCCCTCGGGCCTCGACCAGCCCTACGGCCCGGCCGAACGCAACAAGGTGGACCTGTTCGTCACCGACCCGGCCGCGCCGTGCCTCGTGTTCATTCACGGCGGCTACTGGCAGCGCAACGGCCGCGAAGGCTCGACGGTGCTCGGGGACGGCGTGCGCGCTCATGGCTGGTCCGCGGCGCTGCCCGGCTACACCCTCGCCCCAGACGCCTCGCTCACCACCATGGTGGCCGAGATCGCCGCCGCCCTCGACTTCATTCGCACCAAGGTCTCCGGCCCGATCATCGTCTCCGGCTGGTCCGCCGGCGGGCACCTGACCGCGATGGCGCTCGGCCATCCCGCCGTCCACGCCGGCCTCGCCATCTCCGGCCTGTTCGAGCTGGGTCCGATCCGCGACACCTACCTCAACGAGAAGGCGCGCATCACCGACGCCGAGGCGGCTAGCCTTTCACCCCTCCGCCTGCCCGTCGTCCACAAGCCGCTGGCCATCACTTACGGCACCACCGAGCTGCCGCCCCTGGTCGCCGACAGCCGCGACCTGCACGAGCACCGCGCCGCCGCCCACGCCCCCGGTCCGTTGATCCCCGGTCCCGGCCTCGACCACTTCACCATCGTCAACAGCCTGCGCCAGTCGGACGGCCTGCTGACCCGGGCCGTGCTGTCGCTCATTTAACAGCCCGATCCCGCGATACAGCTTTCGTCTCTCACGAACGCGTGTTGTCTCATTGAGACGGCGTTCGTCTCAAATTAAGGATCAGCCGCCATCTTGATCTCCGAGCCGGGGAACGCCCGGCGCAGCGGGATCGAATTTCATGGCAACCCTGACCGTCGGCCAGAACAAGCAGTACAGCACCATCAACGCGGCCCTGCTCGCCGCCAAGGATGGCGACACCGTCGCGGTATCGGCCGGCACCTACACCAACGACGTCGCCACGATCCGCACCCGCGTCAGCCTAGTCGCGGTCGGCGGCCAAGTGACGCTGCTCTCGACCCAGCCGCTCGCCCCCGGCCGCGGCCTGCTGACGGTGAGCGCCGACGCCACCATCGACGGCTTCATCTTCGGCGGCGCGACGTCGGCCGACGGCACCGGCGCCGGGCTGCTCTACACTGGCGGCGCACTCGTCGTCCGCAACAGCCTGTTCACCGGCAACCAGAACGGCCTGCTCGCGATGGCCAACGCCACCGGCACGGTCCTGATCCAATCCTCCGAGTTCGCCCGCAACGGCAACAACGACGGCTTCTCCCACAACATCTCGGTGGGCGCGATCAAGTCGCTCACGATCCAGGACAGCTACATCCACGATGCCCTCGGCGGCAGCGAGGTCAGGAGCCGCGCCCGCTCCACCATGATCAGCAACAGCCGCCTCATCGACAACGGCTCGGCCGCCAACGTTTCGCTCGACCTGCCGAACGCCGGCGTCGTGCTGGTGCAGAACTCCGTCATCGAGAAGGGCGCGCAGTCGCCGAACCCGGCCGTGATCCGCTTCGGCGCAGAGACGCCCTACGCCAGTTCCTCGCTCAAGATCAGCGGCAGCACCATCGTCAGCGACCGCCCAGGCGCCACCTTGCTGCAGAACCAGACCTCGATCATCGCCAACATCTCCGGCAACCAGGTTTACGGCTTCAACACCGGCAAGCTCGCCGCCGGCCCCGCCGCCCTCTCCGCCAACGTCACCGTATTCGCCCGCCCCGCCGTGACCACCGCCCCCCTGATCACCCCCGCGATCGCGCTTCCCGTCGAGTTCGGCCGCGCCGGCGCCGTCGCGGCTAGCGGCGCTGTCCTCACCGTCGGCCTCGGCGGCGCCTTCACTACCCTGACGGATGCCCTCACATCGGCCCACGACGGCGACACCATCCGCATCGCCGCCGGCACCTACAACGACGATGGCCTCACCATCAGCCACAAGCTGATCATCGAGGGTACGGGCGGCCTGGCCCGCTTCGTCTCCGCCGCCGCCCCCGGCAACGGCCTGGCCCAGTTCGTCATCACGACCGACGTCACCTTCCGCAACATCGAGATTACCGGCGTCGCCGTCCCAGGCGGGGTCGCGGCCGCCATCCGCAGCCAGGGCGGCAACCTCACCCTGGTCAACAGCTACATCCACGACAACCAGGTCGGCCTGGTCGCCGACAAGGGCACCGCCGGCAGCGTCGCCGTCTACGACACCGAGATCGCCCGCAACGGCACCCCCGACGGCCGCGGCGCCAACATCGACGTGGCCGAGATCGGCTCGCTGACGCTGCGCAACGACTGGGTCCACGACTCGCTTGCCGGTCCCGAGATTCGCAGCCGCGCCGACAACACCGTGATCGACGCCACCCGGGTCAGCCAGATGGTCGGCAACGGCACCGCCGACATCGAGCTGCCCAACGCCGGCCGCGTCACCATCACCGCAAGCGCCATCGAGAAAGGCGCGTTCAGCCAAACCGCTCCCCTGATCCAGGTGGGCGGCGACACGGCCTACGCCGGCAGCGTGGTCAGCATCTCCGGCACGACACTGATCAGCGACATGACCTCCGTCCCTACCACTTTCGTCGCCAACCAATCGGGCGAGGCCACTGTCGCCGTCAGCGGCTCGACCTTCGTCGGCGGCACGGCCGGCAGCAAGCTGGTGCAGAACGGCGCCAACACCGGTGCGGTCAAGAAGTCAGGCGTCTCGATCGGCGGCGCGACACCCTGGGGCAAGCTCGGTGCCCCCGCCGCCACCCCGCTCACCGTTCCCACCCCGGCCCCGGCCCCCGCCGAACACGGCATCCTGCAGCTCCGCATCTCCGGCGACGCCTACCAAGGCGACGCCCGCTTCACCGTCTCCGTCGACGGCGCGCAGGTTGCCGGTATCCTCGCCGCCACCGCGTCCCACGCCGCCGGACAGTCGCAGACCTTCACCATCGCGGGCAGCTTCGCCGCCGGGCCGCACAGCGTCGGCGTCCAGTTCGTCAACGACTTGCAGGGGGACGGTCCGGGTCAGGACCGCAACCTCTACGTCGACGGCCTTTCGTTCAACGGCGAGGAAGTCGGCGCACCGGCGGCGCTGATGGCCAACGGCGCGGCCATGCTGTCCACCGGCCCGGTCAGCAGCCTGACCCCCATCACCGTCAACCTGTCCGAAGACGCCTGGAAAGGCGACGCGCAGGCCTTCATCGCCATCGACGGCCAGGTGCTGAACGGCGTGCAGGTCGTCACCGCCTCTCACACCCTTGGCCAGACTCAGGCGATGCGTTTCCTGCTTGATCTCGCGCCAGGAGCCCACAGCGCCTCCGTCACCTTTCTCAACCCGGCCAGCGGCGGCCAGGGTCTCGATCGCCACCTCTACGTCGACTCGATCGACATCGCCGGCCAGCACTACGGATCGGCCGCCGCCTCGCTCACCGATAACACCACGAGCGCTTTCGCGTTCACCGTTGCTCCACCCGCCGCCAACAATGCCGGGCTGTTCCTCACGGCTGGCTTACCGCAGCCCCTAGCCTGGCTGATGCCCGCCAGTTAACGCCCCCACCGACAAGGCATGCGTGATCCGGCGGGCGAACGCCGCGGGATCAGTTGGCAGGTCACCATCTTGCACCCGGGCGACGTCGAGCAGCAGTTGCGCCGCGTCCGTCACGTCCTCCCCCGTGTCCGCCCGCGCCGCCAGGGCATGGATCAGCGCGTGCCGCGGATTGATCTCCAGCGCGGGCGGCATCGCGAAGCCGGGGCGGCCATGCCGCCGCAGCACCCGCTGCATCTGCAGGTCCGGCCCGAACCCGGCCGCCGCCAGCACCACCGCGCTCTCCACCAACCGGTCCGTCGCCCGCACGTCCGACACGGCCTCGCCCAGCGCCGCTCTTAGCGCCGGCAGCAGCTTCTCCAAATTTGCCGCGTCCCCCTCCGGCGCCTGTTCGGCGGCTAACTTGGCCAGGTCCGCTGCCCCCTGCGTCACACTGCGGATCGCCTTGCCGTCGTAGGCGCCCAACCGTTCCGGCCAGAAGGCGTCGACCGCATCGGTCAGAAGCAGCACCTCGACGCCGCGGGCGCGATACCCCTCTAGTTGCGGGGAGCGCGCCAGCGCCTCGGCATCGTCGCCAGCCAACACGTAGATCGTCTCCTGTTCCGGCTTCATCCGCGACACGTAGTCGGCGAGCCCGGTCCAGCCCTCCGCGCCCGAACTCTTGAACCGCATCAGCCCGGCCAACTCCTGCCGATATTCCGCATCGTCCCAGACGCCCTCCTTCAACACCGCCCCGAACGTCTCCCAGAACGCGGCGTAGTCGGCCCCGTCCTTGGCGCGCGCCTTCAACTCACTCAGCACCCGCCCCGTCACCGCCTTGCGAATGCGCGCCAGCACCGGCGTCGCCTGCAGCATCTCGCGGCTGACGTTCAGCGGCAGATCCTCGGTGTCCACCACGCCTTGCACGAACCGCGCCCAAGGCGGCACCAGCCCGGCCTCGTCGGTGATGAACATCCGCCGCACATGCAGCCGTACCCGGCTCTCACGCGGCCCCTCCACTGGTTCGAACGGCCGCGACCCCGGGATGAACAGCAGCGCGGTGAACTCCAGCGCTCCCTCGGCCCGCCAATGCAGCGTTGCCCAGGGCTCGTCGAAGGCGTGCGCGACGTGGTGGTAGAATTCCTTATACTGCTCGGCCGTCACCTCGGACTTCGCCCTGCGCCACAGCGCTGTGCCCTCGTTGGCCGGCTTGTCCTCGCCGTCCTGCGTCAGCAGGATCGGCACCGTGATGTGATCGGCCCACTTGCGAATGATCGTTTCCAGCGGGATCGGCTCTAGGAACTCGGCCGCGTCGTCCTTCGTGTGGAGCACGATGGTCGTGCCCGGCTCGGCCCGCTCAGCCGCGCGCAAGGTGAACGCCCCGCCACCATCTGATGCCCAGGTCCACGCCTCGTCGCTCCCGGCCCGTCGGCTCGTCACCTCGACCCGGTCCGCCACCATGAACGCCGAGTAGAACCCTACCCCGAACTGCCCTATGAGGCTCACCCGGTCCTCCGGCTTCGCCTTCGCCACCTCGGCGCCGAACGTCCGCGTGCCAGAGCGCGCGATCGTCCCGAGGTTCTCCACCAGCTCCGCTTTGCCCATGCCCACGCCGCTATCGGCGATGGTGATGGTCCGCGCCTCCTTGTCGGCCGCGATGCGGATGGCGGCATCGGGGGGCGGCGTCAGCGCCGGGTTGGTCAGCGCCTCGAACCGCCGCCGGTCCGTGGCGTCGGCGGCGTTGGCCACCAGCTCGCGCAGGAAGATCTCTCGATCCGAGTAGAGCGCGTGCACCACGAGATCGAGCAAGCGCCCCACTTCCGCGCTGAACTCATGGCGTTCGGTGGCTGTCGTCTCGCTCATGGGAACTCCGGATTATGAACCGAGCGCCATATGTTCTGGACGACGCGGGTTTTCAACCTGGTGCTGACCGTGCGAGCCACGCGCGCCCGAGTACCGCCTACGTGACCGCCACCATGACTCCCACGGCCGCCAAGCACGCGGTTGGGGAGAACATCGGCGCCAGCATATGGCTGGCCGCATCCTTGATCATGGGCACGACGTTCTGCGCGATGGTTGGCAGCCAGTGGCTGAGCCGGTAGGCGGCCAGCGGGAAGCCGACGAACATGAGGCGAGCGGCAGCGCTCGCCCGTCGCGCGAAGCTTCAAGCGGATTGCCGTGCTCGACCTTGTTCATCGCCCGATCCTCGGCCGCTACCGTTCCCCGCAGCCAAATTTTCTGCTCAATACCAAGATTGAAGTGGTCCTGTTCAGGTCGTCCGGCAGCAGCGCCAAAGTGGCGAAGCCATCAGCGCCGCAGGAAACCCGGTCGCAAGGAGACACCCACCGTCAGCTCCGCAGCTTGTCCAGATCAAGAAGAGCATTATTGATTGACGCGGCGATCGCATTGGCGACGGCGCTGGCATCATGAACCAACCGACCGTGCGGCCGCGCTGGCTGGCCGGCATCCAGACGGTGAGAGACGGAAACGCCGGGGGAAAACTCAGCCTCACCGCGTCCAGCAGAAAGCACGGAGTGCAACTTCGCGAAGCTGGCGTTCTGCCGGTCAGTGCAAGAGACGAGCCCAACACTGACATGACGCATCGGAGGAACAGACCGATGACGAGATCGCCGATCCCAGCCGGAGCGTCTCGCATGACGCTCTTCCGCATTTGCCCGCACAAACAGCGAGAACACCCGGAAGCTTTCAGCTGCCCCGGTAAGTGGTGTAGGCGAACGGGGTGACGAGCAGCGGCACGTGATAGTGCGCCTCCGCCTCGGCGACGGCGATACGGACAGGGACAATGTCGAGGTAGGGCGGATCTGCCAGCGGCAGCCCCGACGCGGCGAAATGGTCGCCCACGTGGAAATGCAGCTCGTAGCCGCCGATCCGCAGCGGCCCTCCGTCGTCGAGCAGGGCGTCGATGCGGCCGTCGGCGTTGGTCACGGCGGCCTTGAGCGCGATCATCCGGTTCTCGTCCAACTCGAACAGCTCGACCTTGATGCCGTCGCCGGGCCGCCCGCGCGCCAAATCCAGCACGTGGGTGCTGAGCCCGCCCGCCACCTGCGGCATCCCCGGCCCCTGCACTAGCCCGGCGATCCGCAAGCGGGTGATATGGAACACCTCCTGCAGCGCCGCCGCCCGCTCCGCGTCCGGGTCGGCCCGCAACCGGCGTTCGAACTGCCGCATGATTGAGCCGCGCGTGTGCCGGCGCACGCACAGGATGAACGGGAAGCCGAACCGCGCCCGGTAAGCGTCGTTCAACGCCGCGAATCGGGCGAACCGGGCCTCGTCCAACCGGTCGAGGCCCAGCGCCGCCTGCTCCGCCGTCGAGTGGGTTCCCATCGACCGCTGACGCGCCGCCAGCCCGGCCAGGTCCGGATGGTTGTTCAGGAACTCGATCTGCTCGTCCTCGCTGGCGTCCAGCACCTCGTCGAACAGCGCCTGATGCAGCGCGGCGACCGTCGGGAACGGACGGATCTCTGCCGCCTGCTCCGCCACCCACGGCGCGTCCTCGAACACCTGTCCCAACGTCTCCACGAACACGGCTGGGTTGGCCGCATTCAGGTCATCAAACGTCATGTCAGCCGCCTCGACGATCTAAAACGGTTTCAGTTTGGTCGGACGCACCTCGCGTCTGACCGAACTGAGCAACCGTGTGGAACGATGACTAGAGTGGTTTCGTGTAACATGAAACCACTCTAGTCAGCCGCTTCTTCCGCAGCATCACCGCAATCGCCGCCGTGATCAACATGCGCGAGAGCGCCGCGATCATCGCGTCCAGCTTGCAGTCCGGGTGTCACTGCGTCGGATTGCCACCGTTGGTGTCGGACAGCGCTTCCTAGGTATAGGCTGACCCTAAATGGCGAACCGCCGCCCGGACTCCTGCCAGACGGCGGCTGAGCAGTTCAAATGATCATCAAGCTTCGGTGTAGCCTGGTCGTCACGACCTTTGCGTATTCAGTTCTCGTGAATTTGACCTTGGTTGAATATCTTTATTTTGCTGTCGCCACTCGCACCGCCTCTATGGACGCTCTTGTTCATGTTCTGATGCGGCTGATCAGCGCTCACTGCCATGAACGGCGATACTGCCGGCCCTAACGCCAGCCTGACCGCGATAAGCCAACTCCCTTACTGGATCGCGCCCGGCCTGGCAGGTGCGGCAGGCTTGTATAGCGGTGCCCCCAGCGCCCCGGATCCAGCCGCCTCACCCGATCCGCGCAGGCTGTCGAGCTGCTGCTGGTTCAGCATCTCGACCTGGCTGTTCCCGGTATTGCCGCCCTTGTCGACCCGGTGGTCAACGTTGGCGTGAGGATGCCTGGCGTTCGCCGCCAAGACAGGAGCGGTTGACATCACGGTAACGGCGATCGCGATCGCACCAACAAGTCTCATGCGTGCCTCCTAGGATACGTGAAATCCGCGACCCACAACGCGCAACCGCAGACACCGTTGCATTACTGCAGTGAATAACTTTCCTCAGGCTTCTCGCACCGCCTCGACGAATGCCCGGATCAACCCAGGGTCCTTCACTCCCCGCGACTGCTCCACGCCCGACGACACGTCCACCCCCGGCGCGCCCGTCTCCCGGATCGCCGTTGCCACCGTCGCGGGCGTCAGCCCGCCAGCGAGCAGCCAAGGTTTCGGCGCCGCCCATCCTTGCAGCACGGACCAGTCGAACGACGCCGCGTTGCCTCCGGGCCGTGTCGCTCCCGGCAGCGCCTTGTGATCCAGCAACACCCGATCCACCCCCGGCGCGGCGCCCGGTAGGTCGTCCCGCGACCCGACCCCGACCGCGTGCCACACCGGCACGCCGAACATCGCCCGCAGCGCCGCCGCCCGCTCCGCCGTCCCGTGGATCTGCAACACGGCCAAGTCCACCTCGGATAGCGCCACTCGCACGTCCTCATCCGACGGGTCAACGAATAGCCCGACCGCACGAGGCCCATCGGGGCACCGGGACATCAGCATCGCCACCTGCGAGGGCGTGACTGCCCGCGGCGATGGCGGAAAGAACACGAACCCAACCCAGTCCGCCCCGGCCACGGCCACGGCATCGAGCCCGGCCGCGTCGCGAACGCCGCAGATTTTCACTTCCGTCATAGTTGCACCAGCCAAATGCGGCGGTCAGACCGACCAGGCCGCGCGGAGAAGGATCAGTTCGGACTCAGGGTGGCAGCATCGGCACGTCTGGCCGCGCCCGCATCACCTCGATCTGCTCCTTGAGCTGCCGCACGTCCCGCTCCGCCCGTCGTGCCCTCGCCCGAGCCGACAAAGCGCCGCCCCAAGCCATGAACGCCCCAGCCACGAAGAACACGCCCGCCGCGACCAGCACCGCCACAGACAATGGCACACCCACCAAGATGTCCGTCGGCCACAGGCCTAGCTGCACTACCTGCTCGTTCGACAGCGCGAAGGCGACCAATAGGACTAGCAACGGCGCGGCGACCAAAACGCGCAAGGATCAGGCGCTCGCTCGCTCATTGCGCCGGGCAGGCCGCACCGGCTTCGGCCCACGATCCACCCGCTCGCGCAGCTCCTTGCCCGCCTTGAAAAACGGCACGGCTTTCTCGTCAACCGGCACCGCCTCGCCCGTGCGGGGATTGCGCCCGGTGCGCGCGTCGCGCCGCTTGACCGTGAACGCGCCGAATCCACGTAACTCCACCCGTTCGCCCCGGGCCAGCGCGCCGGTGATTTCATCGAAAATAGTGCCGACGATCAGCTCGACGTCGCGACTGGTCAGGTGAGGGTTGGCGGCGGCGAGTTCGGCGATCAGCTCCGACTTTGTCATGCCCTGTCTTTGCTGGCCTGCTGCGGGAGGCGATGATAGTGCCGTGAACAACTCTGCGGCGTCAAGGAACGGGCGCGTCAGGCATACGGGACGGCCTCACTCGGCGCTCCCGCCCTGCCACAACGCCCAGGCACCGGCTGGCAATAACCCTGCCTTGAGCGATACCGCAGCAACCGCCTCCGCCATTCCCCTGAACGTCGCCCCGACGAACCGCTCGTAAGCCGTTCCCGGCTTCACGTCCCGTACCGGCAGGTTCTCCGGCACGTTGCGCTCGCGGCTCAACCAGCCGCGCGCCGCCACTTCGTCGCCGATCTCGTCCACCAGTCCGAGCGTCAGCGCCTGTCGCCCGGTGTAAGCCCGCCCATCGGCCAGTTCTCGCACTTTGCCCGGATCCATGCGGCGTCCTTCCGCCACCATCGCGACGAACTGACCATACATGTCGTCCACCAGCCCATGCAGGTACTCGCGCCCCTGCGGCGTCAGCGGCCGCGTGAAGCTTGGTTGGTCTTTGAGCGGCCCCGACGTGATCGCCTCGGCGGTGATGCCCACCCGGCCCAACAGCCCGGAAACTTCGCCAGTCTGCAGGATCACCCCGATCGACCCGGTCAGCGTCGCGTCCCGTGCGAAGATCCGCCCCGCCGGCAGCGCCACCATGTAGCCCGCCGACGCTGCCGTCCCGCCCATCACCGCGACCACCGGCTTCGCCGCCGCCACCCGCAGCAACGCGGCACGCAGGCTCTCGCCGCCGGCAACCGATCCGCCGGGGCTGTCGATGCTGACGATCACTGCCGGCACGGCATGGTCTTGAGCCAACGCCCGCACCGCATCGAGCAGCTTGCGATCTTCGGTGATCACTCCACGCACGTTGACCCGCGCCAAGTGCGCGCCGCCAGTCCGCGCCATCGGCACGAACGCGGCCAGCAACGCGGCGACCACCGCCGCCACCGCCAGCACCCGCCAAAAATTCAGGCGGCGCTTGAGGCGCCGCCTGTCGAGGATGAAATCAGCGTCCAGCGACATTCTTCATTCGCTGGCCTGCTGGTTTCGCCGCCGGATCGCAGCACCGAGGATGTCGCCCAGCGACGCTCCGCTATCGGCGGTGCCGAAATCCTGGATCGCCTGCTTGTCCTCCTCCATCTCGCGGCCCTTGATGGTGAGGCTCAGCTTGCGCGCCGCCCGGTCGATGGACTGCACCTTCGCGTCCACCTTCTCGCCGACCGCGAACCGATCCGGGCGTTGCTCGGATTTGTCACGCGCCAGTTCGGCCCGGCGGATGAAGCCGGTCAGCACGTCGTCGACCTTCACCTCGATGCCGTTCGCCTGCACCGCGGTGACGACGCACGTGACGACATCGTTCTTGTGGACGCGGCTGAGGGTGTCGGCGGCCGGGTCATCCTGCAACTGCTTGATGCCCAGGCTGATGCGCTCCTTCTCCGCGTCGATGTCGAGCACCTTGGCCTGGACGACTTGGCCCTTCTCATATTTGGCGATCGCCAATTCGCCGGCATCGTCCCACGACAGGTCGGACATATGCACCATGCCGTCGATGTCGGAGGTGATGCCGACGAACAGCCCGAACTCGGTGATGTTGCGGATTTCGCCCTCGACCGTGCTGCCGACCGGGTGCTCGTCCTGGAATTGCTCCCACGGGTTCTGCTGCACTTGCTTGAGGCCGAGCGAGATGCGCCGCTTGCTGCTGTCTACATCCAGCACGAGCACGTCGACCTCCTGGCTGGTGGCGACGATCTTACCGGGATGCACGTTCTTCTTGGTCCAGCTCATCTCGCTGACGTGCACTAGACCCTCGACGCCCGGCTCCAGCTCCACGAAAGCGCCATAATCGGTGATGTTGGTCACGCGGCCGGAATACTTCGCTCCCGCGGGGTACTTGGCGGCGACGCCTTCCCACGGATCGGCCTCGAGCTGCTTCATGCCCAGACTGATGCGCTGCGTCTCGCTGTTGAAGCGGATCACCTGCACCCGCACCTGCTGCCCGATCTGCAACGCCTCGCTCGGATGGTTGATCCGCCGCCACGCGATGTCTGTCACGTGCAACAGGCCATCAACCCCGCCCAGGTCCACGAACGCGCCGTAATCGGTGATGTTCTTGACCACGCCGTCGAGGATCATGCCTTCCTTCAGGCCCTGAATCAACTCGCTGCGCTGCTCGGCGCGCGTCTCCTCCAGCACGGCCCGGCGGCTGACGACGATGTTGCCCCGCGCCCGATCCATCTTCAGGATCTGGAACGGCTGCGGCGTGCCCATCAGCGGCCCCACATCGCGCACGGGACGGATGTCCACTTGGCTGCCTGGCAAGAACGCCACCGCCCCGCCCAGGTCCACCGTGAACCCGCCCTTGACCCGGCCGTAGATCGTGCCGTTCACGCGCTGCTGCGCCTCGAATGCCTTCTCCAGGTTGGTCCAGGCTTCTTCACGCCGGGCCTTCTCGCGGCTGAGCACGATACTGCCGTCGCGATCCTCGTATCGCTCGACGTAGAGCTCGATGTTGTCACCCGGCTGCACTTCGGGGCTTTGCCCCGGCGCGCCGAACTCCTTGAGCGCGACCCGCCCCTCGCTTTTCAGCCCGACATCGACGATCGCGTATTCGTCCGTCAGGCGGACGACCCGGCCGGTGACGACCGAACCCTCAAAATTGCTATCGCGGCCGAGCGTCTCGTCGAGCAGGGATGCGAAATCTTCCATGCCGTGATCGGCCGGACGGTCCATGAGAGCGGTAGAGGCTGAGGCCATGTGTGATGATGATTCCTGTGAGCAACGCCGGCAACCGACGTGATCAAAAAGCGCATCCGGTCCCATCGGGAGGGATACGGCTGACCCTGCTGCCATTCGGCGAGTCACGGCCTGGTTGAAACGAACAAGGGCCTCGGTCCTTGCCAGGACGAGGCTGTCCGCGTAGACATACGGTTCGGACAGCCAGAGTCAAGCAGAACCGGTGCTTTGTCTCACGATTTCGAGCGCGCGAGCGAGTGCGCCATCGGCGTCCAGGTCCGTCGTGTCCAGCAGCACCGCGTCCGCCGCTTGCCGCAGCGGCGCTTCCTTCCGCCCGGCGTCCTGCAGGTCCCGTTCCCGTATCTCGGCTTTCACCTGCGCCAGCGGCATCTCCACCCCGCGCGCCGCGAGCTCGGTCCACCGCCGCCGCGCCCGCACCTCCGGCGCCGCCGTCACGAACAGCTTCACTGGCGCGTCCGGGCAGACCACCGTGCCGATGTCCCGCCCGTCCAGCACCGCCCCTGCGGCCGCGACACGGCGCTGGAATAGCAGCAACGCCGCTCGCACGCCGGGCACCGCCGCGACCAGGCTCGCCGCCCGGTCCGCCTCCGGCCCGCGCAGGTCGGCCCGCGCCAGGTCGACTTCCTCCAGCGCCAGCGCGGCCCGCTCCGCCGCCACCGGATCGGCCGGGTCGCCGCCAGCGTCCAGCGCCCGCCGCCCCGTAGCGCGATACAGCAGCCCGGTGTCCAGGTGCGCCAGCCCGAGCGCCGCCGCCAGCCGCCGCGCCAGCGTGCCCTTCCCCGCCGAAGCCGGCCCGTCGATCGCGACGACCATTGGCTGCCCGGGCGGCCGAGCCTGCGGTTGTTCAGGCAATCGCCGCCCCGAGCCCTTGCATCAAGCCGATAAACCCCGGGAAGCTGGTGTCGATGAAGGCGGTGTCGTCCACCCCGACCGGCTCGGACGCCGCCTGGCCCAGCACCAATGCGCTCATCGCGATCCGGTGGTCCATATGCGTCTCAACCACCGCGCCCCCCGGCACCGCCCCGCCCTCCACAATCAGGTCGTCACCCTCGACCATGACCTGCACGCCGTTCAACGACAGCATCGCCGCCGTCGCCGCCAACCGGTCGCTCTCCTTCACCCGCAGCTCCGCCAAGCCCCGCATCCGCGTCCGCCCCTGGGCGGCGGCGGCGGCGGCGGCCAGCACCGGGTACTCGTCGATCATGCTCGGCGCGCGCCCCGGCGGCACCTCGATCCCGCGCAACGGGCGGTATGCCGCGGTGACGTCGCCCACCGGCTCACCGCCCTCGGTTCGCTCGTCGCCGATCACGAGGTCGGCGCCCATCTCTTGCAGGGTCGTGAACAGCCCGGTGCGCGCCGGGTTGAGGCCCACCCCCCGCACCGTCACCCGCGATCCGGGCACCATCAGCGCCGCCACCAGCGGGAACGCCGACGACGACGGATCACCCGGCACCACGATGTCCGCCGCCCGCAACTCGGGCTGGCCCATCAGGCGGATCACCCGCCCGCGCCCGTCCGGCTCGACCACCACCTCCGCCCCGAAATGCCGCAGCATGCGCTCGCTGTGATCGCGCGTCGCCTCCGGCTCCTCGATCGTCGTCCACCCCGGCGCGTTCAAGCCCGCCAGCAGCAGCGCCGATTTCACCTGCGCCGATGCCACCGGCAGGCGATACTCGATCGGCAGCGCATCCCGCGCGCCCCGGATCGCCAGCGGCAGCCGCCCCGCATCGCGTCCCTGGAACGTGGCCCCGCACGCTGCCAGCGGCTCCGTCACTCGCCGCATGGGCCGCCGCCGCAGGCTGCCGTCTCCGGTCATCACGGCGAACAGGTCATGGCTGGCTAGGACGCCGCATAGCAGCCGGGCCGCGGTGCCGGAATTGCCCATGTCGAGCACGTCCTCCGGCTCGGTCAGCCCGCCGATCCCTCGCCCGCTCACCCGCCACGTCCCTGGCCCGACCTGCGCCACCTCTGCTCCCAGGCTGCGCATGGCGTTCGCGGTCCGCAGCACGTCCTCGCCCTCAAGCAGCCCGGTGATCCGCGTCTCCCCTACCGCCAAAGCCCCGAACATCAGGGCCCGGTGACTGATGCTCTTGTCGCCCGGCACGACGATGACGCCCGCCAGGGGGCCGGTCGGACGCCGCGACGCGAAGGGACGAAGAGACATGAGGTCAAGTCACCATGGTGAGAAACGCTGCGGGAAACGGTCGCGCCGCTTACCATGCCGCCCAACCATTTAACACCGCGGGGTTTGACAGCCGCGCCAAGCAATGGCATGGGCCGCGCCCTTCGCCACTCCTCCGGCACGGTCGGAGGTTGTTGACCACGCGAGAGGACCTGATGGCCAAGCCTGAACTCGGCACCAAACGCGTTTGCGTCTCTTGCGGCGCGAAATTCTACGACCTGACCAAGTCTCCCGCCGTTTGCCCGAAGTGCGGCACCGAGCAGCCCGCCGAGCTTCCCCGTCCCCGCCGCGGCGGGGGCAACGTGGTCGAGGACAAGCGCCCGAAGAAGCCCGCGCCCGGTGTCGAGGACTCCGACGTTGAGGTGGAAGCCGTGGACGACGAGGAGGCCGAGGAAGTGCTGGAAGACACCAGCGATCTCGAGGACGACGCCGACTCCATCAGCGCCGACATCGAAGTCGAGCCGGAGAATGACGAAAAGGACATGTGAGAGAAGATGTGATCCGGGCGCCCAGGCAGCGGCCCTGCCGGGGCGTCACGTCGCCCGGATCGCCTGCATCAGCGCCAGCAGCCGCGCGTCGCGCTCATCGGCCAGCGCGCTCACCGGCCGCCCTCCCGCTTCCGCCTCGACCCCCTCGATCAGCGCCTGTTTGAACCCGGGCGTCATGTCCGGCGTGCCCAGGCCGGGCCACAGCTTCGACACGTCGATGTGCTCCATTAAGTAGCCTAGCCCGCCCGCGCCGCCCCCCAAGTGGAAGGTCAGGATCGGCCCCATCAGCGCCCACCGCAGCCCCGGCCCCATCGCGATGGCCGCGTCCACGTCGGCCACGTTCACCACGCCCTGCTCGACCAGGTAGGCCGCCTCCCGCCACAAGGCCGACTGCAGCCGGTTGCTGACGTGGCCGGGCATTTCCTTGTTGAGCCGGATCGGGTGCTTGCCGATTCCGGCGTAGAACGCCATCGCCCGCTCCACCGCCTCCGCCGACGTCCGCTCGCCGCCGCACACCTCGACCAGCGGGATGAGGTGCGGCGGGTTGAACGGGTGCCCCAGCAGCAGCCGCTCCGGATGGACGCAACGCGCCTGCATCGCGGTCGGCAGCAGGGTGGAGCTGCTGCTGGCAATGATGGTCTCCGGCGGCGATGACTGGCTGACCTGCTCGAACAGCGCCACCTTCACGTCCTCGCGCTCCGGCCCGTTCTCCTGCACGAACTGCGCCCCCTCGACCGCCCGCACCGGGTCCGGCGTGAAACGAAGCCGCCCCCGGTCCGCCCCGGCCGCCAACCCGAGCGCCTCCAGCGTCGGCCAGGCGTTGTCGACGAACCGCCGCAGCGCGTCCTCTGCGCCGGGAGCCGGGTCGGCGGCGGTGACGGACAGCCCTTGCGCCAGGAAGTTCGCCGCCCAGCTCGCGCCGATGGTGCCGGTGCCGAGCACGGCGACGTGGGTGATTGGTTCAGGCATGTCGCATTCTCCTAGAGCCACCCGTTTCGCGGCAGTGTCGCCCTCGCCGACGCCGCTGCCCAGCCCGAAACGTTCCCCGGTTTTGAAGTCGGGGGCGACACCCTTGCCTTACTCGCGCTGCCGCGGATCAATCGCCGCCTGCGCCAACTCCGTTACCCCGTTCGCCAACACCACGAACAGCGCCCCGTACAGCACGCAGGCCATCACCATCGCGAGATCAAGGCTCCGCATCGCGTCGTAGGTCAGCCGCCCGACGCCGCGCAGGCCGAACACCACCTCGACCAGCACCGTCCCCCCGCCCAGCAACGCGCCGAGGTCGAGCCCCAGCAGCGCCAAAGCCGGCACCGCCGCGTTCGGAAGCGCGTGCCGCAGCGCCACCCGCGCCTCGCCCAACCCCTTCGCCCGCGCCGTCCGGGCGTAATCCTGCCGCAACGCCCCCATCAGCCCGGTCCGCAGCACCCGGCCGTAGATGCCCGCGTAAAGCACCGCCAGCGTCAGCCACGGCAACGCCATCGTCCGCAGCCAGGTCCCTACCTCCTCGATCGGAGCGCCTAAAGGCGGCACCCAGGCGAACCAGGTCGCGTGCAACGGCCCCTGCGCCACCATCGTCACCACCTCGCCTAGCCAGAACGCCGGCACCGACGCGCCGAGCAGCCCGAGCGCCACCACCGCCCGCCCCATCCCCGGCCCGGCCCACGCCGCCGCCAGCCCGATGCCCAAGCCCGCCGCCGTCCAGATCGCCGCCGCTCCCAAGGCCAGCGCCACCGTCACCGGCGCCGCCCTAAGCACCGCCGGCACCACGAGCTGACCGCGATTGACGAAGCTCGGCAGGTCGCGCGAGACGAACAGCCGCCGCATCAAGGCCGCGTACTGCACCGGCAGCGCCCGGTCCAAACCGTACTCCGCCCGCACCTGCGCGATCGTCTCCGGCGCCGCTCCCCGCCCGGCCAGCCGCGCCGCCGGATCGGCTCCCGGGGTCGCGAAGAAGATCAGGAACACGATCACGCTGATGCCGAACAGCACCAGCGCCCCACGCCCGACCCGCCGGGCCGCCGCCTCAATCAACCGCACGCAGCGCCTCGCCCAACGCATTCAGCGCCAGCACCGTCACCGCCACCGCGACGCCGGGCGCGATGGCCACCAAGGGCCGCTGGTGCATCAACGCCTGCCCATCGGCGATCAGCGTGCCCCAGCTCGCCCCGGGCGGCTGCACGCCGAGGCCCAGCACGGACAGCGCCGCCTCCGTCAACAACGTCAGCGCCGCCACCACCGGCGCCAGCCCGGCCAGCAGCGGCGTCAGCTGCGGCAGCATATGCCGCCGCAGCACGTGCCAGCGCCCGCCCCCTGTGGCCCGCGCCGCCTCGACGAACGCCGCCTCCCGCAAGCCCACCAACGCCGCGCGCACCGGCCGCGCCACGTAGGGCGTAAACACCGCCCCTAGGATCAGCACCGGCAACGCCGGGCTGTCACCCGAAATCGTCACCGGCCCCAGCGCCAACGGCGCTCCCACCAGCGCCAACGAGATCGCCAGCAGCATCACCGGGAACGCCCACAGCAGGTCGAGCAACCCGGAGAGCACCCCGTCCACCGCCCCGCCCAGCGCCCCAGCCAGCAGCCCCGCCGCGCCTCCGAACGCCAGGCACAGCGCCGTCGCCGCCCCGGCCACCAGCAGCGACGTGCGCCCGCCATAGAGCAGCCGCGCCGCCACGTCCCGCCCCAAGCTATCCGCTCCGAACAGGTAAGCCCCCCGCCACCCCGGCCCGATCGGCACCGTCCCCAGCCCACCCGGCCCTTCCGCCAGCACCGCCCGCGTCTCCCCGCCCGCGCTGACCGTGCCGAGCACATTGGTGCGGAACGGGTCCGTTCCCGACACCAGCCGCGCGTAGACCGGTGCCATCAGGCAGGCGGCCACCAGCACCGCCAACACCGCCAGCGCGCCCCTCATCGCACCCAGGCCCGCTGCCACAACCATCGGAACGTCTCGTGGTAGGCGAAGCCTTCGACCCGTCGGGACACCAAGTCGATGTAGCGCGGCGCGAACAGCACCACCGCCGGCGCGGCGTCGGTGATGGCCCGGTCCACCGCCGCGATGCCCGCCGGGTCCCCGTCCAGAAGCGCCGCCCGCAGCCGCGCGTCGAGCGCCGGGTCGCAGAACCCCGGGATGTTGGTCGATGTGTCCGACCCGGGCCGAAACGCCGCGCAACCGAAGTTCCCCGCCAGAATGTTCGCCGCCGAGGGGTAGTCCGCATACCAGGTCGTCAGGCTCGCCTGCACCCGGTTGGCGGTGTTCTGGATGTAGGTGAACTGGATGTTGGCCGACAGGCTCCGCAGCCGTCCCTGCAAGCCGATGTCGTTCAGCGCGTCCAGGAGGTATGTGCCGATCGCGACCGCCACCGGGCTGTCGTCCGTCACCAGCGTCACCGCCTGCCCGGACGCCCCGCTCTCCGCCACCAGCCGCCGCGCCGCCGCCACGTCGGTCGGGTAAGGGCAATACGCCTCGTGCCCCGCGATTCCCGGCGGCACCGCCTGGCACAACGGCGTCGCCAACCGCGAGCCGCCGAACAGCCGCACCGCCGCCCGCCTGTCCACCGCCAGGTTGAACGCCCTGCGCACCCGCACGTCGTCGAACGGCGCGAGGCGCGTATTGAGCGGCACGAACCAGATCGCAGCCGCCGGGTCGATGTGCGCCTGCCCGGTCGCCCGCGCCCCGATCTCAGCCAGCCGGTCCGGCGGCGGCGTATCGAACATCCAGTCCGCCTGCCCGTTCAGCACCGCCGTCACTTGCGCTTCGCCGTCCAGCCCGAACTCGTAGCGCACCGCGTCCACGAACCCGTCCGGTTGCGCCTCGGGGTTCCACACCCGGAAATGCGGGTTGCGCTCCAGCACCAGCGCCGTGTTCGGGTCGTAGGCCGCGATCCGGTACGGCCCCGTGCCCGGCACCGCCACCGTCCCCACGTCACCCGCCACCGCGCCGCGGGGCAGGATGCTCGCGTGCGGCAACGCCAGCTTCTGCAGGAACTCCGGGTCGGGCCGGACCAGCTCGATCACCACGTCGCGCCCGTCCGCGCGCACCCCGGGCAACCTGCACGCCTCCGGTCGCCCCAGGCAGTCCTCCGCGCCCGCGATCGCGCCGTAGAACGTCCGCGCCGTCGGGCTGCCCACCCGGAAGATGCGCCGCAACGAGGCCGCGGCGTCCGCCGCCTCCACCGCCGCGCCATCAGAGAACCGCACACCCTGCCGCATCCGGAACCGATAGACCCGGCCCCCTTCTGACGGCCGCGGCACCGCCTCCGCGAGGTCCGGCACGATCTTGAGACCGTCCGTCCCGGCGACCTTGCGGAACGCCACCAGCCCGTCATAGACCCCGGCGAACACCTGCCAGAACTGCGCCGTGTAGTTGATCTGCGGATCAATTGATCCGGCCGCGCTCCGGGCCAGCAGCCGCAGCGTTCCACCCCGGCGCCCGTCCTCCGCCCAACTCGGCAGCGCCCACAGCAGCAACCCCGCCAGCAGCGCCCCGCGGATCACCTGCGGAACACGAACGCCGTGCCGTCCCACAGCCGGAACGGCCGCGCCCCCTCGAGCACGAGCCGCATCCCGCTCGCCGCCGCCCACGCCGCCGCGTCCACCCGGTCCGCCCCTAGGTCACCTCGGTAGGACAGGTTCAGCACGCACAGCGCGCCGCCGGGGCGCAACGCCCGCGCAGCACCCTGGGTATGCCGCAGCCCCGTCCCCGTCTGGACGATATACGGGAAGCTGTCGACCGCCAGGACCAGGTCGAACGCCGCCGCCTGCAGCGTGTCGAGGTCTCGCCCCCCGGTTTGCCGCACGACCACGTTCCCGAATCCGGCCAGCCGCCGCGACGCTTCCGCCACCATGCCCGCCGACACGTCGAGCGCCAGCACGGTGCCGCACCAGCCCGCCAGCGCCGCCGCGACGCGCCCGATGCCGCAGCCCAGGTCCAGCACGTCGGCGCGCGCCGACAACAGTCCGTCCGCGCGCAGCCAATCGATGATCTCGCCCGTGGCCGCGGCCAGGATCGCCGGGTCGCCGAGCGAGTAGAGCGCGACGCTGGCCTCGGGCGAGTGCCGCACCGCCCGGTCGAAGAACGCCGCCACCTGCGCCACGCCCTCTTCCGCCGGCAGCCCCGACGCGTCTTGCACGGCGATGGTCTCCACCACCTCCGTCGCCAGAGCGTCCAGCGCCGCCCCCCGCCCCTCGACCAACCGCCGCATCGCCGCGACGGCCGGGTTCGGGGCCGCCCTGTCCAGCGTACCCAGGATGGCCACCGTGCCCTGCCCGGCCAGCAGCATGTGCGCCACCGCGATCTCGGGCGAGATTCGCCCGGCGACGCATTCCCCGACCGGCCCCATCGCACTCGATCCTGTCACGCTCGGCTCTGTCATGCCCGGCCTTGTCATGCCCAGCCTTGTCATGCGTCGAACCACCGGAGCCCGCGGAGCTGTCCGAGTTCGCGCAGCCGCACCCGCTCGCCGATGTCGGCGCGATACCGCAGGTCGGGGATGCACACGCTCCGCGCCCGCTCCAGCGCCGCCGTCTGCGCGTCCTCGATCCTCTCGCCCGTCCCGGTCACCACCATCGCGTATCCCGTGCGCCGCCCGGCGAACAACTGGCCACCCTGCATCCGCATGTCCGAATAGTGGAAGTGCCCCGGATCGTCCGGGGGAGCGTGGAACAGCACCGGCGGGTCATCGGTCCGATCCGCGCCCGGCCGCTCCTCCGGGAACGGCGGGATCGTCAGCACGATGCCCACGCACCACCCCGGATGCGTCGGGAACGGCCCGGCATCACCCGCCAGCATCCGCTCGAACAGCTCGCCCCACCCCGCCGCCTGCAACGGCGCCAGGATCGCGAACCCCGGGTTGCCGAACCGGCAGGTGAACTCGAGCGGCCACAATCCTTCGTCATTGGCGATCATATTCAGGTTGACGTAGCCGACGTGCCCACCTTTCGCCAGCACGCCCGCCATTCGCGCGAGCGTCGCGCGCATGATCCGCCCCGCGCCGCGGTAGGACAGCAGCGTGCCCATCTCCCCGGTCATCTCGCCGATCTCGCCGGGAAAGAACCGCTTGTGCTCGAAGTCGACGCACGCCGGCTCCAGAAATTTCCGCCCGTTGAAGTAGGCCCCGACGCCGACCTCGACCCCTTGCAGCCGCGGCATCAGCAGCACCGCGCCCGCCGGGGCGCGCCCGAGCTGGAACAGCACGTCCTCCCCAGCCACGTGGTCGCCGACGAAGGTCGCCCGCGCGTTGTTGAAGTGTTTCAGCACCACCCGCCCCGGGTTCGCCCGCAGCCACGCCCCCGCCTCCGCCGCGCCCGCGAAGGCGTGGCCCGGCGCTGTCCGCAGCCCGGCTTGCCGCAGCGCCCCCTGGCCGAACTCGCGGTCGTATTCCAGCCGGTCGCCCAGCGCGCTGCCGCCGATCACCCGATAGCCGTCCCGGCGCAGCGCGTCCTGCACCGCCCCCTGCCCCACCTTCTCGAACAGCACCACGCCGTGCTGCCCCACCCAGTCTAAGGCCGCCCGCCAGTCCGCCACCCGCTCCACCAGCCCCTCGAAGCTCGCGGCGAACGCCGGGTCGCTGGCATGGACCCGCACCTCGTTCCCTTCTCGCACCAGGCTCATGTAAAGGTCGCCGAGATCAACCCGCGCGCCGATGCCCAAGATTCGCATCGGTCCTACTCCTCGGCTTCGAGGGCCGCGATCTCGGCGTCGCTGAAGCCGAAGTGGTGCGCGATCTCGTGGATCAACACGATCCGCACCAGCCGGAACAAATCCTCCCCGCCCTCGATCCACTCCAGCAGGATCGGCTCGCGATACAGCACGATCATGTCCGGCCCGCGCGGCGCGGCCATGCCCTCCGCCTGCCCGAACGGCACCCCACGGTAGAGCCCGGTCAGGCTCCAGGCGTCCTCAATCCCGAGTTCCCGCAGCGTCTCGTCGTCCGCCGCGTCCTCGACCAGGATGGCCACCCCCCGCACCCGCTCGCGCAGCGGGGCCGGAACGGCGGTCAGCGCCCGGTCGGCGAGGTCGCCGATATCTTCGGCGGAAGGCGGCAGGCTATACGTCGGCATCCCGGCAATCCCGCCGCCAATGCCGCCCAAGGTCAAGCCCCCCGATGGAAACGCTTTCCGACGCCGAGCGCGGCCAGATCGCCACTCACCTCCCCGCCTGGCGTCGCCCCGACCAGCGCGACGCCATTGAACGATCCTTCAAATTCAGCGACTTCTCCGCCGCTTGGGGCTTTATGTCCCGGGTCGCCCTGCTGGCCGAAGCCATGAACCACCATCCCGAATGGTCCAACACCTATAACCGGGTCCATATCCTGCTCACCACCCACGACGCCGGTGGCCTGACCCGGCGCGACCTCGACCTCGCCGCCGGCATCGACGCCATCGCCGCCGAACCTTCCCTCGCCGCCATGCCCCCGATACAGGACGCCGATGGCTGATCTGCCCCCCAACTTCGCCGCATCAGGACTCATCGCACCAGGGCCCAGCCTGTCAGAACCGACATTGCCGGAGCGCACGCTCCTGGTCCGCCGCGCCGCGGCCCGCCTTTGCCTGCAGCTCGGCTGGGTTCCGGTGCATGAGGTCCCGCTGCCGAACCACCGCCGGGCTGACATCCTCGCGCTGCGGGCCGATGGCGGCTTCGCCTGCATCGAGGTGAAATCCGGTCCGCGCGATTTCCTCTCCGATGACAAGTGGCCCGAGTACCGTGCCTTCTCCGACGCTTTGTTCTTCGCCGTCGACCAGGATTTCCCGCTCGCCTTGCTGCCCGACGACACCGGCCTCATCGTCGCTTGCGGCCACGAGGCCGAGCTGGTGCGCGACTCCCCGGACCATCGGCTTGCCCCGGCCCGGCGCCGCGCCCTGCTGCACCGATTCGCCATCTTGGCCGCCGGACGACTGGCCTCGATCGAGGATCCGGTCGCTGTTCTCAGCCTAAGGACCGCTCTCCGCGTCGAGTGATTACCCCGCCTGCCCCGCCGTGATCTTACGCACCGTCTCCGTCGTCGAGTAGCCTGGCAACAGCTCCGCCAGCCACACCTTCCCGCCCCAGCCCTGCACCATCTCCGCACCCACCACGCCGTCCAACGTGTAGTCGGCGCCTTTCACCAGCAAGTCCGGATGCAGCAGGGCCAGCGTTTCCTCCGGCGTGTCCTCGTCGTAGACCACCACCAGATCAACTGCCGACAAGCTCGCCAGCACCGCCGCCCGCGCCGCCTCGGGCTGCACCGGCCGCGCCGTGCCTTTCAAGCGCCGCACGCTGGCGTCCGAGTTGAGCCCTACCACCAGCCGGTCGCATTGCCCCCGCGCCTGCTCCAGCAGATGCACGTGGCCCGGATGCAGCAGGTCGAAGCACCCGTTGGTGAACCCGGTGCGCCAGCCCCGCCGCCGCCACCGTTCGACCTGCTCCGTTGCCACCTCGCGCGCCACCACCTTGCGCAGCGCGCCGCCCTGCGGGGTCAGCGCGCTCAGCAGGTCTTCCTCCCGCGCCACCGCCGTACCCACCTTGCCGACCACGATCCCGGCCGCCATGTTGGCGAGCCGCGCCGCCGTTTTGACGTCAAGCCCCGCCGCCAGCCCGGCCGCCAGTGTCGCCACCACCGTGTCGCCCGCCCCCGACACGTCGTACACCTCCGCCGCCTCGGCCGGGAAATGGTGCGCGCCGTCCGCGTCCACCAGCGTCATGCCGTCCTCGGCGCGGGTGACCAGCACGGCGCCGAACCCGTGCGCGCCCCGCAAGGCCGTGGCCGCGGCCACGATCGCCGCCTCGCTGTCAACCGGCATCTCGGTCGCCTCCGCCAGCTCCCGGCGGTTCGGCGTGATGACGTCCGCGCCCGCGTAGCGCGCGTAGTCCAACCCTTTCGGATCAACGATCACGCGGCGCCCCGCCTGCTTCGCCGCCGCGATCAAGTGTCCCGGCACGTCGCCGCCCAGCACTCCCTTGCTGTAATCCGACAGGACCGCGACCGACGTCGCCGCCATCGCGTCGCCGGCGATCCGCAGCATCCGCTCCGCCAGCTTCGGCGCGATCGGCGTGGTTTCCTCCCGGTCCGCCCGCAGCAGCTGCTGCCCGCTCGACACGTAGCGCGTCTTGACCGTGGTCGCCCGCGCGCCCTCGACCAGCAGCCACGGCTCGATGCCCGGCTGCCCGCCGATCAGTCCCGTCAGGTCGGACCCGGCCTGGTCGTCGCCGACCACCGAGACGAACGCCACCGCCGCGCCCAGCGCCGTCAGGTTGCGCACCACGTTGCCCGCGCCGCCGGGCATCGCCACCTCGCGCTCAACGGACAAGATCGCGATCGGCGCTTCCGGGCTGATCCGCTCGACGGAGCCGTAAACGTACCGGTCGAGCATCACGTCGCCGATCACCATCACGCTGGTCCGCGCCAGCCGGCGCACGGCATGCGCCAACGCGGCGGCCTCGGCAGATAGGTCAGCCTCGACCGGATGCGGCCCGGACCCGTCTGATCCAGGCGGACTGGCGCCGGGCGTCATGCTATCCATCCAATCGGGGTAGCCGCCCGCGGCACAGCTGGCAAGCTGGTCACACCTGGAACATCCGCACCTCGTCGCCCTCCAGCACCGCGCACGTCAGCGGTCCGCCCCGGCCGGCCCCGGTGTCCAGCCCGATGCGGTTCGGCCGCACGACCGGCACCGCCCCCGGCGTGTGTCCATGCACCACCATCCGCCCCGGCGCTTCCGGCAGCATGATCCCGTCCCAATCGAGGAACCCTTCACGTATCCAAAGCAGGTCTACCTCTTTCTGGTCCGCGAGCGGCACTCCGGGCCGCACGCCGGCGTGCACGAAAGCGTAGCCCTCCTCAATGTGCGCCGTCCGCAGGTCGCGCAGGAACACCAGGTGCCGCGCCGGGATCGCTCCGAGCCAGTCCCGCGGCCGTGACCGCGGCGACAGCCCCCAGCTTCGCAGCGTCTCCCCGCCGCCGTTGTCCAGCCAGTGGTCGACATCCCGGCTGCCGCCATCGAGCGCGGCCAGCATCATTCGTTCGTGATTGCCCATCAGGTTCACGCACGGCACGCCACGGATCGGCGGCCCGCCGGCCAGCAGCCCGACGCAGCCGGCGGACTCCGGCCCGCGATCGATCAGGTCGCCCAAATGCACCATGATCGGCGCCGCCACCGGGCTGCGGCTCAGGTCCGCGCGGACGAGGCCGTGCAGCCGATCAAGCTTGTCCCGGTGCCCGTGCGCGTCGCCGATCACGTAGACCCGGCGCCCGACCGAAAGCTTTCTGGTTTCGGTTAACGAGTTGTCTACCATCGGAGGCGAGACTAGCCCGGCAGCCCGGGGACGACGACACTGATTCGCGCGAACGACATGAGGCAAGCCACCGCCGAAGCTGCCAGCCGCAAGGCCGAGCGGCAGTTGCTGGACAGCCTGAGGCGCATCCTGCGCAGCCCGACCCATCGCCGGGGCTGGACGCTGCTGGTGCTGCACCTCTCGCGCCTGGCGCCCGCCGGACCGAGGCCGCACCATCGCCGCGTTGCTGCCGCGGTCCTGGACGACGTCGCCGCCCGCAACGACGGCCAACTGTTCCGGCTGGGAGACGACCTCGCCCTCCTGTTCCGTCCGAACGACGGCGGCGCGGCCATCGCCACCCTCATCGCCCGGCTGTTCCAGGCGGATGCCCCTCAACCCGAAGCCCTACGAAGCGTCTGGCCCTTGCCGGACGCTGCCGCGGACGCGATGACTTACCTGCGCGACCGCCCACCCGTGATCGATGCCCTTCGCTCCTCGCCGGGATCGAAACCTGCCGCCGTGGCGGTCCCCGACATCGATCAGTTCGTTCAGGCTGTCCCGCTCGCGAACCTCGCGCACCGCCGCGTCGCCGTGCTGCTTCGTCCCAGCGATCCCCGGCCCATCACCCCGGCATTCCGGGAAATCACGACCTCGGCCGCCGCCTTGACCGCCCACGCCGCCGCCTACGCCGAAGACGCTGATCCCTTCCTGCACAGCCAGGTCGCCGCCCGACTCGATCAGCGGCTGCTCGCCACCATGCTGGAGGACGGCCCGGCCGCTCACTTGCTCACAACCCACCTGCCCGATGCCGCGCTGCACCTCAACTTGACTCCGCCGGGCATCCTGTCCGACGAGTTCGCCGGCGTCGCCGCCGCCTGCCAGGACCTGATCGACGGCGGCCTACGGCTCGCCATCGAGATCCCGTTCGTCGAAATGTTCACCAACCCGCACGCCTTCCTCCTGGCCCGCGAGCGCCTGCGCCTGGCCAGGATGCACTTCGTCCTCGACGGCCTCGACCACCACGCCCTGGCTCTGTCCATGCTCTCGACCTTGCAGCCGCACTGGATCAAGCTCGCATGGTCCCCTCTGATGGCCGCCACCAGTCTCGGCTTGCGCGACGCCATCGACCGGGTCGGCGCCGACCGCCTCGTGTTGACGGAGGCGCATACGGAAGCCGCCATCGGCTGGGGCATCGGCCACGGCATCGCGTGCTTCCAGGGCCGCTACGTCGACATGATGCTGGCTGCCGAACGGCTGGACGCATGTCCTCACGCGGCCGGCTGCACGCTGCGCCAGTGCAGCGACCGGGCCTCGGCCACCACGCCCGCCGGCCGGCTCGGCTGCGCCAACCCGGCGCTGCTGGACATGGCAGCCCCGGTGCCGACCCACGCGAGGGCCGCCTGATGACCCAGTTCAGCCATCCGCCTGGCCTGGCCACGCTGACCAAGCTCGTCCGCGACTGCTCCATCTCCGGCGTCGCCCGCCGCGTCCTCCTCCTGCGCACCGACCTGCTGCCCCCGCGCCTGTCCCGCCCGCAGCACCTGCGCCTCGCCGAGGACGCCCTCGAGCCGCTGACCGGCGCTGACCGCGCCTGCCGTTACGATCTTTCTCACGCCCGGATCGCCATCAGTTGGCGCGGCGAGGATCCCGGCCGCCTGCGCCAAGCCCTGGAGGCCTTGGAGCACCTGCTGCTCGACGCCCCGCTCGACGCCCCGGCCTTGCCGGAGTTCGTCCGCTTGTTCGACCTCCCCCGGGACGGCGCCGCCCTCCTGGCGCTCGCCGGCAGCTTGTCCCCGGCCGAGCAGCGCGAGCACGACCAAGCCCTCGCCACGAGCGCGCCGCCGCCTTTGCCGCGACTCGCCGCCGCCGATGTCGAGCGGATCGAGTCGGTGCTCGCCCACGCCAGCGTCGCGCGGTTCGCCCGCCGCCGGCTCGTCGCGCGGATGGGCGTCTCCGCTTTCTCCCTCGCCTGGGAGTGGCGCCACCTCTCGATGCCCGAGCTGATGGCCGAGCTCGCCCCCGGTCGCAACGCCCGCGTCGAACCGTGGCAACACCGTCGCCTGAAGCGCGTTCTCGAGCGCCGTATGCTGGCCCTGCTCTCCACCCCGTCCGAGCTGCGCCACGCTGGGCCGTTCAGCCTCGACCTCTCCGTCGAAGGAACACTATCGCCGGAGTTCCTCCGCTTCGACGCCGCGCTGCCCCCTGCCCTGCGCGGCCACGCCGTCATCAGCCTTCGCGCCGACGATGTCATGGCCGACCTGCCGGCCTACCGCTTCGCCCGCGCCTTCACCCGCACCCGGGGCTACCGCATCCTGCTGCGAGGATTGACGCCGGACCTGCTGCCCCTGCTCGAACTCTCCGCCCTGGACCTCGACTTCGCCGAACTGGCCTGGGCCACCGCGCTCGTCGGGCTCGACCCTGGGGCCTTGCGCGCCGGCACCACCCGCTGGGTGCTGAGCCGGGCAGATGAGCCTGCCGCCCTGCAATGGGGCCAATCGGTCGGCATCGGCCTGTTCCAAGGCGACGCCGTGACGCTCGGCCCCGTCAAGCCTCAGTCCCGTGCCGCCTGAGCCAATAACGCCAGGTGACGCGACGGAAGGCAGCACTGGGCGCAATAGAGGGGAAGATTAGAAGATTAAGGGACGGCGGTGGTGGAGCTGAGCGGGATCGAACCGCTGACCTCCTCATTGCGAACGAGGCGCTCTCCCAACTGAGCTACAGCCCCGCCGTCGCAGGGGCCGGACAATGCTGATCCCCGCCCGTCTCGTCAAGCCCGGACCACGCCGCGTCCATCGCTGCCGTTCAAGGAGGGTCGCCATTCTCCCGCCTGCCCACCCCGCGATATTGCGCCAGTCCCGGCGCGTGGCTACGGTCCGGCGATTCCGGGAGGCGCAACGCTTTGATTACCGCGATCTTCGAACTGCTCAACGCCGTCATCGGCCTGTTCATCTGGGCTCTCATCTTGGCTGCAGTCTTCAGCATGTTGGCCGCGTTCGGCATTCTTGATACCCGCAACCGCCTCGTCTGGACCATCGGCGACTTCCTCCACCGCGTCACTGAGCCGTTGCTCCGCCCCGTCCGCAACGTCCTGCCCAGCTTCGGCAACATCGACGTCAGCCCGATCGTCGTCATCCTGCTGCTGCAATACGTCGCCCGCCCCCTTCTCGCGATCATTTACCGCGGCATCGTCTTCGGCACCTGGAACTTCGTCTGAGGCCATGTCAGCCCGCCTGATCGACGGCAAGGCGGTCGCCGCCACGGTCCGCGCCAGCGTGCGGGAGCGCGTCGCCGCTCTGGCTTTCCAGCCCGGCCTCGCCGTGGTCCTGGTCGGCGACAATCCGGCCAGCGCCGTCTACGTCCGCAACAAAGACCACGCCGCCCGCGAAACCGGATTGCGTGCCCAAACGCTCCGCCTTGCTGCAGAAACGCCGCTACCCGAGCTCCTCGCCACCATCGACCGGCTCAACCGCGACCCGAATGTGGACGGCATCCTCGTCCAGCTCCCTTTGCCGCCGGGCATCCCCGCCCGCAGCGTCATCGAGGCGATCGACCCGGCCAAGGACGTCGACGGCTTCCACCCGCTCAATGTCGGTCGCCTGCAGGACGGTCTCGACGTCCTCACCCCCTGCACGCCCACCGGCGTCATGAAGCTGCTCGCCGCCGCCGAAATCCCTCTCCGCGGCGCTCGCGCCGTCGTCCTCGGCCGCTCCGCCATCGTCGGCAAGCCGATGGCCAGTCTGCTCCTCGGTGCCGATGCGACCGTCACCGTCGTCCATTCCCGCACTCGCGACCTCGTCACCGAGTGCCGCCGGGCGGAGATCCTGATCGCCGCCGTCGGTCAGCCTGAGATGGTGCGCGGTGACTGGATACAGCCTGGCGCAGCACTGATCGACGTTGGCATCAACCGCCTCGTCGACGGGCGTCTGGTCGGCGACTGCGCCTTCGAAGAATGCCGCGAGGTTGCCGGCGCGATCACCCCCGTTCCCGGCGGCGTCGGCCCGATGACCATCGCTTGCCTGCTCGACAATACTCTGAAGGCCGCACTCGACCGCCGCTGACGAACAATCCGCCTGGGGCTCTCAGAAGTCCGTGCAGCGGCCCTTCTGCTCCCAATCGCCGTAGCGCGTTGGCTCCGGTCCGGCCGGTCCACCCACCTCTTTCGGAGCCTTCGTGGGCTTCTCCGGCGCCGGTTCCGCCTGCTCGGCCGTGGTGTCGCTATCCATGCGCTACAGATAGGGGTCGCCGAAATATGTGCCAGAGCCATCCCGTCATCAGCGCGATCGCCGTTGCATCGAGCAGGAACGCCCCTCGGTAGCCAAGCCGTGCGATCAGCGCCCCCGTCGCCAGCGCCCCCGCGCTCTGCCCGAGGAACAGCAGGCAGGCGAACGTCGCCACCGCCGTGGCCCGGGCGTTCGGCAGGATCTCTGTGGCCTGCGACTGCAGCACCGCGTGCAACATGAAGAATCCTAAGCCCAGCATCAGCTCGACTATGATGAACAACTCCCACGCGCCGCTCGCCACCGCGATCACCAGCCCGGCCGCCATCAGTAACCCCCCGCCCAGCACCATCCCGCTCTCGCCAAGCCAAGGGATCATACGCCGCGCCAGCATCGTGTAGCCGTACGCCCCCACCCCGAAGCACGCCAGCAGCGCCCCCACATGAGCGTAAGGCAACCCGAACCGCTCGTGCAGGTAAGGTGCGATATACGGGAAGCACCCCACGAACAGCATCCCGTCCAGCGCCGCCGCCAGCAGCACCAGCCGCCCCATCCGGTGCCGCGCCATGCGCACGTAGTTCTCGGGGTTGATCATCCGCCCAGGGCTGCGCCGGTCCGCGAGCCCCCGCGTCCGCACCGCGAACCCAACCGCCACCACCACCGCGACGGCTGACAGCACGAGGAACACCCCGCGCCACCCGACATACTGCCCGAACACCCCGCCCACCGGCCCGGCCAGCACCTGCGCCAGCACGATCCCGGTCAGGAACTTGCTCAGCGTCACCTGCCGCTGCTCGTAAGGCACCGCATCGCCGATGTAAGCCATGCCAACCGGGATGATGCCCGCGCTCGCCGCTCCCGCGCAGGCCCGCAGCAACGCCAAGCTTCGCAGGTCGCTCGCCGTCGCGCACGCCCCGGTGAACACGGCGTAGCCCACCAGCGCCACCAGGATCACCCGCAGCTTGCCGAACCGATCGCCCACTGGGCCCAACACCAATTGGTTCAGCCCATAAGGCAAGGTGAACGCGGCGATGACGATCCACAGGTCCGGTACCGCAACATCGAAATCGACCGCGATGGCGTGCAGCACCGGGTCCACCACGCGCGCGCCGGCCGAGGACAGGAACCCGGCCGCCGCCAGCAGCCCGAGCGGCAAGGCGGTCTGGTCCGCTTTGCTCGCCGACAACCCCTAAGCCGCCGGCCGCGTCTTGCGGCTGTCCGTCCGAAGCTGCCCGCAGGCCGCCAAAATATCCTGCCCTCGCGGCGCCCGGATCGGACTGGCGAACCCGGCGTCCGAGACGATGGCCGCGAACCGGGCCAACGCCTCGCGCGTGCTGGGCTGGTAGGCGCTGCCGGGCCACGGGTTGAACGGGATCAGGTTCACCTTGGCGGGAATGCCGGCGATCAGCCGCACCAACTCCCGCGCTTCCGCCTCGCTGTCGTTCACGCCCCGCAGCATGACGTACTCGAACGTGATCCGCCGCGCGTTGCTCGCTCCCGGATAGCGCCGGCACGCGGCCAGCAGCTCGGCGATCGGGTACTTGCGGTTCAGCGGCACGATCTCGTCGCGCAATCCGTCCCGCACCGCGTGCAGGCTGACGGCCAGGTTCACCCCGAGCTCCGCCCCGCACCGGTCCATCATCGGCACGACGCCCGAAGTGCTGAGCGTGATCCGCCGTCGCGACAGCCCGATCCCCTCGTGGTCCATCACGATCCGCATCGCGCGCGCCACGTTCTCGTAGTTATAGAGCGGCTCGCCCATGCCCATCAGCACGATGGTGCTCAGCAACCGCGGCGTCTCTCCCCGGGGGCTGGGCCACTCGCCATACGAGTCGCGCGCCGCCATGAACTGCCCGACGATCTCCGCCGCGCCCAGGTTGCGCACCAGCTTCTGCGTCCCGGTATGGCAGAACCGGCAGGACAGCGTGCAACCAACCTGGCTGCTGATGCACACCGCCCCCCGGTCCTCCCGACGGTCCGGGATATAGACCGTCTCCGCCTCCTGCCCGTCGCGGAAGCGGAACAGCCACTTCCGGGTCTCATCGGCCGCCGTCTGCACCGTCGCCGCCTCGGGCCGCCCGATCACGAACCGCGCCGCCAGCCCCTCCTGCAGCGGCCGCGCGATGCTGGACATGCGGGAGAACTCCGTCACGCCCTGGTGATAGATCCAATGCCACACCTGCTTGGCCCGGAACGCCTTCTCGCCCACCGCCGCCAACTCGTCCGCCAACTCCTCGCGCGACAGCCCGACCAGATCCCGACGCCCGTCCGCCATCTGGGCCGGGGGCGGGTTGAACAACGCCGATTTCGCCAGCACCCGCGCCCGCTCCGCCTCGGTCAGGCCTGCTGTCACCGGCGCGGTCATTTGGCTGGGCAAGCCTTGTTGACCGCGGCGTAGGCCGCCGTGAACCCGTGCAGGCCGAACGTGTCGCTGATCTCCCCGCGCGGGTCGGGCGACTTCGCCACCGCCTCCGTTCCCTTGGTGAACGCCGCCACCGCCGCCGGCCCGTCAAGGGCGAAGGCGGATCGGCCGCCGGTGTAGAACGCCAGCTCCGTCTTATCGACTTGCACCTTCACTTCCGCCCCGGCGGCGTAGGCGAACCCGGCGCTCAGCGCCACCACGTCGCGCGCGCCGGGCCGCTGCGTCACGGTCAGCACCACTCCGCCTCGCCCCGGCACCGAAGGCGTCGACGCCTTGGCCCGGGTGAACGCGTAGCAGATCGTCTGCCCTCCCTCGGCATGGGTGGCCGCCTGCCAGTCCTCGAACTTGCCAATCGACTTCGGCGGCTCCGCAGCCGCGCGTGCCGGCGCTTTCGGCGCGGCCCGGGCCGGCCCGACTCCGGGCAGCATGGTGGACAGCACGGCAACAGCAAAAGCCAGTCCGGTGCTGGCCAACAAAGAACGCGATCGCATGCCGAGACACATACGGCGCACCCCTGGCCAGGACAAGCTACCGCCAGGCTGGCCGGTGGCGGCGGAACACCGGCGGCCCGTGCGGCCTCGGCACGTCCAGCATCGCCTCAGGGCCGCCGCTGCCCACCGGCCGCTCCGCGAACCGCCCGTGTTGCAGCATCCGGTCATACAGCACCAGCGCCCCCGCCACCGCCAGGTTGAGCGCGAACCGCGTCGGGATCCGCACCACGTGCCGGCACCGCCCCAGCAGCGCCGCCGACAACCCCGACCGCTCCGGCCCCAGCACGTAAGCCGCGTTCAGCGGATGCCGGAATGACGGCAGATCCACCGCGTCGTCCAACAACTCCACCCCGACCAGCACGCATTCCGGCGGCAGGTGCAGCCCCGCCGCGTCCGGGAACCGCCACAACGGCACATGCGCCGGCGTGTCGGCCGTGTCCGCGCTCCGCCCCGCCCGCGCGTCCCAACCCGCGCCCACCGTGAAGCAGAACGCCGCGCCGAACGCGTGCCCCGTCCGCAGCAGCGCCCCCATGTTGGCCGACTTCGACACGCCCTCGGCGCCCACTCCGAAATACCCTCTTGTCCTGGCCGGATTCATCGGCGCGGGATATGCCTTCGTCATGCCCGACGCAACCGATGCCCGCCTCGCCGACCAGTATGAAACCTATCCCTACCCGCAGCGCGACCCGCGCGACGAGGCCAAGCGCCTCATCATCGGCAGCCCCAGCCACCTGCGCGAGATCGACCATTGGGTGTTCCAGGCTGACCGGCCGGCCAGCCAGCCGCTCCGCGCCCTGTTCGCCGGCGGTGGCACCGGCGATGGCACGATCATGCTGGCCCAGCAGCTCGCTCGCGCCGGCCGCCCCGGCCACGTGACCCACCTCGACCGCTCCGCCGCCGCTCAGTCCATCGCCCGCGCCCGCGCCGAGGCCCGCGGCCTGGATGTCGCCTTCCACCAGGGCAGCCTGCTCGACTTGCCTCGAAGCGGCTTGGGTCCCTTCGACTACATCGATTGCTGCGGCGTCCTGCACCACCTGCCTGATCCGGCCGCTGGCCTTCGCGCCTTGCTTTCCGTGCTCGCCGCCGGTGGCGGCCTCGGCCTCATGCTCTATGCCCCCCACGGCCGCACCGGCGTCTACATGCTGCAGGATGCCCTTCGCCGCCTCGCGCCCGCCGAGGAACCGCCGCAGGCCCGGCTCGACATCGCCCGCCGGGTCATGCGCCACTTGCCCGAGACCGCCTGGCTGCGCGCCAATCGCTACTTCGGCGACCATATCGACGGCGGCGACGCCGGCCTATACGATTTGTTGTTGAACCCGCGCGATCATGCCTACGACATTCCCGCCCTGGCCAAGCTCCTGGAGGACAATGGCCTCGTCCCCACCTGCCTCGTCGAGCCGATGCGCTACGACCCGGCCGCCCTCCTGCCGGACCCGAAGCTGCGCGCCCGCATCGAGCCACTCGGCCTGATGGAGCGCGCCGCCTTGGCCGAAGCCCTGGCCGGCAACATGAGCACCCACGTCGTCTACTGCGTCCGCGCCGCGGAGGCCCGCCCCGCGCCCGACCCGACGCACCCAGCCGCCATCCCGATCGCCCGCGAGACTCCGGCCGCCGAGCTGGCCCGCGCCATCCGCCCGGACGGCACGCTGCCGATGCTGTTCGACGGCCTGCGCGTGCCCGTCCCGCTGCCCCCGCTCGCCGGGGCCATCCTGCGCCTGATCGACGGCCAACGGACGACGGCCGCCATCGCCGCCGCCCTTCAGCCCAGGGGAGTCGACGCGGGCGCCTTCACCCGCGCTTGGCGCCCTACCTTCGCGGCCCTCTCGGCCGTCAACCGCGTCCTCTTGGCCCCTACGCCTTGATTTTGGCAGCGTGATCCATCCCGGCCGCGGGTGCGAACAGCCCGTCATCGTCATCTTCGGCGCCGCCGTCAGGCCCGACGGCTCGCCGAGCGGTGCCATGCGCGACCGCGTCGGCGCGGCCGTCCGCTTCGGCTGCCGCCTGCTGCCACGCCCGGTCTACGTCGTCACCGGCGGCAAGGGCTGCTACGGCTCGACGGAGGCCGACGTCATGGCCGCGCTCTTGACACGACGCGGCGTCGACTCCGCCGACATCATTCTCGAGCGGACCGCCCGCAACACCTTTCGTTCCGCCGTCGCCGTCGCCAGCCTGTTGCGCCGCGAGTCAGGCCCCGTCTACGTCGCGACCTCCGCGTATCACATGCCGCGCTGCGTGCTGCTGCTCGGATTGGCCGGGCTCGATGCCCGTTTCAGCCCACCCGCCATCGGCCCGGCCTCCAGTCGCTTCCTCCGCCGCTGGTTCTGGCGACTGCGCGAGTTCGCGGCCATTCCGGTGGACGCCGCGCTGATGCTCGCGCTGATGCTCTGGCGCCGCTGCTTTGGCGCCGCCACAATTCAGCCAGCCGCGTGAGGCGTTATGCTATCTCCTGGCCCGCGCCCTTCTGGCTCGCGCCGGACATCCGCCCCGCGCAGAACGGAGACCAATGCATGAGCGTGTTCAGTTCCATTATGTCCAAGATCTTCGGGCATGGTGCGTCGACCTCGAGTGGTTCGCCAGATCCCGCGTCCGTTGCCGCCCCTGTTGGCAACTCGTCCGAGCCGGCCTCGGCCGACGCCCCCACCGCCCAGATGGCCGACGCCCAGATTCCCGCCGCCCCCTCCGGATCGGCCGCGGCCAGTCAGCCCGTCGATGTCGAGGCCGTGCTCTCCGACATGGCCGGCAAAGCCGGGCAGCCTCTCAACTGGCGCACTTCGATCGTCGACCTGATGAAGTTGCTCGACCTGGACAGCAGCCTGGACAACCGCAAGGCGCTCGCCTCCGAGCTTCACTACGGCGGCGACACGAATGACAGCGCCACGATGAACATTTGGCTGCACAAGCAGGTCATGACCAAGCTGGCTGAGAACGGCGGCCACGTTCCCGCCGACTTGAAGGCCTGACGCCTCCTGATCAGGGCGCTGCTGAGGGGATGCTCCTGGGATCCAGGATCGCTTCCGCCGACGCGGCGTCCGTCTTGCCTGGCTCGGCCGCCGCCGGCCGTGACTCGATCGCCGCCCGCGGCGACGCTTCGGTATAGATCGTGTAGTCTGGCACGATCCTGGCCTGTGACCCGGCGATCACCAGCACACGCTGGCCAACCGCCAGCCGGACCGCATCCCTCTGGGTCACGGAGAGCAGTTCCCCGTTCGGCTTGCGCACGATGTATTCGAACGCTGTCGTGTTGCCTGCCGCCTTCTCCACCCCGGCGCCGATCAGGCCGCCCACCAGCGTGCCACCCAACGTCGTCAACGCCGTGCCCACCGGCGCTTGCGATCCGGCGATCCCGCCCGCGGCCCCGCCCGTCACCGCACCCGTCGCACCCGACGCCTCCACGCCAACCCGGCGCGCCCCTACAACGATGCCCTGCTCGACCTTGTTCGCCTGCTGCACCGCGCCGCCGGCGTAGGTGTCCGGCGAGTAGCTCGGGCTGCAGCCCGTCAACGCCACCGCGAGCAGTGGCAGGACAAGTAGGAGTGAACGTCGCATACGCTCCACTACCGTTCTCCCCGCCGCCGAGGCAAGCCAGGACCCGGTCGTGCATCTTCTGTGCCGCATGAAGGTTCGCTTAATCAACTTGCCGCACAATAATGTTCGCCCGCTCCGGTGGGCAGTCAATCCGGCGGCGTCAGACCGCAGACCACGTGGCGTCCGCACAGTCGCTGGCCGGGCATGCCACAGAACGAGGGGCCGACGCGCCATGTCCATGACGATTGCCGGCGCCCGCGCGCTCGACCAGGCCGCCTCCATCCTGCCCAACTCCCGTCCCTGGACCGTTCCACTCTCTGCCGGCGTCGCCCTCTTCGCGCTGGACGTAATCCTGCTCGCGGCACTCTGGGTCCCGACGTTCGCCGTCGTCAGCGCGTCTGTCCCGATCGGCTGGCCGGGGCTGGCCGCCGCTGTTCTTTACCCTCTAGGCATCATCGCCTTCCATTACGCGGCCGGCCTCTATCGCCGGGACGCCAGCGGCTCATTGCGCTGCGGCCTCGGCCGCTTGCCGGTCTCCATCGTCATGAGCATTGGCAGCGTCAGCGCGGCGCTGCTGCTGTTCGCGCCAGTGTCGGTCGAGCCGGGCCTGCTGGCCGGCGGCTGCGCGATGCTCGCCGGCCTGCTGGCCCGGCTGGGTTTCGATGCTTCGCGCCGCCGCGGCCTGTTCAGCCGCAGCGTCCTGGTCCTCGGCGCCGGCAAGCGGGCCTGGGAACTCACTCACCTGCTACGGACTCAAGGCCGCACGCTGAGCTACGACATGCATTTCCTGCATGATCCGGCGCTCGACCAGGTCGATCCCCAGTTGGCCGGCGGCGAGGCCGGGCCGGTTCTGACTGTTGATTACAGCAACGTCTCGGTGATCGTTGATTTCATGCGCCCCGACGAGATTGTCGTCGCTCCCGATGAACGCCGCGGGATGGAACTCTACGACCTGCTCGACTGCAAGATCGCCGGCTTCCCGGTCTCGGATTATCACGGCTTCGTCGAACGGGAGCTGCGCCGGGTCGATATGAAGCGCATTGAACTGAGCTGGCTGATTTACTCCGACGGCTTCACCATGAATCTGATCGACCGCGCGCTGAAACGCGCGCTCGACATCTTCGTCAGCGCCCTGGTCCTGATTCCGCTCTCCCCGTTTCTGCTCGCCGCAATAGTCGTCATCCGCTTACAGGACGGCGGCCCGGCGCTCTACCGCCAGACCCGCATCACCCAGCGTGGCCGCCCCTTCCAGGTGCTGAAGCTGCGCACCATGCGGGTCGACGCCGAGCGCGGCGGCGCGGCCTGGGCTGCCCAGGGCGACGCCCGCGTGACCCGGTTCGGCGCTTTTCTCCGCCGCGTCCGGCTCGACGAGGTGCCGCAGCTTATGAACATCCTGCGCGGCGAGATGTCCTTCGTTGGCCCGCGGCCCGAACGTCCCGAGTTCGTCGAGATGCTTGCGGCCGAGATGCCGCTCTACAACACGCGCCACGCCACCAAAGCCGGCCTCACCGGGTGGGCACAGGTCAATTATCCTTACGGCGCCTCAGTGGATGACGCCAGGTCGAAGCTGAGCTACGATCTCTACTATATCAAAAACTTCAGTCTGCTGTTCGACGTGCTCATTATCCTGCAGACCCTCCGCGCTGTTGTCTGGCCGACTGGGCAGCGTTGAGCGGAACGCTCACCGACTGCACCGAGCGGAACGCTCACCGACTGCACCGAGCGGAACGCTCACCGACTGCACCGAGCGGAACGCTCACCGACTGCACCGAGCGGAACGCTCACCGACTGCACCGAGCGGAACGCTCACCGACTGCACCGAGCGGAACGCTCAAGCGCGGGCTACCGCGTCACCGACGCCGACCCAGCCGCCGTCCACCACCCGCGCCGTCAGCCCCCCGTGCCCACGCACGGCGTTATATCCGCCCACGCCCAACTCTTCTTCCATGCGCGAGCATGGGTGACAAAGCCCCGTCACCTCCAGCAGGGCTTCACCGACCCGCAGCAGCCCTTCGCGCACGGCCAGCAGGTTGAGGCCATTCACCACGATGTTGCGCCGCAGCCGCGCCGGCGGCACCGGGCCTTCCCCCAGGTAGGCCCCGATCGCCGCCAAGTGCTCGCCTTGGATCAGCGTCACTTGCCTCATCCCGGTCCGCCCCGCGTAACGATCGCCGACCAGCCCGCTTTCCGGATCCAGTCGGGCGCGGGCAACGGCGTTGATCATTCCCCGCCGGGCCGTTCGCAGCCCGATCCAGGCGACCCGTCCCGGGCACATCGGCGCAGAAAGCAGCCGCCCGATCATGGACGACGGCTCGATCATCGCCCGGATCAGCCCAGGTCCTGGATAACGGCATCGGCGAACGCCCGCGTCCCCGCCGTCCCACCCAGGTCTTGCGTCCGCACCCCCGCCGTCAGCAGCGCGTGCTGCAACGCCGCGTTCAACCGCTTCGCCTGCTCGGCCCGGCCGCAATGATCGAGCATCAGCACCGCTGCCATCAACACCGCCAGCGGGTTCGCCACGCCCTTGCCCGTGATGTCGGGCGCGGAGCCGTGCACCGCCTCGAAGATCGCCGCCTTCTCCCCGATGTTCGCTCCCGGCGCGGTGCCCAGCCCGCCGACCAGCCCGGCAACCAAATCTGACAAAATGTCGCCGAACAGGTTGGTGGTCACGATGACGTCGAACTGGTGCGGGTTGAGCACCAGCTGCATCGCGCAGGCGTCGACGATCCGCTCGTCCACCGCCACTCGTCCTTCATACTCGCGGGCGATGTCGTAAGCCGTCTCCAGGAAAATGCCAGTCAGCGCCTTCAGCACGTTCGCCTTGTGCACCACCGTCACCTTCTTGCGCCCGTTCCGCGCCGCGTAGTCGAACGCGTAGCGCGCGATTCGCCGCGACCCTTCCCGCGTGTTCACGCCCGACGACAGCGCCACCCCGTGCGGGTCATCGCCCACCGGGATATAGTGCTCGAACCCGACGTAGAGCCCCTCCAGGTTCTCTCGCACCACGACGATGTCGATGTCCTCGTAGCGTCCGCCGGGGATCAGCGTCCGGTTCGGCCGCAAGTTGGCGTAGAGGTGGAACTCCTCCCGCAGCCGCACATTGACCGAACGGTATCCGCCGCCCACGGGTGTCGTCAGCGGCCCCTTCAGCGCCAGCCGCGTGCGCCGAATGCTGTCCAGCAGCGCCGTCGGCAACGGATCTCCCCCCTGCTGGATCGCGCTCATGCCCCCCTGCTGCACGTCCCAGTCGAACGGCCGTCCCAGCGCGTCCAGCACACGCACCACCTCTTCCATGATTTCTGGCCCGATGCCGTCACCGGGGATGAGCGTGGCGGGGGTCGCTGTGTCGGCCATGAATGCTCCTTCGTTGTCCGCGGCCGGGATAGCACGCGCCTCACGGTCGGTGCGGGTCCGAGGCGAGGCAAATTCCTAAAACTAGGTTACAACGCTGCTAATAACGGCAGCAGGCGTATGAAATGACGATCTATGGCGGCCCAGTGTTCGAGATGGCCAGGAACCAGTTCGAGACCATTGCCGACTACATCGAGATCCCCGCCGATGAGCGCCCCCGCCTGCTTTACCCCAAGCGCGCCATCACCATCGCCTGCCCGATCCACCGCGACGACGGCACCCTGGCCGTCTTTCACGGCTACCGGGTCCAGCACCATCTCTCGCTCGGCCCGACCAAGGGCGGCACCCGCTTCTCCCTCAGCGTCGACATGGGCGAGGTCGCGGCGCTGGCGATTTGGATGAGTTGGAAATGCGCCCTCGCCGGCCTGCCGTACGGCGGTGCCAAAGGCGGCATCACCGTCGACCCAGTCAGCCTGTCGCCGCACGAACTGGAAGCCCTGTCCCGGCGCTATATGCAGGAGATGATCCCCTTCGTCGGCCCGCAGATCGACGTCATGGCCCCTGACATGGGCACCAACGAGCAGGTCATGGCCTGGTTCATGGACACCTACTCGATGTACCAGGGCAAGACCGTGACAGAGATCGTCACCGGCAAGCCCGTCGCCACCGGCGGCACCGTCGGCCGCCGCGAGGCCACCGGCCGCGGCGCGGTCCACCTCGCCATGCGCGCCGCCGAGCGCGCCGGCATCACGCCGTTGGGCGCCACGGCCATCGTCCAGGGTTTCGGCAACGTCGGTTCCGTTGCCGCCAGCGAGCTGGCCGAGCGCGGCGTCAAGGTGCTGGGCGTCAGCGACCACACCGCCTGCTACTACAACCCGCAAGGCCTCGACGTGCCCGCCCTGGTCGCCCACGCCGCCACCCATCGCGTCCTCGCCGGCTTCAGCAACGAACTCGCCGCCGACCCGGCCACTCTCTTGACCCAGCCCTGCGACATTCTCCTGCCCGCCGCCATGGAGCGCGTGATCGACGCCGGGGTGGCCGAGAAGCTGCGATGCCGCGTCCTCGCCGAAGGCGCCAACGGCCCCACCACCCCCGACGCCGACCGCGTGCTCGAGCAGCGCCGCGACATCACCGTCATTCCCGACATCCTGTGCAACGCCGGCGGCGTCATCGTCAGCTACTTCGAGTGGGTGCAGGACCTGCAGAATTTCTTCTGGGAAGAGCAGGAAGTGAACGACAAGCTGCGCCAGGTGCTCGACCGCGCCTTCAACCAGGTCTTCGCCCGCGTGGCGCGGGACGGCGTGTCGGAACGCACCGCCGCCATGGCCATCGGCGTGGAACGGGTGCGCAACGCCAAGAAGACCCGCGGCCTGTTCCCGTGACGCGCCGCTACACCGCCTCGTCGAGCGGCAACGCCGTCGTGCTCTTGACCCGCTCCATGCTGAAGCGGCTGCTCACGTTCTTGATCGGCACCGAGCCGATCAGCCGCTTGTAGAACCGGTCGTAGGCCGCGATGTCCCGCGTCACCACCCGCAGCATGTAGTCGATGTCACCCGCCATGCGGTGAACCTCCACCACCTCCGGGAACCCGGCGACCGCATCCGCGAAACGGGTCAGCCATTCCGGCGAGTGGTCGCCCGCCTCGATCGACACGAACACCGTGAGCCCGAGTCCCAGCCGTTCCGGCGACAGCAGCGCGACCCGGCGCTCGATCACTCCCTCCGCTTCCAACCGCTGGATCCGCTTCCAGCACGGCGTCTGCGACAGCCCCACCTGCTCGGCCATCGCCGCGATCGACTGCGTGCTGTCCGTTTGCAGCAAAGCCAGCAGCTTGCGGTCGATTCTATCCATCACGCCGTCCCGAAGACTGCTGCTGACATCATTGCTCCAGAACAGAGAACGGATCGTGATCGCGAAGCTGACGATCCCGTTCCTTGAGGGGTGGATGAGGATGCTTCAAGGACGCGCGCCAGTCGAATGCTGGTCGTGCAGCCTCTTGCCAATAGCCAGTCCACCACGGCCGTCGTCTAGACGCAGAGCATGTTCCCGAACGCCGTGCGTGAGAACTGGCCTGCAACCTGTCTCTGGAACAGCGTTCGCGGACAGGCCCTATGCCATCCCGTTCAGCAACCTGGTTGGAGGCACGGTGCCGCCTATTCCTGGTTGCGCGACTGCAACACCTCCGAACCACGCCTCGGACCCGGCGAAACGCAGCCGGCCAGCCGGCCGACCAGGAACAATGCTCCCGGTCGTGGCATCCAAGTGAATTTGCGCGGATCAGAGTGCGAAGACATTCTTCCGCTGTTGCGGCGCGCGCTGCATCGCGGCGAGGTCGCCATCAGCTTCCTTGACGCCGGCCTTGAGAGCGGCTTCGAGCATGACGCGACCGCGAACCGGGTCGGACTGGCCGGCGAGATTGCGAACTAGGTAGCGGCCCAGCATCAGCATGGCGTAGGGATGGCCCTTGGCGGCGGCCTTCTCGAACCAGGCCTGCGCCGCAGGACGATCGGTCGGGATCTCGTGGCCGCCGCCTAGCATGGCGCCGGCGGCGAACTGCGCGCCGGAATGGCCCTTCTCCGCGGCCGCCTCGAACAGCCGGCGAGCCTCGGCATGGTCGCGTGGACCACCGCGACCGTTGACCAGCATCTCGGCCAACGCCACCTGGGCATCGACCATGCCGGCCTTGGCGGCCCGCTCGATCCAGCGGCGGCCTTCGTTGAGGTCGGCGTCGACACCGCGGCCCTCGGCGAGCATCCGGCCGTACCAGAACTGGGCGTTGACGACGCCATCGGCGGCCCGACGGAGCCATTCGGCGGCCCGGCGGTCATCGCGCTCGATGCCGACCCCCTCCGCGAGGCAGACACCCAGGTTGAAGGCGGCGAGCAGGTCGCCGGACTGGGCGCCCTCCTCGAACCATTCGCGCGTGCGGACGCGGTCCTCGGGGCGGCCGGCACCGCTGAGCACGAGTTGCGCGAGGCTGCCGCGAGCCTCCTTGTCGCCATGCTCACCGGAGATGCGGAACCAGCGGGCGGCCTCATCGGGGCTGCGGGCGACGCCGGCGCCGGTCAGGTAGAGCATCGCCAAGGCGCGGGCGGCAACGCCGTGGCCATTCTCGGCGGCGCGGGTGTACCAAGTGGCGGCTTCGGCGTAGTTGGGCGGCAGATCGCCCCCGCGGGCGTAAAGGTCGCCGACGACGGCCGCAGCCTCGGAGTCGCCGGCGAGGGCGGCGCGGCGGAGGAATGACTCGCCCTTGACCACGTCCTTGTCGACGCCGCGGCCTTCGAACAGGGCGAGGCCCCAGCGGGCAATGGCGGGACGCACGCCGAGCCCTGCCGCACGTTCGTATAAGGCGGCAGCGGCCTTGAGGTCACGCTCGACGCCGATGCCGGCCTCGGTCAAGGTGCCGAACAGGTAAGTGCCGAGCGGGAGCCCGGCCTTGGCGGCCTTGGCCATCTCGGCCGCGGCGCGGGCGCGCTCGCCGTCGTCCTGGGCGTCACGCAGCATGGCGAGGGCGAGGCCCAGCGAACCCTGGGCGCAACCGGCGGCGGCGGACTTGCCGTACCACTCGGCAGCGGCGGGCAGGTCGCGCATCGATTCGGGGCCAGAAGTCATCAGGTAGGCAAGCAAGGCCTGCGCGTCGGCCGAGCCGGCTTCGGCAGCGGGGCGGGCCCAGCGGGCGGCTTGGTCAAAGTCGGGCTCGGCGGCGTCCTGATCGGCGAACACCGAGAGGCCGGCGAGGCCGGCTTCGGTCTTGGCCGCGCCGGTCAGATAAAGTGCTGCGAGAACGGATTGAGCTTCGAGCCGCCCGGCCTCGGCCGCGCGCTGCAACCAGCGCATGGCAGTAGCCCGGCTCATTGGGACGCCGCGGCCTTCGAGGTAAGCCTTGCCAACCCAGTACTGGGCGTAAGAATCACCTTTCTTGGCAGCGTGCCCGAGCACCTGGAACACCTCGTGAACCTTGCCGGCCTCGGCGGCGGCGAAGGCCTGGCGCAACTGGGCGGCCGGGAAGAGGAAGCCACTCAGGCGGGATGGCAAGGTCGTCATGTCGGCTGCGCCAGTCCCCTGTTCACGGCTCGCGCATCCCGTCCATGGCCACGGGCAAGACGCGGCTCAGCATATAGCTCAGCACGGTGCGCTTGCCGACTTTGACGTCGGCAGCAACGGGCATGCCGGGCACGAGGCGGAAGTTGGGTGGGGTGTCGTGCAGCTTGACCTCGTCGATGCTGATGCGGGCGCGATAGAAGGCTTGGCCGTTCTGCGGCATCTGCTGCACGCCGCGCTGCTTCTCATCGGGGTTGCCGACGAAGCTGTCGGGGCTGACGACGCGGACGGTGCCGTCGGCATTGCCGTACTGGGTGGAGGGGAAGGCGTCGAACTTGATGGTGACGGGATTGCCAGGGTGGACGAAGCCGGCCTCGTTGCCGGGCACGTTGACTTCGACCTCGAGCGGCGCGTCGACCGGGGTGAGCGACATCAGCTGCTCGCCCGATTGGAGGACGGAGCCGCTCGACACCTTGGCGATGTTGAGCACGATGCTGTCCTGGTCGGCGCGGAGTTCGACGAGCTGTTGGCGACGAATGGCCTTGGCGAGGTTCTCCTTGGCATCGCTCAGCTTGCGGCTCTGCTCGGTGAGATCCTGAATGACCTGGCTGCGCCAGCTCTGGTCGTAGCCGTCGCGCTCGGCTTGCATGGCGGCGATGTCGCGGGCGCCTTGGGACGCGGTGGCCATGGCGTTGCTCAAGCCGCGCTGGACCTCAAGGCGGCTGTCGGTGGCGGAAAGGCGGTTGATGGTGCTGCCGACCTTCAGTCGCTCCAGCTCAATCCGCTTCTCCTCCAGGTCGGAGGCGACCTTGACGCGCTCTTGGTAAGCGTTGACGTCGGACATGGCGCGCTGGATCTGGGCCTGGAGGCTGCTGATCTTCTGGGCATAGCCTTCCATCTTATAGCCGCGCTCAGCGGCGCGTTGGGCGAAGACGGACTTCTGCAGCAGGGTCGCCGGGCTCACGTCTTGCGGATTGTAGCGTTCGCCGGTGGCCTCGGCCTGGAGGCGATCGACCTCGGACTGCAGGCTGGCGACCTGGTTGGTGAGGGCGCTGGCGTCGGCGACGACGAAGGTCGGGTCGAGCTTGGCAAGCAAAGCGCCCTTCTTGACCAACTGACCTTCCTTGACATTGACGCTGCGCACGATGGCGGTCTCGAGCGGCTGGATGACGCTGGTGGCATTCTCGGCGACGACCTTGCCCGGAGCGGTCACGACCTTGTCGACCGGAATCAAGGCGGCGGCGGCGAAGCAGGCGGCAACGAGCGTGCAAATCACGAACGTGATGCGGCGCGCGCCGAACTGGATCGGAGTGACGGCGAGGGCGGCCGTCGGGGAATGGAACTCGAGCAACGACGGCAGGGCTACGGCGTCCTCACGCCTGGCAGCCCGGCTGTCGCCCCGCAGGGTCAATGCGCCCATATCAATCTCCGTTCAACAGCGTCGCGACAGCGCGAAGGCCGGCGCGGATCAGCAGCGATTCAGTCACGACATCAACTCAGTCGCCCTGGGCGGAAACCGGAACGAGCGGGGTCGGCGCCTTGGCGCCGTCCATATGACGGTTCTGCTGTGACCAGAGGGTGCGATAAATCGAGCAGCGCTCGAGCAGGATGCGGTGAGGCGCGACATCGACGACGGTGCCCTTGTCCATGACCATGATCATGTCGCAATCGAGCAACGACGACAGGCGATGGGAAACGATGATCATGGTGCGGCCCTTGCCGAGCCGCGTCAGATTGGCATTGACGAGGGCTTCGCTCTCCGGATCGAGGGCGCTGGTGGCCTCGTCGAGGATCATCAGCTTGGGGTCGGCAATAACGGCTCGGGCGATGGCGAGGCGCTGGCGCTGGCCGCCGGACAGGTTGGCCGAGCCTTCCTCGATGAAAGTGTCATAGCCGCTGGGAAGGCGCTCGATGAACTCCTCGGCGCCGGCGAGTCGGGCGGCGCGCACCACGTCGTCAAGCGTCAGGCCGGGGCGGCCGGCAGTGATGTTGTCGCGCACCGAGCCGCGGAACAGGAAGTTGTCCTGCAGCACGACGCCGAAGCTGCGGCGAAGGTGCGTCAGGTTGATCTCGCGCAGTTCGACGCCGTCTACCTTGAGGAAGCCGTTGTACTCGCGGTTGATCCCTTGCAGCAGGCGAGTGACCGTGCTCTTGCCGGAACCGCTGCGGCCGACGATGCCGAGCATGGTGCCGGCGGGAATCTTGAAGTTGACCTTGTCAAGCGCCGGGATCTTGGCGCCGGGATAGATGAACGTGAGGTCCTCGAATTCAACCTCGCCAGCCAGGCGGGGGCGCATGCCGCCCTGCATGGCCGCGGTCTCGGTCGGGTTGTTGAGCACGAGGCCGACCTGGCCGATGGAGGCGCGGACCTCCTCGAAGTCCTCGATCAGCCGGGCGAGGCCGACGAGCGGCTGGGTGACGCGAGAGCCCAGCATCATGAAGGCGATCAGGCCGCCGACGGCGAGGCCGGTCTGATCGGTCAATGCGATGTATGCGCCGACCAGGATGACGCCGCGCTGGATGAAGCCCTCGATCGGGTTGATCAAGGTCTGCGGCCAGTTGGCCATGCGGCCGCCGCGCAGCTTGAGTTCACCGGCGGTGGCGCTGCGCTCGTCCCATTCGGCCCGGCGTTGCGGCTCGAGCGCGAGGGACTTCACCGTGCGGATGCCGTGAACGGTCTCGACCAGGGTGGTGCCCTTGTGGCTCTCGGCGTTGGCCTGCTTGCCGATGATGACGCGGAGCGCAGGCAGGAACGCCATGATGATGCCGGCGATGACGGCGGCGCAGACGAGGACGATCCAGGCGAGCGTCGGCTCCATCCAGAACAGCAAAGGCAGGAGGAAGACGAGCGTGAACATGTCGAGGAAGGTGCCCATCAGCTTGCCGGTGAGGAACTCGCGCACCTTCCAGATCTGGGCGAGGCGGTAGTTGGTCTGGCCGGCTGGGTTGCGCTCGAAGAAGGCCAGCGGCAGGCCGAGCAGGCGGTTGAACATGTGCAGGTTGAGCTTGGCGTCGACGCGGGCGGAGACGACCTGGACGATCTCGCGCCGGGCATAGCCGAGCAGGGTCTCGTAAACCGTCGTGATCAGGAGGATGACGCTGAGCAGGACGAGGGTGGAGATGCTGTGGTGGACGACGACGCGATCCACGACCGTCATGACCAGGAGCGGCGGCACGATGGTGAGCGCGCTCAACGTGATGGAGGCGATGCTGACGTCGCGCAGCGAGCGCCGCTCGATCAGCACGAGGTTCATCAGCCAACTGAGGTTGAATGGCTTGTCCGCCTCCGACGCGCCGCGGAGCGGGCGGATGAGCAGGACCTCTCCGTCCCAGACGCCGGACAAGCGGAGCTCGTCGACGGGAACTGGCTCGCTGGCAGCGGCGGTCGGGTCGCGCAACCAAACGACATTGCGGGCGGCATCGGCCCCGACCATGAGCGCGGCCGAGCCGTCGTTGAGCAGCAGGATGACCGGCGGCGGCGGATTTTGCGTCCCTTGAAGCTTGAACAGCGCGCGCCAGCGGAGGCGGTCGGCCTTGGCGTAGAGGCCGGCTTCGCGGGCCCAGGCGGCCAAGGAGGCGGGCGACGGAACGGTTTCATCGGCGTTGGCGCGGAAGTCGGCGGCGCGCAACTCGGTGCCGTGGTGGCGGGCGGCGATGACGACGGCCTGAAGACGTTGATCGGCGCGGCTGGCATCGGCATCGATCGTGCTGGCGTCGATCCGGGGAACCGAGACACTCTCGCCGAGATGGCCGATGCCGGGGCTGCTTTGATCCACTCGCAAATCCTTCTGGTGGCGGCTTTCCAGCCGAAATGCCGGGCGCGGCGGCTCCGAACGGTTCGCCGACCGCTCCATATCACGTTCCCGCTAGAACGAACCGTAAAATAGAGTTAACGAGCGGCCAAACTTGTCTGGTGCTGGTAATAGACGGCTGATGTAACAGGACACCTACGGAGCGCAAGCCTTGTCGGCCTGAGAAGCCCCGCCTATGAACGCGGGATGCAGATTCGTGCCGCCACTGAAGCTGACTTGCCCGAGATCCAAGCGATTTACGCGCATCACGTCCTGCACGGGGCGGGGACGTTCGAGGAGACTCCACCGAGCGTCGAGGACCTCACGGTACGGTTTCGCGGCATCGTTGGCCGAGGTTGGTCCTACCTTGTGTCAGTCGACGACACAGGCGTGCTCGGATACGCGTACTACACGCAATATCGTGATCGATCTGCTTACCGCTACACGGCAGAGGACAGCATCTACGTGCGCGACGACGTGCGGGGGCAAGGAGTAGGCAAGGCGCTGGTGGCGCGGCTGCTGGAGCAGGCGGAGGCGGCCGGATTCAGGCAGATGATCGCAGTGGTGGGGGATTCGGAGAATATCGGGTCGATCGGGGTGCACGCGTCCCTCGGCTTCCAGCGGGCGGGGCTGCTGCGGGCGTCGGGACTCAAGTTCGGGCGCTGGGTGGATGCGGTCTACATGCAGCGGGCGTTGGGGCGCGGGGACTCGGACATCCCGGAGTAGGAGCTCCTGCCCTCGCCCCCTGCCGCCGCCCGGTCAGTCCTCGATGATGGCGACGGCCCGGGTCCAGCCGGCGGAGGCTTGACGCAGCTTGACGGGAAAGGCGCAGAGCAGGAAGCCGGCGGGCGGCAGGGCTTCGAGGTTGTGCATCTTCTCGATCTGACAGTAGGCGCGGTCGCGGCCGACACGGTGGCCTTCCCAGATCAGCCCGGCGTCGCCCGTTTCCCGCACGCGGCGGCGGGTGTGGCTGAACGGGGCGTCCCAACTCCAGGCGTCCGTGCCGACGACGCGGATGCCCCGCTCGATCAGCCATAAGGTGGCGGCGCGGCCCATGCCGCAGCCGCAGTCGATGTAATCAGGCTCGCCGTAGCGCAGGCCGGCATTGGTGTTGACGACGACGATCTCGAACGGCTGGAGAACGTGGCCGATGCGGGATAGTTCGGCCTCGATGTCGGCCGGCTGGGCGACGGCGCCGTCGGGCAAGTGGCGGAAATCGAGCTTGACGCCGGGTTGGTAGAGCCAGTCGAGCGGAACCTCGTCGATGCGCATGGCGGGAACGCCGCCGGGGATGACGGCTTCGTCCATACGGGAGAAGTAGTGGTAAGGCGCGTCGACGTGGGTGCCATTGTGGCTGCTGATGGCGCAACGCTCGATGGCCGCGTACTGGCCTTCGGGCAGTTGGTCGACGGCGACACCGAAATAATCGGCAATGCCTGGAGCGGACTGGTGGTGGTCGATGTAGTCGATGGCCGGCAGCATGTCGGGCGGGTCACTGGCAATGCCCTGGCGCAGCGAGACGGAAAGGTCGATCAGGCGGCGAGGCATGGGGCCAGCTTACTGCAGCAGGCGGGGGCAGCCGCCGTCCGCCACGGAGCGGAAGGCCTCGGAGCCTGGAATGGTGTCGAGCAGGGTGTAGAGGTCCCACGGACCGGTCGACTGGTCCGGCCGCTTGACCTGGAAGATGTAGAAATCGTGGACCATCCGGCCATCGGGGCGGAGGTGGGCGTGGCGGACGACGTCGTCCTCGATCGGGAGGCGGTGCATGGCGCGCAGGACCGTCTGGGCGTCGGTGGTGCCGGCGGCTGCGACGGCCTTGAGATAGTGGCGGGTGGCGGAGTAGAGACCGGCCTGGACCTGGGAGGGCATCGCCCCGCGCCGGGCCATGAACCGCTGGGCGAAGGCGCGGGTGCCGTCGTCGAGATCCCAGTAGAAGCCTGCGGTCAGCACGGTGCCGGCGGCGGCCTGCAAGCCGAGGCCTTTGACGTCATTGACGGTGAGGAAGAAGGCGATCAGGCGCTGCTTGCCGCCATCGATGCCAAACTCGCGGGCGGTCTTGATGGCATTGAGCGTGTCGGCGCCGGCGTTGGCGAGGCCGATATAGTCGGCGCCCGAGGCCTGGGCTTGAAGCAGGTAAGAGGAAAGGTCGGTGCTGGGGAACGGGTGGCGGACGGTGCCGAGAACCTGGCCGCCGGCCGCGCCGACGATAGCCTTGGCGTCGGTCTCGAACTGGAGGCCGAAGGCGTAATCGGCGGCGACGATGTACCAGGTGGTGCCGGGCTTGGTTAGTGGCCGGGCGACGCCGGCGACCTGGACGTAGGTGTCCCACATCCATTGCACGAGGTGCTCGGGCTGGCAGGCGTCGCCGGACAGGCGGGCGGTGCCGCCGGCGATCAGGGCGACGCGATCCTTCTGGACGACGAAGGGGGCGATGGCGAGCTGGATGGCGGCGTTGGACATGTCGACCAGGACGTCAACGCCTTTCGTGTCCACCCACTCCCGGGCAACGCCGAGGGCGATCTCGGGCTTGTTCTGATGGTCGGCGGAGATGACATCGATGGTCATGCCGCGGCACTCGGCGGCCAGGCAATCCTCGACCGCCATGCGAGTCGCCTCGACCGAGCCGAGACCGGTGAGATCGGAGTAGACGCCGGACAGGTCGGTGAGGACGCCGATCTTGACGGCGGGTTGGGCATGGGCAGCGCCGCCAAAACCGATCGACAACAATAGGACGAGGACGCGACGCAGCCGGACCATTATTTCCTCCCACGATCGCGGGGAGCGTAGCGGGTTCAGTCGCGCGGAGCGAGACGGAAGCGGGCGAAAGCCAAGGGATCGTCACGCAGGGCGGCGCGGATGGCGGCCTCGCCGGCGTGGCCGACGACGGCAAGCACGCCGCGGAACGGGGTTCCTCGCCCGACCGCCCGCGCACGAAACAAGGCAGCGAGGGCCACGGCCGCGCCAGACCGGGGCGCGCAACAGGCGCAATCGACCGGGTGATCGGCTGCGCCTGGGGTGAAGCGCGCAAAAGGGGCGGCGGCGGTGATGCCGCGGTCGGTCAGCACCGCCTCGTCAGGGCCGCGGGCGGCGAGCGGGGCGAAACGGAGAGGCAGCCTAGCATCGATGCGGATCATCGCATGGACATAAGGATAAGTTTATGTCATGTGCAAGCGGATGGATGCGTTGCTCTCCGCCTTGCGCGCCTGCGCCGAGCCGACCCGGTTGCGCCTGCTGGCGCTCGCCGCCCGGGGGGCGTTCTGCGTGATGGAACTGACCGAGATCCTAGGCCAGTCGCAGCCCCGGTTGTCGCGGCACCTGAAGCTGCTGTGCGACGCGGGGGTGCTGGAGCGAGTGCGCGAGGGAGCGAACGTGTGGTTCGGCCTGCCGCCGGAGGCCGGGCTGGTGCGGGAGCTGCTGACGCGGTTGCCGGCGGACGATCCGGTGCTGGCGGCGGACCGGCGGGCAGCGGCGCGGGTGCTGGCGGAGCGGGCGCGGATCGCGTCCGAGGGGTTCCGGCGGCAAGGGGCGGACTGGGACGAGATGCGGGCGCTCGGCCTGCCGGCGGCGGAGGTGGAAGCGGCGCTGCTCGCCTTGCTGCCTGGTGCGGCATTGGGACGGCTGCTGGACATCGGCACGGGGACGGGGCGGTTGCTGGAGCTTCTGGCGCCGCGGGTCCGGTTCGGCATCGGGGTGGATGCGAGCCGGGCGATGCTGGCGCTGGCGCGATCGCGGCTGGCGAAGGGGGAGTTGGGGCACGTCTCGGTGCGGCAGGCCGACATGTATCGGTTGCCGCTCGCCGGGTCGTTCGACCTGGTCGTGCTGCAGATGGTGCTGCACTACGCCGAGGATCCGGCCGCGGCGCTGGCCGAGGCGGCGCGGATGCTGGCGCCGGGCGGCCGGCTGATCGTCGTGGACTTGGCGGCTTACCAGAGGGTGGCGCAGGACCCGGCGGCGGTGGCGGGTCGATTGGCGCATCGGTGGCCGGGCTTCTCCGACGAGGTGATGACAGGCTTGCTGCGCGAAGCAGGCGTCTTCCCCGAGCCGCCGCGCTCGGTGCCGGGACCGCTCGAGGTGCGGCTTTGGCCCGCCATCCTTTCCGTGGCGTCGTTTCGTGACGCCGATTTTCGACCCGAGGCGACTGACGCCGCGCTGCTGACTGAGGACGCCCGATGACCCGACCCCATCTGCTCGATGCCCTGCGCGACCAGGTTCTGCTGTGCGACGGCGGCATGGGCAGCCGCGTGCAGGCGCTGACGCTGGATGTCGAACGTGATTACTGGAATCAGGAGAACTGCACCGAGGTGCTGAACCTGTCCCGGCCCGACTTGGTGCGCGAGATCCACCGCGGCTACTTCGAGGCCGGCGCCGACATGGTGGAAACCAACACCTTCGGCGGCAGCACGATCACGCTGGCGGAGTTCGGGCTCGAGGCGCGGGCGCGGGAGATCAACAGGATCGCGGCCGAGCTGGCGCGGGAGGCGGCGGAATCGTTTTCGGACGGGCGGCACCGCTACGTGATCGGCAGCGTCGGACCGGGGACGAAGCTGCCGACGTTGGGCAACATCGCCTACGACCCGTTGGAGGCCGGCATCGCCGAGCAGTGCCGCGGGCTGATCGACGGCGGCGTCGACGCGATCCTGATCGAGACGTGCCAGGACACGTTGCAGATCAAGGCCGCCGTCAACGCGGCCAAGCTGGCGCGGCGGGAGGCAGGGACGGACACGCCCGTGTTCGTGCAGGTGACGGTGGAAACGACCGGGACGCTGCTGGTCGGCCCCGACATCGCGGCGGCGGCGACGGTGGTCCACGCGCTCGACGTGCCGCTGATCGGGCTGAACTGCGCCACCGGGCCGCAGGAGATGGCGGAACACGTGCGCTGGCTGGCGGCCAACTGGCCGGGGCTGCTCTCGGTGCAGCCGAACGCCGGGCTGCCGGAGCTGGTGGACGGGCACACGCACTACCCGCTCGACCCGGCCTCGATGGCGAGCTGGATGGAGCGCTTCATCACCGAGGACGGGCTGAACCTGATCGGCGGCTGTTGCGGCACCAGCACGCCGCACATCGAGGCGCTGGACGCGATGCTGAAGCGCCTGGGCGGTCGCCGCCCCGCCCCGGTGGCGCGCAAGCCGGTTTGGGTGCCGAGCGTCGCCAGTCTGTACGGCCAGACGCCGCTGCGCCAGGAGAACAGCTACTTCTCCATCGGCGAACGCTGCAACGCCAACGGCAGCAAGAAGTGGCGGGAGTTGCAGGAGAAGGGCGACTGGGACGGCTGCGTCGCCGTCGGGCGCGAGCAGGTGGCGGAGGGGTCGAACAGCCTCGACGTCTGCACCGCCTTCGTCGGGCGCGACGAGGTGGCGGAGATGAACGAGGTCGTCACCCGCTTCACCAGCAGCGTCAACGCGCCGCTGGTGATCGACAGCACCGAGACGCCGGTGATCGAGGCGGCGCTGAAGCTGCACGGCGGCAAGCCGATCATCAACTCGATCAACTTCGAAGACGGCGAGAAGGCAGCGGCGGACCGCCTCGTTCTCGCGAAGAAGTTCGGCGCCGCGGTGATCGCGCTGACCATCGACGAGGAAGGCATGGCCAAGACGCCGGAAGCCAAGCTGTCCATTGCCAAACGGCTGGTGGCGTTCGCCTGCGGCGAGCACGGCCTGCCTCAATCGGACCTGCTGATCGACCCGCTGACCTTCACCGTCGCGACCGGCAACGAGGACGACCGCAAGCTCGGGCAATGGACGCTGGAAGGCATCAAGCTGATCCGCGACGCGTTTCCCGACATCCAGATCATCCTCGGGCTGTCCAACATTTCGTTCGGGCTGAATCCGGCGGCGCGGGCCGTGCTGAACTCGGTGTTCCTCGACCACGCGGTCAAGGCGGGCATGAGCGGGGCCATCGTCCATGTCAGCAAGATCAGGCCGTTGCACCTCATTCCTGCGGCAGAAGTGGAGGTGATGGAGGACCTGCTGTTCGACCGGCGGCGGGAGGGCTACGACCCGTTGCAGACGCTGCTGGAGATGTTCGCCGAACGCAAGGCAGCCGATGCGGTGAAGAAGGTGCGGGCCGAGACCGTCGAGGGCCGGCTCAAGGACCGCATCGTCGATGGCGACCGCAAAGGGCTGACCGAGGAACTCGATGAAGCCATGACCCGGCATAAGCCGCTCGACATCATCAACACCATCCTGCTCGACGGCATGAAGGTGGTGGGCGAGCTGTTCGGCGCGGGCAAGATGCAGCTGCCCTTCGTGCTGCAATCGGCGGAGACGATGAAGGCGGCCGTCGCCCACCTGGAGCCGCACATGGAACGGGTGGAGGGGCAGGAGAAGGGCACCATCGTGCTCGCCACTGTCAAGGGCGACGTCCACGACATCGGCAAGAACCTGGTCGACATCATCCTGACCAACAACGGCTACCGGGTGGTGAACCTCGGCATCAAGGTGCCGCTGGCCGACATGGTGACGGCGGCGCAGGAGCACCGGGCGCACGCCATCGGCATGTCCGGGTTGCTGGTGAAATCGACCGTGGTGATGCGCGAGAACCTGGAGGAGATGAGCCGACAAGGGCTTGAAATTCCTGTCATGCTAGGGGGTGCCGCGCTGACGCGGAACTACGTCGAGGAGGATTGCGTCAAAGCCTACGCTTGCGGCCGTGTCGCCTACGCGCGGGACGCGTTCGACGGCCTGCACCTGATGGACAAGGTGACGGGCAACGATTTCGACGGCTACCTAAGCGCGGTGCAGGCCAAGCGATCCGGCAAGGCGCGCAACACGCAGCGGACCTTGGGGCAGGCCGATCAACGGGCGTTCCGGCCGGTGGACCTCGCGGCGGTCCGGGAGCGGCGGCAGCGGATCACGCGCGACGTGCCGGTGCCGGTGCCGCCATTCTGGGGCGCGCGGGTGATCGGGGCACCCACCAAGGCGGTGATCCCGTTCCTCAACGAGCGCAGCCTGTATCAATTCCAATGGGGCTTCCGCAAGCAAGGCAAGTCGCTGGACGACTTTCTCGGCTGGGCCAAGCAGGAGCTGCGCCCGGTGATGCGGCGGATGCTGGGCATCGCCGAGAAGGAGGACATCCTCAAGCCGCAGGCGATCTACGGCTACTGGAAGGCTGCCGGGCAAGGCAATGACCTCATTGTATTTGACCAAGATGGAGAAACCGAGTTGTGCCGTTTCGGCCTGCCGCGGCAGCCGAAGGAGGACGGGGAGTGCATCGCCGACTTCTTCCGCGACGTGGACGACGCCGAGCGCGACGTGCTCGGCTTGCAGGTCGTCACCGTCGGGCAGAAGGCGAGCGACACGGCGCGGGTGTGGTTCGAGGACAACCGGTATCAGGATTACCTCTACCTGCACGGGCTCTCGGTCGAGGTGGCGGAGGCGATGGCCGAGTACACGCACAAGCGCATCCGCGCCGAGCTGGGCTATGCCGGAGAGGACGACCGCGACATGGACAAGATGCTGGCGCAGAGCTACCGCGGCAGCCGCTACTCGTTCGGCTACCCGGCCTGCCCGAAGCTGGAGGACCAGGTGCCGCTGCTCAAGCTGCTGGGTGCGGAGCGGATCGGGGTCAGCTTGTCGGACGAGTGGCAGTTGCATCCGGAACAGTCCACCAGCGCCATCGTGGTGCTGAACCCGAAAGCAAAGTATTTTTCCGTTTAACGGCAGGCCGCGACGCCCTCGCCTTGGCCGGGGCGGAAGTGCTTTACATCCCTGGCAGCGCCTTGCGGGGGGACGGAAACGTTGGATCGGGTGCAACGGATCGCGGCGGGCACGATCGTCGTCGGCATGGTGGTGCTGGGGATGAAGGCGGCGGCGTGGTGGTTGACCGGCAGCGCCGCGCTTTACTCCGACGCGCTCGAGAGCGTGGTCAACGTCGTGGCCAGCGCGATCGCCTTCGCCGCCCTACGGCTCGCGGCCAAGCCGGCGGACGCGAACCACCCGTACGGGCACGAGAAAGCGGAGTTCTTCTCCGCGGTGATCGAAGGCGGGCTGATCATCGTCGCCGCCCTGTCGATCCTGCAGCACGCCTGGCAGACGTGGCAGCACCCGGCGGTGTTCGACGCCCCCTGGTTCGCGCTGTCGCTGACGGTGGCATCGACCGTGATCAACGGCGGTTGGGCGATGCTGCTGCAGCGGGTGGGCCGGGCGCGGCGGTCGGCGGCGCTGGTGGCGGACGGCCAGCATCTATGGGCGGACGTGGTGACGTCGGTGGGCATCCTGGCCGGGCTGGGGGTGGTGCTGGCGACCGGGCTGCGCTGGCTCGACCCGCTGCTGGCGGCGGCGACGGCGATGCACGTGCTGTGGTCGGGGTTGAGCGTGATGCGCAACTCGGTGGGCGGGCTGATGGACGAAGCCCCGGACAGCGGCACCATGGAGCGGATCCGCGCCGCCGTGGGCACCCACGCGGACGGCGCGATCGAGGCGCACGACCTGCGCACGCGGCATGCCGGGCGGTTCACGTATCTCGAGTTTCACTTAGTCGTGCCCGGCGCGATGCGGGTCGATGAAGCGCACGTGATCTGCGACCGCGTGGAGGCGGCGCTGAAGGCGGAGGTCGAAGGGCTAGTGGTGACGATCCACGTCGAGCCGGAAGGCAAGGCCAAGCACCAGGGCGTGCTCGTGCTGTGACGACGGCGCGCCTCGGGCCGGCGCACCTTCCGCTCGCGAGCACGCCGAGTGGAGCCAAGGCGGTGGCGGCGGAGCGGCTGGCCGGGGCGTCGGCAGTCCGGCGAGGCGCGGTGGCGTTTATACTGGCGTCGTTGGTGGCGCACGGAACAGGCGTGTTGCTGCTGCTGCCGGGAGCAGGCGGGCGGAAGCAGGCGGAGACGCCATCGGTGATCGAGATCGAATTGGTGGACCAAGCGCCGCAGGTGCTGGGAGCGGCCGTTCCGACGCCGAGCCGGCCCGCGCCGACGCCGAGCCGACCGACGCCGAGAGCCAAGAGCGAGTTGCTTCCCCTTCCCCCGCCATCGCCGCCGGCCCCAAAGGGGCAGACGGCGCCGGCGGCCGTGAACCTCGGGGGCGAGCAAGACCAGGAAGGACTGGTCATATCAGGCGACAACGTGGTGCCGCCGCGGCCGGATGCCCGGGTGCGCAACAAGCCGCCGGGCTACCCGGCGGAGGCGGTGCGGCGGCGGGCGGAGGGAACGGTGCGGCTGCTGGTGCACGTCAACGCGGCGGGGGTGCCGGCGTGGATCGACGTGCGCGACAGCAGCGGCGACGCGAGCCTCGACAGCGCGGCGAAGGAGGCGGTGGCGCTGTGGCAATTCGTGCCGGCACGGAACGGCGAGGTCGCGGTGCCGTTCGACTATGAGTTGAACATCGCGTTCAAGCTCGGGGACCGTTAGGAGCCAACATGATCAGGATCGACCGGGTGGTGACCCGCGGCGGCGACGGGGGCCAGACGTCGCTGGGCGATGGCACGCGGGTGGAGAAGGACGACCTCCGCGTCGAGGCCTACGGCACGGTGGATGAGGCCAACGCGTCGATCGGGCTGCTGCGGTTGCACACCGCCCACGATCCGGAGGCGGACGCGATGCTCGCCCGGATTCAGAACGATCTGTTCGACGTCGGCGCTGACCTGTGCGTGCCGGGCGAGGCCGGAGAGCGGCTGCGGGTGACGGACTCGGCGAGCGTGCGGCTCGAGGCAGAGATCGCGGCGATGAACGCGAGCCTCGCGCCGCTGTCGAGCTTCATCCTGCCGGGCGGCACGCCGGCGGCGGCGCACGCGCACTTGGCCCGCACGGTCGTTCGCCGGGCCGAGCGGCTGGTTGTGGGCCTCGCCCGGCAGCAGGCCGTCAACCCAGCGGTGGCGCGGCTGCTCAACCGGTTGTCGGACCATCTGTTCGTGCTGGGCCGCAGGCTCAACCCGGAGGGCGATGTGCTCTGGATGCCGGGCGCGAACCGTTGAGCCCGCCTGCGATCACACCGGTCAGCGATGCCAAGACGGACGGCGCGTCGATGGCGCGCGACGGAATGTCGGTCGAGTCGGCGCTGACCGACAGCCGATCGGTGGAAGAAGCGGAGGACATGCCGCTGCCGACCGACCCGCGAACGATTTTCCTGGGAGGGCTGTTCCTGATCGCGGTCGTGTCGGTGCTGTCGATCGCGCACGAGGTGATCCTGCCGGTGCTGACGGCGCTGGTGCTTAAATTGCTCCTGCAGCCACTGGTGCGGGTGCAGGAGCGGATCGGCATCCCGAAGGCGCTAGCGGCGCTGGTGGCGGTGATCGTGCTGCTGGGCGTGTTCGGGGCGCTGGGAGCGATCCTGTCAAGCCCGGCATCGAACATGGTGCGCAACTTTCCAGAGCTGGTGGAGAAGGCACGAACCCAGTTCCAGGGACTTGAAAGCTGGACGGATCGAATAGGATCGTTCATGGGGCTGAAGCTGCAGAGCCCGGCGGAACTGCTGAAGATCAATCCCGGGGATTTGGCCGGCACGCTGGCCGGGAGCGCGGGCAGCTTCGCCTCGCACCTGCTCGAGACGCTGCTGATCATGTATTACATGCTGGTGTTCGGCGAGACGTTCATGTTGCGGCTGGTCGAAGTGCTGCCGCGGTTCCGTGACAAAAAGCAGGCGGTCGGGATCTCAACCGCGGTGGAGCGGGACATCTCGGCTTACCTGCTGACGATCACCATCATCAACGCGGTCGTCGGCGTGCTGACCGGCTTGGTGATGTGGCTGTTCGGCGTGCCGGGGGCGCTGCTGTGGGGCGTGATCGCCTTCTGCCTGAATTACGTGCCGATCCTGGGGCCGTTCGCCGGCGTCGCGCTGTTCGCGCTGGTGGGACTGGCGACGCTGGGCGCGTCGTGGACGGCGCTGGCCCCCGCGGCCTTGTACCTAGCCATCCACTTCGCGGAAGGGGAGGCGATCACGCCGATGCTGCTGGCCAAGCGGTTCACCCTCAACCCGATCGCGGTGATGATCGGGCTGGTGTTCTGGTACTGGCTGTGGGGGGTGCAGGGGGCGATCCTCGCCGTGCCGTTGCTGGCGGTGATGAAGATCGTCAGCGACCGGGTGCGCCCGTTGCGAGCAGTGGGCCACCTCTTGGAAGGATAATCACCGCCTAGAGCGGGTGACGAACGCGAGGGTCGCCAAAGCCGCCCAGTCGAACAGGTTGGTGCCCCTACGATGGTCGGAGGCGCGGGTGACGATCTGCGCGGCCGTGGCGGAGGTCTGGACCGGGGCGGGAGCCGCGGTCGGGACGATGGCGGCGCGAGCAGCGAAGGCTTCGGCGCTGCCGTGATGGCTGGCCCAAACCTTGGTGAACTCCGCGCCGAGCAGGAAGATCTGCGACGAGTAGTAGATCCAGACCAGGATGATGACGAGAGCGCTGGCGGCGCCATAGCTGCTCGCGACTGAGGAACTGCCAATGTAGAGTCCAATCAGGGTCTTGCCGATGGTGAACAGCAGGGCCGTCACGAGTGCACCGACACCGACGTCCCGCCAAGCCAATTGTCGGTCGGGCAGGATTTTGTAGATCGCGCCGAACAGGGCTGAAACCATCGCCAGTGAGACTAAGAAATTCACGATGCTGAGGATCGTCGACGCGCCGGGCAGGACGCCGTTGATGTAGGTGGCGAGGGCGTGCAGCAGGGCGCTGAGAACGAGGGAGACGAGGAGCAGGAAGCCCAAGGTGGCGACCAGGCCGAGGCTGGCCATGCGGGCCTTGAGAAAGCCGGTCAGCATGGCCTTGGGCGGCTCGGCTTTCCAGATGGCATTCAGGGCGGCCTGCATCTCGCCGAACACACCGCTGGCGGTGACGAGCAGGGCCACGAGGCCGATCACGGTGGCGAGGACACCGCTGCTGGTGTTGCTGGCGCTCTTGATGGTGGTCTGAATGAGTTCGGCCGCCTGATCACCCATCAGGCCGCGCAACTGGCCGACGATGGCGCCGCGCGCAGCCTCCTCCCCGAACACCAGGCCGGCGATGGCGATGCAGATGAGCAGAACCGGGCCGATGGAAACGACGGTGTAGTAGGCGATGGCCGCGCCGCGGCTGAGGGCGTTGTCCTCGACGTAGTCCTCGACCGTCTCCTTCAGCATAGACCAGATTGATGTCATCGTCGCATTCCGTGGTGGAGCGCCCCCACGCCGATAATGAGGAACATGCGGCAAAGTACAATTAAAATGTACGACTGCATACCTTATGCAGTGAGGAACCAGGTCATTTCACCAGCGGGCAACCGCCCTCGTGCAAGGGGCGGAACGCCTGTTCGGCCGGGATGGTGGCGAGGGGAGCATAAACGTCCCAACGTGACTTGGACGCCGACGGCGCCTTGACCTTGAACACGTGCATGGCGTGGACGGCCCGCCCGTCGATCCTGATGGTCACCGGACCGAACAACGAATCGTTGATGGGAGCTTGCCGCATGGCTTCGATCACCTTCTCGCCCTCGATGCTGTCGGCCCGCTTGGCAGCATGAAGGTAGGCCAGCACCGAGGAATAGACTCCGGCCTGGTTCTCGGTCGGCACGCGGCCGGGCATCCTCTCGGCGAAGCGCTTGGTGAAAGCCCGGGTCTGGTCATCGTGGTCCCAGTAGAAAGCTTCCGTCACGGTCAGGCCCTGCGCCGCCTGCAAGCCGATCGCGTCCACGTCCACGATCTGGGTGAACAACCCTGTCAAGGTGGCGCCCTGGTTGACACCGAACTCCGCCGCCTGCTTGACGGCGTTGATGAAGTCGGCGCCCGTCGAGGCAAAGGCGATGACCTTGGCGCCCGACGATTGGGCCTGCAGCAGGTAGGAGGAGAAATCGGTGGTGCCGAGCGGGTGATGCACCGACCCGACGACGCGGCCACCAAGCTCCGTGAGAACGGCCGTCGTGTCGCGCTCGAGCGCCTGGCCGAGGGCGTAATCGAAGCCGACGAAGTAGAAAGGGCCGAGATCCTTCAGGGCGCGGGCGGCGCTATTGCCGAAGGCCCAGGTGTCAAAGGTCCACTGCACCGTGGTCGGCGCGCACGCCTTGCCGGTCAGGTCGGAGGTGCCGACGTTGCTGGCGATGAAGGTGCGGTGGCGCTGCCGGATGATGTCGTTGATGGCGAGGGCGACGGAGGAGTTGACGGCGTCGGCCACCGCGACGACACCCTCTTGGTCGAGCCATTGGCGGGTGATGGCGCTGCCGATCTCGGGCTTGTTCTGGTGGTCGGCGGCGACGATCTCGACAGCGACGCCGGGAACCTCGCGTTGGAAGTCGTCGGCAGCGAGCTGGGCGGCGACGACGCTGCCCCGGCCGGACTGATCGGCGAAAGGACCTGACATGTCGTTCAGCACGCCGACCTTGAGGGTGGGCGGCAACTCGGCCCAGGTCGGGAATGCCCAAACGTGAGCGGCGAACAGGCAAGCGGCGAATAGCGTGCGGCGCATCGGCGATCTCTTTCCGGCCTGCGCCGGACGTGGCGCGGCGCCTTTATACGAGCAGGCGGCTCGGGATGGATAGGCCGAGGCGGGTCGGCACCTCCCAGACTTCATCGACGTGGCGGACGACGCGGAAGCCGGCGCGGACGTAGCCCGGCAGGGCGCGGGGGTGGTCGGCGGTGCAGGTGTTGACGGTGAGGGCCTGGACGCCGGGCGCCCAGGCGATCCCGGTGGCGGTGCCGAGGAAGGCGGCGCCAAGCCCCTGCCCCACCGCCTGTGGCACAAGGCCGAAGTAGCTGAGGTTCACCACCGGGCGACCGCGCCGGTCAAGCTCGAAGAAGCCGACCGGCTCGCCACCGCGATAGAGCACGTGAACCGAAACGTCGGGCTCGGCCAGCAACGCGCCGAGGGCCGAATCCGACAGGGTGCGGCGCAGCCACCAGACGTGCGGGCCGCCGACCGTATCGTAGAGATAGCGGTAGAACGGCACGCTGCAGCGCTGCAGGCGCACGACGGTGGTGTCGGACGGCAGGGCTTGGCAGGCCGAAGGGGGGCGGTCCATGCGCAGGAAGGTGACCGTGACGCCGACCCGCACGACCTGCGGCGCGAGCACCGCGCGGTCGAACTCGGGGCGGCGGGCCTGGACCGGCCAGGGCGTGTCAGTCATCGAGGAAGCTGCGCAACTTTCGGCTCCGGCTCGGATGCTTGAGCTTGCGCAACGCCTTGGCCTCGATCTGGCGGATGCGCTCGCGAGTGACGTTGAACTGCTGGCCGACCTCTTCGAGCGTGTGGTCGGTGTTCATGCCGATGCCGAAGCGCATCCGCAACACGCGCTCCTCACGGGGCGTGAGGCTGCTGAGGACGCGGGTGGTCGCCTCGCGCAAGTTGGCCTGGATGGCGGCGTCGAGCGGGATGACGGCGGCCTTGTCCTCGATAAAGTCGCCGAGGTGGCTGTCCTCCTCGTCGCCGATCGGCGTTTCCAGGCTGATCGGCTCCTTGGCGATCTTGAGCACCTTGCGCACCTTCTCCAGCGGCATGCCGAGCTTCTCGGCCAACTCCTCCGGCGCCGGCTCACGACCGATCTCGTGCAGCATCTGACGGCTGGTGCGAACCAGCTTGTTGATGGTCTCGATCATGTGAACCGGGATGCGGATGGTGCGCGCTTGGTCGGCGATGCTGCGGGTGATCGCCTGCCTGATCCACCACGTCGCGTAGGTGCTGAACTTGTAGCCGCGGCGATACTCGAACTTATCGACCGCCTTCATCAGCCCGATGTTGCCCTCTTGGATCAGGTCCAAGAACTGCAGGCCACGGTTGGTGTATTTCTTGGCAATCGAGATCACGAGGCGGAGGTTGGCCTCGATCATCTCTTTCTTGGCTCGCGCGCTGTCGCGCTCACCCCTGTTGACGATGGTGTAGACCCGGCGGAACTCGCCGATCGGCAGTCCGGCCTCTTGCGCCACCACAGCGATCTTACCACGCACTTCTGTCACCTGGCCGGCATGCTTGGCGACGAACGCCTTCCAGGACTTGCCGGGCAGAGTGGCGACCCGCTCCATCCAGTTCGGGTCCAGCTCGTGGCCGCGGTATTCGCGCAGGAAGTCGTCCCGTCCGACCTTGGCGCTCTCAGCGAGGCGGAGCAGCTGGCCTTCGAGGCCGTTCAGGCGTTGGCTGGTCTGCTTGAGCTGGATGACCAGCTCCTCGATCCGGTTGTTGTGCAGCTGAACCTGCTTGACGAAGCCGACCAGCTCCTCGCGCTGCTTCTCGTAGTTCTTTTCGGAGCGAGCGGCGATCTCCTCGCCGGAGGTCAGCGTGTCGAGGCGGCGGGACTGCACCTTGTGCAGCTTCTTATAAAGAGACTCGATTTCCTCGAAGGTGGCGAGCACCTCCGGCTTCAGCTTCTCCTCAAGGGCGGAGAGCGACATGCCGGGACCCTCGTTCTCGTCGCCTTCCTCCATGTCATCGGGCGCTTCGAATGCCTCGGGCGCCACGGCGGCCGGTTCGGCGGCGGCTTCGCCGGGAGCCTCGCCCGCGGCGTCCTTCGGGCCACCTTGGGTCGCTTCGAGGTCGACGATGTCGCGCAGCAACATGCGGCCGGCCTTGAGGGCGTCATGCCACTGGATGATGGCGCGGAAGGTCAGCGGGCTTTCGCACAGGCCACCGATCATCATATCGCGCCCAGCCTCGATGCGCTTGGCGATGGCGATCTCGCCCTCGCGGGACAGCAGCTCGACGCTGCCCATCTCGCGCAGGTACATCCGCACCGGGTCGTCGGTGCGGCCGAGGCTGGCCTCGTCGACGTTGCCGGAGCCTTCCTTCTCTTCTTCCTCCTCGCCCTCGGCTTTCTCGGCCTTGGCGGCGAGCGGGTCGGCGTCGTCCTGCTCCTCGCTTTCGACCACCTGGATGCCCATCTCGCTGAGCATCGCCATCACGTCCTCGATCTGCTCGGAGCTGCTCTGCTCGGACGGCAAGACGGCGTTCAGCTCATCGAAGGTGATGTAGCCACGCTCCTTGCCCTTGGCGATCAGCCGCTTGACAGCGACGGCGTTGGTGTCGAGCAACGTGGTGTCGCCGTCCGGATCGGGGGCGGCGGCTTCGGTGGTGACGGCTTGCTTCGTCGCCATAAGGTCAGGCACTCCTCTTTTCCGGTCCGCCTTGGCGGACCGGGTCATTTGCGTCAGGCGTCGGTGTCCGCATCAACCAAGTTCAGCAGCGCCATCTTGAGACCAACGAGACGGCGGTGGGCCGCGTCGGTCTGCTCGCTGCGGAAAGCACTGGCGGCGTCGGCGACTTCCTCGTCGAGGCGGGAGAGGCCGCGCATCAAGCCGAACAGGTGCCACCATTCCTTCTCCGCTTCCGCCGGCATCGCATCCGGCCGGGCGCTTGGCGGGAGCGGCATCGCGGCGGACAAGACCAGCGAAACCTCCTCGGCCAATCCAGATGCTCTCAGGTGGGAGAGCAACGCGGGCGAATCAAGCGTGGCATGGCCGTCGGTATGCAGGATCGTGTCGCGCAGGCGGGCCAGGGGCGGGGAAAGATCGAGGCCGGCATAGGCTTCCTCGATGTCGCGCAGCAAGCAGGGGTGGCGCAACAGGATCGCGGTCAGGCATCGAGCGCGTTCGGTTTGGGTCGCGTCCGGGGCAGCGGGAGCCCGAGCAACGCGGGCAGCGGCCGATTTGGCGGCCCGGGCGGACTTGCCACCGAAGGCGGGCTTGCGGGTGGCGAAGAAGCGGTCGCGCAGGGCGGCGCGGTATTCCTGGCTCAGCGCCCGATCGGCGATGCGGGCGGCGGCAGCGTCGAGCCGGGTTCGGAGCGCCGCGCGGGCCTCGGGTCCGTCACCGCCGCCCTCCTGGAGCACGGCGAACAGCGTCTCGACCAAGGGGCGCTTGGCATCCAGCACGGCCTGGAACGCGGCCGGGCCGCCCGCGCGCACCAGGGTGTCGGGGTCCTGGCCGGGCGGCAGGGTGACGAAGGCGAGCGAGCGCTCGGCGGAGACGAATGGCAGGCATAGCTCGGCCGCCCGCGCCGCCGCCCGGGCGCCGGCGGCGTCGCCGTCGAAGCAGAGGACCGGCGCCGGGCTGAGTCGCCAAAGAGCCTCCAGCTGTTCCTGCGTGAGCGCCGTGCCGAGCGGGGCGACGGCGGCGTCGAACCCGACTTGGTGCAGGGCGATGACGTCCATGTAGCCTTCGACGACGACGACCGGGCTGCGGCGCGCGCCCTCTCGGGCGAGATCGAGGGCGTAGAGGGTGCGCTTCTTCTGAAACAGCCGGGTTTCGGGACCGTTGACGTACTTGGGCTTGGCGTCGCCGAGGCCGCGGCCGCCGAAGCTGATGACCCGGCCGCGGCGGTCGCGGATCGGGAAGGTGACGCGATTCCAGTAGAACTCGCGGGCCGGGCCGGCCTCGTCGGCGGGGCGGAGGAGCCCAACGTCCTCCATCTGGGCAGGTTCGATGCCGGACCGGGCCAGCACCGCTGCGAGGGAGCCCCTGCCCTCCCCACTCCAGCCGAGGCCGAAGCGGGCGATGGTCGCGTCCGCGAGGCCACGGCCGCGCAGGTAAGCGAGGCCGGCTGCCCCCTCCTTGGCGTGCAGCAGGCGAGTGAACTCCGCCTGCGCCGCGTCCATGACGCCGAACAGGTCGAGGCGCTCTTGCTCGGCCTCGGCAGCGCGGGGCGATTGCTTGGGGACGTCAAGGCCGGCTTCGGCCGCCAGGCTTTCCACCGCGTCGATGAAGGACGAGCCGCCGGTCTGCATGACGAAGCTGATGGCATCGCCGTGCGCGCCGCAGCCGAAGCAGTGGAAGCCGTCCTCGTAAACGTAGAAGCTGGGCGACTTCTCGTTGTGGAACGGGCAGCAGCCTTTCCAGTTGCGGCCCGATTTGCTGAGCTTGACCCGGCGCGACACCAGGCCGTGCATCGGGGTCCGGGCGCGCAGCTCGTCGAGGAAAGCGGGCGGCAGCGCCATCAGGGAGCGAGCCTGGCCCGCACCAGCGGCCCCGCGCGACCCATGTCGAGGCCCGCGCCGTGCTTCGCTTTCAGCGCCGCCATCACCCGTCCCATGTCCTTGGGCTCGGCGGCGCCCGTCTCGGCCAGGGCGTCGGCGACGGCGGCTTGCAACGCCGCCTCGTCCATCGCCTGGGGCAGGAACGCCTCGATGACGGCGATTTCGGCCTGCTCCTTGGCCGCCAGCTCGGGGCGGCCACCCTGCTCATAGAGCGCCACCGACTCGCGACGGGACTTGACCATGCCGCGCAGCATGGCCGTCACCTCGTCTTCGGGCACGCCGCTGACCCCTTTGGGCCGGGCGGCGATGTCCGTGTCTTTGAGCTTGGCAAGGATCATGCGCAGCGTCGATGTGCGGGGCGCGTCTCCGGCCTTCATCGACTGCTTCAATTCGGCGGTGAAATCGTCGCGCAGGCTCATGCCGGGCACCTCTGGAAACGGGGGCGGTAAGTTTTTTCCCAATTTAGCGCATGATCCTTGTGCTGGGAAATCGCGTCTCGTATGTGTGAGGGATGACCAGCATCGAACAGGTGATCGACCGGCTCGGCGGGCCGGAGGCGGCGGCGCGGCTGACCGGGGTGGGGTTGGAGGCGGTGCGCAAGTGGCGTCAAGCGCGTATGATCCCATCGAAGCACTGGGCGGCGATCATGGGCGCGACCGGGCTGCCGATGGAAGCGCTTTCCGGCGACGCGCCCCCGGCCGAGGGGACTGCGGTCCCCAGGGCGACGGCGGTGCTGGTGATGGCGGACGGGACGGTGCTGTGGGGGCGCGGCTTCGGGGCGCACACGCCGGGACGGGCGGGCGAGGTGTGCTTCAACACGGGGCTGACCGGGTACCAGGAAACGATCACCGATCCTTCTTATGCCGGACAGCACATCACCTTCACGTTCCCGCATATCGGCAATGTGGGGGTGAACAGCGAGGATTTGGAGGCGACGAACATCGCCGCCCTCGGCGTGATCGTGAAGCAGGACCTGACGGAACCGAGCAACTGGCGGGCGACGCAGGGGCTTGATGCCTGGATGCGGGCGAAAGACCTGCCGGGGATCGCCGGGGTGGACACGCGGGCGCTGACGACGCGCATCCGCGACGGTGGGCCGCCCACGGGGGTGCTGAGCTACCCGGCGGACGCGCGGTTCGACCTCGAGGCGCTGACGGCGCAGGCCGCGGCGTGGCCGGGGCTGGAAGGGATGGACCTGGCGCGGCAGGTGAGCTGCACGCAGACCTACACCTGGGAAGAAGGCACTTGGTCCTGGCCCGGGCGGCACGACGCGCCCGAGCCGAAGCATCACGTCGTCGCCGTCGATTACGGGGCCAAGCGCAACATCCTGCGTTGCCTGGTTTCGGCCGGGTGCCGGGTCACGGTGGTGCCGGCGACGGCCACGGCGCAGGACATCCTGCGCCACGAGCCGGACGGCGTGTTCCTGTCCAACGGGCCGGGCGACCCGGCGGCGACCGGGGCCTACGCCGTGCCGGCGATCCAAGGGGTGCTGGAGCGGGGCGTGCCGCTGTTCGGCATCTGCCTCGGGCATCAGTTGCTGGCGCTGGCCCTGGGAGCGCGAACGTACAAGCTGGACCGCGGTCACCGTGGCGCGAACCAGCCAGTGAAGGAATTGGCGACGGGCAAGGTGGAGATCACCAGCCAGAACCACGGCTTCGCGGTGGACGACCGGAGTCTGCCCCCCGGCGTCACCATCACCCACACCAGCCTGTTCGACGGCAGCAACGAAGGCATCGCCCTGGACGGGCGCCCAGTGTTCAGCGTGCAATACCATCCGGAGGCGAGTCCGGGGCCGGCGGACAGCCATCATTTGTTCAGGCGGTTCGTGGCGATGATGGATGACCTATGTGGTCCGGCAAAGTCGCGTGAGTTTATCAAGATAACGCCATAATCTATATCGCTCTTCAAAACAATATTACCAAATAAAAAAAGCCAGCACAGACGTTCTAAGTAATCGGCAAAGGATTTCATGTTATGAATAAATATAAAAATAATTGCAGTCTGCAAATACTGTATATGTGATCTCAGCCAAATTTTTTGATATCGTGAAACAATAATTTAATTCTTAACTAAATTTTTGGAAGAAAAGGCTAGATTTGTGTTTTCCTATCTACTACCTAATAGTTTTGATAATATTAGGCCGTAGTGACGATTTCAGCTCGGCTGGGTTCCGGTTCGGCGCTGGGTGTGGTTCAAGGCTGATTTCGAGGTTTGGCGATGGCGGGCGTTGAGGTGGATGCGTTGCGCGACGACCAGTGGGAGCGCTTGCGGGACCTGGTTCCGGGCGGGCGCGAGGGCCAGCGTGGGCCGCGTTGCGACAACCGCCGGTTCGTGGATGCGCTGCTGTGGATGGCGCGCTCTGGCGCGCGCTGGCGCGACCTGCCCGAGCGGTATGGTGATTACCAGGCCGTGAAGCGCCGCTTCTATCGCTGGGTCGAACGCGACGTCTTGGGCGGCTTCCTGGCCGTGCTTGCGGCGGACAGCGACCTGGAATGGCTGATGATCGACAGCACGGTCGTGCGCGCCCACCAGCACGCGGCCGGGGCCCGCCGGTCCAAGGGGGGCCTGATGCCCAGGGGCTGGGCCGCTCTCGCGGCGGCCTGAGCACCAAGGTACACGCCGCCACCGACGCGCTGGGCAACCCGGTGCGCCTGCTGTTCGGGCCGGGGCAGCGCCATGACGTCACGCGCGGCCACGAACTGCTGGACGGCCTCAAGCCCGGTGCCGTGATCGCCGACAAGGGATACGACGCTGACCACCTGCGGGATGCCATAGGCGACATGGGAGCCGAGGCTGTCATCCCGCCCCGGTCCAACCGCAAAACGCCACGCGACCATGACAAGGCGCTCTACCGGGAGCGCAACCTCGCCGAGCGGTTCTTCAACAAGCTGAAGCAGTTCAGGCGCGTGGCCACCCGCTACGACAAGCTCCTGCCCAACTACAGAGGCTTCGTCCAACTCGCCGCCATAGTCGTCCTGCTTCGGTGAAATCGTCACTACCCTCACCACCTATCAGTTTCGGCCCCGAGTGGTTGACGGTCCGACCTGTGGTGTGATGAAGGCCCAATCCTAGACGGATTGGGTGTTTGGATGGGCGGGATCGAGCATGTGGCCGGGAGCATCAGCGTGGTGCTGCATGAGCGGCTGCCCTGGCAGCGCAAGACGCAGCGGGAGAACTTGGCGCTTCTGGTTGCGACCATGCTGAGCGAGCGCAGCGCCAACCTGATGTCGCTGGCGGCCGCCCTGCCGCGTCAGCCGGACCGGATCGACATGCGCTACCAGTGGATCGTGCGCGTGCTGGCGAACCCGCTGATCGAGTGCGATGCGGTGATGCTGGCGTTCGCACGCGAGGTGTTGGCGCGGGCGCAGGCCGAAGCGGGGCCAGGCGAGCGGGTGGACCTGATCTTGGATCAGAGCCGGGCGTCCGAGCGGCATCAGATCCTCATGCTGGCCCTGCGCTGGGGTGAGCGCGCCTTGCCGCTGGCTTGGCGGGTGGAGGAGACCGAGGGTGCCATTGGCTTTGGCGTGCAGAAAGGCTTGCTCGACACCGTAGTGGCTTGGTTGCCTGAAGAGGCTCGTGTGCGGTTGCTGGGCGACCGGTTCTACGGCACGCCCGCGCTGATCGGCCACTGCCAGGTGCTGGGCTGGGACTACCGGCTGCGGCTGAAGGGCAACCTGCATCTATGGATCGACGGTGCCGACGCAGGGCCGGTCGAGCGCCTGGCCCGGGACACGCCCTATCTGACGGAAGTGGAATTGACCGCGCGCCGGGTGCGCACCAACGTCGGCTTCATCCAGGACCCCGGCCATGAGGAGCCCTGGATCGTCGCCATGTCCGAGGCCCCGGGCTACCTCACCACGCTCGACTACGCCCGGCGCTGGGGCATCGAGCCGATGTTCTCCGACTTCAAGACCCGTGGCTTCGGCCTGGAAGACAGCCAGATCCGCTACCCGGACCGGCTGGCCCGGCTGATCCTGGTCATGGCGCTGGCGCTCTATCTTGCCGTGTCCACAGGACAATGGGATGCGGTCCATCATGCCACGCCTGCCGAACGCAGACGCCCGGAACAACAGCCGAAGAACGTCCTGCGCAGCATGACGTCGTGGTTCACGCGCGGCCTACGGCGCATCGCAAACCTGCTCCAAACCCTTCAGCCCATCCCACAACTTTGGAGTGTTCCAGCAACTGATAGATGGTGAGCGTCACTACCGACTAGAGATGGTATATACACGGCTATAATTATTGCAATTGTTGGTGCATTATGGAGCATAGGCAAACGCTTGATAACTGGAAATCCGATCTTTGCTCCTGGAATTGGCAACCGTAACATAAAGGGTTACGTGTTTGGCTGGTTTTTTGTAGTTTTTACTATGGTAAGCTCAATCTTTATTTTACGTATATTGCCAGTAGACGCACTCCCTTTGACAATATCACTACTCGCAACGTGTATTCCGATGGTTGGCTGGCTAGATCGTTACCAAGAAGTTCGGAAGTACTTAGGTGGAGATTTATGGTATGAAAGTGTTATAATGTCAATCTTTGCAGCTATGCTATCGGCTTTGTTATTTTTGATTTTAGATGGAATTTTCATCTTGTTATTAAGAGCGTTGCATAGGACAATAATTTATTTTGATTAGATAGACGGCAAGACAGTTCGAGTACTCGCTTTTCTTCTTAGCCGTATAGGATCATAAGTTTCCATGCCCCGCCGCACCGACATCCAATCCATCCTCATCATCGGCGCCGGCCCGATCGTCATTGGCCAGGCGTGCGAGTTCGACTACTCCGGCGCCCAAGCCTGCAAGGCCCTGAAAGCCGAGGGCTACCGCGTCATCCTGGTCAACTCCAACCCGGCCACCATCATGACCGATCCGGGCCTCGCCGACGCGACCTACGTGGAGCCGGTCACGCCGGAGACGGTCGAGAAGATCATCCGGCGCGAGAAGCCGGACGCGCTGCTGCCGACGATGGGCGGGCAGACGGCGCTGAACGTGGCGATGCGGCTGGATGCGGCGGGGACGCTGGAGCGGCTGGGCGTCGAGTTGATCGGGGCGCGGGCGGAGGTGATCGACCGGGCCGAGGACCGGCTCAAGTTCCGCGACGCCATGACGGAGATCGGCATCGAGAGCCCCCGCAGCGGGATCGCGCATACGCTGGAGGAGGCGCGCGCCGTGCTGGCGCAGGTGGGGCTGCCGACGGTCATCCGGCCGAGCTTCACGATGGGCGGCACCGGCGGCGGCATCGCCTACAACAAGCAGGAGTTCGAGCAGATCGTCGCGTCCGGCCTCGACGCCAGCCCGACGACGGAGGTTCTGATCGAGGAGAGCGTGCTCGGCTGGAAGGAATACGAGATGGAGGTGGTCCGCGACCGCGCGGACAACTGCATCATCGTCTGTTCCATCGAGAACATCGACCCGATGGGGGTCCACACCGGCGACAGCGTCACCGTCGCCCCGGCGCTGACCTTGACCGACAAAGAATACCAGATGATGCGCGACGCCAGCATCGCCTGTCTGCGAAAGATCGGTGTGGAAACCGGCGGCTCCAACGTGCAGTTCGCGGTCAACCCGGCGGACGGGCGGCTGGTGGTGATCGAGATGAATCCCCGCGTCAGCCGATCGTCCGCGTTGGCCAGCAAGGCGACCGGCTTCCCCATCGCCAAGATCGCGGCCAAGCTCGCCGTCGGCTACACGCTCGACGAGCTGGCGAACGACATCACGCGCACCACCCCGGCGAGCTTCGAGCCGACCATCGACTACGTCGTGGTCAAGATCCCGCGCTTCACCTTCGAGAAGTTCCCCGGCACCCCTGCCCTGCTCAGCACCAGCATGAAGTCGGTCGGCGAGGCGATGGCCATCGGCCGCAGCTTCGCGGAAGCGCTGCAGAAAGGGTTGCGCAGCACGGAAACCGGCCTCCACGGACTCGACCCAGTGGAGCCGCCGGGCGACGGCGGGCACGACGCGTTCCGGGCGGCGCTGTCCGCGCCGCGGCCGGATCGGTTGTTGATGGCGGCCCAGGCGTTGCGGGCCGGGTTGTCCGTCGCGGACGTGCACGACGCCTGCAAGTTCGATCCGTGGTTCCTGCGCGAGCTGGCGCGGATCGTCGAGGCGGAGCGGCAGGTGGCCGAAGCCGGGTTGCCGGGCGAGGCGACCGGGTTGCGACGGCTCAAGGCGATGGGATTCTCCGACCATCGGCTGGCTGCGCTGGCCGGGCGCCGCGAAACCGACGTGGCCGCCCTGCGCCACCGCCTCGGCGTGCTGCCCGTCTACAAGCGCATCGACACCTGCGCGGCCGAGTTCGCCTCCGCCACGCCTTACATGTACTCGACTTACGAAGGCGGCTTCGGCACCCCGGCCTGCGAGAGCCAGCCGACGGAGCGGACCAAGGTGGTGATCCTGGGCGGCGGGCCGAACCGGATCGGGCAAGGGATCGAATTCGACTACTGCTGCGTCCACGCGGCGTACGCGCTGCGCGACGCCGGGTTCGAGACCATCATGGTCAACTGCAACCCGGAAACGGTCAGCACCGATTACGACACCTCGGACCGGCTGTACTTCGAGCCGCTGACGGCGGAAGACGTGATCGCCCTGGTGCGCAAGGAGCAGGAAACGGGCACGGTGCTGGGGTGTATCGTGCAGTACGGCGGGCAGACGCCGCTGAAGCTGAGCCAGGCGCTGTCGGCGGCCGGCATCCCCATCCTCGGCACCAGCGCCGACGCGATCGACGCGGCGGAGGACCGCGAGCGGTTCCAGGCGCTGCTGCACAAGCTCGGGCTGCGCCAGCCGGAGAACGGCACGGCGCGTTCGACGGCGGAAGCGGAAGCCATTGCCGAGCGGGTCGGGTTCCCGGTGGTGATGCGCCCCAGCTACGTGCTGGGCGGACGGGCGATGGAGATCGTCCACGACCGCGGCGGGCTGCTGCGCTACATGAGGACGTCTGGCGAGGCGTCGTTGGCGGCCGGGCCGGTGCTGATCGACCGTTACCTCAACGACGCGATCGAGGTCGACGTCGACTGCATCTGCGACGGGCACGACGTCTACGTGGCCGGCGTGATGGAGCACATCGAGGAGGCGGGCATCCATTCCGGCGACAGCGCCTGTTCCCTGCCGCCCTACTCGCTCAGCCCGGCGACGGTGACGGAGCTGAAGGCGGAAACGGAGGAGATGGCGCGGGCGCTCGGCGTCGTCGGTCTGATGAACGTGCAGTACGCGATCAAGGACGAGACGGTGTTCGTGCTGGAGGTGAACCCGCGGGCCAGCCGGACGGTGCCGTTCGTCGCCAAGGCGACCGGCGTCGCCGTGGCCAAGATCGGGGCGCGGGTCATGGCCGGGGCCAAGCTGTCGGAGTTCCGGCTCGACGACGACGCCATCGCGCCGCACGTCGCGGTGAAGGAGGCGGTGTTCCCGTTCGCGCGGTTCGTCGGTGTCGACACCATCCTGGGGCCGGAGATGAAGTCAACCGGGGAGGTCATGGGCCTCGACGCCAGCTTCGAGAGGGCGTTCGCCAAGAGCCAGTTGGGCGCGGGCGTGAAGCTGCCAGGCGCCGGCACAGTGTTCCTTTCGGTGCGCGACGGCGACAAGGGGGGCCTGGTCCCGATGGCGCGGCGGCTCAACGACATGGGGTTCTCGATCATGGCGACGCGGGGCACGGCGGGGCGCATCCGCGACGCCGGGCTGCCCGTCCGGGTGGTGAACAAGGTGCTGGAAGGCCGACCGCATTGCGTCGACGCGATCCAGTCGGGCGAGGTGCAGATGGTGATCAACACCGCCGGCGGCCCGCAATCGGTGGCGGACAGCTTCGACATCCGCCGCACCGCGTTGACCCAGGGGGTGCCGCACTACACGACGATCGCGGGCGCCCGGGCCGCCGTCCACGCCATCGCGGCGCTGAAGGCGGGGACGCTTGAAGTCGCGCCGTTGCAGTCCTACTTTCGCGGATCGTTCTGACCGACGCGGCTCCCAGGCCCTGCCTTGGCGCGGCGCGGACGCGTGCTTGATCCACTTTCTAGGGGCATCCGCCTTGCAGAAGTTTCCCATGACCGCCCCGGGCCTGCAGCGGCTCGAGGAGGAGTTGCGTCACCTGAAATCGGTGGAGCGCCCCTCCATCATTCGCGCGATCGCGGAAGCGCGCAGCCACGGCGACCTGAGCGAGAATGCGGAGTACCACGCGGCGCGCGAGCGGCAATCGTTCATTGAAGGCCGGGTAATCGAGCTGGAGGAGATCGTCTCGGGGGCGGAGGTGATTGACCCGGCATCGCTGTCCGGCGAGCACGTCAAGTTCGGTGCGCACGTCCGGCTGGTGGACGAAGAGACGGACAAGGAAGCGACCTATCAGATCGTCGGCGTGCATGAAGCGGACATCAAGCTGGCGCGGCTCAGCATCTCGTCACCGCTGGCCAAGTCGCTGATCGGCAAGACGGTGGGCGATACCATCTCGGTGCCGGCGCCTGGCGGTGATCGCACCTACGAGATCCTGGAGGTCAAGTTCGGGTAGCTCGCTAATGCCTCGATGATCGGGATCGAGGACGTCGAGGCGGCCGCCGGGCGCATCGCCGGGCGGGTGCTGCGCACGCCGACGCTGCCGTCCCACGCCGTGAGCCGGGCGACGGGGGCGGAGGTCAGCCTCAAGCTCGAGAACCTGCAGGCGATCGGGTCCTTCAAGGAACGGGGGGCCGCCAACCGGCTGGCGATGATGTCGGGCGCGGAGCGCCGGGCCGGGGTGGTGGCGATGTCGGCGGGCAACCACGCCCAAGCGGTGGCGCGGCACGCGAGCCTGCTCGGGATCGAAAGCACCATCGTGATGCCGCGGTTCACGCCATCGACCAAGGTGACGCGGACGCAGTCCTGGGGAGCGAGCGTCGTGCTGCACGGCGACACGCTGGCCGAAGCCGCCACCCACGCCCACGCGCTGGCAGCCGAGCAGGGGTTGGTGTTCGTCCATCCTTACGACGACCTCGGCGTCATGGCCGGCCAGGGAACGCTGGCGCTGGAGATGCTGGCGGACGCGCCCGACCTCGACGCGCTGCTGGTGCCCGTCGGCGGCGGCGGCATGATCGCGGGCTGCGCCGTCGCGGCGGCGGCGGCGCGGCCCGGGATCGAGGTGATCGGCGTCGAAGTCGCGGCATACGCCTCCCTGCATCAGACATTGGCCGGGATCTCGGTCGAGACGGGTGGTGCGACCATCGCCGAGGGCATCGCCGTCCATCACATTGGCACGCTCTGCCTGCCGGTGATCCGCCGACACGTGCGGGAGGTGCTGGTGGTGCCGGAGCGCACCGTCGAGGACGCCATCGCTTTGCTGGCGGAAGGCGCGAAGCAGGTGGCCGAAGGCGCGGGGGCGATCGGCGTCGCCGCCCTGCTGGCCTACCCGGAGCGGTTCGCCGGCAAGCGGGTGGGCGTGCCGGTCTGCGGCGGCAACATCGACGGGCGCATCTTGGCCAACGTGCTGTTGCGCGGGTTGCTGCGCGACGGGCGGTTGCTGCGGCTGCTGATGGCCATACCGGACCGTCCCGGCGTGCTGGCCGACATCGCCGGCCGCATCGGCGCGTCGGGCGGCAACATCATCGAAGTCATCCATCAGCGGCTGTTCGACGCGCCGAGCGTGCAGGCGGCCGAGCTTGAGCTGATGATCGAGGCGCGGGACCCGGCGCACGCCGACGCCATCGCCGCGGCGCTGGAGGAGAGTTACGTCGTGCGTCGGGTTTAGCTTGCATTCGCCTGGCGGAGTGCGCTCCGCTGGGACGATGAGGCGCAGAACGTTCCTCGCGTCGTCGGCAGCATCGGTGCTGCCGGCGCAGGCGAAGCCGGCGGTGGACCTGTTGCTCGTGCTCGCGGTCGACATCAGCCGGTCCATCGTGGAAAGCGACGCGATCCTGCAACGCGAGGGCTACCGGGCCGCGATGACCGACCCGCGCGTGCTGGCGGCGATCCAGGGTGGCGCGGTGGGGGCGGTCGCCGTCGCTTACGTCGAATGGGCCGGCTACGACCAGCAGTACCTGTTGCTGCCGTGGACGCGCATCGGTTCGGCGGCGGACGCTGCCGGCTGGGCGGCGGCGCTGGCGGCCAAGCCCTGGCGCAGCATCACCTGGACCAGCCTGTCGGGCGCGCTGCGGTTCAGCGGCCAGGTGCTGGACGCGAGCCCGTTCGAGGGGACGCGGCAGGTGATCGACGTGTCGGGCGACGGCGAGAACAACAACGGGCCGCCGGCGGAGCCGGAACGCGACCGGCTGGTGGATGCGGGCGTGGTGATCAACGGGCTTCCGATCCTGAATGACCGGCCGCGCTACGGCCTGCCGTCGTTGGCGGGGCTGGTGCCGTACTACACCAACGCGGTGGTGGGCGGGCCAGGGCACTTCGTGGTGGTGGCGGAGAATTTCGACAGCTTCGGGCAGGCGGTGCGGCGCAAGCTGATCCAAGAGATCGCGTAGCGAAGTTGCCGCTTTACTTCGCCCCGGTCTCGTTCGATCCTTCGCGCATGAGCCGCGGTCCCGTTCGCAGCCCCACCCGTTCCATGGCCCGCTCCGGCGGGCCTGGGGCGTGCGCGCGGTAGCGTCGGACTCGCATTCCCCAAGGCCCCGCCGGCAACGGTCCGGGGCCGGCCAGCGTGGCAGTCTCCCGTTGCGGCCAACGAGGAGAGCATCCATGGTCCGAAGCGACGCCAGTTCCCCACCCAGGCCATCCCATCTCACGATCCGGGCATTGCTGCCCCAGGATGTCGACGCGGTGGCCGAGCTGATCAACCTGCCGGGTTACCGCTGGGGGACGTTGAGGTTGCCGTTCCACACCCCCGATCAGGTTCGGCGCCGGATGGAGACCGCCGGACCAGACTCCTTGAGCCTCGTCGCCGTCGCCGAAGGCCAGATCGTCGGCCAGGCCGGGCTAGAACGCATGGCCGGGCGGCGGGGGCACGCCGGGCAGATCGGCATGGGCGTGAACGACGCCTGGACCGGACAGGGCATCGGCGGCGCGTTGCTGGCCGCCATGCTGGACGCGGCGGAGAACTGGCTGGGCTTGCGCCGGATCGAGCTGACCGTCTGGACCGACAACGCGCCGGCGCTGGCGCTGTATCGACGGTTCGGCTTCGTCATCGAGGGCACGCACCAGGGCTACGCATTCCGGGACGGCCGCTACGTCGACGCCCACACGATGGCCCGGCTGCGGACGAACCCGGCCGCGCCCGGGGTGCCGGTCGGGCAGAATTGATAGCCGGGCAGAGTTGATGGCCAAGCCCAGGGTGCTCACGCCCGATTCGTCGAGGACTGAGCGGGTGTGACCCATCTCGTTTCTTAGAGGCGGTTTCCACAACCACCGTGGGTTGAGTTGATCTGACCACACGGTTTTCAGTGCCGATGCCCATGTCTGCTGGTTCAGACACAGGGGGCGGCTTTGGACGCTAGGATATTGGACCTGATCGCGACGGTGATCGAGTGCTGCGAGGGGCGGCGCGAGCCTGGGCCGGGGCATCCGCCCGCCGAGACCGTGCGTGTGCTTGCCACCCTGCGCCGGTTCCTGCGCGAGGGCACCCCGTGGCGCAGCCTGCGTGCAACCGAGGACAAGGCGAGTGGCTCGACGCTGCGCCGCCGGATCGAGCATTGGGCGCGTGATGGCGTGCTGGCGCAGGTGCATGCCCTGCTGGTCGCCATGCTGCGTGGCGATCCCACGCTCATCCTGGATAGCTGCTCGGTGCGCGCCAAGCGCGGCGGCGACCTGACCGGTCCCAACCCAACGGACAGGGCCAAGCGGGGGACCAAGTACCACGTCGCGGTTGCTGGCGATGGCGTCCCCGTCGCGTGCACGGCCACGGCGGCGAACGTCAATGATACCCTCGTCTTCGAGCGTCTGTTCCTCGCTGCCTTCGCCGTCATGGCCCGCATCCGAACCGTGTTCGCCGACAAGGGATACGACGCCGAGGCCAACCGCGCACTGTGCCGCCGCTTCGGGGCCGAGCCGCACATCCACAAGCGCGGCCGGCCGCACGGATCAGGATTGGGCAAGCGCCGATGGCCCGTCGAACGCAGCAACGCCTGGCTGCTGGAGAACAAGCGCCTCGCCCTGCGCTACGACCGCCTCGGCTTCATCGTCCAGACCCTGCTCCAGACGGCATGCATACTCCTGGTTGCAGGACGCCTCGTTCGCGAGTTCTGAAAACCGCCTCTTAGCACCATCGGAGCGGGCGCGGGAGGCCGGGCGGTGGTCCACCCGGACGGCTTGCCGACGCCGCAACGCTACTGGTCGATGCTGGCCATCGCCATCGGCATCACGATGTCGGTGCTCGACTCTGCGGTGGCCAACATCGCGTTGCCGACCATCGCCCGCGAGCTACGCGCGACGCCGGCGGAAGCGGTGTGGATCGTCAACGCCTACCAGTTGGCGATCGTGGTCGCCTTGTTGCCGCTGGCCTCCCTGGGTGAGCGGGTCGGCTACCGGCGGGTGTATCAGGTGGGCTTGTCGGTCTTCACCGCCGGGTCGCTGGCATGTGCCCTGTCGCACAGCCTGTCGGCGCTGGTGATCTCGCGCGTCATCCAGGGTTTCGGCGCGGCGGGGGTGCTCAGCGTCAACGGAGCCCTGGTGCGGTTCACCTACCCAAATGCCTCGCTGGGCCGGGGCGTGGGGCTGAACGGCTTGGTCGTGTCGGCGGCGGCGGCGCTGGGGCCGAGCGTCGCCTCCGCCATCCTGGCGGTCGCCACGTGGGAGTGGCTGTTCGCAATCAACGTGCCGATCGGCATCGTCAACGTTTGGCTGGCGGTGCGGGCGCTGCCGCACTCCGACCGCTCCGGGCGGCGGTTCGATTGGTTGAGCGCCGGGTTGAACGCGCTGATGTTCGGCCTGTTCTTCATCGGCGCGGACACGTTCAGCCACGGTGAGGGACGAGGCATCGTCGCGGGCGTCGAGATCGCGGGGGCGTTCGCGGCCGGTTGGGTGCTGGTGCGCCGCGAGGCCGGGACGGCCCTGCCGCTGATCCCGCTCGACCTGCTCAAGATCCCGGTGTTCGCGTTGTCCGTCATGGCGTCGGTGTGCGCGTTCTCGGCCTACATGCTCGCCTTCCTGGCGTTGCCGTTCTACTTCGAAACCGTGCTGCACCGCAGCCAGGTAGAGACAGGCCTGCTGATGACGCCGTGGCCGGTGGCGGTCGGGCTGGTCGCGCCGCTGGCGGGCATCCTGTCGGACCGGGTGCCGCCGGCCGTGCTGGGCGGGGCCGGGATGGCGTTGCTCGCGGTGGGCCTGGCCCTGTTGGCGGGGTTGCCGGTGGAGGCCTCGGGCGCGGGGATCGCGTGGCGGATCGGGCTGTGCGGCCTGGGGTTCGGGTTGTTCCAGGCGCCAAACAACCGGGTGATGCTGTCCGCGGCGCCGCGGACGCGAGCCGGGGCGGCGGGCGGAATGCTGGCGACGGCGCGGCTGACCGGATTGGCGGCCGGGGCGACGACGGCGGCGCTGGTGTTCCGGCTGGCGCCGGGCGGGCCGGAAGCGGTCGACCTGCTGATCGGGGCGGGGCTGGCGGTGGCGGCGTGCGGGTTCAGCGTGCTGCGGCTTCGGGGATGATCGGCAGTGCTTGGGTGGCGTTCAGCCGCGACCATTTGAGCGGGAGCGGATGCGTGAGGCGATATTGTTCGCGTAGAGGGTTGTCGAACCAGCACCTCCCGTTGCAGCCTGGGCCACGTTCCTGCGCGCTGTCATTCCAGCCGCCGAGCACGTCACGACACGGGAGAAACGAATGTTCAGTCATATCATGATCGGCAGCAACGACATGGAGCGGACGAAAAGGTTCTACGATGCCGTCGTCGGCGCCCTGGGCGGAGAGCCCGGCACGCAGGACGCGAAGGGGCGGCTGATCTATGCCCATCGCGGCGGACGCCTGATGATCACGCAGCCGATCAACGGCGAGCCGGCGTGCGGCGCGAACGGGGGGACGATCGGCTTCTCGGTCGAGAGTCCTGAAGAGGGCGACGCGTGGCACAAGGCGGGCGTCGAGAACGGCGGCGCCGCGGTCGAGGACCCGCCGGGCGTGCGGCCGGGCGGTCCCCCGAGCCTGTATCTCGCCTACCTTCGTGATCCGGACGGCAACAAGCTATGCGCGGTGCATCGGATGGCGACGTGACACCGCTCGCGTAGAAAGCCTTGGTTCGGCCAGGTGATCCGCGTCACCTGGCCGTTCGCGGAGGCCCCTCAAGCCCGGACCAGGGTTCCGACGCCGCCTTCGCGGAACATTTCCAGCAGGCAGGCATGCGGCATCCGCCCATCCAGGATCACGGCGCCTTTGACGCCCTTGCGCACCGCCTCGACGCAATTCTCCACTTTCGGGATCATGCCGCCCGAGATCATGCCGCTCGCGACCCCGGCCTCGACGTCGGCGATGGCCAGTTCGGGAATTAAACGACGCTCATTATCGAGCACGCCGGGCACGTCCGTCAGCATCAGCAAGCGCTGCGCCCCCAGGGCGCCGGCGACCGCGCCGGCCACCGTATCGGCGTTGATGTTGTAAGTCTGGCCGTCGTCGCCCAACCCCACCGGCGCGATCACCGGGATCAGCCCGGCGCCGGTCAACGCGTGGATCACCCGGACGTCGATGTGCTCCGGCTCGCCGACGAAGCCGAGGTCGAGGGCGCGCTCGATGTGGCTGTCCGGATCGCGCGCCGCGCGGCGCAGCTTGCGGGCGCGGATCAGGCCGCCGTCCTTGCCGCAGATGCCGACCGCGAGCGCCCCGGCCTGGTTGATCAGCCCGGCGACGTGCTTGTTGACCGTACCGGCGAGGACCATCTCGACGACCTCGACCATGGCGGCGTCGGTCACGCGAAGGCCATCGACGAAGGTCGACTGGATGGCGAGGCGTTTCAGCATGGCGTTGATCTGCGGCCCGCCGCCGTGGACCACGACCGGGTTGACGCCCACTTGCTTGAGCAGCGCGATGTCGCGGCCGAATGCCTTGGCCAGGTGCTCGTCGCCCATGGCATGGCCACCATACTTGATGACGATAGTGACGCCGGCGTAACGGCGCAGGAATGGCAGGGCCTGAACCAGGATGTCGGCTTGCTCCTCCGCGGTGCGGAGATGCTCGGGGGTCAGGGCCATGCGCTCGCTTTCGGGAATGGTGCGGGTGGGTAGCGGCGCGGGCCGCGCCAGGTCAAGCCGCCAGGCCGGCCAGCGCCGCGCGCAGCGCTTCAATGCCGAGGCCGCTCTCGCTGCTGCTCGCGATCACCTGCGGGTGGGCGGCGGCATGCGCGGCGGCCAGGGCCTGCGCCTCCTCCTGCTTGCGCGCCAGGGCGCCGGGCTTGACCGAGTCTGACTTGGTAAGGACGAGTTGGTAGGTGACGGCGGCGCTGTCGAGCAGGTCCATGACCGCGGAGTCGGAAGCTTTCAGCTCGATCCGGCTGTCGAGCAGCAGGACGACGCGGCGCAAGGTCGGGCGGCCGCGCAGGTAGGCGAACATCAGTCCTTGCCAGTCCGCCTTCACCTCCTTGGCCGCCTGGGCGTAGCCGTAGCCGGGCATGTCGACGAGCACGAGGCGGCCGCCGAGGTCGAAGAAGTTGAGCTGCCGCGTTCGTCCCGGTGTGTTGGAAGCGCGTGCCAACGCGTTGTGACCGGTCAGCGCGTTGATCAGGCTGCTCTTGCCCACGTTGGACCGCCCGGCGAAGGCCACCTCCGGCAGGTCCGGCGGCGGCACCTGGTCGATCCTCTGCGACGCGAAGAAGAATCGGCACGGAGCCGCGAACAGCAGCCGTCCGGCATCGAGCTCGCCGGCGTCCGGCTCGCTCAGGAGCGGGCGGGTTGGGGGGTCGCCGCTTGGGTGCGGCGCATGATCATCCATTGCTGCGCGATCGTGAGGGTGTTGTTCCAACTCCAGTAGATCACCAATCCAGCCGGAAAGCTCGCCAGCATGAAGGTGAAAATGATCGGCATGAATTGGAAAATACGGGCCTGCACCGGGTCGGGCGGCGGCGGGTTGAGCTTCTGTTGCAGGAACATCGTGACGCCCATGATGAGGGGCCATACGCCGAGGTGCAGCAGATGGGAGTATTGGCCTGGGTCGAACGGCAACAGGCCGAACAGGTTGAAAACGTTGGTCGGGTCAACGGCCGACAGGTCCTTGATCCAACCGAAGAACGGGGCGTGGCGCATCTCGATGGTGATGAAGATCACCTTGTAAAGCGAGAAGAACACCGGGATCTGCAGCAACATCGGCAAGCACCCGCTGACTGGGTTGGCGCCGGACGTCTTGTAAAGGCCCATGATCTCGGCCTGCATCTTCTGCGGCTCGTCCTTCAGCCGTTCCCTGATCTCCTGAACCTTGGGCCCGAGCACCTTCATCTTGCTCATGGACTTGTAGGACTTGTTGGCTAAAGGAAAGAACAGCAGCTTGACGAACACGGTGAAGATCAAGATAGCAACGCCGAAATTGCCGAACTGGCGATATAGCCAATCGAGCGCGTAGAAGATCGGCTTGGTCAGCCAATAGAAGTACCCGAAATCCACGGCCTTATCGAAATTCGGCAGTCCAAGTGACTTCTCGTAGCGATCGAGCAACGTCACTTCCTTGGCGCCGGCGAACAGGCGGGTGGTGGCGGTCGCGGCGTTGTTGGCGGCAACGGCTTGCGGCGCGGCAGGGACGAAATCAACTTGGTAGCGATCCGCACCGTTGTCGGTGACGTGGCGGAAGGCGGCCTGCATCGGCAGCGCCTGGTCGGGAATCAGCGCCGTCAGCCAGTACTTGTCGGTAATGCCAGCCCACCCGCCGGTCGTCGGCAACTCCAACGACGCGCCGCCGGCGCGCTTGGCGGCCTCGCTCTTGGCTTTGTCATACGTCTGCTCGTGCAACGTGCCGCCAAGGATGCCCAACATGCCTTCGTGCAGGATGTAGTAGCCGGCCGTCTTGGGCGTGTAGTCGCGCCGGATGCGGCTCCACGGATACACCGTCACCGGCGCGCTTCCGTTGTTCAGCACCCGTTGCTCGGCGGTGAACAGGTAGTTGTCGTCGATCGACAGCACGATCTCGAACACCTGGCCTTCGCCGTTGTCCCAGGACAGCGTGACCGGCGTCGCGTTGGTCAGCGCGGCGGCGGACGCGGTCCAAACCGTATCGGGCGCGGGAACCTTCACGCCGCCGTCGGCCGTCCAGCCGAACTGGGCGTAATAAGGCTGCGGATCGACGCGCGGCTCCAGCAGGCGGACTAGGTCGCTCTCGCGCGAAACCTCGACGTGGTAATCGCGCAGCACGAGATCGTCGAGCCGGGCGCCAGCGAGGTTGATGGTGCCCTTGACCCGGGGAGCCTCGATCGGCAAGCGGGGAACGTTGCGCTGCTCGATCGGCGGCGCGACGTTGGCGGTCGGCTGCGTGCCGGGGAAAGCCGGATTGCCGCTCGGCGCGGGCGCGGCGGCGCTCGGGGTGGTCTTGGTCGCCTCCGCCGTCTGCTGCGGGACAGGCCGCGGCGGCTTGGGCAGCAGCAGTTGGAATCCGAGCAGGATCGCGATCGATATCGCGATGGCGAGGAAGAGACGCTTCTGGTCCATTAAGATATCGATGCTTCAGAGTGCGGGCGGCCAAAGCCGCGTAGGTCGGAGCAGCGGCATGAGGCGGCTGGCGCCGGGTCGTAGCCACCCTGGTTCCAAGGATTGCACCGCAGCACGCGCCAAGCAGCGAGCCTGGCGCCGCGGATGGGCCCTCGGCTGCGCAAGGCTTCGATCGCGTAGTGGCTGCAGCTCGGCTCGAACCGGCAGTGCGGACCAATGAACGGCCGGACGGTCCATTGATAAAGACGGACCAGCAGAACAAGCAATTCGGCGACCAAGTTGCTCATAACGCGCCCAATTTGGTCAGCGCCCGGCGCAGATCGTCGATGAGGGCGGTGAACGGGCGTCCGCGCGTCTCGTTGCGGCCGATTAGCACGAGATCGACGCCCTGAACGGGCGAGGCCGCTAGCACCGCGCTCGCGGCGGCCTTGAGACGGCGGCGAGTGCGATTACGAACGACGGCGTTGCCGACCTTCTTGGTGACGGTGAAGCCGACGCGCGCCGGTTCGGCATCGCCACGAGCCAACGCCTGCAACACGAGGCCGGGCACGGGCGTCTTGCGCCCTTTTCCGGCAACGCGCAGGAACTCGGCCCGGCGCTTCAGTCGGGTCGGTTTCGGCGCGGAGCGCATATCGTGGCGAGGCGCCGCCGGGCCGGGCGCCATCCGCGCCTACGCCGACAAGCGCTTGCGTCCCTTGGCGCGGCGGTTGGCCAGCACCTTGCGGCCGCCGACGGTTGCCATGCGGGCGCGGAAGCCGTGGCGGCGCTTGCGGACCAGCTTCGAGGGTTGATAAGTGCGCTTCAACGTCGTGTCTCCGGGTTCGGGGCGCGGCCCCGAGGTCGCGATCAAAGGGCCGCGGGCAGGCCATCACGGGGCCGGGTCAGGGCCGGCTTATAGGCGCGCGAGCCCTATCCCGTCAATCGAAGGCAAACGGGAGAACGGCGGCCCGTGTCGTGACGCTCCGTACCGGTTAGGGCGCGCAGCTGCGGCGCGGCGCGGGAACCGTTGGGCTTGCTTGATGTTCGATCTTCACGATAGCGAAAGGACAATCGATGCTGCACCAGCCTGCACGCCTGTCCATCCTGGCCGCGGCGCTCGCCTTCGGGGCGACCGGGTTCGCGTTGGCGCTCACGGGCCTCGGACTGCCGTTCCTGGCCGCCACGGCGTTGGCGGCGGCGGCGGCGGGGGTGGTGCAATACGCCGCGTTAAGCACTGCATCGTCGGCCAACATCCCCGCCGCAACGGCGCTGCGCACGGAAATCGAGGCTTACCGAGCCAGTGCGGCAGTGCTGCGTCATGATCTGCGCGGGGTGCTATCGCCAGCGCTGATGGTGTCGGACCGGCTGCTGAACCACAAGGACCCGGCGGTGCAACGGGCTGGCCAGGCGGTGGTGCGCTCGATCGAGCGGGCGACGTCGCTGCTCGCCTCGCACAAGGACGCGCTGACGCCGGAGGACACGCCGGATGGAGCGGCCCGGCCAGCGGAGTAGCCGAACCGCTCGGTCCGTTCGCTCGGTCCGTTCGCCTGGAGGATCAATCGTCGGGTTGGGTGAACTCGGCGTCGCGGTGGACGTGGGCCGACATCAGCAGGCCGAAGCCGAACATAACCGTCAGCATGGCCGAACCGCCGTGCGAGACGAGCGGCAGCGGGACGCCGCCGACCGGGATCGCGCCCATCACCATGGCGATGTTGACGAAGACGTAGAGGAAGAAGTTGGTGGCGATGCCGAGCGCGAGCAAGCGCCCGTATTGGTGGCGGCAGCGAAGCGCGACGACCATGCCGCCCAGAACGATCAGGCCGAGCAAACCCAGCACGGCGAGACCGCCGACCAGGCCGAACTCCTCGGCCAGCATCGTGAAGATGAAGTCGGTCTGCTTCTCGGGCAGGAAGTTGAGGTGGCCTTGGGTGCCTTGCAGGAACCCTTTGCCCCATAGCCCGCCCGAGCCGAGCGCGATCTTGGATTGGATGATGTTGTAGCCCGCGCCGAGCGGGTCGCTTTCGGGATTGAGGAAGGTGGTGATCCGCGCCCGCTGGTAGTCGTGCAGATGATTGAAGGCGATCTTGGCCGCGAACGGCAGGGGGGCGGCGACCAGCGCCACCTTCCACCAGCGCACCCCGGCGGCGAGGAACATCCCCGCACCCACCAGCGCGGTGATCACCGCCGTTCCGAGGTTCGGCTCCTTGAGGATCAGGCCGACCGGGACCAGCACCATCAGCGCCGGCGGGATCAGGAACAGCGGATTGCCCACGCGCTCCCAGCTCGCCTTGTGAAACCAGGCGGCCAGCGCCATTACCAAGCCGATCTTGGCCAGCTCACTCGGCTGCAGCTGCAGGCCGCCGAGGTCGATCCAGCGCTGCGCTCCCTTGCCGACGTGGCCGACCCGCAGCACGGCGATCAGCAACGCGACCGCGACGCCGTAGACGACGTAGGACAAGCGGGCGATCCAGCGGATGTCGACCATGGCGACGCCCAGCATCACCACGAGCCCGACTCCGAACCGCAGCACGTGGCGCGTCGCGTACGGCTCCGGGCTGCCGCCGGCGGCCGAGTAAAGGGCGACGTAGCCGACCCCGGCGAGCAGGCAAAGCAGCAGGACGTAGCTCCAACTGACCTGCCGCAGCTTGGTGGCGATGCCGAAGGACGGCTCGGCGCGGATCAGGCGCTTGGCGGTGATCACGCGCGGTCGGCGACCTGATGGGCGCCGGGCTGGGCAGGACGGGCGGGGTCGCGGGTCAGGACGTCGGTCATGATGTCGCGACCGAGCGGGGCGGCGGCGGCGGACCCGGCGTTGCCGTGCTCGACCACGACGGCGACGGCGTAGCGCGGCGCGTCGTAAGGCGCGTAGCAGACGAACAGCGCGTGGGGGCGATATTCCCACGGCAGGTTCTCCGACTTGAAGCCCCGCTCCCGCTGTTCGCGGCTGACCCGGCGCACCTGGGTCGAACCTGTCTTGCCCGCCATCTGCACGCCCGGCAGAGGCAGCCGGGCGACGGGCGCGGTGCCGCCGCCCTCGTTGACCACGGCCCACATGCCGTCCCGCAACAGGTGCAAGCTGCGCTCGGGCAGCTCGAGCGCCGGCCAGTCTTCCGGCTTCGAGCCCGCGGCGAGCACGCCGCCGAGCGTGCGCGTCAGGTGCGGCTGGACGGCGCGGCCGGTGGCGAGACGGGCGGTGTAGGTGGCGAGCGCCAGCGGCGTCGTCTGGATGTAGCCCTGGCCGATGCCGCAGGAGATGGTGTCACCGATGTTCCAGGCGTGGCCCTTGCGCATCCGCCAGGCCTTGGTCGGCATCAGGCCGGTGCGCGCGCCGGGCAGCTCGATGCCGAGGTCGACGCCGAAGCCGAGGCGGTTGGCGGTAGCGGCGATGCGGTCGATGCCGGTGCGCCGGGCGACCTCGTAGAAGAACACGTCGCAGCTGTGCTTCAGCGCGCCGCGGACGTCGAGCGCGCCGTGGCCGCCCTTGCGCCAGCAATGGAAGCGGGTGTCGCCGAGATCGAGGTAGCCGGGGCAGGAAATGCGGCTCTCCGGCGTGATCGTTCGCGCTTCCAGCCCGGCCGCGGCGACGGCCATCTTGAAGGTGCTGCCGGGGGCGTAGAGGCCGGCGACGGCCTTGTTGATCAATGGCGCGCGGCGGTTGCGCGTCCACTCCACCCATTGCGCCTGGCTGACGCCGGAGTTGAACAAGCTCGGGTCGAAGCTCGGGTTGGTGGTCATCGCCAGCACTTCGCCGTTGCGGGCGTCCAGCACCACGGCGGAGGCGCTCTCGTCGCCGAGCCGCCTCAACACGGAGGTTTGCAGCGCGGCGTCTATGGTGAGGCCGAGGTCCTGGCCGGGCGTGCCTTCCTGGCGGTCCAGCTCGCGGATCACCCGTCCGACGGCGTTCACCTCCGTCTGCACCGCCCCGGCCCGGCCGCGCAGCGCCTCGTCCTGCGCCCGCTCCATGCCCGAGCGGCCGATGCGGATGCCGGGAAGGGCCAGCATCGGGTCGTCGCCGACGTCGCTCTCGTTCGGCGGCGCGACGTAGCCGGCGACGTGGGCGAGGGCCGGGCCATAGGGATAGACGCGGGTGGTGCCGACGTCGACGAAGATGCCGGGCAGGTCGGGGGCGTTGACCTCGATGCGCGCCATCTCCTCCCAAGTCAGGAACTCCCGCACCACGGCCGGTATGAAGCGGCGGTGGCGGCGCAGGTCTCGCTCGATGCGGGCGCGTTCGTAATCGGCGAGCGGGATGATGCGGGCGAAGGCGTCGAGGGTCGCGGCGGCGTCGTCGGTCTGCTCAGCGGTCAACTGAGCGCGCCAGTTGAGGCGGTTGCCGGCCATCACGGCGCCGGAGCGGTCGAGGATGCGGCCGCGAGGCGGAGCGATCAGCCGTGCGCTGATGCGGTTGCTCTCGGCCAGCGTGGCGTAGCGCTCGCCTTCGATCACCTGGACCTGATAGAGCTTGCCGGCCAGCGCTCCCAGCACCGCTGCCTGCCCGCCCGCGAGCAGCAGCGCGCGGCGGGTGAAGACGATGGCGCGCTTCTCCTTTCGGAACGCGCTCACGCGCGACTCGTCAGGCGCGCGCCCACGTCCGCTCCGGATCGGCCAAGCCGCGATGGGCGGCGGTGAAGGCGGCGGCGAGCGCGGGATACAGCCCGGCCGCCAAGCCGAACTGGAACAGCGCCGGGGCGAGCGGCAGCAGGCGGAGGGTCAGCAGGCTGGTGAGCGCCCAGCCAAGCGCGGCCGCCCCGGCGGCGACGCCGATGAACACCAGCCAGACCGTCAGGAAGCCTTGCTGCGCCAGTCCCTGCCAACGCGCCGCCAAGCCGTGCGCGAGCAGCAGCGTCAGGATGGAAACACCGGGTGGCGTGAGGCCGAGCAAGTCCGCCAGCAGCCCCACCAGGAAAACGACCGGCGGGGCCATGCTCCGGGGGCGGAACAGCGACCAGAAAAACACGCAGGCCAGGGCCGCCGCCGACTGCAGCTCCGCCTGAACCGGCGAGCGCCACGGGGCCGCGAGCACGACCAGCAGCAGGACGGCGCAGCAGGCAGGAAAGGCCGCGCGGCCGGCCATATCGACCCTACGCCACAGCGTCGGGCGCGACCGGATGCCGGGCAGGCGGTCGCTCATGCGCGGGCGCCAATCATCGGCGGCGCTCGGCGGCGATGCGCTCACTGGTCCGCGCTGGGAGGTCCGGTGGCGCGTAGTCGAACACGCGGACGATCTCGAGGCGGTCGAGGCGGGCGGCGGGTTCCACCTCGGGGACGTTGCTCGCGTTGTAGCGAACGACGCCGACGGGAAGTCCGGCCGGAAACGCGCCGGCCTCGGCGGAAGTGACGACGCGCTCACCTTCGGCCGGACTCACGCCCTCAGGCCAATACATCAGACGCGGCCGTGGGCCGTTGACGCCGAGCAGGATCGCGCGGGCCCGGCTTGCCTCCAGCGTCACGGGGATGCGGCTGTTGATGTCGGTCAGCAAGAGAACGCGGGCGCTGCGCCGGCCGAGTTCCGTCACCCTGCCGACCAAGCCACGGTCGTCGAGCGCCACCTGGCCTTTGGCAATGCCTTGGTCCGGTCCGGCGGAAAGCAGCACGGCCCGGGCGTACACGCCGCCGGCGTCGGCGATGACCCGGGCGGTGACGAAGCGGGCGGCCAGGTCTGGCACCCAGCGCAGGTTGGCCTTGAGGGCGGCATTCTCGGCCTCGAGCGTCAGGGCGACGGAGCGCCAACGGCGGAGCGTCTCGTTCTCCTGCTTGAGGCGGGTGTTGTCGGCCCGGAGCGCCAAGAGCGCCTCAGCTTCGTCCAGCAGGCCGCGGGCGCTGGCCACGGGCGCCCCGATCCAGGTGAACAAGGGCGCGAGCGCGTCGGCCACCGCCATGCGGGCCTGGGTCGCGAGCATAGGGTCTGTCCGGCCCAGCAGCATCAAGGCCGCGGCGGCGGCGATGAGCACTGGCAAGGTGAGCTTCGCCAGCGCCTGACGGGACGGGATGGACAGGCGGATCAGGCGATGCGCTCCTAGTACATCGACGTGAGCACGTTGCGCAGGCGCTTTCTTTCCTCCAGCGCCCGCCCCGTGCCGAGCGCCACGCAACTGAGCGGGTTCTCCGCCACGACGACGGGCAGGCCGGTCGCGTCGCGCAGCACCTGATCGAGACGGTACAGCAACGCACCTCCGCCGGTCAGCACAATTCCTTTGTCAACGATGTCGGCGGCGAGCTCGGGCGGCGTGTTCTCCAGCGCCACCTTGACCGCCTCCACGATGGCTGCCACCGGCTCGTGCAGGCTGTCGGCGACCTGGCGCTGGCCGACGACGATCTCGCGCGGCACCCCGTTCATCAGGTCGCGGCCCTTCACTTCACGCCACGGCCCGTCCTCGCCGTCGTCCGCCGGCCGGGCCGCGCCGATGTCCATCTTAATCCGCTCGGCCGAGCTTTCGCCGATCAGCAGGTTGTGCGAGCGGCGGACATAACTGATGATCGCGTCGTCCATCTTGTCGCCGCCGACGCGCACGCTGCGGGCGTAGACGATGCCGCCCAGGCTGATGACCGCGACCTCGGTTGTGCCGCCGCCCACGTCCACGATCATGCTGCCCGACGGCTCCGTCACCGGCAGGCCGGCGCCGATGGCGGCGGCCATCGGCTCCTCGATCAGCAGCACCTTGCGGGCGCCGGCGCTTTCCGCGCTCTCCTGGATGGCCCGGCGCTCGACGGCGGTGCTGCCGCTCGGCACGCAGACGATGATCAGCGGGCTGGCGAAGCCGCGACGGTTGTGCGCCTTGCGGATGAAATGCTTGATCATCTCCTCCGCGACCTCGAAGTCGGCGATGACCCCGTCGCGCAGTGGGCGGATGGCGGCGATGTTGCCGGGCGTGCGGCCCAGCATCAGCTTGGCCTCCTCGCCGACCGCCAGGACCTGCTTCTTGCCGCGCACGTCGGCGATGGCGACGACGCTGGGCTCGGCCAGCACGACGCCGCGGCCTTTGACGTAGACGAGCGTATTGGCAGTGCCGAGGTCGATGGCCATGTCCGCCGACATGATCCCCAGCAAACGTCCGAACATCAGTGATCCTTCAGGCGTCGTGGCCGCAGCCGGCGTCCCCTGGGAGGTCGAGGGGCTATGTAGGGATTAACGGGGTGGCGCGGCGGCGGCAAGAGCGAACGGGCAGAGAGCGCTTCTGGGCATGGCAATAAGTAAAGTTGGCGTGAAACACGTTGGCGCCGCATCGTTGCCACGGACCCGTCACGTTTTCGGGCGTTGATGTCAGGCGGAGAAACCGTGTAAGAAGATACGAACGTGCAACGGAATGGGAGCGTGAACATGGTAAGGACGTTGATCGTGCTGGCTGGCCTCACACTGACCGTCACGGCGTGCGGCGAGCGGCCCGGGACTCGGGCCGTAACGGGCGGATTGCTCGGCGCGGGAACGGGAGCGGCGGTCGGCGCGGCGACGGGCGGCAACGCCGGAACCGGCGCGTTGATCGGCGGCGGCGTGGGGGCCGTGGGCGGCGCTGTGACCGCGCCGGCCCGCTACTGAGCCGCGAGTTATCAGGAAGGGAACAGACACGATGCGGAACAAATCGATGCTCGGCCTCGCGCTGATGGCGAGCCTCGGCCTCGCGGCCTGCACGAATCCGTATGATCCGGGCCAGCGCGCAGTCGGCGGCGGCGTGTTGGGCGCGGGCACCGGGGCAGCGATCGGCGCGATCGCCGGTGGTGGTCGCGGTGCGGCCATTGGGGCGCTGGCAGGGGGCGCGCTCGGTGCCGGAGGTGGAGCGCTGTCGACGCCGAACCGGCCGCGGGAGCAATATAACCAACAGCCGGCGTATTACGACCAGCGGTCGGGCTACTCTGACCAGCGTCCATCATACTATCAGCCGCGGCCAGCTTACGGCTACTGATACAGGAACGGCCCGGATCAACGCCGGGCCGTTCCAGCCCGCTTGCTACCCTGATCGAGTCAAGCCGATAGCGCTTCCGGTGCTGTGCGTGCCCGCTTGACCAACAACTTGTTCAAGGCGTGGACGTAGGCGCGAGCCGAGGCGACGATGGTGTCAGTATCGGCGCCCTGCCCATCCACCATCTTGCCAGCCTCCTCCAAGCGAACGGTGGTTTTGGCTTGGGCATCCGTGCCCTCCGTCACCGCGCCGACCGAGAACAGGACGAGGCGCGCTTCGTGCGGGAACAAGGCACGGATAGCGCGGAAAGTGGCGTCCACCGGACCGTCGCCGGTCTCCTCAGCCATCTGCACAACACCGTCGATATTCAATTCCAGCACCGCTTTCGGCGGAGCTTTCGACCCGGCGCGCAGATCGAGCGAAACGAAGCGGATCCGCTGGTGGTCACGACCCACTTCATCATCGACCAGGGCCACGATGTCCTCATCGTAAACGATCTTCTTGCGGTCGGCGAGATCCTTGAAACGACGGAACGCGTCGTTCAACTGGTTGTCGCCGACCTCGCCGTAGCCCAGCGCCTGCAACTTGTCCCGGAACGCCGCCCGGCCGGAATGCTTGCCCATCACCAAGCTGCTCTTGGTCCAGCCCACGCTCTCCGGCGTCATGATCTCGTAGGTCGCGGCGTTCTTCAGCACCCCGTCCTGGTGGATGCCGCTCTCGTGCGCGAAGGCATTGCGCCCGACGATGGCCTTGTTCGGCTGCACGTCGAACCCGGTGATGGTGGACAGCAGCTTGCTCACCCGCAGGATCTGCGTCGTCTTGATCGCGTGCGTGTAGGGCGCGGCGTCCGGCCGGGTGCGGATCGCCATCACCGTCTCCTCCAGCGCCGCGTTGCCCGCCCGCTCGCCGATGCCGTTGATGGTGCACTCGATCTGCCGGACCCCGGCCCGCACCGCCGCCAAGGTGTTGGCCACCGCGAGGCCCAGGTCGTTGTGGTTGTGGGTGGAAAGCACGACCGTGTCCGCCCCCGGCACCCGCTCGCGCAGCATGGTGAAGATGCGCGCCATGTCCTCCGGCACGGCGTAGCCCACCGTGTCCGGCACGTTGATGGTCGTCGCCCCGGCCTTGATCGCCGCCTCAACGCAACGGCACAGGAAATCCGGCTCGGTGCGGCTGCCGTCCTCGGCGGACCATTCAACGTCGTCAGCGTGCTGCCTGGCGAGGGCCACGGAGGCGGCAGTCAGTTCCAATACCTGCTCCGGCTCCATACGCAGCTTGTACTTCATGTGCAGCGGGCTGGTGCTGAGAAAGACGTGGATGCGCTTGCGCTCGGCCGAGCGGACCGCTTCCGCGGCGCGGAGGATGTCCGCCTGCCCGGTGCGGGCGAGGCCGCAGATCACTGGTCCTTTGATCTCCCGCGCGATGGCCTGCACGCTCTCGAAGTCCCCCACGGACGCGATGGGGAACCCGGCCTCCATCACGTCAACGCCGAGCGCCGCCAGCGCCTCCGCCATGCGCAGCTTCTCGGCCAGGTTCATGGAGAAGCCCGGCGACTGCTCGCCGTCGCGCAACGTGGTGTCGAAAATAATGACGCGGTCGTCGGCCAGGCGGCCGAAACTCGGGTGGTCGATGCTCATGGCGCGGTCCTCGGAGAAGGGTATGGATACGGCGGCCCCAGGTTCCCCTGAGCGTGGCCGACCTTCAGCCGGGCATGGCGCTCAGGGGCGGGTAAGTCGAAGGAGGCCGAGGCCCAATGCGCCCGGAACGGCGCGCGCAGCACCGTGCGCGGACCAACGCGGCAAGCATCCTGGCAAAGGCAAGGCCAGCACCATGAGCGCAACTTACGCCGGCGCGCCAGGCCGGGCAAGCTGATCTTGATCACCACGGAGCGTTCCCATGCCCAAGGTCTACATTCTGGCGCAAGTCACGATCCCCGACCCGGCCGCCTACCGCGAGTCCGGCTACATGGCGATGGCGCAGGCGGCCGTCGCGGCGCACGGCGGCCGTTTCCTGGTCCGCGGCGGCGACCCGGCGCTGCTCGAAGGCGACCCCCTGGCCGAGCGCATCGTCATCATCGAGTTCCCGTCCCGCGACGCCGCCCTGCGGTTCCACCGCAGCGAGGACTACGCCCCGGCCATCGCCCTGCGGAACAGCCTGTCGAAAGCGCGCTTGGTGCTGCTCGACGAACATGTTCCTTGATGTTGCCTTACCCAGCAATCCCTTTAGCCGCCATAATTCATGGCTTTGAGGCCGGCCCTGTTTGAGGCACATGGTTTTCGCGTGGTGATTGTGCAGGCGTGTGGGTTCGTTGCCGCGTCGAGATGACATGGCGGCGGCTCGATGCGGCGGCGCTGGGGGTTGGTGGAAGCGGCTGACGGTGGGGCACGCTGCCCCCTGGTTCAGCTGGTCAGGCGCGGCATGCGGCCGAGGACGAAAGCCAGGATGGACTGGCACGGGGCGCTGCTGGGCAGGTGCAGCTTGACCTGGGTTTTGAGTTCGACGACGCGCACGGCCAGCTTGACCAGGCGCAGCCGCAGGGTGTCGAACTGGGCGGTGCGCCAGGACGAGCGGCGCGGCATCAGCGTGCGCAGGCTCCACATGAGCCAGTAGGCGGCCCCGTGCAGGAACAGGCGGAACTGGTTGGCGGTGGCCTTGGTGCACGAAGTGCGGTCGGCGGCCAGGTGGCGTTTCCAGCTCTTGATGTGGTTTTCCGCCTGTCCGCGCGCGCAATACCGTTTTTCGTAGAGAGTGCGGGCCGAGCCGCCCGGCAGGCTGGTGACGACGAAGCGCGTGTCTGTCCCGTCCGGCCCGGCCTCGACGCGGGCGACGATGCGCTCCACGCGGTCCCAGCTTGCGGCACTGTCGTAGAACTCGGTGAAGCGGCGGAGCTTGCCCGAGCCGTCCGAGGCGGCAAAGCGGGCGGCGGTGCTGGCCTCCAGGCACTCGACATGGCGGCGCAGCGTGCTGGTGGGCGCGACCCCAATCAGATAATCGACCGTGTTCGCCCGGCACCAGCGCAGCACCTCGGGGCCGCAGTAGTGGCTGTCGGCGCGCAGCAGGACCTCGACCCGGGGCCAGTTGGCGCGGAGCTGGCGCAGCAGGCGGCGCAGGAAGGCCCGGACCTCGCGCCCGCTCGGCCGCTTGGCCGGGCGCAGCACGGCGGCGACGAAGCGGCCCTCGCCGTCGAACACCACGATGGGCTGGAAGCCGTACTCGTCATGATGCGCATTGAACAAGCGCATCTGCTGCCCGCCGTGCACGGTGTCGAACGTGTCGTCCACGTCCAGCACGATCCGGCGCGGCACCTGGCGGAACGACGCGCAATACAGGTCGACCATGGCCCGGCCCATCCGCAGCAGCGCACGCGTGCCGGGCAGGTTCTCCAGGCGCGAGATGGTGGGCTGCGAGCACAGCGCCGCCCCGTCCCCGAGCTTTGCCAGGGCCAGCTTGAACATCGGGTCGGTGCGCAGCTGGTCGGCGTCGTTGCCGTCCTCGTAGCCCGCCGCGATCATCAGCAGGCGAAAGCGGATGATCTCGTCGATCCCGTGCACGACGCGCTCCGGGTCGCGCGGATCCTTGATGCACCCTGCCAAGCGTCCGGCCACGTCGAGGCGGCGCTCCACCTCGCGCAGCACCAGCAGCCCACCGTCGGAGGAGAGGTGGCCGCCGTCGAAGCGGGCGATCACGGGCTTGCCGCCGACCGGTGACAAGCCGGGCAGCGCAGCGGTAGTCTCAACCTTGGCGGGCATGGCGCTCCGGTTCCGTAGAATTGGCCTCGAGAACCACATTCTACGCTGGATCAAGGGCTTGTACTATGCCCGCCAACCCTCATGAATTATCCAGGTTAGTAGAACACCATGCCACCGCGGTCGTGCTATTCGACTGCACACGCTTAGCTCAGCCAGTTGAACTTGGGGGGCGCTCTCCAGCCCCTGAGGAGGTCTGAAGATAAATGCGTTTGCGGATGGTTGACTTGGCTTTGCCCTTGCACAACAATGTCATCTTAACAACGAAATTTTAGCATAACGAGTGACGTAGTATGCGATATGTGCTGGTAGATCCATACTCGGTTTGTGCATGCCCATTGACGATGGTTTGCAATACACATTACATAGGCAGTGCCACAGGATTTTTTTGGAAACGTAACAACATGGTTTACTTAATATCCAACTGGCACGTTTTTAGCGGTCGAAATCTGTTCTCAGGCAAACCGAAGCACCCTGAACTAGCGGTTCCTGATGCGATAAAAGTTACGGCATCAAGTATTGTAGATATAAATAATAACTTCACACTGGCTATACCTATTTACGACGAGAATGATCAGCCTCTTTGGTTGCAGAGCAAGGAATATGGCCAGAAAGCTAATTTAACTATCTACAACATCACAGATTGTTTAAAAAGTATTTCTTACAAACCAAATAATGTCGATTTATCTGAACGTATAGCTTGTATTAATGAGGCATCTCACGTTACTGATATGTTTTCGGGTGTAGGTTCGAAAGCTTTTTGTACTTGGGTTTCCCTTAGGAATTATGAAAACAGGCATTTTCCCAGTTTGGAAAAGAGCATCTATCGCTACTGAGTTTCAATACGATGTAAACAATATGCCGTCATTTTTAATTGACACTGCTACCAGAGAAGGTATGTCAGGCGCACCAGTCATCCAAAGATCTATACACGGCTATAAGGCTAACAATGGCGGTACTGCGTTTGGTCGAACCGCCAATCAGATGTTAGGTGTCTACTCTAGAAGGTACATTGGTGAACTGGATGAAGCTCAGCTCGGTATCGTTTGGAAAGTTGACCTTATCGAGCAAATTATTACAAATCCCTGCCCAGGAAGTTATATTTTGTATTAACGAATGTTTATGAAGTTATGTCGCAAAGCAGTTATCAAAACTTAAACCTAACAGAAGGAAGGATGCGCTTCTATGCCGGGTGAAGGCTACCTCCTGCTGGCCACCGGGCCGGCCAAGTACATCGACATGGCGCGCAACCTCGCCGCCTCCATCCGCGTCATGGACGGCGCCCGCCGCATCTGCCTCGTCCACGACGAGAACGCCGAACTGAGCGGAGCCGACAGCCGCTACTTCGACGACTACGCAGTGCTGCGAGACGACCCGCTCTACCCCGGTTTCATGAACAAGATCAGGCTGTTCCCAACGTCCCCTTACCAACGGGCGATGTTCGTCGACGCCGACTGCCTCCTCGTCAAGCGCGACATCGACAGATATTGGGACATGACCCGGCCCTACGTCTTCGCCATCACCGGCGACCGCCGCACCAGCGGCCACTGGAAAGGCGCCGACATCGCCCAACTCATCGAGCAGGAAGGCGCGCCCTACCTGGTGCAGATGAACTCCGGCGTCTTCTGCTTCGACGACAGCCCCGAGGCCGCCACGTTCTTCGCCGGCCTCAACGACTACTTCCTCCGCCGCCGCGACGTACTCGGCGTCGGCCTGCACCGCGGCCAGCCGGCCCAGACCGACGAGATCTACATCGGCCTCTGGATGGGCCTCAACGGCCTGGAAAGCTGCGGCGGCAAGATCGGCGAGAACTCCTGGATGGTCTCGACCTGGCGCGCCTTCTGGATGACGCTCGACCCCGCCCGCGGCCACACCCTGCTGCGCAAGCCCAAGCGCAGCATCGCCGGCGTCCCCAACCCGGTCGGCGGCTGGGACCGGCTCAGCCCGTCCTTCGTCCACTTCATCAACCTGAAGCCGCCAGGCCCTTACAACCGCCTGGCATCATACTTCAGGGGCAAGCTCGCCTGACCGGCCGCTACCGCACCACGCCGTAGCTCGGCGCCCCAAGGCCGGGGCAGGAGCACTGCGAGCCGACCGCCGCGTAGGTCGGCAGGTTGCACTGGTAGAACCCGGCTTGACATCGCTGGCTGTAATACGCCTGGCCCGGCTGCAACGGCGCCTCCGGGGGCGGCGCCGCGGCGCAACTCCCGAGCGCCAGCAATGCCAAGGCCAATGCCGGGCGGATCAGGCGCGTGTTCGGCATGGATGCGGTCTCCTCGTTCTGCTGCCATGCCGAACGCGGCAAGGCCGGGTTCAGTTCTTCGCCTTGTCCACCAGCCGGTTCTGCGCGATCCAAGGCATCATCGCCCGCAGCCGCTCGCCCACCTGCTCGATGGGATGCTCGTTCATCCGCCGCCGGGTCGCCTTGAAGCTGGACTGGTTGACCCGGTTCTCCAGCATCCAGTCCCGCGCGAACCGCCCGCTCTGGATGTCGGCCAGCACCCGGCGCATCTCCGCCTTCGTTTCCTCGGTGATGATGCGCGGGCCGCTCACGTACTCGCCGTACTCGGCCGTGTTGCTGATCGAGTAGTTCATGTTGGCGATGCCGCCCTCGTAGATCAGGTCCACAATCAGCTTCACCTCGTGCAGGCACTCGAAATACGCCATCTCCGGCGCGTAGCCCGCCTCGACCAACGTCTCATAGCCGCCCTTGATCAACTCCACGAGGCCGCCGCACAGCACCACCTGCTCGCCGAACAGGTCGGTCTCGCATTCCTCCTTGAACGTCGTCTCGATGACGCCGGCCCGGCCGCCGCCGATGGCGCTGGCGTAGCTGAGCGCGATCTCGAGCGCGTTGCCGCTCGGGTTCTGCGCCACCGCGACGAGGCAGGGGACGCCGCCGCCGCGCTGATACTCGCTGCGCACCGTGTGGCCGGGCCCCTTGGGCGCGATCATGAACACGTCGATGTCGGGGCGCGGATCGAGCAGGTTGAAATGCACGTTGAGGCCGTGGGCGAAAGCGAGGGCCGCGCCTTGCCTCATGTTGGGGCCGAGCTTGTCGCGGTATAGGTCGCCCTGCCCTTCATCGGGCGTGAGGACCATGATGACGTCGGCCCACTGGGCGGCGTCGGCCGGGTCCATGACCTTGAGGCCGGCGGTCTCGGCTTTGGCGACGCCCGCGGAGCCGGGGCGGAGGCCGACGACGAGGTCGGCGAGACCGCTGTCTTTAAGGTTGTTGGCGTGGGCATGGCCCTGGCTGCCGTAGCCGATGATCGCGACCTTCTTTGCCTTGATCAGGTTCACGTCGGCGTCGCGGTCGTAGTACACGCGCATCGGGCAATGGTCCTTCGTGTTGTGGACTGAGACGGATGGAACGGGGGCCTGTTACAGCAGACGGGTGCCGCGCGCGATGGCGGCGATGCCGGTTCGGCTGACTTCCTGCAAGCCGAGCGGCCGCATCAGCGCGATGAATGCGTCGAGCTTGTCGGTGCCGCCAGTCAGCTCGAAGACGAAGCTCTCGGTGGTGGCGTCGATCACGCGGGCGCGGAAGGCGTCGGCGAGGCGCAGCGCCTCGGCCCGCTGCGCGCCGGCGCCGACCACCTTGATCATCGCCAACTCCCGCGCGAGGTGGGGGCCGTCCTGGCTGAGGTCGGACAGGCGGTGAACGGGCACCAAACGGTCGAGCTGGGCCTTGATCTGCTCGATGACCATCTCGGTGCCTGAAGTGACCACGTTGATGCGGCTGCGCGCGCCCGTCTCGTCCACGGGGGCGACGGTGAGGCTGTCGATGTTGTAGCCGCGGCCGGAGAACAGCCCGATGACGCGGGCCAGCACCCCGGCCTCGTTCTCCACCAGCACCGAAATCGTGGCCGAGCGCTGCGGCAGGTCAGACAAGCATCATCCCCTCGTTGGTGATGCCGGCGGTGCGGCCCTGATGCTCGGGGCCGAGGATCATCTCGTTGTGGGCCGCCCCCGACGGGATCATCGGGAAGCAGTTCTCCTTCTCGTCGACGCAGATGTCGGCGATCACCGGGCGGGGCGTGGCCAGCATCTCCTCGATCACTCCGTCCAGTTGATCAACGCTGGTGGCCCGCAGCCCGACGGCCTGGAATGCGTCCGCTAGCTTCACGAAATCCGGCAAGGCGTCGGAGTAGCTCTCGGAATAGCGCCCGCCGTGCAGCAGCTCCTGCCACTGCCGCACCATGCCCATGTAGCGGTTGTTGAGGATGAACACCTTCACCGGCAACCGGTACTGCGCCAGCGTGCCCATCTCCTGGATGTTCATCAGGATGCTGGCCTCCCCGGCGATGTCCACCACCAGCGCGTCCGGGTGCGCCACCTGCACCCCCATCGCCGCCGGCAGGCCGTAGCCCATCGTCCCCAGCCCGCCCGAGGTCATCCAGCGGTTCGGCTTGTCGAAGCGGTAGTGCTGCGCCGCCCACATCTGGTGCTGCCCCACCTCGGTGCTAACATAAGTGTCGCGGCCAGTGGCGCGGGTCATCTCGTAGAGCCGCTGGATCGCGTATTGCGGCTTGATGATGCCGCCCTTCTCCCGCGTCTGCGTGAAGCGCAGGCTGTCGGTCCCGCGCCAGGCCTCGATCTGGCGCCACCAGTCGGCGAGCGCCGCCCGGTCCTGGCCGCCCGCCTGCTTCCACTCCGCCAACATCGCCCGCAGCACCGCCGCGGCGTCACCGACCACGGGCACGTCGACGGCCACGTTCTTGTTGATGCTGCTGGGGTCGATGTCGGCGTGGATCTTCTGGCTGCCGGGGCTGAACGCGTTCAGCCGGCCCGTCACGCGGTCGTCGAACCGGGCGCCGATGTTGAACATCACGTCGCAGCCGTGCATGACCATGTTGGCCTCGAACGTGCCGTGCATCCCCAGCATGCCGAGGAACTGCGGGTCGTTGGACGGGTAAGCGCCCAGGCCCATCAGCGTGCTGGTGCAGGGCATCCCCGTCGTGCGGACGAACTCGACCAGGGCGGCGCTGGCCGCGTCGCCGGAGTTGATGACGCCACCGCCCGAGTAGATCACCGGCCGCCTGGCCCCGCGCAGCAGCGCGACGGCTTTCTTGATCTGCGCCGGATCGGGCTGAGTGACGGGGCGGTAGCTGCGGTGCGGCTCGGTGGCCGGGGGGGCGTAGGTGGCGCGACCGATCAGGATGTCCTTCGGCAGGTCGATCACCACCGGGCCGGGCCGGCCGCTGCGAGCGACGTAGAACGCCTCGTGGACGACGCGCGCCAAGTCCTCGCCGCGCTTGACGAGGTAGTTGTGCTTGGTCGCGGGGCGCGTGATGCCGGTGGTGTCCGCTTCTTGGAACGCGTCGTTGCCGATCAGGTGGGTCGGCACCTGCCCGGTCAGGCAGACGAGCGGGATGCTGTCCATCAGCGCGTCCACCAGCCCGGTCACGGCGTTGGTCGCCCCCGGCCCGCTCGTCACCAGCACGCAGCCGACCCGCCCGGTGCTGCGGGCGTAGCCTTCCGCCGCGTGGACCGCCGCCTGCTCGTGGCGCACCAGGATGTGGCGGATGCTGTTCTGCTGGAACAGGGCGTCGTAGATCGGCAGCACGGCGCCGCCGGGATAGCCGAAGATCACGTCAACGCCCTGCTCGCGCAACGCGCGCAGCAGCACCTCGGCTCCGGTCTGGGTCGTAGCGGCGGTCATCGGTGGTTCTCCTAAGTCCTGGCTCGTCAGCGAGGCCCTATTACGAAGTTTTCTATAAACAGCCAATCGCTTGCTGAAAATTGCTCTAGCCCTGCGTATCGAGCATGGATCATATGCGCGGGCGCGTTCGGCGCGGGCGGACGGCGTCGGAACCAAGTTGCTTGGCGCTTGGTGTAGCGCCCCGTGGCCAGCACCGCCAGCCGGGCGGCCTCGGTCAACGAGACCTCGTGGCGCAGGAAGGCGGCCAGTTCCGGAACCCCGTGGGCGCGCATCGCGGGCAGCGCCGGGTCGAGCCTCAGATCCAGCAAGGCCGCCACTTCCGCGATCGCGCCCTGGTCGAGCATGGCGGCGAACCGCTGGGCGGCGGCGGCGCGCAAAGCCGGGCGTGGCGGGTCGAGCATGATCGTGCGGAAATGGTAGGGCGCGGGAACGCCGGCCGTCGCCTGCCAAGCAGCCAGGCCGCGCCCGGTGCCACGCCAGATTTCCCAGGCGCGGGCGAGGCGTTGTCCGTCGCTCGGGCGGAGCCGGACGGCGGTGGCCGGGTCGACGGCGGCGAGACGGGCGTGGAGCGCCTCCGGTCCCTCGGCCGCCAGCAAGGCCCGCGCCTCCGACCGCGCCGCCTCCCCCGGCTCCGGCACCGGCGCGAGGCCCTGGACCAGCGCCGACAGGTAAAGGCCGGTGCCGCCGCACAGGATCGGCAACTGCCCGACCGCCCGCGCCCGTTGCATCGCGTCCAGCGCCGCGCCGCGCCACCAAGCCGCGCTGCCAGGCTCGGCCGCAGAGCGGATGCCGTAGAGGGCGTGCGGCGCGCGGGCCTCGTCCTCGGGAGTCGGCCGGGCGGTGACGACGCGGAGCTCGCGATAGACCTGCATGGAGTCGGCGTTGATCACCGTGCCGCCGAACCGCCCGGCCAGGGCCAGGGCCAGGGCCGACTTGCCGCTGCAGGTCGGTCCGGCGACGATGAGCGCGGGGGGAAGAGCGTTCTCTCGCACACTCAACATTAGGCCGAGGCCAATCCAGACGCGCAAGCGGCGGTTGCCAGCCGGGTCGGCGCGGCGCACAAGCGGTGCCATGAGCGAAGCCATGCCTCACGTCCTCGTGCTGATCGCGCCGCACGGCTCCGGAGTGCTGACCTCCGCCCTGCTGACGCGCGTCGCGAAGGCGGCGGCGGGCGCGGCGCGCGTGCTTTCACCGGGAGAAGCCGCCGAACTCCCCTGCCCTGCCCCGCCGGACGCGGACGCGCTCGCCGCGGCGTTGGAGGGCGCGCCGGTCGATGCGGTGCTGCTGCCGACCCTGAACCGGCGCAAGCGGCTGCTGATCGCCGATATGGACAGCACGATCGTCACCGGCGAGACGCTGGACGAACTGGCGGCATTCGCCGGCGTCGGCGAGCGCGTCGCCGCCATCACCGCCCGCGCCATGAACGGCGAGTTGGACTTCCCCGCCGCCTTGCGCGAGCGGGTTGGCTTGTTGAAGGGCCTGCCGCTCGCCGCGCTGGACCGGGCCTGGGGGGAGGTGCGCCTCACCCCCGGGGCCCGCACCCTGGTCGCGACGATGCGGGGGAACGGCGCGGTGGCGGCCCTGGTCAGCGGCGGGTTCACCTGGTTCACCAGCCGGGTCGCCGGGCTGTGCGGCTTCGACGTGCAGCGCGCCAACACGCTGCTGGACGACGGCCGCGTGCTGCTGGGCCGGGTCGGCGAGCCGATCCTCGGCCGGGACGCGAAGCTGGCGACGCTGCGGGAACTGGCGGCGGCGCACGGCCTCGGCATGGACGACTGCCTGGCGGTGGGCGACGGCGCGAACGACCTCGACATGATCCGGGCCGCCGGGCTGGGCGTCGCCTACCACGCGAAGCCGGTCGTCGCCGCCGAGACGCGGGCGCGGATCGACCACGCCGACCTGCGGGCGCTGCTGTTCCTGCAGGGCTACGCGGCAGAGGAGTTCATCCCGTGACCACGCCTCTCCGCGACATGGGTTCCCTACGCGACGCGGGCGCGCTGATCGCCGCCGGCCTCGCCGACGCGGCGGACCGCCCGGCGCTCGACGCCGTCGCCGCGCGCTACGCCGTCGCCATCACGCCGGCGATGCGCGCGTTGATCGAGGCGCCGGACGACCCGATCGCGCGGCAGTTCGTGCCGCACCCCGGCGAGTTGCTGAGTTTGCCGCACGAGCGTCCCGACCCGATCGGCGACGATGCCTTGTCGCCGCTGCCCGGCATCGTCCACCGTTACCCCGACCGGGTGCTGCTCAAGCCGCTGCTGATCTGCCCGGTGTATTGCCGGTTCTGTTTCCGCCGCCAGCACGTGGGGCCGGGCGGCGGCCTGCTCTCGCCGGAGCAGATCGAGGCCGCGCTCGACTACGTCCGCGCCCGGCCCGCCATTCGCGAGGTCATCCTCACCGGCGGCGACCCGCTGATGCTCTCGGCCCGGCGGCTCGGGACCTTGCTGCGAGCGCTGGCGGCGATCCCGCACGTGGAGCTGCTGCGGCTGCACAGCCGCGTGCCCGTCGCCGATCCGGCCCGGGTCACGCCGGCGCTGGCCGCGAGCCTGGCGGTGGAAACGCCGGCCTGGCTCGTCGTGCACGCCAACCACGCGCGTGAGTTCACGCCGGCGGCCCTGGCAGCACTCAGCCGGATAGGGGCGGCGGGCACGCCGCTGCTCGGGCAGTCGGTGCTGCTGCGCGGGGTCAATGACAGCGCGGCGGCGCTCGAAGCGTTGTTCCGCGCTATGCTGCGCGCCCGGATCAAGCCCTACTACCTGCACCAGCTCGACCCGGCCCCAGGCACGGCACGGTTCCACGTGCCGATCGAGGAGGGGCGGCGGCTGATGGCGGCGCTGCGCGGCCGGGTCACGGGCCTGGCCTGGCCGACCTACGTGCTCGACATCCCGGGCGGGCACGGCAAGGTGCCGATCGGTCCCGATTACCTGGACACCGACGCCGTCCGCGACCCCGACGGAAACCGCCACGCGCTTGCCGCCGACCCGTCCGCGAGCTAGAAGCGCCCCCAACTCCGACGGTGCCAGGTTCGTTTCATGAAGCAGCAGGCCAACCTCATCCGCGCCGGACAGGTGCTCGACCATGGCGGTCGCCGCTGGACGGTGCTGAAGCAGCAGATTATCACGCCGGGCAAGGGCGGCGCGTTCATCCAGGTCGAGATGCGCGACCTCAAGACCGGCAACAAGACCAACGAGCGCTGGCGAACCGCGGATACGGTCGAGCGGCTGCAAACCTCGGAGAAGGAATACACCTACTCCTACACCGACGGCGACAACATCGTGCTGATGGACCCGGAGAGCTACGAGCAGACGCTGATCCCGACCGCGTTGCTCGGTGATCTCGCGCCGTTTCTACAAGATAACATGGACATCACACTTGACCTCGTCGAGAGCGACCCAGTCGGCGTCCGCCTGCCGCCGACCGTGGTGCTCGAAGTGGTCGAGGCCGATCCGGTGGTCAAAGGCCAGACCGCGACCAGCTCCTACAAGCCGGCCAAGCTCGCCAACGGCGTCAAGACCAGCGTGCCGCCGTTCGTCGAGGCGGGGGAGCGGATTGTCGTGCGCACCGAGGACGCGAGCTACGTCGAACGCGCCAAGTCCTGAAGGATACCCGCCGTGGCCCTGCGTCTCTCGCCCCACATGACGGTGATGCAGAACGCGGCGCAGAAGGCCGCCCGCCGGTTGCTGCGTGACTTCAACGAGGTCGAGCAGCTCCAGGTCAGCATCAAGGGCCCGTCCGACTTCGTCAGCCAGGCCGACCTGCGCTCGGAAGCCACGGTGCGCGACGAACTGGCCAAGGCGCGGCCGGGCTACGCGTTCCTGATGGAGGAAAGCGGGATGAGCGGCGGCGCGAACTGGTCGTGGCGCTGGATCGTCGATCCGCTCGACGGGACGACCAACTTCCTGCACGGCGTGCCGCAGTGGTGCATCTCGATCGCGCTGGAACGGCGCCTGCCAGAAGGCGGCTCCGAGATCGCCGCCGGGATGATCTATAATCCGGTCCACGACGAGATGTTCTGGGCCGAGCGGGGCGCGGGGGCGTTCCTCAACGAGAAGCGGCTGCGGGTTTCGGCCCGGCGCGAGCTGAAGGACGCGCTGTTCGCCACCGGCATTCCCTTCGCCGCCGTGACGGCGCCGCGCCGGCTGGCCTTCGCGCGCACGCTCGGCGTGCTGATGCCTCAAGTCGCTGGGGTGCGCCGGTTCGGGGCGGCGGCGCTCGACCTCGCCTGGGTCGCGGCCGGGCGCTACGACGGTTACTGGGAGCTGGGGCTGAAGCCGTGGGACATGGCCGCGGGCATGCTGATCGTCCGCGAGGCGGGCGGTTTCGTCACCGACGCCGCCGGGCAGGAAGCCGTGTTGCAAGAGGCCGGCGGCAACGACGTGGTGGCCGCCAACCCGCACATGCATCGCCGCCTGCTCGACGTGGTCGCGGAAGGCGTGCAGGCGGCCGAGGGCCGCGCCGCCTGATGCGCGCCGCCCGGCTCGGCTGTCTGCTGAGCGCCGTCGTGCTCGCGGCCGGGCCAGCGTGGGCGCCATCGGCTCGGGCGCAAGTGACCGTGAACCCCGGCGCGCTCGACCTGCTGCCAGGCAAGCCTACCAAGCCGGAACCCCGGCGCCAGGAACGGGAGCGTCCCGAGCGAAGCACGTCAGAGCGCAAGCACCCGGAGCGGAACCGCTCGACGAAGCCGCCAGCGCCCACGCCGCCCGCCGCGGCCAAGGCCCCGGAAGCGCCGCCGCCGCCGCAGGTCGCGAAACCGGCGCTGCCGACCGTGCCACCCGCCATCGCCGCGCTGCCGCCACCGCCGCCGCTGCCGGCCCCGCGTGGCGAGGCCCCGGCGGTCGCGCCCGTCGCCGCCGACGCGCCGGGGACCGCGTCACCGATGCCAGGCGGCGTGCGCGTCACGTTCGGGCCGGGCCGGCAGGAGTTGAACCCCGTCACCGAGACCGCCTTGCGCGACCTCGCGCGCCGGTACGCGGGCGATCAGGGATCGATCAGCATCAACGCCTACGCGTCCGGCGCTGCCGAGGACCCGTCGACCGCCCGCCGCCTGTCGCTCGGCCGGGCGCTGGCGGCGCGGGCGGTGCTGATCAACGAAGGCATCGCCTCCAACCGCATCTACCCCAAGGCGCTGGGCGCCGCCGGCGGCGACGGCGGGGCCGACCGCGTGGACGTGGTCGCCGATCCGAGTGCCGGCCGGGGTGCCGATCGGAGCCAGGCCGCGCCGGCCGCCGCGCGATGACCCGGCCGAACACCTACCTGATCCGGATGCTGGCCTTCCTGCTGGCGGTGCTGGTGGTCGCCGTCCTGCTCTCGGCCTCGCTCGTCACCGCCTACGCCAGCAACCCCCTGCTCAACACGTTGATCTTCGTCGTGCTGCTGATCGGCGTCGGCTGGAACCTGCACCAAGTCACCCGGCTGTCGCCGGAGGTGCAATGGCTCGAGACGTATCAAAAGGCGCGGGCGCAGCTGGCCACGCTGCCGGCGCCGAAGCTGCTGGCGCCGATGGCGAGCATGCTGGCGACGCGACAAGCCAAGGGCCGCGCCGGACAAGACCGCTTCACGCTGTCGGCGCCGGCGATGCGAAGCCTGCTCGACAGCCTGGCGTCCCGGCTCGACGAGAGCCGCGAGCTGTCGCGATACATGACGGGCCTGCTGATCTTCCTCGGGCTGCTCGGGACGTTCTGGGGCCTGCTGCTCACGGTGGGCGCGGTCTCGGACGTGATCTCGGGCATGTCGGTGGGCAGCGGTGACCTCAACGCGCTGTTCGAGCAGCTGAAGACGGGCCTCAGCCGCCCGTTGCGAGGGATGGGCACGGCGTTCAGCAGCAGCATGTTCGGCCTGGCCGGGGCGCTCGTGCTGGGCTTCCTCGACCTCACGGCCGGGCAGGCGCAGAACCGCTTCTTCAACGAGCTGGAGGAATGGCTGGCCGGCCTGACGCGGCTCTCCTCCGGGGCGCTCGGCGGTGACGGAGACGCGCCCATTCCGGTCTATGTTCAGGCGCTGCTGGAACAGACTGCCGAGAACATGGAGGATCTGCAGCGCATCCTGGTGCGCGGCGAGGACGGGCGGCGGCAGGCCAACGAGGCAATCCTGGCGCTGACGGAGCGGATCGGCACCTTGTCCGACACTATGCGCGCCAACCAGCAGCTGATGCTGCGCATCGCCGAGACTCAGGCGCAGCTCGGCCCGGCGCTCACCCGCCTCGGCGAGCGGCGCGCCGACGGCGGCGACGAGACGGCGCGCGGCCACTTGCGCAACATCGAGCATCACATGCACCGGTTAATGACGCAGAGCGAGGAAGGCCGAGTCCAAAGCACGCAGGAGCTGCGCAACGACATCCGCGTGCTGACCCGCACCATCGCCGCACTCGCCGAGGGTCAACCAGGATGACCCGATCCGCGTCAACCGAGGTGCGCTGAGCCGTGCCCCGCCGCCGCAGCCAGGGCGAGGCGCTGAACCCGTGGCCCGGCTACGTGGACGCGCTGTCCACGTTGCTGATGGTCATCATCTTCGTGCTCCTGGTGTTCGTGCTGGCTCAAGCGTTCCTCTCGGTGGCGCTGACTGGGCGGGACCGGGCGTTGGACCGGCTCAACCGACAGGTGGCCGAGCTGACGGACATGCTGTCACTGGAACAGGGGCGGTCGGGCGAGCTGCAGCTGTCGGTGGCGCAGACCAAACGGGACTTGGCGGCAACCAATGAGGCGAAGGACGGGTTGTCTGGCGAGCTGTCGGCACTGCGGGCCGCGCAAGCGCGGCTCTCGGCGGACCGGGACGCGATCAGCGCCGAACGGGACCGGCTATCCGCCCGCCTGGCCGATGCGGCGCTGCAGGCACGGGCCACGGCGGCGCGCAACGAGCAGCTGCAGGGCCGGATCGCCGAGACGGCGGAGCGGACCGACAAAGCCGGGGCGGAAGCGGCGTCGCTGACGGCATCGCTGGCCGAAAGCCGCCGCCAGCTCGAGCAATCGCGTGCCCAGCTCGCGCAGGCGCAGCAAGAGCTGGACCGGACCGTGAGCGCAGACAAGGCGGTGGTGGAAGCGAAGCTGGCCGACCTGGCGCGGGTCAACGACGAGGTGCGCACGCTGACCGCCCTCCGCGACGAGCTTGAACGCCAAGCGCAGGACGCCGCCGTGCGCGCGACCACGGCGGAGGAACGGAGCCGGGCCGTGGCCAGCCAGCTCGCCGCCGAGCAGAAGCTTGGGGACAGCGCCCGCGCGCAGGTGGCGCTGCTGACGCAACAGGTCAACGCGCTTCAGGCGCAGGTGCTGCAGGTCGGCGCGGCGTTGGAAACGGAGAAGACGTCGTTGCGCGACAAGGACGTGCAGATCGCCGATCTCGGCGTCAAGCTGAACATGGCGCTCGCCTCCAAGGTGGAAGAGCTACAGCGCTACCGCAGCGAGTTCTTCGGCCGCTTGCGCCAGGTGCTGGCGAACCGCGTCGGCGTCCAAGTGGTCGGTGACCGGTTCGTGTTTCAGAGCGAGGTGTTGTTCCCTACCGGCAGCGCGGATCTGACGCCGGCCGGACAGGATCAGATACGCAAGCTGGCGACGACGCTGAAGGCGATCGCGGCCGATATTCCGACGGACATCAACTGGCTGCTGCGAGTGGACGGGCACGCCGACCGACAACAGGTCACTCGCGGCACATTCACCAGCAACTGGGAGTTGTCGGCGCAACGGGCGATCAACGTGGTCAAGCTACTGATCGAGGAGGGCGTCCCGCCGCAGCGATTGGCCGCGACGGGATTCGGCGAGTATCAACCGCTTGACGGCAGCGAAACCCCTCAGGCCTTCGCTCGCAACCGGCGCATCGAGCTGAGGTTGACGGACCGATAGCGGGGAGCGGAATCTTCGAAAAATTCCGGACGCTCGTGGTTAGATGCGCTTGCCCAAGCCGGCGAACTTCTTGTTGAACTTGGCGACCTGTCCTCCGGTATCCATCATGCGTTGCACGCCGGTCCAGGCCGGGTGGCTCTTGGGATCGATGTCGAGGCGGATCGTGTCACCGGCCTTGCCGGCACAGGTCCGGGTCTTATAGCTGGAGCCGTCTGTCATCACGATGGTGACTTCGTGATAGTCTGGATGAATGCCGTCTTTCATGGCGCGGTCCTCACGATAGCTGCCACCGATGCCGACCGGCGGCGAGGCGCAACGCTATAAGCCCACCTTCCCGATCCAGCAAGGTGGATGCGAACAGTGGCCAGACGTCGAGTGGGCTCAACGATAGGGCTGATAGTAGCCTGGCGGGTAACGGTAGAAGCCTGGGCGCGGAGCGTAGTAGGGACGGCCCCCGTAGCCGAATCGAGGGGGCCCGAAAGGCTGGTAGCCGAAGCCCCGGTGCCCGAAGCCTTGGTGTCCGAAACCTCGGTGTCCGAAGCCGGGGTGGCCGTAACGACCACCGCGGTATCCGAAACCGTATCCATCATAACCGCCGTATCGAATGCCGTGCAACCCGGCGTCCGCATCGCTCACGGCGAGCGGCACGACCTCTATCGACTTCGGCCGATCGATGGCCGGCCAGCCCGCCATTGCGTGACCCTCCAGCGACGACATGACCAGCGCCGCGAACGCGACGAGCCCGATCAACCTATGTCGCACCACCATTTTGTCCTCCTTTCGTTCTTTATACGCAATTTTCACGGGCGTTGCAAATCATCCTGCTAAAGACGACGATGCGGCCTCGACGGTCGCGTCCACCGCTGGCGCGCGGCTGACAAGCGGCGCAGGCCGCCTCGGACCAAGTCGGCGCGGATGGAGACAACTGTGCAAGCCTTGATCATCATCGACATGCTGAAGGACTTCGTCGACGGCAAGCTGCCGAATCCGCAGGCGCACGCCATCGTGCCGGCCGTTCGCCGCCTGCTCGATCAGGCACGCCGCCAGCCGGGTTGGCTCGTCGTCTTCTCCAACGACGCGCACCTGAAAGACGACCCGGAAATGGCCGTCTGGGGCGAGCACGCGATGGCCGGCACGCCCGGCGCGCAGGTGATCGAGGCGCTGCGCCCCGTTGAGGGCGCACGAGAGATCGTCTCGCCGAAACGCCACTACGGCGCATTTGAGGGCACGGGCCTCCAGGACATCTTGCGGCAGCACGGCGTGACCTCGGTGGTGCTGACGGGCCAGCACACGCACTGTTGCGTGCGTCATTCGGCCTACGGCGCCTTCGTGCGCGGGTTCAGGACCGTGGTGCCGCAGGACGCGGTGTGCGTGTTCGAAGGCGTGGACCATGACGCGGCGCTCGAATACCTGCGGACGATGTATGCGGCGACGCTGACGACCAGCGAGGCCGTCATCGGCGCCGTACGGCAGGCCGCGGAGTGAGGCCAGCCGGCGGGACAGGACTTCAGAAACCCGCGTTCCTCTCGCCACGGGATGAACGTCCGGCAGAGCACGCCTTATAATCACCGACTGATCGTCCGTCCCGAGACCTGTATGCCCGACATCCTCGACCAGATCCGTTTCGATGCTGCCGGCCTCGCGCCGGCCATCGCGCAGCAGCACGACACCGGCGAGGTGCTGATGCTCGCCTGGATGAACCGCGAGGCGGTGGCGGAGACGCTGGCGACCGGCCGGGTGTGCTACTGGAGCCGCAGCCGCGGCGCACCGTGGCGCAAGGGCGAGACGAGCGGGCAGGTGCAGCGGCTGGTCGAACTGCGGCTCGATTGCGACGCCGACGCCTTGCTGGTGCTGGTGGACCAGCACGGGGTCGCCTGCCATACCGGCCGCCGCTCCTGCTTCTACCGGGCGGCACAGGACGGCGCTTTCGTCGAGTTGGCCGCGCCCCAGGTCAGCCCGGCGACGCTTTACGGCTAAGTGTCGGCAAGCGCCGTACCGGTGATGGCGGCGGCAGGCAACAGGCCGTAAAGGTGGGGGAACGGGTCCATGCCGGGCTCGCTGGCTTCCCAGCGGACATCGAGGCCGGCCGGATCAATGCGCAGCAGCAACAGGCCGGCGCGCCCGGGGAAATGCCGCGACAGCACGAACGGCAGCTGGGCTTGGGTGCAAAGATGCAGGAACGGCGCGCCTCGCAGGCCGCCCGCCACTCGCGCCGTGGCCCAAGTCGCCGGGGTGGTGACGTGCAGCAAAGCTTCGGCTTCGTTCGCGTCCACTGATCTTGTTTCCTCATGGCCAGACGCATTGCCGGGCTCGGTCCGCGCGCCTATGCAGCCCAGCATGACATTTGGCAATCGATGGCGCTGATCTACTTGGTGGCCGGCGAGGCGAGCGGCGACGTGCTCGGGGCGCGGCTGATGGCAGCGATCGGGACACTGCGGCCGGACGCCCGGTTCGCGGGCGTCGGCGGGCCAATGATGGCGGAGCGCGGATTGGACAGCCTGTTCCCGTTGGACGACCTCGCCGTGATGGGCCTCGTCGAGGTGGTGCCGCGCATCCGCCTGCTGCGGCGACGGCTGCGGGACGTGGACGCCGACATCCGCCGCCTCCGCCCGGACGTGCTGGTGACGATCGACAGCCCAGGCTTCACCCATCGCGTGCTGAAGGCGGTCAAGGACCTCGGCCTCAAGCGGGCGCACTACGTCGCGCCGCAGGTGTGGGCGTGGCACGAGCACCGGGTGCGGCACTATCCCGGGCTGTGGGACAAGCTGCTGTGCCTGCTGCCGTTCGAGCCGGCCTGGTTCGCACGGCACGGGCTGGCGGGCACCTTCGTCGGCCATCCGGTGCTGGAGAGCGGTGCGGGGAGTGGTGACGGGAGCCGGTTCCGCGCCGCGCACGGCATCGGGCCGGAGCAGCCGGTGCTGGTGCTGATGCCGGGCAGCCGCAAGTCGGAGGTGCCGCGCCTCCTGCCGGTGTTCGGGCAGACGCTGGAGCGGCTGTCGCGCGCGCTGCCCGGCCTGCGCCCGGTGCTGCCGGTCTCGGCCGTGGTGGAGGAGACGGTGCGGCGGGCGGCGCAGTCCTGGCCGGCGCCGCCGGTGATCGTGACGTCGGCGGCGGACAAGCACGACGCCTACGCAGCGGCGGGGGCGGCGTTGACCAAGTCGGGCACATCGACGCTGGAACTGGCGCTGGCCGGGGTGCCGATGGCCGTGACCTACCGGGTCAATCCGCTGAGCGCGGCCATGGCCCGGCGGATGATCCGGGTGCCGCACGTGGCGATGGTCAATCTGCTGGCCGGGCGCACGCTGGTGCCGGAGCTGCTGCAAGCCGATTGCAACCCGGTGGCGCTCAGCGAAACGGTGTTGCGGCTGCTGCGGGACACGGACGCGGCGGTGGCGCAGCGGGACGGGTTCGGACACGTGCTGGAGCAGTTGCAGCCAGCCAACGGCACGCCGTCGCAGGCCGCGGGGCGAGAGGTTCTACAGCTTTGCAGCGCATGTTGATCTGGTGCGCGATGTGAGCGGGCAGAGGAGCGCGGATGGGGAGCATTCCTATTGTTTCGCCACCAGCGCCATCCCTGCCAGTGGTCGTGACAATCCGGCCTGCTGTCTTTGCTGCTCCTGCTCGGGTTTCGCGCCTACTGGCAAAGCTGTTCGCACGGCCTCCCGTCATGGTCGGAGTCCAGCCACGACGCCCCGCACTGCTTGACGTAGAAGCGGGCTTCGGCGCAGCTCGTCATCTCCCGGCAGAACCGCTTCGTCCCGCACGTGAAGCCACTCGCCGAACCAACCGCTGGGCGGCCTGGATCGCCGCGGAACAGTGAGGTCAGCCAGGACCGGACGGTCGGCAGGATCGCCTGCGCCATCGACGGCCCGTTCTCCTCACGTCCGACCGCACGCCATTCCCACGGGGGCACGCGCTGGCTCTCCGGCAGCGCCCACAGGCCCCGCCGCGCCGCTCGCGCCTCCGCCTCCAGGGTTAGTAGGGCGGCATCGTGGCTGTATTGCCGATATACCCACGCCGCGCCGCGGCGGACCAGCTCGGCGTTGATGTCCTGCCCACGGGCACGCACCCGACCCACGGTGCGGCCGTAACGGTCGGTGTCCTGCACCGCGACTCGAACCTCCTTGCCGAACGCGAGGTCGGTCAGCTCCCGACGCGCGCGCGGGCCGTAGGGTTGGGCGGTCTCGGGCGTGTCGATCTCGGCCAGCCTGATGCGGAGCTGCTGCCCCGCGTCGGTCAGCACCGTCAAGGTATCGCCGTCAGCCACGGCCACGACCCGGCCAACCACGTCCCCAACTGCTCGCGCGCTTGGCTGCGCCTTCGAAGCCGATCGCCCTTCGGAGCGGCCGGCGCCAGAGTCGACCCAGGCGTGCAGTGGCCGCATCAAACTCGCACGCAGGGCCGTCAAGTCAAAGGGCTGCTGGTACGACAGCAGCGAGACCAGGATGACGCCCAGCCCAACCAAAACGCCTACGCCTGACCGCCTCATCACCTCGGCCCTTCGCCTGAATGGCAGACGTCACTCTACGCCGGAGTGATGACTGCGGCCTTACCGCAACAGCACCCTCGTCACGCGGCCTGCCGGCGATCCGCGGACCCCATACGCGGCCCCCCGCCCGCCCCCGGTCCCGAACTGCTCAACCGAGCCGTCCAGCGCCGCTGCTCGCGGCCAAAGGCGATTTATCCCTCAAGCAACCCCGATGCCAGTGCCAGCCGCCGGCTCTCCGCCATGCCGTCCGTCACGGCCAGCGCCGCCGCCAGCGCCCGCCGCCCGGCCGCGGCATCGACCACCACCGGCGCCCCGTCCAGGCACGAGGCGACGAAGGCTTCGTGCTCGGCCGCCATGCTGTCGTGCTCGGACCAGGATGTTTCCTCGCGCCGGAAGCCGCCGGTGCCGGGCAGCGGCAGGCCGCGCTCGCGCCCGATCATCACCAGCTTGCGCGCCGCGAAGTCGGCCGACAGATAGCCCTCCTCCGAGAACAGCCGCATCCGCCGCTCCGTTTTCAGCGAGATGCGGCTCGCGGTGATGGTGGCGACGCAGCCGTTGGCGAAGCGGACGCGGGCGTTGGCGATGTCCTCGTTGGCGCTGCTGACAGCCGCCCCGAGCGCGTCCACGCTGGCGATCGGGCAGTCGACCAGCGCCAGCACCAGGTCGAGGTCGTGGATCATAAGGTCGAGGATCACCGAGACGTCGGTGCCGCGCGGCTTATAGGGCGCGATGCGGGCGGCCTCGATGTAAAGTGGCCGGGTGATGCGCGACGAGATCGCCCGGTGCTCGGCGCTGTAGCGCAGCAGGTGGCCCACTTGCAGCACCCGGCCCGCCGCCGCCGCCAGCGCCGCCAGCTCGTCCGCCTGGGCGAGCGTGGAGGCCATCGGCTTCTCGATCAGCACGTGCCGCCCGGCCCGTAGCGCCGCCGCCGCCAGCACGTGATGCGCCTCGGCGGGGGCGGCGACGATCAGCGCGTCGCAGGCGGCGAGCAGGGCGTCGAGTGGCATCGCCCCTGCGCCTCCGGCCTCCCGCCCCACGGCCGCGGCACGGGCCGTATCCGGATCGTGCAGCCCAACCAGCCGCGCCCGCCGGCTCGCCGCCACTTTGAGCGCGTGAAAGCGGCCGAAGTGCCCGGCTCCTGCGATCCCGATTCGAAGCTGTTCCACCATGCTGTGCGCTGTATCAGCCCGGCCAGGCCGCGGCCATAGGGCTGCCCAGGGTTGCGCCGGTTCCCCCGCCCCGGCATACCGCGCCCAGGCTGCGCACCAGCGCTCGCGCACACGTCCCGGGGAACCACGCACGACATGATGTACTTCAGCCGCCTCAAGACCACGCTGATCCTCGCGGTCTGCGTCCTGGGCGCGCTGCTCTGCCTGCCGAACCTGCTCCCCGCGCCCACCGGCTGGCTGCCGTGGCGGCAGGTGCGCCTCGGCCTCGACCTGCGCGGCGGCAGCTACCTGCTGCTCGAGGTCGACATGGCCGCCGTGCTGAAGGAACGGTTGGAAAGCCTGGCCGACGGCGCGCGGACCGCGTTGCGCGGCAAGGTGACCGGCTACCAGCCCCCCCTCGCCCAGCCGGCGCAGGACCGCGTGCTGATCCGCATGCCGCCGGGGCCGCAGCAGGACGAGGCGGTGCGCCTGCTGCGCGAAACCGCCACGACGACCGGCGCGGCCGACTACCAGACGGACGCGACCGGCGGCGAGATCGCGCTCACCATCCCGCCCGCCGCGGTCCGCGACCGCGCCAACGCCGCCGTCATCCAATCGATCGAGATCGTCCGCCGCCGCATCGACGAGACCGGCGTCATCGACCCGCAGATCACCCGCCAGGGCGACAGCCGCATCATCGTCCAATTGCCCGGCATCGAGGACCCGAACCGCATCAAGGAACTCCTGGGCAAGACCGCGCGCATGACCTTTCGGCTGCTGGACGAGAGCGCCAACCTGGCCGGCCCTCCTCCGCCCGGGGTCGATTTCCTGCCGTTGGAGAACCAGCCGAACGTCCGCGAGCCGGTGCGCCGCCGCGTCGAGGTGGACGGCGCCAACCTGACCGACGCCCGCCCCGGCCAGGACCAGTCGCGCGGCGGCGGCTGGGTGGTGAACTTCACCTTCGACAGCGTCGGCGCGCGCCGCTTCGCCGACGTGACCAACGCCAACGTCGGCCGCCGCTTCGCCATCGTGCTCGACGACAAGGTGATCAGCGCCCCCGTCATCCAGACGCCCATCACCGGCGGCCGCGGCCAGATCAGCGGCAACTTCACCGCGCAGTCCGCCAACGACCTCGCCGTGCTCCTGCGCGCCGGCGCGCTCCCCGCGCCGCTCACCGTGGTCGAGGAACGAAGCGTCGGCCCCGAGCTGGGCGCGGACAGCATCCGCGCCGGCGCCATCGCGCTGGCCGTCGGCTTCGTGCTGGTGGTCGCCTACATGGCGCTGTTCTACGGCCTGTTCGGCTGGTTCGCGAACCTCGCCTTGCTGCTCAACCTGATCTTGCAGATCGCCGTCCTCTCCCTCCTGGAAGCGACGCTGACCCTGCCCGGCATGGCCGGCATCTTGCTCACCCTCGGTGTCGCGGTGGACGCCAACATCCTGATCAACGAGCGCATCCGCGAGGAGGTCCGCAACGGCCGCACCCCGTTCAACGCGTTGGAGACCGGATGCCGCCGCGCCTACGGCACCATCATCGACAGCAACGCGACCGCGTTCCTCGCCCACGTCATGCTGTTCGTGTTCGGCACCGGCCCGGTGCGCGGCTTCGCCGTCACCATCACGGTCGGCATCGTCACCACCTTGTTCACCGCCACCCTGGTCGCGCGCCTGATGATGGTGCGCTGGTACGTGAGCGCCAAGCCTTCCTTGTTGCCGGTGTAGCGCCCATGTTTTACCGCCCCACGCTCCGCTTGTTCCCGGACAACACGCGCATCCAGTTCATGCGCGGCCGGTTCATCGGGCTGGCCACCTCCGCCTTCCTGTCGACGGCCTCGGTGCTGCTGTTCTTCTACCCGGGGCTGCGGCTCGGCATCGACTTCCGCGGCGGCATCGTCATGGAGGTGCGCACCCCCGGCCCGGCGGACTTCACCAAGCTGCGGAGCGCGCTCGGGGCGGCAGGCGTGGCGGAGGCCGGGTTGCAGCGCTTCGGCACGGACGACCAGGCATTGATCCGGCTCGACCCGCAAGGCGACGAGGTGTCCACCCAGGCGACCGTCGGCCGCGTGCGCGACGCCTTGGAGCAGGTCGCGCCCGGCGCCCGCATCGTGCGCACCGACGCGGTCGGCGCGTCCGTCTCGGCCGAACTGTTCCGCGACGGCATGTTGGCGCTCGGCATCAGCCTGCTGATGATCCTGGTCTACATCTGGTTCCGCTTCGAGTGGCAGTTCGCGGTCGGCGCCGTGGTGACGCTGATCCTGGACGTGACCAAGGCCATCGGTTTCCTGGTGATCACGCGGATCGAGTTCGACCTGGTGATGGTCGCCGCCATCCTGACCGTGATCGGCTACTCGACCAACGACAAGGTCGTCGTTTATGACCGGATGCGCGAGAACCTGCGCAAGTACAAGACGATGCCCTTGCGCCAGTTGATCGACCAGTCGATCAACGAGACGCTGAACCGGACGCTGGGCACGTCGCTGACCGTGTTCCTCGCCGCCCTGCCGCTGGCGATCTACGGTGGTGCGTCGTTGTCCGGCTTCGCGTTGATGATGCTGTTCGGCATCATCGTCGGCACGTCGAGCAGCATCTTCATCGCTGCCCCGATCCTGCTGCTGTTGGGCGAGAACAAGCTGCGGCGGGAAGTGCAGACGCCGCCGCCGGCGGGGGCGGCGAAGAAAGCTTGAGGTCGCGGTGCTGATTCGGGCGCTGCCGAGTCAACGCTTCGATCAAGTTCGGCCGGGGGGAGATCGACACCGACCCCGGGCATTGCCAACTCGTCCTCGGCGAAACAAGTCCGGCCGGCGATACTCGCGGCTCCCGTCGAGCCGGTCGGTGCCCTGCGTGCTCTCGCTCAAGACCTCGAACAGCACGGTGGGCATCGTTGCCAAACGGTCGCGGCCTGGGGTCCTGGCGCGGATGCTCGGCCACCCGGGCAGCGCGCGGTTGCTGCCATGACGACATCGACATCGCTGCCCAGGAACTCGCATGAGCCGCCGCGACACGACGTTCGTGGTCGCCACCTTATTGGCTGTTGCCCGACCAGACCACGTCGTACAGCGCCACGATCTCCGCCTTCCCCGGCACCCGCGGATTGTTGGCCGGGCTGCCGGACGCCAAGGCCTGCTCCGCCATCAGCTCCAGCGTCCCGTCCCAAACCGCCTTGTCGATGCCGAACTCCCCAGGCGTCGGCACCTCCAGTTCCCGGTTCAGCGCCGCCAGTCCCTCGGCCAGCTTCTCCGCGGCCGGCCCGTCCGCGTCTCCCGCCCCGGCGAACCCGATGGCCCGCGCCGCCTCGGCGTAGCGCGCCTCCGCCGCGTCCAGCCCGAACCGCGTGATCGCCGGCAGCAGCATGGCGTTGCTCAACCCGTGCGGCACGTGGAAGTGCGCCCCGATCGGCCGCGACATGCCGTGCACCAGCGCCACCGACGCGTTGGTGAACGCGATCCCCGCCATCGTCGCCCCCAGCATCATGGCCTCGCGCGCTGCCTTGTTGTCCGGCTCATGATAGGCCGTGCGCAGGTTGGCCCCGATGAGGCGCATCGCCGCCAGCGCCTGCACGTCGGAGTAAGCGTTGGCGCGGCGCGACACGTAAGCCTCCAGCGCGTGGGTCAAGCTGTCAACGCCGGTGTCGGCGGTGATCCGTTTCGGCACGCTGAACGTCAGCTCGTAATCGACCACCGCGGCCAGCGGCAGCGCGCCCATCCCCGCGATCAGCATTTTCTCGCCGCGTTCCGTGTCGGTGATGACCGTGAACCGCGTCGCCTCGCTGCCGGTGCCCGCCGTGGTCGGCACGGCGATGATCGGCAACCGGGCGCGATCGGCCGCGAACGGCGCCTTGAAGTCCCGCATCAAGGCCGCCGGGTTTGCCGCCCGCCCTTCGGCCAGGATGGCGATGGCCTTGGCCGTGTCGATCGGCGAGCCGCCGCCGAACCCGATCAGGCAATCATACTCCCCCCGTTCCAGGGCCGTGACCCCGGCCTCGATCACCGTGTCCGTCGGCTCCGGCACCGTGTCGCTGAACACGTCCGGCCGCAGCCCGGCCGACTCCAGCGGATCGACGCAGCGCCGCACCAGCCCCGACGACACCATATACGGGTCCGTCACCACCAGTGGCCGGCTCAACCCGAAGGCGGCCAGCACCTCGGCGACTTGCCCCACCGCGCCGCCGCCCACCCGCATCATGCGGGGCGAGACGAGGGGCGCGATCATACCGCCTCGGTCCGCGCCGCGGCTCGCCGCTCGGCGTAGAGCGCGAGCCGCCGGGCCGCGGCGGGCGGGGCGGGATGCGCTTCCGCGAGGTCCGCCGCGGCGGGCAGTTCCTCGGCGCGGTGGCAGGCGGACAGGTGCGACGGCTCGATCGGGCGCAAGGCGGGGTCCTCGGTGCGGCAGCGGTCGATAACGAACGCGCAACGGGTGTTGAATCGGCAGCCAGGCGGGATGTTGGCCGGGCTGGGCACGTCCCCGCCCGGCACTTGACGCGCCAGCCGCCGGTGGGGGTCGGGCCGCGGGATCGCCGACAGCAACACGCGGGTGTAGGGGTGGCGCGGGTTGGCGAACACCCGCTCCTTCGGCCCGACCTCGACGATGCGGCCCAGGTACATCACCGCGACCCGGTCGGCCACGTGCTTCACGACCGCGAGGTCGTGGGCGATGAACAGGTAGGACAGGCCCAACCGCTGCTGCAAATCCTTCAGCAGGTTCACGACCTGCGCCTGGATGCTGACGTCGAGGGCGCTCACCGGCTCGTCGCACACCACCAGGGCCGGCTCGACGGCCAGCGCGCGGGCGATGCCGACCCGTTGCCGCTGGCCGCCGGAGAACTCGTGCGGATACCGCCCGGCCTGATACGGCGCCAATCCCACCAGCCCCAGCAGCTCCGCCACCCGGTCACGCCGGGCCGCCCGGTCGCCGATGGCGTGAACCAGCAACGGCTCTTCCAGGATCTCGCCCACCGTCATGCGCGGGTTGAGCGAGGCGAACGGGTCCTGGAACACGATCTGCATCCGCCGCCGCAACGCCCGCAACGCCGCGCCGCGCAACGTGGTGATGTCCTGCCCCTCGAACCGGACGGCGCCGGTCGTCGGCTCGATCAGCCGCAACGCCAGCCGCGCCGTGGTGCTCTTGCCGCAGCCGCTTTCGCCGACCAGGGCCAACGTCTCGCCGCGCGCCACGCCGAACCCGATGCCGTCCACCGCCCGCACCGTGCCCACCGTGCGCGACATCACCAGCCCGCGCCGCATCGGGTAGTGCTTGGCGAGGTTCTCGACTTCCAGCAGCGCCGTCACGCCGCCAGGTCCTCGACCGGCGCGCGGATGCACGCCGCGCGGTGCCCCGGCCCGATCTCGCGCAACGGCGGGTCGGCGCGGGTGCAGGCCTCGGCCGCGAACACGCAACGCGGGTGAAACCGGCAGCCTTCGGGCAGCGCGAACGGCGCCGGCACCGCTCCCTCGATCGCGAGCAGCCGCTCCCGCTCCTCCTCGATCTTGGGAATGCTGCCGAGCAGGCCGAGCGTGTAGGGGTGCTGCGGGTCGTCGAAGATCGCCGTCCCTCCCGTGCTCTCGACCACCCGGCCCGCGTACATCACCGCGACCTCGTCCGCCATCTCCGCCACCACGCCGAGGTCGTGGGTGATGAGGATGATCGCCATGCCGCTCTGCCGCTGCAGGTCGCGCAGGAGGTCGAGGATCTGCGCCTGCACCGTCACGTCCAGCGCCGTCGTCGGCTCGTCGGCGATCAGCAGGTCCGGGTCGCACGACAGCGCCATCGCGATCATCACCCGCTGCCGCATGCCGCCGCTCATCTGGTGCGGGTAGTCGTCGAAGCGGCGCGCGGCGGCGGGGATGCGCACCCGGTCCAGCGCCTCGATGGCGCGGGCGCGGAGCTGGCTGGCCGAGGCGCGGCGGTCATGGGCGCGCATCGCCTCGGTGATCTGGTCGCCGACGGTGAACACCGGGTTGAGGCTGGTCATCGGCTCCTGGAAGATCATGGCGATGCGGTTGCCGCGCAGGCCGCGCATGGTGGACGCGGAGGATGTCAGCAGGTCCTGCCCCTCGAACAGGACGCGGCCTTGCGCGATCCGGCCCGGCGGCGGCACCAGGCGCATCACCGAGAGCGACAGCATGCTCTTGCCGCAGCCGCTCTCGCCGACGATGCCGAGCGTGCGGCCGCGTTCGACCGAAAGGCTGACGCCATCCACGGCCGCCACGTCGCCGTTCGCCCCGCGGAACACGGTGCGGAGATCCTCGATCTGCAGCAGGGAGGTCGCCTCGGGTGTCATCGGTGAACCGCCCGGCCGGCGGCGATCAAGTCCGGTAATCGGGGCGGCCGTGCTCGATCAGGCACAGGCAGCTCTCCCACATGAAATTGTAGCGGGCCGGGTCGCCATCGCCTTCGAACTGCTCGGCGGTATGGACCCGCACCGCCTCCGGCGGGAACAGCAGTTCGCTGCCGCCCGACAAGGCCGCCACCTGGGCCTGGCAAGCGCGCTCCAGGTAGTAGATCGTGTTGAACGCTTCCGGGATCGTGCGCCCGGCGGCGAGCAAGCCGTGGTTCTGCAGGATCATGGCGCTATGCGGCCCGAGGTCGGCCACCAGGCGGTCCCGCTCATCAAGGTCGAGCGCGACCCCCTCGTAGCCATGATAGGCGAGGCGGCCGTAGAACTTGAGCGCGTGCTGGCTGATGGGCAGCATTCCCTGCTTCTGCGCGGCGACCGCCATGCCGGCGGCGGTGTGCGTGTGGATGACGCAGGTGAGGTCGTGCCGGGCCATGTGGATGGCGGAGTGGATCGTGAAACCGGCGGCGTTGACCCGGCGCACCGACTGCCGCGCGTGCTCCACCACGTTGCCGTCCATGTCGATCCGCACCAGGTCGGAGGCGCGCATCTCGTGGAACATGACGCCGTACTGGTTGATGAGGAAATGGTGCTCAGGCCCCGGCAGGCGGGCGCTGATGTGGGTGTAGATGAGGTCCGTCATGCGGAAATGGGCGACCACGCGGTAGAGCGCGGCGAGGTCGCAGCGCACCTGCCATTCCTCGGCCGAGACGCCGGCCAGTGCTGCGGGCGGGGTGGCGACGTTCATTCGGGCCTCCTGTCAGGCGAGCGGCCGATTGTTGGCCGCATGGCACGCCGGGTCAAGCCGATGGACGGGGCCGGGCGGTTGCTGGTTGTATGGCCGCCGGCAGCGCCGAAGCACGAGGACGACGATGACGGAGAACGTTTGGGACTACCCGCGGCCGCCGGCGCTGGAGCCGGTGCCGAAGCCGGTGCGGATCGTGTTCGCCGGCCGCACCATCGCCGATACTGAAACGGCGTTCCGCGTCCTCGAAACCTCGCACCCGCCGGTCTATTACCTACCGCCCTCCGCGTTCATCGATTGCACGCTGGAACCGGCGGCCGGCGGCAGCTTGTGCGAGTGGAAAGGTCAGGCGCGTTACTGGACCATCCGCGCCGGGGACCAAGCGGCGGAGCGAGCGGCGTGGAGCTACCCGGACCCGTCGCCCGGTTTCGAGGCGATCCGGGATCATCTGGCAGTGTATGCCGGGGCGATGGACCAATGCTTCGTCGGCGGCGAAGCCGTCACGCCCCAGCCCGGCGGCTTCTACGGCGGCTGGGTCACGGGTGACCTGATCGGCCCGTTCAAAGGCGGCCCGGGCAGCGCGGGCTGGTAGCAGTCAGGCAACCGAGCGGGGCGCAAGGGGAGCGTCATGGCGAGCAATCACGACCAGATCGCATCTTATCTTCACATTTGACTTTAATACGCTTATGCAGACTCATGATCTCACCAAGCTTATTCACCTCGAGTCCGGCAACGAACGATCCGCCTCACGCCGACAAGGTTGGCACAAGCCGATCCCGGCAGTCCGGTGTCCCGATCGTGATGATGGCGATCGCCGGGCTGTTGGGCGGTTGTCAGGCGCCAGGCAAGCTGGCGCTTCGCGGAAACGGGGCCGAACTCAAGGCCGGCGCGCCCGCGGTCGCGCCACCAGGCAAGGAAGCCATGCTCGACAAGGTGCCGCCGTGCGAGGCCGATGCCGCCGCGACCCTGAGCGACGGCATTGATCTGCGATACGCCGGCGCCGACCCGGATGACCCAGACGTTTGCCTCGTGTCCTGGAACGGCCGGATGCACCGGTTCCTCGCCGGCTTCTGGGGCGCGGGGCGCATCCGTCCGGCGAGCGCCGCCGAACGGGAAGCGATTCGGAGCGCGATGACCGGCCCCGTCGGCACGGTCGCCTCGTTCAACGACGCGCGGGCCAAGCTCTGGGGCAAAGTCACGGTCGAGCACGTGGCCAACCCGGTGCTCACCCTTGAGTCCGGGCCGCGGCAAACGGTGCTGTTGCGCCTGGTCAAGCACGATGAGCACGGGCGGGCGCAGGTCAAGGCGGAGTCGCTGCACTGGATCGACGCCAACACCGGCGTCGCGCTCAAGACCCAGACGGTGACGCGCTTCGCTGACGGACAGCAATCAGTCGCGACGACCTGGCAAGTGGAACGGTTTCGCGAAACGTCCTGATCGGAGGATTCCGGGCAGTCTTAGGCTCCGGCCAACCCGCGCCACACCGCGACCGCCTGCCGCGTCGCGGCGACGTCGTGGACGCGCAGGATGCTCGCGCCGCGCGTCACGGCGAACAGGGCGGCCGCCACCGAGCCCGAACCGCATCGCATCGGGTCGTCCTCCTCCGCCAGCGAACGGACGGTACGTTTGCGCGAGATGCCGACCAGGATCGGACAGCCGAGTCTCGCCAGGGCCGGAAGTTGCCGCATCAAGGCCACGTCCTGCTCAGCCGTCTTGGCGAACCCGAACCCTGGATCGACGGCGATCCGCGCGCGCGACACCCCGGCCGCTTCGGCGGCAGCGACCCGATCGGAGAGTTCGGAAGCGACCTCGGCCGCCACATCCTCGTAATGGGCGAAGCCGGCCATCGTCGTCGGAGTGCCGCGCATGTGCATCAGGACGACAGGACAACCTCGCCGCGCGACCAACGGCATGGCCCGCGGATCGTGAGTCAGCGCCGTCACATCGTTGACGATTCGTGCCCCGGCATCGAGGGCGCGTGCCATCGTGCTCGCGTGGCGGGTGTCGATGGAGACGGTCGCACCCGCCCGGGCCAAGGCCGCCACCACGGGCAGGACGCGAGCCTGCTCCGCTTGTTCAGGAACAGGCTGCGCGCCGGGCCGGGTGCTCTCGCCGCCGACGTCGATGACGTCCGCGCCCTCGCGCATCATTTGAAGGCCGGCGCTGATGGCTACCGCCGGATCGCTGAACACGCTGCCGTCGCTGAAGCTATCCGGCGTGACGTTCAAGATGCCCATGACGATGGGCGTCCGGGTCAAACTTGCCCACATTAAGCCGAACGAGGAGTGTTCATCGCACGTTCAAGGGTCACGAACGAAAAGAGCCGACGAAACAACGTCGGCCCTTTCCATCGAAACAGGTTCAGGAACATTTAGCCCGGCTGAGGCGCGGGACCCAACCCGCCCGGTGCCGGAGTCGGCCAGCCACTAGTCGGAACGGAGGCGCGCCTCGAATCCATGGCCGGCTCATCCACGACCTTGCGAATAACTGGATCACCGCGCAACACGGTCCGAATGTCGTCGCCGGACAGCGTCTCGTATTCCAACAAGCCGCGAGCCAGACGATGCAACTCCTCCAATTGCTCAGTCAAAAGCTTCTTGGCTCCGGCATAGGCAGCGTCGATCATCATCTTGATCTCGGAGTCAATCTCTCGCGCCGTGGCCTCGGAGACGTTCTTGTTCTGAGTCACGGAATGACCGAGAAAAACCTCTTGGCTGTTATCGCCGTAGGCGATCATGCCGAGCCGGTCGCTCATGCCCCATTCCGTGACCATCGTGCGCGCGATGTTGGTCGCCGCTTTGATGTCCCCGGCCGCGCCGTTGCTGACCCGGTCAGCGCCGAACACGAGTTCCTCGGCGACCCGACCACCCATCGCCATCTTCATCCGGGCGAGCAACCGCACTTTGCTCTCGCTCAAGCGGTCGCCTTCCGGCAAGCTCATCACCAAGCCGAGCGCCCGGCCGCGAGGAATGATCGTCGCTTTATGCACCGGGTCACAATCCGGGTCATTGATGGCGCAGAGCGCGTGACCGGCCTCATGATATGCTGTCATCCGTTTCTCCGCCTCGCTCATCACGAGACTGCGGCGCTCAGCGCCCATCATGACTTTGTCCTTGGCGTTCTCGAACTCGCTCATCGCCACGACCCGCTTGGTCAGCCGCGCCGCCAGCAACGCCGCCTCGTTGACCAAGTTGGCCAAGTCAGCGCCCGAGAACCCCGGAGTGCCGCGAGCGATCACCTTCGGATCGACATCGCTCGCCAACGGCACTTTACGCATATGAACGCGCAGGATTTTCTCTCGCCCGTTCACGTCCGGGTTCGGCACCACGACCTGACGGTCAAATCGGCCGGGACGCAGCAATGCTGGGTCAAGCACGTCTGGGCGGTTCGTCGCCGCGATCAGGATCACCCCTTCGTTGCTCTCGAACCCGTCCATCTCGACGAGCATCTGGTTGAGTGTCTGCTCACGCTCATCATTGCCACCGCCGAGGCCTGCGCCGCGGTGCCGACCCACGGCGTCGATCTCATCGATGAAGATGATGCACGGTGCGTTCTTCTTGCCCTGCTCGAACATGTCGCGCACCCGGCTCGCGCCGACACCCACGAACATCTCGACGAAATCAGAACCCGAGATGGTGAAGAACGGCACGTTGGCCTCGCCGGCGATGGCGCGGGCCAGCAGCGTCTTGCCGGTGCCGGGCGGGCCGACCAGCAACACGCCCTTGGGGATTTTGCCGCCGAGCCGCTGGAACTTCTGCGGGTCCTTCAGGAACTCGACGATCTCCTGCAACTCGCTCTTGGCCTCGTCGATGCCAGCGACGTCCTCGAACGTCACCCGTCCCTGCTTCTCCGTCAGCATTCGCGCCCGACTCTTGCCGAAGCCCATCGCCCGGCCGCCACCCGACTGCATCTGGCGCATGAAGAATACCCAGACGCCGATCAGGAGCAGCATCGGGAACCAGCTCAGCAAGATGTGCAGGAGCGGGTTCTCGCTGTCTTCCGGCTTGGCGATGACGCGCACGCCCTTGTCGGTCAAGCGGCTGACCAGGGCCGGGTCTTCCGGCGTGTAGGTCTGGAAGGTGCGGCCGTCCGTGAGCTGCCCGGACACCGTGCGCCCCTGGATCACGACGTCGCGCACGCGGCCACCATTCACCTCGCCGATGAAATCGGAGTAAGCCACCTGCGTCGCGGCGCGTTGGGTGCCGCCCGGCTGAAAGAGGTTGAATAGAACGACGAGCAACAGGGCGATGATCACCCAGAGCGCGAGGTTACGTCCAAAATTGCTCATCAATACGTCCCCAGCGGCCTAGCCTATGTTACGACGTTGCCCAAGGCTTTGTTCTGCATCCACGACATAGGGTGTCCCTGTCCGTTGTGCATCCCCCTCAGCCGATCCCAGACCCACGTCGTCGGCATGGAACGGAGCTCCTGCCAACGGACGGGACGGTCGAAAAAGCATATCTACTTTACAGCAGTTTTCGGTTTCGGAACAGGCAACATGCGGCGCCGCCAGGAGCTGCCCCTTGCGGCGGAGCGCCGGGAGCGTTCGCAGCACCGTCGCCGGCCAGCGCGCACGGCGGCGGACCAGCGGCGCGGCCGGTCCGAGGCCGCCCAACGTGGCTCCCTGGCGTCCTAGCAACAATGCGAAACGACCGTCCCAAACTGCGCCCGTCGCGGCATCGACCGGGCCGCTCATCGCGGCCGGTTCCCGCGTCACCAGGCCGTGCTTCACGACGACGCCGTGCAGCGTGCCCCGGCCTTCGGCGGCGATGCGACGGACGCCGCCGCGCCGAGGCGGGTAAAATCGTCCCGATATTGTCCAGAGCAGCGCCGACCAGCCCGCTTCAGACAACTCGCCACGCACGCCCGCATGGCCAGTGGGATAGAGCGCCACCTTCTCGGCCAATTCCGTCGCCAGAACCGTTTCCGCCCGGCGTCGCGCCCGGCCAGCGTCATACGCTCGCGCCCACGCCGGCCCGAGCGGCAGTGGCTGTTGCCGCAACGCGCCGCGGGCGGTGGCCGGGTCGGCGTTGGTGGGGTCTTCGAACCAATCGACGCTGGCCGCGCGCAGTGTTGCGCGCAGCCGGGCCGGGTGGATGGGCAGCAGCGGCCGCAGCAGCCGGGCGTCGCCGCGCCAACTGAGCGCGGCCATCCCCGCGAGACCGGCCGCGCCGCTTCCGGCCCGCTCGCGCAGCAGCACGGTCTCGGCCTGGTCCTGGGCGTGGTGCCCGACCAGGAGGTCAGGGCGGCCCTCGGCGCGGCAGACCTGCAGCAAGGCGGCGTAGCGGGCGGCGCGGGCGCGGGCCCCGAGGTCTGGACCAGACCGCAGCCCCAGCATGACGAGTCGCGCGGGAACGCCGAGGGCGGACAGCCGATCCACGGTCGCCCGCGCCTCCGCCTGGGATCCTGGCCGCAGCCCGTGGTCCACGACCACCGCGAGCGGCGCGCCCCAATCCCGCAGCAGCAGCGCGAGCGCCATGCTGTCCGCCCCGCCGGACACGCCGACCACGACCGCGCGCGCGGCGCCGAACGGCGCGAGCGGCGCCATCAAGGCGGCGAACTCGCGGGCCTGCAGCGGTTCCGGTCGCAAGCCCTGCCGCCCGTATCAGCCTGGCCAGGTCCGGCCAGGCTGGCCGCTGCTCAGCGGCATCCGGCTCGCGTGCGCAGGGCGGCCGCGCCCTGGCGCACGTCGGTGCGCAAGGTGGAGAACTCCGCCCGGAGCTTGTCCAGGCTCGCGCACGCGCCGGACCGCTCGTTCAACGCCAGCAGCGCGTTGGCGACGCCGAGCAACGCGTCGGGCGCGCGCGAGCCGGTGCGGCCGCGGTTGTAGGCGTCGTCGTAGGCGATGGCCGCGCCTTGATAGTCGCGCTTGCCCGCCAACGCCTGGGCCAGCAGGAACTGGGCGTCGATGGCGCGAGGACCCCGGCCGCCGGCGAGTGCTTCCCGTGCGGCGGCTTCGGCGGTCGCGTAGTCGCGCCGGGCCAGGGCGGCGTTGCCCTCCTGCATCGCGCGCTCGGGCGGTCGACGGGCGGTGGGCGGGGGGTCCGACCCGGCCGAGGGTTGGGACGAGGACCGTGGCGACGGCGCACCGCCGTCGTTTTGCGCCTTGAAGCTCAGGTCGGCGATCTGCTTGGCCAAGTCGTCCTGGCCGCGCTTGACGGCGTTCGACAGCTCGTCCAGCCGGCCGCGCAACTGACGAACCTCGTCTTCCAGCATGGCCACGCGGTCGAGCAACTGGGCGGAGAGTTCCTGCCCCCCTGCCCCGCCGCCGCCCCGGGGCACCGGTGCGGACAGCCCGCCGCCGCGCTGGGATTGCATGATCTGCAGGTCGCGCCGCAGCTCCAAGATCTGGTTCTGCAACGCGATCCCCTCGCGGCTGTCGACCTGCGCCCACGCCGGTGCCGCCGCCGCCGTGGTCACGACCGCGATCACGGCGAAGCGCAGGACGGGCTGCCGCATGGCGGGCGTCAGCGGACCGAGGTGGTGGCGTTGCGGTTCTGCGCGTAGGCCTGCTCGTCGGAGCCGAGCGCCACCGGCCGCTCCTTGCCGTAGCTGATGGTGCGGATGCGGGCCGAGGACACCCCGCGCGCCACCAGGTAGTCGCGCGCCGCGTTGGCCCGGCGCTGGCCGAGGGCGAGGTTGTACTCCGTCGTGCCGCGCTCGTCCGCGTTGCCGGCGATCTGGACGCTGACGGCCGGGTAGCGCGCGAGCCAGGTGGCCTGCCGGTCCAACGTCGAACGGTCGTCGCCGCTCAGGATGGAGCTGTCGGTGTCGAAGAACACGCGGTCGCCGACGTTGGCCACCAGGTCCTCCTGGCTGCCGGCCAGCGCGCCGCCGCCGGTCGTGGCCACCGCGCCGGAGCCGGTCGCCGCCCCCGTGCTCTCCTTGTTGGCCGAGCATGCGCCGAGCAGCGACAAGGCGGCCAGCAGACCAACGACCTTCAGGTTCATCCGTATCCCCTTTCCATTTCGGCCCCGTGGCCGACCAAGTTAAGCGGCACTACGCCGCGGGGTTAACAGGGTCAAGCCAGCAAAGGCGACCACGCCGGCTCGGACGCGTCCGTGGGCGTGGTCACGGGGCGCTCGTTGAAGCCGGTGATGTCGATGCTGACCAAGCGAGAGGAGTAGCCGCTGCCGCTGCGGTCGCGGGCCGGGGTCTCGCGCGAGAACATCAGCACCCGGCCGTTCGGGGCGAAGGTGGGACCCTCGACGGAGAAGCTCTCGGTCAGGATGCGCTCCCCTGAGCCGTCGGGCCGCATGACGCCGATGGCGAACGTGCTCCCGGTTAGCCGGGTGAAGGCGATGAGGTCGCCGCGCGGGGACCACACCGGGGTTGCGTAACGGCCACGGCCGAAGCTGATGCGCCGCACGCCGCCGCCGCCCGCGTCCATGACGTAGAGCTGCTGGTCGCCGCCGCGGTCGGAGTTGAACACGATCTGGCCGCCGTCGGGGCTGTAGCAGGGGCTGGTGTCGATCGCGCCCGAGTTGGTGAGCCGGCGCGTGCCGCCGCCGAGGCCGACGTTGACGATGTCCGAGCCTGGGCCGCGCGCCACCGACATGACGATGCTGTTGCCGTCCGGGTTGAAACGGGGCGCGAAGGTCATGCCGTCGAAGTCGCCCAGCACGCGCTGGGTGCCGGAGCCGAGGTCGAGCGTGTAGACCCGGGGCCGGTTGTTGATGAACGACATGAACACGAGCTGATCGCGCGTCGGGTGGAAGCGGGGGCTGAGCGTCAGCCAGGAGCCATCGGTCAGGAAGCGGTTGTTGGCCCCGTCCTGGTCCATGATGGCGATTCGCTTGACGCGGCGGTCGCGCGGTCCGCTGCCGGCGACGTAGGCGATGCGGGTGTCGAAGTAGCCCTTCTCGCCCAGCAGCCGCTCGTAGATCACGTCGCTGATGATGTGGGCGATGCGCCGCCAGTTGGCCGACGTGGTGGTGTAGGCCGTACCCTGGATCTGCTGGCCCGGCAGCACGTCCCACAAGCGGAACTCGACGCGCACGTTGTTGCCGCCACCCTCGACCTTGCCGGTGACGAGCGCCTGCGCGCCAACGGCTTTCCAGTTCTGGAAATTGGGCGTGTCGCCGTCGCCCGGGCCGGCCTGCGCCGTCTGGGCCACGGGACGGAACAGGCCGGAGCGGCCGAGGTTGCTGATCACCACCCCGGCGATGTCGGCGCCGAGCGGGATGCCGGCGAAATTGGGAATGGCGATCGGGATCGGCGCGGTGCGGGCGCGGTCGACGGTGATCTCCGGCTGCTGGTTGCCTTGGCCCACGCCTTGGGCCGCCGCGCCGCGCGGCCGGGCGAGCAGCGGGACGGCCGCGATGCCGGCGGCCATCAAGCCGCGGCGGCCAAGAAGCGAGTGTGGCATCGTTGTCTCTCCCATCACGGTCGGAACGTGATCTCGAACTTGTGGACCTGGCCCTTCATGCTGGGCGGCAGCGGCAGGGTCGCGCAACGGGCGTCCATCGCGGCCCGGCGCGCCCGTTCGGCGAAGGCGCGCCCGACCGGGCCAGGGGATGTCTGCCTGATCTCGGCGTCGCGCACCACCCCGTCCGCGTCGGTCGTGATCAGCAGCCGGGCGACCTGCTTGTCGAAGTCGAGCGCGCCGCGGTCGCCGGTCCAGCACTCGCGGATGCGGTCGCCGATCGCGCCGCGGGCGGCGGCGCTCAGCGCGGCGTTGTCGATGCCGGCCGGGCTGCCGCCGCCGGCCGGGGTGCTCGACAGGGTCGACCGAGACGCCTGGGATTGCTGGCGAGAGGCGCGCAGGCGGTCGAGCGCGCTCTCGAGCGCCTTGGTGTCGGGCGCTGGCGGGCTGGCCGGGGCAGGCTGGCTGGCTGGGCTGCTCGGCTGCGGCGTGGGCGGCGCGGGCTTGGCTGAGGTCGGAGCCGGGGTCGAGGCTGGAGCCGCGGCCGGGCTGGGCGCGGGCCTCTGAGGCGGCGGCACCGGCTGGGGCGGCAGCGGCAGCGGCGGCACGGGCGGCGCTTCGGGCAACTCGGCGGGGGCCGCCGTCGACGGGGCTTGCGGCGCGGGCGGCGGCTTGGGCGGCGCGGGCGGGGACGGCGGCAGCGGCAAGTCGGGAACCGGAGGAGCGGAAGCGGGGGACGGTGGCGGCGGCAGGGGCAGGGGCAAGGGCAAATCCGGCGTCACCGGCTCGTCAGACGGGCTTGGGGCTGGCTTAGCAGCAAGCGCCGGTCCGGGCGCGGGAGCCTGGGACGGGGCTCGCTGCGCCGGCAGAGGCGGAGACTCGAATGCCATCGCCACCTCGACTTCCGTTCCCGCCGGCAGCGGCTTCGGCGAGGGCAGCGCCAGCACGAGCGCGGCCAGCACGGCAGCGTGGAAGGCGAGGCTGACCGCCCCGCCGCGACGGAGGAACGGATCCATGCCGAGGCGGGGAGCCTACCCGCGCCCCGGGCGGCGACCCGGGCCTGGTTGAGCGGAGGGGGGCTGGGCAGAGGAGGGCTGGGCAGAGGAGGGCTGGGCAGAAGGGGACGGGGCGGACGCGGGCGGGGTGGCGGCGGACGGGACCGCAGGGGCGGCGGCGGTGTGCTCGGCCAGCAGGGCCACCTTGGTGAAGCCGCCCTGGGTGACGGTCGCCATCACCTCCATGATCCGGCCGTAGGCGAGGCTCTTGTCGCCGCGGACGAAGATGCGGCGGTCGAGCTTGTTGTCGCTCGTCGCGGCGAGCTTGGCTGCCAGCTCGGCCAAGGGCACCTCCGTCTCCTGCAGGTAGATCTTGCCCTCGGCATTGACCGAGACCGTGATCGGCTCGACGTCCTGGCTGAGCGGCGCGGCGCTGGTCTTGGGCAGGTCCACGGTGACGCCCGAGGTCATCAGCGGGGCGGTGACCATGAAGATGATCAGCAGCACGAGCATGACATCGACCATGGGCGTCACGTTGATCTCGGCCAGCGGCTTGTAGCGGCCCTGCCCGCGGCCCCGGCCGTAGAGAGGCGCGGCCATCAGCCCCGCTGCTCCGACTGGCGCGACAGGATGGCGCCGAACTCGGCCCCGAAGCCTTCGAGGCGGGCGGCGAGGCGGGCGAGGTCGGAGCTGATGGAGTTGTAGGCCAGCACCGCCGGGATGGCGGCGACGAGGCCGATGGCGGTCGCGAACAGGGCCTCGGCGATGCCGGGGGCGACGACCTGCAGGCTGGTGTTGCGGCTGGTCGCGATAGCGCCGAAGGTGTGCATGATGCCCCAAACGGTGCCGAACAGGCCGACGAAGGGCGCCACCGAGCCGACGGAGGCGAGGAACACCATCCACCGCTCCATCCGCTCCATCTCACGCGAAACCGTGACGCCGATGGCGCGGTCCACCCGCTCGCGCACGCTGCCGCGGCTGAGGTCTGCGCCGACCACCTGGGCGCTGCGCCGCCACTCGCCCATCGCCGCGCCGAACACGGCGGCGAGCGGGTGGGTGGGGCGCACGCCCTCCTCTTCGTAAAGGTCGTCAAGGCTGCCGCCGGACCAGAAGCGGTCCTCGAACGCCGACGCCGCGCGGTTGGCCCGGCGCAGGCTGACCACCTTCTCGAACACGATCGCCCAGACCCAGACGCTGGCCGCGAGCAGCAGCAGCATCACGACCTTGACCACCCAGTCCGCTTGCAGGAACAGCCCGAGCAGGGACATGTCGCCACCCGCCGAAGTCACCGCGTCCACCGTCTGATCCGCCACTCGTCCTCACCCCTCCACTTCGGCCGACAGCGCCTCGCGCCACCGGTCCGGGATCCGCGCCGGGCGTCCGTCGGCGGCGCGCACGCAGGCCAGCCTGACCCGCAGCTCCCCGAGCGGCCGCCCGTCCACCGTGAATGCCTGGCGCACCTCGATCGACGCGCCGCCCAGCGCCACGGTTTCCGCGGTCACCGCCACAAGGTCGTCGAGCCGGGCGGGCCGCAGATAGTCCATTTCAACGCGCCGCACCACGAAGATCAGGCCGTGCCGCGTCGCAAGCTCGTCGTGCGGCACGCCGAGGGCGCGCATCGCCTCGGTGCGCGCCCGCTCGGCGAAGGCCAGGTAGCGAGCATGATAGACGACGCCGCCCGCGTCGGTATCCTCGTAATAGACCCGGGCCTCGAAGCGCGTGCTCACTCGGCCTCGCGCAACAGGTCGAACTGCGGCTGCTCGCGCGGCGGCATCAGGCCGAGGTGACGCCAGCCGGCCTCGCCCAACATCCGGCCCCGGCTGGTGCGCAGCACGAGGCCCTCCTGGATCAGGAACGGCTCGATCACGTCCTCCAGGGTGTCGCGCGCCTCGGCCAGGGCGGCGGCCAGGGTCTCGACGCCCACTGGGCCGCCGGCGTGGTGCTCGGCGATGCGGGTCAGGTAGCGGCGGTCCATCGCGTCGAGGCCGATGGCGTCCACTTCGAGCCGGGTCAGGGCGGCGTCGGCGACCGGGCGGTCCACCGGGTCGTTGCCGGCGACGGCGGCGAAGTCGCGCACCCGGCGCAGCAGGCGGCCGGCGACGCGCGGCGTGCCGCGGGAGCGGCGGGCGATCTCGATCGCGCCCTCGTTGGTGAGCGCGAAGCCGAGCTTCTCCGCGCCGCGGGCCACGATGCGGCGGAGTTCCTCGGGGGTGTAGAGCACGAGGCGAAGGGGAATGCCGAAGCGGTCGCGCAACGGCGTCGCGAGCAGCCCGGCGCGGGTGGTGGCACCGACCAGGGTGAACGGGGCGAGGTCGATCCGCACGCTGCGGGCGGCCGGGCCTTCGCCGATGATGAGGTCGAGCTGGAAGTCCTCCATCGCCGGGTAGAGCACCTCCTCGATGGCGGGCTGGAGGCGGTGGATCTCGTCGATGAACAGCACGTCGCGGGGCTGAAGGTTGGTCAGGATGGCGGCGAGGTCGCCGGCGCGCTGGATCACCGGGCCGGAGGTGGCGCGGAAGCCGACGCCGAGTTCGCGGGCGACGATCTGGGCGAGCGTCGTCTTGCCGAGGCCGGGGGGACCGTGAAGGAGAACGTGATCGAGCGCCTCGCCCCGGCCGCGGGCGGCCTGGATGAAGATGGCGAGGTTCTCGCGGCTGGCGCGCTGGCCGGTGAACTCGGCGAGGGTTTGCGGGCGCAGGGTGGCCTCGGCCGAATCCTCGTCGGCGCGGGCGGGGGAGACGGCGCGGTCGCTCACTTGGCCGCCAGCTCCTGCAAGCTCTCGCGGATGATCTGGCCCACCGCCGCGCCCTCGCCGAGCCGTTCCAGCACGCGGGCGATGGCCGGGTGCGCTTCGGCGCGGCGGTAGCCGAGGTTGGCCAGCGCCGAGAGCGCGTCCGCCTCCGGCCCGGCGGCGACCGGCAGCACGACGGCGGCGCCAGTGCCCTGCGGCATCGCCCCCGCCTTGTCGCGCAGCTCGCTGAGCAGGCGGACGGCCAGCTTCGCGCCGACGCCGGAGGCGCGGGTGAGGCTGGCGCGGTCGCCGGCGGCGATGGCGCGGATCAGGTCGGACGGGCTGAGGGCGGAGAGCAGGTTGAGCGCCACCTTCGCGCCGACGCCCTGCACCGTCAGCAGCAGGCGGAACCAGTCGCGCTCGGCGGTGTCGGCGAAGCCGTAGAGGGTGATGGCGTCCTCGCGCACCTGCGTCTCGACCAGCAGGCGGGCGGGGGACGGCGGGCGCGGCAGGGCGGCGAGGGTGCGGGTGCTGGCCTGCACCAGGTAGCCGACGCCGCCCACGTCCACGACGCAGCGGTCCTCGTCGAGCGACTCCACCGTGCCGCGCAGCAGGGCGATCACGCCATCACCGTGCCGGACAGCACGCGCAGGCGGCTGGCGCGGTGGTGGGCGTGGCAGATGGCGACGGCCAGCGCGTCGGCGGCGTCGGCCCGGCGCAGGGTGGCGCCGGGCAGCAGGCGGCGGACCATCATCGCCACCTGGTCTTTCTGCGCGGCCCCGGTGCCGACGACGGCCTGCTTGACGGCCATCGCCCCATACTCGGAGACGGGGATGCCGGCCAGGGCCGGGGCGAGCAGGGCGACGCCGCGGGCGTAGCCGAGCTTGAGCGTCGCCGTGCCGTTGCGGTTGACGTAGGTTTCCTCGACCGCCGCCTCCTCGGGCCGATGCTGCTTGAACACCATGACAAGAGCATCATGCAACGCTTTGAGGCGATTGGGAACACTGTCGTCGCTCTCGGTGGCGATCACGCCGTCGGCGACGTGGGTCAGGCGGTTGCCGGACACGTCGACCACGCCCCAGCCGGTGAAGCGCAGGCCGGGGTCGATGCCCAGCAGCCTGGCCGGGCGGGTGGTCACGCCGAGAGCCGTTGCAGCACGGTGTCGGGGATGTCGAAATTGGCGAAGACGTTCTGCACGTCGTCGTTGTCCTCCAGCGCGTCCACCAGCTTGAGCAGGCCGGCGGCCTTGTCCTCGTCGAGGGTGACGGAGGTGGACGGGCGCCATTCCAGCCGGGCGCCGGAGGGCTCGCCGAAGCGGGCTTCGAGGGCGTCGCGGACGGCGAAGAAATCCTCCACGGCGCAGGTGACTTCATGGCCGTCCGGCGTGCTCTCGGCGTTGTCGGCGCCGGCCTCGATCGCGGCTTCGAGCATGGCGTCGGCACCGGCGGCCTCGGGCGGGTACTGGATCACGCCGAGGCGGGTGAACAGGAAGCTGACCGAATTGGTCTCGCCCAGCGCGCCACCATGCTTGTTGAAGGCGCTGCGCACGTCGGAGGCGGTGCGGTTGCGGTTGTCGGTCAACGCCTCGACGATGACAGCGACGCCGGCCGGGCCGTAGCCTTCGTAGCGGACCTCGGCGTAGTCCTCGCCGCCCGCGGTCCCGGTCGCTTTCTTGATGGCGCGGTCGATGGTGTCGCGGGGCATGTTGGCCTCGCGGGCGGCGGCGACGGCGGCGCGCAGCCGGGGGTTGCTGGCCGGGTCGGGCAGGCCCTGGCGGGCGGAGACGGTGATCTCGCGGATCAGCTTGGCGAACTGGCGGGCGCGTCTCGCGTCCTGCGCGCCCTTGCGGTGCATGATGTTCTTGAACTGGCTGTGGCCGGCCATCGGCGGGGACTCGGAGCTGTTGCTGACGCCCCGGTGTTTAGCAGCGGCCCGCCGCGGCGGATAGCAAGGCTTGAGCGGAGGTCAGCCCGGAATGCCGGACGGATCAGCGGAAGAACGTCTTGGTCACGGCGCCACCTCCCCGTCCGTTGCGGCCGGCTTGGATCTCCTTCAGTTGCTCGACACCGCTGCCGTCTTGCACGGCAATGCCGGTCGGTATGCAAACCAGGGCACCGAAGCTGGCGCAGCCCGCGAGCAGCACCGCGGCGAGAAGCGGAAGCGCACAGCGCGACGTGAGCGGGTCTCCCTGGTTGGTCAGGCTGTCGGCGGAGGGCCGCCGTGTTGACCGGTTCCTGTTCCTCGTGAGGAATGCCGGGCATCTGCACATCGCTCACTGATGATGCCGCAGCAAGCCGTTGACCGGCTCGATTGGGCTTAAGGGCCGGCACTACGGGCCTGCGGTTAAGGTCAGCGCATTGCCAACAACGTGTTGTATTCTGCGCATGGATGCAGGCGGCGGCGATGGCTGGGTCGGGACGGACCCTAATGTTGCCGGGCTGGTCGCAACCGCCAGCAAGGGCGCGCGGCGAAGGTTCGGCGACGCGTCAAGTCTGACACGTCGCCTTCAGGGCAGCTTACCGCACGGTGGTCGTATTGAGAGCGCCGCTGGGCTGCGGATTCGGCCCACCTGGCGTTCGGGCAAGGTATTCAGTGGCGCCGCCGCCTTGGGCGGTGATGCCGGTCGGGGCCCGGGTCGGCGTCTTCCAATCGGCGCAACCCGTCAGGATCAGCGCCGAAAGCAGCAGCAGTGATGAAAGTCTCATGAACGCCTCTCACTCTAAATCTCGCTGGATTATGGGGGCGAGGCGCGTCAGATGCGAGGAAGCATCTGCGACAAGCGCCCGCCCTGCCGCAGCGGCTCGACGCCGGTCGCGAGGCCGGTGCGGTCGTCGGTGGTGAGGAAGAGGCCGCACAGGGTGGCCTCGCCGCCGGCGGGCTGCATGCGCTCGCCGGGCATCCGGTGCCAGAAGCGGGCAGCGGCGCCCTCCTTGGCCATGCCGATGACGCTGTCGTAGTCGCCGCACATGCCGGCGTCGCTCTGGAAGGCGGTGCCGCCGGGAAGGATCTGGTGGTCGGCGGTGGGGACGTGGGTGTGGGTGCCGACGACGAGGCTGACCGCGCCGTCGAAGGAGTGGCCGTAGGCCATCGTCTCGCTGGTGGTCTCGGCGTGGAAATCGGCGACGATGGCCTGCACGGACGCGCCCAGCTTGTAGCGGGACAGCAGCTCGGCGGTGCCGCGGAAGGGACAGTCGACCGTGTCCATGAACAGGCGGCCGAGGGCGTTGAGCACCAGGGCGCGGCGACCGTCCGCGAGCTCGACGAGGTGGCAACCCGCGCCGGGGGTGCCAGGGGGGAAGTTGAGCGGACGGACGACGCGGGGCTGCTGCGCGATGTAGGGGATCAGCTCGCGGCGGTCCCAGGCGTGGTTGCCGAGCGTGATGACGTCGGCCCCGGCGGCGAGGATGGCGTCGGCCATGTTGGGGCCGAGGCCGAAGCCGTGGCTGGCGTTCTCGCCGTTGACGACCACGAGGTCGGCGCGGAGGCGGGCGCGCAGGCCGGGCAGGTGGGCGACCACGGCGTCACGGCCGGTGCGGCCGACGACGTCGCCGAGGAAGAGGATGCGCATGGTTCTCCGGTCAGCCTATCGATCGGCCCTGGGGCGGTTCTTGGGGCGGTCCTGTGGACGGAACAGCACGCCGCGCTCGGTGGCGACGGCGTCAAGAGGCGCGTCATGCGGCAGAACGGGGACGGCGTCCACCTGCTGGGCCGCGAACGCGCAGCCGATGGTGCGGATGCCCGGCAACCCGGCGATGGTGCGGTCGTAGTAGCCGCCGCCGTAGCCGAGGCGGTGGCAGCGGGCGTCGAAGGCGAGCAGCGGGACGAGCAGCAAGGCGGGCGTGCCGAGCGGCCCGTCGGGACGCAAGGTGCCGAAACGCTCGGGGATCATGGGCACCCCGGGACGCCAGCGGCGGAACAGCAGCGGGTGGCCGCGCTCCGGGGTTTCGGGCAGGAGAACCGGGTGGCCTCGACCGAGCAGCGCCAGCAGGAGGGGCCGGAGGTCGATCTCGCCGCCGAGCGGCCAAACCCCGGCCACCGGGATGCCCGGCGGCAAGGGGCAGCGGGCGAGGACGTGGCCGGCGAGGCGGGCGCCCCAACCCGGGCGAGCGGCCTCGCGTCGGCGCAGGGCTTCGACGCGAAGCGCGGATTTCAAGGACGGGTGCGGTGCCGCCATGGCCGTTGACGTGTCATGCTCCCGAGACCTGCTAACGCAGGTGGGCACCAGATACCATGACCACGGCCATAGCAGAGCCAGTTCCCGAGGGAGTGCTTATCGGCCCCGGGCATGAGCTGCCTGACGCACCGGGCAGCACCGCCCCGTCTATTTAGGGTTGCTCCACCGCCGCCGCAATCGCCTCGGCGCGGGCGGCGATGCGTTTCAGGCGTTCCTGCGAGGCTTTCTCGGCGGCGGCGGTCTTGCCCTTCTGGCCGGCGCGGACTTCGAGGGAGAGGTCGTGCAGCTCGTCGGCCATGAACAGGGCGGCCATGACCAGCAGCTTGGCCTCGCCCGACTGGCTGCCGAGGGACTTGGCGCGCAGCACGCGCTCCTCGATCTGCTCGGCCATCGCGAACAGGTGCGGCTCCTCGCCGTCCTGGCAGCCGATGTTGTAGGCGTAACCGTTGATCTTGAGAGTGACTTGCGACATGCGTTAGCGCTCCAATTCCTCGCGCAGGCGCGCGATCACCGCGTCCAGGCGCGTGGCGAACTCCGCCGCGACCGGGTCGGGCTGCTCGACGTTGTGGCCGATGCGGTCGAGCGCGCGTTCGAGCCGGTCCATCATCTGGTCGTCTTCCACCATCGTCCGCCCCCTGTTCGTTGCCGGCGCCGAGGTTCTACCGTGCAGGCCGCTCGGCGTGGCCACCTCGACCCGGCGAAGCGTGGCGCCGGGCCTGAACAGAAAGCGCGCAACTGGTTGAAGGTCAAGCATGGCGCTGCCGCCGGCCGTCGTCGTCCACGGATTGCCCTACGCCCGGGCGGCGTTGCGGCCGGGGCGGCCGGTGCTGCTGCTGTCCGGGCCGGGCGCGGCGGGCTACGCGGGGGCGGGGTGGTGGCGGGCGCTGATCAGGCTGGCCCTCGACGGGCACGCGCCGCAACCGGACGCGCTCGACTGCGGCGATCAGGCGGGACGGGCGCTGGAAGCGCTGGCGGTGGGGTGCCGGATGATCGTGCTGCATCCCTGCCCTGCCCTGCCGGCGGTGATGGAGCGGGCCGCCGGCGCGGTGGTGCTGACGGCGCGGCCGCCGGCGCTCGACCTGGCGGATTGCTGGGGGGACCGGGCGACGGCTCGGCGGCTCGACGCCTGGCTGCGAGGGTGACAGCCGGGCCGCCTTCGGCTAAGCCCCGCGCCATCGTTGCACCATTGAGAGGGCCCACCATGCAGGTCACGCCGGACGTCAAGACCATCCTCGACAAGTACGAGAGCGACAATCCGGGGACCAAGGCCAACCTGGCCCGCATCATGATGCAAGGCAAGCTGGGCGGCACGGGCAAGATGGTGATCCTGCCGGTGGACCAAGGATTCGAGCACGGCCCGGCGCGCAGCTTCGCGCCCAACCCGTCGGCCTACGACCCGCACTACCATTTCCGGCTGGCGTTGGCGGCCGGGCTGAACGCCTACGCGGCGCCGCTCGGGATGATCGAGGCCGGAGCGGGCACCTACGCGGGGGCGATCCCGACGATCCTGAAGCTCAACAGCAGCAACAGCCTGGCCACCGAGAAGGACCAGGCGGTGACGGGGTCGGTGCGCGACGCGCTGCGGCTCGGGTGCTCGGCCATCGGGTTCACGATCTACCCGGGCAGCGAGTACGCCTTCGACCAGATGGAGGAGCTGCGCGAGCTGGCGGAGGAGGCCAAGGAGTCGGGGCTCGCCGTCGTCGTTTGGAGCTACCCGCGCGGGCCGGCGCTGGACAAGGCGGCGGAGACGGCGGTCGACATCTGCGCCTACGCCGCGCACATGGCGGCGCTGATGGGGGCGCACATCATCAAGGTGAAGCCGCCGACCAACGTGGTCAGCCTGGAAGCGGCGAAGAAGACCTACCAAAGCCAGAACATCGACATCTCGACCATGAAGGCGCGGGTCGAGCACGTGGTGCAGGCGTGCTTCGGCGGGCGGCGGATCGTCGTGTTCTCGGGCGGCGAGGTCAAGGGCGACGTGGACGCGATCCTGGAGGAGATCCGGGGGCTGCGGGACGGCGGGGCCAACGGCAGCATCATCGGGCGCAACACGTTCCAGCGGCCGGAGCAGGAGGCGTTGACGCTGTTGCAGGGCATCATCGACATCTACCTGGGCCAGTAAGCGGTGGCGGCGGATGCGGCCGGGGATTGCCGGCTGTATCTGGTGACGCCGGCGGCGGCGGACGCCGGGTTCGCGGACACGCTGGCGGCGGCGCTGGACGCGGGGGACGTGGCGGCGGTGCAGCTTCGGCTGAAGGGCGCGGACGACGACGGGTGGCGGCGGGCCATCGAGGCGCTGCGGCCGGTGGCGCAGTCGCGCGGGGTGGCGTTCCTGCTGAACGACCGGCCAGAGTTGGTGCGGGAGACGGGGTGCGACGGGGCGCACGTGGGGCAGACCGACACGCCGGCGCGGGAGGCGCGGCTGATCCTGGGGCCGGACCTGACGCTAGGGGTGACGTGCCACGACAGCCGCGACCTGGCGATGCAGGCCGGGGAGGACGGGGCGGACTACGTGGCGTTCGGGGCGTTCTTCCCGACGGCGACGAAGGACGCGCCGACGCGGGCCGAGGTCGGGATCGTGTCCTGGTGGGCGGAGCTGATGGAGCTGCCGTGCGTGGCCATCGGGGGGGTGACGGCGGAGAACTGCGCGCCGCTGGTGCGGGCGGGGGCCGGGTTCCTGGCGGTGGTGGGGGCGGTCTGGGGGCACCCGGACGGGGCCGGGGCCGGGGTCCGGGCGATGAACGCGGCGATCAGGGCGGCGGGGGGTTCGGGGTCGGAGCGGGTTCGGCCCTGAGGTCCGGCCTGCTCGGCGGGCGGTTGTTGGCGGGGCCGGGTCGTGGACGGGGCCACCCGAGAGGGGCGAGGGGGGCGTCGTTCGGTGCGGCGGTCCTGGCGGGGATCGGCGACAGGGCGGCACCTGGGCAGGCGCGCGCCGGCGGCTCGCGGGTCGCGGCCGTGGGAACGGTGGGCGCGCGGGGCCGGGCGGCGCGGGCGCAGAGGCTCTCGATGTCGGCCGGGGTGCGGCGCTTCCAGGGGCGGGTGCCGGGCAGGGTGGCGAGGCCGAGGTCGCGGCAGATGTCGGCGATGATGTCGGCGACGGGGCGGGTGGCGAGGTCGTCGTCGAGGTCCGGGGCGTCGAGGCGGTCGGCGAGTTCGGCGTGGAGGGACTCGGCGTCCGCGCCCTGGGCGGTGCGCTGGATGGCGTCCTCGACGTCGCGGATGACGCGCTTGCGGGCGGCGGTGCGGCGCTGGGCTTGGCCCGGGGCTTGCGGCGCGGGTTCGGCCAGTTGGCGGGCGAGGGCGATGCAGCGGCGGACGCAGCGGGCGAGGCGGTCGAAGGCGAGGGTCGGGTCCGGGGCCGGGTCGTTGGCGGGGCGCTTGGGGCCGGGTTCGCGCGTGGCCTGCTGGTGGGCGCGGCGGGCGAGGTCGGTTCCCATGTCGATCAGGTCGTGGAGGACCTGGCGGTAGTACTGGGCGTCCTCGGGGTGTTGGGCGGCGTCAGGGGCCGGTTGAGGTTGGGGGGCGGTCGAGGACATGGGGAGATAGGAACATTGTCCTGGGGTGGGTGTCAAGGTTGGAGGGTGGATCAGGTAGGCTGGTGGGAAGCGGAAGTTCGGTGGCCGCTCGGCTTAAATCCGGTTTGCACCATGTTGGCCATTCCTCCGCTGAGGTGATCATCTCAAAAGCGGATATCGTCGCTCGATGCTTTTTCGCTCTGCGTGGCGGGCGGCAGCACGTCACTTCTGTGACCAGGTTGTCCGGCCATGTCCGCTAGCGCAGAATCCAGCACATAACAGGGATACTCGGAGGAAAGCGGACTTGCTAACCGCCATAATTCATGGCTTTGAGACCGGCTCCATTTGAGGCGTGCGGTTTTCGTGTGTTGGTTGTGCAGGTGTGCGGACCCGTTACCACGTCGAGATGGCATGTTGGCGGCTCGATGCGGCGGCGCTGAGGGTTGGTGAAAACGGGTGACGGTGGGGCACGCTGCCCCGGAGCTTAACTGATGATGCGCGGCATACGGCCGAGGACGAAAGCCAGGATGGACTGGCACGGGGCGCTGCTGGGCAGGTGCAGCTTGACCTGGGTTTTGAGTTCGACGACGCGCACGGCCAGCTTGACCAGGCGCAGCCGCAGGGTGTCGAACTGGGCGGTGCGCCAGGACGAGCGGCGCGGCATCAGCGTGCGCAGGCTCCACATGAGCCAGTAGGCGGCCCCATGCAGGAACAGGCGGAACTGGTTGGCGGTGGCCTTGGTGCACGAAGTGCGGTCGGCGGCCAGGTGGCGTTTCCAGCTCTTGATGTGGTTTTCCGCCTGTCCGCGCGCGCAATACCGTTTTTCGTAGAGAGTGCGGGCCGAGCCGCCCGGCAGGCTGGTGACGACGAAGCGCGTGTCTGTCCCGTCCGGCCCGGCCTCGACGCGGGCGACGATGCGCTCCACGCGGTCCCAGCTTGCGGCACTGTCGTAGAACTCGGTGAAGCGGCGGAGCTTGCCCGAGCCGTCCGAGGCGGCAAAGCGGGCGGCGGTGCTGGCCTCCAGGCACTCGACATGGCGGCGCAGCGTGCTGGTGGGCGCGACCCCAATCAGATAATCGACCGTGTTCGCCCGGCACCAGCGCAGCACCTCGGGGCCGCAGTAGTGGCTGTCGGCGCGCAGCAGGACCTCGACCCGGGGCCAGTTGGCGCGGAGCTGGCGCAGCAGGCGGCGCAGGAAGGCCCGGACCTCGCGCCCGCTCGGCCGCTTGGCCGGGCGCAGCACGGCGGCGACGAAGCGGCCCTCGCCGTCGAACACCACGATGGGCTGGAAGCCGTACTCGTCATGATGCGCATTGAACAAGCGCATCTGCTGCCCGCCGTGCACGGTGTCGAACGTGTCGTCCACGTCCAGCACGATCCGGCGCGGCACCTGGCGGAACGACGCGCAATACAGGTCGACCATGGCCCGGCCCATCCGCAGCAGCGCACGCGTGCCGGGCAGGTTCTCCAGGCGCGAGATGGTGGGCTGCGAGCACAGCGCCGCCCCGTCCCCGAGCTTTGCCAGGGCCAGCTTGAACATCGGGTCGGTGCGCAGCTGGTCGGCGTCGTTGCCGTCCTCGTAGCCCGCCGCGATCATCAGCAGGCGAAAGCGGATGATCTCGTCGAGCCCGTGCACGACGCGCTCCGGGTCGCGCGGATCCTTGATGCACCCTGCCAAGCGTCCGGCCACGTCGAGGCGGCGCTCCACCTCGCGCAGCACCAGCAGCCCACCGTCGGAGGAGAGGTGGCCGCCGTCGAAGCGGGCGATCACGGGCTTGCCGCCGACCGGTGACAAGCCGGGCAGCGCAGCGGTAGTCTCAACCTTGGCGGGCATGGCGCTCCGGTTCCGTAGAATTGGCCTCGAGAACCACATTCTACGCTGGATCAAGGGCTTGTACTATGCCCGCCAACCCTCATGAATTTTCCAGGCTAATTCAGTTTCTTCATCCGTACGCCGCGCTGTTGAGCCGTGCAGCCTGGAGCATTCAGCAGAATTTGGAGGGTGCCGGACTGTTGTCCTCCGACATGACGGCGTCCAGCCTAGCTGCCGCCATGCCGGGTGCCGCCGCCGTCAGCGGCTGGGATCCCGGAGCGTCCGTCCGCGTCATCCTTGGACTTCTCTGCATAGTCTGTCTGTTGTTCTTGCCTCTCGTAATACTTGCCGGGTACGCAGTCTGGAGGGGAATCGGTGTGCTCGCAACCGCTACCTTGTTGGTTTTACCGGGAGTAGCTGTAGTCACGGGCATCTTGCCACACATCGCGCCGGCACCTGAGGCGTTCGCTATCGGCGGCGTCGGGATGACCGGAGATATAGGTGGCATGCTCGTTTTGGTGGCTTTCCTTGTCGTGGTCGGCTGGACGGTGACCATTCTAGCAGCCGATAGCCTTCCTATTCGTAACAAAGGTTGGGAGGTATATGATCATTTCTGGCTAGTGCTTGGTTTAATTGCGGCGGTTATCTTCATTGCGGACTCGCAGATGGCGCAGCACGACGCGGACTTTCGTAAGAGCGGCCAAGACGTCCAGCGGGCCAGCGGTTATCTGTTAAAGCAGGTTGAAACATATCTTTCCTGGTGCCGGCAGAACCCTACGGAGTATGCGGCGTCCTGTCGATGGGCGTCGCATGTGCATCCCAGCTTACTTCTCCTGGCTTTCGAAGACCCGCGGGTATTTGTCAGTTTAGGCCCCGATTCATCGGCGGCCCTATACGGAAATGATCTGTATCACGCCGCGATACCGACAGAAATGGACCAGATTCGAGGGGAAATCGCGGACTACAATCAAAAACTTTGTCCGATCGTGGATTCAGGCAGGGGCATCAAAATGCTGCCAGTTCCCTCTCCTCAATGCCAGGAAACGCCAGCCCAGTTCTGCAGCGCGTTTCCAGACGCCCTCCGCGGAAAGATGCCCGAGCCTCTTATGAGGGCTCCTGTCGCCCTCGCGTCCGAATGCGTGATTCCAAGCTTGATCCGCTTCCGAAAGATGGCAACGCGACTGGCTGGTGAGGCCGAGCACGACCATCGTAATCGCAACTATCGCTGGATGTACTTTCTAGGATTTTCCATATTGCTAGGGGGCAAGCTCGCGGGAACCACGGCGAAGCTCGCGTCTTTCAATGACCGCTCGGTTGGCGAGACCCGCCGCGTGATCCGGCTTCTCGGCCGTAGCGCCAGTCTGCTGTGCCAAGTGGTTTGTCGCGGAATGGCGGCATTTAGAAATTGCGCTTGCGCGGCGGCGCGGCTGGCGTGGCGGATCGTGCAGGGGGGTTCTTGAGAAGCGCGGGTCCAGAACCTCACCACCTATCAGTTGCTGGAACACTCCAAAGTTGTGGGATGGGCTGAAGGGTTTGGAGCAGGTTTGCGATGCGCCGTAGGCCGCGCGTGAACCACGACGTCATGCTGCGCAGGACGTTCTTCGGCTGTTGTTCCGGGCGTCTGCGTTCGGCAGGCGTGGCATGATGGACCGCATCCCATTGTCCTGTGGACACGGCAAGATAGAGCGCCAGCGCCATGACCAGGATCAGCCGGGCCAGCCGGTCCGGGTAGCGGATCTGGCTGTCTTCCAGGCCGAAGCCACGGGTCTTGAAGTCGGAGAACATCGGCTCGATGCCCCAGCGCCGGGCGTAGTCGAGCGTGGTGAGGTAGCCCGGGGCCTCGGACATGGCGACGATCCAGGGCTCCTCATGGCCGGGGTCCTGGATGAAGCCGACGTTGGTGCGCACCCGGCGCGCGGTCAATTCCACTTCCGTCAGATAGGGCGTGTCCCGGGCCAGGCGCTCGACCGGCCCTGCGTCGGCACCGTCGATCCATAGATGCAGGTTGCCCTTCAGCCGCAGCCGGTAGTCCCAGCCCAGCACCTGGCAGTGGCCGATCAGCGCGGGCGTGCCGTAGAACCGGTCGCCCAGCAACCGCACACGAGCCTCTTCAGGCAACCAAGCCACTACGGTGTCGAGCAAGCCTTTCTGCACGCCAAAGCCAATGGCACCCTCGGTCTCCTCCACCCGCCAAGCCAGCGGCAAGGCGCGCTCACCCCAGCGCAGGGCCAGCATGAGGATCTGATGCCGCTCGGACGCCCGGCTCTGATCCAAGATCAGGTCCACCCGCTCGCCTGGCCCCGCTTCGGCCTGCGCCCGCGCCAACACCTCGCGTGCGAACGCCAGCATCACCGCATCGCACTCGATCAGCGGGTTCGCCAGCACGCGCACGATCCACTGGTAGCGCATGTCGATCCGGTCCGGCTGACGCGGCAGGGCGGCCGCCAGCGACATCAGGTTGGCGCTGCGCTCGCTCAGCATGGTCGCAACCAGAAGCGCCAAGTTCTCCCGCTGCGTCTTGCGCTGCCAGGGCAGCCGCTCATGCAGCACCACGCTGATGCTCCCGGCCACATGCTCGATCCCGCCCATCCAAACACCCAATCCGTCTAGGATTGGGCCTTCATCACACCACAGGTCGGACCGTCAACCACTCGGGGCCGAAACTGATAGGTGGTGAGGGTCCAGAACCCTTCGCAGCCGGTGTCTCGATGGCCAGCAGGACGCGCCTTTGGACACGGCACCTCAATTACCTGATGAGGTTGGGCACAGCGCGCAAACGGTACTGCTGGGCTAGACGCCGGGCTACAAAGATAATGCCAAGCAGCCCGGTGGCACTGAAGACGCCGGTGCTGCTGAACTGCGCGTGAATCACGACCCATGATGGGAGGGTGGCTTGCCGAGCTGATCGCAACCAATACTTAGCGAGTGTTGCGAATATCTGCGGCGCGGCTGACGGCTGCGTTTGGTAATCTTAGCGACCGAGCACCTGTCTGGTGCCACCCCGAAACGAAAGTTCCAGAATCGGCCGTTGCACCCTTTAGAGCTGCCATTCCGCTATGGCCCCGCACTGGTATTCGTATCGGGAACGCGAAGTTCCGGCATGAGATCGCTTGCGGCAATTGCCGTCGGCCAAACCAAGCACCGGAAGGGCCTGGCGACATAGGGGAGACCAAACTACCCGGCATCGTAAATCTCATCCGCATCAACAACGATCCCAGGCGGCGTCATCGCGATGGGGCCGCGGGCGATGATCCGCGTGTCGATGCCGTCGCCGGCGCGGCGGTGATGGGTGATCGTGCGGCGGGTCGGATGCACGATCAGGTAGTGCATGACGGACGGCACGCGGAAGTAGCCGGCCAGCTTGCCGCCGGTGTCCGTCGATGCCGTGCCGGGCGAGAGGACCTCGACGATGATCACGGGGTTGGGGGCGGCGACCGCGTCGTCGGCCATCGGCTCGCCACCGTTGACCAAGGCGTCCGGCTCGTAGTCGCTGTCGCCGGTCTCGACCGTCGCGCCATCGGGCAACGCCTGGCAAGGGACGCCGGCGGCCGTGATCGCGCGGTCCAGCGCCTTGTAGACCGCGCCCTTGGCCCGCAGGTGCGCGCCGCGCTCGGGGGCCATCGCCACGATGCGGCCGTCCTGGCGTTCGTAGCGGCCCCTCGGCTGGGCGGCGCACCAGCGCCTGAACTCCTCGCGGGAGCAGTGCTTGGTCTCGTACGCGGCAGGGTTCATCGCGGTCTCCCCAATGCGGCGGGCGGCATCATGGCGCGGGTGCGGGTGGTTTGCTACGCCAGCGCCCGGGCCGAGGCGCCCGAGGCTGCCGGGCCGCCTCTGGGTTGGGGGTGGTTTCCTCCGCGGCGCCGTTGGGCTGGGGGCCGTCACAGACAGGCCGGGACTTGGACGGGCGGAGGGTCAGCCCGCGGCGAGGCCGGGGATGGGGACGCCGAAGGTTTGCAGCAGCAGCACGGCGTTCAATGACAGCACGACGACGGCGCCGGCGATGGCGGCGACGTCGGTCAGGCGGGAGTTGGCGAACTCGCCCATGATGTCGCGGCGGCGGGTGAACAGCACCAGCGCCACCATCGGGATCGGCAGGGCGAAGGACAGCACGACCTGGCTGTAAACCAGGGCCTGGGTCGCATTGACGCCCATCGCGACGATGACGAAGGCCGGGATCATCGTCACCAGGCGGCGGAGCCAGATCGGGATGCGGAAGCCGACGAAGCCTTGCATGATCATCTGCCCGGCCATCGTGCCGACGACGGAGCTGGAGATGCCGGAGACGAGCAGGGAGACGAGGAACACCGCCGCCGCGGCGCCGCCCAGCAAAGGGGTCAGCGTGCGGTAGGCGGTCTCGATCTCGGCCACGTCGCTGTGGCCCTGGTGGAAGGCGGCGGCGGCCATGATGACCATCGCCATGTTGACCAGCCCGGCGAGGGCGAGGGCGATCACGACCTCGCGGTTGGAGAAGCGGAGCAGGAGGCGGCGCTCGGCGGCGTCGCGGGCCGGGGCGCGGGACTGGGTGAGGCCGGAATGGAGGTAGACGGCGTGGGGCATCACCGTCGCGCCGATGATGCCGACCGTGATGGTGAGGGCGGCGGCGTCGGGCATGGACGGGGTGACCAGGCCGAGGCCGACCTCGCGCCAGGCCACGGGGGCGATGAACATCTCGATCAGGTAGCAGAGGCCGATGACCGCGACGAGGGCGCCGATGATCAGCTCCATCGGGCGGAAGCCGCGGCCCTCGAACATGAGGATGCCGTAGGTGACGAGGGCGGTGACGGCCATGCCGTAGATGAGCGGCAGGCCGAACAGCAGGGACAGGCCGATGGCGCCGCCGAGGAACTCGGCGAGGTCGGTGGCCATCGCGGCCACCTCGCTCACGGCCCACATGGCGTAGCGGGGGACGGGGGACACCTGGTCGCGGCAGAGTTCGGCGAGGTTGCGGCCGGTGACGATGCCGAGCTTGGCGGACAGCGACTGGAACAGCATGGCGATCAGGTTGGCCATCAGCACGACCCAGAGCAGGGTGTAGCCGAACTGCGACCCGGCCTGGATGTTGGTCGCGAAGTTGCCGGGGTCCATGTAGGCGATGGAGGCGATGACGGCCGGGCCGACGAACAGGAGGGCCGAGCGGGGGCCGCGGCGCCGGCCGGCGAGGACGTCGCGGATGGCGAGCGTCGTGCGGTCGGTCATGGTGTCGGCGGCGGTGTCGGCCATGCGTGATCCTAGTTCTATCCGTCGCCCGAGAGTATAGCCTTAGCTACATAAAGAGCAATCGGCTTCGGCGTGAGTGGTTTGACCGGCATGGGGGCGCTGCCTACCGTTGCCGGGGCGACTTAGTGGGGCGACTTGGTGGGGCGGCTGGGCGGGGCAGGATGGATTTCGGGATCACCGAGCAGCAGCAGGCGATCGAGGAGGGGGTGGGCAGGGTTTGCGCCCTGTTCGGCGACGAGTACTGGAGCGCGTGCGACGCGGAGGCGCGGTTCCCGCACGAGTTCCACCGGGCGATGGCCGAGGGCGGCTGGCTCGGGATCACGATGCCGGAGGCCGTGGGCGGGGCCGGGCTGGGGGTGACGGAGGCGGCGGTGATGATGCACGCGGTGGCGTCGGGCGGGGGCGGGTTCTCGGCGGCGTCGACCATCCACATCAACCTGTTCGGGCCGCACGCCGTCGTGGTGCACGGGACGGCGGAGCAGAAGGCGCGGTGGCTGCCACCGTTGATCGCGGGGCGGGAGAAGGCGTGCTTCGGGGTGACGGAGCCGGACGCCGGGCTGGACGCCGCGAACCTGGCCACGTTCGCGGCCAAGGTGGCGGGCGGCTACCGGGTGAACGGGCGCAAGCTGTGGACCTCGACGGCGCAGGTGGCGGACAAGATCCTGCTGCTGACGCGGACGACGCCCAAGGAGGCGTGCCGCAAGCCCACGGACGGGATGACGCTGTTCTACACCGACCTCGACCGCGGCAAGGTGGAGGTGCGGCGCATCGCCAAGATGGGGCGCAACGCGGTCGACTCGAACGCGGTGTTCATCGACGACCTGTTCGTGCCGGAGGCGGACCGGGTCGGCGAGGAAGGGCGCGGGTTCTCCTACGTCCTGCACAGCCTGAACCCGGAGCGGGTGCTGATCTCGGCGGAGGCGGTGGGGCTCGGGCGGGACGCGCTGCGGCGGGCGGCGGACTACGCGCGAGAGCGGGTCGTGTTCGGGCGGCCGATCGGGTCGAACCAGGGCATCCAGCACCCGTTGGCCGAGAGTTGGGCCAGCCTGGAGGCGGCGTACTGGATGTGCCTGCGGGCGGGCTGGCTGTATGACCAGGGGCGGCCGTGCGGGGCGGAGGCGAACGCGGCCAAGCTGCTGTCGGGGCGGGCGTCGTTCGAGGCGTGCACGCGGGCGGTGACGACGCACGGCGGCATGGGCTACGCGCGGGAGTATCAGGTAGAGCGGCTGTTCCGGGAGTCGATCCTGACGCGGATCGCGCCGGTGACGGAGGAGATGGTGCTGTCGTTCATCGCCGAGCGGGTGCTGGGCTTGCCGAAATCGTATTGAGCAGGAGGGATGGCGTGCCGGGCTTGTATTTCGACGAGATGGTGGTGGGGCAAACGTTCAAGCACCCGATCAGCCGCACCGTGACCGAGGCGGACAACGTGTTCTTCAGCGCCCTCACCCACAATCCGGCGCTGCTGCACCTGGACGAGCATTACTGCCGGGAGCACACCGAGTTCGGCCAGCGGCTGGTGAACAGCTGCTTCACGCTCGGCCTGATGGTCGGCATCTCGGTGGGCGACACCACCCTGGGCACGGCCATCGCCAACCTGGGCTGGGACGAGGTGCGGTTCCCGAAGCCGTTGTTCCACGGGGACACGGTCCGGGTCGAGACGGACGTGATCGAGCTGCGGGACAGCAGGTCCCATCCCAACGCCGGGATCGTGACGTTCCTGCACCGCGCCTACAATCAGCACGGTGAGCTGGTGGCCCAGTGCAAGCGGTCGGGGCTTCAGCTCAAGCGGCCAGCGGGGGGCGAGGGCGGCACCGCGGCGTGAAAGCCCGGGCGGCTGCCCGGGGATGCCTGGGAGGCGTCCCCGGGGCTTCGTCGGTCAGGCGATCTGCTGGGTTTCCGCCGCGCTGTCCGGCCGGGCCGGGCCGAGGACGGGTTCCTCGCCGAGCGGCTTGTTCTTGAACACGGTGAAGGTGCCCTTGCCGTCGATGCTGGGGCCGCTGGTCCAGCGGCCGGCCGGGGCCTCGGACCCGTTCACGCCGGTATCGAAGAAGTCGTAGTTGTGGGTCTGGTCTTCCTTGCTTTGCGGGAAGCTGTTGGGGATCGGCAGCGCGCCCTCGTGGCCGCCCAGCTCCTCGATCACGGCCAGCCATTGCTGCTGGTGCATAGTGTCGCGGGCGATCATGAAGTGCAGCATGTCCTTCATGCCGGCGTCGTGGGCGGCGTTGAAGAGGCGCACGGCCAGGACGCGGCCGGTGCTCTCGGCGGCGACGTTGCAGTACATGTCGGCGGCGAGGTTGCCGCTGGCGTAGATGTGCGACATGTCGAACGGCACGCCGTCGGAGTTGGCCGGGTAGGCGGCCATGCCAGTGGATAGGATGTGGCGCTGCAACATGCCCTCGATGGTGTGGCGGGCTTTGCCGCCGCCCATGACGGCGCCGACGATGCCGTCCGCGGCGCCCTCCTCTTGCAGGCTGCTCGGCGCTTTCTCAAGGTTCAGGGCGACGGCGGTGGCCAGCATCTCGATATGGCCGATCTCCTCGGTCGCGGTGTGGAGCAGCATGTCGCGATACTTCGTGCTCGGGCCGCGCGAGCCCCAGGCCTGGAAGAAGTATTGCATGCAGACGCGAATCTCGCCTTCGATGCCGCCGATCGCCTGTTGCAGCATCCGCGCGAACACCGGATCAGGCGTCTCGACCTTCACGGGATATTGAAGTCTTTTGTCATGATAGTACATTAGCTATGTTCTCCAGTTACTTTCGGAAAGCGACGTCCGCGCCGCCTCGTCAACGCATATGCGCGGGGTTCGACGGAGGGCAACGGAGTCAACTTCGCGTGCAAGGATTGTTTACTGAAAGCCGGCCTCAGCCGGCTCCCTTCCTGGTGGCCCTGCGTTGCGTGGCCCGGGGGCGGCCGTTACCGTCCGGGAAAAGGGGGGACGCGGATGACACGCAGCGCCTATCGCATCGCTGTCCTGCCGGGCGACGGCATCGGCCACGAGGTCATCGACGCGGCCGATGGCGTCATGCACGGGGCGGCGGCGCGTCACGGCATCACGATCGAGACTGAGCGGCACGAGTGCGGCGCACTCCATTACCAGAGGACGGGCGAGGCGATCGCGGCCTCGACGCTGGGGGCGATCGGGCAGGCGGACGCGATCCTGTTCGGGGCCGCGGGATGGCCGGACATCCGCGCCGCGGACGGCACCGAGATCGCGCCGCAGATCGACATGCGCGAGCATTTCCAGTTGTTCGCGGGCCTGCGCCCCGTGCGCCTGTATCCCGGCGTGCCGGGTCCGCTGGCGCGGGCCGAGGTCGATATGCTGGTGATCCGGGAGCAGACGGAGGGGCTGTTCGCCGGGCGGCACGACCCGCCGGGCAACGACCCGGACGCGGCGCAGGACCGCATGGTGATCACCCGCGCCGGCTGCGAGCGGCTGTTCGAGCTGGCCTTCGCCCAGGCGCGGACCCGGCGCCAGGCCGGCAAGCCGGGGCGCGTGGCGCTGTTCGACAAGGCCAACGTGCTGCGCGGCATGGCGCTGATGCGGCGGGTGTTCGACGAGGCGGCGGAGCGGCACCCCGGTATCGAGACCGACCGCGTTTACATCGACGCGGCCTGCATGCAGATGGTGACGGACCCGGCGCGGTTCGACGTGATCGTGACCGAGAACCAGTTCGGCGACATCGTGAGCGAGATCGCGGCCGGCATCTCGGGCGGGCTGGGCATCGCGCCGTCGGCCGACATCGGGCCGGGGCACGCGGTGTTCCAGCCGAGCCACGGCACGGCGCCGGACATCGCCGGGCAGGGCGTCGCCAACCCGGTGGCGGCGATCCTGTCGGCGGCGCTGCTGCTCGACTGGTTGGCGGCGCGGAAGGGCGACCCGGCTTGCGCGGCGGCGGGGGACGGCATCCGCGGGGCGGTCGCGGCCGTGCTGCGGGACGGGCCGCGCACCCGCGACCTGGGCGGGGCGGCGGGCACGCGAGCGGTGGCGGACGCGGTGGAGGCGAGGCTGGGATGACGGAGACGTTCGATTACGTGATCGTGGGCGCCGGGGCGGCCGGCTCGGTGCTGGCGAACCGGCTGACGGAGGACGAGGGGGTCAGCGTGTGCGTGCTGGAGGCCGGGCCGGCGGACAGCAACCCTTGGATCCACATCCCGGCGGGGTTCACCAAGACGCTGTTCGACCCGTCCTGCACCTGGCAGTTCAAGACCGAGCCGACGGAGAACACGGCGGGCCGGGCCATCGCCACGACGCAGGGCCGCACGCTGGGGGGGAGCAGCAGCATCAACGGCATGGTCTACAACCGCGGCCAGCCGGACGACCTGAACAACTGGGCGCAGCGCGGCAACCGCGGCTGGGGCTACGCCGACATGCTGCCCTACTACAAGCGGACCGAGCGGCGGGTGGGGGCCGGGGATGACGGCAAGCGGGGTCGGGAGCGGGGCATCCCGGTCACCGACATGGACTGGATCCACCCGATCTCGGAAGCGTTCATCGCCGGATGCGTGGGGGCCGGCATCCCGCGCAACCCGGACTACAACAGCGGCGACCAGGCCGGGGTGGGCTACTTCCAGCGGGCCATCGAGCGGGGATGGCGGGTGAGCGCCGCGCGGGCGTTCCTCAAGCCTGTGCGGTCGCGGCCGGGGCTGGAAGTGCGGACGGAGGCGCGGGCGAGCGGCATCGTGTTCGAGGGCAAGCGGGCGGTGGGGGTGCGCTACGCCCGCGCGCGGGGCGGGCCGGCGCGGGAGGTGCGGGCGCGGCGGGAGGTGATCCTGTCCTCCGGGACGGTGAACACGGCGCGGCTGCTGCAAATCTCGGGCGTGGGGCCGGCCTGGCTGCTGGCGGAGCTTGGCGTGCCGGTGGCGCACGAGGCGGCGGTGGGGGAGAACTTCCGCGATCACTTCGCGGTGCGGTGCGTGGCGCGGGCGAAGCCGGGGACGGCGACGCTGAACGAGCTGTCGCGCGGGCCGCGGCTGGCGGCGCAGGTGGCGCGGTGGGCGGCGGGCCGGCCCAGCATCCTGGCGCAAGCGCCGAGCCAAGTGCACGTGTTCTGGAAAAGCTGGGATGGGCTCGACGCGCCGGACCTGCAGTGCGTGTTCACGCCGGGCAGCTACCAGCAGGGCAAGACATATATCCTGGACAGCTACCCCGGCATGACGGCGGGGGCCTGGCCGCACCGGCCGGAGAGCAGCGGCTGGGTGCGGGCGCGGAGCACGGATCCTTGGGTCGATCCGACGATCCAGCCGAACTACCTGTCGCACGAAGCGGACCGGCGCGTGACGCTGGGCGGGATCCGGCTGATCCGCCGCTTGCTGTCCACGCCTGAGATGGGGCGCTACGTCGAGCAGGAGACGCTGCCGGGGCCGGCCGTGTCCGGCGACGATGAGCTGCTGGACTTCGCCCGAGGCAACGGCGCGACGTGCTACCACCTGATCGGCACCTGCAAGATGGGGCCGGCGAGCGACCCGGGGGCGGTGGTGAGCGACCGATTGCTGGTGCACGGGATGGAGGGGCTGCGGGTGGTGGACGCCAGCATCATGCCTTCGATGCCGTCGGCCAACACCTACGCGACGACGCTGATGATCGCGGAGCGGGCGTCGGACTTCATTCGGGGGCGGGTGGTTTGATGGGGGAGCGGGCATGCTGGGCCTGGCCCGGCCGTGTGCCGCGCGATCAGGTCCTATGGAACGCACGGGTGATGTCGTCGAGAGCGGCCGGGTCCTCGATGGTGGCGGGGGTGGCGTAGGCTTCGCCGTCGGCGATCTTGCGCATGGTGGCGCGGAGGATCTTGCCGGAGCGGGTCTTGGGCAGGCGGTCGACGGCAACGACGCGCTTCAAGGCGGCGACGGGGCCGATCTGGCTTCGGACCAAGTCGACGATTTCACGCTCGACGGCCGCGCCCGACTGGTCCGCACCCGATTTGAGCACGACGAAACCGTAGGGCACCTCACCCTTGATCCCGTCCTTGACGGCGATGACGGCGCATTCGGCGACGGCGGGATGGGAGGCGAGGACCTCCTCCATCGCGCCGGTGGACAAGCGGTGCCCGGCGACGTTGATGACGTCGTCGGTGCGGCCCATGACCCAGACGTAGCCCTCGGCGTCGATATGGCCGGCGTCGGAGGTGTCGTAGAAGCCTGGGTAGCGGGACAGGTAGCTGCCGTGGAAGCGTTGGTCGGCCTGCCAGAGCGTGACGGCGGCGCCGGGGGGCAATGGGAGCCTGAGGGCAATGCCGCCGATCTCGTTGGCGGCGACCGGCCCGCCGGCCGCGTCGAGGACCTCGACGGCGTAGCCGGGCATGGGAACGGTGGAGGAGCCGCGCTTGACGGGCAGCATGCCCAAGCCGAGCGGGTCGGCGGTGATGGGCCAGCCGGTCTCCGTCTGCCACCAGTGGTCGATGACCGGGATGCCCAGGCTGCGTTCGGCCCAGGCGAGGGTGTCGGGGTCGGCGCGCTCGCCGGCGAGGAACAGGGCGCGGAGGGCGGACAGGTCGTGGCCGGGCAGGAGGGCGGCGGCGGGGTCCTCCTTGCGGATGGCGCGGAGGGCGGTGGGGGCGGTGAACAGGACGCTGACCCGGTGCTCGGCGGCGACGCGCCAGAACGCGCCGGCGTCGGGGGTGGCGACGGGCTTGCCTTCGTAGAGCAGCGTCGTGCAGCCGGCGAGCAGCGGCGCGTAGACGATGTAGCTGTGGCCGACGACCCAGCCGACGTCGGAGGCCGTCCAGTAAGTCTCGCCCGGGGACACGCCGTAGATGGCGGACATGGACCAGCGCAGCGCCACCATGTAGCCGCCGTGGTCGCGCACCACGCCCTTGGGGCGGCCGGTGGTGCCGGAGGTGTATAGAATATAAAGGGGGTGGGTGGCGGCAAGCTCGGCACAGGGGCTGGCGCGGCCGTCGTCGAGGGCGGCCAGGGCCGCGGCGCGCAACGCGGCCCAATCGTGGTCGCGGCCAGGGTGAAGCGTGGCCTCGGATTGGGGGCGCTGCAGGACGACGCAGGCGGCAGGTTGGTGGGCGGCTTGGGCCAGGGCGGCGTCGAGCAAGGGCTTGTAGGCGATGGTGCGGCCGGGTTCGATGCCGCAGGAGGCGCACATGACGGCGGCAGGCCGGGCGTCATCGATGCGCGCGGCGAGCTCCTTGGCCGCGAAGCCGCCGAAGACGACGGAGTGGATCGCGCCGATGCGGGCGCAGGCGAGCATGGCGACGAGCGCCTCGGGCACCATCGGCATGTAGAGCACGACCCGGTCGCTCTCGCCCACGCCGAGGTCGGTGAGCATGAGGGCGCAGGCTTGGATCTCTCGCAGGAGTTCGGCGTAGGTGATGGCGCGCTTGGTGCCGGTGACCGGGCTGTCGTGGATGATGGCGGGCTGGTCGCCGCGGCCATCGTGAACATGGCGGTCGACGGCGTTGTGGCAGATGTTGCAGGCAGCGTCCGGGAACCAGCGGCCGTAGGGACCTTGGGTGGGGTCGAAAATGGTGTCGGGCGGGGTGAACCAGTCGAGCTGTCGGGCTGCCTCGCGCCAGAAGGCGTCCGGGTCGTGCTGCCAGGCCTGGTAGGTCTCTCGATAGGTCATCGTCGCGCGCCCTGCCCTTTCGGCCGTACCGTAGCAGAGGCTTGGCTGCTCCGCAGCGGCCTTGGCGGGGGCCTCGCAGCCGGTGGGGCGGCAAGCGGCCTGGCTGCTTCGAAGGGCGGCTCCCACGGCCCGGGTGGGCCTTCATGAACGATGGTCCGTCGATCCGGCCGCGGCCGCGCCGACGGCGATCCGCATGATTTTCGATCGTCGTTCGCGAGCGCCAAATTCGGCGACGATCGCCTCTACCGGAACCGAAAGGTCGAGAACCGCGGCGCACCACCAAAGTCCGGCCGTTGGGTCAATTCAGGCCGAGAGGGCAGAGCATGTCTGATTGCCGCAATCCCGAGAGCCGCCAGCCGCCGCTGGAAATCGTGCGCCGTGACCTGCTTCCTGTTTCTTGGACCGGTTCGGGCTGGACGATTCCAGTTTAGGTTCGGGCCTGGACTGGCGGTTCGGAACGCAGGCGCCGAAGTTCTCGGAGGCGCAGGTCGCGTTCGTTTTGCGCCGGGCGGAGGAGGGGAGGGCGGTCGGCGCGGCGACGCGCCCTCGTCGATGAGATTCGCGCGGGGAGGTTCGCGCGGGCTGGAAGGTGTCGATCCGTCGCGCCTGCCGGGTGCTTGGAACGGAGACGTCGACATATCACTACGAGGGCGAACGCGCCTCGCAGGCTGGTCTGAGCGAGCGCATCAAGGACATGGCCGAGACGCGCGTGCGTTGCGGCTGCCGCCGGATCCATGTGTTGCTGCGGCGGGAAGGCTGACCGATCAATGCCACGCGGATGCATCGGCTTCACAAGAGCTTGGGTCTGCATCTGCGCAACAAAACGGTGAAACGTCGAGGCAAGGCGAGGCTGCGCGATGATCGGCGTCCGGCGGTGCAGGCGAATGAAACCTGGGCCATGAACTTCGTGCACGACCAGTTGGCGACCGGGCGCGAGATCCGGGTTCTGGCGATGGCGGGCACGTTCACTCGGTTCGCTCCGGCGATCGGGCCACGGTTCAGTTTCAAGGCGGCCGACGTGGTTGAGGCGCTCGAATGGGTCGGCCGCGAACACGGGTTCCCGAAGGCGAGCCGGGTCGGCCAGGGCACCGGGTTCGTGTCGCGGGATGTGGACCTCTGGGCCTGCCAGCGCGGGGTGACTCCTCGCGACCGGGCAAGCCGACGGACAGCGCGTTCGTTGAACGCCTGAACGGCAAGTTCCGGGCGGAGTGTTTGAACGCGCATCGGCTCATGAGCCTCGACGACGGGCGGACTCAATGCGAGGCTTGGTGCAGGGACTACGACGAGGTTCGCCGGCACAGCGCGATCGGCAATCAGCCCCCGATCACGCTTGTGGATCGGTCAGGAGCATATGGCTCGACCTGACTGCGAGACGCCGGACGCGGTCCAACTGACCGGTCCAACGATGGGCAGCAGTTCAGTTCGTCCCCGGCCTCTCATAGCCGGTGGCCCACTTCCACGGGGCAAGGTCAGCATCATGAGAGCAGTTGATTTTTCTGTCTAGTTTTTTGGATGTCAACGGGAGTTCGTTACGCTGCCGCTCATCTAATGACTATAAAAGATTGTTGGTGCGGGCGGTCGGAATCGAACCGACACTCCTCTCGGAACCGGATTTTGAGTCCGGCGCGTCTACCAGTTCCACCACGCCCGCATCGAGCAGCTTAGTTCCTACATCGCTCCTAATTTTTCGACATACTTAAAGAAACTCACCTGGACCACACTAGAATGAAAAAACTACTAAAATCAACATTAATCCTTTTTCAAAGTCGGCGCATTTACTAATCTCACTACGTCCGCACAGGCCAGACAGGTGGAGTTTTGCCTTGTGTCGGGGCATTCGGCAAGGGGGATGGATAGCAACACCTTAGCTTCAGCGCTTTGACGAGCGGACCGCGGCATTTGCCCTTTGGCGCAGTCGGCGCTATAGGGGTTCGCCGGCCAATCCCTGATAGCTCAGCTGGTAGAGCAAGCGACTGTTAATCGCTCGGTCGTAGGTTCGAGTCCTACTCAGGGAGCCAATTCGGAATGAAAGTGCAGATTTCGTTCGCCGGCGTTTCCACTACGAGGTTTGCACTCCGGGAGGAGTAGGCTGCTCCTACATGGGACTGGTCGATTTTCCTGACCACAGGGATCCTAGCAACTTTGGTTTCGTGCCGGTGGGGCAGGTTGTCGCATTCTCGACTTCGATACGCCAGGCAAGGGCCTGAAGGTGGTAACGGCGGCAGCCTTACGCAGCCTTACTCAGTACCTTCACGCGGCATTTAACCTCCTTAGCGAAGCGTCGAATGCTATTCTGCTCGACCTATCGCCTATCCGCGCTTCGGCACGATCAGCGCCCGGCCGCGCGGCGTCGCGGACGGTTCTCAGTTTCTTGAACCGCCTTTTCAAATCCTCATCGCCATGTCCGGGAGGCCGTTCTCAATCGCATCGTAGAGATATGTTAGCTTAGCATCTGCATCAGTCGCCTGCCAGCGAAGCCTGCCGATACTCTCCCGGCAGTCATCGGCTGCTTGGTCCGCCGTTCCAGGGCGCCGTTTAGAAGCTCGACAACGCGACCCGGCGTCAGCAGGCGGTTCTCAATGTGTTCGATGGCCTGGTCTTGCCCCCGTTTCTGGTCCGGGTGCTATGCGATCGTTCGGGCTGGTTGAGCTTGGTCGGCAAAGGCCTGCGGGGTCGAGGTGCCTGGGGCTGAGTGGGGTCGCTCCTCGTTGCAATGGCGCCTCCAGCCTTCAATGCGCTCCTTGGCATCAGCCAGGGACAGACACCACGACGCATTCAGGCGCTCGGCCCGCAGCCGGGCGTTGAACGCTTCGATGAACGCGTTGTCGGTGGGTGTCCTAGGCCGGGAAGCGTCGATCCCCACCCCGTTCAGGCAAGCCCAGTGGTCGAGCAGGCGGCCGGCGGCCGGGCCGTTGTCCACCCGCAGGCTCTCCGCAGGCTCTTCGGCTTGCCCCGGGCACGCACGAGCCGGCCCAACACCTCGACCCCCTGGGCTGCTCTGAAGTTGGCTTTCGGAGCTGTCGAGAGCCCCTCTCGCGTGTGGATGTCCATGATGGTCAGAACGCGGATGGGCCGGCCGTCGAACAACTGGTCCGACATGAAGTCCATCGACCAGGCCTCGTTCGCCGCCTCCGCCCCCGGACGCCCCTGCCGATAGCGCCGGACCCGCTTGCGCCGCGGCAGCTTGGTGCGGATCGACGAGCCTTCCTCCGTGTCGAGCCGATGAACGCGCTCGTGACTGACGGCCCAGCCTTCCCAACGCAGCCTGCCCGGCGCAGCAGCACGCGCAGCCGCCGATGGCCGTGGCGCACCCGCACCGCCGCGAGGCCTTTCAGCGGCAGACGCAACGCCACCTGCGGATCGCGCCGAGACCGGTGACCGTGCGAAGATCGACCAAACCCTATCGCCGAGCAGGCCCGCCGCTGGCTGACCTGACGCGTGCCCTGCAGCCACGCCCACCCCATCGCGCCGAACGGCAGGCCTCACCATTCTTTTCGCAGCCCATCCCGCAGCATGGCTTGTCCAAGCTGAGGTCGGCCACCAGCCGCTCGAGCTTGGCGTTTTCTTCTTCCAGCTGCTTCAACCAACGGATCTCCACCGTCCCCATCCCGGCGAACTGCTGCTTCCACCGGTGGAACGTGGCCTCCGACACGCCCAAACTTGCGGCAGATGCCCTCAACCGCGGCGCCGCTGTCCGCCTGGCGCAAGGCGAAGGCGAAGGCGAAGGCGATCTGCTCATCCAAATACCGTTTCCGCCTCATGGCACCCCCCCTCCTCAAAGGGTTCAGAGCGCCCGAAAACGTCGCATCCCAAACGGATCGGTTTCAGGGGTGAAGACCAGATGCGGGCTGGCCGCTTAATGCGTCAAACCGAGCAGAACGTATGCACGTTCGCTCGGGGGCCAGGCGTGCATGATCTCGGCGCGGCGTGCTACGGCTAGCCAGGTGAGGACGGCGACGAACACGGCCGTCAGCAGCCAAGCCACGAGAGCGGCCAGGCGCTCCCGCCGAGACGGGCCTGGTTCGGCGACAGGAACCGGGAGGAGCGTCTCGTCGGCAGGCGGTGCTGGATAGGCTGGCGTCGGTGGAGCATCGTCGAAGCCGTCCTCGATGTCGATCAGGGGTGGTTGCAGCGCGGGCGGCAGCAAGGCGAGAGAGGGTGAGGAAGCGGCCGGGACAGGCGACCAGACGGTGGAGCAGCGGGCGCAACGCACGTCGCGGCCAAGCGCCAAGCGGTCGTCAGGAACGTCGTAGGCGGCGCTGCAAGCCGGGCAAGCGATCCTCATGCGCTCGTGAATAGCTCGCGTAGCAACAGATGAACAGGGCCGCGGCAGTCGGTGTTTTCTCCTATCCTGTTAGGCATGGCAGAACAAGAAACCTGGGCGGGAGCGCCGGATGGCATGATGGTGGAGCTGGACGCGGTCGGCCTGCGATACGGACCGGCGCGGCGCGGGACGACGGTGCTGCACGACGTGAGCTTCTCGGTGCCGGCGGGCGGGTTCCGGTGGCTGCTCGGGGCGTCGGGCGCGGGCAAGTCGAGCCTGCTGCGGCTGCTGCACCTGGCGGTGCGGCCGACGGAGGGGCGGCTCACGCTCCTCGGTGAGGCGATCGGGCTGGCGGGCCGGTCGCGACTGCCGTTGCTGCGGCGGCGAATCGGCATGGTGTTCCAGGATTTCCGGCTGCTGCCGCACCTGTCGGCGTTCGACAACGTCGCGTTGCCGCTGCGCCTGGAAGGCCGGCCGGAGGGGCAGGTCCGGGTCGATGTCGCCGAGCTGCTGGTCTGGGTCGGGCTGTCGCGCAAGCTGCAGTCGCGGCCAGCGGAGCTGTCGGGTGGCGAGCAGCAGCGGGTGGCGATCGCGCGGGCGGTGGTCGGCCGCCCTGCCCTTCTGCTGGCCGACGAGCCGACCGGCAACCTGGACGACGTGCAGGCACGGCGCCTGATGCAGTTGTTCCAAGAGATGAACCGCCTGGGCGCGACCGTCATCGTCGCCACCCACAACGACGCGCTGGTGGCGCGGCATCCGGCGCACACGCTGCTGCTGCAGGACGGCCGCCTGGTGCGCGATGATTAAGGCGGGGCGGCGAGCGCGGCGGCTGCGGCCGCCGGGCTCGGACGACCTCGGGCTGCGGCGGGCGCTGTCGGACCGGCTGCTGCCGATGCTGGTCGGCGCGATGGCCTTCCTGGCGGCGCTGGCGCTGGCCGGCGTGGTCGCCGCGGCGGCGCTGGGCGAGCACTGGCAGCGCGGCGCGGGGGCGACGCTGACGGTGCAGGTGCCGGACCCGGTGGTGGGCGGGCGGCTCGACCGCGTCGTGGGGGTGCTGCGCGGCGCGTCGGGCGTGCGGGACGCGCGCGTGATGGGAACGGAGGAGCTGGAGGCGCTGCTGCGGCCTTGGCTGGGCAGCGGCGAGGGGCGGATCGCCTTGCCGATGCCGGCGGTGGTCGTGGTGCGGCTGTCCGATCCGTCGCTCGGGCCGTCGGCGCTGGCGGGGCGGCTGCAGGAGGCCGCGCCGGGGACGCTGGTGGAAGCGCCGGAGGTGTGGATGCGACGGTTGTCGGTGCTGGCGCGCAGCCTGCAGGCGTGCGCGGCGCTGGCGATGGGCGTGGTGGCGTTCGTGGCCGTGGCGGTGGTGACGGTGGCGACGCGGGCCGGGCTGTCGTCCCGGCGGGACGCGATCGAGATCGTGCACGGCCTGGGGGCGACGGACGGCTACATCGCGGGCCGGTTCGCGCGCCGGGCGACGGGGCTGGCGGCGACGGGGGCGTTGGCCGGGGCGATCCTGGCGCTGCCGGTGCTGCTGCGGCTGACGGGTCTGGCGGCGCCCTTCGCCGGGGGCGAGCCGCCCGAGGGGTTGGCGCAGTTGGCCGCGGCGATGCCGGTCGCGCTGTGGCTCGGCCTGCCGGCGCTGCCGCCGATCGCCGCGGCCATCGGCTGGGTCACGGCGCAGGCCACGGTGCGGCGTTGGCTGCGGCGGCTGCCCTGATGCGGGGCCGGCGTTGGATCACGGCCGGCTGCGCCGCGCTGCTGGCGACGGGGGGGCTGTGGAGCGTGGGGTTCGCCGTGTTCGAGCGGGAGGCCCGGCACCCGACCGAGCCGCCCGGGGCGGCGGACGGCATCGTCGTGCTGACGGGCGGCGCGGAGCGGGTGGAGGCGGGGCTGCGGCTGCTGGCCGACGGGCGGGCACCGCTCCTGTTGGTGTCGGGCGTCGGGCGCGGCACGGACCTGGCCGAGCTGGTCCGGCGGACGCCGCTCACGCCGGAGCAGGTGTCGCACGTCACGCTCGGCCGGGTGGCGACGACGACGCAAGGCAACGCGGTCGAGACCGCGGGCTGGGCGCGGGGGCACGCGATGCGCAGCTTAATCGTCGTGACGGCGGGGTATCACATGCCGAGGGCGCTGCTGGAGATCGGCCGGTCGCTGCCGGGGGTTGCGTTGCGGCCGGCGCCGGTGCAGTCGCCTGCGCTGCGGGGCGGCATGGGGTTCACGGCGATGCGAGTGCTGGCGGGCGAGTTCGACAAGTACTTGGCGGTGCGGCTCGGCTTCACGCGCCTGACGCCGCGGGGCGAGGCCGGGCCGTGATCTGGCTGCGCTCGGCCGCGTTCAACGCGTGGTTCGTGGGTGCCACGATCGGCTACGGGCTCGCTGGCGTCCCGGTGCGGCTGTTCGCGCCGCGCTGGGCGCTGGCGGTGGCGCAGGCGTGGGCGAGGGCGGTGGTGGCCGGGGCGCGGGTGATCTGCGGCATCCGGCTCGTCGTCATCGGGCGCGAGAACCTGGGTGACGGCCCGGCACTGATCGCCTCGCAGCACCAGTCGGCGTTCGACACCGTGGTCTGGCTGACGCTGGTGCCCAAGGTCAGCTACGTGTTCAAGATCGAGCTGGAGCGTATCCCGCTGTTCGGCCCGTTGCTGCGGCCGGCGGGGCAGATCCCGCTCGACCGGGGGGCGACGTTCGCGGCCGTCAAGGGGCTGCTGCGCGGGGCGGAGCGGGCGGTGGCGGAGGGGCGGCAGATCGTGATCTTCCCGGAAGGCACGCGGGTGCAGCACGGGGCGGAAACGCCGTTGCGGCCCGGCGTTGCGGCGCTGGCGGCCCGGACCGGACTGCCGGTGGTGCCGGTCGCCACCGATTCCGGGCGGCTATGGGGGCGGCGGGCGTTCCGCAAACGGTCAGGGCCGATCCACTTGGTCATCGGGCCGCCGATTCCGCCCGGGCAAGGCCAAGCAGCCCTGCTGGCGGCGCTGCGCGAGGCCTGGAGCGCCGGGGAACAGCGCGCGAAAGCCTGTGGATAAGTCTGTGCGCCAATTTCTTGAAGGTTGGGGAAAGGCGTGGGAAAGAACATGGATTCTGCTCTATGTTCATGGGTTTATGACAGTTTCCCAACTATCCCAGTGCTGGGGGCAGCTTGGGCTTGACCACGATATTGGTTATCAAGCAATTGAAAAGTATCAGTTTCTGGATTTGAGAGACTCCAGTGGCGGCGATAACGTCCGGTGTATCATAGATTGTTGATCGGATCGTGTTGGCACGGCCCTGCCGCTGTGGATGACGTGCGGCGACCCGGTGCTCGGCCGTGACGTGGCCAACAGGGCGGACGGCGCGTCGCCGCAGGGTTTGGTGGTGGACGTTGGGCGTGCTGGCGTTGTCCGCCGGGCTGCACGGGGCCGTTTGGTTCATCGTGAGCGGACAGGTGGCGCGGGCAGCGCCAGCGTTCGCGGCAGAAGCGGCGATGAGCGGCTGGACCATCAGCATGGGTCCGGTGCGCCGGGCCGGGTGGCCCTGGGCCGCGGCTGCGGAGGTTTCGGATGTGGTCGTGACCCGTCGCGTGGCGGAGGTCCCGGTGCGTTGGAGCGCCGAGCGCGTGACCCTGGCGATCTCTCCTCGCGAGCCGCGCGTGCTGCGGGCCGAACCCGGCGGCGTGCAACGCGTCCAGGCCGGCGGCGCGCCGCCATTCGCCGTGCTGGCCGAGCAGGCAACGCTGCGCGTGCCGCTGACCGACGATGGGCAAGCCATGCTGCGCCTGTCCAGCGTGTCGGCGAGCACGGACGCCGGCGAAGGAGTGCGGATCGCTGGCCTCGAAATGCGGTTCGGCGCGGGCGCGATCGTCGGCACGGCGACGGGGATCATGTTGATGCCGCCCCTGCCCTCGCCTTTCGACGGCGCGGCCACGGCGTCACTCAGGATGGTGTCCGACACGCCGTTCCCAGTGACGCCCAACGACGCGGAGGCGGCGGCCGAGTGGCGAAAGGCCGGCGGGATGGTCGCGGTGCGAGAGATCGAACTGGCGCTCGGCCCCTTGCGGGTGAGCGGGACAGGATCAGGCGGGTTGGATGCGGACCTGCAACCGCGCTTCGCGGCGAGGATCGAGGCGCAGGGCGCCACCGACGCGCTCGACGCCGCGCTGCGGGCCGGCCTGGTGCAGCCCAGCCCGGCCCGGGCCGCGCGGGCCGTGCTCGGATTGCTGACGATGGCGGTGCGAGGCGGGCCCGTCATCTTGCCAGTCACGCTGGAGAACCGGGTGCTGACGGTGGCGCAATTCCCGCTCGCGCGGGTGCCGTCGATCGGGTGGGGACCGCCTTGACGGCGCTGGAGAGTTCCTGGTTGAGAGCTGGCCGGCAGCGTCACCTCAATATGTTTCAGTTCTGGCTCAAGATCTTCGCGGCCGGGTTCGTGATGGGCGTCGTGTCGGGCCTGGTGATGTCGCATCAGTTCGGCACGAACTGGAGCGTGCTCTCCGACCGCGCCGGGCCAGTGATCGGGCCGGCAACGGGCTACGAGGCGCTGACGACCTTCTTCCTGGACGCTGGGTTCCTGGACGCGACGCTGTTCGGGATGAGGGTCGGGCGCACGCTGCACGTCCTGGCCACCTGCATGGCGGCGGGCGGCACGCAGACGCCGGCCGGGTTCTCGATCGGGCCGGACGGGCGGTTTCTGCTGGAAGACTGGTGGGCATAGCGATCAACGGTCGGCTTGCCGCGGGCGTGGGCGAAGGCCAGGGCGGATCGGAGGAGCATGCGTTTCCTCCGGCTAGGTCTCGTTGCGCGGCGGGAGCGGGCTGGCAACTCTGGGCTGGACGTCAGGGCGCTGCCCCGGACCCGCTGGGGCCGCGGGGCCAATTGTCCTAACAGATGAATTTCGGAGGCTTCGCCTTCGAGGGGATTCGAGGGGCGAGGCCCCTGCCCTTCACACCCGCTCAATGAGGGCGGCGATGCCCTGGCCGACGCCGATGCACATGGTGGCGATGGCGCGCTTGCCGCCGGAGGCTTCGAGCGCGTTGACGGCGGTGAGGGCGAGGCGGGCGCCGCTGGCCCCGAGCGGGTGGCCGAGGGCGATGGCGCCGCCGTGGGGGTTGACGCGGGGGTCGTCGTCGGCGAGGCCGAGCTGGCGCAGGACGGCGAGGCCCTGGGAGGCGAAGGCCTCGTTCAGCTCGATCACGTCGATGTCGGCAAGCGAGAGGCCGGCGCGGGCGAGGAGCTTCCGCACCGCGGGGGCCGGGCCGATGCCCATGATGCGCGGCTCGACGCCGACGGTGGCCATGGCGACGACGCGGGCGCGGGGGGTGAGGCCGTGGCGGCGGGCGGCCTGCTCGGTGGCGAGCAGGAGGGCGGCCGCGCCGTCGTTGACGCCGCTGGCGTTGCCGGCGGTGACGGTGCCGGGGGTGCGGAACGGGGTCTTCAGCTTGGCGAGGCTGTCCATCGTGGTGTCGCCGCGGGGGTGCTCGTCGCGGTCCACGGTGGCGTCGCCGCGGCGGCTCTTGATGGTGACGGGGGCGATCTCGCGGGCGAAGAAGCCGTTCTCCTGCGCGGCCTTGGCCTTCTGCTGGCTGCGGAGCGCGAACGCGTCCTGGGCCTGGCGGGTGACCTGGAACTGCTCGGCAACGTTCTCGCCGGTCTCGGGCATGGAGTCGGTGCCGTACATGGTCTTCATCAGGCCGTTGACAAAGCGCCAGCCGATGGTGGTGTCGTGGATCTCGGCGGCGCGGGCGAAGGCTTCCGTCGCCTTGGCCTGGACGAAGGGGGCGCGGGTCATGCTTTCCACGCCGCCGGCCAGCATCAGCTCGGCTTCGCCGGCACGCAGCGCCCGGGCGGCGGTGCCGACGGCGTCGAGGCCGGAGCCGCACAGGCGGTTGAGGGTGGCGCCGGGCACGTCGACGGGCAGCCCGGCGAGCAGGGTGGCCATGCGGGCGACGTTGCGGTTGTCCTCGCCGGCCTGGTTGGCGCAGCCCATGTAGCAGTCGTCGAGCGCGGCCCAGTCGACGGACGGGTTGCGCTCCTTGAGCACGCGGATCGGATGGGCGGCGAGGTCGTCGGCGCGGACGTCCTTGAGCGCGCCGGCGTAGCGGCCGATGGGGGTGCGGACGAAGTCGCAGATGTAGGCGTCTGGCATCGGGTTTCCTTTGGTCAGGGCGAGAGAAGGCTGGTGAGAGAAGGCTGGCGAGAGGCAAGACGGGTGGGTCCGTCCAGCGACGCCGCCCGGGTGTGCGCCGGGCGCGTCACAGAATGCCCGGCAGGTTGAGCTGCTTCTCCCGGGCCACGGCGAGGGCGTCGTCGTAGCCGGCGTCGGCGTGACTAACGCGTGACGCCGGTGGCCGGGTCGTTCCACAGGACGCGCCCGAGGCGGCGGGCCGGCGGCCTCGGCGCCATCAGCGACGATGACCATGCCGGCGTGCTGGGAGAAGCCCATGCCGACGCCGCCGCCGTGGTGGAGCGAGACCCAGGTGGCGCCGGAGACGGTGCTGGGCAGCGCGTTGAGCAGCGGCCAGTCAGACACGGCGTCGGAGCCGTCCTTCATGGCTTCGGTTTCGCAGTCGGGGGATGCGACCGAGCCGGAATCGAGGTGGTCGCGGCCGATGACGACGGGCGCGCGCAGTTCGCCGCTGGCCACCATGTCGTTGAAGGCGAGGCCGAGGCGGTGGCGGTCGCCGAGGCCGACCCAGCAGATGCGGGCAGGCAGGCCTTGGAAGCGGATGCGCGCGCGGGCCATGTCGAGCCAGTGGTGCAGGTGGGCGTCGTCCGGCAGCAGTTGCTTCACGCGGGCGTCGGTGCTGTGAATGTCCTCCGGGTCGCCGGACAGGGCGACCCAGCGGAAGGGACCGACGCCGCGGCAGAACAGCGGGCGGATGTAGGCGGGGACGAAGCCGGGGAAGGCGAAGGCGTCGGCCACGCCCTGTTCGAGCGCCACCTGGCGGATGTTGTTGCCGTAGTCGACGGTGGGAACGCCGGCGCGGTAGAGGTCGAGCATGGCCTGGACGTGCCGGGCCACGGAGGCGCGCGCGGCGGCGGCGGTCTCTTTCGGGGCGCGCTCGCGCTCCCATTCCTCGAGGGTCCAGCCGGCCAGTAGGCAGCCGTTGACCGGGTCGTGGGCAGAGGTCTGGTCGGTGAGGATGTCGGGGCGGACGCCACGGCGAACGATCTCGGGCAGCAGGTCGGCGGCGTTGCCGAGCAGCGCGACCGAGACCGGCACTTTCGCGCGCCGGGCCTCCGCCATGCGGGCCAGCGCGTCGTCAAGGTCGCGCGCCTGGGCGTCGACGTAGCCGGTGCGGAGGCGGAACTCGATCGCGGGGCGGCACGCGATGCCGAGGCAGGATGCGCCGGCCACGGTGGCGGCCAGGGTCTGCGCGCCGCCCATGCCGGCCGTCAGCACCCAGCGGCCGGACAGGTCGCCGCCGTCGTGCTGGCGGCCCATCTCGACGAAGGTCTCGTAGGTGCCTTGGACGATGCCTTGGCCGCCGATGTAGATCCAGGAGCCGGCGGTCATCTGGCCGCACATGGCCAGGTCCTTGCGGTCGAGCTCGTTGAAGTGGTCCCAAGTGGCCCAGTGGGGAACGAGATTGGAGTTGGCGATCAGCAGGCGCGGCGCGTCCTCGTGGGTGCGGAACACGCCGACCGGCTTGCCGGACTGGACGAGCAGGGTCTCGTCGGCGTCGAGGGCGCGCAGGGCGGCCACGATGCGGTCGCAGCTGTCCCAGTCGCGGGCGGCGCGGCCGATGCCGCCGTAGACGACGAGCGCGTGCGGGTTCCCGGCCACCTCCGGGTCGAGGTTGTTCATCAGCATCCTGGGCGGGGCCTCGGTGAGCCAGCTCTTGGCGGTCCGTTCGGGGCCGCGTGGGGCACGGACCGCGCCGTCGTCGATCAGGCCGGGCGCGCCGGGCGACAGGGTGGCGAGGCGGGCATGGACGAAGGCGGCGGTGGTCGCGTCCAAGCCGGGTCCCCTCTCCTGCGCGGCCGTTCGGGTCTTGGCAGTCTGCCCGCGAGTTGGGGCCTGTCCGGAGAGTATCGTCGCGGATCGCGTTGCCGGACAAGCTCTCGGGCTTTGCTTGGAGGGCAGCACGAGCGGCGCGCCTCAACCTGTCGTTCGACAAGCATGTTGACTCGACGGATGATCCCGTTCGGCCGGATCGTGCCCTAGTGCTTCGTCAGCCATCAACTGATGGGTAGAGGCTGCGCAGCTTGACGCGGGCTTGGTCGGTGGTGAAGTGCCAAGTGACCATGGCGTGCGCGGCGTTGCGCTGGCCTTCCCAGGCTGCGACGTGGCGGCAGAGCGTGCGGCAGGGCGTGTTGTGCTGGGCGATGCGCCGGGCGAGGCACTGGCGTCCGAGTGCGCTCAGCTCGATCTCGGCCATGTTGAGCCAGGAGCCGTGCTTGGGCGTGTGGTGGACCTCAAGCCGGTCGGCCAGGCGCTTGGCTTCGGCGGGCGGGAACGCCTGGTAGAGGGCAGCGGGCGAGTGGGTGTTGAGCTGGTCCATGACCAGCACCACGCGTTCGGCGTCGCGGTATCGCCCGTCCAGCAAGTTGCCGACGAAGTGCGCCCAGTCGCTGCGGCAACGCTGTGCCGTGGCCGCCACATGCCGCCAGCCCACCAGCGGCTCGCAGGCCATGAACAGGCTTGCGACCCCGTTGCGGGTGTGAACGTGGTCGAAGCGCTCGACCGCCCCGGGCCTGGCGGGCGAAGGTTCGCGTGTCTCGCCGATCCGTTGCTTGGAGGTTTCGTCCATGCAGACCACCGGCCGCTTCGGGTCGTAGGGACGGTGATACACCTCCAGCACGTCTTCCATGTGGTAGACGAACTCAGCGTGGTAGACGAACTCAGCCGACCGCTTGGGCGGGATGCACCACATCCGGCGCAGGTGCGGCTTGAGGGCGTTTTTCGAGCACCTGCCGCACGGTCTCGTGCGACACCGCGTCCGCGTGCTGCAACGCGACCATGCGATCGGCCAGCAAGCGCAGCGTCCAGCGCGCCCGGCCGTCCGGCGGCGTGCCGCAAGCCAGAGCAATCAGGTGCGCTCCTTGCGCGCCGTCCAGCTTGCGCTCGTAAACCCTCCCACCCGTGCGGTCGGTGCCCAGGGCCGCGGCGAAGCCGTCCTCGACGAAGCGCTGCCGCACGCGCTGCACGGTTGCCACCCCGACGCCCACCGCCTCGGCAATTCGGGCGTCGCACCAGCCCGGCCCGCCGCCAGCCCCGTCAGCCGCCTCGCCCTCGTCGGCGCGCAACAGCACCTGCGCGTGCTTGAGCTTGCCCACGTCCGCCTGGCCGCGCGCCAGAACCGCCGCAAGCGCGTCGCGCTCCTGTGACGTCAGCGTCACTCGATACTTCTTGACCATCACCCCACCCCAGCGCCCACACAAGCGCCAAAAGCAGCAACGTGTCAGATCAAGGCTGACGAAGCACTAGAGCGGTTTCATGTTGCACGAAACCACTCTAGCCATCGTTCCACGCGGTTTCAGTTTTGTCGGACGCGAGGTGCGTCCGACAAAACTGAAACCGCTCTAGCGCAGGCATGGTCGACGCCGCCGGCGGCGTCGGCGCACCGGGATGGAGATCGGAGGCGATGACGGCGTTGCATTTCGATCTGGCCCTGACGCCGTCCGGCTGGCGGCGGGACCTGACGGTCGCGATCGAAGGCGGCGTGATCCGATCGCTGGCCCCCGGCCGGGCGGACGGGGCCGAGAGCCACGCGATCGGGCTACCGGGAGTCGTGAACCTGCATTCGCACGCGTTCCAGCGGGGCATGTCGGGGTTCGCCGAGCGGGGCGGCGGCGGGCGCGACACCTTCTGGACCTGGCGGAAGGCGATGTACCGCTTCGCATCGTCGATGGGTCCGGACGATCTGGAGGCGGTGGCGGCGCAGCTCTACGTCGAGATGCTGGAGTCGGGGTTCACGCGGGTCGGCGAGTTCCACTACCTGCACCACGACCTCGACGGGTCGCCCTACGCCGACCGGGCGGAGATGGCGGGGCGGATCGGCGCGGCGTGCGCGGCGGTGGGGATGAACCTCACGCTGCTGCCGGTCTATTACCGCCAGGGTGGGTTCGGGGGCGCGCCGGCGGAGGACGGGCAGCGGCGGTTCGTGACCGACCTCGACCGGTATCACGAGCTGTGGTCGGCGAGCGCTGCGGTGGTGGCGCGGCTGGAGGGGGCCAACCTGGGCGTCGCGCCGCACAGCCTGCGAGCGGTGACGCCTGGGGATCTGCGGGTGGTCGCAGGCCTGGCCGCGGGGGGACCAGTGCACATCCACGCGGCGGAGCAGGTGAAGGAGGTCGAGGACTGCCTGGCGTGGAGCGGGGCGCGGCCGGTCGAGTGGTTGCTGGACAACGCCGGGGTGGATGCCGGCTGGTGCCTGGTGCACGCGACGCACATGACGCCCAACGAGACGGCGGGGTTGGCGCGGCGGGGGGCAGTGGCCGGGCTGTGCCCGGTGACCGAGGCCAACCTGGGCGACGGCGTGTTCGACGGGCCGGGGTTCGCGGCAGCCGATGGCCGGTTCGGGATTGGCACCGATTCCAACGTCTCGGTCGGAGCGGCGGACGAGCTGCGGCAACTCGAATACGCGCAGCGGCTAGCGAGGCGGGCGCGCAACGTGCTGGCCCGGTCCGGCGGCTCGACGGGACTGGCGCTGTTCGAGGCGGCCCTGGACGGCGGCGGCCGGGCATTGGGCCAGGCGCGGGTGGGGCTGCTCGAAGACGGGGCGGCGGACCTCGTATCGCTCGACGCGCGCCATCCGGCGCTGGCCGGGCACGGCAGCGGAACGCTGCTCGACGCCTGGGTGTTCGGGGCGGCACCGCTGGTGGACTGCGTGTGGACGCGGGGCGTGAAGCGCGTGTCGGGCGGGCGGCATCACGGGCGGGCGGCGATAACGCGGCGGTTCGCGGCCGCGATGGCGCGGCTGGCGGCCTGATGCCGCCCGCGCGATGAGGCGACCGGCGTCAGGGGCACTTCTCATACGCCGCTGCTTGCCGACCCGGCGCGCAGGCCAGTCAGCCGAAAGGGCTGCCAGCATGAGGCCACCGCGGCCGGGTCATTCCCACTCGATCGTGCCGGGGGGCTTGCTGGTGATGTCGTAGGTGACGCGGTTGATGCCGCGCACCTCGTTGACGATGCGGGTCGCGGTGCGGGCGAGGAAGGCCATGTCGAACGGGTAAACCTCGGCCGTCATGCCGTCGACGCTGGTGACGGCGCGCAGCGCGCAGGCGTTGTCGTAGGTGCGGCCGTCGCCCATGACGCCGACGGTGCGGACGGGGAGCAGCACGGCGAAGGCTTGCCAGATGGCGTCGTAGAGATGGGCGGCGCGGATCTCCTCCAGGAAGATGGCGTCGGCGCGGCGCAGGATGGACAGGCGCTCCTCCGTCACGGAGCCGGGGATGCGGATGGCGAGGCCGGGACCGGGGAACGGGTGGCGGCCGACGATGTGCTCCGGCAGGCCGAGTTCGCGGCCGAGGGTGCGCACCTCGTCCTTGAACAGCTCGCGGAGCGGCTCCACCAGCGCCATGCGCATCCGTTCCGGCAGGCCGCCGACGTTGTGATGGCTCTTGATGGTGACGCTGGGGCCGCCGTGGGCGCTGATGCTCTCGATCACGTCAGGGTAGAGCGTGCCCTGGGCGAGGAAGTCGGCGCCGCCGAGCTTGGCCGCCTCCTCCTCGAACACCTCGATGAACACGCGGCCGATGGTCTTGCGCTTGGCCTCGGGGTCGCTGACGCCGTCCAGCTCGCGCAGGAACAGGGCGCTCGCGTCGCGGTGGACGAGGTTGATGTTGAAGCGTCCGCGGAAGGTGTCCACCACCTGCTCGGCCTCGTTCAGCCGCAGCAGGCCGCTGTCGACGAAGATGCAGGTGAGCTGGTCGCCGACGGCCTCGTGGATCAGGGCGGCGGCCACGGCGCTGTCCACGCCGCCGGACAGGCCGCAGATCACCCGGCCCTGCCCCACCTGGGCGCGGATGCGCGCGCGCTGGGCGTCGCGGAAGCCGGCCATGCTCCAGTCGCCGCGCAGCCCGGCGACGGCGTGGGTGAAATTGTGCAGCAGTTGGCGGCCGTGCGGGGTGTGGACGACCTCGGGGTGGAACTGGACGGCGTAGTAGCGGCGGGCGTCGTCGGCGATGGCGGCGAAGGGCGCGCCGGGGCTGGTGGCGACGGGGCGGAAGCCGGGCGGGAGCCGGGTCACGTGGTCGCCGTGGCTCATCCAGACCTGCTCGCGGCCGCCCGGCTGCCACGCGCCGTGGAACAGGGCGCAGTCGTCGGTGACGTCGAGCGTGGCGTGGCCGAACTCCTGGTGGTCGCCGAGGCTGACCTCGCCGCCGAGCTGGGCGCACATGGCCTGCTGGCCGTAGCAGATGCCGAGCACGGGCAGGCCGGATTGGAACACGAGGTCTGGGATGCGGGGCGAGTCGGCGTGGCTGACGCTGGCCGGGCCGCCGGACAGGATGAAGGCGCGGGCGGCGAAGTCGAGCATCCGCCCGGGCGCGGCGGTGGCGGGCATGATCTCGCAGTAGACGCCGGATTCGCGGACGCGGCGGGCGATGAGCTGGGTGAACTGGCTGCCGAAGTCGAGGATCAGCACGCGATCCTGGGCGGCGGCCGAGGCTTGGGGGGCCGAGGAAGGCTGGGTCATGGGCCAGCTTGCAGCATGGCGCGCCGCCGAGGGCAACTAGCTTTCGGCGGTCGCCCGCAGCAGCTTGCCGATCGGCTCCCACTGGTAGGCGACCTGGTCGAAGGCGCGGCCGGCGACGTGGGTGACGGAGCGGGCGACGGAGCGGCCGCCGAGGCGCTCGTAGAACCAGCGGCTCGGGTTCTCCTGCAGCACCCAGACGAACGCGCTGGCGCAGCCGGTGCCGGCCATGTGGGCGGCGGCGGCCTGCATCAGGTCGCGGCCGTGGCCCTGGTCGCGCCAGTCGTCGAGGACGTAGAGGGTCTCGATCTCGCCGTCGGCCAGGCCAGGCGTGCGGGCGCGGCCGAGGCTGGCGTAGCCGACGACGCGGCCTTCCGCTTCGGCCACCAGCACCGGGCGGCCGGCGCGGATGCCGGCGTGGAACTGGGCGGCGTTGCGGATGACGGACAAGCCGGCGAGGTAGGCGGAGGGCAGCAGCCCGGCGTAGGCGCTGCGCCAGGCAGCGACGTGGACCGCGGCGATGGCGGCGGCGTCGCCGACCTGGGCGGCGCGGACTGTCATCCCCTGCGTTCCAGCACGGCGGCGAAGAAGCCGTCGGTGCCGTGGCGGTGAGGCGTGAGCGACAAATGAGGGCCGGGGCCGGGCGGCGGCGTGGGCAATGCCCAGGCGTCGGCGAGAGGGACGACGGCGTAGCCGGGGTTGCGGCGCAGAAAGTGATCCACCTGGGCCTCGTTCTCGTCAGGAAGGAGGGAACACGTCGCATAGATGAGGCGTCCGCCGGGCCGGGCAAGACGGGCGGCGGCGTCGAGGATGGCAGCCTGCTTGGGCAGCAGCTCGGCCAAGTCCTGCGGGCGCAGGCGCTGGCGGGCGTCGGGGTTGCGACGCCAGGTGCCAGTGCCGGTGCACGGCGCGTCCACCAGCACGCGGTCGAAGGTGCCGGCGCGGCGCTTGGCCCATTTATCGCCGGGCGCCACGAGGTGGCGCTCGCTGTTGTGAACGCCGGCGCGGCGGAGGCGGCGGACCGCGCCCTCCAAGCGGGGGGCGGACACGTCGCAGGCGACGAGGTGGCCGCGGTTGCGCATCAGCATGGCCAGCGCCAGGGTCTTGCCGCCGGCGCCGGCGCACCAGTCGAGGACGCGCATGTCCGGCCCCGCGCCGACCAGGGCGGCGACGAGCTGGCTGCCTTCGTCCTGGATCTCGACCAAGCCGGACTGGAAGGCGGGGCCGGCGGTGATGGAGCGGCGGCCGTCCACGCGCAGGCCCCAGGGGCTGATGGGCGTGGGGGCGGCGTCCACGCCTTCCCGCGCCAGGGCGGCTCGCGCCTCGTCGCGGGTGGCTTTCAGCAGGTTGACGCGGAGGTCGAGCGGGGCCGGGTCGAGGGCGGCGTCCATCTCGGGGGCGAGGTCGGGGCCGAAGCGGGCTTCGAGGGCGGGGAGGAGCCAGTCGGGCAGTTCGAGGCGGGTGGCGGCGGGCATGTCGGGGTGGTGGAGGGTGTGGCCGTCCAGGTGGCGGAGGGCGGCGGTCTCGGGCTGCAGCAGGGGGGCCGGGCCGTACTGGCCGCCGGAGTAGGACTGGGCGACGCCCGCCGGGGTCCAGCCTTCCAGGACCAGGCTGGCGGCGATCAGCAGGCGGGGGGTGGGGGCGACGTCGGCGCGGGCGAGCCACCAGGTCAGGCGGCGCCGGTGGCGCAGCGCGCGCCAGGCGCGGTCGGACACGGCGCGGCGGTCGCCGGAGCCGATGTAGCGGCGGCCGCGGAAGAAGTCGTTGGCGACGGCGTCGGCGGGCCGGCGGGGGAACTCGGCGATCTCGGCCAGCAGGTCGATGCTGGCGGCGAGGCGGGCGGCGGGGGTCATGGAGGCGCGGGGCGGCGAGGAGCGGCGCGCGCCCTCGGCCCCGGCAACGGTCCCGGCGAGAACCCACCCGTCCGGCCCGCCGGGTCAGGCGAGCAGCGGGGGGAGGTCGGCAAGGGTGGACAGGATGGTTGCGGACCGGTCAAGGCCGTATTCCGCCGGGTGGCCGCCGCGGTTGCACCAGAACACCCGGAACCCGGCGGCGACGGCGGCCTGCGCGTCCCAGGCGTTGCTGGACACGAAGCCCATCTGCGGCAACGACAGGCCGAGCGAGCGGGCGGCGATGCCGTAAACTTCCGGATCGGGCTTGAAGCGGGCGACGTCCTCGACGCTGAGCACGGCGTCGAGCAGCGGGGCGAGGCGGGCGGCGTCCACGGCGTCGCGCAACATGCCGGGCTCGCCGTTGGACAGGATGGCGGTGCGAAGCCCGGCGGCGCGCAAGGCCCGCAAGGCGGGGGCGGCGTCGGGAAAGGCGGGCAGCTCGCGGTAAGCGGCGAGCAGGGCGTCGATCACGGATGGGTCGGTGACGCGGTTGCGGGCGGCGACGTAGGCGAGGCTGTCCCGGGTGATCTGCCAGAAATCGACGTGGTGGTCCGGGCCGGTGAGGGTGCGGACCCAACTGTACTCGAGCTGCTTCAGCCGCCACTCATTGCTGATGCGCTCCCAGTCGGGCGGCAGGCGGTCGGCGTGGGCCTGCATGGCGGCGTGGACGTCGAGCAGGGTGCCGTAGGCGTCGAAGACGACGGCCTGCAGGGGAGTGTCGGTCATAGCTCCTGCCGGTAGTTGGGAGCCTCGCGGGTGATGGCGACGTCGTGAACGTGGCTCTCGCGCAGGCCGGCACCGGTGATGCGGCGGAAGCGAGTGTTGCGTTGCAGGTCGGCGATGTCGGCGCTGCCGGTGTAGCCCATGCCGGCGCGCAGGCCGCCGACCATCTGGTGCACCACGCCGGCGACGGGGCCCTTGTAGCCGACCCGGCCCTCGATCCCTTCCGGCACCAGCTTCAGCGCGTCCTTGATCTCCTGCTGGAAGTAGCGGTCGGCGGAGCCGCGGGCCATGGCGCCGATGCTGCCCATGCCGCGGTAGCTCTTGTAGGAGCGGCCCTGGTAGAGGAACACCTCGCCGGGCGCTTCGTCGGTGCCGGCGAGCATGCTGCCGACCATGACGCAATCGGCCCCGGCGCCGAGCGCCTTGACCAGGTCGCCCGAGGTGCGGATGCCGCCGTCGGCGATGGCGGGCACGCCCTGCTCGCGGCAGGCGGCGGCGGTTTCCAGGACGGCGGTGAACTGCGGCACGCCGACGCCGGCGACGACGCGGGTGGTGCAGATGCTGCCCGGCCCGATGCCGATCTTGACCGCGTCGGCCCCGGCGTCGATCAGGGCGCGGGCGCCGTCGGCGGTGGCGACGTTGCCGGCGATGATCTGCACCGCGTTGGACAGGCGCTTGATGCGCGTCACGCTGCCGAGCACGCCTTGGGAGTGGCCGTGGGCGGTGTCGATGACGATGACGTCGGCTTCGGCGGCGACGAGGGCCTCGGCGCGGGCGTAGCCGTCGTCGCCCACGCCCGTGGCGGCGGCGACGCGCAGGCGGCCCAGCTCGTCTTTGTTGGCGAGCGGGTGGGCCTGCGCCTTGTCCATGTCCTTCACGGTGATGAGGCCGACGCAGCGGTAGTCGTCGTCCACCACCAGCAGCTTCTCGATGCGGCGGCGGTGCAGCAGGCGGCGGGCCTCCTCGCGGTCCACGTCGGCGGCGACGGTGACGAGGTTGTCGCGGGTCATCAGCGCGTGGACGGGGGTGGCGGGGTCGGTGGCGAAGCGGACGTCGCGGTTGGTCAGGATGCCGACCAGCCGGCCGGTGCCGCGCTCGACCACGGGGAAGCCGCTGATGTTGTGCGTCGCCATCACGGCGCGGGCTTCGGCGAGGGTCTGGTCGGGGTGGATGGTGAGCGGGTTCACCACCATGCCGGACTCGTACTTCTTGACCCGGCGGACCTGGGCCGCCTGCTCGTCGATGCCGAGGTTCTTGTGGATGACGCCGATACCGCCGAGCTGGGCCATGGCGATGGCCATGGCGTCCTCGGTGACGGTGTCCATGGCCGAGGACACGAGGGGCACGTGCAGGTCGATGGTGCGGGTGAGGCGGGCGCGGGTGCTGACGGCACCGGGCAGGACCTGGGAATAAGCGGGGACGACGAGCACGTCGTCGAAGGCGAGGGCTTCCTGCACCTTGTCTAGCGCGGGGTCCATCCCCGGGTCCGCGACGCCGGGGCGCTGGGCCATGCCGGAGGGGGTTTGCGTGTCGGGGGCCATGACGGGACCTTTCGTTGGGGCGCGTCGGGTGCCCTGTCTTGGCGGTTCTCCTTACGCCCGGCGCGGGGCGGGTGCAAGCGCGAGATAGTTACGAGGCGGGTTGGGCACCGTTTCGGAAGCCGGTGGCGACGACGTGCAACTCGCTCGACGTGTTGAGGCTGGCCGGCGGCTTGGCGTGGCGGAGGTGAGAGAAGCAATACTTCTGACGAATACACCACCAAAGGTCAATTCAGATCGGACAACAAGAAGCAGTGTTCACTTTAATCACGTTGACTTTTTTCGTCCATAATTCTTTGCGTCTCATCTATAGCCTCTTTTAATCGTTCAGGCGCAGGATCACCAGGGCGGAGGTTGGCCACTCTTTGCCGACTGATACGGCATGTTTCGACAATACGCGCAAGCTGCACTTCATCGTTGGGCAGAGAGTTGCCAGTGCAATGCTGGTCAAGGAGATCGGATTTGGCTCGATCAACCACACGAGCATCGAGTCCCTGACCTTCAACAAGATAACGCCGAATCAGGGGCCATACTCTTGGCGAGACAGCATCCCACTCCGCCTTGGTGCGAGGCGTTCTCACGTGCATAAGATCGTCGTTTTCTACCGACTGCGCCTCCGAAATGCTACATAGCACCTGATGCGCGGCAACTGCCTTGGCATTGACCATGCCCCCGATCGCGGTCAAGCCACTCTCGATGGCCGTCAGTTTTGTAAGCATAGCTGTTGGCTCTTGATCGCGAACGCCTTATCAACAAGCCATCCGATACAGGCGGCACCAAACATCCATCCTGCGCCGCCATAGGCAAATCCAATTGCCGCACAAAGAATTGTGGTTGCCCCCGGCGCACTCACCTTCTTCGTTAAGCTGCCACTGAAAAAGACGTTTTGTTTGCATGCTGCTTCAGCAAGTCAAAAATCTCTCATTCTTTCTTGGAAGCACCAGTATATTTTTTTCTAGAACTGCTTTGAGACGGTGTAGTTTGTAGTCGAAGGCATAGCTTTTCCATAACGATCACTTGAAATCGCTTTCAATTTCAAACTGCACTCTTTGTGGGTTGTTGTGGAGGCTACAAGCCACTTCGAAACCCTGTGGCGACGACATACAACTCGCTCGACTGCTTGCGGCTGGCCGGCGGCTTGGCATGGCGGACCTGGGCGAAGTGCCGTTTCATCTGATCGAGCAGGGCGCGCTCGGTGCCGCCCTGGAACACCTTGGCGACGAATGCGCCGCCCGGGGCCAGCATGCCGAGCGCGAAGTGCAGCGCGAGCTCGGCCAGGCCTATGATGCGCAGGTGGTCGGTGTCGGTGTGGCCGGTGGCGTTGGGCGCCATGTCGGACAGCACGAGGTCGGCTTTGGCCCCGAGCAGGTCGCGCAGGCGGCCCGGCATGGCGTCGTCCGTGAAGTCGCCCTCGATCAAGGTTGCGCCGGGGACAGGATCGACGGGCAGCAGGTCGACTCCGACGACCTGGGCCGCGCCGCGCCCGACCAGCACCTGGGTCCAGCCACCTGGGGCCGCGCCGAGATCGACGCAGCGCGCGCCGCGGCGGATCAGGTGGAAGCGGTCGTCGAGCTCGAGCAGCTTGAAGGCGGCGCGGGAGCGCCAGCCCTGCTGCCGGGCGGCGCGGACGTAAGGGTCGTTGAGCTGACGGGACAGCCATTTCTGCGACGCCGTGGTGCGGCCTCGCGCGGTGCGGAGCGGCACGCTGAGGCCGCGGCTGGCGCCAGGGCCGGCGACCGGACCGGTGCCGGGAGGGCGCTTAGCAGGCAAGTTCAGGCCGGGCCGGGAAGACGATGGCGGCGGTGGCGGTGGTCGAACGAGGGCGGTGGGACGCCGGACGGGGCGGGTGCTGGCGCATCAGGCGAAGCAGCATGCCTTCGCGCAGGCCGCGATCGGCGACGGTCACTTCCGGGGTCGGCCAGGTTTCCTGGATAGCCTGGAAGATGGCGCAGCCTGGCAGGACGAAGTCGGTCCGCTCCGGGCCGACGCAAGGATGGCGCCGCAGCCCGTCACGCCCGAGGCCGCGCAGCAGAAAGAGGGCCCCTGCCCCGGCCTCGGCCGACAAGGTCGTGCCGTCCACCAGGGGGCGGCGGTAGCGGGCGAGGTTGAGGGCGACCCCGGCCAGGGTGGTGACGGTGCCGCTGGTGCCGAGCGCCTGCACGCCGCCGAGCCGGGCCTCGTGGGCGATGCAGTGGATCCGCTCGAATGGGGCCAGCCGGGCGCGCACCTCATCGACCATCGCCTGGAAGCCCTCGGCGGTGAAGCCGCGCGCGCCGTGCCGCTCGGACAGGTTGACGACGCCCACGGGCAGGCTGTGGTAGCCGATCAGCTCCGGCGGCCGCCCGGGGCCGGTGAGCCGCACCCAGGCCAGCTCGGTCGAGCCGCCGCCGATGTCGAACAGCAGGGCGCGCCGGCCGGCGGGGGCGAGCAGCGGCGCGCAGCTTTCCAGGGCGAGCTCGGCCTCCTCGCGCGGGGAGATGATGGTGATGCCGAGGCCGGTCTCCGCGCGGACGCGGGCGAGGAACTGAGGGCCATTGGCGGCCCGGCGGCAAGCCTCGGTGGCGACGGCGCGCAAGGCACGCACCGGGCGGCGGGCGAGGCGGGCGGTGCAGACGCGCAACGCGTCGATGGCGCGCTGCATGGCGGCCTCGTTCATTTGGCCGGTGGTCTGCATGCCCTCGCCGAGGCGGACGATGCGGCTGAAGCTATCGAGGACGCGGAAGCCGTCACGGGCCGGCGCCGCGACGAGGAGGCGGCAGTTGTTGGTGCCGAGGTCGAGGGCGGCGAACACGCCGTGCGGCGACGCGGCGGTGCGCGAGCCGGCCGAAACGGGCTGGTCAGTCATGAGTGTCGGCTGTGAAGGCTACGGCGCACATAGGGCCGAGTGTCGGCTTCCGGGGCGCAGAGGGCAAGGCGGTTGACGGGACCGGGGCGGCGATCGCCGCGCGGGCGTTGCGGACGTGGCATGCGCGTGCTATCGAGCCGGCACCATCCTGGCGGCTCATGCAAACCGGATGGGGGATAGTTTAGCGGTAGAACTTCCGACTCTGACTCGGAAAGCCTTGGTTCGAATCCAGGTCCCCCAGCCCAAGCCCCATAATCTTTTGTAAATTAGTAGCTTCTTGCCAGGTCAGACCGTGCGAGGTCCGGCTTGTCCAATTTGCTCCCACATTGTTCCCACATCGCCCGTAAACGTGGTATTTACCGTTTTCGCCGGAGGCTTCCGGGAGGCCGCTCGGGAGAAGTCACCGTGAGCCTTGCAACCCGATGCTTCCGGGAAGCTGAGCATAGGGCGGAGATGGTGGCCCGCGGGTTCAAGGCGGCTTGGGAGAGGGCATTGGCGGCGGAGAGGGATGGGGCGGACTTAGACAGGGTGTTGCAGGCCTTGCTGAAGGAACTGCTAGACCGGGACATTCAATGGCGGCTTGAACAGCGCCCGGGTGTCTTGGGCGGTGCCGGGAGTGCGGACCTAAGCGCGGTCATCGGATCGCTTGCCGATGCCGACATAGCGGCCCTTACCGATGCCCGGAACGGGATCGCCAACGACCTCGCAAGCGGCACCCCCGACGATGATGGGGAGGCTGAAGCGAATGCTATGCTTGCCCGTTATGGGCTGCCTGGCCACCTTCGCCGCGGCCTGATCGCTGGCGTGATACAGGCGAACCTCCGGGCTTGGGAGATTGTGCAGCGATGGACGCTGGGCACCGGGCCAATTACCTCCGGCGGCAGCAAGCGCGGCCAAGCCGGCAAGCCCTCCCGACGACAACCCGCGGGGCCGTGCAAAGCCCCTTGCATCGGCCTTGATTGAGCCGTTCATGGTGCGTCGGGAGATAATTGACCGAGCTACGCATCAGATCATGGGCCAAGAGCGCGGAACGATGCGCCGCTTCGTTGAAGTCTGCGGGGACCGGCCCGTGAATGAGTATGGCCGGGGCGACATGACGGGCTTCATCGATGCCCTCCGCCGCCTTCCGAACACCTATGGCAAGTCGCCACGGGACAAGAGCAGGCCCCTTTCAGAGATGATTGCGGAGGCCGATGCAGCAAAGGCCGAACTCCTGACAGATAAGACCGTGAAGCGGCACCTATCGGCCCTGTCACAATTCTTTCAGTTTGCCGTGGACGCCGGCCACATGACTGTGACAGCCCGGAGTGAATTGGTGGGAAGCCATCGCTTCCGTGCGGGGCAAGCCGCCCGGGATCAGCGGGACGAATGGACGAAGCCGGACCTGCAAGCCTTGTTCGCCTCCCCCGTTTGGACCGGCAGCCATGAGCATCGCCGCGCCGAGCCGGGGCCACACGTCATTCGGGATGCAAAGTTCTGGCTTCCTCTCTTGGCGCTGCATCACGGGGCATGCCTAGAGGAACTTGCGGACCTCTACCGACGCGACGTGGGAAGTGATGGCGGAACCCATTTCCTCCGCATCACCGAAACAGAGGATCGCCGCCTCAAGACTGACAATGCCGAGCGCATCATCCCGTTGCATCCCGAGTTGGCCCGGTTACGCTTCCTCGAATATGTCCGCGAGACCGCGCCGAACCCCAATGATCCTCTATTCCCCGATCTCGCACTCCAAGAGAAGGACCGGAAGCGGGGGCCACGGTTCACGCGATGGTTTGTTCACTACCGCAAGGCCCTCAAAATCTACCGGCCAGGGGTGGGGGCGCACGCCTTCCGCCATACCGCCATCACCCGCCTTTGCGACACCATCGAAGGGCACCAGCAGGACCGACATATCGACTTCCTCATGGGCCATGCCCAGGCCGGCGGAGAGGGCCAGACGCGATACGACAAGGGACCCGGACTGAAGGCCGTGGCGGCGACGTTGGCGTTGCTGCGCTTCCCGGAGATTGACCTGTCTCGCCTTTATTCCAGCGAGGTCCGGGACGATGAAGCGGCTTAGAGGGCAGCGCCAAAGGAGCTTTAAGAAATAGCGCAGATTTCTGAGACCCCTCATCCCGCGGTGTTTTAGCGCAGTTTCCCCCATAGGGGTGGCCCGGAAGCCCAGCGCCAAGGCAGGGGGTGGGTGGGTGCGGTAGGCAAAGGCTTTCTCGGTGCGCCAGCGGGCGACGATGCACGCCACGGCCGGGCCGCTAAGAGGCATTTAGCGACGCCACGGGAAGACTACATGCCCTAGCTATGCCGATTCCGCTACGAGGGGGTGGGGGTGCCGTCCGACGTGGGCCATCACCGGGCTGAATGAGCCAGCACCCTACGGCGCACTAAGTGTCAGAATTTCTGACACTTCAGACCCCCCCAAAACCCAAGCGCAAAAGCGGCCAAAGAAATCAATGCAAGGGCAACCTGAACAGGGCCACTCGGTATCGCAATCGCTGCGAACCGAACGGCGTCATTGCCTAAGTAAGCCAGACTGTCCCAAATATTTATACAGCGGTGTATCCGACTATTCTACGGGTTTAGCAAGCCTGCCAGGTGCCATACAGAAACCCCTTCCGAAATCGGCCTACCAAATGGCAGCAAAGACAGGCTTTTCTTGCACCCGCTAAACCTATACAGAAACCACTTACTTTCTGTATGGTTTTCCGACATGATCGTTTTCATCACGGAAGGGACAGGCTGGCATGAGCGGCGACAAGGTGAAGCAGGTGGCGATCTACCTCCGGGTTTCCACGGATGGGCAGACCACGGACAATCAGCGCCATGCCCTTGAGGCCGTGGCCCAGCGCCGGGAGTGGCGCATCGTGAAGGCTTATGAGGATGCCGCGATCAGCGGTTCCAAGGGCCGGGACAAGCGCCCGGGCTTCGATGCCATGATGAAGGATGCCGCCGGGGCCGCTTCGATCTTGTCATGGTATGGGCCGTTGACCGGCTGGGCCGCAGCACCGCCACGGTAGCGCCGGCACTGGCGGAGTTGGGGGCGCTAGGCGTTGGATTCTATGCCGACAAGGAAGGCATGGACGCCACCACGGCCCACGGCAGGGCGATGCTTCAGATGGCCAGCGTCTTTGCCGAGCTAGCCTCTGTTAGGACTTGATTGCTTGTTCTTGATTGTGGGTTTGAGCCAGTCCCGTGCGGCGGCGAGGCAGAGCACGCCCATGAAGGAGCGGGCTGTCTTCTCGTAGCGGGTGGCCACGGCCCGCCACTCTTTCAGCCGACCCCAAAGGCGCTCGATCCGGTTGCGATGAACGTAGATGAAGTCCGGGCAGCGCACGGGCGCCTCGTTCTTCTTGGTCGGGATCACCGGACGCGCGCCCATGGCCCAGGCCTGCGCGCGCAGAGCGTCCGAGGACAGGCCGCGGTCGCCCACCACCCAGCCGGGCGCGTCCGTCAAGCCGTCCAGCAGCGCGGGCGCCATTGGCGCCTCGTGCGCCTGGCCTGGGGCGAGCGCAAAGGCGATCGCCCGGCCCTGGCTGTCTGCCACCGTCACCGCCTTGGTCCCGAAGCCGCCGCGAGAGCGACCAAGCGCTTCACGCTCGTCTCGGCTTGCTGCAGATCCCCTTTTTTAGGCGCCCCCGCCGCTTTGGCGCGCGCCCGGATGTTGGTCCCGTCCAGGAAGGCCAGGCCCAGATCCAAGCCGCCCGCGCGCGCCTGCGCCAAACCCAGCAGGCGCTCCCACGCACCCTGCTTGGCCCAGCGGATGAACAGCTGCGCCGCCAGCCACCACGGGCCGAGTTCGGCCGGGATCGCCCGCCACTTGGCGCCGTTGTTGTGCCGCCACAAGATGGCCGCGATCGTGCGGCGCAGGTCTTTCGGCGGCGTCTTGCCGCGGGGCCGCACCAACTCGATCAGCGGCTCCCATACCGCCCACTCCGCGTCCGTAAAGCCCTCAGCCTCAGCAATCTCCGCCATGCCCCAAAGATGGGGCTAAAACTCAAGTTCTAACAGAAGCTAGTGAATGTTGGCCCAGCAGTGCTGGCGAATTTTGGCCCACCCTCCATCGCGCAACCTAAGTTTTTCCTGGTTTTGCCAGGAGCTCAGAGTGGATTGGAACGCCAGGGTGGATTTGTTTGAGCAGCTCCGTCGGGAGCACGAGTTTGGAGTAGGAACGATCGCGGGGGTTGCCGCGAAGTTTGGGGTGCACCGTCGTTTGGTGCGGCAGGCGTTGGCGGGTGCGTTGCCGCCGAGGCATCGCTATCCGGCGCGGGTCAAGCCGAGGCTGGATGCGGTGCTGGCGTTCATTGACACGGTGCTGGACGAGGGCCGGCGAGCGCCGCGCAAGCAGCGTCACACGGCGCGGCGCATTCACCGGCGCATCCTGAAGGAGTTCGCCGGCGTGTTGGTGGCTGAGTCGACGGTGCGCAACCACGTGCGCGAGCGCAAGCGGCAGCTTGGATTGGTGCACCGCGAGACATTCGTGCTGCAGAGCTACGCGTGGGGTCAGGAGGCGCAGGTGGACTGGTATGAGGCCTGGGCCGACCTGGCGGGCGAGCGGGGCGGCGTTCCACCGGGCCTACCTGCACGCGACGCAGCAGGCGTTCCTGGAGGCGCACGAGCAGGCGTTCGACTATTTCACCGGCGTGTTTCGCGTGCTGCGCTACGACAACCTGACGAGTGCGGTGCGCAAGATTTTGCGCGGGCACCGGCGCGAGGAGACGGTGCGGTTCGTGGCGTTCCGCTCGCATTGGCGGTTCGCGGCCGAGTTCTGCACGCCGGGTGCGGGACACGAGAAAGGCGGCATCGAGGGCGAGGGCGGGTATTTCCGCACGAGGCGATCCGCCAGCATTGCCGCGCGCTGCGGATGCCGACGATCGGCGGCCAGTTCGCGCGGCTGGCCGAGGAGGCGGTCCGGGAAAAGCAGTCCCACATCGGCTACCTCGATGCGCTGTCGGCGGCCGAGATGGAAGAGCGCGAGAGCCGGGCGATCGCCCGGCTGCTGCACGGTGCGGGGCACTGCGCCGCACCGGCTGCCGCGGATGAAGACGCTGGACGCGTTCGAGTTTGATCGCTCGGGCGTCTCGGCCGCCCAGTTGCGCACGTTGGCCGAGGGCGACCACGTGGCCCGGGCCGAGCCGGTGCTGCTGGTGGGCGAGGCTGGAACGGGCAAGACCCATCTGGCCACCGGATTGTGCGTGGCGGCCTGCCGGCAGCGCCGCCGGGTGCGGTTCACCACGGCGACGGCGTTGATCAACGAGCTGGCGGAGGCGGCGCATGCCAACCAACTCAGCCGGGCGCTGGGCCGGTGGGAACGGCTCGACCTGATCTGCATCGACGAACTCGGCTACGTGCCGCTGGCCGAGACGGCCTGCGAGCTGATGTTCCAAGTGATCGCCGACCGGGCGGAGAAGGCGGCGGTGATCGTGACGACCAACTTGCCGTTCTCGGAATGGTCGCAGGTGATCCCGAACCCACGGCTGTGCAAGGCGCCGATCGACCGTCTGACCGACCAGGCGCACATCATCACCACGGGCGCTGATTCATACCAGTTCCGCCGCACCACGGCCCGGCCCAAGACAGCTAAAGCGTGACGGGGAAGACCGCGCAGCAACGCTGACCGCTGGCTCCGGCCTAGGCCGGAGCCAGCCGGTCATACAGCGCAGGGTGGGCCAGAATTCGTCAGCACAAGTGGGCCGAAATTCATTGTCACAGCCATCGGGGCATCCCGCCGCTGCGGCAACGGGCAGACAGGGAGCAGGGACGATGCATCATGGATGACGACGCTCTAGCACTACCTGGGCACTTTCGGGCCAGATGTTGGATGGAACCTGTATTGGCAGCAGGGGCACTGGACGGATTGGGCGGTTGAGGCGAACAGCTTGGCCATGATGGCGCGGCGCACCGCGGGCAGGCTTGGCGATGGTGGCGGTCCCGGAACGTTGGGGTGCATTTTCCCCCGGCCCCGTCCGGGTTTGGCCGGCGAGGCGCAGGTGCTGCAGGTATGCGTAGGCGATGCAGCACATCAGGGCGTGCCGGTGCAGGCCGGTCCAGGAGCGGCCCTCGAAATGGCCCAGCCCCAGCTCGCCCTTGAGTTGCTGGTGCGCCTGCTCGCACACCCAGCGCGCCTTGATGGCGGCCGCGAGCGCCCGGAGGGAGGTGCGCGCAGGCAGGTTGGCCAGATAGTGTTTGCGCTCGCCCGACGAGCGCCACTCGCCCACCAGCCAGGCAGCCTTGCCCGGCAGGTGCCGGTTGTTGGCCCAAGTTGCGCCGTCGGCAACCCGGATGCGCTTGGCCGCGAACCGGGCGGCAAGCTCGCCCTTGGCGCCCTCGCGCCAGGTCACGCGACGCCAGGGCAGTGCGGCCAGCACGTCCTCGGCGGCCTGCGGCTCTTGGTCCGGCACGGGCTTGCGCGCCCGGCCCGTGGCAGGCACCAGCTGCACGTCCGCATTGTAGACCTTCTGGGTGCAGGCGATGCCGACCGCCCACAACAGCCCACGGTCGTCCAGCGCGTGCCGGAACGCCGCACTGGCGCCGTAGCCTGCATCCGCCAGCACGCAGCCGAACCGCACGCCTGCGGCGCGAACCCGGTCCAGTTCGGCCAACGCGATCTCGCCCTTGGCGCGCGCCACGACCTCCGTCCCGGGCACGCCCGCCCGGGCGCAGCGCTCCGGATCAGCCACCCACTCGTCAGGCAGGAACAGCCGCAAGCCCACCGGCACCGGCACCTCGCCCTGCGCCAGGGTGAGCGAGACCAGCGACTGGCAGTTCGCCCGCTTGCCCAACTGCCCACAGTATTGCCGCGCCACGCCGACCGACAGTTCCCCCTTCTTGGGCAGCGCTGTGTCGTCGACTACCAGATACGCACCCGCCCCGCCCACCAGCTGGTCCGCCTTGTGGCCCAGCACCGTCCACAGCGGGGCGTCGTCCCAGGCAGGGCTGGCCACGAAGTGCTGCAACTGGTCGTGGCCGCCAAGGCCCAGGCGATCCGCCATCGGCTGCACGCTCTTGCGCGCGCCCGGCCCGAGCAGGCCGTGCAGATACAACGGCGCCCACGCCCGGCGCGTTTTGCGGCCCATCACCGAAAGGAACGGCGCCAGCCACCCGTCCAGATCAACCAAACCATCAGCCACGACCGCCTCAGCCCCTCCAACCATGCCCTCCCGACATGGTCATTGGAGGCTTGGCCCGAAAATGCCCAGGTAGTGCTAAGGCCAACATGCTTGTTCACCTGTCCGAGCTGCTGGGGCATGATCCGGTTGGCGTGATCCCGCGCCTGCCCACGATCCTGAACCAGACCTTCACTTCGGTTTCGAGCAGCATCACAGGCTCTTTGGCCCTCGCGCCTGTCGAGGAGTTCGACTTGATGATGACGAACCCTCCATACGTCACGCGCGGAACCGGGCGACATCGCGACTTCCTCCGGGAGAACCCGAAGACCGCCGACTACTATGATGTGAAGGGGGAACGGCATCCAGAGCCTGTTCATACAGTCGATTGTCAAGGGATTGAAGCCCAACGCACGCGCGCTGATCGTGGTGGCGGATGAGCTGCTGTTGCGGCATTTCGAAGACGCTCTGCCTTCGTAAATGATTTGGCTTGATCGTCCCGATCAAATCCGTATGGCCAACCTACGGCGGAACCGAACCAAGCCAAGAAATAAGAGCGCCAGCAGGACGGGAGGAAAGACAACCCAATTCACTGCCGCCCATCCGAACTCCGTCAGCAGCCCCCCTGAGGTGAATGAGCCGACGGCCATCGTGCCGAAGATCAGGAAGTCGTTGAACGACTGCACCCGCGTCCGTTCCTCCGGTCGATGCGTCTCCAGCACCAACGCGCTCGCGCCGACGAAACCGAAATTCCAGCCAAGGCCCAACAGAACCAGGCCGATCACGAAATGCAGGCTGGTAAAGCCTGAGATGCCCATCAACCCGGCGGCGGCAAGCAAGAGAAGCCCCGCTGCAACAACCCGGTCCGCGCCAAACCGCGCGATCAACGATCCTGTGAAGAAGCTCGGACCATACATCGCGACGATATGCCACTGGATCGCGGTGTTCGACAAAGTGATCGGCAACCCGCACAGCCGCATTGCCAGCGGCGCTGACGTCATGACCAAGTTCATCAAAGTGTAGGTGACAACGCCACATACGACTGCAACGACGAACTGCGGTTGACGCGCGATGACACCGATCGGCCGTCCTGCGGACATGTTGGTCAACCTGACCGAAGGCAGATTGACTCCGGCCAGCACCGCCATCGCAATCACCGCCACGCCCGCTTGCGCCAAGTAGCTGACTACGAAAACGTGCGGCGACCACACATCCATAGTCCACGTGACGAGTTGCGGCCCGAGCACGCCCGCGAACACGCCGCCGGCCATGACCCAGGACAGCGCTCTCGGGCGGAACGCCGGGCTGGCGCCGTCGGCTGCGGCGAAACGGAACGATTGCACGGTGGAACCATAGAAGCCCCCGAGGAGAGTCGCGCCGCAGAACAGCAGGAACGATTGGGTGACCAGCGCCACGGCACCGACCAACCCGGCGAGTACGCCGCAGAAGCCGCCGACGAGGAACGCCGTTCGTCGCCCATACTGCTGGGCGAGCCAGCCTGTTGGCAGTGTGCCCGCCGCCATGCCCACCACGAAAACCGAAATGGGCACGGTCGCCATCGCTGGTCTCGGCGCCAGCGTATTGCCGATGATGGACCCGGTCGCGAAGATCACGGAGGCGTTGGCGCCGGCAAGGGCCTGGGCAACGGACAATCGCAGCACGTTGGCTCTTGACTGCCGGTCCATCGTCTCCGCAACCGCCATCGTCGCCATACTCGTCAGTGCAGCGACACGCATACAACGCGCGGCCGAAGTTGCCCATAACCCGCCACGCGTGCCATCTCTCGCCAGCAAAGAGCGCAGGGGCAGGACCAACGGTCGTGATTGGCATGCGCAGCGCCGCCAAGGAGGTATCGGAATGTCCAAATGGCCCTTGATCCGGTTATCGCCGGCCGTCGCCGCTCCGCCTCATGCCTGAACTTTTCGGCAACATGCCTGATGGCGCACCCGTGCATCGCGTCGCGCTCAGCAACAGCGATCTAGCTGTCAAGGTGCTAACATTCGGGGCCGCCCTGCAATCGATCGAGACGCCGGACCGATACGGTCGAATGGGAAACATTGCGCTCGGGTTGGATACGCTTCAAGAGTATATAGCTGACAGCCCACATTTCGGCGCTATACCAGGCCGATACGCTGGCCGTATTGCAAGAGGTCGTTTCGATCTCGACGGCGTCGCCTATCAGCTTCCATGCAACGATGGACCGAACACGCTGCATGGGGGCCCGAACGGATTTGGCCGGCGGGCCTGGTCCCTAGTCGATCATGACTCGCAGCAAGCTGTGCTGGAACTCGTCAGTCCTGACAATGACGCTGGCTTCCCCGGCACGGTGACCATCAGGGTGTCCTACTCGTTGCGTGGTCCTGCTCTTCGCATCGCTTTCCACGCGGAGACAACCGCGCCAACGGTCGTGAACTTCACGAATCACAGCTATTTCAATTTATCTGGCGAAGGCAGCGGCTCTGCCCTCGGACATGAGCTGACAATCGACGCCGACCAGTTCGCCCCAACCGACATCGGTGGCATACCAACGGGCGAACTGCGCGACGTGGCCGGAACAGCTTTTGATTTCCGCACGCCAACCCTCATTGGCGCCCGCATCCGCGGCGCTGACCCTCAGCTGCGTTTCGGCCGCGGCTACGACCACGGCTACGTCCTTCGTGGCCGAGGAATGCGCCGCGCCGCCATGCTCCATGACCCGGGGAGCGGCCGCACTCTCCTCGTGTCCACGACCGAACCGGCACTGCAGCTTTACACCGGAAATATGCTGACAGGAGCGCTCGCGGGACCGTCCGGCCGAACATATCGCCAGAGTGATGGGATCTGCCTCGAAGCCCAGCATCTGCAGGACAGCCCCAATCACCCTGCTTTCCCGTCAACCGTGCTTCGCCTAGGCCGGCCATTCACCGCCACGACGGTGTTCGAGTTCGGCGTTGCCGGCGTCCGGCAGTAAAGTAAGTTGATATTTACGTGGCATCGGCTTGGCGCGGCAGCCCGGCTGTGGCAGCAACGCGGCGACAGACTGTCTAGGAGCAATGCGTTGACGAAGCACCTGATCGTGATCGCCCTCGCCGCCATCGCCCTGCAGGGTTGCGCGACCAAAACGCCGCCGACCCAAACAGCGACGGAGGATCTCGAAGGGATTGCCAAGGCGTGTGAAGCCGCCCCGGTCAATCCAGTGGCCGGTGCCACCACCGATGCAACGATTGCCATGAGCAACAACGGTTGGTGCGCCGTCCGGGTAGTCGAGAAGGATGGCGAGCCGTTCATGCTCGGCCTGGTTCCCGTTCGTCCAGAGCACGGGCGTGTTCTGATCCATAAGGTATTCGGCCGAACGCGGATCGAATACACGCCGGATGACCGTTATGTCGGTCCGGACCGGTTCACCGCCCTCCTGCGCTCGCGCCAGCCGAACACGCCTGACGCGACCTTGCTGATCTCCGTAAACGTGTCGATGGGCGAAGGCATGGTGCCGACGCCGGCGGCGGCCGCACCGGCTGCCCCGCCAGTTCAACCGAAACCGGCTCATGCCAAGTCATCGCGCGTGCGGAAGAAATAGATGCATCAGGCCGTCGTCAGCCCCGCTCGGTGAGGTTAGCGAGACGGACATCTTTTCGCGCCGAACCAGCGCTGCTTCCCACCCAGTAGCCAACGACGCTAGTTGCCATGGCGCCCAATGTTCCGAGGAGCACGTTCAGGACAGGCTCCGCACCGGCCGGCATCGCCCGCGTCAAGGCGATCGCCACGACGCCGCCGAAGGTGAACAACACGATGACGCTGATGATAGGTGCGCCCCAGGCAATGCTGCTGCCGATTTGCGACAACTGCGCCGTCGCCGTCGGTGCGGCGGTGACACTTGCCAATTGCGCGACGAGCGCCGCCTGTGCGTCTACGATCGCAGCAGTCTCCCGCTCCCCGGCGATCTGCGCCAATGCAACCCGCAGCGTCGAAGCAACGTCCGGGTTGGCAAGCGCGTCGGCTTGCAACCGGGGATCGCTGGTGCCCGTCGCCGCGCCAATCGCCGCTTCCACTGCTGAAACCACCTGCGCGGAACCAGGCCCGAAGAGCCAACGGCCCATCTCCGGCGCGAGGTCAAGCACCATCCGGCTTGTCGCACCTAGCCCGTTGACGAGCGCGCTTGCCGTCTGCCCTTTCGAGACGTCCGACCCATCCTGTCCCAAGCTCATGAGCCTGCTCCCATGTGAATTGCCTCGAAGGGAAGTCGGCACAGGCGTCGGGCCCAGCCACCTCCGAACGTCCGCCACAACGGTAGCCCCGTCATGAAGATCAGGCGTTGCGCCTGATACTCGGCCAACAACGCCATCCCATGTTCCTCTCGAGCTTTGACCGCCGACAGCGTCACGACACCCAGCACGCCATCAGCCGTCACCCCGACTGCTTGCTGCAGCCAGCGCACCGCCCGGCCGACACCATTGTTGACCGCTGCATCGAAAGTCAGCAGCGCCAACGACGGTGGCAGGTTGTCACCCTGAATCTTGTCCCAGTAATCCTTGCGATAGATCGCTCGCGCCGAGTCCAGCGTCAGGGACACGATTTCGATCCCGGGGTATGCTCCGGCGGAGACCCCGAACTTGGTTCCTGCACACCTTCCAACACCGCAACGCCCGCCTGTCCAATTGCCCGGGTCGGCCGGGTTGTCCGTGAAACCGCCTTCTTCCCCGACGACAATGCGAAATGCTTGCTCGAAAGTTGTGTCCGCGGTCATCACGTCGGCTCCTCTAGACTCGGTAAACTCATGTCCGGCCAGGTTGGGCACGCCAGGTCTTCACGCTCGCAAAACCCGGCCACGATCGCCTGTGCATCCAGCGCCGCGTCGCGCAGTTCATGCGTCCGTCGGTTCCAGAACCGCGCAAGATCCCAACCGCGATCGCGGTCCCGCTCTACCGCCGTGAGCCGGGTCTGGCAGCGCGCGAGTTCTGTTCGGAGTCGATCAAAGAGGTCCGCCTGCTCTTTCGACAAGGCAGCCCGTTGCGCTTCCAGCTCACGCGCGAGCCGCTCCTCCCGCGTCAGTTCACCCTCGGACTTCCGATCCTTGCGCTCAGTGTGCCACCGCCAAATCACCCAAGCCCCGCTTGCGGCTGACGGCAGCGCGCCGGCAGCCACCACCCACCACGGGCTAGTCGCCCCGTCGGCCATATCGGTTTACGGACCGTAATGGCGCAGAAGGCGCAGGATCGAGAACACGTTGATGCCGCACCAACCGGCATAAACTGCGGCGGCGGGCGCCCACGGGAGAGCTGTCCACACGCCCAGTGTCAGCACACCCCAGAACCAGCAAAGCGCTACTGCCGCCGCCCACCGCATCCAGCGTTGATCACAGACCAGAAATATCATTTGCGAGACGCCAAGCACCAAGCCCACAAGGTGCCAGATTTGATCATTGCCAATTTCTTCAAGCACTTGCATTGATGGTGCGTCATGCAAGCTATGGAAGCTTGCGTAAGACAGCGCTGCCCAAAATACTGCCGTGATTGCAGACCAGAACTCTGCCCACCATGGCTCACGTTTGAACATCACCGCCGCGCTCTGAAACATAATTCTGAGCTCCAGCATGGCTGTTTCTCCAAATTGAAGGATGCAGCATGGAACTACTCATGAAATCTTGAAGAACATAATCGCCTTTGTTGTCATTGTTGTCAATGATAACTAATACGTTCCAAAATAAGACTTTTGATTTGATCTAAGAATCGATTGATCGGAAGCGTTGAGCGCCCCGGAACAGATGACGTGCTCGGCCATGTTGCCGTCCCAAAGATCCAAGTCATTGTTTGAGTTGACGTTGTCGCCGACGGAGAGCGTGCCCACAGCCGCGAGCGTCCCGGCGGTGCTGACCAAGCTGCCGGCCGCGCCGTCCACGATCATGGTATGTGACGAGCCGGCCCAAACCGAACAGGCTTGGAACGGTGTTATCCCGATCGGGACAGCGGAGCCCCACACCCCGTTCTGATGTCCACTCAGCTGTCCTGAGTTCATCAAGCAAAAGATCACGCTTTGGCTGCTGTTGTAGTCGATAGCGTTCCCACCGCCAGCAAATGAGACAAGCCGGCCATATTGGGAGATGTTGCCTGTCCTAGATGCCACGCTGGCTGACGCGTAGGCGCTCCCGCCCAGCATAAAGCTAGTGTTGGTCAAGAATTGCATGTTTGATGATGCGAACGACAGGCATGGCCGAGCAAGTGCATTGTCCAGTTTTCGTATTGAACCTGACGCGGTGATTCGTGGCTGACTGACTGCGTTGGTTTGGACCAAGTCCTGCCCGAAACCACTTTGGTCGTACCATCTCGATACGTAGCCATCGCCTGTCCCGCAGAACCCCAACAGGAACACGATGTCCAGATTGCCTTCCCCATCGAAACCGACATCCTGCTCCCTGTTGTCGCTTGGGCGCCGCACCCGCAATGCCGCCCCTCCGTAAGCGGCACGAACACGGCGCACGCTCCATGCCCCTTTCACAACCGCTTTGATCACGTCGAGCAACCCGGGCGGTGGCCCATTTAAAAGCCCGATCGGGAGCAGAAGCATCAGCTGAAGCTCTTAGACAAAACGCCGTAGACGCTCGTGCCGTCAGAAACGGCTGAGATCAGATCTATGGAGCCGGCAGTTGTCGAGAGAGTAGGCGCAGTGCCGCCGGGCCACTTGAAAGCCGAGCCGTATGCCAGCGTTCGATTGCCCGTCGAGTCCTGGGTGATTTTCCACAGGTACGAAGCACCGGCGGCGAGGTTGGCCGGGTTGGCGAGAGTAGCGTTGATGCCAAGAGTGAGAGTGAATGCGCTCGCTTGGCTACAATCCGTCGTGATCGTCGCCCCGCTAACGAGCGGCACCGCACCTCTATTTATGTTGGCTCGCGCCAAAGTTGGATTTGCTAGGTCGCCCAGATTGTTCGCCTTTTGCACAGCGCCAGCGATCCGGCCGTCATCGCCGGCGGCCACGGTTCCGGCACCCGTCCCCACGTTGAGAACGGCCGCCGCTCCCAGTCCCAAATTCGTCCGTGCCGAGCCGACGTTCCCGAGATCCGCAAGGTTTGCCGATTTCTGTGCCGCTCCTTTGATCCGCGTGTCGTCGCCCGCCGCGACCGTGCCCACGTCGTTTCCGACGTTCAGCACGGCCGCACCACCCAGTCCAAGGTTGGCGCGGGCCGAACTCACGTTCGCCAGGTCGGATAAATTCAGTGCAACGCTGAGTCGCGAGACATCCGTGGGATGCACATGATCCTGTCGGGCGTAGGCCGCGCTGGTCCCTGTGGCAGCGGCCCCGGCGGACTGCGGCGTAGCCGTTCCGGCCGCAGGAATAACGGGTCGGCCAGACAAGTCCGAATAGGCGCCAGACGATGCGACGGCGGCTAAACCGAGATTGATGCGTGCCAGGCCCGCATCAGCCAAGTCACTCAGGTTGGACGTCCGCTGCGTGGCGCCAGCGATCCGGCCGTCATCGCCTGCCGCGACCGTGCCGGGGCCGGTGCCGACACTCAGGATGGCGGCGCTGCCGAGACCCAGGTTCGCGCGCGCGGCGGTCGCGCTGGTCGCTCCCGTCCCGCCATTGGCAATGGAGACCGCCGTCGTCGGTTGCGCAAGCACTTGTCCGTAGCTAGAGCTGCGCGGATCGCAGTTTTCCTGCACGTACTGCCAACCGAAGCCCAGTTCCGGTGGAGCAAGAATGCCTGCATTCCCAGGATCGGGCCGACCGAAGACCGTGCAGTTGGCGAATAGAACGTTGTGAAGGAACAAAGCTTTCGAGGACGCTTGATAGATTGGCCTTACCACGTTCCTGAAGTGGTTGGCCTCGTAGGCGGCCCCGTCGAGCGACGGCCCCCACACGCCGACCGGCAAGGCATCGGACGCCCACCGTCCGCCGTCCAACCGGTTGCCGGATCGGAACTGCGGATCCCCGTTGAAAATGTTGCCGGAAACCCGCATCTGCTGGCTCGTCGTCGAGTTCGGACTCCAGAATACTCCAGCACTGCCATAGTCAAGGAAACGATTGCCGCTGATATCGAGACCATCGTAGTCCCCATGCGCGACGGGAGTATGGCCCGTGAACCAAACGCCGTACGGACCCGTCGTGCTGACAGTGTTGTTCGCGATGCGGCTGTTGCGCAGCGTCCCCGTGATGGCGATGCCGGTCGTGTTCAGGTTGGCTTCCGCGATGCCGCCGGCGTAGATGCCTCCCGACCCATTGTTGCCGATCCAGAGGTTTGGTCCATATCCCCACTGGCCCCACGACGTGCTCGCCGGCAACGTGCGCACGAGCGTGTTGTCCGACACGTCGAACCAGAGATTTCCAGGCAAAGGCCCGGTCGTTGTCTGGACATACAACGTGCCCGCGCCGGTTCCGAGCAGCGGCGTGACGGACCCGGTGCTCACGGCCGGATCACCAGGTGCGGACGCCCCGCCTCCCGCTTGCCGGCTGTTCAGCAGCAAGATGATGTAAGCCTGGTCAGCGTTCCGCGGCGTTGCCTCCGCCCGCTTGAACACGTCGCAGATCACATTGTTGGTGATCCGCACCGCGAATCCGGCCGTGTCGCCTTGCAGCGCCGGAGGATAAGCGCCCACCACGACGCCATGCCCCATGATGCGGCGCATGACGTTGCCGGTGATCGTCAACGCCTTCGGACCCAGCACGGAGATGCCTTGCGTGTCCGACAGCGTGTTGTTCGCGATCAACCCGCCCGACCGCGGCAGCGCGTAAAGCTCGCTGCAATGGGCCGAAATGCCGTCGTCATTCGCGCCTTGAATGTCGCAGCCGGTGATCTGAAACTCGGAAGTGTCCCAGACCGCGATGCCGTCAGCCACGCTGCGATACATCGTGCATCCACGCACGATGGCGCGCTTGCAGTTGATGACGGCGAAACCGAACTTTCGGCTGTACTTGCTCGTCACGCTGTCCAGCACAACGTTGTCAGCACCGTAGATGCTGATGTTATGAGCGCCCTCAGTGGGGTCGACGTCGGCCAAGCCTCTGATGGTGCCCCCGAACATGGCGAAGTCGCCCGGTATGCCGACGTTGGTGATGATGTCGGCCGGACCGCTCGACGAGCTGTCGCAGAGCAGCACCGCACGCCGGTCCATATGGACCGCCACCCCAGGCCTTAGGATAAACGGACTTGCTCCATTGATTCGGTACGTGCCAGCCGGGATATGGATGTCCTTGCCCGCGTAGAGGCCAGCCAGGGCGCACGCGCTTAGCGCGTCGCCATCTGACTCCGTGCCGTTCGCGGCCGCTCCGTAATCGCGCACGTTCAGGCGGTCCGCCGCGCGCGCGCCGAGGCTGCGCGGGGTCGTGGTGCCGATTGCCGTGATGGCAACAGCCGATCCGTCCGTGAATGACAACGTGCCATCGTTCGAAACGCCCAGCCCCGCGCCTGGCTTCACCGTGCCAGCCTTGCTCGCCGTCGCCACGCCGACCGGACCCGACGATCCGGCCGTGCCGCTGCCGAATGCGGAGATGAGGCCCGCAGTGTCGATCTCGATCCCGCTTCCGGCCGAGAACAGCCCGCGCAATGCCGTGGCCGGGACCCGTTTCGCCAGTCCCCCGCTGTTCACGATGACCTCGTCGCCGAGGCCAACCCCCGGCGCCATAGGCAGCCGCGCATGATCATCCGCCGTTGCCGAGACCACGCCCGCCGTCATGGCGAGCCCGATGCCCAAGCTCACCGGCTCCGGGCCGCCCGCCGTGGCCGACGCGCGCCCGAGCAGCTTGCCAGAGGCCAGCGTGAGCGCGGCTTGGGTGGAGGACAGCAGCCCGCCGATCGTGAGGCTCCTCGTCGTCCCGCCCTGGCTGACCGGGATCACATCGGTCGCGCTGACCGAAGTGGCCGCAGGCAACTGCTTGATCGTCGGCATTCATCCACCTCTTTTAAGATAAATTTCCTATTTAATCACGACGATCGATCAGCGCTCCGCAGACCTTAAGCGACTGGCGCCCAACCGGAGGCCCCTGATCCTGACCGTTTGACCCACAGCGTTGCCCCGGCTCCACCGTCCAGATTGCGGTAATCGCTTCCGACCGACGCCGGAACCACGCCTTCAGGGCTGCCGCGCCCGAGCAGGCTTGCGAACCCGGCAGGCTCACCATCTGAACTGATCCGGACGCTGCCCCGCCCGTTCGGCCGAATGACCACGTCTTCGGCCGCGCTGCGCACCGTCAATCCACCATCGCCCGTGGGCGACAGATAGTCTGCCAACGGGAACGACACCGCTTGCCACCCGCCCCACGTGCCAATCCATTCAACGACGGATGCTTGCGGCACCAGGATGTCAGCTCCTGTCCAGTTGTCTTGGAATGGGGCGCTGCCCGCCCGCTTGAACCGCACCGGTCCATTGCAGTGCAGCTTGAGCTGCCGCTCCTCTGGCACTGGCACTCCAACGGTCGCTACGGCCTGAGCGCCTCGCCCGTCACCCTGGATGGTCACCACGGCACCTGACGCCCCGTAGCCAGAACCGTGCGACTGCATCGCGACGCCGATCACAGCGCCGTCGCGAACGTAGGCGGTGGCGCTCGCCCCGCTGCCCACCCCCGCGATGGTGACGCTGGCCCGGCTGTAGCCCGTTCCACCGTTCGTGACCTTCACGAACGCCACCTGCCCCGCCATCGTCGCCTGATGCTGTCCCACGATGCTCCCGACGCCTTGGCTGGCCGAGGTCAGCATGGCTTCATCCAGCACATCTGGCACTCGAACCTGCGATACGCCGCCGACATCGACGGGATTGCAGATCATCCGGGCTTGATTGTTCCAGGAGTTGCCGCGAACGACGGCTTGGTCAGTATGCGCCCACAAAGCCTGTGACGAGTTGCTGCCGTCGCCGCCCACGAACGAGTTGCCAACCACCATCGTCCCCTGCGGCGCATCCATCAGCAATACGCCTCCACCGGAGCCGTCTTTCAGTTGGATCCGATTGTTCTCGACCACCAGGCCGTTGCATGGGATGCCAAATGGTGTCCCTCGCCCATCAGTCTCGATGCCGAACACCGTGACCGCCCAGACGTTGCCAGCGAGCCGGTTGCCGGCAAGACGCAGATTGCGGCTTCCTCCGGGATTAATCCCGACAGCAAATCCTTGTACCAGGTTGTCAAGCAGCTCACATTCGATGCTGCCTCCGGCATCGATCCCGTACTGCCCGGGTCCGCTGATCAGGTTGCTGGAGATCAGACACATCGACGCGTTGACCAGCAACCCGGACCCGTTCGCCTCGATCAGGTTCCCTACGACTTGCAACGCCTGTCCAGACACCGCGATCCCGTAATCCAGGTTGTCATGGCACTGGTTATCGATGACGCTGATGCCGATCGCGTCCGGGTTAGCGTTTCCCCATCGTGGCGGCTCCAAGTTCGTCTCGTTATAGTTCCCAACCGAGATCCCACGGCGGTTTCCCCACGCCCGGCACCCGCTCACCCGGCCGTGTCGAACGATCTGCTGAAAGCCCGGGTCGTTGAAATCAAGGCAAATTCCATACGCGCCATTGTCGTGGGCCAGGCAGCCCTCGACCGACGCTCCCGCCGCGGCCTGAACCCATATCCCGTGCGCGGCATTGCCCGCGGCCTCACAGTCACGCAGAACATGCCGGCTCCCCGGGCCGCTGCGCCCGTCCCGCGCCTGGATCGTCAAGCCGTTCCCGAGCGTTCCGCCGGTCGCATGCGAGAACGTGCACCGCTCGAACCGTGTCTGCCGGCACATCTCAGTGATGAGCACGCCCCAGCTCTCGCCAGGAACTAACCCGGCATCGAAGATGACGTCGACCGCCGTGAAACTCGCGCCGCCAACGCTGATCCATGCCCCTCCGGACTGCCGCGCCCGCCGCAGCGTCGTCCGCCCTGCAACGCCCAGCAACACAGCCGGCCGCGTGACGGTCCATTGCCCGTTCACCACGTAGGTTCGCGGCCCGAGCCGCACCGGTCGTCCGCTCGCGACCGCTCGGTCGATCGCCGCCGTGTCATCCGCGTAGCCGTCCCCTACTGCCCCGAATGCCTCGACCGGCATCGCGTCGGCCATCCACTCCCCGAGGCTACGCGTTTGGCCTCCCGGCGCTCGCACGGCCTGCGAGGACAGGTCCAGGCCCGGCACGTTCGAAATGCCGGCAAGCAACGCGCCCACCGGCACGCTGGCGTCACGCCCGCCTTGCGACACCGCGATGGTGTCAGCAACCCCGACCGAACTCGTCGCCGGCAATGCTGTCACGCTGAACCGCGCCGCGCCGGACAGTACGCCATCCTTCAAGCGAAGGCTGTCCCCGATCGTGATCGCCTCCGGTCCCCCCACGCCGTTTGCTGTCCGCCCCAGCAGGAAACCTTGAGACAAGGCCAATGCGGGTTGTAGCCCGGCGAACATTTGCGACCGGGTCACGCGCCGCATGGATCCCGCCTGGCTGATCGCGACGTAATCGTCATCGGCCGCCGCCGCCGCCGCCGGAAGCTCGTCGATCGTCGGCATCTCTAACCCCCCAGCAACAGAGCGTTGCCGTTCCCGTCCGTCAGCGCGTCGCCGGCGTCGGTTGTCAGCACACTCACCGTCACCGGTGCCGCCGCCAGTGCCAGCACGGGCAGCAGCACGGATCGCGACAGCAGCCGCCCCGCTTGTGTCCCGATGGTGAGCGTCACTGTATAAACTGTTCCGGCCTGGCCGCCTTGAAGCCAAAGCACCGCTCGAGACCCATCCGCCGCAGCCGTTGCCAGCGATAGATCTCCTGGGTTGGAGGGGCTGATCGACACGTCCAGGGTCGCGATCGCGTCGCCGTCGTTGCCAGTCAGCGCAGGAGCGATGTCGAACTGATAATCCAGCACGTCGGCCGGATCCTTCGCCGACCAGGTCGGGATCGCCAAGGTCCGGACCGGCACGCCTCGCGGGCCAGGGATGAACCCGTCCATAACGAGGACCCGGGCAGCGCTCGGCCGCCAGATGTGACTCGCCGTCGTTGCCATGAATGCCTTCTCCGCGATGCGTTAAGAATTACAATGAGGCGCACGGCTGAACCGCGCCGCCAGCAGCGCTGAAGCGTCAAGCGGCGAAGCAGATCACGCGACGAGCGGAGATCTCAGTACTCAATGATGACCAATCCCGCGGCGCCAGCGCCGCCGGCCGATGATGCGCCATACCCACCTCCACCCCCGGAGCCACCCGCACGCCCCATGGCCGGCAGACCACCTTGATCCGCGCCTCGGCCACCCCCGCCCAATGCGCTCGCCCCGCCTGTCCCGCCGGGTATGCTCGCAACGATTGCGCCGTCGCCGCCGTAACCCCCGGCTTGCAGCAGGCCGCCGATGATCCCGAGGCCGGGCGCGCCGCCATGACTGTCAGGATTTGCGGAGGCGCCACCCTCGCCTCCACCCGCGCGCACCCATCCTGCGAAGCTCGTTTCTCCCCCGGTCCCGCCAGAGACCCCGGTCACTCCGGGCAAGCCGCCTTGGCCCACTACGATATTATAGACCTGTCCCGGTTGTACTCGGAGCAGCGACTCCGCATATCCTCCGGCGCCGCCGCCGCCCCCCGAGAAGCCAGCATCGCCCCCGCCGCCGCCCCCGCCGCCGCCGACCAGCCGCACGCGAATGCGCTGCACGCCTGCTGGTGCCCGCCATAACGTGTCGAAGCCGAACGTCTCCTGCTGCGTCGGTGCAGGCGGCACCGCAGGCAATTTGTATCGCAAGGTTGGCGCATCCGGCATGGGAACGATGTCACCGGCTTCGATCTTTTGCTTACCGGCGAACGTCGTTACCGTATACAATCCGATCCACCCGGGATCAGGTGCCGGCGGTGCTCCGGTAGGGTAGGGTTGCGGCGCGCTCGGCTTGCTGGACAAAGCCACTCTCAGCAGCCGTTGCGTGTTCTGCGCCAGCCCCGAATTGCCGGGACCGCTGAATGCGATGGTTGGATCAGCCGCGTTCCAATAAGGCAACGCGGCCGGCCCTGCGTCCTCGGTCGCGATTGCTGCTTGGATCAGCCAGCAGAGCACGTGATCTGCATCGGGCGGTGGCCCAAGCTGCAGGAGCTTGTTTTCAAGATGCAGCGCCGTCTGCACGGTCATTGTCGGATCCGCTGGCAACGATCCGAAGGCCACGCCGTCAATCGGTAGCAGGGCTGTATAGCTGCCGGGCCCGACCACGACGGTGTACGCCTCGCCCGCCGGTCCGCAAGGCAAACCATCAATCAGTCCAGCGTCACCGAGCACGGCACGCGCCAATGCCCCGATTGAAACCATGATATGCCGCTGAATATTTAACAGGTCAGTGTCAAGCGGGATCGAACCTGCGTAGACGATTTGGCGATCCATCAGTCACCTCTCATCAGATCACTCTCCAGTCGAATAGGTTTCCCCATAGGACAAGAATGATTTACAGAAGAAACGCAAAACATCATCTCCTCGGAGCAGGTTTACTTGTCCGATAGAAATGCTCAATGAAGCAAACAGGGAAAATGTGCTGACAGTGCGACCAGAACGCAACCGGCCTAATCGATCAGCCTCACCCAGGCAGCTCCACCTGCCGGGAGCGCGTCTGCCAGCGCCGGTCCAATTGCCTCGACCGGCGCGACCGACCTCACCACAACCAGGCACTCCAAAGGCATGGACAGTGATCCCCATCCCCCGGCGACGCCCCACGCCAGTCCGCCAGCCACGTTGTACACGCCAGTGTCTCTCGGCTGCGCCGGCTCGAAGGCCTCTGCCGCATACCCGGCCTCGGCAGCCGCCTCGACCAGCGCCGACCGCGTTCCCCGATCGCGCCGCATGGCTCGTTGCACCCGTCCACGCAATTGGTCGTCGCTCTCGCCCGCCCGTCGCGCCACGCGTCCACCGAAGAAATCTCGACTGGCAAGGTCAAGGAACGTTCCGGTGGCCGTCGCCAAACGAGCCTGTAGGCTCACCTTTCCCAAAAGATCGTGAAGCCCTGCCCAGGCCGCCCCTAACCCGGTCAGCAAACCATTGAGCAACGGCGCTTCGTCTGAGAACCACCCCTCCGGCAAGGCCAGCCTAAGGCGGGCCGCCATATCCATCTCGTCGCCCTTCACGCCAGCACCATGACCGTGCCCGGCACGACGCGACCGGACGCTGGGATCACAAGATCGCTCGAAGCGCCGTTCACCAGAACGCCACTCACGCTGGACACCCGCAAATCCGTGTCATGCGCCACCTGCACGATCCGCGACAGCATGAGCCACCCGCCGATCGGCAACCCGGCAATATATCCGCCCACCGCCGCCTGCACCGCCGAACGCGCATCGGCAGGTCCCTGCACGTGTATAACCACGTCCGCTCGTACGAGCGCCGGACGTCGCACGCCGAACGTGCCGCCGACCGGCCGCACGACTTCGATGGCCGCGCTTACCGCTGCGATCAGTTCATCGCTTGCTGACCCACTCCCGTCGTCGATCACGACCGTGAAGTGCCCGGCCCGAAACGCTCCGGCCGCATCAACCCGTTCCTGTATCGTGAACTGAAGCCCTTGTCGCACCGATTGCACCGCGAATTGGACGGCTTGCATCGTGGCCCGGCTTCGGCTGTCGATGAAGCCGCCAAATCGCGTCCGCAACGCGTCATCCGTTTCTGCGTCCAGCCCGCCGCTCAACGGGAAGTCATTCACGACCGAGTCCACTCCTGGCACCGCCGTGGACAGCAGCCGCAAAACATCCGCCTGTACGTTACCTGCCCGGCCGGGCGTCAACGCCCTGACCGGCGCCACCACCTCAGTGGCTGAGGCATCGATCGCATATCCCGCCCCGGTCCACTCCGCCCGCCTTTGATCCGCGACGACCTCGAAGGCTTGGGCGTCCCCCGTCGTGCCGGTTCGCACCATCGCTCCCAATGGCACGACGGCCCGTATTCCTGGGGTGATCCGGCTAAACCGCACCTCCCCTTGGGCTGGAACCGCGGCCAACCGCGCCAATCCGAAATCCGCAACCCAGCTATCAAGGTCGGCCCCCTTGCTCGTGGCCGCGCGGGTCGTTGAGAGCACCTCCATGATCAGCCATTGCATCCACAATGCGACCGAGGCGTTCGCCTCCAGGATCGCGCGCAGAACGCTTCCCACCGAAACGTCCATTAATGTCCGCGCCGCATGACCGACCGCGGCTGTCTGCAAGCGCACCAGCGCCGTGAAATCCTGCAAGGGAAGTTGCATGCGCTACCTCGGCAATTTTATGTTGAGCGTGCGTGACTCGGCCGTATCGGCGTCCGCGTAACGGATTTGCACGAACAAGCTGCCGCCAGGATCTGACTGCACTGTTACGAGCGGTTCCGGCTCCTGGGCGACAGCTGGCTCCAACCTCATCTGCGCCCGGATCAGCGCTTGGATTCCCGCCACGTCCACTGGCTGACCCACGAATCGGGCCAGCCCCGCCCCGTAATCCGGGTGCCACAAGCAAGCGCCGGGATTTGTCAGCAAGCGCCGCAGCACCCGCTCCGTACCCAACGTTGGGCGCCCAGATGTGGCGAGGTCCCCCGTCTCAGAAGAGGCGAGGTCCCCATACCAGCCAGCATGCAGATCGGACATCATCATTCCCATCTTTGACAGAGCCCGCTTGACCGTACTCAGTCAAACAGAGCATTCCCGGTTTAAATGTTTATTCTATTTGTGTTTTTACAGTAAAACATCACGATATAAAAACTTAGTCTGTAATCGTCGATGGTGAAGTTGTAGCACCTCTAGAGTCCAAGTGACGATGCTGGTTATAATGCTCCCGGAACTGCGCCAAGGATCCGTGCCGGTCGTAAACGTCGCCCTCGACATGTAGATCGCCGCGCACTGCCACTGTCCCGTCATTCAGCAGCCGAATGAAGCTGCCGCTTCGATGCGTGAGCCATAGCTCGCCCACCGGCGTCTGCGGCATCGCCGCGTTTTGACTCCAAGCGCGCGCCACGATCATCCCGTGCTCCGCATCGCCCTCCTGCGGCAGCACCAGCACCTGATCTCCCGGTGCCGGCGGACAGCTCATGCCCCACCCTGCGCCGACCCAAGGGCTTAGAATCGGCAGCCATCCTGTCAACACGTCTTCGGGTTGGAGCTGCACCCGCGCCGTTCCCGTCTTCGGATCGACCGATGACACCACTCCGAACCGCGGTTGCCCGGCTGTCGCGTCTTGCGCTCCGCTATGAGCCTTCAAGGCGTTCAACAACTGGTCCATCACCCAGCCCCCTGCAACGACACCCGCTGTATAAAGCCATGCCGCACATCAATCTGCCGGCTGACCTCGGCCACCGCATACACCTGATCCCATGCCGTGCCGGTCGCCTCGACCACCACGGTTGTGCGCGGCGTGATTGACAACTCACCCGGCATTGTCAGCCGAACGGTCCGCTCATGCCGCACTAAGTCCGCGAGCGTCCGCTCTGCCAGGCGTTGTGCCTCGTCCGGCGGCAGGTTCGGCCGTACGATCCCGTGGCGCCAAGGCCGCCCTCCGCCACCGCCCCGCGCGGCCTGCATCACCACCTCACCGCTTCGCTGGTCCCAGCTCCGTACCGTGACCTCGATCGCCCGCTGCATGCTCAATCGGTGGTCCATGTGCAGGCTGAGGCAATCCGCGGTCGTCACTACCACTGGTGCTGTCACCAACCCGGCGCCGAACCGCAGCACATCACCGTCCATGAACAGATCGAACCGTTCGCGCCCTGCTAGATAGGCCAGCAGATCCCATTCCGACATCGCCCGCGCGAACTGTCCCATCGTCAGTCGGTCATGTTCCGAACGGTAATATCGCCCAACCAGCGTCGCCGTCGCATCGGCTGACACCCCGATCCCGTGTCGCAACGCCAACATCGCAGCGATCTCGCCCGACGTCTGGTTGGCGAATGTCTCATTCACCCGGCTGTCGATCAGCAACGCCGAGAGGTCCCGCCCCTCCACGTCCACGACGCCCCGTACGGGGTCAAACCCCACTGTATCGGCCTCACCCTCAATCAGGCTTGTCCAGCCTCCATCTAGCCCGACTTGAACATTTAGCCTCACCCCGGGTGCATCAACTAGGCTCAGGCTGCCTCCTCCGGCTGCCAGCCTCACGTGGAACCGGTCCGCTGCCAGGTGATTGTTCGACGACACATCAGCGGACAACACCCCTGGAAGTGGAATGCCATCTGCCAGCAACTGTAGCCGAGGCGTTCGGGCTCTACCGCGCAAGCCCACCTCCAGCCGAGGCATCCACCGCCGGCAAAGCCAATGTCATGAGTCCCTCAAGGATAGGGTCGTTCAGCCCGTTTAACGCCGCGATCCGGCTCCATTGCGTCGCGTCGCCGAGATGAACGAGCGCTAAACGGAACAAGTCGCCTCCTGCAACTGTCACGTAATTCATAGGATTGCTCCGACTGCCGCGGCGGCAAACGCCCGCGCCGCGACCAGACGAGCCAATGACCCAGCCGCACTCATCGCCGTGCCAACGTCATCTGACCCGAGCAGCACCGTCGCTTGATCGATGGCCTCGACCAACCCCGGCCCGGCTCCGAGCGCCACCGCCTGCGCCAGCGTCGCAGTCGCGAGAACTGGTTCAGCCTCGAACAGATCCCCGCTAGCCACGACGCAAGCGCTCAGCCGATAAGGGATCCACGCCGGATGAGCCGCCTCGGCCTCGAACGATTCGATGATCACGCTATATCGCCAGCCCTCCCACGACAGCGGCAACACCGCTCCGTCGCGCCGCAACCGCTCCAATGCCCGGACCCGTTCCGCTGCTCCCGGCCCTGAAAATACGCCGGCCCAGCTCACGGGCGCCTCGTCAGCTCCCATCGCGTCCACGATGCGCCCGCCACCGGGCAGCAGGTGCACCGCCAGCCGCTGCCGCCCTCCGAACCGGATGCGCTCCGGAACCTCGAACTCCTGGAACACCACAGGTCCCAGTGCCAGGCCACCTGCCATCAAAGCACCCCCGAAGGCGTCCACGCCGGCGCTTGCCTCGGATCGAAGAAAGTCGTCCCGGCGCCTGGTCGCGCCGCGTCCCGCGCCATCCGCTCGCTCAGCCATTGCCCAACCACGCGCCCGTCCAGGACGATCGTCCCGCCGCCGCTCTCACCTCGCCCCTCGCTCTCCGGCTGAGGGGCCGCTGCACGCTCCGCGAACAATCCAGCCATCGGCGCGGTGGGAGCCTGCGGCACTGCGGCGACAGCCGATGGTGGAGGCCGCTCGTCTGCTCCCGCAAACCGCAACTTCGGCTCGGCCGGGGCAACCGCCTCCTTATCGGACCTGAACCGTCCGACATCGGCGCGGACCCGCTCGGCCGCGACCGGCGCGGTGGCGCGTGCCGCAGACAGACGCTCCCGTTGCGGTGCGACGCTCGCGACGGCGTCCGATGACCGCTCAGCCTGAGTTGCTGCGATGGTCGGTGCAGTGCCCGGCTCGGCTTGATCGAGCCGCCCCGACGCTGCGGCTTCCAGGCGATTGACTGTGACGACCGGTGCCTGATCAGCTCGTGGGGGCAGCCCTTGCGCAGGTGCGGCTGCCTCCATCGTTTCGGAAAATGTCGGCGTCCCGGCGATTTCTGGCTCAGGCGGCCCTGATTTCGCCAATTGTACCTGCTCGACCGGCGCATCCCCGGATCGTCCCCCCGTCTCTCCACTCGTCTCAACAACCGGGGCTGCAGCTGGCGTTGCAAGGCCCATTTCGTCGGCGGTGTCAGCGACCGTTGTCGTCAGGGGTGCCGTCGCCTCGCCTGCCCCCGAGCGTTCACCCACGCTGATCACTGGCTTTGTTTCAATAGGCTTGGCTGCTCTCGCCACGGCCCCGCCGCTTGCCGCCGCCGCCGCGGCCGCCGTCCGGGTCAACGCGACGAGTCCCGCGTTGCTGGCCGCCACCGCTGCGTCGATCGCAGCCAATTCTCGCGTCACCACCTGCAACCCGGCGCTCACGCCATCCTGCAACGCCAACTCGATGCCGATTTCATAAGCGTCGATCACGAGCCCACCCACGAAGCTGCAAGCAACAGGAAAGGAATTTTTTCAGCTCTCCCGACCGTCTCGGTGACGGATGAGATCGCTCTCGGCCCCGACTCAGCCGTCCAGAGCATCATTCAACCGAACGGGATCGCCTCCCCTGAACCAGCCCGCTCGCTTGCGACCTCCTCGCCAGTCTGAGACGTCACGCCCCCACGGCTCGGATCGCTCAACCGCGACATCTGCGCCACGACCATTCGAGGATGTCCGCCCTCGATCGTGAATGGCACCGTGAGGCTGTCCATGCCGAAGATCATCCCAAGCTCTGCCATCACGAACTCCAGCATCCTGCACCATGATCCCATGCCAGCCCGGCCAGCTCACCCATTACGATGACCCAGGCCCGCCGCTCCGCCGCATCCAAACTGAAAGCCACGTCGAATGGCACGCCGTTGCGTACCAAGAACAAACTATCTCTCAGCTCGGCCGTCTGCGTGTAAGCCCGTAGCGCGGCCGGATTGCTTAATCCGGCCGCGCTACGCGATTTCCCTGGGCGGCGTCGGCCAGCTCCTGCCCGATCGCCACCATCCCCGCGTCGCCCAACCGCTGCACTAGCGCCTCGAGCTGCCCTTCGTTGGTCGGCTGCGGCACTGGAACTCCGTCGATCTCTGCCACGCACATCGCCAGCATCGCGTAGCCGATGTAACGGTCGTTCTGCGCCAACCCGGGTCCCACGGCTTTGAACAGCCGCAATCGGTCCAGGGCCCCCGGGAGCCGCACCTCCAACGACCGCCCCAACCCGTCCTTGACGTTGAACGTCCGCGCCGCATCGGACACGATCCGCGCCGAGGGGCTGCCTACCCCTGGTGCGACAGGCCCTGCCGCCATCAGATCCGCTTCCGCCGGCTGGCGAAGAAGTCGAGCCGCTGCTTCACCGCCGCGTCCCCCTTCCACTGTCCCGAGCTTGCCATCCGGAACACCGTCCCTTCATACTGATAGGTGCTGACGCTCCCGTCCGTTTCCGACACGTATTGGTAGAGCGTCCCTCCCAACAGTTGCCCCTGAGCATGCCAAGCTTGCTCGAGCCCGGCGATGAAATCGTCCGCCGCCGGACTGCCCCGCTCAAGTTCGAAATGACCTTCCCAACCCTTCGGCAGTTCGGCTGCCATGTGCACGCCGTCCATCCGATCGATCCGGATCGCGTGCGTCCTTTGCCGGCTCTCGAACCCCGTCACATGCGTCAGGTCCACGCGGTTCCCCGCCTGTCCCGCCGGCCCGGCCGGCCCGATCACCACCAGTTGGCAATCCCGCCCCGTCGAAAACGTGTTTGCAGGCATCCCGACCCCTCCTTAGTTGACCGCGCTGACGCCGACCTGGCCGGACGGCAACGTTTGCCGGGTCACCTGCACCGTCTGCCCCCCCTCGAGATTGACGATGAACCGTTCGTTGATGGCCTGGTACTGAACCTGAGCATCCGATTGCACGTAGCCGAGGCTCGTTCGCGACGCAGGATTGTTGCTCTGGTCGCAGATCACGCTGAACGGCAAGCTGCCGTCCGCGCTTCCTAGGATGCCTTGTCCCAGCAACGCCTGCAGGAAGCTCAACTGCGTGCTCCGGATTTGTCGGAACAATCCGGCGTTGATGACCTGCCCGACATACTGTCCCATCCCGGCCGACAGCGTCGCCGCGATGAAGTTGGTCATGCGCGTGTAGTTGTCCCCACCCGTGCCCGCGTTCGAACTCGAGTTGTGTCCGCCGCGCACGCCCCAGAACGCCCCGCCCGGCTGTGGATTCGCGATCACGTCCAACCCGGCCCCGAGCAGCGCCGTCAGCTCCGCCGTGCTGTATGCCGTCGTCCCGCCACTTCCCGGCGCCCCGGCGCGCTGCGTCCCGACCACCCCATACAAAGGCTTGTTCAGGCTGCTCTGCTCCGGGCTGAGGTTGGACAGCCGCCCTGCCACGAACCCTTGCGGGCTCACGAGCCTGACAATTCCCGCGACCGGGTCCGACCAATAGACCCAGTCGCCGAACATCAGCTTGGCCGAGTAGCTGTCAACGCCTGCCGCCTGCTTCGCCGTGATCGCCGCTGGAATGCCGTCGCCGCTCGGACCGACCAGGATGACGTAGCTTCCTTCCTGCTGCGCGAATTCGGCTTGCGTTGCCCAAGTCTCGGCATCGTCGACGTCGGCCAGCACCAGCAGGCTGCATCCCTGGCCGCGCAGGGCATACATGCCCCGCCGCGGCAATCCGTCCTGCCCGACGAGCGCCGCCGCTTGCACGCCGAAAGCGCCATCCGTCCCGCTCAGCAGCGTCTGCGCCACCAGCGGGCCGGGCGGAGTTCCCAATGCGGTGCCAAGGCTCGCCACGCACAACTGGCTCGGGCCGCGCAACGGCCCCTGTCCCAGATTCACCGCGTTGACGAGGTTCTGCCAGAACACCGCCGCGCTTGGAGCAGCCAAGTTGTCGAAGTTCTCCGCCAATTGCCCCGGCAACCCGACCGTCAATCGCCAGGTCCCGGCAGCGCTTCCGGGCGCGATCTGCAGCACGATCTGGTTGCCCATGCTCCCGCTGTATCGGGCTGCCACCAGAACAGGGTAACCCCCACTTGCGTAGAACAGCGCGTAACTGGCCGCCGTATCAGTCCCGTCGGTCACCCGCACGCACCGGAACGCTTGCGCGCCTTGCTGCACCGCCGTCGCGACCTGCGTGCCCATGTCGAACTTGGATGCCTGCAGCGACCCGAACGACCGCGCGTAGTCCGCCATCGTGCCCACCACCACCGGCTGATTCACCGGACCCCAGCTCGCCGTTCCGACGACGCCGATGACGTTCGTCGGCACCCCGTTCAGCACCAAGTTCTGCGGCGGCACGACCTGCACGTAGAGATCCGGCACCACCAGCGCCGTCGTATTCAGGTTGCCTGATTGCGCGATCGGCATGGTCAGCCCTCCTCTGGTGGTGCGATCCGCACGACGTGGTCCGCGTGTTCCGAAACCAGAGTCTGTTCGATAGTCTGCTCGTCGGTGACCACGTCGCCGATCCGCCACGGCCCGAACGGCCGCACCACCACTAAGTGCTGCATGCTTCTCCCCAACAATGTCCGGAGTCAGACAACCAAGTATTCTGACAGTTAAACCGAATGATGATCTCAAGCCGTTCAAGTCGGCTGTATGAGCGCGTGGAGTTAAGCGAAGCCTGCTTCAAGCCGCTCTACGCGATGTAAGCCGCCCCGTTGATGCTGCCCGACCCGAACAGCATGGTCGGCAGGCTCTCCGTTAGCACCGTCGGATACTCGATCCGATATAACAACTCCCGTCGCCAGGCCCGCGTCGTCGCGCCCTCGTCTCCGCTTTGCCCACCCGCCGCCTGTATCCTGCAACCCCAACCGCCAACGTCCAGGAACGCCATACCAGCCAATGAAAGGTCCACGAACGCTGTCAACCGGTCCCGCACCTCCGGCGTAGGACACCATAATGTCACCCGGAACAGCCCTTGCTGCCGCCGCAACTCCTGACCGCCCTCCCCGTCCGACACCGCCCGACCTCTAACGCCGCGGCCATCCGGGAAAGACAGGCTCGCACCGCTCAGCACTGTCGGCCGGTCCGCCCGCACGAGGTCCGCCAGAACCGCCGCGACCACGCCCGGCGTTGACCGGTCCCGCACGCGCCAAGCATAAGCTCGCCCGTCAACCGCGACCCCCGCCACGATCCCCGGTCCGGCCTGGCCAGTGAACCGCACTAGGTTTCCCTCCACCTCCGTCAGCAGCGAGCACGGCGGCGCAAACCCTTGCCACTCCGTTGAGTAACGCGTCGTGTCTCGAAAGCTCGTCGGCACCGGCTGCACCGTCAGGTGCGCGATTCCTGACACCAGATCGGCTTCAAGGCTCGCGGTGATCGGGAGCCCTCGATAAACTCGGCAAACCGTCTCAACCGCCGAGACCTCATGAGAACCCATCGGATACAGCGCTCCGGCAATCCAACCCGCCAGCGCCTGCTCTACGTCCGCCTGATCTGGCATCTAGATCCCCGCCATCCGGACCCCCAGCCGCCACCCATAGTCGGAGAGCTCCGCCGTCCGCACGACGAAGCGCTCTCCATGATGTGTGTGGAGCAGGTCCCCGCCCTGGATCGGCACCGGCGACGGCGGCAGCAGCACCGACCACCGCGACTGCCCGGTGTCATCCGGCAATCGCCCGTGCCCGCCCTCGCCGCCGACTGTCAGCTCCGCTGGCCACCGGCTCAGCACGACCCGCAACCGCGTCTCGCGCACGCCCCCGTAGCCATTCAGCCCTGGCATTTCCGCCCCGGCTGCCCGCACGACATCGAGGACCGCGTTGGTCAGCACGCAAAGCGGCCGTAGCAACGGTGGCGACGCAGCGATGAACAGCACGCCTCGCGGCCCCACCAAGTAGTCCCCCACCTGAGTGCAATCCACATCGAACGTTCCCCGCAACGACCTGTCATATCCTCGAGGCCGCCGATATCCAGGATCGCCCCAGTCGAACGCCGCCGGAAGCCGAAGCACCTGCTTTTCCGGCTTCAGCGGATCATCAGTTCCTCGCGGCCGATACAAGTCGTTCGGCATCCCGAACACGCGCGCTGCCGCCCCCATCCCGCGGCTCAGCCGATCCTGCAGCGATACGGCGTCCATCTCACACCACCAGCGTCACGTTGGCACTTTGCTGATGCAGCCCCGGACCTGCCGAAACGCCTAGGAAGCCGCAGAACCGGCGTCGCCAATCGTCGAAAAGCCTCCCCCTCTCGGTCAGCTCGGCCGGGTTCCTCACCCAACCAGCTGCCGAGCCAGTATCCAGCCCCACGCCCACCTCCGGGATCGCCCGCTCCAGAACAGCCAACGTCACCAGATACTCTCGAACCACCGCTTCTTCCGTTCCGTTCAAGTTATTCAGCCGATACTCGACCGGCCCGCTCGCCTGATAGAACTGCCACCCCGTGTTGCCCGACGCATCCGCCCCGTGGGCCGGATATCCGAGGTAACGGCGGGCGTTCGTCCGCTCCGTTTCGCTCAACACCCGCCTGTTCTCCTGAAGCGCGTTCAGCCGATTAAGATTGGTGCAGTTTCAAAACCAAAGACGAATCCTGTCCTAGCCAAGATGCTCGATCATCACCGCCCGCTTGTAGGCAGCGTTCGTTGCCGTCGGCACCACGCTCGGATTGGTCGTCGTGTCGCTCGGCGCGCAGAACCCGCCGATCCAGTACCAGCTCTGCGCGATGATCTGCTGCAGCCGATCGATCGGCTCGCGCGTCACCATCGCGATCCCGTCCACCACACTGACGATGCTGTCCGCCGGCACCACGTCCTGCGCCGCCATCCCCGCGAAATCGCCCTCGATCAACGCCCCCTGGCCCACCACGATCGGTCGCCGCACCATGGCTCCCGCGATTGTCGGGTGCGGCTGCACGTATGCCTCAGTCGTCGGCACAAACCGCAGTCCAAGGAAATTATTGACCATTCCCGCGCGGAACACCTGGTTCGCGCTCGTCGCTCCCATGAACAACTGTCGGAAATCATTGTCTGCGAACAACTGCCGCGCGCTCACAGGGTCGAGGTAGCAATTGTATGCGCCATCGATCTCCGGCACCGCGTTCATCCGAAGCTTGCTCACCGCATCCAGCAACGGGCCCATGGTCAGCGCGTCACCCGCCACGAGCCCTGCCGTGCTCGTTCGCCCGTTCGGCCGGACGACCGTGCTCGCGTTCGCAGCCTGCACCGGGCTGCCCAGCGCTCCGTCCGACACGCTCACGTTCGAGCTGAACGTCAGCGTCCCGGAAATTCCGCCCGGCGCAGTGCTGACGTTCACGCTGTCCACCGTCGTCCCGATTAGCGTGTAGACCCCGGCCCCCACCGTCACGGTCAGGTTCGTTGTTCCACCCACCGGGCTTTGCACCCCATTCACGAACGTCATCGTGAACCCGCGCAGGTCATCCACCGTCACGACCGCCCCGGCCGACCCCAAAGCCGTCCGCACCCGCGTGTTCCCGCCGAAATACGGCGCGAACAAAGCATTACGCGCCAGCTCGTCCAGGCTCCGCGCCGCCTGCTCCCCGTTGATCGCCGCATTCAGCAGGAACTGCGAGTCGATCCCCACCCGGCTCGTGACCATGTTCAGGTCTGTCGTCGCCGCGTAATGGTTGATCGTCAGGGTGAATTGCTCGACGCTCCACCCGGTCGGCACCAACCCGTTGTCCAAGTTCACGTTCGCCGCCGCCGGCACCGGCGTCGTCACCGAAGGCTTCAACCCCGCCCGTGTTTTCGTCAGCGTCTCGCCGATCCCGACCGAGAACGCCTGCCGATCCGCGCACGCCCGATAGCCCAGCCGCGAGTGCAGCGCCTGCTGGAATTCCCGCTCCAAAAAACCTTGTTGCAGGATCGATTGTAGCGCCACCGGAAAATTCGAGATCCCCATCAGTCGCCATCCTTTCTGCGAACACAAAAAACCCGGCGCACCGAGAAGGTGGCCGGGTGAACTTGCCCTTGCTCTAATCGCGACAGGGTGCCGTCTTACGTGATCCCCGCCATCATAACGCGAGTGTATCCGTTTACTGGGGCGTCATGTCAAGCTTATTTTCCTATTTACTCGCAACTGATGGCTGCTGACCTGAACTGGCGACCGTGATCTGTGCAGGAGCTTGTCCACTCTGGCGCCCGTCCAAGGCGCCTGCCATGACCGCTCCGATCGCCTGGGCAACTCCCTTCCCCATTCCCGACGCGACAGGCGCCAGGAACGGCCGGGCCGGAATCGTGGCCGTTCCAAGCTCTTGCGGCGCTGCTGCCGCATCAGAGCTGCCAACCGCCGCCGACATCCCTTCCGTCACCGACCCGACGCTCTCCCGCAACGCCCCGGTCCGTTCCCAAGGCCGTTCGTGGTCCGCCGTGCCCGGCGTGTTGAGCAGCCCGGCTCGCACCGCCTCCGCCATCTTGTCCGCTTGTTCGGCCAGCGCCGCCGCCATCACCGCGTCGGCTCGCACCTGCTCCAGCCGCTCGCGCCACGCAGCCAGCCCTCGAATCATCAGCATCTATCGCCGCCGCAACAGCTCGGCCCGCGCCGCCTTCCACTCATCCAAGGTCATGTCCATCGCCTTTTTTGCCTTCGGCGGCTCCGCCCGCGGCGCTTGCGCCGCGCTGCTGCTGTTTCGTCCGAACAGCCAAGGCTTCGCCGCCCGCAACGCCGCCATCACCCCGGCCCCATCTGCCAGATCCCCCGCGTCGTTCACCGCGACGGTGGTCGGATCGATCAGCTTCACGCCGTCGAGATCAACCATTCCCGCGCGCACAGCCTCCGTCCGCAGTTCCGCCTGCAGCAACCGCGCCCGCAACGCCGTGATCTCCGCCACCCGGTCCTCAACCACCGGCTCAACGGTCGGTCGAACGTCCTCGCTCATGCTTTCTCTCCCATGTCGCCCCAATCGGCCTCGAGCCACCGCTGCACCACCTCCGGCCGAAGCTGCCCCGCCTCCGCCAGCATCAGCAGCGTCGTTGCATCGCGTGCCCGGTCCTCGCTGCTCGCCGGATACCAAGGCGGCCAGATCAGTTTCAGCGCCGCGTCCGCATCCAGCGCCTCCAGCAATCGTCCGCCGATCCGCAATGGATAAAGCGCCCCTGCCCGCATGATCATCCGGCACAACGGCAACAACCCGCCCTCGCCGTAACTGACCCTCAAGTTGTCTGCCAGCCAAACCAGCCCCTGGTTCATCAGCTCGAGCGCCCTTCCTGAGGCCGGCGCACCCAACCGGCTCGCATCCACCCTGTTGCCGTGCACCCCTTCCAGCGCCAGCTCCCGCAGCACCCGAACGTAGTCCAGCACCGCCCCGGCCGCCGTGCCGCCGATCTCCAGCAGCCGCGCATCCCCTTTCTCGCTCACCACCAGGGCGTTGCCCGCGCTCCGCACCAGCTCGCCATCGAGCCCGGCAGGCTCCTTGATCAGCAGCGTCGGGTCTGACGAATATTTCAGCCCCCGCCCCGCTTGGCTGAGCTGGTAGTCGATCTCGATCCCCGTCTCGACCGCCGCCCGGAATGTGCAAGCCCCGTCCGGCGCGATCCCCCCCGGTAGGTTGCGGATCCAGACCAGCGGCACGAACCCGAGCCCGTGCCGCACTGTCCGCGCCGCGTCCACCTCCATCTCGCCTCGCGCTCCAAGCGCTTGCGGCAAGAACCACGTCTCCGCTTCGCCATCCCAGCGCCGCGTGAACCAATACATCGCTTGAGGCTCGACGATCTCATACCCCGCCGCGACCAAGTCCGCGCCCGGCACTTTATATCGCTCGACCACGCTCATCAGCGTGTCCGGGGCCTCCGGATCCCAGGTCGGCGTCAGCCACACCGTATCCAGCACCTCCAGGAACACGCGCCCCCGCAGGATCCGCATCAGGATGCAGGCGCTGCCGATGCTTCCCCGCATGGCTGCTTCAACCATCACCTGGTTCAGCCGGCACTCCCGCGCGATCTCTCCCATCGCCCGGCGCACGGCTTTGTCCGGACTGGTGATGGTTGGGAAATGCCCTTCGCTGAACAGCAACGCGACGCTGTCCTCCACCACGACCCGGGCCAGCGCGTAACGTACGCTCGGCCGCCGCCGCCGAAGCGGAATATACTCTCCCGAAGACGACCGCTCATCATGGAACTCGTAAGGCAGTACATCATACAATGTACCGTCCAACACCCGCCGCATCACGTCCAGCCGCCTGACCCGCGCCGAGCAGTCCGGATCGACCGGAATCAAGTCACAGATCGTCTGGAACATGCCATCTCACCAAAGTTTATCTTCCTACGAAAAGCTAACGCTCGCCCCAGCGCACGCGAGTCATCCGGCCCGGCGCCGGCATTTCGACCAGCATCGCGAACGCCCGGGCCAACGCATCGACTTGGTCATCCTTGGCTCCCCCGGGAAAATCCTGCAATTCTTCCAGGAACATGCGATTCCAATCGCCGCGTAGTATGTTCAAGGTTCCCGCGTTTACCTGGCTCGCCACTGGCATGGCCCGTGTCGCCTTCGCCCCGCTTTCCGGACTGCTCATCACGCGCCACCCAGCCAGCCGCGCCGTCAGGAAGGCCACTTGCGCCCGCCCGGCTTGGCCAGGGTCTTGCGGCAGCCCGATCGGAACGTCAGGGCCGTCTCGCTCCGCCGTCGCCCGGATCGCTTGCACGACCGCCTCCGGCCCACCCTGCAAACGCACCACGTCCGCGACTTGAAACAGCCCCTCCGTCCCGCGGCAGAGCCGGACCCCCACTGTCCAGTCGCCACCTTGCTCGCTGGCAGCCAGATCCCAGGCCCTCACGCTCGGCCCCGGCAGAACGTCGTCCGCAACCGCGAGACGCTTGACTTGGAACAGCCGGCCGCCCGCCACGCGCGGCGACTGCTGGAACAGCGCCGAGAACGCACGCTCTCCCAACGCGAGCCGCTTGCGGGACAGTCCGGCCTTACCTTCCCACTCCGGCCAAAGCGCCTCTCCTGGTGCGCGGCCGAGCGGGTCGTCGCCCTCCGCCAGTGCCGGCAAACGCAGAACGCGCCATCCATCGTCGCTGGCGAGCAATCGCCCTCCTAGGTCGTCCGGATGCCATCGCGTCATTACCAACACGATTCGCCCGCCCGGTTTGAGCCGCGTGACCAAATCGGACCGGAACCAGTTCCACAGGTGCTCCCGCGCCGCCGCACTGTCCGCCTCGCGCTGACTCTTGACCGGGTCATCGATGATCAGCAGGTCGGCGCGCCGCCCGGTGATAGGGCCGCGTACGCCAGTGGCGAAATAGCTTCCGCCACCGACGAGCCCGAACCGTCCCGCGGCCCGGCTGCTCGGGTCCATCACCAGTCCGAGCCTCGCCTTGTGCTCTGAAATCAACCCTCTGACGCCCCGCCCGAACTCCCAAGCCAGGCTGGCCGTATGACTCGCCGCGATGATGTGCGCTCCAGGCTTCTGCGCCAGGAACCACGGCGGAAACACCAGACTGGTGTAGGTCGACTTAGCCGAGCCAGGCGGCAGCAACAGCATCAGCCGATCCCACCGGCCGCTCGCCAATCCTTGCAGTTCGTCGATCATCAACCGGTGATGCCGCGCCGGGCTGAGCCCTTGCGGCGCGAGCGCCAACGCCGCCCAGTCAGCCAAGCTTCCCCGGATTTGCGTCCGTAGCCGCCTCTCAGCTTGAACTGCACCATCCTTCAAGGTCGTCATCCGCCACAGCAGCCAAGTCGCCGAACGGCCGTGCTGCAGGCGCTTTCCCATGCATGTATGGTGCTGCGACCTTCGCCAACGCGACCGCTCCTTCCAGATCTCCCGCCGCCCATCGCTGCCGCATCACCGTCAACAGAACAGACAACGGCGAGAGTTCGGCCATACCGTCCCCATCAGCAGCCTCACATTGAATGAATGCAGGGCAACCAACGTCCGCACCTGCTGAACGCCGACCCTACATCCTTTTCTACCGATTCCTGGGGCGGAACGCAAGGCAATTTTTCCTAGTATTGCGTTTCCGTTTTGTCGGTCGGCCGCCTTAAAATCGCCACGCATCGAGCTTAGCTATGATATAGTCTCGTAAAGTTAGATCGGTTTCACATAGGTGCCCCGATGTCCCGTTCCGTCGCCAGCCTCCGTGTTGTTGCTGCCATTTCTCTTGCAACGGCCTTGACGCTGAGTTCCACGTCGGCGCAGGCCGACTGGTATAGGGGTGGCTACGGCCGAGGCTATGGCGGCGGTTACGGTTATCATCATCGCGGCATAGGTGCTGGCGCAGTGGTTGGCGGTGCCTTGCTTGGCTTAGGTGTCGGCGCGCTCCTCGCTTCGCCCTACTCTGCGCCCCCGCGAGTAATCTACTCTCCACCGCCCGTGGTCTACGCTCCCCCTCCCGCCTATTATCCACCCACAGCTTATTCGTACTATCCACCCCCCGGATACTATGCCCCTCCAGGATATTATGGACGCTACTAGAAATTAGAATCGTTTCTTGAGATTTAGATGGCGCAGGTGTTGCTTATCATTGGCGTCTAAGATTGGAAACTGATGTAGTTCGAAGTTCTCATCACATAAGACAATATCATACAGTTTTACAATGCTTTAGGCTTTTTCAATAGCTAGGGGCTGTATTACATCATAACAGAGGCGAACACATTGGTGACAAACATCGCTAGCTGCTAGCACTAATCATGCGCTCGTTGCTTGCCCTGATCTGGATCACGCTCTATCTGCCGACCACGGTCGTTGCTCAGCCGATCTCAGCCGCGATCCGTACCGACAGGTGGACGGAAGCGGAAGCGCTGGCGGCGACAGAGCCAGACCCGCTCGCCGCGCAGCTCGTCCTGTATTACCGCCTGCTCGCACCCAACGGTGCCCGCGCCGTTGAGATTGCCGCCTTCATGGCCCAGCATCCCGACTGGCCGAATCAAGCCTTGCTCAGTCGCCGACTTCAGGAGGCACTCGCTGTCGACAAGGACGAGCCCGCTGTTCTAACGATCTGCAAGCAACAGCTCCCGCGGACAGTGCCCTCATTGCTCCACTGTGCTGATGTGCAAAGCCGCGCCGATCTGCCCACCGCTGACGCGGCGCGGCGCGCCTGGATAACCAGTCCTGTGGACGCATCGTCCGAAGCCGCTTTCATGCGTAAGTGGGCCGGGCAGATCACGCCGAACGATCAATGGGCCCGCTTCGACCGCTTGGCCTGGACTGAGTCGTCCGCGCCGAACGGACCCGCAGCACGACAAGTGCTCCGCTTGCCGTCAGTCCAACGCCCGGCCGCACAAGCCCGCCTCGCCTTGCGCCGCGATGAACCAACCGCTCCAGCGCGAGTTCAGGCGCTGCCGGAAGCGGCTCGCGCCGGCCCTACTCTCGTGTTGGAATTGGCCCGGTGGTACCGTCGGGCTGGCCAGGACACCGACGCCGCGCGAGTTTGGACAGGTCCAGGAATCGCCGCCGAGCAAGCCGCCCCCCTGGACCGCAGCGGCGCGTTCTGGGTGGAACGCAACCTGCTGAGCCGACGACTGCTGCGCAACAACGAAGCCGCGCTCTCCTACGCCGTTGCCGCGGCTCCGGCGGCCACCCGCGGAGGAGAGATCGACCAAGCCTTCCTTGCCGGCTGGATCGCTTTGCGCAAGCTGGAACGCCCCAGTGACGCCATGCGGCACTTCAACCGTCTTCGAAGCCTCTCTCCCGCAGCGATCACGCAAGCCCGCGCCCATTACTGGCTCGGCCGCGCCCACGCAGCAGTCAACGACACTGAAGCGGCGCGAGCCAGTTATGTCCAGGCAGCCCGATGGCCAACAACCTATTACGGCCAGATCGCCGCCTTGGCCCTGACGGATGGCGCGGCGACGTTGACCCAACGAATCACCTCTTTGCAGGACCCAGGCTGGGACACCGGCAAGGCGCTCGCATTTCTCACTCGGGAGAATGCCCGCGTCGCTGTGCTCCTGACATCATGGGGCGAGCCGCGGCGAGCCAAAGCCTTTCTCCAGCGTCTCGACGATCTCGCTGAGAATGCCGTAGATCGTGCGCTGGCCGCCAACCTGGCCTTGAAGCTAGGCCTGCCCGAGCAGGCCGTGGCGATCGCGCGGAGCGCCGGCAGCAATGGTGTGATGCTGCCCGTTGCCGGCTGGCCCACGATGATGCCGCTTGAAGCGCCGGTGGAACAGGCTGTTATGCTAGGCCTGATCCGGCAGGAAAGCAGCTTCGATGCGCAGGCGGCCAGCCCCGCCGGGGCCCGCGGTCTCTCGCAGTTGATGCCGGCGACTGCCACCGCGGTCGCGCGCAGGCTGGGTGTCCCACCCAACATTGAAGCGCTCACGTCCGATCCCGACTACAACGTGCGTCTCGGCGCCACCTACCTGTCAGACCTCCTCATCCAGTTCAAACAAGCTTTGCCGCTGGCCATCGCCGGATACAATGCTGGACCAAGCCGAGTGATCGACTGGCTCGTTGGCTACCCTGATCTAGCCTGGACAGCTATCGAAATGATCGACTGGATCGAGATGATCCCGTTCAACGAGACCCGGAACTACGTGCAGCGCGTTATCGAGAACATCGCCGTCTATCGCGCCCGACTCGGCATTGTTGCGCCTTATCCGCTGGCCGCCCCGGGAAAGTGAGCATGATCAACCACGATCTACATCAAGCCGCGAACACGGCCATCAAAGTGTTGCGCTTCCAAAAGCGTCAGGTGGCGACCGCGGAGAGCTGCACAGGCGGCCTGATCATGGCTGCCTTGACCGAAATACCCGGTTCTTCTGATGTCGTAGACCGTGGTTTCGTCACCTACTCGAATGCCGCGAAAACCGCGATGCTCGGCGTCTCGCAAGCCATGATCGAAGCTCATGGCTCAGTCAGCAAAGCAGTCGCTTTGGCTATGGCCGAAGGCGCTCTGGCGCGTTCGAATGCTCAGGTCGCCATTGCCGTGACTGGGGTTGCAGGACCTGGCGGCGGCACACCGGCGAAGCCGGTTGGGACAGTCTGGATTGGTGTAGCCCGATTCCACGAACCAACCCGAACCGAATGCCATGTCTTTGCCGGTGATCGGGTTGCCGTACGCGTGGCAACCGTGCTACGGGCCCTGACGCTTTTGGCATCAGGGCCACATGATATGAAAAACTAAGAAAAGCTCAAGGCTGCGGAGCCTTGCGAGCCTGCGCCATGCCTTCCGCATCTGGCGGCGCGCCTGCCTCATTGTCCGTTCCCAACATTGACGCACCTGGGTCGAACTGCTCCGCCTGCTCTCCGCCCTTAGCTCGGTCGATCTTTTCCTTAAGCTGCGCGCCTTCAGCGCCCAGCGGCTCCAGTCCTTCGGTCGGCTTGGTCATTCATCACTCCAATGGCAGCCAAGCCTATAAGGGACGGATCACCTAACTCGAAAGACCCGGTGACGCCGGTTTTCGTTCGTTGCCAAATCACGAGTCACGCCAGTTACTGGGCAAGCTTCCGGGCTGCACGCTGCGCCTTATTGTAAGCCTTGATGTCCTCTGGAGTTACATATCCCTTGTGCCCAGCGTCGATCGCGTCGAAATTCTTTGCCACGCGAGTCATTTTCCCCGCGTGCGCCTGGTCAAGCGTCAGCTTGCCGTCATGGGTCGTATTGGCCGCATCAAACCGCTGCTTGGCTGTACGCCTGCCATGAGCCGATTTGGCGATGGACGCTGTGGCCGGGCTGTCCTCGGTCACGGACGTTGCCGGCGACACCGGTTGTGCGGACACCGAACTTATGGCCAGCAATGCCAACAGGGTGAAAATAACAGGACGCATCGAGAAACTCCGGCTGATGTCACGACCGTTTCAGCGCACGAGTTCATGTCCTGCAAGTCAGGAAAGGTCGCTGACGATCACGCTCCGTATTGTCTGCACAGCATCCGCGATGTCGTCTTCATCCACGTCGAGGTGCGTGCAGGCCCGAATAAGATGCTTGCCCATAACGGAAACCAAAATGCCCTGGGCCCGCACACGCCGCGCAATCTCGGCCGCAGCCAGTCCAGTGGCGGACGTGTTGACGTAAACCAAGTTCGTCGCCGGCATGTCGACGTCGAGTCCCGGCGCCTGCGATAAGCCACGTGCCAGTGCCTGAGCATTCGCGTGATCGTCTGCCAACCGGTTCACGTTGTGATCCAGCGCGTAAAGGCAGGCAGCCGCGCAGATGCCGCCTTGCCTCAGGGCGCCGCCCATGCGCTGCTTCCATCGCCAGGCCTGCCCGACGAAATCCGTCGACCCGGCCAATACCGCGCCCAACGGCGCACCCAAGCCCTTGGTGAAATCCAGCCATACGGTGTCGTAGCTCTCGGCCATTTCTGCCGCCGAGACGCCGCTTGCCACGGCGGCGTTCATCAGCCGCGCGCCATCCATGTGCGTCACCATACCACGGGCATGAGCCCACCCGGCGACCGCTCGAAGCGCATCGGCCGGCCACACCGTGCCGCCCCCGAGATTGGCCGTCTGCTCAACCTCCACCATCCGTTGCGGCGGCGCGTTCCGAGAGCCGTTGCGTTCGGCCGCGTCGAGCGCATCCAGGCCGAACATTCCGCCCGCGCCGGCGAGCCCAGTCACCTGCACGCCGGCGAGCGCCCAAGGCGCGCCGCCTTCCGCCTCGCTGATATGAGCCGTGTGATGGGCAAGGATCTCGTCACCAGGGCGACATTGTGTCAGGATCGCGATCTCGTTGCACATCGTGCCGGAAGGCAGGAATATCGCCGCCTCCTTGCCCAGCAACGCCGCCATGCGTTCGTTCAGCCGGTTGATGGTCGGGTCGGTGCCGGACTGCTCGTCACCCACCTCCGCTTCCATCATCGCCGCTTTCATGGCGGCCGAAGGCTTGGTTTGCGTATCGGAGTAAAGGTTGACCCGGACCGGAACGCTGGGATCGAACGGAGGCGGCGCATGGACCATGAACTCTCGCCCGTCAGGAGCGGACAGGGACCGGCGAGCCGACCGGCGAAGGGGCGCCATATACGTCCCGCGCCCGCTTGAGAAAGGCGTTCACCATCCGGCGCACCGCCTCGTTGAACACGACGCCGATGGCTGCTTGCAGGAGGCGGCTGCGGAACTCGAACTCGACGAAGAACCGCACGCGGCAGCCGGCTGGATCAGGCTCGAATGACCATTGGTTGTTAAGGTAACGAAACGGACCGTTCTCGTATTTGACCGTGCATCGATGAGGTCGCTCGAGATCAACGCGGCTGGTGAAGCTTTCACGAAACATCTTGAAACCGATCGTCAAGTCGGCGACCAGCTCCGTTTCGCTATGCGATCGCACTCGGGCAGCCGCACACCAGGGTAAGAACTCGGGATACTTGCCGACATCGGCGACCAGTTGGAACATTTGGTCAGGCGTATACGGCAGCGTCCGTGTTTCGGCATGTGTCGGCACTAGCAGGCCGCCCTCTGTTGGGCGCGCGCCGCCCGGAGCTGAACGAAATCGGCATCGGCGTGGTAGGAGCTGCGCGTAAGCGGCGTCGCGCTCACCATGAGGAACCCCTTGGAACGGGCCACCGAGGCATAATCAACGAACTCGTCAGGCGTCACGAAGCGATCCACGGCCGCGTGCTTCACGGTCGGCTGCAAATACTGTCCCAAGGTTAGGAAATCGACGTCAGCCACACGGAGATCATCCATGACCTGCAGGATCTCCGGCCGAGACTCGCCCAACCCGACCATCAACCCTGATTTCGTGAAAATGGTCGGATCCACTGCCTTCACCCGGTCGAGCAAGCGAAGCGATTGATAATACCGTGCGCCCGGCCTGATCGCCAGGTAAAGCCGCGGCACCGTTTCAAGATTATGGTTGAAAACATCTGGTTTCGCGTCAGCGACGACTTCGACCGCACCGGGCTTGCGGAGGAAGTCGGGCGTCAGCACTTCAATCGTCGTGTCTGGCGCCGCGGCGCGCACCGCGCGGATCACCCCAGCGAAATGCCGCGCGCCACCGTCGGCCAAGTCATCCCGGTCCACCGACGTGATCACCACGTGACGCAGACCGAGCTTGGCCACGGCATCAGCGACCCGCCGCGGCTCGGTCGCGTCCAACGCCTGCGGCAGGCCGGTGCGGACGTTGCAGAAGCTGCAGGCCCGGGTGCAGGTGTCCCCCATGATCATCATGGTCGCGTGGCGCTGCGACCAGCACTCCCCGATGTTGGGACACGCAGCCTCCTCGCACACCGTAACCAGCCCGTGGTCGCGCATCAACGACCGCGTCTCGTGATAGACGGGATGGTTCGGCGCCTTGACCCGTATCCAATCCGGCTTGCGCTGGATCGGGTTGTCCGGCCGGCCGGCCTTCTCGGGGTGGCGTGGCGCAGTGCGGTGGTCGATCAACAGGCGAGTCGCCATCACGCGTCCTTGGGTAAAGCTTATGACAGGTGGCGAACGGTTGATACGGCGTCAACCGTCAGAAGTGGATGGCCCGGCCGTAAGCCCCGAGCACCGCCTCGTGCATCGTCTCGCTCACCGTCGGGTGCGGGAAAACGGTGTGCATCAGATCGGTTTCCGTCGTCTCCAGCGTGCGTGCGATGGTGTAGCCCTGGATCATCTCCGTGACCTCGGCTCCGATCATGTGCGCGCCGAGCAATTCGCCCGTTTTCGCGTCGAAGACGGTCTTCACCATGCCTTCCGGCTCGCCCATCGCGATCGCCTTGCCGTTGCCGATGAACGGGAACCGCCCGACCTTGACGTCATGCCCGGCGGCTTTGGCCTTGGCCTCTGTCATGCCCACCGAGGCGATCTGCGGCCGGCTGTAGGTGCAGCCAGGAATGTTGCCGATGTCGAGCGGCATCACGTCGTTCTGCCGCGCGATGGCCTCGACGCAGACGACGCCTTCGTGACTGGCCTTGTGCGCCAGCCAAGGCGCGCCCGTCACGTCGCCGATGGCGTAGATGCCCGGCTCCCCGGTGCGGCACCACTCGTCGATGACGATGTGGCTGCGTTCGACCACGACGCCGGTGCTCTCGAGGCCGAGGTTCTCGACGTTGCCGACGATGCCCACGGCCGAGATCACCCGATCAACCGTCATCTCCTGCGTCTTGCCGCCCGCTTCGACGGTCGCGGTCACGCTGTCCTCGCCCTTGCGCACGGCGGTCACCTTGGCCGAGGTGATGATCTTGATGCCCTGCTTCTCGAACGCCTTGCGGGCGAACGCGCTGATCTCCTCGTCCTCGACCGGCAGGATGCGATCCAGCAGCTCGATGACGGTCACCTCGGCACCCATGTTGCGATAGAAGCTGGCGAACTCGATGCCGATCGCGCCGGAGCCGATCACCAGCAGCGACTTCGGCATCGACGGCGGCACCATCGCCTCGCGATACGTCCAGATCAGCTTGCCGTCGCTCTCCAACCCAGGCAGTTGCCGGGCGCGGGCACCGGTCGCGAGCATGATGTGCGGCGCTTCCAGCGTGGCGACGGCCTTGCCGTCCTTGGCCACGGCCAACGTGTGCTTGCCAGCGAGCTTGGCCTCGCCGTCGAACACGGCGATCTTGTTCTTCTTCAGCAAATGACCGACGCCCGACGCGAGTTGCTTCGCCACGCCCCGCGAGCGCTTGACCACCTTGTCGAGATCGAAGCGGATGTTGTCGGCCGCGAAACCGAACTCGCCGAGGTTGTGCAGCAGGTGGCTGATCTCGGAGGACCGCAGCAAGGCTTTGGTCGGGATGCAGCCCCAGTTGAGGCAGATGCCGCCCAAATGCTCGCGCTCGACAACCGCCGTCCTCATGCCGAGTTGCGCCGCGCGGATCGCCGCCACGTAGCCGCCCGGGCCGCCGCCGACCACGATCAGGTCGAATTTCGTCTCCATTATGCCCCCTTTCGGGCCCGAGTCCTATCCGGACCGAACCGGCCGTTTCACCTCAACGATCCATTATATAGTGTGGCGACGGCGGTTGCGCCCCGGCCGTTCACAGCATCAAGCTCAACGGATCCTCGATGACGGCCTTGAACGCCGCCATCCACTCCGCGCCGAGCGCCCCGTCCGCCACGCGATGGTCCACGCTGAGCGTGCAGGTCATCACCGTCGCGACCGCGAGCGCGCCCTCCCTCACCACGGGCCGCTTCTCGCCCGCGCCGACCGCGAGGATCGCCGCTTGCGGCGGGTTGATGATGGCCGTGAACTGCTTGGTGCCGAACATGCCGAGGTTGCTGATGGAGAACGTCCCGCCCTGGAACTCCTCCGGCTTCAGCTTGCCGGTCTTGGCGCGCGCCCCGAGGTCTTTCATCTCGGCGCTGATCGCGGCCAGCCCTTTCTGGTCGGCGCGCCGGACGATCGGCGTGATCAGGCCGTCCGGCATGCTGACAGCGACGCTGATATCGACGTCGTCGTAGAGCACCATCGCGTCCTCGGTATAGGACGCGTTCAGCTTCGGCACCCGCCGCAGCGTGGCCGCCGCCGCCTTGATCACCAGGTCGTTGACCGACAGCTTGAACGCGCCCGGCCCGTCCTTGGGCGACTTCGCGTTCAGGTCGGCGCGAAGCTTCAGCAACGCGTCGATCTCCATGTCGAGCGTCACGTAGAAGTTCGGCACCATCTGATGGCTCTCGGTCAAGCGCCGGCTGATGACCTTGCGCATGGACGAGTTGGGCACGAGTTGATGCGCCGCGGTGATCGGCGCGGGCCTCGCCGGCTCGGCAACGGGCTGGGCCGCAGGGGGCGGGCTGGGCGGCGCGGCGGGCGGCTGCGCCGGCGTCGCCGCACCTGCCGGTTGCGCGGCGGGCGCGGTCCCGCCCTGGCGTGCCGCCTCGATGTCGGCCCGAATGATGCGACCGTTCGGCCCGCTGCCGGTCAGGGCGGAAAGATCAATGCCGGCCTGCTTGGCCATCCGCCGGGCCAACGGCGAGGCGAAGACCCGGCCGGCGTCATGGCCGGCATCGTGTCCATTAGCCTTGGGCGCTCGCCCGGTGTTCGGCATCTCGGGCGCGGCGGGCCTGGCCGGTGGTGGGGCCACCTCGGCCTTGGCCGGGGCGGGCGGAGGAGCCGCCTTGGCGGCAGTCCCCTCGGCCGGCGGCGCGCTCTCCCCGTCCTCGACCAGCACGCCGATCGGGTCGTTGACCTTCACGCCCGCCGTGCCGTCCGGCACCAAGATGCGGCCGAGCACGCCCTCATCGACGGCCTCCACCTCCATCGTCGCCTTGTCGGTCTCGATCTCGGCGATCACGTCGCCGGCGCGGACCTGCTCGCCCTCTTTCTTGAGCCAGCGCGCCAGCGTGCCCTCGGTCATCGTCGGCGACAGCGCCGGCATCAGGATGTTGGTCGCCATGATGCTGCCCCTCCTCAGGCGATCTTCTTCACGGCGTCCACCACCCAGCCCGGTTGCGGCAGCGCCAGCTTCTCCAGGTTGGCGGCGTAGGGCAGCGGCACGTCCAGGCCCGCCACCCGCACCGGCGGCGCGTCGAGCCAGTCGAAGCAGTTCTCGATCACCCGCATCGCGATCTCCGCCCCGATGCCCGCATAGGGCCAACCCTCCTCCACCGTCACCAGCCGGCTCGTCTTTTTGACGCTGTCCACGATGGTCTCGGCATCGAGCGGCCGCAGGCTGCGCAGGTTGATGACCTCCGCCTCGATCCCCTCCCCAGCCAGCGTTTCCGCCGCCTTCAACGCCACGCCCACCATGATGCTGTAAGCCACGATGGTCACGTGCGACCCGGCCCGCTCCACCTTCGCCTTGCCGATCGGCACCGTGAACGCCTCGTCGGTCGGGCACTCGAACGTCTGCCCGTAAAGGATCTCGTTCTCCAGCACGATCACCGGGTTGGGATCGCGGATCGCCGTGCGCAACAGCCCCTTGGCGTCGGCCGAGGACCACGGCGCGACGACCTTCAGCCCCGGGCAATGGGCGTACCAACTGGCATAATCCTGGCTATGCTGTGCCGCCACCCGCGACGCGGCGCCGTTCGGCCCGCGAAACACGATCGGGCAGCCCATCTGCCCGCCCGACATATACAGCGTCTTGGCCGCCGAGTTGATGATCTGGTCGATGGCCTGCATGGCGAAGTTGAACGTCATGAACTCGACGATCGGCCGCAACCCATCCATCGCCGCCCCCACCGCCATGCCGGTGAATCCGTGCTCGGTGATCGGCGTGTCGATGATCCGCTTCGGCCCGAACTCGTCCAGCAGCCCCTGGCTGATCTTGTACGCCCCCTGATACTGCGCGACCTCCTCGCCCAGCAGGAACACCCGGTCGTCGGCGCGCAACTCGAGCGCCATCGCGTCCCGGATTGCCTCGCGCACGGTCGTGGGCTTGGTCGGCCCCCAGTCCTTCTCGGGCGCGGGCGCCGCCATCGGCGCGCTGGCCGGCGGTGGCGCGGCCTGCGCGGTCGTGCCCGGCATCGCCTGCGCCTTCACGGTCGGCGAAGCGTCCGGCAACGCTTGCGCGGCCGGCATCGCCCCTTTGCCGTCAGGGGCGGCGGCCTCGCCCCCGTCCCCCGCCAGCTCGGCGATGGGCGTGTTGACCGCCACCCCGTCCGTCCCTTCCTCGATCAGGATGCGCGACAGCTTGCCCTCGTCGACGGCTTCCACCTCCATCGTCGCCTTGTCCGTCTCGATCTCGGCGATCACGTCGCCGGCGCGCACGTCCTCCCCGACCTTCTTCAGCCATTTGGCCAACTTGCCCTCGGTCATCGTCGGGCTGAGCGCCGGCATCAGGATCTGGGTGGACACGCCTCAACCCTCCACCAGGATGTCGGTCCACAGTTCGCGCTCGTCCGGCTCCGGGCTGGACTGCGCGAACTCCGCCGCGTCCTGGATGCGCGCCTTGACGTCGGCATCGATCTGCTTGAGCTGCTCCTCCGCCACGCCCATCGCTTCGAGGGCGTGGCGCGCCGCCTCGATGCAATCCCGCTCGCTGCGCATCTTCTGGATCTCGTCGCGGGTCCGGTACTTGCCCGGATCCGACATCGAATGCCCCCGATAGCGGTAGGTCTGCACCTCCATCAGGTAAGGTCCGCTGCCCGCCCGGCAGTGCGCCACCGCCGTCGCCGCCGCTTCGTGCACCGCCGCCACGTCCATGCCATCCACCTGCACGCCCGGCATTCCCCAAGGCGAGCCGTTCTTGGACAGGTCCCGCGAAGCGGACGCCCGCTCGACGCTGGTGCCCATGCCGTACTTGTTGTTCTCGATCACGTAGATGACCGGCAGCTTCATCAGCGACGCCAGGTTGAAGCTTTCGAACACCTGGCCCTGGTTGCTGGCGCCCTCGCCGAAGTAGGTGGCGCACACCCGGTCGTTGCCCCGGTACCAGTTGGCCATCGCCAGCCCTGTCCCGAGGCTGACCTGCGCGCCCACGATGCCGTGCCCGCCGAAGAACCGCTTCTCCTTGCTGAACATGTGCATGGAGCCGCCCTTGCCCTTGGAATAGCCGCCGCTCCGCCCCGTCAGCTCCGCCATCACGCCGCGCGGGTCCATCCCCGTCGCCAGCATGTGGCCGTGGTCGCGATAGGAGGTGATCACCTGGTCCCCGTCGCTCAGCGCCGACTGCACGCCGACCACGACCGCCTCCTGCCCGATATACAGGTGGCAGAACCCCCCGATCAGCCCCATCCCGTAGAGCTGGCCCGCGCGCTCTTCAAAACGCCGGATCAGCAGCATGTCGCCGTAGGCCTTGAGCAGTTGCTCGCGGTCCATCGCGCTCTCGCGGTTCCTGCCGCGCTTCTTGGTTTCGGCTGCCTGCGCCATGCGCCATGTCTCCGCTGGTCGTATCAGACAGACCTAGCGAGGCGGGAACACTTCGACAAGGCAACAGCAAAAAACCATTGTTGTGCAGCGCAATAAGGCCGCTCCGGGCGAACTCGCCGGCCTCGGCTCCCGATGCGCCACCGCCCGATCCGGTGGCCGGCAACGGAGCCGGCCGCACCCAGTGCGCGGATCAGATGCCCGATCAGAACAAGCGCTTGCCGTTGCCGTACATCACCACGACGTCGGCCGGGTCGGCGACGTTGAGCATAGCGCGGGCACGCTCGTCGAGCGTATCGCGGTCGAGCCGTTGCGTCCTGAGCCCGGCGACCCGCCGCTCCAGCACGTCGCGCTCCTGCTCAACCCGGCGCAGCTCTGCCTGCGCCACCTTAAGCTGGCCTTGCCGCACCGCGTAAGCCTGCAAACCCCGGTCGCCTTGCGTCGCGTTCCAGCCGAAGTAGGCCACCAGCGACAGGAACAGGACTGGCGCGACGAGCCCCAGCGCCCCCTGTTTCATCCGTCCAACGACGCCCATCGTGGAGTTCCTCTTTGAAGCTCGGGTCAGTTATGCGGAATACCCTGCAACCACCTAGAACTATTCGGCATCATCTTCGCGATCGGTCCGCCGCCGTGGCCGCGGCGCCACGCAAACCCTTTCAGGCCCTCAACGCTTCAAGATCGTGCGCCCGGCGTAGCGGGCCGACGGGCCGAGCTCGGCCTCGATGCGGATCAACTGGTTGTACTTCGCCGTTCGGTCGCTGCGCGCCAGGCTGCCGGTCTTGATCTGGCCGCAGTTGCTCGCCACCGCCAGGTCGGCGATCGTGCTGTCCTCCGTCTCGCCGCTGCGATGGCTCATCACCGTCGTGAACCGTGCCCGCTGCGCCAGCTCGATCGCTTCGAGCGACTCCGACAGCGTGCCGATCTGGTTGACCTTGACCAGGATCGAGTTCGCCATCCCGTCCTCGATGCCCCGGCGCAGGCGCTCGGTGTTGGTCACGAACAGGTCGTCGCCCACCAGTTGCACCCGGTCGCCCAGCACGTCCGTCATGTGCTTCCACCCGGCCCAGTCGTCCTCGGCGCAGCCGTCCTCGATGCTGACGATCGGGTAACGCCCGACCAGTTCGGCCAGGTAATCGACCATGCCCCCGGCGTCGAACGACTTGCCTTCGCCGTCCAACGTATAGGCCCCCCCCGCGAAGAACTCGGTGCTGGCGCAGTCGAGCGCGAAGGTGATGTCCTCGCCAACGCGGTAGCCGGCGATTTCGCAAGCCCGGGAGATGAACCCCAACGCCTCGTCCGCCGACTTCAACCCCGGCGCGAAGCCGCCCTCGTCGCCCACGTTCGTGTTGTGCCCGGCATCCGCCAGTTGCTTCTTCAGCGCCTGGAACACCTCGGACCCCATCCGCACCGCGTCCGCGAACGTCGCCGCGCCCACTGGCTGGATCATGAATTCCTGGATATCGATCGGGTTGTCAGCGTGCTTGCCGCCGTTGACGATGTTCATCATCGGCACCGGCAGGGTGCGCGCGAACACGCCGCCGATGTAGCGGTAGAGCGGCAGGTCAAGGTCCGCCGCCGCCGCCTTTGCCAAGGCAAGGGAGACGGCGAGGATGGCGTTCGCGCCCAGCCGCGACTTGTTCGGCGTGCCGTCGAGGTCGACCATCAAGGCATCGAGCTTGACCTGCTGCTGCGGGTCCATGCCGCCGATGGCGTCGAAGATTTCCCCTTCGATGTTGGCCACGGCGGTGCGCACGCCCTTGCCGCCGTAGCGCGCCCGGTCGACGTCGCGCAGTTCGACCGCCTCATGCGCCCCGGTGCTGGCGCCGGACGGGACGGCGGCCCGGCCCATCACCCCGTTGTCCAGCACCACGTCGGCCTCGACCGTGGGATTGCCCCTGCTGTCGAGAATTTCACGGGCGACGATATCGGCGATGGCGCTCATGCAGATGTGTCCGGCTGTTTCGTGGCGGGGCGTAGCATCTTTGCAGGCGGGGGGGCTACCCGGTTCGCGGCGGCCCGGTCGCCATCCGTGCCGCGGGTGGTCGAGAGGCCGAACCGGTTCGTCATCGTTCAAAGTGGGTTCGGAAGCGCGACCCTCCGCCGCTATCCGACGGCCGCTTCCGCCAGCGGTGCCCGCCGTTCACGCAACCGCAGCGCCGGCCTCTCGACCAGCCGTCGCGACAGCGTCCCGCAGCCGAGCGCCAACGGCGTCGCCGCCGCGATCAGGCCGAGCGGCCCCATGCCCAGCCCGAACACCGCGATCAGCACCTGCTGGATCGGGAACGCATAAAGATAAGTACCGTAAGAAATGTCGCCGGTCCGCCGCAGCAGGCCGGTCACGACCGGCCTGCTGAGCGCGAGCCACAGCACCAAATACGGTAGCGCCAAGTGAAACAAGATCGGTGCCGCCCACGTCCTCGCCCCGGCCGCCAGCGCCGCCAGGCCGGCCGCCGCCAGCCACCACCGCCGGGGCACGCGATCCCGGTAGCACCACAGCGCCGCTCCCATGACGAAGTTGACGCCGCAATCAACCACCGACGTCACCCGCAACGTCGCCAACCCCGGCGTCGCCAATCCCGCGCGGGCCGCGACCGTCAGGCCCAACGCCCCGAACGCGCCCGCCACCGCGAGCAGCACCCATCCGCGCCGCAGCCCGCCCATCAACGCCAAGCCCAGCAACCCGATGTAGCACAGCGCCTCGATCCGCAGCGTCCACAACGAGCCGTTCACCACGAACGGCAACGGGTTGGCCTCGAACACCCCCGGCAATCCGAGGCGCGGGCTGAGCAGGAGGCCGTGTCCCGCCGCGTCCCACACCGCCGGCGAGCCGAGGTAGTCGCGCCATCCCAACTGGGTCGCTGCGGGTCCGAGAACGAAGGTTTGCAGCAGCACGGCCACCGCGAATGCTGGGAAGATGCGCAGCGCGCGGGCGCGCAAGTAGCCCCCCGGAGAATGCGCCAGGGCCGAGCGGGCGATGAGAAAGCCGCTGATGACGAAGAACATCGCCACTGCCAGCGCCCCACCGTCGGCGTAGCCGGCCATCGCGCGGGCGAACGGCTCGTCGTCCGCATGGCCGGTCAGCACCCAGGAATGGCTGGCCAGCACCAGCCACGCGCCGCCGAGCCGCATCAGGTCGAGGTTGTTGCCGCCCGCCGCGAACGCCGCGCCGAACGTGCGCCGGGTCACGCCTCCTCGTGCGCCAGGTCAGGCTCGCTGGGCTGCATGTCGGCGAACGCCGTGGCGGGTGGAACGGGCGCGGCCGCGGCCTCGCGGTTCTTCGCCAAGTCGTCGAACTGGCGCAGGCGACTCAGCAGCGCCGGCATCTCGTGCAACGGGATCATGGCGGGGCCGTCGCTGGGCGCCAGGTCCGGGTCCTGGTGCGTCTCCATGAACACCGCCGCGACCCCCACCGCCAGCGCCGCCCGCGCCAGCGCCGGGGCGAACTCGCGCTGCCCACCGGAGGAGCCGCCCTGGGCGCCGGGCTGCTGCACCGAGTGGGTGGCGTCGAACACCACCGGGTAACCCATGCGCGCCATGATCGGCAGGCCCCGAAAGTCGGTGATGAGCGTGTTGTAGCCAAAGCTCGCGCCCCGCTCGGTGAGCAGGATGCTCTCGTTGCCGGTCTCGGCGATTTTGGCCGCGACGTGCGCCATGTCCCACGGCGCGAGGAACTGGCCCTTCTTCACGTTCACCGCCCGGCCAGTCTCCCCGGCGGCGACCAGCAGGTCGGTCTGACGGCACAGGAACGCGGGGATCTGCAGCACGTCGACGGCTTCGGCCGCCGGGTCGCATTGGCGGGCGTCGTGCACGTCGGTCAGGACCGGGATGCGGAACCGCTCGCGAACCGCCGCCAGGATCGCCAGCCCCTTTGACAGCCCAATTCCTCGCGGTGCCCCGGCACTGGTCCGGTTGGCTTTGTCGAAGCTCGATTTATAGATGAGCGGCACTCCGGCGACGGCGCAGATTTGCTGAAGCGCGTCCGCCATCTCGAAAGCGTGCGACTCGCTCTCGATCTGGCACGGCCCGGCGATCAGCACGAACGGCAGGTCGTTGCCGACCCTGATGTCGCGCACCCGAATCACCCGCGGCCCCATCGGTTCGATTGCATCGGTCAACTCGGCCATCCGCGCCTCCCCTTCCGCCATCTTACGTCAGTTCCGTCGCCCGGGCTGCTGGAAAAGATGTGAATGGCCTGCCACGTCAGGGTCAAGGGGATTAGCCTTCCTGACCCAGCAAGCCGCTGGAGCATGATCCGACCGAACGGGATCACGTGGCGATCAACCTGCCCGTCCGAACACCTAGACTAAGCGTGATTGCCGCACCGCCGCCCGAATGAACCCGGCGAACAACGGGTGCGGCGCCAGCGGCTTGGACTTCAGCTCTGGATGATACTGCACGCCGATGAACCAAGGGTGTCCCGGCAGTTCCACCGTCTCCGGCAGCACCCCGTCCGGCGACATGCCGGCGAACCGCAGTCCGGTCGCTTCCAGTTGCTCGCGGTAGTTGATGTTCACCTCGTAGCGGTGCCGGTGCCGCTCCTCGATCCGTGTGCCGCCGTAGACGCCGCTGATCAGCGACTGGTCATCCAGCACCGCCGGGTAAGCGCCGAGCCGCATCGTGCCCCCCAGGTCCATCCCCTCGGCCCGGCGCTCCACGTCGTTGCCGCGCGCCCATTCGGTCAACAAGCCGACCACGGGCGTCTCGCACGGGCCGAACTCGCTCGACGAAGCGTGTTCGAGCCCGGCCATGTTCCGGGCGCACTCGATCACCGCCATCTGCATCCCGAAGCAGATGCCGAGGAACGGCACCCGCCGCTCCCGCGCGAAGCGCACCGCGGCGATCATCCCCGGCGTGCCGCGCTCGCCGAAGCCGCCCGGCACCAGGATGCCGTGCACGCCCTCCAGCCGCGCGACCGCGTCCGGCGTCTCGAACACCTGGCTGTCCACCCAGTCGAGCTGCACCCGCACCCGGTTCTCGACGCCGCCGTGGGTCAGGGCTTCGGCGAGGCTCTTGTAGCTGTCGAGCAGGCTGGTGTACTTGCCGACGATGGCGATCCGCACGTCGCCTTCCGGCGCCCGGACCACGTCGACAATGCGCTGCCAGGCGGAAAGGTCCGGCTCCTCGTCGAACGGCAGGTCGAAATGGCGCAGCACCTCGCGGTCCATTCCTTCCGCATGGTAGCTGATCGGCACGGCGTAGATGGTGTCCACGTCGAGCGCCGCGATGACGGCCTGCGGACGGACGTTGCAGAAATTGGCCAGCTTGCGCCGCTCCCCGTCCGGGATCTGCCGGTCGCAGCGGCACAGCAGCATCTGCGGCTGAATGCCGGCGTTCTGCAGTTCCTTGACCGAGTGCTGCGTCGGCTTGGTCTTGAGTTCCCCCGCGCTCGGAATATACGGGACCAGCGTCAGGTGGACGTACATGCACCCCTCGGGCCCGAGTTCGTTGCCGAGCTGCCGAATGGCCTCGAGGAACGGCAGGCTCTCGATGTCGCCCACCGTGCCGCCGATCTCGATCAGCGCGAAATCAACCTCCTCGGTCTCGCGCGTGATCGCGTCCTTGATGGCGTCGGTGATGTGCGGGATCACCTGCACGGTCGCGCCCAGGTAGTCGCCGCGCCGCTCCTTCGCGATGACGTCGGAGTAGATGCGCCCCGTCGTGGCGTTGTCCCGCTGCGTGGCGTGGACGCCGGTGAACCGCTCGTAGTGCCCGAGGTCGAGGTCCGTTTCCGCGCCATCGTCGGTAACGAACACCTCACCGTGCTGGAAGGGGCTCATCGTGCCGGGATCGACGTTGAGGTAGGGATCGAGCTTGCGCAGCCGCACGCGGTAGCCGCGGGCTTGCAGCAAGGCGCCCAGCGCGGCCGACGCGACGCCTTTGCCCAGGGAGGAGACCACGCCGCCGGTGATGAAAACGAACCGCGTCATGGACGTCCCCGATACAGCAAGGGACCCCCGGCCGGAAAGCCTCGTACCATGCCTGGCACCGGAATGTCCTAGTTGGTCGGAACGGCGGGAGCTTTCGGCGCGGCCGGGGTCGCCGGGACTTCGGGTGCCGTCCCCGGTGCGGCTGCCGGCGCGTTGGAGCTCGCCCCGCCGACCGGCGGCGGGTTGTCGAGCAAGGACCGGCCGACCCCCACCGTGCCGCGGTTGAGCAGCGCCAAGGACAAGGACAGCAGGAAGAACACCGTGCCCAGGATGGCGGTGGTCCGCGTCAACAGGTTCGCCGTGCCCCGGCCCGACATGAAGCCGCCCATCCCCTGCGACGACCCGATGCCGAGCCCGCCGCCCTCGCTGCGCTGGATCAGCACGACCCCGATCAGCGCCAAGGTGACGAACAGGTGGATGATCAGCAGCACGGTGGTCATGGCGGCGGGTTCTACGCCCGAGACGCCGGGTTGGGAAGCGGTCGACGGCGGCGGGCTGTTAAGCGGTGGTGGCCTGTTAAGAAAATCTTACGCCAGCACCCGCCGCGCCACGTCGAGGTCGATGTTGCCCCCGCACAGGATGACCCCGACCCGCTTGCCCCGCATCGCCGCCCGCTCTTGCAACAGCGCCGCCAACGGGGCGGCCCCCGCGCCCTCGGCCAGGTTGTGCGTGTCGGTCCAGTAGGCGCGGATGGCCTCGGCCACCTCGGCATCGGTCACGCGCACCACCCGGTCCGCCCCGGCCTTGATGATCTCGAACGCCGCCGGGTCGGGCACGCGGCACGCCATGCCATCGGCGAAGGTGTCGGCAGTCTCGGTGGTGACGACGTGGCCCGCCTCCAAGCTCAGCGCCATCGCCGGCGCATGGGCCGAGACGACGCCGATGATGCGGGTGGGCAAGCCGAGCAGGTCGCGCGTGCGGATCAGCCCGCAGATGCCCGACCCCATGCCGATCGGCACGTAAACGGCATCGAGGGTGGGCACCGCCCCGAACAGCTCCAGCGCGTAGGTGGCGACGCCGCGCACCAGGTCCGGCTGGAACGACGGCACGAACATCAGGTGGCGTTCGGCCGCGAGCTGCGCCGCCCGCTCCCGCGCCTCGTCGAAGTCGCGCCCCACCTCGACCAGCTCCGCCCCGAAGGCCCGCATGGCCGCATTCTTCTCCGCCGAGTTGCCGTGCGGCACGCAGATGGTGACGCTGATCCCGGTGCCGCGGGCAGCGTAGGCGAGGCTCTGCCCGTGGTTGCCCCGCGTCGCCGTGATCAGCCCGCGCACCCCCGGCCGCTCGCGCCGCAGCGTGTCGAGGAACACGAGGCCCCCGCGGATCTTGAAGGCTCCGGCCGGGGTGTGGTTCTCGTGCTTGACCCACACCTCGCAACCGCTGCGGGCGGCGAGCAGCGGCCAGGCATACTGCGGCGTCGCCGGCATGGCCGCGCGAACGATGCGCGCCGCGTCGTCGAGGCCAGAACGGTCAAACACTGGTGCGCCGCCCGGCCGCGGCCCGCGCGATGGCCAGGAAGTCTCCCGCCACCAGGCTGGCCCCGCCGACGAGCGCCCCGCCCACCTCGGGCAATGCGAGCAGGGAAGCCGCGTTGCCAGGCTTCACCGACCCGCCATACAGGATTTGCACCCCCGCCCCCGCCTCCGGCCCGAGCAGGGAAACCAGTTGCTGCCGGATCGCCCCGTGCATCTCCGCCACGTCCTGCTCCGTCGCCGTCTGCCCGGTGCCGATCGCCCACACCGGCTCGTAGGCGACCACGCCGCGGAAGCCTTCGGGCAAGCTGCCGTCGATCTGCGCCGCGACGACGAGTTCGGCATTGCCCGACAGCCGGTGCTGCTCCGTTTCGCCGACGCAGACGATTGGCACGAGCCCGGCCGCCGCGGCGGCCTCGGCCTTCTCGCGCACGATCGGGTCCGTCTCGCCGTGCAGGGCCCGGCGCTCCGAATGGCCCAGGATCACGAACTCGGCACCCACGTCCCGCAGCATGGGGCCGCCGATCTCGCCGGTGTGCGCCCCCGCCGCGCGGGCGTGGCAGTCCTGCCCGCCCACCCGGACGCCGCTGCCGGCCAGCGCCTCCGCCACCATCGCCAGCACCGTGAACGGCGGGCACACGAGCAGGTCGCACGGCAGCCCCGCCGCGCCCGCCTTCAGCGCCGCGCTCAGCGCCTGCGCCTCGGCCCGGCGGCCGTTCATCTTCCAGTTCCCCGCGATCAATTGCCGCATCAAGCTCTCCCAAGCCTCGCGCCTGCTTATAAAGGACGGTACGGGCCGGGGGAACGGCGGCTGGTCAAGCGCGGCTCGCATCCTTATGGTGCCGCCCGTTTCATTGGACATTCGCGACCGATGCTCGGCCAGATTCGCAAGTTCCTCGGCACCCGCGCCGCCCGGGTGTTCTTCGTCCTGTTGATCGTCCCCTTCGTGCTGTGGGGCGTGGCCGACGTCGCCCGCAACTACGGCCAGGACACCGCCCTGGTCACGGTCGGCGACCACAAGATCGAGGCCCCGGCATTCCAAGAAGCGTTCCGCCGCCAGATGGCGCAGGTCACCCGCATGCTCGGGGGAAAGTCGGAGCCGACCCCGGCGATGCGACAGGCCGTCGCCGGGCAGACCCTGGAGCGGCTGATCGTGCAGTCGGCCATCGCGCAGGAGGTGCAGCGCCTGGGCGTTGCCGTGCCGGACGAGGCGCTGCGCCAGGCGGCGTTCGAGATGCCGGCCTTCCAAGGACCGTCCGGCGGCTTCGACCGCCGCCGGTTCGAGTCCGTGCTGCAGCAGAACAACCTCAACGAAGGCCGCTTCCTGGAGCTGATGCGGGGCGACCTGGCGCAGCGCCAGGTGATCGAGGCGCTGCAGTCGGGCGTCGTCGTGCCGGATCTGCTGCTCAACCAGGTGTTCGCCTTCCAGCACGAGACCCGGGTCGCCGAACTGGTGGAAATGCCGTTTACCGCCGCGCCCGACCCCGCCGCCGCCACGGCCGACGACCTCAAGCGGGCCTACGAGGACGATCCTGGCCGCTACAGCGCGCCCGCCTACCGCCGCATCAAGGCGGTCGTCCTGTCGCCCGAAACCCTGGCCAAGGGCATCGACGTGCCGGACGCCGACATCGCCGCCTACTACGACCAGCACAAGGCCGACTTCGGTGCGCCGGAGAAGCGCAGCCTCGACGTGCTGGTGGCGCAGGACGAAGCCTTGGCCGGGCGCTTGGCCGGCCAATGGAGCGCCGGCGCCGACTGGGCGACGATCCAGAAAGCCGCCGCGGACGCGGGCGCCTCCTCAGTCCAGCTCGACAGCGTGACCAGGACCGACGTGCCCGGCACGGAACTGGCCGACGCCGCTTTCGCCGTGCCCGCCGAAACGGTCACCGGCCCCGTCAAGTCCGCGTTCGGCTGGCAGGTGCTGCGCGTGACCGCGATCACCCCGGGCAACGAGCGCCCGCTCGACGCCGTGCGCGACGAGATCCGCGCCCGCATCGCCCGCGAACGCGCCGTGGACCAGGTCTACGCCCGCGCCAATAAGCTCGAGGACGCGCTGGCCGCCGGCACCGGCCTCGACGACCTTCCCGCCGACCTCGGCGTCGCCGCCGTCGCGGGCACGCTCGACGCCAAGGGCGACACCAAGGCCGGCGACCCGGCGCCCATTCCCGGCACGCCCGCCCTGCGCCAGGCGCTGATCGCCGCCGCCTTCGCCACGCCCAAGGGGGAGCCGCCGCACATGACGGAAGGGCCTGACCAATCCTATTTCGCCCTCGCCGTCGAGGACGAAACGCCGTCCGTGGTCAAACCCTTCGACGAGGTCGAGGGCCAGGTGCGCGAGAACTGGCAGGCGGACGCCCGCCGCAAGTCGCAGGAAGCGGTGGCGGCCAAGCTGCTCGCCGCCGTCAACGCCGGCGGTTCGCTCGACGACGCGGCGACCGTGGCCGGGCTCCGCACCGAGCGCCTGCCCCCCGTCGCCCGCTCGGTCCCGACGCCAGGCGTGCCGGCCGAGCTGGTAGCGCCGATCTTCGCGCTGAAGCCGAACGAGGCGACGATGGTCGAGGCGCCGGAAGGCTTCCTCGTGGCCAAGCTCGTCAGCGTGGATGCGCCAGCCCCGTCCACGGACCCGGTCGGAACGAAACAGATGCGCGACGCCCTGGAACGAGCCGTGTCGCAGGATGTCGAGGTGGCCTACGCGACCGCCCTGCGCGAGCGCGCCAAGCCGAGGGTCAACGGCCCGCTGTTGGAAACCTTGATCCAGTGAACGCCATCTCCTCTCCCAGCCAGGCCTCCTGCCTCGCCGCCTACAACGACGGCCGCGGCACGCTGGTCTGGTCCAACTTCGTCGCCGACCTCGAAACCCCGGTCGCCGCCTACATGAAGCTCGCCGCCGGCCGCCAGAACGCCTTCCTGCTGGAATCCATCGAGAACGGCACCTCGCGCAGCCGCTACTCCATCATCGGCATGGAGCCGGACCTGGTTTGGCGTTGCCGCGACGGCCACGCCGAGCTCAACCGCCACGCTCGCAGCGCCCCCCACGCCTTCGCCCCCGACGAACGCCCCCCGCTCGAAAGCCTCCGCGCCGTCATCAACGAGACCCGGATGCCGATCCCCGACCACCTCCCCCCCATGCTGGGCGGTCTGGTCGGCTACCTCGGTTACGACATGGTGCGCCAGATGGAGCGCCTGCCCACGAAGAACACGGACGGCGTCGGCCTGCCCGAAGCCATCCTCCTGCGCCCTACCCTGTTCGCCGTGTTCGACAACGTGCGCGACGAACTGACCTTCGCCGCCCCCATTTACCCTCAGCCCGGCATCTCCGCCGACGCCGCCTGGGCCGCCGCCCAGGCCGCCCTGTCCGAGGCCGCCGCCGCCCTGCTCCGCCCCTTGCCCCATGCCGTGCCGCCGGTCGCGCTGCCGCCCCAGCCCGAGCCGCGGTCCAACCTGTCCAAGCCCGAGTTCATGGCCATCGTCGAGCGGATGAAGGAGTACATCGTCGCCGGCGACGCCTTTCAGGTCGTGCCCTCCCAGCGCTTCTCGGTCCCGTTCGCTCTCCCCCCCTTCGCGCTCTACCGCTCGCTGCGCCGGGTCAACCCCGCGCCGTTCCTGTTCTTCCTCGACTTCGGCGGTTTCGCGGTTGTCGGCAGCTCGCCCGAGGTTCTGGTCCGCCTGCGCGACGGCCTCGTCACCATCCGCCCCCTCGCCGGCACCCGCCCGCGCGGCGCGACCAAGGAAGAGGACGAGCAACTGGAGCGCGACCTGCTGTCCGACCCGAAGGAGCGGGCCGAGCACCTGATGCTGCTCGACCTCGGCCGCAACGACGTCGGCCGGGTCGCCGAGATCGGCAGCGTCCGCGTCACCGACAGCTTCGCCGTCGAGCGCTTCAGCCACGTCATGCACATTTCCAGCAACGTCGAGGGCCGCCTGCGCCCGGGCCTCGACGCCCTCGACGCCCTCATCGCCGGCTTCCCCGCCGGCACCCTGACCGGCGCACCGAAAATCCGCGCTATTGAGATCATCGAGGAGCTGGAACCCACCCGCCGCGGCATCTACGCCGGCTGCATCGGCTACTTCGCCGCCAACGGCACGATGGACACCTGCATCGGCCTGCGCACCGCCGTGGTCAAGGACGGCACCATGTACGTCCAGGCCGGCGGCGGCGTGGTCGCCGACAGCACCCCCGAAGGCGAGTACGAGGAAACCCGGCAGAAATCCCGCGCCCTGTTCCGTGCCGCCGAGGAGGCGATCCGCTTCGCCGCCCGTGGCTGAGCCGGGACGCGGCCGTGATCCTCCTTATCGACAACTACGACAGCTTCACCTTCAACCTCGTGCATCTCCTCGGCGATCTCGGCGCACTCTGCGAGGTCGTCCGCAACGACCAAATCACCGCCGACGAGGCCATGGCCCGGCGACCCGAGGCCATCGTGCTCTCCCCCGGCCCCTGCACCCCCGACGAGGCCGGGATCTGCCTCGACCTGATCGGCCGGGCGGCGGGGCGCGTGCCCTTGCTCGGCGTCTGCCTCGGCCACCAGGCCATCGGCCAGGCGTTCGGCGCCAGCGTCGTGCGCGGCCCGGCGCCGATGCACGGCAAGGTCAGTCCCGTCACCCACGCCGGCGCCGGCCTGTTCGAGCACGTGCCCAGCCCGTTCGAGGCCGCGCGCTATCACAGCCTCGTGGTCGCGCCCGACAGCCTGCCCGACACGCTCGAAGCGACCGCCTGGACCGCGGACGGCGTCATCATGGGGCTGCGGCACCGCAGCGCCGCCGTGTTCGGCGTCCAGTTCCATCCGGAAAGCATCGCCTCCGAGCACGGCCACCGCCTGCTCGGCAACTTCCTCGCCCTCGCGCGCGGCCGCAACGCCCCCAGCCCCGCCCCGGCATGAACAGCCTGAAGCCGGCGCTCGCCCGCCTCGCCGCCGGCACCTCGTTATCAGAGGCCGAATCGGAGGCCGCCTTCAACGTCGTCATGGCCGGCGACGCGACCCCGGCCCAGATCGCCGGGCTGCTGATGGCGCTGCGGGTCCGGGGCGAGACGGTGGCCGAGCTGGTCGGCGCGGTGCGGGCGATGCTGGCCCACATGGCTCGCGTCGACATCCCGCCCGGCGCGATCGACGTTTGCGGCACCGGCGGCGACGGAGCCGGCACGCTCAACGTCTCCACCGCCGTCACCTTCGTGCTGGCCGGTTGCGGCGTGCCGGTCGCCAAGCACGGCAACCGGGCGCTGTCGTCCCGCACCGGCGGCGCCGACGTGCTGGCCGCCCTCGGCGTCAACGTGGACGTGCCGATGGAGCGGTTGCCCGCCGTCCTCGCCGCGGCCAAGTGCGCCTTCATGTTCGCCCCGCGCCACCACGCCGCCCTGCGCCACGCCGCCGGGCCGCGGATGGAACTCGGCACCCGGACCATCTTCAACCTGCTCGGTCCGCTCGCGAACCCGGCCGCCGTCCGCCACCAGCTGACCGGCGTGTTCGACCCCGCCTGGCTCCGCCCGATGGCGGAAACGCTGGCCGCCCTCGGGACCGAGCGGGCCTGGCTGGTGCACGGCCACGGCCTCGACGAGCTGTCGGTGGCCGGTGACAACCACGTGGTCGCGCTCGACGCGGGCGGCCTGACCCGGTTCACGATCACGCCGGAAGACGCCGGGCTGCGCCGTGCGCCGGTCTCAGCCATCGCCGGCGGCGACGCGGCCGCCAACGCGGCGGCGCTGCTGGCGTTGTTGCACGGCGAGCCCGGCCCATATCGCGAGACGGTCCTGCTGAACGCGGCCGCCGCCTTGATCGTGTCCGGCCGTGCCGGCGACCTGCACGAAGGCGTCGCCGCGGCCGCGACCTGCCTGGACCAGGGTGCCGCCCTGGCCGCCCTGGACGCCTTGCGGCAGGCCACGGCCTGACCGCACTCGACGGAGTTAGCCTGACGATGGACGCCGTGCCAGCCGACATTCCTGACGCCCTGGCGCGCATCTGCGCCGATACCCTGGCCGAGGTCGCCCGGCGTCGGGCCGAAACGCCGGCCGAGGCGTTGCGGGCCAAGCTCGGGCGTCATCCGCCGCACACGCGCGGCTTCGGGGCCGCGTTGAAGCACAGGGTCGCCAACGATGGCTACGGCCTGATCGCCGAAGTGAAGAAGGCCTCGCCCTCGGCCGGGCTGATCCGGCCTGAGTTCGATCCCGTCGCCATTGCCCAGGAATACGCGGCCGCCGGGGCAACCTGCCTCTCCGTCCTGACCGATGGGCCGCATTTCCAAGGTGCGCCTGACCATCTCCACCAGGTGCGCAAGGCGGTCGACCTGCCGATCCTGCGCAAGGATTTCATGCTCGACCCGTGGCAGATCCTGGAAAGCCGGGTGATGGGTGCCGATTGCGTGCTGCTGATCATGGCCGCTCTGTCCGATCATATGGCGCGCGAGCTGGAGGAGCTCGCCCGCGCGCTCGACATGGACGTGCTGGCCGAGGTGCACGACCGCCACGAGTTGGACCGCGCGCTCGGGTTGCAGACGTCCCTGATCGGCATCAACAGCCGCAACCTCAAGACGTTGCAAACTGATCTGGCGACCGCGCGGGAGCTGGCGCCGCAAGTGCCGTCCGATCGTTTCCTCATCGCCGAGAGCGGCATCCGCACCCACGAGGATGTCCGCCAGCTCTGCGAAGCCGGCGCTCGTTGCTTCCTGGTCGGCGAGAGCCTGCTCAAGCAGCCGGACATCGGCGCGGCCACGCGGGCGTTGCTGGGCGCATGACCGGCCTGACCCACTTCGACGCCGAAGGCCAGGCCCACATGGTCGACGTTTCCGCCAAACCGGAAACGGACCGCAGCGCCACGGCCCGCGTCACCGTCCTGCTGCGCCCCGAGACCCGGCGGATGATCGAGGCCGGGTCGGCCAAGAAGGGTGACGTCTTGGGTGTCGCGCGCCTGGCCGGGATCATGGCGAGCAAGCGCACCAGCGACTTGATCCCGCTGTGCCATCCCCTGCCCATCTCGGCCGTGACGCTCGACCTCGCGCTGTCCGGGCCTGGCGTGGAGATCGCGGCTACCGTTCGCACCACGGGTCGCACCGGCGTCGAGATGGAGGCGCTGACGGCCGCCAGCGTCGCCGCCCTGACCGTGTACGACATGCTCAAGGCGGTCGACCGCGGCATGCGGATCGACGGCCTCCGCGTCGTCGAGAAGGACGGTGGCGCGTCCGGTCGCTTCGAGCAGCCCTGACGATGCCGGGCCGAACCGGCGCGATGCTCTCCGTCGAGGAGGCCCGGGCGCGCATCCTGGCCCCGCTCCGCCCCACCCCGGCCGAAATGGTGCCGCTTCCGGACGCCTGGGGCCGAGTCACGGCCGCCCCGGTCACCGCCCGGCTTGATCAGCCGCCGGCCGATGTCTCCGCCATGGACGGCTACGCCCTCCGCGCCGCCGACACCGGCCCCCGCCGCGTGATCGGCGCTGCACCGGCGGGCCACCCATTCGCCGGCCGCGTCAGGCCGGGCGAGGCGGTCCGCCTGTTCACGGGCAGCATGGTCCCAAACGGTGCCGACTCAGTGCTGATCCAGGAGAACTCGCGCCGGGAAGACGACCAAGTCCACGTTGAAGCCGATCCGCGCCCCGGCGCTCACATCCGTCGGCGCGGCCAGGACTTCACCGTCGGCGCTTCCCTGATCGCCGCCGGCACCCGTTTGGGCGCTCGCGGCATCGGCTTGGCTGCCGCCGCCAACCACCCCTGGCTCGCTGTCCACCGCCGCCCCGTCGTCGTCATCCTCGCGACCGGGGATGAGGTCGCGTTGCCCGGCGAACCCATTCCCTCCGGCGGCATCGTCAGTTCCAACGCCCACGCCCTCGGAGCGCTGGTCCGCGCCGGAGGCGGCGTGCCCGTCGTGGTGCCGGTGGCATGCGACACCGCGGAGGCGATTGCCGAAGCCGCTGGGGCCGCCCACGGGGCCGACCTTCTGGTCACCACCGGCGGTGCCAGCGTCGGCGACCACGACCTGATCCGGCCCGGCCTGGCCCGCCAAGGCTTCGAACTCGATTTCTGGACGATTGCCATGCGGCCCGGCAAACCGTTGTTGTTCGGCCGCCTCGGGACGACGGCTGTGCTGGGCCTGCCGGGCAACCCCGTCTCCGCCCTGGTCTGCGCCGTCTTGTTCCTGTTGCCGGCACTGGATCGCCTGCAGGGCCTGCCAGGTGCCCCGCCGGTCGTCGTCCCCGCCCGGCTCGCCGCCGCGGTCCCCGCGAACGACTACCGTGCGGACCATCTCCGCGCCAGCCTCGACGAGAACGCGGAAGGCTTGCCGCTCGCCCACCCGTTCCCGCGCCAGGACTCGTCCATGCTGAACCTCCTGTTCCAGGCCGACGCGCTCGTGGTGCGTCCGCCGATGGCGCAAGCCCTCCCTGAAGGAGCGCAGGTCCCGATCATTCGGCTCAATGATCTTGGCGTCTGACGTGTCTCGCCAGTTGACGCGGCCACGGGAACCAAATTAGAACATGGTCCTAATTCCGGTTTTGTTCCAAATCCGGAAGCCGGGGGATTTTCCGTCTATGCTGACGCGCAAGCAGCACGAGTTGCTGACCTTCATCGACCGTCACCTGAAGGCGACCGGCTTCTCTCCGAGCTTCGAGGAGATGAAGGAGGCCCTGCAGCTCCGGTCAAAAAGCGGTATCCACCGCCTGATCTCCGCCCTGGAGGAACGCGGGTTCCTGCAACGCCGCCATCACCGGGCGCGGGCGCTGGAAGTCATGCGCCTGCCCAACGATGCCGCGCGGCCAAGCACTCCATCGAACGACTCACCCTCGAACGCCCCCCCACCGAGCTTCGCACCGAACGTGATCCGCGGCGATTTCAGCGCCCGCTTGCCCGGCGTCCGCGCCGCCAATGAGGTCGGCGCCGTGCAAATCCCGCTCTACGGCCGGATCGCCGCCGGCCTGCCCATCGAGGCGTTGCGAGACAACGGAGCGCAGATCGAGGTGCCGATGGCCATGCTCGGCAACGGCGACCATTACGCCTTGCAGGTTGACGGCGATTCGATGGTCGACGCTGGCATCCTCGACGGCGACACTGTCGTGATCCGCAAAGGTGAAACGGCTGAGAACGGCCAGATCATCGTCGCCCTAGTTGATGACCGGGAAGTGACCCTGAAGCGCCTGCGGCGTCGCGGCAACTCCGTCGCCCTCGAACCCGCCAACGCCGCGCATCGCGTGCAGGTGCTTCCAGCCGAACAGGTGAAAGTCCAAGGCAAGTTGGTGGCGCTCTTGCGGCGATACTGACATGGGTGAGCCAACCGGCCCGCGATAGCGTCGTCTCGCCCCGTCAGGTAATCAGGATCGCATGGCGAGTGAACCAGGCGGCGCGGCGGTGATCGGCACGACAACGGCGTCCTCGCCCACACGCCTGCTCCCGGGAGTGATGCTGTGCGTCGCGGTCACCCTGGTCGCCCTGGCCGCCCAGGCGATCGAGACCCGGATCTTCACCCATCCGTGGATCGAGGCCCTGGTCCTCGCCATCCTCATTGGCACCGCGATCCGAACGGCTTGGAACCCGGGTCCACGCTTCCGCCCGGGCATCACCTTCTGCGCCAAGACCGTGCTCGAGATCGCCGTGCTGCTGCTGGGCGCCTCCATCAGCCTGCAGGCGATCGCCGCCGCGGGCGTGGGCCTGCTCGTCGGCATCGTCGCGATCGTGATCCTCGCGGTTGGTTGCAGCTACGCCGTCGGCCGGGCGCTGGGCCTGCCGGGGCGCATGGCAATCCTCGTGGCCGCGGGCAACTCCATCTGCGGCAACTCCGCCATCGCCGCGGTGGCGCCGGTGATCGGCGCTTCCAGCCAGGACGTCGCGTCCTCCATCGCCTTCACCGCCGTCCTGGGCGTCGTCGTGGTGCTCCTGCTGCCGCTCGCGGTGCCGCTGTGGCACATGACGGAACTGCAATATGGCATTCTCGCCGGCCTCACGGTCTACGCGGTGCCGCAGGTGCTCGCCGCCACGGCGCCGATCGGCACCTTGGCCGTGCAGACCGGCACCCTGGTCAAGCTCATCCGCGTGCTGATGCTCGGCCCCTTGGTGATGCTGCTCGCCCTCGGCGCGGCGCGGCGGTCCTCGGCCGGCGGCCCGCGCGAGCGGCTCTCGCTCAACCAGGTGCTGCCCTGGTTCATCCTCGGCTTCCTCGCCTTGGCAGGCCTGCGGTCCGTCGGCTTGCTGCCCGGCGCGGCCTTGCCTCCGGTCGCCTGGCTGTCCACGGCGCTGACCATCGTGTCGATGGCGGCCCTCGGCCTCGGCGTGGACGTGCGCACGGTGGCCAAGGCCGGCCCGGCCGTGACCGCGACGGTGACGATCTCCCTCGTCCTGCTCATGCTCGTCAGCCTCGCCCTCATCCGCGTGCTGCACGCCTGATCAGTCGTTGCGGCCCTCGTAAGCGAGGAACCACTCGACGAAGCGAGGCACGCCGACACGGAGCGGCGTCGTCGGTCGGTAGCCGGCCCAGGCCTCGATGGCGGAAAGGTCGGCGCAGGTTTCGGCCACGTCCGCGACCGGCCGTGGCGTCGACTGAATGATCGCCTTCTTGCCCAGCCCCGCTTCGAGCAAGGCGACGAGCGCCGAGACCGGCTCGCTGCGGTTATTGCCGATGTTGAAGATCGGTGGCCGGGCGTCAGAGGCCGGCGGACGGTCAAGGCAGGCCAGCACGCCGGCCACGATGTCGTCGATGTAGGTGAAATCCCGTCTTGGGCGGCCGCCCTCGTAGAGCGTGATCGGCTGGCCACCGTGGATCGCCTTGGCGAAGCTGTAGTAAGCCATGTCCGGCCGGCCCCAAGGGCCATAAACGGTGAAGAACCGCAATCCGGTCAGCGCCATGCCGTAAAGATGCCAATAGGCATGGGCAATCAGTTCATCGGCCCGCTTCGTCGCGGCGTAGAGCGAGACCGGCGTATCAACCCGGTCGGCCTCGGCGAACGGCAACTCGGTGTTGCCGCCGTAAACCGAGGATGAGCTGGCGTAAACGAGATGCTGCAACCGGGGCAGCCGACGAGCCGCTTCCAGCACCGTCACCTGGCCCATCACGTTGGAGGAAACGTAGGCATACGGGTCGATCATCGAGTGCCGCACCCCGGCCTGCGCCGCCAGATGCACCACGCGCGTCGCCTCGGCCGCTTGATCAAACACCGCGAACATGCCGTCTTTGTCAGCGATGTCGAAACTCTGGAAAGCAAAGTTGCCGTTCTTTCTCAGCAACGCGAGTCGCGCCTGCTTCAATCGCACGTCGTAGTAGGCGTTGAGGTTGTCGACGCCGATCACCGCCTCGCCCCGCGCCAGCAGGGCTTGCGCCACGTGGAAGCCGACGAAGCCCGCCGCCCCCGTCACGATCGTCGTCACGCCGCCCCCCCGCCCTGCCCTGTGCGCCTCATGTCGCGCTCCAGCCGCCGTCGATCGACAGCGGCGCACCCGTGATGGTCCGGGCGGCCTCCGAGCAGAGGAACACGGCCAGCCCACCGATCCCCTCCGGCGTCGTGAACGCCGCCATCGGCTGCTTCTCGGTCAGCAACGCGTGACGGACGGAGTCCGCCGGCTGGCCACTCTCCGCCGCCCGGCGGTCGATCTGCGCCTGGACCAGCGGCGTCAGCACCCAGCCGGGGCAGATGGCGTTCACCGTGACGCCCGTGTTGGCCAACTCGATCGCGCCCACTTTGGTCAATCCCAGCAAGCCGTGCTTGGCGGCGACGTAAGCCGATTTCTGGCCGCTGGCCACCAGGCCATGAACCGAGGCGATGTTGATGATCCGGCCCCAGCCCGTCTCGACCATGCCGGGGATCGCCGCCTGCATGAGATGGAACGGCGCCGAAAGGTTGAGGCCGATCACCGCATCCCACCGCTCGGTCGGGAAATCGGCGATGCTGGCGGTGTGCTGGATCCCGGCGTTGTTCACCAGGATGTCGAGGCCGCTCAGCGAGTCCCGCGTTCGCCGCACCAGATCGGCGCAGGCGCCCGGCTGCGCCAGGTCGGCGCCGTCGTGCAGCGCCCGCACGCCGTGACCCGCGATCTCGTCCAGCAGCGACCGGATCGCCCCTGGGTCGCCGAAGCCGTTCAGCATCACGTCAGCCCCCTCCGCCGCGAGAGACCTGGCGATGCCGAGCCCGATGCCGCTGGTCGATCCTGTAACGAGCGCGGTGCGGGTCTTGAGGCTCATGGCAGACTCCTGAGTAACGTGCGATGGTTAATACGGGCTTATTGTCGGCTCGGACGGGATCGAGGGAAAGCGATGCTGAGATGTCTCGTCTGCGTGTGGCTCGGCCTGCTGTCGCTGACGCCGGGCGCCTGGGCGGCGCCGAAGCGTTTCACCCTGTCTCCGGGGCCGGCGCAACTCAGTTTTCGCGCCTACGGCTTCGGCATGTTGCCGATCGACGGCAGCTTCGGCCGTTTCCGCGGCATCCTGGTCCTCGACGACGCCGCCCCGGCCTTCTGCCAGCTCGAACTCCGCGCCGACGCGGCCAGCCTGCAGATGCCGACCGAGTCCATGACCGTTGACGCCCTCGGCCCCGACCTGCTCGACGTGACGCGCTACCCGGATTTCCAGTTCGAGGGCGCGTGCGAAGGCGACCGTCTCGCCGGCCGCCTGCTGCTGCACGGCGTGAGCAGGCCCGTGGCGATGGCCGTCGTCGTCGGCTCACGGCGGTGGCAGGCGACCGGGTCGATCCAACGCACGGAGTGGGGCATGGGCGCGCGGCCGTTGCTCGCCGGCCCGACGGTGCGCATCAGCATCGTCGCCGGGCTGCCCGCGGGCTACGGAGCCGACCGTTGATGCGGACGCCCGCCGCCTTGCTGCCGCTGCGCCACGGCGTCTTCCGCGCCCTCTGGACGGCCAACGTCGTCACCGCGCTCGGCACGTGGATGCAGAACACCGGCGCGGGCTGGCTGATGACGACGCTGTCTCCCGATGCGATCAGCGTCAGCCTCGTCCAGGCGGCGGTGATCCTGCCCACGTGCTTGCTGGCGCTGCCCGCGGGCGCGCTCGCCGACATCGTCGATCGCCGCCGTTACCTGATCGCGACGCAGGTCTGGACGATGAGCGCGGCTGCCTTGCTGACGGGACTGACCTACGCCGGGGCGATCGACGCCGGCGGCCTGATCGTGCTGACCTTCGCCATCGGCATCGGCTCGGCGATGTACCAGCCCGCCTGGGGCGCGACGGTGCCGGAGGTGGTCCCGCGCCGCGACCTGGTGCAGGCGATCGCGCTCAACGGCATCGGCTTCAACCTGGCCCGCGCGGTCGGGCCGGCGGTGGGCGGCGTGCTCGTCTTGTTCGGCGGTCCGTCGCTGGCGTTCCTGCTCTACGCCCTGTCTTTCACCGTCGGCATCGGCGTGCTCGCCACTTGGCGGCGGACGGCGGCCCGGAGCAACCTGCCGCGCGAGCACCTGCTGTCAGCGATGCGCGCCGGCATGCAGTTCGTGCGCCACACCCCGGCCATGCGGGCCGCCATGACGCGCGCCGTGGCCTACTTCCTGCCGTGCTCGGCCATCTGGGCCTTGCTGCCCTTGATCGTGCGGGAGCAGCTCGGCCTCGGTGCCGGCAGCTTCGGCATCCTGCTCGGCCTGATGGGCGTGGGCGGCGTCACGTCCGGCATGTTGCTCCCGCGCCTGCGCGGCGTGGCGGGGCGCGGCGCGACGGTGTTCGGCGCCAGCCTCGTCTCCTGCGCCGGCATGGCCTTGATCTCGGCGACGCACCATTGGGCCCCGGCGGCGGTCGGGATGCTGCTGTTCGGCTTGGGCTGGGTGGCGTCGGCCAGCACGGCGCAGGCCGCCGCCCAGCTGGTCGCGCCGGCGTGGGTTCGGGCACGGGCGCTTGCGATCTACCAGCTCGCCTTCAACGGCGCCCTCGCGGCCGGCTCCTTGCTGTGGGGCGGCCTCGGCTCCTGGATCGGGTTGCAACAATCGATGGCCGCCGCCGCCCTATCGTGCGCCGGGCTGGCGTTGCTGGTGCGCCGCTACTCGCTGGACGAGGCGGCGGCCAACGCGGCCAAGCCGCCAGCCCCGCCGATGCCCGAGGCTCCGGCCCCTGAACTGGCCGCCGTCCTGCCGCAGTCGCGCGGCCGCGTGCTCGAGACGATGCGCTATCGCGTGGCCGCCGCCGATCTCAACCACTTCCTGGCGGCCATGGAGGCGGTGCAGCACGTCCGGGGCCGGGCCGGGGCGCTCGAGTGGCGGCTGTACGAGGACGTGGCGCACCCGGACGGATGGCTCGAGATCTGGTCCATGCAAAACTGGACCGATCACCTGCGCGAAGCCGTGCGGCTGTCCGACGACGACAAGCAGGTTCTGGCCGCCGCCGCCGTCTTCCACGACGCCGACGCCCCCTTGCCGCACCGCTTCATCAGCGTTGATCCGGCGCACCGGAAACGTAAGGCGGCGTGAGCAGGAAGCCGCCCGGCCCACGCTTGCGGCACTGGTTGATCAACCCACCTCTGGGTCGTCCGACGCCCTCATCCACCCCCGCTCGTGGCCGCCGGCTGTAGAATGATAGACAGAACCAACGGATAACCTGGCGCGTTGGCGCGTCGCAACCACAATGACAGGACATCAACGATGGCCGACACACCGGCGAACCTGAAGGACCAAACCCAAGGCGCTCGTCTGCACAAGACGAACAACGACTTGAAGAACAATGCCAAAGCCGTGTCCATGGAGATCCTGCAAGCCCGTCTCGCCGACGGCATCGACCTCGGCCTGGTAACGAAGCAGGCGCACTGGAACCTGAAAGGCCCGCAGTTCATCGGCATCCACCTCATGCTCGACAAGTTCCGCGCCGAGCAGGACGAGTGGGTGGACATGATGGCCGAGCGCATCACCATGCTCGGCGGCACGGCCCGCGGCACGGTGCAGGAGGTGAACAGCGGCACCAGCCTGCAAGCCTACCCGACCGACATTTACGCCATCGCCGACCACGTCCACGCCCTGATCGAGCGTTACGCCGCCTGCGCCAACGCCGTGCGCAAGAACATCGACGACACTGACGAGGCTGGCGACGCGGACACCGCCGACTTGCTGACCGAGGTGTCGCGCGGGCTCGACAAGCAGCTCTGGTTCTTGGAAGCGCACACGCAGGAGCCGAGCGGCACGTTCCGCACCTGACCGACGGTTCCTGACGCTTCCCCAGCAGGCTTGCCGGCCGGGGAAGCTTGCCCTTCCCGCTCCGCGCGCTCAGAACGCCTTCGTGCTTGCCGGATCGGTTAACGATCCTTAGTGAACAGAAGCGCAACACTCATCACCGTTCCCTCAAGAACGTTGACATTCCACGCGCGGATCAGGAACAGTCCATGAACGACATGTTGACGCCGACCAACGGCGCCGGCGATCGCTACTCGGCCCAGGACATCGAGGTTCTGGAAGGCCTTGAGCCGGTCCGCCGCCGGCCCGGCATGTACATCGGCGGCACCGACGAATCGGCGCTGCACCATCTCGCCGCCGAAATTCTCGACAACGCGATGGACGAGGCCGTCGCCGGGCATGCCACTTCCATCGAGGTATCGCTCGAAGCGGGCAACTGGCTGCTGGTGCGCGACAACGGCCGCGGCATCCCGGTGGACCCGCATCCCAAGTTCAAGAAGCTGAGCGCGTTGGAGGTGATCCTTACCACCCTGCACTCCGGCGGCAAGTTCGGCGGCAAGGCCTACGCCACCTCGGGTGGCCTGCACGGCGTCGGCAGCTCGGTCGTCAACGCGTTGTCGGACGGGATGGAAGTCGAGGTCGCGCGCGACCGGGTGTTGTGGCGGCAGCGTTACGCCCGGGGCAAGCCGCAAACCAAGCTGCAGAACGCCGGCACGATCCACAACCGGCGCGGCACCACCATCCGCTTTCACCCGGACCCGGAAATTTTCGGCCCGTTGCAGTTCAACCCGGCCCGGCTCTACAAGCTGTGCCGCTCCAAGGCCTACCTGTTCCGCGGTGTCCGCATCCGCTGGTCCTGCGACCCGGCCCTGCTGAAAGGCGCGGACACCCCCGCCGAGGCCCTGCTGCACTTCCCCGGTGGCTTAAAGGACAGCCTGCAAGAGGACATCGGCCCCGCCCCCACAGCCCTGCCGTCGATCTGGGCCGGCGAAGCCGACCTCGCCGCCACCCAGTCCGGCCAGACGGGCGGCCGCGCCGAGTGGGCCGTGACGTGGCTTGATGAGGGCGAAGGCTTCCTCCACTCCTACTGCAACACCGTCCCCACCGCCCAGGGCGGCACCCACGAGGCCGGCTTCCGTGCCGCCCTCCTCAAGGGCCTGCGCAGCTGGGGCGAGCAGCGCGGCAACCGCAAGGCCGCCCAGGTCACCCCCGAGGACGTGCTCGGCCAGATGGCCGCCAAGCTCTCCGCCTTCGTCCGCGAGCCGCAGTTCCAGGGCCAGACCAAGGAGAAGCTCACCAGCCCCGAGGCCGCCCGCCTGGTCGAGCAGGCCATGCGCGACCGCTTCGACCATTTCCTCGCCGGCAACCCGGCCCAGGCCGACAACCTGCTCGCCTTCGTCATCGAGCGCGCCGAGGACCGCCTCCGCCGCAAGGAATCGAAGGACGTGTCCCGCAAAACGGCCACCCGCCGCCTCCGCCTCCCCGGCAAGCTGGCCGACTGCTCGCGCGAGAGCCGCGACAGCACCGAGATCTTCCTCGTCGAAGGCGACAGCGCCGGCGGCTCCGCCAAGCAGGCCCGCAACCGCGAAACCCAGGCCGTCCTCCCCCTCCGCGGCAAAATCCTGAACGTCGCCAGCGCCAGCGCCGACAAGCTGCGCCAGAACCAGGAGCTGAAGGACCTGATCGAGGCCCTCGGCTGCGGCGTCGGCGACCGCTTCGACCGTGCCCGCCTGCGCTACGGCCGCGTCATCATCATGACCGACGCCGACGTAGACGGCGCCCACATTGCCTCCCTGCTGATGACCTTCTTCTACCGCGAGCTGCCCGAGCTGGTCCGCCACGGCCACGTCTACCTCGCCCAGCCCCCCCTCTACCGCCTCACCCAAGGTGCGAAGTCGATCTATGCCATGGACGACGCCGATAAGGACCGTCGGGTGAAACGCGAGTTCAAGGCCGGCAGCAAAGTGGACGTGAGCCGCTTCAAAGGCCTGGGCGAGATGCCGCCGATGGCCCTGAAGGAGACCACTATGGACCCGGCCAAGCGCACCTTGCTCAAGGTGGTCGCCGCCCCCGAGGACCGCGCGACGACCAACGCCCTGGTCGAGAGCCTGATGGGCCGCCGCCCGGAGCTGCGGTTCCAGTTCATCCAGGAGCGGGCGCGGACCGTCGAGGTGGACGACGTTGATGTCTGATGTCAGTTGCCCGATCAAGCGGCCGCTATCAGCGTCACTTCTCACGCCCCACCGCCCCTCAACCCGGCGCGCATAGCTGTCAGCCGAGAAGGCTGCCGGTATGTTGAGCCGTCACCGCCGAGGCGCGGGCGGGACCCGCTTGAGTCCGTCGACCGGCTTGGCCGGGGTCGCCTCCGCCTCCTTCGGCTTGGCGCCGAAGAACTTCGGGATGTCGTGCTCGAACGTCCGCGGGATGTCCTTCTGAAACGTCCGGCGCACGTCATCGAGGAAGTCGGCGCGCGCCGAGCCGGGCAGCGCGGCCGAGGCCGCCACCGCCAAGCCCAGCGCCGCCCGCCTCACCCGGCGGCCTGGGTGACGAACTTCGTGCTCAGGTAGGCCTCGATCGCCTCCGCGCCGCCTTCCGAGCCGTGGCCGCTCTCTTTGACACCACCGAACGGCACCTCCGGCAACGCGAGGCCCATGTGGTTGATCGTCATCATCCCGGCCTCCACCTGGGTGGCCAGGCGCGACGCCGTCTCGGTCGAGCGCGTGTAGGCGTAGCTGGCCAGGCCGTAGGGCAGCCGGTTGGCCTCGGTCACCGCCTCCTCCATCTCGTGGAACGGCGCGATCACCGCCAGCGGCCCGAACGGCTCCTCGTTCATCACCCGCATCTCCGTGTTGACGCCGGTCATCACCGTCGGCTCGAAGAAGTTGCCCTTGTTGCCGATCCGCTTGCCCCCGGTGCGAACCTCCGCGCCGCGCTGCACCGCGTCGCCGATCAGCGTTTCCATCGCGGTGATGCGGCGCGGGTTGGCGAGCGGCCCCATCTGCGTCCCCTCCTCCAGCCCGCTGCCGACCTTCACCGCCTTGGCAGCCTGGGTGAACCGGTCCACGAACTGCTCGTAAACCGCTTCCTGCACCAGGAAACGCGTCGGGCTGACGCACACCTGCCCGGCGTTGCGGAACTTGGCGGCGGCGAGCTGCTTGGTCGCCTTCTCCACGTCCGCGTCCGCGAACACGATGGCCGGAGCATGGCCCCCGAGTTCCATCGTCGCCCGCTTCATGTGCAGCCCGGCCAGGCCCGCGAGCTGCTTGCCGACGGCGGTGGAGCCGGTGAAGGAGATCTTGCGGATCACCGGATGCGGGATCAGGTACTCGGAAATCTCGGACGGCACCCCGAACACCAGTTGCACCACCCCCGGCGGCAACCCGGCATCGACGTAGCACCGCACCAGCTCCATGCACGAGGCCGGCGTCTCCTCCGGCCCCTTGACGATGATCGAGCAGCCGGCCGCGAGCGCGATGGCGATCTTGCGGTTGGCCTGGTTGATCGGGAAGTTCCAGGGCGTGAAGGCGGCCACCGGGCCGACCGGCTCGCGCAGCGAGAGCTGGTAGACTCCCTCGGCCCGGGCCGGGATGACCCGGCCGTAGGTGCGCCGCGCTTCCTCCGCGAACCAGTCGATGATGTCGGCGCTGGCCATCGCTTCCAGCTTGGCCTCGCCGACCGGCTTGCCCTGCTCCAGCGTCACCAGCCGGGCGATGTCGCCGGCGCGGCTGCGCAGCAGGTCCGCGGCCTTGCGCATCAGCTTGCTGCGCTCGAAGGCGGACACGCGCCGCCAGGCGGCGAACCCCTTCTCCGTGGCGTCGAGGGCGCGGTCGAGATCGGCCTGCCCGGCGTGGGCCAGCAGGCCGTTCACCTCGCCGGTGGCCGGGTTCATCACTTCGAGCGTCTTGCCGGACGCGCTGTCGGTCCAGGCGCCGTCGATGTGGAGCTGCACATTCGGATACATGATCGTTCTTCCCCCAGTGGCGTTGCATCCATAGTGCGCCAACACGCGCGCACGGTCCAATCCACAGCCGAGGATCGCCGATGCCCCCCATCAACCCATTGCTGGCGGCCATCGAGCTGCCGCCTATCCCGCAGGCGCACGCCTGGGCGGCGCAGTACGACGGGCGGCTGGGGCCGTTGCTGGACTTGTGCCAAGCGGTGCCGGGCTACCCGCCGCATCCGGATTTGCTGGAGCGTGCCGCGGAAGCGGCGCGCGACGTCGCCAACGCCCGCTACGGCTTGATCAACGGCGACCTGGATCTGCGCGAGGCCTACGCGGCCGACGTGTCGGCCACCTACGGCGGCCAGGTGTCGCCCGACCAGGTGGCGATCACCGCCGGCTGCAACCAGGCGTTCTTCCTCGCCCTGCTCACCTTGGCCCAGCGCGGCGACAGCGTGCTGCTGCCCGTCCCGTGGTTCTGGAACCACCAGCAGAGCTGCGCCATGCTCGGCATCGAGCCCCGCCTCCTGCCCTGCCGCGCCGACAACGGCTTCGTGCCGGACCCGGACGACGCCGACGCGCTGATCGACGCGTCCGTGCGGGCGATCGTGCTGATCTCCCCCAACAACCCGACCGGGGCGGTCTATCCGCCGGAGGTCATCGCGCGATTCCACGCCCTGTGCGCGGCGCGGGGCATCACGCTGATTCTGGACGAGACCTACCGCGACTTCCTGCCGGACGGTCAGGCCCGCGGACATGACCTGTTCCGCTCCCACGACTGGCCGGCGCACCTGATCCAACTCTACAGCTTCAGCAAGGCGTACTGCGTGCCGGGCCATCGCTTGGGCGCGGTGGTGGCCGACGCCACGGTCGTGGAGCAATTCGCCAAGGCGCTGGACTGCCTGCACATCTGCCCGCAACGGGCCGGGCAGTCAGCGCTCGCGTGGGCGATCCCGGCATTGCCGGCCTGGCGGGCGGAGAACCGGGCGAGGATCAACCGCCGGGCGGAAGCGGTGCGGGACGGCTTCCAGCGGCTGCCTGGATGGCGGGTGGAGTCGCTGGGCGCCTACTTCGCCTACGTGCGCCATCCGTTCACCGATGCCGCGTCCGCCCAGGTCGCGGAATGCTTGGCGGTGACGCTGGGCGCGCTTGGCCTGCCGGGAAGCGCATTCGGCCCCGGCCAGGAGCGGCACCTGCGCCTGGCGTTCGCCAACCTAGAGCTGGACCAGGTGCCCGACCTTATCGAGCGGATCGGCGCGCTGCCGCCGGACGATCTCCTCCGAAACCTGGGGATCGGCGGCCACGTCACTGAGACCGGGTGATCACCCCGCAGGCAATCCGCCCTCCCGCATCCCCGGACGGCTGGCTCTTGTAGTCGTCCGGCTTGGCGTGGACGATGACCGCGGTCCCGTCTTTCCCGAACAACGCCCCGCTCCCGTCGCTGCCGAGCGACACGGCGCCGTTGAAGTACTCGACCGCGACCGCGCCGCTCGCCGGGACGTGTAGGTTGGGCAGGTCGCCGGCGTGAGGGCCGCCGTGGCTCTCGATGCCGTGCTCTTTCCCGCCGGCTAGATGCCCGCCCGCCGAGGTGAAGTCCGGAGCCGAGCAGTCGCCTCTCTCGTGAATGTGGATGGCGTGGATGCCCGGCGGCAACCCTTTCAGGGCGACGACGATCCGGACCACGCCGGAGGGCGTCGCCTGCAGGTCGACGGAGCCGACATCCGCCCCGGACGTGTCATGCAGCCGCGCGACGGCGTTCGGCATCGTTTGCGCGGCGCCCACGGTCGAGAACAGGCCGGCGGCGAGGACGGACAGGGTGAAAACGCGTTGATGACGCATGGGGGTCTCCTTCAATCAGCGATCAGGGGAGCCGGCCAGGGTTTAGCGCGCCTGCCAGCCCGAGCTTCACCCTGGCATCGCCCGGACGATGCCTAGCACCGCGTCGCCGTAGCGGTCGAGCTTCGACGCTCCTACCCCACGCAGTTCGCCGAGCCGGTCGAGCGTGCCGGGCCGGGCGGCGGCGATCTCGCGCAGCACGCTGTCATGGAAGATAACGTAGGGTGGCACGCCTTGCAGCTTCGCCTCGCTCGCCCGCCATTGGCGCAGCGCCTCGAACGCCGGGTCGCCGGCGGCGGGCGAGAGGACCTCGTCGGACCGGGCCCGCCGGGCCGGGCGCTCGCGGGCTGGGCGCTCCGGCTCGTCGCGCAGCATCACGGTCGCCTCGCTGCGCAGGATCGGGCGCGCCGCGTCCGGCACCAGCACCAGGCTCGCGTACTCGCCGCTGTCGGTGCGCAACGCGCCACGGGCGATCAACTGCCGGATCACCCCCCGCCAGAAGCCCGGCGACCGGTCCGCGCCGACGCCGTACGTCGGCAGCCGGTCGTGGCCGTGCTTCTTGACCATCGGCGTTTCCTGCCCGCGCAGCACGCTGATCACGTGCATCGCGCCGAACATCTGGCCGGTGCGGTAGATGGCGGACAGCACCTTCTGCGCCGCCACGGTGCCGTCGAACACCGCCACCGGGTTGCGGCAGTTGTCGCAATGGCCGCAATCCGCGCCGAGCTGCTCGCCGAAGCAGGCCAGCAGCGCCCGGGTGCGGCAGCCGGTCGTCTCCGTCAGTTGGATCATCGCCTCCAGCCGCTCGCGCATCACCCGCTTCTGCGCCTCGGGTGCTATGGACTGGGCGAGCCAGTGCCGGGCGCGGGCGATGTCCTCGCCGCCGTAGAGCAGCAGCGTGTCGGCACGCTCCCCGTCGCGCCCGGCGCGGCCGATCTGCTGGTAGAACGCTTCCGGGCTGTCCGGCATGTCGAGATGGGCGACGAACCGCACGTCGGGCCGGTCGATGCCCATGCCGAACGCGATCGTCGCCACCATGACGATCGGCTCGCCGCTGCGGAAACGGGCCAGGCCCACGCGCTTCTCCATCGCCGACAGCCCGGCGTGGAACGGCGCCGCGGCCACGCCCTTGTCCTGCAGGCGTTGCGCGATGCGTTCCGTCTTGGCCCGGCTGCCGCAATAGACGATGCCCGCCTGCTGCTCGCGGCCGGCGAGCAGGTCCAGCAGCTCGGCCGTCTCGCCTACCTTCGCGCGGGCCGCGATATGCAGGTTGGCGCGATGGAAGCTGGCGGTGAACACTTCGGCGTCCGGCATGTCGAGCGCTGAGAGGATGTCGGCACGGGTGCGCGGATCGGCGGTCGCGGTCAGCGCGATCCGGGGCACGCCCGGGAAACGCTCGGCCAGCTGCGCCAGCCCGCGATACTCCGGGCGGAACTCGTGGCCCCAGGCGCTGACGCAATGCGCCTCGTCGATAGCGATCAACGCGACCTGCCGCCGCCGCAGCCGCTCCAGCGTGCCGGGCATCAATAGGCGCTCGGGAGACAGGTACAACAGGTCGAGCGCGCCCTTGTCGAGCGCGTTGGCCGTGGCGCGGGCCATGTCCGGCTCGACCTCGGAATGCAGCGCCCCCACCGAGACGCCGAGCTGCCGCAACGTGGCCACCTGGTCGTCCATCAGCGCGATCAGCGGCGAGACGACGATCGCGAGGCCGGGGCGGCACAGGGCGGGGATCTGGTAGCAGAGGCTTTTGCCGCCGCCCGTAGGCATCAGCACGAGCGCGTCCCCCCCGGCGATCACGCGCTCGATCACCGGCTGTTGCAGGCCCCGGAAGCCGGAGAAGCCGAAGACGCGGCGCAGGACCTCCTGCGGTGTGCCAACCAACAGGGCGTCAGCGTCCCAGCCGAAGCTCCACCCGACGGCTCTCGATGCCCGGGTCGCCTTCAGTCGCGCCGCGCGGCCGCTGCGTGATGCGCGCCCGGTCCACCCCGTCAGCGGCCAACGTGTCCGCGACCACTTGGGCGCGAAGCTGGGAGAGAATTCGGTTGGCCTGCGCAGTGCCCGCGGTGTCCGCGAATCCGGCCACGATGATCGGCCGGTTCGGCGCCGTCTTCGCGTCCGCGGCGAACGCGGCGATCACCTTGAGGGCAGCATCGTCAAGATCGGCGGACACGGGGTTGAAGAACAGGACGGACCGCGGCGGCAGGTCGACCGGATCGGCCTGGGACGCGATTGGCTGGCGCGCAACGCACCCGGCGAGGCTGATCAAGAACGCGGCAACCAGCAAGCTGCGGCGCGAAAGAAAAAGGCGGACCGATGCAGGCACGAGGCGACTCCTAGGGCGGTTTCGGCACGGTCAGGTGCGGTCGCGCGCCCAGCCGTGCCGAGCAACTGCGTGGGACGCAGCCTAAGGCGGTTTCGCGTGAAGTGAAACCGCCCCAGCGATACCGGCCGGACACTCTGTTGTCTGCACCGCGTCGTCAACATCCATCCAGAACAACTGGGCGGGTGCCCCGGCACGCCCCTACCCCGTCGCGGCAACGGCCCTGCCGCCGCTCAGCCGCCAAATGCGGTCGAGCTTCTCGATGCCCAGCAGGCGATGAACGATGAGGATGACCGTCCGCCCGGCCGCCACGTCGTTCAGCGTTTCGAAGAACACGCGCTCGGCGGCATCGTCCAGGCCCGTCGCAGGCTCGTCGAGGATCAGGATAGGCGCTGGGGAGAGCAGGGTGCGCGCCAACGCAACGCGGCGTTGCTGTCCCCCGGACAGCCCGGCGCCGCCATCGCCGATCCAGGTGTCGAGGCCCGACGGCAACCCACGCACCACATCCGCGAGTCCGGCCTGCGCCAGCGCCAGCCAAAGCGCATCGTCATCCGCCTCCGGCCGGCCAAGCAGGAGGTTGGCGCGAACGGTGTCGGAGAAGACGTGCGTCGCCTGGCTGAGCCAAGCGATCCGGGCGTGGACGTCGCTGGCGCGGAGGTCGCCGAGGTTGACGCCGCCCAGGAGAACGCGCCCGGATCGAGGCGACACCACCTTGAGGGCGAGCGCCGCCAGCGTCGACTTGCCGCTCCCTGACGGGCCTAGGATGGCGACCCGGGTTCCGGCCGGTATCTCGATCGTCAGGCCTTCGAACGTGGGCGCACGGCCCAGCCAGGCGTAATGGACGGCGTCGAAGCGAAGCGAGGTCCCGGATGGCGCGAGCGCCGGCCGTGCCGGGTCAGGGGGGGCTGCGCCTTCGGACGCCTCGATCACGCGGGTGGCCGCCGCCGCGGCATGTCCGGCCAGCCCCCCGGCCCGCGGCATAACGCTCGCCGCTTCCGCCACCGCGAGCGTGAGCAGCACGGCCGGGAGAAGGACGGGCGCTGGCAACGCTGACAGCACGACGAGCAGCAACGCCGCCTGCGCGAGGACCAGCCCGGCCGCGTGCGCCAACGCGGCGCGACGCGCGACGACCCGCTGAGCCGCGAACACGCCCGCTTCCCGCGCCTGCACCAGCGCCAGCATGTGACCCTCATTGCCGAACGCCCGCACCTCGCGCATGCCGCCCAGCGAATCGAGCGCTGCCACGCGCAGGTTGCCGGCGGCTTCGGCGAGCCGCGCGCCCTCGGCCAGCGTGCTGCGGGCCGCGAACCAAGGCACGACCACCGCCGACGACGCGAACAGGAGGCAGACTGCGGCGGCGAGCGCGAGGTCGTGCGCCCCGAGCAGGCCCGCGAGGATCACGATGAGCACGGTCGAGGCCAGCAGCGGCACGAGGATGCGGAGATACAGCCCGTCCAGCGCCTCCACGTCGCCGACGAGCCGGGCGAGCGCGTCGCCGCTGCGTAGGAACCCGAGCCCCCCCGCCGACCGGCGCGCGAGGCCGCGGAACATCCACGTCCGCAGCCCGGCCAGCGCGCGGAACGTCGCCCGGTGCGTGGCGATCCGCTCGAGGTAGCGCAGCAGCACGCGCGCCGCGCCGAAGCCGCGCAGCGTGAGCGCGAGGACGACGCTGCCGGCCACGACCGGCGCCGCCCCAGCCGAGAGCGCCAGGCCGGCCAGGGCCAGCACCGAGATGATGGCCGCCGCCGCGCCCAGCGCCAGTGCCGGCGCTTCAGGACGCCAAAGCTGCAGCACGCGCCAGAGCGGTCTCACGCCGCGCCCTGCGCCGCCGCCGCCCGCCCGCCGTCCAGCACGATGCGCCGGCCGCTGAACGCCATCGCGGCGCTGGCGTGGGAGGCGATGATGACGGTACGCCCGAGCGCCAGGCGGCGCAGGCTCTCGATCACGTCGGCCTCGGTCGCAGGATCGAGGTGGGCCGTCGGCTCGTCGAGCAGCAGCAGCGGCGCGTTGCGCAGGAACGCGCGCCCGATCGCCACCCGCTGCGCCTGACCGCCAGAAAGGCCGTAGCCGCCCTCCCCGATCAGCGTGTCGAGGCCGCCCGGCAGGGCGGCGATGACGGGCGCGAGCCCGGCCGCCCGAGCGGCAGTCTCGATCGCCTCGTCCGACGCGTCCTCCCGGCCGAAGCGGATGTTGTCGCGGATGCTGCCGGCGAACAGCACGGGCCGCTGGCCGATCCAAGCGGTCATGCGCGACAGCGCGCTCGGGGTCAGCGTCGATAGGTCCGCGCCGTTGATGGTAATGCGGCCGGATTGCGGCTGGATGAAGCCGAGCAGCAACTCGATCACGGTGGACTTGCCCGCGCCCGACGCGCCGACCAGGACGGCCGCCTCGTTGGCCGAAACGCGAAAGCTGAGGTCATCCAGCACCGGCCCGCGCGCCGGGTCCCAGGCGTAGCGGACTCGGTCGAACGCGACGGTGACGCCGCTGGCGGCGACGGTGCGTATGGCAGGCGCGGGCAAGGCCGCCTGCGCCTGCGGCAGCACGCCGAGGGTTCCGGCCGCCGCAGTCGCGCTCATGCGATCCTGATACGCGGCCGCGAAGGCCCGCAGCGGTGCGAAGAACTCCGACACGAGCAGGATCGCGAGCACGGCCGTGATCGGCTGCAGCGTCCCCGCCTGCCACGCCAGGCCCGCCCGGGTCGCGAGCACCACCAGCACCGTGGCGGCTGCCGCATCCAGCACGGACGAGGACAGGAACGCGACGCGCAGCACGCGCATGGTGCGCCGCGCGAGATCGCTCGCGGCCTCGTGCAAGCGCCCGGCTTCGGCCTCCGCTTGGCCGGCCAGCACGATGGTGGCGATGCCGCGGACCCGGTCGAGGAACCGCGCCTGCAGGCGCGCCAAGGCCGCGAACTGCTGCTGTGAGGCGGCGGCGGCCCCGATGCCGGCCAAGGCCATGCCCACGGGCACAGCGAGGCCGCCCGCCAGCATCACCAGCGCGGCCACCGGATCATCGGCCAGCACCACGAGCAGCACGACCAACGGCCCGGCCCAGGCAAGGACGGCCGTCGGCAGCCATCGCGCGAAGAAGGCGTCGAGCGCGTCCACCTGATCGACCGCCGTCGAGACCTCCGCGCCTGGCGCCCCCACGCCCAGCGTTCCCACACGATGCGGCCCGGCCGCGAACGCCGCGACCAGGTAGGAAGTGCGGAGACGCCGACGCGCGGCCGCGCCTGCCTCAAACGCCCGCCCATCGGCGACGACGCCCAGGCCGGCGCGCAGCAAGCCCATCGTGGCGAACAACCCCGCCCACACGGGCGCGTCCGCCACGCCACGGCCGACCAGGACCGGGCCGACCAAGTGGGCGATCGACCAGGCCTGCATCATCGCCGCGACGATGCTGGCAAGGCCGAGCGCCACCACCGGTATCGTCGCGCGACGCGCCAAGGCCGACTGGGACCGCAGCCAGGCCCTGGTCCCGTCACCCGCTCTCATCGGGCGCGGCTAGTCCTGCAGCGCACGACGAGCGACCGCGGCGAGCCAGCCGGAGGCGGTCGGCAGGATGTCGTCGTTGTAGTCGTATCCAGGGTTGTGCAGCTCGGCGCCGGGCCGCGCCGGGCCGTTGCCGATCCAGGCGAACGCTCCTGGGCACTGCTCCAGATACCAACCGAAATCCTCCCCGGCCATGCTCGGCGCCAGGTCGCGGCGCACCGTCGCCCCCATGGCGGCCGCGGCTGCGGCCGCGAGGCTCGCCTCCGGCTCGGTGTTGACGGTGGTGGAGACCCCGTGTCGGATCGAGACGCCGATCCCGACGCCGAACGTCGCCGCGACGCCGGCGGCGATGCGGCGGATCGCCTCCTCGACCACCTCGCGGACTTCCGGCTTGTACGTGCGAAAGGTGCCGTGCAGCGTCGCGCGGGCCGGGATTTGGTTGGCCGCGACTCCGCTCTCGATCATGCAGATCGAGACGACGGCCGTCTCCAGCGGATCGACGTTGCGCGACACCACGGATTGCAGCGCGATCAGCAGATGCGCCGCCGCCACCATCGGGTCCCGCGCCAAGTGCGGCATCGCGGCGTGCCCGGCGTGCCCATCGACGACGAACTCGATTCGCGCCCCCGCGGCCATCACCGCGCCCTCGTGCACCATGACGGTGCCCGCGTCCAACCCGGGCCAGTTGTGATAGCCGAAGATGCGCTCCATCGGGAAACGCCGCAGCAACCCGTCCGCCAACATGCTCTTGGCCCCGCCGCTGCCCTCCTCGGCCGGCTGGAACACCAGGTGGACCGTGCCGGACCAGCTCGGATCGCGGCGCAGCAGCGCCGCCGCGCCCAGCAGACTCGCCGTATGCCCGTCATGCCCGCACGCATGCATCACGCCTGGATTGACCGAAGCGTAAGGCAGGCCCGTGACCTCGGTGATCGGCAACGCGTCCATGTCCGCACGCAAGCCGACGCTTCGGTTCGACGCGCCGCGCGACAGTGTCGCGACCACCCCGTGACCGCCGACGCCCGCCACGAACGGTATGTCCAACTCGGCCAGCGTGCGGCAGACGAATGCCGCTGTCTCATGTTCCTGCAGCGACAATTCCGGATGGGTGTGGAGGTGACGCCGCCAGTTGGTCATCGCCTCGCGCAACGCTGCATCCATGCCGACCAACTCCTTGCCAGCCTGATTTGGCGCGCGCGCGCGGTTTGCGCAAGTCAGGGTGGGCGAGCCGGTGCGGCCCGGCCTGGGTTGAACGCCAGGCCGCCGAACCGCTCCCGCCGCAGCTTCATCCGGACCAGGTAGCGCGTGCCGGCTCCCTGCTCGACGTCGAGTTCTGCCCCCAGCTGTCGAGAGAACCCGTTGATGAGCTGGATGCCGATGCCGTCGCGCGTTCCCTCCGCCGTTTCCGCCCGGCCCGCCAGGATGCCGATGCCATCGTCCTTGACCTCGAGCTCGACGACGTCGGCTTCCCGGCGCAGCCGGATGGCTATGGTGCCGCGCCGCCCCGAGGGGTAGGCGTATTTGATGGTGTTGGTCACCGCCTCGGTGACGATCAGGGACAGCGGCACGGCCTGATCGCTCGACATCTCCAGCTCCGGGGCCTCGATCTCGAGGCCGATCCGCTCCCCCTCGGTCTCGCCCATGGCCTGGAACAACTGGTCGCACAGCTCCTGCAGGAAGGTGCGCATGTTGATGGTGTGCATCTCGCCATGCGCGTAGAGGTGACGATGAACGGTCGCCAGCGCCCGCACCCGATCGCGGGCGGACTGGAACTCGGCCTGCGCCGCCGGCAGGCGGATGCGGCTCGCCTGGAGGTTGAGCAGGCTCGCGACGATCTGCAGGTTGTTCTTGACCCGGTGATGGATCTCCTGCATCGCGAGTTCCTGCTGCGCGACCGCGGTCCGCAACTGGGTCTCGCGACGTTGCAGGGTCCTGGTCGCCCGCTTGAAGGACAGCGCCAACCCGCGCAGTTCCGACGGAAGGCTCCCGACGTCCTCGACGTCGAACGGCGAGCCGCGCCGCCAGCGGTTAACCGCCTGATGCAGCCGCCGCAGCGGCTGGGTCACGACATACTCGATGGTCAGCACCGCCGCCGCTATGCCCAGCAACAGGATGAGCGCGAGGGTGAACAAGGACTGATCGCCGAACGCGACGAGCAAGACAGCAGGACAAGCAGTGACTGCCACGATCACGCCGACCCGGGCGGGCAGGCTGGCGATGACCCGTCTCCGTCGCGGCCGACCGGGCCATCGAGAGCCGACCATTCAGGGCCGGCCCTGGATCACGATTTTGATTTGTCTTGGATCAACTTGAGCAGATCATCCGGGATCGGCTCGTTCGCGACGTCATCGAACAACTCATGAAGGCTGCGGTTCAGCCAAACGTCGAATGCAGAATTTTTATCATCCAGTGTTTTCGATGACTTGAACTGCCTCGGCTTGCGCTTCATCATGGAAAGTCGGTTCGAATTCAATGCGATTGTCTGCCCGGCGATCACCCTGACAACGACAGCAAAGCGATCGACCGGACATGAGGAACCGCCAAGCCGCGATCAGGCGTCAGGTCCGGCGTGGCGCAACGCTGCCATGGCGTTGGGCAAGCTGGCTGGGACGCCCTTACCCTTGGTCTCGCCCAGCAGCCAGGCCTCGAGTTGACGCCGCGCCCGGAACACCCGGCTCTTCGCCGTCCCCACCGCACAACCCGTCATCTCGGCCAATGCTTCGTAGCTCATGCCATGCACCACGACGAGCACCAGGGCTTCGCGCTGGTCGGCAGGCAGCCGGGTCATCGCCTTGCCCAGCTCCTTGAGCGCGAGGCGGTCCTCATGCGGCGCTTCCGTCGCGAACGTGTGCGCCGGAACATCGTCGATGTCGGTGGTGTCGCGCCTCTTGCGCAGATTGGAAATGAAGCGGTTGCGAAGGATGCGGTGCATCCAGGCCGGGAAGTTGGTTCCGGGGATGAAACTGTTCTGCGCCGACAACGCGTTGCAAACGGCGTCTTGCACGAGATCCTCCGCCGCGGCCCGGTTGCGCGTGAGCGCGAGGGCCTGAACGCGAAGCTTAGGCAGGATGGCAATGACCTGGTCGTGGAAGCTCAATTTCATCATCTCGCTCATGCAGTCCATGAACAATCAATGACGCACCCGCCGGTTTCGTTGCATCCATTTTATCACGAAACCGGGAGGACCGCATCAGCCAGGCAGGAGGCAAATTGTCCCGTCGGCCCTTTTGGCGCAAACCCCCGCCGATGCCACGCTCAGGTCTTACCGCTGCCCTGCTCAACCGCGTTCGCCAGGGCGGCTGCCAGGGCGGCTGCCAGGGCGGCTCGGGCTCGCGACAGCCGCGCCTTCATCGTGCCCACCGGCACGTTGCACACCAGCGCCGCCTCCTCGTGCGTCAGTTCCTGCGCCCCGACCAGGATCAGCGCCTCCCGCAACAGCGGCGGCAACGTCCAGATGATGCGCTGCAGATCGTTGAGGTCGTTGCGAGCCTCCTGCGCCGCCGTCGCCACAGGTGCCGCGGCGCTCGCGTCGAGCGCTGCCGTTTCGCGCTTGCGCCGCCGCCGCTGCTCATAGAACACGTTGCGGAGGATCGTGAACAACCAGGCTTTAAGGCTGCTGCCCGGCTCGAACTGGTGCAGCGCCGCCAGCGCGCGCACCACCGCGTCCTGAACGAGGTCGTCGGCGGCCACCCGATCCCGCGCCAGGAACCGGGCGAAGGCCCGCAGCTCGGGCAGCAACTGGGCGACCTGGCGACGCAGGTCCGCGTCGGCTATGTCCAAGGTGCCGCCAACCCTCCTCCTTCACCCCTCCGCCTCACGCCGCAATTTGCCTCGTAAGGACCCACATGACCAGCTTGCGACGCGAAGATCTGATCCGCGCTCTCCCCTATGCCCGGCGCTACGCCAGGGCCTTGACCGGGAGCCAGCCGCGCGGCGACGCGCTCGTCGCCGACAGCTTGCGCGCCATCTTGGATGGCACGATGCAAGGCGGCGAGCCGCGCCGGCTGCTCTACCGTGGCGTGACTGAGCAGTTCGAGGCCCTGGCCGGCCCCGCCTCGCCCAACGGCCGGCTGAGCCAAAAGCAGCGCCAACTGCTCTTGCTGACCTCCCTGGAGGAGCTTTCGACCGCCGAGGCCGCCTTGATCGTGTCGATGACGCCAGAGGACGCCGAGACCCACCTGGATGACGCCCGGCGGCAGGTCCACTCCGGCGCCGCGACCCAGGTCCTCATCATCGAGGACGAGCCGGTGATCGCCATGGATATCGAGGAGCTGGTCTCGGGATGCGGCCACAGCGTGGTCGGCGTCGCCGGCACCGAGGCCGAAGCGGTCGAACTGGCGGAGCGCCACCGCCCCGGCCTGATCCTGGCCGACATCAACCTGGGCCACGGCGGCGACGGCACCTCCGCGGTTGCGCGGATCATGGCCCATCATTATGCACCGGTCATCTTCGTCACCGCCTATCCCGAGCGCCTGCTGACCGGCGATGCAATGGAGCCAGCCTTCGTGATCACCAAGCCGTTCGATCCGATGACGCTCGCCATCGCCACCTACCAGGCCGTCACCGGCGGTGTGCATCTGGAATAGCGGCGACTCATCCCATCCGCGAGCGCTTCGGCGCGCCTCCTCCGCCCTATCGGGAGTAAGATGACCGTGAGCACCACCACCGGGACGCCACTCGCCGCGGCGTCGAAGCGCGTGCGGGCAACGAAGCGGCCGGGCGGCCCACTGCCGGCCGCTGCCAACCCCGCCAGCACGCTCGGCCGCCTGATGCCTCGCATCCTGCGCGTCGCCGACCAGGACCAGGCAACCTGGCCCGCGGCACTCGGGCGGGCGACGACCCTCGGCTTCGATTGGCTGCTGCTCCCCCAGGGTGACGTTGCGCCGCCGCTGGCCGAGGCGGCGAAAAGCCTGGGCGTGACGTTGCTGTCCGACCTCGCCATCGACGAAGCGCCGACCGGAATGGTGGCCGCCGCCCCCTTCACCCCCGTGCCGCAGCCGAGCCTCGACCCGCGCGCGCCCGTCGCCCCGGCGGCCGTGGCGCGCGCCGCCATCGCCACGCTGGACGACGCCGAGGCCCTGGCGCGCTGGTGGACGCCCCGCCTGAACGCGCTGCGCGCCGCCGGGGTCGCGGGCGTCCGCCTGCTGGGATTGACCGAGCTGCCGGGCTGGTCGGTGCCGCGCGTCCTATCCGTCCTGCGCGAGGAATGCCCTGGCGTGCTGCTGTTCGGCTGGACGCCCGGCCTCGCCTGGCCGGTGCTGGAAGCCCTGCCGCCGCACACGTTCGACCTGGTCGCCAGCTCGCTGCCGTGGTGGGACGGCCACGGCGACTGGCTGTGGCGCGAGTTGGAGCTGCTGCGCCGGATCGCGCCCGTCGTCGCCGACGGCGGCGAGGACCCGGCCCGCCAGGGCCTGGCGGCAATGCTGGCCGAAGGCTGGATGACGGCCGACGACGTCGCCGACGCCGAAACCCTGAACCGCGCGCGGACGGCGCACCTGTCCGGGCTGCCGTGGTCGCGGCTGGTGTCGCCCGGCGGCCTCGGCACGGTCGCGATCCTGCGCACCGACCAGCCCGACCCGCGCCGGGCGCACGCGGCGGCATTGGCGGTGACCGCCATCGCCCCGGGACCCGCCCTGCCGGCCGGCCTCGTCATGGCCGCCGCCGAAGGCAGCTTCCACAAGTTCACCCCCGTCGTCGGCGCCGAGGACGCGCCGCTCGAACTCGCGGCGACGCTGGCCCCGGCGCCGGGCGGACTGCTGCTCTACGCCGCCACCGCCCTCCCCGAGCCAGTCCCCGACGCGCTGAACCGCAAGCGCGCCGAGGCGGCCGGGGCGCAGCCGCGCTTGGCGGTCGAAGCGCCCTCGCCCTGCGTCGAAGGCGGCCGGTTCCCGTCCCGGCAGGTGGTCGGCAGTGAGGTCGTCGTCGAGGCGGACGTGATCGCCGACGGCCACGACAAGCTGGGTGCCGTGCTGCGTTGGCGCGCGCCCGGCAGCGATGCCTGGACCGAGGTCGCGATGACCCCGCTCGGCAATGACCGCTGGACCGCGCGCTTCCCGCTCGAACGCCTCGGCGTGCATCACTACGCCATCGAGGCCTGGCGCGACGCCTACGCCACCTTCACCGACGAGCTGGAGAAGAAGCACGAGGCGGGCGTGCCGATCACGCTCGAACTGCAGGAAGGCGCGGCCCTGGTCAAGCTGGCCGGGCGCGGCAAGAAGGCGATCCGCGAGATGCTCGCCCCCACGCTGCGCGCCATCGACAAAGGCGACCAGGACGCCAGGCGCGAAGCCCTGCTCGCGAGCGGGACGCGCGCCGCCATGGCGATGGCCGATCCCCGCCCGCGCAAGGTGACGACGGCCCCGCTGCCGGTGCAGGCCGAGCGCGGCGGCGCCGCCTTCGCCAGTTGGTACGAGGTCTTCCCCCGCTCCATGAGCGACGACCCGAACCGGCACGGCACCTTCCGCGACGTGGAGCGCCACCTGCCCCGCGTCCAGGCGATGGGCTTCGACGTGCTCTACTTCCCGCCCTTCCACCCGATCGGCGCCAAGAACCGCAAGGGCCGCAACAACACGCTCACGCCGACGCCCGACGATCCGGGCAGCCCCTACGCCATCGGCTCGCCGGACGGCGGGCACGACGCCCTGCACCCGGAACTCGGGTCGCTGGAGGATCTGCAGCACCTGCGCCAGGCCGCCGCCCGGCACGGCATCGAGCTGGCGATGGACTTCGCCATCCAGTGCTCGCCCGACCACCCGTGGCTCGCCCAGCACAAGGACTGGTTCACCTGGCGCCCGGACGGCAGCATCCGCTACGCCGAGAACCCGCCGAAGAAGTACGAGGACATCGTCAACGTCGATTTCTACGCGCCCGGCGCGGTGCCCGAGCTGTGGCTGGCGCTCGCGGACGCCGTGCTGTTCTGGGCCGGGCAAGGCATCCGGCTGTTCCGGGTTGACAACCCGCACACCAAGCCCCTGCCCTTCTGGGAATGGATGATCGCCGAGGTGCAGGCGCGCTACCCCGACGCCGTGTTCCTGGCCGAGGCGTTCACCCGCCCCAAGGTGATGTACCGCTTGGCCAAGGCCGGCTTCAGCCAGTCCTACACCTACTTCACCTGGCGCAACACCAAGGCGGAGTTCGAGGAGTACCTGACGGAGCTGACCGAGGGTCCGCCGCGCGCGTTCTTCCGCCCCCACTTCTTCGTCAACACGCCGGACATCAACCCGGTGCCGCTGCAAACCGCCCCGCGCTCCGGCTTCCTGACCCGCGCCGCGCTTGCCGCCACCCTGTCCGGCCTGTGGGGCGTCTACAACGGCTTCGAGCTGTGCGAAGCGACGCCGATGCCCGGCAAGGAGGAGTACCTGGACAGCGAGAAGTACCAGATCCGCGCCTGGGACTGGGACCGCCCCGGCAACATCACCCGCGAGATCGCGGCGCTGAACGCCATCCGCAAGCGCAACCCGGCGCTGCACACCCACCTCGGCGTCACCTTCCTGGCCGCGGACAACGACCAGGTGCTGCTGTTCGAGAAGGCCACCCCGGACCGCTCCAACGTCGTGCTGGTCGCCATCAACATGGACCTCGCCCGGCCGCAGTCCGCGCGCATCGAGGTGCCGTTCTGGCGCTGGCCGGGCCGCCCGGCCGCCCTGGACGCGACCGACCTGCTGCATGACCGCCACGAGCGCTGGACCGACCCGAACCGCCACGTGTCGCTGACCAGCGACCAACCCTACGCCATCTGGCGCCTCACCCCGGCCGAGAGCACCACCGCAGCATGAGCACCACCATCGAACCAGCCACTCGCGGCCTCGACGCCGACGCGTCCGGCCGCGACGACCCGAACCCCGGTCCCCTGGCGCCCATCGAGGACCCGATGTGGTTCAAGGACGCCGTGATCTACCAGCTCCACCTGAAGTCATTCTTCGACGGCAACAACGACGGCGTCGGCGACTTCAAGGGCCTGCTCGACAAGCTCGACTACGTGGCCGAGCTGGGCGTCACCGCGATCTGGATGCTGCCGTTCTACCCCTCCCCGCGTCGCGACGACGGCTACGACATCGCCGGCTACACCGACGTCCATCCCGACTACGGCACCATCGAGGACGTGCGCCGCTTCGTGGCCGCGGCGCACGAGCGCGGCCTCAAGGTCATCACCGAGCTGGTCATCAACCACACCAGCGACCAGCACCCCTGGTTCCAGGCCGCCCGCCGCGCCCCGCCCGGCAGCCCGGAGCGCGACTTCTACGTCTGGTCGGACACGGACGAGAAGTACGCCGGCACCCGCATCATCTTCCTCGACACCGAGACCAGCAACTGGACCTGGGACCCGGTCGCCAACGCCTACTACTGGCACCGCTTCTACGCGCACCAGCCGGATCTCAACTTCGACAACCCGGCCGTGCTGGAAGAAGTGTTCAAGGTGATGAAGTTCTGGCTCGACCTCGGCATCGACGGGCTGCGGCTCGACGCCGTGCCCTACCTGGTCGAGCGCGAAGGCACCAACAACGAGAACCTGGCCGAGACGCACGACATCCTGAAGAAGATTCGCGCCGAGCTGGACCGCCACGCGCCGGGCCGGATGCTGCTGGCCGAAGCCAACCAGTGGCCGGAGGACGCGCAGCAGTACTTCGGCGACGGCGACGAGTGCCACATGTCGTTCCACTTCCCGCTGATGCCGCGCATGTACATGGCCATCGCCCGCGAGGACCGCTTCCCGATCACCGACATCATGCGCCAAACGCCCGAGATCCCCGCCAACTGCCAATGGGCGGTGTTCCTGCGCAACCACGACGAGCTGACGCTCGAGATGGTCACCTCCGGCGAGCGCGACTACCTGTGGGACACCTACGCCGCTGACCGCCGGGCGCGCATCAACCTCGGCATCCGCCGCCGCCTCGCCCCGCTCCTGGAGCGCGACCGCCGCCGCATCGAGCTGATGAACGGCCTGCTGCTGTCCATGCCCGGCACCCCCGTCATCTACTACGGCGACGAGATCGGCATGGGCGACAACATCTTCCTCGGCGACCGCGACGGCGTGCGCACGCCCATGCAGTGGTCCGTCGACCGCAACGGCGGCTTCTCCCGCGCCGACCCGGCCCGCCTCGTGCTGCCGCCGATCATGGACCCGATCTACGGCTTCCCGGCCGTCAACGTCGAGGCCCAGGCCAGCGACCCGCACTCCCTGCTCAACTGGACCCGCCGGATGCTGGCGGTGCGCGGCCGCCACAAGGCGTTCGGTCGCGGCGCCCAGCGCTTCCTGTATCCCGCCAACCGCAAGATCCTGGCCTACCTGCGCGAGCACGCGGGCGACGACGGTGCCACCGAGACCATCCTGTGCGTCAGCAACCTGTCGCGCACCGCCCAGGCGGTCGAACTCGACCTTTCGGCCTTCGCCGGGCGCGTGCCGGTCGACATCGTCGGCGGCTCGGTGTTCCCGCCGATCGGCCAGCTCACCTACCTGCTGACCTTGCAGCCCTACGGCGTGTTCTGGTTCCTGCTGGCCGAAGGCGCGCAACTGCCGTCCTGGCACAGCCAGCCGCCCGAGCCGCTGCCGGAATACGCGACGCTCGTGATGCGCCGCGGCCTCGAGGACCTCGTGACCCCGGAATCGCGGGCGGTGATCGAGCGCGAAGCCCTGCCGGCCTACCTGCCGAAGCGCCGCTGGTTCGCCTCCAAGGGCGAGCCCCTGGAAGGCGTCCGCGTCGCCTACACCGCCAAGCTGCCGGGCACGGACAAGCCGGTTCGCTTCGCCGAGATCGAGGCGCAACTGCCCGGCCGCAGCGAACGCTACGTGCTGCCGCTCGGCGTCGTCTGGGAGGACGAGGCCGGCGGCGCGCTGCCGCAGCAGCTCGCGCTCACCCGGGTGCGCAAGGGCCCCCGCGTCGGCTTCCTCACCGACGCGTTCAGCCTCGACGAGCTGACGGACGGCATGTTGGCCGGGCTGCGGGACGCGACCGAGGTGCCGCTCGACGGCGGCAGCCTCCAGTTCCGCCCGACCGCGCTGATGCGCTCGCTCGAACTGCCCGAGAACCCGGAGATCCGGCGCTTGTCGGCCGAGCAGTCGAACTCGTCGTGGATCGTCGGCGACGCCGTGGTGCTGAAGCTGGTGCGCCGCGTCCTGGCCGGCGTCCACCCCGAAGGCGAGATGACCCGGCTGCTGACCGAACGCGGCTTCGGCAACACCGCCCCCTTGTTCGGCGAGCTGGTCCGCCTCGACGACGACGGCACGCCGCATACGGTGGCCCTCGCGCAAGGCTTCGTCCGCAACCAGGGCGACGGCTGGACCTGGACCCTCGACTACCTGGCCCGCACCGTGGAGGAACTGGCGCTCACCGGCGGCACGGTCAGCGCCGACGCCGAGGGCACCACGAGCGACGAGGCCTGGGCCGACACCATGGAAGCCTACGCCGTGTTCGCCCGCAACGTCGGCACCCGCCTCGGCGAGCTGCACGCCACCCTGTCGCAGCCGACCGACGACCCGGCCTTCGCGCCGGAGCCGGCCGAAGGCGCGGTGCTGGACGCCTGGGCCGAGGGGGCCATCGAGCAGATCGACATGGCGCTCGACCTGCTGGCCGAGGTCAAGGCCTGGCCCGATGAGGCCACCCAGGAACAGGCGTCAATGCTGCTGGCCAACCGAGACGGCCTGCACGCGGCGGCCAAGCGCCTGGCGCGGCAGGGCGCGGGCGGGCTGCAAACCCGCGTCCACGGCGACTTCCACCTCGGCCAGGTGCTGGTGGTGCAGGGCGACGCCTTCATCATCGACTTCGAGGGCGAGCCGGCGCGGACCATGGAGCAGCGCCGGGCCAAGTCGTGCCCGATGCGCGACGTGGCCGGGCTGCTGCGCTCGTTCGACTACGCCGCCGCCGCCGCCGCCCCCGGCCGGGTCGCGGCCTCGGAGCAGACCGGGGAGCGGCGGCAAGCGATCCTGGCCGAGTTCGGCCGCCACGCGGCCCACGTCTTCCTGGACGCCTACCGCGCCGTGCTGGCCGAAACTCCGCGCCGCTGGGTGCCGGAGGACGCCGAGCAGGCCATGCTCGACCTGTTCCTGCTGGAGAAGGCCGCCTACGAGATCCGCTACGAGGCCGCCAACCGCCCGGCTTGGCTCGGCATCCCGCTCGGCGGCTTCCATGCCATCGCGGCGCGGCTGCTGGAGACCGAGGCATGACCAGCACGATCGACCACGGCGCAATCCAGGCGATCGTCGAAGGGCGGCACGGCGACCCGTTCGCCGTGCTCGGCCCGCACCAGGCGGACGGGACGACGTTCGTGCGCGTGTTCCTGCCGATGTCGGACGGCGTCGAGCTGATCGACGCCGCCGGCGAGTCGCTCGGGCGCTTGGAGCGGGTCCACGAGGCCGGCTTCTGGTCGGGACCGATCGGGCGGCCCGGCCCCTACCGCCTGCGGGTCCAGACCCACGGCATCACCTACGAGGCGGAGGACCCCTACCGCTTCGGCCCGACCTTGCAGCCGTTCGACCTCCACCTGATCACCGAAGGCCGCCATCGCGACCTCGGCCTGTGCCTCGGCGCGCACCAGGCGACCTACGGCGGCGTGGACGGCGCCCGCTTCGCGGTCTGGGCGCCGAACGCCCGCCGCGTGTCGGTGGTCGGCGGCTTCAACTACTGGGACAACCGGCGTCACCCGATGCGGCACCACCAGGGTGCCGGCGTGTGGGAGATGTTCGTGCCCGGCGTCTTCCCTGGCGCGATCTACAAGTACGACCTGATCGGGCCGCACGGCGAGCCGCTGCCGCAGAAGGCCGACCCGGTGGCGCGGGCCACGGAGCCCGCCCCCCTGACCGGCTCCATCGTCGTCTCCGACGCCCCGTTGCGCTGGACCGACAGCGCCTGGATGGAGCGCCGCGCCGCCGCCCAGGACCCGGCCGCGCCGATCTCCGCCTACGAGGTCCACGCCGCCTCCTGGCTGCCCGCGGCCGAGCAGGGCACCGCCGGATGGCAGGCCCTGGCCGACCGCCTCGCCCCCTACTGCGCCGGCATGGGCTTCACCCACTTGGAGCTGCTGCCGGTCATGGAGCACCCGTTCGGCGGCTCCTGGGGCTACCAGCCGCTCGGCCAGTACGCGCCGAGCGCCCGCCTCGGCCCGCCCGAAGCCTTCGCCGCCTTCGTCGACCGCTGCCACGCCATGAACGTTGGCGTGTTGCTGGACTGGGTGCCGGCCCACTTCCCCACCGACCCGCACGGCCTGGCCCGCTTCGACGGCACCCCTCTCTACGAGCACGGCGACCCGCGCGAAGGCTTTCACCGCGACTGGAACACCTACATCTACAACCTCGGCCGCAACGAGGTCCGCGCCTTCCTGATCGGCTCGGCCATGTTCTGGCTCAAGCACTACCACGCCGACGGCCTGCGGGTGGACGCGGTCGCCTCCATGCTCTACCGCGACTACAGCCGCGACGCCGGCGACTGGGTGCCCAACAAGCACGGCGGCCGCGAGAACCTGGAAAGCGTCGCCTTCCTGCAGGAACTGAGCGAAGCGATCCGCCACGAAGCGCCCGGCGCGGTGCTGATCGCCGAGGAAAGCACCGCCTGGCCCGGCGTGACCAGGCCGGCCTCCGAAGGCGGCCTCGGCTTCCACTACAAGTGGAACATGGGCTGGATGCACGACACCCTGCACTACATGGCCGAGCAGCCGGTCCACCGCCGCTGGCACCACGACGAGATCACCTTCGGCCTCGTCTACGCCTTCGCCGAGCGGTTCATGCTGCCGCTGAGCCACGACGAGGTCGTCTACGGCAAGGGCTCGCTGATCCGCAAGATGACGGGCGACGCCTGGCAGAAGTTCGCCAACCTGCGCGCCTACTACGCCTTCATGTGGACCTACCCTGGCAAGAAGCTGCTGTTCATGGGCTGCGAGTTCGCCCAGGACCGCGAATGGAACCACGACACCGGCCTCGACTGGCACCTGCTGGACGAGCCGCCGCACGCCGGCGTCCAGCAACTGCTGCGCGACCTGAACCACGCCTACCGCACGATCCCCGCGCTGCACCAGGGCGACTGCGACCGGGCAGGCTTCCGCTGGGTGGTGGTCGACGACGCGGAGAACTCCGTCTACGCCTACCTGCGCCAGCCGCTCGACGGCGGCCCGCCGGTGCTGGTCGTGTGCAACTTCACCCCCGTGGTCCGGCCGGGCTACCGGCTGGGCGTCCCGCCGGCGGCGGCGTGGCGGGAAATGCTCAACACCGACGCCGGCGAGTACGGCGGCTCGGGCGTCGGCAACCCGGGACAGCTCCTGGCGGAACCTTCCCCGGCGCACGGCTTTGAGGCCTCGCTCGTCCTCGCGCTGCCGCCGCTGGCCACCTTGGTGCTCCGACCTGAATGACCCAGACCTACAGCCACCGCCTCCCCTTCGGCGCCGAACTCCGGCCGGACGGGCAAACCGCCTTCCGCCTCTGGGCCCCCTCCGCCGACGCCGTCTCGCTCCAGTTGCCGGACCACGCCGTGCCGATGCAGGCCGAAGGCGGCGGCTGGTACGCCGCCGAAGCGCCCGCCCCCGCCGGCACGCCCTACAGCTTCGCCCTGCTGGACGGCTTGAACGTCCCCGATCCCGCCGCCCGGATGCAGCAGGATGACGTCCACGGTCCCAGCGTCGTCGTCGACCCCCGCGCCTACCAGTGGCAGCACGCCGATTGGCAAGGCCGGCCCTGGCACGAGGCGGTGATCTACGAGGTCCACGTCGGCGCCCTGGGCGGGTTCAAGGCCGTGCAGGACAGGCTCCCCGAGCTGGCCGCCCTGGGCGTCACCGCCGTCGAGCTGATGCCCCTGTCCGACGTCCCCGGCCCGCGCAACTGGGGCTACGACGGCGTGCTGCCGTTCGCGCCCGACCGCGCGCTCGGCACCCCCGACGAGCTCAAGGCGCTGGTCGACGCCGCGCATGGCCTCGGCCTGATGGTCATGCTCGACGTGGTCTACAACCACTTCGGCCCGGACGGCGCCTACGTCCACGCCTACGCCAAGGCGTTCTTCCGCGACGACATCAAGACCCCCTGGGGCGCGTCCATCGACTTCCGCCGGCCCGAGGTGCGCGACTACTTCGAGCAGAACGCGATCTACTGGATCAACGAGTACCGCTTCGACGGCCTGCGCTTCGACGCCGTGCATGCCATCTCCGAGGAGGATTTCCTGGTCGAGATGGCCGGCCGCATCCGCGCCGCCGCCGGCCCCGGCCGCCACGTCCACCTGGTGCTGGAGCACGAGAACAACCGCGCCGCCCTGCTGCGCGACGGGCCGGGCAGCCCCCTCTACGACGCGCAATGGGCCGACGACCTGCACCACTGCCTCCACGTCCTGCTCACCGGCGAGAGCGAGGGCTACTACGAGGACTTCCAGGACGCGACCGCCCTGCTGGCCCGCTGCCTGGCCGAAGGCTTCGCCTACCAGGGCCAGCACGCGCCGCATCTCGGGCGAACGCGCGGCGAGCCGAGCGGCCACCTGCCGACCACGGCCTTCGTCGTCTGCCTGCAGAACCACGACCAGATCGGCAACCGCGCCATGGGCGAGCGCCTGACCACCCTCACCGACCCGGCCGCCCTGCGCGCCGCCACCGCGCTCCTGCTGCTTTCGCCCTTCGTGCCGCTCCTGTTCATGGGCGAGGAGTGGGCCAGCGCCTCGCCGTTCCTGTTCTTCACCAGCCACAACGAGGAACTGGCCGGCCTCGTGCGCGAAGGCCGCCGCGCCGAGTTCAAGTCCTTCGCCGCCTTTCAGGACCCGGCCCGGCGCGAGATGATCCCCGACCCCAACGCTGAATCGACCTTCGCCGCCTCCGTCCCGGAGCGGACCGACCCGTCCCACGCGGACTGGATCGCCGCCCTGCTCCGCCTGCGTCGCGAGCGCGTCGTGCCCGGCCTGCCCGGCTGCCGCAGCCTCGGCGCGACGGTCCTGGCCGACGGCGCGGTGCAGGCCGAATGGCGGCTCGGCGACGGCCAGGTGCTGACGATCCTGCTGAACCTCGGAACCACCCCGGTCGAACCGTCGCCGCCCGAGCGCACCGCCCTGTTCGCCACCCCGGGCGCCACCCCGGCCCGGTTGCCCCCCGCCAGCGCCGTCGTGCTGCTCGGATGAGCGACGCGCTCCTGGCCTTGGCCGAGGCGGCCGGGGTCGCCCCCCGCTGGCGCGACGTTCACGGCGAATGGCACGACGTCGCCCCCGACACCCTCCGCGCCGTGCTGTCCGCGCTCGACCTGCCCGCCGGCGGCGCCGGGGAGATCGCCGACAGCCAGGCGCAGCTTGCCGGCCGCGAGCTGACCCTGCCGCCGCTCGTTACCGCCGTCGTCGGCGCCCCGGTGCGCCTGCCGGTCGGCGGCCGCTGGCAGCTCACCTTCGAGGACGGGTCGCAGCGGGACGGCATGGTCGAGGACGGCGCGCTGCCCGCGCTCGACCGGCCCGGCTATCACCGCCTGGACGTGGCCGGCCAGGCCACCACCCTCGCCGTCGCCCCGGCGCGCGGCTACGCCGTGGCCGACGCGACGCCGGGCCGGCGGCCCTGGGCGCTGGCGGTGCAGCTCTACAGCCTGCGCCGCCCCGGCGACGGCGGCCTCGGCGACTTCCAGGCGCTCCAGGACCTGATCGGTCCCGCGGCACGGGCCGGCGCGGCCGGCATCGCCATCAGCCCGGTCCACGCCCAGTTCTCCGCCGACCTCAACCGCTTCAGCCCCTACTCGCCGTCGAGCCGCGTGCAGCTCAACGTGCTCCACGCCGGCCTCGACCTGCCGGCCGGCGCGCAAGCGGAACACCTGGAACAACTGGACCTGATCGACTGGCCCGCCGCCGCCCGCCTGCGCCTCGACGCCTTGCGCGCCGCCTACGCCGCCGCGCCCCCGGACCTGCGCGCCGAGTTCGCGCGCTTCCGCGAGGCCGCAGGCACCATGCTCGCCACCCACGCCACGTTCGAGGCGCTGCACGCGCAGCAGTTCGGCGCCGACCCGTCGCGCTGGCACTGGCGCACCTGGCCCGCCGAGCTGCGCGACCCGGCCAGCCCGGCCGTCCGCGCCTTTGCAGAACAGCACGCCGACGCCGTGGGCCTGCACGCCTTCATGCAGTTCATGGCCGACCGCAGCCTCGACGCCGCCCAGGCGGCGGCACAGGCCGCCGGAATGCCGATCGGCCTGATCGCCGACCTCGCCGTCGGCGCGGATTCCGGCGGCAGCCAATGCTGGGCCCGCCAAGAGGAAACCCTGCTCGGCATGGGCATCGGCGCGCCGCCCGACCTGCTGAGCACCCAGGGCCAGTCTTGGGGCCTCGCCGCCTTCTCCCCCCGCGGCCTGCGCGACCACGGCTACCGCGCTTTCCTCGAAATGGTGCGCCAGGCCATGCGCCACGCCGGCGGCGTCCGCATCGACCACGCCCTCGGCCTCACCCGCCTCTGGGTCATCCCGGACGGCGCGCCGGCGACCGAGGGCGTCTACCTCGGCTTCCCGCTCGATGACCTGCTGCGGCTGATCGCCCTCGAATCGGTCCGCAACCAGGCCCTCGTCCTCGGCGAGGACCTCGGCACCATCCCGGAAGGCTTCCAAGGCCGCCTGGCGGACGCCGGCACCCTCGGGATGCGGGTGCTGTGGTTCGAGAAGCAAGGCGATGCCTTCACCGACCCCGCCCGCTGGGACCAGGCCGCCGCCGGCATGACCACGACCCATGATCTGCCGACCGTCGCCGGCTGGTGGGCCGGCCGCGACCTGGACTGGCGCGGCCGCCTCCAGCTCTCGGGCGGGGCGGACAACCAGGCGCGCGAGGAACACCAGCGCGACCGCGACCGCGACGCTCTGTGGGACGCCTTCCGCCGCAGCGGCGCGGCCGAGGGCTCGCCCCCCTTGTCCGACGCCGGGGCCGCCGTCGCCGACGCGGCCGCCCGGCACATGGCCACCGCCGCCTGCGACCTCGTCATCCTGCCGATCGAGGACGCCCTGGCCTTGCCCGAGCAGCCCAATCTCCCCGGCACGATGGACGACGATCACCCGAACTGGCGCCGGCGACTGCCGGGAGCGGCGGCGACGCTGCTCGACGCGCCCGACGTCGCCGCCCGCCTCCACGCCTTGAACGAGGGCCGCCGCGCCGTATGAAACCTTTGTCCGCCACGGCCCGGCTGCAGTTCCACAGCGGCTTCACCCTCGACGACGGCGAACGGCTGGTCCCCTACTTCGCCAGGCTCGGCGTCAGCCACCTTTACGCCTCCCCCCTGCTCACCGCCCGCGCCGGCTCGACCCACGGCTATGACATCGTCGATCACAACCGCATCAATGAGGAACTGGGCGGCGAGGCCGCGCTGGAGCGCCTGGTGGCGACGCTGCGCGCCCACGGCATGGGGCTGATCCTCGACATCGTGCCGAACCATATGGGCGTCGGCGGCAACGACAACGCGTGGTGGCTGGACGTGCTCGAATGGGGCCGCGCCAGCCCCTACGCCGAATACTTCGACATCGACTGGGACCCGCCCGACGCCTCGCTGCGCGGCCGCCTGCTGGCGCCCTTCCTCGGCGCGTCCTACGGCGAGTGCCTGGCCAACGGCGACCTGGCGCTCAAGTTCGACGAAGCGGACGGCCGCCTGTTCGTCGCCTACTACGACCACCGCTTCCCCTTGAACCCGCGCGACTACGCGTCCGTGTTGCTGACCAGCGGCGGCGTGCTGGAAGGCCCGGCGCGCCTGTTCGGCGAGCTCGGGCCGGGCGGCCGGGCCGAGGTGCGCCGCGGCGCGGAGGCCGCCCGCCACGAGCTGCTGCTGCCGCAGTACCGCCAGGCCATCGGCGAGGCGCTCCGGGCCTACGCCACCGCCACCCCCGAAGGCCAGGACCGCCTGCACCGGCTGCTCGAACGCCAGGCCTACCGCCTGTCCTGGTGGCGGGCGGCGACGGACGAGATCAACTGGCGGCGCTTCTTCGACGTCAACGGCCTCGCCGGCGTCCGCGTCGAGATCCCGGAGGTGTTCGAGGACACCCACCGCACCGTGTTCCGCCTCTACGAGCAGGGCCTGATCGACGGCGTCCGCATCGACCACGTCGACGGCCTGGCCAGCCCGCGCGACTACTGCCGCAAGCTCCGCCGCCGCCTGGATGCCCTGACGGAGAAGCGGCCCGAACACCTCCGCGGCCAGCGCGCCGTGCTGTGGGTCGAGAAGATCCTGTTCCCGCACGAGCGCCTGGCCCAGGACTGGATGACGGACGGCACCACCGGCTACGACTTCATGAACGACGCCAGCGCCGTCCTGCACGACCCGGCTGGCGAAGCCCCCCTGACCGAGTTCTGGACCGCCAGCACCGGCCGCCCCGCCTCCTTCGACACCGAAGCGGAAGCCGCCCGCCGCCAGATCCTGCGCGAGAACCTCAGCAGCGAGCTGGCCTCTGTGGCCGCGGCCCTGCACCGCGTCGCCCGGCGCAGCCTGGTCACCCGCGACTACACCCTGACCGGCATCCGCAGCACCCTGGTCGAGCTGCTGGTCCACTTCCACACCTATCGCATCTACGCCGGGCCGGGCGGCATCTCGGACGCCGACCAGCGGGCGATGGACTGGGCCATGGCCGGCGCGCGGCGCACCATCCGCGCCGCCGACCGCGAGCTGCTGGAGCTGGTCGCGCAATGGGTCACCGGTGCCGGGCTGCGCGACGTGCCGGCCGGTACCCGACGCCAGGAATGGGCGCGCGCGATGGTCAAGTTCCAGCAGCTCTCGGCCCCCACCGCCGCGAAGTCCGTCGAGGACACGGCCTTCTACCGCTACGGCCGCCTGCTGTCGCGCAACGAGGTCGGCAGCGAGCCGTCGCAGTGGGCCATCACCCCCGCCGGCCTCCACGCTGCCAACAAGGAGCGCCAGCGCCGCTTCCCCCGTGCCCTGCTCGCCACCGCGACGCACGACCACAAGCGCGGCGAGGACACGAGGGCGCGCCTCGCGGTGCTGAGCGGGATGCCGGACGAGTGGGACGCGATCGTGCAGCGCTGGATGCGCCTCAACGCGCCGCTGCGCCGCGACCTCGACGGGCCCGCGCCCGACCCGGCGGACGAGCTGATGCTCTACCAGACCCTGGTCGGCGCTTGGCCGCTCGGCCTCGCCGGCGACGACGCGGCCGGCCTCGCCGCCTATCGCGACCGAGTCGCCGCCTGGCAGGAGAAAGCCCTGCGCGAGGCCAAGCGGCGCTCCGGCTGGACGGCCCCGAACACGGAATACGAGGGTGCCTGCCAGGCGTTCCTGGCCGGATGCCTCGACGAAACGCGGCCCGTCGCCGCCGAGATCGCCGCCTTCGCCGCCCGCATCGCGCCCTACGGCGCGGTCAACGGCCTGTCGCAGACCCTCCTGCGCCTGACCAGCCCCGGCATCCCCGACCTTTACCAGGGCACCGAGTTCTGGGACTTCTCTTTGGTCGATCCCGACAACCGCCGCCCGGTGGACTTCGCCGCCCGCGGCGCGGCGCTGGACGCGGCCGAGGACCTGCCCGCCCTGCTGCGCCATTGGCAGGACGGCAGGGTCAAGCAGGCGCTGATCGCCCGCGCCCTCGCGTTCCGCGCCCGGGCGCCGGACCTCTTCACCACCGGGGCCTACCTTCCTCTGCGGACGGAAGGACCCGGCGCGGACCACGTGCTCGCGTTCGCCCGCACGCACGAGGGCGTCTCCGCCATCGTCGCCGTCACGCGGTGCCCGGCCGGAATGCCGCTCGACGACGGCCTGCCACTGGTGCGGCCGGAGGCGTGGGATGCAACTGCGATTGTCATGCCGCGTCAATTTAATGGTATGGTTGGAGTGGGCACGCTTGATGGTTCTCGAACGGGGGCCATCACAGGGCGTCTGATGGTGCGGGAACTGTTGGGACGCTTGCCAATTGCCTTGTGGGAGGTCCGATGAACCGCGTCGTCGTCGTCAGCAACCGAGTTCCCGCCCCGTCCGCCGCCGGGGCCCAGGCCGGCGGCTTGGCCGTGGCGCTCGAAGCGCTCATGGAGCAGCGAGGCGGCCTGTGGTTCGGTTGGAGCGGCCGCATCGAGGCTTCGCCCGCCAGCGTGCCGCGGGCGCTCGACGCCGGGCAGGTCTGCTTCGCCACCGTCGACCTGACGCCCGAGGAACACGACCGCTACTACAACGAGTTCTCCAACAGCACCCTCTGGCCGTTGCTCCACTCGATGCCGGAGATGATGACCTTCGACCGGCGCAACGCCCAGGCCTATCGCGCGGTCAACCAGCGCTTCACCGACGCCCTGGTGCCGATGCTGAAGAGCGGCGACCTGATCTGGGTTCACGACTACCACCTGATGTGCATGCCGGCCATGCTCCGCGCCAGCGGGGTCACGGAGCCGATCGGCTTTTTCCTGCACATCCCCTTCCCGTCGGCCGACATGCTGGCCAGCGTCCCGGAGGCCAGCGCCCTGGTGCGTGACCTGCTCGCCTCCGACCTGGTCGGCTTCCAAACCGAGAACGACGCCGACAACTTCGCCGAGGCGGCCGTCCGGCTGTGCGGTGCCGAGCGTGGCCAGCCCGGCTGGCTGACCGTGGCCGGCCGGCGCGTCCGGCTCGGCGCCTTCCCGGTCGAGATCGAGGCGCGCGAGTTCGCCGCCATCGCCGAGGACGCCTGGCGCTCACTGCCCACCGAGCGCCTGCGCCGCAGCCTGGCCGGGCAGCAGTTGATCTTGGGCGTGGACCGCATGGACCCGACCAAAGGCCTCGTGCAGCGCCTCGCCGGCTATCGCCGCCTGATCGAGACCCGGCCAGAGATCCGCCGCAAAGTCTCCTTCCTTCAGATCGCCGCCGAATCGCGCAAGGACGTCGTCGCCTACCAGGACCTGCGCAACGAGATCGAGCAGGACGCCGGCAGCATCAACAGCGCGTTCAGCGAGCCTGACTGGATTCCCCTGCGCCTCATCGCCCGGGCCGGCACCCGCGCGACGATGGCCGGATACATGCGTGAGGCGCACGTGGGCCTGGTCACGCCGTTGCGGGACGGCATGAACCTGGTCGCCAAGGAGTTCGTCGCCGCCCAGGATCCGCAGGACCCAGGCATCCTGGTGCTGTCGCGCTTCGCCGGCGCGGCCCGCCAGCTCGATGCCGCCCTGCTGGTCAACCCGTATGACGTGGATGAAGTCGCCGACGCCATCGAAACCGCTCTGCGCATGCCCCTGGCCGAGCGCACCGCCCGCTGGCGCGCCAGTTGGGACGCCATCGCCGACGCGACCGCCCTAGGCTGGGGCCGCGCCTTCATCGCCTCCCTGCTGCGCACCTACGCCAGCAGCAGCAAGCGGCACGGCTCCGCGCCCGGGCAGGGTGCCAATGGATCCTCGCCCCTGTCCCTGAGCCAGATGCGCTCATCACCCGACCTGCGCCACGCCGACAGCAAGCCGGTGCAGACCGGTGTCGGCCTGGTCTGAACGCCGCCCCCTCACCGTCTCTCTCGTCTCGTTAGAAACACGTTAATTTGTCTTCCCACTGGATAGAGATCGGCCTTAAGTTGGTCGGGAAATCTCCAGGGGGCGTCTATGTCTCGGGTTGGCTCGGCCATCGGCATCGTATTCGAGAAGCTTCGTGAGTTCGACCGAATGGCCGGCATGCTCGACATGCCGTTGTCCGAACGGCTAACGATCCTGAACGTCTCCGAAATCACCTATAACCTGCTGCGATCCAACAACATCTCAGGTCACCAGGTCATCAAGCCGGAACTTGACCGCCGCCTGTCTTACGCCTTGCCGCTGATGCGCAAGCTAGTCAGCAACTCCGACGTGGTGCGCCTGCCGGTCCCAAGCCCTCTCGCTGCCGCCTGAGACGGCCGACGCCAAGATCAGACATTCGTCTGACCCTGGCGCTGTTTAACAATCGTTAAAATTTGTTGGCCGTCGCGTCAGGCCGCGCTCGCTACCAGCACCAGCCGACCCGTCACTGCCCCCGACCGCAGCCGCATCAAGGCGTCGTTCGCGTCCCGCTGCGGCACCCGCGTGATCGGCATCGGCGGCACCCGCCCGGCCTGCGCCAGCCCGATCAGTTCGCGCAGCTCCTTCGGGTTGCCGACGTAGCTGCCCTGGATGGTCAGCGCCCGGATCGCCATGGTCGGCAACGACACGGTCAACTCGCCCCCGAACAGCCCCACCTGGATGAGCTTGCCGCCCTTTCGCAGCGCCGCGAACGCGAACGCCGCCGTCGCGGTGCCGTTGACCAAGTCGATCACCGCCGCCACCGGGCCGCCGCACGCCTCGATCAGCCGCTCCGTCACGCCCTCCCCCGTGCCGTCCACGGCCTGGCTCGCCCCGGCGTCGAGCGCGGCCTGCCGCTTGGTCTCGTCCACGTCCACCGAAACGATTGCCCGGTGCCCCAGCGCGGTCAGGATGCCGACCGCCGCCAAGCCGAGGCCGCCCGCGCCGACCAGCACGATCGGCTCGTCGGGCGGCAGCGGCATCACCTTGCGGATCGCCGAGTAGACCGTGATGCCGGAGCAGGCGTAGGTCGCGGCCAGCGCCGGGTCGAGCGCGCCCGGGTCGATCAGGTGCCGCGCGTGCGCCGCCAGCACGTGCGTCGCGTAGCCGCCGTTCTGGTAAACCCCGAGGCTGCGGCCGGTGAGGCACATGTTGTCCTCCTCGGCCAGGCAGCGCTCGCACGTGCCGCACCCCACCCAGGGGAACACCACCCGCACGTCGCCGACCGCGACCCCGGTGGCCTCCGGCCCGAGCTTGACGACCCGGCCGACGATCTCGTGCCCCATCGCCAGCGGCAGCACGACGCCGCGGTCCTTGAGCGACATGCGCTTGCCGCCGCCCATGTCGTAGTAGCCTTCCCAGATGTGCAGGTCGCTGTGGCACACGCCGCAGTGCGTGACCTCCAGCAGCACCTCGTCGCCCTTCGGCTCCGGGGTCGGCATCTCGATCTCCTGCAAGTCCTTGCCGTTCTCGATCACTGCCCATGCGCGCATGGCGTCCTCCCTCCCTGGTGCCGGCCGCCCGTTCGGCGGCTCGCTTGATCGGCCGCGGCGGCCGTCGCCACCATCGCCCACCTGCCCGGCCCGGTCCAGGGCCGCGAGCGCCTACCGCCGCCTAGGGTCGAGCGCGTCGCGCAGGCCGTCGCCCACCAGGTTGAAGGCGAGCACGGCGATGAAGATCGCCGCCCCCGGGAAGATCGCCAGCCACGGCGCTTGCGTGAGGAAGCGCTGCGCCGAGTTGAGCATGCTGCCCCAGCTCGGTGCCGGCGGCTGCTGCCCGAGGCCGAGGAACGACAAGCTGGCCTCCGCGATGATGGCCGCCGCGATGGCCAGCGTTCCCTGCACCAGCACCGGCGGCACGATGTTCGGCGCGACGTGCCGCAGCGCCACGCGCCAGGGCGGGTTGCCGATCGCCCGCGCCGCCTCCACGTACTCGTTGGTGGCCGCGTCCAGCGTCGCCCCCCGCGCCACCCGCACGAACACCGGTGCCGCCGTGACGCCGATCGCGATCATCGCGTTGATCAGGTCCGGCCCGAGGAACGCCGCCAGCGCGATGGCCAGGATCAGGAACGGGCAGGCCAGCATCGCGTCCACGACCCGCCCCACCACCACGTCGGTGGCCCCGCCGAGGAACCCGGCCATCAGCCCCACCGGCACCCCGATCCCCGCCGCGATCAGCACCGAAACGACGCCCGCCAGCAAGGACGCCCGCGCGCCGAACACCACCCGCGAGAACACGTCCCGCCCGTTCTCGTCCGTCCCCATCCAGTGCTGCGCCGACGGCGCTTTGCGGATCGCGGTCCAGCTCGTCGCCACCGGGTCGTAGGGCGCGATCAGCGGCGCCGCCACCGCGACGAGCACGAACAGCGCGATGACGACGAAGCCGAACACCGCTGCCGGGCGGCCGCGGAACCGCCGCCACGCGAGGGTGCGCGGGCTCTGCGGCATCACGCCGGCCGCGGCGCTCATGCCGCGCGCAGCCGCGGGTTGATGACGGCGTAGAGCAGGTCCGCGAGCAGGTTCAGCAGGATGTAGAGCGCGGCCGTGACGAGCACGACGCCCTGCACCACCGGGTAGTCGCGGTTGAACACGGCGTCCACCACCAGCTTGCCGAACCCCGGGATGCTGAACACCTGCTCGGTTAGCACCGCGCCCGACAGCAGCGTGCCGAGTTCGAGCGCGCCCAGCGTCACCACCGGCACCAGCGCGTTGCGGAAGGCGTGCCGCAGCACCACCCGCCATTCGCTGAGGCCCTTGGCGCGGGCGGTGCGGACGTAGTCCTGGTCGAGCGCGGTCAGCATGGCGCTGCGGGTGTGGCGCATCAGGATGGCGGCGATGGCGTTGCCCAGCACGAAGGCTGGCATGATCGTGGTGGCGAGCGACTGCCGCCAGTCCTCCGTCAGCGGCACGTAGCCCGACGGCGGCAGCCAGCCGAGGTTCACCGACACCAGCAGGATCAGCATGATCCCGAGCCAGAAGTTCGGCGTGGACAGCCCGGCCAGGCCGATGAAGTTGGCCACGTAGTCGAGCGCCCGGTTGCGGTAGACGGCCGATAGGATGCCCGCCGGCACCCCGATCACGAGCGCGATCAGGAACGCCATCGCCGACAGTTGCAGCGTCACCGGCAGCTTGGTCAGGATCAGCTGCGCCACCGGCTGGCGGATGCGCCAGCTGAAGCCGAGGTCGCCCCGCAGCACGCCGCCGGCCCAATGCAGGTACTGCACCGGCAACGAACGGTCGAGCCACAGCTCGGCGCGGATCTGCGCCAGCACCTGCGGGTCGCCCCGCTCCTCCCCGGCGAGCACCATGGCCGGGTCGCCGGGCGTCAGCTGCTGCAGGCAGAACACCAGGATGCTGACCAGCACGATGGTCGGCAGCACCTGCAGGACGCGCCCGCCGAGGTGTCGCACGCAGCGGCTACCCGTCCCGCCTCACTCGGCCCGACTCACTCGGCCAGGCTCACGCCCTGGAGGCGGATCATCCCGTCCGGGTAGGCGGTGTAGCCCTTCACCTTGTTCGACACGCCGTTCAGCACCGCCTGCTGCCACAGGTAGATCCGCGGCAGGTCTTGCAGGATCTGGCCGTACACCTCGCCGTAGATCTCCTTGCGCTGCGGCACGTCCGAAACCTCGCGCGCCTTGTCGAGCAACTCGTCCACCTTAGGGTTGCTGTACTTGCCCTCATTCAGCGGCGCGCCGGTGTGCACGAAGCTGTAAAGGTTGCCGTCCGGATCGACCCGGCCCGACCAGGCGATCAGGAACGCCTCGAAATCGCCCCGCGTGGTCGCGTCCAGGGCGGAGGCGAACTCGCTCGCGGTCAGCTTCACGTCGAACCCGGCTTCCGCCGTCATCGCCTGGATGATCTCGCCCACCTGCCGCAGCTCGGGGTTGTTCGGCACCACCAGGCTGACCTCGACGGGGGTCTTGACGCCCGCCTCCTTGAGCAGGGACTTGGCCTTGGCCAGGTCGCGCCCTTTCGGCTTGAGCGAGGCGATGTAGAACGGGCTCTTGGCCGGCACCACCTGCGTCGTCGGGGTGTAGGCGCCGTTGAAGACCACCTGCACCAGCGCGTCGCGGTCGATGGCCGCCTCGAACGCCTGGCGCACGCGCGGGTCGCTGCCGATCGGCGCCTTGGCGCGCGGCCCGTTGCCCAGGTTGAACTGGATGCTCTGGTAGCCGAGGTAGTCGGACGTTTCCATGTGCAGCTTGGCGCTGCGCTTCACCGCCGGGATGTCGGTGGGCGCGATGAACTCGACCAGATCGATGCTGCCCGCTTCCAGGTTGGCGAGGCGAATCGAGCTGTCCGGGATCGGGCGGTAGATCACCTCGTCCAGCTTGATCGCGCCCGCGTTCCAGTACTGCGGGAACCGCTTCAGCGTGATGTGGTCCTGCGGCACCCGCTCCACGAAGCTGAACGGCCCGGCGCACACCGGCTTCAAGCCGAACTTGTCCCCCGCCGCCTCCGCCGCCGCCGGCGACACGATCATGCCGGCCCGGTCCAGCAGTTGCGACAGGAACGGCGAGGACGGCTGCTTCAACGTGATCTTGACCGTGACCGGATCGACGACATCGACGCGCTCGATCGCGCTGATCTCGCTGCGCCGGTAGCTGCCCTTCATGGTCAGGCTGCGGTCGAGCGAGTACTTCACCGCCGCCGCGTCCATCTTGGTGCCGTCGTGGAACACCACGTCGGGCCGCAGGTTGATCACCAGCTCGGTCGGCGTCGTCCACTTGTAGCCCGTCGCCAGCATCGGCTGCACTTCGAGCTTGTCGTTGATGTCGAACAGCTTGTCGCACAGCGAGGCGAACACGATGCGCCCGACGTAGGTGCGCGACAGCGCGGGATCGAGGATGTCCGGGTCCTCGCGCAGCGCGATGTCCAGCGTTTGGGCGGACGCCCCGCCGGGCAACCCGCCGGTGAACACGGTGGCGGCGCAGGCGGCCAGGAGAAAACGACGCATGAGGGTCCCCGCGGTTGGCTGTGGTCGCCGGCCTGTCTGCCGAGCATTGGACGTGCTGGCAAGCGGCGTGCCAGCACGTTACACCAACCGAAGGCTGGAACAACGGGGACCGCGCCATGCGCCATCATCGGATCGCCTCCATCCCGGCGGACGGCATCGGCCCGGAGGTGATCGCCGCCGGGCTGGAAGCGCTGGACGCCGTGGCGGCGCGCGACGGCGGCTTCCGGCTGGAGGTCACGCCGTTCGACTGGGGCTCGGCCCGCTACCGGGCGCGCGGCGCGCTGATGCCGGCCGATGGGCTGGACCAGTTGCGCGGCCTGGACGCGATCCTGTTCGGCGCGGTCGGTGCCCCCGACATCCCGGACCACGTGACGCTGTGGGGCTTGCGCCTGCCGATCTGCCAGGGCTTCGACCAGTATGCCAACGTGCGCCCCACCCGCATCCTGCCCGGCGTCGCCGGCCCGCTGCGCGGCGTCGGCCCGGACGACCTCGACTGGCTGATCATCCGCGAGAACAGCGAGGGCGAGTACTCGGGCCACGGCGGCCGGGCGCACCGCGGCTTGCCCGAGGAGGTCGCGACCGAGACCAGCGTCTTCACACGGCGCGGCGTCGAGCGCATCATGCGCTTTGCCTTCCAGCAGGCGCGGGCGCGGGCGCGCAAGCGCCTGACCGTCGTGACCAAGAGCAACGCCCAGCGACACGGCATGGTGTTCTGGGACGAGATCGCGCTGGAGGTCTCAGCCGAGTTCCCCGACGTCGCCTGGGACAAGGAACTGGTGGACGCGATGACGACGCGCATGGTGCTGAAGCCGCGCTCCATCGACACCGTGGTGGCGACCAACCTGCACGCCGACATCCTCAGCGACCTGGCCGCCGCCCTGGCCGGCTCGCTCGGCATCGCGCCCACCGCCAACCTCGATCCCGAGCGGCGCTTCCCGAGCATGTTCGAGCCGATCCACGGCAGCGCCTTCGACATCACCGGCAAGGGCGTCGCCAACCCGGTGGCGACGTTCTGGACCGCGTCCATGATGCTGGAGCACCTGGGCGAGGCCGGGGCGGCGGCGGCGCTGATGCGGGCGGTGGAGCAGGTCTGCGCCGCCGGGGTGATGACGCCCGACCTCGGCGGCCGGGCCACGACGGCGGAGGTGACGCGGGCGGTGTGCGAGGCGGTCCGGGGCGGCAACAGCGCCGACGCTCCCGCGCGGCAGGGTGCCCATGACGAAGGCTGAACGCTTCCACGCCCTTCACCAGTCCGGCTGCTTCCCGATCGCCAACGCGTGGGACGCGGGCAGTGCGGTGTTGCTGGCCGCCGCCGGCGTCCCGGCGCTCGCGACCACCTCGGCCGGCCTCGCCTTCATGCTCGGCCGCACGGATGGCACGGCCGCCGTCAGCCGCGGCGAGGCGCTGGCCAACGCGCACGACATCGCCGCCGCCACCGCGCTGCCCGTCTCGGCCGACCTCGAGGACGGCTACGGCCCGGCGCCGGAGGATTGCGCCCTGACCGTGCGGGACGCCATCGCCGCCGGCTTGTGCGGCTGCACCATCGAGGACACGACGGCCGACCCCGCCGCGCCGCTGCACGGCTTCGACGCCGCCGTGGCCCGGATCCAGGCCGCGGTCGCCGCCCGGGCGCACGCGCCGCACTTCATCCTGACCGCCCGGGCGGAAAACTTCCTGCACGGCCGGCCCGACCTCGACGACACCATCCGCCGCCTGGTCGCGTTCGCGGAGGCCGGGGCCGACTGCCTCTACGCGCCGGGCCTGCCGGACCTGGACGCCATCCGCCGCGTGGTCCAGGCCGTCGCGCCGAAGCCGGTCAACGTGCTGACCGGCCCGCGCGAGGGGCCGGTGCCGCTGCGGACGCTCGCCGGGCTGGGCGTGCGCCGGGTCAGCGTCGGCGGCGCGATCGCCCGGGCGGCCTACGGGGCGGCGGCCGCGTTCGGACGGGCGCTCGCCGAGGGCGACATCGCGGCGGCGATGCGGGACGTGCCGAGCCACGCGACGCTGAATGACGCTATGCGCCGCTGAGCGGCGCTGGTGAACGGCCCGGCGATGTTTCACGTGAAACATGGCGGCTGCCACCTCGAACCGCTAGGATGAGACTATGGTCGCGCTCGCCACGGTCCCGGTGTTCATGTCGGTCGAGGAGTTCCTCGCCTGGGAGCCGGGCGACGGCCGGGCCTGGCAGCTCGTGGACGGCGTGCCGCGCGCGATGGCCCCGGCCAGCCGCACCCACGGCACGCTGCAGGGCGAGTTGGGACGGGTGATCGGCAATCACCTTCGCGAGACGGGAAGCCCCTGCACCCTCGTCGTGACCCCCGGGGTCGTGCCGCGGGTGCAGGCCGGTCACAACATGCGCGTGCCCGACCTGGCCGTGACCTGCTCCGGCTACGAGGCGGAAGAGGCCGGGCTGACCGACCCGGTGCTGATCGTCGAGATCCTCTCGCCCAGCAACCAGGCCGAGACGTGGGCCAACGTGTGGGCCTACACCACCATCCCGAGCGTGCGCGAGATCGTGGTGCTGCGCACGGTGTCGATCGGGGCGGAGGTGCTGCGGCGGGGGTCGGACGGGGCCTGGCCGGGGAAGCCGGCGGCGCTGAGCGAGGGCGAGCTGGCGCTGGACAGCATCGGGCTGCGGACGCCCCTCGCGGAGCTTTACCGCGGCACCCGGCTCCGCCCGCGCTGACCCCTCGCCGCCCCGCGACCCCCGCGCCCCGCTACCCCCGCCAGGCCAGCAGCCACCGCTCCAGCCGGCCCACCACCCACGCCACCGTCAGCCCGAGCAGCGACAGCACGACGATGCCGGCCAGCAGGTTATCGGTGTCGTAAAGGTTGCCCGCCTGCAGCACGAACGCGCCGATGCCGTTCTGCGCCCCGATCATCTCGGCCGCCACCAGCAGGATGATGGCGATGGAGGTCGTGACCCGGAACCCGCTCAGGATCGCCGGCAGCGCGCCGGGCAGCACGATCTTGCCCAGGATCGCGCCCCGGCTCAGCCCGAAGCTCTGGCCCATGCGGATCAGGCCGCGCGGCAGGGCGTCGATGCCGGCGGCGGTGTTGATGACGGTGGGGAAGAACACGCCGAACGCCAAGGTCGCCACCTTGGAGCCTTCGCCGATGCCGAACCAGATGATGAACAGCGGCACCAGCGCGATCTTGGGGATCGGGAACAACGCCGACACCACCGCCATGCCCGGGGCGCGGGCCAGGCTCGACACGCCGACGGCGATGCCGAGCGCGACGCCGCCGACGGTGCCGAGCGACCAGCCGATGGCCAGCCGCCGCAAGCTGGCGCCGAGGTGGCGCCATAGCTCGCCGCTCACGGCCAGCGTCGCCAGCGCCCGCCCGATGGCGACCGGCGGCGGCAGGAACAGCGTGTCGATCCAGCCGGCGCTCGCCCCCGCCTGCCACAGCAGCACGAGGCCGACCAGCGTCGCGGCGGCGACCAGGGGGGCCGAGCGGGGCGCGAAGCCGCGGGCGCGGAACGGCACCGGGCCGGACAGGTCAGGCATGGACCGGCTCCCGCTCGGCGGCCGCGGCGTCGTCGCGGATCATGTCCCAGAGCCGGCGCTCGATGGCCAGCAGGTCGGGGTCGTCGCCGGCCCGGCCCTCGATCGGGCGGTCGATGGGCACGACGGCGCGGACGCGGCCGGGGCGGCGGGACAGCACCGCGACCTGGTGGCCGAGGCGGACGGCCTCGTTGAGGTTGTGGGTGACGTAGATCGTGGTGGTGCCGGCGCGGGCGATCAGGGCGGCGAACTCGTCCAGCAGCAGGGCGCGGGTCTGGGCGTCGAGGGCGGACAGCGGCTCGTCCATCAGCAGGCAGGCCGGGCGCACGGCGAGCGCGCGGGCGATGCCGACGCGCTGCCTCATGCCGCCCGAAAGCTGGCGCGGCCAGGCGCGGGCGAAGTCGGACAGGCCGGTGAGCGCCAGCACCTCGTCCACGCGGGCGCGGCGGGCGGGGCCGGGCAGGCGGCCTTCGAGCGGCAGGGCGACGTTGCCGGCGACGCTGCGCCACGGCAGCAGGGCGAAGTCCTGGAACACCGGCGTCAGCGGGTTGAGGCAGTCCTCGCCCACATGCCCCTGCACCACGACCCGGCCCGCCGTCGGCGCGATCAGGCCGCCGGTGATGCCGAGCAGCGTGCTCTTGCCGCAGCCGGACGGGCCGACCAGCACCAGCACCTGGCCGGGGGCTGCGACCAGGTCGATGCCGTCCAGCACGGCGAGGCCATCGAACCGGTGGCCGACCCCCTCGATCCTGACTTCCAGGTGGGAGGCGGTCACCGGGCCGGCAGGGCGCCGAGGAAGCGGGTGTCGATGATCTCGGCCGGGTCGATCTTCTGCTTGACCAGGCCCTCGGCGATGAACCACCGGAGCTGGGCGGCCACGTCGGCCACGTCCAACTTGCCGCCCTCGTCGTAGTAGCCGGCGCCGTCGATGATCTTCCGCCGCGCGTCCGGGTCGCTGGCGAAGACGTATTTCCGGATGAGCGGGATCACCGCGTCGGTCTCGGCGTCGTGGACCGGCCGGCCCGCGGCGTCGTGGCGCAGGAAGGCCCGGCGGTAGTCGGCGACGCCCTTCTGGTAGGCGCGGGCGAAGCGGTGCAGGGCGTCGGCGTGGTCCTCGATCATGCGCGTGGGGGCGAACACGGCGGTGATCTGGTAGGGCACGATGTCGCCGATCCAGGCGACGACGTGCGCTTGCCCGGCGGCGTCCAGCGGCTTGACGAGCGAGGCGACGTTCATGGTGGCGTCGATCTGCCCGGTGCGGACGGCGGCCAGCATGTTGCCGATGGACTGCAACGGCCGCAGCGCGACGCTCGACAGGTCGAAGCCCTCGGCCTCGGCGATGCGGCCGGCGATGTAGTGGAACGAGGAGCCGAACTGGGTGATGCCGAGGCTGTGGCCGGGCAGCTTGGCCGCGGAGGTGAGGCCGGCGTCGTAGGCCTTGTTGGACACGACCAGGGCGGTGCCCTCGAAGCCTTGCCGCTCGTGCAGGCCGCCGCCGATCACCTTCAGCGTGCCGCGCCCGGCCAGGCTGTAGAAGCCGCCGGTCAGCGCGGTGATGCCAACGTCGATGTCGCCGCTGACGGCGGCGGCGGCGATGGGCTGCGCGGCCTCGAAGAAGCGGAAGCTGGCGTCCAGGCCCTCGTCCTGGAAGTAGCCGCGCTCCATGGCGATGTAGAGCGGCGCGGGCGACAGCGTGTGCAGCAGGCCGATCCGCATCGGCTCGGTGGCCCACGCCGCGGGCGCGGCGATCAGCCAGGCTGCGGGCGCGGCGATCAGCAGGCAGGCCAGCGAAACCAGGATGCGCATGTCCGTTTCCCTCCCTCGACGGGTTCGGTGGTGCATGGCACAACCCCGCCCTGTTGCACAGGCGGCGGGCGGCCCCCATACCCGGGCGATGGCCCCTCCCCTGCTGCTGCTCCAGGACATCCACCTCGCCCTCGGCTCGTCGCCGCTGCTGCGGGGAGCCGAGCTGGGCGTGGGGGCGGGGGAGCGCATCTGCCTCGTGGGCCGCAACGGCTCGGGCAAGTCGACGCTGCTGAAGGTGGCGGCCGGGCTGCTGCAGGCGGACCGCGGCACGCGCTTCCTGCAGCCGGGGACGACGGTGCGCTACCTGCCGCAGGAACCGGACTTCGCGGGCTTCGCGACCGCGCTCGACTACGTGGAAGCCGGGCTGGGGCCGGGCGACGACCCATATCGCGGCCGGGCGCTGCTCGATCAACTCGGGTTGAGCGGGGCGGAGGACCCGGCGGCGCTGTCGGGCGGCCAGCAGCGGCGCTGCGCGCTGGCGCGGACCTTGGCCCCCTCGCCCGACCTGCTGCTGCTCGACGAGCCGACCAACCACCTCGACCTGCCGGCCATCGAGTGGCTGGAAGCGGAACTGTCCGGCCTGCGGGCCGGACTGGTGCTGATCAGCCACGACCGGCGGCTGCTGGAAACGCTGTCGCGCAGCCTGGTGTGGCTGGACGGGGGGGTGACGCGCCGGGCCGACCGCGGCTTCGCCCATTTCGAGGCGTGGCGGGAGGAGGTCGAGGCCGAGGCCGAGCGGGACCTGCACAAGCTCGGGCGGCAGATCGCGCGGGAGGAGGACTGGTTGCGCTACGGCGTCACGGCGCGGCGCAAGCGCAACGTGCGGCGGCTGGGGGAGCTGGGGGCGCTGCGGCAGCAGCGGCGCGAGGCGGGCGGGGCGGGATCGCCGCTGCGGCTGGCGGCGAGCGAGGCGGATGTCTCCGGCAAGCTGGTCGCGGTCGCGGACCACGTCACCAAGGGCTACGGCGGGGCGCCGGTGGTGCGGGACCTGACCTTGCGGGTGCTGCGCGGCGACCGCCTGGGCATCGTCGGGCCGAACGGGGCGGGCAAGACGACGCTGCTGAACCTCCTGACCGGCAGGTCGCCGCCCGACGACGGCACCGTGGCGCTCGGGACCAACCGGGCGGAGGTCACGCTCGACCAGCAGCGCGCGGCGCTCGACCCGGCGGCGACGCTGGCCGACACGTTGACCGGGGGCGGCGGCGACGCCGTGCAGGGCGGCGGCGAGCGGCGGCACGTCGTCGGCTACATGAAAGATTTCTTGTTCAAGCCGGAGCAGGCGCGCACGCCAGTAGGCGTGCTGTCGGGCGGGGAGCGCGGGCGGCTGCTGCTGGCCTGCGCCCTGGCCCGGCCCAGCAACCTGCTGGTGCTGGACGAGCCGACCAACGACCTCGACCTGGAGACGCTGGACCTGCTGCAGGAGATGCTCGCGGAGTACGCGGGCACGGTGCTGCTGGTCAGCCACGACCGCGACTTCCTCGACCGGGTGGTGACGTCGACGCTGGCGGCCGAGGGCGACGGGCGCTGGGTGGAGTACGCGGGCGGCTACAGCGACATGTTGCGGCAGCGCGGACCGTCGGACGCCGCGGCGCGGGCCGGGGACGCGAAGCCGGGCGCGGCCAGGCCGGCGGGGGCGCGAGCGGCGTTCGCGAAGTCCGGGGGCCGCAAGCTATCGTTCAAGGACAAGCACGCGCTGGAGACGCTGCCCGGGGAGCTGGAGCGATTGTCAGCCCGGATCGCCGGGTTGCAGGCGAGGCTCGCGGACCCTGATCTCTACCGCCGCGACCCGGCCGGGTTCGAGCGGGCGACGGCCGCGCTGGCGGACGCGCAAGCGGCGCTGTCGGCGGCGGAGGAACGCTGGCTGGCGTTGGAGCTGCTGCGGGAGGAGCTGGCGCAGTCGCCGGCGTGAGCGGGACGCGGCCGGCCTCCGGGCGCGGCGGCCCGGCACGCCCGGAGGCCGGACCGGCAGCGCGAGGCCGCCGGCCGGGGACGCCAGTCGGGGACGCCGAAGCAACGACCAGAGCGTGTCCGGCGCTGACAGAAGCGCCGGACACGCTCCAGGCTACTGGTTCTGCGCGCCGATCTGCAGGTGGGTCGTGCCGTTGCCGAGCAGCGCCGCCGTGACCGACCCGTACTGGGTGCCGTTGAAGTCGATGCTGTCCACGTAAAGGTTGCGGTCGGTGTCCGGGCTGCCGAGGTAGAGGTCGTTCAGGAAGGTGATCCCCACGTCGTGCGGCCCGGCTCCGAACTGGCCCTTGAACGTGAAATCCTGCGTCTCGCCGGAGCCGTGCAGCGCCGTGACGGACTGGGCCGCCGCGAGCTGCCTGCCGTCGAGCGTGACGAGGAACTGGGCGTCTCCCTTGAACATGTCCTCCGACAAGTGCAGCACCAGCGTGTCGCTCGACGCCGAGGACGACGACCCGGACGGGGTAGACTGGAACGAGGAAACCGAGAAGCTCTTGGCGCCGTTCGAGACCAGGGCGGCCTGGGTGGCGCTCTTGGTGCCGTTCAGCTCGATGCCGTCGACGTAGAGGTTGCGGTCGGTGTCGGCCGTGCCGTCGTAGAGATCGTTCAGGAAGGTGACGGCGACGGTGTGCTTGCCCGCGGCGTACTGCCCGTCAAACGAGAACGCCTGCGACTGCCCGGATCCGTGCTTGGCCGTGACGGTGTTGACGCCGCCAACTTGCTTGCCATCAACGCTGACGGTGAACTGCGCGTCGCCCTTGTAGGCGTCCTCCGACATGCGGAGCACGAGGGCGGCGGGCGCGCCGGACTCCGGCGTGGCCGGGGTTGGAGTGGGTGCTGGCGTGGGGGTGGGCGTCGGCGTCGGTGTTGGCGTCGGTGTTGGCGTCGGTTCCGGGGCGGGCTGGACCGGGACCGCCGGCGTGGGGGCCGGGGTGGGCGTGGGCGTGGGCGTGGGCGTCTGGGCGGGAGCGTCCGGAACCGTGGGCGTTGATGGCGCGGGCTGGGCCGGCACGGAGGTGGCTGGCAGTGACGGCCCGGCGGTCGTCCAAGGCGACGTCGTGACCAGGGCGGGCTCGGTCGTCAGCACGGTGTTGCCGGACACGTTCGCCTTGCCGCGGGTGACGCGGTCGGCGGCGAAGCCGTAGAGCGCGTTGCCGGTCACCTCCGCGGTCGTGCCGGTCGGGTTCCAGACGCCGTAGCCGCCGGGGCGGTCGTTGAGGATGGTGTTGCCGGTGACGACGAGGCGGGTGTTGGCGCGCAGGCTGCCTTCCTCGCCGAACGCGATGGCGTTCGGGTTCTGGGATTTGGGGCCCTGCTCGATGACGTTGTTCTTGATGAGCGCGTCGCCGCCGTTCGGCAGGTCGATGCTGTAGCTGCCGGTGCCCTTCGGCCCGTTCTGGATGCGGCTGTTGGTGATGGTCGTCTTCTCGGCGCGGCTCTTGACCTCGTGGCCGACCACGGCGTCGTGCAGGTAGCTCTGGTCGATCGACAGGCTGGCGACGTCGTTGACGTAGATGTTGTGGCTCTGGCCGTCGCCGGCGCCGTTGTGGGCGAACTCGCTGCGGACGATGCTGATATTGCCGGTGCCGGCGGTGAGGGGCGTGCCGAGCAGGCCGTCCTGGTTGTCGTGGAAGTAGCTGTCGGTGATGGTGAGGTTGCCGCCCTGGTAGCGGATGCCAGCGCCGTTCTGGTCCTTGACCGCGGCACCCGAGAACTCGAGGTGGTCGATGGTGGCGTCCGTGTTGATCGTGAGGATCGCCTTGCCGTTGGGCGGGGAGGTCGTCGCGACCAGGTGCGCCAGGCCGCCGACACCCTGGATGGTGATCTTGGCGTTGATGGTGGCGAAGTCGTTGACGTAGGTGCCGGCTTGCACCTGGACCACGTCACCATCGCGGGAGGCGCTGATCGCGTCGGCGATGCGCGCGTACTGCTGGCCAGAGCCGACAGTCAGTATTGCCATGTTCACTTCCTTTCGGTGCGTTGCGCCAGGTGTTGCCAATTGTCAAATGAACTGAACCTACATAACGAGCAATTAACTAAAGTTATTTGTGCTTGATAACGGTTAATCTTAGCTGAATTGTTACCGGATCATTACTTAATCACGGGTGCGTGATGGCAGTCTATTGAGAGCCGGTCAAGCAATAGTTTGGTGTTGACTTGTTATCCTGTGTCTGCGCCGTTCTGATGCTGGCGACCGGCACGGGGACGGGGTATGGTGCCGCGATGAAAGCAAGTGTCCTCCTGCTGTTGCTGGCGCTGTCTGGCTGCGGCGTGGCTGCCGCCCCGTGCCGGGTCGGGTCGGCGGCGCTCAAGGTCGTGCCGCTCGTCGGCCACATCGCCGCCGCGCCGACCGACGCCTGCGCCGAGATCATCGACTGACGCCGGGCCGCCGACGCCTCGCCTGGTGACGGCGTGGGCGCGGTGGCTGGGGTGCGGTGGCCTGAGCGCAGTGACTTGGGCGCGGTCCAAGGGATCAGGTTTTTGTGAGCAGATGCAGCATTTCAGGAGCGGGCCGGGCGGCGCGGCGCGCGGGGCGGCGTGATGTCACCCGCGCAACGTCTCGACAGCGGGGCCAAGCCCGGCCATGAGGAGGCCGCAACGAAGGGAACCGCCATGGATCGAGCCGAAGACCGCGTGCCTCTCGCCGGCCTGCACGTCGCGACAGTGCTGCACGACTTCATCGGCACCGCGCTGCCGGGGACCGGGGTCGCGGCCGATGCGTTCTGGTCCGGGTTCGCGGCGATCCTCCATGACCTGATGCCGCGGAACGCCACCCTGCTCGCCCGGCGCGACGAGATGCAGCGCGAGATCGACCGCTGGCACGGCGAGCACGCCGCCAAGCCGATCGACCCGGACGCCTACGAAGCGTTCCTGCGCGAGATCGGCTACCTGCTGCCCGAGCCGGCTCCGTTCACGGTCGAGACCGAGAACGTGGACGCGGAGATCGCGACGACCGCCGGGCCGCAGCTCGTGGTGCCGGTGACGAACGCCCGCTACGCGCTCAACGCGGCGAACGCGCGCTGGGGCAGCTTATACGACGCGCTCTACGGCACCGACGCGCTGCCGGAGGCGGACGGCGCGGCGCGGGGCGGCGGCTACAACCCGGTTCGCGGCCGGAAGGTCGTCGCCCGCGCCAAGCAGGTGCTGGACGAGGCCGCGCCGCTGCGCGACGGCAGCCACGCCGACGCGACCGGCTACGCGGTCAAGGGCGGTGCCCTCGAAGTGTCGTTGCCCGGCGGGACGTCGGGGCTGGCCGACCCGGCCGGGTTCGTCGGCTACGCGGGCGACGCGGATGCGCCGTCGGCCGTCGTGCTGCGCCACAACGGCCTCCATCTCGAGATCTGCGTCGACCGCGAGCACCCGATCGGCAAGGACGACCCAGCCGGCGTCGCCGACTTGGTGCTGGAAGCGGCGGTCAGCACCATCCAGGACTGCGAGGACAGCGTGGCCGCGGTGGACGCCGCCGACAAGGTGGCGGTGTACCGCAACTGGCTCGGGCTGATGAAGGGTGACCTCGCGGCCGAGATGAAGAAGGGCGGCGCCACGATCACGCGGCGGCTCAATCCCGACCGCACCTACACCGCGCCGGACGGCGGCACGCTGACGCTGCCGGGGCGCAGCCTGATGCTGGTGCGCAACGTCGGCCACCACATGCACACCGACGCCGTGCTGACCGCGGCGGGCGAGCCGGTGCCGGAGACCATGCTGGACGCGGCGGTGACGTCGTTGATCGCGCTGCACGACATCAAGGGCGGCGGGCCGCTCCGCAACAGCCGGGCCGGGTCGGTCTACATCGTCAAGCCGAAGATGCACGGGCCGGAGGAGGTCGCGTTCGCCGAGGAACTGTTCGCCCGGGTGGAGGCGATGCTGGGCCTGGCGGCTAACACGCTCAAGATGGGCATCATGGACGAGGAACGCCGGACCAGCGCCAACCTGGCAGGGTGCATCCACGCCGCCCGGCGGCGCGTGGTGTTCATCAACACCGGGTTCCTCGACCGCACCGGCGACGAGATCCACACCAGCATGGAAGCCGGCGCGATGGTGCGCAAGAACGAGATGCGCGGCACGGCCTGGATCAAGGCGTACGAGGACCGCAACGTCGATGTCGGCCTCGCCTGCGGCCTGCGCGGGCGGGCGCAGATCGGCAAGGGCATGTGGGCGGCGCCGGACCGGATGGCGGAGATGCTGGAGCAGAAGGTCGGGCACCCGCGGGCCGGGGCCAACACGGCCTGGGTGCCGTCGCCGACCGCGGCGACGCTGCACGCGCTGCACTACCACCAGGTGGACGTGGCGGCGCGGCAGGCGGAGCTGGCGGGCAAGCCGCGCGGCACGTTGCGCGACCTGCTGACGATCCCGGTCGCCGACCGGCCGAACTGGGCGCCGTCCGACGTGCAGCAGGAGCTGGACAACAACGCGCAGGGCATCCTGGGTTACGTGGTGCGCTGGGTCGATCAGGGGGTGGGTTGCTCGAAGGTGCCGGACGTCCACAACGTGGGGCTGATGGAGGACCGGGCGACCTTGCGCATCTCGAGTCAGCACATCGCCAACTGGCTGCACCACGGCATCGTGTCGGACGAGCAGGTGCGGGACACGATGCGGCGGATGGCGGCGGTGGTGGACCGGCAGAACGCCGGCGACCCGGCCTACGTGCCGATGGCGAGCAACCAGAACGGGCCGGCGTTCAAGGCCGCCAATGACCTCGTGTTCGAGGGCCGGGCGCAGCCGAACGGCTACACCGAGTTCATCCTGCACCGGTGGCGGCGGGAGGCGAAGGCGAGCTGATCCGCGAGGGATCAATCGTGACGCCGTGATCGAGTGGCCCGTGCCCGGTCCCGAAGCCGGGTGCGGCCTGGATCGCGGCCTGGACGTAGGCGCGGGCGCGGTGGACGGCGGGGACCAGCGCCATCCCCTGCGCCAGCCCGGCCGCGACCGCGCTGGCGAGGGTGCAGCCGGTGCCGTGGGTGTGGCGGGTGTCGATGCGGGGGTTTTCCAGCACGTGGACGCCGTCGGCGGCGGCGAGGACGTCGCGGGCGACCGGGCCGTCGAGATGGCCGCCTTTCAGCAGCACGGCCGGAACGCCGAGGGCGAGCAGCGCCCGGGCGGCACCCAGGGCGGCGGCGTGGTCGGGGATGGCCCGGCCGAGCAGGGCCTCGGCTTCCGGGATGTTGGGCGTCAGCAGCGTCGCCAGCGGCAGGAGGGCGGCCCGGAGCGCGCCGAGGGCGGCCGGGTCGAGCAGGCGTGCGCCCCCTTTGGCGACCATGACCGGGTCGAGCACGAGCGGCAGCCGACGCCCGCGCAGCTCGGCGGCGACGGCCTCGATGGTCGCGGCGTCGCCGAGCATCCCGGTTTTCACCGCGTCAGCGCCGATGTCGGCCAGCACGACGGCCATCTGCTGGCGGACGAAGGCGGGCGGCACCTGGTGAACGCCGTGGACGCCGTTGGTGTCCTGCGCGGTCAGGGCGGTGACGGCGGTGGCGGCGTGCGCTCCCAGCGCCAGGATGGCCTTGATGTCGGCCTGGATGCCGGCGCCGCCGCCGGAGTCCGAGCCGGCGACGACGAGGACGCGGCCGTTCACCCGGCCGACGCCGGGGCAGTAGCGGTCACGCGGCCTGCTCGGCGGCGGACTGGATGGTGTCGCACAGGCCGGCGACGATCTCGGTGACCACGGCCTCGTCCTCGCCTTCGGCCATGACCCGGACCAGCGGCTCCGTCCCCGACAGGCGCAGCAGCAGGCGGCCAGAGCGGCCCAGCCGGGCCTCGGCCTCGGCCACGGCGGCCAGCACGCGCGGGTGGTCGAGCGGCGAGCGGCCGACGAAGCGGACGTTGCGGAGGAGTTGCGGCAGCTTGTGGAACACGCTGCACACCTCGCTGGCCGGGCGGCCGACCTCGACCAGCACGGCCAGCACCTGCAAGGCGGCGACCAGGCCGTCGCCGGTGGTGGCGAAGTCGGACATGATGACGTGGCCGGACTGCTCGCCGCCGACGTTCATGCCGTGGGCGCGCATGTGCTCGACGACGTAGCGGTCGCCGACCTTGGTGCGGTGCAGCTTGAGGCTCTCCTTGGCCAGGAAGCGCTCCAGCCCGAGGTTGGACATGACGGTGGCGACCACGCCGCCGCCCTTGAGCCGCGCCGTCTGCCGCCAGGAGCGGGCGATCAGCGCCAGGATCTGGTCGCCGTCCACCATCTCGCCGCGCTCATCGACCAGCAGCAGCCGGTCGGCGTCGCCGTCGAGGGCGATGCCGAGGTCGGCCCCGTGCTCGACCACCTTGGCGCGGAGCAGTTCGGGCACTGTGCTGCCGCAGCCGCGGTTGATGTTGAAGCCGTCCGGCTCGACGCCGATCTGGACGATGGTGGCGCCCAGCTCCCACAGCACGGTGGGGGCGACACGGTAGGCGGCCCCGTTGGCGCAGTCGACGACGATCTTGAGGCCGTCGAGCGTCAGGCCGCGCGGGAAGGTGGCCTTGGCGGCCTCGATGTAGCGGCCGGCGGCGTCGTCGAGCCGGGACGCCCGGCCGAGCTTGCCGGGTGCGGCAAGGCGGCCGGAGCGGTCGGCCTCCATCAGCGCCTCGATCTCGATCTCGGTCTCGTCGGACAGCTTGAAGCCGTCCGGGCCGAACAGCTTGATGCCGTTGTCCTCGAAGGTGTTGTGGGAGGCGGAGATCATCACGCCGAGGTCGGCGCGCAGGCTGCGGGTCAGCATGGCGATGGCGGGCGTGGGCAGCGGGCCGACCAGGGTCACGTCCATGCCGGCGGCGATGAAGCCCGCGACCAGGGCGGGCTCGATCATGTAGCCGGACAGGCGGGTGTCCTTGCCGATCACGACCTGGTGGCGGTGCGCGCCGCGGACGAACATGAGGCCGGCCGCCTGGCCAAGCCGCAACGCCGTCTCGCCGGTCATCGCGCCCTGGTTGGCGGTGCCGCGGATGCCGTCCGTGCCGAACAGGCGCCTGCCTGTGGTCATCGCCGTGTCCTCCTGATGCTCGGGCACGGTTATCATGGGGAGGTTAATGAATCTCCCCCGCCCGCTTAACCGCGTCGCGCAGCTTGGCGGGGGAGAAGTCCGGGCTGGCGCACAGGTCGAGCAGCACGCGCTCGCGCCGGGAGACGAGGCCGATGGCGTCCGGGAGCTTGCGGACCGCCTCGGCCGGGATGACGACCGCGCCGTGGTGATCGGCGTGGATCACGTCGTCGTGGCCCACGTCCATGCCGAAGATGGTCACCGCCTGCTTGAAGGCGACCATGTGGACGTGGGCGTGGCTGGGGCCGACCCGGCCGCCGATGATCTGGAAGCCGGGGGCCAGGGCGTCGAGGTCGCGGAAGGAGCCGTTGGTGACGCAGCCGAGCGCGCCGAGCGCCTTATGGACGGTGGAATGCACCTCGCCCCACCACGCGCCGTAGCCGGGGCGCTCGTCGAGGTCCTGCAGCACCACGACGGTCGGCAGGTCGGCGTCGGCGACGTAGTCATACCAGTCCAGCCGGTCGGCCGGGGTGTCGCGGGGGGCGGCCTTGGCGCGGATCATGCCGACGCGGGCGAGGCCGACCATCGGCGGCAGGGCGCGGTCGGCGGCGACCATCGGTTCCACGGTGAAGCCGATGGCCCGGCGTTCCGGCACGACCAGCTCCAGGCCGTTGCAGATGGTCGGCGTGTCCCACTGCTTCAGCGTTTCCAGGTCAGCCAGGGCGAAAGGACGGTCGGGCATCGGCACGGTCTTTCAGTGGAGGCGTTGCGGGCTGCAGGGAACGGGGGCGGTCATGGGCAGGGCGCCCGAGACGACGTTGGCGGCCAAGCGGTCGGTCATCGCGTCGGCGGCGGGATAGGCGCTGGCGGGGCCGATCACCGGCAGGCCGTGGCGACATCGACGGCGGCTCATACCGATAAGACAGAGGCAGCGTGACCGAGGGCATGACTGGACGCGCAATCGGACGCGCGGTTCAGGCATGCCGGGTGGCCGGGCCAACCTTCGTGAGCCGGGGGACATGGGCGGAAGACGACGCGCCGGACGTCGTTGGTCATCAGTGCCTGCTCGTAGCGGTCGAGCAAAGCGTGGGCCTGCTCGACCGCCTCGGGCTGGTCGATGCGCACTAGGCGGCGGCGACGGCCCGCCGCGCCATGACGCCGATCAGGTGGGCGCGGTACTCAGGGCTGGCGTGGATGTCGCCGTTGAGGTTGTCGGAGGGGGTGGTGATGTCCTTGATGGCGTCGGCGGACCAATCGGCGGCGAGCGCCCGCTCCATCTCGGCGTGGCGGAACACGCCGCCCTGCCCGGCGCCGGTGATGGCGACGCGGACGCCCTTGGGGCCGCGAGCGACGAACACGCCGACCATGGCGTAGCGGCTGGCCGGGTTGCGGAACTTCTCGTAGTTGGAGATCTCGGGGATCGGGAAGCTGACCTTGGTGATCAATTCGCCCGGCTCCAGCGCCGTGGTGAACATGCCCTGGAAGAAGTCGTCGGCCTCGATGCTGCGCTTGTCGGTATGGATGGTGGCGCCGAGGGCGAGCACGGCGGCCGGGTAGCAGGCGGACGGGTCGTTGTTGGCGAGCGAGCCGCCCATGGTGCCGCGGTGGCGCACCTGGGTGTCGCCGATCCAGGACGCCATCTTGGCCAGGCCGGGGATCTTGGCCTGGATGTCGGGCGAACTCATGATGGCGTGGTGGTTGGTCATCGCGCCGATGGCAATGGCGTTGCCTTGCGCCGTGACCCCGGACAGGCCGAGCTGGGACAGGTCGACGATGACGCTCGGCTTGTTCAAGCGCTGCTTGAGCACCGGGATGAAGGTCTGGCCGCCGGCGAGGGCTTTCGCCTCCACGTCGTCGGACAGCATCTTGAGCGCGTCCGGCAGGGAGGATGGCTTCTGGTAGGCGAAATCGTACATCTGGCTTACTCCGCCGCCATGCGCGGCTGCTGCGATTGCAGGATGGACCAAATCTTCTGCGGCGTGGCCGGCATGTCCAGGTGCCGCACGCCGTAGTCGCGGAGCGCGTCGACCACGGCGTTGATCACCGCGGGCGGGCTGCCGATCGCCCCCGTCTCACCGACCCCCTTGGAGCCGAGCGGGTTGTGGGTGCAAAGGGTGTTCTCGGTCGCGGACCGCAGCATCGGGAAGTCGTGGGCGCGGGGCATGGTGTAGTCCATGAACGAGCCGGTCACGAGCTGGCCTTCGGCGTCGTAGACGGCGTTCTCGAGCAACGCCTGGCCGATGCCTTGGGCCAGGCCACCGTGGACCTGGCCTTCCACGATCATCGGGTTGATGACCCGGCCCACGTCGTCCACCGCGGTGACGGCGACCACTTCGATGGTGCCGGTGTCCTGGTCGATCTCCAGTTCCACGATGTGGCAGCCGCCGGGGTAGGTGAAGTTCTTGGGGTCGTAGAACGCGGTCTCGTCGAGGCCGGGTTCCAGTTCCTCGATGGGGTAGTTGTGCGGCACGTAGGCGGCGAGCGAGATGTCGGCCAGCGACTTGGCCTTGTCGGTGCCGGCGACGGAGAACTGGCCGTCCTTGAACTCGATGTCCTCCAGCGAGGCTTCCATGAGGTGGGCGGCGATCTTCTTGCCCTTGGCGATCACCTTGTCCATCGCCTTGACCATGGCCGAGCCGCCGACGGGCAGGCTGCGGCTGCCGTAGGTGCCCATGCCGAAGGGGATCTTGGCGGTGTCGCCGTGAACCACGTCCACCTGATCGATTGGCACGCCGAGCTGGTCGGCGACGAGCTGGGCGAAGGTGGTCTCGTGGCCCTGGCCGTGGCTGTGGGTGCCCGTGAACACGGTGACGCTGCCGGTGGGGTGGACGCGGATCTCGGCCACCTCGTAGAGGCCGGCGCGGGCGCCGAGGGAGCCGACGACCTTGCTGGGGGCGATGCCGCAGGCTTCGACGTAGGTGGAGATGCCGATGCCGCGCAGCTTGCCCTGGGCGGCGGCCTTGGCCCGGCGGGCGGGGAAACCGTCCCAGTCGGCCGCCTTCATCGCCACGTTGAGTGTCGCGAAGTAATCGCCGCTGTCGTATTCGAGCGCCACCGGCGTCTGGTAGGGGAAGGCGTCGCGCGGGATGAAGTTGCGGCGGCGCAGCTCGATCTTGTCGATGCCGGTGTCGCGGGCGATCACGTCCATCAGGCGTTCCAGCAGGAACGCGGCTTCGGGGCGGCCCGCGCCGCGGTAGGCGTCCACCGGGACGGTGTTGGTGAAGACGGCCTTGACCTCGGCGTAGATCGCGGGGGTGCGGTAGCAGCCGGCGAGCAACGTCGCGTAGAGGTAGGTGGGCACGGCCGGGCCGAAGGTGCTGAGATAGGCACCCATGTTGCACAGGGTACGGACGCGCAGGGCGAGGAAGTTGCCGTCCTTGTCGAGCGCCATCTCGGCGATGCTGGCGTGGTCGCGGCCGTGGGCGTCGGACATGAAGCTTTCGCTGCGGTCGGCCGTCCACTTGACGGGGCGCTTGAGCTTGCCGGCGGCCCAGGTGACGACAGCTTCCTCGGCGTAGTGATAGATCTTGCTGCCGAAGCCGCCGCCGACGTCGGGGGCGACCACGCGCAGCTTGTTCTCCGGGATGTGCAGCACGAACGCGCCCATCAGCAGGCGGATGACGTGCGGGTTCTGGCTGGTGGTGTAGAGCGTGTACTCGCCAGAGGAGGGGTCGAACATGCCGAGGGCGGCGCGCGGCTCCAGGGCGTTGGGGACCAGGCGGTTGTTGGTCAGGTCGAGGCTGACGGTGCGCGCGGCGGCGGCGAAGGCCTGGTCCACGACCGCCTTGTCGCCGATGTGCCAGTCGTAGCACTGGTTGGCCGGGGCGTCGTCGTGGACTTCGGCCGCGCCGGAGGCGACGGCGTCGTGGACGGTGGCGATGCCGGGCAGGTCCTCGAACTCGATCTCGATCAGCTCGGCGGCGTTCTTGGCCTCTTGCCGGGTTTCGGCAATGACGACGGCGATGGGGTCGCCGACGTGGCGCACCTTGCCGGTGGCGAGGACGGGATGCTTGGGCTCGGCCATCGGCGAGCCGTCCTTGCTGTGGATCTGCCAGCCGCAGGGCACGCCGCCGACGCCGTCGGCGTCGAGGTCGGCGCCGGTGTAGACCGCGATGACGCCGGGCGCTGCGCGGGCCGCCGACACGTCAACGCCGAGCAGCCTGGCATGGGGCCGGTCGGAGCGGCGGAGGACGGCGTGGAGCTGGCCGGGCTGGTTGATGTCGTCGGTGTAGTGGCCGCGGCCGCTGAGGAAGCGATGGTCCTCCTTGCGGCGCACCGACGCGCCGATCCCTTCGAAACCCATGATGTTCCCTTCCCTGCTCTGCCCGGCTTCGCGCCGGGTTCAGGCGGCTTGTTGCTGCTTGTCGTGCATCAAAGGCCAGGCCGCGGCGATCGCCTTGACGATGTTGTGGTAGCCGGTGCAGCGGCACAGGTTGCCTTCGAGGCCGTGGCGGATCTCGCTCTCGGTCAGCCCCTCGGGATGCAGGTTCACCAGGTCGATGGCGCTCATCACCATGCCCGGCGTGCAGAAGCCGCATTGCAGCGCGTGGTGCTCGCGGAACATCTCCTGCATCGGGTGCAGCGTGCCGTCGGCGGCGGCGATGCCCTCGATGGTCGTGACCTCCGCGCCGTTGGCCTGCAACGCCAGCATGGTGCACGCCTTGACCGACTTGCCGTCCACGTGGACGACGCACGCGCCGCACTGGCTGGTGTCGCAGCCGACGTGGGTGCCGGTCAGCCCCAGCTTCTCCCGCAGCAGTTCCACCAGGAGTGTGCGGCCCTCGACGTCGGCCTGATGCGTGTGTCCGTTCACCGTCAGTGAAACCTGCGGCATGGTGACTCCCTTCTTGCTTTTGGAGCGTGGCGTTGCACACGAGTGTGAGGCCGCCGACACATAGGGTCAAGCGGCCGGGCGGCAAGCGGGATGGCAGCGCGGCGGTTGGGGCTGGCTCAGGCCGCTTCGGCCACGCCGCGCAGCGCGGGCAGTTCGTCGAGGTGGCACGCGGCGCGCTGGCCCGGTCCGCCGCCGGGCATCTCGCGCAGCAGCGGCTCCTCGGCCCGGCAGCGGTCGAACACGTAGGGGCAGCGGGTGTGGAAGCGGCAGCCGCTGGGCGGGTTGATCGGGCTGGGCACGTCGCCGGTGAGGATGACGCGGTCGCGCTTGGCCGCCGGGTCCGGCACCGGCACGGCGGACAGCAGGGCGCGGGTGTAGGGATGGCGCGGGCTGCTGAACAGGGTGCGGCGGTCGGCAACCTCGGCGATCTTGCCGAGGTACATGACGGCGACGCGATGGGTCAGGTGCTCGACGATGGCGAGGTCGTGGCTGATGAACAGCAACGCGAGGCCGAGTTCGTCCTGCAAGTCGGACAACAGGTTGACGATCTGCGCCTTGACCGACACGTCGAGCGCGCTCACCGCCTCGTCGCAGATGATGAGGTCGGCGCCGGGAGCGAGGGCGCGGGCGATGCCGATGCGCTGGCGCTGGCCGCCGCTGAACTCGTGCGGGAAGCGGCGCATGGCGTCGCGCGGCAGGCGCACGGTGTCCATCAGCTTGGCCACGCGGTCGTCGGTCTCGGAGCCGTTGCCGGCGAGGCCGAAGTTCTGCAACGGCTCGGCGATGATGTCGCGCACCCTCATGCGCGGGTTGAGGCTGCTGAACGGGTCCTGAAACACCACTTGGATGCGGCGGCGGAGCGGGCGCAGCTTGCTGATCGGGATGTCGTGGATCGGCTGGCCGTCGAGCAGAACCTCGCCGTCGGTCGGCTCGACCAGGCGCAGGATGGCCTTGCCGACGGTGCTCTTGCCGCAGCCGCTCTCGCCGACGAGGGAGAGGGTCTCGGCCTTGTCGATGCTGAAGCTGATGCCGTCCACGGCGTAGACCTGGGCGGTGACGCCGCCGAACACGCCGCCGCGGATGGGGAAGTGCTTCTTGAGCGCGTTGACCTCGAGCAGGGGGGCGGGGCGGGTCACGCGGCGTGATCCATCGCGTACTCCGCGTAGTGGCAGGCGACGCTGTGCCCGGGGCGTTTCAGCTCGACCGCGGGGGCGACCTCGCGGCACAGGTCGGTGGCGCTGAGGCAGCGGCCGGCGAAGGCGCAGCCGACGATGGGCTTGCGCAAGGACGGCACCAGGCCGGGGATCTCGGCCAGCTTGGAGCGGCCTTCCGAGGACAGGGAGGAGCCGAGCTTGGGCACCGCGCCGAGCAGGCCGCGGGTGTAGGGGTGCTGCGGGTCGCCGAAGATGGCCTCGACCGGGGCTTCCTCCACCTTGCGGCCGGCGTACATCACCACGACGCGCTGCGCCATCTCGGCGACTACGCCGAGGTCGTGGGTGATGAGCATGATGGCGGAGCCGAGGCGCGTTTTCAGGTCGCGCATCAGGTCGAGAATCTGGGCCTGGATGGTGACGTCGAGCGCCGTGGTCGGCTCGTCGGCGATCAGCAGCTTCGGGTTGCAGGCCAGCGCCATCGCGATCATCACCCGCTGGCGCATCCCGCCCGAGAGCTGGTGCGGGTACTCGCGCACCCGGCGCTCGGGGGCGGGGATGCCGACCAGGGTCAGCATCTCGACCGAGCGCTCCTCCGCCGCCCGCTTGCTCATGCCCTGGTGCAGGCGCAGGGTTTCGCCGATCTGGCGGCCGACCGTCAGCACCGGGTTGAGGCTGGTCATCGGCTCCTGGAAGATCATGCTGATGTCGTCGCCGCGCAGCTTGCGCATCTCGGCTTCCGATAGCTGCAGGAGGTCGCGGCCTTCGAAGCGGATCTGGCCGGCGATGCGGCCCGGCGGCTCGGCGACCAGGCGCAGGATGGAGAGGCTGGTGACGGACTTGCCGCAGCCGCTCTCGCCGACCACGGCCAGGGTCTCGCCGGCGTCGATGTGGAACGACAAGCCTTCCACGGCGCGGACCACGCCGTCGAGGGTGCCGAAATGGGTTTGCAGCCGGTCAACTTCGAGCAGGGCCACCGGGTCAGACCTTCTTGGCGGTGCGCGGGTCGAGCGCGTCGCGCAGGCCGTCGCCGAGCAGGTTGACCGCCAGCACGGTGACGGACAGGAAGATGGCGGGGAAGAACACGATGTGGGGCTGCACCTGCCACAGCGCCCGGCCCTCGGCCATGATGTTGCCCCAGGAGGGGATGATCGGCGGCGTGCCGGCGCCGATGAAGGAGAGGATGGCCTCGATGATCATCGCGGACGCGCAGATGTAGGTGGCCTGCACGATGATCGGGGCCAGGGTGTTGGGCAGGATGTGCCGCCAGATGATCTTGGGCGTGCGCGTGCCGGAGGCGATGGCGGCCTCGACGTAGGGCTGCTCGCGCAGGCCGAGCACGACGCCGCGGACCAGGCGGGAGACGCGCGGTATCTCGGCGACCGTGATGGCGGTGATGACGTTGCCGACGCTGCCGCGGGTCAGCGCCATCAGCGCGATGGCGAGCAGGATCGGCGGGATCGACATCAGCCCGTCCATGACCCGCATGATGACGCTGTCGGCCCAGCGCACGAAGCCGGAGACGAGGCCGATGGCCATGCCGACCAGGCTGGACAGCGCCGCCACCGCGAAGCCGACGATCAGCGACACCCGCGCGCCGTAGAGGACGCGGGAGTAGATGTCGCGGCCGAGCATGTCGGTGCCGAACCAGTAGGTTTCGGACGGCTGGCGCAGGCGCTTGGCCGGCGACAGCGCGGTCGGGTCGGCCGTGCCGAGCAGCGGCGCGGCCACGGCGATGAACAGCATGAACAGCAGCAGGGCACCGCCGATGGCCATCGTCGGGTAGCGGTAGATGAAGGCGCCGACCCGGCCGCGCGCCTTGGCCGGCGGCAGCACGTCCGGCATGTCGGGCGCCGGGGTGACGTGCGCCTCGGCCGAGGCGGCGACCGGCTCGTCGAGTGACGCGCCCGGGAGGTGCGGCTGGTAGGTGGTGGCGCTCAATAGCGTATCCTCGGGTCGAAGACGGTGTAGAGCAGGTCCACGCCCAGGTTCACCAGCACGTACATGAAGCTGAACAGCAGCACGACGCCTTGGATCACCGGGTAGTCGCGGCGCAGAATGGCATCGACCACGAGGCGGCCGAGGCCCGGGATGGCGAACACGCTTTCCGTGACCACCGAGCCGCCGATCAGGAGCGCGACGCCGATGCCGATCACGGTGACGATGGGCACGGCGGCGTTCTTGAGCGCGTGCAGGAACAGGATGGTGCGGCTGCCGACGCCCTTGGCGCGGGCGGTGCGGACGTAGTCCTGGCTCAGCACCTCCAGCATGGTCGCCCGCGTGATGCGGGCGATCAGCGCGATGTAGACGCCGCCGAGGGCGACCGACGGCAGCACGAGGTTGGACAGCCAGGGGCCGAGGCCCTTCTCGATCGGCGTGTAGCCCTGCACCGGGAACCAGTCGAGCCGGAGCGCGAACAGGTAGGCCAACAGGTAGCCGACCACGAACACCGGCACCGAGAAGCCGAGCACGGCGAACACCATGATCAGCCGGTCGGGCCAGCGCCCGGCGTTCCAGGCGGCGATCACGCCCATCGGCACGGCGACGCCGATGGACAGGACCAGGGTGAGCGCCATCAAGGAAACGGTCGGCTCGATGCGCTGCTCGATCATGCGGGTGACGGGCAGGTTGGTGAAGATCGACACGCCGAGGTCGCCGTTGATGACGCGCCAGAACCATTCGCCGAAGCGGATCAGGAACGGCCGGTCGAGGCCGAGGCCGGCCCTGATGCGCTCGACGTCGGCCGGCGTCGCCTGGTCGCCGGCGATGATCGCCGCCGGGTCGCCCGGGGCGATGTAGAGCAGGCTGAACACGAACAGCGCCACGATCGCCATCACGGGGATGGTCGAGAGCGCGCGGCGGATGACGTAGGCCAGCATCAGGTTTTCTGGACGCCCCAGAACACCGGGAACGGCGCGCGGACGATGCCGCTGACGTTGGAGCGCCAGGCGGTGTACTGCTTGAAGAAGCCGGTGGGGCCGAAGGTGACGAAGTCCATCGCCTCGCGGTTGAGGTCGGCCAGCACCTTCTTCTCGGCCTCGACGTCGGGCGCGTCGTACCAGGCGGTGATGCCCGCCTCGATTGCGTTGTTCTTCGGCCAGCCGAACCAGGCCGTGCTGCCGCCGGTGTCGAAGGCGGTGTAGGGGCCGGGGTTGATGCAGTCGGCGCCCGCGTGCCAGGTGTGGAACATGTTCCAGCCGCCCTCGCCCGGCGGCTCCTTGCTGGCCCGGCGCGCGCCGACCGTGCCCCAGTCGAGCGCCTGGTAGTCGACGTTGATGCCGATACGCTTGAGCATGTCGGCGGTGACGTCGCCCTGCGCCTTGGTGATGGCGATGTCGGTGGCGACCAGCAGGCTGACCTTCTCGCCCTTGTAGCCCGCCTCGGCCAGCAGCTTCTTGGCGGCGTCGTAGTCGCGCGGGCCCTTGAGCACGTCGCCGCCCGCCTCGGTCGAGGTGGCGGTACCCGGCGTGAAGAAGCTCGGCAGGCGCGACCACAGCGCCTCGTCGTTGCCGACGACGGCGCGCATGTAGTCCTCCTGGTCCAGCGCCATCATCACCGCGCGCCGCACCCGGGCGTCGTTGAAGGGCGGGTAGAGGTGGTTGAAGCGGAGCGCGCCGATGTTGCCGAGCGGGTCGGAGATGTCGAGCTTGACGCTGCGGTTGCGCTTCAGCAGCGGCACCAGGTCGGGGATCGGGTTCTCCCACCAGTCGACCTCACCGTTCTGCAGCGCGGCCGCCTTGGTGGCGTCGTCGGGCAGGATCTGCCACTCGATGCGGTCGAACAGCATCCGCTTGCCGCCGGACAGCCAGTCGGCCGGCTCGGCGCGGGGCTCGTAGCCTTCGAAGCGTTGAAACGCCGCCCGGCTGCCCGGCACCCATTCGTCGCGCTTGAACGCCATCGGGCCGGAGCCGACGTACTCGGTGATGAGCTTGAACGGGTCGGTCTTGGCGATCCGCTCCGGCATGATCAGCGCGAGCGGCGGGTTGCTCTTGCCCAGGGCGAACAGCATCTTCGGGAACGGCTTGTCGAGGCGGAGCCGCACCGTGCGGTCGTCGGCCGCGGTCATCTCCTGCATCGACGCCTTGATCCGCTGGCCCATCGTGTCGCGCACCATCCAGCGCGACAGGCTGGCGACCACGTCCTTGGCCGTGACCGGCTCGCCGTCGTGGAACTTGAGGCCGGGGCGGAGCTTGAACGTCCAGTCCTTGAAGTCGGCCGAGACCTCGTGGCCCTCGCACATCTGCGGGCGGGGCTGCAGCTTGCTGTCGACGCCGTAGAGCGTCTCCCACACCATCAGGCTGGCGTTGCGGACGACGTACTGCGTGCCGGCGACGGAGTCGAGCGACGACAGGTTGGCCTGCGGCACGAAGCGGAGCACGCGGTTGTCCTGGGCACGCGCGAGGCGGGGGGCGGCCAGGGTGCCCAAAGCCGCGGCAGTTCCGGCGGCGAGGAAGTCACGACGTTTCATGCGAACCCGTCCTTGTTGATCTGTCTCATCCGTTTAAGCACGTATCGGGCCATCGCCCAGGCCGCGGCGCGCGTCATGCCCGGCGCACGTTCCAGAACAGGGCGAAGCCTGGCAGCACGCTCTGCAGGTCGGTGCGGTAGGCGGTCGGCTGCAAGTACTGGCCCATCGGGATGTAGGGCACGCTCCGGAACGCCTCCTGCTGGATGTCGGCGCAGATCCTGGCTTGGGCCTTCGCATCCGGCGCTTCGAACCACGCCGAGCGGAGTTGCTCGATCTTGGCGTCGGTCGGCCAGCCGAACCAGGCCTTGTCGCCGTTGGCGCGGAGCGACAGGTGCCCGGCCGGGTTGAGCTGGTCCGTGCCGGCCCAAGCGGTGCAGAACGCGCTCCAGCCACCCTGGTCGACGGGACCCTTGTTGGCGCGGCGGGTGACGACGCTGCCCCAGTCGGTGGCGACGTAATCGACGTTGAGGCCGACCTGCTTCATCATGTCCGCCGTCACGTCGGCCATCGCCTTCAGCACGGGGAAGTCGGTGGCGGCCAGCAGCGCCACCTTCTCGTCCTTGTAGCCGGCGGCCTCGATCTCCTGCCTGACCCTGGGCAGGTCGCGCTTGCTCGTCAGCGCCGCCATGCCGACGTCGCTCGCCATCGGCGTGTTGGGGCAGAAGAAGCCGACTCCGGTGCGCCACATCTTGGGGTCAGTGCCGGCGACCGTGGTCATCACGTCCTGCTGGCTGACAGCGCCGACCAGCGCGCGGCGGATGGCCGGGTTGTCGAACGGCGGCGCCAGGTGGTTCATGCGCAGGATGCTGATCTGCCCCGACGGCTCCTGCACCACGACCTTGACATCGCGGTTGCGGGCGAGGAGGCCGACCAGGTCGATGGTGGCGTAGTCCCACCAGTCGTGCTCGCCGGCCATCAACGCCTGGGCGGCGGTGGCCGCGTCGGGGATGGTGGTCCATTCGACGCGGTCGAAGTTGGCGATCTTCGGCCCCGCGGTCCAGTCCGCCGTGCCGCCGTCCCGCGGCTTGTAGGCGAAGAACCGCTCGTAGACGACGCGCGCGCCGGGGACGCGCTCGTCCGCCTTGAAGCGGTAGGGGCCGCTGCCGATCATCTCGGTAACCTGGGTGAACGGGTCGGTCCTGGCGATCCGCTCCGGCATGATCACCGGCACGAACGGCGAGGTCTTGCCGAGGGCCGCAGGCAGCAGGGCGAACGGCCGCTTCAGTCGGAACACCAGGGTCCTGTCGTCCTTGGCGCTCAACTCGTCAGTCGCGGCCATCAGCGCGCCGCCGAACGCGTCGCGCTTGCTCCACCGCTGCAAGCTGGCGACGCAATCCTGCGCCCGCACCGGCTCGCCGTCGTGGAACATCAGGCCGGGCCGCAGCGTGAGAGTCCAGCGTTTGCCGTCCTCCTCGGTGCTGACGCCGTCCACCATCTGCGGGCTGGGCTCGTAGCGGCCGTCCTGGCCGAACAGCGTGTCGTAGACCATGAAGGCGTGGTTGCGGGTGACGTAGGCGGTGGTCCACATCGGGTCCAGCACCGTGAGGTCGGCCTGGGGGATGAAGCGGAGCACCCGGCGGTCCTGGGCCTGGACGAGCGCCGGCGCGGCCAGCGCGGCGGCGCTCGCTGCGACGCCCGCTGCGATGAATGAACGACGCCGCATGGCGATCCTTCCGCTCGGAGGGTGGCAACCGGAGCAAACCACGGTCCGCGCCCCCGCGCCAGCGCCATGCGCCCCGGCGAGCCGCCGCACCCTGGCAACCGGCAGCAAATCGGCTAAAGCATGGGTGAACAGACGGATGTCCTGATGCCGAAGCCACCCACGATCGCCGTGCTGATCCCGTGCTACAACGAAGAGGTGGCGATCGCCCGAGTCGTGCGCGACTTTCGCGCCGCCCTGCCCGCGGCCACCGTCTACGTCTACGACAACAATTCGAGCGACAGCACGCGCATCGTCGCGCGCGCCGCCGGCGCTTTGGTGCGCATCGAGCGGCACCAAGGCAAGGGCGAGGTGATCCGCCGCATGTTCGCCGACGTGGAGGCGGACCTCTACGTGCTGGTGGACGGCGACGACACCTACGACCCCGCCGCCGCGCCCAAAATGATCGAACTCGCGCTCGACGAGGGCCTGGACATGGTCAACGGCACGCGCGTGACCGAGATCGAGGCCGCCTACCGCCCTGGTCACCGCTTCGGCAACATGGTGCTGACCGGCATCGTGCGGCTGATCTTCGGCAGCAACGTCACCGACATGCTGTCGGGCTACCGCGTGTTCTCCCGCCGGTTCGTGAAATCGTTCCCCGCCTTGTCGGCCGGGTTCGAGACGGAGACGGAGTTCACCGTCCACGCGCTCGAGCTGCGGATGCCGGTGGGCGAGGTGGCGACCCGCTACAAGGACCGGCCGGTGGGGTCGGTGTCCAAGCTGAACACGGTGCGCGACGGGCTGCGCATCCTGCGCACGATCATCGTGCTGGTGAAGGAGGAACGGCCGCTGCAGTTCTTCTTCGCGATGGCCGGGCTGCTGATGCTGGCCGCGGCCCTGCTGATCGCGCCGGTGGTGGTGGTCTACCTGGAAACCGGCCTGGTGCCGCGGCTGCCGACGGCCGTGCTGGCCACGGGCCTGACGCTGCTGGCCGCGTTGTCCACTACCTGCGGCTTCATCCTCGATTCGGTGGCGCGCGGCCGCAAAGAGGTGCTGCGCCTGGCCTACCTCGCCCTGCCGCCGCCGCCGCGGCAGGATGGGGGGGCGTAGGCGCGTCCGCGCCCTGGAGATGCCGATGCGCGTATTGCTCGCCGTGCTTGCCCTGCTTCCCGCTCTCGCCGCGGCGCAGGAAGCGTCCCGGATCGTCGGCGGCCCCGGCGGGGGCTGCATCGCCGGGGCGGTGCAGTTGCCCGCCGAGGGGCCGGGCTTCCAGACGATCCGGAACAATAGGAGCTGGTTCTGGGGCTACCCCGACACCATCGCCGCCCTCGAGCTGCTGGCGCGCCGCGCCCGCGCCGCCGGGTTGCCGGACCTCTACATGAACGACATCAGCAAGCCCCGCGGCGGCCCCTTCCCCGGCGTTCACGCGACCCACATGCTGGGCCTGGACGCCGATGTCTGGCTCGACACGCGAGCTAAACCGGACCTCACGCCGGCGCAGCGGGACCGCGTGGAGGTCGAGAGCCTGGTGCGCCCGGACGGCCGCGCGGTCGACCCGGCGCGATGGTCGCCGCGGCACGTCACTTTGCTGCGGCTGGCCGCCGGGCTGCCCGGCGTGGACCGCGTCCTGGTCAACCCGGCGATCAAGCGGCAGCTTTGCCGGGACGTCACGGGCGACCGCGGCTGGCTGAGGCTGATCCGGCCGTGGTACGGGCACGCGGCGCACATGCACATCCATTTCCGCTGCCCGGCCGGGCAGGCGGAGTGCGCCGACCAGGCCCCGCCCCCGCCCCCGCCCGGGGACGGCTGCGACGCCACCCTGCAATGGTGGTTCGACCAGCTCGACGCGCCGCCGAAGCCGCCGGGCAAGCCGAAGCCGCCGGTGCTGCCGGCCGCGTGCGCCGCCATCCTGGCGGGCGGGCCGGGCTGAGGCGTTGGATCGCCGCCTCGGCGTCGCGGCCGCCGGGTTCGGCACCTTCGTCAACCTTTACGCCACCCAGGCGTTGCTGCCGACCCTGGCTCAGGCGTTCCGCACCACCCTGGCGCACACCGGGCTGACCGTCACCGCCTCGCTGGTGGCGGTGGCGCTGGTGGCGCCGTTCGTCGGCGGCATCTCCGACGCGCTCGGCCGGCGGCGCCTGATCCTCGGCGCCTGCCTGCTGCTGGTGCTGCCCACGGCGCTGGCCGCGTTCGCGCCCACGCTCGGCGCGCTGATCCTGTGGCGCTTCGTCCAGGGCCTGCTGCTGCCGTTCATCTTCGCCGTCACCGTCGCCTACATCGCCGACGAGTGCCCCGGCGCGGAAGGGGTGCGCGCGACCGGCGCTTACGCCATCGGCACCATCGTCGGCGGCTTCAGCGGGCGGTTCATCGCCGGCTGGAGCGCCGACCTGCTCGACTGGCGGGCCGCGTTCTTCGTGCTCGCCGGGATCACGCTGGCGGCCGCGCTTGTCGTGCTGCGCTGCCTGCCGCCCGAGCGCCGGTTCCAGCCCGTGCGCGGCTGGCGCGGCAGCCTGGGCGGGTTCCGCGACCAGTTCCGCAACCGCCAGGTGCTGGCGACCTGCGCCGTCGGCTTCGCGGTGCTGTTCTCCATCGTGGCCGCCTTCACCTACGCCAACGTGCTGCTCGCCGCCCCGCCCTACAGCCTCGGCCCGGCCGAGCTAGGGTCGATCTTCGTCGTCTACCTGCTCGGCGCGGCGGCGACGCCGGCGGCGGGGCGGGTCGCCATCCGGATCGGGCGCACCCGCACCGTCTGGCTCGGGGCGGCGGTCACGGCGGCCGGGCTGCTGCTGACCCTCGCCCATCCGCTCGGGCTGATCGTGCTCGGCATGACGCTGATCGCCGTGGGCATTTTCGTCGAGCAGGTGCTCTCGATCGGCTACGTGGCGGTGGCGGCCCGCACGGCCCGGTCCACCGCGGTCGGCCTGTACGTCACCTGCTACTACGTCGGCGGCAGCTTGGGCGGCGTCGTGCCCGCCGGCATCTGGGCCCATCTCGGCTGGCCGGGCTGCGTGGCCCTGATCCTGCTGGTCCAGGCGGCGGCCGTGACCGTGACCTGGCTGGCATGGCCGCGCGATGCTTGAGCGCTTCCCATCGCGCTGGATCGCCTGCGGAACAGGGGGTCCGCCTAGAAAACGAGAGCGCGTCGCCAATTGCTCGAAAATGTTTCAATTCATAAGATTTTAACGTCAACAGGCGATTGTCCGGGAGTGTGTCAGACCCGGAGCGCAGGATGAGACGTTCGGCCTTTAGTCCCGTGGTGATCGCGATGATGCTGACGGCGTCCGCGCCGGCCGGCGCGACGTTGATCACGTCGGCCAGCCTGTCCGCAGCCGTCGCCGGCACCGCCACCGTCATCGGTCTCCAAGGCATCGCGCCGTCCGCGCGCTCCTACGCCGCGGCGGACGGCAGCTACGCGCTGTCCTTCATCGGCACGGCGTCGGATCAAGGCGTGGTGAAGGGCGGCAATGGCAACCACGCCGTCCCGGTCGCGGGCCTGATCAACCAGAGCCAGGCGTTCCTCACGGGCGATTACGGCTCGGCCCTGACGACCAACGCCAGCCTCGCCGGCGCTTACCTGTCGACCGGGGGCGTGGGCGGCCAGATCGTGATCTCGCTGGCGGCGGAGCAGGTCGCCTTCTCGCTGCTCTGGGGCTCCATCGACCCGGGCAACTCGCTGGAGTTCCTGGACAAGGGTGTCGTGGTCGGCACCGTGACCGGCAGCGACGTGAAATCGGCGGCGGTCTGGCCCGTGACGAACGGCTCCCGGAGCTTCGGCGGCAGCGCTTACGTCACGATCAACAGCACCCAGGCGTTCGACCGGGTGATCGCCCGCAGCGCCTCCCCGTCGTTCGAGTTCACCGGCGCGTTCGCCTCGACCTCGCCCATCGGCGTGCCTGAACCCGGCACGCTCGCGCTGCTCGGGGCCGGGATCGTCGGGGGCGCGCTGGCCCGCCTGGGCTGGAAGCGACGGACGTCGAAACCGGCGCGCGCCGCGGCGGGCGAAGGGTAGCCGTCGCCGCCGGCATCCGCCACACTGGCGGCATGGACACCGCCCCCGTGCTGGATCACATCGAAGCCACCCTCGACGCGACGCGAGACCGCTGGTTCGACCTGCTGCGCATCCCGAGCGTGTCGGCGCAGCCGTCGCACGCGGCCGATTGCAAGGTCGCGGCGCAGTGGCTCCGCGACCAGCTCGCCGGCATCGGTTTCGACGCCCGGCTGCACGCGACGGCCGGGCACCCGGTCGTGCTGGCGCACCACCCGGGACCGGGCGCGGACGCGCCGCACGTGCTGTTCTACGGCCACTACGACGTGCAGCCGGCCGACCCGGTCGCGCTGTGGACGGCGGCCCCGTTCGACCCGAAGCTGACGGACGGGCCGCATGGCCCGCGCGTGGTGGCGCGGGGCGCGGTGGACGACAAGGGCCAGGTGATGTTGTGGCTGGAAGCGTTGCGGGCCTGGCACGCGGTGCACGGCACGTTGCCGGTGCGGGCGACGGTGCTGGTGGAAGGCGAGGAGGAGGTGGGCAGCCCGAACCTGGAAGCCTTCCTGGCCGAGAACCGGGCGGCGCTGGGCGCGGACGTCGCGGTGATCAGCGACACCAACATGTGGGACATCGACACCCCGGCGCTGACGACGCGGCTGCGCGGCATGGCCTACGTGCAGCTCACCCTGCGCGCGGCGGAGCGGGACCTGCATTCCGGCCTGTTCGGCGGCGCGGCGCTCAACCCGATCAACGCCTTGACCCGCATCCTCGGCGACCTGCACGACGGGGCGGGGCGGGTGCAGCTCCCGGGATTCTATAACGGCGTAATGGAAACGACGCCCGAGCTCGCGGCGGAGTGGGCCGCGCTCGGGTTCGACGAGGCCGCGTTCCTGGGCGGCGTCGGCCTCCGCCATCCCGCGGGCGAGCAAGGCCGCCCGGCGCTGGACCGGATGTGGGCGAGGCCGACCGCCGACATCAACGGCATTTGGGGCGGCTACCAGGGGGCGGGCGCGAAGACGGTGATCGCGGCGGAGGCCGGGGCCAAGGTCTCGTTCCGCCTGGTGCCGGGACAGGACCCGGCGGCGGTGGTCGCCGCGTTCCGCGCCTTCATCGAGGCAAGGCTGCCGCCCGACGCGAAGGCCGACGTGGAGGTGCTCTCGACCGCGCCCGGGGTCGCGATCCCGTCCGAGAGCCGCTGGATCAGGGCGGCGCAGGCGGCGCTGGCCGAGGAGTACGGTCGCCCGGCCGTGCTGATGGGCAGCGGCGGCAGCATTCCGGTCGTCGAAAGCATGCACCGGCTGCTCGGTCTCGACAGCGTGCTGATGGGGTTCGGCCTGGACGACGACCAGGTGCATTCGCCCAACGAGAAGTTCGAGTGGCGTTGCTTCCGCCACGGCATCCGGGCCCATGCCCGGTTGCTCGGCCTACTCGGTTAGCGAGGACGCGATCGCCTGCCATTCCGCGTCGAGCGGGCCGGCGGCGACGGGCTTGTTGGCACGGCCATACCAGTAGCGGGCGTTCTCCAGGTCGCCTTCGACGCGATGAAGGTAGGCATGCACCCACGCCGCATCGACGCCGTCGTCGGACTGGGCCGCTTCGTGGGCGCGCTGCCACTCGCCGCGGGCCGCCCACCAGAGCGCCGCCTGGGCAGGCGACGTGGGTGGCTCGGGCCGGTCGCGCAGGGAGTCTGTCATGCCTTCAAGCCTGGCATGGCCCGCGGCCGCTGCCAACCGCGCCCGTGGCCGGCGCGGCGCTATGCGTTGGCGTTGGAGAAGTAGAGGTATGGCCCGGCCTGCTGGGTGCCGGCCGTGACTTGCAGCGACTTGGCCTGGGCCACGCTCAACCCGGCGAAGGTGATGCTGGCGTCGATGCCGTCCCCCGCCCGGCCCTGGCCGCCGACGATGTTCGCTCGCAGCGTCGCACCCGTCGAGCCAGGCGCGCCGGCCACGTCCGCTTCCCACCAATACGTCGACACGCCGGGCACGAACCCCCAGAGCGTCGCCGCGTCGCCCGCGTGGAAGTTGCGCAACGTGTTCCACACCACCCCACTGCCCCGCGCGTCGGTGAAGAACGTGTCCGTCCCCGTGCCCCCGGTCAGGAAGTTGGAGCCGGCCCCGCCGTCCAGCACGTTGCGGCCCGCCGTCACCTGGATCGAGTCCTGTCCCGGGCCGCCGTGCAGGAACACGTCGGGGGCCGAACTCGACAACGACACGCCGTCAGCGCCGCTCCAGATATACTGCCATTGCAGGTAGGACGGGCCGCCGGAGGCCGGGACGAACGGTGCGGTGCCTTGTTGGCCCGTGCTGGTGTTGATGTAGCCGGCCAGCAAGGAATAGCCGTCGTCCTGCGCCACCCAGGACAGGATCGTGTCGCGGGAGTCCGCCGTCAGCCGTGTGAAGTAGCCGACGTTGCTGGAATCCTGTGCCGAGATCGTGCCGACCACGCGCGGACCATCCGCGTTGATCCACACTGGGCCGCCGCTCGACCCGCCGCCGAGCGAGTCGCCGAGCAGGTTGTTGTAAACCGGGTCCCTCGACACCGACTGCACCGAGTTGACCTGAACGCCGCTATACCCGGGATAGCCGGACACCGTCACGTTCCCACCCATGTAGTCGGCGCCGAGCGGCAGGTAGCCCAGGGTCGTCGACCGGTTGAGATGGATGACGGCGAAGTCGCTCTGCATCTCGCTGCGCAGGATCAGGCCATCGACATCCTGGATCGGGTTGTAGTGCGTCACCACACCATCGAAGGCGCCGAACGGCGTGCTGTCTCCCGACAGGCCCGGCGTGACGACGACGCCGGTCGCGAGGCCTAGATCCTTCCGCCAGACGACGTGGGCGGCCGTCAGCACTTCGTCGGGCGAGATCAGCACGCCGGATCCGAGGTATTGCTGCTCACCGATGTAGGCCGAAATGCGGACCACTGTACGAGCCGGGTACGTTGTCGTGTCCACCATCGTGTCATTCCCCCAAGGCAAGGCCGGTCAACGGTGGAGACGTGGAAGAGTCTCCTCCGCACAGCCCCGCACGCCCGCAACTTAACGATTTGTAAGTTAAAGTGTGCGTTTCAATTGATAAGGTTAGGTTTCGGGGCACATGGCAGTAATCGGCGTCCCGCGCAGCGACGCGTGAGCCTCACCTGATCAGGTTTTGGCCGTCCAGCGTTTGCATGTCCAGGCAGGGGCGATCCGCGTCGGCTGGCGGTTGGCATGACGGTGCCCGAAACCCGTTCGGGACGTGACCAGCCTTGCTTGCGCGATGTCGCTGCCGATGACGCGCCCGCTCGGTCATCGGCGCCGATCCGGCGACGGGTTTTGCGACTCGCTGTTTCACGACCGGGGCTGTTGAAAAACGTTGAAGCGGAATGGCCGGCAGGCGAGCAGAAGACTTTCTACTCCTCGATCAAGCGCCACCCGGAGTGTAGGGCGCGAGTGCCCGTGTCGAAGGAGTAGACACACCCTCCTCCTGCGCCGGGCTGATCCTCGTCTCGGCTAATCGGCATGCCCTTGAGATGACAAAGCAGGAGCGCCCCGACGCCGCCGTGGCTGATGACGGCAATGTCCCCGTTCCCGGTAGCCTCGGCGATGACGCGTTCCACCGCGGCGATGATCCGGCGCTGGGCATCAACTGCGCGCTCCCATCCGCGCACGCTCTCCTGCGGGCGCGCGAAGAAGCGGTCGGCTGTCGCTTCGAACTCCGCTTTGGGAAGATAGCCGGTCGTGGATCGGTCATTTTCTCCCAACTCAACTACAACGACCGGCGAGAGGCCGAAGCGGCCCGACACCAGGCTGGCGGCATCCATGGCCTTGCGCTCGGCACTGCTGAATAGCGAGCCCAGCTGGCTCATCCAAGGCCGCTTGAGCGCCAGGCTCATTCGTCTGACGCCCTCCGTGGAGAGCGGCCAGTCCGGCACCGGCACGGACGGGTCAACGACGACTTCTGGATGCGTAATAAGGTGCAGGATGGGCATCGCAGTCCGCTCGCATAATTCAGCGGTGATTGCGCCGTCGAGGAGAAAGACGGCACCAACCGAACTCGGGAGGTCTACAAAAGCACCTCACGACGCTGCGATCAGTGCTCGATAGAGGGTAGCATGGTGGCATTTGAGCAGTTTGGCCGCCTCACGGACGGACGTCCCCTCGCAAACCAGGCGCTCGCCGAGGGCAATTTGATCAGGAGAGAGTTTCGGGGGACGGCCGAAGCGCACACCACGCGCCTTCGCGGCGACCCGGCCGCTGCTGGTTCTCTGGTGGATCAACGCGCGCTCGAACTCGGCCATATGCGGAGCTCCGCATATTGCGGATTATGTGGAGCGCGCGATTATGCGGAGTGGCATCGCCTTGCCTTGGGGTCCACGCGGGATCCGCGGCCGGGGCACTCCGCATAACTCCGGGCTACGGTGCGGGGCTTTGGCGTGATGTGGGGCGCGTCGGCGACCGCCCGGTGGAGGTCGGGGCGGCTGGGCTGAGCAGTGCGGCGATGAGCGCATCGGGGGCCTTGAACCGCCCGCGGCGCAGTGCTGGTGGCAACACCGCTTCAACGGCTTCCAGCTTCTCCGTCGGGTCCACGCGCAGGTAGGCCTCCGTGGTCCTGATGTCGGCGTGGCCGAGCCAGAGGGCCACCTTGCGGATGTCGCGTGTTGCCTGGAGCATGACCACGGCGCAGCTGTGCCGGAGTTGGTGTGGCGTCACCGAGCGCCCGGCCAGCGCGGGGCAGGGCACAGCTGCGGCGCGGACGTGCTTGTCGAGCACGTATTCGAAGCCGGCCCGGGTCATCGCGGCGCCCTCGGCGTTGGCGAAGAGTTCCGGGCATCGGACCTGGCCGCGCACGGCGAGCCAAGCGCGCAGATCGGCCGCCGTTTCTTTCCAAAGCGGCAGGCAACGCTCCTTGCGTCCCTTGCCGTGCACGCGGATGCTCGGCGTCCCTTGCAGGCAGACCTGCGCCAGCGGCAACGCCACCAGTTCGGAGACGCGCAGCCCGCCCGCGAAGCACAGGTGCAGCATGGCGCGGTCGCGGATGCCGAGGCGCGTGGACGGGTCCGGGGTGTTCAGGACCGCGCGCACCTCCTCCATCGTGAGATGGCGCACCAGCATCTGGTCGTGCCGCTTGGTCGGGATGGCGTGGACCTGCCTGACCTGCTCCAGGGCGGCGGGCACGCGCAGCTCGACGTAGCGCATGAACGCCTTGACCGCGGTGAGCCGGGCGTTGCGGGTGGCGGCAGCATTGCCGCGCCGCTGCTCGATGTGGGCGAGGAAGTCGAGCACCAGGGCTGCATCGAGGTGCTCGAGGCAGAGCTGGGAGGGCCGCAGGCCGTGCCGCTCCGCGGCGAAGACAAACCACAGCCGGAAGGCGTGGGCATAGGCCTCGCAGGTGTGGCGGCTGCGGCCCAGTGCCTCCGGCAAGTGCTCGCGCAGGAACCCTGTGGCCAGGGGAGCGAGCGGCGTCATCGTGCGCCCTCCCCGGCCATCAACGCCTCGCCAGCCGCGGCGATGCCGGCCATCAGCTCCGGCGTCGCCTCCAGGTACCAGTAGGTGTGCGCGATGTCCGTGTGGCCCATATACGTCGCCAAGGCGACGAAGTGGCGGGCCACCGCCCGGCCTTGCGTCGAGCACTGCTCCAGCGCCCTTGTCGCGAAAGTGTGCCTGAGGTCGTGGACGCGGCAGGCCCGCTCCCCCCCTGAGGTGATGCCGGCCACCCGCAGCACGCGGCGGAACGTGTAGTCCGCCATGCCGACGCCGATGCGCCGGCCATGCGCGGACAGAAAAACATGGTCGTCCACCTCGGCCAGTTGCCGGCGCGCCTCGAGGTAGCGGCCGAGCGCCTCCTCCGCGGTGGGATGCAAGGGGACGAGGCGGCTCTTGCCGAACTTCGTCCGCTCGATCCGCAGGACGCCGCCGGGCAACACGTCGCCCAGGCGCAGGCCGAGCGCCTCGGAGATGCGCAGGCCGGTCGCGGCGATCATCCCGAACAGCGTGGCGTAGACCCGCCGGCGCAGCGTGTACGTTTCGCGGAGCAGGCCGGCGGCCGCGACGATCTGCGCGAGCTGCTCGGGCGTGTAGATGTGCGGCAAGGGTCGGCGTGCCGGCACATGGAACACGGCCGCCGGCGGGACCTCGTGCGCCGGATCCTCGGCGCGCAGAAAGCGAGCCAGACCCGCGACGCGGCGCAGCCGCACGTGACGCGCCTTTGGCGAGGGGGCCTGTTCCGCCCAATCCGCCGCCGTGGACAAGCGGACGCAGGTGTCGCCTTTGGCCTCGGCATAGCGGGCGTAGGCGCGAAGTTCCCGCGCGACGTCGCGGAGCTTGAAGCCAAGCGCCTGGCGGAGCGAGACATAGCGCTCGACGTGGGCGGTCAGGATGGGGACGGTCATCATGACGCCGCTCCCGGCCAGGGCTGCGCGACCTCCGACAGTAGGCCGAAATCCACCTTGGCGTAGTGGGCCGTTGTCCGCGGCGACCGGTGGCGCAGCACCGCGCCGATGCCCGCCAGAGACGCGCCCTGCCGAAGCATGGCGGTTGCGGCGGAATGGCGCAGGACGTGTGCGCCGTTGATCGGCGCCTCAACGCCGGCCCGGCGCAGTGCGGCACGCACGATGTGGGTCACCGCGGCGCGGGTCAGCGGGCGTACCGGCGCCAGGATTGAGGTGAATACCTCCGGTGCCTGCAAGGGCGGCCTGTCGTGGCGCAGGTAGGCAAGGATCGCGGCGCCGACCTCCTGCGGCAGCGGCAGCCACTCCTGGCGACGTCCCTTGCCGCAGACGGCGAGCCGACCATTGCGCCAGTCGATGTCCGCGAACTTCAGCCCTGCCGCCTCGCTCGCGCGCAGGCCGAGCCGGGCAAGAAGCAGGAGCACCGCTCGGTCCCGTGGCCCGTTGCCATCCACAGGGCAGGAGGCGATCACCCGCTCCACGTCCTCCACGGCGAGGAACCGCGGCACCGACGAGAGCTGCCAGGAAGCGAAGCCGGGGATCGCGTGCTCCATCCCTGGCGAGCACCGCCCCGTGGCGCCCAGGAAACGCAGGAACGCGCGGGTCGCGACGACGACGGTCTTGGCCCGGGCGATCCGGTGCCGCCGCGCTCGTTCCAGGACGAAGCCGCGCAGCGCCTCGGCGGTGTAAGCCCGCGGGTCGTCGCCTACCGCTGCAAGGAGTTCGGCAAGGATCCGCTGGTACGCGTCAATGGACGTCTCAGCTAGCCCGCGGTGCTGGCGCGCCCAGGCGCGGAACTCACCAAGAAGCGGCCACCGTTCAACGGGGGACGGCGCCATGGCAGGGGGCGGCAGCACGCCCTGCTCGCGGAGAAAGCGGAGGAACAGCCGGGCGGCTTCCAGCGACTTGCGGTTGGGGCCGCGGCAATGCCGCACGCGCGGCTGCTCCCTGAGCGCCGTCGCGCAGGCGTCGAGGCCGGCGAGCATGTCATCCGCGCCGAACCCGGCCGAGCGCATCCAGTCGGTCCACCCGGCGAGAGATCGAAGCGTCGTGTCGAGCGTGGCTGGTCGGTAGCCGTATCGGTGCAGCCAGTCGGCGAAGCCGTCGATGTGGCTGGCAGCCGGACCTGACCGGAGCCGCAGCCGCGTGACTGGCGACGTGAGATGGGTGTCGAGCATGGTGCCTCCCTTTGGGTGAAGGAGGCAGGATTATGCAGAGCGCCGTCCGCACGCCTGGCTAGGTCACGACCGCAGAACTACACGGGCCTCTATTGGCAATAGACATGCCACTCCGCATAATCGCGCGCTCCACATAATCCGCAATGCCGGCGAACACGGTCAGCACCATCCGGCCCGCGGGCGAGGTCGTGTCCGCCCATGGCTCGACCAGTGAACGCAAGCCGGCACCGGCCTCGTTCAGCGTCTCGGCCAGGTCGAGAAGGTCCTTGGTCGAGCGCGCGAGCCGGTCCAGCCGCGTGACCACCACCACGTCGCCATCGCGGAGCTGGTCAAGCAGGCGGGCCAGCTCAGGACGGTCCCGCTTGGCACCTGATGCCGTCTCGTCGAACATCCGGCGGCACCCGGCCGCCTTCAAGGCGGCGCGTTGCAGCCGCAAATCCTGGTCGTCGGTCGAGACACGAGCATAGCCGATCAGCATGTCGCGAAACTGCATCGGAATGCGTCACTTCCGCAACAGACATTTGCGACGCTGACGCGCCCGGAAACGCGCGCGCTACGCCGCCGTCGCGGAACTTAGGAGTTGAGCGACACCCCGCATGGCAGGCGCCGCGCTCCGGTTGCGGCTCACCCGCTCCATGTCGCTGACCCGGCGGTGGACCGCGCGTACCCGTCCGGGGCGTGGCGCCCGCGCGTCGGGCCGGGCGAGCAGAAGGAGGTTGGACACGGCCGCAGCCACCTGGAACTCCTCCTCCGCGCCCCGGATGCCGCGCAGGTGCAACCTGGTGAGCCCCCGCTTCGTCTTTGCGTCGGCAAACACCCGCTCCACCCCGCGCCTGAGCCGCATGGACCGCTTGTAGAGCTCCGTCTGCATCTCGGCGCGCGCCAAGTCCCGCACGTCCTCGTCGGCCGAGTGAGTGACGCGCCGAAGTTTGCCACCTGTGCATTGGCTACGGAGCAGGCACGCTTGGCAGTCCGACGCCCGGGCGATGTAGATGTGAGCCTCGGTCCGCTGGTCGAAGCCGCCGTGGCCCAGCCCCTTGCCGGCCGGGCAGGTGTAGCGGTCCCGCTCCCGGTCATAGGTGAACGCGGCCCGTGGGAATTTGCCCGTGGCCTGCTCGGACCGCTCCATGACGGGGATATGCGCGATCGTGCCCCGGTTGCGCAAAAAGGCGAGGAATGCGGCGCTGCCATAGGCGGTATCGGCCGCGACGCGCTTGGGCCGGTAGCCGAACCGCTCTGCGGCGCGCGCCAGCATGTCGCGCCCGGCATCCACCTCGGCCGCGAAGCGGGCCGGGGTCGCCTCCACGTCCAGCGCGACGCCGCTCGGGGTGTCGATCAGGACGTTCAGGGCATAGCCGAAGCGGCCGCGCACGGTGCGGGACGTCCATGCCGCAGCGGGATCGGTGCGCGACAGTTCGGCCGGCACGGAACGGCGTGGGTTGGCAGGCGCGTCCGGACCAGCGTCCCGGTCAGCAAGCCAGTCCCGCACCGGGCGGGGAGGCGCGGCGCCGGTCAAGTCGTCATCGCGCATCTTGCGCTGCCAGCTCGCATCCGCGGCAACGAAGGAGGCATCGATTGCCGCATCCTTCGTGCTGACCAGCCCGGCGGCGATGCAGCGGCGGACAGTGTTCTCAAACAGGAGCCGGAACACCCCTGCGTCGCGGAAACGGCCGTGCCGGTTCTTGCTGAACGTCGAGTGGTGCGGGACCGGCGCCCCGGCCGGAAGGCGGCAGAACCAACGATAGGCCAAGTTGTAGCGCAACTCCTCGCACAAGCGGCGCTCGGACGGGATGGCGTAGATGCGGCCGACCAAGGCCATGCGGATCAGCAGCTCGGGGTCAACCGAGGGACGGCCGCGCGGGCTGTAGTGCTGCGCGAGCGCGGGGCGCAGCGCGCCCAGGTCGAGCAGCCGGTCAACCCGGCGGAGAAGGTGGTCGCGCGGCAGCATACGCTCCATCGTGCGCGCGCCGGGGCCGGACCGCCCGGCCTCGCAAGCCTTGCCGATCATGCGCCTGTCCCCAATCCGTTCGAGACCAAGATGTGGGGATGCCGCCGTGGGGAGGGCCTTTTTCAACAGCCCCGACCGTTTCGCCAACCCGCCTGGCGCTGGCGTTTCAATGAACCGCACGGCCGCCACGGCCTCTAACCTTCGCGCCCGTCAACACCGTTCAGCGGCACAGGACTCTACGGTCCGGCGCAACGTCCGAGCGATGCGGTCCGTGTGGGCCTGGCGCGACCGTGGCGCGTCGCCGGCCGGGTCAGTCGTCCCGGTGGACGCGCTCCATCCGCTCGTGGCGCTCCTGCGCCTCGATGGACATCGTGGCGATCGGGCGCGCCTCTAGCCGCTTCAAGCCGATCGGCTCGTCCGTCTCGTCGCAATAGCCATAAGTGCCGTTGTCGATGCGGGACAAGGCTTGGTCAATCTTATTAATGAGCTTGCGGGCCCGATCACGGGTGCGAAGCTCCAGCGCGCGGTCGGTTTCGACACTGGCGCGATCGGTAATATCGGCCTCATGAATGCCGCCTTGCGACAAACTGGCGAGAGTGCCGTCGGCTTCGCGCAGCAACTCGGCGCGCCATCGCAGCAACTTCTGCCGAAAGTACTCTGTTTGTAAAGGATTCATGAACTCTTCAGCGTCGGAAGGCCGATAGTCCGGGGGCAGCGAGATCATCATGCGCGGCGATCCTCTACGTGACGCCGCCCCCGGCAATGCTGATCACCTCGGGGCTGATCACCTTGGGGGCGAGTGCCGGGCTTATATCGAGGCTGGCCAGCGACGCCAAGACCTATGTTGAAGGTTTCAAATACTTGTCGCAAAAGCATTTCCAGTGTCACGCGGAAGCCGCAGCCCTGGCGCGGGCCAGTTCAACCTCGACGCGCAGCAGCAGGGCGCGCTGCACCCCGGCCAGGCGAGGGTCGGCGGCCGGCGGCGCGCGCCGGGCCAGGTCGGCCAGCGATTGGAGCGCGCCGCGGTCGGCGCCGCCCAGCAGCGCCCGCTGCAGGTCCGCGAGCGACGTCAGCATCGCTTCCCCGTGCCGCCGGGCGTCCCGGTCCCTTCCTGCGTCCTGCCCGGCTTCCTGCAGGGCCAGCAGGCCCGGCATCGTCACCGGGGCCGCGCCCGACGCCGCTTCGGCCGTAGACTCAGGAAGATAGAAGCCGAACGTGCCGGAGGCGCGTGATCTCGACCGCACGGGCGGAGGCAGCTTGGTCCCGGTGATCCCTTGCGCGCCGTAGTAGTTCAAAATCAGCCCTCCTCTTTTTGCCGACCGGCAGAATGTGCCGCCCGCCTCTCCGCTCCGAACCGTTGTATCGCTGGGGTCCGGACCTGGCATGGGGCTTGCGATGACGCCATCATGCGCACCCGAACCTTTAATATTTGGAAACTCGCCTTGGTTTTGTTGCCATTGGCAGCGCCGGGCCTCGCCCACGCCGACGTCCGCATCAAGGACATCGCCGACATCGAGGGCGTGCGGGACAACCAGCTCGTCGGCTACGGCCTCGTCGTCGGCCTGAACGGCACCGGCGACCGGCTGGACAGCGCCGTGTTCACCCGCCAGTCCCTGATCGGGATGCTGGAACGCCTGGGCGTCAACACGCGCGACCAGGAAACCAAGCTGCAGACCAAGAACGTCGCCGCGGTCATGGTGACGGCGAACCTGCCCGCCTTCGCCCGCAGCGGCGGCCGGATCGACGTGTCGGTGTCCGCCCTCGGCGACGCCAAGGACCTGACCGGCGGCACCCTGCTGGTGACGCCGCTGCTGGGCGCCGACGGCGAGGTCTACGGCGTCGCGCAGGGCACGCTGGCCACCGGCGCCATCGCGGCCAAGGGGGCGGGCGCGTCCGTCACCCGCGGCGTGCCGACGGCGGCGCGCATCGCCAACGGCGCGACGGTGGAACGCGAGGTGCCGTTCCAGTTCGGCTCCAAGAACTCAATCCACTTCGGTCTGCGCAACCCGGACCTGACCACGGCGCGGCGCATGGCCGACGTCATCAACCGCGCGATCGGCGGCGGCGCGCGCGCGACGGACCCGCGCACGGTGGCGCTGAACCTGGCCGGGCGGGACCCGATGGACGTGCTGGCCCGCGTCGAGTCGCTGCGGATCGAGCCCGACAACCCGGCCACCGTGGTGATCGACGAGGCGAGCGGCACCATCGTCATCGGCGACCAGGTGCGGATCAGCACCGTCGCCATCGCCCAGGGCAACCTGACAATCCGCGTCACCGAGGCGCCGCAGGTGAGCCAGCCCGCGCCGCTCTCGAACGGCCAGACCGTGGTCGCGCCGCGGACCAACATCCAGGTCGACTCGCAATCCGACAACCGCCTCGGCATCCTGCAGGGCGGCGTGACGCTGCGCGACCTGGTGGCGAGCCTGAACGCGCTCGGCGTCGGGCCGCGCGACATGATCAGCATCCTGCAATCGATCAAGGCGGCCGGCGCCTTGCAAGCCGAACTGGTGGTGCGCTGAGATGATGATCCTGACCAACGAGCCGGGCGCCACGCTGTCGCCCGCGCAGAAGCAGAAGATCGCCGCCACCGCCCAGCAGTTCGAGGCGATGGCGCTGGGCCAGATGCTGGCCCCGATGTTCGACACGGTGGACAACAGCAAGGGCCCGTTCGGCGGCGGCGACGCGGAATCGGCCTGGAAACCCATGCTGGTCAGCGAACTGGCCAAGCACGTCTCGGCGCACGGCGGCCTCGGCCTCGCGCAGCCGATCATGCAGCAGATGATGCGATTGCAGGAGGCGGCACGATGAGCACGACCCAACCGGACACCTTGGACAACGCGGGACAGCGGCTCGAACGCGTGCTGCTGGCGGAGAACGAAGCCCTCGCGGGCGGGGACCCGGAAGCGGCGGTGCGCTACCTGTCCGAGAAGCAGGCGGCCGCGGCGGCGTTCAAGGCCGCCTCGCGGGATCCGGCGCCCGACGCCACGCTGGCCGCGCGGCTGCGCGACCTGGTGGCGGAGAACGGCGCGCTGCTCCGGCGGGCGATCGACGTGCAAGGCCGCGTGCTGGAGATCGTCGCCCACGCCGCGTTGCGCGCGACACCCGGCCCGGTGTGCTACGGCGCGGGCGGAGGCACGGCCATCACCGCGGCCGCCCTGGCGCTGACGCTGCGCGCTTAGCCTTTCCGGTTGCCGGGGATGGGCCAGTGGCGCGCAGCGCCGGCATCGGCCCTGGCCCGGCGTGGGTCGCGCGTGATACCCCCGCGCCATGCACCTCGTGTTCCTCACGCCCTCCCCTGCCCCGGCCGGGGGTGGCAGCGCGTTCAACGCCGGGCTGATCCCCGCTCTCCGCGCGCTCGGGCACGAGGTCACGGTCCGGCACGGCGTGGCGGACATACCGGGCGAGGGCGTGCCGGTGGTGGACGGGTTGCTGCTGCCGGACGCCGAGCCGCAGATCGACGCCTTGGCCGGTCAGGACGCGATCGCCGTCATCCACCACGTCTCGGCCAAGGCGGGGCGCGACCCGGGCGCTCGCGACGCGGTCCGCGCGATTGAGCAACGGATGCTGCCCCGGCTGCGTCGCGTGGTGGCGACCAGCACCCAGGTTGCCGAGCGGCTCACGGCCGATTTCGGCGTCGCGACGCCCCACCTGGTCGGGCCCGGCCTGCCTGACCTGCCGCGCAGCCCGGGCTCGGGCGGGCCTGGCTGCCGCATCGTCTCAATCGGCGTGCTCACGCCGCGCAAGGGACACGACCGGCTGCTCAAGGCCCTCGCCCGGCTGACCGATCTCGACTGGACGCTGTTCATCGCCGGGGATGCCCGGCGCGACCCGGTTTACGCCGGCGGGATCGCCGCCCAGGTGGACGGCCTGGAGCTGCAGTCCCGCGTCACGGTGCTCGCCGACCCTTCGCCCGACGCGCTCGAACCGTTGTGGCGGCAGGCCGACCTCTACGCGCTGGCATCGAGCTGGGAAGGCTACGCCGCCGGGATCGCCGAAGCGCTGCGCCGCGGCGTGCCGGTGGTGGCGTCGGACATCGAGGGCGTGAGGACGCTGACGCCACCGGCGGCGGGTGTGCTGTGCCCACCGGACGACGCCGAGACGTTCTCCAAATCCTTGCGCCGCGTGGTGTTCGACCGGGCGCTGCGGGCGTCCTTGGCCGAAGGCGCGTGGCAGGTCGGCATGGCGCTGCCGGGCTGGCCGCAACAGGCGCTCGCCTTCGACGCCATCCTTCGGAGCTGAACCATGCTGCTGGGCTGCATCGCCGACGACTTCACGGGCGCCACCGACCTGGCGAGCACGCTCGTCCGCCACGGGATGCGGACGGTGCAGCTGATCGGCGTCCCCGGTGCGGGCGACCCGGCGCCGGAGGCCGACGCCGTCGTGGTGGCGCTCAAGTCCCGCACCATCCCGCCGGCCGACGCCGTGCGGCAGAGCCTGGACGCGCTGCGCTGGCTGCGGGGCGCGGGCTGCCGGCAGTTCCTGTTCAAGTACTGCTCGACGTTCGACAGCACCGACGCCGGCAACATCGGGCCGGTCGCCGACGCGCTGGTGGACGCGCTCGGCTGCGGCTTCGCCATCGCCTGCCCGGCGTTCCCCGCCAACGGGCGCAGCGTGTTCCAGGGCCACCTGTTCGTCGGCGGCGCGCCGCTGAACGAGAGCGGGATGCAGGACCACCCGTTGACGCCGATGCAGGACGCCAACCTGGTGCGCGTGCTTTCGCGCCAGACGACGGGCACGGTCGGCCTAGTGCCGTTCGCGACGGTGGACGCCGGCGCGGGGCCGATCCGGGCGGCGCTCAGCGCGCTCAAGGAGCAAGGGCGGCGCTACGCCATCGTCGACGCGCTCACCGACCGCCACCTGCTGTCGATCGGCGAGGCCGCGGCGGCGCAGGCGCTGATCACCGGCGGGTCGGGCGTGGCCATGGGGTTGCCGGAGAACTTCCGCCGGGCCGGGCTGCTGGGAACGGCCGATCCGGGAGGGCTGCCCGCGGTGGCCGGGCACGCGGCGGTGCTGGCCGGATCGTGCTCGCGGGCGACGCTGTTCCAGATCGGCGCGGCGCGGGACCGGGCGCCGACGCTGGAGCTGGACCCGCTCGCGATGCCGGACGCGGCGGCGTTGGCGGAGCACGCGCTGGGGTGGGCCGAAGGCAAGCTGTCCGGCGCGCCGGTGGTGATCGCAGCCTCGGCCCCGCCGGACAAGGTCGCGGCGTTGCAGGCGCGGCTGGGGCGCGAGCAGGCGGGGGCGTTGGTGGAGCAGGCGATGGCGCGGATCGCCGAAGGCTTGGTCTCGCGCGGGGTGCGCCGCCTGGTGGTGGCCGGCGGCGAAACGAGCGGCGCCGTGGTGGAGGCGCTCGGCATCCGCCGGCTGCGCATCGGGGCCGAGATCGACCTGGGCGTGCCTTGGACCTTCGCGGAAGGCGCGCGCGATCCGATGCTGCTGGCGTTGAAGAGCGGCAATTTCGGCGGGCGGGACTTCTTCCTGCAGGCGTTCGAACGGGCGCCGGCATGACCGAGGCGGCAACCCGCGCCCTGCTGGCGGAACTCGCCGCCAGCCTGTTCGCCCGCGGCTATTCCGTCGGCAGCGCCGGCAACATCAGCGTGCGGCTGGACGGCGGCTACCTGATGACGCCGACGAACTCGTGCCTCGGCCGCCTTGACCCGGCGCGCATCAGCCGGCTCGACGCCGATTTCCGGCACGTCGGCGGCGACGCGCCCTCGAAGGAGGTGTTCATGCACCGGGCGTTCTACCAGGCCCGGGCCGACGCGGGGGCGGTCGTGCACCTGCACTCGACGATGGCGACCGCCGTCGCCTGCCTGCCGGGCCTCGACAACTCGAACCCGATCCCGCCGCTGACGCCGTACTTCGTCATGCGCGTCGGCCGGCGGATGCCGGTCGTGCCCTATTACCGGCCGGGCGACGCGGCCATGGAGCCGGCCATCCTCGGTGCGGCGCGCGATGCGCGCGCCGTCCTGCTCGCCAACCACGGCCCGGTCGTGAGCGGGCACACCTTGACGGACGCGGTTTATGCGGCGGAGGAGTTGGAGGAGGCGGCCAAGCTGTTCATGCTGCTGCGCGCCGCCGGGCCGAGGCTGCTGGAGCCGGCGCAGGTGGACGACTTGCTGGCCACGTTCGGGCCTTAAAGGGGAACGGCCTGCATTCCAGCGAGTGCAGGCGGATCGGCGGCTAGAGCGGTTTCAGTTCGGTCGGACGCGAGGCGCGTCCGACCGAACTGAGCAACCGCGTGGAACGATGGCTAGAGTGGTTTCACGCAACAAGAAACCGCTCTAAAGCGTGTTCCGTTCGCGTGTGCTCACGTTCCATGCTCTAGCCCTTCGTTGCGGCGAGCACAAATTCCGCCCAAGCGCCTCCGCTTGATCGGACGCACTCTCGCGCCCGGCCAAGCTGGAGCGATAGCAGGGAGCAGGGCCAGAGCGGCTTCGAGTAAAGTGAGGCCGCTCTAACTCGCCGCGCCGGACGGCGTCGCGGCCGATTTCTTCGGCTTGGCCGCGCCCGTCTTGCCCAGCGTCTTGGCCGCGGCCGATCGTGTCGCGGGGGACTTGGCCGTTTTCATGGCCTTGGCCGCCTCGGTCTTCTCGGCGGGCGACGCCTTGGCGGACTTCTTCGGTGCGGCCGCCACCTTGGGCGCGGCGGCGGTTTTGCCGTTGGCCTTCGACTTCGCCGGAGGTGGCGCGGTCTTCGTGGCCGCGGCCGTTTTCGTGGCCGCGGGCTCCTTCTTCGGCGCGGCCGCCGTCTTGGCCGCGGGCTTCGCGGATTTCGCCGCCTTGGGCGCGGGCTTCGCCGTTTTGGCCACGGGCTTCGCGGCTGCCACCTTCGTCGCCGGCTTTTTGGCCGCCGGCTTGCTGGACGCGGCCGTCGCCTTCGCGGCCGTCTTGGTCGGCGCGCGCACAGCCATCGGCTGCGCCCGCTTGTTGGTTTCGTCGATCACTTCGATGTCCTCCTTGAGCCGTAATGCACGCATCCCGGTCGATCCGAGGGCAGTGCGGCGCGGCGATGGCCCCGAATGCGCAGACATGGCGTTTCGCCGCTCCATGAGGCACGGCGACCGCGGCACGATGCCGCGCGAATCGCTCGCATGCACACAGGTCCCGCTGTCACGCGACCAAGGTATCCATGTCAATCAAAAACCAGCATTGCGAGTAACGAACGACACGAAAAAAGTCGTGGGGGCCGTTTTCATGGCGCAGGCGCAACGCGGGAGCGGGCGCGCCGCCCGCGCGGAGGGCGCTACCGCCGCTCGATCGGCACGAACGCGCGGTTCTCAGGCCCGGTGTAGTGGGCGTTGGGCCGGATCAGCTTGTTGTCGATCCGCTGCTCGATGACGTGCGCGGCCCAGCCGCTGGTGCGGGCGATGACGAAGATGGGCGTGAACATCGACACCGGGATGCGCATCTGGCTGTAGGCGACGGCGCTGAACCAATCGAGGTTGGCGAACATGCGCTTGGTGTCGCGCATCGTCGCCTCGATGCGGTCGGCGACGGCGAAGGTCAGCATGTCGCCCGCCCGCGCCGACAGGTCTTCGGCCACTCGCTTGATCACCACGTTGCGCGGGTCGGACTCGGTGTAGACCGCGTGGCCGAAGCCGATGATCACCTCCTTGGCCGCGACGCGCTCGCGGATGTCCTGCTCCGCCTCGTCGGCGCTCGCGTAGCGGCTCTGGATCTCGAGCGCGACCTCGTTGGCTCCGCCGTGCTTCGGTCCGCGCAGCGCGCCGATGCCGCCGACGATGGCGGAGTGCATGTCCGCGCCGGTGCCGGCGATGACGCGGGCGGTGAAGGTGCTCGCGTTGAACTCGTGCTCGGCATACAGGATCAGGCTGGTGTGCATCGCCCGCACCCAGCTTTCCTCGGCCGGGCGCCCGTGCAGCAGGTGCAGGAAGTGGCCGCCGATGCTGTCGTCGTCGGTTTCGACGGCGATGCGGCGGCCGTTGTGCGACCAGTGGTACCAGTAGAGCAGGATCGAGCCGCCTGAAGCCATGATGCGGTCGGCGATGTCGCGCGCGCCGGCCGGGTCGTGGCCCTCCTTCTCGGGCAGCGCGCAGCCGAGGGCGCTGATGCCTGTTCGCATCACGTCCATCGGATGCGTCGCCGCCGGCAAGGCTTCCAGCACGCTCCGTACCACGCCGGGCAGGCCGCGCAGGGCGCGCAGCTTGGCCTTGTAGGCCGTGAGCTGCGCTTGCGTCGGCAGCGCGCCGTGGACCAGCAGGTAGGCGATCTCCTCGAAGTCGCAGCGGTCAGCGAGGTCGAGGATATCGTAGCCGCGGTAGTGCAGGTCGTTGCCGGTGTGGCCCACGGTGCAGAGCGCGGTGTTGCCGGCGGTGACCCCGGCGAGGCCGACGCCTTTCTTGGCTTTCGGTGCGGTGGTGGTCTCGGACATGGTCTCGCTCCCGTTCAAGGCGAGGGCGCTGCCCTCGACCCGCTGGGGCCTTGGCCCCAAACCCCTTTCAGAAGATGCCGGGCTTGCCGGATCGCACGCTGCCTTCCGGCATCCTGACGTGCAAGCGGTGCAGCTCGCCGCCCGGCAGGCCCGGCAGGTCCTCGCACGCGGCGATGAAGCGGTCGGCCTCGGCCCCGTCGATCAGGCCGTCGGTCATGGTGCGGAACTTGCGCACGTAGTCGGGCCGGGTCCACGGCGTCGCGCCGAGCGGGTGGGCGTTGGCCACCGCCATCTCGTCCTCGATCGTGCTGCCGTCCCTCATGCGGAGGATGATGCGGCCGCCGAACGCCAGGTCCTCGTGCTTGCGGGCGTGGTAGCGCGCCGTCCACTTCGGGTCCTCCAGGGTGCGGATCTTGTGCCACAGCCGCACCGTGTCGTCCCGCCGCGCCCGCTCGGGCGCGTAGCTGCGGACGTGGTGCCACGCGCCGTCCTGCAATGCGACGGCGACGATGTACATGATCGAGTGGTCGAGCGTCTCCCGGCTGGCGCCCGGGTCCATTTTCTGCGGGTCGTTGGCGCCGGTGCCGATGACGTAGTGGGTGTGGTGGCTGGTCTCGATCACCACCTCCTCCACCTGGTCCCAATCGTCGCCGAGCCTGGCCTCGACCTGCTTGCCCATGCGGAACGCGAGGTCGATCAGCGCCTGGCTCTGGTACTCGGCGGAGTGCTGCTTGGTGTAGCTGTCCAGGATGGCGCGCTTGTGTTCGCCCGGCCCCGGCAGCGGCACCTGGTACTCCGCCTGAGGCCCGTCCAGCAGCCAGGCGATCACGCTGTCCTCGCCCTCGTAGATCGGGGACGGCGCGCCCTCGCCGCGCATCACCCGGTCCACCGCTTCGATGGCGAGCTTGCCGGCGTGGGCGGGGGCGTAGGCCTTCCACGAGCTGATCTCGCCCTTGCGGCTCTGCCGGGTGGTGAAGCTGACGTGGACCGCCTGTTGCACGGCCTGGAAGATGGTCGGCGTGTCAAGGCCGAGCAGCGTGCCGATGCCGGCGGCCTGGGCCGGGCAGAGGTGGGCGATGTGGTCGATCTTGTGCTCGTGCAGGCAGATGGCGCGCACCAGGTCGATGTGAATCTCGTAGCCGGTGGCGAGGCCGCGCAGCAGCTCGGCTCCCGACTGGCCGAGCTGCTGCGCGACGGCCAGGATCGGTGGGATGTTGTCGCCGGGGTGGCTGTAGTCGGCGGCGAGGAAGGTGTCGTGCATGTCCAGCTCGCGCACGGCCGTGCCGTTGGCCCAGGCCGCCCATTCGGGGCTGACGCGCACCGACGGGTCCATGCCGAACACCGTCGCGCCCGCCCGGCCCGGCGCAGCCGGGTGGGCCAAGGCCATGTCGCGCGCCGACATGCACGGGTGGCGGTTGACGCTGGCGATGGCGACGGCGGCGTTGTCGATCACCCGGTTGACGATCATCTCGGCCGTCTCGTCCGGCACCCGCACCGGGTCGGCGGCGACGGCGGCGATCTTCCAGGCGAGCTGGTCCTCCCGCCCGAGCTTCGCCTTCGACGGATGGACGCGGACGTCGTGCATCTGCATGCGCGGTGTTTCCTCTGGCTTGGCGACGGTTGCCTCGGGTCATAAGGTTGCGCCATCGCTTCGGCAAGCCACCGGATAGGACCGCGAGCCCCTTGTCACTTCGCATCGAGCAAGACACTCCCAGCGCCGCCGCGGATGCGAGGATCATCCAGCCGCTCGCGGCGGCCCGTTGGCGGCCCGAGCGCCGCGGCCGCATCGCGCGCCAGGCCGGCGCGGAGGAACCCCGATGAGACACACAGCCATGGTCGTCGCCGGGGCCTTGCTGCTGGCCGGCTGCGTCGCGGCCAACGAGCCCGCGTACGAGCCGACGCCGGTGCCTTTCTACAGCACCCCGCGGGACAGCTTCTTCAACCCGCCAGATCCCTACCCCGCCCCGCCCCGGCCGACCTTCTCGGAGCCGGAACCGTTCACCCCGACCACGCCAGCTCCGTTGCCGCCCCTAGACGACGTGACCCTGGACCTCCTGCCTTCCCCGGACAGCGTACCGGAGGGCACGAGCGATCTGCCCCGCGATGCACAGGTCGCGCCGGAACCGACGCAGCCTGCCCCACCGCCGCCGCCCGCCGCCACGGCCGCGCCGGTGGTGAAGCCTAAGCCGGGTTCCGCCGTGCCGCTCATGGGGTTTCGACCGATGCGGGGGCAGTCAGCGCCCGGCATCTGAGGCAGGCAGAGACGGCGCGTTGCTCGCTTGGTGTCAGGTTCCGACGCGGCTGCTCGGCAGCAACACGCAGCCCGCGATCAGCCACTCGCCACCAGCGCCTCGCGCCATGGTGTAGACCGCGAGGGCCGGCACCTGGTCGGGACCAACGAGTTCGACCTCCTGCACCACCTCGCCGTCGCGCAACGCCAGCGCGGTGAACTCGGCGTCCCGAGGACGATAGACCGGCGGGTAGGCGCGGCGCACCATCTGGATGAACTGCTCGGCCGTCGGGAAGACGCGCTGTATGTTGGGGGCGGCGTAACGGTAGGCCGCGGCGGCGTCGTCGCGCTTGAAGGCTTCGAACTGTTGGCCGATCACGGCCTGGATCGCGGCCTGGTCAGTTGGCGTGACACCGGGTGGCAGGGTGTCCGCGGTGGCAGGCCGCGCCAGCGCCAGCAAGGCCAGAAGGAACGCGACTGCCCTGATCACGCCTCGTCCCCGGTCGATGAGACCAGGTGCATGATGACGCCGGGGGCCTGACGCGCGTGCGGCTGCGGGATCACCACCGCCCGCTGGAAAGCCCGCAGGATCGGTGGCGGCGAGGTTTCCTCGGGCGTGAGCAGCAAGCCGAGCCGGCGGGCCTTGGCGCCCAGCGTGGTGCGGCTGGACAACACGCTCAGCGGCCAGGCGGCGAGCAACCCGAGCAGGAGCGGCAGCGTCCAGCCCCACAGGGCATCCGGCATCATCGGCAGCATCAGCAGCCAGCAGAGGCCGGACACGGCCATCAACCGTGTCCGCAGCCAGCCTTCGGCCCAGCTCACGCCACGGTCATCGCGCGGCTGCGCGTCCCAGCGCACCGTCCTGCCGCGGATCAGATCCACCACGGAGCGAGTGTAGGCCACGATCACCATCGCCGACACCGCGAAGGCGGCGAGCTGTTCCACGGCCGCGCTGCCGGCCAAGGCGAGCCGGCCGCCGAAACGCGCCGCTTCCGACCGGTCTGCCAGCACGGTCGCGAACGTCAGGGCCTTGCCGCCGTAGAGCAGCACGGCGCCCAGCCCCACGAGTCCCACGCCCCACGCGCCGCCGAGCAGGGCCTGGCCGAACCCGCCGCCCAGCACGGCATCGACCGAGGTCAGCAGCAGGAACAGCAGGGCGGCCGGCCCGGCGAGGTAATGCGCGACGCCGTAAGCCAAGTGGAACCGCCCCACGGGCCGGAAGCCCGGCAGGCGCATGACGTTCATATGCTGCAGGTTGCCTTGGCACCACCGCCGCTCCCGGGCCATGTAGTCGACCAGGTTGGCCGGCATCGCCTCATAACTCTCCGTCACGTTCGGCAGCACCCACACGTCCCAGCCGGCCCCGCGCATCATCCCCGCCTCGACCACGTCGTGGCACAGGATTTCCCCGCCCCAGGGCTCGCGCCCCGGCAGCACCGGCAGCGTGCAGTGGGCGCGGAACGGGGCGATGCGCAGGATGGCATTGTGGCCCCAGTAGTTGCCGTCGCCCTGCTGCCAGTAGGTCAGCGCCTCGACCAGAAGGGGCGTGTAGAGCCGGGCAGAGAATTGCTGCAGCCGGGCGAACAAGGTTTCCCGCCCGATCGGGTAGGGCACGGTCTGGATGATGCCAGCCCTGGGGTTCGCGTCCATCAGGCCGATCAGGGCGCTGATCGCCGAAGCGCCCATCAGGCTATCGGCGTCGAGCACCAGCATGTAGTCGTAGGCGTCGCCCCATTGCTCGCAGAAATCGGCCAGGTTGCCGGCCTTGCGGCCGACGTTGTCGCGCCGCCGGCGATAATGCAGCGCGGGACTGGCCGGCGCGCGGGCGCGCAAGGCGTCGAAGGCGGCCTGCTCGGCGGACGCCAGCGCCAGATCCTGCGTGTCGGACAGGACGAAGATGTCGACGTTCTCAAGCCCCGCGTCGGCGACGGCGCGCGCCATCACCTCGATGGCGGCGAACACGCTGCGCGGGTCTTCCTTGTGCACCGGCATCAGCATCGCCGTCCGCGACAGGCCGGAAGGCGCGGCAGGGGCCAGGCGCATCGTCCGCCTCGCCATCTGCAGCACGGAACCGAGGATCGCTGGCACGCCGGTCAGCGCCATGTAGAGCAGGTTCAGCGCCAACAGCGCCAGTAGGGGCCAGCGCAACGGACTGCCGACGGCATCGGTCGCGAGGATGCCGAGCGCGGTCCCCATCACCGTCGCTGACGTGACCGGGACCCAGAACGCCAGCCGCCGCGCGGTCAGAGGTCGCGCGGACTGAAGCGAGGCCGCCTGGTTCGGCAGGATCGCCCGGTCAAGCCGGGCGGCATGGCGAGCTGTTTCTATTTTCATAGGTGGACGGTCACATCACTGGGTCATTTCACCGTGTGGTATAAACCTCAAAATATGGCTGGGCTATGGCCGGCGCTTGTCGGCCCCGCGGCAGGGCCACCGGCCGAACCACCGATCTCCGGCGGCAAGCGTCCCAGGAAGCGCTCGGCGGGCGTTCCCTCCCCTTCCCGCGTGGCGAAGTCCCACAACGCCGCGCCCGCCGCCGCCGGGCCGCCGAACTGGAACCCGACCTGGCTCGCGTAGGCGCAGGACGCCGCCACCTTGCGCGACAACCCGGCCTCGACCATCACGACGCATTCCGCCAGTTCGGCCATCGTGTCGTGCGGGCGAGCGCCAGGGTTCCTGATGGCGTAGGGCGTGTCGCGGTAGAACGCGAGCGGCGCCGCCGGGGCGGCGTGCCACACGGCCCGGATCGTCTGTCGATGATCGACGTGGTTGCCCAGGCCCTGCGGCGCGAGCACCAAGTCTGGCCGCAGCTCGTCGATCAAGCGGCTGACCTCGCCGGCGAGGTCGCGCCAGATCGCGTCGCCGTCCAGCGCCGGGCCGAACAAGGCGGCGGCGGAGTGGTAGCCGCGGTGCGGCGCTTCCGGCAGGCCGAGCCAGCGCAGGTCGGCGACGCCGAGGATGGCCGCCGCGGCCCGGTCCTCCTCCCGCCGTAACGCCATGTAGTCCACCTCCGGCGACAGCCCCTTGTCGAGCTGGCAGGCGAGCGCGAAGCCGGTGGCGGGCAGCACGGTGCGGGTGAAGGCGGTCGCCATGCACACGCGCCACCCGGCGTCGGCCAACTGCGCCATCAAGCCGCCGCAGGAGAACGCGGCGTCGTCCAGGTGGGGCGAGAGGACGAGGGCACCGGGCATCAGAGCAGGTGCGGCTCGGCGCGGAAGCGGCAGGGCGTGACCGGCAGGGCCGGGTCGTAGCCCGTGTCCGGGCGCTGGGAGGCGACGCGGGCGTAGACGTCCATGATCTGCCGCCCAACCTTCGGCCAGGAGTACACCGCCCGGCATTCACGGAGCGCCGCGTCGGCCAGGCGCTCGCGCAGGCCCTGGTCCCGCAGCACCCGGCGCAGGGCGTCCGCGAGGCCGTCGCGGTCGCCGGGCTCGGTCAGCAGGCCGTTCTCGCCGTCGCGGATGCAGTCGACGACGCCCACCGACCGGCAGGACACGACGGCCATGCGGCTGGCCATCGCTTCGAGGATGGTGTTGCTGAACCCCTCGGCGTAGGTCGGCGAGACGAAGATGCCGGCGCGGCGATACACCTCCGGCACGCGGTCGTAGTCGATGTAGCCGGTCATCTCGGCGTCCCCTGCCAGCCCGAGGTCCTGGATGGCCGCCGCGGTCTCGTCGAACGAGGGGCCGATGCCGGAGACCAGCAGGCGGAACCGGTCGCCGCCTTGCTTGAGCTGGCGGGCGGCGGCGAGCAGGTCCAGCACGCCTTTGCGGGCGTCGACGCGGCCGTGGTACAGCATGACCGGCGGATCATCCGGCGGGGGCGCGTCAGGCGGGGTGAAGCGGGCGGTGTCCACCGCGCCGGGCACGATGGTGAAGCGGCCGGGCGCGACGCCGAGGCGCTCCACGACCTCGTCGCGGAAGCTGTTGCAGCCGATCAGGACGGCGTTGGCGTGGTCCAGCAGCCGCACCATCGCGAGGCGGTGCGTTTCGCAGCAACTGCCGACCCAGTGGCCGTCGCCGCCCTGGATCGAGACGACGTTGGGCACGCCGATGCGCCGCGACGCTTCCAGCACCGCCCAGCCGCACGGGTAGCCGTACTGGGCGTGCAGCACGTCGAACGGGGCGCGGCCGTGCTCGGCGGCGATGGCGTCGATCATGGTCGCGATGTCGCGCTCGAAGTCGCCGGTGGTCTGCTCGCCCAGTTGTTCGAGGCCGACGACGCGCACGCCGGGCACGTCCGGCGGCGGACCGCCACCGTAGACGCGCTTGCCGAACGCGTCGCCGCGATACTGGCTGATCATCGTCACGTCGTGCCCGGCCCGAACCAGCTCACGCAGCAGGTTGAGGGCGTAGACGCTCATGCCGGAGATTGCCGGGAAGAACCGGCGGCTGACGAAGCACACGCGCATGGTCAGGCCGGCGCGCCGGGCTGGTGGGCGCGCAGGTACTCGAGCGAGGCGGGGATCATGGTGTCGGCGCGGTGGCTTTCGCGACTCAGCTCGACGCAGACCAGGCGGTCGAAGCCGATCTCGTCCAGCGCGCGCAGGATGGCGGGCACGTCCATGTCGCCCTCGCCGAACGGCAGGTGGACGTGGACGCCGCGCTTCATGTCCTCGACGGAGACGGTGCCGAGGTGCGGCGCGAAGGCGCGGACGGCGTCGGCCGGGTCGCGCTCGCCGGTGACGACGCAATGCCCGGTGTCGAGCGCGAGGCGCAGGCCGGGAATGGCGAGCGCGGCCCAGTCGTCCGCCGTCTCGATCAACATGCCCGGCTCCGGCTCCAGGGCGGCGACCGCGCCCAACTGCTCGGCCCGGCGCGCCACCGCGGCCGCGCCCTCGCGCAGCCAGGCGCGGGCGTCGTCGGCCCCGACCCCCTGTTTCGGCACGCCGGCCCAGAACGACATGGCGTCGGCCCCGGTGTCGGCCGCGACCTCCAGCGCGCGGGACAGGAACTCGATCCGGCGGGCGCGCCCCTCGGCGCTGGCCGTCACCAGGGTCGGCTCGTGCTTGGCGCGGGGGTCCAGCAGGAAACGCGCGCCCGTCTCGACCACGCAGCCCAGGCCCAGTTGCCGCAGCCGGGCCGCGACCCGGCGGCGCTCGCCGGGGAAGTCAGGGCCGAACGGGTCCAGGTGGTGGATGTCGAGGGTGAGCGCCACGCCGTCGTAGCCGGCATCGGCGATGAGGGCGAGGGCGTCGTCGATGCGGTGGTTGGCCGCGCCGTTGGTGTTGTAGGCGAACCGGAGGGTCACGGCCGCTCCATGCTGATCGGCGCGCTGTGCACCTCGGGCTCGCGGTACAGCGGGTAGAGCTTGCCCACGATCCGGTCCACCGCCTCGGTGTCGAGCCACGGGGCCGCCTCGAACGTCGCGGCCTCCTTCGCCGGCAGGCGCACCGGCTTCGCGCCCGGCGGCGGCTCGCCCAGCCCGGCCAATGGGCTGCCGCGGTCCAGCAGCTTGCGGACGCCGCGCGCGCCGATGCGGTGATAGCTCATCGTCTCCACTTCGAGGCCGGGCACGAACGCCTTAACGACGTGGACGTTCTCCGCGCCGGGCGGCGACCAATCGACGTAGAGGATCTCCATGTCCGCGGCCGCGAACCGCCGGGCCAGCTCCTCGACCAGCCCGGTGCCGGAAAGCGGGCCGTCCCAGGTCGGCAGGGCGTCGAACGCCTGGGTGGCCTGGCGGCTCAGCACGGTGTCGGCCAGCAACGCCTTCAAGCCCGCCTGGTCGCGGCCGAGCCAGCCGACCATCTCGCGCAGGCTGCGCCCTTCCTCGCCGCCCAAGGAGTGGTAGGCGCGGAACCGTTCCAGGTAGCCGGCGGGCGCGACGGGGCGGACCGCTTCCAGCGGCGCGTGGCTGAACACCTTGCGCATCCGCGCGGCGGCGAACTCCAGCACGGCTTTGCGCAACGCGTGCTCGCGGTCGAGCGAGGCGGCCTCGCCGGCGGCGGTGACCATGATCGGGAACGCCGCCTCGGTCCCGTCCCGCTCCGCGCCGACGCAGTAGACGTTGGCGACGCCGAACTCGGTGCTGGCGAACTTGGGGATGACCTCGATGCCGAGGCCGGACAGCCTGTCGAGCAGGGCGCGAGTGGCCGGGTCGCGCGGGCCGTCGCCGAGGTCGAGCGCGACGCCGCGGTCCATGGCGCGGAAGCCAAGCCCGTTGCCGTCGCGTTGCAGCAGCTCGCACAAGCCGTGGCCGATGGCGAAATCGAGCGTCGGCCCGGCGCCGAGGCCGTTGGTGATCGGCGTGGTGAACGGGACGTAGCCGGGCGACAGGTCGCCGACCGAGCAGGCGGCGATGTCGATCGGCATCCAAACGGTCTCGCCGCCTGGCCAGCGCCGGGCCGGCACCCATTCGAGCGTGGTGTCGTGGCCGACGGGGCTGCCGGCCGGCAAGCACAGGGCGAGCGGGTCGGCGACGGCGCGGGCGCCGGCCTCGCCGCGCAACGCGGTGTAGGTGGCGGTGCGGCGCTCCATCCGATGGACCTGGACGGCGGAATGGACGGCCTCGGCCAGCTCGCCGGTAGTGCCGATGATCGCCGCCGCGTCGTCCGCGCCGTAGCCGACGCCGTGGGGGGCGACCCCGTGCCAGCGCGTGCCGTCGCCGTTGAGGAAGATCGCGTTCCAGCAACTGACCCCGGTGCGGTCGAGCGGCGACAACGGGAACAGCTCGACCCGGCCTTCCGGCATCGAGGCGACGTAGGCTCGGGCGGCGTCGGGCAGGTCGGGCGGCAGGACGTGGTGGGTCATCGGAACCGTTTCTTCGAATGGCGCTTGCTCGGGACGGAGCCGGGGTCGGTCAGGCGGCACGCCCGATGCCGGGTTCGGGCGGCGCGGCCATGGCTTGCGCCCGCAGCAGCAGGCGCATGGTCGCGAGGTCCGCGTCGGCCGGGAACGGGAAGCTGCCCTCGCCGGCGACGGCGTCGGCGAACGCCTCGACTTGGTTGAGGAACGGCGAGCGGTCCTGGCCCGGCACGTCCACCGGCTGCGCCACGCCGGTGGCGGCGTCGATCAGGTCCAGGCTGCCGCCCGCCGTCTGCCCCATGGTGTCGGTCGCGATCGCCTGTCCGGCGGTGCCGACCACTTCCAGCCGCCGCCGGGGCAGCGTCTCAGGGCAATTGTAGGCGACGTGCATCTGTAGCATGACGCCGGAGCGGCTGCGCGCCATCAGCAAGGCGCCGTCCTCGACCTTGTAGCGATGCACCCGCGCCTGGCCCATCGCGGCGACATCGACCAGCGGCTCGCCCAGCAGGTAGGCCACGAGGTCGAGCCCGTGCGGCGCCAGGTCCATCAGCGCGCCGCCCCCGGCCCGGCGCGGGTCGATGCGCCAGTTGTCCCCCGCCCAATCGGCCGGCAGCCAGCACGCGTAAACGATCCGCACGGCGGTGACGATGCCGAGCCGCCCTTCGGCGATCAGCTCGGCCAGCGCGCGGTGGGCGGCGTGGAACCGCTGGTCGAAGGCCGTCGCGTAACGCACCCCGGCGCGCGCGCAGGCATCCACCATCGCCTGCGCGTCCTCCAGCGTCGTCGCCATTGGCTTCTCACACAGCACGGGCAGACCGGCGCGGGCGGCGGCCTCGACCAGCGGACGATGCGCGTGGTTGGGCGCGGCGACGTAGATCGCGCCCAACCCCGGTGTGGCCAGGAAGGCGTCCAGGTCCGCGGTCGCCGGGGCGGGGAACAACTGCTGCGCTCGGTGCAGGGACACGGGATCGGGATCGAACAAGGCGGCGACGCGCCCGTTGCGGCTCGCCTGGATCGCCGGACCGACGAAATCCCGCACCACCCAGCCGCAGCCCGCGATGCCCCACTTCAGCGCGCCCTGGCTTAACACGACCGACTCACCAAGTCGCCGGCAGGTCGAGCAGCACGCGGCGACGGGCCAGCGCGTCGACTTCCGGATCGCTCCCCGTCACTGCCGTTTCCGGGCCGCTGGCCTCGACCGGGTAGGTCGCCAGCGGACCGTATTCCGCGGCGTAACGCTCCGATGGCCAGCGGATGCGCGCCCCGTCGTAGAGTGGATTGCGACGCAGCATGGTGCCGGGCGGCGGTAAGGCCAGGCCGTTGACCACGGGCCGCGGCGCGTCCGCCGCCGATACCGACGCGATCGACACGGCCGGCGCCCCGGCGAGCGACACCGCCGACGCGGGGCGCGGGGCGCGGGCCTCGATCAAGGCGTCGGTCAGCTCACGGTCGTCGTACAGCGCGGGCGACGCGAACAGGGCGGCGTAGTCGGCCGGGGACAACGGCGCGCCGGCGGACAGGTTGTCAACCAAGGCGTTGTGCGCGTGCCCGACCAGCACGCGCCGGGCCACCCGGCGCATCTCCGCCGCGACCCGAGGTTTCTCCGGCAGGAAATAGAACGCGTCGTGACAGAACAGGGTCTCGAAGGCTTGGTCGTCGAAGGGCCAAGGCTCGGCCGCGTCGAAGCAGATCAGCCGCGCGTCGGGTGCCACGTAGCGTCGGGCGAGCCACAGCTTCGCGAACACGATGTCGCCACCGGCGACCGGGTTGCCGCGCCGGGCGAACTCGCGCAAGAAATGCCCCGCGCCGCAGGCCAACTCGAACACGGATCCCGCCGTCCAGTAAGCCTCCGCCAGCGCCAAGCCCGAAAGGAACGTCGGGTCGGACCACCGGTGCGCGAAGTAGGCGCCGACGGGACCGAAGGCCAGCAATTCCATCGCGTCCCTGAAACTGGTCGTGCCGGCGTTGCCGACCAGGGCGCGCCGGTCAGCCTCGGTCGGCGGCGGCGTGCGGGCCCAGTTGTCCTGGTCGGCCAGGAGCGCCACCAAGGCGTCGTCCCGCCGCCCCGCGTCGAGCGCCGCCAGCACCGTCGCCGCCAGACCGCGCCGGTCGACACGCAGGAACGGGATGCCGTCGACGACGGGCCAGCGTTCGCCGCCGCAGGCCAAAGAATGCGCGCTGTCCGCTCGCAAGGCTTCGCCCGTGACCGGGCTGCGCAGCGCCTCGCCCCACGGCATCCCTGCCTGCATCAAGGCAACCCCGCTTCCCGCAGCACCGATTCATGGAACGATTGCGTCGGCCCGGCATGGACCAGCTCCATATCGTCGAGCGCCTGATCGATGGTGAACCGGGCAACCTGGTCGTAATGACGCATCTGCAGCACGCGGTCGATCACGTCGGCGGCGTGGAACGCTTGCCCGACCTCCGTCGATGCGTCGGGGATCAGGGCCAGCGCCGCCCCTGTTCGTTGCCGCAGCGCCGGCGGCAGGGTGGCCAGCTCACGCTCGAACAGGTACTGGATCACTCCGGCCAGGTGATCGCCCAGCAGGACCTCGCCAGCGAAGCCACTGTCCGGCAGCACGGCGTTGTGCAGGTGATGCGCCAGCCCGGCCAGGAATACCGTCGCCGGGTCGGCGGCGAAACGGGGGGCCACGACCATCCCGAGCACGGCGACGATGCAGCAGTGGTCGCCGTGGCTCTCGGGCGGCTCCAGCACGATGCGGGGCTTGCCCGGACAGGTAGCCCCCGCTCTCGGCTGGCGGATCAAGGCCTCGGCGAAAACGGGGGCCGGCCCACTCTCCGACGACCTGCCGATGTGCTGGCGCAGATGACGGGTGAGCGCGGGGTCGATCGGGGCGGCGACCTCGTCGAACGAGCGGCGCAGGACCGTCGTCGCTTGGTCGTCCGAGAGCCCAGCCGACGCCAACACCTCGCATCCGATGCCGCCCAGGCGCACCGCGGCCACGGCGTCCGCGGTGGTGATCGCCGCCACTTCCGCGATATCCTGCCCGGCCAGCAAGGCACCCCAGCACCGGCGAAACAGCCGGGAGGCCAGGGAGTCTGGCCCGGCAGCGTCGCGAATGCGCTTCAGGTCGCCGAGCTCGGCCGCCAGCGGCACGAACGCCGACAGCGCCGTGCCGGGCTGCACGGCATCCAGCATGGCGTCAGACGGCCAACCAATCGAGCAACGCCCGCTCTTGCACCGGGAAGCTATGCTCCTCCCGCTTGCCCGCCGGCGTCATCGGCGCTTTGAAGAACAGCCCGAGCTGCTCCTGGATGCCGCCTTGCCCCCGCTGCCGGGCAAGGTCCAACACGCGCGCGATCTCGATCACCAGCGGGGCCGCGAGGATACTGTCGCGGCAGAGGAAATTGACCTTGATCTGCATCTTCTGCCCGAGGAACCCGACCAGGTCGATGTTGTCCCAAGCTTCCTTGTTGTCGCCGCGCGGCCTATAATAGCGGATGTCGACGATGTGATCCTCGACGGGATAGCCGAGGATGTCGTCGAGCACCGACCCCTTGGTGTTCAGCTTGCTTCGCAGGCTGTCCGGGTTGTCGAGCGCGAGACCGTCCCGGTTGCCGAGGATGTTGGTGCTGAACCAGCCTTCGACGTAGAGCGAGCGCGACTTGAACGCCGGGGCCAGGACCGTCTTGATGAAGGTCTGGCCCGTCTTGCCGTCCTTGCCCGCGACCGGGACGTTCTCCCGCTCCGCCATCGCGGTCAGGGCTGGGACGTCGGCGGCCAGGCTGGGGGTGAAGTTGCCGTAAGGCACGCCCTCGGCGATCGCCGCGTAAGCATACAGCATGGCGGGACTAATGGCGGGATCGCTGGAGTCCAATCCGCGCTCGAAGCCCTCGATTGATGCCAGGGCCGCCGCGCCCTTGTCCGGCCACCGCTCGACGGATGCGAGGTTGACCATCACCAGGTTCTCGATTCCGGAACTGCCCCGGTACTTGCGAATGTCGTCGCGGATCCGCTCCACCGCCTCGCGGTGGTCCTTGGCGGCGACCTTGTTCACGCCGTCCACGTTCTTACAGAAATCGACGCTGCCGATGGCCGGCCACGGCGTCATCTGCGCCAGCGCCGGGGACACCAGGTCCTGCTGCTCCCGGTCCAGTACGCGATGCTCGCGCACGGCGCTGTCGAGGGTGTCGCCGTGGAGGTCCCAGCCAGCGAAATGCAGATTGCGGTAGGCGGCGATCCCTGGGGCGGCGGCGCTCGCCAGTGGCAGCCCGGCGAAGTCATTCGACCCGGCGCGGAGCATCTCGATGCCGGCCACCGCCGTGCTCGCCACGGCACCGCCCATGCCCACGACCATCACACCAACGCGGCGTCCGGTCACGGCCGCGTCCAACCCGGAATCAGGCATCAGAGGTTCTCTTCTTGTTTAAGGCCATGCCAGGATGGCAAGCCCGGAAAAAGGCAAGAGACAGCAATAAGGGAGGAGCAGACCAGTCTGACACCCGATCCGCACGGACCTTTCGCCAGCCCCAAGGGTAACGTCCGCGTGAGCCACATAACATATTGCGTCGCATGCGCGTCTCGCTACCGAACGCCTGTGTCTATATTGCGGCATGATGGTGAGGCTACGGACGTGTCGCCGGGTGAGCAATGTCCCGCATGTCGGGGCCGCGCTCCCCATCGGCCTCGTCCGTGTCGGACAATTGGTCCATGTGGACGGAGTGATCACCGCCATGTCTTAGAATGTCCTGCTCCCGGACGCCTTGCACCCGATCGAGCACGTAGACTCGCCGCAGCCCCTCACTCTTGGCCACCGCGCGGGCCGCCTCGATCGCCTCATCGAGCGACATCGGGCGGCCGTCTGGCATCCTAGGGTGAGTAATCTCGGCTGGTGACCCGGTGAGCATGATCTGCACACTGGTCGCGTTCGGATCATCCTCCTCAAACCGTCGCAGCACCACGACGTGACGGTCCGGCCCTGCCGGGATCGGCTCGTGCGGCGCCAAGGTTGTGATCTCGATCATCGTTGTCTCCCGAGACCCAACAACGGCCTGGATCGCGCTGGGTTCATATCCCTGTCACGTTCAGTCGCTCGGCCCAGGGCTGCAACGCCTGCAGGATGCCGGGATAGAGCGCCACCCCGTCGCGCGCCTGATGCTCGCGAAGCGCCAGGCCGCGGGCGCCCGGAAGGCGGACGGGCGGCGCGCCAGGGGGCGCCGGGTTGCCCGAAGCCGCATCGGCCAGCCAACCGGTCTGGCGGGTGAACGCGTCCGGGCCGCCGAACGCCGCCGGGTCGATCACCTGCAGGAACACCGCCGCGCCCCAGCCCTCCGCGGGGTCGGCCCGGCCGAACCCGCCCAGCGCCCCGGTCAGCGCCTCCACCAGCAAGCCGAGCGCGAACCCCTTGTGGCCGCTGTCCCGCCCGCCGAGCGGCAGGATGGTGCCGGGCGGATCGGCGAACAGCACGGCCGGATCGTCGGTCAGCAGCCCGGCGGCGTCGAGCAGCCAGGGCGCGTCGAGCCGCCGGTTTTCGGCGTGCAGCCGCGCCGTCAGCCCGTTGGTCGTGGTGGAGGTGCTGATGTCCATCAGGATCGGCGGCCCCGGCGTCGGGATGCCCGCCGCGATCGGGTTCGGGGTCATCATCGGCCGGGTGCCGCCGAACGGAGCGATGCTGGCCACGTTCGGGTCCGAGCTCATCAGAATGATGACCTTGCCCTCCCGGGTGACGCGCTCGAGGTAGGCGGCGAGGCAGGCGATATGATGGCTGCGGCGGATCACCACCGTCGCCGTGCCGTGCTCGGCCACCCGGGCCAGGGCGAGATCGATGGCGTGATGCACCAGCCACGGGCCGGGCAGCCGTCGCCCGTCCAGCAACACGGCGCCACCGCGGTCGCTGACGATTTCCGGCTCCCCTTCGGCCCGCATCCGTCCCGTCGTCAGCTCTCCCAGGTAGCCCGGCAGCAGCGCCAGGCCGTGCGTGGTGTGGCCCAACAGGTCGCCCTCGAGCAGCGTCGCGGCGACGGTTTCGGCGCGGTCCGCCGCGAGGCCCGCCGCCGTCAGCAACGCGCGCGCGTAGGCCAGCAGGCGAGCTGACTCGTAGGTGTCCTGCATCCTGGTCGTTCCCTCCGGACCAGGAGGATAAGGCGAGATGATGCCGCGGGCAAAATCGGCGGCCGCCGGGTTGGGTTTCATCAACATCCGTGCCGCGGAATTTCCTTGATCAACGAAGCAGGGCGACCCAGGGCACCGCTCCCGAACCGTATGTGAGCGGCCGGGTGAACACCGTCGCAGGGCACCACGCCGGGTTGCATCGCAGACCCTAAAGTTGTCTTGGGAACAGCCCGCGCCCGGAGCGGTCCGCATCAAGGCTGATCAGGACAGCGGGCAAAGATATGGCCGGAACAGGTCCGGCCATCACGTCAGCGTCGATCGAGGCCCGCCCCGGCGACGCCTACCTCGGCGACAGCACCATGATCATCTGGCGGTTTTCCATGCGGGGCATCTGCTCGACCTTGGTGGTCTGCTCCAGCTCGGCCCGGATGCGCTCCAGCACCTTGATGCCGATGTCCTGGTGCGCCATCTCGCGGCCGCGGAAGCGAAGCGTCACTTTCACCTTGTCACCCTCGTCGATGAAGGTCTTCATCGCCCGCATCTTCACCTGGTAGTCGTTCTCGTCGATGTTGGGGCGGACCTTGATCTCCTTGATCTCGATCACCCGCTGACGCTTCTTTGCCTCGTTCTTCTTTTTCTGCTGCTCGTACTTGAACTTGCCGTAATCCAGGATCTTGCACACCGGCGGATCGGCGTTCGGGCTGATCTCGAGCATGTCCATCCCGACGGCGTAGGCGCGCAGCAACGCGTCTCGCGTCGTCATCACGCCTTGCATCTCGCCTTCCTGGTCGATCAGGCGGACCTGCGGCACGCGGATGTCCTCGTTCACGCGCGGCCCGTCGCGGGACGGCGCGGAGTTCGGCATGGGACCTCGGGCTATCGGACTCTCCTGTGGTTGTTCAACTCATCAGTCGTGGGCCTGCGCGGCCGAGGTTTCAAGACGCCGCACATCCGGCGGCATCGCTTCCTCGGCCAAACGGGCGACCACGGCCTCGAAGGTTAGCACCTCCTGCGCGTCACTGCCCAGCCGGCGCACGGCGACGCTGCGCTGCTCCGCCTCGCGCCGGCCGACGACCAGCAGCACCGGGACGTGAGCCAGGCTGTGCTCGCGCACCTTGGCGTTAATCTTCTCGTTGCGGATGTCGGCACGGGCCGACAGGCCGCGGGCGCGGAGGGAGGCCGCGACTTCCTCGGCGTAAGGGGCGGCGTCGGAGACGATGGAGGCGACCACCACTTGCACCGGGGCCAGCCACAATGGGAACCGGCCGGCGTACTGCTCGATCAGGATGCCGAGGAAACGCTCGAAGCTGCCGAGAATGGCGCGGTGCAGCATCACCGGGCGGTGGCGGCTGCTGTCCTCGCCGACGTAGCTGGCGTCGAGCCGCTCCGGCATGACGAAATCGACTTGCAACGTGCCGCACTGCCAGTCGCGGCCGATGGCGTCCCGGAGCACGAACTCGAGCTTGGGGCCGTAGAACGCCCCCTCCCCTGGGTTCAGCTCGTAATCGACCCCGGCGGTGGCGCACGCCTCCTTCAGCGCGCCCTCGGCCCGGTCCCAGGTCTCGTCCGACCCGGCGCGCGGCGTCGGCCGGTCGCTGAACTTCACCCGGAAGCTGTCGAAGCCGAAATCCTGATAGACGCTGGACAGCAGCTCGACGAAGCGCACCGTCTCGTCGGCGATCTGCGCCTCGGTGCAGAAGATGTGGGCGTCGTCCTGGGTGAAGGCGCGCACCCGCATGATGCCGTGCAGCGCGCCGCTCGGCTCATAGCGGTGGCAGGAGCCGAACTCGGCCATGCGGAGGGGGAGTTCGCGGTAGCTGCGCAGGCGGTCGCGGAAGATCAGCACGTGGCAGGGGCAGTTCATCGGCTTCAGGGCGAGGGTGGTGTCCTCGTCCTCGACGCGGGCGATGAACATGTGCTCCTTGTAGTTGTCCCAATGGCCGCTCGCCTCCCACAGCCGGCGGTCCACCAGTTGCGGCGTCTTCACCTCCTGGTAGCCCGAGGCGTCGAGGCGGCGGCGCATGTAGCTCTCTGCGGCCCGGTACAGCGCCCAGCCCTTCGGATGCCAGAAAATGCTCCCCGTCGCCTCCTCCTGCATATGGAACAGGTCCATGTCGCGGCCGATGCGGCGGTGGTCGCGGCGCTCGGCTTCCTCCAACTGATGCAGGTGGGCGTCGAGTTCCCTGCCGTCGCGCCAGGCGGTGCCGTAGATGCGGCTCAGCATGGCGTTGCGGTGGTCGCCGCGCCAGTAGGCGCCCGCCACCTTCATCAGCTTGAACGCCGTGCCCGCGTCGCCGGTGCCGCGCATGTGCGGGCCGCGGCACAGGTCGATCCAGCCGCCCTGGCGGTAAAGGGTGATGGTCTCCGACTCCGGCAGGTCGCGGATCAGCTCGGCCTTGTAGCGCTCGCCGCGGGCCTCGAAGAAGCGGATCGCCTCGTCGCGGTCCCACTCCTCGCGCTCGAAAGGGGCGTCGCGGCCGACGATCTCGCGCATCTTGGCCTCGATGGCGGCGAAATCCTCCGGCGTGAACGGCTCGTTGCGGGCGAAGTCGTAGTAGAAGCCGTTCTCGATGTTGGGGCCGATGGTGACCTGGGTGCCGGGGTAGAGCGCCTGCACCGCCTCCGCCAGGACGTGCGCGGTGTCGTGGCGGATCAGGTCCAACGCTTCCGGGTCGCGCCGGGTGACGAAGCGCAGAGTCGCGTCGTGCTCGATCGGGCGGGAAAGGTCGGTCATCCGCCCGTCCACCTCCATCGCGAGCGCGGCGCGGGCGAGGCCGGGGCCGATCGACGCCGCCACCTCGGTTCCCGTCACCGGCGCGTCGAAGCGTCGGATGGAACCGTCGGGCAGGGTGATGGCGGGCATGGCGTCGGTGCGTCCTCATGGGCGGGCCGTTCCGTATGGCCTCACGGCAGCGCGTCCGCAACCCTCTCCACCGGCAGGTCGGCCAGCTCGGCGGCGCGGAGCACCCGCACCTGGCCGGGCGCCCGTCCGCGCGGCGCGGTGAGCGCCGGGTCGCTCTCGGCGGAGAACAGCACGACGCACGGGCAGCCGACGGCGGCGGCCAGGTGCATCGGCCCGGTGTCGTTGCCGACCGCCACCGCCGCCCCGGCCGCCAATCCCGCCAGTTGCGGCAGGGTAGTGCGCCCGGTGAGGTCGAGCGCGGCCGGGCACAGGGCGACGACGGCGCGGGCCAGCGGCGTATCGGCGGCGGCGCCGGCGACCACGGGGCGCAGGCCGCGGGCGTCGAGCCGGGCGGCGAGCGCGCCGAACCGCTCGGCCGGCCACCGCTTGGCCGGGCGATGCGGCGCGGCCCCGGGCACCAGTACCGCGTAAGGGCCGTCGAGGCCAGGCGCGTCCCGCGCCAGCCAATCGGGCGCGTCCCGCGCCAGCCAATCGAGCGCGGCGGGCGCGGCGGGCGGCACGCCGGCGATGGCGAGCTGGTCGCGCTGGCGATCGATGGTATGCATGGCGTCGCGGGCCAGGTTGGCGTGCGCCAGGCTGGCGCCGCGGGCGATGCCGGACCACGGCGGGCGGCCCGCGAGGCGGAAGTAGCGCGACGACCGCCCGCTGGTCTGCAAGTCGTAGACCAGGTCGTAGCCGCCCAGCACGCGGCGCAGCGCGCGCAGGCCGGCGAGGTCCCACCAGCGCGGCCGGCGGTCGGTCAGCACGCGGTCGAACCAGGGGCTCCCAGCCAGCATCGGCGCGAACGCGGCCGTGGTCAGCAGGGTGATGCGGGCGTCCGGGTGGTGGGCGCGGATGTCGGCGAACGGCTGGAAGGCGAGCACGACGTCACCCAGCGCCCCCAGCTTGATGACGAGGATGTTCACAGCAACTCGCGGTACACATCGAGCGTCGCCGCTTGCATCGCCGTGACCGTGTAACGGCGCAGCACCCCGGCCCGCGCCCGCCCGCCCAGCGCGGCGCGCTCCCCGGGCGGGAGCGCCAAGGCGCGGTCGAGCGCGGTGGCGAGGGCGTCGGCGTCGCCGGGCGGGACGTGCCAGCCGGTCGCGCCGTGCTCCACCGTCTCGGCCGCGCCGCCGTGGTTGGTGGCGATGACGGGGCGGCCCATCGCCTGCGCCTCGATCACGGCGCGGCCGAAGCCTTCCGGGTCGGTGGAGGCGCTGACGGCGACGGTCGCCAGCATCAGGGCGGCGGGCACGTCGTCGCAGTGCCCGGCCAGGCGCAGGCGGTCGGCGACGCCGAGCGAGGCGGCCAGTTGCTCCAACTCGCGGGCGAAGCCGGGGCGTCCGCCGCCCACCAGCACGCAGACGGCGTTTCGCGCCCGCATCTGGGCCAAGGCGGCGAGCAGCACGGCCTGGCCCTTCCAGCGGCTGAGGCGGGCGGGCAGCATGATGACGGGGACGCCCTCCGAGATGCGCCAAGCGCCGGCCAGGGCGGCGACGCGCGCCGCCGTCACGCTGTCCGGATCGAACACCGCTGGATCGACGCCGCGGGGGATGACGCGCACGCGCGCCGGGTCGGCGCCGTGGCGCTCGGTGACGAGGCGGGCGACGTAGCGGCTGATCGCGATCACCCGGTCGCCGCTGGCCATGACCGCGTTGTAGCGGCGCTTGCCCGGCACGCCTTCGTTGTAGACGCCGTGGTAGGTGGTCACGAACGGCACCCCGGTCCGCCGCGCCGCCCGCCACGCCGACCAGGCCGGGGCGCGGGAACGGGCGTGGACGAGGGACACGCGCTCCGCGCCGATCAGCACCGCCAGCCGCCCGGCGTTGCGCCAGATGGCGAGCGGACCCTTGCCGGCCAGCGGCATGGCGACGTGCCGCCCCCCTGCCCGCTCGACCGCCTCCACCAGTCGCCCGCCCGCGCTAGCGACCAGTCCTACCCCGCCCGCCACCGTCACCGCCCGCGCGATCTCCACCGTGCCGCGCTCCACGCCGCCCGTTTCGAGCCGCGGCAGCACTTGCAGGATGGTGGTGCCGGGTGGGAGCGGGTCCATCGCGGCGCTATAGCACTTGGGCGGCAGGAGGCCAGGAATGGAGCAAGGACGGACGGACCGGGGCGACGGCACCCACCTGGCCTGGGTGCGAACGCCGGGGCGCGGCCCGACCACGGTGTTCCTGCCCGGCTTCCGCAGCGACATGGGCGGCAGCAAGGCGCTCGCCGCCGAAACCTGGTGCCGCGCGCGGGGGACCGCCTGCCTGCGGCTCGACTATTCCGGCCACGGCGCGAGCGACGGGGCGTTCACGGACGGCACCATCGGACGATGGACCGAGGACGCGCTGCTGCTGATCGACCGGCTGACGGACGGGCCGCTGCTGCTGATCGGGTCCAGCATGGGCGGCTGGATCATGCTGCTGCTGGCGCTCGCCCGGCCCGAACGCCTGGCCGGGCTGCTCGGCGTCGCCGCCGCGCCCGACTTCACCGAGGCGCTGATGTGGGACGCGATGATGCCGGCCGAGCGCGACACCCTGCGGCGGGACGGCGTGCTGCTCGCCCCGAGCGAGTACGGCGAGCCGACGCCGATCACGCTGCGGCTGATCGAGGACGGGCGGCGGCGCCTGCTGATGCACGCGCCTATCGGCCTGCGCTGCCCGGTTCGGCTGCTGCACGGCCAGCGAGACCCGGACGTGCCGTGGGAAACCGCCCTGCGCCTCGCGGCGCGGCTGGACAGCGACGACGTGCAGGTGACGCTGGTCAAGGACGGCGACCACCGCCTGTCCCGGCCCGAGGACCTGGCCGTGCTAGGGCGCCTGCACGCCGCCCTCCTCGGCCAGGATGGCGGCGAGGCCCTCGCGAAAGGTCGGGTAGCGCCAGGTTAGGCCGAGCCGTTCCTGGGTCTTGCGCCCGGACACCTTGCGGTTCTCGGCCCAGAAGCTGCGGCCCATCGCGCTCATCTCCGCCAGCGCCTGCTCGAACGGCACCAGCGGCGGCGCGGGCGCGCCCAGCAGGCGGGCGGCCTCGGCCACCACGTTGGCGTTGGTGGCCGGCTCGTCGTCGTTGAGGTTCAGCACGCGGGGACCGGGCGCGCGGTCCTGGCGCATGGCGGCCAGCACGGCGCGGGCGATGTCGTCGCGGTGGATGCGGCCGAACAGGTGGTCGGGCTTGTCCACCCGCCGCGCCGTGCCCGCGCGCACGTCGTCCAGCACCGAGCGGCCGGGACCGTAGATGCCGGCGGCGCGGAACAGGTCGACCCGCGCGCCCGGGAAGGCGGCGGCCCAGGCCCGCTCCGCCTCGGCCCGGCGCTGGCCGCGCGGGCCGGTGGGCGCGGGCGGGGTGTCCTCATCCACCCACGCGCCGCCGCGGTCGCCGTAGACGCCGGTGGTGGAGATCATGCCGGCCCAGGACGGCACGCCGAGGTCGGGGCCGAAGCGGCGCAGCGCCGGGTCGCCGTCCTCGCCGGGCGGAGCGGTTTGCAGGACGTGGGTGGCGGCGCGCAGGACCGGCCCCGCGTCGTCGAACGCGACCAGGCGGACGCCGGGCGGGGGGGTGAGACGGTCGGGCGCGCGGCTGGTGGCCGTCACCGACAGCCCGGCCCCCGCAGCGCGGCGGGCGATCTCGGTCCCGGTGTAGCCCAGGCCGAAGATGAGGAGCTGCATTGCTTGCATGGCCCACCTTACCGTATTTGCCGGGCCGGGCAGATGTGGAACGATCCGGTGCGCAAGTGGAAACCCGTGGCTTTCGCCGGCGCGATCCTCGCAGCCCTGCTCCTCGCCGGCGGCGCATGGTGGTGGCGGGACGATCCGGCCCTCGAGACGGCGGCGGATGAGCCGCTTCCCGTGCCGCCCATCCCGCCGCGGATCGCCCAGGGCGCGGACTACGACCGCTGCCTCGCGATGCTGGCCACCGACCCGAACGGCGCGCGCGCCCTCGCCGACACATGGACCGCGGCCGGAGGGGGCGACGGCGCGACCCACTGCTCGGCCCTCGCGACGATCGCCTTCGGCGAGCCGGAGGCTGGCGCGGCGATGCTCGACACGCTCGCCGGCCACAGCGGGGCCTCCGGCACGGCGCGGGCGGCCGTCTATGCCCAGGCCGGGCAGGCGTGGCTGATCGCCGGCTCGCCGGACCACGCGCTGGCGTCCACCACGCTCGCCTTGTCGCTGACGCCCGACAATGCCGACCTGCTGGTCGACCGCTCGATGGCTGAAGGCGCGCTGGAACGCTATCAGCAGGCGGCGGACGACCTGAGCCGGGCGCTCGACCTGGAGCCGGGGCGGGTGGACGCGCTGGTGTTCCGCGCTTCGGCCTGGCGGCAGCTCGACCGGCTGGACCTGGCGCAGGCAGACATCGACCAGGCGGTCGGCCTCGACCCGGACGACGCCGACGCGCTGCTGGAGCGCGGCATCCTGCGCCAACGCCAGGGCGACCGGGCGGGCGCGCGGCGGGATTGGGAGCAGGCCGTGCGCCTCGCCCCCGACAGCGCGACGGCCGACCTGGCGCAGCAGAACCTGGCCCTGCTGGACGCCGGGCCAGAGCGGAAATAACTGATTGGCGGAAACGACTGGCCGGCGGAATAACCAATCGGCGCACGGGACAGGGCCGCGCGGCAGCAGTTCAATTTGCGCGGCGGATGACATATCTTGCGGCATGCAACACGGAGAGATGACCGAATGGCCTTGAAGGGCAGCACGTTCAACGACCGCCGCGACGAGGCCGCCGCGGCGAAGCGGGCCTTGGTGGAACGGTTCAAGTCCCGCCCCCCGGCCGACGACCCGGCGGTGCTGGCCCGCGCGGCAGAGCGCCGCACGGTCGCCGAGGCGCGCGAGAAGCGCATGGCCGAACGAGCCAAGCTGAAGCAGGTCGAGGATCTGAAGAAGCAGGAAGCGGAACGGATGCGGCTGGAAGCCGAGGCGGCGGCAGCGGCGGAAGCGGAGCGCAAGGCCGCCGAGCAGGCGGCGCGGGACGAGGCGATCCGGGCGGAACGCAAAGCGGCGCGGGATGCGAAATACGCGGCGCGCAAGGCACGGCGCTAGAGCGGTTTCAGTTTTGTCGGACGCACCTCGCGTCCGATCAAACTGAGTAACTGCGTAGAACGATGGCTAGAGTGGTTTAGAAAGCGCCAAGCCGGCACTGCTCCAGCCCGTCGCGCAGCCCCCACGCCTCCACCATCCGCGGTGGATCCTCGAAGCCACCCGCGTCGAGTGCGATCCCGATGACCGGGCCGGGCACCCTCAATCACCAGCGTCACCTGGCCCGAGACAGGGACGCGCCACGGCTCGGCCCCATCCGCCCGCAAATCGCTCGCCTTGGTCGCCGGCACGACTGGCGAGACGTTGGGCCGCACGATCTCGTGGGCGACGCTCCCGGCCGGCGCTGGAGGTTTTGCTGCGCCTCGTTGCCGAGGCGCGGCGTTCAGCCGTTCCGGGATACGGTCGAGCCGTGCCACCGCGGGAGGAGCTGACGCCGCTTTTGATGGCGGCCGCCTGGAGCAGCGGGAGACGAGGGTCGTGGCGCCGACCCTCATCCAGGTCCATGCTGATAACGCCCGACCCACAAGCTTCACGCCACCGTCGCAGCCTTGATGCGTGATTTCGCCCGGGCAAGCGACACCTTGGACGCTCTCCAGGAGTCCTCGTTATTCTTCACCCTCCTCCAGCACCGGCGGGGCGCGGGCCGGACTGCCAGCGGCCAGCAAACTCCGCTCAGGCCCTCAGCAGATGCAGCGCCACCTCGCGCCGGTGCGGACGGTCCCGGTGTTCGAACAGGTAAATGCCTTGCCAGGTGCCCAGCACCGGCGCGCCTTCCATCACCGGAATGCTCAAGCCGGGCTGTGTCAACGCACTGCGCAGGTGCGCCGGCATGTCGTCCAACCCCTCATCCCCGTGCCGGTAACGCCCGGCCGCGTGCGGCGCGAGAGCGGCGAAGAAGTCATGCAAGTCCGCCCGCACGTCGGCGCTCGCGTTCTCCTGCACCAGCAGCGAGGCCGAGGTGTGCCGGCACCACAGCGTCAGCAGCCCGGTCCCGCTCCCCTGCCCCGCGACCCACCGGCGCACCGGGCCGGTGATCTCCGCCAGGCCCGGCCCGCGCGTCTCGACGACCAGGGTATGCGTCGCCTGCGTCACGGCGCCGCCGCGTTGACCGGCACCACCGTCACGCTGTTGTAAGGGCTGCCGCCCGTGCTCAGCGCCTTGGTGGACCAAACGAGATAGACCAGCACGCGCTTCTGCTCGTCCCACATGCGGCTGACCCGGATTTCCTTGAACAACCAGTTGGCCGACGCCCCGAACACCACCTCGTTGTCCGGCAGCTTGGCCGGCACCGTCACCGGCCCGGTCGCCCGGCACGAGATGCTGAACCGGCTCGGGTCCGTCGCCAGCCCGATTGAGCCCTTGATGCCCCCCGTCTCGGCCCGGGAGAGGTAACAGCTCACGCCCGCCACGCGCGGGTCGTCGTAGCGGTCCACCACGATGCGGTCGTTGCGGCCGAGCACGCGAAAGGTGGTGCTGACGTCGCCGATCCGGACCGGATCCTCGGCCGCGGCGGCAGATATGGAAAGCAGCAGCAGGCAGGCGAGCAGGCGGCGCATGGGCAGGGTCCTCGATCAATGCCGCGACACATGACCCCTGGCGGGCCGCGACGCAACCGGAAGGGCGCCGGCTCGGTTGCCGACGACGCTCCCCCGTCGTAGCAGGATGCGTCGATCAGGAGACCCAGCATGGCGGCAGCGGCGGGCGTGGCAACGGTGATGTCAGTGGCGTGCGACGCGGCGCACGGGTTCAGCAAGCCCACGAGGCCCGAGATCGTGTTGCTGGCCGGGCTGGGGGTGGCCGGCGACGCGCACCAGGGCGTCACCGTCAAGCACCGCTCGCGCGTGGCCCGCGACCCCGCGCAACCGAACCTGCGGCAGGTTCATCTGCTCCAGGCCGAACTGCTGGACGAGCTGGTCGAACAAGGCTTCCGTGTCGCCGCGGGCGATATCGGCGAGAACGTGCTGACGCGAGGCATCGACCTGCTGAGTTTGTCCGCGGGCGCGAGGCTCCGCCTCGGGACGCGGGCGCTGGTCGAACTCACGGGCCTGCGCAACCCGTGCCGCCAACTCGACGCGTTCCAGCCCGGCCTGATGGCCGCGACCCTGGGCCGGGACCCCGCCGGCGGCCTGGTGCGCAAGGCCGGCGTGATGGCCGTCGTCATCGAGGGCGGGCCCGTGCGCACGGGCGACCGGATCGAAGCCGTGCTGCCCGGGCAGCACGTCCCGCTCCAGCCGGTTTAAGGCAACTCGCGAGGCCAGGGCGCGCTAGAGCGGTTTCATGTTACACGAAACCACTCTAGCCATCGTTCCACGCGGTTACTCAGTTCGGTCGGACGCGAGGTGCGTCCGACCGAACTGAAACCGCTTTAGTCCTCCAGTCACGTGAAGGAGCCACCGATGTCCGATAACCCACTGGAAAGCACGCCCGAGCGCGACGCCGAGATCGAGGCGCGCGCCAAGGTCTTGTGGGAGAAGGCGGGCAGCCCGGACGGCAGGATGGACGAGTACCGTGAGCGGGCCGACGAGCTGGTCCGCATGGAGCTGGCCGGGACGCCGGGCCAGTTGCCGAACCCGATGGAGCACCCGTCCCCGATCCCCGGGGTGATCGTCGAGGAAGCGGCCATCCAGGAGAATCTCGGCGAGCTTCCCGGCGCCAGGGGCGTGGCGGATCAAGGCGAGTGGCGCGAGACGCCGATGACCCGCGAGGAACTGCGCGAGGGTGGCGAGGAGCAGCCTAGGCGCGGGGACTCGCCGGAGTCCGCCTGAGCGCGGCGCGCGCCATCGTGTCGAGCGCCGACAGGAACCGCGAGCGGTCGGCCTTCGTCATCGGCGCGTGGCCCCCGCCGGCCACGCCGAGTTCCCGCAGGTGCCGGGCCAGTTCCCGGCCGGCGAGCGCGTTGCCGATGTTGGCGTCCGACCAGATCGCCGCCGTGCCCGAGAGCGCCTGACCGCCCGCAGCCAGGCATCGCGCCGCCAGCGGGATGTCGGCCGTCACGCACACGTCGGCCGCGCCGATCCGCTCGGCAATCCAGTCGTCGGCCGCGTCGGGCGCGTCGTCCACCACGACCATGCGGACGTTCGCCAACCCGGGTGGCCGGATCGGGCGGGACCCGTTCGAAACCACGACGACCGGTAGGCCGAGCCGGGCCGCGACGCGGTAGCACTCTTCCCGCACCGGGCAGGCGTCCGCGTCGATGTAGAGGGTGGTCACGCGGACAGCTTGTCCAACTCCCGCAACACGCTCTCGCCCATCACCGACGTGCCCACCTTCGCCGTGCCCAGGGCCATCACGTCCGCCGTGCGCAGCCCGCTCGCCAGCACGTTGGTGCAGGCCCGCTCGATCAGCGCCGCGTCCTCCTCCATCTCGAATGAGTGCCGCAGCAGCATGGCGAAGCTGAGCATCTGCGCCATCGGGTTCGCGATCCCTTTGCCGGCGATGTCAGGGGCGCTGCCGTGGATCGGCTCGTAGAGCGCGTGGCGGCGGCCCGCGCCGTCAGGCGCGCCAAGGGTCGCGGACGGCAGCATCCCCAAGCTGCCGGTCAGCATACTGGCCAGGTCGGACAGCAGGTCGCCGAAAATGTTGCTCGTCACGATGACGTCGAACTGGCGCGGGTTGCGCACGAGCTGCATGGCGCAGTTGTCCGCGTACATGTGGCTCAGCTCGACATCCGGGAACTCGCGCGCGTGCAGGGCCGTGACCACCCGGCGCCACATCAGGCCGCTCTGCATCACGTTCGCCTTCTCGACGCTGCACAGCCGGTTCTGCCGCTTGCGCGCGAGATCGAACCCGACGCGGGCGACGCGCTCGATCTCCCGCGTCGTGTAGACCTCGGTATCGACTCCCCGCTCCTGGCCGTCCGGCAGCGTCTCGACGCCGCGCGGCTCGCCGAAGTAGATGCCGCCCGTGCTTTCCCGCACGATCATCAGGTCGAGGCCGCGCACGACCTCGGGCTTGAGGGTGCTCGCGTCCACCAGCGGGTCCAGCACGATGGCCGGGCGCAGGTTGGCGAACAGGTCCAGGTCCTTGCGCAGGCGCAGGATCGCGATCTCCGGCCGCATGTCGAACCCGAGCGCGTCCCAGCGCGGCCCGCCGACCGAGCCGAACAGCACCGCGTCGGCGTCCCGCGCCGCCTCGACCGTCTCGTCGGTGATCGGCACGCCCCGGCGGTCGATCGATGCGCCCCCGACCAAGTCTTCGCTCACGTCGAAGGTGACGTGCCGCCGGCGGTCCATCCAGTCGATGATCCGCCGCACCTCGCGTATGACCTCGGGGCCGACGCCGTCGCCGGGAAGAACGAGGAGTTTCTTGTTGGCGGGCATCATGCACTCCGGTCAGTCAGCACGCGCCGGGCCTGATGCGGCGCAGGAGGCGGTTGGAGGAACGCTTCGGTCGCGCTCCGCGGCGGGCGCCGCGCCTAGACCGCAATCGCCGGCATCCAGTCGGCCTCCTGCCGGCGCTTCGCTTCGAACGCGTCGATCGCGCCTTCGCGCTGCATGGTTTGGCCGATGTCGTCGAGGCCGTTCAGCAACAGGTGCTTGCGGAAGGGGTCGATGGTGAACGGGATCTCCTCGCCGTTCGGCCGGATCACCACCTGCCGCGGCAGATCGACCGTCAGCCGGGCATTGCCGCCCAGCGCGGCGTCGTCCATGAGCTGGTCGCATACCGCGCGGGGAAGCTGGATCGGCAGGATGCCGTTCTTGAAACAGTTGCCGTGGAAGATGTCGGCGAAGCTCGGCGCGATGACGCAGCGGATGCCGAAATCCAGCAGCGCCCAGGGCGCGTGCTCACGGGACGAGCCGCAACCGAAGTTCTCGTGGCTGATCAGCACCTCGGCCTGACGGTAAGGCGCCTGGTTCAGCACGAATTCCGGCCGTTCCCGCCCGTCGCCGTCGTAGCGCAGCACGTCGAACGCGTGGACGCCGAGCCCGGTGCGCTTGACCGTCTTGAGGAAGCGCGCGGGGATGATCTTGTCGGTATCGACGTTGGCCAGCGGCAACGGCGCGGCGACGCCGGTCAGGGTGGTGAACGGCCGCATCACAGCGTCCTGACGTCGGTCAGGCGGCCCGTCACCGCCGCCGCCGCCGCCATCGCCGGGGACAGCAGGTGCGTCCGCCCGCCCGGCCCCTGGCGGCCCTCGAAGTTGCGGTTGCTCGTGCTGGCGCAGCGCTGGCCCGGCGTCAGCTTGTCCGGGTTCATCCCCAGGCACATGCTGCACCCCGCTTCCCGCCACTCGAATCCGGCGTCCCGCATCACTTGGTCAAGCCCCTCGGCCTCGGCCTGCAGCTTCACCACGCCCGATCCCGGCACTACCATGGCGCGCACGCCGGGCGCGACGCGGCGGCCCTTGGCCACGGCGGCGGCGGCCCGGATGTCCTCGATGCGGCCGTTGGTGCAACTGCCGATGAACACCACGTCGATCGGCACGTCGGTCATGCGCTGGCCCGGTCGCAGCGCCATGTAGTCGAGCATCCGCCGCATTTGCGCCCGCGCCGCCTCGTCCGGCTCGGCGTCCGGGTCCGGCACGGCGCCGGTGATCGGCACGACCGCCTCGGGGTTGGTGCCCCACGTCACCATGGGCAGGATGGCGGCCCCGTCCAGCACCACCTCGCGGTCGTAACGCGCCCCGGGGTCGGACGGCAGGGTGCGCCAATGCTCGATCGCCCGGTCCAGCGCCTCGCCGCGCGGCGCGTAGGGCCGGCCGCGCAGGTAGGCGAACGTCGTCTCGTCCGGCGCGATCATGCCGGCGCGCGCCCCGGCCTCGATGCTCATGTTGCACACCGTCATGCGCCCGGCCATGTCCATCGCGCGGATCACGTCGCCCGCGTATTCGATGACGTGTCCCGTGCCGCCCGCGGTGCCGATGCGGCCGATGATCGCCAGCACCACGTCCTTCGCCGTCACGCCGGGCGCGAGCGCGCCGTCCACCCGCACCAGCATGTTCCGCGCCGGCTTCTGCAGCAGGGTCTGCGTCGCCAGCACGTGCTCGACCTCGCTGGTGCCGATGCCGAACGCCAGCGCCCCCATCGCGCCGTGGGTGCTGGTGTGGCTGTCGCCGCAGACGATGGTGAAGCCGGGCAGGCTGATGCCCTGCTCCGGGCCGATGATGTGGACGATGCCCTGCCGGGCGTCCTGCAAGGGGAAATAGGGCACCGCGAACTCGGCGACGTTGCGCTCCAGCGTCTCGACCTGGATGCGGCTTTCCTCCTCCTGGATGCCGAGGCTGCGGTCGCCGGTCGGCACGTTGTGGTCCGTCACCGCGATCGTCGCCTCCGGCCGGCGCACCCGCCGCCCGGCCAGCCGCAAGCCCTCGAACGCCTGCGGGCTAGTCACTTCGTGCACCAGGTGCCGGTCGATGTACAGCACGCACGTCCCGTCCTCGAGCCGGTCAACGACGTGGTTGTCCCAAACCTTGTCGAACAGGGTGCGCGCCATTGGCTTCTCCCTCGCGATCCGGCCCGGCTACTCGGCCGCGTCGGCCTGCGGCGCGGGCGCCGGAGCCTCGCCCCCGGCCGCCGCCGGCGCGAGATCGCGGGGGCGTTCGGCGATCCGGGCCGACTTGCCGCTGCGGCCGCGCAGGTAATACAGCTTGGCCCGGCGCACGTCGCCGCGGCGCACAACCTGGATCTCGGTGATCGTCGGCGCGTACAGCGGGAACACCCGCTCGACGCCCTCGCCGTAGCTGATCTTGCGCACCGTGAAGTTGCTGTTGATGCCCTTATTCGAGCGCGCGATGCACACGCCCTCGTAGGCCTGGACGCGGCTGCGCTCGCCTTCCTTGACCCGCACCATCACCTTCAGGGTGTCGCCAGCCTGGAAGCGCGGCACGGCGCGCTCGGCGGTGAGCTTGGCGATCTGCTCCGCCTCGAGTGTCTGGATGATGTTCATGGGAGGGTCCCTTTCTGAAAACGTGTTACGGCGACGCCGCCGCGCTGTCCATCCACGCGCGCCATAGGTCAGGCCGCCGCGCGCGCGTGATCGCTTCCGACTGCTCGCGCCGCCAGGCCGCGATGGCGGCGTGGTGGCCCGACAGCAGCACCGCCGGCACGGCCCGGCCCCGCCACTCGGCCGGGCGCGTGTAATGCGGATATTCCAGCAGCCCGGCGCTGAAGCTCTCCTCCGACGCGCTCTCGGCCGCGCCCATGACGCCGGGCAGCAGCCGGACGCAGGCGTCGAGCAGCACCAGCGCCGGCAATTCGCCGCCCGACAGCACGTAGTCGCCGACGCTGACCTCCTCGATCCCGCGGGCGTCCAGCACCCGCTGGTCCACGCCCTCGTAGCGCCCGCAGACCAGCACGACGCCGGGACCGCCCGCCAATCGGCGAACCCGCTCCTGGCGCAACGGGGCGCCGCGCGGCGATAGGTAGATCAACGGCCTCCCATCCTCGCCGCCGAGCGCCGCGTCGAGCACGTCGGCGCGCATCACCATCCCCGCCCCGCCGCCGAACGGCGTGTCGTCCACCGAGCGGTGCCGGTCGGTGGCCGCGTCGCGGATGTCGCGCACGTCGAGCGACCAGATCGCGCACTCCAGCCCTGGCCTGGCCAGCCCCCGCCCGGCCAGCGACTGCCCGAGCGGCCCCGGGAACATGCCCGGGAACAGCGTCAGCACCGTCGCCCGCCAGGTCACGGCGCGGCCTCCGCCTCGGCTGGCGGCACGACGACGACCTGTCCCGCCGCCAGGTCGACGTCGGGCACGCAGGCGCGGGTGAACGGCACCAGCAACGGCGCGCCCTGCCCCGCGATCTCGAGGCTCACGCCGGCCCCGTAGTCGTGCACGGTGGCGACGCTGCCGAGCGCGATACCCGTCGCGTCGACCGCGCGCAGCCCGACGAGGTCGCTCAGGTAGAACTCCTCCTCCCCGGCTGGCGGCAACCGGTCGCGCTCGATGAACAGGCGCGTGTTGGTCAAGGCCGCCGCCGCGTCGCGGTCGGCCAGGGCGCGGCCATCGTCGCCGCGCAACTCCGCGATGCCCGCGCCGCGCCAAGCCAGCGCCCAGCGCCGCCCGGCATCGTCGGCCAGCGGTCCGTAACTGGCCAGGTCGTCCGGGTCGGCGGTGTAGCTGCGCACGCGCACCAGCCCCCGCACGCCGTGCGGCCGGCCGATCACGCCTAGCAGGATGCGCTCGTTCGGCAAGCCTTACCCGGCGGCCTTCGCCCGCTCCTGCGCCTTCTTCTTGGGCGCGGACTGGATCGGCTGCTCGCGCCAGGTCGGCATCGGCGCCAGCCCGGCATGGCCGAGGAAGCGCGCCACCCGGTCAGTCGGCTGCGCGCCCTGGCTCATCCAATGGGTGATGCGCTCGCCCTGCAAGCGCACCCGCTCGTCGTGCTCGGCCGGCAGCATCGGGTTGTAGCTGCCGACCTTTTCCAAGAAGGCCCCGTCGCGCGGGCTGCGGCTGTCGGCGACGACGATGTGGTAGTAGGGGCGCTTCTTGGCGCCGGCGCGGGCCAGGCGGATCTTCAACGACATGCGGTTTCCTTCATCAACAGGGTCGGCGGCAGTTCAAGGTCGGCGTCAGTAGGGTCGGCGGGGCTGCATCGACTTGGGCATCAGCGCGGACATGCCTTGCCGCATCAGCCCCTTCTGCCCCAGCTTGTTCATGCGCTTCATCATGGTGGACATGTCGTCGAACTGCTTCAGCAGCCGGTTCACGTCCTGCACCGTCGTGCCCGACCCGGCGGCGATGCGCTTCTTGCGGCTGGCCTTGATCAGGTCCGGAGCCTTGCGCTCGCGCCGGGTCATGGAGCCGATGATCGCCGCCTGGCGCTTCAGCACCGTGGTGTCGAGCTTGGCGTCGTCGATCTGCGCCTTCATCTTGCCCACGCCCGGCAACATGCCGAGGATGCCGGACAGGCTGCCCATCTTGCCGATCTGGCGAAGCTGGGCGGCGTAGTCCTCGAGGTCGAACTTGCCGCGCATCATGCGCCGCGCCAGCTTCTCGGCTTCTTCCTCGTCGACCGTCTCGCCGGCCTTCTCCACCAGGCCGACGATGTCGCCCATGCCGAGGATGCGCCCGGCGACGCGCTCCGGGTGGAACTCCTCCAGCGCGTCCAGCTTCTCGCCCGAGCCGGTCAGCTTGATCGGCGCGCCCGTCACCTGCCGCATCGACAAGGCCGCGCCGCCGCGGGCGTCGCCGTCCATGCGGGTCAGCACGATGCCGGTGATGCCCAGCGCCTCGTTGAACGCCCGCGCGGTGTTGACCGCGTCCTGCCCGGTCATCGCGTCCACCACCAACAGCGTCTCGGCCGGATGGGTGGCGAAGCGGATCGCCTGCACCTCGCTCATCAGCTCCTGGTTGATCGACAGCCGCCCGGCCGTGTCGAGGATCACGACGTCGTAAACCTCGCGCCGCCCCGTCTCCATCGCCCGTTGCGCGATCTCCACCGGCGTTTGGCCCGGCACGATCGGCAGGCTGGCCACGCCCGCCTGCTGCGCCAGCAACTGCAACTGCAACTGCGCCGCCGGGCGCTGGGTGTCGAGGCTGGCGAGCAGCACACGCTTGCGGTCGCGCTTGGAGAGCCGCAGCGCCAGCTTGCCGGAGGTCGTTGTCTTGCCGGAACCTTGCAGCCCCACCATCAGCATCGGGATCGGCGACGGCGCGTTCAGGTTCAGGGGCACCGCCCCCGCGCCGCCCAGCGACTCCACCAGTTGGTCGTTGACGATCTTGATCACCAACTGGCCGGGGCTGACGCTGTCCAGCACCTCGGCCCCTAGCGCCTTGTCCCGCACCGCCGCGATGAAGTCGCGCACCACCGGCAACGCCACGTCGGCTTCCAGCATCGCCAGCCGCACTTCCCGCAGCGCGTCGCTCACGTCGGCCTCGCTCAGCCGGCCACGGGCGCGCAGGCGGTCGAAGACTCCGGACAGCTTGCCCGACAGCGTGTCGAACATCAGAGACACCCCAAACGAAAATTCGCCGCTGCGCGAACCCTCGCGGAGCGACGTCATGATTGCCAGGTGGGGATACGAGCGGCCCAGACTGAAGTCAACCGGCTGAAGTCAACCGGCCGCGGACTGGCCTACCCGATCACCCGCTCAGGCGCGAGGACACCTTCGAGCGCGCGGCTCAGCTCATCCAACCGGTATGGTTTGCGCAGCAACGGCATACCGAGCGGCACCGCGGCGGCCCCTCCGCCCGTGTAGCCGGTCGTGAGCAGGATCCGCAGGCCCGGCCGCCGTCGCGCCGCTTCCCGCGCCAGCGCCAGGCCGTCCATGCCGCCCGGCATCAGCACGTCGGTGAACAGCACATCGACGCGGCGTTCGTTCGATAGCGCCCCGAGCGCCGCCATTCCCGTCGTCACCCGGGCCGGGCAATGGCCGAGCTGCTCGAGCATGTCCACCACCAGCGCCGCCACGTCCTCGTCGTCCTCCACCACCAGGACCGCCGCCCCCGACGACGGGTGCTCCGGCGCCGACGCGGGCGCGGTGTCCAGGGCGGCGGCGGCGCGGACCGAGACCGGCAGCAGCAGCGAAACGGTCGTTCCCTGTCCCGGCGCGCTGCGCAGCTTGACGCCGCCGCCGCTCTGCCGGGCGAAGCCGTACACCTGCGCCAGGCCCAGCCCCGTGCCCTTGCCGACCTCCTTGGTGGTGAAGAACGGCTCGAACACCCGCCCCAGCGTCTCGGCGTCCATGCCGGTGCCGGTGTCGGTGACCGACAGCCGCACGAACGCGCCCGACAGGTCATCCACGCCGTCCGCGCCGTCCAGGGTCACGGCCGCGGCCGAGATCGTCACCGCCCCGCCCCGCTCCATGGCGTCGCGCGCGTTGACCGCGAGGTTCAGCAACGCGAGCTCCAGCTCCGCGAGGTCCACCTCCACCGCCGGCAGGCCCGCTGGCACGTCGAACACGATCTCGATGTCGCCGCGCAGCGCCCGCGTCAGCAGTTCCCCGGCACCGTCCTGCAGCCACGCGCCCAGGTCCACCGGCTCAGGCCGCAGCGCTTGCCGGCGCGCGACCGTCAGCAGCCGCTTCGTCAGGTCGCCGCCGCGCTGCGCCGCCCGCCGGACGCTCTCGGTCAGCCGCCGCCGCCGCTCCGGCTCCTGCACCCGCTCCAGCAGCGTCAGCCCGCTCAGCACCACCTGCAGCAGGTTGTTGAAATCGTGCGCGACCCCGCCCGTCAGTTGCCCGATCGCTTCCAGCTTCTGCGCTTGCCGCAGCCGCGCCTCCAGCATGTTGCGCTCCGTCACGTCGCGGGCGATGCCCAGCACCCGGTCGGTCCGGCCGTCGCCGTCCGGCATCGGCGTCAGCGTGACATCGAACGTCCCGGCGCCCGCCCGGTGCCGCCATTCCTGCGTGACGTTGACCGTCGCGCGCGTGTCCAGGCAGCGTCGCAGCGCCTCGCCGAGTTCAGCGGCCGACCCGGCGTCCACCATCGCACCCAGCGGCTCGCCCACCACCCGCTGCCGGGACGCGTCCGCGTATCGCTCCCCCACCGGGTTCAGGTCCTCGTAGCGGAGGCCGTCCGGCGTCGCCCGGATCACGAACACGCACTCGGGAAAGCCCTCGAACACGGCTCGGAACCACGCCTCGCTCTCCGTCAGCGCCCGGGTCCGCTGCTCGACCCGGCTTTCGAGCGTGTCCGTCAGGTCCCGCATCGCCAGTTGCCGCCGCCGGGCGCGCAACGCCGAATGGGCGGCGCTGGCCAGGGTGTCCGCGTTCAGCGGCCGTTCCAGCAGGACCACGTTGCCCAGCCCGTCCAGCGTCGCCGCCAGCCTGCCGCCCCGCGAAGCCGACCGCTTGTTGACCAGGACGATGAACGGCAGATCGGACCACGGCGGTTGGCGCGACACCCAATCCAGCAACGCCCCCGGCGGCTCGCCGGCCAATGCCCCCGGCGGCTCGCCGGCCAATGCCTCGTCCGTCATCACGACCGCCGCGCTGTCTCCGAGCCGCCCGCACAAGGCTTGCAGGCTGTCGACCGCCTCGGCCCGCACCCCGGCGTGGGCCAGCAGCCGGCAGATGACCGGGGCGTCCCGGCCGAACGGCGCCAGCACGAGGAGCGGCTCGTCCGTCACGGATCGGCGTCGCGGGGCGCACGGTGCGGCAGGTTCATCAGCTCGGCCGCCGGCCCGACCCAGGCCGGCACGCCGCTCAACAACGAGACGAAGCCGCGCAACGGCTCGCCGATCACGACCCCGCCCTCGCTGACCTGAAGCTCGCGAATGGTCCGCTCGTGCTTGTTGACGCGCGTCTTGATCACGGAGATCGACTTGCGCACCTCGCCGTCCACCTCGAAGAACCGCATCAGCACGACCGTGTCGGCCAGGTAGCTGAGATCCATGTTGGTGCGCAGGTCGCCGACGATCCCGTGCTGTCCCAGCACCATCAGCGACACCACGCCTCGCTGCTTGAGGTAGGACAGCAGCTCGTGCATTTGCAGCATGAGGAAATGCTCGCCGGGCATGCTCTGCAGGTAGCCATTCAGGCTGTCGATCACCACGAAACGGGCGTCCTGGTCCTCGACCGCGCCCCGGACGTGGATGGCGAACTCGCCCGGCGACATCTGCGCCGGCTGGACCTGCTTGAGCACGAGTTGCCCGCTGTCCATGAACGGGCGCAGGTCCAGCCCGAGCGCGGCCGAGCGGGCCAGCAGCGTGGTCATGTCCTCGTCGAACGTGAAATACGCGGCCCGCTCGCCCCGGGTCAGCGCGGCCAGCACGACCGAGGTCGCCGTCGTGCTCTTGCCGACGCCCGCCGGCCCGGTCAGCAACACGCTCGTGCCGGGAACGAGCCCGCCGCCCAGCAACATGTCCAGCCCGGCGTTGCCCGTCGGCACCGGGTTCGTCGCGAACGACACGGCGTGCTGGCGCGCGACGAGGCGCGGGAACACCGTCACCCCACCCCGCAGGATGGTGAAGTCGTGGTATCCGCCCTCGTAATCCGTGCCGCGCATCTTCACGACGCTGAGCCGTCGGCGCTTTTCCCCGAAATCCAGCGACACTTGCTCCAACTGGATCACGCCGTGCGCGATGCTGTGAAGCTGCAGCTCGCCGGACGAGGCCGTCCGGTCGTCCAGCAACACGACGGTGCATCCGTGCTGATGGAAGAACTGCTTCAGTGCCCGGACCTGGCGGCGGTAGCGCAGCGTGTTCTGGGCCAGCAGCCGCATCTCGCTCAGGCTGTCGAACGCCACCAACTGCGGCCGGGTCGCGTCCACGCGTGCCATCACGCGGCGCGTCGTCTCGGTCAGCTCCAGCTCGGACGAGTGCAGGATCGTCTGATCACTGTCGAGGTCGAAATCGTCCTCCGTGATCAACTCGCAGATCTCGATGCCGTCGAGCGACCAGCCGTGCCGCGCGGCGCTGCTGCGCAGTTCGTGCTCGGACTCAGACAGCGTGATGTAGAGGCCGCGCATTCCGGCCTCCATCCCCGCGCGCATGATCTGCAGCGCCAGCGTCGTCTTGCCAGCGCCCGGCGTTCCTTCCAGGAGATAGAGCCGCTCGGCCTCCAACCCGCCTCGCAGCACTTGATCCAGTCCGGCCACGCCCGTCGAGAACCGCTTCGCTTCGTACGGGCCAGTCAATTGCAAGGCTCGCGTTCCCTATCCTGGTTGCCCCCCACCGTCGCCCCGCCGCGTCCCAAAGATCGCTGGAACCGGCACGTGCAGCGTCCATATACGTTCGGATCGCCACGAGGTTCGATGATGCAGCTTTCCGTTCTGGACCAATCGACCGTCGTCACCGGCCGCAGCCCGGCCTACAGCATACGGGAAACCTTGGCGTTGGCCCAGCATTGCGAGGCGCTGGGTTACGCCCGCTACTGGCTGGCCGAGCATCACAACAGCCCCAGCCAGGCCGGCGCCGCCCCCGAGGTGCTGATGGCCGCCGTCGCCGCGACGACCCGGCGCATCCGCGTCGGCAGCGCCGGCGTCATGCTGCCGCACTACTCGAGCCTCAAGGTCGCCGAGCAGTTCCGCGTGCTGGACGCCATCGCGCCGGGCCGGATCGACATGGGCCTCGGCCGCGCCCCCGGCTCGGACGGGCGCACCGCCTTCGCCCTCAACCCGGCCGCCGACAGCGCCGCCGACCATTTCCCGAGCCAGGTTCGCGACCTGCTGCACTGGGTGCGCGGCGAACGCCTGGTCGAGGGGCATCCGTTCCGCGACGTCACCGCCCAGCCGGCCGGCCCGTCCGCGCCTGAGCCTTGGATCCTGGGCAGCAGCGCCTACGGGGCCCAGGTCGCGGCGTTCTTCGGCCTGCCCTACTGCTTCGCCCACTTCATCACCGATGGCGAGGGCGCGGAGCAGGCCCTAAACACCTATCGCGCCCAGTTCCGGTCCAGCGCCCTCCTGTCCCGTCCGCACGCCGCCGTGGCCGTCTGGGCGATGACGGCCCGAACCGATGACGAGGTGCGAGAGCGTTACGCGAGCCGGGGGCTATGGTGGCTCCGGCGTCTGCGCGGCGTCATCGAAGCCCTGCCCAGCCCGGCCGAGGCGCACGCTCACCCCTACACGGACACCGAGCGCGCCACCATCGAGCGTGCCCGCGACCGCGCCCTGATCGGCACACCCGACGTGGTCGCGTCGAAGCTGCGCGCGTTGTCCGAAACCCTAGGAGCCGAGGATGTCGTGGTGCTGACGACCGTGCACGACGCCGAGGCCCGGCGGCGCAGCTACGCGCTATTGGCCGAAGCGAGCGGGATAGCGCGCGCCGCCGTTCCCTTGGCCGCGGAGTAGCTGCCACCGCCGGAACCGCATCGCCGCCCAAGCCACGGCGCCGGCGATGATCACCACCGGCAGGATCATGGACACGACCCAAACCGCGAGCGCCGCGACCGCCAGCGATCCACCCAGGACCGCGACCAGCGTCGCGCCGATGACGAGTTTCGTGCTGAGCGGCATCCCCGCGGGGCGAGGCGGCGCGCGGAAACGCCCGTCGGGAAGCATGTCGAGGGTCGGCGGCACGTGGTTCATGAATGGATAGTGGCCCGGGACCTGTTCTGCTTCAAGCCTGGCGCCAGATCGCCCTGACTGCTCCGGTCAGGACGGTCGCGGCCTAATGTGCGGCCCCCAGGTAGGCGGCGCGCACCGCCGGGTCCGTCTTCAGGGACGCCGCCGGCCCTTGGGCCGACAACCGCCCGTTCTCCATGACGTAGCCGAAATCCGCCACGTCGAGCGCGGCCGCGGCGAACTGCTCGACCAGCAGCATCGTGATCCGCTCCTGCTTCAGCCGGGCGATGGTCGCGAACACGTCGGCGACCAGGCGGGGCGCGAGCCCCATGCTCGGCTCGTCCAGCAGCAGCACCTCGGGGTTCAGCATCAGCGCCCGCGCCATCGCCAGCATCTGCTGCTCACCGCCCGACAGCGTGCCGGCCATCTGCGCCCGCCGCTCGGCTAGGCGCGGGAACAGCGCGTACATGCGGTCGAGGTCGGCCGCCACGTTGCCCTTGGGCCGGCTGCCGGTCAGCCGCGGGAACGCGCCCATCACCAGGTTGTCGGCCACCGAAAGGGTGCTGAACACGCGCCGGCCCTCCGGCGAGTGCGCCAAGCCGCGCCGGGTGATCGCGTGCGCCGGCAGCCCGGTGATCTCCTGTCCGGACAACCGGATCGTGCCGCTGTCGGGCCGGATCATGCCGGACAGCGCCCGCAGCGTCGTCGTCTTGCCCGCGCCGTTGCTGCCGATCAGCGTGACCAACCGGCCCTGCTCGACCACCAGGCTCAGCCCGTGCAGCACCTGCACCTTGCCGTAGCCCGCGACCAGGTTCTCGACCTGCAGCATCTAGGCCGCCTCCTGCACGGTGCCGCCGAGGTAGGCCGCGATCACCCGCTCGTCCGCCTGCACCGTCGCCGGCGGCCCTTCGGCGATCTTCTGCCCGAAGTCGAGCACCGTCACCGTGTCGCAGAGGCTCATCACCACGTCCATGTGGTGCTCGATCAGGATCAAGGTGATGCCGTGGTCGCGGATCTTGTGGATGATCTCCACCAGTTCCTTGATGTCGGGGGCCGTCAGCCCGGCCGCCGGCTCGTCCAGCAGCAGCAGCTTGGGGTCGAGCGCCAGCGCCCGGCTGATCTCCAGCAGCCGCTGCTTGCCGTAGGGCAGGTTGCGCGCCTCCTCGTTGGCCAGGTGTTCCAGGCCGACGAACCGCAGCAGGCTGGCGGCCCGCACCTCGGCCTCGGCCTCCTCGCGCCGGGCCCGGCCGGTGCCGAGCGCCACCTCGGCCATCGAGCCGCGGTAGCCGTGGTGCAGCCCGACCATGACGTTCTCGATCAAGGTCAGCTCGCCGAACAGCTGCACGTTCTGGAACGTGCGCGCGATTCCGGCGGCGGCGATGTCGGGGGACTTCTTGCCGGTGATGCTGCGCCCTTCGAGCAGGATGTCCCCCGAGGTGGGCGTGTAGATGCCGGTCAGCACGTTCATCATCGTGCTCTTGCCCGATCCGTTCGGCCCGATCAGCCCGTGGATCGTCCCCGGCATCACCGAGAGGCTGACCTCGTTCAGCGCCTTGAGGCCGCCGAACTGCATCACCGCGTCCTTGACCTCCAGCAACGGCCGCCCCGCCTCCACCCGCGGCGCGGCCGCCGACCACACGTGGCTGTCGTCGCCGCGGGCGGTGATGACGGCGTGGGCGTGCACCATCCCCGGCCGCAGCCGCGCGATCGCGGTGCGCAGGAAACCGTAGATGCCGTCCGGCAGGTAGAACACGACGAACAGGATCATCGCGCCGAAGATCGCCAGCTTGTAGTCGGTGATGTTGTTCAGCAGCAGCGCGAAGGCGAAGAACCCGAGGCACAGCGCCACCGGCACCAGCAGCCGCGACTTGCTCTCCGCCCCGCGCCAGCCCGCCAGCCCGGCGACCACGGCCACGGCGGCGATGATGCCCGCGATGATGCGGAACAACTCGATGTCGGCCAGCAGGTTGGGCAGCATGACGATGACGATTGCCCCGATGAACGGCCCGGCCCGCGACTTGCGCCCGCCCAGCGTGACGGCCAGCAGGAACTGGATCGACAGCTCGATGCCGAAGTTGTTCGGCGCCACGTATTGCTCGGAATAGGCGAACAGCCCGCCTGCCAGCCCCGCCAGCCCGGCGCTGAACACGAAGGCGATGACCTTGTGCTTGTAAACGCTGACGCCCATGCAGTCCGACGCGATCGGCGCGTCGCGCAGCGCCTCGAACGCCCGGCCGTAACGGCTCGCCACTAGGCGGTTGGTGATGACCAGGCTGATCAGCAGGGCGACGACGACCAGGAAATAGAACTCGAACGTCTTGATCTCGGCCGTCGACATGTCGAAGAACGGCATCTGGTCGGCGTAGTCGCGCAGGTCCCAGAACAGCGGCTTCTGCAAGGAGATGCCCAAGGGTCCGTTGGTCAGGAAGTCCATCTCGTTGATCAGCGTGTAGATGATCGTGCCGAACGCCAGCGTCACCATCGCCAGGTAAGGCCCCGTCACCTGCAGCGCCGGCAGCGCCAGGATCAGGCCGAACAGGCAGGTGACGATGATCCCCACCGGCAGCGCCGGCAACATGCCGATGCCGAGCTTGAGGTTCAGGATGGCGACCGTGTAGCTGCCGATGCCGAGCAGGGCGGCGTGGCCGATCGACACCTCGCCGGTGTAGCCGAACACGATGTCGAGCCCGAACAGCAGGATCGCGTAGATCAGGATCAGCACGCCCAGGTGCAGGTAATAGGCGTTGGTGACGATGAACGGGAACGCGAGCAGCGCCGCGACCAGCAGGACGGATTTCAACACCGATGGCACCGGCCTAGACCTTCTTGATGGCGGCTTTGCCGAACAGGCCGGACGGCTTGAACGACAACACGAGCAGGAGGAGGACGAGGCCGGGCACGTCCTGGTATCCGGTCGAGATATAGAACCCGGTCAGCTTCTCGGCGACCCCGAGCAGCAGCCCGCCGACGATCACACCCAAGCCGCTGTTCAGCCCGCCGATGATCGCGACCGCGAACGCCTTGAGGCCCAGCACCGCGCCGATCTGCGCGCTCGTGTTGGTCACCGGCGCGATCAGCACGCCCGCGAACGCCGCCGTCATGCTGCTGAGCGCGTAGCTGAAGGTGATGACGAGGCCGGTGTTGATCCCCATCAGCCCGGCGGCGTCGCGGTCGTTGGCCGTCGCCACCACCGCCTTGCCGAACACGCTGCGCCGGTTGAAGATCTCGACCGCCAGCATCAGCAACAGCGCGCCGACCACGATGGCGATCTCCATCGGCAGCACCCGCACGCCGCCGACGTCGATCGCCTGCGTCGGCAAGGGCGACGGGAAGCTGAAGTCGCTGCGGCCCCAGATGTTCTCGGCCAGGTTCTTGAAGATGATGCCGAGCGCGATGGTCGCCAGGATCCAGCCGGCTTCCGACTTCATCTTGATCGCCTGCCGCACCGCCAGCCGCTCGACGACGGCCCCTTGCAACAGCCCGAACGCCAGCACGATCGGCAGCATCGCCCAGTAGCCGACCAGGTAGGTCACCGTCAGCCCCACCAGGGAGCCGAGCATCAACGCCTCGCCCTGGCCGAAGTTGAGCGTGCGCGAGGTCGCGAAGGTGAGCTGGTAGCCGAAGGCGATGACGCCGTAGATCATGCCGACGGCGATGCCGCTGACCAGGAGCTGGAAGAAGATCTGCATGAGCCGGTTTCCCCGAGCCGGTTTCCCGGCGTGGCGCCCCCGCCCGCCGGGCAGGGGCGCGTGACCCGCGAGCCTTAGCCGGACGTCTTGGTCCGCACCGCCTTGTCGCCGCTCAGGTCCTCGTCGTGCGCCGGCACCACTTTGCCGTCCTTGACCTCGCCGAACACCGGGATGTTGGCGGTGATCGCCTCGTGGTCGGCCTTGGAGTAGGGCTTGTCATACACGGTGACCACGCCCTCGACCTTGGTGTTCAGGTTCTCGAGCGCGTCCTTGATCTTGCGCCCGTCCGTGCTCTTGGCCTGCTCGATCGCCGCCGCCAGCAGGTAGACGCTGTCGTAGCCCTGCGCCGCCGATACCGGGGACGGCATGCGCTCGATCTTGTAGGCCTGCTGGTAGGACTTGATGAACTCGGCCCGCTTGGGCGTGCTCGGCACCTGGATGAAGGTCTGCGGCATCATGGCGCCGTTGCCGTTCGCCCCGGCGGTGTCGATGAAGTTGGCCATGCTCAGGGTCCAGCTGCCGACCAGCGGCACCTTCCACCCGAGCTTGGACTGGCCGTTGGCGATCTGCGCCAGCTCCGGCCCGATCCCGTACGTGAGGATCACGTCGGCCCCAGCCTCCTTGGCGCGCAGCAGCTGCGCCGTCATGTCGGTGTCGCCGATGTTGAACTTTTCCTCGGCCACCGGCTTCACGCCGGCCTTGGCTAGCGCCTTCTCCAGGTCCTCGCGCCCGAGCTGGCCGTAGTTGGTGCTGTCGGCCAGGATCGCCGGCTTCTTGAAGCCGCGCCGCGTGATCGCCTCGTCGACGATCATCGTCGACTGGATCGTGTCGGGGGCGGAGGTGCGGAAGATGTAGTTCGCCCGCTGGTCGGCGAACTGCTTGGTGATCAGCGTGCCGGTGGCGACGTTGTTCATCACCGGGATCTCGGCTTCCTGGTAGAAGCGCTGCGACGCGAGCGCCACGCCCGTGTTGATGAAGCCGACCGTCGCGACCACCCGCTCCTTGTTGATCAGCTCCTGCGCGATCTGCACGCCCAGCTCGTTGCGCGCCTGGTCGTCCCGCTCGATGGCTTCCAGCGGCCGGCCCAGCACGCCGCCCGCCTTGTTGATCTCCGAAATCGCCAGCTTGACCCCGTCGCGCATCGAGACCCCCATGCTGGACGAGCCGCCGGTGAACGGGCCGGACAAGCCGATCTTGATCGGATCGGCGGCGAAGGCGGGGACGGCCAGCATGGCGGCGTAGGCCACCGCGGCGAACAGGCTACAACGTCGGGTCAGGCGCATTCGGACTCTCCTCAGATGACGCGCTTGGATGCACAGCCCCATTCGGGGTTGCCGCCTCCCTAACACGCATTTGTTTCTAAGTCATTCCATGAACATGGCCCACGCGGGCACCCCAACTTAATTTCCAGGACTCGTCTCAGGATTCGGTCTTTCTCTCGCGGCCACCCGGGCGCATATATCCCTCATGCGTTACGAAGCGGCATCATGTTGACCCGGCGCAGGATGGTCCTGCTCGCGCCCGCCGCCCTGTTGGCGGCGGGCCTCGCCGGCGCCGCCGGTTACGTCGCCACCCGGCCGGATTCCGAACCCGCCATCCGCATCGGCGGCCCTTTCGATCTGCTCGACAGCGACGGCCGCACCGTCACCAGCGACCAGTTCCGCGGCCGATGGATGCTCGTCTATTTCGGCTACACCCATTGCCCCGATGCCTGCCCGACCGCGCTCAGCGACATGGCGACCGCGGTCGACGCGCTCGGCCCCAAGAAGAACGACGTCGCCATCGTCTTCATCACCGTCGATCCCGAGCGCGACACCCCCGCCGTCATGAAAGACTACGTCGCCGCCTTCCACGCCGACATCACCGCCCTCAGCGGCAGCACGGAAGCCGTTGATCAGGCCGCCCGGGAATACCGGGTCTACCACGCCAAGCACCCGGACAAGGACGGGGGCTACGACGTGGACCACAGCAGCATCATCTACCTCATGGACCCGAAAGGCCGCTTCGTCGGCAACTTCACCCACGAGTCCTCGCCCGACCAGATCGCCGCCAAGTTGCGGACCCTGGTATGACCCGCGCCCTCGCCCTGCTCCTGCTGCTGCCGCTCTCGGCCCGCGCCGAGACGCACGCCGTCACCATCCGCAACGGCGCTGACGAGACGATCCGCAGCGTCGGCATGGCGCCCGCCGGCCAAGGCAAGGTCGGGCCGAACCGCATGCAATCCCAGCTCCCTCCCGGCGCGGCGGCGCGCATCACCTACAGCACCGGCTGCCGCGCCGACATCCGCCTAGGCTACGCGAGCGGCCGCACCGAGGACCACCTGGACGTCGACGTTTGCTCGGAGCCGCGCATCACGGCCGGGCAGGACGGCGTCGCCGGGCTGGACAGCCCCCCGTCAGCCACCCGCGCGTCCATCAGCACGGCGCCGGTGAGCGCCAGCCGGCGTTCCGCTCCGGCCATCGCCAAGCCATCGCTGCCCGCAGTGCCGCCCTGGACCGGCAAGAGCATTACCAAACGCTTCGGTGGCCTGGACTGACGGCCGCCGGCGTTCAGGTCTCCTCGCCCAACGCCCGCCGGCGCAGCTCGCGCAGGCGGTCCTGTGCCCCGGGCGACCGCGGGTCAAACTCCAGCATCTTCTCCCACGCCGAGAGCGCCCCCGACCAATCGCCACGCGCCTCCGCGATCCGCGACAGGTCTTGCCAGGCCAGGAAATTGCGCGGCTCCCGTCGCAAAACTTCCTCGATGTCCCGGATCGCCCCCCCGGCATCGCCGAGCCGCAACCGCGCTTGGGCGCGGCCGCGCCAGGCGTCCAGCAGGTGCGGATCGAGGTCCAGCGCCGCGTCGAAGCTGTCCGCCGCGTCCCCCGCCGCCCCTTCCGACAGCTCGCGGACGCCGCGGGCGAGCAGCAGCTTGAGCGCCGGGCTGGCCTGGTTGCGCCACTGGTCACGCAACTGGCCTTCCAACGCGCCCGCCACCTGCTCGTTCGGCGCCTGACGCAACGCGGTCAGCATCTCATCCACCGTGGCCCGCTGTCCCGAAGCCGTGGTTTCACGAGGCCCAATGGTTTCGCGCGGCGGTGCCTGCGCCGACACAGCGAGCAACGTAGCACCGAGCAGGACGGCGCGGCGCATCACGCCCTTGCCCGCCGGTACGAGCGGTGGCAAAGCGCCCCGGAGTCAATCGCCAGCATGAGCCGCCAGCGAACGTTGCTGACAATCATGCCCTCACGCCCGCCGATGAACCGGCTTGGCGTCAGCCGCCGCTGCGCAGCCATCCCGGCCTCTCCTGCCTGACAGGCGCAGGATGGGGCCATCGCGAGAACCCGGCAAGACCGGGCCGCACCGGATCAGCCCTGGCGGGCCTTCATGCGCGGGTTCTTCTTGTTGATGACGTAAACGCGGCCGTGCCGGCGAACCACGCGGCAATTCTTGTCGCGCGTCTTGGCCGACTTCAAGCTGTTGCGGATTTTCATGTCTGACCCTTGGCGGGCATGACGGCCCGGCACCTATCAACGGAGGCGGGTGACTACCGACCACGCCGCCCCGTGTCAAGGCGGGCGCGGATCGGGTAGTGTCTCAGTTTGAGATCAGGCGTCCGTAGCCGCCCCGCTCGCATCAGATCCGCACTAGCAATATGCTCAGGTGAGAGCACGGAGGATATGGTGACGTTGGTCGGCGCACAGGGTGAGCGAGAGTACTTCAAGCCACGGCTGGCGGGGGCGGCGTGACCGGTCTGACCGTCACGACGGTCAGGAAACGGCCTGATCTTCTACCGATTGTGGCTGAATGGCTGTGGCACCAGTGGTGGAGGCAGACGGGCCGAACGCTGGAGCAGACCCAAGCGATCTATGCTGAATGCGTTGCCGAAGTAGGCGCGCCACAAACGTTCGTTCTGCTGGAGGGAAACCGACCCGTTGGCACAGTCACCTTGGCGCGGAAGGATTTGGAGGAAAGACCGGACCTTACACCGTGGCTCGCCGGTGTGCTCGTCGTTCCTGAACGGCGAGGCCGTGGATACTTTCGGCTCCTGCTTGCAGAGTTTGAGAAGGCATGTCGGGCCGCATCCGTCGAGACAGCTTGGCTTTTCACGAACACGGCTGAGCAGGTTTATCTCAAGACGGGTTGGGAGACGGCCGAGGTCATCCACCGTCCAGACGGGGCCTCGTTCACCCTCATGCGTCGAGACCTCGTTTTAAACTGAGGCACGACCGCGGATCGACTGGCGGCGGGTTGACCGCGCCAGCCTTTGCGCCGATGGCTGCGCGATGCGCTTCGTTGACGCCTGGACCGCCTTCCTGGTCATGCTGTTCCTCGTGGTCGGCCTTTGCGGCTTGTTCGCCAGCTACGCGACCAGCATCCCGCTCGAACGCGCCGTCGCCCGCAGCACGCTGCTCGACCAGGCGCTCGCGGCCAGCACGGCGCCGGACGCGCCCGCCCGCCTGGATGCCCTCCGACCCGCCCTCGGCAGCCTCGCCGCCCCGTTGCTGGATGGGGCCGGCCCGATGCCGGAACGGGTCGCCCAGGCCCGGCTGGTCATCACCGACGAGCAGCGGCGGGAGTCGGTCAGCATCGGCTACCGCACCCGCTTCATGCTGGCCGTCGTGACCGTGATCGCGGCGTTCCTCGCCGCCGGCATCCTCGCCCTCACCCGGCGAATGGCCGCGAACGACGCCCAGCCCACCGAGGGCGAGGAGGCCTGAACGCGCCCACCCGACGCCGCCCCTCCTACTACACTGCCTCGGCCCGGAACGCGTCCGCCACCCGGCGCACCCGGCCGTCGCCGTCGACCAGCAGCACGTCGAACCGCACGCCCCCCGCGCCCCACGCCGGGTTCTCCGCCAGCGCCGCCTCCGCCCCGGCCAGCAGCCTCGCTCGCTGCCGCGGCCCCAACGCCGCCGCGGCTTCGGCGAGGCTCGGGCGCGCCTTGACCTCGATGAACGCGGTCAGGCCATCACGCCGGGCAACCAAGTCGATCTCGCCGGCCGGCGTGCGCAGCCGGCGGGCGAGCACCTCCCAACCGTCCCGCCGCAACGCCGCTTCGGCGAGCGCCTCGGCCACGAGCCCGGTGCGATGGGCGCGATGCCCACGCGCCTGCCGCGCCACGGCCACACCTCCGCCCTGCCCTCCAGCCTGTGTCATGGGTGAGAGTAGAGCACCGATCCGTCAACAACCCTTCAACACGCCGCCCACGGCTCAGGCCGCCCGCGCCGCCACCCCCGCCCGCCCTTCCTCGACCGCGTGGCACGCCACCAGCACGTCGCCGTCCACCGTATGGCCCGGCTTCTCGACCCGGCACCGTTCGTTGGCCAGCGGGCAGCGCGGATGAAACGGGCAGCCAGGCGGCGGCGCGATCGGGCTCGGCACCTCGCCGCCCACCGGCGCGCGCTCCCGCCCGGTCATCGACAGGTCGGGGATCGCGTCGAGCAGCAGCCGCGTGTAAGGGTGGCGCGGCGTCCGGAAGATGCTCTCCCCCGGCCCGATCTCGACGATGCGGCCGAGGTACATCACCCCCAGCTGGTCCGACATCTGCCGCACCACCGCCAGGTTGTGGCTGATGAACAGGTAGGTCAGCCGCATCCTCTGCTGCAGGTCGCGCATCAGGTTGAGGATCTGCGCCTGCACCGACACGTCGAGCGCGCTGGTCGGCTCGTCGGCGACCAGGAACTCCGGCTCGCTCGACAGCGCCCGCGCGATGCTGATCCGCTGCCGCTGCCCGCCGCTGAACTCGTGTGGGAACTTCTCCCCGTCGCGCGGCGACAGCCCGACCTGCCCGAGCAACTGCCCCACCCGGTCGCGGATGTCGCCCCGGCTGCGCAGGATGCCGAACGCCCGGATCGGCTCGGCCACGATGTCCTGCACCCGCCAGCGCGGGTTGAGGCTGGCATACGGGTCCTGGAAGATCATGTTCATCCGCCGCCGCAGCGCCGGCTGCGCCCGGGCCGTGGACAAGGACTGGCCCTCGAACCGGATCGTGCCCGCGCTCGGCGGATACAGGCCCACGGCCAGCCGGGCGACCGTGCTCTTGCCGCACCCGCTCTCGCCGACCAGGGACAGGGTTTCGCCGAGCGGGATGGCGAAGCTCACCTCGTCGACGGCGCGCAGCGTTTGCCGCTTCTCCCGCGCCAGCACCCGTTGCAGCCACGGGCGCGACACGTCGAAGCTGCGGCTGAGCCGGTCCGCTTCCAGCACGATATGCCGATCAGCCATGCAGCCCCGCCTCCTCCACCGCCGCCGGCGCCGGGTCGTGCAGCCAGCACGCCGCCCGCGTCGCCCCGGCCGGCAGCAGCGGCGGACGCTCGACCAGGCAGCGGCCGAACACCTTGGGGCAGCGCGGGTTGTAGGGGCACCCGGGCGGGATCGCCGTCAGCCGCGGCATCGCGCCGTCGATCTGCCGCAGCCGCTCCACCCGGTGGTCGAGCGCGGGGATGCTGGCCATCAGTCCTTCCGTGTAGGGATGCGCCGGGTGCCGCACCACGTCGCGCACCGGCCCGATCTCGATCACCCGCCCCGCGTACATCACCGCCACCCGGTCCGCCGTCTCGGCGATCACCCCCATGTCGTGCGTCACCAGCATCACCGCCGTGCCGTGGTCGCGCGTCAGCCGCTTGAGCAGCGCGATGATCTGCGCCTGGATCGACACGTCGAGCGCCGTCGTCGGCTCGTCCGCCACCACCAGCCGCGGCTCGGCGCACAAGGCGAGCGCGATCACCACCCGCTGCCGCATCCCGCCCGAGAACTCGTGCGGGTAGCCGTCGACGCGCCGCGCCGCGGCCGGGATGCCGACCTGCTCCAGCCAGCCGACCGCGCGCGCGCGCGCCTCGGCGTCGCTCAAGGGCAGGTGCGCCTGCATCGTCTCCGTCAGTTGCCGACCGACGGTGTAGAGCGGGTTCAAGGTCGTCAGCGGGTCCTGGAAGATGGCCCCGATCTGCTTGCCCCGGATGCGCTGCATCCGGGCCTCGCCGAGCTGGTCGATCCGCTGGCCGTCGAGCCGGATCTGTCCGCCGCCGATCCGGCCGGGCGGCTCCAAGAGGCCGATGATCGCCGCCCCGGTCAGCGACTTGCCCGCCCCGCTCTCCCCCACCACGCCCAGCACCTCGCCCGCCTCGATCGCGAACGACACCCGGTCGAGCGCCCGCAGCACGCCGCGCCGGCCCGGGAACTCGACCGTGAGGTCGTCCACTTCCAGCAGCGCCACGGGGCTACCGCAACCGCGGGTTCAAGGCGTCGCGCAGCCAATCGCCCAGCAGGTTGATCGACAGCACCATCAGCACCAGCGCCAGGCCGGGGAAGATGGTGATCCACCACTCGCCGCTGAACAGGAAGTCGTTGCCGATCCGGATCAGCGTCCCCACCGAGGGCTGCGTCGGCGGCAGCCCGACACCCAGGAACGACAGCGTCGCCTCGCTCAGGATCGCCAGTCCCAGCGTCAGCGTGCCGATCACCAGCACCGGCCCCATCACGTTCGGCAGGATGTGGGTCAGCATGATGCGGAACGACGACAGCCCGATCACCTGCGCCGCCATCACGTACTCCTTGCCGCGCTCGACCAAGGTGGAGCCGCGCACCGTGCGCGCGAACTGCGGCCAGTAGGAGATGCCGATGGCGAAGATCAGCACGTAGATCTGCAAGCTTTCGCGCAGGTCCCGCGGCAGCGCCGCCGCCACCACGCCGTCGACCAGCAGCGCGATCAGGATCGCCGGGAAGCTGAGCTGCACGTCGGCCACCCGCATCAGCGCCGCGTCGACCGCGCCCCCGGCGTAGCCCGCCAGCAACCCGAACGCGATGCCGACCGCGACCGCGAACAACACGGAGGCCGCGCCGACGATGACGCTGATCTGCATCCCGTACATGATGCCGGACAGCACGTCCCGCCCCTGGTCGTCGGTGCCCAGCAGGTGCGACGGCTCGCCGCCCATGAAGCTCGGCGGCTGCAAGCTGTCCATCAGGTTGAGGCTGGCCAGGTCGAACGGGTCGAACGGCGCCAGCCAGTGCGAGAACATCGCCCCGACCAGCAGCGCCACCAGCAGCAGCCCGGACACCAGCGCCACCGGCGAATGGCGGAAGCTGTAGGCGACGTCGCTGTCCCAGGCCCGGGCGAGCGCGCCCATCAGTGCGCCGCCCCGGCCCGCGCCATCCGCAGCCGCGGATCGACCGCGTAGTAGAGCAGGTCGACGATCAGGTTGATCAGCACGAACACCACCGAGATCAGCATCAGGTAGGCCGCCATCACCGGAATGTCGGCGACCTGCACCGACTGCACGAACAGCAGCCCCATGCCGGGCCATTGGAACACCGTCTCCGTCACGATGGAGAACGCGATAATGCCGCCGATCTGCAGGCCGGCGATGGTGATGACCGGCACCAGCGTGTTCTTCAAGGCGTGGCCGAAGTTGATCGCCCGCCGCCCCAGGCCGCGGGCGCGGGCGAACTTCACGTAGTCGGACCGCAGCACCTCCAGCATCTCCGCCCGCACCAGCCGCATGATCAGCGTCATCTGGAACAGCCCGAGCGTGATCGCCGGCAGGATCAGCGCCTTCAATCCCGAAACAGTGAGGAACCCGGTGCTCCAGTGCGCGAACCGCACCACGTCGCCCCGCCCGAAGCTCGGCAGCCAGCGCAACTGCACGCTGAACACCAGGATCAGCAGGATGCCGATCAGGAACGTCGGCAACGACACGCCGACCAGGCTGAACACCATGAACAGCCGCGACGTCACCGCCGTGCGCCGCAGCCCGGTGTAGACGCCCATCGGCACCCCGATCGCCAGCGCCAGCACCGACGCGGTGCCGGCCAGCTCCAAGGTCGCCGGCAGCCGCTCGGCGATCAGGTCCATCACCGGCCGGGCCAGCCGGTAGCTGACGCCGAACTGGCCCTGCGCCGCGCCCAGCATGAACTTGGCGTACTGCACGAAGAACGGTTGGTCGAGGCCGAGCCGCTGGATCAGCGCCACCCGCTCCGCCTCGGTGTAGTCCTGCCCGAGCATGATCGTCACCGGGTCGCCGACGAAGGCGAACATCGCGAAGGCGATCAAGCCGACCGCCAGCAGCACCGGCACGGCCTGGAACACGCGGGAGATGATGAAGGCGATCATGGCGGCCTTATAGTCTATACGGGCCGGGTCCGGCCGGCTGGTCCGTGCCGTCGCCGGCGAACTCGCGCACCAGCGTGAACCCGACGCCCAGCAGCACCGGGCCGAGGAAGATGCCGAGCAATCCGAATGCCAGCGCCCCCCCCAGCACGCCCAGGATGGTCAGCAGGAACGGAAGCTGCGCGCCCCGCGCGATGAAGTAGGGCCGGATCAGGTTGTCCGACCCGCTGATGATGAACAGCCCGTAGGCGGCGAGGAAGATGCCCCATCCCGTCTGCCCGGTGCCGAGCAGCCACAGGCTCGCCGGGATCCACACCACCGGCGCGCCGATCGGCAGCACCGACAGCAGCCCGGCGATCAGGCCCAGCAGCAACGGCCGCGGCACCCCGGCCACCGACAGCCCGAACGTGGTCAGCAGCCCCTGCACGATCGCGGTGCCGAGGATGCCGTAGACGGTGCCGCGCACGGTCGCCCCCGTCACCGCCACCAGCCGCGACGCCCGGTCGCCGGCGATGCGTTGGGCGATGCGGTCGAGGTAGACCCGCAGCGTGTCGCCGCCCGACCAGAAGAAGAACGCGACTAGCAGGGCGATGATGAACTGCGCCAGCCCGCCCGCGACCCCCAGCAGCACCTTGAGCCCGCTCTCGGCCACCATGCCGAAATAGGGGCTGACCGCGCCCACCAGGCCGCTGAGGTCGGCCGCCCACTGGTTCCAGAACCCAGCCAGCGTCGGGCCGATCACCGGCGCCGCGAACAGCCACCCCGGCGCGCCGGGCAGCCCGGCGTCGAACGTGTCCTGCACCGAGCGCCGCAGCGCGTTGACGTCGTCCGCCCCGGCCGGGGCGGCGACGGCGATCGGCAGCACGATCAGCACCGTAGTCAGCAGCACCATCAGCCCCGCCGTGCCCCGGCTGCCGAGGTGCAGCCGGGCGCGGAACCAGGCGAACACCGGCCAGGTGGTGAACACCAGGATCGCGCCCCACAGGATCGCCGACAGGAACGGCAGCAGCACGACGACGCAGCCGACCGCGAGCCCGACCAGCAGCGCGGCCGCCATCACGCCCTCGGGCACGCGGTTGATCCTGTCCCTCATGGCCGCCGCCGGTATCACCCGCCCTGCCCCGACGCAACACCGCGCCGTCCGGCCTCTCGCCAGCCGCGGCATCGCCGGCTGGCACCCCCGCCGCGGGCGCTCTACGGTCCACGCTTCACCTAGGGAGCCGATGCCATGCCGAGATTGTGCGCCAACCTGTCGATGATGTTCAACGAGGTTCCCTTCCTCGACCGGTTCGCCGCCGCGGCCGACGCCGGCTTCGAGGCGGCCGAGTTCCTGTTCCCTTACGACCACCCCGCCGCCGAGATCCGCGCCCGGCTCCAGTCCGCCGGCCTCAATCTCGTGTTGTTCAACGCCCCGCCCGGCGACTGGGCCGCCGGCGAGCGCGGCCTCGCCAGCCTGCCCGGCCGCCAAGAGGAGTTCCGCGACGGCATCCGCCGCGCGCTCGACTACGCCGGCGACCTCGGCAACGACCTCGTTCACGTCATGGCCGGCATCCCGCCCGAGGACCTCCGCCCCGGCACCGCCGCCGCCCTCTACGCCGCCAACCTCGCCTGGGCCGCCGATCAGGCCACGCCCCGCGGCGTCAAGCTGGTGATCGAGCCGATCAACCACCGCGACATGCCGGGCTTCTTCCTCAACACCACGGCCCAGGGCGCGGCCGTGGCCGAGGCGCTGGGGCCCGACCGGGTCGGCCTGCAGTTCGACGTCTATCATTGCCAGGTCACCGAAGGCGACGTGACCAAGCGCATAGCCGCCCTCATGCCGGTGATCGCCCACATGCAGATCGCCGACGTCCCGGCCCGCAACGAGCCCGGCACCGGCGAGATCGGCTGGCCGTTCGTCTTCCGCGAGATGGACCGGCTCGGCTACGCCGGCTGGGTCGGCTGCGAGTACCGCCCCGCCGGTGAGACCGTCGCCGGGCTGGCCTGGCGGACGCATTTCGGCGTTTGACGATAAAATTCGGGATTCGGTGCTCGGTATTGAAGCGATATGGTTATTTGTTGACGTTGTAATAACATACGGACGGCGTGCTTTCTGATTATGGTTGCGCGGGGGTTGCCGCGGATGGACCAAGGAATGCGTTTCTCTGAGATCGGACAGCAGTTGAGGGCATACCGGATGGAATCCGGCCTGCGGGCCGAGGAAATCGCCGCCCGCCTCGGCGTCTCGCGCGCCGCGCTGTATCGCTACGAAAAAGGCGAGGTCATCAAGCTCGACACCGTCAAGCGCCTCGCCGAGCTGCTCAAGGTGTCGCCGTTGTCGCTGCTCGGCATCGGCGTCGAGTACTACAGCCGCCCGTCGGGCTACTTCGAGCGCGTCCGCCAGATCGAGGAGAGCGCCGACCAGATCCTCCAGGCCTTCGGCCCGTTCTGCTACCTGACCACGTCAGACGCCTTCGACTCGGCGCTCGCCGATTCGATGGTCGAGGCCATGCACCGCAGCAACGTCGAGCGCGCCTCGACCCAGGTGACCATCGAGCAGGTCCTGACACTGCTCGCCGCCCGCAAGCGCGCCTACCAGCAACGCCGCCCGGGCATCATCGCCCTGCTCTCGGCCACCTCGGTCCGCTCGTTCCTGGAGCACGGCCTCCTCGCCGGCCTGCCGCTGTCGCCCGGGCTGCGCGACCGCAACCGCAACGTCGCCGCTTCAGAGATGGAGCGCATCGCCGGGCAGATGGAAACGGAGCCGATGGGCCTGCAGTTCGGCTTGCTGACCGCGACCGAGCCGTCGAGCGGCTTCGTTATCCTGCGCGGGCGCGACCGCGCCACCCTCGCCGTCAACCCGTTCCGCGCCGACAGCACTCCGGGCGTCCAGACCGGCGTCGCCATGATCACCGGGGCCGACGAGGCCGTCGCCTCGCACCAGCGCGTCGCCGAGTCCATGTGGCGCGACGCCCTGCGTGGCCCCGCCGCCGCCGCCGCGATGCGGGAGATGATCGCCGCCCGCGGCTAGGCCTCCCGGGTTGCTTCGGCCACCCCACGCGCCCGGACCGCCCGTCGGAACAACATGCTCGCCGGAACAACAGGCTAGAGTATCATCCGCGCGCCCTTCAGCGCCGATCGCGCTCTAGCCGCGCCGGGCAGTCGGGACTATGATCATGTCCATGCCGGACGTCGCGCCGCTCCCCACCCATCCCGACGTCCAGGTCGAGCAGCAGGATCGGGTGTGGTCCGGCCGCTTTGCCGTCGACCGCATCCGCTTCCGCCATCGCCGCTTCGACGGTGATATGTCGGGGCCGCGCACCTGGGAGCTGTTCCGCCGCGGCCGCGCCGCCGCCGTGCTGCCTTATGACCCCTGGACCGACCAGGTCGTGCTGATCGAGCAGTTCCGCCTTCCCGCCCTCGCCGCCGGCGTGGAGCCGGTGATGGTCGAGATCCCGGCCGGCCTGTGCGACGGCGGCGAGACGCCCGAGGCCACCATCCGCCGCGAGGTGCGCGAGGAGATGGGCCTGGACGCCGACCTGCTCGCCCCCATCGCCGATGTCGTGCTGACGCCCGGCGGCTGCGACGAGCGCTGCGCCATCTTCGCCGGCCGCGTCCGCGCCCCCGCCGCCGGGGCGGACGGCATCGCCGGCCAGGGCGGCGTCGCCGCCGAGCAGGAGGACATCCGCGTCCGCGTCCACCCCGCCGACCACGCCATCGGGCACGCGCTCGAAGGCCGCTACCCGAACTCGGTCACGCTAATCGCCCTGCTCTGGCTCGCCGCCCGCCGCGAGCGACTGCGCCAGGGCTGGCTCGCGTGACGCAACGGCTCTACCTCGACGACGCCACCCTGCGCCACGCCGCCGCGACCGTCCTGCGCGCCGGGCCGGACGGCATCGTGCTCGACCGCTCCCCCTTCTACGCCCGCTCCGGCGGCCAGCCCGGCGACTCCGGCGCCCTGGTCTGGCCCGGCGGGCAGGCCCTGATTGCCGAGGCCCGCAAGGGCGAGGACGACGCCATCCTGCACGTGCCGCAGGACGGCGCGGACCTGCCGCCGCCTGGCATGGTCGTCGAGGCCCAGCTCGACTGGCCGCGCCGCTTCGCCCACATGCGAATGCACACCGCCCTGCACCTGCTCTGCAGCCTCCTGCCCGGCGCGGCCGTCACCGGCGGCCAGGTCGGGGCCGACCGCTCCCGGCTCGACTTCGACCTGCCCGAGCCACCCGACAAGGACGCCATCGAGCAGGGCTTCGCCGCCCTCGCCGCCGCCGATCACCTCATCACGACCGAATGGGTCGACGAGGCCGTCCTGGACAGCAACCCCGGCCTGGTCCGCACCTTGAGCGTCCAGCCCCCGCGCGGCGCGGGCCGCCTGCGCCTCGTGCGGATCGGCGCCGGCGAGCCGCCCGTGGACCTCCAGCCCTGCGGCGGCACCCACGTCGCCGGCACCGCCGACGTGGGCCGCGTGCGCGTGCTCAAGATCGAGAAGAAAGGTCGGCAGAACCGGCGCATCGCCATCGCGCTGGAGGACTGATGGACCCGCTCGTCTCCACCGGCTGGCTGGCTGGCGAACTGGGCGCGCCCGACCTCGTGCTGTTCGACGCCACCAAGTACCTGCCCAACGAAGGCAAGGACGGCGCGGCCCTGTTCGCCGCGCGCCACATCCCGGGTGCCAGGTTCTTCGACATCGACGTCGTCGCCGACCTCGACACGGCCCTGCCGCACATGGCCCCGACCCCCGGCCGCTTCGAGCGCCTGATGGCCCGCATGGGCGTCTCGAACACCAGCCGCGTCGTGTTCTACGACCAGAAAGGCATCGCCAGCGCCCCGCGCGGCTGGTGGCTGATGGGCCTGTTCGGCCACGACCAGGCGGCCGTGCTCGACGGCGGCCTGCCCAAGTGGCTGGCCGAGGACCGCCCCACCGAGGCCGGCACGCCGCCCGACCCGGCTCCCGCCACGTTCCACGCCACCTATCGCGCCGCCCGTCTGCGCGGCCTCGGCGACATGCTGGCCGCCGACCCGGGCCGCGCCGTGCTGGACGCCCGCCCCGCCGGGCGCTTCGACGGCAGCGCCCCCGAACCCCGTCCCGGCCTGCCCAGCGGCCACATGCCCGGCAGCCGCAACCTGCCCAGCGCCAACCTCGTCCGCTCCGACGGCACCCTCCTGCCCCCCGAGCAGCTGCGCCAGGCCTTCGCCGCCGCCGGCGTCGACGGCAGCAAGCCCGTCGTCACCACCTGCGGCACCGGCGTCACCGCCACGATCCTCACCCTCGGCCTCGTGCGCGTCGGTCTGCCCCAGGGTGCTGTTTACGACGGCTCCTGGACCGAATGGGCGGGCCGGCCCGACACCGCGAAGGAGACCGCCTGATGCCCGACGACCAGTCCGCCCGCCGCGGCCACGGCCTGCTCACCCGCCTGTCCCACGCCGGCCGCGCCGGCACCCACGTCCGCGGCTTCGTCAACCCGCCCGTCCACCGCGGCTCGACCATGCTGCACGTCGACGTCGCCGACCGCCTCGCCGGGGCCAGGCAGCGCCTCGATCAAGCCCCGACCTACGGCGTTCACGGCAACGCCACCCACCACGCCCTTGAGGACGTGATCGCCGAGATCGAGGGCGGCACCCGCTGCCAGATCGTCTCCTCCGGTCTCGCCGCCGTCACCACGCCGTTGCTCACCTACCTCAAGGCCGGCGAGCACTGCCTGATGCCCGACAGCGTCTACGGCCCGGCCCGCGCCTTCTGCAACGGCATGTTGGCCGCCTTCGGCGTCGAGACCACGTTCTACGACCCCGAGATCACCCCCACTGGCCTCGGCGCGCTGTTCCGCCCCAACACCGGGGTGCTCTACCTCGAAAGCCCGGGCAGCCACACCTTCGAGGTGCAGGACGTGCCGGCGCTGTCCGAGGTCGCGCACGGCAAGGGTGCCAAGGTGCTGATGGACAACACCTGGGGCATCCACTTCTTCCAGCCGTTCCGCCACGGCGTCGACGTCTCCATCCAGGCCCTGACCAAGTACGTCGTCGGCCACTCCGACGTGCTCCTGGGCAGCATCACCGTCGCCGACGGCCAGGACTGGGAACGGGTGCGGGTGGGCGCGTTGCAACTCGGCCAGTACGCCAGCCCCGACGATTGCTGGCTGGCGCTGCGCGGCGTGCGCACCATGGGCGTTCGCCTGGAGCGGCAGATGCAGTCGGGCATCACCGTCGCCGAATGGTTCAGGGGCCGCCCCGAGGTGCGCACCGTCCTGCACCCCGCATTGCCCGGCGCTCCCGGTCACGCGCTCTGGAAGCGCGACTTCACTGGCGCGTGCAGCCTGTTCGGCGTCGAGTTCCAACCAGGCGTCACCCAGGCCGCGATGTATCAGATGATTGACGGCCTGGAGCTGTTCGGCATCGGCGCGAGCTGGGGCGGCTTCGAGAGCCTGGCCCTGCCGACCACCGACTTCCTCACCCGGACCGCCGGCACCGGACGCTTCAGCGGCCCGGTGACGCGCTTCCACATCGGGCTGGAGGATCCAGCCGATCTGATCGCCGACCTCGCCCAGGCTATGGCGGCCCTCCGCCCCTGAACTCTTCCGCCCCTAAACTCTTCGGCCCGCCTCACGACGACCCGCCAGGAACGCCGCGGGCGGCCGAAGCATCCGCCTCGGCCGCCCGCTCTCGCATAGTGCTGGCCCGAGCCGGGCGAACCCGACCCCGCTTACACGAAGTTCGAGGCGTTCAAGTTCGCCACACCGCCGAACGTGATCCGCGTGCCGTCCGACAGCGTGACCGACGTGCTGCCCCCGGCGGACGGCGTGTTGACGATCGACGACACCTCGCCGCCGCCGAACCCAGCCAACTGCACCCGGTCGCCCTCGCCGGGGCGGAAGCTGTTGATGACGACGTTGGCCGTGCTCCCGCCCGGGCCGCGGTTGGTGAAGTTGATGATGTCCGCCCCCGCGCCGCCGTCGATCGTGGCGTTGCCCGACGCGCCGACCACGACCAGGTCATTGCCCGCCCCGCCGCCGATCAGCGCGTTGCCCGGCCCGGTGAAGAACACGTTGTTGCCACTCGAAGCCGACCCGGACAGTGTCTCGTTGCCGGCCCCTGCCACCAGCAGCGTCTGCCCCGGCCCTCGCGCGAACAGGATGTCGCCGTTGCCGCCGCCGAACAGCGTCGTCCCGGCCGAGCCCGTGCCGCCGAACAGCAGGTTGCCGCCGTTCGAGCCGCCGCCCGCCTCGCCGCCGCCGCCGCCGAGCGCCACGTAGGAACTCGCCGTGCCGCCGATGATCGTGGCGCTTCCCGACCCGCCCAAGAAGGTTAGCGACTTGCTGCCCTCCGTCACGAACGTGCGGCCGGCTCCGGCCACGATGGTGTCGCTGCCAGTGCCGCCCAGCCCCGCGACCGTGTCGTTGCCCGATGCGAACACCAGGTTGCTCGAATTGGTTCCCGCCGCGCCGCTGCCGATCAGGTTGCTGCCCGCCCCGGCCGACACCGTGTTGTTGCCGGTGAAGGCCACCACCGTGTCGTTGCCCGCCCCGGTGACGATCCTGAACTGCCCGCCACCCGTCGTCGGCGTGCCGATGAACTGCTGTCCGTCGCCGGTGACGATGTTGCCCGTCCCGCCGTTGGTGAAGAACGTGACGTTCGTGTTGTCGATCAGGACGTTCTGGTTGCGCGCGCCGCTGCCCGAGATCGTCGTGTTGCCGCCGCCGCTGGTGACGAGGAACGACGTCGCCGCCGGGGCCAGCGTGTAGCTGCCCGGCGTCGTGATCACCGCCAGGCCGGCCCCGCTCGGCGGGTTCGACGTCGGCGAGGAAGTGCGCGTCAACGTGCCCGCGGTGAGCGCGTTGTTAATGGCCGTGGTCACGGCCGCCGCCTGGCCGTTGGCGTCGTTCGATCCGGAATTGACGACCGTTCCAGACCCGCCATTCCCGCCGCTAATCGTCGCCATCGTTTAATCCCTCATCCATTCATCGCTGATACAAAGACGCCAAGGCCGTGAACTCAGCCCACTCGCGCAGCACGGGGCGGTGCGTGATGATGGCCTCCATGCGCGAAAAACATTCTCGATGTTCACGCACGAGGCCCTGCTTCACTCCAATGCATTTGTTTGCCGCAGGCTAACGTAGCGGGCGCGATGGGGTACTCTCAAGCCGCCGCTTTGTTAGGAATAGTATGTGATCGCCCGCCGCGCCCCGGCCGCGCTTGACGATGACGTTCTAGGAAAACTAACCTGCAAACATGAACATATGCAGAACACAACAGCTTCGCCCGGCAACCCGGTCGCACGAAGCCGGGCCTCGCCCGGCCCGGACGCCCACCGTGTTCAAGATCGTCGGCCGGCCAGGCCATAATGACCGGCCTGCGTTGCCAGCCGGGCATCCTGTCACCTGGGGGCTGCTGACCGACGGCACCGCCCTGGATGGCTCGCCCTACCCGTATCCGGTGTTCCTGCCCTAACCGCGCACTGCTAGGTCTTTTTTCTTAAAACAAGCTTCCTGCCCGATCACGGACCGGCTCAGGCCGCGCGCCGCCCGGCGACGCATGCTGACGCCGCCAACAAAAAGGTGAATATCATGTTGCATCGTCCCGTCCCGGCGCGCGACCTGCCGGGCCTCAGCCCCGAGCTGCTCGTCGAGCGCCTCGAGGAAGCCGGGCGCACCCTGCTGGCTTTGCCGCACACCGGTCCGAGCACCCGGCTGGTCCAGAGCGGCATGGAATGGGTGCGCGACGCCTCCGAATCCTACGGTCACGAACGCGCCCGCCTCCGCCCCGCGGTCCCGGGTGCGGCCCAGATCACCCGCATGGACCAGGCGCTCGGCTGGATCTCGCTCATCCCGCTCGACAAGTACGTCCTGCGCCGCGTCGTCGGCGCCCGCAGCCTCGTCCACCCGATGACCGGCCGCCATCTGTTCACCTGGCGCCGCCTGGGCACCGCCATCGGGGCCGACCACAAGGCGGTCCAGCGCTGGCACGCCCAGGGCGTCGCGCTGATCGTCGCCGCCCTGCGCCAGCCGGCCCGTTCAGGCCCGGGCCGGCACGCCGCCTTGCCGCAGCCGTCCCGTCATCACCGCGGCGCCCAGGCCGGTTAGCAGCAGCGCCGCGACCCACCGCGTGCGGTCGCCCAACACCGAGCCTTGCGCCAGCAGCAGGAACAGGATGCTGACCACCACCACCGCCAGCCGCGACCGCCCGCCCCGGCGCGCGACCGCGGCGGCCAGCGCCAGGAACGTCACGAACAGCCCGATCGACAGCGCCCGCACCACGTCGAGCGCCGTCGCCGACAACTCCGAGAGCGCTTCGCCGATTCGCCACGCCAGCACGTGCAGCGAGTCCTGCAAGCGGAACAGGAACTGGTCCGGGCCGACGGCGTAGATCACGGCTGCCAGCAGCAAGCCGACCGCCCAAGCGATGATGACGGGATCTCGACGCACTGGCCTCACCTTAACACGGGTGCCCACAGCTCCGGGCCCACTCGGAATTCGGGACGCGCCCGCCCGGAAACAACCGGTCGCGCCCTACTCCTTCACCGCCCCGGTCAGCGAGCTGACGTAGTACTCGACGAAGAACGAGTAGAGCAGCGCCACCGGGATGGACCCGAACAGCGCCCCCGCCATCAGCGCGCCCCATTGGTAGTCGTCCCCCTGAACGAGCTGCGTCAGCACCGCCACCGGCACCGTCTTCTTCTCCGACGACTGGATGAACGCCAGCGCGTAGATGAACTCGTTCCAGGACAACGTGAACGCGAAGATGCCGGCGCTGATCAGCCCGGGCACCGCCAGCGGCAGCGTGATCCGCCGCAGGATCTGCAGCCGGGTCGCGCCGTCGATCAACGCGCATTCCTCAAGCTCGTAGGGGATCGACTTGAAGTAGCCGATCAGCAGCCAGGTGCAGAACGGGATCAGGAACGTCGGGTAGGTCAGGATCAGCGCCCAGGGCGAGTCGAACAGCCCGAGCTTGAACACCATCGTCGCCAACGGGATGAACAGGATGCTCGGCGGCACCAGGTAGGCCAGGTAGATCGCCAGCCCCACCCAGTTGCTGCCGCGGAAGCGCAGCCGCTGGATCGCGTAGGCGGCGAGCACGCTGGCGAAGATGCTGATCACGGTGGCCGCCACCGCGATCTCCATCGTCGTCAGCAGCCATTGCGGGTAGTCGGTGTCGAACAACAGCTTGCGCACGTTCTGCAACGTGGGAGACGTGACCCAGAACGGGTTGAAATCCTTGTAGTTGTACAGCTCCTCATTCGGCTTGAACGTCGTCACCGCCATCCAATAGAACGGGAACAGCAACACCAGCACGAACACGCTGAGCGGGATCCACAGCGTCACCACCCGGCGCGGGATGCTGTCCCAGTTCATCGCCCCCTGGCGTTCGGGGACGGCGGCCGTGGCCGGGGTGTCAGTCATTGCCTTCTCCCTGCTGCCACTTGCGCCGCGCCAGGCCGAAGTAGCTGAACAGCGTCGCCGCCACCAGGAACGGGATCATCGCCACCGCGATGGCCGCCCCCTCGCCCAACTGCCCCCCGGGGATGCCGCGCTGGAACGCCAGCGTCGCCATCAGGTGCGTCGAGTTGAGCGGCCCGCCGCGCGTGATGGCGTACACCAACTGGAAATCGGTGAACGTGAACAGCACCGAGAACGTCAGCACCACCGACAGCACCGGCATCAGCATCGGCAGCGTCACGTTGACGAACCGCTGCCACGGCGTCGCCCCGTCCAGCATCGCCGCCTCGTACAGCGACGGCGAGATCGTCTGCAGCCCGGCCAGCAGGCTGATGGCGACGAACGGGATGCCGCGCCAGATGTTGGCCGCGATCAGGCTCAGTCGCGCGTGCCACGGCGTGCCGAGGAAATCGATGTTGCGGTCGATCAGCCCCATGCTTTCGAGCACGTAGGAGATGATCGAGAACTGCGGGTCGTAGATCCACCAGAACGCGATCGCCGACAGCACCGTCGGCACGATCCACGGCACCAGCACGATCGCCCGGATCAGCGACTTGAACGGGATGTTGTTGTTCAGCAGCAGCGCCAGCCACAGCCCGAGACCGAACTTCCCCACCGTGGCCAGGCCCGTGTAGATCAGCGTGTTGGTGACGCTCAGCCAGAAAATGCGGTCGTTCCACAGGCTCTGGAAGTTCTCGAACCCGACCCAGACGCCGCTGCGCCCGATTCGCGTGTCGGTGAAGGCGAGGAACATGCCCAAGCCCAGCGGGTACGTCAGGAACACCATCAACAGCCCGACGGCCGGGAACAAGCACAGCACCGCCAGGAACGGCTTGTTGTCGAACAGGCGGATCAGCCACGTGTCGCGCGGCGGCGACCACCGCCACGTATGGCTATCCGCCCGGCCCGCGGCGGCGACGTTCTCGCTCATGCGCTCCCCCATGCCCGGCGTTCAGGGCGTTTCCTGCCAGCAACGATAGCCAAAGCGCCGGCCGGACGCCAGGGCAGCACGCCGTCCCTTAAAGCGCGCCCCCCTTGCGCCCCGCCCGCGCGCCCAGCCGCAGCCGCAGCGCGTTCAGCTTGATGAACCCTTGCGCGTCGACCTGGTCATACGCCCCCTGGTCGTCCTCGAACGTCACCACCTTCATCGAATACAGGCTGTTCGGGCTGTCCCGCCCGACGCAGGTGACGCCGCCCTTGTAAAGCTTGAGCCGCACCCGCCCGCTGACGCTGCGCTGGCTCTCGTCGATCGCCGCCTGCAGCATCCGCCGCTCCGGGCTGAACCAGAACCCGTTGTAGATCAGTTCGGCGTAGCGCGGCATCAGCTCGTCCTTGAGGTGCGCCGCCTCGCGGTCGAGCGTGATGCTCTCGATGGCGCGATGGGCCGCCAGCAGGATCGTGCCCCCCGGCGTCTCGTAAACCCCGCGCGACTTCATGCCGACGAACCGGTTCTCCACCAGGTCGAGCCGCCCGATCCCGTTGGCGTAGCCGAGTTCGTTCAGCTTCGTGAGCAGGCCCGCCGGCGACAGCCGCCCGCCATCGATCGCCACCGGGTCGCCGCCCTTGAACTCGACGCTGACGACCGTGGCGCGGTCCGGCGCGTCCTCCGGCCGGATCGTTCGCTGGTACACGACCTCAGGCGCTTCCTCAGCCGGGTCCTCCAACACCTTGCCTTCGCTCGATGAGTGCAGCAGGTTGGCGTCCACGCTGAACGGCGCGTCGCCCCGCTTGTCCTTGGCGATCGGGATCTGGTTCTGTTCCGCGAACTCCAGCAGCCGCGTCCGGCTGGTCAGGTCCCATTCCCGCCACGGCGAGATCACCGTCACGTCCGGCTTCAGCGCGTAGTAGGCCAGCTCGAACCGCACCTGGTCATTGCCCTTGCCCGTCGCCCCGTGCGCCACCGCGTCGGCGCCCACCATCTCCGCGATCTCGATCTGGCGCTGCGCGATCAGCGGCCGGGCGATGCTGGTGCCCAGCAGGTACTGGCCCTCGTAGACCGTGTTGGCCCGGAACATCGGAAACACGAAGTCGCGCACGAACGTTTCCCGCAGATCGTCGATGAACACCTGCTTCACGCCGAACATTTCGGCCTTGCGCCGCGCCGGCTCCAGCTCCTCGCCTTGCCCGAGGTCGGCGGTGAAGGTCACGACCTCGCACCCGTAGGTCGTCTGCAGCCAGCGCAGGATGACGCTGGTGTCCAACCCTCCGGAATAGGCCAGCACCACCTTCTTCACGTCTCGCGCGCGCATATCCCTGATCCGTCCCCGTTGCCGCCCGGCAGCCACTGGCCCGAGCGTTCTATGGTCCCCGTATCCTATGGCAACGCCGCCGCGGCAAGCGCCGCCTGCCGGCGTGACGCGCCGAGCCGTCCGCCCCGTTCACGTGATTTCAACGAGTTTACGCAACTTTAAGGGCCCGATCACGATCCGAAAGGGCCCCCCCATGCCAGCCGGCGTCTCCCCGGTCCTGACGCTGCAAACCGGCAGCCTCTACGCCTCCAGCGACGACAGCACCTTCACCGGCACCGGCGGTCCCTGGGGATTCAGCCCCTTCACCAGCCAGTTCGGCGGCGTCGTCAGCAGCGCCGGCCTCGACGGCGAGCCGTTCGACGACGTCGTCTACGCCGTCGCCGCCGGGGACGAGGTCATCTTCGTCATCGCCGTCCAGAACAGGACGCAGGGCACCGCCGCCTACGACGTGCGGGTCCGCGCCGCCATGCCCCCCGGCTTCGTCGTGCCCTCCGCCGGCCTGAACCTGAGCGTGACGGACGGCGCCGGCGCCGACCTGGCCATCGGCGGCGACCTGTTCGGCGCGGACGGCCTGCTGATCGCCGCCCCTCTCTCCGCCTACGATCCGGACTCCGGCCGCAACATCGCTCTCGTCACCTACACCCTGCAAGCCGGCCCCGCCCTGCCCGCCCCCTACGCCACCCTGCTCAGCCGCGCCGATCTCGTCCACGTCGCCGCCGCCCCGGGCGGCGCCGACCTGTCGGGCACGCACCCGGCCTCGGCCACCACCACGGTCGTCACCGCGGCCCCCATCCCGATCGTCCAGGCGGAAACCGACCCGGGCGCCGTCGCCAAGGGCAAGACCATCGCGTTCGACGTCAGCGTCGTCGTGCCGAGCGGCACCATCAGGGACCTCCAGGTCGGGGTCGTGCTCCCGGGCGGAACCGCGAGCCTCGCGCTGGCCGACATGGACTCCATCAGCATCATCGGCGTCGGCGCCGGGCTGCGGCTCGGCGCGCGCACGATCGGCGCGGACGGCGTCGTGCGCTTCGGCACCGTCGTCAACACGGCCTCCGGCGATCCCGCCAGCAGCACCATCACCCTGCGCGTCGTCGTTCGCGCCGACGGCACATCAAGCGGCCCGGCGACGCTGCAGACCGTCATCAGCGCCGCCGGCCTCGACGGCGGCCGCTGGTTCGCCAACGTTGCCAACACCGTCGGCGTCATCGTTCCGTCCGACCCGCCGACCCTGACCGGCACCTGGACGGCCCAGCAGGCGACGACCACGATGCAGATCTACCCGCTCGGCGGCCTGTCCATCTCAGCCAGCGACCCGAACCAGGTCGCCACCCTGGCGATCACCTTGCAGGACCCCTCGCTCGCCCAGCTGGGCGGCGTTGATCTCGGCAACTTCAACCCAGCCAAAAGCACCTTCGTCACCACCGGAACCCTGTCCTCCTTGCAGGATATCGCCCGCCGCATCGTCCTCACGCCCACGCGGCCCGGCCTGGCCCGCCTCACCGTCACCGTCGTCGACGCGGCCGGAGCCGTCGCCCAGGTCAACGACACCGCCGTCACGATCTCGCCTTCCGTCGACACGGACCACCTCGCCGAGCATTTCGAACCCGCGCCCGGCTCGGCCTTCATGACCGCGACGGCCGACGGCAACCAGACCCTCGCCCGCGGCGAAAATTACCACGGCCCGGTGGACTACCTGCGCGCCCAATACATCTACGACGGCACGCAAACGGTCGCCATCACCGCCCGCACGCCGAACGTCTTCGTCAAGAACTTCGTCGGCGACGCCGCCGTGGCGCTCCAATCCGGCCAGAACGTGGTCGACGCCGGCAAAGGCTCCAACTTCCTCGTCAGCGGCACCGGTGCCGATGTGTTCTTCCTCGACGCGCGCAGCAACGCCGTCACCTGGGACACCATCGTCGGCTTCCATCCCGGCGACATCGCCACCCTGTTCGGGTTCCACGCCGACAGCTCCCGCTACGTGTGGGAGGAACGGGCCGGCGCGCCCGGCTACGAGGGCCGCACCATGCGGGTCGACCTGGCGGGCAACGGGCAGGTCACCGCCAGCATCACCTTCACCGGCGCCGACCGCGCGGTGACCGACACCTACGCCATCACCACGGGCCAGATCGGCGGCATCGACTACATGACGATCTTCTCTCTTTGACCGCCCATCCCGAAGCCAGCCGGCCTCTCCCGCCGCCCACCGCCGCGCCGCGACCGAGCGCCCGCACGTTTCCGTGATGGCCGGGCAACCCGGCCTGGCCGGGCGCGCTTCTCGGCGTATCGGCCACATCGGCGCGCGACGCGGCGGAACGAAATTCACTCCGGGATCGTTGTAAGCGCGCCAAGAGAGAGAGAACCAATGAAGCTTGCTTTGACCGCATCGCTCACGATGGCGCTGCTGGCTGGCCTCGGCGCTCAGGCGCAGACGACCACGCCCTCGACCACGAATCCGGGCGCCACAACCGTTCCGCCCGCCGCCGGCACCGTCCCGACCACCCCGGGCACACCGGTGGTGCCGCCCGCGGCCGTCACGGTGACACCCGTTCCAGTCACCCCACGCCCCGCGACCCCACCGACGGCGCCCGCCCAAACCAATGCCGCCATCACGCCCGGCGCCAACAGCTTCACTGAGGCGCAAGCCAAGTCGCGCATCGAGGACAAGGGCTACAGCCAAGTCACCGGTCTCAAGCTCGACAACCAGGGCGTCTGGCGCGGCATGGGCATGAAGGATGGCAAGTCCGTCCCCGTCGCCCTCGATTATCAGGGCGAGATCAAGGCCCAATAAAGTTCGTCATCAGCCTAAGGAGCATGACATGAGCATCGTTGTAAGCCGCCTGTTCGACACCTACGATGACGCCAAGACGGCGGTGTCCCAATTGGAATCCAACGGCATCGCCCACGACGCGATCAGCATCGTCGCCAACAACACCGATGACAGGCATGGTTCGAGCGCCACCACGGGTGAGGCGGCCGACAGCGGCACCGGTGCCGGCACCGGCGCGACGCTCGGCACCGTCCTCGGTGGCGGTGCCGGGCTCCTGGCCGGCCTTGGCATGCTGGCGATCCCGGGTGTCGGCCCCGTCGTCGCCGCCGGATGGCTGGTGGCGATGGCCACCGGTGCCGGCATTGGCGCCGCCAGCGGCGGCCTGCTCGGTGGCCTCGTCGGGGCCGGAGTTTCGGAAACAGACGCCAACGTGTACGCCGAAGGCGTTCGCCGCGGCGGCACGCTCGTGACCGTTCGGGCCGAAAACGACCAAGCGGCCGAGGCCGAGCGCGTCCTCGATGCCAACCGGGCCGTCAACACCACGGCGCGCGGCGACGAGTACCGCGCCGAGGGCTGGACCAAGTTCGACGAGAACGCTCCGGCCTACACCGCCGGCACGACCGGCACGATGGGCTCGACCACGACCACCCCCCGCGTTTGAACTCTTCCTGACAACGACGGCGAGGCGGCGCGACCCAGCGCCGCCTTTTCGTTGGCCTGGCCGCGCCCCATGTGCAAGGAACGCAAGCCGGAGCCAACATCCTGACCTCTCACATCAATCGGGTGGCAACCGCGGTTCCCGCCAACGATGTCCATCAAGCATTCCTGGCCTTCGCCCGTGACACGATCGACGATCCCCGCGCCCGCCGGGTGTTCAACCGCATGGCCGACCGTTCCGGCGTCAACCACCGTTTCTCCACCCTGATCCCGGCGGAGGAACACGGCCCGTCGCTCGACACCGGCGGCTTCTACCGCCGCGGCGCGTTCCCCGGCACCGCCGCCCGCATGAAGCGCTACGAGGCTCACGCCACCGCCCTCGGTGCCGAAGCGGTCCGCCGCCTCGACCCCGGTCCCGTCACCCACATCATCGTCGCGAGCTGCACTGGCTTTACCGCCCCCGGCCTCGACCAGCGCATCGCCGAGGAGCTCGGCCTCGGCGGCTCCTTGCAGCGCACCTTGGTCGGCTTCATGGGCTGCTATGCCGCCGTTCCCGCCTTGCGCCTCGCCCACCAAGCCGTCCGCGCCGACCCGTCGGCCCGCGTCCTGGTCGTGGCGCTCGAACTCTGCACCCTGCATTTACAGGAAACGCAAGACCTTGAGACGGTGCTCTCGTTCCTGATCTTCGGTGACGGCGCCGCCGCCCTGCTGGTCACGGCCGAGCCGCACGGCATCGCTCTCGACAGCTTCTCCGCCACCACGCTGCCCAACACCCAGGACCTGATCACCTGGCGCATCGGCGACCAGGGCTTCGACATGCACCTCAGCGGCAAGGTCCCCGCCGCCATCGCCGCCGCCCTCGAAGCCGAAACCCATCGCAACGACCAGGGCGGCATCCTGGGGGGCGCCAGCCCGCAGGACGTCGCCCTCTGGGCCGTCCACGCCGGTGGCCGCACCGTGCTCGACGCCGTGGAGCACGGCTTCGGCCTCGCCAGCGGCGCCCTCGCCCACTCGCGCGCCGTCCTGCGCGACATCGGCAACGTGTCCTCCGCCACCATCGGCTTCGTGCTCGAACGCATCCTGGCCGGGGATGCCACCGGCCCCGGCCTGGCCCTCGCCTTCGGCCCCGGCCTCTGCGCCGAGAGCTTCCGCTTCCGCCGTGTCTGACTTCACCCGCCGCAGCACCCAGTCCGAGTGGATGGACACCGAGCGCGTCGGCGCGGACGACTTCGCCCGCTGCCTGTCCGACCTCGCCGCCGTCAACACGGTCACCCTCGCCCGGCTGCCCACGCTCGGGTTCATGCGCCGCGCCGCCCGCCGCGCCCCCGGCCGGGTCTTGCGCGTGCTGGACGTCGGCTGCGGCGAGGGCGACATGCTGCGCCGCATCCACCGCTGGGCCACCCGGGCCGGCCGCCGCGTCGAGTTGACCGGCCTCGACATCAACCCGCTCGGCATCGCCGCCGCCCGCGCCGCCACCCCGCCCGGCGTGCCGATCGACTACCGCGCCGCCGACGTGTTCGACCCCGGCCTCGGCCAGTACGACGTGGTGCTCAGCGCCCTGTTCACCCACCACCTGACCGACCCGCAACTCGCTGAATTCCTTCGTACCCTGGAAGCCCGGGCGGAGCGGGCCTGGTTCATCAACGACTTGCACCGCCACCCGCTCGCCTTCCACGGCTTCCGCGCCTTGTCCCGCGCCGCCGGCTGGCACCGCTTCGTCCGGCACGACGGCCCGATCAGCGTCGCCCGCAGCTTCCGCCGCGCCGACTGGCGGCGTCTCCTGAACGAGGCCGGCCTCGGCGGCGTCGCCGAGATCCGCTGGCACATGCCGTTCCGCTACTGCGTCACCCGGTTCAAGTGACGGCCCTGATCGTCGGCGGCGGCCTCGCCGGGGCCGCTGCGGCCTGCCTGCTCGGCCCCCGCGCCACCCTGATCGAGCGCGAGGCCGGCCCGCACGACAAGATCTGCGGCGAGTTCATCAGTTGGGAGGCCCAGGACGCCCTCGACCGCCTCGGCATCGACCTCGCCCCGTTCGGCCCGGCCCCGATCCGCGCCGTCCGCCTCGTCCACGGCGCGCGCGCCACCCGCGCCACCCTGCCCCACCCCGCTCTCAGCCTGTCCCGCCGCGTCCTGGACGAAGCCGTCCTCGACCAAGCCGCCTCCAGCGGTGCCACCATCCTGCGCGGCCGCCCCGTCCGCCGCCTCGTGCCCGGTGGCGTCGAGGTCGCGGGCCTCGGCCGCCTGCACGCCGACCGGGTGCTGCTCGCCACCGGCAAGCACGATTTGCGCGGCGCCCGCCGGGACGCCCGGCCGGAGGACTTGGTCGGCCTCAAGATGTACTACCGCCTCGACGCCGAGCAGGCGGAACGGCTGGCCGGGCACGTCGAGGTCATCCTGTTCCCGGGTGGCTACGCCGGCCTGCAACCGGTGCAGGACGGCCTCGCCAACCTGTGCCTGCTCATTGGCCGCCGCACCTTCGACGCAGCGGGCGCGTCCTGGCCCGGCGTGGAAGCCTTCCTCGCCCGCGCCAGCCCTCATCTCGCCCGCCGCCTCGCGGGCGCGCGGGCGCAGCTCGCCCGTCCCGTCGCCATCTCGCGCGTCCCCTACGGCTTCGTCCACCGGCCTTCCGCCCACGACCCGCCCGGCGTCGCCCGCCTCGGCGACCAGATGGGCGTCATCCCCAGCTTCAGCGGCGACGGCATGGCCATCGCCCTGCACACCGCCTTCGCCGCCGCCGCCTGCGAGGACGCCGTCGCCTATCACCGCCGGATGCGGGCCGACCTTTCGGGCCAGATCGGCCGCGCCATGCTGCTGCATGACCTCGGCCAGTCCGTGCCGGCCGCCCTGGCCGCCGCCGCCCGCGCCTGGCCCGGCGCGCTCGCGCTCGTCGCCCGCCTGACCCGCGTCAATCCCGCCCGCCTCGCCTGGTCCCCCCTCGCCTCGAACTGAGAGCCGGACACTACCGGAAACCGGAACGGCGACCATGTGTTGCAGCGCCATGCTGAACGCCTCCGACGACCTCGCGCACGACCCGAAACGCGCCGCCCGCGCCGCTAAGCTCCGCTACGTCAACGACCGCAAGCCCGGCATCGCGCGCGAGCGCGACGGCGACGAATGGCGCTTCACCAAGCCTGACGGCACCGTGATCACCGACGAGGACGAGATCGCCCGCATCAAGAAGCTGGCCATCCCCCCCGCCTACACCGACGTCTGGATCTGCCCCGACCCCCGCGGCCACCTGCAAGCCGTCGGCCGCGACGCCCGCGGCCGCAAGCAGTACCGCTACCACCCTCGCTGGCGCGTCGTCCGCGACGAGGCCAAGTACAGCAAGATGCTGGTCTTCGGCCGCGTCCTGCCCACCATCCGCGCCCGCGTCCAGCAGGACATGGCCCGGCACGGCCTGCCCAAGGTCAAGGTCGTCGCCGCCATCGTCGCCCTGCTGGAGAAAACAATGATGCGCGTCGGCAACGAGGAATACGCAAAGCAGAACAAGAGCTTCGGCCTCACCACGCTGCGCGACCGCCACGCCAAGATCAGCGGCGGGCACCTGGAGTTCGATTTCCGCGGCAAACACGGCGTCCAGCACCACATCGATCTGTCCGACCGCCGCCTCGCCCGCGTCGTCAAGAGCTGCCGCGACCTGCCCGGCCAGGACCTGTTCCAGTTCCTCGATGAGGACGGCGAGCGCCACCACGTCACCAGCGACGACGTCAACGAGTACCTCCAGGACATCACCGGCGAGGAGATCACCGCCAAGGACTTCCGCACCTGGGCCGCCACCAACCTCGCCGCCACCGCCCTCTGGGAGTTCGAGCAGTTCGACACCGAGGCCCGCGCCAAGAAGAACCTCGTGCAGGCCGTCGAGCACGTCGCCCAGAAGCTCGGCAATACCCCGGCCATCTGCCGCAAGTGCTACATCCACCCCGCCGTGGTGGAAGGCTACCTCGACGGCAGCCTGCTCGAAGGCCTCAAGGCCCGCGCCGACGACGTGCTCGACGGCAACGCCGGCGGCCTCACCCCGGAGGAGGTCGCCATCACCGCCTACCTCAGCCGCCGTCTCGGCGAGGCCATCGACGACCCGAAAGGCAAGCCGCTCAAGACTTGACACCGCCCCCGCCTGCCGCATCGTGCCGGCAACGAAGCGGGAGGGCGGTGATGGACGACAGCTTGCAGGCCGTGCGCGACGGCGCAGTCCTCCGCCTCACCCTGAACCGCCCCGACCGTCTGAACGCGCTGACCGGCTCGCTGATCGCCGCCCTCACCGATGAGGTGCGCTGGGCCGCCCGGGACCCGGCCACCCGCGCCATTCTGCTGACCGGCGCCGGCCGCGGCTTCTGCGCCGGCCAGGACCTGACCGAACCCATGCCCGGCCAGGATCTCGGCGACGCCCTGGAGCAACGCTTCAACCCCCTGGTCCGCGCCATCCGCGGCTCGCCCAAGCCTGTCGTCTGCGCCGTCCAGGGCATCGCCGCCGGGGCCGGCGCCAACCTCGCCTTGGTCTGCGACATCGTCCTCGCCGGCCAGTCCGCCCAGTTCGTCCAGGCGTTCATCCGCATCGGCCTGCTGCCCGACGCCGGCGGCACCTGGCTCCTGCCCCGCCTGGTCGGCGACGCCCGCGCCCGCGCCCTGGCCATGCTCGGCGAACCGGTCCCCGCCGCCCAGGCCGAGGCCTGGGGTCTGATCTGGCGCGCCGTTCCCGACGACGCCCTGATGGCGGAGGCCGGCCGCGTCGCCGCCCAGCTCGCCGCCGCCCCGGCCGAGGCGCTGCGCCTCATCAAGCAGGCGCTCGACGCCTCCGGTCACCACTCCCTCGACCAGCAGCTCGATTTGGAGCGCGACCTGCAACGCGAGGCCGGCCGCACCCCCGACTTCGAGGAAGGTGTCCGCGCCTTCCGCGAGAAGCGCCCCCCGCGCTTCGCCGGCGCGCCCGCGTGACCCCGGAAGTCCTGGCCCGGGCCTGCGCCGACGCCATGTGGCGCAACGACCAGGCCAGCGCCGGCCTCGGCATGACCATCGAGCAGGTCGGCCCCGGCACGGCCCAAGTGTCCATGGCCGTCCGGCCAGGCATGTTGAACGGCCAGGGCATCTGCCACGGCGGCTTCATCTTCACCCTGGCCGACAGCGCCTTCGCCTTCGCCTGCAACAGCGGCGGCCTGGCCTCCGTCGCCAGCCATTGCAGCGTCGCCTTCCTCCGCCCGGCCCGCGAAGGCGACCACCTGCTCGCCACCGCCCGCGAGCACTACCGCGAAGGCCGCGCCGGCATCACCGACGTGCAGGTCACCGCCGGCGGCACCGTCATCGCCGAGTTCCGCGGCCATTCCCGCACCACCGGCCAGCGCTGGCTGCCCGATGCGCCCTGACCTGTCCCCCCGCCCCGGCGACCTCGACCCGATCGAGACCGCCTCCCGCGACGAGATCGCCGCCCTGCAAACCTGCCGCCTGGCCGAGACCCTGCGCCACGCCTACGCCAGCATCCCCCACTACCGCCGGGCCTTCGACGCCGCCGGCGCCCACCCCGACCACTTCCGCACCCTCGACGACCTGCCCCGCTTCCCCTTCACCACCAAGGCCGACCTGCGCGCCAACTACCCATTCGGCATGTTCGCCGTGCCGCGCGAGCAGGTCGCCCGCATCCACGCCAGCAGCGGCACCACCGGCAAGCCCACCGTCGTCGGCTACACCAAGGCCGACCTCGACACCTGGGCCGAGGTCATGGCCCGCTCCATCCGCGCCAGCGGCGGCCGCCCGGGGATGCGCGTCCACGTCGCCTACGGCTACGGCCTGTTCACCGGCGGCCTCGGCGCGCACTACGGCGCGGAACGCCTCGGCTGCGCCGTGATCCCGATGGGCGGCGGCCAGACCGAGCGCCAGGTGCAGCTCATCCAGGACTTCGCCCCCGACCTCATCATGGTCACGCCGAGCTACATGCTCGCCCTGCTCGACGCCTTCCGCGCCGCCGGGCTGGACCCGGCCGCCACCAGCCTCAAGTGCGGCATCTTCGGCGCCGAGCCCTGGACCAACCAGATGCGCGCCGAGATCGAGGGGGCGTTCGACATGCACGCCGTCGACATCTACGGCCTCTCCGAAGTCATGGGCCCCGGCGTCGCCAACGAGTGCGTCGAGACCAAGGACGGCCTGCACGTCTGGGAGGACCACTTCTACCCCGAGATCGTCGACCCCGGCACCGGCGCGGTCCTGCCCGACGGCGAGGAGGGCGAACTCGTCTTCACCACCCTGACCAAGCAGGCCACCCCCGTCATCCGCTACCGCACCCGCGACCTGTCCCGCCTGTTGGCCGGCACCGCCCGCGCCATGCGCCGCATGGCCAAGGTGACGGGCCGCAGCGACGACATGCTGATCGTCCGCGGCGTCAACGTCTTTCCCACCCAGGTCGAGGAACTGGTCCTGGCCCACCCCGACCTGTCCGGCCACTACCAGATCGAACTGAGCCGCGACGGCCGCCTCGACACCATGCTGGTCCGCGCCGAAGCCCGGCCGGACACCTTCGGCGTCGCCGAGGCCGGGCCGCTGGCGGCGATGATCAAGCAGCGGATCGGCGTGGCGGCGACCGTGGAGGTCGCCGCACCCGGCAGCATCGAGCGCAGCATGGGGAAAGCTCGACGGGTGATTGACCGGCGGCAGAGGCAGTGAACAGCATCTGCTCGCGTAGGACTGCTCGACAGCATTTCTTGAATTAGTTCAAAGTCAAAGCAGTAACACCCGTTGCGAACCCGATCAGCAGCACTACGTTGATATAGAACATGGCGAAAGAATCGAAACACAAGCTACAATGCTTTAGAATAAACACCACTTTTAACCCCAACAGATACCTCCCACATGTTGCGATCTCATCGCCACGCTCGCAGACGCCTTGAACCTCGTCAATCGGCAAGTCTTCGCCGGAACACGAGCTTGACCAAACAATAGCCAATGACTGGGCCAAAAACGGCTCCTAACAACATACCCCAATAGGCAGCAACCGCGAACTCGACATCGTGCCTGGAGTCGAGAACGTATGGAATTAGAAAGCCGGCGAGAATGCATCCAATCCAAGCCATGCAGAAGATAAAGATCTTTAAAACAACCCATCTGACCAAACGTTATCTATCCAACTAGCTGTAATTCGCTTCAGACATCAATGGAGTGCTGATCGACAGCAGTCGTACGTATGCCAATTCAACGGCCTCTGGTAATCCGCCACATATCGAGACGAACACGCCACCCCTTACCCCCCACCCTGCGCCACCACCCGGGCCAACCCCTCCCGCACCGCCGCCAGCGCCCGCTTCTGTCCCCGCGCCAGCCCCGGCCGCCGCCCCAGCACGCCGCGCATGTGCGCCTGCATCCGCGCCACCTCGTCCAGGTGCCGCTCCGTCGCCATCCGGTGCGTGACGCTCCCCCCGTGCCGCCGGTGCACGTTCAACGGCCGCGCCACGTAGGCCACCCGGCCCCCGCCCGCGAGCAGCTCGGCATACGCCCGCCAGTCCCCCGCCATCCCGAACCCCTCCAACTCCCCCGCGCACCGCTCCAGCGCCGCCAACAGCGCCGACCGCCGGAACAGCACCGCGCTCGCGTTCAGGATCAGGTTCCGCTCCGCCAGGCACGCCTGCATCACCTCCGCCGCCTCGAACACCCCGTCCTTGGCCAGCAGCGACGCTCCGCTCTCCGCGTAATACGCCTGGTGGTCCGGCCACAACGGCCGCCCCTCGGCGTCCACCGCCCGGCTGTCGCTGAACGCCATCACCACGTCCGGCGCCCCCTCGATGGCCCGGCACAGCCCGGCCAGGAACCCCGGTTCCGCCATGTCGTCCGCCTCGGCGATCCACAGCCACTCGCCCCGCGCCAGCTCCGCCGCCCGCCGCCATTGCCGGAACACCGAGCCACCGTTCCGCGGCGACCCGACCCAGCGCACGTCCCGCCCGGCGTCCGCCGCCACCGCCCGCGCCACCGCCTCGCTGCCGTCCGAGGACGCGTCGTCCAGCACGATCACCTCCGCCACCGGATGCGTCTGCGCGAAGATCGACGTGAGCCGCCCGCCCAGGAACCGCGCGTAGTTGTAGTTCGGCACCACCACCGAGACCTCGGCCACCCCCGGGCAGGCCAACCCCAGCAACCGCCCGGCGTACTCGTCGAAGTCGAACAGCGCCCGCGCCTGCTCCATCATCCGCGCCCGCGCCGCCGGCCGGGTCCGCGCCGCGAGCGTCCGCATCTGCCGCACCATCGCCGCCACGTCGCCCAGCGGCGCCGAAACCCCGGCCTGGCAGTCGCGCAGCAGGTCCGGCGCGCCCCCGCTTTCCTCGAACGCCACTGTCGGCACCCCGGCCGACATCGCCTCCATCACCACGCTCGGCAGCGGATCCTCGCGCGAGGTCAGCAGGTGGACGTCCGCCGCCGCCAGCCAGTCCGCCCCGTCCGGCGCGAACGGCAGGTGGTGGAACGTCCCCGTCGCCCCGGCCACCGCCATCTCCGTCCCCAGGTAGGCGTGCACCGTCATGTCGATGTCCCCCACCCAGATCAGGTGGATCGCCGGGCTCTGCTGGTGCGCCAGCCGCCATACCTGCAGGAACAGGTCGAACCCCTTGCGCAGGTCGGCGTAGCCGAGCCCGATCGCCACGGTCGCGTCCTCGGGGATCCGCAGCGCCGCCCGCCGCGCCGCCCGCTCCGCCGCCGTCATCGCCGGCACCGGGCGGTACACGCCCTGCGGCAGCACCACCGCCCGCTCCGCCGGCAGCGGCGCCAGCTCCGCGAACCGGTCCCGCACGTGCGCCGCGCCGAACACCACCTCGCGCGCCGCCGCCGACCCCTCGCACGCCAGCGCCACCAGTTGCCGCTCCCGCAGCAGCCGCGGCAGCTCGTGCACCAGCATGGTGCAGCCGACCCCGTGCGCCGTCAGCGGCGCGATCATCGCCGCCGCCGCGCTGGTGTTGACCAGCGCCGTCCCGAACCCGAGCTTGGCCAGCCGCGCCGCCTCCTGCGCCCAGTCCTGCCCCGGCGCCATCACCACCGTCGGCGCGGCCTCCCGGTACTGCGGCAGCAACGCCCCATCCGCCAGCAGCAGGAACGCGACCTCCACCCCCCGCACGCGGCGCAGGCTCCGCCCGATGTTCAGCAGCAGCAACTGCGCCCCGGCCGGGAACGCGTCGTGCCCGACCAGCAGCACCCGCACGGGCGCGTCCTCCCGCGCCACGCCCGCCACCGCCCGCGCCGTCGCGTTGAGGAACGCCGCCCCGAAGTGCAGGTCCGGCTCCAAGTACGCCCCCTCCCCCCACTCGTTCCAGGCGTTGACGCACACCAGCGCCTCGCCACCCACCGGCTGCTCTCGCGCCGCCCCGATCAGCCGCTCCAGCCACGCCTGGTACGCCGCCGGCGTCGCGCCGTGCACCGCCATTCCCGCCCCCTGCCGCCGCGGGTCGTTGTCCCACCCCGGCAGCGCCGTGCGGATCAGCGGATACGGCTGCGGCGTCAGGTCGGTCGCCGCGGCAAGGTCGCCGTAGGCGTACACCTGCGCCGTCGCCGCCGGGTCCAGCATCATCAGCTCGGCGTTGATGATGTCGAGCCCGTCCGTCAGCTTGTGCGGCGGGAACTCCACCGCCGCGTCCATCTCGAACAGCCGCGGGTCCCGGTCGGTGAAGCTCTGCGCCATCACGAACATCGGGTTCTCGCCCGCCGCCAGGAACAGCGCCCGGCACCGCGACACCGCCCCGCGCGGGATGATCCCGGCCCGGTACACCATCAGCACCGGCCGTCCCTCCAGCCGGATGTAGCGCGGGTCGGCGAAGTGCCGCAGGAACGTCGCCACCAGCCCGGCTTCGTCCGCCGGCCGGTAGTCCTGCGACATCAGCACCTCGTGCTCCGAGCCGTCCCACCGCCGGGTCCAGTTCTCGTTCGCCCACATCAGGCAGAACGGCAGGTCAATTGACCGGTCCGCCAGCAGCGCCTCCAACGGCCCTTCCAGCAGCCGCCGCCCGTTGAACCAGTACATATAGAACACGAACCCGTGCACCCCGCCCGCCCGCGCCATCTCCGCCTGCTGGCGCAGCACGTCGGTCCCGGTCAGCCGGTAGTGCCCGAGGTCGCGCGGGATGCGCGGCTGGTAGTGCCCGGCGAACCGCGGCAGCGCCCGCCCCACGTTGGTCCATTCCGTGAACCCCTTGCCCCACCACCCGTCGTTCTCCGGCACGGCGTGGAACTGCGGCAGGTAGAACGCCAGCACCTTCGCCCGCCGCGAGGCATTGCCGGCCAGCGGCTTCGCCTCCTCGAACATCGCCCCGGGCTGCGTGTTGCGCCGCACCTCCCGCGGGATGTCGGTGTCATGCTCCGGCCGCCTCGGATGCACCCCCAGCAGGTGCCGGTTCTGCCGGTAGTGCAGCAGCGGGATCTCGCTCGGCAGGTGCCGCAGGTAGCGCGACCGGTAGAACAACGGGTCGAACGCGGCCGAAGGCTCCCGGTCCTCCGCCGCCCCCCGCACCAAGTAATGCTCGAACGGGTCCATGCTCGCCGCCCGCACGTCCGGGTAGCGTTGCAGGTAATGCTCCGGGTCGAACTCCGGAATCGGGCTGACCCAGCCCTCCATGCGGTGTTGCAGGAAGTGCGCCAAGCACAGCGTGCCCTCCGGCACCTGGTAGTGCTCGCGATACCAGGCCGGGTCGAAATAAGCGATTGGGTAGCGCCCCTCCGCCTCGCCGTACTCGGCGTAGTGCAGCAGCGGATCGAGCCCTTGCTCCCGCACGTCCCGGTTCTGCGCCACGTACCAGGCCGAATCGAAGTAAGCGTTCGGCCAACGGTCCTCGCGCCAGCCGTAGCGGTGGAAGTGCGCGATCGGGTCCGCGTCCGGCTGCGCCAGGTCCGGGTTGCGCTCCAGGAACCACGCCCCGTCGAACAGGCCGGACTGCTGCAAGGTCAGGAGGTCGGCGAGGTCAACAGGCAGCGCTGAGGCGGAACGCTCGCTTTTTTCGATCAAATGACGTATCCCGCGCAACTTCAAGGTGACTTTTGCTGATGAAAACAACCACCGTCAACGATGTTCCCCCGAAACGTCGGTTAGGAATAACCATACGAATGTCCGGACTTGTGAACCGACCCGCCCGCCTCCGGCCCGCCGAGCCGCGCGCCCGCCCGGCCGTGCTCCCCAGCCTCACCCTGTTCTGCGCCCTGCTCGCCGCCGCCTGCACCCCGACCGACCTGCTCAACGGCCTCACCCCCGCGAACGGCGTCGCCCGCCAGGCCGACATCGCCTACGCCCCCGGCCCGCGCCACCGCGTCGACATCTACCGCCCCGCGTCCGCCCCCACCTCCGCCCCCTTGCCGATGATCGTGTTCCTCTACGGCGGCAACTGGCAATCCGGCGACAAGGACACCTATCCCTTCCTCGCCCGCCCCCTCGCCGCCCGCGGCGCGGTCGTCGTCGTCCCCGACTACCGCCTCGCCCCCGAGGTCCAGTTTCCCGCCTTCCTCCAGGACAACGCCGCCGCCGTCGCCTGGGCCGTCGCCCACGCCGCCGCGCTAGGCGCCGACCCGCGCTCGATCTTCCTCATGGGCCACTCCGCCGGCGCCTACGACGCCGCCATGCTGGCGCTCGACCCGCGCTGGCTCGCCCAAGCCGGTGCCGCGCGCGACCGCCTCGCCGGCGTGATCGGCCTCGCCGGTCCCTACGACTTCCTGCCCATCACCCAGCCCGACCTGATCCCGATCTTCGCCCCGGTGCAGGACGGCCCGGCCAGCCAGCCCATCACCTACGTCGACGGCCGCAACCCACCGATGCTGCTCCTGGCCGGCCTCGACGACACCACCGTCCAACCCCGCAACACGCGGAGCCTCGCCGCCCGCATCGCCGCGGATGGCGGCTCCGTCGAGACCAGGTTCTACCCCGGCATCGGCCACGTCGGCCTGGTCACCGCCATCGCCCCGTTGTTCCAGCGCCGGGCCCCGGTGCTCGACGACACCTGGGCCTTCATCGAGCGCCACCGCGGCCGAGGCCGCCCCCCGGATCAGCCGTAAACCAGGTCCGGCAGCCACATCGCGATCCCCGGCACGACCGACAGGATCACCACCGCCACCGCCATCAGCGCCACGAACGGCAGCGTCCCCCAGATGATCGGCGACAACCCGATGTCCGGCGCGATCCGGTTGATGACGAAGATGTTCAGCCCCACCGGCGGGTGGATCAGCCCCATCTCCATCACCACCGCCATCACCACCCCGAACCAGATCAGGTCGAACCCGGCGTCCCGCAGCGGCGGCAGGATGATCGGCGCCGTCATCAGGATGATCGACACCGGCGGCAGGAAGAACCCGAGCATCACCACCAGCAGCAGGATCGCCGCCAGCAGCAGCCACTTGCTCAGGTGCGCCCCCACGATCCACGCCGCCGCCGCCTGGCTGATGTGCAGGTAGCTCATCACGTAGCTGTACAGCAGGCTCATGCCGATGATCATCAGCAGCATCCCGCTCTCGCCCAGCGTGCCGGCGAAGATCGGCTTGAGGTCGCCGAGCCGCCACGCCCCGTAGACGGCGGCGATCAGCGCCAACGCCAGCACGGCCCCCAGCCCCGCCGTCTCGCTCGGCGTCGCGATGCCGCCGTAAAGCGCGATCATCACCCCCGTCAGCAAGACCAGGAATGGCAGCACCCGCGGCAGGGAGGCGAACTTGTCCCGCAGAGTGTAGCTGTCCTGCCGCAGGATCTCACTCCGCTCGCCCCCGCCCATCGCGACCGCCGTCGCCGCCCCGAACTCCTTGCGCCACCGCAGCACCGCGTAGCCGGAGAACAGCGTCACCAGCAGCACCCCCGGCCCCAACCCGGCCAGGAACAGCCGGCCCAGCGACTGCTCCGCCGCCACCGCGTAGAGAATCAGCACGATACTCGGCGGCAACAGGATGCCCAACGTCCCGCCCGCCGCCACCAGCCCGGCCGCGAACCCCGGCGAATAGCCCCGCCGCCGCATCTCCGGTATCCCCGAGCTGCCGATGGCGCTGCACGTCGCCGGCGAGCTGCCCGCCATCGCCGCGAACAGCCCGCACGCCAGCACCACCGCCACCCCGAGGCCGCCCGGCACCCGATGCAGCCAGGTGTGCAGCGCGTCGTACAAGTCCTTGCCCGCCCGCGACTTGCCGATCGCCGCACCCTTCAGGATGAACAGCGGGATCGTCAGCAGCGTGATGCTGGCCAGCTCCTCATAAACGTTCTGCGCCACTGTATCGAGCGACGCCACCGGCATAAACAGCACCATGAACACCACCGCCACTCCGCCCAGGGCGAAGGCGATCGGCATCCCGGAGAACAACGCCACCAGCGTCGCCCCCCCATAAAGCAGCCCGGTCTGCAGCGTCGTCACGGCCGCTGCCTCACCGCCCCAGCGGCGGCGACGGCGCCAGGTGCGCCGGCCGTGACGCGCCCACCCGCCCGCCCAGCACCTGCAACAGCAACTGCAACGCCAGCAGCGCCATGCCCACCGTCATGCAGCCGTATGGGATCCACAGCGGCGGCCCCCAGGCCGAGGGCGTCGTCTGCCCGTCCGCGAGCGCCTCCAGCAGCAGCGACCAGCACTTCCAGGCGAAGAACGCCACGAACACCAGGCTGAGCGCGTCCGCCAGCCACCGCCGCGCGTGGTCCATCGCCGGCGGCAGCACCTCACCCAGCGCGTCGATCGCCACGTGCCCCCGCCGCGCCTGAATCCACGCGGCCGAGGCGAACGTTGCCCCGATCAGCAGGAACGTGCTCAGCTCGTCCTGCCAGTCGCTCGGGATGCTGAAGAAGTAGCGCCCCGCCACCTCCCAGGTCAGCACCACCCCCGCCACCGCCAGCGCGACCGCCGACAGCACCGCCATCACGGTGTTGACCGCCCCCAGCGCCGCCTGCGCCGCCCCCAGCAGCCCGGCCCGCGGCACGTCCGCCGCCGGGATCGCGCCCGAAGCGGCGTCGATCCCGTGCGTGCTCACCCTCGGCCTCCGCTCAGGCCACCGCCTCGGCCAGCTTCAGCATCTGCGCGCAGGACGCGTTGCGGTCGGCGAAGTCCTTCCACGCCGACTTCTGCGCCACCGCTTTCCACTTGGCGATGGTGGCCGCGTCCAGCGCCGTCACCGTCGCCCCCGCCTTTTGGTAGACCTCCGCCAGCGCCGCGTCGTCGGCCTTCGCCGCCTCCAACGCGAACGGCTCCTGCGCCGCCCCGGCCTCGGTGAGCGCCTTCTGCTGATCGGCCGGCAGCCCGTCGAACACGATCTTGCTCATGATCAGCGGCTCGAACATGAACCAGAAGCTGCCCGATGTCCCCGTCGTCACCGCCTTGCTGATCTCCTCCAGCCGGAACGAGATCAGGCTCGTGCTCGACGTCACCGCCGCGTCCAGCGACCCGGTCTGCATCGCCGCGTAGATCTCGTTGCTCGGCACCGAGCTGATGATCCCGCCCGCCTCCTTCAGCATCAGGTCCATCGAGCGCGAGCCGCCGCGGATCTTGAGGCCCTGGGTGTCGTCCGGCTGCGCCACCGGCTTGCTGCTGCTGGCGACGCCCCCCGCCTGCCAGACCCAGGTGATGATCTTGACGCCCTTCTTCTCCAACAGCGCCGTCAGCTCCTGCCCGATCGGCTGCGTCTTCCACGCCATGCCCTGCTCGTAGGTCGTCACCACGCACGGCATCAGCCCGATGTTCACTTCCGGCACCTCGCCGCCGGCGTAGGCCAGCGGGTACACCGACATGTCGAGCGCGCCGCGCCGCAGCGCCGAGAACTGCGCCACCGTCTTCATCAGCGACGATCCGGGATAGAACTCGAACGCCAGCGCGCCCCCGGTCCGCTTCGCCACGTCGGCGGCGAACCGACGCGCCAGCCGGTCGCGGAAATCCCCCTCCTCGAGCGTGCCACCCGGGAACTGGTGGCTGATCTTCAGCGTCCGCGCCGCGGCGCGCGCCTGGCCGATCAAGGCCGGGGTGGCCAGCACGCCCGCCAGCGTCGAACCCAGCACCGAACGACGAGTGAAACTCATGGCGCGTCTCCTGATCTTTTTACCTGCGTTGTCACCGCAGATACGACGCGTCCCCCGCCCGTGCAAGCCAACATTGACGCCCGCCCGCCCGCTGCCTACTGCGCTCGCGCATGACCGATCAACCCGGCCCGGCCCGCCGCGAATACCCCGCCCGTCCCCTGGTCGGCATCGGCGTCGTGCTGCTCAAACCCGGTGCCGTGCTGCTGGTCCGCCGCGGCAAGCCGCCCGCCGCCGGCCGCTGGTCGATCCCGGGCGGGGCGCAGGAACTCGGCGAACCGGCCGAGCACGCCGCCCGCCGCGAACTCCGCGAGGAAGCCGGCCTCGAAGCCGGTCCCCTGGTGCTCGCCGCCCACGTCGACAGCATCACCCGCGATGCCGACGACCGCGTGCAGTTCCACTACACCATCCTCGATTTCGCCGCCGCCTGGATCGGTGGTGAGCCGATGGCCGGCGGCGACGTGACCGACGCCACCTTCGCTCCGCTCGATGGCCTCGCCCCCTACCACCTCTGGCACGAGGCGCACCGCGTCATCGCCCTCGCCCGCCGCCTGCTCAGCTCCGGCGGCGACGCGACCGGGACGCCTTGCCGAAGTTGAGCGTCAACGCCAGCCCGGCGCACACCAGCCCGGCCGACGCCGGCAACAGCCACAACGGCCGCAGCAGCACCGGCGTCTCGATCCAGTCCCATAGCCAAGCCGTGCTATGCGACTGCGCCTTCTCCACGACCGTGCCGTCGACCATCAGCAGTCCCTGGGACAACGTGAGGCCGAGCGGCGTCAACGCGGCGAGGCCGACCGCCAGGACCAGGAACACCGCCGCCAGGACCGCGAAGATGCGCGCAGCCATCACATGAACAGCTTCTCTTGGCCGAGGCCGGAATACAAGTCGGCGACGAACGCGCCGTAGCCGTTGTAGATCTGCGTCGGCACCCGTTCGTTGCTGGTCAGCAACCGCTCCGTCGCCTGGCTCCACCGCGGGTGCGCCACCGCCGGGTTGACGTTGGCCCAGAAGCCGTACTCGCTCGGCTGGATGCCCTCCCAGAACGTCGTCGGCTGCTTATCCGTGAAACCTACCTTGACGATCGACTTCGCCGACTTGAACCCATACTTCCAAGGCAGCACCAGCCGGATCGGCGCCCCATTCTGCTTCGGCACCGCCTTGCCGTACATCCCCGTGACCAGGAACGCCAGGTCGTTGTTCGCCTCCGCCATCGTGCAGCCCTCGACGTAGGGCCACGTGAACGCCGCGCTCCGCAGCCCCGGCATCGTCCGCGGGTCGGCCAGCGTCTCGAACGTCACGTACTTGGCCGCCGCCAACGGCTTGGCCAGCGCCAGCAGCTTGCTCAGCGGGAACCCCGTCCAAGGCACCGTCATCGCCCAGCCCTCGACGCAACGATGCCGGTACACCCGCTCCTCGGTCTCCACCTGCTTCATCAGGTCGTCGAACCCGATGGTCCGCGGCTGCTCGACCAGCCCCTCGATCTTGATCGTCCACGGCTCGATCGGCAACCGCTGCGCCGCCCGGTAGATCGACTTGTCGGTGCCGAACTCGTAATAGTTGTTGTAAGTCGTCGCGTCCTGCTCGCTCGTGAGCGGTCGCCCGGCCGGGTACTTCGGATCGGCCACCGCCGCGCGCGCCACCAGCCCCGGCGCGAGCATCGCCCCCGCCGCCCCGGCCAGCGCCGCCCGGCGTCCCATCACGAGCCACTCCGGCGTCGCCTCCCGCTCCGCGATCTCCCAGCCTCGGCGTCTGATGATTGGCATGGCGCGTCTCCGTTCCTCCGGTCTCACAAACTAGCATCTGGTGTGCCGCCGCGCGAAATCACGCCTGCCCGCGACACGCGTCCCCGCACACGGTCCGACGACCATTTCAGGACAGCGGCGGCAGCCACGTCATCGTCTGCGACTGCCCACCCTGCGATTGCGTCTGCCCCGAGGACGATTGCGACTGCCCCTGCGACTGCGACTGGCCTTGCGATTGCCCCTCCGCCTCGGCCGCGAGCAACGGCCGCCAGTCCCGGAAGAACATCGTCCCGATCAGCGCCGCGATGCCGTGCAGGTCCCGTTGCAGCCGGTCGAGGAAATCGTGCAGCCCGTCCGGCAGCCGCAGGTGCGATAGGTCGCCCAGCATCGCCCGCAGCTCGTCGAGCCGCGCCAGCACCGGCGCCGTGTCGCGCAGCCCGTAGCGGCTGCGCAGCCCGTGCAGGTGCCACTCCATCTGCCCGACGCACAAGCCCACGCTGCGCGCGAACGCCGTGTCCCCCAGCAGGAACGTCACCACGTCCGCCGACTCGAACCCGGTTTCCGCCACCCGCCGGAAGGCGTGATACCCGGCCGCCGCCCGCAGCACCGCGCCCCACTGCGTCAGCTCCGCCACCCGCCGCTCCTCGGCCGAGCCGCGCAGCAGCACGTGATACTTGATGTCCAGCAGCCGCGTCGTCTGGTCCGCCCGCTCCAGCAGCCGCCCCAGCTCGTAGAAGTGCCACCCCTGGTCGCGGAAGAACGTCCCCTCGGTGATGCCGGTGTGCGCCTGCACCCCTTCCTTCAGCCGCCGGCACAGCCGCGACAACGCGTCGCCGCCCAGCTCCGACGGGTCAATCGCCATCACGTCGCGGTGGAACACGTTGAGCTGCATCCACATCTCGGTGCTGATCAACGGCCGCAGCTTGCGCGCGTTGGTCCGCGCCGCGTCCACGGACGCCGGGATGCTGGTCGGGTTGTCCCGGTCCAGCAGGTAGAACCGCTTCACGCTCATCGCGTCGATCGGCAGCCCCCGGCTCGCCAGCCCGGCCTCGTCGGCGTTGATCGCCACCAGCGCCGCCCACGACTCCGCCTCCCGCCCCGGGCTCTCGAACGTCTGCGTCACGTCGATCAGCCGCGCCAGGTTCTCCGCCCGCTCGACGTAGCGCGCCATCCAGAACAGCCCTTCGGCGTCCCGCGTCAGCAGGGCGTTGCCGCGCAGGCTCATTCGGCCAGCACCCAGGTGTCCTTCGACCCGCCGCCCTGCGACGAGTTCACGATCAGGCTGCCTTCCCGCAGCGCCACCCGCGTCAACCCGCCCGGCAGCACCCACGTGTCCCGCCCGGTGATCGCGAACGGCCGCAGGTCGAGGTGCCGCGGCCGCAGCCCCTCCTCCGTCAAGGTCGGCGCCACCGACAGCCCGATCATCGGCTGGCTGATCCAGTTCGACGGCTCGGCCAGCAGCGCCGCCCGCGCCGCGTCCAGCTCCGCCCGGCTCGCCCGCGGCCCCACCGTGATGCCGTAGCCGCCGCTCTCGCCCACCGGCTTGATCACCAGCGTGTCCAGGTTGGCCAGCGTGTAGTCCAGCCCCTCACGCTCGCCGCAGATGTGCGTCTCGACGTTGGGCAGGATCGCGTCCTCGCCCAGGTAGTAGCGGATGATCCGCGGCATGTAGGCGTAGATCGCCTTGTCGTCCGCGACCCCGGTGCCGACGGCGTTGGCCAGCGTCACGTTCCCGTGCCGCCACGCCCCGATCAGCCCCGCCACCCCCAGCATGCTGTCCGCCCGGAACACGCTCGGGTCGAGGAAGTCGTCTTCGATGCGGCGGTAGATGGTGTGCACCCGCCGCAGCCCGCCCGTCGTCCGCATCCAGACCTTGTCGTCCTCCACCGTGAGGTCCGCCCCCTCGACCAGCGGCACCCCCATCTCGCGGGCCAGGAACACGTGCTCGAAGTAGGCCGAGTTGTAGATGCCCGGCGACAGCAGCACCACCTGAGGGTCCACCACCCCTTCCGGCGCGATCTCGTCCATCGCCTGCCGCAATCGCCGCCCGTAATCGTCCACCGGCCGCAGGTTCACCCCTGACACCATGTCCGGGAACGTCCGCAGCATCAGGTGCCGGTTCTCGATCACGTACGACACGCCCGACGGCGTGCGCGCGTTGTCCTCCAGCACCCGCAACGTCCCCGCCTCGTCGCGCACCAGGTCGATGCCGCAGATGTGCACGTAGGTCCCGAACCGCACCGGGAACCCTTCCATCTCCGGCCGGTAGTTGGCGTTGTCGAACACCAGCGCCCCCGGCACCACCCCGTCCCGGACGATGCGCCGCCCGTTGTAGATGTCGGCCAGGAACAGGTTCAACGCCCGCACCCGCTGCGCCACCCCGCGCTCCACCATCGCCCACTCGCGCGCCGAGATGACGCGCGGGATGCAGTCGAACGGCAGGATGCGGTCGATCGTCGCCGCCTCCGAATACACCGTGAACGTGATCCCGAGGTTGATGAGTTCGCCTTCCGCCACCCGCGCCCGCGCCCGCAGCGCCTCGATGCCGATCAAGGCAATCCGCTCGCGCAGCCGCGCCGCCAGCCCGCCGTCGCCGGGCCGCGCCTCGAGCTCGCAGAAATACTGCCCGGCGTCGTAGCTCGCGAACGGGTCGGTCGGGTCCAAGGTCATGGCGGGCGGCTCCGCTCGGGGTGCGGCTGAACAGCGACCGTGCTACAACGCCCCGCCATGCCGTGCCAGGCGGCATTTGTGCGGGCACGCGGCAACACCGGATTGGATCAGCAACGGCCATCCGCTTTCATGTTGCTTTTCCGCGCAATAGGCGGCTTATCTCATTCCCAAGGTAAAGCTGCCGTCGCGGCGCCCCGTTTCGAAGGAGAACAGTTGATGCGCGTGATGCTTACAGGTCTCGTCGCCGCCGCCCTGCTCGGCGGCCCGCTTCAGGCAGCCCAATGCCTGCGCCCCAACGACCTCGTCGCCCTCGACGTGACCGCCCTCAAGACCCAGTTGATGGTCACCGCCCTCACCTGCCAGGCCAACGACAAGTACAACGCCTTCATCACCAAGTACAAGACCGACCTGCAACGGGAGGACAAGTCGCTCAACGCCTATTTCAGCCGCGCCTACGGCCGCTCTGCCTCCAAGCAGCGCGACGACTACGTCACCCAGCTCGCCAACTCCCACTCCCAGATCGGCGTCAAGCAAGGCTCGCTCTATTGCGCCCAGAACGTCGATGCGTTCGATGAGGTCCTCGCCCTCCGCAGCAACGCGGAGCTGACCGACTACGCCGCCGGGCGCACCACCGCCCAGCCCATCGACCTCGCCACCTGCGGCCCGGAGCAGCCAGTCGACAAGCCCGTTAAACGCGCCAGCCACCGCCGCCGTTCCTGACGGCGTCGGTCGCGGCGCGCGAGGACCACGCCGAGGCCCTCCGCGCGCTCCGGCTCCGATGACGCCCGGCTCGGCGCTCCCTCAGCCCGCAGTCAGCCCCGCGGTCAGCGGAGCACGATCTCCACCCGGCGGTTCTGCGGCTCCCGCACGCCCTCGCCCGTCGCCACCAGCGGCCGGGTCTCGCCGAAGCCCTGCGTCGTGATCGCCGCCTCCGGCACCCCCTGCCGCACCAGCTCCGCCGACACCACCTGCGCCCGCCGCATCGACAGCGCCTGGTTGTAACGCGCCGAACCCGAGGTGTCGGTGTGCCCCGACACCTCAATCCGCGTCATCTGCACCTTGGTGGACGCCTGCGCCGCTTCCGCGATGATCTGCCGCGCCCGGTCCGTCAGGTCCGCCCGGTCCCAGTCGAAGAACACCAGGTAGGTCCGCGCCGCCTCCGCCTGGGGCGCCGGCGCCGGCAGACTCGGCTCAATCGGCGGCGGTGCCACGTTGAAGGCGTAGCGCAGCCCCAGCATCAGGCTGTGGTTGTAATCCCCCGTCACCTTGAGCCGCTGCGACGACTCGGCCCCGCCCACCGACACTCGCGAGCCATATGTCCGGTCGCCCGCCAGGCCGAAGTAGCGGTACTCGGCCGTCAGCGACAGCCCGACCACCGGCGGCACCGGGAACGACAGCCCGGCGATCGCCTGGTAGGCGAAACTGCTGTCCACCCCGCTGCTGAACAGCGTCGCGTTCGGCGCGCTCACGATCCCGCCCACCGACGACACCAGCCGCCCCGTCGTGCTCTGCCGCCGGTCCACCCACTGATACCCCGCGCCGCCGCCCACGTAGGGGAACACGTACGGGCTGCCCACGTCGAGGTCGAACAGCACGTTGACCATCGGGCCGTACTTCTGCTCCCGCCCCCCGTCCGACACGACGCCCGCGACGTTGGACCGGCTGATCCGGTTGTAGCGGTAATCCCCCTCCAGTTCGACGCGCACCCCGTTGCCGAACCCGTAGCCGACGCTGCCTACCCCCACGATGCCCGTGTCGCGATGCGTGCTGCCCGTCACCGGCGTCGTCACCCCACCCGGGCCGCTGAGCGAACGGATCTGCTCATGCTCCTGGAAATTGGCGCCCCCGCCGGCCCCGATATAAATTCCCGTCACCGGCTGCGCCGCGGCGACGCCCGGCAAGGCGAACACGGCGACCGTGGCCAACAGACGCTTACGCACCATCAAAACATCTCCTGGCCAGTCTGCCGGCCGCGCCGCGCGCGGCAGGTCGCGACACCACGATCTTAGAATGTCCACCCGCCACAAACATCATAGTTCAGCAGCCGGCGCAACAACTCGCGGGCCGACCCGCCATCGTCGCCGCGCCGCCGTATCGGCCAGGCCACAGAAAAGGCCGGCCCACACCGTGGGCCGGCCGATCCTGAGTCCTGCGCGTTTGGCGGGCCGCCAGGCCGACGGCCCGTCCAAGCCCGGCTACTGCAGGATGATCTGCACCCGGCGGTTCTGCGGCTCGCGCACGCCGTCCCCGGTCGAGACCAGCGGGTTGGTCTCGCCGAAGCCCTGCGTCGAGATCGCGTCGCGCGGCACGCCCTGACGCACCAGCTCGGCCGCGACGTTCTGCGCCCGGCGGACCGACAGGCCCTGGTTGTAACGCGCCGTGCCCGACGTGTCGGTGTAGCCGTTGACCATGATCCGCGTCACTTGCGTGCGGGTCGTGGCCTGGGCCGCCTCGGCGATGATCTGCCGCGCCCGGTCCGTCAGGTCCGCCCGGTCCCAATCGAAGAACACGAGGTAGGTCCGCGGCGCTTCACGCTGCGGCTGCGGCGGGGGCGCTTCCGCGATGACGGGCGGCGGCGCCGCGTTGAAGGCGTAGCGCACGCCGGCCAGGACGCTGTGGTTGTAAGACTCGTCCTGGCGCACCAGGGCGCGGGCCGCGGTGCCGACCGGAACCGGGCGGGGTGACAGGTACTGGTAGTCGTACTCGCGGCTGCCCGTGGTCCCCAGGAACCGGTACTCGACCGTGAGCGACAGGCCGGGCAGCGCGGCGATCGGGAACGACGAACCGATGATCGCTTGGTAGGCGAAGCTGCCGTCGCCGTTAGTGCTGCGGAGCTGGGTGTTGAGCCCGCCCGGAGCGCCGGGCAGCGCGCCGGTGTTGCCGGTCAGGCGCGAGCTCCTCTGCTGGATCCAGGCGTAACCGGCGCCGACGCCGATGTAAGGGTTGATCGGGAACGGCAGGATGCGGTCCAGCCCGAGCAGGTAGGATGGATCGAATTCATACAGCACGTTGAACATGCCGGTGTACTTCTCTTCGCGCGAGCCGGAGCCCGCCCGGAACAACGCCCCGCCGCCGCGGACCTGGCTGACGTCGTTGGTGCGGTAGCCGCCCTCGATCTCGAACCGCAGGCCGTTGCCGAGGCCGTAGCCGATGGAGGCGACGCCGACGAAGCCGGTGTCGTAGCGGAAGCTGCGCCCGCCGATGTTCGGGTCGCCGATGGTCCGGGCCGGATAGGCCGCGGCACTGATCTTCGTGTCCTGCACGAAGTTGGCGCCGGCGCCGGCGCCGATGTACAACCCATCGATGGCCTGGGCCTTGGCAGCCATCGGTGCGGCCAGGACGGTCGCAGCCAACAGCGCGCTTCGGAGCTTCATGTTGCTTCTCCTCGTTACAAGTTCTGCGGGTCAACGCAGCCGGGGGTGGTGGCTCGGAACTCGCTCCCCCGCCTCTCGGTAAGTGCACAATATCCATCCTTGGCGCGGAGTGCGAGGGACTCGCGGACGTTTCGCCCATGATGTTGCGCCAACGCCACAGAGGCCATCGCAGATTTGACACACCAAGCCGTGAGTTAACTTCTCTAATTGGTCGCAGCGCCCCCAACCGCCGCCTGCGCCCCAGCTTGCGCGCCGCACGAAGCGGCCCCCGGTCCGCGCCGTTCAGTTCCGCGCCGTTCAGTCGAGCACGCGCGCCTCGAACGGCGGCAGCAGGTCGGGGGCCTCGAACTCGATCACCCATAGATCCGGGTCTCGCCCTACGTGCCGCTCGACGTACAGGTCCACCGCGCCCTGATCAACCGGCCCGGCGCCCGTGCCGCGCAGCCACGCCACGTCCCCCTCCCCGGCCCGCACCTGCGACAGCACCGCGAGTCCCTCCCGCCCCCGCAGCACCACCAGCACCCCGCCCGCGTCCGGGTCGCCCCGCCGCAGCACCGCGCCCGGCCGCCCGTCCAGGTCGCCCATCCGCAGCGCCATCTGCACCCACAGCTTGGCCTTGATCCGCGCGCCGTCGCTCATCGCCCGCACCCCGCCTCCATTCCTGCCACCCTCGCACGCGCTTGAAGCCGGCGCGACCCGCTGCCAATAAAGAGCCGAAGCAGGACACGGACATCATGGCAGACCCCACCAGGGCAGACTCCACCAGCTTGAGCGCCGCCCGGCGCGCCTACGAGGAGAAGCAGGCCAAGAAGGCCGGCAAGACCCTGGACGCCTGGCTGGCCGAGAAGCGCAAGCGCCAGGCCCAGGCCGCCAAGCCCGCGCCGCCGCCGCCCAAGCCGAAGCCCAAGGCCGGCGTCCTGTCCCGCCTGCTCGAGCGCGCCCGCAAGCCGCTCTGATGCTCGCGGTCCACGCCGACTGGAGCGTGGACCGCGCCAAGCGCTGGATGGCCCTGGCCCGCCCCGGCCCGGCCCCCGGCCGCCGCCTCCTGTCCATCGAGCCGGTCGGCCCGCTCGGCACCCTGCTGCAACGCCTCGCCGCCGCCGCCCACGGCGCGCCCGTGGCCCTCGGCGTCGACTTCCCGATCGGCCTGCCCCGGCACTATGCCGCCCGCCACGCCGAGGGTGCCCCCGACTTCCCCACCTTTCTCCGCCGCCCGGCCTTCTTCCACGTCGCCGACACCCTGGCCGACGCCGCCCCGGGCCGCCCCTTCTACCCCCGCCGCGGCGCGCGCGGCATGACCCGCCTCTCCCTCGCCCACGCCCTCGGCCTCCCCGACGCCGCCGCCCTCTCCCGCGCCTGCGACCGCGCCACCGCCGCCCGCCCCGCCGGCGCGCCGCTGTTCTGGACCCTCGGGGCCAACCAGTCCGGCAAGGCCGCCATCTCCGGCTGGCGCGACCTCCTCCTCCCAGCCTTGGCCGATTCCGCGCGCCCTCTGCCGCCCCCGCTCCTCTGGCCGTTCGACGGCCCCTTCCGCGCCCTCCTGCGCCCGGGCCGGGTCGCCGTCGCCGAGACCTACCCGGCGGATGCCTTGCGCCAGCTCGGCCTGCGCCCCCACGGCAGCAAGCGCCGCCAGGCCGACCGCGCCGCCCTCATCCCCGGCCTGCGCGCCGCCATGGGCGGCCTCGGCGCCGCCCCCGACCCGGCGCTCGACGCCCTGCTCGCCGCCGCCTTCGGCCCCGACCCGGCCGGCGAGGACCGCTTCGACTGCCTGCTCGGCGTCCTCTGCGTCCTGCTCGTCCTCGCCGGCCGCCGGCCCGACACGCCCCCCGCCGACCCCTGGCTCACCACCTGGGAGGGCTGGGTCCTCGGCCAGTCGGAGTAACCCTTCCAAGCCGAAGGCGCATCGGGCGTCGCCCACATGCGGTTCCATCGCGCCGAGCGAGCGTCTGGACACCCCCTCCCCGTCGCAATTATAGCGTGTGCCCATGCAATCACAGGACGCATCATGACTGCCCAGATCGCCCTCCTGGAGACGGAAGCCATCGTTCCGGTCATCCTGTCCGGCGGCTCCGGCACCCGCCTCTGGCCCGTCTCGCGCGAGAGCTTCCCCAAGCAGCTCTGGCCGCTGGTGTCCGAGCGCACCATGCTGCAGGAAACCGCGCTCCGCGCCCAGGGCCCCGGCTTCACCCGCCCCATCGTCGTCTGCAACAACGAGCACCGCTTCCTCATCGCCCAGCAGCTTCAGGCCGCTGGCATCGACGACGCCCACATCGTGCTGGAGCCCGTGGGCCGCAACTCGGCCCCGGCCATCACCGCCGCCGCCCTCCTGTGCCCCTCGCCCGACAGCGTCCTGTGGATGATGGCCGCCGACTCCGCCATCGAGGACACCCCGGCCCTGCACGAGGTGCTGGCCAAGGCCGTCGCCGGGGCGCGCGCCGGCCGCGTCGTCACCTTCGGCATGCAGCCCCACCGCGCCGAGACCGCCTACGGCTACATCGAGGTCGGCCCCGAGCTGGACGATGCCCCCGGCGTCCACGCCCTCGCCCGCTTCGTCGAGAAGCCGGACGCCGCCACTGCCGCCACCCTGGTCCAGGGCGGCCGGCACCTGTGGAACTCCGGCATGTTCGTCTTCACCGCCCGCACCCTGCTGCGCGAGATGCAGGAGCACGCGCCCGAGGTCCTGGCCGCCGTGGAGAAGGCCGTCGCCGGCAGCCGCCAGGACCTCGACTTCACCCGCCTCGAACCCGCCGCCTTCGCCGCCTGCCCCAACATCAGCCTCGACTACGCCGTCGCCGAGCGCACCCGCCACGCCGCCGTCGTCCCCACCAGCATCGGCTGGTCCGACGTCGGCAGTTGGGACGCCCTGTGGGAGCGCATGCCCAAGGACGGCGAAGGCAACGCCGCCGTCGGCGACGTGCTGCTGGAAGGCTCCGAGCAATGCTTCGTCCGCAGCGACGGCGTGCTGACCGCGGTCGTCGGCCTCAAGGACGTGGTCGTCGTCACCACCCGCGACGCCGTGCTCGCCATGCACCGCGACAAGGCGCAGGACGTCAAGCGCGTCGTCGACCGCCTGCGCGCCGCCGGCCGGCACGAGGCCGTCGCCCACAACCGCAACTACCGCCCCTGGGGCTTCTACGAGAGCCTGATCCAGGGCGACCGCTTCCAGGTCAAGCGCATCGTGGTGACGCCGGGCCACCAGCTCAGCCTGCAGAAGCACTTCCACCGCGCCGAGCACTGGGTCGTCGTCAACGGCAGCGCCGTCGTCACCCGCGACAACGAGGAACTGCTGATCCGCGAGAACGAGAGCATCTACCTCCCCCTCGGCTGCACCCACCGCCTCGCCAACCCCGGCCGCATCCCCCTCACCCTGATCGAGGTCCAGTCCGGCAGCTACTTGGGCGAGGACGACATCGTCCGCATGGAGGACACCTACGGCCGCGCTTAGAGCGGTGTCAGCTTGGTCAGACGCATTCTCGCGTCCGATCAAGCTGAACGACCGCGTGGAACAAAGGCTGGATGGAACAAAGGCTGGGGCGGTTTCACGTGAGGTGAAAACGCTCGAGCGGACCGGGCCAGGCAAGGCCGCCACCCTCGACCCCTCGATGCCATTGGCCTCGAACCCCGATCCCTCTAAGGAACGAATTTCAAAGGCGAGCCTTTGATGGGGTCGAGGGACAAATCCCCTCGCCTTCCTTGATCCTTGCGTGAAGGCGCTCCCATGCTGTCGTGCCTGATCGATCTCCGCGCCCTGCAGGATCCCAACTACGCCGAGCGCGGCATCGGCCGCCACGCCCGCGCCCTGCTCGACCACGCCCGCGCCGGCCTGCCCGACGCCCGCCTGATCGGCCTCGCCGACCCGAACCTGCCACCGCTGCCCGCCGCCGTGCGCGGCCTCGTCGATAGCGTCCGCGGCTCCGCCTACACCGGCGCGCTCCGCGGCCCGTGCTGCCATGTCCAGCTCTCGCCCATGACGCACGACCCGCTGTTCGTCGCCCGCCTGCTGCACCATCCCGCCATCCCGGCCGCCACCGTCATCTACGACTTCATCCCGCTCGACGAGCCGGACCGCTACCTGCCCAGCGCCGAAGCCCGGCTCGACTACCACGTCTCGCTCCGCTGGCTGGCCCGGCACCAGATGTTCCTGCCCATCTCCGCCGACGCCGGCGCCCGCCTGCGCGCCGTGCTCGGGGCCGCCGACCCCAGGATCGCCGTCACCGGCGCGCCGCTCGCCCCCGCCTTCGAATCCTTGCCCCCCGGCCAGCCGAAGCACGTCCTCGTCGTCGCCGGCCCCGACCCGCGCAAGAACCCCGATTGCCCGGTCCGCGCCCACGCCCGCTCCCGCGTGATGCAGGCGCTCCGCGTCCCGTTGGTCATCACCGGCGCTTACCCCCCCGGCTGGCTCGACGAGCGCCGCCGCGCCGCCGCCGCCCTCGGCGGCGCGCCCGAACTCGTGCAGGCCCCCGGCCACCTCAGCGAACCGGCGCTGCTCGCCCTGTTCGCCGACGCCCTCTGCGTCGTCGCCCCCTCCCGCGCCGAAGGCTTCTCGCTCCCCGTCATCGAGGCCATGGCCGCCGGCGCGCCGGTGCTCGCCTCCGACATCCCCGCCCACCGCGAGCTGCTGACCGACGCCCTGTTCCCCGCCGACGACGACCGCGCCCTCGCCCGCCTGCTCGACCACGCCGCCGACCCGGCCTGGCGCGATGCCGCCCGGGCCCGGCAATCCCCCGTCTGGCCCCGCTTCCGCGCCGAGGCCGTCGCCGCCCGCGCCTGGTCCGCCATCCGCCGCCTCGCACCCGGAGCCGCCCCGGCCGCCCCGCGCCACCGCCCCCGCGTCGCCCTGCTCACCCCGCTGCCCCCCGACCCGTCCGGCGTCGCCGACTACAGCGCCTCCACCTGCGCCGAGCTCGGCAAGCGCGTCGAGCTGCACGTCCTCACCCCCACCGCCGGCCCGGTCAGGCCCCAAGGCGTCACCACCGTCGCCCCCCTCTCCGCCCTGCCGCTGCTGTCGAGCCGGTTCGACCGCGTCGTCGGCGTGCTGGGCAACTCGCATTTCCACCTGGAGATCTTGCGCCTGCTGCTGCGCCACGGCGGCGCGGTCATCCAGCACGACGGCCGCATGCTCGACCTCTACGCCTCCCAGATCAGCCTGCCGCGAACCGAGCGGATGGCCGAGGCCGAGCTGGGCCGCCCGCTCCGCCCCGACGAGATCTGGCAATGGCTGTCCGGCGACGTGCCCCCCGGCGCGCTGATCCTGGCCGAGATCGCGGCCTGCGCCGAACCGCTCATGCTGCACTCCCGCGCCAGCGTCGCCGAGGTCGCCCGCCGCTACCACACGCCCGCCACCCACCTGCCGTTCAGCCTCTACCGCACCGTGCCGGACCCTGAGCTCGCCCCCACCGCCCGCCGCGAAGCGCGCGCCCGCCTCGGCGTCGGCCCCGGCCAGATCCTCCTCGCCACCTTCGGCTACGTCCACCCGACCAAGGCCCCCGCCGAGTGCATCTGGGCGCTCGACCTGCTGCGCGCCTGGGGCGTCGACGCCCGGCTGCACTTCGCCGGCGCGGCCCTCACCCCGCTCGCGCCGTTGCAACGCCTGGTCAACGATCTCGGCCTCACCCCCCACGTCAGCCTCGGTGGCGACTACGTCACCGAGCAGGCCTACCGCGACCACCTGGTCGGCGCCGACCTCGGCCTGCAACTCCGCACCAGCGGGCCTGGCAGCGTCTCCGGCGCGCTCGCCGACTGCGTCGCCGCCGGCCTGCCCAGCGTCGCCTCCGCCGCCATCGCCGACGCCATCGACGCCCCCGATTACGTCCGCGCCGTCCCCGACAACCCGAGCCCCGTGCTGGTGGCCGAGGCCGCGGCCGGCCTGCTCGGCCGCCGGCCGACGGACGACGCCCGCCGCGCCTACGCCGCCGCCCACGGCTTCGACCGCTACGCCGCCCGCCTCTGCGCCGCCCTGGACCTCGCATGACCGGAGCGGGCACGATCCACCTCGACATCAGCCAGCTCGTGCTCGATCCCCGCCGCTCCGGCATCCAGCGCGCCGAACGCGAGCTGATCCGCCACTGGCCCGGCCCCGCCCGCCTCAAGCCCTGCCGCTTCGACCCCGCCACCGGCACCCTGCACGAACTGCCGGACAGCATCCTGCGCGCGCTCTGCGAGGACGCGCCGCCGGGCGGCGTCGCCGCCGAGCAGGCCCGGCTGGAGCGCCACCTCCGCCCCGGCCGGCCGGCCCGCCCGGAACGCCTGCTCAACGCCGAGCTGTTCCTCGACCCTGGGCGCGCCGCCTACTACCGCGCCTTCCCCGACCCGGCCGGGCTCTACTGGCTGATCTACGACTTCCTGCCCTGGCTCCATCCCGACTGGTTCGGCCCCGGCTCCTCCACCCGGCTGATGCCCTACATCCACGCCCTCCTCGCCGTCCCCAACCTCGCCTTCATCAGCGCCCAGACCCGCGACGACCACGCCCGCCGCATCGCCCGCCGCCCCGGCCATTGCCCCGGCTCCGGCCCCGGCCCCGGCCGCGTGATCCCGATGGGCGGCGACGGCCTCGGCCTGGAACCGCAGCGCTTCGACCCGGCCCGCCGCCGCTTCGTCATGCTCGGCACCATCGAGCCGCGCAAGAACGCCGCCCCCGCCATGCGGGCGTTCCAGTTGCTCTGGCGCCAGGGCATCGACGCCGAGCTGACCATGATCGGTGCCACCTCGCCCGACGCCGCCGCCGAACTGGCGCTGCTGGCCGGCATGGCGGGCGAGCCCCGCTTCCGCCACCTGCGCGACCTGCCCGACGCCGGCGTGCGCGAAGCCCTCCGCGGCGCCCGCGCCATGCTGTTCCCGAGCGAAGGCGAAGGCTACGGCATCCCGCCCATGGAAGCCCTGCACGCCGGCATCCCGGTGATCGTCTCCGCCGGCCTCCCGGCCTTGGCTGGGCAGGCGGCGGCGGGCCAGATCCGTTTGGACCGCGTCACTCCCGAGACGATCGCCGACGCGGTTCGCGCCCTGCTCAACGACGGTGAGGCCCGGCGTCTATGGGACCAAGCGGGGGGCCTTCGCGTGCCGGGCTGGGCCGACTTCGCCCGCGGCGTCGCCGAGTGGGTGCAGGCGTGACAGCTCGCGAGCAGAGCTTACCGCGTGAAGCGTCCTGACGGTTCCAAGGTAGTAGCCAGCATTTGTTGCAATTTGAAGCTGATATCCTTCGCGTCGCTGGCCTTGAAGTGCAACGTGGCCGCAGAGGCGCAGGCTCGAACTTTAGGTTCGATTTCGGTTTCAAATTTTTGGACGTTCTTTTTGTAAGTTGGATAATCGCCTAATGGTAGGTATGGTATATAAAGGGTCAGAACCGTGACGCCTTTCGCCTTGGTTTGATCGCAATCGGAAGGCGAAAATGGGGCTATGGTTCGAGGACCACCGTTTATGGTGTAATCGACAACGCCATCGGTCACGATGAACAGGAACTTCCGCGACTTGTCTCGGGACGTTCCGTCGCCGGAATCGGCAGTTATGGAAGCCGTGTTGTTTATCGCTGCCAAGAAGTAGGTGTCCGCGCAACTTGGCTGGGTCGTACAGCCATTGATATCCGGAATGATTCCCGATAACGTGGCCGAAGCTGCATCAATGTTTTCACTGAGAGGATAAATTTGTTGAAAGGTTTTGCCGAACGTGTAAAGGCCAAGGCGAAACAAAGAATTTGCGTTCAAGCTGCTGATGCTGGTGATTAAGTTAGCAACTGCGCTCCGCATTACGTCGATGCGCAGCAACACATTGCCGCGGCGCGCGAGGGCGTAATAGTCGTCCTCGGTGCTACTGCTGCTCCAATGGCACGCGAAAGCGCACGCCTCTCCTTTGGTGAAGCCCTTCGGCACCGAATTCTGATAGTTTCTGGTGAGGTCTCCCATGCGTGCGATGTCAGCGTCGGTCGCTGCGACCGCCATGGATGAGGACACGTCCATCAGCACCTGGACATCGATATACGAGTTGACCGATATGCTGGCCGACGACCGCCCCTCCACGTTGTAGAGCGACACCCCGAACAACTGCCCGAGCGTCGTCGGTGCGGTCGCTTGATACGTCACGTCGGCCACGAACTTGGTCCCGTCCTGCCGCACCGTGGCGGTCACGTTGGTGACGTTGAACCCGAGCTTGCTGTTCGCCTGCCCTCGGAACCGCTGCACCGCCGCCGCCTGCGCCGGGCCGATCGGGTCGGCGGCCCGGGCGAGGTAGGCGTTGGACGCGCTCGTCGTCCCCACCAGCGCCGCCGCGTCGGCTGCCAGGTCGAGCTGCGCCTTGACCGAGCTTGTCGAGCCGTAGTCGATCGCCAGGCCGACCAAGCCCAGCAGCGGCACCGCCAGCATCCCCGTCAGCAATGCCACGTTGGCCCGCCGCTCCCGCCACAGCCGGGTCATGCTCATGGGCACGTCACCACCTCCGCCTGCATCTGTGTCTGTCCCGGCCCGGCCCCCGTCAGCCGAATGCCGTTGCTCACCCGCGGCGGGATGTAGGCGGAGCGGAGCAGCGTCACCGGGCCGACGAACAGCCCCGTGAACAGCGGCACGAACACCGTCGACACGTCGCCGATCAGGAGCGAGGTCTGGCCAACCGCGCCGGCCGGCAGCGTCGTCATGCGGTCCGGGCTGCCGTTCGCCACCACCGAGAGCGCGCCGCACGGGCGGAGCGCCACCGCCCCGGCTCGGTTGCTCACGCTCCATCTCGTGCGCGGGACGTAGCCGCTGCAGGCCGTCGTGCAGCCCGCCGGCGTCGGCGTGAACTCGACGGCGCTGAGCGTGACGGAGAAGCCGCCCGTGGCGCTGCGCCAGTTGGGGAACAACGCGAACGGCGCCGTGGTCGCCTGCCAGGCTTGCTGGCTGCTCAACGTGTTGAGCGCGCTCGCCTGCACCGCCATCGTCGAGGCGACCAGCGCCACGTCCTCCGCCGCCACCGTCAGCCGCCGCATGGTGATCACCGCCCGCGACAGGTCCACCACCCCGGCCAGCATCGCGAGCAGCACCGGGACCACGATCGCGAACTCGATTCCGGCCAGCGCGCCCCGCGCCGCGGCCAGCCGCCGCCACCCGCTCAACACGCGCCCGCCGCCGGCACCGCGGCCCCGGACGGGTTCTCGTTGGCGAACGCCGCCGTCGACACCAGCACGTTGCCCGTCGTGCCGTTGACCGTCCCCTGCATGGCGTAGGGCCAGAATTGGCTGATCACCGGCGCCGCGAACACCGCCCGCGCGAACATCAATTGGCCCGGCGCGCCGACGCAGAACCCGCCGGGCAGCCCGAGCCGGTCGGGGGGCGGCGGGACCACGACCGGATCGCCGAAGTTCGCGACCGGCAGCAACGTGACGGCCACCTTGCCGCAATCGCCGTAGCGCCCGAACACGGGACAGAACACCTTCTCGGCGAAGTCAGCGGCCGAGTACGTCGCCGGCACCAGGCCGAGCTGGACCTGACGCACCGCCGTGTGCAGCGACTGGTCGAGCGCCTCCTGCATGAACAAGCTGAACCCGACCGTCAGGATGCCCAGCACCACGCCGAAGAACGGCACGGCGAGCATGGCGAACTCGATTGCCGCCGCGGCGCGCGTGTCCGTGGCGAGGCGGCGTCGGTGCTGTGCGTCCGGCATGGCAGGCGGCCTCCCCGAGGATCGGCAAGGAGCCTGCCAGGGAAAGTTTAACGTCCCGTTGACGGCCTCGGGGGTGTTGGCCTTGGGCTGCTGCACCGTTCCCACCGACCCGCCATCCACCCGCAGGTTGCGCCCCGTGATGCGCCTCGCCGTGCCCGGCCAGCGCCTCGGCGGCCCGGGCGAGCCGGTCCTCAAACCTGTCGCTGATCACGACCCGCGCGCCCTCGCTCAGCGGCGCCCACGCGATCTCCAGCCCCATGCCGGAGTCCGCGCCCATCTCGGCCCAGGCCGCCCCGGCTTCCCGCCGAGGCCGGGCGCGCGCTAAGCTCGCCCGCGACGGCAACGGCGGGAGGGCGGCCGGGTGACGGACCGATCGGCTGGGCTGCGGGCCTTCTACGCCCGCTACGTCGCCCGCTGCGGCGGCGCGCGCGACCCGCGCATCGAGCGCGCCTTCGCCGATGTTTCACGTGAAACATTCGCCGGGCCGCCGCCTTGGTTCATCCTGGCCATCGACCCGTGGGCGGCCCGCGGCACCCGACCCTCCTACGTCGAGACGCCCGGCGACGACCCAGCTTTCCTCTACCAGGACGTCCTCGTCGCCATCGACCCGGCGCGCGGTATCAACATCGGCCAGCCCAGCTTGCACGCGCACTGCCTGGACGCGCTCGGCCTCAAGGACGGCGACACCGTGGTGCAGGTGGGCGCGGGGGTCGGCTACTACACCAGCATTCTCGCCCGCCTGACCGGGCCAGGTGGCCGGGTCCACGCCTACGAGATCGACGGCGGGCTCGCCGCCCGCGCCGCCGCCAACCTGGCCCCCCTGCCCTGGGTCACGGTCCACGCCCGCTCCGGCCTTGCCGGCGGCCTGCCGGAAGCGGACGCGATCTACGTCAACGCCGGCCTCACCCAGCCGGACCTGGCCTGGCTCGGCGCCCTCAAGCCCGGCGGGCGGCTGCTGTTCCCGCTGCAGCCGGAGGGCGGCTACGGGGCCATGCTGCTGATCGAGCGCCCGCGCGGGGGCGGCCCGTCCTGGCCGGCGCGCTTCGTGTCCCGCGCCGCCTTCATCGCCTGCCAGGGGCGGCAGGACGACGAGGCCGGGCGGGCGCTGGCGGCCGCGTTCGCCGGGGGCGACTGGCAGGGCGTCCGCTCGCTGCGCCTCGACGGGCGGCCCGACGCGACGTGCTGGGTCGCCGGCGATGGCTGGTGGCTGTCGGCCGCCGACCCGAGCGGCTGACCAGCCTCGCCGGGCGTTACGACGCGACCCGGCCCGCCGTCATGGTCGCGCCGACCATGGCCTGAGAGCGCCGCAGCGGCTTGAGCACGAAGACGGCGAGGGCGACGACGAAGAAGTTCATCGCCGCCGCGACCAGGAACACCGCCCACCAGCTTCCGGTCGCGTTCTTGATGATGTTGGCGAACGGAACCAGCAAGGCCGAGGTGCCCTTGGCGGTGTAGAGCAGGCTCGCATTGACGGTCGCGTACTGCGAGCCGAACGCGTCCGTGCAGGTGGAGGGGAACAAGCTGAAGATCTCTCCCCAGGTGAAGAAGATCAAGGCCGCGAACAAGACGAACAGCCAGGGATCGTGGCCGACCGTGCCGAGCAGCAGGTAGCTGATTCCGCCCAGGCCGAAGGCGATCACCATCGTGTTCTCGCGCCCGATCTGGTCCGACACCCAGCCGAAGAACGGCCGCGCGCCGCCGTTGGCGAGGCTGTCCGCGATCAGGGCGACGGTGAGGACGGACGCACCGCCGAGCAGGACCGTCTTGTCCATGCCGAAGTCCGAGGCGATCAGCGCGAGCTGGGCCGCGGCCATCAGCCCGCTCACCGAGATCATAACGAACATGGCGTAGAGCAGCCAGAAGACGGGGCTGCGCAGCACCTCGCCGGGCGTGAAGCTGCGGGCGGACTGCTGCACGGCCCCCGTGGACACTGGCGCGGGGGCCTCGCCCGGCTCGGGCATGCGCAGGAACCAGGCGATGAGGAACAACAGGATGCCCTGGGCGACGCCGAACTCGAGGAACGTGTACGAATAGCCGCTGCTCGCGATGGCGTGCCGGATCGGGATCACGGTGAGGGCCGCGCCGGCGCCGAAGCCCGCCGCCGTCAGCCCCACGGCTAGGCCGCGGCGGTCCGGGAACCACTTGACCGCCATGCCGACGCAGGTCGCGTAGATGAAGCCCGCGCCGATGCCCGACAGGACGGCGCCGGCGTAGAGCGTCCCCAGGCTCTGCGCCAAGCCGTTGAGCGCCCAGCCGCACCCGACCAGGACGCCGCCGAGCGCGATCACAAACTTCGGGCCGCGATGCGCCCCGAACGCGTCGACCATGGCCGCGCCGGCCGGCGTGAGCCAGGTTTCGAGGGCGATGAAGATGCTGAAGGCTGCCTGGATCTCGGCCGTCGTCCAGCTCTCGTGCGCGGCCTGCATCGGCTTGACGAACAAGGTCCAGCCGTATTGCAGGTTGGCGATCAGCATCATGCAGGTGACGCCGAGCGCCAGTTGCAGCCAGCGGTTGACAGAAGGTTCCTGCGAGTCGCTCATCATCCTCTCTCCCCGGCGGGTCCGCCCGGCTGCCCGGGCCGGATCGCCGTTCCGCCGCGCGCGTTCGCCGCCGACTAGCTTTGCAGCGCCCGCACCATGGTGCTGCCCAGGGCGGCCGGGCTTTCCGCCACGTGGATGCCGGCCTGGCGCATGGCCTCGAACTTGGCTTCCGCGGTGTCCTTGCCGCCGCTGATGACCGCGCCGGCATGGCCCATCCGCCGTCCGGGCGGCGCCGTCGCCCCGGCGATGAAGCCCACCACCGGCTTCTTCGTGCCACTGGCGCGGACGAACGCGGCGGCGTCGATCTCGCTCTGGCCGCCGATCTCGCCGATCATGACGATGCTCTTGGTCTCGTCGTCGCGCAGGAACATCTCCAGCACCTCGATGAAGTCCGTCCCCTTCACCGGGTCGCCGCCGATGCCGACGCAGGTGCTCTGTCCCAGCCCCGCCGCCGTGGTCTGGCTCACCGCCTCGTAGGTCAGGGTGCCGCTGCGGCTGACGATGCCGACGCTGCCGCGGCGGTGGATGTGGCCGGGCATGATGCCGATCTTGCAGGCTTCCGGGGTGATCACCCCTGGGCAGTTCGGCCCGACCAGCCGCGAGCCGCTGCCGGACAGCGCCCGCTTGACCCGCACCATGTCGAGCACCGGGATGCCCTCGGTGATGCAGATGATCAGCGGCAGCCCGGCGTCGATCGCCTCCAGGATGGCGTCGGCGGCAAACGGCGGCGGCACGTAGATCGCCGTCGCGTTGGCGCCGGTCGCGTGCGTCGCCTCGGCCACGGTGTCGAACACCGGCAGGTCGAGGTGCTTGGAGCCGCCCTTGCCGGGCGTGACCCCGCCCACGACCTTGGTGCCGTAGGCGATCGCCTGCTCGGAATGGAAGGTGCCCTGCGCCCCGGTGAAGCCCTGGGTGATGACGCGGGTGCTGCTGTCGACCAGGATGGACATTACGCGGCTTCCTTCACGGCCTGGACCACCTTCTGGGCGGCGTCGGCCAGGTTGTCGGCGCTGACGATCGGCAGGCCGGACTTGGCCAGGATGTCCTTGCCGAGCTCGACGTTGGTGCCTTCGAGCCGCACCACGAGCGGCACGCCGAGGCTCACTTCGCGGGCGGCGGCGACCACGCCTTCCGCGATCACGTCGCAGCGCATGATGCCGCCGAAGATGTTGACCAGGATGCCCTCCACGTTGGGGTCGGACAGGATGATCTTGAACGCCGCCGTCACCCGCTCCTTGGTGGCCCCCCCGCCCACGTCGAGGAAGTTGGCCGGGCTGCCGCCGTAGAGCTTGATGATGTCCATGGTGGACATCGCGAGGCCGGCGCCGTTGACCATGCAGCCGATGGTGCCGTCGAGCGCGATGTAGTTGAGGCTGTACTTGGCCGCTTCCAGCTCCTTCGGGTCCTCCTCGGCCTCGTCGCGCAGCTTCTCCAGCTCCGGGTGGCGATAGAGCGCGTTGTCGTCGAAGCTCACCTTGGCGTCGAGCGCCAACACCTCGCCGCCGCCGGTGACGACCAGCGGATTGATCTCGACGACCGCGCAGTCGAGATCGAGGAACGCCTTGTACATGGCGGACACGAAGCGTGAGAACGCGGCCACCTGCTTGCCTTGCAGCCCGAGGCCGAAGGCCAGCTTGCGGGCGTGGAAGCCGGAGATGCCGGCGGCCGGGTCGATGTCGGCGCGCAGGATCTTGTCCGGCTCTGTCTCGGCGACGTGCTCGATCTCCATGCCGCCCTCGGTGGAGGCGACGACGGTGACGCGCGAGGTTTCCCGGTCCACCAGCAGGCTCAAGTAAAGCTCGCGCTCGATGTCGCAGCCGGCCTCGACGTAGACGCGGCTGACCCGGCGGCCGGCGGCCCCCGTCTGCTTGGTGACCAGCGTGTTGCCGATCATCGCCTCCGCGGCGGCCCGCGCCTCGGCCGGCGACTTGGCCAGCCGGACGCCGCCCTTGCCGGCCGGGTCGCCCTCGAAGCGGCCCGCGCCGCGGCCGCCGGCGTGGATCTGCGACTTCACGACGTAGACGGGGCCGGGCAGCTTGCCCGCCGCCTGCTCCGCTTCCTCGGGAGTCCAGGCGATGTGGCCGTCGAGCACGGCCACCCCGTAGCCGCGCAGGAGGTCCTTGGCCTGGTATTCGTGGATGTTCATCCGATCAACCCCGCGCCCCGCGCCCACTTGTACTTGGCGCCCAGCACCTGCACCGGCAGCTCCGTCGAGTAGGCGTAGGAGGGAATGCCGTGCTGGTAAAGATACTCGGCCGCTTCCTCCACCTCCACGTCGCCGGCCAGGGAGGCCACGACCGGCTTGGTCTTGCCCTTGGACCGCATGTCCTCGACGGTCTCGACCATCAGCCGGGCGAACACCATCGGCGGCGTGACGATGGTGTGCCAGTAGCCGAGGATGAGGGCGTGGATGCGGTCGTCCTCCAGGCCGAGGCGGACGGTGTTGGCGTAGGTCATCGGCGGCTCGCCCCCGGTGATGTCGACCGGGTTGCCGGCCGCGCCGAACGGCGGGATGAACTTGCGGAACGCCTGGTCGAGGTCGTCCGGCATCGGCCGCAGCAGGTGCAGGCCGTTGTCGACGCAGGCGTCGGACAGCAGCACGCCCGAGCCGCCGGCCCCGGTGATGATGACGACGTTCTCGCCCTTGGGCGTGGGCAGCATCGGCACGCCGCGGGTGTATTCCAGCATGTCGCGCAGGCTGCGGGCGCGGATGACGCCGCACTGCTTGAGCACGTCCTCGTAGATCTTGTCGTTGCCGGCCAGCGCGCCGGTGTGGCTGCTGGCGGCCATGGCGCCCTCGCTGGTGCGCCCGGCCTTGAGCATGATGATCGGCTTCTTCTTCGACACCCGGGCGGCGACCTCGGCGAAGGCGCGGCCGTCCTTGAGGTCCTCGCAGTGCTGGGCGATGACGTGGGTGTCGTCGTCCTGCTCGAAGAAGGCCAGCAGGTCGTCCTCGTCGATGTCGGACTTGTTGCCGAGGCCGACGATGGCGGAGACGCCCATCTTGGCCGAGCGGCTGAAGCCGATGATGGCCATGCCGATGCCGCCCGACTGCGAGCTCAGCGCGGCGTGGCCTTTGACGTCGTAGGCGGTGCAGAAGGTCGCGCACAGGTTCTTGGGCGTGTAGTAGAAGCCGTAGATGTTCGGCCCCATCAGGCGGATGCCGTACTTCTGGCCGATCTCCTGGATCTCGCGCTGGCCCTCCTCGTTGCCGGTCTCGGCGAAGCCCGACGGGATCAGCACGGCGCCGGGGATGCCCTTCTCGCCGCACTCGGTCAGCGCCCCGGCGACGAACTTGGCCGGAATGGCGAACACGGCGACGTCGATGGCGCCGTCCACGTCCTTGACTGACTTGTAGGCCTTGTAGCCGAGGATCTCGCTGGCCTTGGGGTGGATCGGGTAGATCTGGCCCTGGTAGCCGCCGTTGATGAGGTTCTTCATCACCGAGTTGCCGATCTTGCCGTCCTCGGCGCTGGCGCCGACCACGGCGACGGCTTCGGGGCGCATGATCTTGTTCATCGACTTGACGATGTCGGCCTCGGCCGGGCGGGCGCGGGCCGGGGCCGGGTCGAAATTGACGACGATGCGGACGTCGGCGGCGATCGCGCCGTCCTTGGTCGCGAACACCGGGTTGAGGTCCATCTCGGCGATCTCGGGGAAGTCGCTGACCAGTTCGCTGACCCGGACGATCAGGTTGGCCAGGGCGTCGCGGTTGACCGGGTCGGCGCCGCGCACGCCGCGCAGCATCTCGGCCGCCTGGATGCCGTCCAGCATGGACAGCGCGTCCTCGTTGGTGGCGGGGGCTAGGCGGAAGGTGACGTCCTTCAGCACCTCGACCAGCACGCCGCCGAGGCCGAAGGCGACCAGCTTGCCGAAGCTCGCGTCGGTGACGGCGCCGACGATCACCTCCTGGCCGCCGGCCAGCATCTGCTGCACCTGGACGCCGACGATGCGGGCGTCGGCCTTGTAGGCCTTGGCGTTGCCGAGGATGGTTTCGTAGCCCTGGCGGACCTGCTCGGCGGTCTCAAGCCCGACCAGCACGCCGCCGGCTTCGGTCTTGTGCAGGATGTCGGGGCTGACGATCTTGAGCACGACCTTGCCCATGGCGGCGGCGAGCTTCACCGCCTCGTCCGCCGACCCGGCGACGCCTTCCTGCGGCACCGCGATGCCGTAGGCGTCGCAGACGAGCTTGCCTTCCGGGGCGGTCAGGCTGTCCCGCTTCTCCAATCGGACGCGGCCGAGGATGTCGCGCACGGTAGCGGCCCCGGAATGGGCGTTGAGCACGGTGTCAGGCATGATGCCTCTCCTACAATGTCGGGGGTTTGAGCCGCGGGGTGGGTGGACGGGCGGCGGTGGTTCGCCGCCCGTCCCGCTTCACTCCGCAGGGATCGGCGCGGCCACCGGCTCGCCGGGCGCGCGGACGAACTGCGCCCGCATCGGCTTGAGGACGAACAAGGCTAGGATGGCGGCCAAGGCGTTCATCAGCGCCGCGGTGATGAAGGTGGCGTACCAACTGCCGGTCATGGTGGTCAAGACGCTGGAGAACGGCACCACGAGGGCGGCGGTGCCCTTGGCGGTGTAGAGCAGCCCGGCGTTGGTGGCGGCGTACTTGGAGCCGAACGTGTCGGCGCAGGTGGCCGGGAACAGGCTGTAGATCTCGCCCCAGGCGAAGAACACGAGGCCGGTCAGGACCACGAACAGGAACGGGTCCTGGCCGTAGACGCTGAGGGCGTAGATGCCGATCGCCTCGATGCCGAAGGCGATGAACATGGTGTTCTCGCGCCCGATCTGGTCGCTGATCCAGCCGAAGAACGGCCGGGTGACGCCGTTCAGCACCCGATCGATGGTGGCGGCGAAGGTCAGGGCCGGAAGCGTGAGGCCGAGGATGCTGACCGGCACGCTGCCGACCTGGAAGTCCTTGGCGATCGGGCCGAGCTGCGCCGTCGCCATCAGGCCGCCGGCGGCCATCAGCACGAACATGAAGTACATCAGCCAGAACACCGGCTGGCGCACCATCTGCTTCGGCTCGTAGTCGCGCCGGCTGAGGCTGACCTTGGCGACCGTCGGCACCTCGCCCGCCCGGGGCGCCTTGAGGGCCAGCGCGATCAGCATGACGATCAGGCCCTGGCCGATGCCGAAGTAGAAGAACGCCGCCTGGTAGCCCTGGCTGGCGATCAGCGCCTGGATCGGCACCACCGTCAGCGCCGAGCCGGCGCCGAAGCCCATGGCGGTGACGCCGGCCGCCAGGCCGCGGCGGTCCGGGAACCATTTCAGCGAGTTGCCGACGCAGGTGCCGTAGACCGCGCCGGCGCCGGTGCCGCCGATGGCGGCGGCGATGTAGAGCACCGTGAGCGAGTCGGCGTAGGAGTTCATCACCCAGCCGATGCCGCACAGCAGGCCGCCGAACAGCACGACGATCCTGGGGCCGTACTTGTCGACGAACCAGCCCTCGATCGGCACCAGCCAGGTTTCAGTCAGGATGAACACCGTGAAGGCGACTTGGATCGCCGAGCGGTCCCAGCCGTGGGCCTGCTGCATGGGGTTGACGAAGAACGTCCACCCGTACTGCAGGTTGGCGATCATGCTCATGCAGATGACGCCGAACAGCAGTTGAAGCCATCTGCTGTTCGGCGGTTGAACGGCGGCTGCTTGCATTGCCTTATCCCCTCCCTTGGTCCGGCCCCTGTGATCGGGGCGTGCCTGCGGCACTTGCCGGACCGTTCGCGCCGGGCGCGGCTGCCCGGCGCGTCGCCTCGCCTGTCGCTACTCGGCCGCCAAACGCGCCGGCGCGCCCAGCGCCCCGGAGTCCTGGATCGCGGCGATGCGCTCCTTGTCGAAGCGGAGCACGTCGCGCAGGATCTCGGCCGTGTGCTCGCCCAAGAGCGGCGAGCGCGTCACCTCCGTCGGGCTGTCGGACATCTTGATCGGGTTGCCGACGGTCAGGTACTTGCCGCGGACCGGGTGGTCGACCTCGACCACGGTGCCGGTGGCGCGCAGGCTCTGGTCCTCGGCGATCTCCTTCATCGACAGGATCGGGCCGCACGGGATGTCGTGCTTGTTCAGCTCCTCCATGGCCTCGAACTTGGTCTTGGTCATGGTCCACTGCTCGATGCGGTCGAAGATCGACTTCAGCTTCGGCAGGCGGGCGGCGGGCTTGGCGTAGCCGGGGTCGGTCTTCCAGCCGGGCTCGCCGATCACGTCGCAGATGGCGGCCCACACCGGGGCCTGGGTGATGAAGTAGATGTAGGCGTTGGGGTCGGTCTCCCAGCCCTTGCACTTCAGGATCCAGCCGGGCTGGCCGCCGCCCGAGGCGTTGCCGGCGCGGGGCACGGCGTCGCCGAACTCGCCGTCGGGGAACTGCGGGAACTCCTTGAGCGGGCCGTGGGCGAGGCGCTGCTGGTCGCGCAGCTTGACCCGGCACAGGTTCAGCACGCCGTCCTGCATCGCCGCCAGTACCTTCTGGCCGCGGCCGGTGGCGTTGCGCTGGTAAAGGGCGGCGACGATGCCGAGGGCGAGGTGCAGCCCGGTGCCGCTGTCGCCGATCTGGGCGCCGGTGACGAGCGGCGGGCCGTCGTCGAAGCCGGTGGTGCTGGCCGAGCCGCCGGCGCACTGGGCGACGTTCTCGTAGACCTTGCAGTCCTCGTAGGGGCCGGGTCCGAAGCCCTTGACCGAGGCGAGGATCATGCGCGGGTTCAGCTCCTGGATGCGCGCCCAGGTGAAGCCCATGCGGTCGAGCGCGCCGGGGGCGAAGTTCTCCACCATCACGTCGCAGGTGCGGACCAGCTCTTCCAGCACCTCCTTGCCGCGGGGGTGCTTGCTGTCGATGGTGATGCTGCGCTTGTTGTGGTTCAGCATCGTGAAGTAGAGGCTGTCGGCGTCGGGCACGTCCTGGAGCTGGCCGCGGGTGATGTCGCCGACGCCGGGGCGCTCGACCTTGATCACGTCCGCGCCGAACCAGGCGAGGAGCTGGGTGCAGGTGGGGCCTGATTGCACGTGGGTGAAGTCGAGGATCTTGACGCCTTCCAGGGCCTTCATGGGGTTGCTCCTTGCTTCTTCTTCAGGGCGCTTTGCGGGTTGAGGCTGCCGATGTTGCCGCTCTCGGTGCCGGCGGCCGGGTCGATGACGGCGTTGACGAGGGTGGGCTTGCCGGAGTCCATCGCCTCGTTGACCGCGCGCCTGAGCTCGTCGGGGGTGGTCGCGTTGACGCCGACGCCGCCGAAGGCTTCCATCATCCGGTCGTAGCGGGCGTCTTGGACGAACACCGTGGTCGCCACGTCCGTGCCGCCGCCGACGTTGGTGTCGGTGCCGCGGTAGATGCCGTTGTTGTTGAACACGACGACGCAGACCGGCAGGCGGTAGCGGCAGATGGTCTCGACCTCCATGCCGCAGAAGCCGAAGGCGCTGTCGCCCTCGACGGCCAGCACCGGCTTGCCGGTCTCGACCGTGGCGGCGATGGCCGAGCCCATGCCGACGCCCATGTTGCCCCAGGTGCCGACGTCGAGGCGGCGGCGGGGCTGGTACATGTCGATGATGCCGCGGGCGAGGTCGAGCGTGTTGGCGCCCTCGTTGACCAGGATGGCGTCGGGGCGCTCCTTGATGACCGTGCGCAGCACGCCGAGCGCCGCGTGGTAGTTCATCGGGCTCGTGTTGCTCATCAGCTTCGGCGCCATCTTGGCGATGTTCGCCTCTTTCTTGGCGGTGATGGCGGCGATCCAGTCGGGCGGCGGCTTCTGCCAGTTGCCGCCCATCTCCCCCAGCATGGCCGAGACGCAGGAGGCGATGTCGCCCACGACCGGGGCGGCGATCTCGACGTTGCTGTCCATCTCGCGCGGCTCGATGTCGACCTGGATGAACTTCTTCGAGCCTGGCTGGCCCCACTGCTTGCCCTTGCCGTGGGACAGCAGCCAGTTGAGGCGGGCGCCGATCACCATGACCACGTCCGAGTCCTTCAACACCGTGGAGCGGGCGGCGGCGGCGGAGAGCGGGTGGGTGTCGGGCAGCAGGCCCTTGGCCATGCTCATCGGGATGTAGGGGATGCCGGTCGTCTCCACGAGGGCGCGGATGTCGTCGTCGGCCTGGGCGTAGGCGGCGCCTTTGCCGAGGACGATCAGCGGGCGCTGGGCGGACCGCAGCAGGTCGAGCGCGCGCTTGACGGCGGCGGGCGCGGGGTGCTGGGCGGGGGCCGGGTCGATCACCTTGACGAGGGAGCGGGCACCGGCGTCGGCGTCGATCACCTGGCCGAGCAGCTTGGCCGGCAGGTCGAGGTAGACGCCACCCGGGCGGCCCGACACGGCGGCGCGGACGGCGCGGGCGACGCCGATGCCGATGTCCTCGGCGTGCAGCACGCGGAAGGCGGCCTTGCACAGCGGCTTGGCGATGGCGAGCTGGTCCATCTCCTCGTAATCGCCTTGCTGCAGATCGACGATCTCGCGCTCGGACGAGCCGCTGATCAGGATCATCGGGAAGCAGTTGGTGTTGGCGTTGGCCAGGGCGGTGAGGCCGTTGAGGAAGCCGGGGGCGGAGACGGTGAGGCAGATGCCGGGCTTCTGAGTGAGGAAGCCGGCGATGCCGGCGGCGTGGCCGGCGTTCTGCTCGTGGCGGAAGGAGAAAACGCGCATCCCCTCGGCCTGCATCATGCGGCCGAGATCGGTGATCGGGATGCCGGGGACGCCGTAGACGTTGGTGATGCCGTTGAGCTTGAGGGCGTCGATCAGCAGGTGGAAGCCGTCGGTCAGCTCCTGCTCATCGGCGGCTTGGTGCGGCTTGGTGTCGAGGACTGCGGACATTCGGGGGGTCTTTCCGGTCAGCGTTGGGCGGCGTCGAGCCGGCCGCCACGGGGTTGGGCGGCGGCGTCGCGCCGGCCGCCGTGGGGTTGGGCGGCGTCGAGCAGGCCGCCGTGGGTTTCGATGTGCTCGGCCAGGCCCAGCGTGTGCTCGCGGACGAGGCGCTCGGCGAGGTCGGCGTTTCGCGCCGCGAGGGCGGCGATGATGGCCAGGTGGTCGGCCATGCCGCGGCGGGCGCGGTCGTCCTGGGCCATGGTGACGGCGCGGACGGCGCGCATGTGAATGAACAGCGTGTCGGTCATCTCGACCATCAGCGCGATGCCGCCCATGCGGATGATGGCCTTGTGGAACGCCATGTTGGCCTGGGAGTACTCGTGCAGGTGGGCGGCCGGGTCGCGCTCGTGGTCGGCGAACAGGATGCGCAGGCCGTCGATCTCGTCGTTGGTCACCCGGCCGGCGGCGAGCCGCGCGGCCATGCTTTCCAGCGCCGCCCAAACGCGGACCATCTCGACGATCTCGGCCTTCGACTTCCGCACCACGAACACGCCCCGGCGCGGCACGGAGCGGACCAGGCCCTGTTGCTCCAGGTAGCCGAGGGCCTCGCGGATCGGGGTCCGGCTGACGCCGAGGTTGGCGCCGAGCTGGCGCTCGTCGAGGCGGATCTCCTTGCCGTGGCCGTAAATATCCATGTCGGTGATGGCGCGGCGGATGGCGTCGGCCGCGAGCCGGCGCAGGCCGGTGCTCATATCGAGCGGTCGTAGGTTCAGCATGGCGGTGGCGGTCGTCAAGCGCGCGTGTCCCGCATGGATCGCCAAGCCATCCCGTATCCTTCCCTGGCGGCGCCGTCGCGGCGCTCTGACTGAATTTGCGCCGCGCGGCGCTGCTACAGCGTTCGCGCCGCTACGATGTCGTGGCATGTTGTATTTGGTATGCCAGGTTGCTGCCAAACGAATTCGTCGCTGCGGTGCAGCAGCGGATGGCGGAAACTTGGCCCGGGCGCGCCGTTGAAGGCGGGTGACGAGGAGAATGGCATGGTGGACGAGCTGGACCAGACGGACGGCATCGGCGGGCGGCACGGCACGGCGCGGCACATGGCCGAGCGGGCGGTGAGGGCGCAGGCGGCGGGGGAGAACGAGGAGGCGGAGCGGCTGTTCACGGAGGCGGGCCGCATTGATCCCGAGGCGGTCTCGGCCGTGCTGGCCGAGCGGGCAGCAGACCCCGTGGCGGACCCCACGGCAGACCTGGGCGACGGCGCGACCGGGGCGGATGCCGGGCCGCAGGACGATCGGGAGATCGCGGCGATGTCGCGGACGGTGGAGCCGGGGTCGGACGCGCCGCCGCGGGCCGGGATCACCGGGCCGGGGAGCGGGGGGGACCAGCAGGGAACATGACGTCGCCGCGACCCGCGCACGGCGCCATGAGGGCCTGAGCCGTCGCGGGCGAGCGCTTAGGCGCTCGACGAAGCGGGCGAGCGCGTAGGCGCTCGACGAAGCGGGCGAGCGTCCTGACGGGCTGGCGGTCCGGAGCAAGGGCGCGGACCTTGGCGCATCTGACGCGGCAGCTTCGTTTGCCTCGGGCTGCGACAAGGGTGACGCCGACGGGAAGGCCGGGCCTGGGCTGCGGCGTCGGTGAGGTCGCGCACCTGGCAAGTCCGACCGTCTGCCGGCGTTGACGGCCAGGCGGTGGCCGCCCCGGCCGGCGTCACGCGTGGTCGCTTACCTGATGGCGCAGGCCATGTCGGGCATGTTGATCAAGGGGCACCAAGAGGCGCGCCGCCGCTCAGGATGGCGACGGCGCTGGCGGCGACATCGTTCAGCGCCAGGCCGGGCCGGAAGGCGGCCGGACAAACCGCGGGCAGTTGGCGAGACGAAGGCAGGGGGCGAGCATCGGCCCCTTCTTGAGCGCACGCAGGCTCTGCTCGGCACCGATCTCGGAGCGGGCGTAGGCGGTGAGCGGCGCGAGCGGGTCGCCCTCGATGCGGGGGCGGCCTCGGCCGAGCCGCAGACGCCGCAACTTGAGGCGGAGACGACTGGCCGACGCCGGCCTCGCTGGCTAGAGCGGTTTCGTGTTGCGCGAAACCGCTCTAGCCATCGTTCCACGCGGTTACTCAGCTTTGTCGGACGTGAGGTGCGTCCGACAAAGCTGAAACCACTCTCGCCATCGTTCCACGCGACCGCTCTAGGTCAGCGAGGCGGAGAGGCTAGGGGGTGGAGGGGCTGGGATCAGACGCCCTTGCTCATGGCCTGGATCGGCGGCTGCACGTCGGGCGGCAACGGGCAGACGTAGGGGGTGGCGCGGGTGCGCTCGGCGAGGTCGGCCTTGGCGCGCTCGATCAGGTCCGGATCCTCCATGGCGTCGATCGCGGTGCCGGCCATGACCTTGGCGACGTGGATGAGGCCCTTGTGCGCGGCCGGGCTCTTGCCCTGGGCGGTGAGCTGCCAGGAATGGAACGGGGTGCCGACGGCGCAGGTAGCGCCCCTTGCCTGCACGGTGGGCACCACCCAGCTCACGTCGCCGACGTCGGTGCTGCCGTTGCCGCCGCGGCCCTTGGCGGCGAGGGGGACGATGAAGTCGCACATGGCGAGGTCGCGGCGGGCGGGGACGCCGGCGCGGTCGAAGGCGGCCTGGATGTCGGCGTCCTGCAAGGTGGCGCGGATGGCAGCGGCGTAGCCGCGGTCGGCGTCGTCGAACTCGGGCGGGCCGAGGCGCTGAAAGTTGTCGTCCATCGCCTGTTCGAGCGGGCCGTTGCCCATCAGGTTGCTGACGGCGCTGACCACCTGGGTGGACACGCGGGTCTCGGTCATCAGCGCCGCGCCGTCGGCGACCTTGCGGACGCGGGCGACGAGGGCGGTGAGGCCGGCGAGGTCGGCGGCGCGGATCAGGTAGCGGACCTTGGCGCGGGCCTGGACGACGTTGGGGGCGATGCCGCCGGCGTCGAGGTAGGCGTAGTGGACGCGGGCGCTGTCGGGCATGTGCTCGCGCAGGTAGTTGACGCCGACGTTCATCAGCTCGACCGCGTCGAGGGCGCTGCGGCCGAGGTCGGGGGCGGCGGCGGCGTGGCTGGCGCGGCCCTCGAAAGTGAAGTCGATGCGGGTGTTGGCGAGGCTGACCGGCTCGTTGACGCCGGAGAAGGAGGCCGGGTGCCAGGAGATGGCGACGTCCACGTCCTCGAAGGCGCCGGCGCGGACCATGAAGCCCTTGGCGGCGCCGCCTTCCTCGGCCGGGCAGCCGTAGTAGCGGACCCGGCCCTTGACGCCCTGGGCCGCCAGCCAGTCCTTGACCGAGGAGGCGGCCAGCATGGCCGCGGAGCCGAGCAGGTTGTGGCCGCAGCCGTGGCCGACGCCGCCCTGGCCGTCCACGGGCCTCGGTTCGGCGAGGCCGGCTTCCTGGCTGAGGCCGGGGAGCGCGTCGTACTCGCCGAGGATGGCGATGACCGGGCCGCCTTCGCCGGCCTCGGCCATCACGGCGGTCGGGATGCCGGCGACCTCGCGAGTGATGCGGAAGCCTTCCCGTTCCAGCATGGCGACGTGCTCGGCGACGCTGCGGTGCTCGCCGTAGGCCAGCTCCGGGGTGGCCCAGACGCGGTCGGACAAGGCGATGTAGTCCTCGCGCTTGTCGTCGACGATCTGCCAGACCTGCTCGGTGTTGCGCATGGCATCCATCCTCTCGGTTGTCGCGCGCATCCTAGGGCCGGTCGGGGCCGCCGCGCCAGGGTAGGAGAGGGTCAGGCCAGGGCGCTGCCCTGGACCCGTTGGGGCCGTGGCCCCAAGCCCCGATTCATTGCAACGTTGTGGATAGCGACAGATCGGGGCCTGGGACTTAAGGCCCAAGCGGGGTTCAGGGGCAAAGCCCGTGGCCTCTCTTACATGCAACAGCCCTGAGAGCGGGGGGGCGTTACTGCGCCAGGGCGGGGCGGCGCTGACGCCAGGGGTGGGCAGTCTCGTAGGCGTGGCCGGCGGCGAGCACGGTGGCGTCGTCGAACGGGCGGCCGGCCAGTTGGATCGCGACCGGCAGGCCGCGCTCACCGTAGCCGGCGCAGACGCTGAGCGCGGGCTGGCCGGTGACGTTGAACGGCAGGGTGAAGCCGGGGCGGGCGAAGTTGGCCCATTTCGGCACCTGGTCGATCTCGGGGGCCTCGCCGAAGGCGGACGCGGTGAGCAGCAGGTCGAGGCCCCTCATGGCGGCGGCGGTCTCGGCGCACAGCTCGCGGCGGCGGCGGACGGCCTGGAGGTAGTCGGGGCCGCTGACGAGAGCGCCGAGGGCCATGCGGTCGCGCAGCAACTCGCCGTAATCCTGGAAGCGGGTCCGCATCCAGGGCTCGTGGGCGGCGTAGGCCTCGGTGACGAGGATGATGAAGCCGCACGCGTTGTAGTCGGCCAGGGGCGGGAGGGTCACGTCGCGGACCTCCGCGCCGAGGTGGCGGAAGGTGTCCTCGGCCTGGTCGAGCGCGGCGCGGGTGGCCGGGCTGACGGGGTGCTCGGTGGTGAACCAGTCGCGGACGACGCCGATGCGCAGGCCACCCGCGCCGCGGCCGAGGGCGGCGGGGTAGTTGGCGTGCCGGGCGGGGGCGCTGGCCGGGTCGGCAGGGTCGTGGCCGGCCATGGCCTGAAGCAGCAGGGCGCAATCCTCGACGGTCCAGGCCATCGGGCCGGTGTGATCCATGCTGTAGGTGAGGGGCAGCACGCCGGCGCGGCTGCACAGGCCGTAGGTCGGCTTGAGGCCGGCCAGGCCGCACAGGGCGGAGGGGCCGCGGATGGAGCCGCCGGTGTCGGAGCCGGTGCCGCCCAGGATCATGCCGGCGGCGGTGGCGGCGGCGGTGCCGCTGCTGCTGCCGGACGTGAAATGGGCCGGGTCCCACGGGTTGCGGGCCGGGGGCCAGGGCAGGTCGAAGCTGGGGCCGCCGAAGGCGAACTCGTGGGTGGCGAGCTTGCCCATCAGCACGGTACCGGCGGCGCGGAGCAGGCGAACTACGGTGCCGTCGCGCTCGGGCACGTTGCCTTACAGCAGGCGGGAGTGGGCGGTGGTGGGGATGCCGGCGGTCTCGTAGATGTCCTTCTGGCCGATCGGGATGCCGTCGAGCGGGCCGAGCGGGGCGGCGACGGACCAGCGCGCCTCGGCGGCGCGGGCGTCGGCCAGGGCGCGCTCCTCGGTGACGTGGATGAAGGCGTGCAGGGTGGAGTCGAGGCGGGCGACCCGGTCGAGGCAGGCGCGGGCCAGCTCGACTGGGGACAGCGATCGGGCGGCGAAGGCGCGGTGGGCCTCGGCGATGGTGGGAAGGGTCATGAGGGATCCCGGGCCTGGTCCGAGTCCTGGTTCCAGTCCTGGCCCCAGCCCTGGCCGGGGACGAAGACATGGGCGGGCTCGGCGGCCCGTCCGCGGGGGGTGCGGACCCGCTCCAGCATGGCCTCGAAGTGACCGTAGACGTCGTAGATCGCCCGGCGCTGCGCCTCGTCCATCGGCAAGCCGGCGCGGCGGACCAGGAGGGCGAACTCGGCCTCGGTGACGCTTGGCTCGGCGCGGCCTAGAGCGTGTTGCGTTCGCATCGGCTCACTTCCTACGGTTCAGAGCGTTTTCACGTCACGTGAAATCGCTCCAGCCTTTCGCGCGCGGCAGCTCAGTTTGCTCGGACGCGCGAACGCATTCGAGCAAACTAAAACCGCTCTCGCCCTTCGTTTGGGCGAGCATGACTCTGTTCAAGTGATTTCAACTGATCGGACAGCGCTCCAGCGCACGCGTTCCGTCACAGGTTGCCGGCGGCGTCGGCGTGGGGGGCTTGACGTTCCATGGCACCAGCCTTGCGGATCAGCTCGCCGATGTCGAGCCAGTGCTGCACCGCCTCGCTCACGGTCAGCTCGATGAACATGCGGCGCGGCTTGCGGCCGGCGGCGGCCTCGGCGCCGATGTCGCGCTTGAGGTGGACCAGGACCGCGCCGGGGATGGCCTGGGACAGCAAATGCGAGGCCTCGATTTCTGCCAAGTAGCCTGGATGCGGAACGGACGACATGCAACCCTCCATACGACAGCGACGCTGACGCGAATGGTAACACAATTGTGATTCGGAAGTGCAATGAGGAACATTGGTCGGTGTGAAGATGCGAGGGTGGCTGCGGCGGAAATGCCACACTCGTTACGACACCGGCAGGAAACGGCCGTCGGGTTGCAGCACGGTGAGGCGGCCGTGGCGGACGTCGAAATGCGCGCCGGAGAGGGCGAGGAGGCCGGCCTGCTCGCGTTCGGCGATCCAGGGGAAGGTGCGCAGGTTGTCGAGCGACAGGCGGACGACGGCGTGCTCGCCTTCGAGCTGCGAGTCCTCGGGCGTGCAGGCGAGGGCGCGCTCGCGCGCCGGGGCGGCCAGGCGCATCCAGGGCAGCACGAAGTCGGACAGGTGGCCGGGTTCGTCGGACATGGGCGCGCCAGGTAGGGGCGCGCCGGACATCAGCGCGGCGACGCCGCCGCACAAGCCGTGGCCGAGCACGATCAGGTTCAACACCTCGAGGCCACGGACGCCGAACTCGAGTGCCGCGCTGGTGCCGTGGTAGGCGCTGTCGGGCTGGTAGGGCGGCACCAGGTTGGCAACGTTGCGGACGACGAACAGCTCGCCCGGCCCGGCGCCGAAGATGAGCTGCGGGTCGACCCGGCTGTCGGAGCAGCCAACGACCAGGGTGCGGGGCCGCTGGCCACGCTCGGCGAGGCCCTCGTAGCGATGGCGGTGCTCGGGCCAGGCGGTGTCGCGGAAGCGGCGGTAGCCTTCGATCAGGGCGTGGTCCATAGGTCAGGCTTTCTCCCAGCCGCGCGCGCCCTGCTTCCAATAGGCGAGGCCGTGCCCAGCGGCGCGGGCGGCGGCCCAGCGGCGGCGGGCGGCGGCGACGGCGGCGTCGTCGGCGCCGTCGAACAGGTCGAACACGCGGTCCCAATCCTGCAAGGCGGCCTCGACGCCGTCCAGCAGGAAAAGGTAGCGGGCGTCGTTGGGCCGGTCGGCGGCGGCGGTAATCCAGATCGGCTGCAACGGGCCGTGGCCGGTGCGGGCGGTGCCGTGCGGCAGCCAATCGGGGCGCTCGGCGGCCCAGAGCGCGCGGTCGAGCGCGGCGACGCGGGCCTCGGAGGCGCAACGGACGACGGCGCGCTGGCCGGCGGCGAGGGTCTTGCCCAGGAGGTCGGGCAGGGCCTGCTCGGGGGTGGCGCGGGTGAGGTGGTAGAAGCCGATCTGGGTCATGGGCAGTCCTGAGTGGCGACGCGAGACGGCGGCCTGCCATCTAGTCCCAGATCGCCCCGATCGTGTCACGAGGCGACGCCGCCTTGTTGACGCAGGTGACCGCGGGATAAGAAGCGCCATGCCCGTCACGCTCTCGACCTATATCGCGCGCCAGTTCAGCGTCGCCGTGCTGTCGATGCTGGCGGCGCTGACGGGGCTGGTGGCGTTGTTCGACTTCATCGAGTTGCTGCGGCGCTCGGCGACCAAGGCCGACGCGACGTTCGGGCTGGTGGCGCAGATCGCGGCGCTGCGGCTGCCGTTCGTGGCGATGCAGATCCTGCCGTTCGCCGTGCTGCTGGGCGGCATCATCGCGTTCTGGCGGCTGACGCGCTCGTCGGAGCTGGTGGTGGCGCGGGCGGCGGGGGTGTCGGCGTGGCAGTTCCTGTCGGCGCCGCTGGCCTGCGCGCTGCTGCTGGGCGCGGTGGCGACGGCGGCGGTCAGCCCGCTGTCCTCGGCGATGCTGGCGCGGGCGGAGGCGCTGGACAACACCTACCTGCGCACCGGCGGCGGGCCGCTGGCGCTGACGGGCGGGCAGCTCTGGCTGCGCCAGTCGGACCACGGGCTGGACCCGCAGGGGGTGGCGATCCTGCACGCGCGGGCGGTGCAGATGAAGGGGCGGCGGCTGGAGGCGCAGGAGGTGAGCGTGTTCCGGCTCGACGGCCAGGACCGGCTGCTGGCGCGGCTCGAGGCGAGCAGCGCCTCGCTCGGCCGGGGCGCGTGGACGCTGGCGGACACGCGGCTGATGCTGCCGGACCGGCTGCCGGAGGCGATCGGCACGACGACGCTGCCGACCGACCTCACGGTCGGGCGGGTGCAGGACAGCTTCGCGAGCCCCGACACGCTGAGCGTGTGGACGCTGCCCGACTTCATCGGCCTGCTGGAGCGCTCGGGCTTCTCGGCGATCCGGCACCGGCTGCATTTCCAGACGCTGCTGGCCTTGCCGCTGCTGGCGGGGACGATGGCGCTGGTGTCGGCCGGGTTCAGCATGCGGGCGACCCGGCGGGGGGGCGTGGCGCGGATGATCGCGAGCGGCGTCGCGGCCGGGTTCGCGTTGTTCGTGGTGAGCAAGGTGGCGGAGGAGTTCGGGCAGTCGGGCGCGCTGCCGGCGGAGTTGGCCGCCTGGGCCCCGACCCTGGCTGGTTTGATGCTGTCCGTGGCGCTTCTGCTGCACCTGGAGGACGGATAGCGTCGCGGGACTGTGAATCCCGCGCCGCCCTGGGTATAGAGCGCCATGTTCGCAGCCACAGCCCCGGCCCGGCCCTGCCCTGCCCTGACGCGGCGCTCCGCCCCGCCCGCCGCGGCCGGGCTGCTCGCCGCCTTGGGGGTGGTCGTGGGTTTGGGGACGGCCAGCCCGGCGGGGGCGCAAGTGCCGGCGGCGCGCCGGGCGCCGGGGCAGCCGCCGCCGGCCGCGCCCAACCGGACGGACCCGACGGCGTTCACCGCCGACAGCGTCGAGTATGACCGCGACAAGGGCATCGTGACCGCGCGCGGCAACGTGGAAGCGTGGCAGAACGACAACATCCTGCGCGCCGACACGATCACGTTCGACCGCAACACCAACGTCGCCGCGGCGCGCGGCAACGTCGTGCTGGTGTCGCCGGACGGGCAGGTGCTGTTCAGCGACTACGCCGAGGTGGGCGCGGGCCTGCGCGACGGCGTGCTGAGCGGGATGCGGGCGATCCTGGCCGAGAACGGCAAGCTGGTGGCGAACGGCGCCCGGCGGGTGGGCGGCAAGATCAACGAGTTGTCGCGGGCGGTGTACACCACCTGCAACCTATGCGCGAAAGACCCGACCCGCGCCCCGTTGTGGCAGTTGCGGGCGCGCTCGGCGGTGCAGGACACCGAGCACAAGCGGATCGAGTATCGCGACGCGCTGCTGGACATCTACGGCATCCCGGTGGTGGCGCTGCCGTATTTCTGGCACGCCGACCCGTCGGTGAAGCGGGCGAGCGGGTTCCTGGTGCCGTCGTTCGGGTCGAGCAGCCGGCTGGGGGCGTTCCTGTCGGTGCCGTACTTCTGGGCGATCGATGAGCAGTCGGACGCGACCCTGACGCCCACGTTCAACACGAAGAACTACCTCAATCTGAACACGCAGTATCGCCGGCGCTTCAACGACGGCGCGCTGCGGGTCGACACCGGGCTCGGCTACGACCTGGGATCGCCGGAAGCCTACGTGTTCGCCAACGGCCAGTTCGCCTACGACGACACGTGGCGTTACGGGTTCAGCATCAACCGGGCCAGCTCGGCGCGGTACTTGCGCGACTACCGGACCAGCAACCGCGCCGACGTGCTGGCCAGCCGGGTCTACGTCGAGGGGTTCGGCACCGGCGCTTACACCCAGCTCGACGCCAACGCCTACCAGGGCCTGACGGCCAGCATCAAGCAGAGCCGGCTGCCGTATGCCTTGCCGCGCTACCAGTACAGCTACTTCGGCGAGCCGGACGCGCTCGGCGGGCGGCTCAGCGTGGACACCACGAACTTCAACGTGCTGCGGGAGAGCGGCACCAACACGCAGCGGCTCGGGGGGACGGTGAACTGGGAGCGGCCGTTCACCGGCGTGGCCGGGGAGGTCTACCGGCTGCGGACGCAGCTGGTGGGGGCGGCCTACACCGCGACCAGCCTGGACCAGTATCCTAACTACTACACGCAGGGCAGTACCGAGGTGGCGCGGGTGCATCCGCAAGCCGCGCTCGAGGTGCGCTGGCCATTGGTGCGCGACGCGGGGGCGCTGGGCACGCAGCTGATCGAGCCGATCGCGCAGATCATCGTCTCGCCCAACACGTCGGGCAACCGCAACCAGCGCATCCCGAACGAGGACAGCCTCGACTTCCAGTTCACCGACCAGCAACTGTTCGCGCTCAACCGCTACCCCGGCATCGACCGGCTCGAGGGCGGCACCCGGGCGGCGGTGGCGCTGCACGCCAACTGGACGGCGGGCACGGCCGTGCTGGACGGCTTGATTGGGCAGAGCTACCGGTCCAACCGCAACGACAACTTCCCCATCGGCAGCGGGCTCGAGCGGCGGGCATCGGACATCGTCACCCGCACCACGATCGCGCCCGCGCCGTGGCTCGACCTGACGGGGCGGACACGGCTCGACAACCGGCGGCTCACGCCCCGCTTCGCCGACGCGACCGTGAGCGCCGGCACGCCGCTGCTGCGGGTGTCGGGCGGTTACCTCTACTCGGCCGTCACCCCGTACTTCCTGTATGACACGCCGACGATCCCGCGAGCTATTTCCAGCACCGCAACGAGATCACGCTGGGGGCCAGCACCCAGTTCAGCAACTACCGGTTCAGCGGCTACGCCCGTCGCGACCTGCAACTGAACAAGATGACCAGCGCCGGGGTGCGGGCGACCTACGAGGACGAGTGCTTCATCTTCGACGCCGTGTTCAACCGCCGCTTCACCTCGCTGAACGGCGACAGCGGCTCGAGCCTGTTCTTGTTTCAGATTTCCCTCAAGACGGTGGGGCAGTTCGGCTTCCACGCCCTCTGACCTTTCGCCCACGGCAGGATGACCGCCATGACCGCGTCCCCTCTCCCATTCGCCGCCGCCCTGCTGGCCGGCACGTTGCTCGCCTTGCCGGCCGTGGCGCAGCCGCGCGCGCCGGCCGCTGTTCAGCGGGGGGCCAAGGAGGCGGCGAACTCGGTCGAGAAGATCGTCGCGGTCGTCAACGGCGACGTGATCACGAGCGGCGACGTGAACAACCGCGGCCGGCTGTTCGCGCTCAGCTCCGGGCTGCCGGTGACGCCCGAGGTGCTGGAGCGGCTGCGGCCGCAGATCGTCAGGCAACTGATCGACGAGCGGCTCCGCCTGCAGGAGGCGCAGCGGCGCAAGATCGCCGTCAGCGACCAGGACATCGCCGAGGCGCTAGCCGAGGTCGAGCAGCGCAACGGCATGGTGCCCGGCGCGCTGGCGGCCAGCCTGCGCGGCCAGGGCGTCGCGATGCGGACGCTGATCGATCAGGTGCGGGTGCAGATCGGCTGGACCCGTGTGCTGCGGCAGGAGCTGGGCAACAAGGCCGAGGTCAGCCCGGCCGACATCGCCGACCAGGAGCGGCTGTTCCAGCAGCAGATCGGCAAGCCGGAGTACCGGGTGAGCGAGATCTTCATCCCGATCGAGGATCCGGCCAAGGACAAGGAAGCGGAGGCCTTCGCCGACACGGTCATCGGCCAGCTCCGCGCCGGCGCGCCGTTCGGCGTCGTCGCGGCGCAGTTCAGCCAGAGCCAGACGGCGCTGCAAGGCGGCGACCAGGGCTGGCTGAGCGTGGACGAGATGGACCCGGCGGTGGCGAGCGTGGTGACGCAGATGCCGGTCGGCGCGGTCAGCAACCCGATCCGGGTGCCGGGCGGCGTCAGCGTCGTGACGCTGAGGGCGAAGCACGAGCTGGGGCGCGATCACAGCACCGTGGTCAGCCTGCGCCAGGCGTTCTACCCGTTCCAGGGCGCGTTGAACCCGCAAGCGCCGACCGATCAGCAGCGGCGCATGGTCGAGCTGGCGCAGGCCACGAGCCGGTCGGCGCGGAGCTGCAAGGACATCGAGGAGGCGAACCAGAAGCAGGGCGCGACGCGGCCGTCGGATCCGGGCGAGGTTCGGCTCGACGGCGTGGGCTCGGCGCCGCTGCGCAACCTGCTGGCGACCCTGCCGCCGGGCCAGGCGAGCCGGGCCGTGGTGTCGCCGGACGGCGTGGCGGTGCTGATGGTGTGCTCGCGCGAGGACCGCAACGCGGCGGCGCCGTCGAAGGCGGAGATCAGCAACCGGCTGCTGCAGGAGCGGGTGGAGTTGGCGTCGCGGCAGTTGCTGCGCGACCTGCGGCGGCGCGCGGTGATGGACGAGCGCGGCAACAGTTGACGGCTTGAACGCCGAGGCGGGTCGGCATCGGCGGCGAGGCGGAGATCATCCCCTCCTCGGAGGTATGCGGGCTGGCGGCCGCCTCTTGCGTGGGCCGGGCCACGGCACGACATTCCTGCGCCTACCCGACCCCGGAGTGCCGGCCATGACCACCGCCACATTCGCCCAACCCGCCATCGACCACGCCGCCCGGCTGGCGCGGCTGCGCCGCTTCGCGTGGCTGCTGGACGCGCAGTTCGGAGTGCCCGGCACGCGGTTCCGGTTCGGGCTGAACAGCTTGTTCGGGCTGACCCCGGCGGCGGGCGACGTGCTGCTGGGGGTGGTGTCGCTCTATATCGTGTGGCAGGCGCGGCAGATGGGCGCGCCCGCGGCCCTGCTGTGGCGGATGCTGGCCAACATCGCCATTGAGGTGGTGGGCGGCGTGATCCCGGTGATCGGCGACCTGTTCGACGTCGTGTTCAAGGCGAACCTGCGCAACCTGGCGTTGCTGGAGGACTGGCTGGGGGTGCGGCCGCGCTAGAGCGTGTCCGGCGTTAGAGCGGTTTCCATATTGCGCAAAACCACTCCAGCCATCGTTCCACGCGGTTACTCAGCTTTGTCGGACGTGAGGTGCGTCCGACAAAACTGAAACCGCTCTTGAGCGTATCCGGCGTTAAAGCGGTTTCATGTTGCGCAAAACCACTCCAGCCATCGCTCCGTGCGGTTACTTAGTTTGGTCGGACGCACGGTGCGTCCGACAGAACTGGAACTGCTCTAGGCCGTAGTGACGATTTCAGCTCGGCTGGGTTCCGGTTCGGCGCTGGGTGTGGTTCAAGGCTGATTTCGAGGTTTGGCGATGGCGGGCGTTGAGGTGGATGCGTTGCGCGACGACCAGTGGGAGCGCTTGCGGGACCTGGTTCCGGGCGGGCGCGAGGGCCAGCGTGGGCCGCGTTGCGACAACCGCCGGTTCGTGGATGCGCTGCTGTGGATGGCGCGCTCTGGCGCGCGCTGGCGCGACCTGCCCGAGCGGTATGGTGATTACCAGGCCGTGAAGCGCCGCTTCTATCGCTGGGTCGAGCGCGACGTCTTGGGCGGCTTCCTGGCCGTGCTTGCGGCGGACAGCGACCTGGAATGGCTGATGATCGACAGCACGGTCGTGCGCGCCCACCAGCACGCGGCCGGGGCCCGCCGGTCCAAGGGGGGCCTGATGCCCAGGGGCTGGGCCGCTCTCGCGGCGGCCTGAGCACCAAGGTACACGCCGCCACCGACGCGCTGGGCAACCCGGTGCGCCTGCTGTTCGGGCCGGGGCAGCGCCATGACGTCACGCGCGGCCACGAACTGCTGGACGGCCTCAAGCCCGGTGCCGTGATCGCCGACAAGGGATACGACGCTGACCACCTGCGGGATGCCATAGGCGACATGGGAGCCGAGGCTGTCATCCCGCCCCGGTCCAACCGCAAAACGCCACGCGACCATGACAAGGCGCTCTACCGGGAGCGCAACCTCGCCGAGCGGTTCTTCAACAAGCTGAAGCAGTTCAGGCGCGTGGCCACCCGCTACGACAAGCTCCTGCCCAACTACAGAGGCTTCGTCCAACTCGCCGCCATAGTCGTCCTGCTTCGGTGAAATCGTCACTACCGCCTAGACAGAAGCGCCGGACATACTTCAGCCTGTTGCTCGAACGCGCATTCCGTCGGGTCGGGTAAGCTCGCTTGATCCGAAAATGCTTTTAGGCGGGACACCGCCCCCGGCTCGCAAGGGCGGCGATTGTTTCTATTCCGCCGCGACCGGCACCCGGCCGGCGGCGCTGACCCGGGCGGCGCAGAACTTGAACTCGGGAATCTTACCGACCGGGTCGAGCGCCGGGTTGGTCAGGAGGTTGGCGGCGGCCTCGGCGTAGCAGAACGGCAGGAACACCATGTTCTGCGGCACGTCGCGGTCGCTGCGGACCTTGACCTCGACGACGCCACGGCGGGTTTCGAGCTTGATCAGGCTGCCGGCATCGAGCCTGAGCCGCCACAGGTCCTTGGGCGACATCAGGGCCACGGCTTCCGGCTCGATGGCGTCGAGCACGTCGGCGCGGCGGGTCATGCTGCCGGTGTGCCAGTGCTCCAGCACGCGGCCGGTGGAGAGGACCATCGGGAACTCGGCGTCCGGCACCTCGTCCGGGGGGATGACCTTGGCGGGCACGAGCTTGCCGCGGCCGCTCTCGGTGGGGAAGCCGCTGTAGAAGATGATCTCGTGGCCGGGCTGGTCGGGGGCGTCCACCGGGTAGGTGACGGCCCCTTCTCGCTCCAGCCGCTCCCAGGTGATGTTGTTGAACGACGGCATGACGTGGGCCATCTCGGCGAACACCTGGGCGGGGCCGTCGTAGTCCCAGGGCAGGCCCATGCGCTTGCCGATCTCCTGGATAATCCACAGATCCTGGCGCGCGTCGCCGGGCGGGGGAATGACCGGGTGGGCGATCTGGACGCGGCGGTCGGTGTTGGTGAAGGTGCCGGCCTTCTCGGCGAAGGCGGAGGCGGGCAGCACCACGTCGGCGTGGAAGGCGGTCTCGGTCAGGAACAGGTCCTGGACGACCAGGTGGTCCAGCATGGCCAGGGCGGTGCGGGCGTGGTGGAGGTCGGGGTCGGACATGGCCGGGTTCTCGCCTTCCACGAACATGCCGCGGATGTCGCCGGCGTGGATGGCGCGCATGATCTCGACCACGGTGAGGCCCTTCTGCGGGTCGAGCTTGGTGCCCCAGAACTGCTCGAAGTGCTCGCGGACGTCGGCACGCTCGACGGACTGGTAGTCCGGGTAGACCATCGGGATCAGCCCGGCGTCGGACGCGCCCTGGACGTTGTTCTGGCCGCGCAGCGGGTGCAGCCCGGCGCCCTTGCGGCCGATCTGGCCGGTGGTGAGGGCGAGCGCGATCAGGCAGCGGGAGTTGTCGGTGCCGTGGATGTGCTGGCTGATGCCCATGCCCCAGAAGATCAGCGACGCCTCCGACTTGGCGTAGAGGCGGGCGACCTCGCGGATGGTCTCGGCCTTGATGCCGCAGACAGCCTCCATCTTCTCGGGCGGGAAGTCCTTGATGCGGTCCTTGAGTTCCTGGAAGCCCTCGGTGTAGGCGGCGATGTACTGCTGGTCGGTCAGGCCTTCCTCGATGATGGTGTGCAGCATGGCGTTGAGCAGGGCGACGTCGCTGCCGGGCTTGAACGCCAGGTGGCGGTGGGCGAGGCGGGACAGCGACTGGTGGCGCGGGTCCATGATGATGAGCTTGGCGCCGTGGTCCTTGACCGCCTGCTTGATGAAGGTGGCGGCGACGGGGTGGTTCACCGCCGGGTTGGCGCCGATGATGATGATGACGTCGGCGTCCTTGGCGGCGGCGAAGGGGGCGCTGACCGCGCCGGAGTTGATGCCTTCCATGAGGGCGGCGACCGAGCTGGCGTGGCACAGGCGGGTGCAGTGGTCGACGTTGTTGGAGCCGAAGCCGATGCGGACCAGCTTCTGGAATAGATAGGCTTCCTCGTTGGAGCCTTTGGCGGAGCCGAAGCCGGCCAGGCCGCGCGGCCCCTTGTCGGCCTTGACGCGCTGGAAGCCCTTGGCGGCGGCGTCGAGCGCCTCGTCCCAGGTGGCCTCGCGGAAGTGGGTCCAGGGGTTGGCCGGGTCCACCTGGTCCATGGCGTGCTTGGGCGCGTTGGGCAGGCGGATCAGCGGCTTGGTCAGGCGGTGAGGGTGGTGGATGTAGTCGAAGCCGAAGCGGCCCTTGACGCAGAGGCGGTTGTGGTTGGCCGGGCCGTTTCGGCCCTCGGCGTAGATGACCTTGTCGTCCTTGACCTGGTAGTTCACCTGGCAGCCGACGCCGCAGTAGGGGCACAGGCTGGCGACCTGGCGGTCGGGGTAGACGGTGCGCTGCTCGTCGTCGTTGAGGTAAGCGGAAGGCATCAGCGCGCCGGTCGGGCAGGCCTGGACGCATTCACCGCAGGCGACGCAGGTGCTGGCGCCCATCGGGTCGTCGAAGTCGAACACCACCTTGGAGCCGGCGTTGCGCCAGGCCATGCCGATCACGTCGTTGACCTGGACCTCGCGGCAGGCGCGGACGCACAGGTTGCACTGGATGCAGGCGTCGAGGTTGACGCGCATGGCGGGATGGCTCGGGTCGTGCGCCCAACGCTCGGCGGCGGGGAAGCGGCTCTCGGTCACGTCGGTCTTGTCGGCCCAGGCCCAGAACGGGCTGGCCGGGTCGTGGGAGGTTTCGCGGGCGGGCTGGTCGGCGACCAGCAGCTCCATGACCATCTTGCGGGCCTTGGCGGCGCGCTCGGTGTCGGTGTGGACCTTCATGCCAACGGCGGGGACGCGCTTGCAGGAGGGGGCGAGGACGCGCTCCCCTTCGATCTCGACCATGCAGACGCGGCAGTTGCCGTCGGGGCGGTAGCCCGGCTCCGGGCGGTGGCACAGGTGGGGGATGGCGGTGCCGAGGCGGCGGGCCACGTCCCAGATGGACTCGCCTTCCTGGGCGAACACCTGCTCGCCGTCGAGTTCGAAGGCGAGACCCTGGGTTTCCGTCGTGACGCCGCCGAGGTTCTGCGGGCCTTCCCGCGTGGTGGAGCTGCTCATTCGGCGGCTTCCTTGGTGATGAGGGTTTCGGGGAAGTAGCGGATGACGCAGGACAGCGGGTTGCTGGCGGCCTGGCCGAGGCCGCAAATCGAGGCGTCGGCCATGACGGTGGCGAGTTCCTTCAGGAGCGGCGCGTCCCACACGGCGCGCTCCATCAACATGCGCGCCTTCTGGGTGCCGTTGCGGCAGGGGGTGCATTGGCCGCAGCTCTCGTCCTCGAAGAAGCGCATGAGGTTGAGGGCGACGCCGGGGATGTCGTCGGCTTGCGAGAAGATGACGACGGCGGCGGAGCCGATGAAGCAGCCGTGCTTCTCCAGGGTGCCGAAGTCGAGCGGGATGTCGTTCATGCTGGCGGGCAGGATGCCGCCGGACGCGCCGCCGGGCAGGTAGGCGCGGAGCTCGTGGCCGTCCATCATGCCGCCGCAGTGCTCGTCGATCAGTTGCTGCACGGTGCTGCCGGCGGGGGCGAGCTTGACGCCCGGGTTGTTGACCCGGCCGCTGACAGAGTAGGTGCGCAGGCCGACGCGGCCGTTGGCACCGTGCGACTTCCACCAGTCCGCGCCGCGCTCGAGCAGGTCGCGCACCCAGTAGAGGGTTTCGACGTTGTTGATCAGCGTCGGGCGGCCGAACAGGCCGACCTGGAACGGGAACGGCGGCTTGTGCCGGGGCAGGCCGCGCTTGCCTTCCAGGCTTTCCAGCATGGAGCTTTCCTCGCCGCAGATGTAGGCCCCGGCCCCGCGGCGGATGTGGATGCGTGGCAGGCCGGCGGGGAGCTTGGCGATCTCGCGGCGGAGGATGGCGTTGGCGACGGGGTACTCGTCGCGCAGGTAGATGTAGATGTCGGGGGCCTCGACGACGAGCGCGCCGATCAACATGCCTTCGAGAAAACGGTGGGGATCGGTGTTGAGGTAGTGGCGGTCCTTGAAGGTGCCGGGCTCGCCCTCGTCGGCGTTGACGGCCATGAGGCGGGGGCCTGGCTCGTTGCGGACGGAACGCCACTTGCGCCCGGTGGGGAAGCCGGCGCCGCCGAGGCCGCGCAGGGCGCTGTCGTCGAGCTTGGCCAGCACGTCGTCGGTGCTCATGGCGCCGGTGCGGACCTTATCGAGCAACTGGTAGCCGCCACCGGCGACGTAGGCGTCGTAATCGATGGTGTCGTCCGGGATGTGCGGGTGGCTGTCGTCCGCGGCCACGGCCTGCTTGACGCTGTCGGCGGTGGCGTGGTGCAGGAAGTGGTGGCCGACCTCGGCGACGGGGGCCTGGTCGCACAGGCCGACGCAGGGGGCGCGGACGACGCGGGCCTCCGCGCCGAGGGCGCCGACGGCCTCCGCTTGCTTCAGCTCGGACAGCAGTTGCTCGGCGCCGAACATGGCGCAGGTCACGCTGTCGCAGACGCGGATCACGAGCGGGGCAAGGTCAGGCTCGCCCTCCTTCACGATGTCGAAATGGGCGTAGAAGGTCGCGGTCTCGAACACCTCGGCGAAGGCGAGGCGCATCTCGTCGGCCAGCGCGGCGAGGTGGGCGGCGGAGATCTGGTGGTAGCGGTCCTGGATGAGGTGAAGGTACTCGATGAGGTACTGGCGGTCGCGGGCGCGGTCGCCGAGCAGGGTGGCGACCTCGTGCTTGGCGTTGGGCAGGACTTCGCGGCCTTTCGGGGTCGAGCGCGCCCGACGCCGCCCGGCGCCCGGGTGCTCGAAGGGCACGACCTCGCCGTTGTGTGCACCCGCCATCAACGTCTCCCTCATGATCGCCGGCCTTGTTCGCCCCCGGCCTGTCGTCATTCGTTATATTAGCCGATAAAGAGGGGTCGCCAAGTCTGGTATACCAGATTATCGCGGAACAATCGGGCGAGCGGGGGGCTTTTCCCGCGGGACGGGATGACTGGGAGGGGCGGCGCGGGGATGCGGGTGATCGGGTTCGCCGGCTGGAGCGGGTCGGGCAAGACGGCGCTGCTGCGCCGGCTGATCCCGGCCCTGGTGGCGCGGGGCCTTAGCGTGTCCACCTGCAAGCACGCGCATCACGGGTTCGACATCGACCAGCCGGGCAAGGATTCCTGGGCGCACCGGGCGGCGGGCGCGACCGAGGTCGTGGTCGGCTCGGCCAACCGCTGGGCGCTGATGCACGAGTTACGCGGCGCGGCGGAGCCGGCGCTGCCCGACCTGCTTTCGCGCATGAGCCGCGTGGACCTGGTGCTGGTGGAAGGGTTCAAGCGCGGGCCGCAACCCAAGATCGAGGTGCACCGCGCCGCGGTCGGCAAGCCGCTGCTGCACCCCGGCGACCCGACCATCGTCGCCCTCGCCGCCGTGCCGGTGATGGAGGGCGCGATCCCCTGCGTGCCGTTGGACGACGTGGCCGCCGTCGCCGGCCTGGTGCTCGAACATGCCCAACCTTGGGCCGAGGGGCCGGGCTGATGGCGCAGTTGTCGGACGATTGCTTCGCGTTCGGGGGCAAGCTGCAGAGCGTGGACGCGGCGCTGGCGACGATCGCCGCCGGGGTGCCGTGCGTGGCCGGGGTGGAGACGACGCCGCTGCTGCGGGCGGACGGGCGGGTGCTGGCGCAGGACGTGGTCGCCGCCGTGGACCTGCCGCCGTTCGCCAACTCCGCCGTCGACGGCTACGCGGTGCGGCTGGCGGAGGTGGGAGCGGGGCCGCTGCCGGTGGTGGGGCGGCTGGCGGCCGGGTCGCGGGCGGGGGCGCTGCGGCCGGGGACGGCGATGCGCATCTTCACCGGCGCGCCGCTGCCCGAGGCGGCCGACACGGTGTTCATGCAGGAGGACGTGACCGAGCGGGGTGGGGTGGTGCTGCTGCCGCCGGGGCTGCGGGCGGGCGCGAACACGCGGCCGGCCGGGGAGGACGTGGCGGCCGGCGCCGTGGCGCTGCCGGCCGGGCGGGTGCTGCGGCCGCAGGACGTGGCGCTGGCGGCGGCGTTGGGGCTGCGCTCGCTCCAGGTGCGGCGGCCGGTGCGGGTGGCGCTGTTCTCGACCGGGGACGAGCTGGTGGAGCCGGGGTCGCCGCCCGGCCCGGCGCAGCGGTGGGACAGCAACCGGGTGCTGCTGGCCCTGCTGTGCCGGCGGGCGGGGGCGGCGGTGACGGATCTCGGCATCCTGCCGGACCGGCGGGACGCGATCACCGCGGCGGTGGCGGCGGCGGCGGCGGGCCACGACCTGATCCTGACCTCGGGCGGGGTGTCCACCGGCGAGGAGGACCACGTGCGGGCGGCGGTGGAGCAGGCCGGTCGGCTGGTGTTCTGGCGCATCGCCATCAAGCCGGGGCGGCCGGTGGCGCTGGGCCAAGTGGGGGACCAGGTGGGAGGCGAGGGAGGCGGCGCGCTGCTGCTCGGGCTGCCGGGCAACCCGGTGGCGGCGTTCGTGACGTTCGTGCGGGTGGCGCGGCCGGTGCTGGCGGCGCTCGGGGGGGCGCGGGGCGGGCCGTTGCCGGCGCTGCCGGTGCGGGCCGGGTTCGCTTACCGCAAGAAGGCGGGGCGGCGGGAGTACGTGCGGGTGCGGCTGGAGGAGGGGCGGGTCGCGCGCAAGCACGGTGTCGAGGGCGCGGGGGTGCTGACGTCGTTGACGGAGGCGGACGGGCTGGTGGAGCTGGGCGACGACGTGACGACGGTGGCGGCGGGCGACGAGGTCGGCTTCCTCGGGTTCTCGGGGCTGTTGTAGGCCGATGGCGGCGGCAGGCGGCATGGCTGCTCGGGGAAGGGTCATGGCGTCGATGGCGGCGCGCGGGGTGGGCGGCGTGCCGGGCCGGGTCCAGGCCCTCGCCTTGCGGGCCGCGACCGCCCTGCTGCTGCGGCTGGGGCCGGTGGCGTCGTCCAACCTGGGCGGGTGGCTGGCGCGGACGCTGGGGCCACGGCTCCGCGTGTCGCGGGTGGCGGACAGCAACCTGCGCCGGGCGATGCCGGAGCTGGGGGCGGCGGAGCGGGCGCGGGTGGTGCGGGCGGTGTGGGACAACGTCGGCCGGACCGTCGCCGAGCTGCCGCACCTGCCCGGCTTCCGCGAGACGGCGGAGGGGCCGGGCTGGGAGATCGAGGGCTACGAGCACGTGGCCGGGCTGCAGGGCAAGCAACTGATCTACGTGTCCGGCCACCTCGGCAACTGGGAGATGATGCTGCCGATCGCGGCGCAACGGGGGTTCCCGACGTCCGGGATGTATCGCGCGCCGTCGAACGCCGGGGTGGACGCGTTCCTGCGGGAGATGCGCGGCGCGGCGCTGGGGGCGGGGGTGCCGATGTTCCCGAAGGGCGCGGCCGGGGCGCGGGCGGCGCTGAAGCACATGGCGGGCGGCGGCCTGCTCGGCCTGTTGATGGACCAGAAGATGAACGACGGCGTGGCGGTGCCGTTCTTCGGCCGGCCGGCAATGACGGCCCCGGCGCTGGCGCAGTTCGCCTTGCGCTTCAAGTGCCCGGTGGTGCCGGCGCACATCGTCCGCCTCGGCCCGGCGCGTTTCCGCATGGTCGTCGACCCGCCGCTCGACGTGCCGCTGACGGGGCGGCGGGAGGCGGACGTTCACGCCATCCTGCTGGCGGTGAACCAGACCCTGGAGCGGTGGATCCGCGCCGACCCGGGCTCGTGGCTGTGGCTGCACCGGCGCTGGCCGAAGGAGGAGGCCCAGTAGCGCGGGCCGGGCCTTCCGTGGCGCCGGCATTCCCTGGTATCGACGACATCCCGATCGAGCGGAGACACCGCCCTTGGCCGCCTACCTGCTCCGCCGCCTGCTGCTGGTCGTGCCGACCTTGATCGGCATCATCGCCATCAACTTCGCCGTGGTGCAGTTCGCGCCGGGCGGCCCGGTGGAGCAGGCGATGGCGGAAGCGCACGGGCGCGGGACGGAGGCGACGGCGCGCATCACCGGGGCGACCAGCGACAGCGGCGGCTACCGCGGCGGGCGGGGGCTGGACCCCGGGCAGATCGCGGCGCTGAAGAAGGAGTTCGGCTTCGACAAGCCCGCGCCCGAGCGGTTCCTGCTGATGCTGCGCGGCTACCTCGTGTTCGACTTCGGGCGCAGCTTCTTCAAGGACAGCACGGTGCTCGGCCTGATCGCGCAGAAGATGCCGGTCAGCCTGTCGCTCGGCCTGTGGTCCACCTTGCTGGTCTACCTGGTCAGCATCCCGCTCGGCATCCGCAAGGCGGTGCGGGACGGGACGGCGTTCGACGTGGCGAGCAGCGGGGTGGTGCTGGTGGCCTACGCCATCCCGGCGTTCCTGTTCGCGATCATGCTGGTGGTGCTGTTCGCGGGCGGCAGCTTCGTGCAGTGGTTCCCGTTGCGCGGGCTGGTGTCGGCGGGATCGGAGGCGTGGCCGTGGCCGGCGCGGGTCGCCGACTACGCTTGGCACCTGGTGCTGCCGATCACGGCGATGGTGGCGGGCGGGTTCGCCGGGCTGACGATCCTGACCAAGAACTGCTTTCTGGAGGAGATCAGGAAGCAGTACGTGCTGACGGCGCGGGCCAAGGGGGCGGGGGAGCGGCGGGTGCTGTACGGGCACGTGTTCCGCAACGCGATGCTGCTGATCGTGGCCGGGTTCCCGGCGGCGTTCATCGGCATCCTGTTCTCCTCGGCGCTGCTGGTGGAGATCGTGTTCTCGCTCGACGGGCTGGGGCTGCTCGGCTTCGAGAGCGCGATCCGGCGCGATTACCCGGTGATGTTCGGCACGCTCTACATCTTCACGCTGCTCGGGCTGGTGATGCAGATCGTCGGCGACCTGCTCTACACCGTGGTCGATCCGCGGATCGACTTCGAGGCGCGGGGTTGAGCCCGGTCGCGCGGCGGCGGATCGCGCTGTTCCGGGCACACCGGCGGGGGGCGTGGTCGCTCGTCATCTTCGCCGTGCTGTTCGTGGTGTGCCTGTTCGCCGAGGGGGTCGCCAACGACCGGCCGTTGCTGGTGCGCTTCCAGGGCCAGTTCTACGTGCCCGTGCTGCGGGACTACGCCGAGGACACGTTCGGCCCCGACCTGCTGCCGGTCGAGGCCGATTTCAGCGACCCGCAGCTACGGGCGGTGATCGAGGCCGACGGCTGGATGCTGTGGCCGCCGGTCCGCTACGCCAACGGCACCATCGCCAAGGATTTGCAGGTGCCCGCCCCCGCGCCGCCGAGCTGGCGGCACCCGCTCGGCACCGACGACCAGGCGCGCGACGTGCTGGCGCGGGTGATCTACGGGTTCCGCATCTCGGTGCTGTTCGGCTTCACGCTGACGTTGGTGAGTTCCGTCGTCGGCATCGCGGCGGGGGCGGTGCAGGGGTTCTACGGCGGGCTGACCGACCTGCTGTTCCAACGCTTCATCGAGGTGTGGGGCGGGATGCCGCAGCTTTACCTGCTCATCATCCTGGGCAGCATCATCGCGCCGACCTTCTGGGTGCTGCTCGGCTTCCTGCTGCTGTTCTCCTGGATCGCACTGACCGGGGTGGTGCGGGCCGAGTTCCTGCGCGGGCGCAACTTGGAATACGTGCGGGCGGCGCGGGCGCTGGGCGTCGGCGACGCCGCCATCATGGCCCGGCACATCCTGCCCAACGCGCTGGTGGCGGTGCTGAGCTTCCTGCCGTTCACGCTGTCGGGGTCGGTGACGGTGCTGGCCAGCCTCGATTTCCTGGGGTTCGGGTTGCCGCCGGGGTCGCCGTCGCTAGGCGAGCTGGTGGCGCAGGGCAAGAACAACCTGCAGGCGCCCTGGCTGGGGATCACGGCGTTCGTGGTGCTGGGCGGGCTGCTGACCCTGCTGATCTTCATCGGAGAAGCGGTGCGCGACGCCTTCGACCCGCGAAAGCAGGCCTGATGGCGCTGCTGGAGGTGGACGGGCTGGACGTGTCCTTCGGCGGGCGGGCGGTGGTGCGGGGCGCGTCGTTCACGCTCGACGCCGGCGAGACGCTGGCGCTGGTGGGCGAGAGCGGGTCGGGCAAGTCGCTCACCGCCTTGTCCGTGCTGCGGCTGCTGCCGTCGGGGGCGGACAGCCGGGGCCGGGTCACGCTGGACGGGCAGGACATGCTGCGCGCGCCGCCGGCCGCGCTGTCCAGGGCGCGGGGCGGCACGGCGGGGATGGTGTTCCAGGAGCCGATGACCAGCCTCAACCCGCTGCACCGGGTCGGGGGCCAGGTGGCCGAAGCGGTGGCGCTGCACGGGCGGCGGCCGGGCCGGGCGGCGGTGGCGGCGCTGCTGGCGCGGGTCGGCTTCGCGGACGCGGGCGAGCGGCTGGACGCCTATCCGCACCAACTGAGCGGCGGGCAGCGGCAGCGGGTGATGATCGCGATGGCGCTGGCCAACGACCCGAAGCTGCTGATCGCCGACGAGCCGACCACGGCGCTCGACGTGACGATCCAGGCCGGCATCCTCGACCTGCTGGCCGCCGAGCGGCGGCGGCGGGGGCTGGCGCTGCTGCTGATCAGCCACGACCTCAACGTGGTGCGCCGGGTCGCGGACCGGGTGGCGGTGATGAAGGACGGCGAGATCGTCGAGCAAGGCCCGGTGGCGGCGCTGTTCGCGGCGCCGAGGCACCCTTATACCCGGATGCTGATCGACGCGGAGCCGAAGGGCGCGCCCACGCCATTGGCTCCGGGCGCGCCCGTCGCGGCCTCGGTCACGGACCTGGGCGTCAGCTTCCCGATCCGCCGCGGCCTGCTGCGCCGCGCCGTGGGCGCGGTGCGGGCGGTGGACGAGGTGAGCCTGCAGGTCCGGCAGGGCGAGACGTTGGGCTTGGTGGGGGAAAGCGGGTCGGGCAAGAGCACCATCGGGCTGGCGCTGCTGAAGCTGCAGGCGGCGACGGGGCGGGTGGAGGTGCTGGGGCAGGACGTGTCGGGCTGGCGCGAGGCGCGGGTGCGGCCGCTGCGCGCCCGGATGCAGGCGGTGTTCCAGGACCCGTTCGGCAGCTTGTCGCCGCGGATGAGCGTGGCCGCCATCGTGGCCGAGGGGCTGCGGGTGCACGAGCCGGGCCTGGGCCGGGCGGAGGTGGCGCGGCGGGTGGGGGCGGCCTTGGAGGAGGTCGGGCTGCCGGCCGAGGCCGCCGACCGTTTCCCGCACGAGTTCAGCGGCGGGCAGAGGCAGCGCGTCGCCATCGCGCGGGCGATGGCGCTGAAGCCGGCGCTCGTGGTGCTGGACGAGCCGACCAGCGCGCTCGACCGCTCGGTGCAGGGGCAGATCGTCGCCTTGCTGCGCGGGTTGCAGGCGCGGCACGGGCTGGCCTACCTGTTCATCAGCCACGACCTCGCCGTGGTGCGGGCGATGGCGCACCGGGTCGTGGTGCTGCAGGGCGGGCGGGTGGTGGAGCAAGGGCCGGTGGAGGCGATCTTCGACGCGCCGCGGACCGAGTACGCGCGGGCGCTGATGGCGGCGGCGTTTCCCGACCGGGCCTCGGCCGCTCAGGAGGGCGCGCGGGGTGCGGCGGTGGGCAGCCTGGGTGGTTGAACAATCGGGCGGCGCGCTACACCTATGGCCGCGGAGGCGTGCGTCACGCGGCGCGTGCCCCGTCATCATGCGAGGATCGCCCCCATGGACATGCTGATCGGCCAGAAGCCCCGCGCGCCCGGCCCGGGCCTGACCGCTGCCCCCTCGGCCGTTTCGGGAACTCCCGGCACGGCCGATATGATCGTGGACGGGACGCAGCAGACGTTCATGCGCGACGTGATCGAGGCGTCGCGCCAGGTGCCGGTGCTGGTCGATTTCTGGGCGACGTGGTGCGGCCCGTGCAAGCAACTGACGCCGATCCTGGAGAAAGTGGTGCGCGCCGCCAGCGGCCGGGTCAAGCTGGTCAAGGTGGACATCGACGCCAACCGGGCGCTGGTGCAGCAACTGGCGCAGCTCGGCCTGCCGATGCAGTCGGTGCCGACCGTCGCCGCGTTCTGGCAGGGCCAGATCGCCGACGTTTTCCAGGGCGCGTTGCCGGAAAGCGAGGTCAAGCGCGTGGTCGAGGCCCTGCTCAAGCTGGCGGGCGGCTCCATGCCGGCGGCCGACCTGCTGGCCGAGGCGCGCGCCGCCCTGGAGGAGCAGCGGCTGGAGGAGGCGGGCGGGCTGTTCAGCGCCCTGTTGCAGGAAGATCCGGACAGCGCTGACGCCTGGGCCGGGCTGATCCGCGTGCTGATGGCGATGGGCCAGGAGGACCAGGCGGCGGACGCGCTCGACCAGGTGCCGCAGGCGCTGCGCGACCACCCCGAGATCGCCGGCGCTCGCAGCGCCCTCGCCCTAGCCACTGAAGGCCGGGCGGCGGCGCAGCAGTTGCAGCAGTTCGAGGCCCGGCTGGCCGCCGACCCGGACGACCATCAGGCGCGCTACGACCTGGCGACGGCCCTGAACGCGACCGGGCGGCGGGACGAGGCGGCGTCGGCGTTGCTCGACATCATGAAGCGCGACCGCGGCTGGAACGACGACGCCGCCCGGCTGCAGTTGCTGAAGTTCTTCGAGGCCTGGGGCCTGGCCGACCCGTCCAGCCTGGCGGCGCGGCGCAAGCTGTCCGCCCTGCTGTTCAGCTGACGCCGATGGCGCGCGCCCCGGAGCTGCCGACCGAGTTCGCCATCTTTCCGCTGCCGGGGGCCATGCTGCTGCCCGGCGGCAAGCTGCCGCTCAACATCTTCGAGCCGCGCTACCTGCGCATGGTGGACGATGCGCTGGCCTCGGGGCGCGTGATCGGCATGATCCAGCCGGACGTCGCCCGCGGCGAGACGCCGAGCGGCCCGGCGCTTTACCGGGTCGGCTGCCTCGGGCGGCTGTCCTCGTTCAGCGAAACGGAGGACGGCCGCTACCTCATCACCCTGACCGGGGTCACCCGGTTCGGCGTGCAGGTCGAGCTGGAGCTGCACCGGGGCTACCGCCGGGTGCGGGCCGACCTCAAGCGCTTCGCCGCCGACCGCGAGGAGCCGGCGGCCGAGGGCGTCGACCGGGCCGGGCTGCTGTCCGCCCTGCGCGCCTACTTCACCGCCCAGGGCTTCGACGCCAACTGGGAGGCGATCGAGGAGATGCCGGACGCGTCGTTGGTCACGACGCTGTCGATGGTGTGCCCGTTCGAGCCGCAGGAGAAGCAGGCGCTGCTGGAAGCCCCCGAAACCTTGGACCGGGCGACGGCGCTGACGACGCTGCTGCGGATGGGCGCGCACGAGTCCGACATGGGCCAGGCCGGGCGGCGGGCGACGTGACGGCCGGGTCCCCTCCCCCGCCCGGCGGCATCGACCCGCGCCTGCTCGAAGTGCTGGTCTGCCCGGTGACGCGCGGGCCGCTGCGCTGGGAGCCGGCGGCGCAGGAGCTGATCAGCACCCAGGCGCAGCTCGCCTATCCGGTGCGGGACGGCATCCCGATCATGTTGCCGGACGAAGCCCGGCCGCTAGAGGACTGAGGTGGCCGCGGCGCGGCCGACCGAGATCCGCGTCCGCCGCGCCAGCCGCGCGCTCGAAGTGGATTTCGACGACGGCCTGCACGCCGTGCTGCCGGCGGAGTACCTGCGGGTCGAGAGCCCGAGCGCCGAGGTGCAGGGCCATTCGCCGGCCGAACGCAAGCTCGTGGCCGGCAAGCGCGGCGTCAACATCGGGGCCGTCGAGCCGATCGGGCACTACGCCGTGCGCATCCGTTTCGACGATGGACACGACACCGGCATCTATTCCTGGGTGCTGCTGCACCAGCTCGCGGATGAGCACGCCGCGCGTTGGCGGGCCTACCTGGAAGCGCTGGCCGCCAAGGGCCTGACCCGGGGCTGAGCGGCACGGGACGACTGGCTGCCATTGACTGGCTATCGACCGGGGCCTGGTGTCGGAGGCCGCGGCCGGCCATCGCGCCCTCGCCTTCACCTCCTGCACGGACCCTCCATGACGCTGCGCATCGCGACCTGGAACATCAACTCGCTCCGCTTGCGCCTGCCGCTGCTGGAGCACCTGGTCGCGGCACTCGACCCGGACGTGATCTGCTTGCAGGAAACCAAGGTGCCGGACGAGCTGTTCCCCGGTGCCGCCCCGGGCGCGCTCGGCTACCCGCACGTCGTCCGGCGCGGCATGAAGGGCTACAACGGCGTCGCCATCCTGTCGCGCCTGCCGATCGCGCCCTGGGACGGCGCGCCGGACTGGTGCGGCAAGGGCGACTGCCGCCATGTCGCGGCGGTGGTGCAAGCCCCGTCCGGCCCGGTCGAGCTGCACAACTTCTACGTCCCGGCCGGCGGCGACGTGCCCGACCCGGCGCTGAACCCGAAGTTCGCCCACAAGCTGGCGTTCGTCGCGGAGGCGGCGCACTGGTTCGCCGCCCGTCGGCCCGCGCGCTGCGCCCTGGTCGGCGACCTCAACATCGCGCCGCTGGAGCACGACGTTTGGAGCCACAGGCAGCTGCTCTCGGTCGTCAGCCACACGCCGATCGAGGTGGCGCACATGGCGGCTTGGCTCGGGTCGGGGTTCGTGGACGCCATGCGGCAGTTCGTGCCGGCCGAGCGCAAGCTTTACACTTGGTGGTCGTATCGCAACCGGGACTGGAAGGTCGCCAACCGCGGCCGGCGCCTCGACCACGTCTGGGTGACGCGGGACCTCGCGCCGCGGCTGCGCGACATGCGGGTGCTGACGGAGGCGCGGGACTGGGCGCGCGGGTCGGATCACGTGCCGGTCTGCGTCACGCTGGACGCGTGACGGCGGCCTATCCGGCGGAGGGGGCCAGGAGCGGCTCGAACAGCGGGTCGTCGTAGCGGACGAAGGTTTGCCAGCCCTTGATCGGCCTGGACGCGCGGATCAGGGGGTGGGCCCCCGCCCGGCGCGCGCACAGGCCGTCCCGCTCCGGCCGGTCGCCGATCAGCACCGCCTCGGCGGCGGCGACGCCGGCGGCGTCGAGCAGGGTTCGCAGGCCGTGCGGGTGGGGCTTGAGCCGGCCGACGCCGGGGTCGGCGGCGCTGACCACGAGGTCGGCCGACAGGCCGAGGGCCGCGAGCTTGGCCCGCGCCGGGTAGTCGGACAGCACGCCGACCACCTTGCCGGCCCGGCGCAGGCCGTCGAACAGGGCCTCGACACCCGGGTAGCGGCAGGCCTTGAGATAGGGCAGCGGGCGGCGGTCGATCCATTCCGCGACGACCGCCCGCACCCGCTCGGGAGGGACGCCCGTCCCGGCCACGGTCCGCGCGACCAGGGCCGGCTCGAAGTCGGGGGTTTCCGCGTCGCCGAGCTGCTCGCGGATGCGGCGGTAGGCCGAGAGCACCCGGACGGCGCCGCGGTCGCGGGAAAGGGCGGCGTGGACGACCAGGTCGCGCGCCATGCGCAGGCGGAGCGGGCGCTGGCGATACAGCGTGCCGTCGACGTCGAACGCGACCAGGCGGATGCGCGACCAGTCGGGCAGCGGGCCGGCCGTCTCGGCACTCATTCCAGCGAGATGAACCGCTGGGCGGTGAGGGCGTCGAGGCCGGGGATGTCGACGAAGGTGGCGAACAGGAACACGGCCGCCAGGACGAGGACGATGGCGATCAGGCCCCGCTCGCGGAACAGCTTCTCCGGCTTCTGCGCCGAGGACCCCGGCAGCATCGACAAGGCGAGGTACTTGGCGAACAGCCAGGTGAGCACCGGCAGGGTGATGATGTACTCGATGCGGTACTTGAACAGGAAGATCGCCAAGCAAAAGCTGGACAGCAGGGCGTAGACGAAGCAGGAGGTGACCAAGGTCGTTTCGGTGTAGCCGGCGAAGCTGGCGCGGTAGCGGGCGAGCAGCTCCAGCCCGTGCGAGGCGACGATCTCGCGGTACTCGGACAGCCGCTTGGCCGCCATCAGGAACGCGCCACCGAGCCAGAAGGCCAGGATCACCGAGGAGGGTGGCAAGGTGGTCGGGTCGATGATGGCCCAGCCGATCATCAGGCGCAGCGCGTTGTTGATCGACTCGGAGATGACGTCGAGGTAGGCCTTGTTCTTCCACCGCAGCGGCGGGACGTTGTAGACGATGCCCTGGCCGGCGAAGACGCAGGCGATGCAGAACATGCTCCAGCTCGCCAGGTAGGCGAAGCCGAGCCCGGCGGCGACGAAGGCCACCCATTCGAGCAGGACGAGGGAGCCGCGCAGCTTCATCTGCACCGCGGTGCGCTTCGACTTGGTCGGGTGATGCCGGTCGAAGTCGCGGTCGAGCCACTCGTTGATGACGTAGTTCGCCGACGCGATGCAGACCGCGGTCAGGAAGCCGAGCAGGACCGACAGCGGCAGCGAGGCCACCTGCACGCCCCGCAGCAGGTCGGCCAGCACGATGCCGGGCACGACGAAGATGTGCTTGGTGCTGTGATCCAGCCGCGCGATGGTCAGGTAGTCGCGGACGCCTGCGCGGGCGGCGTTCGGCCTCAGGGCTTCCGGCGGGGCGGCTTCGAAGTCCATGATGCGAGTCTCTGCCGAGGGGGGTTGCGAGGGGCCGCGAGGCGCGTCCGCGGCACGATAGCGCCGCGTCCTTAACGGCTGCTTATCCCCAATGTCACATTTTCCTCGCAGGAGCTACTCTCGAACGAGACCTGGCTCGGGCCGGGCTTGCTCGACGTGCGGCTCGGAAGGGCGGGCGACGCGTCAGGGACGGGCCGCGACGCCCTCCAGGAACGCGGCGACGTGGCGGCGCAGGGCGTCTTCGTCGAAGCTGAAATTGGCGTAGGTTGAGGCGTCGAACGGAACCAGCATCGGCGCGAACGGCTCATCCTGCACCGCGTCGGACGGGATGAAGGCCATCGGCGCCGGGTCGGCCATGAACGCCGGCGCGTCGTAGAGGTGCAGGTCGCCTTTCTGCTCCAGGTTCCAGCGGTTGGTCACCACCAGGCCCGGCTTGTTGGCCAGCCAGCGGTACTTGGCGAGGCCGGCGCCCCACAGCGCGACGAAGCCGTCGCTCGCGTCCGCCCAGGCGAGGCTGGTCGCCAGCGGCTCGCCCAGGGTGTCGAGCAGCCGCACGTCGCGGCCGGCGAACCGGGTCCGCAGCGCCTCCGCCAACGCCCGCTCGACCGAGAGCGGCGTTTGGCTCGCCACCTCCTCGCGGTAGCTGCCGATGGTGGCGTCGCCCGCCCGGTCGCCGCGGGCGTTGTGGCCGTCGAGGATGACGGCGCAACCCGGATGCCGGCGCTCCGCTTCCTCGATGACGAGGGCGCACAGCGCTTCGAGGTCGGTCGCGGTCCGGTTCTCGACCCGGAGGCCGAGGATGAACGCCCGGCCCGGGCCGGGCAGCGCCGGCGCGCGGGCGACGGCGCGGGCCATCACCCGCCGCCGCAGCGCCGCGCCCACGTGGTCGCGGGTCGGGCGGAACAGCACGGCGCCGGTCTCGTAGGCGTGGCGGGTCAGCGCCGCGTGCCCGGCGAAGCCGCGGCGGACCCGGCCGGCGATCTCGGGATACAGCGCGTCGATCGGGCCGTAGAATTCGACGTCGCCGCCGGGCACGAGCCAGGTCGGCAACCGGGCCGGCGGCAAGGCGGCGCATAGGGCGTCGATCGCGGTCAGCTCGTTCCAGAGCTGGTGGCCGAGGTGGGCGCTGCCGCCGCCGCGCAGGAAGGCGGCGAGGCGCACGCCCCCGCCCATCCGCCGCCCGGCCAGCAGGCTGTCCCCCATTTCGGCCAGGTGGCGCAGCAGGCGGTGAGCGAGCCGGTGGAAGTGCTGGCGCAGGATGCGGGGCTGGTCGAGGCCCGCCGTGACTACCACCCCGTGCGCCGGGACGTAGAGGCCGGCCACCCGGGCCAGGTGCTCGGTCGCGAGCACGAACAGGTCGAGGCCGGTCGAGGCGTCGCGAAAGCGGTAAAGAGCGTTGAAGTCGTCGAGCGAGAAGCCGCCGGTGCAGAGCATGGCGGCACCGGTGACGGGAGAGGGCCAGGTCAGGGCGCCCGTCCGCAGCCCGGCCAGGAACCGCTCCTGCAGGTCGGCTGACAGCGCCTGGCTCAGCGCGGCAGGGTCGGCCCAGGCGGGCGGCTCGTCGCCCGCGCCGAGGGCGAGATGGGCGGGTTCGGGCAGCACCTCCTCCTGCGCCGCGTCGACGGCCAAGGCGCGGAGCCGGGGACCGAGCCGAAGCAGGTCGCGCAGGGCCTCCGGCGGCGGGGGGGTGCCGCCGGGCAGCAGGGTGTCGCGCAACGCGCGGACGGCGGGGAGGACGGCGCGGCGGAAGGCGCGATACGTCTCGGGCGGCCAATCGAGGACGTGGCTGCGAGGCCCGCCCTCGGCGTTGAAGAACCATTCCGCGTCCTCGCCGCCGTCGTGCCGCAGCTCGACGATCCGGAACCCGTGCCCCACCGTGGCTTGCGCCATCCGCCAGGCCTGGCCGAGCTCGGGTCGCGGCGGCAGGAGCGACGCCGTGGGCGGCACGACACGGAAGGAGTCAGGCGTCGGCCCGCCGCACCGACCGAGATAGGCGACGAGCGCGCGCAGTTCGCGGCGCACGGCGGCGAGGTCGACGGTGAAGTTCCAGCGAGACGGGCCATCGCCGGGAATGAGCTGGGGGGCGTCGGGCTGGTCCTCGGCCTCGTGCGGCGCGATCCTGAACGACAAGGCCGGCCGTTCCCGGTGCGCCGGGTCGTCGTAGAGCCAGGACTCGGCATTCTTCAGGAAGCTCCGGCTCGAGACGAACAGGCCGGGTAGGTTGCACACCCACTTGTACTTGGCCAGTCCCGCGCCCCAGGGGGCGACGAAGAACTCGGCCTCGGCGCAGGCGGCGAGGCTGGCCGCGACCGGCAGGCCGACGGTGGGAACGACGGCGACGCCGCCCCGCCCGTGGAACGCGCGGATGAGGGCGCGGACGATCTCCTGTTCGACGGCCAGCGGCGAGGGGCCATGCGCCGGCTGGTGCAGGCTCGGGTAGCCCGGCGCGTCGGCTCGCGCGTCCTCCGGGCGGTTGTGGCCATCGAGCACGACCGCGACCCGGCCCAGCTCGGCGCGCAGCATCCCGATCACCGCGCGGCAGAACCCGGGCACGTCGGTCAGCGTCCGGTTCTCGACCCGCAGGCCGAGCACGACGACGCGGTGGCCGTCCCGCTTCAGGGCGGCGAGGCGGGCCTGGACGGCGCGGGCGGCGCGGGTGGCCGAGGCGACGGCGATGATGCGCCGGGCCAGCGCGTCGTCGATGCGCTCGGCGGTCGGCCGCAGCAGCAGCGCCTGCTGGTCGTAGAGCCAGGCGGCGAGGTCCGGCCGGGCGGCGACGGTGCGGTCAATGCGGCCTTTCAGGCCCGGGAACAGCGCCTCCAGCTTGCCGTACATCTCGGACGAGCCGCTGCCGACCACGGCGACGGGCGGCAGCGAGGCGGCGGGCAGCGAAGCGGTCAGCGCCTGCAGGCCGGTCAACTCGTTCCATAGGTGATGGCCGAGGTGGGAGAAGCAGGCGAGGGCGACACGACCCGGCCCACCCGCGGGCAGGTAGGCGGCCAGGGCGGGCGCGTGCTCGACGGCGTGGGCGTACGTCGCCTCGCGCACCGGCAGGTGGGCCGATCTGAGGAAAAAGTCGCGCGTCTCCTCGTTCGGGAATAGCGTCAGGTTCAGCGACGGCAGCGAGACGGCGATGATCCGCGCGTGCCAGCCGCCGCAGAGCACGTCGTAGGCGAGGCCGGCGGCGACGTTCCTGAAGCGGTAGGCGTAGAACAGGTAATAGTCGTTGTGGCGGATCAGGCAGCCGCTGTTCGACAGGTTGTCCGGCCCGGCGAACGGCGACGGCAGGCGGAACGCGCCGTCCGCGGCCTTGCCGATCTGGGCGGCCAGCAGGTCGGCGGCGAACAGGCGGCGCAACCCGTCCGGCGAGAGGGGCGGCGGCAGGTCGCCACCGAGGATGCGGACGTCGTCGGGCGGCAGCACCTGATGGCGGAGGGCCTCGCCCAGCGCCAGCCGGCAGGCCGGGCCGAGGCCGGCGAGGGCGCGCAACGTCTCGGGCGCCGGGTCGCCGAGGCCGCAGACGACGCTAGCCCAGAAATCCCGCAGCACGGGGACGTAGGCGGCGGCCAGCGCGTCCCGCGCGTCGGGGTCGAGCGCGGCGAATGCGTTGGCCAAGTAGTTCAGCTCGTGATCGTAATAATGCACCGCCTGTTCGCTGGCTGATCTCAGCTCGACGAAGCAGAGGCCAGCCGGCCCGCCGTATAGCCGGGTGAACGACCAATCCGGGTTGGCCTCGGTCTGCTGATAACCGTGTATGAGCAACGGCTCTGGGCCACTCTCCCAGAGGGCACAGGCGACTCCATCCACGAAGCTTACGGGAACACCGCCCGGCTCTATCGACCGCGCTTTCGTGTTCTGGTAGCTCTGGTCCACGTCCGCGCAACCTCCACGATGATTCGTGTATAGGTTAGGTGGACAAGTCGGGGAAGACCTTGGGTCCGGCCTGGGCGGCACCCGGGCCGAGGCATGGTGCGGAGGCGTGGGTGTCGCTGTCGGTCGCGATCATCGGGGCGGGATGGTATGGATGTCACATCGCGCTGTCGTTGCGGGCGCTCGGCTTCGGCGTCGAGGTGTTCGAGCAGCACGGGCGGCCGCTGCATGAGGCGTCCGGCAACAACCAGTTCCGCCTGCACCTCGGCTTCCATTACCCGCGCCACCACGTCACCCGGGTGCAGTCGCGCGACGGGTTCATGCGGTTCGTCGAGCGTTACCCGCAGCTCAGCCGCGAGGTCGCGGAGAACATCTACGCCGTCCCGCGCGAGGACAGCCTGATCGACTTCGCCACCTATCGCCTCATCATGACCTCGTCAGGCATCGACTTCCGCGAGGTGCGGGAAACGTCGGTGCGGCTGCACGGCGTCGACGGCCTGATGCTGGCCGGCGAGCGCGTGCTGCTGATCGAGCGCGCGCGCCGCTTCTTCACCGACCGGCTCGGCGACAGCCTGCACGTGGGCACGCGGGTCGACCGGGTGGAGCAGCGCCGCGACGGCATCTACCTCGGCGGCGCGCGGTACGACGTGCTGGTGGACGCGACCTGGGGCCACCGCGCCGGGCTGCCGATGCGCTTCTACTACGAGCCGACGATCCTGCTGTACTACGAGACCGACGAGGCCTTCCCGGCGGTGACGCTGGTGGACGGGCCGTTGTGCTCGATCTACCCGACCGAGGATCCCGGCCTCTACACCCTCAGCAGCGTGCCGCACACGCCGCTGGCCCGGCTCGACAGCGCCGCCGAGGCCCGCCGCGTGCGCGACGGGGTTTCCGCCGCGGCCGTCGCGCAGAAGGTGGGGGCGATGGAGGAGCAGATCAGCCGCTACGTGCCGGAGTTCCGCGACCGCTTCCGCTTCGTCGGGCCGCAACTGTCGATCAAGACCAAGCCGGTGGGGCGATTCGACGACCGCAGCTGCTACGTGTTCCGCAACGGCCGGGCGTTCTCGGTGATGTCGGGCAAGATCGACACCGTGTTCTTCGCCACCGAGCGCATCCTGGCCGCGATCGAGGCCGGGCAACTGGATGCGGCGCGGCCGGTGGACAGCTCGCTCCGACGCGAGATCCTGCGGGTGCGCGCCTGATGGCGGACGCGCTGATCGGCCACACCGGCTTCGTCGGCCAGAATCTGTTGCGGCAGCGGCGGTTCGAGGCGCTTTACCGCTCGACGGACATCGAGGAGATCGAGGGACGCCGGTTCGGCCGGGTCGTTTGCGCCGGGGTCAACGCGGTGAAGTGGCGGGCCAACGCCGACCCGGACGCCGACCTGGCCGGGATCGAGCGGCTGATGCGCCACCTCGATCGCGTGGACGCCGAGCAGTTCGTGCTGATCTCCAGCGTGGACGTTTACGGCTCGCCGATCGAGGTGGACGAGGCGGACGCGGCGCTGGCGCCAGGCTCGGCACAGGATCAGGGGTCGGGGCAACCCTACGGCCTGCACCGGGCGATGCTGGAGCGGTGGGTCCGGGACCGCTTTCCCCGCCACCACGTCGTCCGCCTGCCGGCCTTGTTCGGCCAAGGGTTGAAGAAGAACGCCCTGTTCGACCTGCTGCACGACAACCGCCTCGCCTGCATCGACCAGGCGTCCCGCTTCCAGTGGTATCCGCTGTCTCGGCTGGCCGACGACCTTGACCGGATGCAGGCCGCCGGCCTGGCGCTCGCCAACCTGGCCACCGAGCCGGTGACGATGGAGGCCATCCGGCAGCACTTCTTCCCGACGAAGCACATCGGCGGCCAGGGTGGCGCGGTCGCCTACGACGTCCGCACCCGGCACGGCCGCGTGTTCGGGGGTGGCGCGGACTACGTCATGGCGGCGGACGAGGTGATGGCGGCGCTCGGCCAGTTCCTCACGGCCGAGCCGATGGCGCTGCCATGAGGCTCGGCGTCTCGAACCTCGCCTGGGCAACGGAGGACACCCCGGCGGCGTTCGACCGCTTGGCCGCCCTCGGCGTCGACGGCATCGAGGTCGCGCCGACGCGCATCGCCGGTTGGGACGCCTTGGGCGAGGGCGAGGTGGCGGCCTATCGCCGGCGGGCCGAGGCCGCGGGCCTGCGCGTCGCGTCGCTACAGGCGGTGTTCTTCGGCCAGCCGGGCGCGCAACTGCTGGCCGACGCGGCGTCGTTCCGGGCGATGGCCGAGCACATGCGCCGCGTGGCCGGGATCGCCGCCGGGCTGGGCGCGGGCGTCGCGGTGTTCGGCGCGCCGCGCAACCGGGGGCGGGGCGCGCTGGCGGAAGCCGACGCGGAGGCGCTGGCGGCGGAGCGGCTGCGGAGGTTGGGCGACGTGGCGCAGGAGGCCGGGCTGGTGATCGGCGTGGAGCCGGTGCCGGCCCGCTACGGCGCTGACTGCCTGCTGCGCGCCGAGGCGGTGCGGCGGGTGGTGGCGGCCTGCGGCCACGGCGCGGTGCGCACCCACCTGGACTCCGCCTGCGCCATGCTCGCCGGCGACTCGATCTCGGCGGAGATCGCGGCCACCGGGGCCGGGCTCGCGCACTATCATGCCGCCGAACCGGACCTGGGAGGGTTCGGCCGCCCGGCCTGCCCGCACGCCGCCGCCGGGGCGGCGCTGCGCGCGGCGAGCTACGGCGGCTGGGTCGTGGTTGAGATGCGCGAGCATGGCGGACTGCCGGCGGTGGAGGCCGCGGTCCGCTTCGCGCAGCGGGCCTACGGCTTCACGCGACGGGCCTGGGGCCTGCCCACGGCGGAGGCGAAGCGGCGCTTTCTCGAACATGAGGCAGACCGGTGATGGACGCGCACGCCCCGCATGACCCCGCCCTCGCGGACGCGGACCCGGCCGAGGCGATCGCCGCCTCGGCGCTGTTCGACCCCGCCCATTACGCGCGGGAGGCCGGGGCGCAGGGGACGGCGGCCGAGCTCGCGCTGCACTACCTCGCGGTCGGCGAACCCGCTTTCCTGTCGCCCTCGCCCGGCTTCGACGTCCGGTTCTACCGCCAGTCCTATCCCGACGCGGTGCGGACCGGCATGAGCCCGCTGCTGCACTACGTCCGCCACGGCTGGCAGGAGCGCCGCTATCGCACCCTGGCTCAGCTCCGCGCCGACGCCGGGGTGATCGCGGCCAGCGGCTTGTTCGACGCCGCCGCCTACGCCTGGCTGCGCGGCCGCCCGCCGCTCCCCGGCCTCTCCGACATCGAGGACCACCTGATCCGGCGCGACACGCCGGTGCCGCCCGTTCCCGAGTTCGACAGCGACGCCTACGCCCGGATGTACCCGGACAGCCTGGCGCGGCACGCGACGCCGATGCTGCACTACCTCCACGTCGGCCGGGCGCAGCACCACGTCACCAGCCAGCAGGACCTGGCCCGGCGCAAGCAGGCCATGCAGCCGCGGTTCAACCCGCGCTGCTACCTCGCCCAGTTGCCGCCGGGCCTGGCCCCGCACGACCCGTTGGAGCATTACATCCTGCACGGCGCGCTCGCGGGCCTCGACCCGGCCCCCGATTTCTCGGCCGACTACTACCTGCGCCGCTACCCGGAACTCCGCACCCGGGGCGGCGACCCGTTCCTGCACTTCTGCGCCTACGGCGCGGCCGAGGGACGCAGCGGCCGCCCGGACCTCGCGGCGCTGACCCGGCCCGGCGCGGCGATGTTCGACCTGTCCAAGCCGACCATCCTGGTCACCAGCCACGAGGCGTCGCGCACCGGCGCGCCGCTGGTGGCGCTGGCCTTGGCCGAGCGCCTCGCGGCCACCCACAACGTCATCTGCGGCGTCGGCCGCGGCGGGCCGCTGCTGGGCGCGTTCGGGCAGCGGGCCTGCTTGCTGGTTTGCGGCAGCCTCGACGCGCTCGACGCCGAGTACGTGCTGAACTCGCTGAAGCGGACGCACGCGCTCGACGCGGTGCTGGTCAACTCGGTCGAGACCGGCCCGTTCGCGGTCGCGGCGCTGCAAGCTGAGCTGCCGTGCGTCGCGCTGCTGCACGAATTCGCGGAATACACCCTGCCGGCCGGGCGCATGACCGCGGCGATCGAGGCTGCCGACCGGGTGGTGGTCCCCGCGGCGCTGATCGAGCGGAGCGCGCAGGCGGAGGTGACCCGGTTCCGCCTCGGCCCGGCCCGCACGATCGACGTCCACCCCCAAGGCTGCCTGCCGCGCCTGCCGGAGAACGATGGCCAGGACGAGGGCGAGGATGACGGCCTGGGCCACGCGGCGGACGACCTGACCCGCGACGACATCCTCGCCCTCATGGGCGCGCCGCCGGGCCGCAGGCCGCGGGTGGTGCTGGGCGCGGGGTTCGTGCACATGCGCAAAGGCGTTGACCTGTTCGTGCAGACCGCGGCCGAGGTCGCCCGGCTGCCCGGCGGCGCGGACGTGCGCTTCCTCTGGGTCGGCGGCGGCTACGACCCGTTGCGCGACCTGACCTACTCCGCCTGGGTGGCCGACATGGTCCGGCGGCTCGGGCTCGAGCGCACGGTGCTGTTCCTGCCGGAGCAATCGGGCCTCGACACCCTGTTCGCGCTGGCGGACGTGTTCTACCTGCCGTCCCGGCTCGACCCGTTCCCCAACGTGCTGCTGGATGCGCTGAGGGCCGGGCGCGCGGTGGTGTGCTTCGACGGCGCGACGGGGGCGGCAGGGCTGTTCCAGGGCGACGACTCGGAGGCACAGGGGACGGCCGCGCCCTACCTCGACGTGGCCGCGGCGGCGCGGGCGTTGCTCGACGCGATGCGCCCCGCCGCGATCAGGCGCGCCGCCCGCAACGCGGCGCTGGTCGAGGAGCGGTTCTCCTTCGCCGGCTACGCCGACGCGCTGATGGCGCAGATGGAGCTGGCGCGCGAGTCGCGGGCCGGGATCGCCGCCGACGTGGCGCGGATCGAGGCGTCGGGCCTGTTCGACGCGGCGTTCCACGACGGCGCGGCGCACCCGATGCGGCCGGCGGAGGTGCGGCGCTCGATCCGCGCCTACGCGGCGAGGGCCAGGAAAGGGCTGCTGCACGCCAGCCCGCGGCCCGGCTTCAACGAGGGCGGCGCTGCCGCAGCGCTCGACGCCGCCCTGGACCCTGCTTCGGGTCCTGCCCTCGCCGCGCCGGGCGCGCCGGCGGCGACGCACCGCTGCCTCGTCCAGGACGGCGGCCCGCCTGCCCTGCCCTTCTCCGGCCGCGCCGCGCTGCACCTGCATCTGCATTACCCGGGCCTCATCGCCGAGGCGCTGGAGGCCCTCGCCGGGGGCGGCAGCGCGGCGGACCTGATCGTGACCACCACCTCCGAAGCCAAGCGGATCGAGATCGCCTACGCCCTGCGCCGCTACGCCGCCGGGTCCGCGCAGGTCCTCGCCGTGCCGAACCGCGGCCGCGACATCGGCCCCTTCCTGACGGAGGTCGGCGGCTTGGTGCGGGGCGGCGGCTACGACGTGGTCGGCCACCTGCACGGCAAGCGCAGCCTCGGCGTCGACCCCGTCATGGGCGACCGTTGGCGCGCGTTCCTGTTCGGCACGCTGCTGGGCGGCGCGGACGGGATCGCGGGCGTGCTGTCCCCGTTCGAGGATGACGCCTCGCTCGGCCTGCTGTTCGCCGAGGACCGCCACGTGGTCGGCTGGACCGACAACCGCGCCGCCGCCGCCGCCCTCGCCGCCCGCCTCGTCCCGGCCCCGGTGCTGCCGGCGTGGCCGGTGTTCCCGTTGGGCACGATGTTCTGGGCGCGGCCGGCGGCGCTGGAGCCGCTGTGGGCGCTCGGGCTCGCGGCCGAGGATTTCCCGGCCGAGCCGCTCGCGGCCGACGGCACCCTGCTGCACGCGGTCGAGCGGATGCTGCCTGCCGTCTGCGAATCGGTGGGCCATTCCTGGTGCACGGTGCATCGCCCGGGGTTGAGCTGGTAGGGGACACGTCCACCGCCGGGCTGCGCTGCCCTGGGCTGCATTGCCCTGGGTTGCGCTACCCTGGGCTGCGCTGCCTGGTGCTGGGCGGCAGCGGTTTCCTGGGGAGCGCGCTGACCGCGGCGCTGCGCCGGGCGGGCGCGTCCGTACGCGGTTACGCCCGCCGCGTCCCGTCGGGGCGGCCGGGGGTGGCGTGGGTGTCGGCCGCCTTCGAGGACGCCGACGCGCTCGGGGCGGCGCTGGCCGGGCAGCAGGTCGTGTTCCACTTGGTCGGCGCGTCGCTGCCCGCCGCCAGCAACGACGACCCGGCGCGCGACCTGGCGGCGAACGTGCTGCCCACCTTGCGGCTGCTGGACCTGTGCCGGGCGGCGGGGGTGCGGAAGGTGGTGTTCGCCTCGTCCGGCGGCACGGTCTACGGCGTCCCCCGGCAGGTGCCGACGCCGGAGAGCGCCCCCACCGAGCCGATCACCGCCTACGGCATGCACAAGCTGACGATCGAGCACTACCTCGGCCTCTACCGCCGGCTGCACGGCCTCGACTACCAGGTGCTGCGCATCGCCAACCCCTACGGCCGCGGCCAGTCGCCGTTCCGCCGGCAAGGCGTCGTCGCCGCCACGCTCCACCGCGCCCTGAGCGGCCAGCCGGTCGAGCTGTGGGGCGCGGGCGAGGTCACGCGCGACTTCATCCACGTCGACGACGTGGCCCGCGCCTTCGTCGCCGCGGCGTGCTACGCGGGCGAGCATCGCGTGATGAACGTCGGCAGCGGCCAGGGGCGCAGCCTCGACCAGTTGTTCCTGGACGTGGCGAGGACGCTCGGCCGCCCGCAGATCGAGGTGGTCCGCCGCCCGGGGCGACGCGCCGACGTGCCGGTGAGCGTGCTCGACACGACGCTGATCCGGCGCGAGACCGGCTGGCGGCCGCGCGTCGCCTTCGCCGACGGCCTGGCCGGCACCGCCGACTGGATCAGGACCGTGCTCGTCGACGGCACCCTGGTGGGCTGACAAACCATGATCGTCGCGACCAACATCCTGCTGCTGTTGACGGCACTGGCGTTCTGCCTCGTCAGCTACCGGGTCGGCTGGACCGGGCATTACGGCCCCGCGGACGTGCCGCCGCACCTGGCGCACAAATACCCTCGCCAGCGGCGCGTGTTCCGGGCGGCGATCGTGCTCAATATCGGCACCTTGCTGCTGATGGCGGCGCACGTGCTCGCCCGCGGCGCGCTTGGCGTGGGGCCGGAATGGACCGGATGGGCGCTCGGCGCGGGCGGCGTCTTGGCGCTGCTCGCGGGATGGTTCGTCTGGGAGTCGGTCCGCGCGTGAGCCGGGGCGCTACTCGGTCCGCCAGCGGCGGCGGGTGAACACGTCGAGCGTCGTTCGCGCCCGCCGCCCCTGGGCGGGCAGCGCGGACCAGGCGATGAGGCGGCGCAGCACCTCGCGGGTCACGAGCATCAGGTCCTCCCGCAGCACGTCCTCTACGACGCGGAACCCGACCTCCTGCAACTCGTGCGAGTCGGTGGGGGCGCCCTCCGCTTGCTCGGCCGGCGCGACCAGGAAGCGGGCGTTGAAGCGGATCGGCGAGGCGGGCGGGGTCACGGCGCGGCACAGGTAGCTGATCCCGTCGAGCCGGGGCGGGTCGCCGAGGCTGAGCTGCGTCTCCTCCCAGAGCTCGCGCGCGGCGGCGAGGATGATGCCGCGGGCCAGCGGCGGCCGGGCGTTGCGGCCGAGCATGGCCAGCAGCTCGGGGCCGGGCTCGCTCGCGGCCGGCGCGCGCCGGTCGCCCGGGTCCACCGCGCCCCCGGGGAACACGAGGCGGTTGGGCATGAAGCGATGCCCGGCGCCGCGCACGCCCATCAGCACCTCCAGCCCGGCCGCGCCGGACCGCACGAGCAACAGGCTGGCGGCGTGCCGGGCGAACACCGGGCGGGGCCGCGCCGCCTTCACGTTCGGCAGGTCAGTCAACGCCGCGCGACCCTCCCGCAGCGCGACCGGTCAAGGCGTGGCCGGCTGCATCCGAAATAGGAGCCATCCGGTAATGAAAGCGCAGGGGGGAGGCCACCCCCCGCGGCCGACATTTCCGGAGGCAGACGTTCCCGGGGGCCAACGCGCCCGGGCCTGCCGCCGGCCACACTGTCAGGAGCGTTCATGGACATCCGTTCCCGCGGCGCATTGATCGCGCCCGCACCCGCCGCGGCGTCGCGCCGCCGCCCGCGACTAATCGCATCGCTGGCGACCCCGTCAAGCGGAAACGGCCCACCGCGCCCGACCTGACGCCGCGACCCGCGGCACCTGGCCTGACGCCGCCACCTGCGGCGCTGCGGGCGGCATGGCCGGCCCAGCTTGCCCGAACCGGCCGGGCCGCGTCATAAGCGAGGCATGAAGCATGCCGCGACGCGAGACCCGGTTTCGTCTGATGAGGTGGCCATGCTCCTGGCGCAGTGCGCCCAAGCCGATGGCGCGGCGTTTCGCCGGCTCTACGACCAGCAGGCCCCGATGCTCTACGCCGTCGCCATCCGCATCACCCGCGACGCCGCGCTCGCTTCCGACGCCGTGCACGACGCCATGCTGCAGGTCTGGCGCAACGCCGCCCGCTTCGACCCGGCCCGCGGCAACGCCCGCGCCTGGCTGATCAGCCTGGTCCGCTACCGCGCCCTGGACACGATCGGCCGCACCCGTCGCGAGGTCGTCGGCGTCGCCATGCCGGAGCCTATCGATCCCGAGCCGCTGCCACTCGACCGGTTGCAGGCGACGCAGTCGGGCCAGGCGCTGCACCGTTGCCTTGAGGAGATCGAGCCGGTCCGGCGCGGCCTGGTCGCGCTCGCCTTCGTCGAGGGTCTCAGCCACTCCGAGATCGCCCAGCGCGCGCGGCAGCCGCTCGGCACCGTGAAATCCGGCATCCGCCGGGCGCTGCTCGCGCTGCGCGCCTGCCTGCAGCGTGAGATGACGTGAGCGATCCTGGCGATCCCGGCCCTGGCGATCCCGGCCCTGGCGATCCCAGTGCTGGCGACCGCGATCTCCAGGCCGCGGAGTACGTGCTGGGGCTGCTGCCGCCGAACCAGGCGCGCGCGCTGGAGGCGCTGGCCTTGAGCGATGCCGCGGTCGCGGCCAGCGTCACGGCCTGGGAGGACCGCTTGGCGCCGCTCGCCGACCTGGTGCCGCCGTTGCCGCCGCCGCCCGCGCTGTGGCGGCGGCTGGCGCTGGCGGCGGGTCTCGATGACGCCACGTCACCGGGCCGGGGGGCGTCGCGGGCGCTGTGGCGCAGCCTCGGCTTATGGCGGACCGCCGCCGCCGGGGCCGCGGCGATCGCGGCCGGCCTCGCCGTCCTGCTCTACGCCCAGCCGGCCCGACGGGCGGAGCCACTGCTCGCCGCGCTGACGCCGTTCAACGCGCCGGGCGCCACGTTCCTGGTGCGCGTCGGGCCGGACGGCATGGCGACGGTGGTCGCCGTGACCGACGCGTCTGTGCCCCAGGGCCGCTCGCTCCAGCTCTGGGCGGTGCGCGCGGGCGCGGATGCGCCGGTCAGCCTCGGCCTGCTGCCCGGCTCCGGCCGTGCCCGCCTGCCGATCCCGCCCGCGCCCGGCACCCAACTGCTGATCAGCCAGGAGCCGCTGGGCGGGTCGCCGACCAACCTGCCGACCGGGCCGGTGGTCTATTCCGGCCTGCTGACCGCCCTCTGAACCGGCTCGGCGTCAGGACGCCGCCAGCAGCAGCACGCCGACGCCGATCACCGCCAGCCCCGCCAGCCGCTGCGGCCCGAGCGGTTCGTGGAAGGCGAAGTGGCCGACCAGCGCCACCAGCAGGTAGGACAGCGCCGTGCAGGGCAGCGCCACCGAGAGCGGGATGCGCCGGAGCGCCGCGATGTAGAAGATCGCCGCCGAGCCGTAGATCAGCAGGCCGGCCAGCGTCCGCCAGTCCAGCAACTGGGCGACGAAGCTGCCGACACCCACGCCGGCCTTCAGCAGCCCCTGGCCGACCACCGTCGCGGCCACGGCGACCGACAGGAACATCCAGTGCATCGGCCGATCCTCCTAACCAAACCTACCAGCGACAGGCGTGGACATATCAAGTTAACGGACCTACGTATTCTGCACGTGGAGGGCAGCTCGGCACCGAGCGGCAACACGGCTGCAGGCGAAACATCTGAGCGATTCATTTCTGGGTTGAAAACAATGACCTCAGCTGAAGACAATGGATAGCCTGATCCCCAACGCCGACTGGCTCGACGGGCGAGCCTATGGGCCGGCCAAGGGCCGCGCCCTGCTCACCGTCGTGGTGCCGTGCTACGACGAAGCCGAGGTGCTGCCCGCCTTCCACGCCCGGCTCGAGGCGGTGATGCGCCGCCTGGGCCTGCGCTGGTCGGTGCTCTACGTCAACGACGGCAGCCGAGACGCCACGCTCGACATCATGCACTGCATCCAGTCGCAATGCCCCGAGGCATCGGTCCTCAACCTGTCGCGCAACTTCGGCAAGGAGGCGGCGATGACCGCCGGGCTCGACCACGCGGACGGCGACGCCGTGGTGGTGATCGACGCCGACTTGCAGGACCCGCCGGAGGTCATCCCCGACCTGGTCGCCGCCTGGCGCGGCGGCTGCGACGTCGCCTACGCCCAGCGCCGGGTGCGGGACGGCGAGACGTGGCTCAAGCGCACCACCGCCCGCCTGTTCTACCGCCTGATGTCGCGCGTCGGCCGCGTCCGCCTGCCGCAGGACACCGGCGACTTCCGCCTGATGAACCGCCGCGCCGTCGACGCGCTGTCGCGGCTGCGCGAGCACCACCGGTTCATGAAGGGCTTGTTCGCCTGGATCGGCTTCAACCAGGTCGCCGTGCCGTACGACCGCTCGCCGCGCCACGCCGGCACGACCAAGTGGAACTACTGGAAGCTGTGGAACTTCGCGCTGGAGGGCGTGACCGGCTACACGGTGCTGCCGCTCAAGCTCGCCACCTACGTCGGCGTGCTCGTCGCCGCCATCGCGGGCGTGTACGGGGCGGTGATCATCACCGACGCCCTCGTGCTGGGCAACGCCGTGCCGGGCTACCCGAGCCTGATGACTGTCGTGCTGCTGCTGGGCGGGGCGCAGCTCATCTTCCTCGGCGTGCTCGGCGAGTACGTCGGCCGCGTGTTCAACGAGGTCAAGGGACGGCCGCTCTACTTCGTCGAGCGGTTCTCGCCGGCGCGCACCCGCCTCGCGGGACACGACGAGGCGCGGCACGCGGCGCGGGCGGCGCATGAGGCGCTGACAGGGCGCGGGGAGCTGGCGGTTGGACCTCAAGGAATCTGAGCTGATCGGCGACCAGCCGGAGCGGCACTGGTACTACCGGGCCAAGCTCGCGGCCCTCATGCGGGCGACCGACGACGTGGCGCCCGGCCCGGTGATCGACGTCGGCGCCGGCGCCGGCTTCTTCTCGCGCGCCCTGCTCGAGAGCGGCCGCGCGACGCAGGCCACCTGCGTCGACCCGGGTTACGCGGAGGACAGCGACGACAGCGTGGGCGGCCGCCAGCTCCGCTTCCGCCGACAGCTCGCGGATGAGGACGGCCAGGCCGGCCTCGCGCTGATGATGGACGTGCTGGAGCACGTCGAGGACGACGTCGGCCTGGCCCGCGCCTACGCCGACCGCCTGCCGCGCGGCGCGCGCGTCATCGTCACCGTGCCCGCGTTCAAGTGGCTGTGGAGCGGCCACGACGTGTTCCTGGAGCATTACCGCCGCTACACGCTGCGCCAGTTGGAAGGCGTGCTGCGCGCCGCCGGGCTGCAGGTCGAGGTCGGCTGCTACTTCTACGGTGCGGTGCTGCCGGCCGCCGCCGCCGCCCGGCTGCTCGGCCGCCTCAAGGGCGACCGGGGCGCGGCGCCCAGGAGCGACATGCGCCCGTTCGGCCCGGCGCTCAACAGCCTGTTCTGGAACGCGTGCCGCATGGAGCTGCCGCTGTTCCGGCGCAACCGCGTCGCCGGCCTGAGCGTGTTCGCGCGCGCGGTGAAGGCTTGACCCGGGCGGCGACGGCCGAACACTGGACCGGTCAAGCCGTCCGCGCTCCGGCGACGCTCTGGCGCGCCGTCGCGCTCGCCTCGGTCGTGCTCGGCGCGGCGCCCCTCGTCGTCACCGCCCCCGCCCCGCTTTACGACTGGCCGAGCCACCTGTCGCGGGTCTGGATCATCGAGCAGATGCTGCGGGGCGACGCGTTCTGGGCCTCGCATTACACGCTGCCGGGCGTGCTGATCCCGAACGCCGTCCTCGACGTGACCGTTCTCGCCTTTCTCAAGCTCGGCCTGGACCTGGCGACGGCCGGGGTCGCCTACCTGCTGCTGGTCTACGCCGTGTTCGTCACCGGCTTCCGCCGCCTCGCCATCGCGACCGGGGCGTCGTCGGGCCTGACGCTGCCGCTGGCCGCCGCCTGCTTCTACACCGTGCCGCTGTTCTGGGGCTTCCTGAACTTCATGACGGGGATCGCCGTCATGCTGTGGCTGCTGTCGTTCTACGTGCAAGCCGGGCGCTGGCCGCGGCGGGCGGGGCTGGCGATGGCGGGGACCGCGGTCGTCGCTTTCTGCCACATCATCGCCGCCTTCCTGTTCGTCGGCGTCATCGGCTGCCTCGACCTCGTGGCCGTCGTCCGGCGCCGGCGACCGTTGCTGACGCTGGCGCCGCCTTGCGCCGGGGCGGCGGTCGCGCTGTGGGCGCTGCTGTCCTCCGCCGTGGCCGGCAACAGCCTGCACCGCATCATCTACCGGGGCGCGAACCTCGGGGTCTGGGGCTTCATCAACGGCAAGGCCAACGCCGTGCTCAAGACGCCGCTCAGCTTCGACGCCGCCGCGGACGTGGCGCTGGCGCTGGCGCTCGTCGTCGCCGCCGCGCTGGTTTGGCGGCTGCGGCCGCGTCTGAGCGTCCCCTGGGCGGCGACCTTGGCCGCCTTGGCCGCCGTCTACCTCGTCGCCCCGGACTGGATCGGCGAGAGCGCCTTCCTCGACGCGCGCATCCCGGGCGTCGCGCTCGTGCTGCTCGCCGCCACCACGGTGCTGCGCGGGGCGGACCGGCGGCTGGCCTTCGCCTTGTGCGCCCTGCTCGCCGGGCGCAGCGCCTTGCTGGCGGTCGGTTGGCACGGGGCCGGGCAAGGCTACGCCGCCTTGGAAGCGGCACTGGCCGGGCAGCCGCCGGGCTCGGTCCTGCTAGCGGCCCAGGTCGGCCCCGCGGCCCGGCTGACCTGGTGGTCGAAGCCGCCGCCGCCGGTGACGATCGCGGCGCCGCACGGCATCTTCGTCCCCGCCGTGTTCGCCAACGCGGTGCAGCAGCCGCTCGTGCTCGACCCCGAATGGCGGCCGTGGCTCGGCTTCCGCGAATACGCCACCCGGGCGGAGCTGGACAAGCAACTGGCCCAGGAGCGGCGGCGCTGCCAGGCCCCGACCCGCATCCTGGTGTTCTACACTGCCGGCACGCCCGCCGATGCCACCGAAGGCCGCCTGCCCGGCGAACTCGGGCGCACGCTGCAACTCGTCCAGGTTTGCTCCTGAAGCCTCGTCGTCCTGAGCATGTCGGGGCGACGGGGGTTTGGCCTAGTCTGGGCTGGCCATCGACGCCCTGGCTTTTCCAGTCGGCACGATCGTGGCCTGACGGTCCCGGTTTGCCCTTGACGCGGAGGCGCTCCCCCATCATTTGACGGTAATCAGGACCCGCGCGGTCCATTTACGGTGATCTGATGTTGAGGCTTTCGAAACTGGCCGATTACGGCGTGGTGGTGCTAGTGCGGCTGTCCGAGACGGACGGCTGCCAGACCTCGCCCGGCATCGCCGCGGTGACCGGGTTGCCGGAGCCGACGGTGGCCAAGGTGCTCAAGGCGCTGGCCGGCGCGGGCCTCGTCCGCAGCCAGCGCGGCGCGCGCGGCGGTTATCACCTGGCGCGGCCGCTGTCCGGCATCCCCGTGGCCGCCGTGGTGAGCGCCATCGACGGCCCGATCGCCCTGGCGGCGTGCGTCGACGGCGGCCCGGGCGGCTGTGATTCGGAGCCGTCGTGCCCGGTCCGCGGCCGTTGGGACCCGGTCAACCACGCCGTGATGCAGGCCCTGAACCGCATCACCTTGGCCGACATGGCGGCCACGCCCGTCAGACCCTATCGCGCGGCCCCGGCCGCTCCTTCTCCCCTTCCAGCCGAGTAGGTTCATCGATATGCCAGCCGTCGCCGAAACGCTTGATACCGTCCAGTCCGTCACCCAGTCCGGCTACAAGTGGGGGTTCGAGACCAACGTCGAGATGGACATCTCTCCCAAGGGGTTGTCCGAGGACACCATCCGCATGATCTCCGCCAAGAAGGAGGAGCCGGCCTGGCTGCTCGATTGGAGGCTGGCCGCCTACGCCCGCTGGCTTGACATGGTCGAGCCGAACTGGGCCAAGGTCGGCTACCCCAAAATTGATTTCCAGGACATCCACTACTACGCCGCGCCCAAGCGCCTCGCGCCCAAGAGCCTCGATGAGGTCGATCCCGAGCTGCTCGCCATGTACGAGAAGCTCGGCATCCCGCTCAAGGAACGCGCCATCCTGGCCGGGGTCGAGGGCGCGGACGCGATGCCCGACCAGGCCGCACCGGTCGCGATCGACGCCGTGTTCGACAGCGTGTCCGTCGCCACCACGTTCAAGGCAACCCTGGAAAAGGCCGGCGTGATCTTCTGCCCGATCAGCGAGGCGGTGCGCGAGCATCCCGAACTGGTGCGCAAGTACCTCGGCAGCGTGGTGCCGGCGGGCGACAACTATTTCAGCGCGCTCAACAGCGCGGTGTTCACCGACGGCAGCTTCGTCTACATCCCCAAGGGGGTGCGCTGCCCGATGGAGCTGAGCACCTACTTCCGCATCAATGCCAAGAACACCGGCCAGTTCGAGCGGACGCTGATCATCGCTGAAGAGGGGGCTTACGTCAGCTACCTCGAGGGCTGCACCGCGCCGCAGCGCGACGAGAACCAATTGCACGCCGCCGTGGTCGAGTTGGTCGCCTTCGACGACGCGCAGATCAAATACAGCACGGTGCAGAACTGGTATCCGGGCGACAGCGAGGGCCGGGGCGGCATTTACAACTTCGTCACCAAGCGCGCCGCCTGCCGCGGCAAGCGCAGCAAGGTGAGCTGGACCCAGGTCGAGACCGGCTCCGCCATTACCTGGAAGTACCCGAGCTGCATTCTGCAGGGCGACGAGTCGGTGGGCGAGTTCTACTCCGTCGCCGTGACCAACAACCGCCAGCAGGCCGACACCGGCACCAAGATGATCCACATCGGTAAGGGCACCCGCAGCACCATCGTCAGCAAGGGCATCAGCGCCGGCCGCTCGGACAACACCTACCGCGGCCTGGTCCGCATCCTGCCCAAGGCGTCCGGCGCCCGCAACTTCACCCAGTGCGACAGCCTGCTGATCGGCGACCAGTGCGGCGCGCACACGGTGCCCTACATCGAGAGCCGCAATCCGACGGCCAAGGTCGAGCATGAGGCGACCACGTCCAAGATCGCTGAGGATCAGTTGTTCTACTGCCGCAGCCGCGGCCTTTCGGAGGAGGACTCGGTCGGCCTGATCGTCAACGGCTTCTGCAAGGACGTGCTGAAGGAGCTGCCGATGGAATTCGCGGTCGAGGCGCAGAAGCTGCTCGCCGTGTCGCTCGAGGGGTCGGTCGGCTGATGCTCGAGATCAAGAACCTGTCGGCCGCGATCGAGGATAAGGAGATCCTGCGCGGCATCGATCTTTCCCTGCCCAAGGGCCAGGTCCACGCCATCATGGGACCGAACGGCTCCGGCAAGAGCACGCTCGGTTACGTCCTGGCCGGCAACGAGGGCTACGAGGTCGGGTCCGGCAGCGTCACCTTCGAGGGCCGGGACCTGCTGGAGATGGAACCCGAGGAGCGCGCGGCGGCCGGGCTATTCCTCGCCTTCCAGGCCCCGGTCGAGTTGCCCGGCGTCAACAACGCCAACTTCCTCCGCACCGCGCTCAACGCCATCCGGCGGGCGCGCGGCGAGGCGGAGCTGGATGCGGTCGGCTTCCTCAAGCTCGCCCGCGCCGAGAGCAAGCGGCTGCACTTCCCCGACGACATGCTGAAGCGCAACGTCAACGTCGGCTTCAGCGGCGGCGAGAAGAAGCGCAACGAGGTGCTGCAGATGGCTATCTTGCGGCCCAAGCTCGCCGTGCTGGACGAGACGGACAGCGGCCTCGACATCGACGCGCTCCGCATCGTCGCCGACGGGGTGAACGCACTCCGCGGCCCCGATTTCTCGGCGCTGGTCATCACCCACCACCAACGTCTGCTCGATCACCTGGTGCCGGACCGGGTTCACGTGCTGTCGCAGGGCCGCATCATCCGTTCCGGCGGCCCCGAGCTGGCGCGCGAGCTCGAAGCCAACGGCTATGCTCAGGTCGTGGCGGAGGCGGCATGAATCAGCCCATCGCCAACGGCGCGGACGCCTTCCTCGCCCGCTTCCGCGGCCTACGCGACCGCCTGCCCGGCGACCACGCGGCGCGCGACGCCGCGGCGGCCGTGTTCGCGGGCGCCGGGCTGCCGGACCGCCGCGACGACGCCTGGCACTACACGAGCCTGCGCGCCTTGGGCGAGACGAACTTCCAGGAGCCGCTCACCGCGGTGTCTTCCGCTCCGGTGCTGGGTTCGGTCCCCGACCTGCCGCGGCTCGTGATGGTGGACGGCCGCTACCAGCCCGGCCTGTCCACCCCGCCCGACGGCGTGACCGTGACCAGCTTCGCCGACCGCCCCCGCTTCGGGCCGGCGGGCCGCGACCTGCCGATGGTGGCGCTGAACACCATGCTGGCCGAGGACGGCCTGGAGATCGCGGTGGCCGAGGGCGTCGACGCCGGCGCGCTGGTGCTACTGTCGCTCGCGCCCGATGGCCACCGCCCGATCGATTTCCACCCGAGGCACGCGATCCGCCTCGCGCCCGGCGCCACCCTGACCGTGCTGGAGATTGACCGCGGCGAGGGGGTCTACCTGCACAACGCCGTCACCGAGGTGGACGTCACCGAGGGCGCGACCCTGGCCCACGTGAGGCTGCAGGAGGAGGGGACCGACGCCTTTCACATCAACACCACCTTCGCCGCCGTCGCCGGCCGCGGCACCTACGACGCCTTCGTGTTGACCCTCGGCGGCCGCCTGGCCCGTACGGAGGTCCACGCCCGGCTTGCCGGGCCGGGGGCCGCCGTCCACCTCAACGGCGCGCAGCTCCTGGCCGGGTCGCAACACGGCGACATCACCACGGTCGTCGCCCACGACGCCCCCGGTTGCGCCTCGCGCCAGACGGTCAAGAACGTGCTCGACGGCCGGGCGCGCGGCGTGTTCCAGGGCCGCATCGAGGTTGCCCGCGTCGCGCAGAAGACCGACGGCTACCAGATGAACCAGGCGCTGCTGTTGTCGCCCACGGCCGAGATCGACTGCAAGCCGCAGCTCGAGATCTACGCCGACGACGTGAAGTGCAGCCACGGCGCGACCGTGGGCGAGTTGGACGCGGACCAACTGTTCTATCTCCGCAGCCGCGGCGTCCCGGAGGAGGCGGCCCGCGCCATCCTGGTGCGCGCCTTCCTGACCGAGGCCATCGAGGGCGTGCGGCACGACACCGCCCGCACCGTGCTGGAGCAGGCAATTGAGGCGTGGTGGAGGCGCGAGTCCGCATGAACATGATCAGCAAGCCGGCGCTCGACGTCGCGCGCGTCCGCGCGGACTTCCCGATCCTATCCGAGACGGTCCGCGGCAAGCCGTTCGTCTTCCTCGACAGCGCCGCCAGCGCCCAGAAGCCGCGGCCGGTGATCGACGCGATGGTGGCGACGATGGAAACGCAGTACGCCAACGTCCACCGCGGCCTCTACTGGATGAGCGAGCGCACCACCGACGCCTACGAGTCCACCCGCGACGCCGTCGCCCGGCTGCTGAACGCGCCGTCGCGCGACGAGATCGTGTTCGCCAAGAACGCCACCGAGGCGATCAACCTGGTCGCCCACAGCTACGGCCGCGGCGTGATGAAGCCGGGCCAGGCCGTCGTCATCAGCGAGATGGAGCACCACGCCAACCTGGTGCCCTGGCAGATGCTGCGTGACGCCGCCGGCATCGAGTTGCGGGTCGCGCCGATCACCGACGCGGGCGAGGTCGACATGGCCGCGCTGGAAGCCCTCCTGGCCGACGGCCGCGTCGGCTTGGTCGCGATCACCCACATGAGCAACGTGCTCGGCACCGTGACGCCGGCCGCCCGCATTACCGCCCTGGCCCACGCCCACGGCGCCCGCGTGCTGTTCGACGGCAGCCAGGCCGTGGTGCACCAGAAGGTCGACGTGCAGGCTATCGACGCCGACTTCTACGTCTTCACCGGCCACAAGCTTTACGGCCCCACCGGCATCGGCGTGCTGTGGGCGCGGCGCGAGTTGCTGGAGGCCATGCCGCCGTTCCTAGGGGGCGGCGACATGATCGGCAGCGTCAGCTTCGAGCGCAGCACCTGGGCCGAGGTGCCGCACAAGTTCGAAGCCGGCACGCCGATGATCGTGGAGGCGATCGGGCTCAAGGCGGCGATCGAGTACGTCGAGACCATCGGCTTCGAGGCGATCGCGGCCCACGAGGCGCGGCTCACCGACCATACCCTGGCCCGGCTCGGGGCCATCCCCGGCCTGCGCGTCCTCGGCACGGCGCAGGACCGCGGCAGCGTGTTCAGCTTCACCATGGACGGCGCTCACGCCCACGACATCGCCACCCTGCTCGACCGCCAGGGCATCGCGGTGCGCGCCGGCAATCACTGCGCCGAGCCGCTGATGCGCCGCCTGGGCGTCGACAGCACGGCGCGGGCGAGTTGCGGCCTCTACACCACCGAGGATGAGATCGACGCCCTCGCCGACACGCTGGAGCGGGTGCGGGAGTTCTTCACCTGATGTTCGACGACGTGCGCGACCTTTACAGCGACGAGATCCGCGCCCGCAGCCGCGCGCCGCGCCATGCCGCCCGCCCGCCGGGCTTCGACCGCAGCGCCCGCGGCGACAACCCGATGTGCGGCGACCGGGTGACGGTGTTCCTCCGCCGCGAGCAGGACCGGGTCGGCGACGCCGGCTTCGAGGCCCGCGGCTGCGAGCTGACCAAGGCCAGCGCCGACCTGATGTGCGACGCGGTGGCCGGCCGCGCGTCCGACGACGTGCGCCGCATGGCCGCCGAGGTGGAGGCCATGGCCCGCACCGGGCAATGCGCCGCGTGCGACGCGGCCCTGCAAGGCTTGAAGCCGCTCTCGGCCGTGCACGACTATCCGTCGCGCATCCGATGCGTGACGCTGCCCTGGGCCGCCCTGGTGGCGGCGCTCGACGGGGCCGAGGAGGCGAACCCATGACCGACGTGACGAGCTGGACCCCCGACGGCGAGGCCGCCCCTAAACCCGACGAGGACGCCGTGCTCGGCGCCATCGCCACGGTCTACGACCCCGAGATCCCGGTCAACATCTACGAACTCGGCCTGATCTACGCCGTCGAGATCGGCGACGACAACGCGGTCAAGGTCGAGATGACCCTGACCGCGCCCGGTTGCCCCAGCGCGCAGGAGCTGCCGGTCCAGGTCCAGGACGCCGTCATGGCCCTGCCCGGCGTCACCGCCTGCGACGTGCAGACCGTTTGGGATCCGCCGTGGGACCCGAGCCGCATGACCGAAGACGCCCGCCTGGCGTTGAACATGTTCTGAGAGGACGCGATGATGAGCGCCACCCAGGCCAGCACCCAAGCCGCTACTAAGGCCGCCCCTGCCAGGCCGCGCCGTGAGCTGCCACCCTTGATGCGGCTGACCGACGCCGCCGCCGCCCGCCTGTCTCACCTCTACGCCCACGGCCAGTCCGGCATGTTGCTGCGCATCAGCGTCAGCACCAAAGGCTGCTCCGGCATGTCCTACGTCATGGACTGGGTGCCGCAACCCGGCCCCGGCGACGAGGTCGTGACCGACCAGGGTTTGACCGTCCTCGTGGATCGCAAGGCCAGCTTGTTCCTGATCGGCACCCAGATGGATTACATCGTCGACACGCTGACCAGCGGCTTCACCTTCACCAACCCGAATGAGAAGGGCCGCTGCGGCTGCGGCGAGAGCTTCCACGTCTAGCGGCCAAGGTACCAGCGGACCGGGGCCGGGCGCGCCCTCGCCGTTCTCCCGTCCTTGACATGCCCCTAGCAGACCGAGACCGGTTCGGCGAAGCATTCGCCACCATCCTCGACGGTTTGCCGCCCGGCCCGATCGATGGGCTCAGCGGCTTCGCGGCCGAATGGGTTGACACCACGATCCGCTTCGTCGGCGTCGGCGCGGACAGCGAGGCCAACATCCGCTTCGCCTGCGCCGACGCCGGCCTGTCCACGGACTTCGTGGACGCGATCCTTTCCGCCTATGACGGCGCTTACGCGCGATGCGCCGCCCTGTCCGCCGACGTGCCGTTCCCGCCCGACCCGACCCTCACGCCCCGGATGTGGGACGTTTCGGCCGCCGCCCTGCTCGGTGCCAAGCCGGTCCTGTGCCCCTTCACCGGCCGCCCGGCGTTGGTCCGCGACAGCATCGACGCCCACACCTTCCTGCACCGCGCCGAGGGCCGGGTCTGCCTGATCTTGCCCGACTGGCGCATCGAGCACGCCGCCGGCGACCGCTGCTGGTTCTTCCCCGACCGCGGCCTCGTGCTGTCCTCGGTGCCGGGCCTCACCGGCCGCGACGCCCTGATTCGCACCGCCGCCCGCGTCGTGCAGCACCGGGAGCGCGTCGCCGCCTATCTCGCCGACCCGAACCGCACCTTGATGGTCAGCGAGGACGCCAACGGCCACATCGGCCACTACATCTGGAACGTCGTGTCCGGCTGGTCGCCGCTGTTCGCCAGGGTTGCGCCGCGGCGGATCGGCCTCCTGACCTCCTTCGCCCCCGGCTGGGACCCATTCGGCGGCGTCACGGAACTCTATCCCGGGGAGGCCGCCCAGGCCGGCGAGGTCATCCGTCCTGACAGCGACGCCGCCCTGTTCGACCTGATCCTCGACCGCCGCGCGACCATGCTAATCCCGCTGCATCGCCACGTCACGGCGGAAACGGCGGAGCGCATCATCGACTGGAGCCGGCGGCGCTGCACCCCCGCCTTCCTTGCAGGGCTGGATGACCTGCGCCGCTCCTCCGCCCCGCTGGTCATGCTGACGATTCGCACCGAGAACCGGGCCTGGGCCGAGCAACGGGAGGGCTACGCCAGCCTCATCCGCGCTCTCGCCGCCGATCACCCCGGCCTCGGCGTCATCCTGGACGGGATCAACTCCGGCATGGCGCAGGTCGGCAGTCATTCCCTGATGTCGCTGGCGGACGAGCAGGCGGTCGCCGCGTCCATCGTCGGCGACTGCCCCGGTGTCCGCATCCACGACGCGATCGGCTGCCTGCCGCACGAGAGCATCATGTTCGCGACCGCCATCGACGCCTTCGCCGCCCCCATCGGCGCGGGCCTGGCCAAAACCCGGTGGATTGCCAACAAGTCCGGCATCGGCTTCTCCAACACCACGTTCCTGCAACCGGGCCACTACGACGGCCGCCTTTACGACCACTTCCGCGACGATCTCGTGCCGATGCGCTACGTCGAGCAAGCGGAGGTCCGCGATATTGAGGCGGCCCGGCACGACGAGCGCGGGCGCGCCAACTTCAGCATGTCCTGGCGGGCACCCTACGAGGCGCTGAGGGCCCTGCTCGCCCGTCGTTAGGGCGCGACCCCATTCGGCCAGATCATGCTTTGGGCAGTGACGATCAAACGGACATCATCGGCGTGACGCCGGCGAGCGGGTCCAGCCGATAGCCGCCGCCTTCCGTGACCAGCAGCCGCGCGTTGCCCGGATCGGGCTCGATCTTCTGCCGCAGGCGGTAGATGTGCGTTTCGAGCGTGTGCGTCGTCACGGCGGCGTTGTAGCCCCAGACCTCGTTCAGCAGCACCTGCCGCGCGACGGGCCGGGTGCCGGCGCGATACAGGAACTTCAGGATCGCCGCCTCCTTCTCCGTCAATCGGATGCGGCGGTTCTTCACCGGCTCTTGCAGCAGCTTGGCGCTGGGCCGAAACGTGTAGGGGCCGATCGTGAAGACGGCGTCCTCGCTGTTCTCGAAGATCCGCACCTGGGCGCGCAACCGCGCGAGCAGTTCGGCCAGCCGGAACGGTTTGGCGATGTAGTCGTTGGCCCCGGCATCCAACCCGCGCACGATGTCGGCTTCCTCATCCGAGCCGGTCAGCATGATGATCGGCATCCTGAGGCCCGCCTTGCGCAGGCTGGCGCAAAGGTCCCGCCCGTCCCCGTCCGGCAACCCGACGTCCAGGATCAGCGCGTCGAACCGGGCGTCGCGGGCGGTGACCATCGATTCCGCTTCGCTGATCGTCGCGGCCTCGAACGGGGTGAACTCGCCGTCCACCTCTAGTTGTTCCAGCAGCGTTTCCCGCAACGTGGCATCGTCATCGACGATGAGGATGGGACGGTCGCCAGACATGAGAAAACCTTTCCAGAAAAACCGCGCTCATGGGGCCGGTAAGACTCTGGCCGGGGTCGCACAGCGACTCGTGAAGTGGCCATCTTTCACGACAACGCGTGGTTCACGTTGTCATGCGCGGGACCAGTCCACACATCGCCGTGATCAGGTATCACGTCCACGCGCTGGAGCCAATTGGATGCACTCGTTTTGCACTCTGGAACGCCAAGGCGCATAAGCCGAGACCCATGCCGCATGACGTGCCTCAGCCCGGCGACGCCACCGTCATCGCCCAGACGCCTGGCCAGATGCCCGACCAGGCGTCCGACCCTGAGCTGCTGCGCCTCCGCGCCATTCATCGCGCGTGCGCCGAGCTGCGCCGGGGCACGCCCGTGCTGTTGCGTGGCCCCGCTCCGCTCGTCGCCGCGGCGGCCGAGACGGTGGGGGCCAACGGCCTGGCCGACCTCGCCGCCCTCGCTGCCGACCCGCCAGTCCTGCTGCTGAGCCCTGTGCGCGCCGCTGCCCTGCTGCGCCGGCCGGTGCTGCCGGGTCAGTCGGCCATCGCCCTCTCCACCACCGGCCTGCTCGACCCGGGCGCGCTGCTCGGCATGGCAGACCCGACCGCCGCCCAACTGCTGCCCGAACCGCCGCAGACCGCCGCGGCTCCCGAGCAATCCGCCGCCGCCCTCGCCCTGGCCAAGATCGCGCGCCTGCTGCCCGCCGTCGTGGCCGCCCCGGCCCGGCCCGACGCCGCCCGGATCGCCTCCGCCCGGGCGCTGCTGCAGGCCGACGGCGCCGACGTGCTCTCGCATCCGGATCGCGAGGCCGCCCGCCTCGTCCGGGTGTCCGAGGCCCACGTCCCGCTCGAGCACGCGCCCGACGCGCGCATCGCCGCCTTCCGGGCCCCCGATGGCGGCATCGAGCACCTCGCCATCCTCGTCGGCCAGCCGGAGCACGCCGGCGCGGCCGGCCCGCCGCCGCTCGCCCGGCTGCACTCCGAGTGCTTCACCGGCGACCTGCTCGGCAGCTTGCGCTGCGACTGCGGCGCCCAGCTCCACGCGGCCTTGCGCCGGATGGGCGAGGAAGGCTGCGGCGTCCTGCTCTACCTGGCCCAGGAAGGCCGCGGCATCGGCTTGGCGAACAAGCTCCGCGCCTACGCGCTGCAAGACCGCGGCCTCGACACCGTCGATGCCAACCGCGCGCTCGGCTGGAATGCCGACGAGCGCAACTTTATGGTCGCCGCGACCATGCTCGACCAGCTCGGCATCACCCGAGTGCGGCTGCTGACCAACAACCCGGACAAGATCGCCGCCCTCGCCGCCTGCGGCATCGGCGTCGCCGGGCGCGAGCCGCTGGTGATCGCCCCCAACGGCGTCAACGACCATTACCTGGCCACGAAAGCGCGGCGGTTCGGCCACTTGCCAGAATGATCGCCGGGATGTTCGGCGATCAGCCTCGCGTTTACCGACGCTTCAGGCTTTCGAGGTCTAATCAGCGAAGGCCCAGGCCACGCCGGCAGCACGAGGCGGGCCGGGCCGCGCAGCAGCGTGTTGAAGGGACGAGAACCGTGCCGCACCTCAGAGCCAGACCGCCGCGCCTCGTGGGCCACCCGGCCTTCACCGCCCAAAGCGTGCGCCCCGGATGATGTTTCCTACGCCGGGGGCCGACCCGGCCTCCCGCCTGTTCGGCTACGCCACGCCGCCGGACGGCGCCGGCCCGATCGGACCGGACCAGCTCTGGCCCACGCCCATCAAGATCAGCCACGAGGAACTGATGCGCGGCCTCAACCCGCTGCAGCACATTCCGGTCGTCGGCGCGATCTACCGGCTGGTCACTGGCGAGACCATCCCGGCCCCGATGCGCGTCGCCGGCGCGGCGATCGCCGGCGGACCGATCGGCGCGCTGACCGCCGGCTTCTCGGGGTTGATGGAGGCGCTGCTGACGATGAAGCCCGACCTGTCGCGCCCCGCCGTCCCCGCCGGCATGTCCGTCACCGGATCGGAGGCCGGCGTGGAGCCGGTGACGCCCGGCAGGCTCACCGGCGCCAGCTACACGACGCTCGCGACCACGCAGCCGGAGTGGCTGGCCGGCTCCGACACCCAGTTCGCGGCGACCGATCCGGGCCGCGGCGCCAGCACCTACCGGCAGGCCGCGACGGAGTGGCAACGCACTCAGGCGCTTGAGAAAGGCCTGGCGTGACACTGGCGAGCATCGGGCCAGACGGCCTCCTGCGCCACGCGGGCCAGCGCTACCGGGCCGCGCTGGGCCACGGCGGCATCACCACCGACAAGCGCGAGGGCGACGGCGCGACCCCGGCCGGGCCGCTGCCACTGCGCCGGGTCCTGTTCCGCGCCGACCGCGTTGCCCGGCCCCGGGCCGCCGTCCCGGTCGTCCTGCTGGCCCCGAACGACGGCTGGTGCGACGACCCGGCCGACCCGGCCTACAACCGCCTGGTCCGCCTGCCTTGCGCCGCCTCGCACGAGGCGTTGTGGCGCGACGACGGCCTTTACGACATCATCGGCGTGCTCGGCTGGAACGACGACCCGCCCCGGCGCGACCGCGGCAGCGCCATCTTCCTCCACCTCGCCCGGCCGGACTACGCCCCGACCGAAGGCTGCATCGCGCTGTCCCGACCGGACCTGCTGGCGCTGCTGGCAGGTGGCGTGACGGGCATCGAGGTCGTCGCCTGACCATCGGCGGAACGCCCTGAAGCATGATCCATGCGCCTGTCAGCACAGATCACGCTCTAACCTTTGTTCCACGCGGTTTCCGCTCGATCGGACACGAGAGTGCGTCGACCAAGCTGAAACCACCCTAGCGCGACCTGGCCCGCTTCAGCAGCAGCCGCACGCTGCCGGGGTTGAGGACGTGCGGATGCGCGGCCGCCAGCACCAACTGGCGCAGATGCGGCTGGTCGAGCCACAGCGGGAACTCGCGCCGAATCACGCCGCCCGCCTCGCCCTTGCCGCGGCCGGTGATCACCTCGACGCACCGCACCCCCTCCGCCGCCGCACCGTGAAGGAAGTGCTGCAAAGCCGCGTAGGCGCGCTGCGCCGTGCGCCCGTGCAGGTCCAGGGTCCGCGTCGGCGGGAGCTTGCCTCGGCGGAAGCGGGCCCAAGTCGAGGCGTCGACGCCTCCCGGCGCGCTGCCGACCACGAGCGGCGGCAAACCCGGCGGCGCGGTCCGGTGCGACGGCTGCGGCGGCGCGGGAGCCGCGGCGATCTCGACCGGGCCGGCCAGCGGCAGCAGCGGCTCGGGCAGCGGCACCACCCCCGGCATCCGGATCACCAGGCGGGTGTAGCTGGCCCAGGCCGCGCGGTCGGTGTCCGTCAGGCCGCGTCGCATGCGTCGGGGTCGTCGTCGATCAGGACGACGTGCAGGCGGCGCGGCCCGTGCGCGCCCAGTTCGAGCGTCTGCTCGATGTCGGCCGAGCGGGACGGCCCGGTGACCAGCATCACGTTGCGCGGCATGAACCCGCCCGAAGGCTGCGGCCCGGCCTCCGCCCGCAGCAGGTCCCAGGCGTCCTCGTAAGCGCCCACCACCCGGCTCGCGCGCAGCACGGCGATCGCCGTGTCGGGCAGCAGGTTGATCGTCGTCGGCCGCTCGGGGGCGCTCGGCAGCATCAGGGTGCCGGTCTCGGCGACGGCGGCAAAGGCGTGCTGCACGCTGACCATGTCGCCTGCCTCCGCCCGACCCTCGCGCACCTGCAACAGCGGGCGCCCGTCCCAGGGCAGCGCCCGCAGCTCCGGGTGCGGCGCCATCACCAGGCTGCTGGGCAGGTTCTGCGACGCCAGGTAGTCGGCGACCGCCTCCGGCACGTCCTCCGGCCCGGGCACGCGGACGATGGTGCCGAACTCCTTCTCGATGTTGCGCACCAGCAGCAGTAGCTGGTCGGGCCGCGGCACCTGGCTGCGGCCCGGGATCAGGTGGCGCGGCGGCCGGGCCAGCCGGGCGCGGAGCATGGCCTGCTGGTCGGGCGGCAGCGCGCCCCGCTTCAGGCCGCGCCGAATCGCCCCGAGGATCTGCTCCTTGCTCATCGCCTCACCGTCATCGGGACGCGCGCTGCTCGCGGGCGTAGCGGGCGAAGAAGGTTTCCCCTTCCGGCGCCGGCAGGTTTCGCCCCGCCGTCCAGCCGCCCGCCAACGGCAGCTTGGCGAAATGCCCGCGTTTGCGCCCCATCAGCCCGAGCGCTGCCGCCCCGGCCCGCGTCGCCAGCCGGTAAAGCCCGGGCCGGCGGGCGAAGTAGGCCCAAAGGCCGAGATTGCTGCGAACGCCCGCCGGTTGCAGGTGCCGCTCGAACTCCCGCTCCCGCCAATGCCGCATCATCTTCGGCAACGGGATCTTGACCGGGCAGACGCTCTCGCACTTGCCGCAGAACGTGCTGGCGTTCGGCAGGTGCCCGGCCCGGTCCACCCCGATCAGCGCCGGCGTCAGCACGCTGCCCATCGGCCCGGGATACACCCAGCCGTAGGAATGCCCGCCGACCGCGCCGTAGACCGGGCAATGGTTCATGCAGGCGGCGCAGCGGATGCAGCGCAGCATCTCCTGGAACTCGGTGCCCATCATCGCCGAGCGCCCGTTGTCGACGAGCACGACGTGGTACTCCTCCGGCCCGTCAAGGTCCCGCGCCCGCCGCGCCCCGGTGCTGAACGTCGTGTAAACCGAGAAGTCCTGCCCGGTGGCCGAGCGCGCCAGGATGCGGAGCAGGCTGGTCGCGTCCTCCAGGGTCGGCACCACCTTCTCGATGCTGGCGAGCGCGATGTGGACCCGCGGCAGGGTTTGCGTCAGGTCGCCGTTGCCCTCATTGGTGACGATGACGCTGCTGCCGGTTTCGGCGATCAGGAAGTTGGCCCCGGTGATGCCAACGTCGGCGGCGAGGAACTTCTCCCGCAGCCGCCCCCGCGCTTCCGTCAGGATGTCGCGCCGCTCGTTGAGCGCCCGGTCCGCCGGCAGGTCGGTGTGGCTGAGGCGGAACTGCGCTTCCCAGTCCTCGCGGTTGAGGTGGAACGCGGGCGCGATGATGTGGCTCGGCGTCTCGTCGCGGAGCTGGATGATGTACTCGCCGAGGTCGGTTTCGAACGGGCTGATCCCGTTCGCCGACAGGTGCTTGTTGATCTCCAGCTCCTCGCTGATCATCGACTTGCCCTTGGTCACCGTCCTCGCGCCCGCCGCGCGGCAGATGCCGAGCACGGCGGCCCGGGCCTCGTCGGCGGTGCTGGCCCAGTGCACGTGGCCGCCCGCCGCCTCGACGTTGGCCGCGAAGGTTTCGAGGTAGAAGTCGAGGTTGGCCAAGGCGTGATTCTTGATGTCGCGCCCGGTGTCGCGCAGCCGCTCGAATTCCGGCAGGTTGGCGACGGCGGCGGTGCGCCGGGCCATGAACTGCGGCTTGCTGAATTTCAGCGCCTTCTGCAGCCCCGCGTCCGCCAAGGCCACCTTGGCGTTCTGCTTGAACTGGGGCGAGGTGTTGAGCATGGCGTGACCCTATCGTGGAATGCGGGAACCGGCGGTTCTCACCGCGCCGCGGCCGGCACGCCGATCGGCGGCAGGTCGCCGGTGATGCCGGCCAGCACCTCGGCGACGTGGCGCACCTGGACCGGGGACCCCTCGCGCGACAGCCGCCCGGCCATGTTCAGCAGGCAGCCCAGGTCGCCGGCCAGCAGCGTGTCCGCGCCGCTCGCGGCCACGTCCGCCGCCTTGTCCGAGACCATGCGCGTCGAGATGTCCGGGTACTTGACGCAGAACGTGCCGCCGAAGCCGCAGCACACCTCGGGCTCCGCCATCTCCCGCAACTCCAGCCCCTCGACGCTCGCCAGCAACGCCCGCGGCTGCGCCTTGATGCCGAGCTCGCGCAGGCCGGAGCAACTGTCGTGATACGTCGCGACCCCGTCGTAGCGCACCGGCACGCGCTCCACGCCCATGACCTCGGTCAGGAACTGCACCAGCTCGAACGTCCGGGCGCCCAGCGCCTCCGCCCGCGCGCGCAGATTCGGGTCGTTGTTGAACAGCGCCGGCAGGTGGTGCGCGATCATGCCGCCACACGACCCGGACGGCACGACCACGTAGTCGAAGCCGCCGAACGCGTCGAGCACCTGCCGCCCGAGCGCCTGCGCCGTCCGCCGGTCGCCGCTGTTGTAGGCCGGCTGGCCGCAGCACGTCTGCGCCCGCGGCACTTCCACGTCGCACCCGGCCTGCTGCAGCAACTGGATGGCCGCGAACCCGACCGAAGGGCGGTGCAGGTCGACCAGGCAGGTGACGAACAAGGCGACGCGCGGGCGGTTAGTCATGGCACCATCCTACGCCGACGCGGCCGGGGGAACCAGGTCGTGATGCCCGGCGAGCAGCCGGGCGCGGGCGGTGTCGACGTACTCAGGATCGATCTCGATCCCGATCCCGGTGCAGCCCTCCATCGCCGCCGCCAGCACGGTCGTGCCCGCGCCGGCGAACGGGTCGAGCACGACGCCGCCGGGCTTGCCGTGCAGCCGAATGCACCAGCGCGGCAGGTCGAGCGGGAAGATGCCGGGATGGGAGAACTTGGCGATCCGGCTCTGCACCGTCTCATACGGGATGAACCAGGTGTCGCCGCGGCAGCGCAGGTCCTGCGCGTGGCCGCGGCGGGCGATGTTGCTCTTGTCCTTGAACGGCACCCCGACCGCGAGCCGGTCCAGCCGCACGTCGCCGCGTTGGGTCAAATGAAAGACGTGCTCGTGGTTGCGGTGCAGGAAACGCTCGCCCGGCACCGGCTTGAAGTGGCCGATCGCGTCCGCGCCGACCGCGATCGACTTCACCCAGGCGATATGGTTCTGCAACGCGAACAGCGGGCGCAGGCGGATGATCAGCTCGAACGGCAGCCAAGGCTGCGTCGAGGAGCCAGCCACGTTGAGGAAGAACGACCCGTCCGGCCGCAACACGCGGCGGAGCGCGGTCGCAACCTGGACCATCCAGTCCAAGTACTCCCCTTCCGCCCGCAGGTCGCCGTAGCTGGCGTAGTTGATGCCCAGGTTGTAAGGCGGCGACGTGACAACCACGTCGACCGAAGCGGCCGGCATGGTCGGCAGCACATCGAGGCAATCCCCGCGATGCAGCCCGGCCAGAGTCGCGACGCTCGCCGCGCCAGGCCCAAAATCAGGCATGGCTCAGCCGGAGCGCGCCGCCGACAGCCGCCAGGTCGGGTCCGGCTGGCTGAGATCACGGTCGAACGTCCACAAGTCGGTGATCTCCGCCACCGCGTCCGCCCCCGCCACCGGTCGGCCGTCGGCCCCGAGCGTCTCCGCCACCTGGTCGGAGACGAACTGCACAGTGATCTGCGCCACTGAGCCGGTCAGCACCGCGTTCTCGATGCTGGCCCGCTCGATGCTGCGCACCTCGCTGCGCTGCGTCTGCCCGGCCGCCTCACGCGTTCCGATCGCCTGCTCGAAGCTGGCGTAGGTAGGATCGTTCAGCAAAGGCCGCAGCGCCGCGCGGTCGCCGCGTGCGAACGCATCCACGATCATGCGGAACGCGGTCTCCGCTCCCTGCAGGAAGTTGCCCGGATCGAACCCGCGATCCACCCCCGTCATTCGTTGCAGCGTTTCTCCGACCGGGCTTGACGGCTCAGGCAACGCGCGCTGCGGCCCTGCCGGCTCGGCCTGGGCGTCCACCACCGGGCCGGGCCGGGCCATGCCTGGCGCGGCGGCCTGGCCGGTGCGGTTGACCTGCGTCGGTCGCTCGAACCCGGTGCGCCGCCCCAGGATGCCACGCAGGCGCAGGACGAGGAACGCGGCGATCATGCCGAATAGCAAGAGGTCGAGTGGGAATCCGGCGCCCATGGGTCCAGTCCTTCTGCGTTCACCCAAACATAGGCCCGGCCGCCTGCCAAACAATGAATATTGGCCCCGCCCGCGAACGAGAGGGGGCATTTGCAGCGGAACGAGCCCAATGGTGTAACTCTGCCCTATGATCCTCCTCCGCCACGGGCAAAGCGAGTTCAACGTTCATTTCACGAGGACGCGCAAGGACCCGGGCATTCCCGACCCGAAGCTGACGCCGCTCGGCTTGGAACAGGCCGAGGACGCGGCCGAGGCGCTAGCCGGCGAGGGCCTGCGCCGCATCCTCGCTTCCCCCTACACCCGCGCCTTGCAGACCGCCGCCCCGCTCGCCCGCCGGCTCGGCCTGCCGGTGATCGTCAACCCGGTCGTCCGCGAGCGCTGCGCCTTCGTCTGCGACGTCGGCAGCCGGCGCACCGAGTTGGCGCGCACCTGGCCCGAGCACGACTTCTCCACCATCGAGGAGGTCTGGTGGCCGCAGATCGAGGAGCCGGCCGACCACGTCATCGCCCGCGCCGCGCTGTTCCGCGCCGAGATGGCCGCCTTGCCCGACTGGAACGGCACGCTCGTCGTCACCCATTGGGGGTTCATCATGTCGCTGACCGGCGTCTCGGTGCAGAACGGCCAGTGGCTGCGCTGCGACCCCACCGCCGCCGCGCCGGCGCACGTCTCCTGGAAGCACGGCTGAGCGTCACGCGGGCATCAGGCCCACGGGTCAGGCGGCGAGCGACTCGTGGTACTCGGCCATCACCGCCTCCGGCGCGCCGTCGGCGCGGACCCGGCCCTGGTGCATCCAGATCACCCGCGTGCTCCAGTCCAGCACCACCTCCGGGCTGTGCGACGACAGCACCAGGATGTCGGCGCCGCGCACCATGTCCTCCAGCCGGGCCTTGGCCTTCTCCATGAACGCGGCGTCGCCGGCCAGGAACCACTCGTCCATCAGCAGCACCTGCGGCCGGATCGCCGTCGCCAGCGCGAAGCCGAGCCGCACCACCATGCCCGAGCTGTAGAACCGCAGCGGCAGATCCAGGAACGCGTCCAGCTCGGCGAAGTCCTGCACGTCCTGCTCAAGCTGGCGGATCGCCGCCCGGTCGAGGCCCACCGTCAGCCCGCGCAGCACGATGTTCTCCCGCCCGGTCATCTCCGGGTTCATGCCGAGCCCGGTGTCGAGCAGCGCGCCGATGCTGCCCTGCACGTGAACCCGGCCCACCACCGGCTCGTAGATCCCGGCCAGGGTCCGCAGCAGCGTGGTCTTGCCCGCGCCGTTGTGGCCGATCAGCCCCAGCCGCTCGCCGCGCCCGAGCCGGAACGACACGCCGCGCAGCGCCTGCACCACGATGCGGTGCCGCGCGTCCTCCTGCAACCGCCCGCTCGCCGCCGCGAACACGGTGCGCTTCAGGCTGCGGCTGTTGCCGTGGTAGATCGGGAAGTCGACATCGACCCCTTGCACGTCGATCAGCGCCATCCCGGTCAGATCCAGAAGGCTAGGCGCGAGCGCGTGCGCACGAACGCGACCCACGCGACGCCCAGCAGCACCGCGCTGTAGCCCAGGGCCGACAACCAGACCGCCGCCCCAGCCGCCTGCCCGAGCAGCGGCGCGCGCACCACGTCGAGCAGGGTGTAGAACGGGTTGGCCAACAGCCACACCCGGTTCGCCTCCGTTAGCAGGTCCGGCTTCCAGATGATCGGGCTGACGAAGAAGGCGATCTGCATGACGCTGCCGATGATCGGCGGGATGTCGCGGAACCGGGCGCAGACCGCGCCCAGCAGCAGGCAGGCGGCCAGCCCGTCGATCACCCACAGCACGAGGCCCGGCAGCGCGCCGAAGGCCGCGAAGCCGGGCCAGGTGTCGAACCAGGCATAGACCGCGAGGATCACCAGCACGTTGTGCGCCAGCACCAGCATGTTGCGCACCAGCACCCGCGCCGCGTACAGCGTGAACGGCATCCGCATGGCGCGGATCATGCCTTCTCCGCCCAGGAAGCAGGTGCACGCCTCGCCGACAATCGTGTTCAGCGTCCCCCACAGCACCAAGGACAGCGCCAAGTAGGGCAGGTAGTCGTGCAACTCCATCTTGAACAGCCTGGAGTACAGCACGCCCAGCGCCGCCACCATCACCGCCGTCGACAGCGTCAGCCAGAACGGCCCGAGCAGCGAGCCGCGGTAGCGGAGCCGGATGTCGAACCATCCGAGCGTCATCGCCAGCCGCCACAGCCGCAGCCCTCCCGTCACGTCCTCGACCGCCAGGGCCTGGCGGGCGCGCCACGTCAGGTCCGAGCGCAGCAGCAACTCGGACCGGCCGGGCAAGCCGACGCCGTGGGAGGCGGTCGTGGATGGAGACGCGGTCATCGCGGCCCGGCAGTAGCGGATCGGCGTCCAGCCCGCAACAAGGCCGGCATTCCGCTCCGCCCGACCTCGCCAGTGTCGCCCCAACGACACGGCGCATCGTCAACACGCGAGAGCGGACGCAAACAACCGTTGCGCAAAAATCTGAGTTGAGTTAACGCCTTGGACCAGGTTCTTTCCGAGCCAGTTCAGCGACGGGGCACAACCTGCCGGTGATGGCCGCGCGCGCACTCGTCGCGCACGCCTCGTGTGCCGCGGCGTCCTTTCACCCGCTCCACCTCGGAGCCGATCCTGACGGGAGACGACGTTTGACGGTCCAGAGCTTCACGCGAGTCGCCGGTTGCGTCCTCAGCCTCGCCCTGCTGAGCGCCTGCGCCAGCGGATCGAAGATCTCCTCCCAAGCCGAGTCGTCGCGCTACCGCGCCCAGGCCCGCCGCACCTACGCCCCGCCCGGCCCGGCCCACGACCCGTGGGGGCCTTACGTCACCGAGGCCGCCCGCACCTACGACGTGCCCGAACGCTGGATCCGCGAGGTCATGCGCCAGGAATCCGGCGGCCGGCAGTACGCCAGCAACGGCGAGCTCATCACCTCCGGCGCCGGCGCCATGGGCCTGATGCAGGTCATGCCCGCCACCTACGACGAGTTGCGCGGCCGCTACAGCGAGCTCGGCGAGGACCCGTTCGACCCGCACAACAACATCCGGGCCGGCGCGGCCTACATCCGGGAGATGTATGACATCTACGGCTCTCCCGGTTTCCTCGCCGCCTACAACGCCGGGCCGGGCCGGCTCGACGACTACCTGACCCGCAATCGCACCTTGCCGGAGGAGACACGGCGCTACGTCGCCAGCATCGGCCCCCGCATCGCCGGCAGCGCGCCCAGCGCGCCCTCGCCCGGTGCCCAGTATGCCTCCAACTCGCTGCCCACCCGCTACGCCAGCAGTCGCTATGCCGGCAATCGCTACGCCAACAACCGCTACCCCGCGCCACGCGGCCCGGTCATCGCCCTCAACCGCGCGCCCGACCCGACGCCCGCACCGACCACGCCCATCGTCCTCAACCCGCCGGTCCAGCTCGCCGAGCAGACGCCCAGCCAGCCGGCCGATCAGGCCTCTCCTTACATCGTGCTGCGGCCCCAGCCGGTCGAGGTCGCCGAGCTGCCGCCTGCCACAGCCTACCTCGAACCGTCCGACGCCCCGCCCCGCCGGTCGTTCGCCCAAGTGCCGGAACCGCCGCGCGCCTCGCCCGCCCCAGATCCATATCGCCCGCCGGCGCGCTCGCAGCAGCAGCTCGCCGCCGCGTCCCTGGTGCCAGTCGCGCCGCGGTCGCGCTTCGCCCTCGTCAGCCCGGCCAACGCGGAACCGGTCGGCATCCAGCGCGGCGGCTTCGCGCCGGGCAACTGGGCAGTCCAGGTCGGCGCGTTCGCCGATCAGGGCCTGGCCGCGTCGGCCGCCGGCGCGGCGCGCAACCACGCCCGCGACGTGCTCGGCGGCGCGCGCACCAGTGTCACGCCCGTCCGCCAGCCGCGTGGCGTGCTCTACCGCGCCCGCCTGATGGGCATGTCCCGCGATTCGGCGGCGCAGGCCTGCGAGCGGCTGGCCCGGCAGCGCACCGGGTGCATGGTCGTTTCACCAGACGCCCAATCATGACCGGGGTGGGCGTGACCGAGGCGGCCCGGGTCTCGGCCGCTCTCGCGACGCCTCTTTGACCGGCGCGGCGGATCGGCCGCGCCGTCGCCGGGAGGCCCGATGATGCCGTGGTCGCCCGGCCCGCACCCGGCCCGGCGCGGGCCAACGCCTTCACGGGGACAACGCCCATGCGCATGAACAAGCTCGGCAACACCGGCCTCTTCGTCTCGGAGCTCTGCCTCGGCACCATGACGTTCGGCGGCGCCGACGGCATCTGGAAGGACATCGGCACCTTGGGCCAGGCCGACGCGGATCGCCTGGTCGGCCGGGCGATCGAGGCCGGCATTAACCTGATCGACACCGCCGACGTGTACGCCGATGGGGCATCGGAACAGATCACCGGCCAGGCCTTGCGCAACCTCCAAGTCCCGCGTGACCAAGTCGTCGTCGCGACCAAGGCCTACGGCATCACCGGCCCTGGCGCCAACGCCCGTGGCAGTTCGCGCGCCCACCTGCTCGCCGCGGTGAAGGCCAGCCTGAAGCGCCTGCAACTCGATCATATCGACGTATATCAACTCCACGGCTTCGATCCGGCGACCCCGATCGAGGAATCCCTTCGCGCTCTCGAGACCCTGGTGCAGCACGGCCACGTCCGCTACGTCGGCGTCTCCAACTGGGCCGCTTGGCAGGTGATGAAGGCCCTCGGCATCGCCGAGCGGCACGGCCTAACCCGCGTCGCCTGCTTGCAGGCCTACTATACCGTCGCCGGCCGCGACCTCGAGCGCGAGATCGTGCCCATGCTCGCCAGCGAGGGTGTCGGCCTCCTGGTCTGGAGCCCGCTCGCCGGCGGCCTGCTCAGCGGCAAGCACGAGCGCGACCAGGACGCCGCCGCCGGCACCCGCCGCGCCGCGTTCGATTTCCCCCCCGTCCAGCGCGACCGCGCTTTCGACTGCGTTGACGCCATGCGGCCGATGGCCGACAGCCGCGGCGTCTCAGTCGCCCAAGTGGCGCTGGCGTGGCTCTTGCATCGCAAGGTCGTCACCAGCGTCATCATCGGAGCCAAGCGTCTCGACCAGCTTGAGGACAACATCGCCGCCACCGGGATCGAACTCACGACGGCGGAGCTTGACGGCCTCGACCAGGTCAGCGCCTTGCCAAAAGAATATCCTGGTTGGATGTTCGAACGACAGACCGCCCGCTCGCAACAGCTCGCCGACGCTCACGCCCGGGCTGCCCGTTGAGCCCGCCCGCTGGTCCTGGGCAGAGCCTCGGCACTCGGGACGGAGGCCTGCTCATGCGAGCTTATCCATTGTCCGATTCGTTGTCCGATGTCACGTTTCATAGCACTGTGTTACATTCTGTCGTGCTTCGCGTGTTGACCGGCCACCGGGGCCTGCCCATAGAAGGGGGGTCATGACAGCCGTCCTCGCCTTCAAGCCGGCGTCCGCGTCCGAGGTCGCTCGCAACGTCCTGGAGATCGAAGCGGCCGGCCTGCGCGCCCTGGCATGTTCCCTGGCAAGCTGCCCGGACGATGCGTTCGGCACGGCGGTGGAGCGCCTGGCCGGGTGCCGCGGCCGCGTCGTCGTGTCCGGCATGGGCAAGTCGGGCCTGGTCGCGCGCAAGGTCGCCGCCACCCTGGCCTCGACCGGCACCCCCTCCCTCTTCGTCCACCCGGCCGAGGCGAGCCACGGCGACCTCGGCATGATCGTCCCGGGCGACGCCGTGCTGGCCTTGTCCAACAGCGGCGAAACGCCGGAACTCGCCGATCTGGTCGCCTACGCCCGCCGCTTCGCCCTGCCGCTGATCGCCGTCACCGCCCGGCCCGCCTCCGCCCTGGCCCGCGCCGCGGACGTCGTGCTCCTGCTCCCCGCCGCCCCCGAGGCGTGCCCCATGGGCCTGGCCCCCACCACCAGCACGACGATGCAGCTCGCCCTCGGCGACGCCCTCGCCGTCGCCCTGCTGACGCGCCGCGGCTTCACCGCCAGCCAGTTCTCCGCCTTCCATCCCGGCGGCCGCCTCGGCGCGCAGCTCCGCCACGTTCGCGACCTGATGCACACGGGCGCCGCCGTGCCGCTCGCGCCGCAGGACCTGCCGATGGACCAGGCCCTCCTGCTGATGACCGGCAAGGGCTTCGGCTGCCTCGGCGCTTTGGGCGCGGACGGCCGCCTGGCGGGAGTCCTGACCGACGGCGACCTTCGCCGCGCCATGGGTCCGGACCTGCTGTCCCGCCGCGTCGCCGACATCATGAACCGAGTGCCCCGCACCATCAGCCCCGACGCCCTGGCGGCCGAAGCCTTGCGGGCGATGAACGATGGCCCGCGCCCCGTCACCAGCCTGTTCGTGACCGACCCGGCCCGCGCCCCGGTTGGCATCCTGCACGTCCACGACCTGTTGCGGGCGGGCGTGCTGTGAGCGTGTCCGACGTCCAGGACCGGCCCCGCCTACCCGGCCCGGCGCTGGTCCGCCCGGTCGCCCGGCGCGTGATCGTCTCCACCCCAGCCTGGCGTCAAGCGCCGCCGACCGCCGCCGGGATCGCCCGTCGGCACGTCATGGTCGTGCTGGCCAAGTGGCTCTTGCCTCTGCTGGCGCTGCTCCTGCTCAGCTCCATCGCGGTTTGGCCCGAGCTAATGCGGGTCAAGGACCAGGGCCGCATCGCCTTTCGCCGCGCCTTCTCCGTCGAGGCCGACACCGGACGCATGCTGCAGCCCCGCTACCGCGGCGTGGATGAGCGCGGGCGGCCCTACACCGTCACGGCCGCGTCCGCGTTGCAGACCGGCCCGGAGCGCATCGCGCTGACCGACCCCAAGGGCGACATCGTCACCGAGAGCGGCACCTGGTTGATGGGCGAGTCGCAGGCCGGGGTCTTCATCCAGCACCAATCGATGCTCGATCTGTCCGGCAACGTCCTGCTCTACCGTGAGGACGGCACCACGCTCCGCACCGACGCCGCCGTGGTCGACCTCAAGGCCGGCGCCGCCGCCAGCAGCGACAAGACCCGCGCCGAAGGCCCGTTCGGCACCCTCGACGCCCAGGGCTTCACCTTGATCGACAAAGGGGCGGCGATCCAGTTCACCGGCCCGGCGCACCTGGTCCTGAACGGCGCTGAGCCCCGATGATCCGCGCCGCCCTGGTGGCGCTCGCCGTGGTGTCCGCCCCATCGCTCGTCTCGGCCCAGGGCCTTGACCTGTCCAAGGGTGGCCCCATCGACGTGACTGCGCAAGGCGGCATGGAATGGCGGCAGAACGAGCAGATGGTCGTGGCCAGCGGCGATGCGCGCGCCGTCCGCGGCAACGTGACCGTGACGGCCGACCGCCTCATCGCCCGCTACCGCCGCAAGGCCGCCGCCAACGACCCGGCCGCCCCGGCCACCGGCCCGAGCGACACCGGCTCCAACGAGGTTTACCGCTTGGAGGCCGAGGGCCACGTCCGCATCTTCACCGCGACCGACCTCGCGGTCGGCGACCGCGGGATCTACGACATCGACCAGGCCGTGTTGCTGCTGACCGGCGGCGCCTTGTCGATCACGACGCCGCAACAGGTCATAACGGCGCGGGACGCCATGGAGTACTGGTCGCAGAAGCGCATGGCGGTCGCCCGCGGCGACGCCACCGTGACGACGACGGACGGCCGCCGCGTGTCGGCCGACGTGCTGGTCGGCTACACCGCCACCCCCGCGGGCGCACCGCAGGCCGGGTCGGTCCAGGCTGCGAGCGCGGCCGGCAAGCCCTCCGGCAGTCCGGTCGACGCGTCAGGCAAGCTGGAGCGGGTCGAGGGGTTCGGCGACGTGCAGATCCGCACCGCGACCGAAACCGTCAAGGGCGACCGCGGCGTCTACGTCGCCGACGCTGGCATCGCCCGCCTCGCCGGCAACGTGCGCATCACCCGCGGCCAGAACCAGTTGCAAGGCGACGAGGCGATCGTCAACCTCAAGACCGGCATCTCGACCTTGGTGCGCGAGCCGGGCAAGCGGGTGCAAGGGCTAGTCGTGCCGACCGAGATCGATAAGGGCGGCCGCACTCCGGCTGGTGCCAACGACAGCGGGGGCGCGTCATCGACGCCCGGCTCGAAGCAGTAGGCGCGGGCGGCCCCTGGGGCGTCGACTCCGGCCTGACCGCCCGCGGCGTTGGCAAGACGTACAAGAAGCGCGCCGTCGTCCAGTCGGTCAGCATCAACGTCCAACGCGGCGAGGCGGTCGGCCTGCTCGGCCCGAACGGCGCTGGCAAGACGACCACCTTCTACATGATCGTCGGCCTCGTGCGGCCCGACACCGGGCGCATCGAACTCGACGGCAACAACATCACTGGCCTGCCGATGTATCGCCGCGCCCGCCTCGGCATCGGCTACCTGCCGCAGGAGGCGAGCGTGTTCCGCGGCCTCAACGTCGAGCAGAACATCATGGCCGCGCTCGAGGTGGTGGAACCCGACCGCGACCGCCGCCACCAGTCGTTGGACGGGCTGCTGACCGAGTTCGGCATCGGCCACCTCCGCCGCACCCCGGCCCTCGCCTTGTCCGGTGGCGAGCGCCGCCGGGTCGAGATCGCGCGGGCGCTGGCCACCCAGCCCGGCTACGTGCTGCTCGACGAGCCGCTGGCCGGCATCGACCCGATCGCCGTCGGCGAGATCCGCGATCTCGTGTCCCACCTCAAGGACCGCGGCATCGGCGTACTGATCACCGATCATAACGTGCGCGAAACGCTGGAGATCATCGACCGCGCCTACATCATGTACGACGGCCACGTCCTCATGGAGGGCCGGCCCGACGAGGTCGTGGCCCACGAGGACGTGCGCCGCGTCTATCTTGGAGAAAGGTTTAGCCTGTAGTCTGCCGGTCATGGCGATAGGTCCACGGCTGGAATTCCGGCAAACGCAATCCCTGGTCATGACGCCGCAACTGCGTCAGGCCATCAAGCTCCTCCAGTGCACCAACATGGAAGCGGCCGCCTTCATCGAGGAAGAGCTGGAGCGCAACCCGTTGCTCGAGCGCGACGAACGGTCCGACCGCGAATTCGAGCGCCCCGCCCCCGACCAACGCCCCGAGATGCTGGACCGGCTCGACGCCGTCGCCCTGCTCGGCCGCGAGAAGCTGCCGGACGCGATCGAGGCCGACCACGCCAACAGCTACGACGCCGGCGGCGCGGCCGACGGCGGCCCGGGGGGCGAATTGGGCGCGAGCTACCTCGGCGCCGCGCGCGGATCGCGCGACCCGTTCGACGAGCGCGGCATCGACGACTTGGTCGAAGCGCCGCGCAACCTCCGCACCCACCTCAACGAGCAGCTTCGCCTCAGCTTCGCCGATCCGGTCGACCGCATGATCGGCACGCAACTGATCGGCCTGCTCGACCCGGCCGGCCGCGTCGCCGCCAGCACCGCCGACCTCGCCTACGCCATGGGCATCGACGCCGCCCGCGTCGCCTCCGTGCGCGAGCGCATGATGCGCTTCGACCCGTCCGGCCTGTTCGCCCCCGACCTCAAGACCTGCCTCGCCGCCCAACTCGCCGAGCGCGACCGCCTCGACCCGGCGATGCAGGCCCTGCTCGACAACCTCGACCTGCTCGCCCGGCGCGACACCCGCGCCCTGATGGCCGTCTGCGGCGTCGACGCCGAGGACCTGGCCGACATGGCGGCCGAGCTTCGCCGCCTCGACCCCAAGCCCGGCGCGGGGTTCGACTCCGGCCCCGTGCAGCAGGTCGTGCCCGACGTGCTGATGCGCGCCGCCCCGAACGGCGAGTGGGTGCTGGAACTCAACCCTGACACCATGCCCCGCGTGCTGGTCAACGAGGTGTATCACGCCCGCATCAGCGCCCAGGGCGGGCGGGCGACGCGCACCTTCCTCGGCGAGAACCTGTCCACCGCCAACTGGCTGGTCAAATCGTTGCAGCAGCGCGCCAACACCATCCTCAAGGTGGCGGCCGAGGTGGTGAAGCAGCAGGACGCGTTCTTCCGCCGCGGCGTCGGCCACCTGCGGCCGCTGATCCTGCGCGACGTGGCGGGCGCGGTGGAGATGCACGAGAGCACCGTCAGCCGGGTCACGGCCAACAAGTACATCGCCACCCCGCGCGGCATCTTCGAGCTGAAATATTTCTTCACCACCGCCATCGCGTCCAGCTCCGGCGGCGAGAGCCACAGCGCCGAGGCGGTGCGCCACCGCATCCGTGCCCTGGTCGTCGCCGAGGACCCGGTCGACGTCCTTTCGGACGACGCGATCGTGTCCGCCCTCCGGCGGGAAGGCGTGGACATCGCGCGCCGGACCGTGGCCAAATACCGTGAGGCTTTGCGCATCCCAAGCTCGGTGCAGCGGAAACGGGAAAAAGCGATGTCGGCCTGAGGCCAGCCGGCCGGTCGCGATCAGGAGGAGGCGACGGAATGCAGATCACGGTGTCGGGCAAGCAGGTGGACCTGTCGGACGCGTTGCGCACGCGCGTTGCCGAACAGCTCGACCAGATCGCCGGCAAGTACTTCGACCATGCGCAGGAAGCCAACGTCACCTTCAGCCGCGCGCGCAGTTTCTTCACCTGCGACATCAACGTTCACGCCGGTCGCGGCTTGACGCTGCGCGGCGAGGGCGAGGCGGCGGACGCCAACGGCGCTTTCGACGACGCCGCCGAACACATCGCCAAGCGCCTTCGACGCTACCGCCGCCGCGTCAATGAGCACGCCCGGGATCTGGCCAACCGCGCCCGACCCGAAGCCGCCCGCCAATATATCCTGCAGCAGGAGGAGGAAACCGTCGCCGTCGGCGCGGCCAACGGCGCGCCCTCGCCCACCTTCGCCACCGTGATCGCCGAGTCCCCCGCCGAGATCAACACCCTGAGCGTCGGCGAAGCAGTGATGCGCATGGACCTAGCAGATCAAGCCGTCATGATGTTCCGCAACAGCGCCACGTCCGAACTGAACGTGGTCTATCGCCGGCCGGACGGCAACATCGGCTGGATCGATCCCGCCGCCAGCAAAGGCTGATCCCGTTCTATCCGAACGCGCCGGACCCGAGCCACGGGCCGGATCCGGCTTCTTCTCAATGCACCAGCGCCGGCATCATCTCGTGCTGCACGATCGCCGCCACCGCCAAGTTGCAATCCGCCGCGACGGCCATCGGTGAACCATCCGCGGCGTGGATCGCGAACGCCGTCTGCCCGTTCAGCACGACGGGCTTGACGTAGGCGAGCTGCGTCATGCCGAGCTGCATCATCTGCTCGTCGGTCAGGTGGCGGATATCGACCCGGACGCTTTTGACGGCGGGATCGGCTGAGCGGGTGTCCATTTTTCAATCTCCTAAGCAAGCCCGGCGTCCCATCCAGGGCGACGCCAGGTTTCTGGTGTGTCACGGGCAGCCGGACCGGCGGCGGCCCAGTCCAGGCTCGATGCCGTTCGGCAACGTGTCGCTCCGGGAACGGAACGCGCGGCCACCCCATGCGGATGCAAGCGGCCGTCCTTATAGATTGCCTCAGTCCCGGTCGGGCGTGTCGTCCACAACGCGCGGCACGCCCGACTTCACCGGCTTGCCGATCTGGATCGTCTTGACCCGAACCTCGGGCTGCGGCCGCGCCAGGTCGATATGCAGCAGGCCGTTGTCGAGCCAGGCTCCTTTGACCTCGATCCCCTCGGCCAACACGAACGCCCGCTGGAACTGCCGCGACGCGATGCCGCGGTGCAGGTAAACCCGGCCTTGCGGCTCCTCCGCCTGGCGCCCGCGGATGACGAGCTGGTTGTCCTCCTGCGTGATCTGCAGGTCGGTCATCGTGAACCCAGCCACCGCCAGGGTGATGCGCAGCCCATTCGGCCCGGTCTGCTCGATGTTGTAAGGCGGATAACCCTCCGAAGAGGTCTTGCCGGCCCGCTCCAGGATCTGCTCGAGGTGATCAAACCCCAGGAACATGGGTGACGTGAAAACGCGTGCGGTCATCGTGGCCCCCTCGGACGAGCGAAGCATCGGCCAAGGCCCGCGATGGCGCCCCGGCATGATCCAAGATTGGCGATGCCTCCCAGCGGTTCAAGGGCTTGCGCCCCCACCGGCCGCATGGCCGCACGGCTTGCCCCGCTGATTGAACCCGCGCCATCACCCGGCTACATCGCCCCGATGATCGAACCCGCTCAACCGGCCAGCCCGACCCAGGCCGGCCTGCCCATCCTGACGCCCCCCAGCGCCGTCCTCCGCGCCAAGGCCCGCCCGGTCGGCCCCGCCGACGCGGACACGGTGCGCGGCCTCGCCCCCCAGATGCTCGCCACCATGTACGCCGCCCCCGGCATCGGCCTCGCCGCCCCCCAGGTCGGCGTCGGCCTCCGCTTCGCCGTGGTCGACCTGATGCCCGACGGCGAGCCAGCCCCGATCCACCTCGTCAATCCCGAGGTGGTCCGCGTCAGCGAGGAGTGGGCGACGCGCGAGGAGGGTTGCCTGTCCCTGCCCGGCCAGTACGCCGACGTGTCCCGCCCCGCCCGCGTGCTGATCCGCTACCACGACCTGGCAGGCGCGCGCCGTGAGATCGAAGCCGACGGCCTGCTCGCCGCCTGCCTCCAGCACGAGATCGACCACCTCGACGGCGTCCTGTTCGTCGATCACATCTCGGCGCTCAAGCGCAACATGATCCTGCGCCGCCTCGCCAAGGAACGGAAGCAGAAGGCGGCCGGGTAATCCGCCGCGTGCCGCTCCGCCTCGCCTTCATGGGCAGCCCGGCCTTCGCCGTGCCGGCCTTGCGCGCCCTACACGCCGCCGGGCACGAGGTCGCCGCCGTCTACGCCCAGCCGCCCCGCCCCGCCGGCCGCGGCCATTCGTTGCGGCCCTGCCCGGTCCACGCCGCCGCCGCGGCGCTCGGCCTGCCGATCCGCACCCCCGCCCGCCTCCGCGCCGACGCCGAGGAGCACGCCGCCTTCGCCGCCCTCGGCCTCGACGCCGCCGTGGTCGCCGCCTACGGCCTGATCCTGCCGCCCGCGATGCTGGACACCCCCCGCCGCGGCTGCCTCAACATCCACGCCAGCCTGCTGCCCCGCTGGCGCGGCGCGGGCCCGATCCAGGCCGCCATCCTCGCCGGCGACGCCGAGAGCGGCGTCACCATCATGCAGATGGAGCCGGGCCTCGACACCGGCCCCATGCTGCTGCGCCGGGCCGTCCCGATCGGCCCCGACACCACCGCCGCCACCCTGCACGACACCCTGTCCGACCTCGGCGCAGCACTGATCCTCCAGGCGCTCGACGCCCGACCCGCCGCCGTGCCGCAACCCGAGGGCGCGACCTACGCCCCCAAGCTCACCCGCGAGAGCGGCCGTCTCGATTGGTCCCACGACGCCGCCAGCCTGGACCGCATGGTGCGGGGCCTGATCCCCTGGCCAGGCGCGTGGGCCATGCTGGGCTGCGAACCCCTGAAAGTCCTCGAAGCCCGCTTTGAACCCGGCGAAGGCTCCCCCGGCGTCGTTCTCGACGACGCCCTCCTCGTGGCCTGCGGCGGAGGGGCACTCCGCCTGCTCCGCGTCCAGCGCCCCGGCCGCGCCCCTATGCCCGCCGCCGCCATGCTCCGCGGCCGCCCCGTCCCGCCCGGCACGGTCCTGGGGTGACGGCCTGGGCGCTGCTGCTGGAGTACGACGGCGCGGGTTTCGCCGGCTGGCAGCGGCAGGAGGGTGTCCCCACCTTGCAGGCCATCCTGGAAGCAGCCGCCGCCCACCTGAACGACGGCCAACCCGTTCCCAGCATCGTCGCGGGCCGCACCGACGCCGGCGTCCACGCCGCCGGCCAGGTGGCGATGCTCGGCCTGCCCGACCGCTACCGCCCCGGCCAGGTGCGGGACGCCCTCAACTTCCACCTCCGCCCCCACGCCCTGGTCGTGCTGCGGGCCGCCCCCGCGCGCCCGGGCTGGAACCCGCGCTTCTCCGCCATCGGTCGCGCCTACGGCTATCGCATCCTCAACCGCCGCGCCCGCCCGGCGCTCGGCCTCGGCCACGCCTGGCACGTCGAACGCCCGCTCGACGCCGCCACCATGGCCGAGGCGGCGCGCCACCTGCTCGGGCATCACGATTTCACGTCGTTCCGCGCCACCTCCTGCCAGGCCCGATCCCCGTGGCGCACGCTCGACCGCCTGGACGTCGCCCGGTGCGGCGATGCCATCACCGCCACCGTCGAGGCCCGCAGCTTCCTGCACCACCAGGTCCGCAACATCGTCGGCACCCTGAAGCTGGTCGGCGAGGGCCGCTGGCCGCCCGCCCGCGTTGCCGAAGCCTTGGCCGCGCGCGACCGCGCCGCCGCCGGCCCGACCGCGCCCCCCGAGGGCCTGACCCTGACCGGCGTGCGCTACGACCCCGACCCGTTCAGCCCAGCGCCCCCTGGATCAGCCCCGGGGCCATCACCAGCGCCAGGGTGCCCACGTTGACCAGCGCCACGAACCACGCCGCCCGGCCCCGCGGCAGGTCGAGCCCGTGCCGGGCCACTGTCCAGTGCAGCCACAGCCCGTAGGCGGCCAGCCCCAGCACCACCAGCCGCCCGGCCGCTTCCTCCGCCATCCCGCCGCCGATCGCCGCCTGCGACACGACCAGCAGCACGAACGCGACCGCCGGCAGCGCCCATTGGCACCAGTTGAACGCGGTCGCGTAGCGCATCCATCGCGCTTCCCGACCCCAGCGCGCCGCGAGCGCGTGCGACAGCACCGCCGGCGCCAGTTGCGCCACCAGCGTCAGCAGGAACGCCAGCATCGCCACCACCGGCTTGCCGGAGAACAGCAGCACCCCGGCGCCCACCAGCGGGAACGCCAGCAGCGGTGCCAGGCTGGCCAGGAACGCCTGCGCCGTCTGGCCGAACCGTTCCATCCCTTCGCCGCGCCCGAAGGCGAGCTGCGCCGCGCCGATCAGCGGCTGCATGTTCATGCCCGCCTCATACGAATTCGGCCAGCACCGCGCCGTAGGCGTCGGTCAACGCGTAGATCTCGGCCACCGGCACCTGCTCATCCACCTGGTGCATCGTAGCACCGACCAGCCCGAACTCCGCCACCGGGCAGTATCGCGCGATGAACCGCGCGTCCGACGTGCCGCCCCCGGTGTCGAGCCGCGGCTCCGTGCCGCAGGCCCGCCCGATCGCCGCCCGCAGCCGCACCACCAACGGCCCCGGCGTGGTCAGGAAGCTCTCGCCGCTGACGCTGACCAGGAGGTCGAACCGCTCGGCGTGCCGCGACACCGCCGCGCGCAGCCACGCCTCCAGCCCGGCCCCGGTGTGCCGGTCGTTGAACCGGACGTTGAGCCGCGCCGAGGCCGAGGCCGGGATGACGTTGGTCGCCCGATTGCCCACGTCGATGCTGGTCACCTGCAGCGTGCTCGGCTCGAACCACGCGCTTCCCACGTCGAGCGGCGCCGCCGTCAGCGCGTCGAGCGCCCGCACCAGCCGGTGCACCGGGTTGTCGGCCTTGTGCGGGTAGGCCGAATGGCCCTGCACCCCATGCACGGTGATCTCCGCGTTGAGGCTGCCCCGCCGCCCGATCTTGATCACCTCGCCGAGCCGCGCCGGGTTGGTCGGCTCCCCCACCAGGCAGAGGTCCGGCACGTGCCCCTCGGCCGCCATCCAGTCGAGCACCCGCACCGTCCCGTCCGTCGCCGGCCCTTCCTCGTCCCCGGTGATCAGCAGGCTGACCGACCCGCCGCCCCGCCCGCGGCTCGCAGCCGCGGCGACGAACGCGGCGATCGCCCCCTTCATGTCGCACGCCCCCCGGCCCAGCAGCGCCCCGTCCCGCACCTCGCCCCCGAACGGGTCGGCGCCCCACCCGTCCCCCGGTGGCACCACGTCCGTGTGCCCGGCGAAGCACAGGTGCGGCGAGCCGGTCCCGCGCCGGGCGAACAGGTTCGGCGTCGTCCCGAACGGCAGCCGCCACACCGTGAACCCCAAACCCTCCAGCGCCGCCGCCAGCACGTCCTGCGCGCCCTCGTCCGCCGGCGTCACCGAACGGCAGCGGATCAGCGACTGCGCCAGCGCCAACGGGTCCATCAATCCCGCAACAGCTCGTTGATCGAGGTCTTGGCCCGCGTCCGCTCGTCCACCCGCTTGACGATCACCGCGCAGGCGAGGCTCGGCCCCGGCGACCCGTCCGGCAGCGCCTTGCCCGGCAGCGTCCCCGGCACCACCACCGAGTACTCCGGCACCCGGCCCACGAACACCTCGCCCGTGTCCCGGTCGATGATCTTGGTCGAGCCGCTGATGAACACCCCCATCGACAGCACCGACCCGCGCCCGACCACGACCCCCTCCACCACTTCTGACCGCGCGCCGATGAAGCAGTCGTCCTCGATGATGGTCGGGTTGGCCTGCAACGGCTCCAGCACGCCCCCCAGGCCCACCCCGCCGCTCAGGTGGCAGTTGCGCCCCACCTGGGCGCAGCTCCCCACCGTCGCCCAGGTATCGATCATCGTGCCGCCATCCACGTAAGCGCCGACGTTGATGAAGCTCGGCATCAGCACCACGCCGGGCGCGACGTAGGCGCTCCGCCGCACCACCGCCCCCGGCACCGCCCGGAACCCGGCGGCGGCGAACTGGTTCTGTCCCCACCCTGCCGTCTTCATCGCCACCTTGTCCCAGGCCGGCGCGCCGCCCACGCCCGTCATCGCCGCCGAGTCGTTCAGCCGGAACGACAGCAGCACCGCCTTCTTCAGCCACTCGTGCACCACCCAGCCGCCGCCGGTCTTCTCCGCCACCCGCAACGCCCCGCTGTCCAGCGCGTCGAGCGCCTTCTCCACCGCCGCCCGGTCGTCCCCCTTCGTGGCGGCGGACAGCATCTCGCGCCCTTCCCAAAGCTCATCGATCCTCGGGCGAAGCGGATGGTCGTGCATCGGTCTGTCCTGGCGGTGGCGTGCGGGCGGACCATGCTGACGAGGCCCCACCCTGTCAAACGGGCGCGCGTGAAAAACGCACGGCAGTAACGGCGCTTTAATGCGGCGCAGGCATCATGCGCCTCGAAACGGGGACATCGCATGAGCTTGGGCGCGGACATCACGGACAATGCCGTTGGGCAGGACACCTCGGCCACCGAGGCGCGCGAGCCCGACGCGCTGCGTCTCGCCTTGATCGAGAGCCGGCAGCGCTGGCGACAAATCGGCGCCATGGCGACCGACCTCGTGTTCGAAACCGACGCCCGCGGCCGCGTCACCTTCGTCGCTCCCGAGTTCGTGCTCGGCTGGCCCGCCGCCGCGATCCTCGGCCAGCCGGGGCGGATGCTCCTGGCCGACGCCGCCCGGCCCGACCCGTTCCGCTTCACCGCCCCCGTCCAGCGCCAGCCGACCTGGCTGCGCACCAAGGCCGGCGCGCTGGTCTGCATGGCGCTGACCACCATCCCCATGGTGGACGACGCCGGGCGGCATTGCGGCGTCCGCGGCGTCGCCGTCGACATCACCGAGCAGGAGAAGGCCGAGGCCGCCGCCGCCGGCAACCTGCGCCGGGCCGAGGTGCTCGACCACATCCTGTCCCGCCTGCGCCAGGAGGTGCGCGCCCCGCGCATGATGCAGTCCCTGCTCGACACCGTCATGCAGGCGCTCGGCTGCAAGGCCGCCGCCGTGGTCGACGCGCTGCAATCCGACCCGCCCTTGGTGCTCCACGCCGCCGGGGTCGACATCGCCCCGGTGCTGGGCCAGGTGCTGCCGAAGCTGATGGCCGGCGGCGACGACCTGCAAACCTTCACGCTCGATGGCGGCACCACCGCCCTCGCCTGCCCTTGCTCCACCCGCTTCGGCGAGCGCGCGGCGCTGATCGCCTGGCGCGCGCCAGGCATCCGGCAGTGGGACGAGAGCGACCGCGTCCTCGCCGGCGCGGTCGGCGGCGTCGCTCGGATCATCCTGGAGCACGAGGCGATCCAACGCGAGCTCGCCCGCCAGGCCCGCACCGATCCGTTGACCGGCCTGCTGAACCGCCGCGCCTTCCTGGAGGAAGCCGGCCGGCGGCTCGACCGCATCGAGCGCGAGGGGATGCCCGGCACCCTGCTGTTCGTCGACGTCGACCGCTTGAAGCAGGTCAACGACACCCAAGGCCACGACGCGGGCGATTCCGCGCTGTTGCTGATCAGCGCGCTGCTGCAACGCACCTTCCGGCCCACCGACCTCGTGGCCCGGCTCGGCGGCGACGAGTTCGCCGTTTGGCTCGACGGCGCTGACTCCCTCACCGCCGCCGAGCGCGCGCAGTCGCTCTGCACCGAGGCCCCGGCCGAGCTGTCCCACCTCTCCGCCGGCGATATCTACGGTGCCGGCGTCTCGATCGGCGTCGCCACCCGCGAGCCCGGCAGCGATGAGGTGCTGGAGCAGATGATCCAGCGCGCCGACCAAGCCATGTACGAGGTCAAGCGCAAGGGCGGCGGCCACTGGCGCGTGTCGCATCGACCGGCCTTCTAATGCCCGCGCCCGCCTCGCGATCATCCATCGACCCCGGCCCTGACGCCTGGGGCGACCTGGAAGGCGGCGAGCCGGCGCGGATCCTGCTCGCCTCCCGCTTGGACACGCCCGCCGATGTTCTGCACGCTCTCGCCCACGACGCCGCCCTCACGGTCCGGGCCGCCGCCGCCGCCAATCCCGCGTTCCCGACGACCGACCCGACCCGGCTCGTCCCCGACGCCGACGGTGTGAATGCCGGGCTGTCCCAGCAAATCGCCGCCCTCCTGCCCGGCTTGCCCCCGGCCATGCAGGCCGCGGCGCAGGCGCGCGTGCGGCGAGTGACGATGACGCTCGCGCAAGATGTCGCCGCCCGGCTGCGGGCCGCCCTGCGCGACACCCTGCCGATCGCGCCCGAGGCCTCACGGGAAACCGCTCTCAGCCTGGCGCAAGACCTCGCCATCACCACCACCGGCCCACTGGTCCATCTCTTGTCCCTGCTGACCGCCACCGACTTGCTCGCCATGCTCGTGCTCGGCCGCGACCGACGGGCTGATCCCGCCGTCCGCTGCCTGCTCGACCACCGTTCGCCTGCCGTCCGGGAAGCGGCGGTGGACGCCCTGCTCGACACCGGTGGCCCCGCCGTGCGCCGTCCGATACCGCCCCCCGCCTTCTTCCGGGCAAGGCTGATGACGGCCCTCGCCTTTCTCGCCACACGCCACCTGCTCGACGCCTTGGTTTGCCAAGCAGGCCTGCTGCCGAAGCAGGCCGAGGCGTTGCGCGGCAAGTTCCCGCTCGTCGTCGATGACACCTGGACGGTTCTGGACCGTCCCAAGCCTGTCGCCTGGCCCAGCCAACCGAGCGAGGCCACCCTTCTCGCCGCGGCCGCCACCGGCGATGCCGGCCGGGTTGCCGCCATCGTCACGGTGGCCAGCGGCGTCGCGTCCTCTGCCTTGGCCCGCGCCACCGTTCTGCGCGACGCGAAAGCGATGGCCAGCCTGGCCTGGAAAGCTGGCTTCTCGATGACGGCCGCCTGGACGATGCAGGTCGTCCTGGCCCATCTCAGCCCGGACGAAACCACGCTCCCGGCCGCAGGTGATGGATTTCCGTTCTCAGAACCTGAAATGGAATGGCGGATCGCGGCGCTGACGGGCGTTGCCTGAGAAGGCCTCGTTCGGCTGAGGCGTGGTCCCGCGGGGGCGTCCGGCCCTAGGCCGGCTGGAACTCGAGCGCCACGCCGTTGATGCAGTAGCGCTGCCCGGTCGGCCGCGGCCCGTCGGGGAACACGTGCCCCATGTGGCTGCCGCAGTTGCCGCAATGCACCTCGGTCCGCACCATGCCGAACCCCCGGTCCACCGTCGTGCCGACGGCCACGTCCGAGATCGGCTGGTAGAAGCTCGGCCAGCCGGTGCCGCTCTCGAACTTGGCGTCGGTCGCGAACAGTGCCTGGCCGCAGCCGGCGCAAGCGTAGGTGCCCTCGCGCTTCTCCGCGTTCAGCGGGCTGGTGCAGGCGCGCTCGGTTCCGTGGCTGCGCATCACCTTGTACTGCTCGGGCGAGAGCCGCTGCTTCCACTCGGCGTCGCTCAGCGTGAAGGGGAAGGTCTCGGGCTCGGCCACGCGGGCGAACAACGACATGGCGGTTCTCCTCTGGTTTCGGTCTGGCACCCGATATGGGGGCGCGGCCGGCCTATAGGAACCCGGTCGACAGCCAAGGAATCGCCGCCACCAGCGCCAACCCTACGATCAACGCCCCGAGGTAAGGCCAGATCCGCCGCATCGCCGCGTCCGGGCTGACCCGGCCGATCGCGCACGCCGCGTAGTACCCCACTCCGAACGGCGGCGCGAACAGCCCGATCCCCATCGCCAGCACCACCACCATCGCGTAATGCACGTCGTTGATGCCGAGTTCGCGGGCGATCGGGAACACCAGCGGCCCGAACAGCACGATCGCCGGGATGCCCTCCAGGATGCTGCCCAGCACCACGAACGCGGCGATGCTGATGGCCAGGAACCCGGCCGCGCCGCCGGGCACGGCCGCCATCGCCTCCGCCAGCGCGTGCGAGAACCCCGACTGCGTCAGCGCCCAGGCCATCGCCGTCGCCGTGCCGATGATGAACAGGATCGCCCCGGACAAGCACGCCGTCTCCACCAGCATCGGCCCCAGCCGCCCCCAGTCGAACGTGCGGTACAGCAGCAGCCCCGCCACCACCGAGTAGGCGATGCCGATGGTGCTGACCTCCGTCGCCGTCGCCACCCCCTCCACCACCGCCGCCCGGATCAGGAACGGCAGCGCCAGCGCCGGCAAGGCCACCAGCAACGCCCGCAGCACCTCCCGCCCCCCGGCCCGCCGCACCCCGCTCACGTCGTCCCCACGCGACCGCCGCCAGGCGATCACCGCCAGCGCCAGCGCCAGCACCAGCGCCGGCACCAGCCCCCCCGTGAACAGCCCGGCGATGCTCACCCCCGTCACCGAGCCGATGGTGATCAGCACCAAGCTCGGCGGAATCGTCTCGCTCATCGCCCCCGACGCCGACAGCAGGGACACCAGCTCCCCTTCATTGGCCCCGCGCCGCTTCATCTCCGGGAACAGCACCGGCGCCACCGCCGCCATGTCCGCCGCCTTGCTGCCCGAGATGCCGCTCACCAGGTACATCGCGCCCAGCAGCACGTAGTTGAGCCCGCCGCGCACGTGCCCCAGCAGGCTCGACAGGAACGCCACCATCGCCAGCGCCATCCCGGTCATCTCGATCAGCAGCCCGAGGAACACGAACAGCGGCACCGCGAGCAGGATCAAGGAACTCATCCCCTCGTCCATCCGCGACACCACGACGGACAACGGCGTGCTCGTGGTGACCGCCAGGTAGGTCAGCGTCGCCAGCCCGAAGCTGAACCCGATCGGCACCCCGAGCAGCACCCCGGCCCCCAGCAGCACGACGAAGAACAGCACCAGGTTCCAGTTCCCCAGCGCCTTGATCCAGGGCCCGCTCAACCAGAGCGCGCCCCCCACCAGCAGCAGCGCCGCGGCCACGAACAGCACGTCCGCCAGCCGGCACCGCAGCAGCCGCACCAGCGCCGCCAGCAGCATCAACCCGCCCCCCACCGGCAGCGCCCCGGCCCGCACGATGTTCGACCAGCCCAAAGCCGGCGTCTCGATGAACCACTCGTCCTGCGCGTACTCCGCCGCGTGCGGCAGCAGCAGGACCAGGAACAGCCCGGCCGTGCCCACCGCCAGCGCCTCCGCCCGCCGCTGCCAGGCGGGCGGCATCCCGCCCACCACCGCCGTCAGCCGCATGTGCTGCCCGCGCTGCAACGCGATCACGCTGCCCAGCATCGCCAGCCACAGGAACAAGATGCTGGCCAGCTCGTCCGACCACACCAGCGGACTGTGCAGCGCGAACCGCGCCACCACGCCCGCGAACAGGATGACGATCTCCGCCAGCACCAGCACGCCCGCCGCCGCCTCGACCGCCCGGCACAGCGCCCGCTCCGGCCAGGCCAGCGCCTCCCCGGCCGGCGCCGCGGCGGCGGCCGAGGTCACGACACCGCGCCGACCGAATCCTCCAGCACCCGCCAGGCCTCCTCGCCGTACTTCTGCCGCCATTCCTTGTAGAACCCGGCCTGCTTGAGCGCCGCCCGGAACGGCTCGGCGTCGGTGCCGTTGAACGCCAGCCCGTGCCCCTCCAACTGCCGCCGCACGTCGCCGTTGGCGCGCGCGATGTCCGCCCGCTCCGCCACCGCCGCCGCCGCGAACGCCCGCGCCATCACCGCCTGCGCGTCCGCCGGCACCTGACCGAACGCCCGCCGGTTGGCCAGCAGCCAGAACCCGTCCCACATGTGGTTGGTCAGGCTGCAGTACTTCTGCACCTCATACAGCTTCGCCGTCTCGATCAGGTTCAGCGGGTTCTCCTGCCCGTCGACGATCCGGGTCTGCAGCGCCGAGTACACCTCGGCGAAGTTGATGCTCGCCGGCGAGGCCCCCAGCGCGTTGAACATGCTGGTCCACAGCGGGCTGACCGGCACCCGCAGCTTCACGCCCTTGAAGTCCTCCGGCGCGTTGATCGGCTTGGTGCTGGTCGTCGTCTGCCGGAAGCCGTTGTCGAAGATGCGCTCGAACACGTGCAGCCCGCGCTTGGCGATCTCGCCGCGCACGTAGGCCCCGAGCTTGCCGTCCATCGCCGACCACACCTGGTCGTAGTCCTTGAACGCGAACCCCACGCCGTTGATGCTGGCCGGCGGCACCAGCGTCGACAGGATCAGCCCCGACAACGTGAACAGCTCGATCGCGCCCGACCGCAACTGGCTCAGCATGTCGGTGTCCGACCCGAGCTGGTTGTTGGGGAACACCCGCACCTCGACCCGCCCGCCCGTCTCCTTCAGGATCTGCTCCGCCGCTTCCTGCATCCGCACGGTCATCGGGTGCGTCGCCGGCACGTTGTTCGCGTACTTGAGCGTGAACTCGGCGGCGCGGGCCGGGCGGCCGTTGATCGCGAACAGCGGCAAGGCGGCGGTGCCGAGCAGGGCGCGGCGGCCCAAGGTCCTGGCGGGCGTCATGGCGGGCGTCTCCGGTCGGTTATCGTTGCCTCGCCCGTAGCCCGTTTGCCCGGCATTGTGAAGCGAGAACCAGGCCGCCTCGCCAAACCCGCCGCCGGCCGCTACCCTCCCCTCACCGACGCCGCGCGACGGCGCGAAAGGGGGGCACGGCCATGACCACGCGCATCATCACGCGCACGACCACGCGCATCCTGGCGGCCACGCTCGCGCTGCTGCTCGCCGCCACTGTCGCTGCCACTGGCGCCCGGGCCGAGACGGTGCGCATCGCCCGCCAGTTCGGCATCTCCTACCTGCCGCTCATCGTCATGCAGGAGGCCGGCCTGCTCGAAGCCGAGGGCAAGGCGCGCGGCCTCGACCTGCGGCCCGAGTTCGCCACCTTCACCGGCGGCGCGCCGATCAACGACGCCCTGATCTCCGGCAACATCGACCTCGCCGCCGGCGGCGTCGGCCCCATGCTCACCATCTGGGCCAAGACCCGCTCCAACCTGAAGGTCAAGGGCGTCGCGGCGCTGAACAGCATGCCGATCTGGCTCAACACCTCCAACCCCGCCGTCCGGTCGATCAAGGACTTCACCGACCAGGACCGCATCGCCCTGCCCGCCGTCAAGGTGTCGATCCAGGCAGTCGTGCTGCAGATGGCCGCGCAGCAGGCGTTCGGCCCCGGCCAGGAGCACCGCCTCGACCCGCTCACGATCTCGATGGGCCACCCGGACGGCATCACCGCCCTGCTCAGCGACAACAGCCAGATCACCGGCCACTTCACCTCCGCGCCCTACATGTACGAGGAGGAAGCCTCCCCCCGCGTCCATCGCGTGCTGGACAGCTTCGACGTGCTCGGTGGGCCGCACACCTTCAACGTTGTCTGGGCCGCCACCCGCTATCACGACGCCCATCCCAAGGTGATCGAGGCCTTCGTCGCCGCCCTCGACCGTGCGATGGCGCTGATCCGGCAGAAGCCCGAGGACGCCGCCGCTACCTGGATCCGCGTCGAGAACGCCCGCTTGTCGCCCGAGGACACCGCGGCCATGATCCGCCGCCCCGAGAACCAGTGGACCACGACGCCGCGGCGGATCATGCAGTTCCTCGCCTTCATGCGCGAAACCGGCGCCGTCAACCAGCAGGCCGAGAGCTGGAAGGAGCTGTTCTTCCCCGAAATCCATCACCTCGAGGGAAGCTGACTGGACTCGCGCGCCGGGTCGGCGCGATGCTCGGATCAACCATTGGCAAGGAGGCCGCGATGTCGGGAACCATCGAGATTCGCAAGGTGACGCCGGTGATCGGCGCCGAGATCCACGGCATCGACCTGTCCCGCCCCCTCGGCAACCAGGCGTTCCAGGAAGTCCACGACGCCCTGATGGACAACCTGGTCGTGTTCTTCCGCGACCAGCGCATGGACCACGCCCAGCAGAAGGCGTTCGGCCGCCGCTTCGGCGAGCTGCACGTCCACCCCGCCGCCCCTTCGGTGCCCGGGCACCCCGAGGTCATGGTCATCCACGCCGACGCCCATTCCAAGTTCGTCAACGGCGAGAGCTGGCATTCCGACGTGTCCTGCGACCCCGAGCCGCCGATGGGCAGCGTGCTCTACATGCGCACCCTGCCCGAGGTCGGCGGCGACACCCTGTTCGCCAACATGTACGCCGCCTTCGAGGCCTTGTCCGAGCCGATGCGGCGCTTGCTCACCGGCCTGACCGCGACGCACGACGGCGAGGGCCTTTACCGCGGCCGCTACGGCACCGACGACCGTGGCCGCACCTACCCGCGCGCCGAGCACCCGGTGGTCCGCACCCACCCGGTCACCGGCCGCCAGGCGCTGTTCGTCAACTCGTTCTTCACCACCCGGATCAACGAGCTGAGCAAGCCCGAGAGCGACGCGCTGCTCGCCTTCCTGTTCCGCCACGTCGAAACGCCGGAGTTCGCCTGCCGCTTCCGCTGGTCGCCCAACGCGGTGGCGTTCTGGGACAACCGCGCCGCGCAGCACCACGCGTTGTGGGACTATTTCCCCCATACCCGCAGCGGCACCCGGGTCACCATCACCGGCGACAAGCCCTTCTACCGTGCTTAGAGTCGGGCGCGCTTAGAGGCGGGGTTCGGGGTCAAGGCCCCGAAGGGTCGAGGGCGGGGCCAAGGCCCCGACGGGTCGAGGGCGGGGCCAAGGCCCCGACGGGTCGAGGGCGGGGCCCTCGCCTTAACCCAGCCGCCCCGCCCAAACCTCCGCCGCCCGGGTGTCCGCCTCCGCCGCCGTCCCGGCCAGCCCCATCGCCAGCAACCCGAGCGCGACCGTTGCCCGCGCCGTCGCCGCCCCCGGCCCCTCGCCGCCGCGCCAGACCTCGATCAGCGCCTCCGGCCCCTCCGTCACGGCCAGCGCCGGCAGCGCCACCTCGCCTTGCCCGGCCGCGGCGTCGAACCAGTGCGCCACCATCGCCTTGCCCGGGTTGCGCTCCGCCTCCCCGCCCCCGCCCTTCACCACCACCAGCCGCCCCCGCGCCAGCAAGGCTGAGGCGTTCAGGTGCAGCGCGATGTAGGGCGGGTGGAACACGCCGTCGACGCCCGCCGCCGCGTCGAACGGGTTGATCAGCCGGGCCGCGGTGTTGATCGGCGAGCGCAGGCCCAGCAGCCCGCGCAGCCGCAGCAGCCCGTCCAACGCCGGGCACAACGACGCCAACGGCAGGTAGGCGAACCCCGCCCTGTCGAGTTGCCGCGCCGCCTCGGCCTTGGTTCCGCACACCGGCAGCCCGAGCGCCTCCAGCGCCGCCGTCACCGGCGTGCCCCGGGTGAACTCGTTGCTGCCGTGCATCAGCACGCGGTGCCCGGCCCGCGCCAGCGCCAGCGCCGCCAACAGGAACCACGGCACCCCCCGCGTTCGCCCCGCCCCGTAGCTCGGCCAATCCAGCGCCACCGGCGCGCAGCCCTCCGGCAGCCCGGCCCCGATCTCGTCCCGCGCCGCCTCCACCAGCCCCGCGATCTCGTCCGCGTCCTCGCCCCGGTAGCGCAGCAGCATCAGGAACGCGCCGACCTGGTGCGCCTCCGCCTCCCCCCGCAGCACCATGCCGAGCGCCGCTCGCGCCTCGTCCCGCGTCAGCGCCCGCGACCGCCCAGGCCCGCGCCCGAGCGTGCGGACGTAGTGCGCGAACGGGTGCTCCGCCTCGACGATCGCCGGGTCGGCCCGGGGTGTAGGTCGGGGCGCGGGCCGGGACCGCTCCGCCAGGGCGTCAGGCGGCAACGCGCCCGCCGATCCCGTCCGCGCCCTCGGCCTCGCCCGCGTCCGCCAAGGCCACCACCGCCCCGATCAGCACCAGCGTCGGGCCATCCACCCCGGCCCCGGACACGGTGGCCGCGATCTCGCCCAGGCTGGCCCGCAGCCGCCGCTCGCCCGGCAGCGACGCGTTCTCCACGGCGATCGCCGGCGTTTCCGGGTCCATCCCCGCCGCGATCAGCCGCTCGGCCAGCAGCGGCAGGGTCCGCACGCCCATGTAGACGGCCAGCGTCCCCCCCGCCCGGGCCAGCGCCGACCAGTCGTGCTCCGGCAGCCGGTCGTCCGCCCCGTGCGCCGTGATGAGGTGCAGGCTGCGCGACGCCCCCCGGTGCGTCAGCGGGATGCCCAGCCGCGCCGCCGTCGCCAGCGCCGCCGTGATGCCCGGCACCACCTCCGCCTCCACCCCGGCCGCCCGCAGGCTTTCCAGCTCCTCGCCGCCGCGCCCGAACACGAACGGGTCACCGCCCTTGAGCCGCACCACGTGCGCGCCCTCCCGCGCGTGCTTGACGATCAGCGCGTTGATCGCCGCCTGGCTCATCGCGTGCCGCCCGCACCGCTTGCCGACGTCGATCATCCGCGCCCCCGGCCGCGCCAGCGCCAGCACGTCCGGCCCGATCAGCTTGTCGTACATCACCAGGTCGGCGCTCCGCAGCGCCTCGACCGCCCGCACCGTCAGCAGGTCCGCAGCCCCCGGCCCGGCCCCTACCAGGCTCGCCCGGCCCGCCCGCCGCGCCGCGGGCAGGGCGCTGGCCAGCACCCCGCGCGCCGCCGCCGCCGCCAGCGCCGCGTGTCCCTCCGGCGCGAGGCACAGCGCCACCCCGTCCAGGTCCGCCGCCGCAAACGCCGACACCTCCCGCACGGCCGCGCCCGCCGCGCGCAACGCCTCGGCCCGCGCCGGGTCCGGGCCGACGAGCAGCACGGTGCGGCCCGACAACAGCAACGGGAAGGTCTCAGGCCGGGGCGAGTTGGTCACGCAGGATCTCTTTCAATTCAGGAATGCACGAACCGCAATTCGTCCCGGCCCGCAAGGCCGCGCCGATCTCGGCCACCGTCGTCAGCCGCTGCCCGGCCACCGCGGCGCGCAACGTGTCCAGGCCCACCGAGAAGCAGGCGCACACCAGCCTGCCCGCCGCCCGCGCCTCGCCGCCCCCGGCCAGCACCATCCGCCGCGCCGGGTCGGCCAGCGGCCCGGCCATCAGCGACGACAAGGCGTCGTGCGACGGCAGCGCCGACGCCCGGCTGGTCAGGTAAAGGCAGGCGATCAGCCGCCCGTCCCGCAACGCCGCGAAGCGCCACACGCCCCGGCCAGGGTCGGCCATCTCCATCACCTCGGTGTCATCCGCCATCATAAGCCCGCGGGCGAAGGTGGCGACGCCGTCCCCCGGCGGCAAGGCGTCCGCCCCGGCCAGGTCGAACGCGTGCCCGTGCGCCAGCGGGATCCGCGACCAGGTCACCCCCTCGGGCCGCACCGCGTGCGCGTGCAGCAGCAGCCCGCGCCACCGCGTCTCCACCGCGCGGACGGCCAGCGGCGTCGCCTTCAGCTCCGGCTGCCCCGACAACGGGTCGCGCGCGTCCCCCACCAGCCGGCCGATCGGCCCGGCCGAGCTGAACCCGTCCGTCCAGTGCATCGGCACGAACACCTCCCCCGCGCGCTGCCCGGCGCCCACCCCGGCCCGCAGCACCGCGGTCCCGTGCGCCGTTTCCAGCCGCACGAGCCCGCCGTCCTCGACGCCCAGCGCCGCCGCGTCCGCCGGGTGCAGCGTCGCCAGCGGCGCCGCCACGTGCTGCGCCAAACGCGGCACCAGCCCTGTGCGGGTCATGGTGTGCCACTGGTCCCGCACCCGCCCGGTGTTGAGCAGCATCGGGAACCGCTCGTCCCGCGCCGTCGCCGGCGGGCGCCACGCGGTCGGCACCAGCCGCGCCCGCCCGTCCGCCGTCGGGAACCCGCCGGCGGCGAACAGCCGCCCGCCGTCCACCCCCCCGGCCGACCCGTCACCCGTCCCCCTGGCCACCACCGGCCACTGCCGCGCCGGCATCGCGTCGTACTCGGCGTCCGACACCCCGGACAGCCCGCCCAGGTCCAGCGGGCGGCTGCCCTCGTTCTCGAACGCCGTCAGCGCCGCGTGCTCGCGGAACACCGCCGCCGCCCCGCCCCAGGCGAACGCGTCCCGCCAGCCCATCCGCCGCCCGACCTCGGCCAGCATCCACCAGTCCGCCCGCGCCTCGCCCGGCGGCGCGCGGAACGCCCGCTGCCGGCTGATGCGGCGCTCCGAGTTCGTCACCGTCCCGCTCCGCTCCCCCCACCCCGCCGCCGGCAGCAGCACGTGGGCGTAGCGCGTCGTGTCCGTGGGCCAGAGGTCGCTGACCACCACGAACGGGCACGCCGCCAGCGCCGCCCGCACCCGCTCCGCCCGCGGCATGCTGTCGGCCGGGTTGGTGCAGATGATCCAGATCGCCCGCACCCGCCCGTCGTGCACCGCCTCGAACAGCTCGACCGCCTTCAGCCCCGGCCGCCGCGCCATCGTCGCGGCGCCCCAGAACCGCCCGACCCGCTCCACCGCCCCCGGCTGGTCGAACCGCATGTGCGCCGCCACCTGGTTGGACAGGCCGCCCACCTCGCGCCCGCCCATCGCGTTCGGTTGCCCCGTCACGCTGAACGGCCCGGCCCCCGGCCGCCCGATCCGCCCCGTCGCCAGGTGGACGTTGATGATCGCGTTGACCTTGTCCGTCCCCGCCGAGGACTGGTTCACCCCCTGCGAATAGGCCGTCACCGTCCGCGGCGTTCCGGCGAACCATTCGTAGAACGTCGCGATCTCCGCCGGGCCGAGCCCCGTGATCCCGGCGACGTCCACCCCCCGCGCCGCCGCCAGCGCGTCATCGAGGCCCGAAGCGTGCGCGCCCGCCCAGTCGCGGTCGAGCCGCCCCGCCGCCTCCAAGTGCGCCAGCAGCCCGGCGAACAACGCCACGTCGCTGCCCGGCGCCAGCCCGAGGTGCAGGTCCGCCTCCTCCGCCGTCGCCGTCCGTCGCGGGTCGATCACCACCACCCGCGTCCCCCGGGCCGCCCGCGCCGCTTGCAGCCGCTGGAACAGCACCGGGTGGCACCAGGCGAGGTTGCTCCCCACCAGCACCACCAGGTCCGCCTCCTCCAGGTCCTCGTACGTGCCCGGCACCACGTCCGCCCCGAACGCCCGCACGTGCCCAGCCACCGAGGACGCCATGCACAGCCGCGAGTTGGTGTCGATGTTGCCGCTGCCGATGAACCCCTTCATCAGCTTGTTGGCGACGTAGTAGTCCTCCGTCAGGCACTGCCCGGACACGTAGAACGCCACGCTGTCCGGCCCGTGCGCCGCGATGGTGTCCCGGAACCGCGTCGCCACCAGGTCGAGCGCGCTGCTCCAGTCCGCCCGCGTCCCGTCCACCACCGGATGCAGGAGCCGCCCCGAATCATCGATCGTCTCCGCCAGCGCCGCGCCCTTGCTGCACAGCCGCCCGTAGTTGGCCGGGTGCGCCGGGTCGCCGACGACGCTGCCGTCCGGCCTAGCGATCACGCCGCAGCCGACGCCGCAGTAGGGGCAGGTCGTGCGGACCCCGGCCCCGTCCGCCGTCCGCCCGTCCGACGCCCCCCCGTCCATCAGCCGACGCCCAGCAGCACGCGCCCGTCCTGCACCCGCACCGGGAACCGCCGCACGCAACCCTCGTCCGGCGCCTGCGCCGCCCCGTCCGCCAGCCCGATCACCCAGTTGTGCAGCGGGCAGGTCACGTTGTGCCCGTGGACGATCCCCTGCGACAGCTTGCCCTGCTTGTGCGGGCAGCGGTCGGCGAGCGCGAACACCGCGTCGTCCAGCGTGCGGAACACCGCCACCTCGCCCCGCCGCGTCGCCACCACGCGCGCCCCCTGGCGCGGGATGTCGTCCAGCCCGGCCACGTCGGTCCAGGTGATCGCGAGATCGCCGCCCATCCCCCTTACTCCGCCGCGACCAGGGTGCGATACGGCGCCGCGCCCTCGCCGCCGGGCGCGCGCTCCGCCCAAGGGTCCGCCTGGGCGAACTGCTGCGCGAACAGGAACCGCTCCTCCAGCGCCCGCCGGTTCGCGGCGTCGTCCGCCACCCGCGCGCGGACCCAGCCGATCCCCCGCCGCTCCACCCAAGGCGCGGTCCGTTCCAGGTAGCGCGCGTCCTCGCGGTAGAGCTGCAAAAAGGCGGCGCAATGCTCCATCACCTGCTCGGGCGTTTCCACCTTGGCCAGCGCGTCCGTGCCGCGCAGGTGGATGCCGCCGTTGCCGCCCACGCTCAGCTCCCAGCCGCTGTCCACCGCGATCACCCCGAAATCCTTGATGCTCGACTCGGCGCAGTTGCGCGGGCAGCCCGACACCGCGAGCTTGACCTTGTGCGGGAACCACGACCCCCACGTCATCCGCTCCAACGCCACCCCCATGCCCGTGCTGTCCTGCGTGCCGAACCGGCACCACTCCGACCCGACGCACGTTTTCACCGTACGCAGCGCCTTGCCGTAGGCGTGGCCCGACACCATCCCGGCCGCGTTCAGGTCGCGCCACACCGCCGGCAGGTCCTCGCGCTTGACACCCAAGAGGTCGATCCGCTGCCCGCCCGTCACCTTCACGGTCGGGATCGCGAACCTGTCCACCACGTCGGCGATCGCCCGCAGCTCCCGGCTGTTGGTCAGCCCGCCCCACATCCGCGGCACCACGGAGTAGGTGCCGTCCTTCTGGATGTTGGCGTGCATCCGCTCGTTGACGAACCGGCTCTGCGCGCTGTCCACGTACTCCCCCGGCCAGGCGCACAGCAGGTAGTAGTTCAGCGCCGGCCGGCACACGTGGCAGCCGTCCGCGTTGCGCCAGCCCAGCCCTTCCATCACCTCGGGAATGGTCTTGAGCCCCTGGCCCACGATCTCCGCCCGCACGGCGTCGTGCCCCAGCGCCGTGCATTTGCACATCGCCTTCTCGCCCTCCGGCACGCGGTAGCCGTCGCCGAGCGCCATGCCGAGCAGACCCTCGACCAGCCCGGTGCAACTGCCGCACGACGCCGACGCCTTGGTGTGCGCCCGCACCCCGTCCAGCGTCGTCAAGCCCTTCTCGGCGATCGCCCCCAGGATCGCGCCCTTGCACACCCCGTTGCAGCCGCACACCTCGGCCGCGTCCGCCATCGCCGCCACCGCCGCGTTCGGGTCCGCCCCAGTCACCGCCATCGCGGCGTCCTGCCCGAAGATCAGCATCTCCCGCAGCTCGCCCAGCGCCTGCCCGTCGCGCATCAGCCCGAAATACCAGCCGCCGTCGCGGGCGTCGCCGTACAGCACCGCCCCGATCAGCTTGTCGTCGCGCAGCACCAGCCGACGGTACACGCCGCGCGCCGGGTCGCGGAACACCACCTCCTCCGTGGCCTCGTCCCCGGCGAAGTCGCCGGCCGAGAACATGTCGATCCCCGTCACCTTCAGCCGCGTCCCGGTGACGCTCGCCGAGAAGGCGCTTTGCCCGGCCCCGCTGATCGCGTCGGCGCACGCCTTGGCCATCTCCCACAAGGGCGCCACCAGCCCGTAGGTTCGCCCCTGGTGCTCGACGCACTCGCCGACCGAGAAGATCGCCGGGTCGCTGGTCCGCATCTGGTCGTCGACCACCACGCCCCGCTTGCATTCGAGCCCGATGTCCCGCCCGAGCGCCGCGTTCGGCCGGATGCCGACCGCCATCACCACCAGGTCGGCCGGCAGCATCGTCCCGTCCGACAGCTCCACCTGCTCGACCCGGCCGTCGCCGTGCAGCGCCTTGGTGTTGGCCGCGGTCAGCACCGCCATGCCCCGCCGCTCCAAATCGGCCTTCAGCAGCTCCCCCGCCGCCGCGTCGAGCTGCCGCTCCATCAGCGTCGGCATCAGGTGCAGCACCGTCACCGCCATGCCGTTCAGCGCCAGCCCGTTCGCCGCCTCCAGCCCCAGCAGCCCGCCGCCGATCACCACCGCCCGACCGCCCCGCGCCGAGGCCGCCAGCATCGCGTCCACGTCCGCCACGTCGCGGAACGTGATCACCCCCGGCAAGTCCTTGCCCGGCACCGGGATGATGAACGGGTCCGACCCGGTCGCCAGCAGCAGCACGTCGTAGGGCCGCCGCGTGCCGAACGCCCCTTCCACCACCCGCGCCGCCCGGTCCACGCCCACCACACGCTCGCCGCTGACCAGCTCGATGCCGTTCTGCTCGTACCAGTCGTGCCCGTTGATGACGATCTCCTCGAAGGTTTTCTCCTTCGCGAGCAGCGGGCTCAGCATGATGCGGTTGTAGTTCGGGTGCGGCTCGGCCCCGAACACGGTGATGCTGAACTTGTGCGGCGTCCGCGCCAGGATGTCCTCGACGGTGCGCATCCCGGCCATGCCGTTGCCGATGACGACGAGGCGGAGCCGCTGGGGGGAGATCATGTTCATGGCGATGGCGTCCTCAAGCGAATGGCCGCGAATGGGGGGTGCCCTGGGGCGGCGTTCGCGCCTGCCGTCGCGTCGCGCCGGCCTGCCGCCGCGCGTCACGAAAGCCATCGGGGTCGCTGAGTGCCGCCGCGGGTGTCGCCGGACATCCGCTGCCCGCCCCGCCGCCGTTGGCGAGGCCGCCGACCCGGCCAGGAGCACCGGGCGACCGCCGCAGGCTACTGCGGTGCGGCGCGACGCTTCCAGGGATATTGCACCGCATCATGCGCGTTTTCGGCGCGATCTACCAAGCTTGTGCCTACAACCAAGGCAGATGCTGCCCCATCGGGCAGCATAGGGCATCGACGCCGGCTCCGGTCACCCTCGCCGGCCAACCCCGCGCGCCGTCCTCGTTCGCGCCGCCCTGGCCTTATTTTCCTGCTGCCGCCTCTTGAACGGCCCCGTCGCGGCTTCCATCTCGGGTGTGTCGAGGATGCCCGATCGGGGCCTCGGCACTCGGAACCGGGTCGGCCCGAATGGGCGGCCCATCAAGACGTAGACCTTGCTTTCAGGAGGTTTCTTCATGACGTACGATTTCTCTCCCTTGTTCCGCACCGCGATCGGCTTCGACCGCCTCGTCCGCCTGATGGACACGGCGCAGGAGTCCGCCAGCGCGCCGACCTACCCGCCCTACAACATCGAGCGCACGGGCGATGACAGCTATCGCCTGACCATGGCCGTCGCCGGCTTCGGCCCCGACGACCTCGACGTCGTGGTGCGCGAGAACACCCTCGTCGTCACCGGCCGCGTCAAGGCCGAGGCGCAGAAGGGTGAGGTGCTGCATCGCGGCATCGCCGGCCGCGCCTTCGAGCGGCGCTTCGTGCTCGCCGACCACATCCAGGTCGACGGTGCCGAGTTGCTGAACGGCCTGCTTCACGTCGGCCTCAAGCGCGTCGTGCCCGAGGCGCTGAAGCCGCGCCGCATCGAGATCGGTGCCGGCCAGGCCCGCCCGGTCATCGCCAACGACGGCGAGACCCAGGACCAGGCCGCCTAACCAAGCCCAGTTCGAGACACGGAAGGGCCGGAGTGATCCGGCCCTTTCTTCGTCGCGTCTACGGCCGCCGGAACACTGTGTCGGCGGCCTGTCGCAACCCTTCCTTGCGGGCGATCTCCGCCTCCGCCCGCGCGATCTCGCCGCGCAGCCCGGCGATGTAGCCCCGCAGTTCCGCGACGCCGAGCCGGTCCAGGGCCGGGCTCGGCAGCAGCGGCACCGGTCGTGGCGCGTCATCCTCGTTCATCATGGCGCGATCCTCATGCTGGCCGGCTCATACTTGACCCTCGCCCGTGCCAAGCCCCATATCAATCTCTTCCGCAAATTCGAACCGCTCCGCCCGGCCCTTCGTGAGACCTCGCGGGGCCAGGACAGGACATCATGACTCTTCCCCTCATGCCGAAGGCCACCGCCGTGTGGCTGATCGAGAAAACCGCCCTCACTTTCACCCAGATCGCCGACTTCTGCGGCATGCACCCGCTGGAAGTGCAGGCCATCGCCGACGGCGAGGTGGCGCAAGGCATCGTCGGCTACGACCCGGTCGCCAACAGCCAAGTCACCCAGGACGAGATCAAGCGTTGCGAGGGCGACGCCAACGCCCGGCTCAAGCTGATCCCGTCCAACAACCCGATCAACAAGCGCAGCAAGGGCGCGCGCTACACCCCGGTTGCCAAGCGCAACGACCGCCCCGACGCCATCGCCTTCGTCCTGCGCAACTTCCCGCAACTGAGCGAAGCCCAGGTGGTCAAGCTGCTCGGCACCACCAAGGACACCATCCAGAAGGTACGCGAGCGCAGTCATTGGAACAGCGCCAACATCAAGCCGCGCGATCCGGTCATCCTCGGCCTGTGCAGCCAGTCCGACCTCAACGACATGGTCGCCGCCGCCAACGAGCGGTTGATCCGCGAAGGCCAGGCAGTGCCGATTCCGCCGCCCCCCGAGATCGAGGACGCCGCCGCCTAGCCCAACCTCGGGCTGGACGAAGTCGCCTACCCCGCCGCGACGCTTCTGCCAAAACAAACACCGCGGCCATCTCCGGCGTCCTTGTCGGCGCCGGACATGGCCCGATCAGCGTCTGTCTAGGTGAACCGATACTGTTGGCGAATTCGGCAGCCTGATGCGGGCAGCGGCGTTGGGTAGGGTTTCCATTTGGAGGTCCTGCCATGTCGCTCCACCCGCAGCCATCCATCCCGCCTGTGCCCGACGACACGGCCCGCATTGCCCGGGCGGCGTTCCGGCGCGGCAACCCTTGTCTGCTGCTGCGTGACCAGCTCGGCACCGTGTTCGACGACACAGGCTTTGCCGACCTCTACCCCAAGCGCGGCCAGCCGGCCTATGCGCCCTGGCGGCTGGCCCTTGTCACGCTGCTGCAGTTCCGCGAGGGGCTGAGCGACCGGCAGGCGGCCGAGGCGGTCCGGGCGCGCATTGACTGGAAGTACCTGCTCGCCCTCGACCTGGCCGACCCTGGCTTCGACCACAGCGTGCTGTGCGAGTTCCGCGGCAGGCTGCTGGGCGGGGACGCCACCGAGCGCCTGCTGGTCCGCGTGCTGGACGCAGCGCGCGAGGGCGGCTTGCTCAAGGCGCGCGGGCGGCAGCGCACCGACAGCACGCACGTCCTCGCCGCCGTTCGCGAGTTGAACCGGATCGAGCTGCTGGCCGAGACGCTGCGCGCCGCGCTGAACGCGATCACCGTTGCTGCACCCGACTGGCTGCGCGCCGTAGCACATTCTGACTGGCACGAGCACTACGGTCGGCGGATTGAGGACAGGCGCTTGCCGGACACTGGCCCCAAGCGCGACGCCTATGTCGTCCAGGTTGGCACCGACGGCTATCAACTGCTCGACGCCCTGGCCGGCCAGGGCGTGCCAGCAGGGGTTGCCGCGCTGCCGGCGGTCGCCGTGCTGCGCCGCGTGTGGGCGCGGCACTTCGAGCGGGACGAGAACAGGCCAGACAAGGGAGTGCCGCCCAACGTCCGCTTGCAGCGTGTGGAGGGCCGGGGGCCCGGCGACCGCATCGAGTCCCCTTACGACGTGGACGCGCGATACCGGTCCAAGTCCAACATGAACTGGACAGGCTACATGGTCCACCTGACAGAAACCTGCGACGCGGGCGCCCCGCACCTCGTCCTGCACGCCGACGCGACGCCGGCCAACGTGCACGAGGCCATGCGCGTCGAGGTGATCCACGCGGCGCTGGCGGCGAAAGGCCTAGTCCCGTCCGAGCACCTGGTGGACTCAGCCTACATCAGCGCCGACCACCTCATCCGTGCGCGCGAGCAGCACGGCATCGACCTGGTCGGCCCGGGGCGGTCCCCGACCGGCTGGCAGGCTCGCACCAAGGGTGCGTTCGACACAAGCGACTTCGCCATCGATTGGGAGGGCGAGGTGGCCCGCTGTCCCGAAGGCCGGACCAGCACGAGTTGGCGCGGCTACCACGACAAGGCAACCGGCCCTTACGTCCGCGCCCGGTTCAGCGCAGCCAACTGCAACCCTTGCCCCTCCAAGGCGCGCTGCACGCGCGGGCGTGACCAGGGCCGTCAGTTGACGCTGCCGGCGCGCGAGCAGCATGAGGCGCTTGCGGCCGCACGGACGCGCCACAAAACCGAAGCGGGACGGGCCTTGTATGCGCAGCGCCAAGGCATCGAGGGAACGATCTCGCAGGGCGTGCGCGGCTTCGGACTGCGGCGCGCCCGTTACCGCGGGCTGGCCAAGACGGGCCTGCAAAGTGTCGTCACGGCCGCGGCCATCAACCTCGACCGCCTGGCAGCATGGCTCGCCAAACGCCCACTCGCACCCACACGAACTTCACGGTTCGCCGCAATGGCCGCCTGACCGAAGAATTCGCCAACGGTATCGTGAACCTTTGATGGACAGCGTGTTGGAACGTGATCCGCACCTTCGGCGACACGAACTCAACACCCGACTCCGGCGTGGCCTAACCCTGATTCTGCAGCCGCGCCATCTCCTCCTTCAGCCTGAGCTTCTCGATCTTGAGGCGGGACAGGGTTTGCGCGTCCGGCTGTGGCCGATGGTCCTCGTCGCCGATCCGGGTCTCCAGGCTGGCATGCCGGTCCTTTAGGCTTTCGATCCGAGACTCAACGCTCATGATGCCTCCTCGCCGTTGCACATCCACGCCGGGCTCGCCGCCGTGTAGAACCAGGCTAACAACACTTGAGCAACGAGTGCCACCTCAAACGAGAGTGGCCGAAGGTGACGTTTTCGCGCGCGGCATGGTATGAGCCGGAAATGTTGACCGATCGCGACTCGCTGCTGCGCCAGCTCCACGAACTGCGCAGCGAGCACCGGGACCTCGATACCGTGATCGCCCGCCTCGCCGAGAGCGGCACCGACCAGTTGCACATGCAGCGCCTCAAGAAGCGCAAGCTGCTGCTCAAGGACGAGGTGTCCTGGCTCGAGAGCCGGCTCATCCCGGACAACATCGCTTGAGCGCCGCCCAGGTGATGCCCTTGGTCGGGATCATCATGGGCAGCCAGTCCGACTGGCCCACCCTCGGCCACGCCGCCGAGGCCCTCCGCCAGCTCGAGGTCCCGAGCGAGGTCCGCATCGTCTCCGCCCACCGCACCCCGGACCGCCTGGCCGACTACGCCCGCGCTGCCCGCGGCCGCGGCCTGCGCGTCATCATCGCCGGGGCCGGCGGGGCCGCCCACCTGCCCGGCATGTGCGCCGCCTGGACCCCGCTCCCCGTTCTCGGCGTCCCGGTCGAGAGCCAGGCCCTGCGCGGCATGGACAGCCTGCTCAGCATCGTCCAGATGCCGGCCGGCATCCCCGTCGCCACCCTCGCCATCGGTCGCCCCGGCGCGGTCAACGCCGGCCTGCTCGCTGCCGCCATCCTCGCCACCACCGACCCCGCCCTCGCCTCCCGCCTGGACGACTACCGCGCGGCCCAGGCCGCGGCCGTCGCCGAGGCCCCCGCGGCCGATTGAGCCGCGCGCCCATGACCGTCCCACCTTCCCGCCGCCCCCTTCTCCGCCGCCCTGCCGCCCGCCGCCCTCCCTCCTAACGCCATCATCGGCATCATCGGCGGCGGCCAACTCGGCCGCATGTCCGCCATGGCCGCCGCCCGCCTCGGCTACCGCTGCCACATCCTCACCCCCGAGCCGGACAGCCCCGCCGCCCAGGTCTCCGCCCACTGCACCCTCGGCGACTACGAGGACCCCGCCGCCCTTCGCCGCTTCGCAGAAGCCGTGGACGTCATCACCTTCGAGTTCGAGAACGTCAGCGCCGAAGGCCTCGACCTGCTCGCCTCCCTCCGGCCCGTGCGCCCGGCCCCTGCCATCCTCCGCATCAGCCAGGACCGCGTCGCCGAGAAGTCCTTCCTGCGCGACGCCGGCGTGCCCACCGCGCCTTGGCGCGCCGTGAACCACCTCGACGGCCTCCACGCCGCCGCCGCGGTCCTCGGCTTGCCCGCCGTGCTCAAGACCACCCGCCTCGGCTACGACGGCAAGGGCCAGGCCGTGCTGCGCCACGCCGCTGACCTCGACCCGGCCTGGCACGCCCTCCGCCCGCATCCCTTGGTCCTGGAAGGCTTCATCGACTACGCCTGCGAGATCAGCGTCGTCGTCGCCCGCGGCCAGGACGGCGGCGGCTCCCTGTTCGACGCCGTCGAGAACCGCCACCACGACGGCATCCTCGACCTCACCCTCGCCCCCGCCCGCGTCGCCCCCGCCACCGCCGCCGAGGCCGCCCGCGTCGCCTGGCGCGTCGCCGAGACCCTCGGCCTGGTCGGCCTGCTCGCCGTCGAGATGTTCGTCGACCGCGCCGGCCGGGTCATGGTCAACGAGATCGCCCCCCGCCCGCACAACTCCGGCCACTGGACCATCGAGGCCTGCCCGGCCAGCCAGTTCGATCTCCACGTCCGCGCCGTCGCCGGCCTGCCGCTGCCCCCCGGCCTGCGCCACGCCGACGCCGTGATGAAGAACCTCGTCGGCCCGGCCGAGATGGCGCTCTGGCCCGGGATCGTCGCCACCCCCGGCCTGATCCCCCATTTATACGGCAAGGCCGAAGCCCGCCCCGGCCGCAAGATGGGCCACGTCACCCGTCTCTTCCCCCGTGGCGAACGGCCCGATGATGCCGCCGTCTTAGCTGGCCTGCCGGGCTGCTGACCGGCGCGCGTGGGCGAGGGCCTCGCCCTCGACCCCTCGGGTCGGCAAGCGCGAGGCGAGGGCCTCGCCCTCGACCCGTTGCGGCCTCGGCCCCAAACTCCTGGAACTGCCCTTGGAGGGAACCGGGGCGCGGCGTCCCTCGCCTTCCCCTCGCGATCAAACCGCTCTACAGCAAGGGGCGACACGCCCGAACGAGGACCGCATGGCCAAGATCAAGGTAAAGACGCCCGTCGTGGAGCTGGACGGCGACGAGATGACCCGCATCATCTGGGGCTTCATCAAGGACAAGCTGATCCTGCCCTACCTCGACATTGACCTGAAATACTACGACCTCGGCATCGAATACCGCGACCAGACCGACGACCAGGTGACGGTCGACGCCGCCCATGCCATCCGCGAGTACGGCGTCGGCGTCAAATGCGCCACCATCACCCCCGACGAGGCCCGGGTGGAGGAGTTCGGCCTCAAGAAGATGTGGCGCAGCCCCAATGGCACCATCCGCAACATCCTCGACGGCACAATCTTCCGCGAGCCGATCATCTGCGGCAACGTCCCCCGCCTGGTGCCGCACTGGTCCAAGCCCATCGTCATCGGCCGCCACGCCTACGGCGACATCTACCGCGCCACCGAAACCAAGATCCCCGGCCCGGGCAAGGTCACCCTGCACTACCAGCCCGCCGGCGGCGGCGAGCCGATGGCGCTCGACGTGTTCGACTTCAAGGGCCCCGGCGTCGCCATGGGCATGCACAACACGAAGGCGTCCATCGAGGGCTTCGCCCGCGCCAGCCTCAACTACGGCCTGGCGCGCAAGTACCCGGTCTATCTCTCGACCAAGAACACCATCCTGAAAGCCTACGACGGCATGTTCAAGGACGTGTTCCAGGAGATCTTCGACGCCGAGTTCAAGGCCGCGTTCGATGAGCACGGCCTCACCTACGAGCACCGCCTGATCGACGACATGGTCGCCAGCGCCCTCAAGTGGGAAGGCGGCTACGTCTGGGCCTGCAAGAACTACGACGGCGACGTGGAAAGCGACATCGTGGCCCAGGGTTTCGGCAGCCTCGGCCTCATGACCAGCGTGCTCGCCAGCCCCGACGGCCGCACGGTCGAGAGCGAGGCCGCCCACGGCACCGTCACCCGCCATTACCGCGAGCACCAGAAGGGCCGCGAAACCAGCACCAACCCGATCGCCTCCATCTTCGCCTGGACCCGCGGCCTCGCCTACCGCGGCCAGTTCGACGCCACACCCGAGGTCACCGACTTCGCCAACACCCTGGAGCGCGTCTGCGTCGAGACGGTGGAAGGCGGCGCCATGACCAAGGATCTCGCCCTGCTGATCGGCCGCCAGCAGAAGTGGCTCAACACCCAGGACTTCCTCGACACCATCGACTCCAACCTGCAAGGCGCGATGGCGTCGTCGAAGGCCGCGTAGCCGGCCCGGCCATCTCACGAACGCTTCACCGACTGCCGAACGACGCCAACCAGCACAGGAGACTACTATGGACGGTTTGCAGGGCCTTGCCACCTACCCGCTCGCCCGCCGCGGCATGATGATGAGTGGCCTCATCAGCGGCTTCACCCTCGCCGCCGACCGCGCCGCCGTGGCGCAGGCCCTGCACACCGACGCCCAAGGCTTGGAGGCCGGCGAGTTCAGCCTGCCCGCCTCCGACGGCACCCTGCCCGCCTACTTCGCCCGGCCCTCCGGCGCCGGGCCGTTCCCGGTCGTCATCGTCATCGAGGAGATCTTCGGCGTCCACGAGTACATCAAGGACGTCTGCCGCCGCCTCGCCAAGGCCGGCCACATGGCCGTCGCCCCCGAGCTGTATGCCCGGCAAGGCGACCTGTCCAAGATGAGCGACGTGCAGACGATCATCCGCGAGGTCATCAGCAAGGCCCCCGACGACCAGTTGCTCAAGGACCTGAACAGCGCCGTCGCCTGGGCCGGGTCGAACAAGGGCGACACCGCCCGCCTCGCCGTCACCGGCTTCTGCCGCGGTGGCCGCAACACCTGGCTCTACGCCGAGCACAACCCGAACCTCAAGGCCGCCGTCGCCTGGTACGGCCCCCTCGCCGGCCAGCCGAGCCCGATCCAGCCGAAAACCCCGCTCGACCTCGTCGCCGACCTCAAGTGCCCGCTGCTCGGCCTCTACGGCGGCCAGGACACCGGCATCCCCCTCGCCCAGGTCGAGGACGCCCGCGCCAAGGCCCGCGCCGCCGGCAAGACCGTCGAGATCGTCGTCTACCCCGACGCCCCGCACGGCTTCCACGCCGACTACCGCCCCAGCTACCGCAAGGCTGACGCCGAGGACGGCTGGTCGCGCATGTTGGCCTGGTTCAAGCAGCACGGCGCCGCCTGACCACGCCCCCGCCCACGCCCCCCTGCCCACGCCCCCCTGCCCACGCCTGGGCTGAGGGGCGGCAAGACTCCGCCCGACCATCGGAACCCCGGTGCCCGGCCCCGTCAGGCCGGGCGCGAAACCGTCGTCACATTCATCGTCCATACCTAGCCGCAACTTGATATTCAGCCATATGTCCGGTACCTGTCGCGAGTGCGCGTGCGAACGACGCGACGGGCACCGCATAATGGGACTTGGACATGAATTTTCTGATGCGCGCCCTGATTGTCTTGGCCGGCGCGGCACTGGCTTCCCCTGTTTGGGCGCAAACGCCGGAGAACTGGCAGCTCGGCTTCCAGCCCGCCCATAGCCCGACCCAAGCCGGCATCGAAGGGCTGCACGCCCTCGTGCTCTGGCTGATGGCCTTCGTCACCATCTTCGTCGCCGCCCTGCTGCTGTTCGTGGCCTGGCGTTACCGCGAGAGCAAGCATCCCGTCGCCAGCCGCGTCAGCCACCACACCGCCCTCGAGGTCGCCTGGACCGTCATCCCCGTCCTCGTCCTCGTCGTGATCGCCATCCCGTCGTTCCGCCTGATCTATTTCGAGGACCGCACCAACGCCGCCGACCTCACCGTCAAGGTCACCGGCCACCAGTGGTATTGGGAGTACACCTACCCCGACAACGACGGCCTGAACTTCTCCAGCTATCCGGTGCCCGACGATCAGCTGAAGCCCGGCGACATCCGCAACCTCTCGGTCGACAACCGCGTCGTCGTCCCCGCCGGCAAGAACGTCCGCATCCTGGCCACCAGCGCCGACGTCATCCACAGCTTCTTCATCCCCTCGCTCGGCGTGCAGCGCTACGCCATCCCCGGCCGCACCATCGAGACCTGGGTCCGCGTCGACAAGCCGGGCGTCTACTACGGCCAGTGCAACCAGATCTGCGGCACCAACCACAGCCTGATGCCGATCGCCGTCGAGGCCCTGAACGACGCCGATTTCAAGACCTGGGTCGAGAATGCCAAGGCGAAGTTCGCGTCCAACGGTCACGACCCGGCCAACGGCCCCGGCAACGCTGGCGGCAACCCTGGCGGCAACGCCGACGACGGCAAGGTCCTGGCCCTGGCGGCGCTTGCCGGATCACAACGCTAACCCAAATCGCATCTGCGCTAACCCAAATCGCATCTGCGCTGGAGGGGCACCACCCAATGTCTGCGACCACCCACGATCATGACCACGGCGAGCACGGCCACGCGCCGGGCTTCGTCAACCGTTGGCTGTTCAGCACCAACCACAAGGACATCGGCACCCTCTACCTGATCTTCGCCGTCATCGCCGGCGTGATCGGGGTGGCGCTGAGCATCCACATGCGCATGGAGCTGGCGCACCCGGGCCTCGCCTACTTCAAGTCCGGCCAGGCCTGGAACGCCGCCGTCACCGCGCACGGCCTGATCATGATCTTCTTCATGGTGATGCCCGCCATGATCGGCGGCTTCGGCAACTGGTTCGTGCCGATCATGATCGGCGCGCCCGACATGGCCTTCCCACGCCTTAACAACATCAGCTTCTGGCTGCTCGTCCCCGCCTTCGCCCTCATCATGATGGGTCTCAACAGCGGTGACGGCGCGGGCTCCGGTTGGACCCTCTACCCGCCGCTCTCCAGCTCGACCTACATGGGCGGCCCGGCGATGGACTACACGCTGTTCGCCCTCCATTTGGCCGGCGCCAGCTCGCTCCTCGGCGCGATCAACTTCATCACCACTATCTTCAACATGCGCGCGCCCGGCATGACGCTGCACAAGATGCCGCTGTTCGTGTGGTCGATGCTCGTCACCGCCTTCCTGCTGCTGCTCTCGATCCCCGTGCTGGCCGGCGCGATCACCATGCTGATCACCGACCGCAACTTCGGCACCGCCTTCTTCGACCCCCAGGGCGGCGGCGATCCGGTGCTGTTCCAGCACCTGTTCTGGTTCTTCGGCCACCCCGAGGTCTACATCATGATCCTGCCTGGCTTCGGCATGGTCAGCCACATCGTCTCCACCTTCTCCAAGAAGCCGATCTTCGGCTACCTGGGCATGGCCTACGCCATGGTCGCCATCGGCGTCGTCGGCTTCGTCGTCTGGGCGCACCACATGTTCGTCTCGGGCATCAGCGTCGACACCCGCGCTTACTTCATGGCGGCGACGATGATCATCGCCGTGCCGACCGGCATTAAGATCTTCTCGTGGATCGCCACCATGTGGGGCGGCTCCATCACGCTCAACACGCCGATGCTGTTCTCCATCGGCTTCATCTTCCTGTTCACGCTCGGCGGCGTCACCGGCATCGTGCTGTCCAACGCCAGCATCGACCAGATCCTGCACAACACCTATTACGTCGTTGCCCACTTCCACTACGTGCTGAGCCTCGGCGCGGTGTTCTCGATCTTCGCCGGCTTCTACTACTGGATCGGCAAGATGTCCGGCCACCAGTATCCGGAGTTCTGGGGCAAGGTGCATTTCTGGGTCACGTTCGTCGGCGTCAACCTGACCTTCTTCCCGATGCACTTCCTCGGCCTGGCCGGCATGCCGCGCCGTTACCCGGACTACCCGGACGCCTTCGCCGGCTGGAACTTCGTCGCCTCGATCGGCGCTTACATCGGTGGCGTCTCGGTGCTGATCTTCCTCTACGTCCTCTACCGGACGTTCACCTCCAAGGTGACCGTCCCCGCCAACTACTGGGGCACCGGCGCGACCACGCTGGAATGGACGGTGACCTCGCCGCCGCCGTTCCACACCTTCGACGAACTCCCCCGGGTTCGTTGATGCCCACTCCGGCATCCCTGCCGTTCGCGACGACGGAGCACGATCTTCCACGGACCGTCCCGCTGGGAACGGTCCGTGACTGGATCGCCCTGCTCAAACCCCGCGTCTTGACGCTTGTCGTGTTCACCGGCGCGGTCGGCCTCGCCGTGGCGCCCGGCCATATCAACGCCGTGCTCGCCTTCACCGTCGTGCTCTGCATCACCCTCGGCGCGGGCGCAGCCGGGGCGATCAACATGTGGTATGACCGCGACATCGACGCCGTCATGCGCCGCACCCGGTCCCGGCCGGTCGTCACCGGTGCCGTCGCGCCCGACGACGCGCTCGGCTTCGGCGTCGTCCTTTCCTTCGCCTCCGTCCTGATCCTGTTCCTCGCCACCAACGCGGTGGCGGCGACCATCCTCGCCGTGTCTATTCTGTTCTACGTCGGCGTTTATACGATATGGCTGAAGCGCCGCACTCCCTACAACATCGTCATCGGCGGCGCCGCCGGCGCGTTCCCGCCCGTCATCGGCTGGGCCGCCGTCACCGGTTCCGTCAGCGCATTGCCACTCCTGATGTTCGCCATAATCTTCCTTTGGACGCCGCCTCACTTCTGGGCGCTGTCGCTCTACGCCCATTCCGATTACGCCCGCGCCAACGTGCCCATGCTGCCCGTCACCTCCGGCTTCCAAACCACGCGCCGCCAGATTCTGGCCTATACGGTGGTCCTAGTGCTCGCGTCCCTGTCGCCTTGGCTGCTCGGCTACACCACTGCCATCTACGGCCTCGCCGCCCTGGTGCTCGGGCTCGCGTTCCTCCTTTACGCCATCCGCGTCTTCTTCGACGTCCAGGATGAGTCTGGCCGCAGTCTGACCAACGACATCCCCGCGAAGGCGGCATTCAAGTATTCGCTGTTCTACCTGTTCCTATTGTTCTGCGCCTTCGCCGTTGACCAACTCGGCGTCCAGCCAGCGCCGCTTTAGGACCCGCCGACCGTGATGAACCCTGAACCTAGTCGCCCGGCCAGGGATCCGCGCCGAGGCCGCAACATCGCCCTCTGCCTCGCTCTCCTAGCAGTCGCCTTGCTTTTCTACGCCATCAGCATCGTCAAATTCCGAGTATCCTAATGCCTGTGTCCCGCATCAACCTGGTCGCCGGCGGATCGGTGTTTCTCATCGTCGCCATGGTCGGCCTTTCCTTCGCCGCCGTGCCGCTCTACCGCGCCTTCTGCCAAGCCACCGGCTTCGACGGCACGCCGCAGATCGGCCCCGCCAAGGCCCCAGGGTCCGCGAGCACCGGCACCATCGAGGTCCGTTTCGACGCCAACACCAGCCCCGGCCTGCCCTGGCGCTTCACCACCGACCAAGCCAAGCTCGTCGTCCCTCTCGGCGACAACGAGCTGGCCAGCTACACAGGCCGCAACAAGTCCGACCAGACCGTGACCGGCGTCGCGACCTACAACGTCTCGCCTGAGAAGGCGGCCAAGTACTTCCACAAGACCGCTTGCTTCTGTTTCGACGAGCAGACCCTCACGCCCGGCCAGCAAGTCTCCTTCCCCCTCAGCTTCTGGGTCGACCCGGCGATCCGCGCTGACCCCGACACCCGGGACGTCCACACCGTCACCTTGTCCTACACCTTCTTCCGCTCCCTCGATGACGCCGCCCGCCGCGGCGGCCTCGAACGCGCCGGCCCGCACGTCTCCGCCCAGGCCGGTGACGGCGCGACCAAACTCCGCTAAGACCGGGCCCGTTGACCAAGCGACCTATGGGAGTGTGACCAGATGCCGACCGAGATGACGTCGACGCTCGATCAGGCCGAGGACGCCCACGCGGCCAAGCACCCCTATCACCTGGTCGATCCCAGCCCCTGGCCGCTCGTCGGCGCGCTCGGCGGCGGCGGCCTCGTCTTCGGCATTGTCCATTGGGCCCACGGCGGCAGCAACATCCCGTTCATCATCGGCCTCGTCGCCGTGCTGGCCACCATGATCCTGTGGTGGCGCGACGTTCTCGGCGAGAGCCGCGCCCGCGGCGTCCATACCCCGGTCGTCCGCCTCGGCCTGCGCTACGGCATGACCTTGTTCATCGCCAGCGAGGTGATGTTCTTCGTCGGCTTCTTCTGGGCCAACTTCCACTTCGCCCTGTTCCCGCAGCACGTGCTCGGGGGCGATCTCAACACGTGGCCGCCGATCGGCGTTCACACCTTCGACCCGTTTCAGCTCCCGCTGATGAACACCCTGATCCTGCTGCTCTCCGGCACGACCATCACCTGGGCGCACCACGCTTTGATCCACGACGACCGTCGCCACCTCATCATGGGCCTGGGCCTCACCGTCCTGCTCGGCATGATGTTCACCACCTTCCAGGCGGTCGAGTATTCCGAGGCTCCCTTCAAGTTCGCCGGCGGCGGCATCTACTCGTCCGTCTTCTTCCTCGCCACCGGCTTCCACGGCTTCCACGTCATCGTCGGCACGGTCTTCCTGATCGTCTGCTGGTTCCGCGCCCGCGCCGGCCAGTTCAGCCGTGAACGGCACTTCGGCTTCGAAGCCGCGGCCTGGTACTGGCACTTCGTCGACGTGGTCTGGCTGTTCCTGTTCGTCGCCATCTATCTCTGGGGAGCCGGCTCCGCCGTCGCCGAGTAGCTGGATGCGAGCCCGTGCCCGGAAGCTGCTCTGGCCGGGCCTCTTCACCCTCGTCGTCGTAATCCTCACGCTCGGCCTTGGCATTTGGCAGATCAAGAGGCTGGCCTGGAAGACCGCCCTGCTGGACCAGATCACGGCGTCCGAACTGTCCCCACCAACCACGCTCTCCGACGCCATTCCGTTCGGCCGCGTCGTCGCTGAAGGTCATTTCCTACCTGGCACCGCGCGCTACGGCGTCGAGTTGCAACCAACAGCCAACGGCATGACCCTCGGCAGCCAAGTCCTGGCGCCGTTCCAGCCAGCAGGGTCGCTTCCCATCATCGTCGACCGTGGCTGGGCGCCCAACGACGTCGAAATTTCTTCTCCGACCGACAAAGTCCGGATCGAAGGCTATCTTCGCCCCTCTGAGTCGCCCCGCTTCGGCAATGTCGCCGACAACGCCGCCCAGAAACAGTTCTACACCCTGAACACCGAGACCATCGCCGCCGCCCTGCGCCTTGGCGCGGTCGTACCCGCATTTCTCGTGGCGCTCGGCCCGCCTGACACCTTGCCCCGGCCCGCCGCGTCGCTGCCACAGTTGCCCAACAACCACCTATACTATGCGATCACCTGGTTCACTCTCGCCATCACCTCCGCCGTGATCTTCCTTCTCTACGCGCGCAACACTGCGCGGGAGATGTGACTGCGTAAAAGGGTGAGCACGCCCCGTTAGCACCCGAGCGGCGCACCTTGGACTGCACTAAGAGCGCACCACGGTCGTGAGTTGGCGGCGTTGTTGGTCACGACACCATCCATCGTTTGCGACGTTTGGAACTCGGCTCAAACTCCTGGCATTGTTCGCGGGCTAGGCTGTGAACACCACCTGCCACGGCGTTTCATTTCCTCCAGCTCTCGCGTCAAAGCGGCGTCACAACATTCCAGAACCAAACAGTTAAATCGTCGCCCCTGGTTTCATCAATTGCAGGATCAGCCCGCCGTAAACGACCGCCGGGAGCGCCAGTGCGAGGCAGAACGCGACCACGCCCACCAGCCGACGACTGAACGGCACGCTCGCCGCCAGCATCGAAACCCCGCCGGCGACCTGGAAACCGAGCTGACGTAAGTCATCCGTTGAATGGAACGACTGGTCCATTTGCACGAGCAGGAATGCCAATCCCGCCCCGGCTCCCAGCCCGGCCGCCAGCACGCCCGTCACCAGCAAAATTCGCTTCGGCGCCACCGGCACCACCGGCACCGTCGGTGGATCGACGATCTGTATTTTGAGCTTATCGCCTTCCTGGTCAGCCGCCGTGGTGATCCGCATCGATTCCCGCCGCGCCGTCAGGTCCTCGAAGTTCCGCCGCAGCACGTCGTAGTCGCGGTTCAGGTTGACGTACTCCGCTTGCAAGCCCGGTGCCCCACGCGCGATGTCCGCCAACCGGTCCCGTTCCGTCGTCGCGTCCGTGATTTGCCGCTCCAGTGAGGCGATCACCGAGTCGTTCTCGACCACCCGCACCTTCAACTGCTCATACACCGGGTTGGGCACCGACCGGCTTCGGCCCGAGCGCACCGCGGCCGCCGGGTTCTCCCGGCCACCGCCCCCGGCGCGCAGGCTCGCGACCAGGTTCCGCTGCGAGATAACGTCCGGATGGTTCTCCGTATACCGCAGCCTCAGCTCGCTCAGCGTGCGCTCGGCGTCACCAAGCCGGCTTGACCCGCCCCCCACGACCCCGTCCGTCTCCGTCACCACCACCTCCGGCGTCGTGCTGAGCTCCTTCGTCAGCGTCGCCCGCCGGGCCAGCGCATCCTGCAACTGCCCGTTCAGGCTGCGCACCACCTGGCTTTGCTGCTCGAGCTTGTTGATCCCGCCTCCGTCCGGCGGCAGCAGGTCGATGTAACGCGCCCGGAAGTCCGCCCGCCGCCGCTCCGCGTCGCGCAATTGCTTCTCGTAGAGGGCGATCTGATCGTTGAGGAACTTGCGCGCGTTCTCGATGTCGGTCCGGTTGTTCCCCGTTTTGCTCTCGATGAACGTGGTCAGCATGGTCCGCACCACGTCATAGGCCAGTTGCGGCTGCGTGCTGCGATACGAGATCGTGAACAGCTTGCGGGTCTGCGGCGTAATGCGGATCTGCCGTGTCAGGTTGTCGACCATCTGCTCGCGCGCCGCCACCCCCGCCAACTGCAGCTCGAGGTCCGTCTTGGAGATCAACTTCTCCAGGTTCGGGCGGCTCAGCAGCGTCCGTTGCAGCACGTCGATCTCCCCCGAACCCGAGGTGTCGACCGCCAGCCCCTTCAACAGCGGCGTCAGCACCGCGTCGGTGTCGACGTAGATGCGCGCGCTCGCCTCATACTGGTTCGGGATCCAGAACACCGCCACCCAACCCAGCGCGCACACGAGCCAGGTGAACAGCACCGCCTGCCAGCGATGATGCCAGGCCGCCGAGAGTTGACGTTGAATGAGGAGCCGCAGGCCGTTCATCGGGAAGGTCTCTGTCGCTGAGGGGCGTCAGCTAAAAATAGCTCTGAGGAATGATCAAAGTGTCACCAGGCAGCATGGCGACGTTCTGGTCGATGTCGCCGTCCTTGATCAGGTCGCTCAGCCTGACCTTGATCTCCTGGCGCTTGCCGCCCGCGTCGCGGATCAGCACCGCGCTGTTGCCCGCCGCGTAGCGCGTCAGCCCGCGGGTCTGGATCATCACGTCCAGCACCGTCATCCCGTCCCGATACGGGATCGCGACCGGCTCCGTCGCCTCGCCGATCACCCGGATCTGCTTATTCAGCGGCCCCTGGAACCCCCGCACCATCACGGACACGTTCGGCTGCTTGACGAACTCCTTCAGCCGGCCCTCGATGTCCTGGCTCAACGTCGTCGGCGTCTTGCCCGCCGCCGTGATGTCCGGGATCAGCGGCAGCGAGATGCGCCCGTCCGGCCGCACCATCAGGTCGCCCACGCTCAACTGCGGCGACTGGTAAACGAACACGCTCAAGGTGTCGCCGGGCCCGATCAGGTAGGGCGGGTTGCTGACCGACCCCGCCGGCACCACGTAAGCCGGCGGTGCCTTGCCGAACAGGCCGCAGCCAGCCAGCACGGGTGCCAACGCCAACATCCAGATGCTGCGTATCCTCACGGCCTACCACCTTCCTCGTTGAGAACTCGCGGGCTGGTAGGCGCGGAAGGAGTCGAACCCCCGACCTCTGCCATGTGATAGCAGCGCTCTGCCACTGAGCTACGCGCCTGTGGACCCACTCGAACGGTCAAATTGCTAACATCCTGCCCACACCCGGGCAAGCGTGGCGCCCGCCTGGCTCATGCGACGCTCTGCCGCAACAGCAGCCGCCGCGTTTCCGCCGCCGCGCCATCCTCGACCCGGCCGACCCGGCCGCCCTGCATCATCGCCCGCAGCCCGTCCGCGAGCCGCGTCCGCGCCTCGGTGCCGAGCAGCGCCAACGCCCGCTCCGGGCTGCCGACCGAGCGCCGGATGTCGCCCAGCCGCACCGGCCCCGGCAGGATCGACGGCGACGCCCCGAGCAGGTCGCCGATCGTCTCCGCCAATTGCCGAACGGACGTCTCCCGCCCGGTGCACGCGTTCAGCACGAACGCCCCCGACGCGTTCGCCGCGTGCCGCATCCCGGCCATCAGGAACGTGACGATGTCGCTGACGTAGATGAAGTCCCGCGTCTGCCGGCCGTCCCCGTGCACCATGATGCCGCGGCCCGCCGCCAGCGCCGAGGCGAAGATCGAGATCACCCCGCTATACGGCGAGAACGGGTCCTGCCGCGGCCCGTAAACGTTGAAGAACCGGAACCCGACCGACGGCACCTGGTGCACGACGAACCCAGCCCGCGCGTGCAGCTCCGACCCCAGCTTGTCGGCCCCGTACGCCGACAGCGGCCCGGTGGGAGAGTCCTCGTTCGCCACGTCGTCCCGCGCGCCGTACACCGCCGCCGAGGACGCGTACACCACCGGCAGCCGCCCCGCCGCCCGCGCCGCGTCGAACACCGCGATCGTCCCGCCCAGGTTGACCCGGTGCGTCCCGAGCCAGTCCTCGTTGCCCCGCGCCACCGACGCGATCGCCGCCAAGTGGAAGCAACCGTCCACCCCCGCGAACACCTTCCGCAACGTGCCCGGATCGACGACGTCCCCGGCCACGAACTCGCACCGCGCATCGACGTTGACCCGCTTGCCGGTGGACAGGTCATCCAGCACCCGCACCCGGTGCCCGGCCGCCAGCAACGCGTCGGCCAGGTGTGAGCCGATGAACCCCGCGCCCCCCGTGATAAGATAGTGGCTCATTCCACCGTCACCGATTTGGCCAGGTTGCGCGGCTGGTCCACGTCCGTGCCCCGCAGCACCGCCGTGTGATACGCCAGCATCTGCACCGCCACCGCGTAAACGACCGGCGCCACCACCGGGTCCACCGACGGCAGTTCCAGGCACTCGACCGCGATCCCGCGCAGCTTCGCGCACCCCGCCGCGTCGCTCAGCACCACGATCTGCCCCCCGCGCGCCCCGGCCTCCTGCACGTTGCTCGCCGTTTTCTCGAACAACGGCCCCGGCGGCACGATCGACAGGATCGGCACCTGCTTGTCGATCAACGCGATCGGCCCGTGCTTCATCTCGCCCGCCGCGTAACCTTCGGCGTGGATGTAGCAGATTTCCTTCAGCTTCAGCGCCGCCTCCAGCGCGATGGCGTGGCTCGTCCCGCGGCCCAGGCACAGCACGTCCTGCGCCGCCGCCATCCGCTCCGCCAGCCGCTTGATCGGCGCTTCCAGCCCCAGCACGTCCGAGGCCCGGCTCGGCATCTCCAGCAGGTGCGACACCAGCGCCGCCTCCTGACCGGCGTCCAGCCGCCCCCGCGCCCGCGCCGCCGCCAGCGCCAGGCACGCCATCACCGTCAGCTGCGCCGTGAACGCCTTGGTGCTGGCCACCCCGATCTCCGGCCCCGCCACCGTTTCCAGCACCACGTCGCTTTCCCGCGCCATCGTGCTCTCCGGCACGTTCAGCACCGACACCACGTGCTGCCCGGCCCGACGCATGTAGCGAAGCGCCGCCAGCGTGTCCGCCGTCTCGCCGCTCTGGCTGACCAGCAGCCCGACGCCGCCCTCCGGCAACGGCGGTGTCCGATACCGAAGCTCGCTGGCGAAATCGATGTCGGCCGGCAGCCGCGCCAGCTCCTCCATCCAGTGCCGTCCCGCCAGCCCGGCGAAGTAAGCCCCGCCGCACGCGCTCAGCGTCACCCGCGGCACCCGGTCCCAGGCGAACGGCAGTTCCGGCAACGCCACCGCCCGCGTCGCCGGGTCGAGCATCCGCGCCAGCGTCTGCCCGATCGCCGCCGGGTGCTCGTGCAGCTCCTTCTCCATGAAGTGCCGGTAGCCGTCCTTGCCGACCACGGCCCCCGTCTGCACCGTCATCCGCACCGGGCGGCTCACCGGCTCACCCTTCACCCCGAACACCGCCGCGCCGCCGCGCGACACCACCGTCCAGTCCCCGTCCTGCAGGTAGGCGATCCGCCGCGTCATCGGCGCCAGCGCCAGGCTGTCGCTGCCCAGGTACATCGCCGTGTCGCCGAACCCGATCGCCAGCGGCGCGCCGTGCTGCGCCCCGATCATCAGCCCCGGCTCGCCCGCGAACAGCAGCGCCAGCGCGTAGGCCCCTTCCAGCCGCAGGAACGCCGCCCGCGCCGCGTCCACCGGCGCCAGCCCCCGCCGCAGGTGCAGGTCCACCAGCTGCGCCACCGTCTCGGTGTCCGTCTCGGTCTCGAACACCTGCCCGTCGGCTTCCAGCTCGGCCCGCAGCTCGGCGTGGTTCTCGATGATGCCGTTGTGCACCACGCTCACCCGCGGCGTCCCGTGCGGATGGGCGTTGCGCTGCGTCGGCGCGCCGTGGGTCGCCCAGCGCGTGTGACCGATCCCGGTCGTCCCCGGCAGCGGCTCCCGCTCCAGCGCCGCCGCCAGGTTCACGAGCTTGCCCGAGGCCCGCCGCCGCTCGATGCCGGCCTCGACCAGCGTCGCGATCCCCGCGCTGTCGTAGCCGCGGTACTCCAGCCGCTGCAACGCTTCCAGCAGCAGCGGAGCCGCCGGCTCGGACCCGATCACGCCAACGATGCCGCACATCTAAGCCTTCTCCTTCCCCGCCCGATACGCCGCCGCCCGGCCGGGCTTGTCCGCCTGCTGCGCCCGCCCGAACGCCATCGAATCCGCCGCCACGTCCCGCGTGATCACGCTGCCCGCCGCCACGAACGCCCCGTCTCCCAACGACACCGGCGCCACCAGCGTCGCGTGCGTGCCGACGAACACCCCCGCGCCGATCACCGTCGGATGTTTCGCATACCCATCATAATTGCACGTAATCGTTCCCGCACCAATATTCGTTCCAGTTCCGACCACGCTATCGCCCAAATACGTCAAATGATTGGCCTTCGCGCCGTCGCCCAGCCGCGCGGCCTTCAGCTCCACGAAGTTGCCCACGTGCGCGCCCCGCCCGATCTCCGTGCCGGGCCGCAGCCGCGCGTAAGGCCCGATCAGCGCCCCCTCCCCCACCCGGCATCCTTCCAGGTGGCTGAACGCCCGCACCTCCGCCCCCGACGCCACGTGCACCCCAGGCCCGAACACCACGTGCGGCCCCACCAACACGTCCGGCTCCAGCACCGTGTCCATGCTGAGGAACACCGTCTCCGGCGCGACCAGCGTGGCGCCCGCCTCCATCGCCGCCCGCCGCAGCCAGCCCTGCACCGTCGACTCCGCCTCGGCCAGCTCGGCCCGGCTGTTGATGCCGCGCAGCTCCGCCTCCGGCGCTTCCACCGCCACCACCCGACCGCCTTCGCCCGTCGCCTCGGCCACGCAGTCGGTCAGGTAGTACTCGCCCTTCACGGCACTCGGCCGCACCGCCCGCAGCCACCGCGCCAGGTCGCCCGCCGCGGCGCAGAACACCCCGGCGTTGCACAGCGGCGCCGCCCGCTCCGCCGCGTCCGCGTCCGCCCATTCCACGATCCGCCGCACGACGCCGCCATCGGCGATCACCCGCCCGTACCGCCCCGGCTCCGCCGGACGCATCGCCAGCATCGCCAGCGCCGCCTCTCCCCGCGCCGCCAGCAGCCGGCGCAGGGTCTCCGGCCGGATCAACGGGTTGTCCGCGTAGAGCACCGCCACGTCGCCGTCCCCGAACAGCGCCGCCGCTTGCAGCGCCGCGTGCGCGGTGCCGAGCCGCTCCCGCTGCATCACCGTCGCGTGCGGCGCGGCGGCAACCGCCACCGCGTCCATCTCCGGCCCCGTCACCACCACGATGCGGTCGAACACCGCCTCGCAACTGGCGATCAGGTGCCGCAGCATCGGCTGCCCGGCGACCGGGTGCAGCGCCTTCGGCCGCGCCGATCTCATGCGCGTTCCAAGGCCGGCGGCGAGCAGAACGGCGGTCGTCATCATGGGGTCGGCGTAGCGTCCATATCGTCACCGTGTCAAAGAAGCGCAGGTAAAACTTAATTTCGGGTTACGACATGACGCGGCGCACCCTCCTGCTCGATCTCGACGGCACGCTGGTCGATTCCGTCCCCGACCTCCTGGCCAGCTGCAACCGCGTCATGGCCGACCGCGGCCTGGCCCCGCTCACCGCCCCCGAGATCACCGCCATGATCGGCGACGGCGCGCCCGCCCTGGTCCGCCGCGCCATGACCGCCCGCGACCAGGCCGCGACCGAGCAGGATGTCGCCGCCTTCCTCGCCGCCTTCCTGGACGACTACACCGCCCATCCCGCCGTCGGCACCAAGCCCTACCCCGGCGTGCCCGAGGCGCTCGACCGCCTCGCCGGCGGCGGCTGGCGTCTCGCGGTCTGCACCAACAAGCCGGCCACCCCGGCGCGCGCCCTGCTCGAACAGCTCGGCCTGCTGCGGCATTTCGCCGCCGTCGGCGGCGGCGACAGCTACCCCGTCCGCAAGCCCGATCCCGCCCACCTGTTGGCCACCCTCGCCGACGCCGCCGGCTCCCCGGGTGCCGCGATCATGGTCGGCGACCACCGCAACGACGTCGCCGCCGCCACCGCCGCCCGCCTGCCCTGCATCTTCGCCGCCTGGGGCTACGGCCCGGCGGCGATGGCCGAAGGCGCTGCCGCCACGGCCACCCGCGCCGCCGACTTGCCACGGCTGGCGGACAGCCTCCTGCCCGCCTGACGACCACCCGAACCCGGCCACTCCAATACTTCGCCGCCTTCCAGCCCAAGCTGACCCGCGGGTGGCCCGCGCCTACCCTCCGCCCACCAGGTACATCGTCGCGTCCCCCAGCCACCGCGTCCGGAACGCGACCCGCACCGGGATCATCGGCCCGTCCGCCGCCGCCGCCGCGAACCACGCCGTCCCCTCCTGCGGCCGCCGCGCCTGCGCCCGGTCCGCGTCGAGCATGAACCCCCCGGTCTGCCGCCCGACGAAATCGCACCGCAGCGCCCGCCCGGCGAAGCTCGACCGCCGCGTCGGTTCCAACACCTGGACGCCCCCGGTCCGCACCTCCAGCACCCCGAGCCGCCGCCCGTCGAACATCGTCACCCGCCCGTCGCAGCGCCCGGTCGCGTTCACCTGCCGGATCAGCTCGGCCATCCCGCTCAGCGGGTCGATCGTCCCCGCCCGCTCCGGCCCCGGCACCGCCTCGCGCTCCCCCTCGCCCGACGGCACCAGTTGGCGCACCTCCGGCTGCCCGGACGCGTAGTCGATCTCGACCACCCGCCGCTCGCCGCGCACCGTCCCCGCGCTCGCCATCCGCGCCGGCGCCGGCCGCCCGCCCACGAACCGGCCCGACGCCGACGCCTGCTGCCGGCCGCGCGCCACCCAGCCCAGCGCCCCCACCGTCCGGTAATCCAGCGCCACGCGATACCGCTCCGGCCCGACCTCGAAGCGCGCGTCCACGTCCACCACGTTGACCCCGGCCGCGTAGCCCTCGTAACGCGCCTCCGTCGCCGAGGCGGGCGCGGCGAGCACGAGCAGCAACAACACGATCCAGCGCATCCCGATCAGATTGGGCGGCGGCCCGCGCCGTGCAACGCGGCCCGCGCCGCTCGGCCGCCCCGCTTGACACCAAACCGCCCGCCGCGCGACAAGCCCGCCACGGCGGGCGCGTAGCTCAGCGGTAGAGCATTCGCTTCACACGCGAAGGGTCACAGGTTCAATCCCTGTCGCGCCCACCATCGTTCCGCCCCTCAGCCTCACCCCGGCCCTCAGCCTCACGAGGAGGAACCCCCGCCTCCCCCAAGTCCCACCACAGCCCGGCGAACGCCGCGATCCCCTCCCGCGCCGGCGCGACCAGCAGGTGCTCGTCCGGCCCGTGCTGCTTGCAGCCGTTGTAGCTGTGCGGCACCCACAGCAGCGGCACGCCCAGGTGGTCCACGAACACGTCGTTCGGCAGCCCGCCGCCGCTGTTCGGGATCACCTGCACCCGCTTGCCCAAGGTCCGCTCCATGCTCGCCGCCGCCCACCGCACCCAAGGATGGGCCGGGTCGCTTCGCCGCGCCGGCATTCGCACCCCATACGGCACGATCGCCACCTCCGCGAACCCGGCCTCGTCCAAATGCCGCCGCAGCGCCGGCACGAACTGCTCCGGATCGACGTCCACCGTGTACCTTATCTGGCAGTGCGCCACCGCGTTCGGCGCCACCGCGTTGACCGGGTTCTCCGGCCGCCCTGACACCAGGCTCAGCACGATGAAGCTGGTCCAGGCGTAAACCTTCTCCGCCGCCGTCAACCCCGGCTCCCCCCACCCCGGCTCGATCGTCGCCGCGTCCGCGTCGCTCTCCAGCTCGCACCCCCGCAGCACGTCGCGCACCGCCGGCGCGATCCCGTCCGGCACCCAGTCCCGCACCAGGATGCGCCCGTGCCGGTCGCTGATGCTGGCGATGGCGTGGCTCAGCACGATGGCCGGGTCGGTCGTCATGCCCCCCCAGTTGCCCGAATGCACGCCCCCCGGCCGCACGTCGAGCCGCAGGTCGAAGTGGAAGCTTCCCCGCGTCCCGGTGGACAGCGTCGGCACGTCCTTCGCGCTTCGCGGCCCGTCGCTCGCCAGCAGCACGTCCGCCGCCAACCGCTCCTTGTTGCTGGCCACCAGCTCGGATAGTCCTTTCGATCCGCTCTCCTCCCCGGTCTCGATGATCAGCTTGATGTTGAACCCGAGCTTGCCGCCGCGCTCCCGCAGCACCGCTTCCAGGGCCGAGAGGTTGATCGCGTGCTGCCCCTTGTTGTCCGCGCTGCCCCGCCCGTACCAGCGGTCGCCTTCCCGTGTCAGCCGCCACGGGTCCAGCCCAGCCCGCCACTGGTCCTCCAAGCCCCGCACCGTGTCGCCGTGCCCGTAGGTGATGACGGTCGGTCCCTCGCCCTCGATCCGCTCGGCGAGCAGGATCGGGCCGCTCCCGGGAACCGGGTTCTGGTGGATGGCGTAGCTGAACCCCAGCCGATCCAGCAAGGGCCGCACGCCTTCCTCCAGGTAACGGCCGAGTTCCACCTCGAACCCTGGGTCCTGGCTGGTGCTGCGGATCGCCACCAACGCGCTCAAGCGCTGCTCGAAGCCACCCTCGTCGAAGAACGCCAGCGCCCGGTCGATTGCACCCTGCCTGCTGCTCGCTTGCTCTCCGCTCATCCCAACCTCCCACTCGCTGTTCAGGCTGGTCGCCCTTGAGACCTGAAGCAAGGCAGTAGGAGGCTCGCGCCGTGAAAACGAACGGTGAGGCTCGCCTCAAGCGTGTCGTGAACGCCTTGGCACGTAAGCAACGACAGTGTTGTGAACAGGATCAGTTATTTGTGCATTGGTAAGTAACGTTTACTTTCGTGAAAGTGCAATTTCCGAAGCTGCCACGCGCAAGGCAGATGTTGTTTGCGCCCTCGAACGGTTCTGCTTTCGTGTGCCCCCAAGCTCCACAATGCTTTTTAGCACTGCCATTCGCTTGCGCTCAGTTTACGACTGGCTTGTCAAATCCACCATACTCATATGACACGACCACTGTTCCATCTGCTTTGCTGTCATCTGTTGCTATCGAAGTAATACCTTTCGCGCAGCCAGACATTGTGAGCGACGCGATCAGTGCACCAAGGCACTTTTGCATATGGCATCCAAAACCAATGTTTGGATCGCTCATCTGCAATCTCCAGTAATTCAACACGTCAAGATGAGCCAAATTTTTCTGCTGCTGGAGTGGACACGGGCGAACAGAGGGCTGCATCCATCACAAACCTTGCACCTGCCCCGCGCCCAGTGGGGTTCCCGCCCGCACCTGCCGGGTGCTAAGCCCCGGTGCCAAGCTACAGTGACCGCTTACTAACCTCAGCAATCGCTTGCTTGCCAAGAATCGCCACTAGCCCGAGGCCGTCATGACCGCCCCCTTCCCGGCCGCGACCCTCGCGCCCGAGATCGACACCCCCCTGATCCTCGCCTTGCCCAAGGGCCGCATCCTCCACGAGTGCGCGCCCCTGCTCGCCGCCGCCGGCCTCGCCCCCGCCCCGGACTACGCCGACGAGGACAGCCGCCGCCTCCGCTTCCCCACCGACGACCCGGCCCTCGACGTCGTCCGCGTCCGCCCCTTCGACGTCGCCACCTTCGTCGCCTTCGGCGCCGCCCACATCGGCATCTGCGGCGCCGACGTGCTGACGGAGTTCGACTATCCAGAGATCTACGCCCCGCTCGACCTCGGCATCGGCCGCTGCCGGGTCAGCGTCGCCGAGCCGGCCGGCAGCGTCGGCCAGGACGACCCGGCCACCTGGTCGCGCGTCCGCGTCGCCACCAAGTATCCCAGCACCGCTCGCCGCCACTTCGCCGCCCGCGGCGTCCAGGCCGAGATCGTCCACCTCAACGGCGCGATGGAGCTGGCCCCCGGCCTCGGCCTGTCCCGCCTCATCGTCGACCTGGTGCAGACCGGCAGCACGCTTCGCGCCAACGGCCTGGAGGAGACCGAGATCATCGCCCACGTCACCAGCCGCCTGATCGTCAACCGCACCGCGCTCAAGACCCGCCCCGAGGCCGTGGGCGCGTGGATCGCCCGCTTTCGCGAGGCCCTGACCATCCGATCCGCCGCCCAACCCGCCACATGATCCGTCTCGACACCGCCGACCCTGCCTTCGAGCCCGCCTTCCGCGCCCTGCTCGACGACGCCCGCGACACCACCGAGAGCGTCGCCGCCCCCGTGGCCGGCATCCTCGCCGACGTCCGCGCCCGCGGCGACGACGCCCTCATCGACGCCACCCGCCGCTTCGACCGCTTCGACCTCACCCCCGCCACCCTCCGCGTCCTGCCCGCCGAGATCGACGACGCCGCCGCCAGCATCCCGCCCGATCTCGCCGCCGCGCTCGACCTCGCCGCCGCCCGCATCGAGGCCTTCCACCGCGCCCAGCTCCCCCAGGACATCGAGGTTCCCGACCCGGCCGGCCTCACCCTCGGCCTGCGCTGGACCCCGCTCGACGCCGTGGGCCTCTACGTCCCCGGCGGCAAGGCGGCCTACCCCTCCTCGGTGCTGATGAACGCCCTGCCCGCCCGCGTCGCCGGCGTCCCCCGCATCGCCATGTGCGTCCCTGCCCCCGGCGGCGCGCTCAACCCGCTCGTCCTCGCCGCCGCCCGCCGCGCCGGCGTCACTGAGATCTACCGCGTCGGCGGCGCCCAGGCCGTCGCCGCCCTGGCCTACGGCACCCGGACGATCGCCCCCGTCGACCGCATCGTCGGCCCCGGCAACGCCTACGTCGCCGAGGCCAAGCGCCAGGTGTTCGGCCGCGTCGGCATCGACGGCGTCGCCGGCCCGTCCGAGGTCGTCATCCTCGCCGACGCCGGTCAGGACGCGGGCGACGTGGCGATGGACCTGCTCGCCCAGGCCGAGCACGACGAGAGCGCCCAGAGCATCCTCATCACCACCGACCCGGCCTTCGCCGACCGCGTCGCCCAGGCCGTCGAGCGCCTGCTGGCGACCCTCCCCCGCGCCGCCATCGCCGGCGCGAGCTGGCGCGGCCACGGCGCGATCGTCCTCGCCCGCGACTGGACGGAAGCCGCCGCCCTCACCAACCGCCTGGCCCCCGAGCACCTCCAGGTCATGACCGCCGACCCCGCCGCCCTGTTCGCCCAGGTCCGCCACGCCGGGGCCGCCTTCCTCGGCCCCTGGTGCCCCGAAGCCGTGGGCGACTACGTCGCCGGCCCCAACCACGTCCTGCCCACCGGCCGCACCGCCCGCTTCGCCTCCGGCCTGTCCGTCTACGACGTTCTCAAGCGCACCACCTGGGTCGCCGCCGACCCGGCGGCGCTCTGCGCCGTCGGCCCCGCCGCCGTCCTGCTCGCCGAGGCCGAGGGCCTGCACGCCCACGCCGACAGCATCGCCCGCCGCCTCGCCCGCCTTGACACGCCAACTTGATCTCACGCCGCCACGGTCTCATATCCTGTCCCGCAACGCGCTCCGGCCCGACAGCCGACCCGACAGAAAGAACCTGATGTCAAAAGAAGACATGATCGAATTCAGCGGCACCGTGCTCGAGCTGCTCCCCAACGCCATGTTCCGCGTCAAGCTGGACAACGAGCACAGCGTCCTCGCCCACACCTCGGGCAAGATGCGCAAGAACCGCATCCGCGTCCTCGCCGGCGACCGCGTCAACGTCGAGATGACGCCCTACGACCTGTCCAAGGGCCGCATCACGTTCCGCTTCAAGTAGGGCCGGTTCAAGTCAGCCCTCCCGAATCAGGGCCTTACCAGCCAGCGCCGCACCAATCAGCGCCGCCGCGCCCGCCCGCCCCCCTGACGCTCGCCTCCGCCAGCCCCCGCCGCCTCGCCCTCCTCGCCCAGATCGGCGTGACGCCCGAGCGCGTCGCCCCCGCCGGCACCGACGAGACGCCCCGCCGCGACGAGCTGCCCCGCCTCTACGCCGTCCGCATGGCGCGCGGCAAGGCCGCCGCCGCCGCCGCCGACCCGGCCGCCGCCGGCCACTTCGTCCTCGCCGCCGACACCGTCGTCGCCGTCGGCCGCCGCATCCTGCCCAAGGCCGAAACGGAAGCCGACGTCCGCGCCTGCCTCGCCCTGCTGTCCGGCCGCCGCCACCACGTCATCACCGCCGTCGCCCTGCTCACCCCGACCCGCGACCGCTCCGAGCGCGTCACCGACACCGCCGTCGTCTTCGCCCGCCTCGCCCCGGCCCAGCTCGACCTCTACGCCGCCTCCGGCGAGGGAATCGGCAAGGCTGGCGGCTACGCCATCCAGGGCCGGGCCGCCGCGTTCGTCCGCCTGCTCACCGGCAGCCACAGCGCCGTCGTCGGCCTCCCCTTGTTCGAGACCGCGCAGCTCCTCCGCGGCCGCGGCTACCCCCTTCCGTGCTGACGGCCGCCCCCTCCCTCGCGGTCCGCCGCCAGCCCCCGCGACGCCAGCGCCCGCCATGCCGGTGCTCGCCGTGCCGGTGTTCGCCATGCCAGCGCTGGCCATGATCGAGATCCGGGCCGTCACCAGCCCCGGCGAGGTCCGCGCCGCCGCGGTCGAGGGCGGCGCCCTGCTCGACTACGCCATCCACCGCCCCGGCGCGCGCAACGGGGTGGGCGACCGCCTCCGCGGCCGGGTCATCGCGCACGTCCCCGCCCTCGCCGGCGCGTTCGTCGCCCTCCCCGGCGAGCAGGAAGGCTTCCTCCCCGACAGCCGCGCCCCGCCCGGCCTCACCGCCGGCTCCGCCGTCACCGTCCTGGTCACCCGCGCGCCCCAGGGCAGCATGAGTCGCGGCAAAGGCCCCCGCCTGTCCGCCCAGACCCCCCAAGCCCCCGCGGGGCCCCCCGCCCTGCTCGGCCCCGGCCCCGGCGCGGTCGAACGCCTCGCCGCCCTCCACCCTGCCGCGCCCGTCCTGCTCGACGACCCGGCCCTCGCCGCCACCCTCCCCCTGCCCTGCACCCTCACGCCCCAACCCTGGGACGACGCACTCGCCACGGAGATCGACGCCCTGGCCCAACCCGAAGTCGCCCTCCCCGGCGGCCTCCGCGCCGTCGTCCACCCCACCCCCGCCCTCACCGCCATCGACCTCGACACCGCCGCCGCCTCCGCCGACCGCCGCCCCAAGCCCGCCGCCCAAAAGGAAGCCAACCGCGCCGCCCTCCCCGCCCTCGCCTGCGCCATCCGCCTGCGCAACCTGTCCGGCGCCATCGTGCTCGATCTCGCCGGCATGGCCGCCCGCGCCCGCGCCGCCCTCGGCCCCGACCTCGCCGCCGCCCTCGCCCCCGACCCGCTCCGCCCCCGCTTCCTCGGCTTCACCGCCCTCGGCCTCGCCGAGATCCTGCGCCCCCGCATCCACCCGCCCCTGCACGAGCTGCTGGCCGGCCCCCACGCCGCCGGCCTCGCCGCGCTGCGCCACCTCGCCGCCCAGTCCGCCGCCGCCCCGGCCGCCCGCTTCATCATGACCGCCGCCCCCGACGTCGTCCGCGCCCTCGACGCCGACCCCCTTGCCCGCGCCGACCTTGCGCGACGCACCGGCCGCCCCCTGATACTGCGACTGGACCCGGCCTTGCCGCCAACCCGCTGGGCCACGGAGCCGCTCGACCGTGCCTACCCCTGACGCCTGCCCGATCTGCGCCGAACCGTCCGCCCCCGGCCGCCTGCACCCGTTCTGCTCCGAGCGCTGCGCCCAGGTCGACCTCGGCCGCTGGTTCACCGGCGCCTACGCCCTGCCCGCCGCCGTGAACGCCGAGGACGACGCGACGCCCGGGACCGAAGACGACGACGCCCCTTGATCGCGCCGCCCGCCTAGGCTAACCACCCTGCCTCCGCCGAGCGCCCAGGTAGCTCAGTTGGTAGAGCATGCGACTGAAAATCGCAGTGTCGCTGGTTCGATTCCGGCCCTGGGCACCATCCTCCGCTTCGGCAGGCGTTTCCAAAACGGCAACCGACCGAACGGGCGCATTAGAGTGGTTTCAGTTTTGTCGAACGCACCTCACGTCCGACAAAGCTGAGTAACCGCGTGGAACGATGGCTAGAGTGGTTTCGTGCAACATGAAACCACTCTAGCCGCCCAAAACTCCCGCCAGACCCAACAGATGCGCCATGTCCCATGCGACGCGCCCATCGCCATGAATCGTGGGCGAGAGCACGGTCCATGCTCTGATAGCGCGAAACCAACGCTTGGTTCCCAAGCGTCTGGGTCACTTGCCTCACCAGCGCATTGGCTCGACGGGGAAGCCCATTCGCTCGAACGACACCTTAGAAATCGTACAACCGCGCCGGCGTCTCCACCAGGATCGTCCGCCGCGTCGCCGCCTCCGGCGCCCACGCCGCCAGCAGGTTGAGCACCCGCCCGTCGTCGATCGGCAGCGCCGGCGCGAGGTCGGTCGGCCCCCGCCCCGCCACCTTGCTGCTGTCCGGATGCGGCCAGTCGCTGCCCCAAACCAACTGCCCGGCGTTGGCCGCGATCAAGGCCCGCGCCAGCGGCGCCACGTCCGCGTAGTCCGGCGACGCGCTCGACGCCCGGTAGGCCCCCGAGATCTTCACGAACGCCGTCCCTGCCCGCACCATGTCCAGCACGGTCCCGAACCCCGCCTGCCCCGCCCCCTTGGCCGCGTCCGCCCCGGCGAAGTGGTCGAACACCACCGGCACCGGCACCGCCCGCAACCGCGCCTGCACCGCCTCGATCACCCCGAGCCGCGCGTAGATCTGCAAGTGCCACGGCCGCCCCCGGATGCGCGCCACCGCGTCCTCCAGACGCTTGGCCGACGCCGCCGGGTCGACGATCCCGGCCGTCTCCAGATTGACCCGGATGCCCCGCACCCCCGCCGCGTGCATCGCGTCCAGCTCGGCCGCCGTGGTGTCCGCGCCGATCACCGCCACCCCCCGCGCCCGGCCCGGCCCGAGCCGGCGCATCCCGTCCAGCGTCGCCCGGTTGTCGGTGCCGTAGACGCTCGGCGTCACGATCACCACCCGGTCCATGTGCAGCGCCGTCTGCAACGCGAGCAGGTCAGCCGCGGTCGCCACCGGCGGCGTGTAGCCCCGCCCTTCCCAGAACGGGAACGCCGCCGGGTCGGGAAACACGTGCACGTGGCAGTCGCACGCGCCCTCTGGCACCGCGAAATCAACCGCCGTGCGCACGGTCGGCGCGGCCTCCGACGCCCGCGCCGCGGCCGGCGCGGTCGCCGCCCTCGCCCCCACGGCCACCGCCACTCCCAGCTTCAGCCCGTCCCGCCGCGTCAACCCGTCGCGATCCTGCATGGCATCCTCTCCCATCTTGGTCTTATTCGGCCCCGAGCTTAACAGGCGGTGGCGTCCGAGGGCGAGCGCCTTGCCCCTTCGCCACCCGGGCGGACGGCAACCAGCCCCTAACTATTCGCGCGCATGGTCCGAGCATGCTCGCCCGGCCGCGTGAGGACACGCCCTTGCCCATCGTTTCCTTCATCACCGACTTCGCCGACCAGGCCGTGATGCTGCCCCTCGCCGCCACCATCCCCGCCATGCTGGCCTGGGCGGGCTGGCGGCGCGGCGCGCTGGCCTGGCTGCTCGCCGTCGCCTGCGCCTGGACCGCCATGCTCGCGCTCAAGCTGCTCGGCGTCCACTGTGGCCGCCTGCTGTTCGGCCCCGCCCTCACCAGCCCGAGCGGCCACGTGTCGAGCGCCGCCGTCGTCTACGGCGCGCTCGCCGCCCTCGCGCTCGGCCGAGCCGGCGCCCGCCTCGGCCACGCCCTGCCTTGCGCCGCCGCGGTCGCGGTCGTCGTCGGCGCGTCCCGCCTCGCGCTCGGCGTCCACACGCCCGCCGAGGTGGCGCTGGGCGGGCTGGTCGGCGTGGGCGGCGCCTGGCTGTTCGCCCGCGCCGCCGGGCCGCGTCCGCCGGGCGCCCGCCTCCGCCGCGCCGGCGTCGCCGCCGCCCTCGTCGTGCTCCTCACCCACGGCTTCCACCTGCCCGCCGAGGCCGCGATCACCAACGCCGCCGCCAACGTGTGGCCGCTGTCGCTCTGCATCCGCGCCCCGAGCTGACGGCCGAGCCGCCCCCTGCCCGTCAGTACATCAGCCCCTGCACCCCGCGTTCGAGGTGCCCGGTCAGGCGGTCGAGATGGTCGAGCAGCGTTTCGCTTTCCGTCGCGATCCGCGTCTGCCCGTCCCGCGCGCCCAGCCCCGGCAGCGCGCCCCGCAGCGCGTCCCACGCCGCCGTCGCCAGGGCGAGTTCGCGCGCGACGTCGGCGTTGCTCAGCGGCAAGGCGTCGAGGTAGGCCATGCCGTCCACCAGCTCGGCCGCCGTCGCCGCCATCGCCGCCTGCGCCACCGCCACCACCGCGCCGCCCAGCACGCCGCCGATCAGCGCCTCCTTGGCCAGCCGCTGCGACAGCATCCGCTGCCGCCCGGCCACGTTGATGACGTGCAGCGCCGCCGCGTGGCCGCCGATCTCCAAGTTCGCCGTCAACTGCTCCGCCTGCGCCAGCATCCGTTCCGCTTGCTGGTCCACCTCCTGCAGCCGCGCCACCGCCGCCGCCGCCAGCAACACCGGCCGCAGCCGCTGCCACGGCGTCTCCACCGCGTCCAGCAGGTCGCCGAACGTCGGCCGCGACAGCCCGCGCGACAAGGACGCCAGGTTGCCTTCCACCTGCCCGACCGAATCCGCCAGCAGCGCCTGGGTCTCCTCCGGCCGGATGCCGGCGTAGGCCAGCGCGTACAGCTTGGCCAGCCGCTGCGACAGCATCCGCAACTGCCCGGCCCGGTTGATCGCCTCGGCGTAGCGTGCCGAATCGATCACCCGCCGGGCCACCTGCCCGATGCGCTGCTTGCCGTCCATCGCGGCGCGGCGCAGCGCCCGGTAGGCTTCCTCCTCCCGCAACTGCCGCGCCCCCATCAGGATGCCGCGGGCGCGGTCCACCAGCTTGCGCTCGGCGAACCGCTGGCTGACGTCCGCCAGTTGCGCCCGGATCGTCCGCTCGTGGCGGAACCGCGCCTGCGCCAGGTGAATCACCGAGCGCAGCCGGTTCTGCCCGTAGCCGTTGACCACGTAGGCGTGGACGCCCGAACGGGTCGCGAGCGCGATTTTGTCGGCGTCCGGGTCGGTCGTGAACACGATCACCGGGCGCGGCGCGGTCGCCTCGATCGCCGCCGTGCCCTCGAACAAGCCCGAATCCGGGGCACTGTCGAACATGACGACCAAATCTGGCGCGTCCTTGATCACCGTCTGCACCATATTTGTGCAATGCACCATCGGCAGCGGCTGGATGCCGACCGCGCTCAGGTCGCGTAGCAGCGGCGGCGCGTCCGGGCCGTCGCTCGAGGATACCAGGGCGGACGTCACGCGCGAGCTCGTTTCCATCACGGGTGCCGCCACGCAAGTTCCGCACCACCGCGACCGATTGGCACGGAACCTGCTTGAAGTGCTCCCGAGCACATCGGCGTGTCTCGAACGGCGCGGTCGGACCGCGCCTCGCCCGCGTGGCCGCGGGCTTCGCGTCGCCTGCCCACGCCCGCGCGCCCCGCGTGGACGCGTCGGCTCTCCCGCCTCCCATCCTCCCGCTCCCGCATGCCCCTCTCGCATGTCCGGGGGCCGCGCCCACGGCGCGGCCCATCCGGGCCTCCCCCTTCGTTGGAGACACTCATGGCAAGCCAGAAGGCCACCAGAATCGACCTGTTCAGCTTCTCCACCCCGCAGATGCGCGCCTTTCACCTGACCTGGCTCGCCTTCTTCGTGTGCTTCTTCGCCTGGTTCGCCGTGGCCCCCCTGATGCCGGTGATCAAGGGCGACCTCAAGCTCACCGGCGACCAGGTCAACAACATCACCATCGCCGCCGTCGGCATCACCATCCTGGTGCGCCTGGTCATCGGCCCGATGTGCGACCGCTACGGCCCGCGCATCACCTACACCGCCCTGCTGGCGCTGGGTGCCATCCCGGTCATCGGCATCGCCTTCGCCCACTCCTACGAGACCTTCCTGCTGTTCCGCCTGGCCATCGGGGCCATCGGCGCCAGCTTCGTCATCACCCAGTTCCACACCTCGGTGATGTTCGCCCCCAACGTGGTCGGCACCGCCAACGCCACCGTCGGCGGCTGGGGCAACGCCGGCGGCGGCGTGACCCAGAGCGTCATGCCCTTCATCCTCGCCGCCGTGGTCAGCCTCGGCGTGCAGCAGGCGATGGGCTGGCGCTTGTCCATGATCGTGCCCGGCGTCCTCATGCTGGTCGTCGCCGTGCTCTACTGGCGCTACACCCAGGACACGCCCGAAGGGAATATCATCGACCTGCGGGCCCGCGGCATCACCGTCGATTCCGGCAAGAAGGGCGGCGTGGCCGTGTTCAAGCAGGCGGCGGCGAACTACCGCACCTGGATGCTGGCCGTCACCTACGGCGCAGCCTTCGGCATCGAGCTGTTCATCCACGGCGTCGCCGCCAGCTACTACGTCAACCGCTTCGGCCTCGACCTCGCCACGGCCGGCCTGGCCGCTGGCAGCTTCGGCCTGCTGGCCTTGTTCGCCCGCGCGCTCGGCGGCCTCGCCTCCGACCGCGTCGCCCGCACCCGCGGCCTCGACGGCCGCACATGGCTGCTGGTCGCCCTGCTGATCGGCGAGGGCGTCGGCCTGATCGTGTTCGCCAACATGGACCACGTCGGCGTCGCCGTGCTCGCCATGCTGAGCTTCGGCTTGTTCACCCACATGGCCTGCGGCTCGATCTACGCCCTGGTGCCGTTCGTCGACCGCAAGGCCCTCGGCGGCGTCACCGGCATCGTCGGCGCGGGCGGCAACGTCGGCGCGGTGGCGGCCGGGTTCCTGCTGAAGGGCACCGGCAACCTGCCGGGCACGCTGTTCATCCTCGGTTGCGCCGTCCTGGTCAGCGCGCTCTGCGCCGCCGCGATCCGCTTCTCCGCCGACAAGAAGCGGGCCGAGCAGGCGCTCTACGACGAGGCCGTGGCGCAGCGGCAGGGCGCGGCCGGCGCGGTGCCGGCGCTGTCCTGACCCGGCCTGGACGCGGCCGAGGGCGGGAACCCCTCGGCCGCGCCGGACCGGCCATCACATCGGGCCGACGATCACCGTCCCGTCCTCGGCCTTGCGCGCCGGATACACGGTGATGCCGCATTCGCCCACCAGCACCGCGCCGGTCCGCAGGTCGTAGCTGCGGTCGTGCAGCGGGCACATGATGACGGCGCCGCCCAGCATCCCGTCGGCGAGCGGACCCTGCTTGTGCGGGCACTCGGCCTGGGACGCGAACACCTCGTCCCCGTGGGTGCGGAACACGGCGATCATCACCCCGCCCACCTCGAAGTTGCGGCCCTCGCCGCGGGGGATCTGATCGAGCGGGCCGAGGGCGTGCTCGGTGCGGGCCATGGTCTCGCCGGGCACCGTCAGCCCTCCACCGGGATCATGGACGCGAACTGGTTGGCGGTCCTGGGCGCCTCGCCGTCCTTCCACGGGTCGCGGTAGGCGGCGACGGCGGCGGCGACCGCGGCGTCGAAGCCCGCGCACCAGCCTTCGCAGTCGTCCACCACCACGGCGCGGACGCGCCCGATGCCGACGCGCTCGACCCAGGTGTAGGTGCGCTCCTTGTACTTGGCGTCCTCGCGGTAGAACTGCATGAAGCGGCCGGCGACCTGCATCACCGCGTCCTCGCCGTCCACGGTGCAGAGCAGGTCGCCGCGGCGGACGTGCGCGCCCCCTGCCCCGCCGACCAGGACCTCCCACCGGCCGTCGCCGACCGCGACCACGCCCAGGTCCTTGATCAGCGCCTCGGAGCAGTTGCGCGGGCAGCCGGCGGTGGCGAGCTTCATCTTGCCGGGGCTGTCGGACAGGGCGCGGAAGGTGCGCTCGATGCGGATGGCCAGCCCCATGCTGTCGCCGAGGCCGAAGCGGCAATGGTCGGTGCCGATGCAGCTCTTGCAGGTGCGGTAGCTCTTGCCCCAGGCGTGCCCGGCCGGCATCCCGATGTCGCGCCAGATGCCCGGCAGGTCCTCCTTGCGCACGCCGACCAGGTCGATGCGCTGGCCGCCGGTGAGCTTCACCAGCGGCACGTCGTACTTCACCGCCGCCTGGGCGATCCGCATCAGTTCCGCGGGGGTGCAGACGCCGCCGGCCATCTCGGGGACGACGGAGAAGGTGCCGTCCTTCTGGATGTTGCCGTGGACGCGGTCGTTGATGAAGCGGGCGTCGCGCTCGTCCTCGTACTCGCCGGGCCAGACGGTGTTGAGCAGGGAGGCGAGCGGGATCTTGCTCCCCGGGTCCTCCTCGCCGCCGGCCAGGGCGGCGAACACGGCGGAGACGGAGCGCAGGCCCTGGCGCTTGATGGCGGCGACCAATTCCTGCTTCCTCATCGGGATGCAGGGGACGTAGTAGTGCGCCGCGGGGTCCTCGGCGACGGCGCCGCCGCTGAACCAGGCGGCGACTTCGGTGACGAGGCCCTTGCAGGAGCCGCAGCCCTTGCCGGCGCGGGTCGCGTTCATCACCGCGGTCAGGGTCTGCGCCCCTTCGGCCACGGCGGCGCCGATGGCGGCCTTGGACACGCCGTTGCAGTTGCAGACCTGGGCCTCGGCCGGCATCTCGTCGAGCGTCACCTGCTGCGGCGGCGCGCCGAGGTCGAACAGCAGCGACAAGCGCTCCTCCGGCAGCGGGCTATCCTTCTCGAACGCCTGCATCAGGAAGGCGGCCTTGGCGATGTCGCCGAGCAGGATGCCGCCGACCAGGCGGCCGTCGCGCACGATCAGCTTCTTGTAGGTGCCGCGGGCCGGCTCCTGGAACTGGATCACCTCGTCGCGCGGCCCCTGCGGCTCGGTGATGCCCATGGAGGCGAGCTCGACGCCCATCACCTTGAGCTTGGTGGACAGCTTGGAGCCGTGGTAGGCGGCGGCCGGGTCGCGGCCGGTGACGTGGTCGGCGAACACGCGGGCCTGCTCCCACAGCGGGGCGACGAGGCCGTAGACCTGGCCGCGGTGCTGGGCGCACTCGCCGACGGCGTAGATGCTCATGTCATCGACGGCGCGCATGTGGTTGTCGACCACGATGGCGCGCTGGACGGTGAGGCCACAGCGGATGCCGATCTCGGCGTTGGGCTTGATGCCGGCGGCGACCACCAGCAGGTCGCACCCGATGGAGGAGCCGTCCTTGAACGCCAGGCCCTCGACCCGGCCCTCGCCCAGCACCTCGGTCGTGGACGCGTTGAGCCGCACTGCCATGCCCATCGCCTCCATCGACGCCTTGAGCATCGCGCCGCCGGCGGCGTCGAGCTGCTGCGGCATCAGGTGCCCGGACAGGTGGACCACGGTCACGTCGCAGCCGTGGGTTTGCAGGCCGCGCGCCGCTTCCAGGCCGAGCAGGCCGCCGCCGATCACGGCGGCGCGGCGGCCGGGGCCGGCGGCGGCGATCATGCCGTCGGTGTCGTCGATGGTGCGGAAGCCGAACGCGCCGGGCTTGAGGGCGCCGTCCTCAAGGTGAAGCCCTGGGATCGGCGGCATGAACGGGCGGGAGCCTGTGGCGATCAGCAACACGTCGTACCGCTCGCGCACGCCGTCGGCGGACTTGACCACCTTGGCGTAGCGGTCGATCTCCGTCACCCGCGCGCCGGCGTGCAGCGTGATGCCGTTGGCGGCATACCATTCGAGGGCGTTGAGGTAGATGTCGTCGTAGCCCTGCTGCCCGGCCAGGATGTTGGACAGCATGATGCGGTTGTAGTTGCCGTAAGGCTCGTCACCGAACATGGCGATGTCGAACAGGTCGGCCCCGCCGCGGGCGAGGACCTCCTCCACGGCGCGGGCGCCGGCCATGCCGTTGCCGACGACGACCAGTTTCTGCTTCGTCATTCCCGTCAGTCCCTCAGATCTCGAGCAGGCCGACGTCGAGCACGATGTGGCCGCTGACGCCCTCCGGGGCGGCGACGAACACCTCGATGCGGCTGTCGGGGAACAGGTCCTCGACCACGGCCAGCGGCACGTGGACCGCCGCCTTGGCGCCGACGGGGAAGGTGCGCATCGGCGCGCCGTCGCGGACCAGGCTCAGCGCCACCAGGGCGTCGGCCGAGTTGCCGGCGCGGAAGTAGATCAACTGCGAGCGCCGGTCGGCCGGCACGGTGTAGGCGAGGGCGGCGTCGAGCGGGGCGGCGGCGGTCAGGCCGCGCCCCGTGTAGGCGAAAACCCCGGCCAGGAAGCGCGGCGTCGTGTCCATCGTGGTCCCGCAAATGTTTCACGTGAAACCATGCAAGAAAAGTGCCGAGGGCGGGCGCTTGCGCCGGGCCGGGGCGGCGTGCAGGAAGTCGGCTCTCGCGCCGGTGGGCGCGCAAACGGCGGCAAGCCGAGCAGGCCAAGCTGAGGAGGACAGTCCGTGACACCGCTCCCGCTCAACCGATCGACCCTGGCCAGCCTGCTGCCGGAGGTGCGGCGGCCGGGCTACGACCTCGCGGCCGTGCAGGCCGGGATCGTTCACCTCGGCCTGGGCAACTTCCACCGGGCGCACATGGCGCGCTACACGCACGACTTGATGCAGACGCGGGCGGAGGCGCTGGCGTTCGGCATCGTCGGCGCCGGGCTGATGCCGGGGGACAAGCGGATGCGCGACAGCCTGGCGCCGCAGGACAACCTTTACACGCTGGTCGAGCGGAGCTTCGGGCGCGAGACGGTGACGGTGATCGGCTCCCTGGCCGACGTGGTGTTCGCGGGGGAGTCGAGCGCCGGGCTGCTCGACGTGATCGACCGGCCGGGGGTTCGCATCGTCAGCCTGACGGTGACGGAGAACGGCTACTGCCTGAACCGGGCGACCAAGCGGCTCGACCCTGAGCACGCGCTGGTGCGGCGCGACCTGGCCGACCCGGCGCGGCCGGCGAGCGCCATCGGCATCATCGTGGAGGGCTACCGGCGGCGGCGGGACGCGGGGGCGGCGCCGTTCACGGCGCTCACCTGCGACAACATCCAGCACAACGGCGAGGTGCTGCGCGGGGCGGTGCTGGACCTGGCGCGGCTGCGCGAGCCGGGGCTGGCCGACTGGATCGGCGAGCACGGGCATTTCCCGAGCACGATGGTGGACCGGATCACGCCGGTGACGGCGGAGGCGGACGTGGCGGCGCTCGCGTCGCGGCACGGCATCATCGACCGCTGGCCGGTGTTCGCGGAGACGTTCACGCAATGGGTGATCGAGGACCGGTTCGCCGCCGGGCGGCCGGCGTGGGAGGAGGTGGGGGCGCAGTTCGTGGACGACGTGGCGCCGTACGAGTTCATGAAGCTGCGGCTGCTGAACGGCAGCCACCTGGCGGTGTCGGGGCTGGGGCGGCTGGCGGGCTACGCGACGATCGACGAGGCGATGGCCGACCCGCTGATCACGCGGATGATGGAGGCGCTGATGGAGCGCGAGACGGGGCCGACCTTGAAGCCGGTGCCGGGGATCGACCTGCCGGCGTACAAGCGGACGCTGGTCGATCGGTTCGCCAACCCGGCGATCAAGGACACGGTGGAGCGGGTCAACACCGACGCGCCGCTCAACGTGCTGGTGGACCCGATCCGGGACCGGCTGCGCGACGACCAGGGGGTGGAGCTGCTGTCCCTGGCCTTGGCGGCGTGGATGCGGCGCATCCGCGGCGAGGACGAGCAGGGGCAGCCGATCGAGATCCGGCACCCGCTGGCCGGGCTGCTGCGCGAGCGGGCGACCGAGGGCGGGCCGGACCCGCGGCCTTTGCTGTCCATCACGGGGCTGTTCGGAGAGATGGGGGGCGATCCGCGGCTGATCGAGCCGACGGGGCGTTGGCTCGGGTCGCTGTATGCCCAAGGGTCGCGGGCGACGCTGGCGGAGGCGGCGCGGACGCTCGGGTTCTAGGGTTATCTCGTTGAGCCGGGTGAACCCAACACAGCCCGTCGGGATGGTTTGGAAACCGAGAAATCGCGAGGATCTTCCGCTCGCGCCCGTTGTCGCACCTGCTTTACCCGGTGCTCAGGCTGGGGCGGAACACGGCCCTGCGGATGCTCGGGCGCACGGCGATCTCGGCATCACCCGGCGCGGCCACCGCCGACCGGCCGACGGGCGGTGCCTCGGGCGGGTGACGGCGGGGCGGCGCCGGGGTCCGGCGAGGGCGGCGGGAATATGAGCGATTGACGCCGCGGCCCGGCGATGACAGCTTCGTGTGAGAAGATCCAACGAACGCGCGGGCGAACCCGCGACGAGGAGGGACGTACTTATGGCTCAACATATCCGGCGGGGCCTGATGGCCTCCGTTGCGGCGACCGCGTTGCTCGGCCTCGGGTCGCTGGCGGCGCAGGCGCAGTCGACCATCACCATCGCGACCGTGAACAACGGCGACATGGTGGTGATGCAGAAGCTGTCGTCGAAGTTCGAGGAGCAGCATCCCGACATCAAGCTGCGCTGGGTGGTGCTGGAGGAGAACGTGCTGCGGCAGCGGGTGACGACCGACATCGCCACCAAGGCCGGGCAGTTCGACATCCTGACGATCGGCAACTACGAGGTGCCGATCTGGGCCAAGCAGGGCTGGCTGCTGCCGATGGACAACCTGCCGGCGGACTACAAGGTGGACGACATCCTGAAGCCGGTGCGCGCGGGCCTGACGTACGAGGGCAAGCTGTACGGGCTGCCGTTCTACGCCGAGAGCGCGATGACGTATTACCGCACCGACCTGTTCGAGAAGGCGGGCATCAAGATGCCCGAGACACCGACCTACGAGCAGATCCGCGGCTTCGCCGACAAGCTGACCGACAAGCCGAACCAGATCTATGGAATGTGCCTGCGCGGCAAGCCGGGCTGGGGCGAGAACATGGCGTACGTGACGTCGCTGGTGAACGCCGAGGGCGGGCGGTGGTTCGACGAGAAGTGGAAGCCGACGCTGACCTCGCCGGCCTGGCACAAGGCGGTGACGTATTACAGCGACATCCTCAAGAGCGACGGCCCTCCTGGTGCCACGTCCAACGGGTTCAACGAGAACCTGGCGCTGTTCAGCAGCGGGCATTGCGGCATGTGGATCGACGCGACGGTGGCGGCCGGGCTGCTGTTCGACAAGAAGCAGTCGAGCGTCGCCGAGAGCGTCGGGTTCGCGGCGATGCCGACCGGCAGCTTCAAAGGCGCGCCGACCTGGCTGTGGAGCTGGAACCTGGCGATCCCGGCGTCGACCAAGCAGGCGGACGCGGCGCGGACGTTCGTGACGTGGGCGACGTCGCAGGACTACATCAAGCTGGTGGCGAGCGAGAACGGCTGGGTGTCGGTGCCGCCGGGCACGCGGCAGTCGACCTACGACAACCCCGAGTACCAGAAGGCGGCGCCGTTCGCCTCGTTCGTGCAAAAGGCGATCGAGGTGTCGAACCCGAAGGGGCAGACCCAGGAGCCGCGGCCTTACGAGGGGGCGCAGTTCGTGGCGATCCCGGAGTTCCAGGGCATCGGCACGCAGGTGGGCCAGACGATCGCCGGCACCTTGACCGGGCAGAGCACGGTGGACCAGGCGCTGAAGACGGCGGAGACGGCGACGGAGCGGACGATGCGCCAGTCCGGGTATCCGAAGAAGTAGCGGGGGAGCGGGAGCGCGCCGGTGTCGGTCACGGTCGCCCAGGGCGCGGAGGCTGGCGAGCAGCCGCGCGCGCGGGTGGGCTCGGTGCTCGTGTTCCCGTCGGTGCTGGTGCTGCTGGCGTGGATGATCGTGCCGTTGGTGATGACGGTGTGGTTCTCGTTCCAGTACTACAACCTGATCAACCCGGCGGTGTCGGGGTTCGCCGGGTTCGACAACTACACGTTCCTGATTACCGACCCCGACTTCTACGCCTCCTTGATCAACACGATGGTCCTGCTGGGATCGGTGCTGGTGATCACGGTGGGGCTGGGCACGTTGCTGGCCGTGCTGTTCGACCAGCCGTTCCTCGGGCGCAACATCGCCCGGGTGCTGGCGATTTCGCCGTTCTTCATCATGCCGACGGTGAGCGCGCTGGTGTGGAAGAACCTGATGATGCACCCGATCTACGGGGTGCTGGGGGCGGCGGCGAACAGGGCGGGGCTGCGGCCGGTGGACTGGTTCGCGCAGTATCCGCTGGCGTCGATCATCGCCATCGTGTCGTGGGAGTGGCTGCCGTTCGCGTTGCTGATCCTGCTGACGGCGGTGCAGTCGCTCGACCATGAGCAGCGCGAAGCGGCGCGGATGGACGGGGCCGGGGTGGTGGCGCAGTTCTTCTTCATCACGCTGCCGCACCTGTCGCGGGCGATCGGCGTGGTGGTGATGATCGAGACGATCTTCCTGCTGACGGTGTTCGCCGAGATCTTCGTCACGACCTCGGGCGGGCCGGGCAACGCGAGCACCAACCTCGCCTTCCTGATCTACGCCCGGGCGCTGCTGCAGTTCGACATCGGCGGGGCGTCGGCGGGGGGCGTGGTGGCGATCGTGCTGGCCAACATCGTCGCGTTCTTCCTGGTGCGCAGCATCGCGCGGCGGCTGGAGGTCTAGGGGATGCGCGAGACCCTGACGCAGCGGATCCTCGCCTTCGTGGTCGGCTGGGGCGTGGCGCTGCTGCTGTTCTTCCCGATCGGTTGGATGGCGCTGACCAGCTTGAAGAGCGAAACGGAGGCGATCACGCCGAGCCTGAGCTTCACGCCGACGCTCGACGCCTATCACGAGGTGCTGGAGCGGGCCGACTACGTGCGGTTCGCGCTGAACAGCGTCGTGATCTCGGTGGGGGGGACGGTGCTGGCGCTGCTGTTCGCGATCCCGGCGGCGTACGCGATGGCGTTCCACCCGACCAAGCGGACGCGCGGCACGCTGCTGTGGATGCTGTCGACCAAGATGCTGCCGCCGGTGGGCGTGCTGGTGCCGATCTACCTGCTGTTCCGCAGCACCAACCTGCTGGACACGCAGATCGGGCTGATCCTGATCTACGCGCTGATGAACCTGCCGATCGTGGTGTGGATGCTGTTCACCTTCTACAAGGAGGTGCCGAACGACATCCTGGAAGCCGGGCGGATGGACGGGGCGCAGACGGGGAGCGAGATCTGGTTCCTGCTGCTGCCGCTGACGATGCCCGGCGTCGCGTCGACCGGGCTGCTGTCGTTGATCCTGTGCTGGAACGAGGCGTTCTGGAGCCTCAACCTGACGTCGTCCTCCGCCGCGCCGCTGACGACGTTCATCGCGTCGTTCTCGAGCCCGCAGGGGCTGTTCTTCGCCAAGCTGTCGGCGGCGTCGACGATGGCGGTGGCGCCGATCCTGGTGTTCGGCTGGTTCAGCCAGCGGCAGTTGGTGCGGGGGCTGACGTTCGGGGCCGTGAAGTAGGGCGGGGCCGTGAAGTAGGGCGGGGCCGCGGAGCAAAGGCGGCGCGAGTTGGGAGACATGGAATGTCCACGCTGAACCTGCGCAACCTCCGCAAGAACTACGGTTCGGCCGAGGTGATCAAGGGCGTCAACCTCGACATCGCCGACCGGGAGTTCGTGGTGTTCGTCGGGCCGTCGGGCTGCGGCAAATCGACCTTGCTGCGGATGATCGCTGGGCTCGAGGAGATCAGCGCGGGGGAGTTGCTGATCGACGGCAAGCGGGTCAACGACACGGGGCCGGCGGACCGGGGGCTGGCGATGGTGTTCCAGTCCTACGCGCTGTATCCGCACATGACGGTGCGGCAGAACATGGGGTTCGCGCTGCGGCTGGCGAAGGTGCCGAAGGCGGAGCGGGACCGCAAGGTGAACGAGGCGGCGCGCATCTTGCAGCTCGACCCTTACCTGGATCGGACGCCGAAGGACCTGTCGGGCGGGCAGCGGCAGCGGGTGGCGATCGGGCGGGCGATCGTGCGCCAGCCGAAGGTGTTCCTGTTCGACGAGCCGTTGTCGAACCTCGACGCGGCGCTGCGCGGGCAGATGCGGGTGGAGCTGGGGCGGCTGCACGAGGAGCTGGCGGCCACGATGATCTACGTCACGCACGACCAGGTCGAGGCGATGACGATGGCGGACAAGATCGTGGTGCTGCACGCGGGGCGGGTGGAGCAGGTGGGGTCGCCGCTGGAGCTGTATCACCGGCCGGTCAACCTGTTCGTGGCCGGGTTCATCGGGTCGCCACGGATGAACATGCTGCCGGCGACGGTGGCGGGGACGGCCGCGGACGGGATGGCGCTGACGCTGCCATCGGGCGCGCAGGTGACGACGCCGAGCCTGCCAGGCTCGGTCAAGACCGGGGAGGCGGTGACGTTCGGGGTGCGGCCGGAGGGGTTCCGGGTTGACCCGTCGGGGCCGGTGAGCGGCAAGGTGCAGCTGGTGGAGCGGCTGGGGGGCCTGACCCTGCTGCACGTGGTCGTCGAGGGCGACAAGATGGTGACGGTGCAGATCGAGGGCAGCGACGCGACGCAGGTGCACGACGCGGTGCGGCTGTCGATCGATCCGTCGTTGTGCCACGTGTTCGACCAGGCGGGGCTGGCGCTGACGCCGCTGGCCAGCCATCCCATGGCGGCGTGAGGCCGGGCCGCGCGGCGGCCGCGTGAGGGTTTAAGGCTTGTTCCTCGGGCTGGATTTCGGCACGTCGGCGGTGAAGGCGCTGTTGGTCGATGGGGCGCAGCGCGCGGTGGGGCAGGCGTCGGCGGCACTCGGCGTCAGCTACCCGGCGGCGGGGCACAGCGAGCAGGACCCGGAGGCGTGGTGGCAGGCGATGCTCGGCGCGGTCGACGCGCTGAAGCGGGACCACGCCGGGACGTTGGCGGCGGTGCAGGGGATCGGGCTGTCCGGGCAGATGCACGGGGCGGTGCTGCTGGACGAAGGCGGGGCGGTGCTACGGCCGGCGATCCTGTGGAACGATGTGCGGTCAGGGGCGGAGTGCGCGGCGCTGGAGGCGGCAGTGCCGGCGTCGCGTCAGGTGACGGGCAACGTCGCCATGCCGGGGTTCACGGCCCCCAAGCTGCTGTGGGTGCGGCGGCACGAGCCGGCAGTGTTCGCGCGGGTGCGGACGGTGCTGCTGCCGAAGGCGTGGGTGCGCTACCGGCTGACGGGCGAGCTGATCGAGGAGATGTCGGACGCCTCGGGGACGCTGTGGCTCGACGTGGGGGCGCGGGACTGGTCGGACGCCATGCTGGCGGCGAGCGGGCTGTCGCGGGCGGCGATGCCGCGGCTGGTGGAAGGCAACGCGGCGGCGGGGCGGCTGGCCCCGGCGCTGGCGGCGCGGTGGGGCATGGGGGCGGTGACGCTGGCGGCGGGGGCCGGGGACAACGCGGCCGGGGCGATCGGGCTGGGGGCGATCCGGGCGGGGGACGCGTTCGTGTCGCTGGGGACGTCGGGGGTGCTGTTCGCGACCACGGACCGGTTCCGGCCGTATCCGCAGGCGGCGGTGCACGCGTTCTGCCACGCGGTGCCGGACACCTGGCACCAGATGGGGGTGACGCTGTCGGCGGCGGCGTCGTTGGCGTGGTGGGCCGGGGTGACGGGACAGGGCGAGGCGGCGCTGCTGGCGGAAATGGGCACGCCGGCGGGGCCGAGCCCGGCGTTGTTCCTGCCTTACCTCGGGGGGGAGCGGACGCCGCACAACGACGGCGGCCTGCGCGGGGCGTTCGCCGGGCTGTCGCACGGGACGGGGCGGGCGGCGTTGACGCAAGCCGTGCTGGAGGGGGTGGCGTTCTCGATGCGGGACTGCCTGGACGCCTTGGCGGCGTCGGGCACGCGGGTCGCGTCGGCGGACGTGATCGGGGGCGGGTCGCGCTCGCGGGCCTGGATCGGGATCATCGCGGCGGCGCTCGGCCTGCCGCTGCACCGGCTGGCGGAGGGGGAGAACGGCGGGGCGTTCGGCGCGGCGCGGCTGGCGCGGATGGCGGTGACGGGGGAGGTGCCGGAGGCGGTGTGCCTGCCGCCGGAGCGGGCGGAGACGATCTCGCCCGACCCGGCGCTGGCGGCGGCCTACGCGGGGCGGATCGAGCAGTACCGGGCGCTGAACAAGGGCGTGTCGGCGGCGGTCAGGGTGGACGGGAGCGCGGGCGGATGATGCTGCACGGCAAGGTCGCCCTCGTCACCGGCGCGGCGCGGGGGATCGGGCGGGCGATCTGCGAACGCTACGCGCGCGAAGGGGCGTTCGTGTTCGTGACCGACGTGGACGAGGCGGGGGCGCGGGCCGTGGCCGATGGGATCGGGGAGCGGGCGGCGGCGCTGGCGCTCGACGTGACGCGGCCGGAGTCGATCGAGGCGGCGATGGCGGCGGCGGCGGCGCGGACGGGGCGGCTCGACATCCTGGTGAACAACGCCGGGGTGTTCGACCTGGCACCGATCGTGGAGATCACGCGGGACAGCTACCACCGGGTGTTCGGGATCAACGTGGAGGGCCTGCTGTTCATGCTGCAAGCGGGGGCGAAGCAGATGATCGCGCAGGGGGGCGGGGGCAAGATCATCAACTTCGCGTCGCAGGCGGGGCGGCGGGGCGAGGCGCTGGTGGCGGTGTACTGCGCGTCGAAGGCGGCGGTGATCAGCCTCACGCAGAGCGCGGGGCTCGACCTGATCAAGCACGGGATCAACGTCAACGCGATCGCGCCGGGGGTGGTGGACAACGAGCACTGGGCGCACGTCGATTCGATGTTCGCGCGCCACGAGGGGCTGGCCCCGGGGGAGAAGAAGAAGCAGGTGGGGGCGGCGGTGCCGTTCGGGCGGATGGCGCGGCCGGAGGAGATCACGGGGCTGGCCGCGTTCCTGGCCAGCGCGGACGCGGACTACATCGTGGCGCAGACCTACAACATCGACGGCGGCAACTGGATGAGCTGAGGCACTCGGCCGGACGGCCTGCCCGCGCGAGTCACGGGGCAGGCCGTCTGGGCGGCGGCCGTCAGTAGGCGTGCGCTCCCGAGGGGTGCAGGCCGATCTGAGACTGGTCGATGTTGACGAAGCCGATGCCGGCACCGTCGGCGACGCGGCCGTCGGCTGTGAGGCCCGGATCGACGAAGTGGGCGCTGCTGTCCGGATGGGTGTTGAGCATGACGCCGGGCTTGCCGAAATAGTCGTTGTCATAGACGGCGGGGTTACCACCGGACAAGCTGACGTAGAAGTCGCCCGGGTTCATACTTTGGGAGTAAACCACGTTGCCAGTGACCACGTTATGCTGCAGTGGCGAAGGGTTGGGCTGGTCGTCGGGGTTCTTCTGGAACAACACGGCCGAGGGGTGACCGGTGCCGAGGTCGAAGACGTTGCCGGATACTTTGTTGTTGCTGCCCCCGTGGATCTCGACGGCATCGGAGCCGACGTTGCGGACGATGTTGCCTTTGACGGTGACGCCGTTGGCGTTGTCGTCGAGGTAGATGCCGACGCTGTGCTGGTCGGCGCGGCCGGTGCCGTCGATCAGGTTCATGCTGACCAGGGTGCGGGTGTCGGCGCATGAGCGGCCGAGGATGTAGATGGCGCCGCTGTCGTCGGAGGCGAGGTCGGTGTTGACGAGCTTGTTGCCGGTGACGGCGTTGCCGAGGTTGCGGGTGGAGCCGTCGGCGTTGAAGTCGGACAGGTTGATGCCAGCGCCGGCGGTGTTGCGGATCTCGTTGTGGGTAATCACGTCGTTCGAGGAGCCGTGCAGGTAGATGCCGCCACCGTAGGTGTTGGAGGCGACCGGGCCGACGCCGTCGATCAGGTTGCTGTCGATGGTGTTGAAGTTGCTGCCGTCCTTGACCTCGATGGCGGCGAAGGCGGTGCCGGTGATGAGCGAATTGGACACGGTGTTGTGGCTGGCGCCGTTCTGCAGCAGGACGCCACCGAAAGCGCCGGTGATGGTCGCGTTGGTCACCAAATTATAGCCGCCGCCGTCGATGAGGACCGCGGCGCCGGTGCTGCCGGAGAAGGAGAGGCCGGACAGGGTGACGTGATCGGCGGCCTTGATGGCGACCTGGGTCGCGCCGCCTTTCATCAGCACCTTCTCGCCGGCGGCGGCGGCGAAGCTCTCGCCGGAGTCGGCCTTGCCCAGCTTCAAGCCACCGGCGTAGGTGCCGCCCGACACCACGGTCGTCTTGATCTTGGAGTTGGCCATGGCGGTGGCGGCGCGCTGCAAGGTGGCGAAGGGGTGGGCGGCGCTGCCGTCGTTGCCGTCGTTGCCGGAGACGGCGACGTGGTAGGCGGCGGTCGAGACGGGTTGCGGTTTGGCGGCGGCGGTCTCGGGCTTGGGCGCAGTTGGGGTGGTCGGCGGGGCCGCGGGTGTCGGGGCCGGCACCGAAGTCGAGGCTGGAGCTGAGGTTTGCGGCGGGACCGGCACCGGGGACGGGGCGGGAGCCGGGTTGGGCGCGGCGGCCTGGCGGGGGAAGTAATCCTGGCCGAGCTGATAGTTGATCTGGCCGCCGAAATACATCTGGCCCCAATGCTCAAGCTGGCCGCCGGACCAGACGTAGGTTTCGAGCGGCGAACTGCTTGGGATGACCTGGTCGCCGATCCTTAGCGACTGGACGGTGACCATCTGCGACGAGTTGGTGTGATTCGGGTAGGCGATCGAAACCTGGTGGGCTTGGGCGGGGTTGATCTCGATGTCACCGAAAGAATAGGTGGCAGCATTGTTGGAGGAAACGGCAGCCGAGCCGTACGTCACGCCGTCAATGACCAGGAAAACCTGAGGAACGTCCTGGCCTGCGAAGCTGGCCATCGCGTCAATCGCGATGCGGTACTTGCTCATGCTGGGCGCTAGGTCCGGACGAGCCGCGGATTGGCGGATAGGCTCAGGGAGCGGCGAGTATGACGGCGGCCGATATAATCGTGCATGATCCCAATCCCATTTGGTTCGGTCGTGCATCTGAATTATACTGGCAAGTTCCGAAAGTATCGTCCGGAACTTTGGTGATTAGTTACGAGTTCTGTAGAATTAATTAAATGTTCAGTTCAGCCGCCATGCTTCGTCAAGTCGCGTTCAGACTGGCCACCTCACGGGGCGCCCTGATCGTGAGAGATCGTCGCCCTTAGCTGCCGCACCGCGTCGCGACAGCCCGCTGTCTCGGAATAGAGGCCGATCTTACTCTTATCTATGGGGCTGAAACCGATCGCGGCGGCGGCGAGCGGCTCGATGGCGGCGGGATCAGGCTTGGCCAGGGCGGACTGGGCGGCGGCGGGGGCGGACACGAACGGCGCGGCATCTCGGGCCAGGGGGAGCGCCGTGGCGGTGCGGCCGACCGGTCCGTGGTAGAAATTCTCGGAAATGATCGGGGGGCCGCCGTCGATATAGGCGTAGGCCGTGGCGGATGCGCCGCGGGACAGGATCAAGTTGCCGGTGACGCGGTTGTTGCGCATCGTGTTGGTCGGGTTGGTGTCGTCGGGGGCGGACTGGAACAGGACGGCGGAGGCGGTGCCGGCCCCGAGGTCGAAGATGTTGTTGTGGATGGTAATGTCGTCGCCACCGTGAATCTGTACCGCGTGGGTGCCGATGTTGCGCACGACGTTGTTCTGGACCAGGACGCCGCTGGTGGAGTCATCTAGGTAGATGCCGATGGTGTGGGCCTCGTCGCCGGCGCCGGTGCCGTCGATGAGGTTATGGGCGATGGTGGTCCTGGTGTCGGCGTGGCTGCGGCCGAGCACGTAGATCGCGCCGCTGTCGATGGAGAGCAGGTTGGTGTCGCGGACCATGTTGTAGGCGATGGTGTTGCCGATGTTGAGGGTGCCGGGCCCCCAGTTCGCGACCACGATGCCGCCGCCGGCCGCGTCGCGGATCAGGTTGTGGACGATGGCGCTGCGATTGACGCCGTGAAGGAAGAACGCGCCGCCGTAAGTGGCGACGGCGCGGGTGCCGTCGATGACATTGCTGTCGAAGACGTTGTCGTCACTGCCGTCCTTGGCCTCGATCCCGCTGTGGACGGCGTTGTCGATCCGGTTGGCGCAGACGGTGTTGCCGCTGGAAGCGTCGAGCAGGATGGCGGTGTCGTTGCCGTCGAAGCGGTTGCCGATGACCTGGATGCCCAGGCTCTCGGTCAGGCGCAAGGCGGGTGTGCCGCGGACGGCGTTGGTGAAACCCAGGCCCTTCAAGGTGATGCCGGATGCGCCGTTGATCGCGACCAGGGGGCCGAGCTGGAAGACGGCGCCGTCAAGCACGGGGGTTTCGCCGGCAGCGGCGACGAAGGACGCGCCGGAGTCCTCGGCTTGCAGCGACAACGGGCCACGCAACTGATAGACGCCGCCGCCAATCACGGCGACGCGCGCGCCACCCGCCCGCATCTCAGCCTGGGCGCGGGCGAGCGTGGCGAAAGGGTGCTGGGCGCTGCCGTCGTCGCGGTCGTCGCCGTCGGCGGCGACGTGAATTTCGGCCGGGACCGGCGCGTCGGTGGCGTGGGCTGGGAGAGGGCTGGCGAGGACGAGGCCCACGAGCGCCGCGGCGGCCCTGGGCGGGAAGGCTCGGGCCGATTGATCCGGGCGCATCCGGGCGCGGAGGACGCCTACTGGGCGGCCCGCCGGGGAAAGGCCTCGACCACGGAGAGGTCCGGCACCGGGTGCTGCTTGCGTTCCAGGGCGACACCGTTGGTCACGCCCCAAATCGCGGCCTGGGTCCGGTTGTTGACGCGGACCTTGCGCAGCAGGCCCTTGATGTGGACTTTGACGGTGGCCTCGGTGATGTCGAGATCGCGGGCGATCAGCTTGTTGGACGCGCCGTTGACCAGGCATTGCAGGATCTGCGCTTCGCGGTCCGATAACGAGACGTCGCCGCCGCGGTCGGGAACGGGCAGGAGCAGACGGGCCGGGGCGTCGCGCGGCTCGGGGGCGGGCACGGCGACGGGAGCGATGCAGCGGCGCGGGAAGGGGATGAGATCGGGATTCTGGCTCATCCCTGCATCGGCGACGAGGGCCGGGAACATCTGCTGCCCGAGCATGACGAACTCGAGCGCGCGATGCAGGATCTCCGGCGAAATGTCCATCGACAGCACCGCGTCGGCCCCGGCGGCGATGGCGCGCTGGAGCAGGTCGCGGTCCAGCACATCGGACAGCACGACGAAGCGCAGGCCCGGGTTGTCATCCTTGGCGCGCCGCATCTCGGCGAGCTCGGCGTGAACGTCGGCGTCCCGACCGAGGCGGCAGATCACGAGGTCGAGCGCGGCCGGGCACGGGGGGATGGCGAAGACGTCGGTCAAGGTCTCACCGACGACGGAGACGCTGAACTGCGACGCGGCCAGGAGATGCTGCAGGCCTTCCCGGCACAGGCGCGCCGGATCACTGATCGCTACGGAACCGATGCTCATGGAAGAAACCCCCAGCCTCACACTACGGAACGTATACGGAACGAAAACATTTTTGACAAGAGCCTAGTCGCAAAAAATGAGACGAGTTCGGCCTCGCGCGCGATGTGTTCATTTCGAGCCGGGGATGACTGATAGCTTCAAACGAACGCCGTAACAATACCAAACATATGCCATCACAATCACGTGATATTTTCGTACGTTTCACTTGGCTTTGGCGTGCAGTTTCAAAAGGATGGGGGCGCGGCGGGCATTATGATAAGTGCGCAGGCGTGGGCCGGCGATGGGCAGACAGGTATTCGGGGGACCAGGCTTGGAGCGTTGTTACCTTGCGCGAAGTCGTTCCAGCCTTTGTTCCGCGCAGTCGCTCAGTTCCGTCGAACGCGAGACTGCGTTCGACTGAGCTGAAATCACCCTAACGTTGGGGCGTGGGGGTATCGGCGCGTCGTTGCAGCCACTCGGCGGCGGCCGGGAAGCGGGTCCAGCCGGGCACCTGGGCTTCCAGGTTCACCTCGCGCCATTTCGGGTGGCGCGGCGGTTGGCGGAACTGCGCGAAAGAATTGAAGAAGGCGTCGACGAAGCGGGCGACGGTCCGGTAGCGGTCGCTGTTGCGCGGCCACAGGAAGACCGCCAGCACGGCGCCCACAGCGACCGTCTCGACGCTCGCGTCATCCGCGAGCAGGGCCGGGTAATCGGCATGATCGAGGCGCGAGGGGACGTAGGCTTGGATCAGGGCGGAGGTCATCGGGATCGGCAGCAGGTGCAGGCCGGTGTCCGTCGGCAGGGTGGTGAACAGCCGGGCGGGCTTGCCGGCGACGTAAACCAGGGCGTCGATCTCGCCGCGGCGGAGCTTGCCGAGAGCGGTGGCCTGGTCGTCGTTCCTAACCTGCACGGCGAGGCCGAGGCTTTCGAAGAGGATGGAGGCGGTGAGGGCCGTGCCGCTGCCGGCGCCGTCGACGTTGACGGCGCGGCCGGCGAGGTCGTTCAGGCTGGCGATGCCGGGGCGGGCCAGGATGTGGACCTCCTCGTCGTACAGCTTGGCGATGTAACCGATGGCGCGGGCAGCGCCGAGCACGACGGGATGGGTGCGGAGATAGGCGAGGACGTCGGACTGGACGATGCCGATGTCGGTGCCGCGCAGGTGAAGGATGTCGTCGATGTTCTGCACGGAGCCTTTGCCGATTATGGGCACCACGCGAAGCTGGGGGCCGTCGAGCACGGCGGCGAGGTCGGCGGCGATGCGGATATAGGTGCCGTCGACGCCGCCGGAGACGACGCCGATCACCGCGGGCGCGGTGGATTGCACGCGCGGCTGGGCGGAGGCGGGGGCGATCAACGACAGGAATCCGGCGAGCGGCACGGCCATTGAGAACAGGAGGGCGAGGCGAAGGCGGCGCGCGCGGGACGGGGTGCGCCGGACGGGCGGCGTCATTTGACGGCCTTGCCCGGAGTCAGGCGATCGAGGCGGGCGCGGGCGTCGGCGTTGCCGAGAGTGGCGGCGAACTGATACCAGACGGCGGCGATGCCGGGATCGGGTTCGAGGTCCCAGGTCGCGTCGGCGCGCAAGGCCGGGTCATACGTGCCCCCGAGGGCCAAGGCGCCACGGGCGCTGCCGGCCCTCGCGGCGCGCTCATAGAGGCGGCGGGCGGCCGAAACGTCCCTCAGCTCCAGCATGGCGTCACCGCGCTTGAGCAGCATGGCGACGACATCATCCGGGAGGGACTGACTCGGTGGCGAGGCCTGGGGCGGGCGGCCCAGTGCGGCCGATGGGAGGGCGGCGGTGAGCGGGGCCGGGCGCGGAGTGGAGGCGAGACGCGACGGCTCGGCCGCCGTGGGGGGAGGGACGATGGTCGGGAGGGTGGCCGAGTCGGCTCGGGGCGGCTCCGGCGGGTCGGGGCGGACGTCCATCCAGGTCCGCCCCGGCTCCAGCAAGATCATGGCCGCGACGGCTAGGCCGATGGCGGCCAGGACGGAAGCGGCGGCGAGCAGGCGGCTGCGGCGCGGCGGCGGCTCGGGCAGCAGGGACGCGGGCAGTGGGGAAGCAGGGGGGGCGGGTGAGGCGGCGGGCGCCGGCCGTTGGCCGCGGACGGCGGCGAGGGCGCGGCCGAGGCCGGCGTTGATCTGGCGCAGGTTGCCTTGGGCGCCGACGATCAAGCCGTGCAGCACATCCTCGGCCATGACGGCGCGGGCGGACGCGCCGGTGAGGGCGAACAGGTGCTCGACGTAGCGTTCGGCCTCGGCGTAGGGCATCGGGAACAGGACGGCGCGCACGGTGATGCTGTCGCGGAGGGCAGCGAAGGTCGGGCCGGCGAGCTTGGACCAGAGGTCGGGCCGGGCGATGAGGAGCAGGTGGGGGCGGCGCTGGCCGGCAGGTTCGCTGGCCAAGGCAGCCGAGAGGCGTTGCAGCGCCGCGGGGGCGAGGTCGTGGGCATCGTCGATCACCAGGATGCCGAACTGCGCGCCCCTGGCGGCGTCGACGGCGCTGATGCCGGCGGGCAACGGCACGGCTTCGGGCGTGCTGGCGGCGCGCTTGAGGCCGCGCCAGGCCTCGACGATGTCGGCCGCCTCGGGCGAGGCACCGCTGACCCGGCGGACTGGGCCGGCGGCGGGACCCTGCTCCGCGATGACGGCGTTGGCTAAGGTGGTCTTGCCAACCCCGGCGGCGCCGGTGAGGGCGATGACCGCGCCGGGACGTTGCAGGCCTTGCGCGAGGGTGTCCCAGGCGTCGCGATGGCTGGCCGCCCTGAACACGGGATTCAACGCGGCAGGCGGGCCGGAACCGGAGAGAGGGGGACGCGGCAAGTGCAAGGAATGGGGTCCCTATCGTGACGGGGCGACCGGAAGACACGGGCCAGGGCTTAGTGGCCAGGGCTTGATGGGAGGGGGCTTATTGGGACAGCACCTCGTATTCCTTGAGGACGACTTCGGAGCCGGTCATGCCGATATGGCAACCGCCGAGGGAGTCGTCGACCTTGCCGACCTGGGTGCCTTCGCGAGTGACGCCGCGGCAGATGTACTGGGCGTTGCCCGCTTCGCGGCCGGCCGGGTAGGCGGCGACGGGCACGACGCCGGCGCGGCCGGTGATCCAGCGGCCGTTGAGGGCCTCGAACCGTTCGGCGATGGCTTCCCGTCCCTCGGACACGATGCTGCAGCCCGGCGCGTTGCGCTTGATCTTGCCGGGATGCAGGCCGTTGCGGTCCGCGGCGCGGCAGACGTAGAACGGCTCGCCGCCTTCGCTGCCGCCGACGATGGCGGTGTCGGGCAGGTTGCGGGCGGACGCGAGGCTCCAGGTGAGCCAGGGCGCGTCCTGAAGGACCTCGTAGGTCTGGGCGACGATCTTCTTGCCGCCGAAGCCGAAGTTGCAGCCCTTCTCGCCGGCCTTGGATTGGCCGGGGTGGACGCCGCCCTGGTAGGCGGCGCGGCAGACCTGGAGCGACGCCATCTCGAACGGCGTCTCGGCCCCGGCGGCCCGTTCGGAGCCGCCGACGAAGGCGTTGCCGGAGGTGCCGGACCCCCAAGTGCTGACGAGGAGATCGAAGGGGGCGATCTCCATCTCGCGGCCGTCAAAGCCGATGTGGCAGCCGTTGAAGTCGGCGCGGATGCGGCCGACGTGCATGTCGTGCTTGATCATGGCGCGGCAGGGATACAAGGCGGTGGAGCCTTCCTGGCCGGCGGGCACGGCGTCCTGCAGCGCCTGACCTTCCCCGCCCGCGCCGGACGCGCGCCAGCCGCTGCCGGCGGCGGCGGAGGCCGAGGCGGCGGCGAGGAGCAGCCAGGCCGAGCCTGCCAGCAACGCGGCCGCGCCGAGGCCGATGCCGATCCTACGCCACCAGGAGACCTGGTGCACGTCGATGATCGGGGGGGGCGGGCGCATGACGTGCACGGCGGCGTGCCGGGCGTGGGTCATCCGGCCTTGCCCTGACCGAAGCCCGCGACCGCGGCGTGCTGGCCGGGCTTGGGCTTGATGGACGAGTCGGCACGCAGCACGCGGAGGGCACGGGCGATGCAGTCGGCGGCGGAAGCCGGGGTGAGGCTCATGATGCGCTCCCGGGCGGCGGCGCGCATGGCGGGCAAGCGGTCGGGCGGGGTGGTCAGGGCGCGGTCGAGGGCGGTTTCGAGGGAGGCCGGCAACAGGGGATCGAACACCCAGCCGTTGGTGCCGTCGACGACGAGCTCCTCGACGGCCTGGGCGTAGATGCTGCCGAGCACCGGCAGGCCGGTGGCCATCGCCTCGTTGACGACCAAGCCCCATTCATCGAGCAGGGAGGGAAAGGCGAGCAGATCGGCCTGGGCGTAGATGCCCGGCAGGTCGGCGTAGGGGACGTGGCCGAAGAAGCGGTAGGAGAGATTGGGGGGCAGGGCGCGGGCGGCGAGGCCGTCGCCCAGCTCGCCGTCGCCGAGCCACCACATCTCGATCCGGCGGGCCGGGTTGGCGGCGGCCCAGGCGTCGAGTGCTTGGGCGAACGGCTCGACGCCCTTGCGGTGGTTCAGCATGCCGGAGAACAGCAGACGGGAGACGGCGTCGTCGGGGCGGGTGCGGCGCTGGCCGGCGAACAAGGCGACATCGACGGGCTGGTTGAGGCGGAAGATGCGGTCGTCCGGGATGCCGAAGCGGGCGATGTAGCGCGCGCCGCTCTCGCCGTTGACCAGGACGCCATCGGCGCGGCCGAGGATGAAGCGGCGGAGCAGGCGGCGGGCGCGGCCCCAATCACGCTCGCTATGCTCGGACAGGGTGGCCCAGATCAGGAACGGGGTGCGGGGGTGGGCGAGCTTGTAGAGAGCGGCCTGGAGGCTGCGCGCGCCCAGCTCGCCCGAGATGACGGCTTCGGGCTGGTAGGCGGCCAGCTGGCCGAGCGTGTCGTATGGGACGTGGATCTCGAGCTGGCGGCTGAAGCCGACGGTGGACTTGTAGGGGCGCCGCACGGAGAGGTTGCGTTGCACGACCACGTCCAGGGTGCCCCAGTCCGGGGTCCAGGAGCGGTCGCGCTCCATGGGCGTGGAGATCATGACCCGGAGTTCGCCGACCCGGTCGCGCAGGGCTTCGAGCAACGGCACGCGATATGGGGCGATGAAGTTCATCAGCAGGGCTAGGCGCATGGGGCCACTCGCTTCAGTGGTGAGGTCGTTCGGGTTGGCTCGATGGGCGTTCACTCACTGAGATAAAGGCCGATGCGGCGTTGGTAAAACCCTGTGGTGGAATGTTTCGAGTACTGCTTGAGGTCGACCATCGACAGCAGGATGCCGGCGAGGCTGCCGCCCGCTTCCAGGACCTGGCGCAGCGCGGCCGTGACAGCCTGGCGGCGGGTGTCCTGCCAGCGGACCACGAAGACGGTCTTGTCGGCCAGGCGGCAGAGGTGGCGGGTGTCGGACACGGCGAGGACAGGGGAGGAGTCGAGCAGGACGAGGTCGAAGCGGTCGGACAGCTTCTGCAGGACGCGCTTCATCTCCTCGGAGCCGAGCAGGTCGGGGGCGACGCGGCCGACGGAGCCGGAGGCGACCAGGTAGGCGGGGGAGACGGTGTCGCTCTGCAGCATGTCCTGGACCTGGGCCTTGCCGGACAGGCATTCGACCAGGCCGGGGCTCTGCGAGCCACCGAACGCCTTGTGCAGGGCGGGGCGGCGGAAGTCGCAGTCGACGACGACGACGCGCTTGCCGCAGCTTGCCATGAGGCGGGCGAGGGAGAGGACGATGGAGGAGCGGCCTTCGCCGGGCATGGCGGAGGTGACGAGGATGACCTTGGGCGTCTGCTCGGCTCCGGAGAGCATGAGGCTGGTGTAGAGGCTGCGGACCGCCTCGCCGTAGGCGGATTGCGAGCGTTCCAACTGATAGCTGGCGAGCTCACGCCGGCCGCTGGCGCCGCGTTTCAGCCGCGGCACGACGCCGAGGGCGCCGATGCCGAGGGACTGCTCGACCTGCTCGAGGCTGGAGAAGCCGTTGTCGAGGGTCTCGACGGCGAAGACCAGGAGGACGGTGGCGATGCAGCTGGCGACGAAGAAGATGGGCAGGATGATGGCCGGGTTCGGGAACGAGGGGGTCTGCGGCGTGTCGGCGGCCGAGACCATTTGGGCATCGGCCTGCTGCAGGCCGCTTTCCACATTAGTCTCGCGCGAGCGGGCCAGCAGGCGGTCGTAGAGGGCGCGATTGGCTTCGGCCTCGTGCTGCAGGGCGCGCAGCTCGACTTCGCTCTCGGTGCCGGTGTTCACGTCCTGGCGCAGGGCGGCGAGGTTGGCGTTGAGCGAGGCTTCGCGGGCCTCGGCGGTGCGGGCCTGCTCCTTGAGGGAGGCGACGACGTCGCCGATCTCGGCGCGGATGCGGCCCTGGATGGCGCCGGCGGCGGAGCGGATCGAGCCGACCTTAGGATACTGGTCGCCGTAGGTGCGCGACAGGTCGGCGGCCTGGGCGAGGAGGGCGCTTTCCTGGGCGCGGAGGGCCTGGATGGTGGGCGAGGCCTGGACTTCCGGCATGCCGTCGAGGCGGGCGCTGCCGGCCGCGCCCTGGATGGCCTTGAGGCGGGCCTCGGCGTTGGCGCGGGCGACGCGGGCCTGGACGGCCTGCTCGCCGAGGGTGGAGATCTGCTCGGACAGCAGGGTGCCGGTGCGGCCCTGGGTGATGCCGGCGCGCTTGCGGTAGGCGGCGACGGCCTGGTCGGCGTTGATGACCTGCTCGCGCATCTCGGCGACGCGGTCCTCGAGCCACTTGTGGGCGCTGGCGGTGGCCTCGCGCTTGGCGTTGAGCTGGTTGGCGATGTAGGTGTTGACGACCTCGTTGGCGGCGGCGGCGGCGAGGGCCGGGTCACGGCTGTCAACGGAGACGGCGACGACGCGCGAGCGGCCCTTGGGCGAGACCGTGAGGTGCTTGAGGAAGTTCTCGGTGGCGATGGTGACGGGGTCGTGGGCGAAGGCGTCGTCCGGCTCGGCGGCGGGCTTGAGGGGGGACCAGAACGGTATCCAGCGGGTCGTGAGCTCGTCCCATTTCTCGCGGGCGCCCGCGCGGAAGCGCGAGATCGGGCCCGGCGGCGACTTGGGCGGGTTGAAATCCTCGTTCTGGGCGAGGTTGAGGCGCTCGACGACGCTGCGGGCGACGCGGCGGGAGCGGAGAAGCTGGATCTCGCTCTCGATGGCTTCGCTGTCGCCGCCGAGGCCGGCCAGGACGGATTTGAGGTCGAGCACCTGGGCGCGGGGGGAGCCGATGATCACCGTCGCTTCCGCGGTGTAGCGGGGCTTGATGGTGTGTACGGCGACGAACGAGACGGCGTTGAGCGCGACCAGGCTGACGATGATGAGCTTGCGGCGGCGGAGGAAGCTGTTGAACAGCTCGCGCAGCTTGGCGCCGGGCTCGGCCTGGAGCGGGGGCAGCGACCAGCCGGGGCCGGCCCCCATGTCCTCGTTGGCGCGCTGCGGCCAGGCCGCTCCGTTGCGAACGATCAAACCGCCGGTTTGCATGGCCGCGTCTTCCTCAGATCCGAGTTGCGCCGCGACCGACCGCGGCAGGGAGAACGTAAGCTGTACTGGCCCGAACGCCTAAGCTCATTCGGGGGTAATCCATTCAGGCGGCCAGTCAGGGGGCTGGGCAGGCGGCGGATTTTCCGGCCGATCAGGCGACCGCGCCGTGGGGCACCATCCAGAGGGACAGGGCGGCCAGCAGGACGGTGGCGAGGGCGGTGACGGCGAGGAGGCGCAGGGCGTCGCGCGAGGAGAGCAGGCGGGCCAGGCGGAGGTTGCCGAGCTGCAGCGCCATCAGGACGGGGGCGCTCGCGACCATGCCCCAGGCGGCGCCGTCGATGCCACCCAGGCGGTAGCCGCTCCAGGTGCCGGCGACCAGCAGGATGAGGGCGAGCGGGTAGATGACGACGCCCTCGATCCAGGGCCGGGCGGCGGTGGACAGCGAGAGCGGCATCAGCCAGGAGGACAGGACGAGGGTGGGCACGGCGGCGAGGAGGATGCGGACCGGGCCGTCAGAGCCGGAGAAGGCCTTGTAGAACACGTCGATCAGCAACGGGCCGATGACGATGCCGAGCGCGGCCGGGACGGCGATCACGGCGACGCCGAGGGAGAGGTCGCGGGCGACGACGCGGGACATGGAGAAGCTGCCGCCCGCGGCGGCGCGGCCGACGATCGCGGGGTAGTAGAATTGGGACAGGGCGGCGACGGCGCCGACGATGAGGTAGGTGATGTTGGCCCCGAAAGCGAAGTGTCCGAGGTCGAGCGGGGGGGCGAGGAAGGACACGACCCAGCGGTTGGCGGTCATGTAGAAGGCCCAGATGAAGGAGGTCGCGAACAGCGGCAAGCCGAGCAGGAGGAGGCCGGCGGTGCGGCGCGCGGCGGGGCGGCCTTCGGCGCGCAGCGGAATGCGGCGGCCGAGCGCGGCGGCGGTGGCGGCGTAGCAGGCGAGCAGGGCGGCGAAGCAGCCGGTGATGCCGCCGAGGACCATGCCGGCGGGGCGGGCGACGGCGAGGATGAGGCCGACGACGACGCTGGCGGCGGCGAAGGCTTGGCGGCGCGACGTGGCGCGGTCGATCGCCATGGGGCCGAGGGCCAGCATGAAGAACAGCCCGGCGGCGAGGGACAGGATGCCGGCCGAGGCGGCGAAGGGCAGCGCGCCGCGGCTGCCGAGGCCGAGCAGGGCCAGGGTGCCGGCGGCCATGACGGCCACCGCGATGTAGAGCCGGGTCCAGAGCGCCTCGTTGACGAAGCGGGCCAGGGGGCCGGGCTCGCCCGAGACGAGGACCGGCACCCGGCGGTCGATCAACTGGGAGATGCCGAGGTCGAAGATCAGGCCGTACTGGAACAGGGTCACGGCGAGGGAGTACTGGCCGAAGCGGGCCGGGCCGAGCAGGGCGGGCAAGATCAGGCCGACGAGGGCGTTGACGCCGCTCAGGGCGGGCACGGCGGCGTAGAGCAGCACCGACCGGCCGCTGGCGCGGGAGCGGGCGGAGCGCGCGAAATGAGCGGCGCGGCGCGGCATCTGGGCGACGCCGGCCCAAAGCTGGGCTTTGAGCTGGGCGGGGGCCATTCCTCGCGTGCTCGGTGTGTCGCTCACGGCAGGCTCCGTTCCATTCACGTTGCATTATCGTCGCAGTCGGGCCGGCGCGACAGAGGCGAGGCCTGGCTATTCGGAGAGCATACCTAGCCATGTGGGTAAGCCGTAAGACTGCTCGGGCATTCGGCAGGGAGATGTTAACTTTTGTGAAGTCCAGGACGGTTCAGGAGACTTCCCAATCATGGCGATGCGCACGGCGGTGCTGACCAGGCATGTCGGCCTCGAACAGATCGCCCTCCAGGCGGCGCTCGGCGAGGTGGCTGGCCCGGTCGATGTTCGCGTTTGGGACGCGCCTGCGGCGGGCGGGAACTCGGCTCGTGGCGGCGGGGACTGGATGGGATGGCTGCCGTTCGGCGCGCTGGCGCGACTGGCGCTGTATCGGCCCGATCTCGTGGTGTCCGAAGCATTCGGGCCACGGGCGGCGCAGGCGGCACTGTATCGGATGTTCGCGTCGCGTTCGCGGCTGTTGCTGTGCGCGACGGAGCGGCCGCGGCGCTACGGGGCGATGCAGCGGCTGGTGCTGAGCCGGGCGGACCGGATCCTGGCGGACGGGGACGACGTGATCGACGCGGTCGAGCTGCTGCGGTTCCCGTCGTCGCCGGCCTACCCGATGGCGGTGCCGGCGGACATCGAGCTGTTCTCGGCCGGGCCGCGGGTGCGCGGCGACGGGGAGGCGCACCGGCTGATCTACGCCGGCGAGCTGTCGCCCGAGTCGGGGGCAGCGGACGTGCTGATCTGCGTCGCGGCCTGGGCCGAGCAGCATCCGGACCAGCGGGCGGAGCTGTGGTGGGCCGGCGAGGGCGATCTTTCGGGCGTGCTGGAGGCGCAGCCGCTGCCGGACAACATGGCGCAGCGGTTCCTCGGCCGGCTGGACCGGGCGGGGCTGGCGGCGGCGTTCGGGCAGTGCGGCGTGCTGGTGACGGCGCCGCTGGCGCAGGGCGGGCCGCCGCTGCTGGCGGAGGCGCTGGCGGCGGGGCTGGTGGTGCTGGGCAGCCGGCGGATCAGCCGGGTGCGGCAAACGGTGCGCGAAGGCGGGCTGGGCTGGACCTACGACCCGGTGCGGCCGGAGGAGATGATGCACGCGTTCGGGCTGGCGCTGGCCAGTTCGACGGACGAGATGAACCGGATGCGCGACCAATGCCGGGCGATGGTGCGCAACCCGGCGTCGGAAAGCTTCCCCGAACGGGTGCGGGCGGCGGTGGCGGCGATGCTGCCGAGGGCCGTGGCACCCGGGGCCGCGACCTCGGGCGCCGCGAGAATGTCGTGAGCCGGCGGACGATCACTTCGCCGGCGACGTTCGCGTGGAGCGACGCGCAGGCGGACGCGCGGTCGTTGTCGCCGAGCAGCGACCCGATGAAGATGCTGGTGGGCGGGCTGGTCGCGGGGGACACGCTGGTCCTGCTGCTGTCGTCGGTGGGCGCATACCTGCTGCGGCACGGGGCGGTGGCGATCCCGCTCGAGATCGCGTCGACGACGGCGCTGTCGGTGGCGCTGACGCTGAACGCGATGCACCTGAGCGGGGCCTACGCCCGGCACAGCATGGCGTCGGCGGCGGTGCAGGTGGGCGCGGCGCTGCGCGGGTGGTCGGTGGTGTTCACCATCCTGGTGATCCTGGGCTACCTGACCAAGACCTCGGACGACTTCTCGCGCGCCTGGGCGATCGGGTTCTACGTGCTAGCGCTGATCGGGTTCGCGGCGGCGCGGATCTTCGCGGCCGGACAGGTCGGGCGGTGGCGGCGGCGGGGCAAGCTGGCGCGGACGGTGGCGATCGTCGACCTGTGCGGCGGCGGCGGCGAGCTGGCGCGACGGCTGCAGCAGGACGCGGCCGGGCAGATCAGATTGGTGGGCGTGTTCTCGCCGCAGCCGGGGCCGGCGCGGCGCAACGGGCTCAATGACCTGATCGCGCTGGCGCGGCTGTTCCGCATCGACGAGGTGATCGTGGCCGTGTCCGGGCGGCAGGACGAGGACACCGACGCGGTGATCCGCAAGCTGGGGACGATCCCGGCCAACGTGCGGATCTGCCCGGAGCTGCCGCGGCTGGCGGTGGTGCCGCGCGAGGCCGGGTTGCTATTTGGGCAGCCGATGCTGACGATGTACCGGCGGCCGCTGACGGGATGGAACCGGGTGGCCAAGCGGGCGGAGGACCTGCTGATCGCGTCGCTCGCCTTGCTGCTGATCCTGCCGCTGCTGGCGTTGATCGCGGTGCTGATCAAGCTGGACAGCCCCGGGCCGGTGCTGTTCCGGCAACGGCGGCTGGGGTTCAACAACAACGTCATCACCGTCTACAAATTCCGCAGCATGGTGCATCGGACCGGGCCGGAGTTGAGCGTGGCGCAGGCGGAGCGCAACGACCCGCGCATCACCCGGCTGGGGCGGTTCCTGCGCAAGTCGAGCATCGACGAGCTGCCGCAGCTATTCAACGTGCTGAGAGGCGAGATGTCGCTGGTGGGACCGCGGCCGCACGCGCTGGCGCACAACGAGCAGTACGCGGCGCTGATCGACGACTACCTAGGGCGGCACAGGGTGCAGCCGGGGATTACGGGTTGGGCGCAGGTGAACGGGCTGCGCGGGGAAACAGAGACGCTGGACAAGATGCAGCGCCGGGTAGAGCACGACCTGGCCTACATCGACGACTGGTCGCTGTCATTGGACGTCCGAATCCTGTTCATGACGCTGCTGCACGGGGCGTTCAACCGGAACGCTTACTGAGGGTGACAGCGCGGCTGCCGGGTCAGGGCGGCCGGTCTGCGGCGATCAGGACATGCGGCTCCCGCCGTTCCGCTGGTCGGACTTTTCTAAGAAAGTGATTTGGACCGGGGGTGGACGGCCTACTGGTTCTTCCTCGTCATAACCAGGCCCTGGCGACGAGGGAAGGCTCGGCTCGCGCGTCCGGCAGCGTTCCCGGCGGCAAAGCTGCGGTCCGAGTGGGGGGTCTGGCCCCCTGCCCTGCCCTCCCCCACGATCGACTGAGACGGACCGGATGGGGCGCGTTCCCTCCTCCATCGCCGCGGGCATCGGCTGGGCAGGCACACAGCCCGGCCGCATGTCATTTGGGAGGGGTGGGCGTTGCTGACAGGCGGCGATGGCGCGGCTCAGGCCCGAGAACGGGGAGGGATCGCCTCGCGAGGATCTGGTTGGTGGTTTGCCCTGATCAAACGCCATGCTGGTCGATGGCTGCGGCCTGGTGACTGGGCGGCGGTCAGCCGGCCTTGGAGATCACCACGTGAGCCGCCACCGCGCGGAGGAAGGGATCGACCGGGAGCTGCCATTCCAAGGCGGCGCCGGTCAGGCTGACAACGATACAGACGATGACGGCGGTGCGGATCGGCCAGGCCGACAGGCCGGCGCGAATTGGTAGGAACCAGGCCAGGCAAGCGCCGCCGATGGCGACGCCGGCGATGACGTCCGATTCGGTGTGCGCCTGAAGGTAAACGCGGGAGATGGCGATCAGTGACACCGCGAGAGCGGCGACGCCGATGGCGAGGGCGCGGCGACGCTCCGGCGCCACGACGAGGGACAGCACGCCATAGACCAGGACGCTGGCGGCGACGTGGCCGCTGGGGCTGGCGAGCCAAATGGCCGGGATCGGGTGGCCGTAGGCGTAGAGCGCCGTCTTGAACGCGGCGGTCACGAGGCCACAGACGAGCACGACACGCAGCCAGCGCCACGCGACAGCGTTGGAGGCGAACAGGAAAGCGGCGAAGAGGATCGTGGCGATGGCGATCGTGACCGCCGGGTCACCGAGTCCGGTGATGATCGTCATGAAGTCGTTGATGGCACTCTCCTACGGCCGAATGCCGCCACCGCCCGTCCGAACACCATTGCGCTGAGTGGATCTTGGCTGAGCGCGCTCTAGGCCACCCTTGCGGAACGGGTCAAGCGACCGACCAGCATTGCTGATCGGTCGCCATCGCAAACATGGCAAAATTTATGCAAGATTTGCGCCAACATTAGCTGACAACTGCTTGCTTTTGGGTGTGGGATGCGCTGCCCGTGCCGTGCATCTCGTCGTGGATCCAGTGGTAGGTCGCTTCGAGGCCCTGGCGAAGGGGGATGCTCGGCTCCCAGCCCAGCACGTTGCGGATCAGGGTGTTGTCGCTGTTGCGCCCGCGCACGCCCTTCGGCGCGTCCAGTTTGTAGCGGCGGCGCAGCTTGATGCCGGCGATGTCCTCGGCGATGTCGACGAGCTGGTTGATCGAGACCATTTCGCTGCTGCCCAGGTTGATGGGCTGGTCGTGGCCGCTCGCGGCCAGCATCAGGGTGCCTTTGACGCAGTCGTCGATGTACATGAAGCTGCGGGTCTGCTCGCCGTCGCCCCAGATCTCGATGGAGTGGTCGCCGCTGTGGACCGCCTCGATGACCTTGCGGCAGATGGCGGCCGGGGCTTTCTCACGGCCACCGTCGTAGGTGCCTTGGGGGCCGTAGACGTTGTGGTAGCGGGCAACGCGGGTGACGAGGCCGTAGTCCTCGGTGAAGTGGCGGCACATGCGTTCGCTGAACAGCTTCTCCCAGCCGTAGCCGTCCTCGGGCATGGCGGGATAGGCGTCGGACTCGCGCAGGGCGGTGACGTCGGTCTCGGTCTGCTTGTCGGCGGCGTAGACGCAGGCGGAGGAGCTGAAGAAGTAGCGGCCGACGCTGGCGTCGCGAGAGGCGAGGAGCAGGTTGGTGTTGATCAGCACCGAGAGCATGCACTCGGCCTTATGGGTCTCGATGAAGCCCATGCCGCCCATGTCGGCGGCGAGGTTGTAGACGGTGGAGACGCCGTCGACGGCGGCGGCGCAGGCGGCCGGGTCGGACAGGTCGGCGCGCACGTTCTCGACGCCGGGCGTGACCTGATACCAGTCCTGGACCGGCTTGCGGTCGGCGACGCGGACCTGGCGCCCGGCTTGGTTGAGGACGCGGGCGAGTTGGCCGCCGATGAAGCCGCCGCCGCCGGCGACCAGAACCGTATCGGGGCGGTGGACGCCTGATCCGCTGCCGGTGATGCCATCCATGTGCTTGCTCCTGTGATCCCGAATGCGCTGTTGGCGGCCGTTAGTCTGCGGTGGCGAACAAGTGTTCCGGCACGGTGTCGGGCGGGCCGGCGAGCAAGGCGTCGAAGTAGGCGATGGTGCGCTTGAGGCCCTCGTCGAGGGCGACCTTGGGGGTCCAGTCGAGCGTTTGCCGGGCGACGGTGATGTCGGGGCAGCGCTGCATCGGGTCGTCCTGCGGCAAGGGGCGCCGCACCAGGCGGGAGCGGGAGCCGGTCAGGGCGACGATGCGCTCGGCCAGTTCGCGGACGGTGATCTCGTGCGGGTTGCCGAGGTTGACGGGGCCGGTGACGTTGTCGCCGGTGCCCATCATGCGGACGAAACCCTCGATCAGGTCGGACACGAAGCAGAAGGAGCGGGTTTGCAGGCCGTCGCCGTAGAGGGTGATGTCCTCGCCGCGCAGCGCCTGCATGATGAAGTTGGAGACGACGCGGCCGTCCTGCGGGTGCATGCGAGGGCCGTAGGTGTTAAAGATGCGCACGACCTTGATGCGGGCGCCGTGCTGGCGGTGGTAGTCGAAGAACAGGGTTTCGGCGCAGCGCTTGCCCTCGTCGTAGCAGGCGCGCGGGCCGAGCGGGTTGACGTTGCCGCGGTAGTCCTCGGTTTGCGGGCTGACGGAGGGGTCGCCGTAGACCTCGCTGGTGGAGGCTTGCAGGATGCGGGCGCGGGTGCGCTTGGCGAGGCCGAGCATGTTGACCGCGCCGAGCACGCTGGTCTTGGTCGTCTGCACCGGGTCGAACTGGTAGTGGATGGGAGAAGCCGGGCAGGCCAGGTTGTAGATCTCGTCCACCTCGGCGTAGAGCGGGAAGGTGATGTCGTGGCGGATGGATTCGAAGTTCGGTTCGCCGCGCAGGTGGGCGATGTTGTCGCGACGGCCGGTGAAGTAGTTGTCGGCGCAGAGGACTTCGTGGCCCTGGCGCACCAGGCGCTCGCACAGGTGCGAGCCGAGGAAGCCGGCGCCGCCGGTCACCAGCACGCGCTTGGTCGTGTAACTCATCGCGGACCTCTCGGGATCGGGCGTTCAGGCGTAGCCTTCGTAGCCGACGGGGCCTTCGGCCGTGTCGTAGCGGCGCAGGCCCAGCTTCTGCGCGCCCAGCATGGCGAGGTAGAGCGGGTTGAGCAGGAGGTAGCGGCGCCAGAGCCGGCGCGGCTCCTGCCATAGGCGGTAGCTCCACTCGACGCCGTGGTCCTGCATCCACTGCGGCGCCTGGGGCACGCGGTCGGCGTGGAAGTCGAGCGCCGCGCCCACCGCCAGGATGGGCATGTTGAGGCGGGTTCGGTTCTCGAACGCCCAGACTTCCTGGCGCGGGCAGCCGAGGCCGATGAACAGGATGTCGATGCCCTTGGCGGCGATGGTCGAGGCCACGTCCGCCTGCTCCTCCGGCGTGACGCGGCCGAAGCGGGACGGCATGGCGGCGGCGATGCGCAGGCGCGGATACTTGGCCAGCAGCTTGCGGCCCAGCTCGTCCAGCACCTCGGGCTTGTTGCCGTAGAAGCCGATGCTGAGGCCTTCGCGCTCGGCCATGGCGCAGACGTGCAGCATGAGCTTGGGACCGGCGACGCGGTCGCGCAGCCGGTCGCCGTAGAGGAAGTTGATGCCCCAGCGGACCGGCTGGCCGTCCGGCACGACGAGGTCGAGGGCGTTGAGACGGCGGCGGTGGACCGGGTCGAGCGCGCCGGTCATGACGCCGTGGACGGCGAGGGCGGTGACGGCGAGCGAGCGCTTCTCGACGGCCGCGATCCGGATCGTCTCGCAGGCCTCGGCGTAGGTGGTCGCGCAGACCCCCACGCCGAGAAGGTTGCGGCGGTGCATCACTCGGCCGCGGCTTGCGGCACCAGCCGCGTGGATAGGCCGGCGTGGATGTCGGCCATGATGCCGCGGATGTCGTAGCGGTATGACCATTCCGGATAGTCCAACTGGAACTTGCGGACGTCGCTGATCCACCACATGTGGTCGCCGGTGCGATTTTGGGCGTCGTAGCTGGTGACCATCGGCCGGCCGGCCAGTTCCTCGGCGATGGCGATGGCTTCCAGCATCGAGCAGTTGGAATGGCGGCTGCCGCCGATGTTGTAGACCTCGCCGGACTTGGGGCGCTGGAAGAAGCACCAGAACGCCTCGATCAGGTCGCGGGAATGGATGTTGTCGCGGACCTGCTTGCCGCCGTAGCCGAACACCGTGTAGGGCGTGCCGGTGGCGGCGCACTTGATCAGGTAGGCTAGGAAGCCGTGCAACTGCGCACCGGAATGGCCCGGCCCGGTCAGGCAGCCGCCGCGGAAGCAGGCGGTCTTCATGCCGAAGTAGCGGCCGTATTCCTGGACGAGCACGTCGGCGGCGACCTTGGACGCACCGAACAGGCTGTGCAGGCAGCCGTCGATGCTCATGGTCTCGGGAAAGCCGTGCTCGGCCCACTCGTGGTCGGGGGACAACTCGAGCCGGGTCTCGTTCTCGATCAGCGGCAGGTGGTTGGGGCGGTCGCCGTAGACCTTGTTGGTGCTGACGAAGATGAACACGGCGTCGGGAGCGTGCTTGCGGGTGGCTTCCAGCAAGGCGAGGGTGCCGTTGGCGTTGACGGTGAAGTCCGTCGCCGGCTCGCGGGCCGCCCAGTCGTGCGAGGGCTGGGCCGCGCAGTGGATGATGACCTTGATGTCCTTGCCGTACTTGGCGAAGGTCGCCTGCATGGCCGCGTCGTCGCGGATGTCGGCGTCGACGTGGGTGTAGAAAGGCTGGCGGCGGAGCTGGTCCACCTGCCACCGGGTGCTGGCCTCGGCGCCGAAGAAGCGGCTGCGCATGTCGTTGTCGATGCCGACCACGTCGAGGCCGCGCTGCCCGAACAGCCGAGCCGCCTCGGCGCCCACCAGTCCTCCTGATCCCGTAACGATCGCTACGCTCATGCTCGCCTTACTCCTCAACGCGACACGGCCTTAATCCGCACAGGATCGGGGTCGGATGTCCAATGGGCAGAATGCTTACGCCTTCGGAGCGTTCACCTGTTGCAACATGGCCCAACGCCTCAGCGGGATGGGCTATGCGGCGGGGCACCTACCCGAACGGATTAGTCCGCGGCCCCTGCCCGGCCGGCCGGGCGACAATTCGGCACTAACGCTTCTCCGGAAAGGACAAGGGTCAGGGGGCGTGGCATGATGGGAGCACGGGTGGACGAGGCTTCTCGTGGACTCGCATGGTCGGATGGACGGCAGGCACGATGACCGAGACGACGGACAGGCCACGACATGGCGGGCCGATGAGCGACGCGCTTTCAGATGAAGCGAGGGCGGGCAACACGCGGCCGGCGCGGCAGGACGTGCTCGGCGTGGGCGTCAGCGTGATTAACATGGACGGCGCGATCCGGGCGATCCAGGGTTGGATCGATCGCGGCGAGCGGCATTACGTCTGCGTCACCAGCGTGCACGGGGTGGTGGAAAGCCAGGAAAGCCCCGAGTTGCGCCGCATCCACAACGGGGCCGGGATGGTGACGCCGGACGGGATGCCGCTGGCATGGATGCTCAAGCTGTCCGGCCACGCGGAGACCGACCGGGTGTGCGGGCCGGAGCTGATGCCGGCGGTGTTCACGGCGTCGCAGGCGCGGGGGGACCGGCATTTCCTGTACGGCGCGACGGAAGCGACGTTGGCGTTGCTGGAGGCGGGGCTGCTGGCGCACGCGCCGCGGGCCCGCATCGTCGGCCGGCACGCGCCCCCGTTCCGGCCGCTGAGCGAGGCGGAGGACGAGGCGGTGGTGGCGATGATCAACGCCGCGCAGCCCGACGTGGTGTGGGTGGGGCTGAGCACGCCGAAGCAGGAGTTCTGGATGGACAGCCACCGCGGGCGGCTGGAGGCGGCGGTGCTGATCGGCGTGGGCGCGGCGTTCGACGTGCACGCCGGGCACACGCCCCGGGCGCCGCGCTTGGTGCAGCGGTCGGGCTTCGAGTGGCTGTACCGGACCGCGCGGGAGCCGCGGCGGCTCTGGTGGCGCTACTTTCGCAACAACCCGCGTTTCCTGGCGATGGTGGCGCTGCAGAAGCTGGGGCTTTACCGCCCGCGGACGAGCTAACGGATGGCCTGTGCTGACCGGCTGATGGAGATCCGGCGCGTGGCGACGCTGGACGCCTGTCTGGACGCATGTCTGGGCGCATGTCTGGGCGCGCGCCTAGGCGGCGCGGCGGGTTACCTCCAATGCTGCGTCGCGGGATCGGCCGGTTCGTGCAACATTACGGCATCGTCAGGGACGTGAGGCAGGCTTTGCAATCCATTCGGCTGCCCAGGTTCGGCACGGGCCGCGAAACGGCGCTCTCGATCCTCGTGGTCGGGCTGGCGGCGGCGACGCTGCTGGTGGCGCTCTACGCCAGCCGAGACACGGCGGCGCTGGTGGTGCTGCCGCTGGCGGTGGCGGTGTGCGTGGCGGCGGGGGTGGTGGTGCTGTACGCCTGCGCCGGCAGCGCGCCGGCGATGATCGCGTTCGTGTTCGTGCTGGTGTTCGTCAACGACGCGTTGTTCCGGGTGCGCGAGCCGGGGGACTTGGGGCTCGACTGGCAGAACGCGATGAAGCTGGCGCTGTGGGCCGGGTCGGCGCTGATCGGGCTGTCGCGGCTGGGGACGTACTGGCGGCGGCTGCTGCAGCCGCGGCTGGTGCTGATCCTGACGTATCTCGGGTTCGCGCTGCTGTCGTCGATGTATTCCGCGTCCGCCAGCTACACGTTCGGCACGGCATTCGGGATGCTGGGGATGCTGCTGCTGACCGGGGCGGCATCGGTGACGCTGACCGAGAAGCAGTTCCTGCTGACGTTCGCGCTGTCGTTGTGCCTGTTCGTGCTGGCGGGCTGGGCGGTCTATTTCGTGGTGCCGGAACTCGGGCGTTCGCCGTTCATCACGGCGGACGGCTCGCTGATCGAGCGCATCTGCGGGCTGGCCGGCCAGGCCAACGCGCTCGGGTGCAGCCTCGCGACGATGCTCGGGGTGACGTTCCTGCTTTGGTACCGCGGGCATTGCGGCCTGTTCGTGGTGACGCCGTTGACGGCGGTGGGGTTGTTCACGTTGCTGGCCGCGGACAGCCGGACGGCGCTGCTGGCGATGCTGGTGGGGATCGCGGCGGTGCTGGCCCGGCGCTCGCTCTGGGTGTGGGGCAGTTCGCTGCTGGCGGCGAGCCTGGGCGTGATCCTGATCGCGGGGGTGCCGCTGCGCTACCTGCTGGGGTTCACCAAGGGGCTGAGCCGGTCGGGCGATCCGACGGAGCTGCTGACGTTGACGGGGCGGACCGAGATTTGGGCGTTCGTCTGGGACAAGATCCAGATCGAGCCGTGGTTCGGCTACGGCTACAACTCGAGCAAGTTCATCCTGCCGCTGTTCCTCGGGCTGCCGGGCCTGATCGTGGACGAGGCGCACAACACGTGGCTGCAGAACCTGCTCGGCACCGGCATCGTCGGCACGCTGCCGTTGCTGGCGCTCGTGGTCCTGCAACTGGTCGACTACGTGCGCAGGCCGGAGCCGTCGCGCGACCTGTTCCTGTTCGCCATGCTGGTCTGGGGCATCACGGTGGCTGGTCCCTATGGCAGCACGCCGACCGTGATGACGCTCGCGGTCTTCGCCAGTCATTTCGCCGCCTCTCGCGCCACCGTCCGCTCGCCCGCGCGCCAAGTTCGTCCCCTCCTATCGTTCGCGAGGTCCCGATGAGTGTCCGGCAGTTCGCCATTTCGTTGCAGATCATTCAGCGCAACGAGCACAGCAATCGGGCAGGCGCGCTGCTGCGGCATCTTTGGTGGCAGGGGCGCAAGCTGTTCTTCCCGCGGCCGGTGCGGCTGCAGATCTCGAAGTCGATCATCATGGATGACGAGCCGGGTGGCGTGATCAGCTCGGTGAACATGCTGGGCCGGTACGACTACAACAACATGCATTTCGTGCAGGCGGTGCTGGCGAAGGCGCCCGTGTTCATCGACGTGGGCGCCAACATCGGGGCTTACACGCTGATCGCGTCCGAAGTGCCGTCGGCGGCGGTGGTCAGCCTGGAGCCGATCCCGGCGGCGTTCGCCAAGCTCGAGCGCAACATCGCGCTGAACAAGCGGTCCGGGGTGCGGGCGCTGAACGTGGCGGCGTCGAAGCAGCCGGGCGAGCTGCGCATGACATCGAACGGCGCGTCGGTCGTGAACCAGGTGGTGGCGGACGACGCGGCGGGCGACGGGACCGCGCTCGTGGCGGTGGACACGCTGGATGCGATCTGCGCCCGGTTCGGCCTGTCGCCGTCGTTGATCAAGATCGACGTGGAAGGGCACGAGCCGGAAGTGCTGGCCGGCGCGGTCGAGTGCATGCGGTCCTGCGAAGCGTGCATCGTCGAGAACGGCGACCGGGCGTCGATCGTCTCGTTCATGCGCGAGCACGGGATGGCGGGACCGTTCTATTATCAGCATCGCTCCGGGACGCTGGAGCACGCGCCGCAATCGCTGGCCGAAGATCAGATCTTCGTCAGCCGGCGGTTCGCGTCGTTGTTCCCGGGCATCGCGATCGAGGCCGGGCACGAGGGGGCGCGGCGCGGGTGATGGACGGCTTCGTGGGAGAGCACGGCGCGGAACGCGGCCCCCAGGGGAGCTTGGGGAGCGGCCTAGCGACCGGGGAGGGGCACGCGGAAGCGCGCGACCTGCGGCTGCTGGTGACGGCGCACTTCGTGTTCACCGGCCGGGTCGGGGGCGCGGAGCACATGCTCTACAACCTGGTCCGCGGGCTAGCGACGAGCGGGACGCGATTGTCGCTGCTGTGCGCGGACGAGGCGAACCTCGATGCGGGCTTCGTGCGCGAGCTGAGGTCGATCGGGCCGGACGGGCTGATCGCGTGCGGCGGGCGGGGGCCGCGGTTCATCGCCGAGCAGTGGGCGTCGTTGCGGCCGGGCCTCGAGGCGGACGCGATCCTATTCCCCAACTACTTCGTGCCACCGGTGGTGCCGCGGCGGCTCGGGCGGGTGGCGACGGTGATGCACGACATGCAATACCGGCACTTCCCGCAGTATTTCGCGCCGAAGAAGCGGGCGTGGCTCGGGGCGTCGCAGCGGCTGGCGATGCGGCGGGCCGACACGGTGATCGCGATCTCGGATTTCGTGGCGCGGGACCTGCTGGTGCAATACGGGCGGCAGTTCGAGCGCAAGATCGTCACGATCCCCAACCCGATCTCATGGGAGCGGTTCGGCGCCGGCGAGGGGTCGGCGCGGCCGTTGGCCAAGCCTTACGTGCTGTCGGTGGCGGCGCAGTACGCGCACAAAAACCTCGACGTGGTGGTGCGGGCCTTCGCGCAGATCGCCAAGCAGGAGCCGGAGTTGCAGCTCGTGTTCTGCGGCCAGAGCTACGACGGGCTGACGGGCGTGGCCGGGCAGCGGCGTGGGTTGCGGCCGTTGGCGGAGGAGCTCGGCCTTGCCGGGCGGGTGCACATGACGGGCTACGTGGACGACATGGCGCTGGGCGGCTGGTTCCGGCACGCCGAGATGTTCGCGTTCCCATCGGTGTTCGAAGGCTTCGGCATGCCGCCAGTGGAGGCGCTCGGGTTCGGGCTGCCAACGCTGACGACGCGGTGCACGGCGTTGCCGGAGACGACGCTCGGTTTGGCGCACTACCTCGATGATCCGTTCAGCGCGGACGAGTGGGCGCGGCGGATGCTGACGATGGTGCGCGACCCGGCGGCGCACAGGCCGACCCCGGCCGAGGTGGCGCGATTGCGGGCGCTCTACAGCCCGGCCGTGGTCGGGCGGCAATATGCGGAGGCTTGTCTCGGGTAAAGCACTTGGGGATAGGCGGCCAGGATAATCACCGACGGCCGGCGCCGATGAGCGCGCCGCGCAGGCGCCGCGACAGCGCGTCGATCATGGCGACGGTGACCAGGACCATCAGGATGATGAACGCCGCTTCCTGCCATTCCAGGGTGCGGATCTGCTCGTAGAGATGCAGCCCGATGCCGCCCGCGCCGACGATGCCGATGATGGTGGCCGAGCGGACGTTCGACTCGAAGACGTAGAGGACTTGGCTGGCAAACACCGGCAAGACCTGCGGCAGCACGCCGAAGCGCACAGCGGAAACCGGGCCGCCGCCGCACGCCAGCACCGCGTCGCGGGGACGCCGATTCGAGGTCTCGACCGCCTCGGACATGAGCTTGGCCAGGGCGGCGAAGTCGGCCGAGGCGATGGCGAGCGCGCCGGCGAAGGGACCGAGGCCGACGACGTTGATCCAGATCAAGGCCCAGATCAGCGTGTCGATGCTGCGGACAGTGTCGAGGCCGCGCCGGGCCAGGACATGGAGGGCGCGGTCGGCGACGACGGTCTTGGCGGCCAGGAACCCGAAGGGAAAGGCCAAGAGGGAGGCGGCCAGGGTGCCGAGCAGGGCGATCGACAGCGTCTGGCCGAGCGCGTCGAGATAGAGCGGGATGCGGCTCCAGGCGGTCGGCACGGGTGGTAGCATGAGGGCGGTGATGTCGAACAGCCGACCGAAGCCGGCCCATAGGCGCGCGGGGGTGATGTCGAGCGCCACCAGCCCGGCCGCGTAGAGCGCGGCGGCGATGCCGACGGCGGCCAGAGCCGCGGCGGACGGGCGGGCATTGGCGGGGCGCGGGCCACCGTGCCGGGCTTCGAGCGCCGCCGACCTGGCTTGGACGGATCGGGCGCGGAGGTGGGCGGCGAGCGGCGTCAAGGCCCGGCGTCCAGGGCGAGCAGGCGGTGGCGCAGACGCTCGGAACCGAGGTCGATCAGCATGACGCAGAGGATCAGCATGACCAGGATGGCGCTGACGTCGGCGTAGTAGAATTTGCGGATGGCGGTCAGCAGGGTCTCGCCGATGCCGCCAGCACCGACGAAGCCGATGACGGCAGCGCCGCGGACGTTGATCTCGAAGCGCAGCAGGGCGTAGCTGACGACGTTGGAGAGGATTTGCGGCAGGACGCCGAAACGGACCCGGGACAGCCAGGACGCGCCGCCGGCCGCCACGCCTTCGACCGGCCCCATGTCGATGGCCTCGATCACCTCGGCGAACAGCTTGCCGAGCGTGCCGGTGGTGTGGACGGCGATGGCGAACACGCCGGGCAGCGCGCCGAGGCCGAAGGCGACGACGAAAACGAGGGCGAAGACGATGTCCGGCACGGTGCGGGCGAACTCGAGCAGGCGGCGGGCAACGAAGCGCACCAGCGCGGAGCAGCCGAGGTTGCGGCTGGCGAGAACCGCGGCGGCCAGGGCCGCGGCGGCGCCGGTGAGGGTGGCGACGTAGGCGATGAGCAGCGTTTCCCCGAGCAACAGGGCCCAGCGGCGCAGGCCCCAGAACCACTCGGCCGGGTCGGTCCAGACGCGCGCGCCGGTGTCGAGGGTGAGCAGGCGGTCGAAGTAGCTGCCGGCATTGCCGAGGTTGGCCCAGAAGCGGGCCGGGCGCACCTCGGCACCGGCGCTGGCGGCGGCGGCCGCGGCGAGCAACAGGGCGACTCCGAGCAGGAGTTGCCGCCGCTTGGCGGCGACAGCGGCACCATAGGCAGCTATGAGCGGAGCGAGTCGCGCCGGCGGGGGGATCGTCAGCGCCGACGCCTGGCCGTGCGGGTTGACCGGGCGCATGGCCGAACACGGGGCCGGTCGCGAAGCCGGCATGGCGTTCGGATCAGGCTTTGCGGAGCTTGTCGACGTAGCGGATCAGCTTGATGGTCTCGTCGTAGTCGGCATTGGCCACGGGCTGCCATGGCCGGTTCTTGCCGTCAGACAGGCGGGCGAAGGCGTCCGGGGCGGCTTCGGCGGCACCGAGAAAGGCGTCGCGGATCGCGGCCTTGAGGTCGGCGGGAAGGGAGTCGAGGTAGGCGTAAGGCGAGTTGATGATCAAGTCGGATTTTAGAACAATGCGAAAGTCGTCCACCGACGCGGCCTTGCCGTCCACCTCCTTGATCATGCCCTTGTTAAACATGCGGGTCAGGTTGCTGTCGTCGGCGGCGTTCCACCAGTTGGCGCAGGTCTGCACGGTGCCTTGGACGAGGGCGAGGACGGCGTTCTCGTGGCTGCCGGTGACGAGGACCTTGCCGAAGAACTGCCCGGCGTCGATGCCGCGCTTGCTGAGCGCGTAGAGCGGCATGTTGTAGCCAGAGGTGGAGTTGGGGTCAACGAGGCCGAGGTCGTGGCCCTTGAGGTCCTCCAGCGTGTGGTAAGGGCTGTCGGCCTTGACGTAGAATACCGAGTGATAGCCCTTGGTGCCGTCCTTGTTGACGTCGATGACGAAGGCGGTGATGCCGACGCCGGTGATGAGGGCGCGGGCGAAGGAGGCCGGGCCGTAGTTGGCGATGTGGATGTTGCCGGAACGCTGGCCCTCGATGACGGCGGCGTAGTCGTTGGCGATGCGCAAGGTCACCTTGGTGCCGAGCTGCCGGCTCAGGTAGTCGGTGAAAGGCTGGAAGCGGTCGGTGACGCCGGAGGCGTTCTCGGCCGGGATGACGGCGAGGACCAACTCCGGGTACGTTCCGGCCCATGACGCCGCTGCGCGGGCTGGGGCGAGCGCGGACGTGGAAAGGCCGGCAGCGAGGCCGGCCAGCAGCGTGCGGCGGTTGAACATCGGGCGGCTCCTTGGGTCGGGTCAGGTTGCGGCGTAGGCGGCGTCCGCCAGGGCGGCCGCCGCGGTCGGGACCGGGCCGGTCACGTCGGCGGCCTCGACGCCGTAGAGGTCGCGGGCGGCAGTGTCGGTGAGCGCCACGGGCGGGCCGTCGAACACCACCTGCCCGGCGGCGAGGCCGACCAGGCGATCGCAGTAGCCGCGGGCGAGGTCGAGCGAATGGAGGTTGCACAGCACCGTCATGCCGAAATGGCGGTTCATGCGCTGAAGCGCGTCCATGACGGTGCGGGCGTTGCGCGGATCGAGCGAGGCGACCGGCTCGTCGGCGAGGACGAGGCTCGGCTCCTGCACGAGGGCGCGGCAGATGGCGACGCGCTGCTGCTGGCCGCCGGAGAGCGTCTCGGCGCGCTGCGCGGCGAGCGGGGCGATGTCGAACTGGTCGAGGGCGGCCATGGCGATGGCGCGGTCGTCCCGGCTCCACAGGCGCAGGTTGGAGCGCCAGGCGGGGGTGTGGGCGAGGCGGCCGAGCAGGACGTTGTTCAGGACGTCGAGACGCCCGACCAGGTTGAACTGCTGGAACACCATGGCGCAGGTGCGCCGCCACTCGCGCAGGCGTCGGCCGCGCAGCGTGGTGACCTCCTGGCCGTGCCAGGCGAGGCGGCCGGCGCTGGGTTCGGACAAGCGGTTGATCATGCGCAGCAAGGTGGACTTGCCAGCGCCGGAGCGGCCGATGACGCCGACGAACTGGCCGGCGGGGACCTGCAAGGAGACGCCGCGGACCGCTGGGACGCCGCCGAAGGTCTTGGTCAGGTTGTCGAGCGTGAGCATCCGGCCTCGTCGGGATCGTGCCGGGAGTGTTTAGCAAGGGCGGCGGGGCGCGGCTGTGACCGTATGGTGACGTTGATCGGGACCAGAGACTGGGGCCGGGTGTCAGCCGATCAGGAACCAGTAGCGGAACAGCCAGGTTTCGGCCCGGGTCTGGCGCAGGAGGCCGCAGCGGCGCAGGGCCCGCAGCCGTTTGAGGGCGCCGCCGGAGAGGGCGGCGGCGGTGGCGTCGATGATGAGGCGCGCGCCGGGGGAGAGCAGGGCCGGATGGGCTTGGAGGGCGGCGACGTGGGCGCGGAGCACGGCCATGAACACGCCGGGGCCGCGGCGCAGGGCCGCCATCGCGCGCTGGCGCTTGAGCGGCGGCGCGCCGACGGCGTTGCCGCCGTGCTGGCGATAGAGCACGGTGGCTTCCGGGTCGGCGATGATGCGGCCGCCGGCGGCGGCGACCACGAGGTAGCTCCACCAGTCGTGCAAGGTGGGCGGGGGCGGCGTGCTGCCGGCGACGAGGGCGGCGGCGGCGGGGTTGAGCATGATGGTGCAGCCGGTGGCGATGTTCTGCGTCAGCGCCGGGCCGAGTCCGGGAGGGACGAAGACGCGCTCCGAGCCGCCGACCGGGCGGAGCGATCCGTCTACCAGCACCTGGCGGCTGCAATAAAGCGCGGGCGCGGGGTTCGGCCCGAGCTGATCGAGGCCGCGGGCGAGCTTGCGCGGCAGCCAGACGTCGTCCTGGTCGGAGAAGGCGACGGTGGCCGGGGCGTGACCGGCGGCGACGGCGGCGCGGAGCAGCGCCATGTAGCTGGGCGTGACGCCGAGATGCGGGCCGGCCTGAACGTGGACGCAGCGCCCGGCCCCCTGCCCTGCCTCGAAGCGGCGCATGACGGCGACGGTGTCGTCGGAGGAGCCGTCGTCGCGCCAGAACAGGGTCCAGGCGACGCCCTCCTGGGCGAGGAAGCTGTCGAGTTGGGCCTGGAGGAACGCCGCACCGTTGAAGGTGGACAGAAGGATGGCGACGGGCTGGGGCGCCGTCATGGCCGCGGCCGTCAGGCCTGCGCTGGCGCGCGTTGGGCGGCGGCGCGCATTGTCAGGACGCCAGGCGCTCGGCGTGGGTGGCGAGCAGGTCGTCCACGGTGCGGGCGACGCTGCCGGGCCAGGCGGGCTGGCGCAGGCCGAAGACGCGGGCGAGTTTGCCGCAGTCGAGGCGGCTGTCGAGCGGGCGGCGGGCGGGGGTGGGCCAGTCCTCGGTGCGGATGGCTTCAACGATGGGGGCGCGGCGGCCGTGGGCCTCGGCGTGCCGGAACACGGCTTCGGCGAGGCCGTGCCAAGTGGTCCAGCCGTCGCCGGCGGTGTGGAAGACGCCGGCGAAGTCGTCGCGCCAGGCCTGCGTGGCCTGGGCGGCGATGGCGAGGATGGCATCGGCGAGGTCGCGGGCTGCCGTCGGGCAGCCTTTCTGATCGGCAACGACGCGGAGGCGGTCGGTTTTCTGGGCGGCGGCGAGCATGGTGCGGACGAAGTTGCGGCCGGTGTCGGAATAGACCCAAGACGTGCGAAGCACGATGGCGCGGGGGCAGGCGGCCAGCACCGCCTGCTCGCCGGCGAGCTTAGTTTCGCCGTAGACGCCGGTGGGGCGGGTCCGGTCGGTCTCGACGTAAGGCTCGCCCTTGTCGCCGTCGAACACGTAGTCGGTGGAGACGTGGATGAGCGGGATGCCGAATTTGGCGCAAAGCCGGGCCAGCAGCTCGGGGCCGTCGCGGTTGGCGCGGCGGGCGTCGTCCGGGGCGGCTTCGGCGGCGTCAACGGCAGTCCAGGCGGCGGCGTTGACGACGAGGGCGGGCCGCGCCCAGGCCATCGTGCGGGCGACGGTCTCGGGGCGGTCGAAGTCGAAGGCGGGGCGGCCGACCCGAAGCACGGCGTCGCCGCCCTGCCGGGCTAGCGCGGTCGCCAGTTGCCCGGCGCCGCCGGTGGCGAGGATCGTCATGCCGGGAACAGTTCGCCGGCTTCGGCGAAGGTGGGAAGGGTGAGGTCTTTGTCAGACAGGATCGCCTCCTCCGGCTTGATCGGCCAGGCCAGGGCGAGCGCCGGGTCGTTCCACAGGACGCCGCGCTCGCTGTCGCGGCTGTAGCGGTCGGTCACCTTATATAGCACCTCGGTGTCGGGGTGCAGGGTGCAGAAGCCGTGCAGGAAGCCGGGAGGGATCCAGAGCTGGGCGAAGTTGTCCGCCGACAGCTCGGCCGAGACGGACTGGCCGTAGGTAGCGGAGCCTTCGCGGGCGTCCATGGCGACGTCCCAGATGGCACCCCTAATGCAGCGCACGAGCTTGCCTTGGGGATGGGGGGCGACCTGGCAGTGCAGGCCGCGGACCACGCCCCGTTCGCGCGAGAGGCTCTGGTTGTCCTGGACGAAAGGCTGGTGGATGCCGACTGCGGCGAAGCCCTCCTGGTTGAACACCTCGGAGAAGAAGCCGCGGTGGTCGCCGAAGCGGGGGGGCGTGACGAGGATGACGTCGGGGATGGCGAGGCGCTCGACCTTCATGCGTGCAAACCGTCGGCGAGTTCGAGGAGGAGGCGACCGAGTTCGGTCTTGGCCAAGCCACGGGCGGCGTGGCGCAGGGTGTGAGCGTCAATGAAACCCATGCGGAAGGCGACCTCCTCGGGGCAGCCGACGAGCATGCCCTGGCGGTCCTGGATGGTTTGGACGAAGGTCGCGGCCTGCAGCAGGCTGTCCGGCATCCCGGCGTCGAGCCAGGCGCAGCCGCGGCCGAGGCGTTCGACGTGGAGCGCGCCTTCGTCGAGGTACATCTGGTTCAGCTCGGTGATCTCCAGCTCGCCCCGGGCCGAGGGGGTGACGCGACGGGCGAGCTCGGACACGCGGGCGTCGTAGAAGTAAAGGCCGGTGACGGCCCAGTTGCTCTTGGGGGCGGCGGGCTTTTCCAGGATCTCGACGGCGCGGCCGCTCTCGTCAAAGGAGACGACCCCGTAGCGCTCCGGGTCGCGCACCTGGTAGGCGAACACCGTGGCGCCGGCGGGCCGGGCGACGGCGGTGCGCAGCAGGTTGCCGAGGCTGTCGCCGAAGATGAGATTGTCGCCCAGGGCGAGAGCGCAGGGCTGGCCGTCGATCCATCGCTCGCCGATGTGGAAGGCCTGGGCCAGGCCCTCGGGCTTGGGTTGCTCGGCGTAGGTGAAGCGAACGCCGAGGCGCTCGCCGTCGCCGAGCAGACGGCGGAACTGCGGCAGGTCGGCGGGGGTGGAGATGACCATGATCTCGCGGATGCCGGCCAGCATCAGCACGGACAATGGGTAGTAGATCATCGGCTTGTCGTAGACGGGCAGCAGTTGCTTGCTGCTGGCGAGCGTGACCGGGTGCAGGCGGGTGCCGCTGCCGCCGGCGAGCAGGATGCCCTTCATCATGGTATGCTGAACCGTCTCCGAAGCCTCACGCCGCCGTCCCCAGCCTTTGCCCGAGCCGTTGCCCGGCGTAGCGCGCCGCGCGGATCGGCTGCCACCAGACGCGGTTGTCGATATACCATTGCACGGTGCGGCGCAGCCCCCGGTCGAAATCATGCGGGGCGGTCCAGCTCAAGACGGCGGTGGCGCGGGCCGGGTCGATCTCGTAGCGGAAGTCGTGGCCGGGGCGGTCCGTCACGAACTGGATCAGGCGCTCGCGCGGGCCGGCGGGGTCGGGGGCGAGGTCGTCGAGGGTGGCGCAGATGGCGCGGACGACTTCGAGATTCGTGCGGGGCTGGCGGGCGCCGATGGCCAGTGTCGCGCCCGGCTCGGCGTGCTGGATGGCCCGGACCAGGGCTTCAGCGTGGTCGTCGACGAACAGCCAGTCGCGCTGGTTGGAGCCGTCCCCGTAGACGGGGAGCGGGCGGCCTTCGAGGGCGTTGAGCGTGACGAGGGGGATCAGCTTCTCGGGGAATTGCCAGGGGCCGTAGTTGTTCGTGGTGTTGGTGACGAAGGTCGGCAAGCCGTAGGTGTGCTGCCAGGCGCGGACCAGGTGATCGGACGCGGCTTTGCTGGCGGAGTAGGGGCTGCGCGGATCGTAGGGGGTGGTCTCGGTAAAGGGCGGGTCGTCGGGACCGAGGGCGCCGAACACTTCGTCGGTCGAGACGTGGTGGAAGCGGAAGCGGGCCTGGGCGGGCTTGTCGAGGCCGGACCAGTAGGCGCGGGCGGCATCGAGCAGGACGAAGGTGCCGGTGACGTTGGTGGCGATGAAAGGGGCCGGGCCGTCGATGGAGCGGTCGACGTGGCTCTCGGCGGCGAGGTGCATGATCGCGTCGGGGCGGTGGGCGGCGAGGATGTCGCGCATGGCGGCGGCGTCGGTGATGTCGGCCTGGATGAGCATGTGGCGGGGGTGGCGGCGGGCGTCCTCGAGCGCGTCCTCGGAGGCGGCGTAGGTCATCTTATCGATATTGACGACCTGGTGGCCGGTGTCGCGGATCAGGTGGCGGATGACGGCCGAGCCGATGAAGCCGCAACCGCCGGTGATGAGGAGACGCATGATGGAGGTTCCCGCCCGATGATCGCCGCGGGATGACGGGCAGCCGCGGCGTGGGGCCAAAATGGCAGCCCTTCTCGCGGGCGGCAACCTGGGGACTTTACGTTGATGCAGGCTGCAGTTAACAGCTTGCGCCATGATGCCCGTTCAGCGTTAATTTGATTTTAGAGGGATCAGGTGGCCAGGCTCGGGCACCGCCGGGCTGAATCGCGTTCACCCGCTCCAGGAATGAGGACTGTTGTATGAGCAAGCGCCCAGTGACCCGGCCTCGGCGCGCAGCGATGACCCTTACCAGCCCGGCCCTGATCGACATTGCGGTGCAGCGCGATGGCGTGGTGGTGCGGTTCGCCGCCGGCTCGGAGATGCCCGCCTCGGTTGGGCTGTTGCTGGACGACTCGCTGATTGCGACGAGCGAGGTGGCATCGGAGGAGGCGGGCAGCGCGGCGCGGTTCACGCTGCCGCCGTTGCTGTTCGGGCGCAGCTTGCAGGTGGTGGGCGTGCCGGACGGGCGGTCGCTGCTTCCGGCGGTCGATTTGGAGCGTCGGCGGAGTGTCGAGTGGCTCCGTTGGGCGGTGAAGGAAGGCCGGGTGGTCGGCTCGTTTCGGCTGCGCGGTGACTTGACGCCGGACGGGGCCGGGGCGCTGCCGGTGCACCTGGTCGCCGAAGGGACAGTGCTGCGGACGTGCTTCGCCCAGGCGGACGGCGACGGGACGTGGCGGTTCGAGACGGCGGTTCCGCGCCTGGCGCGGCTGGACGAGCCGGTGGTGCTGTCGCCGCGGGTCGGCGGGCTCGACGTGGCGGCGACGCTGGCGGTGTCGGCCAAGGCGTGCGGGGTGGTGGGGCACGTCGATCCGACGGACACGCCGTATGTCCAGGGCTGGGCGGTGGACCTGGCTGACCCGGCGCGCCAGGTGGAGGTCGAGGTGACGGTGGAAGGCGTCCCGGTTTGGCGCGGCAAGGCCGGGCAGATGCGCGACGACATCAAGGCGCTGGGGCTGAGCGACGGTCGCTCCGCCTTCCGGGCGGCGATCCCGAAGAGCGTGCCGCGGGGGATCGCGCTGCGGGTCAGCGCGACGGTGGCGGGGACGGGCACGCACCTGGTCAACAGCCCCTACGTGGTGCCGGCCCCGCCGCCGTTCATGGGGTTCTTCGACGCGCTGGAGGGGCCGTTCGCGGGGGGTTGGGCGGTCAACATGCACGAGCCGGAAACGCCGTTGCGGGTCGAGGCGGTGTGCGACGGGGTGGTGATCGGCGGGGGGGTGGCGGACCTGTATCGCGGGGACGTGGAGAAGGCCGGGTTGCCGACGGCGCGGTGCGGCTTCCGGTTCCTGCTGGAGCGGCCGTTGGCGTCGCTGTTCGACCGCGACATCGAGTTGCGCATCGTGGGCACCGACCAGGTGCTGGGCGGCTCGCCGCGGCGGATCAGCCAGAACAACAACATCGTGCGGTTCCTGACCCGGGGATCGGCCATCCCGGCGCCGGTGCTGCGGCGGCTGTGCCGGCGGATGACGCATCAAACGGCGGGGGTGGGCGTCTCGATCGTGATGCCGGTGTTCAACACCCGGCAGGAGTGGCTGGTTGAGGCGCTGAACAGCGTGCTGGGGCAGTGGTCGGCGAACTGGGAGCTGATCTGCGTCGACGACGGCTCGACCGCGCCGCACGTGCGCGCGATCCTGGACGCGGCGGCGCGGCACGATCCACGGGTGCGGGTGATGCGCGCGCCGGGCAACCTCGGCATCGCGCGGGCGACGAACTTCGGGCTGCGGGCGGCGCGGGGGGCTTACGTCGCGTTCATGGACCACGACGACGTGATCGAGCCGGACGCGGTGCACAAGCTGGCGATGGCGGCGAAGGAGACCGGGGCGGACCTGATCTACAGCGACGAGGCGATCACGACGGAGGACATCGGCAGCATCATCGAGGTGCGGGCGCGGCCGGCGTTCTCCTACGACTATTACCTGAGCCACCCTTACTTCGTGCACATGGTCTGCGTGCGGACCGAGCTGGCGCAGCGGCTGGGCGGGTGGGACGAGGGCCTGCCGATCTCGGCGGACGTCGATTTCGTGCTGCGGGTGATCGAGGCGTCGGCCGGCGTCGCACACGTGCCGAGCGTGCTGTATCGCTGGCGCACGCACGGGGACAGCACCGGGCACGCGCGGCAGGCGATGGTGACGGAGACGATGCAGGGCATCCTGGAGCGGCACCTGCGCCGCCACCTGGGATCCGTGGGTCGGGCGGCGGCGGTGCGGCCGGGGCTTCGCTACAACGAGTACCGGATCGACTGGCCGGACGACGGCGGCGAGGTGCTGATCGTGATCCCGACCAAGAACCGGGTCGACCTACTGAAGCCGTGCATCGACAGCATCGAGCGGACGTCGGCGGGGGAGAACTACCGGATCGTGGTGATCGACCACGACTCGACCGACAAGAGGACGGTGCGCTACCTGGCGGAGATCGGCGCCCGGCACACGGTGATGCCGTATCACGGGGCGTTCAACTACGCGGCGATGAACAACCTGGCGGTGAGGACGCACGGGGGGTCGGCCAAGTATTTCCTGTTCCTGAACAACGACGTGGAGGCGCGGGAGGCCGGGTGGATCGGGCGGATGCGCGGCCTGGCGGCGCGGGCGGAGGTGGGGGCGGTCGGGTGCCTATTGCTGTACGGGGACGACCGGGTGCAGCACGCGGGGGTTCTGGTAGGATTCAGCGGGGCGGCGGACCACGCGATGAAGTTCCAGGACGCCTACTTGAGCGAGGGGGCGCGGCACCCTGGGTACAACTGCAACCTGACGACGGTGCGGGATTACTCGGCGGTGACGGCGGCCTGCATGATGGTGTCGCGCCGGGCCTGGCGGGCGGTGCGGGGGTTCGACGAGGGGTTCGTGGTGGGGTTCAACGACACGGACCTGTGCCTGCGGATCCGGGAGGCGGGGTTCAAGGTGCTGTACGACGGGTTCACGGTGCTTTACCACCATGAGAGCGCGACGCGGACCGAGAGCAACGAGGTGGATCACCCGGGGGATGATGCTCGGTTGCGGCGGCGGTGGGCGGGGTATTTCGTGGGGGGGGACCCGTTTTATAACCCGTTGCTGGCGGGGGGGGGAACGGATCATGTTTTGCGGCAGGATGAGGGGTGCAAAGCGAAAACGCGGCTGCAAGTTCTGGAATTGAGTTCCGCCGAGCACCCAGTTTGGCACCCGTTGTTGATTAGTAGGCGCCCGACAGCTTGTCGAAACGCTGACACATTAGTGACGGCCGTCGATGCCTAGATCGATTGTAACAGTCGAAGATTCTTTGATGCGCTCCAGAAGAGCCGGAATGGTTAACTATGACTAAATGGTTTTTCGCACTGAGCGCCGCGAGCCTCAATCAAACCGGGCAAGACTGGACAGACTTAGTAAGAACTGCTGTTGTCTCTGCAAAGGCCAACACCGGATTGAAACCTCACTTTTTATACGACGGTGTGCCGAATGAGTTTACGGCCGAGCTGGTAGGGTTAGGAGTCTCTGTCATTTACCACCAAGTTAGTTACCTAAGTAACATTGTTGAGCGATGGAACGACATTGGTTTACCGCCCAACGACAACTATATGGCAATAATTGCAGGTGCATATTTGAGAACTGAGATACCCAGACTTCCATTAGATGACGATTTTGTTCTTTACACTGACTGCGATGTGTTCTTCAAAGCTGACCCTGAAATAGAGAGATTTCGCCCACAATTCTTCGCGTGCGCACCTCAGTTTGATCCTGACGACACCTCAGAGATCAATTCGGGTGTGATGGTGATGAACATTAAAGAGATGCGAAAAGAGACTGCAAACTTCTATCACTACATTGTCAACCGCTTTGAACAATTTAGCGCACATGATCAGGACGCATTGCAGCAATATTACGCAGAACGGTACGAGTTTTTACCATCAGAAATGAATTGGAAGCCTTATTGGGGAACTAATCCAGAAGCCCGTATTGTGCATTTTCATGGCCCGAAGCCTTGGGCTGTGAGGAGGCTGATCACTGAGCCGAGTTTTCCAGTTCCAGACGTTTGGCGGACTCTTTATGAGAGTCATCCTGCTGCATATTTCGAATACCTCAATGAATGGGAAAATATTCGGAAAAACGACATTGAAGCAAAACTGATAAATCTTTAGCAACGCTGAATGGATAGTAAAATGCAAACTGAGAGTGTCTCACGACTGTCAAAAATTGAAGACGCGATTTGGAATGGAACGCCTGATTGCATCTTCGGTTTGCCATTGGTCGATTCATTATCATGGGAAGGTTCCATTCAGCATGAAGTAGTGAAGCACGGTAAACATGCTCAGCTACTATTTCCAGGGTCACCTAAAGCAAGCACTCTAGACGTTGCTGTAGTTTTACTAGTAAAGGACGAAGAAGATATTATATTGTCTAATCTTAGTTGGCTGGCTTTCAACGGAATTAGGCGTTTTGTGATCTCTGATAACAAGTCAACTGATAACACATTTGCCATAATATCTGAGTTTCAGAAGGTCCACCAAGAATGCGAGATCGTGTTAATCAGTGATCCATTAGTGAGCTATATTCAAAGCCTGAAAACAACTGGTATGGTAAGGTTTGCACTATCCATTTGGCCCGACATTAAATGGGTGTTTCCGGTTGATGCTGACGAGTTCCTAGTTGCTACAAACGGCTTTCAAAGCTTATCTGACCTACCTTCAAGCATTGAAGCTTTGACAATCCCCAAGGTAAACCACTTTCGATCTGATGTAGGCAATGAAGTTGAAGAAACTTCGCCACTTATCGAAATGCCCATCCGCAACCTGCTGTTTTGCACGCCGCCAAAGTGCGCGATGCGCGCGAGTCTTTCATTGAAGGTTTCAGGAGGAAATCACAAAGTATTCCGAGTTGATGGAAGTACGCCTAAATATCATGGCGGCTTTTCTCTTGGATTTTATTATCGGGAGTTTCAAGTCCGCAGTTTTAAGCATTTCCTCAAAAAAGTTGTCAACGGTGGAAAGGCCATATCTCTCGCCAAGTCTGAGGGCCGTGCCGAAGGTGGCGATCATTGGCTTCTCTGGTTTGACATTCTGAACAACTTTGGGAAAGCAGGTTTGTATAAGCACTACAAGCAAGGATTTATCCGTAACACTAACTTAGACTTTGTTCATGACCCGTTTACTAGCTGCACGCTAGAATGCTGATTTGGCAGTGATGCTATATTCTCGACGAATTTTACTTTCTAAGAAATACAAGACCGCTTTTTGTAAAGTAGTTCCAAGTTTCCTCTTTACTAGAGATTCGCCGAAAATCCTCATTATCGTCACATAAGGTATATCCTCGCACAACCATTTTCTCGACCCAATACTCCCAAGGCTGGCAATTTACATGATGGTGGCCCGTTTGACCTGGCAACGCATGTGTCATGGCGACAACTCTACCATTTACTAAGGTATCAATGTAAAAGTCTACCTTTTCAGGACTAATATGTTCAGCAACTTCGCAACTCCAGACTAGATCAACTGGAAAAATATAAGGACCTATCAATAAGTCATGTAACGCTATAGGAATAACCGAATGATGAATATTTTGAGAAAGACCATCAATGCCATGCGCATATAAACCAAGCCGGTGGAAAAACTTGACTGCGTGACCTTCTCCGCAACCAACATCCAAAACAGAACTGACTCCAAAACGTTCGATTAAATAGCGCCACAAATTTGGGACCCAGGTATGGATGTCTCCGTGCTGCATATTGCCGCCGAGATCAGGCCGGTTAAAATCAATAGCGACACTCATGGAATGATCCGTCTTCAGTTCAAGCCGCGAGAATTCTAGAGAGTTAAATGTCACTTATCAACATCACCCGTTGTGAATCGCATCCACCCACCGCACCCCCTCCGGCCGCTCCACCGCGTCGATCTCCAGGTTCACCACCACCGCCTCGTTGTCGCTGCGGACCACGACGCATTCCAGCGCCTCGTCCGCGGAGGCATTGATCTCCTGGTGCGGGACAAAGGGCGGGATGAAGATGAAGTCGCCCGGCCCGGCCTCGGCGACGAACTCGAGCGCGTCGCCCCAGCGCATCCGCGCCCGGCCGCGCACGACGTAGATCACGCTTTCCAGCGCGCCGTGGTGGTGGGCGCCGGTTTTCGCGTCCGGGTGGATATGGACGGTGCCGGCCCAGATCTTCTGCGCGCCGACCCGGGCGAGGTTGACGGCGGCGGCGCGGGTCATGCCCGGGGTCTGGGGCGTGTTGCCGTCGAGGCTGTCGGCCGGGATCACCCGCACGCCGTTGGTCCGCCAGTCGGTCTCTTGCATCGTGGGCTCCTTGGGCCGCGGGTTCCGAGCCGCCGCGGCCGGGCAACGTGACTCCGCCGGGCGGGCAGGGCAAGCTGGGACCCGGCACCGTCGAGGGCGGAATGGATCAGGTCAGCCAGCGTTCCGAGGGGGAGGCCGAAGCCGGGCGGGCGCGGGCGCAGCGGCAGCGGATCGCCCGCATCGCGCTCAGCGTGGCATTGGTGCTGCTCGGGCTTTACGTGTTGCAGGGCTTCGTGCGGGCGCTGGCGTGGGCCGGGGTGTTGGCCATCGCCACCTGGCCGCTGTACCGGCGGGCGGCGCGGCGGATGCCAGAGGGCACGCACGCGATCGTGTTGCCTGCCCTGTTCACCCTCGGCACGACGCTCGTGTTCGTCGTGCCGCTCGCGTTCCTGGCAATCCAGCTCGGGCACGAGGCGCGCGGGGCCGGGGCTTGGCTCGCGGAGGTGCGCACCCACGGGGTGCCGGTGCCGGAGGCGCTCGGCCGTTTGCCGGTGGGACAGGCGCAGGCGGCGGCGTGGTGGCAGGCCAACCTGGCCGATCCGGACGGGGCGCGCGCCTTGCTGGCGCGGGTCGAGCGGGCCGACCTGATGCATGCCGGGCAGCGGCTCGGGACCGGGCTGGCGCACCGGGCGATCCTGTTCTGCTTCACGTTGGCGACGTTGTTCTTTCTTTACCGCGACGGCCCGGCGCTGGCGGAGCAGATGCTGGCGGCCAGCCGGCGGCTGTTCGGGCCGCACGGGGAGCGGGTGGGGCGGCAGATGGTCGCCTCCGTGCACGGCACGGTGGACGGGCTGGTGCTGGTCGGGCTCGGCGTCGGCGTCGTGCTGGGCATCAGCTACGCGGTGGCCGGCGCGCCGCATCCGGCGCTGCTGGGCGCGGCGACGGTGGTGGGCGCGATGGTGCCGCTCGGGGCGGGGCTGGTGCTGGGGCTGGCCAGCGCGCTGGTGCTGGCGGCCGGGCACGCCGCGGCGGCGGGGATCGTGCTGGCGTTCGGCGCGGTGGTGATCTTCGTCGCCGACCATTTCATCCGGCCGGCGCTGATCGGCGGCGCGACGCGGCTGCCGTTCCTGTGGGTGCTGCTCGGCATCCTGGGCGGGGTGGAGACGTTCGGCCTGCTCGGGTTGTTCGTGGGTCCGGCGGTGATGGCCGCGCTCATTCTCCTGTGGCGGGAATGGGCGAGTGGTGCGACAACCACTCCCATTGCCTGATCGTTTCCTTTTCGTTGGACCCGTGCCCATGGATCTTCCCGCTTCAACTCCCGCCGCGCCGCCCGGCGAAACCCGCGCCGACCACGCGATGCGGGCGGCGGAGTTGCGCGCCCGCATCGTCGGCAAGCTCACCTACCAAGTGGGCAAGTCGGCGGCGGCGGCCAACGCGCGCGACTGGTTCCTCGCCACCGCGCTGGCGGTGCGCGACGACATCGTCGACCAGTGGTTCGCCAGCACGCGGCGCACCTACGAGAGCGGGGCGAAGCGGGTGTATTACCTGTCGCTCGAGTTCCTGATCGGGCGGCTGCTGTTCGACGCGCTCGGCAACCTCGGCGTGATGGACGCAGTGCGCGACGCGTTGGCGCAGGAAGGGGTGGACCTCGACGAGTTGCGGGAACAGGAGCCGGACGCGGCGCTGGGCAACGGCGGGCTGGGGCGGCTCGCGGCGTGCTTCATGGAAAGCATGGCGACCATCGGCGTGGCGGCCTATGGTTACGGCATCCGCTACGAGCACGGGCTGTTCCGCCAGGTGATCCAAGGCGGCGTGCAGCAGGAGCTGCCGGAAGACTGGTTGCAGCTCGGCAACCCGTGGGAGTTCGAGCGGCCCGAGGTCGCCTACCCGATCGGGTTCGGCGGCGGGGTCGCGGTGCAGCAGGAGGCAGACGGGCGGGTCGGCTACACGTGGCAGCCGGCGGAGATGCTGTCGGCGGTGGCGTTCGACACGCCGGTGATCGGCGGCAGGGCGGGGGACGAGGCGGCGCACGGCCACGCCAACACGCTGCGGCTGTGGTCCGCGCGGGCGGCGACGCCGCTGCACCTCGACGCGTTCAACCGCGGCGACCACGTCGGGGCGTTGCAGGACCGGGTGCGGACGGAAGCGGTGTCGCGGGTGCTGTATCCGGGCGATGACAGCGACGCCGGGCAGGAGTTGCGGCTGCGTCAGGAGTTCTTCTTCGCGTCGGCGTCGCTGCAAGACCTGCTGCGGCGGCACCTCGACCAGTTCGGCACCTTGCGCAACCTGTCGGACAAGGCGGCGATCCAGCTCAACGACACCCACCCGGCGATCGCGGTGATCGAGCTGATGCGGCTGCTGATGGACGTGTACGGCATGGCTTGGGAGGAGGCGTGGCGCATCACCGTCGGCACCTTCGCCTACACCAACCACACGCTGCTGCCGGAGGCCCTGGAAACCTGGCCGGTGTCGTTGATGGAGCGGCTGCTGCCGCGGCACATGCAGATCATTTACCTGCTGAACGGGCGGCACCTGGAGCACGTGCGCGGCAAGCCGGGGGCGGACGACCGGCTGCTGGCGGCGACGTCGCTCATTGACGAGCACGCCGGGCGGCGGGTGCGGATGGGGCACCTCGCCTTCCTGGGCAGCCACGCGATCAACGGGGTCTCGGCGCTGCACACGACGCTGATCCGGCAGTCGATCTTCCAGGACATGGACGGCATCTACCCGGGCCGGATCGAGAACAAGACCAACGGCATCACCGTGCGGCGCTGGCTGCACCGGGCCAACCCGGGGCTGACGCGGCTGATCACCGACACGATCGGGCGACGGGTGCTCTATGACGCCGACGCGCTGCGGGAGCTGCTGCCCTACGCGGACGACGCGGGCTTCCAGGCCGAGTTCGCCGCGCAGCGCCGCCGGGCCAAGGAGATGCTGGCGCGGATCGTGCAGGAGCAAACGGGCGTCGTCGTCGACCCGGCGGCGATGTTCGACGTGCACGTCAAGCGGATGCACGAGTACAAGCGGCAGTTGCTGAACGTGTTGCAGGCAGTCGGGCTGTACGACGCGATCCGGGCGCAGCCGACGCGGCATTGGGTGCCGCGGGTCAAGCTGCTGGCGGGCAAGGCGGCACCGGGATACCACGCCGCGAAGCTGGTGATCCGCTTGGCGCACGACGTGGGGCAGGTGATCAACAACGACCCGGCGGTGGCGGGGCGGCTCAAGATCGTGTTCCTGCCGAACTACAATGTGAGCCTGGCGGAGCGCATCATCCCGGCGGCCGACCTGTCGGAGCAGATCTCGACGGCGGGCATGGAGGCGTCGGGCACCGGCAACATGAAGCTGGCGCTGAACGGAGCCCTGACGATCGGCACGCTGGACGGGGCCAACGTCGAGATCCGCGATCATGTCGGGGCGGACAACATCTTCATCTTCGGCTTGACGGCCGATGCCGTGGCGCGGCGGCGCAAGCGGGGCTTGTCGGCGCACGACGCAGTGGCGGCGAGCCCGTCGCTGCACCAGGCGCTGGACGCGATCCGGGCGGGCGTGTTCTCGCCGGGGGAACCCGACCGCTACCGCGACTTAGTGGACGGGGTGATCGAGCGCGACCCGTTCATGGTGGCGGTGGACTTCGACAGCTACGTCGCGGCGCAGGACGCGGTGGACCGGTTGTGGCAGGACCAGGCCGCCTGGTGGCGGGCGAGCATCATCAATACGGCGAGTGTCGGCTGGTTCTCGTCGGACCGCGCCATTCGGGAGTATGCGGACAGCATCTGGCGAGCGCCGTACGGGGTATGACGGGGCACCCTGGCCGCGAGCACACGAGAATGTTGACGAGAGTGGATGGAACTAAGCGGCGTTGTCTGTATTATAGTCTTCGCATTCGGGCCACCCCACCCCGCTCGGCCCGAGTGCATGTGCGCGGCGCGACCTGATGGCGTTCCCCCCAATGCCTCGGTCGCGCCGCCACCCTTCCTCTGAGACGCGAATCCGCCTTGCCGTTACGCGGCGATTGCGACCCACGTGCCTTTGACGCGGATCGGGATCATCGGCGCCAACGGACGGATGGGCCGGTTGCTGGCCGAGGAGGTCATCAGCGCCGGGCATAGCTTGGCCGGCGGCCTGGTTCGGGCGGCAGGGGACGCGCCTTTGCCTGACGTGCCTCTCCTGACGGACCTGGCGACGCTCGCGAGGCTGAGCGATGTGGTGATCGACTTCACCGCCGCGGCCGCCGCACCGGCGCACGCGGCCACCTTGGCAGAGGTGGGGACGGCTTGGGTGTTGGGGACCTCGGGGCTGTCGGCGGACCAAGATGAGGCGGTGGCTCAGGCTGCCAAACGGATCGCCGTGGTATATTCGGCGAACTTCTCGCCGGGGATCAACCTACTGCTGGAACTGGCATCGCGCATGGGGGGCGCGTTGCCCGCCGAGAGCTACGACGCAGAAATCGTCGAGATGCACCACCGGCAGAAGATCGACGCGCCCTCCGGCACGGCGGTGGCGTTGGGACGGGCAGTGGCGGCCGGGCGAGGCGCGTCGCTGGCGGCGGTGAGCGAGAGCGGGCGGGACGGGCACACCGGGCCGCGCCGGCTGGGCGCCATCGGCTTCGCCGCGATGCGGGGTGGACAGGTGGTGGGCGAGCACACGCTGCTGTTCGCCGGGGCCAGCGAGCACGTCGCGCTGACGCATCGCGCGTTCGACCGCCGGGTGTTCGCGACGGGGGCGGTGCGCGCCGCCGGATGGGTGAATGGCCGCCCGCCCGGGCTGTATGACATGCGCGACGTGATGGCCGGTTGAGCGGATCGGGGCGCGTGCGCGTGCCGGTCGACGAGATTCGGGCCGGTGTTTTGTTCACTGCACCATCTCGTTGAAACATCGTCATGATTGTGGCTTGACCTCCCGTTTTCTTTCCGCCAAACCCGGCCCGCCCCGGCATCCGGCCGGCGCGGCGGGCCGATCGCGCGAGACAGCGCGACGCCGCACCCCGACAATGCAGCCGCGACAAGAGGAGAAATCCATGCGCGACAAGGGCGAGTACCTGTTCACCTCAGAATCCGTGTCCGAAGGCCATCCGGACAAGGTGGCCGACCGCATCAGCGACACGGTGCTGGATACCTTCCTTGAGGCCGATCCCGAGAGCCGGGTGGGGTGCGAGACGTTGGTCACCACCAACCGTGTCGTCATCGCCGGCGAGGTGCGCGGCCCGGCGTCCGTGACGCCGGACCTGCTGATGCACAAGGCGCGCGAGGCGATCAAGGACATCGGCTACGACCAGTCCGGCTTCACCTGGAGGGATGCGACGCAGATCGAGTGCCTGCTGCACGCGCAGAGCGCCGACATCGCCAAGGGGGTGGACAGCGCCGGCAACAAGGACGAGGGCGCGGGCGACCAAGGCATCATGTTCGGCTTCGCTTGCACCGAGACCCCGGCGCTGATGCCAGCGCCGCTCTACTACGCGCACACGATCCTGCGTCGGATGAGCGAGTTGCGGAAGGCAGGGGACAAATCGGTCGCCGGGCTGCTGCCGGACGCGAAAAGCCAGATCACCGTCAAGTACGCGGACGGCAAGCCGGTAGGGGCCGACGCGGTCGTGGTCTCGACCCAGCATGAGCCGGGAATGTCCGACACGCAGATCGACGACATCGTGCGGCCGTTGGTGGAAAGCTCGCTGCCGACGGGTTGGGTGACGTCGGAGACGAAGTTCCACATCAACCCGACCGGCGTGTTCGAGATCGGCGGGCCGGACGGGGACGCCGGGTTGACCGGGCGCAAGATCATCGTCGACACCTACGGCGGGGCGGCCCCGCACGGCGGCGGCGCGTTCAGCGGCAAGGACCCGACTAAGGTGGACCGCAGCGCCGCCTACGCCTGCCGCTACCTGGCGAAGAACGTCGTCGCGGCGGGGCTGGCCGAGCGCTGCACCATCCAGATCAGCTACGCGATCGGGGTGTCGCATCCGCTGTCGGTTTACGTTGACCTGCAAGGGACCGGGAAGGACGTGGACGAGGCCAAGCTGGAGCGCGTGCTGCGGGACCTGATGAACCTAAGCCCGCGCGGCATCCGCGAGCACCTGCGGATGAACCGGCCGATCTACGTGCCCACCGCCGCCTACGGGCATTTCGGCCGCGAGCCGCACGAGGGCCGGGACACGTTCACGTGGGAGCGCACCGACCTGGCGCCGGCGCTGAAGAGCGCGTTCAACCGCTGACGCGCCCGCCCGCGAAGCCGCCTGCGGAGCGCCTCTACGGACGTCTCCGCGGACATGCGCTGCGGCCGCGCCAGCGGCAACTGCTGGACGGAGCGTTGCCGCGGCTGCGGCTGCGGCCGGAGCAGGCAAGCGATCCGGGCCTCGCCTTCGTCACCCCCCTGCCCCGCCTCGCGCTCGAGGTCGGCTTCGGCGGCGGCGAGCACGCGGCGGCGCTGGCGGCGGGGTCGCCCGACCTGGGCGTCGTCGCCTGCGAGGTGTTCGAGAACGGGATCTGCTCCCTGCTGTCCCGCCTCGTGCCGGCCGGGGCCGACCCGCAGACGTGTCCCCTGCCCGCCAACCTGCGCTTGTGGGACGACGACGCGCGGCCGTTGATGCGAGCGATGCCTGGGGGATGCCTCGACCTGGTGGCGCTGATGTTCCCCGACCCTTGGCCCAAGGCGCGGCACGCCAAGCGGCGCTTCGTCCATCCAACCCAGCTTCCGCTGGTGGCGCGGCTGCTCAAGCCCGGTGGCGAGTGGCGGATCGCCAGCGACGAGCCGTCGTATCAGGCCTGGGTGGCGGAGGTGATGGCGGCGCAGGGGCTGTTCCACGTCGAGAGCCCGGTGGCGGCCCGCCCGGAGGGATGGCCTGCGACGCGCTACGAGGCGAAAGCGCTTCGTGCCGGGCGCACGCCGCTGTATTGGCGGCTGGAGAGGACGTCGGTTCCGGTCGACGAGGGCGTGGGTGTCATGGAGGCGGCGGACCAGCGATGGCGGCAGACGACCTCGCGGACGGAGGCGCCGAGAGCCGGGCGCTGACCGGACTGCGCGGCCTCGCCGCCGCGCTGGTCGTGGCGCATCACCTCCACCTGCATTTCGGCTGGCATGTCGCGTCGGCGGCGGACAGGCCCGTCTGGTGGGGGCTGCTGCAGAAGGGCTATCTGGGGGTCGACCTGTTCTTCGTCCTGAGCGGCTTCGTCCTGTCGATGGCATACGGCAGGTGGTTCGCCAGGGGCTTGAACAGCGGGAAACGAGAGATCGTCCGCTTCCTGTTCCGCCGAGTGGCGCGGATATGGCCGCTGCATGCCGCCGTGCTGCTCGTGCTCGTGGTGTTCGGCCTCGGCTCCTCGTATCACGCGGCGACGCCCAAGGTGGTGCTGATGAACGCGGCCTTGGTGCAGGCCTGGGGACATGGCGCTTCGATCAACCCGCCATCCTGGTCGATCAGCACGGAGCTGGTGGCCTACGCCGTTTTCCCCGGCCTTGCCTTGGTGGCGCTGCGCGGCCGGGTGGGACCGTGGCTCTGCTTGGCCGGGGTCGCTGTCGGCGTGGCGGTGTGCGTGCGGGCGGGGCCGGCGATCGGACCGGTGCGCCGGGGGGAGCTCGACATCTACTTCAACTACAGCTTGCTCCCGGTGCTGCGCTGCTTGTCCGGCTTCACCCTCGGGATGCTGGCCTGGCGCATCGAAGGCGTCGGTGCGGTGCGGCGGCTGGTGGGTCATCCGGCAACGGGGCCGCTGGCCCTGGCCGTGTTCGTCGGACTGGCACTGGCCAGGGTGGGCGATGTGCTGATCTATCCGCTGCTGCCGTTGATCGTGCTGGGCATGCACCACGGGCGCGGGCCGGTCGTCCGCGCCTTGGCAGTCCGGCCGCTTCATACGTTGGGCGTGCTGTCGTATTCGATCTACCTGATCCACCTCGCCATGCTGACGCATGCCCCGCTCGAGTGGGGACCGTTGCCGCTCACCGTCGCCGTTTACGCGATCAGCACGGCCCTGCTGGCTGGCGCGGCGCATCGGCTGATCGAAGCGCCGGGGCGCCGGCTGCTGCGGGCAGCGGGAGAGGCGGCGCTGGCGCGGACCGGGGCCGAGCGGCGAGTGGGCGGGATCAAGCCTCCCTTGCAGGATCGGTCGCGTTAGCTTAAGTCAATGTCCTTCTATGATCTCCGATGCTAAATGGAGGTGGCCTTCGCGGGCCGCCTTTTCTGTTTTGGACTTCCCTCATGGCCCGTCCCGGAACCACGAAGAGCGCCGCTGACCCGTCCATCGCCGAACCCGGTCACCCCGGCCTCGAAGGTCGGATCGGGCGTGCGATCGGCCCGACGCTGGAAGGGCTCGGCTACGAGCTGGTGCGCGTGTTGGTGCTCGGGCGGGAGCGGCCGACGGTGCAGGTGATGGCGGACCGGGCCGACGGCCAGCAGATCTCGGTCGAGGATTGCGAGCGGATCACGCACGCGATCGGCGCCGTGCTCGATGTGGACGATCCATTGCCCGGCGCTTGGACGCTCGAGGTCAGCAGCGCCGGGATTGACCGTCCGCTGACGCGACCGAAGGATTGGGTGCGGTTCGCGGGCCACGCGGCCAGGGTCGAGATGAACATGCCGGTTGACGGACGCCGCCGGTTCACCGGGACGGTGCTGGGCGCCGACGAAGGCGTGGGGCGGCTGCGCCTTGAGGACGGGAGCGACGTCTCGTTGCCGCTCGACGATGTGCGCCGGGCCAAGCTGTTGCTGACCGACGCGCTGATCGCCGCCACGACCACGCAAACTGCGCCGAATTAGGAGCACGACATGGACACCTCTGTCTCCCGCCCTGAACTCCTGCTGGTGGCCGACGCGGTCGCGCGGGAGAAAGCCATTGAGCGCGACGAAGTGCTGGAAGCGATGGAGCAGGCCATTCAGAAGGCCGGCCGGGCCAAGTACGGGCACGAGAAGGACATCCGGGCCACGATCGACAAGAAGACGGGCGACGTGCGGCTGACCCGCTGGACCGAGGCGGTCGAGACGGTCGAGAACGACGAAACCCAAATCCCGCTTCACATCGCGCGCAAGTTCCAGCCCGACATCCAATTGGGGCAGCACATCGTCGATCCGCTGCCGCCGATTGATTTCGGGCGAATCGCGGCGCAAACGGCCAAGCAGGTGATCGTGCAGCGGGTGCGCGAGTACGAGCGCAAGAAGCAGTATGACGAGTTCAAGGACCGGGTGGGGGAGATCCTCAACGGCGTGGTGAAGCGGACCGAGTACGGCAACTTGATGGTGGAGCTGGGCCGGGCGGAGGCGCTGCTGCGGCGTGACGAGCTGATCCCGCGCGAGAGTTTCCGCAACGGCGATCGGGTGCGGGCTTACATCTACGACGTGCGCGAGGAGCAGCGGGGGCCGCAGATCTTCCTCAGCCGGACGCATCCGGCGTTCCTGGCGAAGCTGTTCGCGCAGGAGGTGCCGGAGATCTACGACGGCATCATCGAGATCAAGGCCGTGGCGCGCGATCCCGGCTCTCGGGCCAAGATGGCGGTGATCAGCCGAGACCAGAGCATCGATCCGGTCGGCGCCTGCGTCGGCGTCAGGGGCAGCCGGGTGCAGGCGGTGGTGCAGGAGCTTCAAGGCGAGAAGATCGACATTATCCCGTGGTCGTCGCAGCACGCGACCTTCGTGGTGAACGCCTTGGCGCCGGCCGAGGTGACGAAAGTCGTGATGGACGAGGAGGCCGGCCGCGTCGAGGTGGTGGTGCCGGACGAGCAACTGAGCCTGGCCATCGGGCGGCGCGGGCAGAACGTGCGGCTGGCGAGCCAATTGACCCGTTGGGACATCGACATCCTGACCGAGGCGGAGGAGAGCGAGCGCCGGCAGGAGGAGTTCCGCCGCCGCACCGGATTGTTCGTCGAGGCGCTGGACGTGGACGACGTGATCGCCGGCTTGCTGGTCACGGAAGGGTTCACCACCATCGAGGAGCTGGCCTACACGCCGCCCGACGAGCTGGCCGACATCGAGGGTTTCGACGAAGGGATCGCCGACGAGCTGATCCGGCGCGGCCAGATGTTCCTGGACCGCCGCAACGAGGAGCTGACCGAGAAGCGGCTCACGCTCGGCGTGACGGACGAGATCGCGGCGATGGAGGTACTGACGCCGTCGATGCTGGTGGCCTTGGGCGAGAAGGGCGTGAAGTCGCTCGACGACCTGGCCGACCTCGCGTCGGACGAGCTGGTGGAGATCGTCGGCACCGAGGCGATGGACGAGGACACCGCGAACGAGGTCATCATGGCGGCGCGGGCGCACTGGTTCGAGAGCGACGAGGCGGCAACTCCGGTCGCGGAGGACGGTGCCGCGGGTGAGCAGCGTTAGCGCCTCCCTTCCCGCCCCCGATACGGACGACGAGCCGGAGACAGGCCCGTTCCGCCGATGCGTGGCGACGCGCGAGCAGGGAGAACGGGCGCGGATGCTGCGCTTCGTTGTGGGCCCTGATCGTGCATTGGTGCCTGACCTCTGGGCAAAGCTGCCAGGACGGGGAATTTGGTTGAGTGCGCGGCGAGATGTGCTAGAAAACGGCCGCACCCGAGGCGCTTTGACCAGGGCGGCGAGGGGTTCAGTCTCGATACCTGCGGACCTGACTGGCATGATCGAGGCCGGCCTGGTGCGGCGAGTGACGGAATTGCTGGGGCTGGCCCGGCGCGCCGGACAGACGGTATGCGGCTTTCAACGGGCGCGTGAATGGCTCCAAACCGGCAAGGGTCGCCTCGTGATACAGGCGGGAGATGGCAGTCTGGATGAGCGGACGCGGTTCCTGAGCGGGGCCAGGGATGTGCCGGTGGCGACACCGTTGTCCGCTCAAGCCCTGGGAGCGGTGTTCGGCCGTGACCATGTGGTGCATGTGGTGGTAGCGCCGGGTCGGTTGGCCGAGGCGCTCGCGATAGAGACGGAACGGCTGGCTGGCGTTGCCGGGCAGCACGGTTGATGGGACAGGCGGTTGATGAGCGATAACAAGAACCAGGAAGAAGGCAAGGGCAGGCTGTCGCTGCGCCCGGCCGGACGGCTCGAACTGGGCCGCACCGTGGACGCCGGGTCCGTGCGGCAGAGTTTCAGCCACGGGCGCACCAAGGTGGTGCAGGTCGAGGTGCGCAAGAAGCGCGCGCCGGTTGCGGCCCCAGTACCCGCAGTGGCGGCTCCGTCGCCGGCTGGCACAGCCAAGCCCGGCGTCTCGGCCCGCCCGCCCGCTGGTCCGGCGCGGGCGCTGACTGCCACCGAGGTCGCGGTGCGTCAGCGCGTGCTGGCCGAGCAGCAACGCGAAGCCGCTCAGCGCGAGGTCGAGCGACGCGAGCAAGAGAAGATCTCAATCCTTTCCGCCGCCGAGGAAGCGCGCCGTCGCGAGGACGAAGCGCGCCGGGCGGCGGAGGAGGAAGCGCGTCAGGCGGCGGAAGCCGCGGAGCGTGACAAAGCTGAGGCGGTCGCGCGTGCCGCCGCGGAAACCGCGGCGCAACAGACTCCTGCCACCGTATCGGCAGCCGGGAGCGCTGCGGCCCCGGCGGTCGCGCCGAAGTCGGCCGAGGAAGCGCGGCGTCCCGTCGTACCCGGAGCGCCGAACGAGATCTTGCGTCTCAAGCCAACCCGGCCCGGTGAGGAAGACGACGCGCCGCGACGGCGCCCCGGCATCGTGGCACCCGGCCGCAAGCCGGTTCTTCCCGTTGTCAAAAAGGCCGGTGACAGCCGGCGCGCTGGGCGGATCGACGTGCAAGCGGCGATGGAGGGCGAGGACGAGAAGAGCCGCAGCCTGGCGTCCGTGCGCCGCCAGCGGGAGCGGGAGCGTCGTCAGGCCGAGCTTGAAATGCTGCGCAGCGATCAGATGAAGGTGGTGCGCGACGTCGTGTTGCCGGAGACGATCACGGTCCAGGAGCTGGCCAACCGCATGGCGGCGCGGATGCCGGAGGTGATCAAGGCGTTGATGAAGATGGGCGTGATGGCGACGCCGGCGCAGTCGATCGACGCTGACACGGCCGAGGTCGTCGTGCAGGATTTCGGGCATCGGGCCCGCCGGGTCAGCGAAAGCGACGTCGAGCTCGGCATCGACGGCGAGGTGGACGTGGATACCGAGTTGCTGCCGCGCGCGCCGGTGGTGACGATCATGGGGCACGTCGACCACGGCAAGACCAGCCTGCTCGACGCCTTGCGCAGCACCGACGTGGCCGGTGCCGAGGCGGGCGGTATCACCCAGCACATCGGCGCCTATCAGGTGGAGACGAAATCCAGCAACAAGATCACCTTTATCGATACGCCGGGCCACGAGGCGTTCACCGCCATGCGGAGCCGGGGCGCGTCCGTGACCGACATCGTGGTGCTGGTGGTGGCGGCCGACGACGGGGTGATGCCGCAGACGATCGAGGCGATCCGTCACGCCAAGGCAGCGGATGCGCCGATCATCGTCGCCATCAACAAGATGGACCGACCTGATGCCAACCCGGATCGGGTGCGGCAGGAGCTGCTGAGCCACGAGATCGTGGTGGAGGCGATGGGCGGCGACACGCAAGATGTCGAGGTGTCGGCGATCAAGCGCACCGGACTCGACGCGCTTGAGGAAGCGATCATGTTGCAGGCCGAGATCCTCGACCTGCGCGCCAACCCGGACCGTGCGGCCGAGGGCAGCGTGATCGAGAGCCGGCTGGACCGCGGGCGTGGGCCGGTGGCGACGGTGCTCGTGCAGAAGGGGACGTTGCGCCAGGGCGACATCGTGGTGGCCGGGGCCGAGTGGGGCCGGGTGCGGGCGATGCTGGACAACAAGGCCAAGCAGGTGAAGCAGGCTGGGCCTTCGGTCCCGGTCGAGATCCTCGGGCTGTCGAGCGCGCCGTCCGCCGGCGAGCCGTTCGTGGCCGTCGATGACGAGGTGCGGGCGCGCGAGATCAGCGAGTTCCGTCAGCGCAAGCTGCGGGACCGGGCCGCGGCGGGGGCCACGGCGGCGCGCGGCACGCTCGACGAAATGCTGGCCCGGATCGTGGCGGGCGAGCAGAAGGAGGTGGCGATCCTGATCAAGGCCGACGTGCAAGGCAGCGCGGAGGCGATCCAGGCGACGGTGCTCAAGCTGGCGCACGAGGAAGTGCGGGTCCGGGTGCTGAACGCGGCCGTGGGACAGATCACCGAGAGCGACGTGCAACTTGCCCGGGCCAGCGACGGCGTGATCGCGGCGTTTAACGTGCGGGCCACCAGCCAGGCGCGGGAGATGGCACAGCGGGACGGCGTCGACATCCGTTACTACTCGATCATCTACGACGTGGCCGACGACATCGAGAAGCTGGTCCGCGGCAAGGTGGCGCCCAAGGCGCGCGAACACTTCCTGGGCTACGCCGAGGTGCGCAAGGTGTTCGACATCACCAAGACCGGCAAGGTCGCGGGCTGCATGATCACCGAAGGCCTGGTCAAGCGAGGGGCCGGCGTGCGGCTGCTGCGGGACGGCGTCGTGGTCCACACCGGCAACCTGAGCCAGTTGAAGCGGTTCAAGGACGACGTGCGGGAAGTGGCGCGCGGCTACGAGTGCGGGTTGAGCTTCGCCGGGTTCAACGACCTGCGCGAAGGCGATATGGTCGAGTGCTACGAGATTGAGATGGTTCCGGGGTGACGAAAGCTCATGGTCACAAGGCCGGGCATGCGACCGCCAAGGCACCGAGCCAGCGGCAGTTACGCGTCGGGGAGGAAATCCGCCACGTCCTCTCCGGCGTCTTCCTACGCGCCGAGTTCCGCGACCCGGAGTTGGCCGACGCCCGCATCACAGTGACCGAGGTTCGGGTCAGCCCGGATCTGCGCAATGCCACGGCGTTCGTGGCTCGGCTGGGGCGGACGGATATTGAGGCGTTGCTGCCAGCGTTGCAGCGCGCATCAGCGTTCCTGCGCGGCCAAGTGGCGCATGAGATGCGGCTTCGGGTGGCGCCGCAACTGTCGTTCCAGCCGGACACGACGCTGGAGCACGCGATGAAGATTGACGCGTTAATGCGGCGGCCTGAGGTCGCGCGTGATCTGGAAGCTTCAGGCTAGGGCATTTCCAACCGTCAAGGCCTTGGCTCACGAGCCCTAGATCGACACGGCCGCCCTGCCCCGCTGGACCTACGCGTCGCTTGGGCCTACATCCGCGGGCTTCGTGGCACCGGATTTTCTCCAATGCGTAAGAAGCGTGGTCGCCCTCTCAACGGCTGGCTGATCATCGACAAGCCGCCCGGCCTGACCAGCACCGACGTCGTCAACAAGGTGCGGCGCGGGTTCGACGCGCAGAAGGCTGGTCACGGCGGCACGCTCGATCCACTGGCGACGGGGGTGCTGCCGATCGCGTTCGGGCATGCGACCAAGACAGTTCCTTACATCATGGACGGCACGAAGCTGTATCGTTTCACGTTGCGGATGGGCGAGGCGCGCGATACGGACGATGCGGACGGCCAGGTGACACAAACGGCGGAGGCGCGGCCGAGCGACGAGCAGCTTCGCGCCGCGTTGCCTGCGTTGACGGGCGACATCATGCAGGTGCCGCCTGTGTTCTCGGCGCTCAAGATCGCGGGTGAGCGAGCTTACGACATGGCGCGCGATGGCCGAGCGCCCGACCTGCCGCCGCGCCCAGCGCGCGTGGATCGCTTCGAGCTGATCGGGCGGCCGGATGCGAATACGGCGGTGTTCGAGGTGCAATCCGGCAAGGGCGTCTACATGCGAAGCCTGGCGCGCGACGTGGCGCGGGCGGCGGGGACGCTGGGGCACGTTGCGGCGCTGCGGCGGCTGCGAGTCGGGCCATTCACGGAAGCGCAGGCTGTTCCGCTTGACAAATGCGTGGAATCAGCCGATAGGCCGCTGCCATCCCCGGACCTCCTGCTTCCGGTCGCGACCGCGCTGGCCGACATCCCGGCGCTGGCCTTGACCCAGGTGGAGGTTTTCGGCTTGTCACAAGGCCAGGCAATTAACTTGGTCGACCTGATGGGCCGTATTCCAGAGACGGCTAACCCTGACGGTGGGCTGGCCCGTGTGATGGCCGGGTCTCGTGTCATCGGGTTGTGCCGTCTGCAAGACGGCTGGCTGAAGCCCGAGCGCCTTCTGTAACCTCACGTAACGGAGCAATCCGATGTCGATTACCGCGGAGCGTCGCACGACGCTGGTTTCCGAGTATGCTCAGGGTGAGGCCGACACGGGCAGTCCCGAGGTGCAGGTCGCGATCCTATCGGAGCGGATCAGCAACCTGACCGAGCATCTTAAAACCCACGCCAAGGATTTCCACAGCCGCCGCGGCTTGCTTATGCTGGTTGGCCGCCGCCGCCGCTTGCTCGATTATCTGGGCAAGAAGGACCATACTCGTTATCAGGCGCTGATCAGCCGCCTCGGCCTGCGCCGCTGACGGTCGCCTCTGCCATCGTGTCACGGTGTCCATGAGTGGCATCAGAGCGCGAGTCATCCGGCGTCAATAGGGGCGCCGGACACCAGCGGGGCCAGTTCGTCCCGCTCTGCCGCGACCTGGCAGGGCTGCAAGCAGGTTAGACCAGGCTCCTTCCACGCGACGGCGCCTCAGGCCACCTGGTTTCGCGGCCGCATCCCAAAGGTGCGGCCGCGCCCATGTCGTCCGAGACGCCGCACCCGCACGGATCCTGGCTCCCCGCCCTGCCCTGCCCGGCGTTGAAGGGAACCAAGACATGTTCAACTACTTCCGCAAGGAACTTGACTGGGGCGGGCGCAAGCTAGTGCTCGAAACCGGCAAGATCGCGCGCCAGGCTGACGGCGCGGTGATAGCGCGTTACGGCGACACCATCGTGTTGTGCACGGCGGTCGGCGTGCGCAGCGCCAAACCGGGGCAGGACTTCTTCCCGCTCACGGTCAACTACCAGGAGAAGGCATTCGCCGCTGGGCGCATCCCGGGTGGCTTCTTCAAGCGCGAGGGCCGGCCGTCCGAGAAGGAGGTGCTGACCAGCCGCCTAATCGACCGGCCGATCCGCCCGCTGTTCCCTGAGGGGTTCCGCAACGAGGTGCAAGTCGTCGCCACGGTGCTGAGCCACGACATGGAGAACGATCCGGACGTGGTGGCGATGATCGGTTGCTCGGCGGCGCTGACGCTGTCGGGGATCCCGTTCTTCGGGCCAGTCGCTGCGGCGCGGGTTGGTTATGCCGGGGGTGAGTATATTCTCAACCCGACTCTCGATCAGGTCCGCACGTCGCAGCTCGACCTCGTGCTGGCCGGCACCGCCGAGGGTGTGCTGATGGTGGAGTCCGAGGCGCAGGAACTGGGTGAGGATGTGATGCTGGGCGCCGTCACCTTCGGCCACGACGCGATGCAGCCGGTGATCGACGCGATCATCGAGCTGGCCGAGCATGCCGCCCGCGAGCCGTGGCCGATGGCCGAGGCGGACCCGGTGATGGCGACGTTGAAAGACCGGGTCGACGCCCTGGCGCGCGGGCCATTGGCCGAGGCGTATATCGAGCGGCAGAAGCAGGTTCGACAGGAAAAGGTGGCGGCGGCGAAGAAAGCCGCGACGGAGGCCATGGTGGCCGAAGGGATCGACGCCGATAAGGTCAAGCCGCTATTCAAGAAGCTTGAAGCCGACGTCGTGCGCGGCACCATTCTCGACACCGGCACCCGGATCGATGGGCGCGACACCAAAACGGTGCGGCAGATCGTGGCCGAGGTCGGCGTGCTGCCTCGCGCTCACGGCAGCGCCCTGTTTACCCGCGGCGAAACGCAGGCGTTGTGCGTCGCCACGCTGGGCACCGGGCAGGACGAGCAGATCATCGACGCGCTGGACGGCGAACGCCGCGAGCATTTCATGCTGCATTATAATTTCCCGCCCTACTCGGTCGGCGAGGCCGGGCGAATGGGATCCCCGGGTCGGCGCGAGATCGGGCACGGCAAGCTGGCCTACCGCGCGATGCGGCCCGTCCTGCCGGGCAAGGACCAGTTCCCCTACACGATGCGCATCGTCAGCGAGATCACCGAGAGCAACGGCAGCAGCAGCATGGCCACTGTCTGCGGCAGCAGCCTTGCCTTAATGGACGCGGGCGTGACGTTGAAGCGCCCGGTTGCCGGCATCGCGATGGGGCTGATCAAAGAGGACCGCGGCGTGGCCGTGCTGTCCGACATCCTGGGTGACGAGGACCACCTCGGCGACATGGATTTCAAGGTGGCCGGCACTGAGCAGGGCGTGACCAGCCTGCAGATGGACATCAAGATCACCTCCATCACCGCCGAAATCATGAAAACGGCGCTGGAGCAGGCGCGTGATGGGCGGATGCACATTCTAGGCGAGATGGCCAAGGCGATTACCGGGGCGCGCTCCGACGTGGCGGCGACCGCGCCGCGCATCACCGTGATCAACGTGCCGAAGGAGAAGATTCGCGAGGTGATCGGCACCGGCGGCAAGGTGATCCGCGACATCGTGGAGCAGTCGGGCGCCAAGGTCGATATCGAGGACGACGGCACCATCAAGATCGCCGCGACCACTGAGACAGCAAGCCAGAAGGCGATTGACATGATCCGCGGCATCGTCGCCGAGCCGGAAGTGGGCGTGATCTACAACGGCAAGGTGGTCAAGACGGCGGAGTTCGGCGCATTCGTCAATTTCCTCGGCGCGAAAGATGGGTTGGTTCACATCAGCGAACTGGCGCAAACCCGGGTGGCTAAGACGACCGACGTGGTTAAGGACGGCGACCAGGTGAAGGTTAAGGTGATCGGCTTCGATGATCGCGGCAAGGTCAAGCTGAGCATGCGGGTGGTCGATCAGGCGACTGGGGCGGATATCACCGAGCAAGTCGGCACCAAGCCCGGCCGCGGTGATCGCGACGGCGGGCGTGAAGGCGGCCGGCGCGAGCGGCAGGACGCGGCTGAGTAACAAGCTGCAATAAATTGTGTAGCCAGACCTGGCAAAGCTGGGTCTGGCGGACAATCTATGCAGCTTGGAAAAGGTCGGACGGGGATGAAAGCAGTCAACGCGATCCGCATGGGTGGAACCGAGGTCTTGCCACTGATCGAGGGTGGGAAAGGCATCGGTGTCTCAACAGGCGTATCGACCGGGCATTGGGCTGCGGCCGGCGGCGCGGGCACCTTCAGCGCCGTCAACGCCGACTTTTACGATGAGGACGGCAACCCGCTCGACCAAATCTATCAAGGACGCACCCGGCGGGAGCGGCACGAGGAGCTGATTCAGTTCGGCATCGAGGGTGGCATCGCCCAAGCCCGGCGGGCACACGAGATCTCAGGCGGCCTGGGCCGCATCCACGCCAACCTTTTATGGGAAATGGGCGGTGCCGAGCGAGTGATCAGCGGCGTGCTGGAGGGGGCCAAGGGACTGATTCACGGGCTGACCTGCGGCGCTGGGATGCCATACCGACTGTCAGACATCGCGCAGAAATTCGGGGTGCATTACTACCCGATCGTCTCGTCGTCGCGCGCCTTCAACGCGCTGTGGAAACGGGCATACAGCAAGGCGGCATCCTTGCTGGGCGGGGTGGTATATGAGGATCCTTGGCTGGCGGGCGGGCATAATGGGCTGAGCAACGGCGAGGACCCGGCCAAGCCAGAAGACCCGTTCCCACGCGTGTTGGCACTGCGCAAGCTGATGCAAACGTTCGGGCTCGACCAAGTGCCGATCATCATGGCCGGCGGCGTATGGTGGCTGGAGGAATGGGAGGATTGGATTGACAACCCCGATCTCGGCCCGATCGCATTCCAGTTCGGCACGCGGCCGTTGCTGACGCAAGAAAGCCCGATCAGCGACGCCTGGAAGCAGCGGTTGATGACCTTGTCGGAAGGCGATGTGTTCCTGAACAAGTTCAGTCCGACAGGGTTCTACAGCAGCGCTGTCAACAACGGCTTCATCAGCGAGTTGCGTGAACGTGGCGAGCACCAAGTGGCTTACACCACGGAGCCGGTAGGCGAGCACGTTGCCATGCTGGGCATCGGGCCGCGCAAACGACCTGTTTATTTGACCCCGCACGACCTGTTCAACGCCGAGGGATGGATCGCGGCCGGATTTACGGAAGCGTTGCGGACTCCTGACAACACGTTGATCTTCGTGACGCCGGAGCGGGCCGGGCAGATCACGGAAGACCAGGTGGCCTGCATGGGCTGCCTCAGCCAGTGCCGGTTCAGCAACTGGAGCCAGCACGGACCAGACTACTCGAATGGCAAGAAAGCCGATCCACGTAGTTTTTGCATTCAGAAGACGCTGCAACAGGTTCGTCGCGAGGACCAGACGCCGGAAGCCATCGAGCATCAGTTGATGTTCAGTGGCCACAATGCTTTTCGGTTCAAGTCGGACCCGTTCTATTCCAACGGTTTCGTGCCGACTGTGAAGCAGTTGGTGGACCGGATTGTCTCCGGACGGTAGCGGCTTCTCCGGTAGAGGACAAAACGTTTAGTTCTTTAACTTGGCGCAACATACGTGATCCCCTAGGCACGGTCGGCATCAGCTAGTCTCGCCATTGTGCGCGGAGAGGGCCAACGCCCGTCCGTACACCATTCTCCGCGGCAGCCCAGTCGCGGCAGCGACGGTGGCGGCCGCGTCCCGGACGCTGGCACCGGCCAGGGCTCGCCGCAGCTGCCCATCAAGGTCCTCCCGGTCCATTTGCTCGTCTTGTGCGGGCCCGAGGACGACGGTGATTTCTCCACGCGGGTCATGCGCGGCGTAGTGCCGGGCCAATTCATTGACTGCGGCTCGCCGCACTTCCTCGAAGCGTTTGGTCAACTCGCGCGCCACCGCCGCCGGCCGGTCGCCGAATGCTGCTGCCAAGTCCACCAGCATCTCGGCCAGCCGGTGTGGCGCCTCGTGCCACACCATCGTCGCCGACAGCCCGGCCAGCTCCGCCGCCCGAAGCCGGCCAAATGCTGCCTGGCGCGCCGCGGCCCGCGGCGGCGGGAAACCTAAGAACAGGAACGGTTGTGGCGGCAGCCCCGACAGCACGAGCGCCATCACCGCCGCGTTCGGCCCCGGAACGGCGGAGACCTCGATGCCGGCGTCGATCGCCGCCCGCATCAGGCGATAACCCGGGTCGGACATCAGGGGCGTGCCCGCGTCCGAGACCAGCACCATGGCGGCGCCATGTCGCAGGCGCCGCAGCAAAGCGGGTGTGCGGGCGCCCTCGTTGTGATCGTGCAAGGCTTCGGTGCGGGCGTCGATGCCGTAGGCCTGCAGCAGGCGCGCCGTGGTGCGGGTATCCTCGCATAACACCAAGTCGGCCGAGCGCAACGCTTCGAGCGCCCGGGCGCCGATGTCGCCGAGGTTGCCGATCGGGGTGGCCACGAGCGTGAGGCGGGATGGTATACTCCCGGTGTGGCGGTCGTCCGGCCTCGCTTCTGGAGCATGTTTCGATGACGCATCTGCTGGCTCGAGTGTTTCGGGCATCCACCCTCCTCCGCGCGGCCGGCCTGTTCGCGGCGGTCGCCCTGACCGCGTGCGTAAACCAGCCCGGGTCGGCGCGCTATGGTGGTCCGCCCGCCGTCGGGCCTGCGCCGTCCCAGCCCGTCCCGTTCGCGACCAGCACGGGCCGCCGGGTCTCGATCCTGCTGCCGCTGTCCGGCCCTAATGCCGAGATCGGGCAAGCGATGCTCAAGGCGGCCCAGCTCGCGTTCAATCCGGCTTCGTTCGGCCAGCCGGGAAATGGCGAACTTGATCAGCACGACACCGGCGGCACGCCGGAAGGCGCGGCCGACGCGGCCCGCGCCGCCATCGCGGAGGGAGCGGGTCTCATTCTCGGGCCGTTGACCGGGCCGGAAACATCGGCCGTCTCAGGGGTGACGCGCGCCGCCGGCGTGCCTGTGCTGGCATTCACCTCCGACTCCTCGCTCAGCCAACCGGGCGTGTGGGCGATGGGGCTGACGCCCGCGCAACAAGTGCGCCGCCTGGTGCTGGCGGTGCAGGCGGAAAACAAGTCCCGCATCGCGGCGGTGCTGCCAACGAATTCGTTCGGAGACGCCCTTGCTGCCGGCTTAGGGACCGCGACTGCCGCCGCAGGGATGCCGGAGCCTCGCGTCATCCGCGCCTCGCCCACCTTCGCGGGCATCAACCAAGCGCTCAAGGACGTGTCCGGCTACAACAGCCGCCGCGGCGCGATCGAGGCGGAGCAGCGAGCGGCGCGGGCGAGCCGGGACGCCGAGGGGCGCCGCCGGGCGGCCGAGATCGGCCAACAAGCGCCGCCGCCGCCGCCGATGGACGCGTTGCTCCTGGGCATCGGCGGCGATCTGCTCAGCCAGGCGGTGCCGATCCTCGTCTTCTATGATATTGGTCCCAAGCAAGTTCGCATCCTAGGTCCGGCCACGTGGGCGCGGGATGCGGCCCGGCAGCCTGATTTGGCCGGGGCGTGGTTCGCCGCCCCCGATCGGCTGGCGCGGACCGGGTTCGAGCAGCAGTACGTTGCCGCCTACAACACCCCGGCGCGAGATCTCAGCAGCCTGGCTTACGACGCCGCCGGCATCGCCCGCGCCGTCAGCACGCCGAACGGCTTCTCGTATGGTGCGCTGACCCGCCCGGAAGGATTTGCTGGCGCCGATGGCTTCCTGGCGCTGCAGCCAGACGGCGTCGTGCGGCGAGGTCTGGCACTGTTCGAGATTGACCGCGGCGGTGCACACATCATCGAGCCTCCGCCGCAAAGTCTAGGGGCACCCGGGATCTGATGGCTCGACTGATGCTTGACACGCGAAGGGCGTCGTTCAGGTGATCGAAACGCCGGCTTTGAACGACCAGCCCACCATCGGCTCGGCACCGAGACGCTAGACCGGCCCGCACGTGCATCCATTGTTGCCGGTCCGGATGTCTTGCGCGCTAGCGGCGGTTCCGGTCGCCGTGATGGCGGCGTTTTTCTGGAGCGGCGCGCTGTCCCGTGGCCCGGCGCTGGCCGGCCTTGGCGTGATCCTGATCGGTGCCGCCGGTATAGCGCATCTCTGGGCACGCGACGTCGGCCGCATCATTGCCGGCTTGCGGCATGAGATGCCCAGAGACAGGTCTTCGCTGCCGCCAAAGCCACCTTGTCTACGAACGAGCCTGGCAATCACGCGCGAGGCCGAGCGACTCGCACATGCGCTCGCAGCCCGGGAAGCGGCGCTGGAGGCGATGTTGCGCGCCGAGCAAGCCCTGGTGCGACGGTTGCCTGATCCGCTGATCGTCGTCGGCGCCAATCGAGCGGTGCAACGCGCCAACGCTTCGGCCGAGACGATTTTCGGACCGGCGATGAATGCGGTGCTGCGCCATCCCGGGCTTCGCTCTGCCATTGACCGCGCCCAGGCCGATGGGCAGGAGCACATGGCCGACCTTGCATTGCCGGTGCCGGTATCGCGCGAGGTGTCCGCCACCGTCATCCCGTTGCAGACGCCGTTGGCGGAAGGCGGACGGATCGTCGCCGTGTTCTCCGACCGCACGCGGGAGCGGGCCGTCGAGCGGATGCGGGCCGATTTCGTCGCCAACGCCAGCCATGAGCTGCGCACGCCCCTCGCCAGCCTGATCGGCTTCATCGACACCCTGCGTGGCCCGGCAGCCGACGACCCGCCGGCGCAAGTACGCTTCCTCGGCATCATGGCCGAGCAAGCCAAGCGAATGAACCGGCTGATCGACGACCTGCTGAGCTTGTCCCGAATTGAGCTGACCGAGCACCAACCGCCGGGCGAGCGGGTAGACGTGGATGCGCTGCTGCGGCGGGTGGCGGCGGGGTTCGAGCCGCAGCTCGCCGCGCGCCAGGTGCGGTTGGCCCTAGACGTGGCTCCTGCCCTGCCGGACGTCGCCGGGGATGAGGATCAGTTGGAGCAGGTGCTGCAGAACCTATTCGATAATGCCCTGAAATATGGGCGGGAGGCTGGCTCGATCCGCGTTTCGGCCTGGCCCGCGCCGCCGGGCAAACCGTGGCCGGCACGACCGGGACTGGCGTTGAGCGTGGCCGATGATGGGCATGGGATCGCGCGGGCACACATCCCACGGCTGACGGAACGGTTCTACCGAGCAGACAAGGGACGGTCCCGCGCCGTAGGTGGCACCGGGCTGGGGCTGGCCATCGTCAAGCACATTGTCAACCGGCACCGGGGGCAGCTGGCGATCGACAGCACTGAGGGCGAGGGATCGACGTTCACGGTATGGCTGCCGGCCGCGCCTCCGGGTCCCGACCCTGGATTGGATCCTGCGCCGGGTTAGGATTCAGGCGCGGTGGGAAGCGGCGGAGGAGCCAAAGCATGATCAGCATGGCCGGCACCGCGGCGACGATGGTCAGCGCGTAGAACTCCACCCAGCCGAGGGTGGCAGCCAACACGCCGGAGAAACCGCCCAGGGTACGGAGGCCGACGGCGGCGAGGGAGGACAGCAGGGCGTATTGCGTCGCGGTGAAGGCGATGGAGCAGAGGGAGGACAGGTAGGTGATGAAAGCGGCGTCGGCCATCGCCTCGGCAAAACTCTCCAGCATGACCTTGGCCAGCAGGATGCGGACGTCGCCGCCGGAGACGGCGAGGGCGAAGTAGAGGGTCATCGTGGCCATCTGGACGAAACCGGTCGTGATCAGCGCGCGGCCGGTGCCGACGCGGATGACCAGCCAGCCGCCAGCGACGGCGCCGAGCAGAGTCGCGGCCAGGCCAGGGACACCAACGGCGTAGGCGACATCGTTCCGGTCGAAGCCGATGTCATGATAGAATGGAATGGCCATGGTGTGAGCGAGCGCCTCGCCGAGCTTGAACAGCATGACGAAGGCGAGGATCGGTGCGGCGCCGGGGCGGCGGGCAAAGTCGGCGAACGGCTCGATGACTGAAACGCGGAGCCGGGCGGCGAACCCGTGAACCGCCTTCGCAGTGATGACCCCGACCGGCTCGTGGGCTAGGGCCGTTGCCACCGTGCCGAGGCCGATCAGCCCGGCCATGATCGACAGCGAGCCTTGCCAGCCGACCCAGCCAACCAGCTTGATCGCACCCGCGCCGGAGACCAGCAGCGCCAAGCGGTAGCCCCAGATGTAGAAGGCCAGCGCCACGCCTTGCAGATGCCTGGGAAAAATCTCGATCCGCCAGGCGTCGATAACAATGTCCTGGCTGGCCGAAAGGAAGGCGACGGTCACGGCCGCGCCGACCAGGAGCAAGGGCGAATGATACGGACTGGACGCCGCCAGCAGCAAGCACGCCAGTGCCAGTGCCGGCTGGATCAGCATCAGCCAACCGCGCCGCCGTCCCAGCCGCCCGAACGGGCCGGGCGGACAGATTTGGTCGAGCACGGGAGACCAGAGGAACTTCAGGGTGTAGGCGAGGCCGATGCTGGCGGTGAAGCCTATGGCGGCCAGCGACGTGCCGCTCTCGCTCAGCCATTGGCGCAGGGTAAAACCGGACAACGGCAAGGGCAGCCCGGCAGCGAAGCCGAAGATGCCCATGACCCACATCTGCGAGTCCTTGAAGTGTCGGGTCATGCTGACCGCCTACCCAGGAGGCGGCTGAGGCGGCAAGCCCTTTTTAGTGAAGCAAGGGTACTGTGCCTCGACCGCCTCAAGAGCAAGGCATCCACACCCATTCACGAGGTCTGAAACCCAAGCTCTCGGCGGATCGAGGGAACGAACGTCCTCGCCTTTTAAGCTGCTTCGCTGTCGGACCGTCGCTCGGAGCGCTTGCGTTCGTGTGGGTCGAGATGACGCTTGCGCAACCGAACCGCGCCGGGCGTGACCTCCACCAACTCATCATCCTCGATATAGGCGATCGCCTGCTCCAAGCTCATCCGGCGCGGCGGGATCAGCAACATGGCGTCGTCCTTGCCGGCGGCCCGGATGTTGGTGAGCTTCTTCTCCTTGATCGGGTTCACATCAAGGTCCGAGCCGCGGCTATGCTCACCGAGGATAAGGCCGACGTAGACCTTGTCGCCTGGGTTCACGAACAAGGTGCCGCGTTCCTGGATGTAGAACAGGGCGTAGTGGATCGCCTCACCGCCCTCGGTGCTGATGAGGCTGCCGTTGCGGCGGCCCTCCAGCGGCCCGGCCCACGGCTCGTAACCGGCGAACAGCCGGTTCATGATGCCGGAGCCACGCGTGTCAGTCAGAAACTCGCCGTGGTAGCCGATCAGGCCACGGCTCGGCATGTGAAAGGTGAGCCGCACCTTGCCGCCGCCCGAAGGCCGCATGTCCTGCATCTGCGCGCGGCGGCGGCTCAACTTCTCGACCACGACGCCCGAATATGGCTCGTCCACGTCGATCAGCACGTCCTCGAACGGCTCCTCACGCTCACCCGTCGCCTCGTTCTTGCGGGTCAGCACGCGCGGACGGCCGATGGTCAGCTCGAAGCCCTCGCGGCGCATCTGCTCGATCAGCACGCCCAGTTGCAGCTCGCCGCGGCCCGCGACCTCGAAGGCGTCCGTCTCGTTGCTCTCGGTGATTTTGATGGCGACGTTGCCTTCCGCCTCGCGCAGCAGCCGGTCACGGATCTGGCGGGACGTGACCTTCTTGCCCTCGCGGCCGCCGAGCGGGCCGTCGTTGACGCGGAACGTCATCGCGAGCGTCGGCGGATCAACCGGGATCGCGTGCAACGGCTCGGCCAGTTCGGGTGCGCCCACGGTGTCCGGCACGGTCGCGTCGGTGAGGCCAGCCACGGCAACGATGTCGCCCGCCTCAACCTCGTCGACCTGTACCCGATCGAGGCCGCGATAGCCCATCAGCTTGGTCAGCCGCCCGGTCTCGACCGTGCTGCCATCGGCGCGCAGCACCTTCACCGGCATGTTGAGCCGCGCCCGGCCCTGCTCCACCCGCCCGGTCAGCACGCGACCGAGAAAGTTGTCGTAGTCGAGAATGCTGGCGACCATGGCGAAGGGCGCGTCCTTATCGAGCCGGGTCGGCGGCACGTGGCGCATGACCAGATCGAACAACGGGGCAAGATCCTTGCGCGGCCCATCCATCTCGGTGTCGGCCCAGCCTTGGCGGCCGGAGGCGTAGAGCATCGGGAAGTCGAGTTGCTCGTCCGTCGCGCCCAGGGCGGCGAACAGGTCGAACACCTCCGTATGAACCTCGTCGGGGCGGGCGTCGCCGCGATCCACCTTGTTCACCACCACGATCGGCTTGATGCCGCGGGCGAGCGCCTTGCCGACGACGAACTTGGTTTGTGGCAGCACGCCTTCGGCCGCGTCCACCAGCACGATCGCCCCATCGACCATGCCGAGGATGCGCTCGACCTCGCCACCGAAATCGGCGTGGCCCGGCGTGTCGACGATGTTGAGCCGATGGCCGTTCCAGACGACGCTCGTGCACTTGGCCAGGATCGTGATGCCACGCTCCTTTTCAAGATCGTTCTTGTCCATCGCGCGCTCGGCGACTTGCTGGTGCTCCCGGAACGCCCCGGATTGGCGAAGGAGCTGATCGACCAGCGTCGTCTTGCCATGGTCGACGTGGGCGATGATGGCGATGTTGCGGATATCCATTGGGGTCCTTGCCGGGGCCGTGTTGCGGTGCACACATAAGCTTCGGCGCGCAGTCTTTCGACCCCTAAATGCAGCAACGCCCGCCTTGCGTGGACAAGGCGGGCGCGAATCGTCGGGACGGAAACGCCTATTCCATAGGAGAGGCTTGCCGGGGCGTGAAGCTAGGTTGTCCGACCGGGCCACCTTGTCTGGTGGTCGCAGGTGCGTTCAGCGCCATGCTCACCGCTGATTTCGCACCAGACATATTGCGGTTGCCGAGAGCGCGCCGGGCATCTGAGATATGCTGGACCATGGCAGAGTCGTCCGGCGAATTGGCCTGGCTCGGGTCCGTTGCGCGGGTCAGCACACGAGTCTCGGCCCGTTCCAACGCTTCCTGCGCCGCTCCAGTGCGGCCCTGATCCAAAGCCTTCTGCGCCGCGACTAGGAAAGCCTGGGGCGAATTGCCCGAAGCGTCGGGACTGGGCAAACGCGGGGCGATCTCAGACTTGGTGTCTGACGACACGATGTTGCTCGCATTGCGGGACAAAGGCGAGTTCACGCCGCCACGATACTCACCTGTCGCGGGCGCAGACTCGTTCATAGCGCCTGAGTGACCTGTATCATGGTACGCGCCATGACGAGTTGCACGTGATCGGTAAGCACGGTCACGCACATGGCTGGGCGCTGCACCCATGTCAGTCGTCTCAAGACCTGAGCCCCCCCTGGATCGGGTGCCGGTCGCCGCACCATCTGGCAAGGAATTGCTGGGTTGCATACCTTGTGAACTGGCGCGAGGAGCCGGTGGAACTTGGGTGGTCGCGGCACCCTGAGCGAATGCCGGCGCTACGGCCAAGCCTATGATCGCCGTCGATGCAATCAGTGTATTTCGCATGTCATTCTCCAGGCCGTCGATGAAAAGGCGAACGCGACTAAAACACGTTCCGATCCATGCAAAACGTCGATAATGAGGCCGGGTTTCGTACGATCCAGACCGATGGCTCGACCGAGTTCAAGCCTGAACGGCTCTTGCTCAGGATACCCCGGCGGCCATGGATCGAAGGTCCGCCGCAGGTCGGGCACCATACTGGCCGATCACCGCCGCCGCTGCCAAGCTGCCCAACTGGCCGCAGACCGCAATTGGCCGTTTCCCTGTCATGGCGGCCAGGAAACCCGCTGCGTAGGCATCGCCGGCACCGGTCGTATCCACGACTTTCACCGGCTCGGCGCTGATGACGGTCCGCTCGCCCTTGTGAACGATGAGGCTGCCCGCTTCGCTCCGCGTCAGCGCCGCCAGTTCCACATCCCGTGCGGCCCGCGTCGTCGCCGCCTCGAATGTATTCTCCTCGTAGAGACTGCAGACCTCGGCCTCATTGGCGAACAAGATATCCACGTGCCCGGCCATGAAATCGCGGAAGGCGGCCCGGTGGCGGTCGACGCAGAACGCGTCCGAGAGCGAGAGCGCGACGCGCCGCCCGGCCGCGTGCGCCACCTCGGCCGCACGGTGAAACGCCGCCTGGGCCGCGGGCGGGTCGAACAGGTAGCCTTCGAGGTATGTCACGGCGCTGCCGGCCACCACTTCTTCATCGAGGTCGTCAGGCCCGAAGGTGACGCAAGCGCCGAGGAAGGTGTTCATCGTGCGCTGGCCGTCTGGGGTGACGGCGATCAGGCAACGCGCCGTCGGCAAACCGGCGTCGAGCGGCGAGGTGGGATACGCGACGCCGGCCGCGGTGATGTCGCGGCGGAACACGTCGCCCAGCGCGTCCCTGGCGACCTTGCCGAGGAACGCGACCCGGGCGCCGAGCCCGGCCGCCACGGCGCAGGTGTTGGCGGCCGAGCCGCCGCTGCTCTCCTGGCCAGCCGGCAGGGCCGCGTAGATCGCCTCTGCCTGCTCGGCCGAGATGAGCGCCATCGCCCCCTTGCGCATGTCCTGCTTCGACAGGAAAGCATCCGTCACGGGCGCGACTACATCGACGATGGCATTGCCGATGCCACATAGATCATAGCGGGAGGAAGACATGGGCGCTCCTGATGCGTTGGCGCCGAAGATCACGCCTTGAAACGGCGGGCCGGCGTGAGAGATCAAGCGCGGCGGCATGCGCCGGCCCCGTGAGGAGGCGGCATAGTGCGATCGCCGCGGGGGCACTAACATCGTCCTTCCGTCCCTGCAATAGATCGGGTCTACTGTGCTATCACCCATGCTCCGCGCCGTCGCGCAACTTGATGATCCGGTGTTCCTCGGCGTCGTGCTGCGCAGCCTGGGGCTGTCCGCCCTGGCCTTCGTAGCACTGCTGGCCGGCAGCGCCTGGGGGGTTGAGGAACTGGTCGGGCAGCCGGGCTGGCTCGGGTGGGCAGCCGGCATCGCGGGCGGCCTCGGCGCGGCGCTGCTGGCGGTTTGGCTGTTCGTGCCCGCGGCATTGCTGATCGCAACCCTATTCATCGACCGCGTCGCCGCCAGCGTCGAGCGGCGATTCTATCCTGGCCTGCCAGCCCCCGACGGGGCGCCGCTCACGGTGCAGGCCTGGGACGGGATGGCGCTCGGGTTGCAGGTGCTCGCGCTGCAAGTCGTGGCGCTCGCGTTGGCGCTGCTGCTGCCCGGCATCGGCCTCGTCCTCGGTTGGGCCGTAACGGGTTGGGCAATCGGGCGAGGCCTGTTCGTCGCGGTCGCGATGCGCCGGATGTCGCGCGAGGACGCGCTGCGCGCCTATGCCCGCCGGCGAGCGCCGGTGCTGGTGCAAGGCGGCCTGCTCGCGCTCGCCGGAGCGGTGCCGCTGCTGAACCTGCTCGTCCCCGTGCTGGGCGTCGCCTCGCTGACGCATGTGTTAAACAAGGATTAAAGTATGTCGCAGAACGGACTATCCGGCATGATCGCGACATGTTACGCCACGTTTCAACCGTCGACCTGATTCGGGACGGCGTTGCTCATACTGAGGAGGGTCCGCGTGTTCAAGCGTCGCAAGTTCGACGACCTGCCGGCCACCGGGCACTTACCGCAGGCCGACGACTCTGGCGTGTCCGAAGCCTTGCTCGAAGGTGGCATGGCCGCGTTCGACCTGGCTGTGGCGCCGCCCGCCGCGTCGGTGCGCCGGGACACTGGTTTCGGCGTTCCGCCTCGCCCTATTGCCAAGGAGGTTCCCGACATGGGCCGTTCCCCATTCCCGCCCGCGCCGTCGTCGAACCACGCCGCGAACGGCCTTGGCAGTTCCGGCACCACGTCGAACGCCATTCCAGGTCCTGGCAACCCGGCGTCGGTGCGACCGGGCAACCAGCCGGCCCAAAGGCGTGATGCGGCAGAACGCCGCACCTTGGTCGTGGGACGTGGCATTTCCGTTCAGGGCACCGTCACGGACGCTGAGCGCCTGGTTGTGGAAGGTACCGTCGAGGCCAGCATGATTCACGCGGCCGAGTTGGTGATCGCCTCCGGCGGGGTATTTAAGGGTGAGGTGGAAGTCGAGGACACCGAGATCGCCGGCACCTTCGACGGCACGTTGACGGCGAGGGGCAACTTGGTCGTGCGCGACACGGGGCGGGTGCTCGGCACTGCCCGTTGCCGCCGCCTGCAGGTCGAAGATGGCGGCCAGATCACCGGCCGGATCGAGATGCTGACCGAAGCGGCGCGCACCGATCCCGCGCGACCCAGCAACGAGTCACCGGCTGCCTAAGCCAAACCGCTTCATTTAGCATCGGGTTGGCTCAGTAGCCTGCCGCGGAGCCGGCCCCGCCGCGCGGATCGTGCGCTCCGAACAATGCGGCTCCCGAGTCGGCGGAGTCGCCCAGAATCAGTGATTGCGTTTTGTTCTCCTCCGGAGCCGGACCAAGGCGGGGTGCGCCCAGCAGGATTGAGTCAGCAACACCCCATGGCGCGCTCGCCCTCACTTTATGGCCCCAAGACTCTAGAATAGCCTGAGTGTCGGGGCTGAGCGCGAAGCGTTCGGTGAACAATGCATCGGGCAGCCACTGATGATGGATCCGTGGAGCATCAACCGCTTCCTGCAGCGTCATGTCGTAGTCAATTAGGTTCAGTATAACATTCAGGACGGTCGTGATAATACGCGGGCCACCGGGGCTGCCCAGCACCATCACCGGCTTGCCATCCCGCACCACGACGGTGGGCGTCATGCTCGACAACGGCGTTTTGCCCGGTGCAATCGCGTTCGCCGTGCCTTGCACCAGCCCGAACATGTTGGCTTTGCCCGGCTGGGCGGCGAAATCATCCATCTCGTTGTTCAGCAATATCCCGGTGCCGGGGACGACTTTCTTGACCCCGAACCACGCGTTCAGCGTGTACGTGACAGCGACCGTGTTTCCTGTTGCGTCAACGACGGCGTAGTGCGTGGTGTTGCTGCCTTCCTTCTGCACCGCCTCCGAGGGCAGTGCCGGCGTCGCCTGCTCCGGTGCGATCCGCGCCCTTGCCCGCGCCGCGTAGGATTTGCTGGTCAGCTCGGCGACCGGGTTGTTGACGAAATCCGGGTCGCCCAACTGGCTGTTGCGGTCCACGAAGGCCTGCCGCATGGCTTCCGCCATCAGGTGGACGGATTTGGCTGAACGATAGCCGAGTGTCCGTAGGTCGTAGCCTTCGAGGATGTTCAGCATTTCGCACAATGCCACCCCGCCCGAGCTGGGCGGCGGCGCGGAGATCACTTGGTAGCCGCGGTAGTCGCATCGGATCGGTTCCAGTATCCGTGCTTGGTAACGTTCCAGGTCTTCCATTTGGATGATCCCGCCGCCGGCCGTGCTGGCGGCGGCCAGCGCCTCGCCGATTGGGCCGCGATAGAAGGCGTCCGGCCCGTCCCGCGCCAGTTGATCGAGCGTTGCAGCGAGGTCTGTCTGCACCAGACGGTCGCCCACGGCTGGCGGGTGGCCATCACGGAGAAAGATCGCGGCCGCCGCGGGATCGCGGGCCAAACCCTTCGCTCCGGATTGAAACAACGACGCGTCACCGGGGCCGAGCACGAAGCCGTCCCGCGCCAGACGGATCGCGGGCGCCAGCAAGGCGGCACGCGACATCGTGCCCCAGCGCGCCCGCGCCGCATCGAGCCCGGCCGCCGAGCCTGGCACGCCAACAGCGAGCCACGTGTCGGTCGAGCGGCCCCGCACCAACTTGCCGTCCGCATCCAGGAACATGTCGGGCGTCGCCGCCAGCGGCGCACGCTCGCGGAAGTCGAGGAACTTGGCCGTGCCATCGGCCAGCCGCACGGTCATGAAGCCGCCGCCGCCTAGGTTGCCGGCAGCCGGGTAAACGACGGCCAATGCGTAGCCCACGGCGACTGCGGCATCGATCGCGTTGCCGCCCTGGCGCAGCACCTCAACGCCGATGTCGGTGGCCAGGCGCTGCGCCGAAACCACCATCGCCTGACGGCCGGCAGCCGGCGGCGGGTCGAAGGCGAGAGCGGTGCGGGTTAGGAGCAGCAGGACAATCAGCGCGCGCACACCGGAGCCTCCCTTAAAGCGACCGGCGGGATGATCGCATGGCGGCCCGCTGCGTGCTACCTGATCGATGCCACGCCCGCCGAACGACCCCGCCGTATCTTCAAGGACGCCCTTGCGCATGTCGCTGCCGAACACCGCCGAGACGCTCCGCTGGATGCTGGCTGCCCTCATCGCCGCCTTGCTCCTGTCTGGCGCGACAGGCGCTCGGGCGGCGGAGGCCACCATCGCCGTCGCCGCCAACTTCAGTGCCGCCGCGAAGGAGATTGCCAATGCTTTTCACGCTGCGACCGGGCACGTCGCCAAGCTCAGCCTCGGCTCCTCCGGCCAGCTCTACGCGCAGGTGACCCAGGGCGCGCCGTTCGACGCCATGCTGTCGGCCGACGAGGAACGGCCGAAGGCGGCGATCAAGGACGGTCTCGGCGTCGCGGACAGCCAGTTCACCTACGCGATCGGCCGGCTCGTGCTATGGAGTAAAGATGCGGGTCTCGTGACCGGCGAGGGCACCCTTCGAGGCGGCGTGTTCGACAGGCTCGCCATCGCCAACCCGGCCACCGCTCCTTATGGCGCAGCGGCGCTGCAAACGCTCCGGGCGCTCGGGCTCTACGACACCGTGCGGCCGAAGCTGGTCCAGGGCAACAGCATCGCGCAGACGTTCCAGTTCGTCAGCACCGGCAACGCCGAGTTGGGCTTCGTCGCGTTGGCGCAGGTGATCACGGACTCGGCCGGGTCGCGCTGGGCTGTGCCGGCGGGGTTGCACAAGCCAATTCGGCAGGACGCGGTCATGTTGCGGCACGGCGCTGGCAACGCGGCCGCGACGGCTTTCCTTAAATTCCTTAAAGGCTCAGAGGCTAGCACGATCATTGAGCGCTACGGTTACGGGACCGACGACGCGGACTAGAGCATGTTCCGTTCGCATAGGTTCACATCCCATGCTTTAGCCTCTTGTTTAGGCGAGTATAAGTTCCGCCCAAGCGAGTTCGCTTGATCGGAAATCGCCATAGCTTCCGTTGAGCGCGTTGTCAGCCGACATCTGGCAATCGATTTGGCTGACGGCGGCGCTGGCCACGGTGACGACGGCGGTGCTGCTGCTGATCGGCACGCCGCTCGCGTGGTGGCTGGCCCGCTCCGGCGCGTGGTGGAAAGAGGCGGTGGCCGCGCTCGTCGCCCTGCCGTTGGTGCTGCCGCCGACCGTGCTCGGGTTCTACCTGCTCGTGCTGCTCGGTCCCGATGGACCGGGTGGGCGGATCGCCGGGCTGTGGGGCGCGCGCACGCTGGCGTTCACCTTCGGCGGCCTGGTGATCGGCTCAGTGCTGTACTCCCTCCCGTTCGTGGTGCAGCCGATCTGCAATGCGTTCAAGGCGATCGGCGACCGACCGATGGAGGCGGCCGCGACGTTGCGAGCCTCGCCGATGCGCGCGTTCTGGACCGTGGCTGTCCCGCTGGCGCGGCCGGGGTTCCTCACCGGCGCCGTGCTCGGCTTCGCGCACACGGTGGGCGAGTTCGGCATCGTGTTGATGATCGGCGGCAATATTCCGGGACAGACGCGAGTGTTGTCCACCGCGATCTTCGACTATGCCGAGAACGGACAGTGGCGCGAGGCCAACATCCTGGCGGCCGGAATGCTGGCGTTCGCGTTTCTCGTGATCCTGGCGATGACGCTATTGGAGAAGCGGGCGCGCGTATGACAGAGGCGGTCGACGTCGCCTTCCACGGACGCATGGGCGGGTTCGCGTTGGACGCTGCCTTCACCATCCCGGCCTCGGGCATCACGGCGCTGTTCGGTCCTTCGGGCTGCGGCAAGACGACTGTGCTGCGCTGCATTGCCGGGTTGCAGCGGCTGGCCGGGCACTGCGCCGTGGCGAGCGAGGTCTGGCAGGACGAAGCGCGGTTCCGCCCGGCGCACCACCGCCCGATCGGTTACGTGTTCCAAGAGCCGAGTTTGTTCGCGCATCTCTCCGTCCGCGGCAACCTGCTCTATGGCATACCAAAGGGCGGCGGCGCGATCCGGTTCGAGGAGGCGGTGGAGCTGCTCGGGCTCGCGCCGCTGCTCGGGCGGGCGCCCCAGCGTCTGTCGGGCGGCGAGCGGCAGCGCGTGGCGATTGGACGGGCGCTGCTGTCCCAGCCGCGACTGCTGCTGATGGACGAGCCTCTGGCCGCGCTCGACCGGGAAAGCAAGAACGAGATCCTGCCTTTCCTGGAACGACTGCACGCCGATCTATCCTTGCCGGTGCTCTACGTCAGCCATGACATCGCCGAGGTGGAGCGGCTGGCTAACCACTTGGTGCTGATGAGGGCCGGCCGCGTGGTCGCCGCCGGGCCGCTGGCCACGCTGCAAAGTGACCCGGCCTTGCCGTTGGCCTTGGCGCGGGAGGCGGCGGTCAGCCTGGATGCGGTGGCTGAAGGCTATGACACCGGTTACGGCCTGGCGACGTTGGCGCTTGACGGCGCACGCATCGTCGCGCCGGCGCCGGCGATGACGCCGGGCGAGCGATGCCGTCTGCGCGTGGCCGCGAGTGACGTCAGCCTAACGCGCGAGCCGCCGGGGGCGAGCACGATCATCAACGTCCTGCCAGCCCGCATCCTGCTGGCGAGCGAGGGGGCGCACGAGGTGACGGCGGTGCTCGGCCTCGGCCCCGAAGGATGCGGCGCGCGGCTGCTGGCGCGGGTGACGCGGCGCTCGTGGGACGTGCTCGGCCTCGCGCCGGGTCTGGCGGTCCATGCGCAGATCAAGGGTGTCGCCCTGGTCTCGTTTGGCTGGGGCAGGCGCGGAACGCGGCCGGCCGACGCCCGTTGATCTGACCACGGCTTTCCTTTCCCATGCCGACCCCAGACAGGATCATCGTGACCGCACGTCTTCGCAAGCTGCTCGCCGGGCTGAGCGAGACGTTCTGGTTGGTTCCCGGATTGATGGTGACCGGCGGCGTATTGTTGGCGAGTGGCCTGTTGCGCGTGGACCGGGCGGGCCTCGTGCCGGATTGGGCGCTGAACAGCCCCTGGCTATACAACGGCGGAGGCACGGGCGCGCGCACGTTGCTGGGCGCAGTGGCGTCGTCGACCATTGGCGTCGCCGGCACGGTGTTCACCATCACCATCACCGCGCTATCGCTCGCCGCCGGGCAGATGGGGCCGCGGCTGCTGCGCAACTTCATCCACGACCGTGGCAACCAGGTGTCGCTCGGCGTGTTCCTCGGCACCTTCGCCTACGCGCTGGCGGTGCTGCGCAGCGTCCGCACTCAGGAGGAAGGGGCGTTCGTCCCCGATATCTCGCTCACCATGGCGGTCCTGCTCGCCTTCGTTTGCGTCGGCACGCTGGTTTACTTCGTCGGCCATATGGCCGGACGCATCAACGTGGACGTAGTGATCAAGCTGGTCAGCGACGAGGTCGCGGCGTCGACTGAACGCCTGTTGCTCGACGAGCCGGGTGATCAGCCCCCGCCCGACAGTTACTGGCTCGGAGGGGCCATCGTCACCGACCAGAGACGCGGGTACTTGCAGGAACTCGATAATTCGGGCCTGGCCGACTGGGCTGCCGAACGCGGCGCGTCAATCCGCCTACTGGTCCGGCCCGGCAACTACGTGTTTCCCGGCGCGCCCATCGCTGTCGTCAAGCCACCAACGGAAGGTGTTGAGGACGCCATCAACGATGCGACCGCTCTGGGCGGGCAGCGCGCCAGTTCGAGCGATCTCGAATTCTCTATCCGCCAGCTTGAGGAAGTCGCGGTGCGCGCGCTGTCGTCGGGCATCAACGACCCGCACACGGCGATGAGCGTGCTGGACCGGATGGGCGCCGCGCTGTGCGACATCGCCCGTCGGCACTTGCCTACGGGCGTCACCTTGCGCGAGGGCCGGCCGGCCCTGGTGTTCTCCGCAACCACTTATGATGGGCTGGTCGACTCAATGTTCTTCATGATCCGGCAGAACGCGGCCGGCACTCCGTCTGTGCTGATCCGGATGCTGGAGGTGCTGCAATCGGTGTTGTGCTGCGAGCATGACCCGGCGCGGCAACGCACCCTGCGGCGGCACGCCGACCTCGTGCTGGAGGACGCCGAACGCACCATCTCCACGGCGACTGACCTCAACGACGTGCGCCAGCGCCACGCCGATTTCAGCCGGCTGCAGGAGCGAGGGCCAGGTGTCTATTATAGGTGCGCGGCAAGTTAGAGTGTGGCCTCAATGCAGCCAATAGGCAATGGCCGCGGCGGGGCAGACCCCAGCGAGGTAGTTGCTGGCTTTCTTGTCGTATCGGGTTGCGATCGCGCGCCAGTCCTTGAGGCGGTTGAACGCCCGCTCGATGATGTTGCGGGCCTTGTAGGCCTGGGCGTTGAACGGCAACGGGCGGGTGCGCGTTGGCATCGGCGGGATCACCGCCGTGCTGCCCTCTGGGCGGCCAAGTCGGCCCGCACGTCGTTCGCGTCATACGCCTTGTCCCCGATCAGGCTTGCGGGCGCGCGCGCACTGGCAAGCAAGCCGCGCGCGCCGTAGATGTCATGAACCTGGCCGCCGGTCAGGAGCAGCGCGCAGAGGCGACCTTGGGCGTCGCACAGGGCGTGGATTTTAGTCGTGCGTCCGCCGCGCGAGCGGCCAATGGCCTGGGCGTGCTCCCGCCTTTTGCGCCGGAGGCCGAGCGGTGCGCGCGCACCGCGGTGCTGTCCACCATGGCCGCCAGCGGCGGGTCCTCGCAGGCCGCCAGGGCCGCGAACAGCTCATGCCACAGGCCGCGTTGGCTCCAGCGATTAAAGCGATTGAACAGCGTCGTGCGCGGGCCGTATGCGTCCGGCAGTGCGCGCCATCGCAGGCCCTCGCGGAAGCGGTGCAGGATCCCGCTGATGACCCGACGATCATCAACCCGCGGCTTGCTGCCGAGATACGGCAGCAGGGGTTTGATGATCGCCCATTGCCTGTCAGTCAGCCAGAACAACTCCGCCATGATTCTTGCCCTCATGAAGAGCTTGAATCAGATGCCTCTTGATCAACGCAATGAGTACGGACCTAGTATTGCGCGGTTCACAAGCACCGCAACCTCTTGGCCCATGCGCCAGACACGCTGCACGAGAGTTTAAGAGGCGGTTTTCAGAACTCGCGAACGAGGCGTCCTGCAACCAGGAGTATGCATGCCGTCTGGAGCAGGGTCTGGACGATGAAGCCGAGGCGGTCGTAGCGCAGGGCGAGGCGCTTGTTCTCCAGCAGCCAGGCGTTGCTGCGTTCGACGGGCCATCGGCGCTTGCCCAATCCTGATCCGTGCGGCCGGCCGCGCTTGTGGATGTGCGGCTCGGCCCCGAAGCGGCGGCACAGTGCGCGGTTGGCCTCGGCGTCGTATCCCTTGTCGGCGAACACGGTTCGGATGCGGGCCATGACGGCGAAGGCAGCGAGGAACAGACGCTCGAAGACGAGGGTATCATTGACGTTCGCCGCCGTGGCCGTGCACGCGACGGGGACGCCATCGCCAGCAACCGCGACGTGGTACTTGGTCCCCCGCTTGGCCCTGTCCGTTGGGTTGGGACCGGTCAGGTCGCCGCCGCGCTTGGCGCGCACCGAGCAGCTATCCAGGATGAGCGTGGGATCGCCACGCAGCATGGCGACCAGCAGGGCATGCACCTGCGCCAGCACGCCATCACGCGCCCAATGCTCGATCCGGCGGCGCAGCGTCGAGCCACTCGCCTTGTCCTCGGTTGCACGCAGGCTGCGCCACGGGGTGCCCTCGCGCAGGAACCGGCGCAGGGTGGCAAGCACACGCACGGTCTCGGCGGGCGGATGCCCCGGCCCAGGCTCGCGCCGCCCCTCGCAGCACTCGATCACCGTCGCGATCAGGTCCAATATCCTAGCGTCCAAAGCCGCCCCCTGTGTCTGAACCAGCAGACATGGGCATCGGCACTGAAAACCGTGTGGTCAGATCAACTCAACCCACGGTGGTTGTGGAAACCGCCTCTAAGCACCGCATTGTACGGCTCTTGACTAAAACTGCTACCGTGCCGTTGTACACCCTGTTGACTTTAGGTCAGATCACCATTGATAAGGTTGATGGACGACATGCATTACCGTAAGATCTAGACAATCCTTCGACCGGTGACCTCACAGCCTGACCATAGCAGCTATTATTTCCCTAGCCGCCATAATTCATGGTTTTGAGACCGGCTCCATTTGAGGCGTGCGGTTTTCGTGTGTTGGTTGTGCAGGTGTGCGGACCCGTTACCACGTCGAGATGGCATGTTGGCGGCTCGATGCGGCGGCGCTGAGGGTTGGTGAAAACGGGTGACGGTGGGGCACGCTGCCCCGGAGCTTAACTGATGATGCGCGGCATACGGCCGAGGACGAAAGCCAGGATGGACTGGCACGGGGCGCTGCTGGGCAGGTGCAGCTTGACCTGGGTTTTGAGTTCGACGACGCGCACGGCCAGCTTGACCAGGCGCAGCCGCAGGGTGTCGAACTGGGCGGTGCGCCAGGACGAGCGGCGCGGCATCAGCGTGCGCAGGCTCCACATGAGCCAGTAGGCGGCCCCATGCAGGAACAGGCGGAACTGGTTGGCGGTGGCCTTGGTGCACGAAGTGCGGTCGGCGGCCAGGTGGCGTTTCCAGCTCTTGATGTGGTTTTCCGCCTGTCCGCGCGCGCAATACCGTTTTTCGTAGAGAGTGCGGGCCGAGCCGCCCGGCAGGCTGGTGACGACGAAGTGCGTGTCTGTCCCGTCCGGCCCGGCCTCGACGCGGGCGACGATGCGCTCCACGCGGTCCCAGCTTGCGGCACTGTCGTAGAACTCGGTGAAGCGGCGGAGCTTGCCCGAGCCGTCCGAGGCGGCAAAGCGGGCGGCGGTGCTGGCCTCCAGGCACTCGACATGGCGGCGCAGCGTGCTGGTGGGCGCGACCCCAATCAGATAATCGACCGTGTTCGCCCGGCACCAGCGCAGCACCTCGGGGCCGCAGTAGTGGCTGTCGGCGCGCAGCAGGACCTCGACCCGGGGCCAGTTGGCGCGGAGCTGGCGCAGCAGGCGGCGCAGGAAGGCCCGGACCTCGCGCCCGCTCGGCCGCTTGGCCGGGCGCAGCACGGCGGTGACGAAGCGGCCCTCGCCGTCGAACACCACGATGGGCTGGAAGCCGTACTCGTCATGATGCGCATTGAACAAGCGCATCTGCTGCCCGCCGTGCACGGCGTCGAACGTGTCGTCCACGTCCAGCACGATCCGGCGCGGCACCTGGCGGAACGACGCGCAATACAGGTCGACCATGGCCCGGCCCATCCGCAGCAGCGCACGCGTGCCGGGCAGGTTCTCCAGGCGCGAGATGGTGGGCTGCGAGCACAGCGCCGCCCCGTCCCCGAGCTTTGCCAGGGCCAGCTTGAACATCGGGTCGGTGCGCAGCTGGTCGGCGTCGTTGCCGTCCTCGTAGCCCGCCGCGATCATCAGCAGGCGAAAGCGGATGATCTCGTCGAGCCCGTGCACGACGCGCTCCGGGTCGCGCGGATCCTTGATGCACCCTGCCAAGCGTCCGGCCACGTCGAGGCGGCGCTCCACCTCGCGCAGCACCAGCAGCCCACCGTCGGAGGAGAGGTGGCCGCCGTCGAAGCGGGCGATCACGGGCTTGCCGCCGACCGGTGACAAGCCGGGCAGCGCAGCGGTAGTCTCAACCTTGGCGGGCATGGCGCTCCGGTTCCGTAGAATTGGCCTCGAGAACCACATTCTACGCTGGATCAAGGGCTTGTACTATGCCCGCCAACCCTCATGAATTTTCCAGGCTAGGTGACTGCCCAATCAGCCAGTCTCCGCCACGTTCGTGACAGCACCTGCAAAGCTTAATAACAGGAAGAAACATAATTTGTGCCAGGGTTCAAATTGATAATATCATTCGCGGCGTAGGACGCGGTCTGTAATAAAACTGGCGAGGCCGTTGGCGACAAAATCCCGCTTGAGGGCTGTCTCGTCATACTCACGTTCTACCCATCTTAAAAACGAAGTGCGTCCTTCAGCCTCGGCGGCATAGCGGTGGAAAAAAGCGTCGAGGACGCCGGTGCGGGCCTGCTTCCAATGGCCGAAGCGCCAGGAGAGCTGAGCGAGTGCCTGGGCCGAGGTACCGCCGGTGAATAGAATAGCCAGGCCGCTGGCGAGGCCGGCCCGGTCAGCACCAGATTTGCAGTGCATTAGGGTCGGACCGTCGAGCGACTGAAAAATATCATGAAAACGGAGGATGCGGTCTCGATGGGGCGCGCCGCGGCTTTCGAATGCCATGTCGATGTGACGCAGGCCAAGGCGGGCGGCAGCATCGCGGGAGAGAGCGTCGGAGCCGCAAAAACGGCGGCCCCTGAGGTTAACGAGGGTGGTGAGGCCAAGACGGCGTTTGGCGTTGGTGACTTGGCCCGGCGTCGGGTGATTGCTGCGATAGAGCTGGCTGGGCAGAACTTCGGCAAGGTTGGTCCAGACTAGGCGAAATACAGCATGGTCAACTAGCAAGCTGTCGCGCCAGGCCGCAGGGCGGTGAGTGACAATGTTGTCGCGAAACGCCATGACAAGCGGCTGTTCCCACAGACCGAGGGATGTCAGCCTTTCCGTTCGACGAGAAGTTGCTTGATCTCGCCGATCGCTTTGGCGGGATTAAGGCCTTTTGGACAAGTTTTGGTACAGTTCATGATCGTATGGCAACGGTAAAGCTTGAACGGATCCTCAAGCGCGTCGAGGCGGTCACCAGTCGACTCGTCGCGGCTGTCAGCAATCCAGCGATAGGCTTGCAGCAACACGGCCGGGCCGAGGTAGCGTTCGCTGTTCCACCAGTAGCTCGGACAGGAGGTGGTGCAGCAGAAGCAGAGGATACACTCCCATAGGCCGTCGAGCTTGGCGCGCTCCTCCTTGCTCTGCAGCCGCTCGGCATCGGGTGGAGGAAGAGTATCGGCCTTGAGCCACGGCTCAACGCTGCGAAGTTGGGCGTAAGCCTGGCTAAGGTCGGGAACGAGATCCTTGACCACGGCCATGTGCGGCAGGGGGTAAATTCGGACGTCGCCATCCACGTCAGCATGGCCCTTGAGGCAGGCAAGGGTGTTGCCGCCGTCGATGTTCATAGAGCAACTGCCACAAATGCCCTCGCGGCAGGAGCGGCGGAAGGTGAGAGTCGGGTCAAGCTCGTTCTTAATGTAGATTAGGGCGTCGAGCACCATCGGGCCGACCTGGTCGAGGTCTAGCTCGAAGCTGTCGACGCGAGGGTTCTGACCGTCATCGGGGTTCCAACGGTAGATGTTGAACGTCTTGGTCCGAGTGGCGCCCTTCGGCGCGCGAACGGACTTGCCCGTGCCGATGCGGCTATTCTTGGGCAAAGTGAAGGTTGCCATGTGCTGCTGCTTCCTAATAGACCCGCTTCTTGGGCGGAAAGACGCTGACCTCATTGGTTAAGGTCTGCATCCTGATATCGCGATAGCCAAAATCGACGTGGCCCTTGTCGTCGCACCAGGCCAAGGTATGCTTCATCCAGTTGTCGTCGTCCCGCTCGGGGAAGTCATCGTGGGCGTGAGCGCCGCGGCTCTCCTGGCGGTTGTTGGCGGACGCCATTGTCGTCATGGCGTTGCCCATCAAATTGTCGAATTCGAGTGCTTCGACCAAGTCGCTGTTCCAAATCAGGCTACGATCGGCCACGCGCATGTCATCGAGACCGGTCCAGAGCTTGTCCATCTTCTGGACACCCTCTTTGAGGCTTTCACTGTTTCGGTAAACGGCGGCGTGCTGCTGCATCACTTTCTGCAGTTCGCCGCGCATAGCCGCGACGCTGGTGCCGCCGCTGGCATGGCGGGCGCGATCGAAACGGGCAAGGGCGTTATCGCCAGCGTTGGCTGGCAATGGGGCTTGGCTCGCACCAGGTTTGATGATCTCAGCAACGCGATGGGCGGCGGCGCGGCCGAAGACTACGAGGTCGAGCAGGGAGTTGGTGCCGAGACGGTTGGCGCCGTGAACGGAGACGCAGGCGGCCTCACCGACGGCCATGAGGCCGGGGACGACAGCGTCGGGCTCCTTGGCCGTTGGGCGCAGGACTTCGGTGCGGTAGTTGGTCGGAATGCCGCCCATGTTATAATGAACGGTTGGCAGGACAGGGATCGGCTCCTTGGTCACGTCCACGCCAGCGAATACTTTAGCAGTCTCGCTGATGCCGGGTAGGCGTTCATGCAGCAACTCGGCACCAAGGTGTTCGAGGTGCAGGAAAATATGGTCCTTGTTGGGGCCGACACCGCGGCCGGCGTTAATCTCCAAGGTCATGCTGCGGCTGACCACGTCGCGACTAGCGAGATCTTTGGCGGTGGGGGCGTAACGCTCCATGAAGCGCTCGCCCTCGGCGTTGGTCAGGTAACCACCCTCGCCGCGGCTACCCTCGGTGATGAGGCAGCCGGAACCATAGATGCCTGTCGGATGAAACTGGACGAACTCCATGTCCTGCATTGGAATACCGGCGCGGATAGCCATGCCGTTGCCGTCGCCGGTGCAGGTGTGGGCGCTCGTGCAACTGAAGTAGGCGCGGCCGTAACCACCGGTGGCGAGCACGACGGATTGGGCGCGGAAGCGGTGGATCGAGCCATCATCGAGCGACCAGGCCATGACGCCGCGACACGCTCCTTCCTCATCCATGATGAGGTCGAGGGCGATGTATTCGACGAAGAACTCGACTTCGTGCTTCAGGCTTTGCTGATACAGTGTGTGCAGGATGGCGTGACCGGTGCGGTCGGCGGCGGCGCAGGCGCGCATGGCCGGGGTTTTGCCGTAGTCTGTCATATGGCCACCGAAGGGACGCTGGTAGATGCGTCCGTCTTCGGTGCGGCTGAACGGGACGCCGTAGTGCTCCAGTTCATAGACAGCAGGGATGGCCTCGCGGCACATATACTCGATGGCGTCCTGGTCGCCGAGCCAATCCGATCCCTTGACGGTGTCGTACATGTGCCAGCGCCAGTCATCCTCGCCCATGTTGCCCAAGGCGGCGCCAATGCCGCCTTGTGCGGCGACGGTATGGCTGCGAGTAGGAAACACCTTAGTGATGCAGGCAGTACGGAGGCCCGCCGCGCCCATACCGAGTGTCGCGCGCAGGCCCGCGCCACCGGCGCCGACGACGATGACATCATAGGTATGGTCGATGACGTTGTAGGCTCGGCCGGCCGGATTGGAAATTGCGTTCATCAGTTGCCTCGAACCGTCAATGTTCAGGACAGCGCCATCTTCAGCACCGCCACGCCGGCCAGCAGGCCTAGCACACCACATATGGCCCTGACCGCCATGATGCTCAGGCTTACCACCCACCTCGAATTGGTATGAACGTAGTCTTCCAAAATCACCTGAACGCCGAGATGCAAGTGGTGGAATGTCATGATAACGAGGGCGAGCAAGAGCGCAGTGTTCCAAGGACGCCCAACCCAATCCACCACCGCCTCGCGCGGCGCTCCGACGAGTGCGAGCATGCCGAACACGAACCAAACTGTGAGCGGCACCAGGGCGATAGCCGTCACGCGCTCCGCATACCAGTGGTGCACGCCCGCTTTGGCCGAACCAGTGCCACGAACACGGCCCAAGTGGCTGCGGCGGACGCGGATCGCGACATTGTCCGGCATGGCGCTCAATCCTGTAAAATGATGAGGCCGGCCGCCCAGACCAAGATGGTGCAAACGACTGTGGCAATGATTGCGGCCCAGCCGCTCATATACGTGCTGTCCAGGTCAAAGCCCCAGCCGGCATCCCAGGCCAGGTGCCGTAGGCCACCGAACAGGTGGTAGAACAGGGATGCTGTCCAGCCGAACAGCATGAACAAGCCGATGGGCGAGGCGATGAACGCCTGCACGTGGCCGAACGCCTGCGGGCCGCTGGCGGCGGCGACCAGCCACCAGACCAGGAGCAGCGTCCCGATGGATGTCACGATGCCGGTCACGCGGTTCATAATCGACAGCACCGAGGTCATCTGCGGCCGATACACCTGCAAGTGAGGTGAGAGAGGACGTGTGACCAAACGGCCGTCGGTGGTGCGCGCCACCAACAGAGGATCAGGAATTTCCTTCATCGCGGCGCGACCATCGAACAGCTCCGGCCTAGACATTACAAACGGTTCAGGTTGTCGTATCCGTTGAGGTGGGTTGGGTCAACGAGACTGCAACGGCACCGCATCGTGCGGGCATTTTGGCACGGAATCGGAACGGGGCGCGGCTGAGAATGGCTTTTGAGCGAGGACAGGCGATCATGCGGCACATCAACGCGCAGCACCGTAGGCCGGCCGCATGACGTTGCCGATGCCGCTGATCGACCACGTCGTCGTCAACGCGCGCGACAGGCTGGATGAGGCCGCGGCACTGTGGGCGCGGCTCGGCTTCCAGGTCACGCCGCGGGGGCACCACACGCTCGGGTCGAGCAACAACTTAATGATCCTCGGCAACGACTACATCGAACTGCTCGGTGTGCTGGGCGAGGCGCAGCGCACTGACGTGCTGGACTGGCCGGCCGGGCTGAACGGGATCGTGTTCAAGACAATGGACAGCGACGGGCTGCACGCCACGTTGCAAGCGGCCGAGGCGCCGGTGCTGCCGCCGCAGGCGTTCTCGCGCCCGGTGGATATGGGCGATGGGCGGCACGCGGAGGCGGCGTTCCGAACGGTGCGAATGGAGGCGGGAGCGTTGCCGGCGGGGCGGATGTTCTTCTGCCACCATTTGGCGCCGGAGCTGGTGTGGCACGAGCCGTGGCGGCGGCACCCGAACCGAGTGACAGGCATTAAGGGAGTGACGCTCGCGGTGCGGGACGTGGAGGCGTGCGTCGGGCTGATGCGGCGAGTGTTCGGAGCCGAGGCGCTGCTGGAGGGGCCGACAGGAGCGTTCCTCGTAGCCGGGCTGGCATGGATCGCGATCACGTCGTCCGAACGGTTGGCGACACATGACCCGGAGGTGGCGGAGGCGCTGGCGGGGCGAGCGGACGCGATGGTGGAGTTGACCCTTTGCACGGCCTCGGTCGATGCGGTGCGAGCGGCGCTGGAGGCGGGCGGGATCGAGTTCCGCAGCGACATGCCGTTTCGCATCGTCGTGCCACCGTCGCAGGCGGGCGGGTTGCGGTTGGAATTTATTCAGTGAGCATAGGCGTTGATCCCCTGTCGCCAGATGGTTTCGTTTCATGCTAGGGGCGAGCCAAGGCCGGGTTAGCTCAGTTGGTAGAGCACCTGATTTGTAATCAGGGGGCCGCGGGTTCGAGCCCTGCACCCGGCATCGCCTCACATGGCGGCGGCATGTCGTCGAGGTCATGAAGCGGTCGTCATGGTCCCGAAAGAGTGGCGTAACGCACCTTATCTCACTTTGTCCCTCATGCGATGGCCGATCTGGCCTCGTCACATGCATTGAGGAACAAGCAAGATGTTGAACCGTATTCCAAGCGCTGCACGAGCCGGGCTGGTCGCCGTGCTGCTGGGCGGCACCGCACTCGGAGGCCTTGGTGCCTGGACCGTCACCGGCGCACATGCCGAGGACGCTATTGCCGCCACGCCGGGCACGATCCAACCATCTGGGGTTGCGCATCCGTTGCCGGACTTCTCCGGCCTGGCGACGCAGGTCAGCCCGGCCGTCGTTTCCATCAACGTGCGGGAACATGCGTCTGAGAGGCCGATGATGATGGGTTTCGGTCCGGGCCGGCAGGGGCCGCGGCAGGTGCGTGAAGGTCGGGCTTCGGGCTTCGTCATTGACCCGGACGGCACCGTCGTGACCAACAATCACGTGGTGAAGGACGCCGACAAGGTCAGCGTCACCTTGAACGACGGCACCGAGCTGCCGGCCAAGGTGCTCGGCCGTGATCCGCGCACCGATCTCGCGGTGATCAAGGTAGAGGCGGGCCATAAGCTGCCGGCTCTGACGCTGGGCGACTCTGACCAGGTACGGCCGGGGCAGTGGGTGGTCGCGGTCGGCAATCCGTTCGGGCTGGGCGGCACCGTGACGGCGGGCATCGTCTCGGCGCTGGGCCGCGACATCGGGGCCGGGCCATATGACGCATTCCTGCAGGTGGACGCGGCGATTAACCAGGGCAACTCGGGCGGGCCGCTGTTCACGCAGGACGGCAAGGTGGTGGGCGTCAACACGGCCATCCTGTCCCCCACCGGCGGCAGCGTTGGCATCGGGTTCGCCATCCCGAGCAGCTTGGTCAAGGATGTGGTCGGTCAGTTGCGCACGGCTGGACAGGTGACGCGCGGGTTCCTGGGCGTGGAAACGCAGGCGGTCACGGCCGGCATCGCGCAGAGCCTCGGCCTCAAGGACAATTTGAGGGGCGCGCTGGTGGCAGGGGTCACGCCCGACAGCCCAGCGACCAAGGCCGGTTTGCAACCCGGCGATGTGTTGCGCTCGCTGGACGGCGAAGCGATCGACAATCCACATGAGCTGGCGCTGAAAGTGTCCGAAATCAAGCCAGGCAACAGCGCTAAGATCGGTTTCATGCGCGACGGGGACCAGAAGACCGCCGATGTGACCATCGGCACGCTGCCGAACGATAAGCTGACGGCCGGTGCCGCAGGCGACTCGCAGCCAGATAAAGGCCGCATCGGCGTCGCGCTGGCGCCATTGTCGCCGGGATTGCGTGAGCAACTTGAATTGTCGGCCAACCAAAATGGTGTAGTGGTCGCGAGCGTACAGCCTGGGTCCCCGGCGGCGATGGCCGGGTTGCGCGAGGGCGACGTGGTGGTCGACATCGGCACCAAAACGATCAGCACGCCGAGCGAAGCCGTTCAGGCCATTCATAACGCGACTCGCGATGGCAAGGATGTGGCGCTGCGCGTGTTGCGCGACGGGCAAGCCCGTTTCGTAGCGGTGTCGCCCAGTGCTCAAGGTTAGAGCATTTCGGGTTGAGTGAGCCTACATAATCCGATGTGATGTTCGTCAAACCAACAACTTAAACCGGTTTCAGCTTGGTTAGGCGCATTCATGCGCCTAACCCATCCCATTCACGGGGACAGGCGTCTCGATGTGTCCTGAGCTGCGACCGCGGGTTGGCATGTCGCCTGTTCCATCGTGGTATGGGCAGCCAGGGGCATGGGGTAGCGAGCTGGCCGTGCGTCGGCGAGTGGGAGCGAGGGCGAGCATCGCGCGCCGTCAGCATCAGCCAAGCTGCTGAGGGCCGTGCGCCGCGTCCAAGATGTCGTCGATGCCGAGCATCACTGCCGTGGGTGGCTCGGCAGACCTCGGCCATCACGCGCATCAAGCCGATCACTTCGCGCAACCTGGGGGCGTTCTCCCACCGCGACGCCCTGGGCTGCGAGCACAGGTTACGGGCCGCGAGCACAGGTTACAGCCGCTGCCGGGCGAACGGCTACGGGTGAGCCTGGGCGGCAGGTCGCTGCGCAGATGGTCGAGGGCGTCGGCGTCTTCACGAGCGATGGCGAGCCTGCGGCGGCGGATGCCGGGCAGCGGGTGGCGATGCGGGCGGGATCGCGAGGGCCGGCGCTCGAAGTGGCGAGCGCCTTGGCCGGACTAGGCAGCGTTCGGCCCGCGCGAGCAATACCATGCCGCTCAGGCCAAAGTGCCTGCCATTGAAGGCGGTCGCTTCCGTGAGGCCGAAGCTTGGCAGGGCGAACGGCGCGACCGCGTCCTCGGCGATGGCCGCGTGGCGCTCCGGATGGTGAGGGCGGCTGGCCGTGACGCCCGATCCGTAAACCCCGTCAGCAGCGCACGCGGCACCCACCAGCCATCCTCCGCCACGGCGGTGGATAGAATAGTCTAAGCGGCGCTGATCCTTCGCTCACGAACTTTGACATAAGCTATAGAAACATGCTCAGGACAGTACGGCTTTCCCGCCTCAACAGCGACGTCACAAAAACGAAAGCTTTTAGTCCCCGGCTCACCAAGAGGCCAGCAACAAACACGTTTGTGACTATCTACAGAAACTACATCGTTTTTTGGTTTTACTGAATTGTTGTTTGAGATATTTGCAAATGAACTGGAGACTTCCATTTTTACGACAAATGATGACAAGCTTGCTTTGTTTGCTGATTGCGTGTGTACAAGTTCCGTGATTTTTGTTCGTGACTGTCCTAGATTAATCGGAGACGGGCGCGCTGCGAGGCGGAGCCGATGCGCTTTTCCAACTACAGCATTTTTGGTCGTATTAAGGCGACGACCGATTTGCGCAGTTGAGTGCCCTTCTTCCCATAGCGTGCGGAGTTGCGCGATCGTTTCCTCATTCCATTCCATGATGATGTCTCCACAACGTGTCAGGGAGAAGCGTAGAGGGTGAATGACGCTATGGGTAGTCTCAATTCAGTTTTCCAGCACAAAATGTTGTGGATAACGTGCAGTGAATAGACTCCATAAAGGTGACGATCCCGTCCAGAATCGTCCTGCGGCACCACTATTTTTTTGACTCAATCTCATTTCTGAACGACGTTGGACCGGGAGCTGGATGGCCGGGCAAAATGTGTTTTCAACGAGCTGCCAAGGCTGAATGGATGAACGGCCTTCATGTGACCCCGATCACACGCGCGCAGCATAGCTACGACGATCTGCGCTTCACCAGAGACCTGACAAATGCCGAATGGGCGATGTTGGAGCCGCTCCTGCCTCCACCTTCGACAGTTGGACGGCTGCACACCTAACCAATCCGCACGATGATTGAGGCGATCTTCTACGTGCTGTGCGGCGGTGTGCCGCCGCGAATGCTGCCTAGGCCGAAGATGTCATGACGTCTCCTACTTTGACCGGCTGGTGCGTCGCACCTGCGCCCGCTAGGCACTGATCTGATTAGGCCGTAGTGACGATTTCAGCTCGGCTGGGTTCCGGTTCGGCGCTGGGTGTGGTTCAAGGCTGATTTCGAGGTTTGGCGATGGCGGGCGTTGAGGTGGATGCGTTGCGCGACGACCAGTGGGAGCGCTTGCGGGACCTGGTTCCGGGCGGGCGCGAGGGCCAGCGTGGGCCGCGTTGCGACAACCGCCGGTTCGTGGATGCGCTGCTGTGGATGGCGCGCTCTGGCGCGCGCTGGCGCGACCTGCCCGAGCGGTATGGTGATTACCAGGCCGTGAAGCGCCGCTTCTATCGCTGGGTCGAGCGCGACGTCTTGGGCGGCTTCCTGGCCGTGCTTGCGGCGGACAGCGACCTGGAATGGCTGATGATCGACAGCACGGTCGTGCGCGCCCACCAGCACGCGGCCGGGGCCCGCCGGTCCAAGGGGGGCCTGATGCCCAGGGGCTGGGCCGCTCTCGCGGCGGCCTGAGCACCAAGGTACACGCCGCCACCGACGCGCTGGGCAACCCGGTGCGCCTGCTGTTCGGGCCGGGGCAGCGCCATGACGTCACGCGCGGCCACGAACTGCTGGACGGCCTCAAGCCCGGTGCCGTGATCGCCGACAAGGGATACGACGCTGACCACCTGCGGGATGCCATAGGCGACATGGGAGCCGAGGCTGTCATCCCGCCCCGGTCCAACCGCAAAACGCCACGCGACCATGACAAGGCGCTCTACCGGGAGCGCAACCTCGCCGAGCGGTTCTTCAACAAGCTGAAGCAGTTCAGGCGCGTGGCCACCCGCTACGACAAGCTCCTGCCCAACTACAGAGGCTTCGTCCAACTCGCCGCCATAGTCGTCCTGCTTCGGTGAAATCGTCACTACCGCCTAGTGGACAAGAAGATAAGGAGATCTGCCAGGGTCTGGCCTTTGGTCAGTTGCCGTCTAGTCAGGCGACCGTTGCGCAGCTAGTCGAATATGATCCGCGCCGCGATGCTGAGTGGTGCGGCGGTGCCCTGAGTCGAGTGACGACTACCCGGTCGCGCAATGGGTCCGCTGCGTCACCGTTGATTTTGATGGTCCGGATGTCCCACCGCTTGCGCAACAGGTGCACGGTTCCGTGCAGGAACGGCGTGCCGTTGGCAGCCCGTCGAAGCGTACCTTTCCTAACTATCCAACCTCCTGTCCGATAGCTTTCAGAAAAACAGGTTTGGTAAATAGCTCATACCCAATCAATGCCGTCGTCCACGTGTGACAGGCTCAAGATCATACACTGACAAGGCCTGCGAGTGTCTTGATCCCGCACATCAGCAATGGACATATCTTAACTTCCTCTCTCTGCCACGTACCTCCCAGGGGCGGCCTCGATTATTGGCAATCTACCGGTGCCTGGGACGCGGGCGGGGACCTGCTCATCGTCGGACATCATGATCCATCGCTGCCAGTCCGGCCACCAGCTGCCGGCAACTTCGACGGCGTCGGCCAGCCATGCCTCCGCATCGGCTGCCAGCAGCGGGTTAATCCAATGACTGTACTTCCCACTCTCGGGTGAGTTGACCACGCCGGCGATGTGGCCGCTAGCAGCCAGAACGAAACGGCTGTCACCACCGAGCAATTGCGCACCGCGATAAGTGCTTTTCCAAGGAGCAATGTGATCCTCTCGCGTAGACAAAAAATAGGCCGGAACTTTGACAGTGCTGAGATCAATCGGTTGGCCGGCCATTGAGATGCCACCAGGCCGACAAAGCATATTCTTCTGATAAAGGCTGCGCAGGTAAAAGGTATGCATTGCTGCTGGCATACGAGTGCTATCGCTATTCCAATAGAGCAGATCGAAAGGAAACGGCTCGTTGCCAAGTAGGTAGTTGTTGACAACGAACGACCAGATCAGGTCATTGGCGCGGAGCATGTTGAACGTGGTCGCCATCTCGCTGCCGTCTAAGTACCCTTGCTTCTCCATTTTGCCTTCGAGCGCGTTAAGTTGCTCCTCGTCGATGAACACGCCCAACTCGCCTGCTTCCTGAAAATCCGTCATAGTGACAAAGAAAGTTGCGGACTTGATGCGGTCGTCGCCTACTGCCGCCATGTACGCGAGCGTTCCGGCCAACAAGGTCCCACCAAGACAGTAGCCGATGGCGTTGACTTCGCGTTCGCCTGTCGCCTGCTCAATCGCGTCGAGGGCGGCGAGATAGCCCTCCACCATGTAGTCATCGAAACGCTTGCTAGACAGCTTTTCGTCTGGGTTGACCCAACTGATCATGAATACAGTGTGACCCTGGGATACAGCCCAACGCACAAAGCTGTTTTTAGGTCTTAAATCAAGAACATAAAACTTGTTGATCCAGGGTGGGCCGATCAGCAAAGGACGTTTCATTGCTGTTTTGGTAGTGGGAGAGTACTGAATAAGCTGCATTAGGTCGTTTTGGTATACAACGTGACCTTCTGAAATAGCGATGTTTTCGCCCAACTTAAATGCTTCAAGATCAGTCATTTTAATCGTCAGCTTACCGCGCCCGCGCTCAAGATCGGATAGCATGTTGTTCAGGCCGCGAATCAGGTTCTCGCCGCCGGTTTCGACAGTCTTGCGCAGGACTTCGGGATTGGTGAGCAGGAAGTTGCTTGGGCTCATGGCATCGATGAACTGGCGCGAGTAAAAGTCGACCTTCTGCGCCGTCTTGGCATCGAGCCCGTCGACGCGGCCAACCACGTCCTGCACGTAACGGGCCGACAAAAGATAGGATTGCTTGATGAAATCGAAAACCTCGCTCTCTTTCCAAGCTTCATCCTTGAAGCGGCGGTCTTTCGGGTCTGCCTGGATCACCGGCTGCGTGTCGATGCCCCAGAGGCGGCGTGTCGTACTCTGCCACAAGGTCATGTAGTCCTGCCAAAAACCGATCTGCGCCTGAACCAGCGTGGCAGGGTCTTTCATCAGTTGAGTGGTCATTTCCACGAAGGCATGGCCGACGTTAAGGGGGTCGATCGCGGGCGCTTCGTAAGATTGGCGATTCAGCCAGTCCGTGACGAGCCGTTGCGAACGTTCAGCGATGCCGGCCATGGAGCGGCTGAGTTCTGCCGGATCGGTCATCTTGAAGGCAACCGGGTTGATCGCGGCGCCGTTGACGTCAGTCTTCCCTTGATCGGCCATCACGTTTGCTGTCCTTTCCGCCGAACCAGCCTGGTCGCGATACAGCATGGCGAACAGGGCGGGACCGGCTGATGGGGATGTTTGTTGGAATGCTACGTAAGCGCGGGCTAGTGCGACGGCAAGCGGCGGCGCGGCGGTGCCTCCCGTTGCTCGTGGCCTTGGCTACCCCGGGATGTGAGAGCATCGAGCAGTTCTACTCGACCAAGCTCCCGGTCGGCGTACCGATCGATTGGTGGCATGACCTGCAGGGCGGCGCGATCGCGCAACAACGGCCGCCGCCGCCCGGTGCGGATTCGCCATATCCCAATCTGGCGCAAGTTCCGCCCGCACCGACGCCGACGAGCGCCGCGGCCCGGCGCGACCTGGCCGAGCGGCTGGTCAGCGCGCGCGACCGCACTGTGCGCGACGCGGCACAGGACCCCATCGCCACTCCGCAACAAGCCGCGGCCCGCCTACGCGCATCTCTGCCAGGAGCGGACCCGGACGCATCGGACTCTAAAGCCCGGATCGAGGCGGCGAGCACGCCTTCAGCCCCAGCACCCTCGGCTCCTTCGTCGGCAGCGACACGGCCGGGCGCTGCATCCCCGTCACTATCACGGATGGAGCGCAGTCCGCCCGCCCCGGTCTTGGAAGGCGTGGGCTCAGCCGCTTCGTCCGCGACCGCACCGGCGACGAGCGACCCGGGGCCGAGCGAGCCGGCACCCGGCGCCTTGCCGCCCCTGCCAAGCGGGCCGCCGCCACTGCCTACGATCCCGGGTGTCGCGATCGCTGCGATCCCCGACGCGCCGCCGCCGCGACCCCAGGTTGATGTCTCCTTCCTGCCAGCCTCGGACGTGATGCGCCCGGCGTCCGAGGCTGGCTTGCGCGACCTCGCGGCCCGGCGCGGCGGCGGCCCTGTGGCGTTGCTCGGCGGCGGCGACGCAACTTCGTCGTCGCCCCAGGCGCAACAGGTGGCGCTGCCGCTGGCATGGCGGCGGGCCCAAGCAATGGCCGACATCTTGGAAGCGGAAGGCGTCCCGGCCAGCGCCGTCAGGATCGACGCGGCCGCCCTGGCTCGCGGCGGGATCGCGCGTCTGGTAGAATGATGGTCACGGCCTTTTCCTTCCCTCAAACGAGCGTCCCGAGCATGAGCCAGGAATTCCATCGCATCCGCCGCATGCCACCCTACGTGTTCGCGGAGGTGAACCAGGCCAAGGCGCGTGCCCGGGCCGAGGGCGAGGACATCATCGACCTGGGCATGGGCAACCCCGATACCGGCACGCCGGCGCACATCGTCGCCAAGTTGGTGGAGGCGGTGCAGGACCCGCGCACTCATCGCTACAGCGCGAGCAAAGGCATCCCTGGGCTGCGCCGGGCGCTCGCCGGCTACTACCAACGCCGCTTTGGCGTGGCCCTCGACGCCGAGACGGAGGTGGTGGCCACGCTCGGCAGCAAGGAAGGGCTGGCCAACCTCGCCGCTGCCATCACCAGCCCCGGCGACACCATCTTGGTGCCGAATCCGAGTTATCCAATTCACCAGTTCGGCTTCATCATCGCCGGTGCCAGCGTCCGCAGTGTGCCGGCGACCCCGGACGCGAGCATGCTGGAGGCTCTAGACCGCGCGGTTCGGCACAGCGTTCCCAAGCCCACCGCGCTGATCGTTAACTTTCCGAGCAATCCGACTTCCTATCTCGCCGACTTCGATTTCTACCGCGAGATCGTTGCCTTCTGCCGCAGGCACGAGATCTATATTCTGTCTGACCTCGCCTACGCCGAAATCTACTTCGGCGCGACGCCCCCGCCGTCGATCCTGCAAGTGCCCGGTGCCAAGGACATCGCGGTGGAGTTCACCAGCCTGTCCAAGACCTACTCGATGCCCGGCTGGCGCATGGGCTTCGCTGCTGGCAACGCCCGGTTGATCGCGGCCTTGGCCCGGATGAAGTCCTACCTTGACTACGGCGCATTCACGCCCATTCAGGTTGCGGCAACGACGGCGCTGAACGGTCCGCAGGACTGCGTGGCCGAGATGCGGGCGCTATATCGGGAGCGGCGCGACGTGTTGGTACCGGGGCTGGCGCAGGCGGGCTGGGATATGCCAAGTCCGGACGGCTCGATGTTCGCTTGGGCCCCGATCCCGCCGCGTTTCGCCCACTTGGGCAGTGTCGAGTTCAGCAAGCTGCTGCTGGCGCACGCCAAGGTCGCGGTCGCGCCGGGCATTGGCTTCGGCGAGCACGGCGACACGCACGTGCGGATCGCGCTGGTGGAGAACACGCAGCGGCTTCGCCAAGCCGTGCGCAACATCCGCGCTTTCCTGAGAAGCGAGAGCAACGTGGCCTCCGTCGGGGTCGCGGCGGAGTGAGATTGGTTGATCGTCCCGCGGCTCTGAACAGACGATCCCGCCCATGAACCCGCTCAGGATCGGCGTGGCAGGGTTGGGCACCGTCGGCACAGGCGTTCTCACATTGTTGCGTGACAACGCGGACGTCGTGGCGGCGCGTGCCGGGCGGGCGATCGCCATCACCGCGGTCTCGGCCCGCGACCGGATGCGGAACCGTGGCGTGCCGCTCACGGAATTGCGTTGGTTCGACGACCCGGCTGCCCTCGCCGCTGATGCCAATATCGACGTCGTTGTCGAGCTGATTGGCGGCAGTGACGGCCCGGCGCGCGACGTGGTCGAGATCGCGCTCGGCGCCGGCAAATCTGTCGTGACCGCCAACAAAGCCCTGATCGCGCTCCACGGCTCGGCGCTGGCGGCATGGGCGGAAACATCGGGCGTCTCGCTGAGTTTCGAGGCCGCGGTGGCGGGCGGCATTCCGGCGATTAAAGCATTGCGCGAAGGCTTGGCTGCCAACCGGATCGAGCGCGTGGCTGGCATCCTCAACGGCACTTGCAACTATATCCTGACGGCGATGCGTGAGCAGGGGCGGGAGTTCGCCGATGTGGTGGCCGACGCGCAACGCCTCGGTTACGCCGAAAGCGACCCCAGCTTCGACATCGACGGCGTCGACACCGCCCACAAGCTTGCCATCCTGGCGGCGCTGGCATTCAACCGGCCGGTTGATTTCGCCGCCGTCCACGTCGAGGGCATCCGCGGCGTGTCGGCGATGGACATCGCCTTCGCCAGCGAGCTGGGCTATCGCATCAAGCTGCTGGGCATCGCGCGGCGCACAGCGAAGGGGATTGAGAGCCGGGTGCACCCATGCATGGTGCCGCAGGCGGCGCCGATCGCCCGCGTTGATGGCGTGTTCAACGCCGTCGTGGCGGAGGGCGACTTCGTCGGTCGGGTGATGCTGGAAGGGCGCGGCGCGGGTGCCGGACCAACGGCGAGCGCGGTCGTCGCGGACCTGATTGACCTCGCGCGCGGCCGGGCGACGCCGATGTGGGGAGCCGCGGAATCCGTGCTGTCGAACCAGCCATCGCTGCCGATGGCGGCGCACCAGGGAGCCTACTACCTGCGACTGATGGTGGTGGACCGGCCCGGCGTCATCGCCGATGTCACCGCCGCCTTGCGCGATGCTGGCGTTTCCCTGGAGAGCATGCTGCAGCGTGGCCGCGCGCCGGGCGAGGCGGTGCCCGTCGTGCTGGTGACGCACGAAACGAATGAGGCAGCGATGCGTGCGGCGCTGACGCAGATCAAGGCGCTGGACGCCGTTTTGGAGCCGCCGACTTTGATCCGTATCGAACCTGCTTGAGGAAGCATGATGAACACACGACCCGAAATCAGCAGTGACCGCAACCTGGCCCTCGACTTGGTGCGGGTGACCGAAGCGGCCGCGCTGGCCGCGTCGCGCTGGATGGGCAGAGGAAAGAAGAATGAAGCGGACGGGGCGGCGGTGGAAGGCATGCGCCGCGCGTTCGACGGGGTCGCCATCGACGGCACGGTGGTGATCGGCGAAGGCGAGATGGACGAGGCGCCGATGCTCTACATCGGCGAGAAAGTCGGTGCGGGCGGCCCGGCGATGGATATCGCCGTCGACCCCCTGGAAGGCACCAGCATCACCGCCAAAGGCGGGCCGAACGCATTGGCGGTGGTGGCGCTGGCGGAGAGCGGCAATTTCCTGCACGCACCTGATATCTACATGGACAAGATCGCGGTCGGCGGCGGGTTGCCGGAGGGCGTCGTTGACCTCGATGCGTCGGTGGCCGAGAACCTCCGCAACCTGGCCCGGGCGAAGCGGCGCGAGATCGGCGACCTGGTCGTATGCATGTTGGAGCGCGAGCGTCATGACGAGCTGCTGGCCAAGTGCCGTGAAGCCGGGGCGCGCATCATGCTGCTGGGCGATGGCGACGTGGCGGGCGTGATCGCGGCGGCGCTGCCGGAAGGCGGCATCGATGTCTTCATGGGCAGCGGCGGCGCGCCGGAAGGCGTGTTGGCGGCGGCGGCGCTGCGCTGCATCGGTGGGCAGATGCAGGCGCGCCTAATGTACGAGGACGACGCGCAGGTCGAGCGGGCGCGGCAGATGGGCGTCAACGACCCGAAGCACAAGTACACAGTCGAGGAGATGGCCAAGGGAGACGTGATGTTCGCAGCCACCGGCGTTACTTCGGGCGCGATGCTGAACGGCGTGCGGCGATTCACCAAAGGCGCGCGCACGCATTCGATGGTGATGCGCAGCAAATCCGGCACCGTTCGCTACATCGACGCGCACCACAATTTTGAGACCAAAACTTGGCAGCCCGAGTGAGGGCCAACCTGAGCCGTAGATCTTGAACGGCGGCATCGTGGGCGAGCATGCGCTCGGGATAGGCGCCAGCCTGACTGGGCGTCGATGGGTGCTGCGACCCGCCGAGGATCGGGTCGGCATGGGCATCGCCCAGCGACTCGGGTTGCCAGAAATCATCGGCCGACTGCTCGCGGCGCGTGGTGTGACTATTGAAACAGCCGGGCATTTTCTCGAGCCGACTTTGCGCGCCTTGCTGCCGGACCCATCGGTGCTGACGGATATGGACGCCGCGGCAGCGCGTCTTGCCCATGCAGTGCGCCGGGGTGAGACCGTGGGTGTGTTCGGCGATTACGACGTTGATGGGGCGTGCAGCGCCGCAGTTGTAGTGCGGCTGTTGCGCGGCCTTGGCTGCGCCGTGCTGACCCACGTGCCGGATCGTATGCGCGAAGGCTATGGTCCAAATGCCCCGGCGTTGCTGGGCATGGCCAGGCAGGGAGCGACGGTGATCGTCTGCGTTGATTGCGGCACGGCGGCGACCAAGGCGCTGGCAGCGGTGGCTGGGCAGGCGGACGTCGTGGTGCTGGATCATCACGCGGTCGATGGCGCCCCGCCGCCGGTGCTGGCGACGGTGAACCCAAATCGGCTCGACTGCGCGAGCGGACTGCGGGGCCTTTGCGCCGCGGCGGTGGCGTTCCTAGCAGCGGTCGCCACGGTGCGCGCCCTACGGCAGGACGGTTGGTTCATGACGCGACCGGAACCAGACCTACGTGAACTGCTGGACCTCGTGGCGCTGGCGACGGTATGCGACGTGATGCCCCTTACTGGGCTGAACAGGGCGCTGGTGATGCAAGGCTTGCGCGTCATGGCCCGACGCGCCCGGCCCGGCCTCGCGGCCTTGCTCGACGCCGCGACGACCGGCGGCCAGCCCACGGCGATGACCTGCGGTTTCTCGCTTGGGCCGCGCATCAACGCGGCGGGACGAATCAGCGATTCTGGCCTGGGGTTACGCCTCTTGCTGACCGACGATCCATTGGAGGCACAGCAGATCGCGCAGCAGCTCGACCTGACTAACCGTGAGCGGCGGGAAGTTGAGACCGGCATGATGCAGGCCGCGCTCGATCAAGCGGCGGCGCTGGACATGGCCGGGCACGCGGCGTTGCTGGTGCACAGCGAAGGCTGGCACCCAGGCGTGGTCGGGATCGTCGCCGGACGAATCAAGGAGCGTTACAATCGACCGGCGCTTGTCGGCGCAGTGGTGGACGGCACCGTGAAGGGGAGCGCCCGTTCGGTACTCGGCATTGACGTGGGCCGGGCGGTGATGGCGGCGCGCAGCGAGGGCTTGCTGCTGACTGGCGGAGGACACGCGATGGCGGCTGGGTTTAGCCTAACGGTGGCCAATGTGCCGGCATTCCAGGCGTTTCTCAATGTCCAGCTATCGCACGCGGCAGCGCTGCCCCGGGCGGAAGACTTGTCGGTCGAAGCGATGCTGGCAGTGCCAGGTGCGACGCTCGACTTGGCACAGCACCTTGGGCGACTCGCCCCATACGGGAACGGCAACGAGGAGCCGGTGTTCGTTCTACCGCGCGCCCGGGTGGTGAGGGCGGATCGGATCGGTAAAGACAGCGGCACGGTGCGCGCCTACGTTGAAGGCGAGGGGGGCGGGCCACGGCTGAAATCGATGCTGTTTCGGGCTGGAGAGGGGACGTTGGCTTCGGCGCTGCTGGCTCGCGACCGCCCCTTGCATCTGGCCGGTCACTTGCGAACAGAAACGTGGAACGGAACCACGAGTGCGAGTTTCTTCGTCACGGACGCGGCACTAGCTTGACCGGAAGATAGCTGGCGGGCTACGCCGAATATGACCTGTCCCGTTCGTCTAGAGGCCTAGGACACGGCCCTTTCAAGGCTGTAACACGGGTTCGAATCCCGTACGGGGCACCAAGTATTTTTGACAGTCATTGTGGCGCGCGACGAGAGACCGCCCTTGCCAGCGCCGCGGCAACTGGCGTGGCTGGTGGTCCAGCCCGTCACAGCACTGGGCGCAGCCGACGCTGCCGCAGTTCCCCGTGTTGAGCAGGATGGCAAGGCCAAGGCCGTTGCGGGATCGGCATGTCGGTTCACCGCGCTCGTGCGCGCCTGCGGCGTCAGGGGCAGGCGAGAAGGGGTGCCCTAGCCGAGCTGACGGGCGAGTCCTGCGCGAACATCGACCGCTTCATCACCGGCCTCATAATGACGGAACTCGACTTCAGAGCGGGGGCATTCCAGGAAGAAAGGTTATGGGCTTCGGGTCTGTCGGGGCCGGGACCGTGGAACGACTTGATGGTGGCGTTCTTGACGGTGCGGTTCATGCGTTCGGCCTGGCCGTTGGTCCAGGGATGGCGTGGCTTGGCAAGCGTGTGCCCGACGCTGTGCTCATCGTAGGCGCGGCCGAAGATAGGCGCGCCGAGGCAGCGCCTGCTCGGACCGTTGCGGTTCTTTGGCAAATCGGCCGAAGGCCATGCCGTTGTCGGTCAGGACGGTGTGGATGGCACAGGGGAACGCCTCGACGACGCCTCGGAGGAAGTCAGCTCCGTTCATCTAGCCGGCGTCGTGTCGGAACTCGACGTAGGTGAATTTAGACAGGCGATCGGGAGAGGCCGTGGCGTGTCGGGCAGCGGTGCAGGCTGGAGCGGGTGAGCATCGGGATGCTGTCGGGCCGACAGCCGAGCACGTCGTCGAGCGGCGGCAGGGTTCGGCGGCGGTCGACGCGATCATGGCCTCCTCGGCCAGGGTCAGGACAGTGCCGTGGGGCGAGGTCGGCCCCATCGGCGCATCCTCGGCCGTGGTCCGGGTGCGCCACTTGGCGACGGTGGTGCGCGGCCCAGCCCTTAGCGCTGGGGCTAGGCACCGATCGCTTCTTTCGACGCTTGAAGCGCGGCTCGAACGCGCGGCGTCGTTCTGGCTGAGCCGTGGCGACCACCTGCCACGGCGCTTCCTCTCCCCTTCGGGTCGAAGCAGAGTCGTGACTTTCCGGAATCAAACACCAGCCCGAGATCGCCACGCATTCAACCGTCCTCGCAATTAACATGCTCTAGCTCGTCGCCCGCCTCAAACGCATTGGGCTTACCTGGTGCTCGATCCCCGATTCGGCCGCGACCCTCGCGGCTCTGGACATACCGCCCGCTTTGGCACCTAACTATCTACTTTCATCTAGCCTCTGTTAGGACTTGATTGCTTGTTCTTGATTGTGGGTTTGAGCCAGTCCCGTGCGGCGGCGAGGCAGAGCACGCCCATGAAGGAGCGGGCTGTCTTCTCGTAGCGGGTGGCCACGGCCCGCCACTCTTTCAGCCGACCCCAAAGGCGCTCGATCCGGTTGCGATGAACGTAGATGAAGTCCGGGCAGCGCACGGGCGCCTCGTTCTTCTTGGTCGGGATCACCGGACGCGCGCCCATGGCCCAGGCCTGCGCGCGCAGAGCGTCCGAGGACAGGCCGCGGTCGCCCACCACCCAGCCGGGCGCGTCCGTCAAGCCGTCCAGCAGCGCGGGCGCCATTGGCGCCTCGTGCGCCTGGCCTGGGGCGAGCGCAAAGGCGATCGCCCGGCCCTGGCTGTCTGCCACCGTCACCGCCTTGGTCCCGAAGCCGCCGCGAGAGCGACCAAGCGCTTCACGCTCGTCTCGGCTTGCTGCAGATCCCCTTTTTTAGGCGCCCCCGCCGCTTTGGCGCGCGCCCGGATGTTGGTCCCGTCCAGGAAGGCCAGGCCCAGATCCAAGCCGCCCGCGCGCGCCTGCGCCAAACCCAGCAGGCGCTCCCACGCACCCTGCTTGGCCCAGCGGATGAACAGCTGCGCCGCCAGCCACCACGGGCCGAGTTCGGCCGGGATCGCCCGCCACTTGGCGCCGTTGTTGTGCCGCCACAAGATGGCCGCGATCGTGCGGCGCAGGTCTTTCGGCGGCGTCTTGCCGCGGGGCCGCACCAACTCGATCAGCGGCTCCCATACCGCCCACTCCGCGTCCGTAAAGCCCTCAGCCTCAGCAATCTCCGCCATGCCCCAAAGATGGGGCTAGGCGGTAGTGACGATTTCACCGAAGCAGGACGACTATGGCGGCGAGTTGGACGAAGCCTCTGTAGTTGGGCAGGAGCTTGTCGTAGCGGGTGGCCACGCGCCTGAACTGCTTCAGCTTGTTGAAGAACCGCTCGGCGAGGTTGCGCTCCCGGTAGAGCGCCTTGTCATGGTCGCGTGGCGTTTTGCGGTTGGACCGGGGCGGGATGACAGCCTCGGCTCCCATGTCGCCTATGGCATCCCGCAGGTGGTCAGCGTCGTATCCCTTGTCGGCGATCACGGCACCGGGCTTGAGGCCGTCCAGCAGTTCGTGGCCGCGCGTGACGTCATGGCGCTGCCCCGGCCCGAACAGCAGGCGCACCGGGTTGCCCAGCGCGTCGGTGGCGGCGTGTACCTTGGTGCTCAGGCCGCCGCGAGAGCGGCCCAGCCCCTGGGCATCAGGCCCCCCTTGGACCGGCGGGCCCCGGCCGCGTGCTGGTGGGCGCGCACGACCGTGCTGTCGATCATCAGCCATTCCAGGTCGCTGTCCGCCGCAAGCACGGCCAGGAAGCCGCCCAAGACGTCGCGCTCGACCCAGCGATAGAAGCGGCGCTTCACGGCCTGGTAATCACCATACCGCTCGGGCAGGTCGCGCCAGCGCGCGCCAGAGCGCGCCATCCACAGCAGCGCATCCACGAACCGGCGGTTGTCGCAACGCGGCCCACGCTGGCCCTCGCGCCCGCCCGGAACCAGGTCCCGCAAGCGCTCCCACTGGTCGTCGCGCAACGCATCCACCTCAACGCCCGCCATCGCCAAACCTCGAAATCAGCCTTGAACCACACCCAGCGCCGAACCGGAACCCAGCCGAGCTGAAATCGTCACTACGGCCTAGAACTCAAGTTCTAACAGAAGCTAGGTATCTGTTCACGGGAGCACGACCTTCCAAAGCTGGAACAGGAGGGCAGATTCATGTGGACTGTCATTCCCATGTCGTCACGCTCACCACCTATCAGTTTCGGCCCCGAGTGGTTGACGGTCCGACCTGTGGTGTGATGAAGGCCCAATCCTAGACGGATTGGGTGTTTGGATGGGCGGGATCGAGCATGTGGCCGGGAGCATCAGCGTGGTGCTGCATGAGCGGCTGCCCTGGCAGCGCAAGACGCAGCGGGAGAACTTGGCGCTTCTGGTTGCGACCATGCTGAGCGAGCGCAGCGCCAACCTGATGTCGCTGGCGGCCGCCCTGCCGCGTCAGCCGGACCGGATCGACATGCGCTACCAGTGGATCGTGCGCGTGCTGGCGAACCCGCTGATCGAGTGCGATGCGGTGATGCTGGCGTTCGCACGCGAGGTGTTGGCGCGGGCGCAGGCCGAAGCGGGGCCAGGCGAGCGGGTGGACCTGATCTTGGATCAGAGCCGGGCGTCCGAGCGGCATCAGATCCTCATGCTGGCCCTGCGCTGGGGTGAGCGCGCCTTGCCGCTGGCTTGGCGGGTGGAGGAGACCGAGGGTGCCATTGGCTTTGGCGTGCAGAAAGGCTTGCTCGACACCGTAGTGGCTTGGTTGCCTGAAGAGGCTCGTGTGCGGTTGCTGGGCGACCGGTTCTACGGCACGCCCGCGCTGATCGGCCACTGCCAGGTGCTGGGCTGGGACTACCGGCTGCGGCTGAAGGGCAACCTGCATCTATGGATCGACGGTGCCGACGCAGGGCCGGTCGAGCGCCTGGCCCGGGACACGCCCTATCTGACGGAAGTGGAATTGACCGCGCGCCGGGTGCGCACCAACGTCGGCTTCATCCAGGACCCCGGCCATGAGGAGCCCTGGATCGTCGCCATGTCCGAGGCCCCGGGCTACCTCACCACGCTCGACTACGCCCGGCGCTGGGGCATTGAGCCAATGTTCTCCGACTTCAAAACGCGTGGCTTCGGCCTGGAAGACAGCCAGATCCGCTTCCCCGACCGGCTGGCCAGGCTCATCCTGGTCATGGCGCTGGCACTCTACTCCGCCGTGTCCACAGGACAATGGGATGCGGTCCATCATGCCACGCCTGCCGAACGCAGACGCCCGGAACAACAGCCGAAGAACGTCCTGCGCAGCATGACGTCGTGGTTCACGCGCGGCCTACGGCGCATCGCAAACCTGCTCCAAACCCTTCAGCCCATCCCACAACTTTGGAGTGTTCCAGCAACTGATAGGTGGTGAGTGTCGTCACGTTGATCACGCGGCCCGCGTGAGCCGCTTGACAAATGCCGTCATCTTGTGTCGCCGCAGTTCGTAGCGCGCTTTATTATCCGTCGTCATCCAGTTGAGCTGCACCACGTAGCGTTGGCCGACGAACTGCTTGTGCCCATGGAACGTTGTCGGCCCATTCGGAAAGGCGAGCAATGTTCCATTTACTGGTGGCACCTCAACGGCGTAGTCCTCGATGCTATCCGGCCCACGCAGCAGACGCAGGCAGCCATCCTTTCGCGCCCACGCCGCTCCTTCCGGATTAAGATAAAGCAGCACCGTCACCCGTTTTGCCGTACTGTCGCGATGGATGCGTCCATCTTTCTCGCGCGATTGCCCGCGCAGCGTCACCATCACCGGTGCGTCGTCAAGATCGAGGCCGAACTTCGCCGCGATCGCCCCCCGAAATTGGGCACCCTCCAACTCCTCGATCAACGCCTTCGCCGTCGGTCCAAGCCGCAATCCATCAGTCGGAAACGAACCGCCTTTCTGGATTGCCGGTAGATCAGCCACCACCTGCGGCAGCATCGAGCTTGGCACGAACTGTGGCACGATTACGTGAGTGAACGGATCGCCGCTGACGGACATTTGTTGTAGCGTGTCAAAATCGAGCGTGGTCATGACACTTTCTAAACTAGGAACTCATCACCTCGCAATCGCTTGCCTCATTCGTGATCCTCATGTCTGGCTGCGACCCCGTGACTTGATCAACCCAGTATTGCCCAACGGCTGAGCGCACCCTAGCAAGGCTGTACAACACGGCCCCGGTCGTGACCCAACCCGTGGTAGGCCGCCATGCCAACATGCGTAAATTTCATGTGTGGGAAACATTTTGGCTTTAATCTCCCAGGAATGGACGACCATCAATGTAAGCAGGAAAGCGGTGACGAGAACAGTCTTCATGCTGCGCATTATTTCTGTATCAGAAATTGCTGACGTGCCAACGAGTCAAGTACCAAGATTAACAAACTCCCAATGTTCCGCTCCGCGTTGCAAGTCAGCTGGACGTTCCGTTGAGAGGCCGGCCTGATGGAGGGACTTGCTCCCGCTCAACTGGCGCCCGATGTCGAGGCCGTCGGTCCCTTGGCCGCCTACCGCGCCCGTCTGTCCAGCGGTGAACTAACCACCGACCCGGCCCAAGCCCTCGCTGCCGAACGGCTCGAAGCGCTGTGGCGTCGCTTGCGCGGCTACACGCTCGAAACGCGGCGCTATGACCGCACTTTGTGGGACCGCTTGAGAGGCCGTCGTCGCCCGGACGATGTTCCCAACGATTATCCCCATGGCATCTACCTCGTCGGCGATGTCGGCCGCGGCAAGAGCATGCTGATGGATCTGTTCTTTGCCGCCGCCACTGTGTCGCGCAAACGCCGGGTTCACTTTCACGAGTTCATGCAAGATGTCCATCACCGCATCCACTCCTGGCGCCGCGAGCCACACCGACTTGCCGACCCGCACAGCGACGACCCTATCCCGCCGCTTGCCGACAGCATCGCCGAGGATGCTTGGCTGCTGTGCTTCGACGAGTTCCAATTGAACGACGTCGCCGACGCCACCATCCTTTCCCGGTTGTTCAGGGCCTTGTTCGCCCGCGGCGTCGTTATCGTTGCCACCAGCAATACCGCTCCCACGGACTTGTTCGCCGGCCAACCAGGCCGCGACGCCTTCGCACCATTCTTTAGCCTACTAGACCAGTATCTTGACCTGATTGTCATGGCCGGCCATCGTGACTGGCGCCGCCGAACCCTAGGTGCCCCACCATACTGGCACGTCCCGGCCGACACCCGTGCTGACGAAGCTCTCGACGGCGCGTTTCGCGACCTCTCAGGCGGCGCGCAACCGAGGACGGAGCGCCTCATGGTCATGGGCCACCAGATCACGATCCCTGTTGCCGCCAAAGGCGTTGCCCGTTTTGATTTCCAGGCCCTTTGCAGTCAACCGCTTGGCCCTGGCGATTACCTCGCCCTCGCGACTCATTACCAGGCCCTTGTGCTCGACGCCGTGCCTCGTCTATCGCCGGACAACTTCGACGAAGCCCGCCGTTTCATCACCTTGATCGACGCCCTCTACGAGCATCGGGTCAAACTAGTCGCGAGCGCCGCGGCCGTGCCGGACGATCTCTATCAACGGGGCGAGAACGCCGAAGCCTTCCGCCGCACCGCCTCCCGCCTGCAGGAAATGCAGGGCCCAGCTTACCGAGCCTTGCCCCATCTCACATAAGAATAGACTGACTGAATTATTAGTTGATTACCTTTCAAAGTCTATTACTAAAAATCACCTTTAAATGAACATGGTTCATTTACGTTTGTAGGTAAGTTTTTTGAATATCAGAAACACAACGAACAATCGCTACGTCCAGTAGAGCGCCCGCGCGCCCGGAAGGCGTCGTGCCAGCGACGCTTCCAGCGACGCTCGCATCTCCGCCATATGCTCCTTCGGAAACACCCACTTCACCGAGCCGAACTTCGTCATCTTCCGCGTCCGCTGCGTCTCATCCATCTCCAGCGGGCTGCCTGGATACCACCCTTCCAGCACTCCTTTTGACTTCGGCGTGAACCGGTGCGTGACCAGCTCCACTGTCAGGTCAGCCCCTGGCACCCCCTCCAGCGCCGCCGCCGCGTCCGCGAACAAGCGGTCATACGCCTCCGCCCAGTCCGGCACCCGCAGAATTGGCGCTACCGTCAGCCCGACCGGATAGCCAGCCGCCGCCACCGCCCGCAACGCTGCCAGCCGGGCCTTGACCCGAGGCGCGCCTCCTTCGTGCCGCTCTGCCGCCGCCGCGTTCACTGAGAACCGGATGCGCGTCCGCCCGTTGTGCGCCAGCCCCAATAAAGGCTCCACGGCGTCGAACTTGGTCGTGAACCGCAACTGCACCGCGGCGTCCCAGCCGCCGAAATACCGAATGCAAGTCGCCAACGAGCCGGTCAGGTGCTCGATCGCCAATGGATCGGTATAGCAGGAACACTCGAACGTCGTTCCTTCCCCCGCCCGCGCCTCGGATACCGACGTCACCGTTCCCTGCCCAACCGCTGCCGGCAGCCCCGCCAGGATCTCCGGCAGATTGGCGTAAGCCCGGATGATCGGCGGCCCGGCCAATGACCCGGCCAGGTAGCAGTACGAGCAATGCGCTGGGCACCCCTCCGCCAGGTCAAACCGCCAGTCGGCGCTCGGCGGGATCGGCTGCAGCCGCCGCCGGCTGGCGCTCGCCGCCACCACCGCCATCGTTGTCTTGGCATCGCGGTAGGCGTCCGGCAGCCCCGTCAGCCGGTCGGACGGCAACCGCACAACCTCCGACCCCAAGGCTGCCGCCCGCTCGACCATGGCCGCGCCCTCCGGCCAAGCCAATGCCGCCGGTGTCGCCAGCACCCGTTTCGGAACCCATCGCCTCATCCCTGGCATGTCGGCCCGCCGCCCCGATATGCCAGCCCATGCAGCAGCTTCCTGGACTTCCCGACGGCGCGTTCCGCAAGGCGGACCCCTCGCCCGACCCGGCGTTCTACGCCCAGCCCCGCTTCGTCACCCACATCGACGACGGCGCTATCGCGGCCGCGACCCAAGTCTATCGCGACACCCTGCCCGAAGGCGGCGACCTGCTCGATCTCATGAGCAGTTGGGTCAGCCACCTGCCCGACGACGTCGCCTACGGCCGCGTCACTGGCCACGGCATGAACGCCGAGGAGTTGGCCGCCAACCCCCGGCTCTCCACTTGGTTCGTTCAAGACCTCAACCACGACCCTGCCCTGCCGCTCGACGATGGCAGCCTCGACGCCGCCGCCCTCTGCGTCTCGGTGCAATACCTGCAACGCCCGGTCGAAGTCTTCCAGGAAGTTGCTCGCGCCCTCCGTCCCGGCGCGCCCTTCGTTGTCTCGTTCAGCAACCGCTGCTTCCCGACCAAGGCTGTCGCCATCTGGCAGGCCCTTTCCGGCCCTGACCAGCAACGGCTCGTCGCCGCTTACATGCAGCAGGCCGGGTTCGGCGGCGTTCACGGCAAGGTTCATGCCCCATCACGCGGCGATCCGCTCTGGGCGGTGATCGGCGCCAAGTGACGCTATGACGACGCAAGCAGCCAGGAGGCCACGCGATGACCCATCCGCACCAATCGCAACACGGGCGACGACCCGGCCCGGCTGGAAACGTCGGGCGCTGCCAATCTTGGCTGTATCGCCGCTCTTGCTTCTCGCCGCCTGCACCGGCGGCCCGATGACACTGCCCCCGCCTGGCGACCTTGCCGATTTCCAACGCCCAACCTCTCCTAACAGCGCCCTCGCCGCCCCAGCCGGCTTCATGCCCACACCCGACAGCCGGACCAGGCGCTACGACCTGTCTCCCGACCAACTCTACGCCCTCGTCCGCACGACGGTGACCGCGCGCCCGCGCACCACGGAACTCTCCGCCGACTTGGCCCACCGCCGCGCCGATTTCGTCGAGCGCAGCTTGGTGTTCCGCTTCCCCGACACCATCAGCGTTCAGGTTCTTCCGGACGGCGACGGCAGCGGCCTCGTCCTCTACTCCCGCAGCCAGGTCGGCCGCTACGATTTCGGCGTCAACAAGCGCCGCGTCTCGGCCATCTTGTCCAGCCTCGACGAGACGTCTGCTCGCTGAGGCGGTTTCCGTGTCGAAAACGAGACGGATCTTCGAAAAGACTCAGGAGTCCCAACGTGACGATCTGGACCAACATCTACCGCAGCCAGAACGGCGACAGCTGGTGGCTGGTCCGCGACGACGCACAAGGCCGGCTCACCGTTCGCCACGAAGCCAACCGTTCGTCCGGCGGCCACGTCACCGAACTCGGCATCAGCGAATTCCTTAACCACAGCGTTCCCGGACCTGAACATGCCGCCCTCGAAGCGTTGATGGCCGGCGCCGCATCCGGCAGTCCCTGGGCGGAGAGAACGAGGCATGATCCATTGCTCGCCGACGCCGCGGATCGCGCCTTGTCTGCCAGCACCGGCCATATCCCGCCGGGCGGCATCGCTCCGCTCGTGCCCGAGCTCGACGTCACCGACTTGGCCGCCAGCCTGCGCTTCTGGTGCGGCCTCGCTGGGTTCGACGTCGCCTACGACCGCCCGGCTGCCCGCTTCGCCTACCTGGCCCGCGGACCACTGCAGGTCATGCTGTGCGAGCACAACGGCGCGTGGGAGACCGGTGATCTCGTCCGCCCGTTCGGCCGCGGCATCAACCTGCAGATGACGGTTGAGGCCATCGAGCCGCTTCTTGAGACCTTGCGGACCGCGGCTTGGCCGCTGTTCCGGCCGCCGGCGGAAGCCTGGTACAAGGCCGGGGATGAAGAGCACGGTGTACGCGAGTTCCTCGTCCAGGATCCGGACGGCTATCTGCTGAGGTTCGCGGAAGTGCTCGGGGCACGCGCCCCGACCCGGACCGGACACCAGGATCTCAATCCCCTGCTCTAAACAGGGCTCCGCCCGCTCATCCCCGCCCCACGAACGGCATCTTCGTCGCCATCACCGTCACCGTCTGCACGTTCGCTTCCAGCGGCAGCCCGGCGATGTGCACCACCATATCCGCCACGTGCGCCACATCCATTCTCGGCTCCACCATCATCGTCCCGTTCGCCTGCGGCACGCCTCGCGTCATTCGCTCCGTCATCGGCGTCACCGCGTTGCCGATGTCGATCTGGCTCGCCGCGATGTCGAACGGCCGCCCATCGAGCGACAGGCACTTCGTCAACCCGGTGATCGCGTGCTTGGTCGTCGTGTAGGCAACGCTGCCCGGCCGCGGCGCGTAGGCGCTGATGCTGCCGTTGTTGATGATTCGCCCACCTTGCGGCGACTGCCCCCGCATGATCCGAAACGCCTGCCGCGCGCAGAAAAACGATCCATTCAGGTTCGCCCCCACCACGTCCATCCACGCCTCGACGGACAGCGCGTCCGGCGTCATCGCCGGGGTGCCCGCGCCCGCGTTGTTGAACAGCAGGTCGAGCCGCCCCCATGCCCGCTCCACGGCAGCGAACCCCTCGGCCACCGCCGACGCGTCGGACACGTCGAGCGGCAGCACGAGGAACTGTTCCCGGTCGCGCCCCGCCGTCTCCTCCAACGCGTCCCGCCGCCGCCCGATCAGCGCCACGTTCCATCCGGCCCGTGCCAGCGCCTGCGCCGAGGCTTGTCCCACGCCGCTCCCCGCCCCAGTGACCACCGCGTGTTTCATCATCGCACCCCTGTTCGGCTTCCCGCGCCATAACAAGCCGAACGCCTGATCCCTGCAACCCGCTGCCCGGCCTCAGCCACGGACGGGCGGCGACGCCCGGTGGTCAGGGCGGTCTCGCCGTGGCAAGACCGCCCCGTAGAGACTCACTCGTCACCCGGGAACGGGCTGGTTCGTCAGGACGTCGGCAGGATCGTCGTTGACGCCGGCACGTTGAAGTTGACCAACCCCGAAGTATAGAGCGCCGCCTGAGAGTTTGGCGCCATCACGCCGTCGAACGCGACGCCCTTGACATACAAGTTGCGGTCCAGCCCGACCGCGCCGCCCCAATCGTCGTTCAGGAAGTTCACGCCCACGGTGTGCGGCCCGGCGCCGAACGATCCGGTGTAAGTGAGCACCTGCGCCGGCCCACCGTTGTTCAGGAACGTCACCGTCGGCGTGCCCAGCACCTTGCCATCGATCGTGATCTGCGCGATCGCGTCGCCCTTGTAGGCGTCCTCGGTCAGCGCCACGGACAGCGTGTCCGTCCGCGCCGCCGCCTGCGACGCGGTGATCAGGCTGACCGGCCCCTGCGTCGCCAGCATCCGTGCCGCGTTCGGTGCCGCGACTCCGTTGTACGACAAGCTGTCCACGTAGAGGTTCCGATCCGTCTGAGGCGTCCCGCCCCAGGCATCGTTCAGGAAGTCGACCGTAACGTTGTGCGCGCCCGGCCCGAACGTCCCCTTGATCGCGTAGACCTGCGGCTTGCCGGCTGAATGCGGCGCGCTCGCCGTCTGCACGCCGCCTTGCTGCGCTCCGTCAACCTTGATTGTGAATCGCGCATCGCCTTGCCAGGCATCCTCGCTGATTCCGACCAGGAACGTGTCCGATCCGCTGCCGATCGTCACCTGCGTGGGCGGGGGAGCAGGCGTCGGGGGCGGCGTCGGCGTGCCGCCCGAGAACGCGAAGCTCTGCGGCCCGGCGGCGTATTCATTCAGCACCGCGCCCGGGATTGCCTTGCCGTTGATCGTCCCGCTGATCACGAATAGGTTCCGATCTGCCCCAGTCTGCGGGTTGTCGGCGTTGTTCAGGAAATTGACCGTGACCGTGTGCGCCGCGGTTCCGAACGCGCCCCGGACGGTGAACGGCTGCGTCTGCCCTGCCCCATGATTGGCCAGCGCGGTCTGCACGCCCCCTTGCTGCACGCCGTCGATGCTGATGGTGAACTGCGCATCGCCGGCGTAGGCGTCCTCCGATATCTGCAACACCAGCGTGTCCGGCCCGGTCCCGATCGGCGCTGGTTCCGACACCGGCGGCAGCGCCAGCATCGGGCGCGTGTCCACCCCGTCCGGCGACGAGATCGCCTGGAAAGCGACCGCCGGCGCCGCCGGGTCTTTCGAGTAGGCGCGGATGTAATCGATGTTGAACGACGCGATCGTGCCGGAAACAGGTGCGCCAGACCAGCTATTCGGCCCGCCCACGGCCAGGTTGGCCAGCATGTACATCTTAAGGTTGGCCAGCGCCGGCGGCGTCGTGTGGGCGTAGCTGATCAGCTTGCCGTCGAACGTGTACTGGATCGTGTCCGCAGTCCACAGGAACCCGTAGCTGTGATACCCAGCCGACAGGTTGACGCCCGTGTCCGTGTAGCCGCCGCTGCTGTCGGTGGGCGTCGTGGTGTGGGTCCAGTATTCGCTGTTCTTGGCGTTGTTCGGCTGCTCCAGGATGTCGATTTCGGGATAGTAGGCGTTCGGCAACAGCCAGAACGCCGGCCAGAACCCCTTCGCCCCGGTCGTCTGCGCCCGAATCTCGAAGTAGCCCTGATTCTGCTGGAACGTGTTCGCCGTCTGCAGCATCCCGGAGGTGTATGGCAGGTTGTACAACGGCACCGGCCGCGCCGTGATGCTCAACGCGCCGTTCGCGAACGAGAACGGGTTGGCCGGGTTCGACGGGTCATACGGCGTGTAGTTCTGCGCGTCTCCGTTGTTATAGAGGTTGGTGTCTCCGTTGCGGAACGCGAAGCTGAACTGCGCCAGGTCCGCGGCCGTCGTGAACTCGGCATCGAACGTCAGGTGGTAGCCGAGCAGGTTGACCGCGTTATCGGAATTCGTTGCCACGTCAGCCTCTTACAATCGAAATAGGAGAGTGCTCGGCGTCACGCGCGCGAGCGCCGCTTGGAGCGTCATGCGGGCGGACGCCGCCTGGGGCGAGGGCCGCGACGGAGGGGTGGGCGCCCGCGGAAGGGCGGCCGAACGCGATTGCTTTTGCAAGGATGCCGTCTCTTTCATGCTGGCGTCGGGCGCTCACGCGAAACACCGCTCCACGCTCGTTCGATATAGCCAACGAGGAGGTGTTTGGATGTATGATTTTTTCACGCAGCCGGCCCAAATTCGCTGCCCAGCTGACTACGTATTTCATCTAAGTTATTGCGACGCCTGAGCTTTATGGGAGTACCACAATCCGCCAACAAATTTGCATCATCGCTCAACGGGTACGCCTAATGACATTCATGCTCTGATGATGTGGACCTTTTGAGTCTGATACGGCCGAAACCAGTCCATCCCCGACATCGCCCGTCACCCCCCAGACCAATCGGGATCTGCTACTCCCCCGCTCGCACCACCGTGTCCCGGAACGCCGACCGCTCGTACACCCCGAGCACCTTCACCTCGCGCGAGAAGAACGCCAGTTCCTCCAAGGCTCGCCGCAGCTCAGGCTGTTCCGGATGCCCGTCCACGTCGCACAGGAACTGCGTCGCGGTGAACTGCCCATGCAGCATGTAGCTCTCGAGCCGGCTCATGTTCACGCCGTTGGTCGCGAAGCCTCCCAGCGCCTTATACAGCGCCGCCGGCACGTTCCGCACGCGGAACACGAACGTCGTCATCAGCCCCGGCGCGTCCGCCGGCAACACGCGCGCTTCTCGCGCCGCCACGTAGAACCGCGTCGTGTTGTTGCTCGCATCCTCCACATTGGCGCGCAGCACCTCCAACCCGTACATCTCCGCCGCCAGCCGCGACGCCACCGCCGCGTCCTCCGGCCGCTCCCACTCCGCCACCATCACCGCCGATCCGGCCGTGTCCGCTTCCACCACCGGCACCGCCGCCAGTTCCCGCAGCAGCCCACGGATCTGCCCCAGCGCCACCGAATGCGAATGCACGCGCTTGACTTGCTCGATCCGCGTTCCCGGGACTCCGAGCAGGCATAGCTCCACCCGCACGAACTGCTCACCCACGATCGACAACCCACTGTCTGGCAGCAGCGCGTGAATGTCCGGCACCCGCCCCGCCAAGCTGTTCTCGCACGCCAGCATCGCGAGCGCGGCCCGCCCGCTCCGCACGGCGTCCATCGCGTGCTCGAACGTGTCGCACGGCAGCGTTTCCATCCCTGGGAACGCGGCCCGGCACGCCATTTCCGAATATGCCCCTGGCACGCCCTGAAACGAGATCAACTGCCACCCTCCATCAGCATCCGCGCCCGGGCCAGATCCGCCGGCGTATCCACCCCAAATGGCGCGCTCACCACCCGCGCGCACCCGATCCGCATTCCCGCTTCCAGCGCCCGCAACTGCTCCAGCCGCTCCCGCCGCTCCAGCTCGCCCTCCGGCAACGCCACGAACCGCGCCAGGGCCGCCCGCCGGTAGGCGTACACCCCGATGTGGTGCCACAACGGTCCCTCCCCCGAGGGCACCGCCACCCGGCTGAAATATAGCGCCCGCGCCACCGCCTGCCCCGGCGCGAACGCGCACGCCGCCTTCACCACCTGGGGCGCCGCCGCGTCTTCCGCCGTCAGGACCGGTGTCACCAGCGTGCCGATGTCCACCGCCGGGTCGGCGAGCGGCATCAGCACCGCCCGCACGTCCGCCCCCGGGATCGCCGGCAGGTCGCCTTGCAGGTTCACCACCACGTCGTGCCGACCTTCCGGATCGAGCACCGCCAATGCCGCCTGCACCCGGTCCGAGCCCGAAGGCAGCGCCGGGTCGGTGAGCACCGCGACCCCGCCGCCGGCCCGAACCACCTCGGCGATCTCTGCCTCGGCGCAGGCGGCCGCCACCGGTCCGATCCCGGCTTCCCGCGCCCGGTCCATGACGTGCAGGATCATCGCCCGTCCGCCGATCAGCGCCAGCGGCTTGCCCGGCAACCGCGTCGACGCCAGCCGCGCCGGGATCACCACGATGGGGTTCATGGCCGGTTCGGGGCAGCGCCCCTCACGGGCACGCGCTTTGTCTTCAAGGAGGGCTGGGCATAAAGTGGCCGCACCTTAGGTAGGGGCCGCGGCCCACGCAACGGCCCGAAAGGATTGATCCATGACCCGACTGCCCGCACGCCTCCTCGCCCCCGTTCTCGCTGCCGCCCTCCTGACACCTTTCCTTGCCCACGCGCAGGGTGCCGCGGCCGGCCAAGCGTCGGTCCCCCACTCCAATCCGCCCAAGGTGCCGAGCCCGAAGGCATCGGCTGGCTCGGGACAGTCCGCAGGCGCCCAAGGCCGCCAGCGCAACCAGCCTTTCGCCAACCAGAACCAGTCGCAACTCCAGGCCAACCAATCCGAGCAGCCGCCCGAGGTCACCGGTTCCCGGCCCACGCCGGGTGCGGGCCGCCCGCCCATGCCGACCTTGGCCAAGTAGCCGCGATCGGTGCTGGCCTACCTCGAGGCGGCGTCGGCGGCCGCCGACGCCGCCGCCGCCGTTATCCGCCCTTTTTACCGCCAGCCCCTCGCCCCTGACCTCAAGGCCGATCAAAGCCCCGTCACCATCGCCGATCGCACCGCCGAGCAGGCGATGCGCGCCGTGCTGGCCGAGCGCTTCCCCGATCATGGCATGCTCGGCGAAGAATTCGGTCTCGACCGCCCCGACGCCCACCTCCGCTGGGTGCTCGACCCGATCGACGGCACCCGCGCCTTCATCACCGGCCGCCCCTTGTTCGGCACCCTCATCGCGCTCTTGGAGGATGGTCGCCCGATGCTCGGCGTCCTCGACCAGCCCATCAGCCGTGAACGCTGGATTGGCGCGCGAGGCCGCCCCACCGCCTTCTCCGGCGCTCCCGGCCGGCCCAGCGCTCGTTCCTGCCCTACCCTCACGGAGGCTGAGCTCTCCTGCACCGCTCCCGAGATCTTTACCGAGGATGAGGCCGTCCGTTGGCGCCACCTTCAGGCCGCCACCCGCCGCACCACATGGGGCGGCGACTGCTACGCCTACGGCCTGCTCGCCCTCGGCCTGGTCGACGTCATCGCAGAGGCCGGGCTCAAGACCTGGGACTGGGCTGCCCTCGTCCCCATCGTTGAGGGCGCTGGGGGCCGCCTCACCGACTGGACCGGCGCGCCCCTCCACGAGGCCGGCGACGGCCGCGTCCTCGCCGTCGGCGACCCGGCCCTCTTGGAGCCAGCCATCGCCCTGCTAAGCTGATCCCATGCGCCGCATCATCCTCGCCCTGGCCGCCCTCGCTTTCGCCACCGTGGCCCTCGCCCCCGTAGCCTTCGCCCAAGCTCCAACGCGAAGCCACGGCCTCACCATCCTCGGCGCCCCCGCGCTTCCGCCTAACTTTCCCCACTTCCCCTACGTCAATCCAGGCGCCCCCAAGGGCGGGGAAGCCGCTTTCGGCATGGTCGGCAGCTTCGACGGCTTCAACCCCTATATCCTGCGCGGCAACGCCGCCATCGGCACCGGCGCCGCCTGGCAGCCCGGCGTCGGCGGCACCGGAGCAGGCGCCGCCGGCGGCCACGTCTGGGAAAGCCTCCTGGTCGGCTCGGCCGACGAGGTCGCCACCGGCTATGGCCACCTCGCCAAGACGATCGAACTCGCCTCCGACAAGATGTGGGTCGCCTTCGAGCTTCGCCCCGAGGCCCGCTTCGCCGACGGCGCGCCAGTCACCGCCGACGACGTCGCCTGGACCTTTAACACGCTGCGGGAGCAAGGCCGCCCCTCCATCGCCGTTGCCTACAAGGACGTCGCGGACGTGGCGGTCGAGAGCCCGAGCCGGGTCGTGTTCCACTTCAAATCCAACCAGAACCGCGAGCTTCCCCTCCTGGTCGGCGGCCTCCCGGTCCTGCCCAAGCACTGGTGGGCCACCCGCGACTTCACCAAGCCGCTCACCGAAGCCCCGCTCGGCTCCGGCCCCTACAAGGTAGAGAAATTCGAGCTCGGCCGAACCGTCACCTACGTCCGCGACCCCAATTGGTGGGCCCGCGACATGCCCACCGGGCGTGGCTTCTTCAACTTCGACCGCGTCCGGATCGAGTACTTCCGTGACCCGACGGTGCTGTTCCAGGCGTTCAAGGCCGGCCAGATCGACTACCGCCAGGAGAACATCAGCAAGCAGTGGGCCACTGGCTACGACTTCCCCGCCGTGGAGAGCGGCCAGGTCGTCAAGGAGCCGATCGGGCACCACCTCCCCGTCGGCATCCAAGGCTGGGTGTTCAACACGCGTCGCCCGCAGTTCAAGGACGCCCGGGTCCGCGAAGCCCTCGGCCAGGTGTTCGACTTCGAGTGGATGAACAAGAACCTGTTCTTCGACGCCTACGTCCGCACCACCAGCTATTTCGGCAACACCGACAACGAAGCCAAGGGCCTTCCTGACCCAGCCGAGCGCGCCCTGCTCGACCCGCTCAAGGCCGCCGTTCCCCCATCCGTGTTCACCGAGCCGTTCACCCTTCCCAAAACTGACAGCTCCGGCAACAACCGCGACGGCCTCCGCCGCGCCCTGGTGTTGCTGAAAGAGGCCGGCTGGACCATCAAGGACCGCCAGCTCACCGGCCCCGACGGCAAGCCGATGGCCTTCACGATCCTGCTCAACGACCCGACCCTCGAGCGCATCGCCCTGCCTTATCAACAATGGCTGCAGCGCCTCGGCGTCGAGGTCTCGATCCGCACCGTCGACACCGCCCAGTTCGAGCGTCTGACCGACAAGTTCGATTTCGATGTCACCACCATGATCTACCCAGGGTCCAGCCTCCCCGGCAACGAGCTACGCGACAATTTCACCTGCCTCGGCGCGGAGACGGAAGGCAGCTCCAACCTCGCCGGCATCTGCGACCCGGCCATCGACAGCCTGGTCGCCACTGCCATCAGCGCCCAAGACCGCCCCTCCCTGTTCGCCGCCGGCCGCGCGCTCGACCGCCTGTTGCTCCGCGGCTGGTACTTGGTCCCGCAATACCACAACAGCGTCTTCCGGATCGCCACCTGGCGTCGGTTTGCCCGCCCGGACGTCCGTATCTCCGATGGCTTCGTGCTCGACGACTGGTGGATCGACCCGGCGCTGGCTGACAAAAGTGACCAAGCCCGCACGCCCGGGCAGTAACTGAGGGCCGACCCACCCGCACATGACCCGGTTTGCACCGGGCTGCGAAACGGACATCTCAGCCCCGGCGCAGTGACACCGGCCCGACACATCGCGCCACCATTCCATCCCACGCCCGCCCGGTGCTAGGCTGGCCGCGGCAGCGCGCCGGTCCGCTGCCGCGGCTTCAACGAACCAAGCCGGGGAGGGACGCACGATGGCCGAACTGAGCCAGGACAGCACCGTGCCTGCCGCCTTGCGACAAGCAGGCGACCAACCCTCGATTGATCGCCTGCTGCGCGCAGCGGTCGAGACCGGTCAGGTCCCTGGCGTCGTCGCCCTCGCTGCCACCAAAGACCGTACAATCTATCAAGGCGCGTTCGGCACACGCGGCCTTGCCTCCGGGGGCGGCGACCTGACGCCGGACTCCGTTTTCTGGATCGCCTCCATGACCAAAGCAATCACCTCCGCCGCCGCCCTGCAGTTGGTGGAGCGCGGCGAACTCGCTCTCGATCGGCCGATCGCCGACACGCTCCCCGAGCTCGCCGCACCCCAGGTGCTCGACGGCTTCGACGGTGCGGGCGCGCCCATTTTGCGCCCAGCCCGGCGTCCCATCACCTTGCGCCACTTGCTGACCCACACCGCCGGCTTCACCTATGACATCTGGAACGCCGACACCGGCCGCCACAACGCCTTCGCCGGCCTGCCGGGCATCATCTCCTGCCAGCACGCCGCCTTGCGCACGCCGCTCGCCTTTGATCCCGGCGAGCGTTGGGAATACGGCATCAACATCGATTGGGCCGGCCAAGCGGTCGAGCGCGCCAGCGGCCAGCCCCTCGGCACGTACCTCCAGGACAACCTGCTCGGCCCCCTCGGCATGGCCGACACCAGCTTCAAGCTGGCCCCGTCGCAACGCGGGCGCCTGGTCGCGATGCACGCCCGCCAGCCCGATGGCGCCCTGATGCCGATGGCGTTCGAGCTGCCGCAGGATCCAGAGTTCCACATGGGCGGCGGCGGCCTCTACTCGACCGCGCTCGACTACATGAAGTTCTGTCAGATGATCCTGCATGGTGGCCGCGCCCAGAACGGCGACCGGGTTCTCAGCCCCGCGACCGTCGCGCTGATGCGCGAGAACCAGATGGCCGACCTCAACGTCGTTGAGCTCAAGACCGCGATCCCCGGCAGCTCGCTCGACGCCGAGTTCTTCCCCGGCATGGTCAAGAAGTGGAGCGCCGCATTCATGATCAACACCGAGGCCTCGCCCGCTGGCCGGTCCGCCGGCAGCCTCGCCTGGGCCGGGCTTGGCAACACCTACTTCTGGATCGACCCCGCACAGCGCGTCGCCGGCGTCATCCTGACGCAGATCCTGCCCTTCGCTGACCCCGCCGTCCTCGATCTCCTCTCGCGGTTCGAGAGCGCCACCTACGCGGCCGTGCGAGCGGCTTGACGTCCACCGAGTTCGCTCGCACGGGCTGGGCCAGGAAGGCAGTCACTCAAGCAGCCGCTCGCTCCCCGGCCGCCATCCGCCCCACCGCCACGTAGTCTATCTTGCCTGACCCTAGCATCGGCAACGCCGCCACCACCCGCACCGCCCGCGGCACCGCGATCTCCGCCACACCCCGCTCCCGCGCCTTGGCCAGCAGCGCCCCGCTCGTCGCGTCCGTGCAGGTCGTCAGCAACAACAGCGCCTCGCCCTTGCGCCGATCCTCCACCGCCACCACGGCGTGCACGGCATCCGGCCACAGCTCCATCGCCAGCTGCTCCGCCGCGGGCATCGACACCATCTCCCCCCCGATCTTGGCGAACCGCTTCGCCCGCGCCACCAGCGTCACGAACCTTTCCGCATCGACGGTGCACACGTCCCCGGTGTCGTACCAGCCCCCCTCTACCGGTTCCAGCACCCCCGGCGCGCTCTGCCGCAGGTATCCCAGCATCACGTTGGGGCCCCGCACCAGCAGCCGCCCCCCGTCCTCGATCCCTGGTACCGCGTCCAGCCGATGCTCCACTCCCGGCAGCAGCCGCCCCACCGATCCGGCCCGCCCGTGCATGAACGTGTTCAACGCCAGCACCGGCGCCGTCTCCGTGGCCCCGTATCCCTCCAGCAGCCGGACCCCGAACCGCTCGCCATACAGCCGCCGGGTCTCGTCGCGCACCCGCTCCGCCCCGCACACGATGTAACGCATCGCGTAGAAGTCATACGGGTGCGCGAACCGCGCCCATCCGGCGAGGAACGTTTCGGTCCCGAACCCGATCGTGCTGTCCGTGCCGTAGATCAGCTCCGGAATGATCTTGTAATGCAGCGGCGACGGGTAAAGGAACGACCGCACCCCCGACAACAGCGGCAGCAGCGTCGCCCCCGTTAGCCCGAAAGCGTGGAACATCGGCATCGCGTTGAACACCCGGTCGGAGGCGTTAAAATCGATCACCGCGCTCACCTGCGCGACGTTGGCCAGGATGTTGCGGTGGCTCAGCACCACCCCCTTCGGCACCCCCTCCGACCCGCTGGTGAACAGTACCACCGCCGCCCGGTCTGGATGCGCGGCAGCGCCCGGCAGCCGCCGGGCCGTCCGTGCCGCCACCCAGCCCCGCAGCTTGGCCCCGGTCCCGATCCCCGCCCGAACGTCCTCCAGCCAGACGAACCGCACGCCTTCCGCCATCCGCGCCGCCACCGCCTCCAATTTTCCTTTCTCGACGAACGCCCGCGACGACAGCACCACCCCCACCCCCGCCGCCTCGCACGCCCCCAGCATCGCCGCCGCCCCGGCCGACACGTTCAGCATCGCCGGCACCCGCCCGAAGGCCTGCAGCGCCATGAACGTCACCACCGCCCCGTTGGCGTTCGGCAGCATCACCCCGATCCGCCCCCCTTCCGGCGCCAAGGCCGCCAACTGCCGCCCCAGCACCGCCGCCCCCAGCACGATCCGCCCGTAGCTCAACGGCGCCAGCGCCGTGTCCTCGATGATCGCCGTCCCCGCCCCTTGCCTCGCCTGCGCGTCCAGCAGCGCCGCGAACAAGGACCGGCCCGTCTCCGCGCCCTCGAACGCCGCCCGCTCCATCACCACCCGCAGCATCGCCCCGATCGCCCGGCGGCGCGCCCGGCCCCGCGCGCCATCCACCACCTCGACCCGCACGGGCGGCAGCACCGTCAGCGACAACGGCGGGAACCACTGCCGCCGCACCCGCCCCCCCATGCGCGACAACGGCGTCGCCAGCAGCCCGTCGATCCGCACCGGCACGATCACCGCCCCCGCCCGGTCCGCCACCAGCCCGGCCCCCTCGTACATCTTCATTAACGACCCGGTCCGCGTGATCCGCCCTTCCGGGAACACCACCAGCCGCTCCCCGTCCCGCACGGCTTGAACCATCGCCCGCACGCTGTAGGGATTGGTCTGGTCCGTCGTGAAGAACCGCACCACGGACAGGAACGGCCGCGCCCACGCTTGCCGCGCGATCCGCACGTCCACCACGAACATCGGCGACCCCGGCAGGAACGCCCCCACCAGGCACCCGTCGGCGAAGCTCTGATGGTTCACCACCACTATCGCCCGCGCCCCAGGAGGCGGCACATGCTCCATCCCCCGTACCGACACGCCGTGCAACGCGCGGAAATACCAACGGAACACCGCCTTCACCGCGTCCTGCGGCAGCAGCCGCAGCGTCCACACGGTGACCGCCAGGTTGGCGAGCGCCGCCAGCCACAGCACCGCCACCGGCCCGATGCCCCACAGCGCCAACCCGGCCGCCACCGCCGCCGCCAGCGCCATCGCCGCCGCGTTGACCACGTTGTTCGCCGCCACCATCCGCGCCCGGGCCGCCACCGCCGACCGCTCCTGGATCATCGCGTACAGCGGCACCGAGTAGACGCCCCCGCACGCCGCCAGCAGCAGCAGGTCGGCCAACATCCGCCACCCGGCGACGCTTTCCAGCACCGCCCCGACGCTTGCCAGCCCATGCCCATGCCCGACCGCGAACCCGAAATCCGCCAAGAACACGCTCAACCCTAATGCCGCCGCCGGAACGAGCCGCGCCGAGACCTCTCCCCGCAGCAGCCGCGGGCACAGCACCGACCCCAGCCCCACGCCCATCGAGAACACCGCCAACATCAACGTGAACACCGGCGGCGCGGCCCCCATGTCCCGCACCACCGTCGGCAGCTCCGCCAGCAGCGTCGCTCCCATTACCCAGAACCAGCTCAGCGCCAGCACCGAGCGCCAAACCACCCGGTTTCCCCGCGCCAACGCGAGCAGCGCCGCCGTTTCCCGCGCGACGTTCCACCCGATCCGCAAGTCCGGCGCGCGGGGTGGCGAGGCCGGCACGAACGCGGCACCCGCCACCCCGCACAGCGCCACCCCGAGCCCCGCCGCCGACACCCACCCCGCGCCGCCGGGCCAGGCGATCAGCGCGCTCCCCGCGACCGTTCCCGCCAGGATGCCGAGGAACGTCCCCGCCTCCACCAGCCCGTTCCCCGCCACCAGCTCCCGTTCGCGCAGAAGGCTCGGCAGGATGCCGTATTTCAGCGGTCCGAAGAACGTGGAATGCACCCCCATCCCGAACAGCACCACGAACAGCAGCCCCGTGCTCCCCAGCAAGAACCCGGCCGTTGCCAGCAGCATCAGCCCCACCTCGGCCAGCTTCACGAATCGGATGGTCCGCGCCATCTCGAATCGGTCCGCCACCTGCCCCGCCGTCGCCGACAGCAGCACGTACGGCAGGATGAACACGCCCCCTGCCGCCGCCGCCAACGCCGGCCCCGAGGAATGCCCCCCTTGGAACAGCACCAGCACCACCAGGGCGTTCTTGAACAAGTTGTCGTTCAGCGCGCCGAGGGTCTGCGTGATCAACAGCGGCGCGAAGCGGCGGGAGGTCAGCAGCGGCATGGTCCGGCCCTCAAACATCAACGTCGGTGAAAGCCTCATCTACTGCCCGAGCGGCCCACTACTCTCAAGCGCCGGTCTGATGGCGCGATCGTCGGTGCGGCGCCGCAGCCGCTCGGGCACGCGCCCGGCACCAGTCTTCGCCGGCTGCTTGGTCCGCGGACGAACGCCCCGCCCAAGACCCGCGTCGCCGACACGGGTGCGACGACGCGGGCAGCCGCTCTCCCGCCGCGGCCGCCCACGCGAGCTACCCCGCCGGGTCGTCTGACCGAGCACCTCGCGCCGCCGCCCGCGCCGCCTCCGGCCACGTCATCTCCGCCAACGCCGGCAGCGCCACCCCCGCCCGCGGCCGCAGCACCACGTCCACCACCCCCTTCCGGTATGCGATGGCGTCGTGCAGGAACTGGTAGCCGTCCGGGATCGGGGCGAGCCCTCCGCCCTTCTCCGGCCCGAACACCTCGTGCGCCCGCCACAATGCCTTGACCAGTGCTCCCAGGCTGTGCCCGGCGAACGCCGACAGGCACCACAGGTTGATCTCGGTGTAGATCAGCGGCCGGTCCCGCGCGAGCAATGCCCGCGCCCCGGCCAGCACCTCCGGCTCGTGCCCCTCGGCGTCCATCTTGATGAACGCGACCGCCGGCAATCCCTCGTCGTCCAACGCCACCGCCGGCACCTCCACCGCGCTCATGCTCTCGCCCGATACGTGCCCCGCCGCCACCACGTGCGACCCCGCTCCGAACGCCGACACGTGGAAGCGCAGCACCCCAGCCGCGCTCGACGACGCCGCCGCTCTGACCTCGACGTTGCCGATCCCGTTCGCCGCCAGGTTGCGTCGCAAGTACTCGGCGTTCGGCGGCGACGGCTCGTAGGCGATCACCCGCCTCGCCGCCCGCGCCAGCAGGATCGTCGACAGCCCGATGTTGGCCCCCACGTCCAGCACCGTCGCGTCCGGGTCCACATGCCGGGCCAGCAGCGCCGCGAACCCGTCGAAATAGGCCGCGTGTTCTTTGACGTTCTGGAAGTACGGATCGTCCGCCGCCCCTTCCAGCACCGTCGGCACCCCGCCGAGCAGGACGGTCCTGGCCCGTCCCGCTTCGCGGCCCTTCTGGCCGTTCGATGCCGGGTCCGGCGCTTCTGGCGTCGGAGCCGGGTCAGCGCAGAGCCGCTTCGGCCACCATCGGCCCGTGGCGGACGCGAGCCAGCCCGGCCTGGTCACCATGGACCGTGCTCCGTGCTTCGGCGAGGGTGGCGAGCCTGAGAGCACGCCAACGGATTGTCATCGCCCACTCCTCGAACGCGCTGCCCGCCCCGCTGCCGCCCGCCCACGGCGACCCTCATGCCCCCGCCCTGCCCGGCGGATTGAGCGCCGCCCGCGCCCGTGAAAAACTCCGCCGCCCCCGCTTCAATCCCCACAGCGGCTGCGCCAGCGTCGCCACCGCCCCGGCCGGGTCCGCCGCGTCCAGCAGCACCAAGTCCGCCGGCTTCCCCACCTCGATCCCGTAGTCCGGGTTGCGCATCAGCCGCGCCGCCTCCGTGCTCACCATCGCCAGGCACGCCGCCAGCTCCTGCGGCCGGGCCACGTGGGCCACGTTGGCATACAGGTTCGCCATCCGCATCAGCGAACCATCCCCGAACGGCGTGAACAGGTTCATCACGTTGTTGGTCGAAATGGAGCAGCACACCCCCGCCGCCCGCAGCCCTTCCACCTGCACCACCCCTCGCGGCGCGTCGTGACGCCCCTGCTTGCCCATCGCGTAAAGGTCGGTCGCCGGCATCACCGTCACCGCCACGCCCGCCCGCGCCAACTGCCCGGCCACCGCGTCGAACCGCTCCGTCCCTTCCAGGCACAGCCGCGTCAGGTGCCCCACCGTCACCCGGCCGCCCCAGCCGTACTCCTCCGTCTTGCGGCACACGTAATCGGCCTGCATCGCGTCCGTCATGCCCGCGAGGTCGAGGTGCATGTCGATGTCCACGTCGAACTCGCGCGCCAGCTCGAACAGCCGGTCGATCTGCCCCCGAGGGTCGCTGTCGACGTAGGGGGCGCCCCCGATCACCCGCGCGCCCCGCCGCAATCCTTCCACCAGCAGCGCGTCCGTGCCCAGGTTGTTCAGCAGCCCCTCCTGCGGGAACACGCAGATCTCAAGGTCGAGCGCCCAGCCGTAGTCCCGCTGCAGCCGCTGCACCCCCTCGAACCCGGCCATTCCCACCCCCGGATCGACCTCGACCTGCGTCCGCATGTGCATCGTCCCCCACGACACGCACCGCTCCAGCGTCCGCCGCCCCCGGTCATAAACGTCCTCGGCGTCGAACCCCCGCTTCGCCGCCGCCGTTTCCCGGATCGCCTCTTTCGCGGTCCCCTCGCCCAGCGCGCAACGGTCCATGATGCAGGACTTGTCGAGGTGGATGTGCGTTTCCACCAGCCCCGGCACCAACAGCCCGCCCGCCGCCTCGATCGTCTCCGCCGCATCCAGCCCTGACCCGTCCAGCCCCGGCCCGATCGCCGCGATCCGCCCGCCTGCGATGCCCACGTCCGTCACGCTGAACCCGCGGGGCTGCCCCACCACGGCGTTGCGGATCACCAAGTCGAGCATCGGCGAGCACTTTCATCAATGGACGGGCCTCATCGTCAGTAAACCCGCTCGCTCCCGCCCTGACCACCGCGCGCCGATTCATTTTGCAGATGCCACCTCGCCGTGCAATGCTGCCATGTCCTGAACAAAGCTATGAGCAAGCCGCCCGGACAACGGGCCGCGATGGGAGACTGCTTGATGACCGACATCCCCAACAAGCCCACCACCTCGCGCCGCAACGCCCTCAAGCTCGGCGCGGCCGCGGCGGCCCTGCCGCTCGTGCACGTCCGCACCGCCGCCGCCGCCGGCCGCCTCACCGCCGGGCTGTGGGACCATTGGGTGCCCGGCGCCAACGACGTCATGCGCCAGCTCGTCAACCAATGGGGCGAGAAGAACAAGGTTGAGGTCTCGATCGACTTCATCACTTCGGTCGGCAACAAGAACCTGCTCACCATCGCCGCCGAGCGCCAGGCCCGCTCCGGCCACGATATCCTCGCCTATCCCACCTGGGAGGTCCGCAACAACGCCGACCAGCTCGAGCCGATGGACGACGTGGTCAAGCGCCTCTCCGCCAAGTACGGCAAGCTCAACCAGGTCGTCGAATACCTTTGCAACGTCAAAGGCTCCTACAAGGCGATGCCGTCCATCAGCGGCTCCCAAGGCAAGAACTGCGTGTCCCGCATGGACGTGTTCAAAGAGCACGTCGGCATGGACCTGCAAAAGTCGTTCCCGGCCACCGGCGAGATGGGTCCCGACTACGACAAGTGGAACTGGGACGCCTTCCTGAGCGCAGCCGAGAAGTGCAACAAGGCCGGAATGCCGTTCGGCCTGCCGCTCGGCCAGTTCACCGACGCCGTCGACTGGGTCGGCGGCCTGTTCGCCGGCTTCGGCGCCGAACTCGTGGACGCCAAGGGCAACATCACCGTCAAGTCCGACCAGGTCAAACAGGTGCTCGAATACAGCAAGAAGCTGATCCCGCACCTGCCCGGCGACGTGTTCAGCTGGGACGATGCCTCCAACAACCGGGCACTCATCTCCGGCAAGAGCGCGCTCATCCTCAACCCGCCTTCCGCCTGGGCCGTCGCCGTCCGCGACGCCCCCGACGTCGCCAAGGAGTGCTGGTACCATCCCTCCCCGATCGGCGCGAAGGGCCGCTTCTACCCTTACCTTCCCTACTTCTGGGGCGCGTGGAACTTCGGCCAGAACAAGACCGCCGCCAAGGAACTGATCGAGTGGCTCAGCGAGCGTGAGCAGGCCGAGAAGCTGTGCAACGTCAGCCACGGCTATGACCTGCCGCCCTTCGACAGCATGTACGACTTCGCCGTCTGGCAGAACGAAGCGCCTCCCAAGGGCGTCGTCTCCAACTACCCGCTGAAGCCGGTCCACCACGCCACCGCCTCCATCGCCGCCTTCCCTGCCCCGCCTGAGATCGCGGTGCAGATCTACAACCAGGCCACCATGACCAAGATGATGGCCCGTTGCACCCAGGGCGGCCAGACCATCGACCAGACCATCGCCTGGGCCGAAGGCGAACTCGAAGGCTTCAGCCGCTAACCACGACGACCCGCCGGGCGCGCCAACGCGCCCGGCCTACGGGGAGCACTTACATGGCCGACGGATCGACCCTCGTCGCTGGAATGCCGGGACGCCGAACCGTCCCTCGGCGCAAGTCCGGCAGCCTGAAACGCTTCAGCCAGCGCCGCTCCACCATCGCCGTCCTGATGTGCCTGCCGCTGATCGCCGTCATCGCCAGCTTGGTGCTCTACCCCGGCATCTACGCCATCTACCTGTCCATGCTGAACAAACGGATGACCCAGTTCGTCGGCCTCAACAACTTCACTTTCCTGTTGAGCCGACCGACCTTCCAGATGGTTATCTTCCAGAGCGTGTTCTTCGCCGTCACCGCCGTCATCGTCAAAGCCCTGATCGGCTTCGTCCTCGCCCACTTGATGAACAACATCCCGAGCGGCCGCCAGCGCATCTGGCGCGGCCTTCTGCTCGTCCCTTGGGTGGTGCCGCTGGCGATGTCCACCCTGGGCTGGTGGTGGCTGTTCGACCCGTCCTATTCCGCCTTCAACTGGGTTATCAACGCCCTCGGTGGCCCCTCCATCCCCTGGCTCGGCTCAACTTGGTGGGCGCGCTTCTCCGTCATCCTGGTCAACATCTGGTACGGCGCGCCGTTCTTCCTCATTATGTACTTGGCCGCCCTGAAATCGGTGCCGGAGCAGCTTTACGAGGCGGCCAGCATTGACGGGGCCGGGTTCTGGCAGAAGCTGTGGCACGTGACGTTGCCGATGATGCGCAACATCATCTCCATCACGGTGCTGTTCAGCCTGATCATCACCTTCGCCAATTTCGACATCGTCCGCATCCTGACCAACGGCGGTCCGCAGGATCAAACCCACCTATTCGCCACCTACGCCTTCCAGGTTGGCATCCAGTCGGGCGACATCCCGCTCGGCGCGTCTGTCAGCCTGTTCATGTTCCCGATCTTGGCGATCTTCGCCTTCTTCGTCCTGCGCGGCGTCACCGAGCGTTCCAAGGAGACCCTATGATGCCGACGACCGCACCCGCCGCGCCGCCGCGCTCGGCCGTCCGCGCATGAGCGCCGTTGTCCAGGCCGGGGCCGCTCCGGCCGCCCGCCCCAAGGCACGCCGCCATCTCGGCCAGATCGAACGCAACCGCCGCTGGGCGCTGTGGGGCAGCTACGCCGCCCTCAGCGTCTTCGTCGTCTTCTTCCTGATCCCGCCGTTCCACATGCTGATCACCAGCCTGAAGGACTCGGCCGAGGTCTCGAACCAGGCCGGCAATCCGTGGCTCGTCCAGCACCCTACCCTCAGCAACTACTCGGAGCTGCTGAGCAACGCCAACTTCCTCGGCTTCTTCTGGAACTCGATCAAGGTCACCGGCACCCTGGTTGTCGTGACCATGTGCATCTCAGTGCTCGCCGCCTTCAGCCTCGCCCGGCTCAAGTTCTGGGGCAGCGGCGTGCTCGCCACCGGCATCTTCCTCACCTATCTCGTGCCCGAAAGCCTGCTGTTCATCCCATTGTTCCAGATCGTTGCCTTCTTCGGCCTGACCAACAACGCCTGGGCGATGGTGCCGCTTTACCTCACCCTCTCGGTGCCGTTCTGCACCTGGATCATGATCGGCTACTTCGCTTCCATCCCCAAGGAACTCGACGAGGCGGCGCTGATCGACGGGGCGTCGTGGATGCAGATGCTGTTCAAGATCTTCATCCCCGTTGCCATGCCGGGCATCATCGCCGCCACCATCTTCGCCTTCACCGTGGGGTGGGGCACGTTCCTTTACCCGATGGCGTATCTCTACAGTTCCGACCAGATGGTGCTGACCGTCGGCATCGTCAGCGACCTGATCCGCGCCGACGTGTTCCAGTGGGGCAAAATCATGGCCGGCAGCCTCATGGCAGCCGCACCTCCGGTGCTGATCTACGCCTTCCTGATGGACTACTACATCGCCGGGCTGACTGCCGGCGCCACCAAGGGCTGACCGGCGGGGACGGCGTCGTCCCGCTTGATCTTTTCCAGCCAACGACATCGTGCGCGGAACCGCCTGCCCGGCAGAACTTTTCTCCTGCACCGGCGCGGTCCCGCGCCGCTGTCCAGGAGCATCCGATGCCGCAGTTCGACGCCACCATCAAACACATCAAGGACGGTGTGAAGGGCTTCACCATCAGCGCCGCCGTCAAGAACATCGAGGGCTGGGAAGCCACCCTGGAGAAGGTCGAAGTCAGCGGCACCAAAACTATTATCAAAGACCTTGAAAGCCTTAAGAAGCACCTGCACGCCAAGGAAATCGATGGTGAGGCCGTGAAAAAGCTTGTCGCCAAGCTCGGCAAGGAAACTGTCACCATCGCTGGCCGGGCCGACAGCAAGAGCGCCGAGAAGATCAAGCGCCTCGGCGAGGCCCTTACAGAAGCATCGAACACCACGGAGTGACTGTCCAGGAGCCCGGTGCCTTGCCGGGCTCCGGACTTTCATGGCAGTTCATCGTCCTCGAACAACAATGCGCCTTCGATGCCGTAAAGAACTGTCCGCCGCCTGGACCGATCAGCCCATTACATCCTATGCCCCGCCGGCTCGGTCCTCCCGGCGCATGTCGCGCAACGCCTTGATCGACAGCATCACCAGCCCGCCCAGCAGGCTGCCCGAGCTGAAATGGATGATCGCCAGCAACGGCAGGTACAGCAGCGCCATCAACGCCCCCTGATCGTCCGCAGCGCGAAGCGCACGGCCAGCGCCGACGACACCACCGCCGCCCCGAACGCCACGCCGCTCACCACTGATGCCGAAACCACCAGCCCGGTCAGCAAACCGGGACGCGACAGCAACCTGAACATGCGGCTCTCCTCACGCTAGAGCGGTTCCTCAGCTTGATCGGACGCACTTCCACGTTCGATCAAGCTGAGGAACCGCGTGGAACACAGGCTGAAACGACCTTAACTGAAGTGAAACTGTCCTGGAACGCACATGGCCTTCTGGCCCGAACCGGCAACCACCGGTGATCAGACCAAGCTGTGCTACGCTTCCGCCCGACGATGAATCCAATCCCACTGCTTTCTCGTTTCGCGCGGGGCACTCTGCTGCCCCTCAGCCGCGACCGCTTCGCCGACCTCGTGCAAGGCGGCTTCCACGAGCGTCTCGACCAGTCGTCAGCCCTGGTCGCCACCGGGCGCAAACGGTTGATGGTGCAGGCGCGCCAGCTCTACGTGCTGTCCCACGCGGCGCTGCTCGGCGACCGGAGCGGCCAGCGGGCGGCGGAGCGCGGCTACGATTTCCTGCTCCGCTCCTATCGCGACCACCGCCACGGCGGTTGGTATTTCTCCGTCACGCCCGCGGGGGACGCGCTCGACCCGGGCAAGGACCTCTACGCTCACGCCTTCTTGCTGTTCGCCCTCGCCTGGCTGCACCGCGCCTTCGCGGCGCCAGGCGCGCTGGGCCACGCGACCCGCACGATGGATCTGCTGCACGACCGCATGGCCCTTCCGGTGGGCGGCTTCCACGCCGCGGCGTCGCGGCATTGGGCGCCCATCCCCGGCCCCCTGCGTCAGAACCCGCACATGCACCTGCTCGAAGCGGCGCTGGCCCTGCACGACGCCTCGGGCGATTCACGTTGGCTGGCCGAAGCGGACTCGCTGGTCGAGCTGTTCCGGCGGCGGCTGTATCATCCCGCCTCCGGCACGCTGCAAGAGTTCTTCGGCGCGGATTGGCAGCCGCACCCCGAACACGGCGGCATCGTCGAGCCGGGCCATCAGTTCGAGTGGGTGTGGCTGCTGCACCAATATGCTCGGCGAGGCGGCGCGCAGGCCGTGGCAACCGAAGCCGATGCCCTGTTCCGCTTCGCCCTGCGCCACGGTGTTGACGGCGAGCACGGCGGCATCCACGACCAGGTCGCCCCCGGCGGCGCACCGATGCAGAACACGCGCCGCATCTGGCCGGTGACCGAGGCGATCAAGGCCTGCGTCGCCATGACCGAGGCAGGACACGACCGCCGCGCCGACGCCGGCCGCCTCGCCACCCAACTGCTTCGCGACTTCATCAGGCACGATCGGCCAGGCTGGCACGAGACTCTGACGCGCGATGGCGTCCCCACCATGACCGACCTGCCCGGCAGCACTCCCTACCATCTGTTCCTGGCAGCCGCGGAAGCGGAACGCCTCGCAACGACGGCGCCGGATGGCCCCCCGGGCCCGCTCCCCGCCCATGCGCGCGAGTCCGGCATAGCCTGGACCCCGCCCGCTCCCTAACATCCACTCGAGATCCGGAGGCTCCCATGCCCTACACGCCCCCCGAGCACCTGACCCAGCACTGGCAGATCACTAAGCCCGCCGCCACCGGCCGCTGCGGCATGGTCGCCGCCCAATCCCGCGACGCCGCCCTGGCCGGGGTCGCCATCCTCGATGCTGGCGGCAACGCCGTCGACGCCGCAGTCGCCACAGCCCTCTCGCTCGCTGCCACAGAACCCTGGAACAGCGGCCTGGGCGGCATCGGCTTCGCCCTCGTTCACCGCGCCGGCCAGCCCCGCGCCGAGGTGGTGGACTTCGGCCCCCGCGCGCCCGCCAACCTCCGTGCCGACTGCTTCAAGCTTACCGGCCGGGTCGCCCAGGACCTGTTCGCCTGGCCCGAGGTCGAGGGTGACGCCAACATCCACGGCCCGCTCAGCTTCGCCGTGCCGTCGGCCACCGCCGGCTACGCCCACATGCACGGCCGCTTCGGCAGCCTCCCGCTCAGCGAGCTGATGGCCCCCGCCATCGCCCTCGCCCGGCGTGGCCTGCCCCAGGACTGGTTCACCACCCTCAAGGTCGCCAACGCCGCCGCCCTCCTTCGCCGCTATGAGGAGAGCGCCCGCATCTACCTCCCCGGCGGCCTCCCCCCGATCGCTCCATACCAAGGCCGCCCCGGCTACTTTCCCCTCGGCAACCTCGCCGACACCCTCGACCACCTCGCCCGCCACGGCCTCCGCGCCTTCTACGAGGGCGACGTCGCCCGCTCGATCGTCAAGGACACCGCCGACGGCGGCGGCGTGCTCGATGCCGACGACCTGCTCCGCTGCCAGGCCCACGTCCGCGACTGCCTCGACGCCCCCTTCGCCGGCCGGACGGTGCAACTCCCCGGCGGCCTCACCGCCGGCCCCACCCTGGCCCGCGTGCTCGACCTCATGCCCCACGGCCGGCCCACCGCCCCCGACGCCCCCTGGTTCGCCGCCCTCGCCCAGGCCCTCCGCACCGCCTACGCCGAACGCCTCACCGGCCTCGGCGACGCCAAGCCGAAGGCCGCGGAAAGCTGCACCTCCCACCTCACGGTCTGCGACGCCGAGGGCACGATGGTCGCCATGACCACCACCCTCCTCTCCTCTATGGGCAGCCGCGTCGTCCTCCCCGGTTCCGGAGTGCTGATGAACAACGGCGTCATGTGGTTCGACCCCCGCCCCGGCCAACCCAACTCGGTCGGCCCCGGCAAGCGCCCGCTCACCAACATGCTTCCGATCATCCTGCGCGATGGCCAGGGCCGCCCCACACTCGCCGCCGGCGCCTCTGGAGGCCGCCGCATCCTCGCCGCCGTCACCCAGATGCTCGCCTTCGTCGCCGGCTTCGGCATGGACCCGGCCGCCGCCGCCCATCATCCCCGCATCGACGTCAGCGATCCCGACACCGTCCACGCCGACCAACGCCTTGCCCCGGACGTGTTGGCCGCCCTTCACGCCCAAGGCCCCACCGAGGCGGTCGAGCACGCCACCCTCCCCGTCAACTTCGCCTGCCCCAACCTCATCCTCGACCAGGGTGGCCTGCGCGCCGGCATCACCGACGCCATGTCCCCTTGGTCCGCCGCCATCGCCCAGGGCGATCCTGGTGTTGCCGCCCAAGACGACCCCGAGGCATGAACCTCCGTCCCATCGGCCGCCTCCGCACCCCTTTCCGCACCATCGCCGAGTGCCCCCGCAACGGCCGCCAGCCCCAGCCTCCGCCCGATTGCGCCGCCGAACTCGACCGCGCTTATCACCCCGGCCTCAGCAGCCTCGACAGCTTCACCCACCTGATCCTGCTCTACTGGCTCGGCCCCCAGCCTGGCGACCTCACCCTGACACCCCCCTTCGACCCCCACCCGAGAGGCATCTTCGCCACCCGCGCCCCTCTCCGCCCCAACCCCATCGGCCTCTCCGTCGTCACCCTGCACGGCATCGAGGGCGGCCGCCTCACCATCCGCAACCTCGACTGCCTCGACGGCACCCCCCTGCTCGACATCAAACCCTATCTGCCCAGCACCGACGCCGAACCCGACGCCTCGATGGGCTGGCTCGCCCCCCACCGCACTCCGGCCTGACGTTCGTCGCCCTGCGTCTCGCCAGGAAAAAGCAGTTCGGCCGACACCGGCTCATGATCGAAGGCGGGCGTTCATCAACTGTGAGCCGCTGGCTGCGCCCGGCCCATTCTTCGCCGTTCAGGAAATTGTTTTTTGCCTCTGAGACCGGTCGTTGAACGAAGCTCGCAAGCAGCCATGATGGCCACCTTTCGCGCCGAGGCCGTCGTCGCGGAGCTAGGTCTCCAGCGCCGTGACTTCGTTGGAGGCGATGATCGCTCCGACATAGCCGTCGGGACGCACGAGCGCCCAATCACTCGGCGTCAGGGTAGGCGTCACGGAAATGATCGTGCCGGCCTATCAGGTCGCCGCCCGGCCCGAAGCCACGGCGTCCCGTTCGTGAGGACGGCCTGTCATTATGCCCCGATCCCGACCGCATACGACGCGAACGACTCGCAGGCAAAGCAATCGTCCGGCGCGGCGACTCCCTGCCACCGCGCAACGGCGCGACCGGCCACCTCCCGAGTCAGTCGGCAACAAGTCCCTTCAGGATAACCGCCACCGAGCCCAACCGCTCAGCGGCAGTCGCTCCGATGACGTCAGGCCCCGGGTGCGCCCGGACCTTGCCCCTTCAGTTTCGCCTCGGCCAGGAACCGGGCGTAGGCGCGAACGCGCCGGCGGTCCTTCCGCCAAGCCGACGTGCCTTTGTAGCGCGCGAAGGGAGGAACTTTCGGACGGGCCGGGCCGGGGCGGCGCTTGGCTTCGGCGCGGCTGGAAGAGGTGTCGCTCATGAGAGATGATCCGAGTTGCTGCGGCGCTGTCTGACCACCACGCGCACCTGAATGCAAGACGCCACCGGCCCCGAACGTCCGCGAACCGTCCCCGCCCGGCTGGCCCGCCGGAGCCGACGCGCGGCACCGAAGCAGGGGCGGTTCCATCCGGCGTGGAACCGCTCCACAATGCCCGGGATGAATCCAGCTCTCCTCTCTGCCGAGGATCTCCTCGTCCACTACCGCCGCCGCGCCCTCACCCCGGTGGACGCCCTCCAGTCCGTCACCGAGCGCATCGCCCGCCACAACCCGGCCCTCAACGCCTTCGCCGTCCTCGACCCTCGCGCCCTCGCCGCCGCCCACGACAGCGCGCAACGCTGGCACGCCGGCCGTCCCGTCGGCCCGCTCGACGGCATCCCCTGCACGGTCAAGGACCTCGTCGACCTCGCCGGCCTTCCCACGCGCCGCGGCAGCCGCACCACTTCCCCCGACCCGGCCCCGCACGACGCCCCCCTCGTCACCGGCCTCAAGGCCGCGGGCGCCGTCATCGTCGGCAAGACCACCACCACCGAGTTCGGCTGGAAGACTCCCGGCGACTGCCCGCTCCACGGCATCACCCGCAACCCTTGGGACCCGGTCCGCACCCCCGGCGGCTCCTCGTCCGGCGCTGCCACGGCGGCGGCGGCCTGCTTCGCCCCGCTGCACGTCGGCACCGATGCTGGCGGCAGCATCCGCATCCCCGCCGCCTGGTGCGGCGTCGTCGGTCTCAAGCCCAGCTTCGGCCGCGTCCCGCAATGGCCCCTCGGCGCGTTCGCCTCTGTCGCCGTGGCCGGGCCACTCGCCCGCACCGTCCGCGACGCCGCCCTCATGCTCGGCGCGATGGCGCGGCACGACTGGCGCGACCCCTTCTCCCTTCCCGACGACCTCAGGGGCGAGCCGGTCGATTGGCTCGCCTCCATCGAACGAGGCATCGACGGCCTCCGCGTCGCCGTCCTCCGCCACCCCGGCTTCGACGCCCCGCTCGACACCGACGGCATCGCCGCCATCGAGCAGGCCGCCCAGATCCTCGCCGACGCCGGCGCGGACGTCGAGCAGGCCGATCCCAACCTCCCCGACACCGGCCACCTGTTCGCGATGCTGTGGAGCACCGCCCTCCGCCAAGTCGTCGCCAACACCCCGCCCGACCGCCGGCCTCAACTGGACCCCGCCCTGGCCGCCCTCGCCGAAACCCCCGAACCCTCTGCCACCGCCATGATGCGAGCCGCCGCCCAGCAGGTCGATGCCGCCCACGCCATGGCCCGCCTGCACCAAGCCTACGACCTGGTGCTTTGCCCCACCGTCCCCGGCCCCCCGCCGCTGGCCGACAGCCTCACCAACGATCCGGTCCGCGCCCTTCTCAACGATTGGGCGCCCTGGACCTTCGCCTTTAACCTGTCTCGCCAGCCCGCCATCACCGTCCCCCTCGGCCGCACTGCGGCCAGCCTCCCCCGCAGCGTCCAACTGGCCGCCGCCCTCTACCGCGACGACCTCGTCCTCCGCGCCGCCCGAGTGCTGGAACGCGCCGTCCCCATCCCCGTCCTGGAGAGCCTGCCATGAACGTCCAAGCCCCCGAAGCCGCCATCACCGCCTGGCTTGCCACCCAGCACGACGCCATGATCGACCTCCTGCGCCGCATGGTCGACATCGACAGTGGCAGCTACGACAAGCCCGGCATCGACGCCGTGGGCGCCGTCGTCGAGCAGTTCCTGGCCGGGCACGGCATCGCCGTCGAGCGCCTCCCCCAATCCAAGCACGGCGACTGCCTTCGCGCCGCCGCCCCCTGGCAAGGCAGTGCCGGCCCCGGCGGCGGCAACGAGGCGGCCAACATTCTCCTGATGGGCCATCGCGACACCGTGTTCCCCGCCGGCGAGGCCGCCCGGCGTCCGTTCACGGTTGAGGGGACCACCGCCTACGGCCCCGGTGTCGCCGACATGAAGGCCGGCCTCGTCATGAACTGCTTCGTTCTCGCCGCCTTCGCCCGCTTCGGCGGCAGCCCGGCCCCGGTGGTCGCCCTGTTCACCGGTGACGAGGAGATCGGCAGCCCCGAAGGCCGCCCCGTCATCGAAGCCGAGGCCCGCCAAGCTCGGGTCGTGTTCAACAGCGAGCCCGGCCGCGCCACCGGCAACGTCGTCACCGGCCGCAAGGGCGGCGTGTTCATGGCCATGCGCGTCACCGGCAAGGCCGCCCACTCCGGGGGCGCGTTCACCGCCGGCATCAGCGCCATCGAGGAGCTCGCCCACAAGATCATCGCCATCCACGCCCTCACCGACCTCGACCGCGGCATCACGCTGAACGTCGGCCTCGTCTTCGGCGGCCAGAGCGTCAACACCGTCGCCCCCTGGGCCGAGGGCCAGATCGACCTGCGCTACGTTGAACCCGCAGACCGGGACGACGTCATGGCCCGCATCGCCGCCATCATCGCCCGCAGCGCCGTCCCCGGCACCAAAACCGACCTCACCATCCGAGGCGAGTTCAAGCCCCTCGTTCAAACCGAGGCCGCCCGCCGCCTGTTCGACCTCTACGTGGACAGCGCCGCGGCCAACGGCCTGCACGTCGAGGGCGAATTCTCCGGCGGCTGCGCCGACAGCGGCTTCACCGCCGGCGTCGGCGTCCCCACCATCTGCTCCGTGGGCCCGGTCGGCGGCAAGGCCCACAGCCCCGAGGAGTTCCTCGACCTCGGCAGCCTCGTCCCCCGCGCCCAAGCCTGCGCCCGCGCCATCCTGCGGCTGGACGAAGCCGGCCTCTGACCTCCGCCACACCCTTGGTTTGACGCCATCTAAAAATTGAGATGGCGTCTGTTCATCTCCTATGTTAAACGTTTTGTTAACGTAATGCATTGGCGAGCGCCTGGGCGAGGTATCCGGATCATGATGCGTGCTCTCGCCGTTGCGTTCGCCCATGCCGCGTTGACCGCCGCCGCACTCGCCGGCGCCGCACTCTCCGCCCACGCGATGGAGTTCAGCGCCGAGACGCTGCCCGGCAACGCCCGCGACACCGTCATCTACGCCTCCGTGTTGCCTCATGACGGGATGTTACCAGGGCTTTTCGTGTCGTCGTCGGCCCATGCAGCGTTGTCAGCAGCCATGATGCTGGGCACCGTGGCTTTCCCAGTGGGCAGCGGACCGAGCAGGACCTCCCGCGCCATCGCCAGCCGCCGCACCTTCATGAACCGCTGCACCGTGCGCAGGTGGTCCGCCGTGAACTGGTCCGGGTGCAGCGTCCGCAACCGGTCCAGTGCAGCCACAGCCGTCAATGCAGGCTGCGCCTCCAGCCATGTCAGCAACTGGTCACGCACCGCGTCCAGCATCGATGGCCGCACGATCGGCTTGACCCGGATGTAGCGGCGCCGGTGCGTGGGCCGTTGCTCCCCAGCCTCCCACGCCACCTTCAGGCTCGCCGTGAACAGCGCCAAATCGAGCGGCGCCGGTGCTTCCGCACGACCAGCCGCCATGCCGCGCTCGTCCACACGCTTGCCCAGCTCCACCTGCGAGGCGCGGATCCCAACCAGCAGCAAGACCGGGTCGGCATCCGCCAGCATGCCGCGCAGTCGCGACTTGTCAGCCTCCGACACCGCCACGTGCATCAGCGCCCGCATCACCGGCGGCTCCGGCGCATGGTAGCGCTTGATGACCCGGGCACCCTCCCGGCGCTTCTCCCGCAGCTTGAACGAGGGCTGGAACAGGTTGCCGTGCAGGCGCGCCGACGCATACAGCCGGCCAAGGCTCTCCCCGGCCAGCACGCCCTCGAACCGCCCGTAGCCCACCAGCCGCCGGACAATCGCGCCGTTCTTCTGCTCCACCCAGGCCTGGTCGTTCTTGCGGTAGGCCCGCGACCGCGTCACCTCCAGCCCCGCCGCCCGGCACCAGCCCACCACCAGGTCGTTCATGAACAGGCTGTCGTTGTCGAAATCCACCCCGCGCAGCGGAAACGGAAACAGCTCGCGTGCCCGGCCAAGCGCATGCACCACCATCTCGGCCTCGCGCACCACGATCGGGATGCACTCCGTCCACCCAGTCGCCACGTCCGTCAGCACCATCGTCTGCACGAATGCCCCGGACACCGTCGTGCCGCCATGGGCCACGAAGTCCACCTCTACCCAGCCCGGGGCCGGGTTGCCCCAGTCATTGAACGTCCGGATCGGCACGCTGCGCCGCACCGCCGAGCCAAACCCCGCCGGGCGACGCCGTCCACTGCCCGCAACCAAATGCACTCCGGCGAGCAGGCGATCAATCGTCGCAGCGCTCACCTCCAGCAGTTTTGCCCGGGTTGCCCCGTCCAGCGTCACCCGGCCATGCCGTTCCAAGGCAGGCAGCAACACAGCGATCATCGGCTGCAACCGCTTGGAGCAAACCCGGTCAGCAACCTCCCAGAGCTGGATCAGCGCATCGCGCACCTCGGGACCATAGCGGCAACGTCGGGATCCGGCCCGGCCCGGCCCCTCTGCGAGCTGCTCATCCGTCTCCCGGCCGCACCAGCCGGTCAGCAACCGGATCGCATGCTTACGATGGTAGCCCGTCACCGCCGCAAACTCATCCAAGATACGCGACCGCTCCAACCGTGTCGCGCCTCCGTATCGCGTGCTCACCGCTGCCAGAAGCTCAGTCCGTCCCGCCATGCTGATCCGCCGTGCCATCCTGTTGCGTCCCAAACCCGCGTCCACCGGTAGCAAACCACCTGAGGCAACGACGTGGGCCAGTAGCAATCAACGTGAGGCAATGCGCCTCGGGCGACATCACCCCCGGCGACGACGAGAAGCTACACCGCTTCGTCGCCTCCCTCCCGGCCGACACCAACCTCGTCGGCGTCGCTCTCAGCAGCCGTGGCGGCAACCTTCTCGAAGGCCTCCGCCTCGCCACCACCGTCCGCAACACTCGCCTCAGCACGGGCGTCGCCGGCCAGTGCGCGTCCGCCTGCTTCCTCGTCTTCGCCGGCGGCGCTGGCAAGCTCGTGCTCGACGGCGCCCGCATCGGCGTCCACAGCGCCAGCTACGAAGGAGCCGAGAACACCCTCAGCCAGGCCGTCACCACCCAGATGGCACGCAAGGCCGCCGAGTTCGGCGTCCCCGCCGCCATCATCGGCAAAATGGTCACCACCCCGCCCGACCACATGACCTGGCTCACCCGCGACGACCTCCTGTCGATGAGCGTCCGCTTCGAACGCGTCGCCCAGCCCCGCTAGGCTGACGACTCCCACCCGGCCTACTAGGCAAGCTCCCACCCGCCCTCGCAAGCTCCGCCGCCGCGAGCCCGGCCACCCAGGCCGAGCCGTCCGAAGCGCCCACCGACCTCCCCGGCCGCGTCCCACCCCGGCAAGCCCACCACCTTCGCTTAGCTGATCAAGGCCGTGGCGGTCGCCATTGGCTCGATCCTCGCGAGCGTCGCAGGCTTTGAAGATCGCGACGGCAGCCCAGCCGCCGCCGTCCTGTCGCTCATGAACTGACCAAGGTCCTCTCATCGGGCTGGCCTTTAGGTTTCCGCCCTCGCCGTCGCCGATCTGGCTGCATCGCGCGCCCTCGTCCCTATCCTGGTCAACGGGCAGGGCCTGATGGTCGCGCAGAGCGCCACCGGGCTGCTTCCCCGCCAATCAGCGCGAAGATGCGATCAGTGATCTCACGGGCGGCGTGCGTCGCCTGGCCCAAGCCGCCGCCACGGCCGCGGCGCGCAACAACCGCTCCGCCCCGGCGTTCAACCGTTTCACCACGCTGAGGAAACCGAACATGCCCGCCCGGACCACGATGGCGTCGCGCACCCGGTCGGCCGCGGCCCGGCGGCGGCCCAGCACCATTCTCGGCCGCGCCGTCGTCTCCGGCACGGTCGGCAGCGTCACCTCCACCGTGGCGCTTGCCTTGCTCGCCCGGGCCGAAGGCCACGCCGCGCCGCAGCCCGTCAACGCCACGAGCCACTGGCTGCACGGCGACCAAGCCGCTTCGGCCCGGCGCATGGACTTGACCCACACCGCCGTAGGCTACGCCACCCACCACGCTGCCACGATCTTCTGGGCCGTCCTGTTCGAGCGCTGGCTCGCCCCAGACCGCCCCCTCCCCGCCACCACCCTGCTCGCCCGCGCCTTGGGAACCTCGGCCATCGCCGCCGCCGTCGATTACGGACCGACTCCCCGGCGCTTCACGCCCGGCTGGGAACTCGTGCTGTCGAAGCGCGCCATGGCCGCCGCCTATGCCGCCATGGCCCTGGGACTGACCGCCGGCGCGCTGCTCACCCAACGCCGCCCCTGACCGCACCCGTCGCTTATCGCAACAGCACTTTGGGCGCAGGCTCCACGTTCAGCGACGAGAATACGATCACCCCCGTCCACAGCGCCAGCGACACCGCTCCCGCCAACCGCGCGCGCGCCGGCATCGCACCCTCCGCCGCCAGCGCCCGCAGGTATCCCGTCCGGTGGAACAGCAGCGCGTTGCCCAGACCCAGGGCAATCAGCGCCATCTTCGGTGCGAAGTAGGCATGGCTGCCCACTCGCAACGGCTGATAAAGGAACAGCGCCACCCCGGTCGCCGCCGCGACCCCGAACGTCACGTAGAGCCAAGGCAACGCGTGTTCCGCGAACGCTTTCAGCGGCACCGTCCCCCGCCAGCCCATCAACCGCAGGTCCAGCAACCCGATCGCCCCGAAGAACGCGCCCATGCTGACCACGTGCGCCAGTCGCACCAGGTAGTGATACGGCTGCATGGCGAAGTGCAGCACCCGGTCGTCGAGCGCGATCAGCACCGGCGCCGGGATGCGCATGAAATCAAATAAGCTCGGGTCAGCCATCAGCCATGCGCCTTCCGACAGAGTTCAGCCTTGCAGATGAGAATGGCTCTCACTATCAATTAGCTCATAGCCAGTCGGAGGCCGCCTTGCCAAGACACCGCCCCTTGCACATCGCCGTGCTCGCCGCCGCCGTCCTTGCCCCGGGCGCCGGGGCCCAGGCCGCCGACATCATCAGCCTCACCCTGAGCAACAATCGCTTCATCCCCGACCAGGTCACTGTCCCCGCCGGCCAGCGTTTCCGCATCGAGCTGCACAACCAGGACGCCACCCCAGCCGAGCTGGAAAGCCCTGAGCTGCGGATCGAGAAAGTCGTCGTCCCCGGCGGCAAGATCACCGTCTCCGCCGGCCCCCTCAAGCCCGGCGCCTACAAGTTCGTTGACGAGTATCATCCTGAGACGGCCGTTGGCACCTTGACCGTCACCGAGACCACGGCCCGGAACTGACCCTATGCTGGCAAGCCTGATCATCGTCTTTCGCGAGGTCTTCGAGGCCGGGCTGATCGTCGGCGTCATCCTGGCGGCGACCGAAGGGGTGCGCGGCCGGGGCGCGTGGATCGCGGGGGGCATCGGGACCGGGCTGGCGGGCGCAGGGGTGCTGGCCAGCTTCGCGGGCGCGCTGTCCAGCGCGTTGCAGGGCGTGGGGCAGGAGGTGTTCACCGCCGGCATCCTGATCACGGCCACGGCCATGCTCGCCTGGCACCAGCTCTGGATGGCCAGCCACGGGCGGGCGATGGCGCGCGAGATGAAGGCGATGGGGCGGGCGGTGGCGCTCGGGGACAAGACCCTGCTCGCCCTCGCCGCCGTGGTGGCCATCGCCGTGCTGCGCGAGGGGGGGGAGGTGGTGCTGTTCCTTTACGGGATCGCCGCGTCGTCGCAGGGTGGCCCGGCGCCGATGCTGCTGGGCGGGGCGCTCGGCATCGGCCTCGGCTGCCTCGTCTCGTTCCTGCTGTATCGCGGGCTGGTGGCGATCCCGGTCAAGCGGCTGTTCGCCGTCACCAGTTGGCTGATCGCCTTCCTCGCCGCCGGGATGGCCGGGCAGGCGGCGGCCACGTTGGCCAGCGCCGACGTGATCCCGGCTTGGGGCTACGAGCTTTGGGACACGTCGTGGCTGTTGCCGCAGGGCAGCTTGCCGGGGCAGGCGATGCACGCTTTGGTTGGGTATTCGGACCGGCCGATGGGGGTGCAGTTGGTGGTCTACTTGGCGGTGCTAGGGGGGTTGGTGCTGGGGGCTTACTTGGTCAACGGCAGGCCGGCGGGTGGTACTCGCCACGCCGCTACGGCGCATTCATAGCATCGCTCAGCCTGACCGTTTCTCAGGTGCCCCCAACTCGGATTTTTTGCTTCTTGCAGCAGCAAAATACAGTGTGGCATGGATAGATTTCGGTTTAATTTCTTCAAGTAAATGCCTCCGCGTCAACATAAAGTTAGGTAACACAACTTTTCATTTCTGAAAACTTAGACACAAAATAGGTAAGTACTATGTTTGTGCATAGCAGGTTTAAGTGCCAGAAGTGGTACTTGAGCATTCATGCTCTAGCCCCGTCTTGAGCAATGCATACAAGTCCGTGCCGTATTGGAGCCTCGCCTATGCGCCACGCCGCTATCCTAATGACCGCTGCTGTTCTTACCAGTTGTGCGACAACGCCTGTGCCGCTGACCGAAGCAAAATTCATTCCTGATCAACTTCGCTACCGCGACGACACCCCTGGCACAGTTCCCATAGTTGTTCGCAGGGACCGTAGCGGTAGTATTCTTGGATACGGCTGCAAAGCCCGTGTATTTATTGACGGCGACCTCGTTGGGTATTTAGGCGCAGGAGAGGCCGTTGCGCTGAACATGCCAGCAGGCGACGCGATTGTAGGAGCAGACCCTGGCTCCTTTTGCCAGGGTGGCACTGTTGAGCAGGCGGTGACGCTCATGCCTGGCAAGCCGATTTATCTCCGTGTTGCGCATGACGGCAACGGCAGCTTAATGTTGATGCGGACCCTAGGTAGGTAGGCGTAGCGATGGCGGCGAGCCACTGATCCCTCACCGCCTCCTTCCGAGTTTCCGCAATAAGCGTAGGCTAAATATCCGCGTAGCAGTGCGTCTCCGCCGCCCCCCCAGGGTTCGTCACCGCCCCCAGGTGCGCCGGACCCACCGTCTGCGCGTACTTCCAAATCGCGCCGCTGTTGTAGTCCGTCCCGCGCGGCGTCCAGGCGGCCCGGCGCTCCGCCAGTTCGGCGTCGGACAGCAGAACTTCGATGGTGCCGGCTTCGGCGTCCATGCGGATGCGGTCGCCGTCGCGCAGCAGGGCGATTGGGCCGCCCACGGCCGCCTCCGGCCCGACGTGGCCGACGCAGAAGCCGCGGGTGGCGCCCGAGAAGCGGCCGTCGGTGATCAGCGCCACCGCCTCGCCCATGCCTTGGCCGTAGATGGCGCTGGTGGTGGACAGCATCTCGCGCATCCCCGGCCCGCCCTTCGGCCCCTCGTAGCGGATGACGATCACGTCGCCCGCCTTGTAGGCGCGGGCGTCCACGGCGGCGAAGGCTTCCTCCTCGCTGTCGAAGCACAGGGCCGTGCCCTCGAACTGCTGCTTCGCCATGCCGGCGACCTTCACGATGGCGCCGTCCGGGGCCAGGTTGCCGCGCAGGCCGACGACGCCGCCGGTCTGGCTCAAGGGGCGCGACACCGGGTAGATGACGTCCTGGCCCTCCGGGAACCGGACGTGCTGCAGGTTCTCCGCCAGCGTCTTGCCGGTGACGGTGATGCAGTCCCCGTGCAGCAAGCCGCCGTCCAGCAACGTTTTCAGGATCACCGGGATGCCGCCCACCTTGTGCACGTCCAGCGCCACGTATTTCCCACCAGGCTTGAGATCAGCGATGTACGGCGTCCGCCGCATGATCGCCACCACGTCGTCCATGGTGAATGATATCCCCGCCTCGTGCGCCATGGCCGGCAGGTGCAGCCCGGCGTTCGTGCTGCCCCCCGTCGCCCCCACCACGACGGCCGCGTTCTCCAGCGCCCGCCGGGTCACGATGTCTCGCGGCCGCAACCCGCTCTCGACCAGCGCCATCACTGCCCGCCCGCTCTCGACCGCCCAGCGGTCCCGGTCCTCGTACGGCGCCGGCGCTCCGGCCGATCCCGGCAAGGCGAGCCCGATTGCCTCGCTCACCGTCGCCATCGTGTTGGCCGTGAACTGCCCGCCGCACGCCCCGGCGCTCGGGCAAGCCACACACTCCAGCTCGTGCAGTTCCTCGTCGCTCATCGTTCCCGCCGCGTGCCGCCCCACGGCCTCGAACACGTCCACCACCGTCACGTCCCGGTCGTTGAACCGCCCCGGCAGGATGCTGCCCCCGTACATGAACACGCTCGGCACGTTCAGCCGCAGCATGGCCATCATCATCCCTGGCAGGCTCTTGTCGCACCCCGCCAGCCCTACCAGCGCATCGTAGCAATGCCCCCGCACCGTCAGCTCGACGCTGTCCGCGATCACCTCGCGCGACACGAGGGAGCTTTTCATCCCTTGGTGCCCCATCGCGATCCCGTCCGTCACGGTGATGGTCGTGAACTCCCGCGGCGTGCCCCCCGCCTCGTTCACGCCCTTCTTCACCGACTGCGCTTGCCGGCTCAGCGCGATGTTGCACGGCGCCGCCTCATTCCAGCACGTCGCCACCCCGACGAAAGGCTGGTTAATTTCGTCCTCGGTCAGGCCCATCGCGTAGTAGTAGCTGCGGTGCGGGGCGCGGCGCGGCCCTTCGGTCACGTGACGCGACGGAAGCCGCGATTTGTCCCAGCGCTTCTTTAACATGTCCCTTTTCCTCCGCATTTGAGGCAAGAAACATTTGCCCCTAACCCTTCGGGTCAACGAAAACGACGCGAGGGCGAAGCCCTCGGCCTCGCCGTGAGCATGGCCCTCGCAGCTTGATCGTTAGGGTCTGAAGCCTAGGCTTCGGCGGGTCAAGGGCAGTGCCCTTGCTTCACGTGATGCGTCCGATCGCTGCCGACAGCCGCCCGGCTTCTGCCAGGTGCGCGGCCAACCGTTCGCGGTTCTCCTCCACGACCTCCGCCGGGGCCTTTCGCACGAACTCGGCATTGTCGAGCTTCCGCCGGACCTTCTCCGCCTCTGCCAGCGCCCGCCCGTGGTCCTTCTCCAGCCGCGCCCGCTCCGCGCCGAGGTCGATGATGCCGGCTAGGGGCAGCACTACCGTCACCTCGTCCACCACCACCTGGGCGCTCCCGCCGGGCAAGGCGCCGTCCAACGCCTCCACCCGGCTCGCCCGGCCCATCCGCCCGATCGCCTCTGCCCAGGTTGCGGCCCGCGCCATCGTGCCCGGCCCTGCGCCTTGCAGCAGGATCGGCGTCAGCGCCGATGGCGCGACATTCATTTCAGAGCGCACCGTCCGCACCGAGGAGATCAACCGAACCACCCAGTCCAGCTCCGCCCGGGCCTGCTCCGGCGACGCGACCGGCTCCGCGTTCGGCCAGGACGCCTCGATCAGGCTATATGGTTCCCCATAGCCCATCTCGTCCCACAGGTGCTCGGTCACGAACGGCATTGCCGGGTGCAACAGGCGCAGCACGATACCCAAGACGTGCGCCGCTGTCGCCCGGACCTCGTCCTTCTCCGCCCCATCCGGCCCATTCAGCACCGGCTTGGCGAACTCCAGGAACCAATCGCAGAAGATGTTCCACGTGAAACGGTACGAAACCGTACTGTAATCGTCGAAGCGATAAGCGTCGAGCGCGGCGGTCGCTTCGGAGACGGCGTTGTTGGCGCGGTCCAGCACCCAGCGGCACAGCACCGAACGCGCCGCGCCGGGTGCGAAACCGGGCGTCGGCGCGACGTGATTCAGCTCGCAGAACCGGGCCGCGTTCCACAGCTTGGTGACGAAGCTGCGGTAGCCCTCGACTCGCGCCGGGCCGAGCTTGGTGTCACGACCCGGGCCGGCCAGGGCACAGACGGTGAAGCGCAGGGCGTCGGTGCCGTAGACGTCGATCAACGCCAGCGGGTCGACGACGTTGCCCTTGGACTTGGACATCTTCTGGCCGCGCTCGTCGCGCACCAAGCCGTGAATGTAGACGGTGCGGAACGGCACCTGCTTCTGGAAGTAGAGGCCCATCATCATCATCCGGGCCACCCAGAAGAAGATGATGTCGAAGCCGGTCACGAGAACGTCACCGGGGTAGTAGCGTTCAAGCTCCCGGGTGCGCTGCGGCCAGCCCAGGGTCGAGAACGGCCACAAGGCCGAGCTGAACCAGGTGTCGAGCACGTCCGGGTCCTGCTGGAGCGACCGGTCATCGCCGTAATGCGCCCGGGCCTGCCGGGCAGCGCCGGCCGCGTCCTCGGCCACGAACACGGTCCCGTCCGGGCCGTACCAGGCCGGGATGCGGTGACCCCACCACAGTTGGCGGCTGATGCACCAGGGCTGGATATCGCGCAACCAGGCGAAGAAGGTGTTCTCCCACTGCCGAGGCACGAACACGGTGTCGCCCTGCTCCACGGCGCTGATCGCCGGATCGGCGAGGGCGGCGGCGTTGCAATACCACTGGACCGTGAGCAGCGGTTCGATCGGCACCCCGGAGCGATCGCCGTGCGGCACCTGGTGGCGGTGCGGCTCGGTTTTCTCCAGGACGCCGAGCCGGCCCAACTCGGCGACGATGGCGTGGCGGGCGGCGAAACGATCCTGGCCGGACAGGGTGCGGACGAACGAGGCATCGTCGGCGAACCCGCCTTCGATCTCCGACAGCGTGACCCGCCCTTCGCGGTCCAGCACCGAAGGCATGGCGAGGCCGTGCCGCTGTCCGACGGCGAAGTCGTTGAAGTCGTGCGCCGGGGTGATCTTGACCGCGCCCGTGCCCTTCTCAGGGTCGCTGTAAGCGTCGGCGACGATCGGGAAGCGACGCCCGGTCAACGGCTGCACGATGACCTTGCCGACCAGATCCCTGAACCGATCATCGTCCGGATGAACGGCGACGGCGGTGTCACCCAGCATCGTCTCCGGCCGGGTGGTGGCGACGGTGATCGACTGCTCGCCGCCTTCGACTGGGTAGCGGACATACCAGAGGTGACCGTTGACCTCCGTGCTCTCGACTTCGAGATCGGAGATGGCCGACTGGAACTTCGGATCCCAGTTCACGAGGCGGCGGTCGCGGTAGATCAGGCCATCGCGGAACAGGGCGACGAACACCTGCCGCACCGCGTCGGACAAGCCATCATCCATGGTGAAGCGCTCGCGTGGCCAGTCGAGCGAGGCGCCGAGGCGGCGCAACTGGCCGGTGATCGCGCCGCCGGACTCGGCTTTCCACTGCCAGACACGCTCGAGGAAACGGTCGCGGCCCATCTGCTGCCGCGTCCCGTTGCCCTCCTTGGGCAACAAGCGTTCCACGACCATCTGCGTCGCGATGCCGGCATGGTCGGTGCCGGGCTGCCAGAGGACGTCGCGGCCCTGCATCCGACGCCAGCGCACCAAAGTGTCCTGCAGCGTCATGGTGAGGGCATGGCCCATATGAAGGCTGCCGGTAACGTTGGGCGGCGGGATCATGATGGTGAACGGCAGCCCGGCCGCATCCGGGTCGGCATGGAAAGCTCCTCGCCGCTCCCAGCCGGCGTAAAGGCTGGGTTCAATGGCGGCGTGGTCGAAGCTCTTGCTCAGCATGCAGCAGTCCCAGGGCGGCACCGAGCCAGCCGCGAGCGGGAAAGCCAGGCCAGGGCGGATGAGGGAAAGGCGGCGCGCGAATGCCCGATCAGGTCATGCGACTGACGACGCGTTCGATTTCCGCTCGCACCAACCGCTCGACGACGGGGGCGAGATGCTGGTCGAGCCATTCCTTCATCATGGGGCGCATTTCCTCGCGCACCAAGTCCTCAATCGTCGGTCCACCGCGATGAATGACGGCGTTGCGCTCGCTGGCGAGAGTGCGGAGAAGGGAGCCGATGGAGGTCGCCGCCGCGGCAGCGGCGGCCGGGGCGACGATGGGGGCCTCAGGGTCGTCGGTGCCGGCGGGTGTCGGTGCGGGGGCGGCCTTAGTCGCGAAGGATGTCGGATGGTCGTTCAAGGTCGCCTCCCTGTTCGCCAGCTTGGTGTCGGAACCGGCGGTCTGCGTGTCTGGCACCATCATCGACTTATCAAGCTCCATCACCTCTGGCTCAGCCGGGTTGGGGGACGCCTTCGATCCTTCCTCGTCCAGAATGCGACGGATCGACGCCAAGATGTCGTCCATCGAAGGGTCGGACATCGCTTGTCCATTCGGATCGGGATCGGTCGCCATCGTTACCGGTTCGCCTCGTTGATGCCAGTCGCGCGGGTTCCTGCCCACTGATCACGAACAGCATTGTAATAAGCTGTCTCATTATAGTACGGCACGTTCAAGTTCAAGTCCCGGGCAGTCAATCGGCCGATTGCGGCTAGAACGGTATAACTTGCCGTGATCAAACTTGACAAATTCTGAACCAGGGTCACGCGCGAGTTCAACAGCGCTTGCTCGGCGTTCAGCACTTCGATCGTGGTGCGGCTGCCGATGACAGCTTCGCGCTGCACGCCTTCCAGCGCGATCCGGTTGGCGGCGATTGCGGACTGCGTGCTCTGGATGGTGGAGCGGGCGGCGACGAGGGTTTGCCAGGCTTGGGTTGCCTGCTGGATTGCCTGGCGCCGGGTTTCGTCGACGACGGTGCGGGCTTGCACGGCGCTTTGCCGGGCCTGACGGACACGGGAGTACTCGGCCCCACCCTGGTAGATCGGCACCGAGGCGTTCAGCAGGACCTGGCCGCCGACGCTGCTCTGGCCGCGGATGGCCGAGTTGATGACTTGGGACCCCTGCGCCTGCACGCTGAGCTGCGGCATCAGGGCGGAGAAGGCGACGTCGATGGCGTCGCGGGCGGCGGCGGTGTCGAACAGGGCCGCGATGACGGTCGGATTGTTGGCCTGGGCAAGCTGGGCGGCCTGGGTCTCGTTGCCGACCGGGAGCTTGATCGGTTGCGGCTCGACCAGGTTCTCGGGCAGCTCGCCGACGCGCTGGCGATAGGTGGCGCGGGCGGTCTGCATGTTGCCCTCGGCGGTCTGGCGCGTCGCCTGCGCGCCGGCCAGGGCGGCCTGGGCCTGGGCCACGTCCGTGCGGGTGATCTCGCCGACGCGGAAACGGTCGTTGGTGGCCTGGAGCTGGCGCTTCAGCACCTGCTCGTTGTTGGTGTTGAGCTGCAGCACCTGCTGCGTCTGGATCACGTTGACGTAGGCGTTGATGGTGTCGAGGAACACTTGCTGCTCAGTGGCGAGCAGACGCCCGCGCTGGGCGAAGACGCGGTTGTCAGCCTGGTTGGTGCCGGCCCGGGTGGCGCCGCCGCGGTAGAGCGGCTGGGTCAGCGTGGCCTGGGTGGTCGAGATCAGGCGCTCGTTGGCCACATCCACCGAGCGGGGAGCGATTGGCGCCCCAGCCCCGGTTGTGCCGCTGACGCCCGCGGTGCGGTAGGTGCCGTTGCCGTAGCCGGTGCCGGTCGCGACGACGACGGTCGGCCGCCATCCGGCCAGCGCCTGGGGCACGCCTTCGTCGGTGGCGCGCAACTGGGCGCGGGCCGCTTGCAGGGTGGGGTTGTTGGCGTAGGCCGCAGCCAACGCGTCGTTCAGGGTGCGTGGCTGGGCGAGCGCGGTGCCGGCGGCGAGCAACGCGGCCAGGCCGCCCAGGCTGCCGAGCAGACGGCTACCGCGTAAATGCTTGAAGCCCGAATTCATGACCATATCCTGCCGTTGCCGCGGAGATTTTTCGCGCCGCCCACTCACTCTGCCATAGCTGGGCCGCAGCTAGAAGTTGAAAGCGGGCCGCGAGACGAATTGGGGCAGCATGGGCGTCGCGCAATCGAAGAAGGCTTGGGCGCGCAGCTTGGCGCCGCTGGGGCCGGGCACCGCCTCGGCCAGGACGCCTTGCCCCGGCGCGCCCGGCCCGGCGGCGACCACGGCGGCGAGGCGGCCGTCCGGCATCAGTTGCTTGACCAGGCTCTGCGGCACGTCTTGCACCGCGCCCTCGATCAGGATCAGGTCGTAGGGTCCGGCGCGCAGCCAGCCGGAGGCGACCGGGCCTTGGACCAAGGCCACGCCGGGGGCGACGGCCGGCAGCACCTGGCGGGCGAGCGCGATCAGCATCTCGTCATCCTCGAGGGCGGTGACCCTCGCGCCGCAGGCTTCGAGCAGGGCCGCGCCGTAGCCGGCCCCAGCGCCGACGACGAGCGCCACCTCGCCGTCGCGCACGCGGAGGAGTTGCACCAGGCGGGCGATCACCATGGGCTCCATCATTGCCCGGCCGCGGCCGAGCGGCACGTCCTCATCGGCGTAGGCGCGGCTGGCGAGGGCGGCCGGGAGAAAGCATTCGCGCGGCAGGCGGCGCATGGCGCGGATGATGCGGGGGTCGATCACCTTGTTGGGCCGCACCTGGCCGTCCACCATCCGGTCGCGCGCCGCGGCGTAGTCCGTTTGGATGGTGGTCATGACCCTCGCCCCACTCGTTGCGCCGCGCGCGCTGTCCGCACGTCAGCGCTTAGCCACCCGCGCTGTCCGCGCGCCGGTGCTTATAGGTGCGCCGCGGCACCGGTGCCAAGGGCGGGCGCGGCTTGACCGGCCGGGCCGCGGCGTGGATAAGCGGGCGACGCCCTCGGTCCGGTGGCAGAGTGGTGATGCAGAGGACTGCAAATCCTCGAATGCCGGTTCGATTCCGGCCCGGACCTTGCCGGCCTAGCCTATTCGGAGTGTGAGGGACGCCGCCTTTCGGCCCCATCGCCGGCTTGCCTCCAGAAGCTCTGAGCCAGAGCGTAGGACGTGAGCCTACGCGAACGGAACGTGCTCTAGTGGCCGCGCAGGATCTGGCTCAGGAACAGCTTGAGGCGGTCGGTCTGCGGGTTCTCGAACAGGGTGTTGGGTGGCCCCTGCTCGACGATCTCCCCTTGGTCCATGAACACGACGCGGTCGGCAACCTGGCGGGCGAAGCCCATCTCGTGGGTGACGCAGACCATCGTCATGCCGTCCTGGGCCAGGCCGATCATGGTGTCGAGCACTTCCTTGATCATCTCGGGGTCGAGGGCGCTGGTCGGCTCGTCGAACAGCATGATCTTGGGCTTCATGCACAGGGCGCGGGCGATGGCGACGCGCTGCTGCTGGCCGCCTGAGAGCTGGCCGGGGTATTTCTTGGCCTGCTCGGGGATCTTGACGCGGGTCAGGTAGCTCATGGCCAGTTCCTCGGCCTCGGCCTTGGGCATCTTGCGCACCCAGATGGGTGCCAGGGTGCAGTTCTCCAGAATGGTGAGGTGGGGGAACAGGTTGAAGCTTTGGAACACCATGCCGACCTCGCGGCGGATGGTGTCGAGCGCGCGCAGGTCGCTGGTCAGCTCGGTGCCGTCCACGACGATGCGGCCTTCCTGGTGGGTTTCCAGGCGGTTAATGCAGCGGATCATGGTGCTCTTGCCGGAGCCGGACGGGCCGCAGACGACGACGCGCTCCTTCTGGCCGACCGTCAACGTCACGTCGCGCAGGACGTGCATGGCGCCGTACCACTTGTTGACCTTGTCCATCTGGATGGCGGGCTGGTTGTGGCCGCCCGCCGCCGGGCGGTCGAGTGTCGCGGTCTGGCTCATGCTCATGTCTCCTGGATCAGCGGCGGGGGATCAGCGGCGTGGGGTCAGCGGCGGACGCCGCGGCTCAGTTCGGCTTCCAGGCCGCGGCTGTAGCGGGCCATGACGTAGCAGAACACGAAGTAGATCAACGCGACCGCGATGTAGACCTCGGTGCTGTAGGCCTGCCAGGCGGGGGCGGTGATGGCGACCTTGGCCGAGGTCAGCAGGTCGAAGATGCCGATGATCAGCACCAGCGAGGTGTCCTTGAAGAAGCCGATGAAGGTGTTGACCAAGGGCGGGATCACCAGGCGGAGGGCCTGCGGCAGGATGATGAAGCCGGTCTTCTTCCAGTAGCTGAGGCCGAGGGCGTCGGCGGCCTCGTACTGGCCTTTGGGCAGGGCCTGCAGGCCGCCGCGCACCACCTCGGCCAGGTAGGCGGCGGCGAACAGGATGAAGGCGACCTGGGCGCGCAGCAGCTTGTCCGGGTTGATGCCGGCCGGCATGAACAGCGGGAACATGACGCTGGCCATGAACAGCAGGGTGATGAGCGGGACGCCGCGGATCAGCTCGACGTAGAGGACGCAGAGCAGGCGGACGGCCGGCAACTCGGTGGAGCGGCGGCCCAACGCCACCAGGAGCGAGAGCGGGAAGGCGAGCGCGAGGCCGAAGGTGGCGAGGATCAGGGTGATCGGCAGGCCACCCCAGCTTTCCTGCGGCACGTATTCAAGGCCGAACACGCCGCCCCACATCAGCACGCCGATGACAGCGAGCACCGTGACCCAGATGCCGAACAGCGCCGGACGCCAGAAGGCGCGGATGGCTGAGACCGCGTAAAGGCCGATGAACAGGGCGACCACGAGGGCCGGGCGCCACTGCTCGACGTAGGGATAGCGACCGAACAGCATGAAACGGTAGTTCTCGCCGACGGCGGCCCAGCAAGCGCCGACGCCGGGCGTGTCGCGGCAAACGGACGAGTCCGGGCCGTTGGCGGTCTGCGGCACGGTCCAGATGGCCCGGACGAAGGCCCAGTCCACGATGCTGATGGCCCACTTGGCGATCAGGATGCCGAGCACGAGGGTGACGATCGAGGACCACACCGAGCCGAACAGGTTGACGCGCGCCCAGCCGAGCGGCCCGGCGCCGGCGGCGAGCGGCGGCGGGCGGGCGGTGGCCGGGGCGGCGGGAACGCCGGCCAGGGCGGGGACGGGATCGCGGGCGGCCTCGGACAGGCTGGCGGTGGTTTGGGACATGGCTCAGCGCTCCACCAGCGCGATGCGCGCGTTGTACCAGTTCATGAACAGGCTGATCGACAAGCTGATGGTCAGGTAGACCGCCATGATGAGGGCGATGCCCTCGATGGCCTGGCCGGTCTGGTTGAGGGTCGTGCTGGCGATCGAGACGACGTCCTGGAAGCCGATGGCGACGGCGAGCGAGCTGTTCTTGGTCAGGTTGAGGTACTGGCTGGTCATCGGCGGGATGATGACGCGCATGGCTTGCGGCAGCACGATCTTGCGCAGCACCGGGCCGGAGCGCAGCCCGAGCGCGCCCGCGGCCTCCCATTGGCCACGCGGGACGGCGAGGATGCCGGAGCGGACGATCTCGGCGATGTAGGCAGCGGTGTAGACCACGAGGCCGAAGGTGAGCGCCCCGTATTCGGGGCTGACGGTCAGGCCGCCGCGGAAGTTGAAGCCGCCCAGCTCCGGCACGTCGGGAGTGAAGGGCGCTCCGACCGCGGCCCAGACGATGGCCGGGAGGGCGAGCATCAGGCCGAGGCCGACCGGCCAGACGCGGGGACGGACGCCGGTCGCGTCCTGGCGGCGGTCGGCGGTCCTGGACCACAGGATGGTGCCGAGCGCGCCGACCAGGAAGGCGCCGATCACCCACCACAGCTCGGGCACCCACTCGATAGTCGGCAGCTTGACGCCGCGGTTGGACAGGAAAACGCCGGGCAGCGGATGGAAGGCTTGGCGCGGCGACGGCAGGGTTTGCAGGGCGGTGTACCAGAACAGCAGTTGCAGCAGCAGCGGGATGTCGCGCAGGAACTCGACGTAGGCGGCGGAGACCTTGGCGACCAGCCAGTTATTGGACAGGCGGGCGACGCCGATCAGCACGCCCAGGATGGTGGTCAGCAGGATGCCGACGACGGCGACCTTCAAGGTGTTGAGGATGCCGATGAGCATGGCCCAACCGTAGGTGTTGACGGCCGGGTTATAGGGCAGGATGTGTTCGCCGATCGGGATGCCGGCGGTGCGGGACAGGAAGTCGAACCCGGTGGCGATGCGGCGGGCTTCGAGGTTCTTGCTGGTGTTGGAGATCAGATACCAGGCGATCAGGCCGACGATGCCGAAGATCAGCGCCTGCCAGACGATGTTGCGGAATCTGGGGTCCGACCAACGGAACTGCATCGCCTTCTTGGGTGCGCGGCGCGCCGGCTGCAGGCGCGGGTCGATGGTCGCTCCGGACATTGGCAAACCCTCCAGCCCCGCTCAGGGCGGCGCTCCGACATATTCAGGCGGTCTCGACCCCGCGGCGAAAGCATCCCTGCGGGCAACATGCAAAGAACGTGCAAACAACAGGCAAACGAGAGTGGTCCAGCGCATTTCGCGGCGCATGGCTGGCATTTGAATGCAACATGCGGCGCAGGGCAATGCGCATCGGGGCAGGGGGCCAGAAAAAAGCCGCCCCGGATGCCGGAGCGGCTCGTTTCAGAAGCAGGTGATCAACGGAACGGCGGCGGGTAGTGCAGGCCGCCCTTGTTCCACAGGTTGTTGATGCCGCGCGGGATGCCGAGGGGCGTGATGTCGCGCTCCCAGATCTCGCCGTAGTTGCCGACGGCTTTGATCACGTTGACGGCCCAGCGGTTGTCGACGCCGAGCGCCTTGCCGAGCTCGCCCTCGCTGCCGAGCAGGCGCTTGATGTCGGGGGCGGTGGATTTCTCCATCTCCTCGACGTTGGCCTGGGTGATCTTGTTCTCCTCGGCCGAGAACAGGGCGAACAGAGTCCAGCGCACCAGGTCGAAGTACTTGTCGTCACCCTTGCGGACCATCAAGCCGAGCGGCTCCTTGCTGATGATCTCGGGCAGCAGGACGTGCTCCTCCGCCTTCGGTCCTTGCTGGTAGCGGGTGGAGGCGAGGCCGGACAGGTCGGTCGAGTAAACGTCGCAGCGGCCGGAGAAGTAGGAGTTGCGGATCTCGGCCAGGTCTTGGATCAGGATCGGCGTGAACGTCATCTTGTTCTCGCGGAAGTAGTCCGCGACCGCGAGTTCGGTGCTGGTGCCGGGCTGGACGCAGATGGTGGCGCCGCTGAGGTCCTTGGCCGACTTCACGCCGAGCGCCGTCTTCACCATGAAGCCGGTGCCGTCGTAGAAATTGACGCCGGCGAACTCGAGGCCGAGGTTGGCCTCGCGGCCGAGAGTCCAGGTGGTGCTGCGGACCAGGAGATCGATCTCGCCCGATTGCAGGGCGGTGAAGCGGTTGGTCGTGGTGGTGGGGACGAAGCGCACCTTGTCGCCGTTGCCGAGGATGGCGGCGGCAACGGCGCGGCAGGTGTCGACGTCGATGCCTTCCCAGACGCCCTTGCTGTTGGCCAGCGAGAACCCGGCGACGCCGGTGGACACGCCGCAGACCAGCTCGCCGCGGGATTTGATGTTGTCGATGGTGGCCGAGCCGCTGCCCTGGGCCCGGGCCGGCGTGGCCAGCGCGGCGGCGCCGGCCAGCAGCGCCGCGGCGCCGAGCGTGAATGTCATCCTCATCGGGTCATGGTCCTCCTGTGCGTGTGGGGGTCTGCGCCCCGCGAAGGGCTGCAATGTGCTGAAAGCACGGCGGGAGATCAATGGGCCGTGATGATTTCTTCACGCGGGACCGTTTCGGGAGCGGTCTTGCGGGGTGAAGGGACACGCCTTTAATGCTCGCTCATGCTGCATTTGACGAAGCTGGCCGTAGGCATTCGCGACATCGCCCACTTGCGCCGGGCGCAGGCGGACCGGCTGGCGGCCGCCTCGCCGCTGCGGCACCAGACCCGTCACATGCCGCGCCGGGCCGAGGAAGTGACGGACGGGGGCAGCATCTACTGGGTGGTGGCGGGGACGATGCTGGTGCGGCAGCTCGTGGTGGCCATCAGCGATGACCGCTGGGAGGATGGCTCGCGCTGCACCAGGCTGGTGCTCGACCCGGCGCTGGTGCAGGTGGAAGGGCGGCCGACCAAGGCGTTCCAGGGCTGGCGTTACCTCGAAGCCGCCGACGCGCCGCCCGACCTGACGGCGCGAGACCTCGGCCCGGATGCCATGCCGACGGTGTTGCGCAATGAGTTGCGGGCGCTCTGCCTGCTATAGTTCAAGGCAGAAGGCGAACCAGGCGGTCCCATTCGGCGATCGTCAGCGTTTCGGCGCGGCGGACCGGGTCGATGCCAGCGCGGGATAGCAGGGCTTCGCCACCGAGGGACCGTAGGCTGCCGCGGAGCATCTTGCGGCGCTGGCCAAAGGCGGCGGCGGTCAGGCGCTCCATGGCGCGGAACAGCGTGGGCGGGGGCTGCCCAGGATTGGGCACCAAGCCGACGACGGCCGACCAGACCTTGGGTGGCGGCACGAACGCGCCCGGCGGCAAGCGCAGCAGCATGGCGACCTGGCAGGTCCAGCCGGCGAGCACGCTGAGGCGGCCGAACGCCGGGGCGCCGGGGGCGGCGCAGATGCGTTCGGCCACTTCGAGCTGGAACATCAACGTCATGCGCTCCCAACAGGCCGCCTGGCGCAGCCAACCGACGAGCAAGGGAGTGGCGACGTTGTAGGGCAGGTTGGCGGCCAGCACCCGGGGGGCGGGAACGAGGTCGGCGAGGTCGAGGCGCAGGGCATCGGCTTCGCGGATGGCGAGGCGGCCGGGATAGGTGGCCTGCAGTTCGGCAAGGGCAGCGATGGCGCGGCGATCGAACTCAACGGCGAGAACGGCATCCGCCGGCGTCCGAAGCAGCGAGCGGGTGAGACCGCCGGGACCGGGGCCGACTTCGACGACGTGGCGGCCGTCGAACGGGCCGGCGAGGGCGGCGATGCGGTCGGTGGTCGCCGGGTCGAACAGGAAGTGCTGGCCGAGCGACTTGCGAGCGTCGAGCCCGTGACGTGCGACGACCTCCCGCAAGGGCGGGAGGTCGAGGTCCGAGGTCAATTCGTCTGCCGCGGCACCAGGGCCGCGGCAGGACGGGCGATCAAGCGGGCGTCAGCGGTCGGCCCGGACCACGGTGGTCTCACGGCGCGGAACGCCGAAGCCACCGCCCAGGAACGCCGCGAGCGCGCCCAGCACCAGGGCGACGACACCGTAGATGCTGCCGGTGGCAACGCTCTTGCGAGTAGCCTCGGCGACTTGCTGCGCCTTGGTCTTGGCGGTCTGGGCGGCTTCCGTCGCCTGTTGCTGCGCCTGCTGCAAGCGGGTGCGGGCCTCATCGGGGCTGATGTTGGCGGCGGTGGCCAGGCTGTTGACAGCCCGCTCTCGCGCGGCGTCCGCCTCGGACTGGTTACCGGCGATGCTGGCGCGGAGATAGGCGACGACATCGTCCTGCGCGTTCTGCGCGTCGGTCGGATTGACCAAGCGGCGGACCTGCGCTTGCAGCGCGTCACCGTTGGTGTTCTGCGCGACGCCGGACACTGCCGAGGCAGCGCCCTTGCCAATGCCGCCGATGGTGCTGCCGAGAGCGTTGAAAGCGCCGCCGATCAGGCCGCCGACGGCGGAGGTGAGGAGATAGAACACGAGGAGGGTCGTCGCGGCCCAGGACACGAAGCCGTGCCAGCGGGCGACGTTGGCGTCCGACGAGCCGCACAGGCGGCCAGCAACGATGCCGCCGATCAGCGATGCTACGATGCCGGAGACGGCCCAAAAGATGCCGGCGCTGGTCGAGAAGGCCGAGACAGAGGGGTTGTCGCCGGTGTTCCAGGCGTCGAGCGTCGACGCGCCGATGCCGAGGCCGAGCATGTTGAGCAGAACCTGCAGCACGAGGGCGGTCACCATGCCGGCGAAGATCGCGCCCCAGGCCGCGCGGTTGCGGAAGAAGGTGCGCTGGTCATCGGGCACGACGGCTTCGGTGGTCGTGCCGGCAGGCATGTAGCCGGGTTGCAGGGCCATGATCAGGTTCCTTACGCTCAGGTTCGCGGCCGGGTGGCCGACGCTCGAAGCAGCGTTAACGCGGTACGTTCATGCAGTTGCGTCGACGGCGACGGAAAGCCGAGGTGTTCGACATATAGGGCACAGGCGCAACCGCAGGCGACGGGACGGCCCTGCCAGACTTGCTTGACCATCGGGCCGGCGCACCGAATGCTGGGCTTCGCATCAGGGCGGGAGAAATGATGCCGGAGTTGAGCGGGAGCGCGCGGCTGGCGGGCGTGATCGGGTGGCCGGTGTCGCACTCGCGCTCGCCGCGGCTGCACGGGCATTGGCTGGCGCGGCACGGCATCGACGGGGGCTACGTGCCGCTGCCGGTGCGGCCGGAGGACCTGGAGGCGGCGGTGCGGGGGCTGCGGGCGGCCGGGTTCGCCGGGCTGAACGTGACGCTGCCGCACAAGCAGGCGGTGATGGCGTTGTGCGACCGGCTGGACAGCTCGGCGACGCGGGCGGGGGCCGTGAACACGCTCGTGTTCGGGGCGGACGGGATCGCGGGCAGCAACACCGACGGGGCCGGGTTCGTGGCCAACCTGCGGGCGCACGGGGTCGATCCGACGGCGGGGCCGGCGCTGCTGCTCGGCGCCGGCGGGGGGGCGCGGGCGATCGCGGCGGCGCTGATGGACGCGGGGGCGGTGGTGAGCGTCAGCAACCGCACCGCCGAGCGGGCGGACGCGCTGGCCGCCGCCCTGCCCGGCCTTCGCACCGTCGCGTGGGACGAGAAAGGCGCGGCGCTGGCGGGACAGGCGTTGCTGGTCAACACGACGCAGCTCGGCATGACCGGGCAGCCGGGGCTGGCGATGCCGCTCGATCAGGCCGGGCCGGGGCTGGTGGTGGCGGACATCGTTTACGCGCCGCTGGAAACGGCGTTGCTGGCCGAGGCGCGGGCGCGGGGGCTGGCGACGGTGGGCGGGATCGGGATGCTGCTGCACCAGGCCGCGCCGGGCTTCGCCGCCTGGTTCGGGGTGACGCCGACGGTGGACCGGGCGTTGCAGGATGCCGTGCTGGACGGATGAAGGTGATCGGCTTGACGGGCGGGATCGGGATGGGCAAGTCGACCGCGGCGGCGGCGTTTCGCCGGGCCGGGCTGCCGGTGTTCGACGCCGACGCCGAGGTGCACCGGCTGCAGGCGCGCGGCGGGCGGGCGGTGCGCCCGATCGGGGCGGCGTTCCCGGGGAGCGTGGTGGACGGCGCGGTGGACCGGGGGCGGTTGCGCGCGGCCGTCGTCGGCGACCCGGCGGCCATGACCCGGCTGGAGCGCATCCTGCACCCGATGGTGCGCGAGGGCGAGCGGCGGTTCCTGGCGGCGGCGCGGCGGGCCGGGCGCCGGGCGGCGGTGCTCGACATCCCGCTGCTGCTGGAAACCGGGGGCGAGGCGCGGGTGGACCAGGTGGTGGTGGTGTCGGCGCCCGCTTCCGTCCAGCGCGCGCGGGTGCGGGCGCGGCGGCGGATGAGCGAGGCGCAGATCGCGGCCATCATCGCGCGGCAGATGCCGGACGGGGAGAAGCGCCGCCGGGCCGACGTGGTGGTGCGGACCGGGCTGTCGCGGTATCACGCGCACCGCCAGTTGCAGCGCCTGATCCGGGAGATCCGCCGATGAGCCGTTCCGTGCTGTTCGACACCGAGACGACCGGGCTCGACCCGCAGACCGGCGACCGGGTGATCGAGGTCGCTTGCCTCGAACTGGTGCGGGAGCTGCCGACGGGGCGGACGTTCCACGTGCTGATCGACCCTGACCGGGACATTCCATCGGAGGCGACGCGGGTGCACGGGTTCACGCGGGCGGACCTGGCGGGCAAGCCGCGTTTCGCCGAGATCGTGGACGGGTTGCTCGATTTCATCGGCGCCGCGCCGCTGGTGGCGCACAACGCGCCGTTCGACTTCGGCTTCCTCGACGCGGAGTTGTCGCGGCTGGCTTTGCCGCCGCTTGACCGGGGGCGGATGGTCGACACGCTGGCCTTGGCCAAGGCACGGTTCCCGGGGATGCCGAACAGCCTCGACGCGCTGTGCCGTCGGTTCGCGATCGACCTGAGCGAGCGGACCAGCCACAACGCGCTGCTGGACTGCAAGCTGCTGGCGCAGGTGTACCTGGAGCTGACAGGCGGGCGGCAGCGGGGGCTGCTGCTGGCCGACGAGAACGGCGGGCGGGGGCCGGCGGTGAGCTACGCGCCGGCCGGGCCGCGCACGCCTCGGCTGGTGGTGCCCGACGCCGAGGCTTTGGCGCGGCACGAAGCGTTCGTGGCGCGGATCAAGGAACCGATCTGGCTTAGCTGAGGCCAGGGCCTTGGCCCTGGGGCATCGGGGCCGAGGGAGCGGCGATCCTCGCGTCAGGCCTGGGCGGGCTGCTGCTGCGGCGCGCGGCGGCTCTGCCACAAGGCGACGAAGTCGATCGGCTGGAGCAGGACGGGCGGGAAGCCGCCGTCCCGGGTGACGTCGGCGAGGATGTTGCGGGCGTAGGGGAACAGCAAGCGCGGGCACTCCACCAGCAGCACCGGCTCCACGGTGTCCTCCGGCACGCCGGTCAGGGTGAAGACGCCGCAGTAGGCCAGCTCGGCGATGAACACGGGCGACGGCTCGGAGCCGTTGGCGCCGGTGGTGGGCTCGGTGGCCTCGGCCTTGATCTGGAGCGTGACCTCGAACACGTCCTGGCCGTCCTGCAGGCGGCGGGCGTTGACGTCGAGGTTGATGTTGACGTTCGGCTGGCTGCGCAGCGTGCTGTAAATGGCGGGCGCGTTCGGCACCTCGAAGGAGAGGTCCTTGACGTACTGGATGTTGACCACGAGCGGCTGCGCCTGCTGCGGGGCCGGCGGCTGGTTCTGGTTGTCGGACATCAGGGTTTCCCGGAACGGTTCGGCGGGCGCGGTAACACGTCCGGCCAACCGGCGCCACCGTCGGGACGCGGGCAAGGCAGGCAGCCTCGGGGACAACACGCCCTGATTGGCAGCGACGGCGATCTCGCGTCATCATGGGCCGCTGCCGAGGGGGAGGACGGGATGCGCTTCGGGGGCCAGGGCTGGGCGCTTGGCCGTTGGCTGGCGGTCGCGTGGGCGACGACGCTGGCCGGGTGCGCGGGGACGGCGGCGACGAACGCCGGGCTGCGGGCGGCGGCGGACGCGGAGACGGCGCGGCGGCCCGCACACTACGGCAACGGGGAGGCGCGGGCCTGGCTGGTGCGCAAGGAGGGGGCTGAGCGCGGGTTGCTGTGGGGGACGTGGCACCGGGACTACAGCGGGGTGACGGTGCTGCCAGCGGCGATCCGCAAGCGGCTCTACGATGCGGTGGACTTGTCGGTGGAAATCACCGGCAGCCGCAACATGGCCCCGCTCCTGTCCGCCATCAAAGACGCTGACCCGGCGGCGCTGCGGCGGCTCGATCCGGCAACCCGGGCCGCGGTCGAGGACGCATTGCCGTCGTATGAAGTGAAGCGGCTGAGCTTGCTCGGCCTGAGCGGCTTGATGACGGGGACGGCGTTGGCCGAGCCGAGCGGGCCGCTTCCCGTGGTCACGGCCGTCGACCGCGACATCATCGGTTTCGCCCGTCGGCTGAACCATCCGGTGCTGGGCCTGGAGCCGCCGGCCCTGCCCGCGGTTCTATACCAGGAGCCGAACGGGGCCGATGCTGCGGGCGCCCTGCGCCTCGCCGTGCGCCGCGCGGACACCGCTCGCGATCTCACCGCGTGGACGCTGGCGGCCTATGGCCGAGGCCACGTGACCGACGTCATGGCAGCCGCCACGGGCTGGCGGGCTTCCCCGGAGGACCTGGCCCGGGAGGACCGCTTACGAACCGGGATTTTCACGCGGCGCAACGCGGCCTGGGTTCCCCGCTTGGTGGAACGGTTCAGCCAGCCGGGGCAGCACTTCGTCGCGGTGGGGGCCGGGCACCTGATCGGGGATGACGGGCTCGTGGCGCTGCTGCGGGAGCAAGGGTTCCAGGTCACGCCCTGCCTGAACGACGTGTGCTCGTAGCAGGCAAGCTCAGTTGCCGGGCAGGTCGGCGGCTTCCGGGAAGAAGAAGTCCTGCCACTTGGCGGGCTGCGTCCGCAGCACCTTGGTGGCGGCCATGTGGGTCGCGACCTTCATCATGCCGAAAGGCGCGGTGGAGAAGCTGGTTTTAGGGTCGCCGATCTGCTGCAGCAGGGTGTCCACGGAAATCTTCTCGCCCGTCGCCTTGAGGTAAAGCTCGCAGGCCTCGCGCGGGTGGGCGGCGATGTAGTCGGCGGCAGCCTGGGCAGCCTGGAGGAAGGCGCGGATCACGGTCGGGTTGGCGTCGTGGAACTTGGCTGTCGTGAAGTAGACGGCGTTGCTGTACGGGCCGTCCAGGATGTCGGTGCTGGTGGTGACGACGTGAACGCCGGGGGCGGCGGCCTCGGCGGCCTGGTAGGGCGCGCCGGAGAAGTGGGCGGTGATGGAGTCGCTGCCGGTGGTGAGCGCGGCTTGGGCGTCGGGGTGGCTGAGAGTCACGGTCATGGGGTCGAAGTGGCCGGCCTGGTCGTCGCCGAACAGGTTGCGGGCGGCGATCTGGAGCAGGATGGCCTGGCTCGAGACCTTGACCGTGGGGACGGCGATCCTGTCGCCGGGCTTGAGGTCGCGCAGCGACTTCACGGCCGGGTCGCTGGTGACGAGCCACATCGGGGTCGAGGAGGAGGCGGCAAGGCCCTTGACCTGGCCCTTGGTGCGGTCCCAGAGGAGCAGCATGTTGCTGGCGCCGGTGGTGACGACGTCGACGTTGCCGGACAACAGGGCGTCGGTGGCCGCGCCGCCGCCGCCGAAGGTGACGAACTTGGCCGTGAGATCGAGGCCGAGCTGCTTGCCGGCCTGCTCGATCAGTTTCTGCTGCTCCATGACGATGGGCGCGAGGTAGATGATGCCGGGCTGCTTGGTGAGGCGCAGCTCGCTGACTTCGGCGCGGACAGGGGCGGCGGCGCAGGCGGGCAGCAGCAGGGCGAGCAGGGCGAGGACGCGCATCGTTTGCCTCCGGGCGTTGTTGGTTGGGCGGACATTAGCCCGGCGCGGGGGTGGTGGACAGCGGGCCGGGGTTTCGGGGACAGTGACGGCAACGCGGGGGCGGCAGCGCGGGCGCGGCAACGAGGGATAGGCACGGCATGGACCAATCACCGGCTGGGGACGCCTTGGCCGCGGAGACCGTGGAAGGGCCGCTGCTCGACGTGCGCGGCGTGACGCTGCGCTACCGCACGGCGGAGCGGATCGTCACCGCGACGCATCGGGTGAGCTTCGCGGTCCATCCGTCGGACCGGTTCGTGCTGCTCGGGCCGTCCGGGTGCGGCAAGTCGTCGCTGCTGAAGGCGGTGGCGGGGTATCTCGCGCCGGAGGAGGGCGCGTTCCACCTGCGCGGGCGGCGGATCACCGGGCCGGGGCCGGACCGAATGATGGTGTTCCAGGAGTTCGACCAGTTGCTGCCGTGGAAGAGCGTGCGCGACAACATCATGTTCCCGCTGCTGGCGACCGGACGGCTGCCGCGGAAGGAGGCGCGGGAGCGGGCGGGATACTACATCGACAAGGTGGGGCTGGGAGGGTTCGCCGACGCCTACCCGCACACGCTGTCGGGCGGGATGAAGCAGCGGGTGGCGATCGCGCGGGGGATGGCGATGGAACCGGAGATCCTGCTGATGGACGAGCCGTTCGCGGCCCTCGACGCGCTGACCCGGCGCACCATGCAGGACGAGCTGCTGCGGCTATGGGACGAGACGCGGTTCACGGTGCTGTTCGTGACGCACAGCATCAACGAGGCGATCAAGGTCGGCAACCGCATCCTGCTGCTCAGCCCGCACCCGGGGCAGGTGCGCGCCGAGATGGACAGCCTGCCGCGGGACGCCGAGGACGGGGAAGCGCAACTGGGGCTGGAGCGGCGCATCCATGACCTGTTGTTCGCGTGAGCGCCGCGCTGAAGCGGCCGGCGCCGCGCCCGGCCAGCGTCGAGTACGACGTCGTCGCGTTCACCGGGGCGAACGCGGTCGACCGGCCGATCCCGGCGTGGGAGCGGGTGTGGAATCGGGGATGGGTGCGCAAGGCGGTGCTGATCGCCGTGCTGGCCGGCATCTGGCAGGGCTACTCGACGTACATCGACAACGAGCTGCTGTTCCCGACTTTCCTCAACACGATGCGGGCGTTCGCCGCCAACGTGGTGAACGGGGTGCTGCCGGACCGGGCGCTGACGTCGGTGAAGGTGCTGCTGACGGGCTACGCGATCGGGGTGACGCTGGCCACCGTGCTGTCGGTGGCGGCGATCAACACGCGGATCGGCAACGACCTGCTGGAAACGCTGACCAGCATGTTCAACCCGCTGCCGGCCATCGCGCTGCTGCCGCTGGCGTTGCTGTGGTTCGGCTTGGGCAACGGCAGCCTGGTGTTCGTGCTGATCCACTCGGTGCTGTGGGTGGTGGCGCTGAACATGCACGCCGGGTTCCTGGGCGTGTCGGCGACGCTGCGGATGGTGGGGCGCAACTACGGGCTGCGCGGGGTGGGCTACGTACGGGCGATCCTGATCCCGGCGGCGTTCCCGAGCATCCTGACCGGGTTGAAGGTGGGGTGGGCGTTCGCGTGGCGGACGCTGATCGCCGCCGAGCTGGTGTTCGGGGTGGCGTCGGGCGCGGGGGGGCTCGGGTGGTTCATCTTCGAGAACAAGAACCAGTTGGAGATCGCCAACGTGTTCGCCGGGCTGTTCAGCGTCATCCTGATCGGGTTGGCGGTGGAGAACCTGGTGTTCCGGTGGATCGAGCGGCGGACGGTGCGGCGGTGGGGAATGCAGCACTGAGGGAAGCCGGGCGCTTCGGCAGGGCCGTTGTGATAACGTTCATGGCCGGAGGCGACCGTGACGTTCGATCGGCTGGCTTACATTGATCGGCTCAAGCAGGCGGGCATCGATGAGGAGGCCGCCCGCGCCCATGCGGAAGCGTTGCGGGACGCCTTGGGCGAGACGGTCGCGACCAAGGGTGACCTCTTGACAGTCAAGACTGAACTTAAGGCTGACATCGTCAAGCTTGATCATAGAATTGACGTCACGGCACGCGACCTGACCATCCGCGGCGCGAGCGGTCTGATCATCACCGCCACGCTGATCGTTGGCCTCAAGCTGTTCGGCTGAGCGCCGCGTCAACTCCGGCCCCCTCACATCAGCAGCTTGCCGGCCGCCACGACCAGGACCGTCGCGAGCACGGTGCGCAGAGCCTCCGCGGGGACGCGGGTGGCGAGCAGGCTGCCGACGACGATGCCGGGGATCGAGCCAGAGAGCAGCGAGCCGAGCAGGGGCCAGTTGACCGAACCCATCAGCCAGTAGCCCATCCCGGCCAGCAAGGTGAGCGGGATGGCGTGCACGATGTCGGAGCCGACGACGCGGGGAGTCGGCAGGCGGGGATAGAGCAGCGTCAGCGCCGTCACCCCGAGCGCGCCGGCGCCGACGGACGACAGGCTGACCAGCACGCCGAGCACGACGCCGGCCGCGACCGTCAGCCCGGCGCGCAAGCGCGGCGACAAGGCATCGTCGCGCACGGCGACGAAGCGCAGCACCTGCTTCTGGAACACCACCAGCACGGCGGTGATCAGCAGCGCCACGGCGAGGATGGGGGTGATAGTGCCCGAGATCATGTCGGTGCGGGCGTGCATCACGGTCAGGGCGCCGATGACCAGCGCGGTGGCGGGGATGCTGCCGGTGGCGAGGCGCCGGGTCACGGTCCAGTCGATGGTCTGGCTGCGGGCGTGGACCAGGGCGCCGACGCTTTTCGTGCAGGCGGCGAACAGCAGGTCGGTGCCGACCGCCGTCGCGGGGTGGACGCCGAACATCAGGATCAACACGGGCGTCATCAGCGAGCCGCCGCCCACGCCGGTCAGGCCGACAAGGGCGCCGACCGCGAAACCGCACAGGGTGTAGAGCGGATCAATCATAACAGCGTACCATACCGGGGGCCGGGGCGACATTCCAAGCAAGGACGCCGTGAACGGGCGGTCGGCGGCGGTTTGGCTTCCCAGGGGGAAGCGCGCCGCTCTAGGGTCGGGATGGGAAAGGTGGTGATGGATGCCATGAAGAAGATCGACCGGGGCACGGTGACGCTCGACGCGGAGGCGACCGGGACCAGCCGGATGCGGGCGACCCGGCAGGGCGCGGTGGGGTGGATGGTGTTCAACAACCCGGCCCGGCGCAACGCGGTCAGCCTCGATATGTGGCAGGCCGTGCCGCGCATCCTGGCCCATTTCGAGCAGGATCCGGCGGTTCGCGTCATCGCGCTGGCCGGGCAAGGGGAGCGGGCGTTCGTGGCCGGGGCGGACATCTCGCAGTTCGAGCAGCGGCGCAGCTCGGTGGACGGGGTGGCCGAATACGACCGGGTGGCCGGGGCGGCGACGGAGGCGTTGAAGGCGGTGGGCAAGCCGACGGCGGCGGTGATCCGGGGGTGGTGCATCGGCGGCGGCGTGGGCATCGCGGCGGCGTGCGACCTGCGGTTCGCGGCGGAAGGGGCGCGGTTCGGGGTGCCGGCGGGGCGGCTCGGGCTGGGCTACGGCATGGCGGGGGTGAGGACGCTGCTCGACTTGGTGGGGCCGGCCTTCGTGAAGGAGATTTTCTACACCGCGCGGCATTTCACGGCGGCGGAGGCGCTGGGCATGGGGCTGGTCAACCGGGTGGTGGCGGACGACGCGCTGGAGGCGTTCGCGCGGGCGCAGTTCGAGGCCATCGCCGCCAACGCGCCGCTGACGTTGAAGGCGCTGAAACGCACGGTGGCCGAGCTGGCGCGGGGGGAGCAGGCGGACGCGGCGGCGGTGGAGGCGATGGTGGCGGCGTGCTTCGCCAGCGCCGACTATGCCGAGGGGCGGCGGGCGTTCATGGAGAAGCGCCCGCCCGTGTTCACCGGGCGATGAGCGTGTTCCGCGCCACGGTGGCCGGGGAGCGGCACGTGTTTCCGGACCTGGCCGCGCTCATGGCGCAGGCGACGCCGCTGCGCAGCGGCGACGTGCTGGCGGGGGTGGCGGCGGAAACGCAGGCGCGGCGGGTGGCGGCGCAGATGGCGTTGGCGGACCTGCCATTGGCGACGTTCCTCGACCACGCCGTGGTGCCCTACGAGGGCGACGAGGTGACGCGGCTGATCATCGACGGGCACGACGCGGCGGCGTTCGCGCCAGTGCGGCATCTGACGGTAGGCGGGCTGCGGGACTGGCTGCTGTCGGACGAGGCGACGGCGGAAAGCCTGGCTGCGCTCGCGCCGGGGCTGACGCCGGAGATGGCGGCGGCGGTGTGCAAGATCATGCGGGCGCAGGACCTGATGCTCGCGGCGAGCCGGGTGCGGGTGGTGACGCGGTTCCGCACCACGGTCGGGCTGCCGGGGCGGCTGTCGGTGCGGTTGCAGCCGAACCATCCGGCCGACGACCCGCGGGGGATCGCGGCCAGCATCCTCGACGGGCTGCTGCTGGGCGCGGGGGACGCCTGCATCGGCATCAACCCGGCGACGGACAGCCCGGAGCGGACGTCGGACCTGTTGCGCCTGCTGGACGACATCCGGGAGAAGCTGGGCATCCCGATGCAGGGATGCGTGCTGGCGCACGTGACGACGACGCTGGACTTGATGCGGCGGGGGGCGCCGGTTGATCTCGTGTTCCAATCCATCGCAGGGACGGAGGCGGCGAACCGAGGGTTCGGCATCGACCTCGCGCTGCTGGACGAGGCGCACGCGGCGGTGCGGGAGTTGGGGCGGGTGCCGGCGGGGGGCAACGCGATGTATTTCGAGACCGGGCAGGGCAGCGCGTTGAGCGCCGGGGCGCATCACGGGGTCGATCAGCAGACGCTGGAGGCGCGGGCCTACGCGGTGGCGCGGCGGTACCGGCCGTTGCTGGTGAACACGGTGGTGGGGTTCATCGGGCCGGAGTACTTGTTCGACGGCAAGCAGATCATCCGGGCCGGGCTGGAGGACCATTTCTGCGGCAAGCTGCTCGGGCTGCCGATGGGGTGCGACGTGTGCCACACCAACCACGCGGAGGCGGACCAGGACGACATGGACGCGCTGCTGGCGCTGCTGGTGGCGGCGGGGGTGACGTTCGTGATGGGGGTGCCGGGGGCGGACGACATCATGCTGGGCTACCAGAGCACGAGCTTCCACGACGCCTTGGCGATGCGGGACTTGCTGGGGAAGCGGCCCGCGCCGGAGTTCGAGGCCTGGCTGGCGGCGCACGGGCTGCTGGACCGGGCGGGGCGGGTGCGGCCGCCGGGTTTGCCGGCGGCGTTCCGGGCGCTGCTGCCGGCGGCGTGACGGGGCCAGGTTGAAGGGGGCCAGGGTGACGGAGGCCGTCGGCTGGCCCGGCCTGCGGGCGTTGACGGCGGCGCGGATCGGGCTGGCGCGCAGCGGGGCGTCGTTGGCGACGGGGCCGCTGCTGGAGGTCCGGCTGGCGCACGCGCGGGCGCGGGACGCGGTTCACGCCGGGCTGGACGAGGCGGCGTTGGCGGCGGCGCTGGCCGCGGCGGGGCTGGGGGCGTTGGTGGCGGTGGACAGCCGGGCGGGGGACCGGCGCACCTACCTGATGCGGCCCGACCTGGGGCGGCAGCTCGGGGCGGAGAGCGCGGCGGCGTTGGCGGCGCGGGCGGGGGCGTTCGACCTGGCGGTGGTGCTGGGGGATGGGCTGTCGGCGCTGGCGGTGCAGCGGCACGCGGCCCCGGTGCTGGCGGCGCTGACGCCGGCGCTGCGGCAGGCCGGGTGGAGGTTGGCGCCCCTGGTGCTGGTGCGGGGGGCGCGGGTGGCGGTGGGGGACGCGGCGGCACGGGCGCTGGGGGCCGGGGCGGCGCTGGTGCTGATCGGGGAGCGGCCGGGGTTGTCGGCGCCGGACAGCTTGGGGGCTTACCTGACGTGGCGCCCTGGCCCGGATACTTCGGACGCGGGGCGGAATTGCATCAGCAACATCCGGCCGGAAGGGTTGGGCTACGGCGACGCGGCGCTGCGGCTGTTCTACCTGTTGCAGCGGATGCGGGCGGCGGGGATGTCGGGGGTGGAGTTGAAGGATGAGAGCGGGCGGCCCGCCCTCCCCTAGCTGTTCGGCCCCCGTTTCATGCTGACCGGCTGCCAGCGTTGCAGTTCGGAGCGGACCAGCACCGCTGGGTTGACGCAGCTCATCGGCCACTTGCCTTGGGCGGCGAGCGCGAGTTCCTGGCCGACGCGGCGCTTGCGGGCCGGGTCGAAGCGGGCGGAGGCGGAGGCGACGTGGGCGCTGAGGGTGACGTTGCTCATGCTGAGCAGGGGGTTGTTGTGGCCGGGCGGCTCTTGTTCCAGCACGTCCAACGCCGCGTGGGCGATCCAGCCTTCCTGCAAGGCACGGATCAGGCCGGCTTCCTCGACCGTCGCGCCGCGGCCGGTGTTGATGAAGACGGCGCCGGGCTTCATGCGGCGGAAATGGGCCTCCTTCAACATGCCGCTCGCCTCGGGCGTGCCCGGCGCGTGCATGGAGACGAAATCGGACTGGCTCAGCACCTCGTCGAGCGTGGAGGGCAGCACGTCGTAGGGGAGCATGACGGTTTCGCGGATGAACGGGTCGTAGGCCATCATGCGCAGGCCGAAGGCGCGGGCGCGCAGTGCGACGGCGCGGGGGATGGAGCCGAAGGCGATGAAGCCGAGGGTCTGGCCCATCAGGCGGGGGTATTGGTAGAGCGCCGGGCGGCCCTCGCCCCAGCGGCCTTCGCGCACCATGCGGTCCTGCTCCACCACGCGGCGGAAGGCGCTGAGCAGGAGGGTCATGGCGTGGTCGGCCACTTCCTCGATGAAGGTGTCGGGGCAGTTGGTGACGGGGATGCCGCGAGCGGTGGCGGCGGCCACGTCCACCAGATCGACGCCGACGCTGCCGAGGGCGATCAGCTTGCAGCGCGGGAGGGCGTCGATGACGCGGGCCGAGATGGGCGTGCCGCGGCAGTAGATGGCGTCGGCGTCCTGGGCGGCGGCGATGAAAGCGTCCTCGTCGGCCGGAGCTTCGGTGATCGTGCCGAGGGAGCCGAGGGCCTCCATCTCGTAGGTGAAGTCGGCGGGCGGGCCTTTCGGGGTGACGACTTGGAACATTCGGCTTCTTCTCCCGTTGACGGCGCTCGACCATGTTGGGGGAGCGGGAGCAAGCCGTCGAGGCGAAATTCGCCTTCAATCGACCAAGGCGATGGGCCTAGAGCCTATGTTTCTCAAACCGCTCACAGCAATGGTTTTGGTGTATTCCGATATGGTCACAGGCGCATCAAGGCATCCGTTGCTAGAAGGTGCGTTTCAGGCAAAAAGTCTAGGGCATCCGAATGGGGTTTTGCTGTCACTGAGAGCAGCCATAACCTTGAACCAAGTGAAGCCTGGTACATCTGCTGCACCGAAGACCCGTCCGGCTTCGCACGTTCAAGCAATGGTGTCACGCTCACGCCCACGCGGCGAAGTATGGCGAGCAGTTCATCTCTCGCGGCGGATGGATCGCTGGCCATCGCGACGACCTCGCACGCGCCGTTGTCGTACGACATGAGAACGCGCCGGCCAGCAGCGTTGCTGGCGCCGAACGCCTGCCCAGCACGGCCGTATAAGAACGACGTGGCCTGATCCCCGCGAAGCTGCGGCAGGTGATACGAGTCAATCCAGCCTCGCAGTCCGGCAACGTTTCCAGCAAAACGCATACAGGACCGCTGGAACAAGGCGGCGGTTTGCGGCGCATCGAGATCAGGCTTCGGCAATCGCGCGTTCGGCTGCTGCAAGCCACCTGGCTGACTGGCGCAGGCGGAAAGCAACAAAGTTGAGAGGACAAGAGAAACGGTTCGCATAATGCTGCGACATTGCTTGTCGAGTGTTGCTTTTTTGTTAAGCGCCGTTCGGCAGTCCCGCAATGCCGATTCGACCAGGAACAACCGTCACAGGCCGGGGCCACGCAGGGGCGAGAAGGACCGCTCCGGCAAGTCGCCTGGCGCGAATGGCGCGGCCATGAGCAATCGGCCGAACGACGGAACATTCGAAAGGCGCTGCCAGTCGGCGAAACTAAGCACGACCGCCGCCGGCTCGCCGTGGCGGGTGATGATCGAGGGTTGGCTGCGCCGCGCGTCGTCGATCACTGCGGACAGGGCAGCTTCGGCCTCGCGTTGCTGGATGTCCAGCATGACAACTTCCTGAAACCATCGTGGCCATTCCGGGGTTGGGCGGCTACAGGAAGCTCACCGGGTCCACGTCCACGTCCACCCGCGCGCTGCCCGGCACCGGCACCTGCGCCAGCCAGTCGCGCAGCAGGGGCTGCACCGCCACGTCGCGCCGGGTCTTCAGCAGCAGGCGGCGGCGGTGGCGGCCGCGGAGGATGGCCAGCGGGGCCGGGGCGGGGCCGAGAACGGTGACGCCCTCCTCGCGCGGGGCGGCTTGGCTGAGGGCTTGGGCGAGGGCGTCGGCGGCGGGGCCGGTGTCGGCGCTGACGATGAGCGCGGCGAGGCGGCCGAAGGGCGGCCAGCCGCCGGGGCGGCGGCCATCGGCCTCGGCATCCATGAAGGCGGCCAAGTCGCCGCCGATCAGGGCCTGCATGACCGGGTGCTCGGGGCTGAAGGTTTGCAGCAGCACCTGGCCCGGCGCCTCGGCGCGGCCGGCGCGGCCGGCGACCTGGTGCAGCAGTTGCACGGTGCGTTCGGCGGCGCGGAGGTCGCCGCCGGCGAGGCCGAGGTCGGCGTCCACCACGCCCACCAGGGTCAAATGGGGGAAGTGCCAGCCCTTGGCGACGATCTGGGTGCCGATGATGAGGTCCACCTCGCGGTCGGCGATGCGGCGGGCGGCCTCGGCGGCGGCGTGGGGGCCGGGCATGGTGTCGCTGGCCATGACGAGGGTGCGGGCCTCGGGGAAGGCGGCGGCGGCTTCCTCGGTGATGCGCTCGACGCCGGGGCCGATGGGAACGAGGGTGTTGGGCGCGGCGCAGGCCGGGCAGTGCTCCGGCAGGGGTTCGGCGTGGCCGCAGTGGTGGCAAGCGAGCTGGCGGCGGGCGCGGTGCTCGACCAGCCAGGCGGTGCAGTTGGGGCACTGCATCCGATGGCCGCAGGCGCGGCAGAGCGTGAGGGGGGCGTAGCCGCGGCGGTTGAGGAACAGCATGGCCTGCTCGCCGCGGGCGACCGTGTCCTGGACCGCCTGGGTCAGGACCGGGGACAGGAAGCGGCCGCGCGGCGGAGGGGCCTCGCGCAGGTCGATGGCAGCGACGGTGGGCAGGCTTGCGCCGCCGTGGCGGGCGCCGAGGGTGAGGCGCTGATAGCGGCCGTTGGCGACGTTGGCGAGGGTTTCGAGGCTGGGAGTGGCGGAGACCAGGATGGCGGGGGCCTGGCTCAGCCGGGCGCGGACCACGGCCATGTCGCGGGCGTGGTAGACCACGCCGTCCTCCTGCTTGAAGGCGGTCTCGTGCTCCTCGTCCACCACGACCAGGCCGAGGTCGGGGAAGGGCAGGAACAAGGCGGAGCGGGCGCCGACGACGACGGCGGCCGTGCCCTCGGCAACCGCGCGCCAGGTGGTGCGGCGGGTGCGGGACGTGAGGTCGCTGTGCCACACGGCGGGGGCGGTGCCGAAGCGGCGCTGGAAGCGGTCGAGCCATTGCGAGGACAGGGCGATCTCGGGCAGCAGCACCAGGGCTTGGCGGCCCTGGGCCACGCACTCGGCGACGGCTTCGAGGTAGACTTCCGTTTTGCCGGAGCCGGTCACGCCGTCGAGCAGGGCGACGCTGAACGTGCGGGCCGCGGTCATGGCCCGCAGCGCCGCCGCCGTTTCGGCCTGGGCAGGGGACAGGGTGGGGCCTGGGTGGGCCGGGTCAGGGGGCGCGAACGGGGCGGCGGCGGGGAGGGCGACCGGGGTCAGCAGGCCGGCCGCGGCCATGCCGCGCAGGACGCCGGGGCTGACGGACGCGAGGCGGGCCAGTTCGGCCGTGGGACGGGGACGGCCGTCGGACAGCGCCGCCGCGACGCGGGCGCGGGCCGGCGTGTCCCGGGCCGGCGTGTCGGGCGGCGTGGGGGCGAGGCGCCAGCCAAGGGCCGGGGTGTCGGGCTGCAGGGCATTCACGCGCAGCGCCATCGCCAGCACCTCGCCGGGAAAGGACAAGGTGTAGGCAGCGACCCAATCGACGAAGCGGCGCAGGGCCTCGGGCAGCGGCGGGGTGTCCAGCGCGGCGGTGAGCGGGCGCAGGCGGTTGTCGCCGACGGGCGGGCCGCCATCGGACGCGTCCCAGACGACGCCCACCTCCTCGCCCCGGTTGAGCGGCACCAGCACGACGTCGCCAGGGCGCGGGTCCTGGCCCGGCGGCACGGCGTAGTCGAACGGGCCTCGGAACGGGCGGGGCAGCAGGACGGGCACCCGCTTCCGATGCGGCGCGGGGTCAGGTAGGATGAACGGGTCGGGCGGGGCCGAGGTCTTCCTGCCTGCCCGGCGCGACTGATTGGAGCGGAGACCGACCATAACCCTGGATGACCGCCTCAACGCCGGAATGCAACAGGAGGACGACGGCCCGGCCGTCGCCGCGTTCCTGCGCGCCAACCCCGGTTTCCTGGCCGCCCATCCGGAATTGTACGACATCCTGGCGCCGCCGCGCCGGATGCACGGGAGCGGGCTGGCCGACCACATGGACGCGATGGTGCGGCGCGCCCGCGCCCAGGCCGCCGACGCCGAGCGCGCCGGGACCGAGGCGGCGGCGGACCGCCGGGCGGCGGAGGGCTTCGCGCGTCGGGTGCAGGACGCGGTGCTGGCATTGATGCGAGCGCCCGACCCAGTGACCTTCGCGACCCACGAACTGGCCGGCCTGCTGCGCCTCGATGCCGGGCGGCTGTGCGCGGAGGAGCCGGCGATCCTGCCGGGCGCGGCGCCGGTGCCGCGCGGCACGGTGGCGGCGACGCTGGGGCAGCGCGCGGCGGTGGTGCGCGCTGCCCAGCCGGACGCGATGCTGCATGGGGAGGCCGTCGCGCTGGCCGAGCAGGAGGCGCTCGTGCGCGTCCGCCTGGCCAGCGGCCCGGCGTTGCTGGCGCTGGCCTGCCGCGACCCGCGCGACCTGGCCGGGGCGACGACGGACGCGCTGGCGTTCATGGGCCAGGCGCTGGCGACGGCGCTGGATGCGATCTTGGGCCGTGTCTGACGCGGGAAGGATGACCGGCGCGGCGGCGGCGTCCGCCTGCCTCGACTGGCTGGCGCGGGAACGCCGGGCGTCGCCGCTGACGATCAAGGCCTACGCGGCCGACCTGGCCGGCTTCCTTGGGTTCCTGGCGCGGCATCTCGGCGGGGAGCCGGACTTGGCGGCGCTGGGCCGGGTGTCGCAGGCCGATCTCAGGGCATGGCTGGCGGAGGGTGCCGCGGCGGGGCGGGGCAACGCGACCCGGGCGCGCCACCTGGCCGCGGTCCGGACGCTGTTCCGCTACTTGGCCCGTCATCACGGGGTGGAGAACCTGGCGCCCGGGCTGCTCGGCACGCCGCGCGCCCGCCCGCCGGTGCCGCGCGCCCTGACGCCCGGGCAGGCGTTGGCGGTGGCGGCCGAGGCCGGGGACGCGGAGCAGCCCGAGTGGCAGGCCCGGGACACGGCGCTGTTCACGCTCCTTTACGGTGCCGGGCTGCGGATTGCCGAGGCGCTGGCGCTCAACGTCGGCGATGTGAGCGAGGGGCCGCTGCGGGTGCGCGGCAAGGGACGCAAGGAACGGCTGGTGCCGCTGTTGCCTGCGGTGCGCGCGGCGTTGGCCGAATGGCTGCGCCTGCATCCGGCGGCGGCGGCGGGCGCGCCGCTGTTCGTGGGGCAGAAAGGCGGACGGCTCAACTCTGGGATCGCGCAGCGGACGATGCGGACCTACCGCCAGGGCGCGGGGCTGCCGGGGCACGCGACGCCGCACGCGCTGCGGCACAGCTTCGCGACCCACCTGCTGGCCGGAGGGGCGGACCTGCGGGCGATCCAGGAGTTGCTGGGCCATGCCAGCCTGTCGACCACGCAGCGCTACACACAGGTGGATCAGGCGGCGCTGATGCGGGTCTGGCGGCGGGCGCATCCGCGGGGCGATGGCTGACGCCGGCGTCGCCGCCGCAGGCACGGCCGCGCTGCTCACGGGGACGTCCCTGCCTCCGCACGAGGTTCCCGGTGATTCAGGACGCGACCAAATGCGGTTCGCAGCGTTGGAACCGGGATGACCAGTGTTTCAGGCGATGCCGAAGCGTTGCTGCGGGACGCGCGCCGGGCCGAGGACGTGTGCGCGGCGGAGCCGATCCACACGCCGGGCTCGATCCAACCGCATGGCATCCTGCTGGCCGCCGACCCGGCGGACGACTTGGCGATCGTCGCGGTCAGCGCCAACGCCGTTGATCTGCCCGGCGCGAACGGCGACCCGTTCGCGGGAACTTTGGCGAGCCTGTTGGGCTCCGACTTCCTCCAGGCTTTGGGCACGCGGACAGAGAGGAACGGTCTCGCACCATCGTCGCCGTGGGAGGTGGCGGTGACGCCGCCCGGCGCCGACCGGATGTTCGACGCCGCCGTTCACGTCCATGCCGGTCTCGCGGTGATCGAGTTGGAGCCGGCCGATCCGGCGGACGCCGTGAGCGCCCTGATCGCGACGCAACGACTGCAGCGATGCATCGCCGAGCTGCGCCAGAGCGAGGACCGGCTCGACGACCTGGCCGGCGCCGCGGTGCGCGGCATCCGGGCGCTGACGGGCTACGAGCGGGTGCTGGCCTACCGCTTCGACCAGGACTGGCATGGCCAGGCGATCTCCGAGGACAAGGCGGAGGATTGGCCCCATTCCCTGCTGGGCCTGCACTTCCCGGCGTCCGACATCCCGAGCCAGGCGCGCGCGCTGTATCACACGTCGTTGATGCGATGGGTGCCGTCGCGGGACGCGACGCCGGTGCCGTTGCTGACCGCCGCCAGCCGGGGCGCGAGGCCCGTGGACCTCAGCCACGCCAGGCTGCGAAGCTTGTCGCCGACGCACATGCAGTATCACCGCAACCTGGGTGTGGACGGCACGATGTCGCTCAGCATCTTGGCCGGCAAGCGGCTATGGGGGCTGTTGGTGTGCCATCATCGCGGGCCGCATCGGACCTCGGCCGGGCAGCGGGCGGCGGCGGCGGCGTTGGCGGACGCGCTCGCGTTGCGCATCGCGCCGGCGGAACGGGCGGGGCATGAAACGGCGCGGCAGGCGGAGCACCGGCGGTTCGCGGGGCTGATTTCCCACATGGCGCGCGTGGACGAGTTGCAGGCCGCGCTCACGGCCGGACCGGTGACGATCGAGGACTTGTTCAACGCCGGCGGCGCGGCCGTGGTGCAGGGCGACACCGTGGCCCTGCTGGGAACGACGCCGCCGCGGGCCGACGTGCTGCGCCTGGCTGATCGGCTGCGGCGCGACGCGCCGCCGGATGAGGTGTTCGCGACCGCGAGCTTGGCGAAATCCTGGCCGGATTGGATGCCGCACGCCGCCGTGGCGAGCGGGGTGCTGGCGGTGTCCCTGGGCGAGGACCGCTCGGGGATGCTGATGTGGTTCCGCCCGGAGGAGCCGGGCACCGTGACCTGGGGCGGCAACCCACACAAGGACCCGAAGACGGCGATGACGCCGCGGGTGTCGTTCGAGCGCTGGGTGGAGGAACGGCGGGGGCACGCCAGGGCCTGGGCCGGGTTCGAGATCGAGATGGCCGGCACGTTGCGCCACGCGATCATGGACGTCGTGTTGCGCCGGCTGCGACAGGTGGCGACGCTGAACGAGCAGGTGCGGCAAAGCCAGAAGATGGAGGCGATCGGACAACTGACCGGCGGGCTGGCGCACGACTTCAACAACCTGCTTGGCGGCATCGCGGGCAGCCTCGAGCTGGCGCAGACGCGGCTGGCGCAGGGGCGCACCGCCGACCTGACGCGGTTCCTAGCGGCGGCGCAAGGCGCGGCGGGACGGGCGGCGGCGCTGACGCACCGGTTGCTGGCGTTCTCGCGCCGGCAGACGCTCGACCCGCGGCCGACCGACTTCGTCGCATTGCTGGCCACGGTCGAGCCTATGATCCGCCGGACGGTCGGACCGGCGGTTCAGGTGGGCTGCGTGACCGCCCCGGGGCTGTGGACCATGCTGTGCGACGCCGGGCAACTTGAGAACGCGTTGCTCAACCTGGCGCTGAACGGGCGGGACGCCATGCCGGGCGGCGGGCAGCTGATGATCGAAGCCGGCAACACGGAGGTGAGCGAACGAGCAGACGGCCCGCGCGACCTGCTGCCGGGACGCTACGTCGCCATCCTGGTGCGCGACACCGGCGAGGGCATGACGCCCGAGGTGGCCGCCCGCGCCTTCGAGCCGTTCTTCACCACCAAACCGATCGGCCTCGGGACGGGGCTGGGCCTGTCGATGGTCTACGGCTTCGCCAAACAGTCCGGCGGGCACGTCCGCATCGAGAGCGCGGCGGGTATGGGGACGAAGGTACAGCTCTTCCTGCCGAGCCACGAGGGCGACGCGCAGCCGGATTCGCAGCCGGACCCGCGGGCCGCCCCGCCAGCGCAGGGCGCGGCGACGGTCCTGGTGGTCGATGACGAGCCGGTGCTGCGGATGCTGGTCAGTGAAATCTTGCAGGAAAACGGGTTCAAGGTGATCGAGGCGGCCGACGGGTCGCAGGCGCTGACCATCATCAACAGCCCGCAGCGGATCGACCTGCTGCTGAGCGATGTCGGGCTGCCGGGAGGGCTGAACGGCCGCCAAGTAGTGGAGGCCGCCCGCGGGCTGCGACCGACCCTGAAAGCGTTGTTCATCACCGGCTATGCCGAGAACGCGGCGTTGGGCGGTGGCCTGCTGGACGCGAACACGCAGGTGCTGACCAAGCCGTTCCGGATGACGGCGCTGCTCGGCAAGGTGGCGGACATGCTGCGGTGAGCATGCGCGGCCAGCTTCGCGCGGCCACGGCCGGGCCGCACGCGCGCCTCGAAGCCGTGCTCGGGCTCGCTGACCCTGTGCCGTCTCTCGTCCGCTACGGCGCGGTGCTGCAAATGCTGGATGCCGTTCGCGCTGGGTGGGAGCCGGAGTTGGAGCGTTGGCTCCCGGGCCAGACGGGACCACACCGGTCGCGCTTGCGGGCGGACCTCGACTGCCTCGGATTGCCGAGGATCGCGGTCGCGCCGCCACTTGGCTGCCGTTCGGCGGCCGAGGTTTGGGGGGTGCGCTACGTGCTGGAAGGCTCGGCGCTCGGCGGCCGGGTGATCCTGCGTCAGCTCAAGCCGCTCGGATTGAGCGAGGCCGCGGGAGCATCGTATTTCGCCGGGGACGGGCCGGAGACAGGCCGGCGATGGACGACGTTCCTCGCCCGTCTCGAAGCGGTTGGAACCCCGAAACGGCGGCCCGGCGTGATCGCCGGAGCGTTCCGAGCGTTCGAGGCGCTGACGGCGTTCGCCTCAGCTCACCTCGATGAACGCCTTGATCCGCGGCAGGATCTCGCCCCGCCACTTGCGGCCGTTGAAGATGCCGTAATGACCGACGCCGACCTGTAGATATTGGGCCCGGCGGTCCGCGGGGATGCCGGCGCACATGGTTTGCGCCGCGATCGTCTGGCCCGGCGCCGAGATGTCGTCCAGCTCGCCTTCCACTGTCATCAGCGCGGTGCGCTCGATCCGCGCGGGCTCGACCGGTTCGCCGCGAACGCGCATCGTGCCGTCGGCCAGGGCATGCTTCTGGAAAAAGGTCTCGACCGTCTCGAGGTAGTAGCTGGCCGGCACGTCCATCACGGCGAGATACTCGTTGTAGAAGCGGCGATGGGCGGCGGCGCTGTCCTCGTCGCCGCGGACCAAGTGGTCGAACATGCGGCGATGGGCCTCGATGTGACGGTCCGGGTTCATCGAGATGAAGGCGGCCAGTTGCAGGAACCCGGGATAGACGCGGCGGAACGCGCCCGGGTGCCAGGCGGGCACGGTGGCGACGACGTGCTGCTCGAACCACTCGATCGGGCGCTCGGCGGCCAGCTTGGTGACGACGGTGGGTGCGGCGCGGGTGTCCACGGGGCCGCCCATCAGCGTCATGCTGCGGGGCTGCGCCGGATCGTCGCGGGCGGCCATCAGGGACACGGCGGCGACCACGGCGGGGGCAGGCTGGCAGACGGCGACGACGTGGGTGTCCGGCCCGAGGTGCTGGAGGAAGCGGACCACCGTTTCGATGTAGCTGCCGAGGTCGAAGTCGCCGTGGACGAGGGGGACGATGCGGGCGTCGCGCCAGTCGGTGACGAACACCTCCAGCCCGGCGTCGATCATGTCCTGCACGGTGCCGCGCAGCAAGGTGGCGTGATGGCCGCTCATGGGCGCGACCAGCAGCACGCGCGGGCCGGTGGCGCCGGGGGCCTGGAAGCGCATCAAGCGGACGAAGGGCAGGTCAAGCTCGACCTCGTCCGGCAGTTGCTCAGCGGCGCCCCGGCTGGTGCGGACGTCCCAAGCGGGCTTGCCGCGAGGGCGCAGCACGTCGTCGGCGACGTCGGCCCAGGCGACGGCGGCGCGGGCGGGCCAGGTCAGGTAGTCGGGGCCGGACGAGCCGCGCAGCAGCGTGCTGGCGGTGTTGGCCCACATGCGGACGGGAAGCATCGCGGCGGCGGTGGCGTCGTAGAGCGTGTAGAGCATGGTGGCTGGTCCCCATACCTGGCCGGGGACGGCCAGGGGCTTCGGTAAGCACGTCATGGCGTGGCAAGCTCCAGGAGGCCGCGGTCCAGGACCACGGCGTCGCGGCCTAGTACATTGGAACGGAAAGCGATGTTGTCACCCTCGCGCCACATCTGGGTGCGGATCGTCTCGCCCGGCGTCACCGGGGCGGTGAAGCGCACCTGCATGGCGCGGACCCGGGCCGGGTCGTGGCCGAGCAGGGTGCGCAAGATGGCGTAGCCGGCGATCCCCATGGTGGCGAGGCCGTGCAGGATGGGCCGCTCGAAGCCGGCCGCCCGGGCCACGGCCGGGTCGGCATGGAGCGGATTGAGGTCGCCGCTGAGGCGGTAGATCAGGGCGGCTTGGGGCAAGGTCGGCAGGTCGCACACGGCGTCGGGCACGCGGGCGGGCACGCGGCGGGGCGGCGGGAAGCTGCCGACGCTCACGCCTGTGCCGCCGTCGCCGCGCAGCATGGCGACGCTGCCGACCGTCGCCAATGTCTCGCCCGTCGCCGCATCCGTGATCTCGCGCTCCGTGCCCAGCAGGGCGCCCGTCTTCGCACCCTTGTCTTGATAAACCGTTACCCGCGTCCGCCCGGTAACGCGGCCGACGGGGGAGAGGGGGCGGTGAAGCACGAAGGATTGCTCGGCGTGTACGACTTTGCGCCAGTCAATGCCGGTGTCCGGGTCCTTGGCCCAGAAGCCCGGCGCACCGAGGACGTTGACCATCATCGGCAAGGCCGCGAGGCCGTCCTCGTAGATGAAGCGGAGCTGGCCCGGGTCCATCGGGTCGCTCCCGAGGCCGAGGCCGAGAGCGTAGAGGATGCTGTCGCGCTCGGTGTAGGCGTGGTCCACCGGGGCGAAGGCGCGGGCGAGCAAGGCGTGGGGGTCGGCGGCCATCGTCGCCTACCGGGCGCTGGGGTCGAAGCCGTTGGCGAGCGCGCCGCGGGGGCGGATCAGGTCGTAGGGCGCCACGGGGAGGTATCGCCCAAGGCCTGGCTCGGCTTGCACGCGGCCGTCCTGCATCGCGACCTGACCGCGCAGGAGGGTGGCGACGGGCCAGCCCGTCACCTCCAGGCCCTCGTAGGGCGTGTAGTCGATCGCCTGCTGCATCAGGGCGTTGGTGATGGTGACGCGCTTGCCCGGGTCCCACAGCACCAGGTCGGCGTCCGCGCCGGGCATGATGCTGCCCTTGCGCGGATGGAGGCCGAAGATGCGGGCCGGCTGGGTCGAGACCAGGCGGACAAAGTCGCTGGCGGAGATGCGGCCCTTGGCCACGCCCTCGCTGAACACGATGGGGAGGCGGGCGGCGAGGCCGGGCACGCCGTTGGGGATGTCGCGGAAGGGGGCGTCCTCGCCGTTGACGCGCTTGCCGCGTGGGCTGTCGTAGGACCAGCCGCTGTGGTCGCTGCTGACCACGTCCAGCGTGCCGAGGCGGATCGCGTCCCACAGCCCGGCGGTGGCCGCCGCGTCGCGCGGGGCCGGGCTGCACATGAACTTGGCGCCCTCGAAGCCGGGCTTGTCCATGCTGGTGGCGTCCAGCACGAAATACTGGGGGCAGGTTTCGCCCCAGACCTTGACGCCGCGGCGGCGGGCGCGGGCGATCTCGTCCGCGGCCTCGGGGCAGGAGACGTGGAACACCTGGATGGGCGTATCGACCAGCTCGGCGAGGGCGATGGCGCGATGGGTGGCCTCGCGCTCCAGCACGGGGGGGCGGGACCAGGCGTGGTACTTGGGCGCGGTGAGGCCGGCGGCGAGCAGGGCCTCGGTCATCCAGCCGATGGCGTCGTAGTTCTCGCAGTGGACCGTCACCAGGCAGCCGAGGCGGCGGGCGGCGGCCAGGACCCGCAGGTACTCGCGGTCGTCGAGGCGCAGCGGGTCGTAGGTGAGGAACGCCTTGAAGCTGCGCACGCCGGAGGCGACGATGCCGGGGAGTTCATCCAGCACGGCGTCGGTCGGGTCGGTGACGATCTGGTGGAAGGCGTGATCAACCATCGCCTGCCCGGCGCGGCGGCGGTATTCTGCCAAGGAGGGGCCGATGGGCTGGCCCTTGAACTGGGTGGAGAAGCTGACGACGCTGGTGGTGCCGCCGGCCAGGGCGGCGCGGCTGCCGGACTCCCAGGTTTCCTCGTCCGCGCCGCCGCCTTCTTGCAGTTGCTCGATGTGGCAGTGGCTGTCGACGCCGCCGGGCATGACCAGGAGGCCGCCGGCGTCGAGGGTGCGGTCGCCGCGCAGGCCCTCGCCGACGGCGGCGATGCGGCCGCCGCGGATGCCGACGTCGGCGCGGAACTGCTCCGACGCGGTGACGACGGTGCCGCCGCGGACGACGAGATCGAAGGCGTCCATAGCCCTGCCCTTTCTTGTTCGGGGGCGGGAGAATTGCCTGGGCGAGGCGGTTTGCATAGGGTCGGGGCATGGACCGCATCCGGCTCGGCATGCTCACCCCGTCGTCCAACACCGTGTTGGAGCCGGTGACGACGCGGATGCTGCTCGGGCTGCCGGAGGTGAGCGCGCACTTCGCCCGGTTCCGGGTGACGCGCATCGCGCTCGGCGAGGACGCGCTGCGCCAGTTCGACCCCGCGCCCCTGGTCGAGGCGGCGCGGCTGCTGGCCGACGCCCGGGTGGACGTGATCGCCTGGAACGGCACCTCGGCCGGGTGGCTCGGGTTCGAAGCCGACCGGCGGCTGTGCGAGGCGATCACCGAGGCGACGGGGGTGGCGGCCACGTCCTCGGTCCTGGCGCTGAACGAGGCGCTGCGGCGGCTGGACGCGCGCCGGATCGGGCTGGTCACGCCCTACACGGGCGACGTGCAGGAGCGGATCGTGGCGCACTACGCCGCGGCGGGGGTGGCGTGCGTCGCCGAGCGGCACCTGGGCGACCCGGGCAACTTCAGCTTCTCGGACTACGAGGAGGACGTGCTGGCCGCCTTAGTGCGGGACGTGGCGGAGGCCCGGCCGGAGGCGATCACCACGTTCTGCACCAACCTGCGCTCGACCGCGCTCGCGCCGGCGATGGAGGCGGAAACCGGCATCACGATGCTGGACACGATCGCGACGGCGGTGTGGCACTCGTTGCTGCTGGCCGGGGTGGACGCCGGGCGGGTGCGGGGCTGGGGCCGATTGTTCGAGCGCCTCGCCGGGCCGTGACGGCGGGGTGGGCGGGAGCATGTTCGGGGAACTTGGGCGGCGGCGTGGTCTTTGGTCGGTGCGAACGAGGGCTGAGCGATGAAACTGTTCCAGTGCCAAGGCTGCAGCCAAGTGGTCCACTTCGAGAACCGGCGCTGCGAGCGATGCGGCCGCCGGCTGGGCTACATCGCGCCGACGTTCGACATGAGCGCGCTCGCGCCGGCAGGTGCGGAGGGCGCGTGGGAGGCGCTGGCCACGCCGGGCCAGCAGGTGCGGTTCTGCGACAACGCGGGGCTCGACGCGTGCAACTGGCTGCTGCCGGCCGGGAGCCGCGAGCGCTACTGCCTCGCCTGCCGGCACAACCGCACGGTGCCGAACCTCTCGGAGGACGCCAACATCCCGGCCTGGCGGCGGATGGAGATCGCCAAGCACCGGCTGATCTACTCCTTGACCCGGCTCGGCCTGCCGTTGCCGAACCGCCAGGATGACCCGGGACACGGGCTGGTGTTCGATTTCCTGGCCGACCCGGACAGCCCCGACAAGCCGAAGGTGATGACCGGGCACGACGAAGGCGTGGTGACGCTCGCCTTGACCGAGGCGGACGACGCGGTGCGCGAGCAACGGCGGCACGCGATGCATGAGCCGTATCGCACGCTGCTGGGCCACTTCCGGCACGAGGTCGGGCACTTCTACTGGGACCGCCTGGTGCGCGACGGCGGGGCGCTGGCGGAATGCCGGGCGGTGTTCGGCAACGACGAGGAGGACTACCAAGCCGCGCTGACCCGGCATTATGAGAACGGCCCCCCTGCCGGCTGGCAGGAGGACTACGTCAGCGCCTACGCCACGACCCATGCCTGGGAGGACTTCGCCGAGTCCTGGGCGCACTACCTGCACATCGTCGACAGCCTGGAGACGGCCGGGGCGTTCGGCATCGAGGTGCATCCGAAGGTGGGCAACGACCAGGCGCTGCACGCGACGATCAGCGCCGATTCCTACGGGCCGGGCGAGTTCGCCCGGCTGATCGGCGCCTGGCTGCCGCTGACAGCGGCCATGAACGCGATGAACCGGAGCATGGGCCTGTCGGACCTCTACCCGTTCGTGCTGTCCGCACCGGTGATCCGCAAGCTGTCGTTCATCCACGACCTGGTGCATCGGTCGAGCAGGTCAGTGCGGCAAGCGGCGTGAGGCCCGGTCACAGGCCGGAACGCATCATGGCGGCCGGGCGGCTTTTGGCTGGCTCCGCGCTGTTGCTGGCCGGGCTGCTCCTCGCGGAGCGCGCGCAGGCGCAGGCATCCTCCTTCGGCGGGAGCGAGCCTGGGCCGCCCAACATACGCGCGGCGACGCGCGGCAAGCAGCAGGGACCGTCCACGCCCCCCGGAGCCACTGTCTGGCAACGGGCCAACCTGTTCGGAGAACTCGGAGGGGTGCGCGAGCGCCTGCGTGACCTGGGCATCGGCCTTGACCTCACAGAGCGGAGCGAGGCGCTGGGCAACGTGACCGGCGGCGCCAGGCAGGGAGCGATCTACGAAGGCATCACGCAGCTCGTCCTCACCGTGAACACCGAGACCGCGTTCGGCTTGCCCGGCGGCCTGCTCAACGCGAGCGCGTTGCATCTCCACGGGCGCGGCTTGAGCGCCAACAACCTCGGCGGCAACCTGAACACCGCGAGCGGCATCGAGCCCGAGGTGCGCGGCACGCTGCTCTACGAGCTTTGGTATCAGCAGGGCCTGCTCGGCGATCGCCTGAGCGTGCGGGCGGGCCAGGTCGCGGTGGACCGGGAATACCTCATCAGCACGTATGCCAAGCTGTTCCTCAACAACACGTTCGGCTGGCCGACCCTGCCGCAGACGAACCTGCCGTCCGGCGGCCCGGTCTTCCCGCTGCCGGCGCTCGGGGCGCACGTCCGCGCCATCCCGCGCGACGACCTTGTCCTGCTCGCTGGCGTGTTCAACGGCGACCCAGCCGGGCCGGGCACGCAAGCGGCCCAGCTGCGCAACCCGGACGGCACGGCGTTCCGCCTGCGGGACGGCGTGTTCGCCATCGCTGAGGCGCAGTTCGGGATCAACCAAGGCCAGGGCGCAACCGACCGGCCCGGGACGTACAAGATTGGAGCTTGGTACAACGTCGCCCGTCCGCCGACCGGCCCCGCCAGCGCCGGGCGGTTCCGCACCAAGTGGAGCTTCTACGGCATCGCCGACCAGCTCATCTGGCGCGTGCCCGGCAACAAGGACGGCGGCATCGGGGTCTTCGCCCGGGTGATGGGCGGGTTCGGCGAGTACGATCTGGTCAACTTCTACGCCGACGCCGGCGTGACCTGGCGAGGGCCCCTGCCCGGCCGCGACCACGACACCATCGGCCTCGGGTTCGGTATCGCCCGGGTCAACAACACGGCGGCCAACCTCACTCCAAGCGCCCCGGCGGCAGCGCGCGGCCCCTCGGTCATCGGTCGGCATGAAGGAGTGTTGGAACTGACCTACCACGCCTACCTCACGCCGTGGTGGGAGGTGCAGCCGGACGCGCAATACCTATTCAATCTCGCGAGTGGTGTTCAGGACCCGCTTCAGCCGGCCCGGCGCCTCGGCGACGCGGCGGTGTTCGGGTTGCGGACGACGATCACGTTCTGACCATCACCTCGCCTGCGTCAGGGACCAGTCAGCGTTTCAGCACGTTGATCTTGCCGCTCGGCTCGACGACGACCTGCCTGGTGTCGGCGACGCTCTCGACGCCGGACTGGCGCAAGGCCTCGTTCAGGTCAACCTGGCTGATGCCGCTGCGCCGCAAGGCGGAGGTGGCCGGCTCGCCGTCGCGCGACAGTTGCAGCGGCGTGCCCTCGACGAGGCGGGAGAGCCAGGCCCAGCGCGCGGCGGCGTGGGCCAGCACCCAGTGCAGCGCCATCAGCAAGGTGGTCGAGGCCATAGTTCCGATCATGTCGGCCTGGCCGGTCATGGCCCGGCTGAAGTTGGAGCCGACGATGACCGAAACGACGATGTCGAGCGCCGTCCACTTGCCGAACACGCGGCGGCCGAACACGCGCACGAGGGCGAGTCCGAACAGGAACAGCAGCGCCGTGCGGTTGCACCCCTGCCACCAGGTCACGTGCCCGAGCGGGCCGAACACGTCCTCCATCGTCCACTGCCCGATCATGGAACGCCTCCGCCCTACTCGCACGAGCTAGAGCATGTTCCGTTCGCGTAGGCTTGCGTCCCATGCTCTAGCCCTTCGTTTCGGCGAGCACAAATTCCGGCCAAGCGGTTCTGCTCGATTGGGAAGCGCCTTGGAGCGCGTGTTGGTGGAGATGTTGCGGGCACCCCAAGCCGAATATTCGCGATGGAGGGCGGCGCGGCGAAGGCGGCGCACATCGTTGCGGGTTCAACACTTGCTTGCCGGGCGAGGTGGATGCCTGTAAGCGACGCTCAGTCCATAAATGCATAGGGGAGACGTCGATGATCGCACGCAGGCAGCTGTGGCTCGCAGGCAGCGCGCTGGCCTTCGCGGGATTGCGCCCGGCCAGGGCCGCGACGTTCGTCAACATCCTGACTGGCGGCACCTCGGGCGTCTATTACCCGCTGGGCGTGGCGATCTCGAAGCTGTTCGGCGAGAAGATCGCGGACGTGCGGCCGTCGGTGCAGTCCACCAAGGGGTCGGTCGAGAACCTCAACCTGCTCCAGCAAGGGCGCGGCGAACTGGCGTTCAGCCTGGGCGACACCATGCAACTGGCCTGGGCCGGGGACGCCGAGGTCGGCTTCCCCAAGAAGCTCGACAAGCTGCGGACGGTGGGCGCGGTCTACCCGAACTACATCCAGATCGCCGCCTTGAAGGAGACGGGCATCCGCACGCTGGCCGACCTCAAGGGCAAGCGGGTGTCGGTGGGCGCGCCGAAGTCGGGCACCGAGCTGAACGCGCGGGCGGTGTTCGCCGCGGCCGGGCTGTCATACGGCGACCTAGGCAAGGTCGAGTACCTGCCGTTCGGCGAGTCGGTGGACCTGATGAAGAACCGGCAGCTCGATGCGACGCTGCAATCAGCCGGGCTGGGCGTGTCGTCGATCCGCGACCTGTCCAACGCGGTGCCGATCGTGATGGTCGAGATCCCCAAGAGCCTCATCCAGAAGATCGGCTCGCCCTACGTCAGCCTGGTGATCCCGAAAGGCACCTACGACGGGCAGGACTCGGACGTGGACACGGCCGCGGTGCAGAACTACCTGGTGACGCAGACGGGCGTGAAGGACGACCTCGTGTACGCCATGACCAAGGCGGTTTACGAGAACGTGCCGGCGCTGGTCGCGGCGCAGGCGGCGGCCAAGGGCATCGACCCCAAGACCGCAGCCGAGGACCCGCCGATCCCGCTGCACCCCGGCGCCGAACGCTACTTCAGCGAAGCCAAGAAGGCCTGAGCGGGCCGAGGCGGTGAGCGGCGCAGCGGTCGCGCACCCGACCGCGGTCGAGGAAGGCGCGGCTGTCGAGCACGCCGGGCTGGGCTGGGGCGACGGGACCGGGCGGGCGGCGCTCAAGCTGTTCGCCATCCTGTTCTCGGCGTTCCAGATCTGGACGGCGGCCTACGCGCCGCTGCCGAGCAGCGTCGTGCGCTCGTTGCACGTCGGCTTCCTGCTGGCGCTGCTGTTCGGGCTGGTCGCCAACCGGGGGCGCGGCGGGGCGCTGGCCCTGGGATGGGCCTTGCTCGCCGTCGTGGCGTTCGTGGCCGGGCTGTATCACTGGGTGTTCTACACCGAGCTGATCGTGCGCGCCGGGGCGCCGGACACCAACGACATCCTGATGGGCGTGCTGGTGGTGGGGCTGGTGTTCTTCGCCGGGTTCCGGCTGATGGGGCCGTCCTTGCCGCTGATCTGCGCCGCGTTCCTGTTGTACGGGCTGTACGGGCAGGTGCTGCCGCCGCCGTTCGATCACCGGCCGTTCGCCTTCGAGCAGATCGTCGACACCCTCTACCTCGGCACCGAAGGCATCTACGGCACGCCGACCTACGTCTCGTCCACCTACATCTTCCTGTTCATCCTGTTCGGCGCGTTCCTGGAGCGCGCCGGGATGATCTCGCTGTTCACCGACGTGGCGCTGGGCACCGTCGGCCACACGCGCGGCGGCCCGGCCAAGGTCGCCGTCGTCGCCTCCGCCTTCATGGGCACCATCAGCGGCTCGGGCGTCGCCAACGTGGTCGCGGTCGGGCAGTTCACCATCCCGCTGATGAAGCGGTTCGGCTTCACCTCCGCCTTCGCCGGCGGGGTGGAGGCGACGGCGTCGATGGGCGGCCAGATCATGCCGCCGGTGATGGGCGCGGTGGCGTTCATCATGGCCGAGAGCCTCGGCATCCCCTACGCGGACGTGGTGCGGGCGGCGATCATCCCGGCGCTGCTCTACTTCGTGACCGCGTTCTGGATGGTGCACCTCGAAGCCGGGCGGCTGCGGCTGCTTGGGGTGCCGAAGGCGGACTGCCCGGACGCGCTGGCGGCGATCAAGGCGAAGTGGTTCCTGCTGCTGCCGCTGGCCGTGCTGGTCTACCTGCTGATGTCCGGCTACACGCCGCTCTACGCCGGCACGATCGGGCTCGGGCTGACGGCGATGATCGTGCTCGGCGCGCCGATCGCCCTTGGGCTGGGTCGGGCCGCGTTCCGGGTCGCGTTCTGGATTGCGCTCGGGCTGATGTCGGCGGCGCTGCTGGAATTCGGCGTCGGCGTCGTGCTGGCGGTGGTGGCGTTGCTGGTGGCGGCCAACGCGGCGCGCCACGGCGGGCGGGCGACGCTCTCGCTCTGCGCCGAGGCCTTGGCGGACGGGGCGCGGCAGGCCTTGCCGGTGGGCATCGCTTGCGCGCTGGTCGGCGTCATCATCGGCGTGCTGTCGCTCACCGGCTCGGCGACGATCTTCGCCGGCGCCGTGGTCGCGGTGGGGGCGACCAGCCTGTTCGCCTCCTTGCTGCTGACGATGGTGACCTGCCTGATCCTCGGCATGGGCATCCCGACGATCCCCAACTACATCATCACCTCCTCCATCGCCGGGCCGGCGTTGCTGGAACTGGGCGTGCCGCTGCTGGTGACGCACATGTTCGTGTTCTACTTCGGCATCATGGCCGACCTGACGCCGCCGGTGGCGTTGGCCGCCTTCGCCGCCGCGCCCATCGCGCGGGAGAGCGGCATGAAGATCGGGCTGCAAGCGATGCGGGTAGCCATCGCCGGCTTCGTGGTGCCGTTCATGGCGGTGTACTCCCCGGCCCTGATGCTGCAGGACGGCGGGCCGCTCGCGGCCAGCATCGGTTACGCCCCGGCGGTGATTTACGTCGTGCTCAAGGCGGTGATCGCCATCGCGCTGTGGGGGGCGGTGGCGGTCGGCTACCTGCTCGGGCCGATCGCCTGGTGGGAGCGGGCCTGGGCGTTCGTCGCGGCGGTGCTGCTGATCGCCGCGGTGCCGATGACGGATGAGCTGGGCTTCGCCGCCGCCGTCGCGTTCGTGACATGGCACGCCTGGCGTCACCGCCGGAGCGTCGCCCGCGCCTGAGCGCACTTCGGCGCGCCGCCTCCGTGACCGTCTTCGCGCGCGCCGCCCGCACGGTTGCCTCCGCCGTGGAAATCGGGAAGGCTGGCCTGTACCGCCCGTCCCGCGCGTCGGTCACCGGCCTCCTCTCAGCGGAAAGTCTCGCATGATCGTTCCGCACCCTTGGCTGCTCATGCTCTGCGTCACCGGGCTGCTGCTCCTGCTCGGGGCCACGTCGGGGTTGGTCAATTCCCGGCTCTGGATGTCGGAGCCGCTCGTGTGCGCCATCGCCGGCGTGCTGCTTGGGCCGCTCGTGCTTGATTTCGTGCGCCTCGACGTTGCCAATGACGTGAGCGCGCGGGAGTTCCTGCGCGAGGCGGCGCGCGTCACCCTGGCCATCGCCGTGCTGGCCGCCGCCATGCGCCTGCCCCGCGGCTGGCTCCAGCGGCAATGGCGCGGGCTGCTGGTCGCGCTCGGGCCGGGGATGCTGCTGATGTGGCTCGGGGGCACCCTCGTCGCCAAGTACGCCCTGGACTTGCCCTGGGTCATGGCCGCGCTGATCGGCGCCATCGTGTCCCCGACCGACCCGGTGCTGTCGGCGCCGGTGGTCAGCGGGCGGTTGGCGCGGCAGGCCGTGCCGCCCGAGCTTCGCCACGGCATCACGGCCGAGAGCGGCACCAACGACGGGCTGGCCGAGCCGCTGGTGCTGCTGCCGATCTTCCTGATCCTCGATGCCCAGACGGGCGACACCGGGCACGCCTTGAGCGACTGGGGGCTGCACGCCTTCGTGATCGAGGTCGGCCTGGCGATCGTGATCGGGGTCGGGGCCGGGTACCTGGCCACGATCTGCCTCAAGTGGGCGCGCAAGGACCCGGACGCGGACCACGCCTCGCTGCTCACCATCGCCTTGGCGCTGTCGTTGGCGGTGCTCGGGGGGTTGCAGGCGGTCGGCGGCAACGGGGTGCTGGGCGCGTTCATCGCCGGCGCGGTGCTGAACGAGGTCTATGAGGACGAGGCGCAGCAGCACCAGGAACACTTCAACGAGGCCATCAGCCGGTTCTTCGACCTGCCGATCATGTTCCTGCTCGGCGCAGCCTTGCCGTGGGTCGAATGGTTCGACCTCGGGTGGGGTGCCTTGCTGTTCGTCGCCGGGCTGCTGCTGCTGCGCCGGATACCGGCCTGGCTGCTGCTGCACCGCTTCATGCCTTGGACGCAGCCGTTGTCGCAGGGGCTGTTCGCCGGGTGGTTCGGGCCGATCGGCGCGGCGGCGCTGTTCTATGCCTGCATCGCCGAGGACATGACCGGGATCAAGGCGGTGTGGCCCATCGTCAGCCTGGCGGCGGCCGGGTCGGTGGTGGCGCACGGGATCACCGGGACCCACCTTTCCGCCTTGCTCGGGCGCGTGCGCCAGCGCCAGGCGGTCCTCAGCCGGTCCGACACCAAACCCACGAATCCGGTGGATTCGGTCAAGCCCGCCTCGTGATCCGCTACGCCCTGCTGGCGCTCATCCCGGTGGCGCCGGTCATGGACTACGTGTTCGAGGCGCCGCCGATCTGGGTGTTCGTCGCGGGCATCGCGGGCATCGGCGTGCTGGCGGAGTGGATCCGGGTCGCGACCGACGAGCTCGCGATGCACACCGGGTCGGCGATCGGCGGGCTGCTCACCATCAGCCTGGGCAGCTTGGCGGAGCTGATCCTGGCGCTGTTCATCCTGGCCGGGGGCGAGACCGAGGTGGTCCACGCCCAGATCACCGGCTCGATCATGGGCACCAGCCTGCTGGGCCTGGGGCTGGCGATGGTGGTGGGCGGGTGGGGGCGCGAGCTCCAGACGTTCAAGCGCGAGCGGGCCGGGCTGCTGTCCAGCCTGCTGATCCTGGCGGTGATCGCGCTGCTGCTGCCGGCGGTGTTCGACTACACCGGGCGCAGCATGGACAGCACGCGGGACATGAGCGTCAGCGACGAGGAACTCAGCCTCGCCGCCTCGGCCGTGCTGCTGCTGCTGTACGCGGGCAACCTAGTCTACACCTTGATCACCCATCGCGACGTGTTCGACACCGGCGAGCACGGTGAGGGCGAGGCGCGCTGGTCGTTGTGGCAAGGGTTGCTGGTGCTGGGCCTCGCCACCGCGGGCGCGGCGCTGGAGAGTGAACTGGTGTCGGGCGCGCTGACCGACGCCGCGGGCACGCTGGGCTTGTCCAAGGTGTTCCTGGGCGTGATCGTGCTGGCGCTGGTGGGCACGGCGGCCGACCTGTTCGCCGCGGTGTGGTTCGCCAAGCAGGACCGGATGGGGCTGACCATGAGCATCTGCATCGGCTCGACCATCCAGGTGGCGATGGTGGTGGCGCCGCTGCTGGTGATCCTGTCGTGGCTGATCGGCGCCCCGATGACGCTGGTGTTCACCAACCCGCTCGACCTGTTCGCCATCGCGGGGGCGGCGTTCATCGTCAGCGCCATCGCCGGCGACGGGGAGACGACGTGGTTCGAAGGGGTGATGCTGATCGGCGTCTACGTCCTGCTCGGGGCGGCGTATTACTTCGTATGACGCGCGGCCGATCTTCATGACGGACAGGGCCGGCCGATGAGGGACGCCGACGAACGCCGTTCCCTGCGCCGCATCGACGCCACGTTGCGGGCGAGCGCCATCGCGGCGGCGCTGGCGCTGATGGTGTGGCTGCTGCGCGACATCATGCTGCTGATCTTCGCGGCGGTGCTGATCGCTTGCGTGCTGCGGGGCGGCAGCCATCGGCTGCATCGAGAGACCGGGCTCGGCGAGGGCTGGTCGCTGTTGGCGGTGATCGTGGCGTTGGCGGTGGCGATCGGAAGCATGGCCTGGTGGCGCGGCCCGGCGATCGCTGACCAGGCGGCGAACCTGACTGACCAGCTCGTCAATCAGGTCCAGCGCGGCTGGCTTCATATCGAGGACACCAACCTGGGACAACGGATGGTCGACCTGCTGCGCGGCAATGGCCAGAGCGCCGTGGGCGAGGTGGCCGGCTACGTGCCGACGCTCGCGAGCACGACCTTGGGCCTGGCCGGCAGCACGGTCGTGGTGATCGCGACCGCCCTGTTTCTGGCCTCGGCCCCGGACCGTTACGTGAGCGGGACCTGCCGGCTGCTGCCGACCTCCTGGCGGCCACGGGGACGGGAGGTGCTGCACCAGATCGGCGAGACGCTGCAGCTCTGGTTCCTGGGCCAGTTGCTGGACATGCTCGTAGTGACGGTGCTGATCGGCGCCGGGCTGTTCGCGCTCGGGGTGCCGTTGGCGCCGACGCTAGCGTTGTTCGCCGGGCTGCTGAACTTCGTGCCTTACATCGGCGCGTTGGCCGGCGCGGTTCCGGCGATCCTGGTGGGTCTGGCGGGTTCGCCGACGCTCGCGTTGTGGATCGGGCTGCTGTTCCTGGCGGTGCAGATGCTGGAAGGCAACGTGATCGCGCCGCTGATCCAGCGCCATACCATCTCCCTGCCGGCGGCGGTGACGATCCTGGCGCAGACCGTGCTCGGCACCCTGTTCGGCCTCCTGGGGATCATCCTGGCCACGCCGTTGGCGGCGGCGTCGATGACCGCGGTGCGGATGGCCTACGTCGAGAGCGTGCTGGAGCGAGGTGGGCCTTCAGAGCCTTGATGAAACCGTGCCCAGATCGGGCGACGTCGCTCGACCGGAAGCAACGCCCGTCAAAACACAAGGTCAGTGCATGCAGTCGAGGCAGATCTGCTCGAAGCGCCGGGTCACCAGCGGCCAGGAGAAGCGCTGGACAACAGTGTCGCGGGCGGCGTGAGCGAGGCCGGCAGATCGGGCCGGGTCGTCCAGCAGCAATAGGATGGCGTCGGCGAAGGCCGGGGCGGTGTCGGCCATCAACAGGTGCTCGCCAGGTGTCACGTCGAGCCCCTCCGCACCGAGCTGGGTGGAAACGACGGGGCAGCCCATCGCCATCGCCTCGAACACCTTGATCCGCGTGCCGCTGCCGACGCGCAGCGGGATGGCGTAGGCGTCGGCCTCGGCCACGAACGGGCGGACGTCGTCGACGAATCCAGTGAAGGTCCAGTCAAGGCCGCGGGCATGGGCAGCTTTGACCAGGCGTTCTGGTGGGTTGCGCCCGGCGATCAGCGCGCGCGCCTTGGGTCGGCGCGCGAGCACGAGTGGCCAGACCTCATTCATCAGGAACTCGATGCCGTCGATGTTGGAGCGCGAGTCCATGGAGCCGGTGAAGGCGACCGTGCCGCCGTCCGCGCCGGGCGCCCCGGCACGAGGACGGAAATCGTAGTAGTCGGTGTCAACGCCCGTTTCGATCGCGTCCACCCGCGGCAGGGCGTAGGCGGCGCGCAGCGCGGCCGCGTCCCGCTCCGACACGGCGATGACCCGGCGGAAGGCGCGCAGCGTCTCGGCCTCGAAACGGCGCATCTTGCGGGTTTGATCGCGCCACAGCAGGCGCATCGGTCCCTTGGCCACGGCGGCGTGCCGGGCGAAAATCTCGGCCTCGACGTTATGGGTGAAGATGACCGAGGGCGTGTCGAACTCCGGGGGCAGCAGAACGCCGGCATGGGGGAAATCAACCAGCACGGCGTCCGGTTTCTCGCGCAAGGCGTCGGCGACGACGCGGCTGCCTTCGGCGGAGGCATCCGTCGCGACGCTGACCGGCAGCCGTCTGGCGAGCGCCGCCGTCTTGGCCAGCCGGGTGGGACGCGGCTCCGGCCAGGAGAGGAAACGGTCGCACACCGCCTCCGTTTCGCGCGCGAATCGGGCCGCGTCGGTGGGGGCGGGAGAGGCGAGCGTCAGGTGGAAAGCACCGCCCTTCATATGGCGCAGCGTGTTGGCAGTGCGGATGCGGCCGCCCTGGTCGAGCGGGAACAGGAAACGGGGCGAGACGACCAGCAGCCGCGCTTGGCTCACCAGCAGAGGCCCTGGTAGCCGGGCAGGGTCCGCAGTTCAGGGATGCCGGCGAGGTCCAGCACCGGGCGGCCAGCGAGGGCGCCGGCCACCGCCGCCCGGTCGTCGCGGCCCAGGTGGCCGACCACGGCGAGGCCCGCGCCCTCCAGCGCCTCGGCCGGCTCGGACACCATGAAGCGTTCCAAGTGCGGGATCTCGCGCTCGATGAAGGCGCGGTTGCTGCCGACCAAGCGCGCGACCTGGACCGAACGGTCGAAGATGCGCAGGTCGTAACCCTTGCCCAGCAGGCGCTCGGCCAGCACGACGAAGGGGCTTTCCCGCAGGTCGTCGGTCCCCTGCTTGAAGGCGAGGCCGAACAGGGCGACGGTCTGACGCCCGTGCTTGGCGATGGCCTCGTAGGTGCGCTCGATGTTGGCGTCGTTGCTCGGCAGCACCTGGCGCAGGAACGGGGCCTTGACGTGGGCCTGGTCGGCGAGGGCGAGGAAGCTGCGGATGTCCTTCGGCAGGCACGAGCCGCCGAAGGCGAAGCCCGGCGTGAGATAGGCGGCCGAGACGTTCAGCACCTTGTCCTCGCAGAACAGGCGGAACGCCGCCCGGGCGTCGACGCCGAGCGCGGCCAGGATCGCGCCGCCCTCGTTGGCGAAGGCGAGCTTCACCGCGTGATAGACGTTGGCGAGGTACTTCGCCGCTTCGGCCACGCGATACGGCACGACGTGGACCTCGCCCGAGACCCCTTGGTAGATCTGGCGCAGCACGTCGCCGTCGTCGCCCTCCGCCGCGCCGATCAGCGTGTAAGGCGGCGCGTGGAAGTCGCGCACCGAGGAGCCTTCGCGCAGGAATTCGGGATTGGACAGGTAGCGGAAGCCCTCGCCGTGGCGCTTGCCGCTGGCCCGCTCCAAAGCCGGGATCACCCGGTCCTCGGCGGTGCCGGGCGGCACGGTGGAGCGCATCACGATCGTGTGGCGGCCGGGCTTGTCGCGCAGTTCGCGGCCGATCTGCTCGGCCACGTCGTCCACCGCGCGCAGGCTGACGCTGCCGTCCGGGCCGCTCGGCGTGCCGACGGAGATGAACGACACCTCGGTGTTGGCGACGGCGTCGGCGATGTCGGTCGTGGCGCGCAGGCGGCCGTCGCCGACCGCGTCGGCGATCAGCCGGTCGATCTCGGCTTCCACGATCGGCGATTGGCCGCGGGCCAGCATGGCCACCTTGTCGGGGCTGACGTCAACGCCGACGACCTCGTGGCCGAACGCGGCGAGGCAGCCGCACGAGACGGCGCCGACGTAACCGATGCCAAGGACGGAGATTCGCATGGGCGCTACAGAAACCATCTTAAGCGGAAGAACAACCCTCCGCGCCGGGCCCTATATACGCCGGCATTTCCTACGATAACCTTACCAGGACGGCGGCACGGCGGACGATCCTGGCGTCCGCCATGCCGTCGTGATGGGGTTGGCTCCTACCATCCCGCTCGGCGCGGCCGCACCACGGGCGTGCGGGTTGACAAATCCAGACACTTTGCCCTGTTCAGGAGTTGTCCCCGTCGCAGGTCGGAGCCTGAGCGCCATGCTGTTCCACGCCATCCTGCGCCGCCTGGTCCGGCGTGGCACGCTGACGGTGCGCTACCCGGGCGGCACGGTGCGGCAGTACGGGGACGGGACAGAGCCGGTGGCCAGCTTCGCGTTGCTCAGCCGGCAGGCGGAACGCCGCATGGTGCTCGATCCCGGCCTCGCCCTCGGCGAGCTTTACATGTCTGGCGAGGTCGAGCCGCTCGGGTGCGGTATCTACGACCTCGTGGATCTGCTGGTGCTCAACCTGGCCGATGGGCAGCCGCATCCGATGGAAGCGGCGATGGTGCGGATGCGTCGCCTGCGCCGCCGTCTCAACCAGTTCAACCCGGCATCACGCTCGCGCCGCAACGTCGCCCATCATTACGACCTCGATGATCGGCTCTACCGCCTGTTCCTGGATCAGGACCGTCAGTATTCCTGCGCCTACTTCCCGACCGGCGCCGAGACGCTCGACCAGGCCCAGGCGGCGAAGAAGCGCCACATCGCCAGCAAGCTGCGGCTGGACCGGCCGGGGCTGGAGGTGCTCGACATCGGCTGCGGCTGGGGCGGGATGGCGCTGACCCTGGCGCGCGACTACGGCGCGCGCGTGACGGGCATCACCTTGAGCGAGGAACAGTTGGCGGTGGCGCGGGCGCGGGCGGCGGAGGCCGGGCTTGATGGCCAGGTGCGGTTCGAGCTGATGGATTATCGCGCCTGGTCGCGCCAGGTTGATCGCGTCGTGTCGGTCGGCATGTTCGAGCATGTCGGTCTCAACCATTACGCGGCGTTCTTCCGCGCGATCCGGGCGGCGCTGCGGTCAGACGGGGTGGCGCTGGTGCACGCGATCGGCCGGGCGTCGGGGCCGGGCACGACCAACCCGTGGCTGACCAAGCACGTCTTTCCAGGAGGGTACTCGCCGGCGTTGAGCGAGGTGCTGCCGGCCATCGAGCGGAGCGGCTTATGGCTCACTGACCTCGAGGTGCTGCGGCTGCACTACGCGGAAACGCTGCGGCATTGGCGGCGACGCTTCGAGGCGAACCGGGGCGCGCTCGCCAGCCTCTACGATGAACGGTTCTACCGCATGTTCGAGTTCTACCTGGCCGGCTGCGAGGTTGCGTTCCGGCGCACGGACCAGATGGTGTGGCAGGCGCAACTCGCGCCGAGTCAGGACACGCTGCCATTGACGAGGGATTACATGCACGAGGCCGAGCGAGGCCCAGCCGAGACGCGGTCGCTCACGCTGAGCGGCTGATGAGAAAAAACCGGCAGCTTCTCGCGAAGCTGCCGGCTGTTATCCGATAACGATTCGGTCGGCGTCCCGTGCGAGACGGGGCACCCAGGCTAGATCAGGTACCCGTCGTGGAGCGCCGACGCCGGGTGAAGGCGACTCCAGCGAGGCCGGCGCCGAGCAGGGCCATGCTCGCCGGCTCCGGGACGGCAGCAGCGGCCTGATTTGCGGAAACGGTGCCTGACACGGTGGAGGTGAACCCGGCCAATGTCGTGCCCGCGATCGCCACCGCGCCGGTCACGTCCGCGAAACCGAAGCTCAAAGCCCGGGTCGGCGCGAGGCTGCTCGCGGGGATCAGGTCGGACGTGAACGACACCGTGCCCGGCGGCTCCGACGCGGACAATGTCAGCGACCCACCGCCGAGCGCGCCGAAGACGAAATCGGTGAACACCGCGCTCAGGTAGTTGGTGCCGCCACCGTTGCTGGCCGAACGGAAGGACGCCGTCCCGCTGAAGCTCTCGATCACCTGGCCAGCGAACGTCGACGCTTGGCTGGTGCTGACCAAGTTCAGGTTCAGGAAGGCGTTGAGTGGGGTCGCGGCGCCGAGATATTGCGAAATCGACACGGCGATGTTCGAACCGCTGATCGTCGTCATCGTGTTGGACGCGCTCGTGGTGGCCGAGATCGTCCGGCTGCTCGACGTCTGGCCGAACGTCAGGATCGGCGCTGCCTGAGCGGCGGAGGCGAACCCGAGACCGGCCGTCACGACCGTAGCCGAGGCAAGAGCCATCAACGAAGCACCAAACCGCATTTGCATTCTAGCCTCCAGTTATCAATGCATCGTCTACCTTTTTGGACATTACCGGCCGGTGAACACTGCGTCAACGTATCAAAAATCAATCTCGGTCGCTCCCGGTCTGATTGTCTCACATGGTGCACAAAAGACACATATGCGCAGGGCGCAGGTGCGATCCGCAGCCGCCACCGATCCCTGCTGGCCCGGCGGTTGCTCGGGAGCACCCGAAGCGAACGCGGCGCGTGACCCCTTGCGCACCATCGTCGCGGACGCCGGCACCGCACTTGCGGCCAACTGGGCTGTGGCTGACGCTCCTCCGCAGAGCCGGGAAAGCGAAGTTCCCGAACGTGGACCGATGGAATGGGACACCAATGAGACGCTGGTCAGCCCGGCGAGAGCGTCCCATCCCCCGTGCGGAGGAACTCCGCCGCGTCGCGCAGGCCAGCGAACGGATCCGCGTCCGTTCCCGTCATCATCACCTGCGCCGACGCCGCCCGCAGCGCGCGCCACAGCGCCGCCCGCCGGCCGGCGTCGAGGTGGACCGCCGGCTCGTCCAGGAGGAGCAACGGCGGCGCGCCCGACGCGGCGGCGATCAGCGCCGCGTGGCCGAGCACGGTGCCGATCAGCAGCGCCTTCTGCTGGCCGGTGCTGGCCAGGGCGGCCTGCAAGCCGGTGTCCGCATCTTCCATCTGCATGTCAGCCCGGTGCGCGCCGACGCCGGCGCCGCTCGCGGCCGCGTCCTCCGCCCGCCCGGCGGCCAGGGCGTCGCGCAACCAGTCCTCCACGGCGAGCGCCGGGGCTTCGTTCAGCCGGTCGGCGATCGCGTCCTCCAACACCAGCCGCGCGGGCGGGAAACCGCCGGCCGCGCCGGACGCGAGGGCGGCATTGAGGCGGAACACCAGGCCGGCGCGGGCCGCGGTGGCCGCCACGGCGTGCCGGGCCATGCTGTCCTCCAAGCCGGCGAGCCAGGCCGGGTCGGGCCCGCCGCGGGCCAAGAGGCGATTGCGCCCGGCCATCGCCGCCTCGTAGGCCGAAACCTCGCGCGCATGGCCCGGCTCCAAAGCCCAGACCAGGCGGTCGAGGAACCGCCGCCGCCCCGACGCGCTTTCCTGGAACAGCCGGTCCATCTGCGGTGTCAGCCACACGCAGGGGCAGGCCCCAGCCACCTCCGCCTGGCTCCGGGGCGCGGTCCCGTCGAGGCGGAACACCCGCCGGCCCTGCGGCGCGTCGGGGGGAGAGCCGGTGCCGATCTCCCGCTCCGTGCCGGCGCGCCAAAGCCTGGCGTTGACGCCCCAGGTGCCGGGCGCGCCGGGGCCGCGGCGGGCGAGGTCGGCAAGCTTCGCGCCCCGCAGGCCGCGGCCGGGGGCGAGCAGGGAGACGGCTTCGAGCAGGTTGGTCTTGCCCGAACCGTTAGGGCCGGTGATGACGGAGAGGTTCGCCGCCGGGCACCAAGCCAGGTGGGGGTAGCTACGGAAGTTCGTCAGGCTCAGGCGCGTCAGGAACAGGCCGGGGCAGCGCCCTGGACTCGCCAGGGCTTCGGGCGCCGGAGCCCTAGGCTCCAAGGCCGCGTTCAGACGCGCATCGGCATCAGCACGTAAAGCGCGCTCGCGTCGGCGGCGTCGCGCACCACGGTGGGGGCGGAGCCGTCGCTGAAATGGAACTCCACCTCGCCGGCGATCTGGTCAGTGATGTCGTTGAGGTAGCGCGCCTGGAAGCCGATCTCGAGCGGAGTGGCCCCGTATGTCATCCGCTCGGCGTCGAGTTCCTCGGAGGCGGTGCCCTGCTCGGGGCTGGCGGCGGACAGGGTGAGCAGGTCCTGCGCCAACGACATCTTGATCGGGCGGGAGCGCTCGTTGCTGATCGCGGCGACGCGGGCGACGGCGTTGGAGAAATCCTTGACGCCGACCCGGAGCACCTTGTCGTTGTCCTTCGGGATGACGCGCTCGTACTCCGGGAAGGTGCCGTCGATCAGCTTGCTGGTCAGCGTGATGTTGCCGACGCGGAACTGGATGCGGGTGTCGCTGAGGCCGACGTCGATGTCGCCGCCGTCCTCGTCGATCAACTTCCGCAACTCGGCCACGGTCTTGCGCGGAATGATGACACCGGGCATGCCGTCGGCACCTTCAGGCACAGGCTCCTCGACGCGGGCGAGGCGATGGCCATCGGTGGCGACCGCGCGCAACACGCGGCCGTCCGCACCCTCGGCGGCGTGCAGGTAGATGCCGTTGAGGTAGTAGCGGGTCTCTTCCGTGCTGATGGCGAAGCGGGTGCGGTCGATCAAGCCGCGCAAGGTGACGGAGGCGAGATGGAAACGGTGCGGCAGCTGCCCGGCGGTCATGCTGGGGAAATCCTCGACCGGCAGCGTGACCAGGCTGGTGCCGAAACGGCCGGCGCGCAAGCGGAGCTGCTGCGTTTCGGGGTTGAGGTCCAGTTCGACTTCCGCGCCGTCCGGCAGCTTGCGGACGATGTCGTACAGCGTGGCCGCGGGCGCGGTGGTGGCCCCGTCGCGGGACGCGGTGGCCGCCATTTCCTCCACGACCGCGATCTCCATGTCGGTCGCGGTCAACGTCAGCTTGCCGTCCGCCACCTCGATCCGGGCGTTGGCCAGGATGGGAATGGTGTTGCGCTTCTCGGCAACGCTCTGGATATGGGCCAGCGCCTTGATCAGCGTGGCGCGGTCGGCCTTGAACTTCATGGTGCACGTTCCTGTTCGGACGCCTCCCCTGCGACACGGCTGCGCATCGGGGGCACCTCGTCAGGATGACTGTAATGGAAGCGCGCGCTCCCGCAAACCGGGGTTGTGGCAGTCCCGGGCGGGCGCGGGCCGGGCATCAGCGCTTCAGCAGGCCCTGCATCAGCTCGACCTGTTCGCGAAACTCGGGGTCCGCGTCCATCAACTCGGCGACGCGGCTGATGGCGTGCATCACCGTCGTGTGGTCCCGGTTGCCGAACATGCGGCCGATCTCGGGCAGCGAGCGGTCGGTGAAGTGCTTGGCGAGGTACATCGCGACCTGGCGCGGCCGGGCCACGTTGCGCGAGCGCCGGGCGCTGGTCATGTCGGTGAGGCGAATGCCCCATTGCTCGGCCACGCGCTTCTGGATCTCCTCGATCGTCACCCGGCGGTCGTGCGCCTTGAGGATGTCGTGCAGCACCTCCTGCGCGCCGTCGAGCGTGATCGGGCGGTTGAACAGGCTGGCGTGGGCGACGAGGCGGTTGAGGCAGCCTTCCAGCTCGCGCACGTTGGTGGCGATCTTGTGGGCGAGGAACTCGATCACCTTGGCCGGCATCGGCACCGCCGCCTGCGCCACCTTGGCTTCCAGGATGGCGATGCGCAACTCGAACGTGGTGGCGTGCAGGTCGGCCACCACGCCGCAGCCGAGCCGGGTGCGCAGCCGGTCCTCGATCCCGCTCAGGTCGGAGGGCGACTTGTCGGCGGAGACGACGATCTGCCGGCCGCCGTCCACCAGCGCGTTGAAGGTGTGGAAGAACTCCTCCTGCGTGCTGTCCTTGCCGATCAGGAACTGCAGGTCGTCGATCATCAGCACGTCAACGCTGCGGAGCTGCTCCTTGAACTCCATCGTCGAGCGGCTGCGGATCGCCGAGATGAAGCGATACATGAACTTCTCGGCCGACATGTAGGCGACCCGGTTGGCGCCGCCCTGGCTTCGGGTCAGCTCGAGGCCGATGGCGTGCATCAGGTGGGTCTTGCCCAGGCCCACGTCGCCGTAAAGGAACAGCGGGTTGAACCCCGGGCTGTTCGGCCGCTCCGCGACCCGGCGGGCGCAGGCGTAGGCGAACTCGTTCGGCTTGCCGACGACGAAGCTCTCGAACTGGAAGCGGGTGTCGAGCGGGGCCGAGACGTCGGACACGCGCTCGCGCTCCGGGGCGGCGTCGCTATCGGCCGGGCCAAGGTCGACCTCGGCGATCACCGGCGGCTCAGGCTCGGCAACCTCCTCGCCACCGGCCCTGAACTCGACCCGGCGGACCGCGCCGTTCTCCGCCCGCCACAGCGCGTCGAGTCGGTCGCCGTACTGCGCCCGCACCCAGTCGCGCTGAAAGCTCGACGGCAGCAAGATGGTCAGCTCGTCGCCGTCGATGCCGGCCAGCGTCATGTTGCGCAGCCAGGTGCGGTAAACGACGTCGCCCACCTCCTGCTGCATCCGGCCGCGAATGCGGGCCCACTGCGCCGCCAACTGTCCCGACTCGGCGGGGAGCGTTGACTGGAGTTCTGGCCTTGAAGCGATCCGGGCGGGATGTGACGTGGTCAAGACCAACCTTCCTTCCTGCGGCGGCGCTGAGTGAGTTCGAGGCGCAACACATCGGTACTCATGTGACAACCTTAAGTCACACTGGGGGACTGCCGCAATCGAAAACAGCGCGCGAAAAGTATAGGTTGAGTAAAACGAAAAAGGGCAGACGAATGCCTGCCCCGAACGGCTAATGCGGATAATGACGATGAGTCAAGGCCGCCGCGGCGGCCCGGCAGAATCAGGCTTGGCCGAGCGCCTTCACCCGTGCCGACAGGCGCGACAATTTCCGCGAGACGGTGTTCAAATGTACCACACCCTTGATCACCGCCCGCTGCATTTCGGGCTGGGCCGCGCGCAACGCCTCGGCCGCGGCCTCCTTGTTGCCGCTGGCGCACGCCGTCTCCACCTTCTTGATGAAGGTTCGCATCCGCGCCTTGCGGCCCTGGTTGCGAAGGGTGCGCTTCTCGGTCTGACGGATGCGCTTGCGGGCGGAGGCGGTGTTGGCCATGAGGTCTCTTCGTTCAGATCAGGCCGCGGCAACCGTGCACGCACCCGGAGGCCGGCTTTCTATGGACCGGGCCGCCGCGAGTCAAGATTGGTTTGCCCTCCCCCGCCCCGCGCGGCCACCCTCCCGGCTCAACCCTCCGATCAACGCCCAGGTTCACCCCCGCCCGAACGCCGGCTTGCGCTTCTCGGCGAACGCCGCCATGCCCTCCTTCTGGTCGGCCGAGCCGAACAGCGACAGGAACAACGCCCGCTCCATTCGCACGCCCTCGGCGAGCGTCGTCTCGAAAGCGGCGTTGACCGCGCGCTTGGCCATCGCGGCGGCGACGGGCGACTGGCCGGCGATCTTGGCCGCGACCTTCACCGCCTCTCCCACCAGCTCGGCCGCCGGGAACACCCGGCTGACCAGGTTGCATCGCTCCGCCTCCGCCGCGTCCATCATCCGGCCCGTCAGGCACATGTCCATCGCCTTCGACTTGCCCACGGCCCGCGTCAGCCGCTGCGAGCCGCCGGCGCCGGGGATGACGCCGAGGTTGATCTCGGGCTGGCCGAAGCGGGCGCTGTCGGCGGCCAGGATCATGTCGCACATCATCGCCAACTCGCAGCCGCCGCCGAGCGCGAAGCCGGCGACCGCGGCGATCACCGGCTTGTTGACCCGCAGCACCGTTTCCCACCGCTTGCCGATGAAGTCGTCGAGGAACACCGCCGGGTAGCTGCGGTCCTTCATCTCCTTGATGTCGGCCCCGGCAGCGAAGGCCTTCTCCGAGCCGGTCAGCACGACGGCGCCGATGGCCGGGTCGGCGTCGAAGGCGAGCAACTGGTCGCCGAGTTCCTGCATCAACTGGTCGCACAAGGCGTTCAGCGCCTGCGGCCGGTTGAGGCGGACCAGGCCCACGGCCCCGTGCGTCTCGACCAGGATCATGTCGGCCATCGGCGTTCCCCTTCTCGGTGCTCCGGCTCGTGTAGCCCCGCGGGCCGGGCAAGCCAAGGCGGGGCCCGGTCGGCCGGGACGCCGCGGCCTCTCCGGTGAAGGCGGAGCCGGGCGGCGCGGATCAGGGCTGGCGCAGCGACTGGCGCAACGGGCAGTAGAAGGTGCTGCGGCCGGCCTGCGTCATCCGGGCGATGCCGCCGCAGGCCGGCGGGCCGGGACAGTCCGCGCAGGCGGCCCCTTCCCGGCCGTAAACCTTCCAGGCGTGCTGGAAATAGCCCAGCTCCCCGCTCGGCTGCGCGTAGTCGCGCAAGGACGACCCGCCGGCGGCGATGGCTTCCAGCAGCGTAGCCTTGATCTCGGGCACGAGCCGCCGGGCGCGCGCGCCCGAAACCTCGCCGGCGAGCAAGGAAGGCGCGATGCCGGCGCGGAACAGCGCCTCGCACACGTAGATGTTGCCGAGGCCGGCCACGATCCGCTGGTCGAGCAGCGCCGCCTTGATCGGCGTCCGCCGCCCGTCCAGCGCCGCCGACAAGCGTTCCGCATCGAATTCGGGGTCCAGCGGCTCCGGCCCCAACCCGGCCAGCAACGGGTGGCGGTCCTCGTCCGCCGTCGCCACCAGGTCCACCGAGCCGAACCGGCGCGGGTCGACGAAGCCGACCAGCCAGCCGTCCTCGGTTTCCAGCACGACGTGCTCGTGCAGGACGGAAGCGTTCGAGCCGCGCGCCCGGATCAACATGCGCCCCGACATGCCGAGGTGGATCAGCACGCTGTCGCCGCCGTCCAGACGCATCAGCATGTACTTGGCCCGGCGGCGGAAGCCGGTGACGAGCGCGCCCTCCATCCGCGCGGCGAGGCCGGGCGGGAAGGCGCGGCGCAGGTCCGGGCGGCGCAGCTCGGCGCGGACGATCCGGCGGCCTCGCAGCCGGGCGGCCATGCCGCGCATCACGGTTTCGACTTCTGGCAGTTCCGGCATCGCCGCGCCGGCGTATATGCTCCGGCGATGACCAGCAAGACCGACACCCCGGCCGAAACCGATTTCGGCTACCGTACCGTGCCGCGCGAGGCCAAGAAGCCGATGGTGCGCGCCGTGTTCGACAGCGTCGCCGGGCGCTACGACGTGATGAACGACCTGATGTCGCTCGGCGTCCACCGGCTGTGGAAGCGCGAGTTCGTGGCCGGGATGGACCCGCGGCCGGGCCGCGCCCTGCTCGACCTCGCGGGCGGCACCGGCGACATCGCCTTCGCCTGGCGCGCCCGGGGCGGTGGGCCGGCGTGGCTGACCGACATCAACGCGCAGATGCTGGGCGTCGCGGCCGAGCGGGCGGCGGCGCGGCAGGTGCGGGACGGCGTGAGCCTCGTGGTCGCCGACGCCGAGGCGCTGCCGCTGCCGGACCGCTGCGTGGACCGGGTCAGCATGGCGTTCGGCCTGCGCAACTGCACCGACAAGCAGGCGGTGCTGACGGAGGCGCGGCGCGTGCTGCGGCCGGGCGGGCAGTTCCACTGCCTGGAGTTCTCCCGCGTGCAGGTGGCCGCGCTGGCCAAGCCATACGACGCGTGGTCGTTCGCCGTGTTGCCCCGGCTCGGCCAGGTGGTCGCGGGCGACGCCGACAGCTACCAGTACTTGGCCGAGAGCATCCGCACCTTCCCCGACCAGGACGCGCTGGCGGCGATGATGCGCGGCGCCGGGCTGTCGCGGGTGCGGCACCGCAACCTGACCGGCGGCATCGCCGCGATCCACGTCGGCTGGCGATTGTAGGCCCGCGCCGATGCAGGTCCTGCTGATCGTCAGCGGCGGCATCGCGGCCTACAAGTCGCTGGAGCTGGTCCGCCTGCTGCGCCGCGCCGGGCACGGGGTGTCGGCCGTGCTGACCCAGGGCGGCGCCCAGTTCGTGACCCCGCTCAGCTTGCAGGCCTTGACCGAGAGCCGCGTCTACACCGACCTGTGGTCGCTCACCGACGAGAGCGAGATGGGCCACATCCAGCTCAGCCGCGCCGCCGACCTGCTCGTCGTCGCCCCGGCCAGCGCCAACATGCTGGCCAAGATGGCGGCCGGCATGGCCGACGACCTGGCCAGCACCGTGCTGCTGGCGACCGACAAGCCCGTGCTGGTGGCGCCGGCGATGAACGTGCGGATGTGGGACCACGCGGCGACCCGGGCCAACATGGCGACCTTGCGCGCCCGCGGCGTGCGCGCGGTCGGCCCCGAGGAAGGGGCGATGGCGTGCAACGAGCACGGGTTCGGCCGCTTGGCCGAGCCCGCGTCGATCCTGGCCGCCGTCGAGGCCATGCTGAACCAGGACCGGCCGCTGCGGGGCCGCCACGTCCTCGTCACCAGCGGGCCGACGCACGAGCCGATCGACCCGGTGCGCTACATCGCCAACCGCAGCAGCGGCCAGCAGGGCCGGGCGATCGCCGCCGCGCTGGCGGAGCGGGGCGCGCGCGTGACCCTGGTGCAAGGCCCGGTCAGCCTGCCCGACCCACCGGGCGTCGGCCTGGTGCGGGTGGAAACCGCGGCCGAAATGCTGGCCGCCTGCCGGGCCGCCCTGCCGGCCGACGCCGCCGTCTGCGCCGCCGCGGTGGCCGATTGGCGGGTCGAGGGCGTGGCCGGGCACAAGCTGAAGAAGCGCGCGGAGGCCGCCGCCCCTGCCCTGTCGCTCGTCCCCAACCCCGACATCCTGGCCGCGTTGTCCGCCCCCGGCCCGTCGCGCCCGCGCCTCGTGGTGGGCTTCGCCGCCGAAACCGAGGCCGTGGCGGCGCACGCGGCGGAGAAGCGCGCCCGCAAGGGCTGCGACTGGATCCTCGCCAACGACGTGCGGCCCGAGACGGGCATCATGGGCGGCGTAGAGAACGAGGTGTCGCTGATCACCGCGGACGGCGCGGAACCGTGGCCGCGCATGACCAAGCCCGAGGTCGCCGCCCGCCTCGCCGACCGGATCGCGGCGGCCTTGGGCCCGGCGGATCAGCGGGGCTCAGCCGCTCATTCGGCGTAGATCATCTTGCGCGTCATGCCGCCGTCCAGCACGAACTCGGCGCCGGTGATGAACCCGGCCTCCGGCCCGACCAGGTAGGCGACCAGCCCGGCCACGTCCTCCGGCCGGCCGACGCGCCCCGCCGGGTGCTGGGCGTGGTCCTCTGTGCTGAGCGCCTCGCCTTTCACGTCGATCCAGCCCGGGCTGACGCAGTTGGCCCGCACGTCCGGCCCGAGGCTGACGGCGAGCGCGTGGGTGAGCGCCACCAGCCCGCCCTTGGAGGCGGCGTAGCTCTCGGTCGCCGGCTCGCTCATCCGGGCGCGGGTGGAGGCGATGGTGACGATGCTGCCGCGGGACGCCCGCAGCAAGGGCTCGCACGCCCGCGCCAGCAGGAAGCACGCGGTCAGGTTGGTGGCGATCACCCGGGACCAGTCGCCGAGCGACAACCGGGCCAGCGGCGCGCGGACCATCACGCCGGCGTTGCTGACCAGCGCGTCGAGCCGGCCTTCCGCCGCGCGCACGCCTTCCACCAGCGCGGCCACGGCGGCTTCGTCGGACACATCGGCCGCCACCGTCCGCACGCCTGGCGCCGGTGGCCCCGGATCAAGGTCGGCGGCGATGACCCGCCAGCCGTCCCGCGCCAGCCGCCGCGTCACCGCGAGGCCGATCCCGCGAGCGGCCCCGGTCACGAGGGCGATGCGGGTCTCGGAAGCTCGGTCGGACGCCATGATGCTGGCTACAACGAGCCAGCCGGCGCGAGCGTTGCAACCATTTCGTAACCCGTCCAGCCTATCCTCGATTTCGGGTTGCAGGAAGGTGAGGGCTGGCGGACGTGGCGAACCGCTCCGGCGACGCGACGTTGATTTTCCTGCCGGTTACGGTGATTGAGGGTGGTGATGCGACTTTGCACTGTTCTCCGGTCAATGGCCGCCATCGGCTCGGCGGCGTTGCTGGCCGGATGTGTCGGAAAGCCGCAGGCTTATACGGCGAGGCCCGTCGCACCCCAACACCGTGCCGTGATCCGGTTGTCGCCCCGGCCGGTCCCGGCCGCGTCCCCGGTCCCCCGGCCGCAAGCCGGGCCGGGATCGCCCCACAGCGTCACGCTGTCGCCCGCTGAGAAGGAGGAGCTGTTCCAGGGGTTCCTCAGGACGCAAGACCGAGCGGCGCCGGACAGCGCCGGGCCGCAAGGGAGTCTGTAGTCGATGTCCGAGACCGAGGCGCTCGCCACGACGGGGGCGGAGCAGGCAAGGGCCACGCCGGGCAGCTCCCCGTTCACGTCCCTGTTGCTGGAAGACGACCAGGCCCGCGGCGTCGCGTTGCTGCGGCTGCTGCAAAGCATGGTCGGATCGGACACGCGCGTGGTGCATGTCGGCAACCCACTGCGCTCGCCGCTCACCTTGGAACGCATCCTGATCCAGGTCGCGGGACCGGAAGGCGAGGTGTTCCTCGAAGATGACGCCCGGCTGATCGTGCGCGCCATCGCGGAGCGGCAGGGGCAGGAGGCCTGCGTCGTGTTGCTGATCGAACAGGCGGAAACGCTGCACCCCAAGGTGCTGCGCTCGCTGCAGGCGATGACGCCTTACTTCGCGCTTGAGGGATGCCCGACTCTGCAGGTGGTGTTCGTCGGTCGCCCATCGTTCCGGGCCTTGCTCGATGAGGACGGGTTGCAGCCGCTGCGCCAGGCGCTCGGCTTCGAGCGGCCGGGCCCGGCCGAGCCGGACGCCACGGCCATCCCGGGCGTGCCGGAGCGGCCGGGCAAGGCCCCAGGCGATAAAGCCCTGGGCGCCAAAGCCTCGATCTTCCGCCCCGGCCAAAGGACCGTCAGCGTCGCGCGCCCCGAACCGAAGCCGGACATCGGCCTCGATCGCCTGCCGGACCCGTCGTTCCCGTTCTACGAGCCGGCCGACGATGAGCCGCCGACGCCGACACCCAACGCGGCGGAACGCCTCGCCGTGCGCGCCGAACCGGGCGGTGACCTCTCGCCGCGCCGGCGCGGCGCGCTATTGCCGGCGCTGCTCACCCTCGTGGTGCTGGCAGCCCTGGCGACGGGCGCGTTCTTCGGCTTGCGCTCGGTGTTCTACCGCGATGTCCCGGCCCGGCCGGCGCTCGCCAGCCTGCGGCCCGCCGAGCCGCAATCCCCGGCCACTGTCCCGCTCGCCGCCCCACCTCAGCCGAGCCCACCCCAGTCAAGTCCGGCCACCCCGCCGCCGAAAGCGGTCGCGCCGGCCCTCACGACGGCCGCCCCGCCGCCGGCAACCCCTCCGGCGGCCATCGAGCCTGATTCCACGCCCTCGTCTCCGCCGACGCTGCCCAGCGTGATCACGCCGCCGTCCGTCGCGAACTCGCCGGCCCGGCTGCGCCGCGAGTTCGACGCGTTCCTGCTGAACTCGGGCCTCGGCGCCGCGACCCTTTCGGAAGCGCAGCGCGGCGCGTTGTTCGACGAGTTCCTGGCCTGGCGCGCGCGCAATGCTAGCACTCCCCCGGCAGCAGCGCCGGCGCCGGCAACGGCCGAGCCGCCGCCCCGCGTCGTTATCCACGTGCCCGCCGGGTCCACGGACGCGGAGGCGGTCTCGAAGGGCCTTGTCGCCGACCTGCGGCCCCGCCCCGGCATGGTCGAGACCCGCGAGGTGGCCGACACGCCCGGCCGGCCAACGATCCGCTACTATCATCCGGAGGACGAGTCGCTCGCTTGGGACACGGCCACGCGCATGAAAGGCAGCGGCCTCTCGTGGGCCGTGCAGGATTTCTCCACCTTCCGCCCGTCCCCGTCGCGCGGAACGATCGAGGTCTGGCTGCCCCGCTGACGGCGCACGCTCCCCTGCGCCAGGACTTCCCGCGAGCAGGCCCGCTGATCTCGACCCTGGGCTCGGATCACTTCGCCAGCAGGCGCGAGAAGCTGATGCCGCTCGCCACCCCGGCGAACACGGCGGCCAGGACCAGCGCCAGCACCGGCCCGTCCTGCGGCGCGATGCCGAAGCACAACGCCACCAGCGCCGCGCCGATCGATTGGCCGAGCAGGCGCGAGGTGGCGACGGTGCCGCTCGCGCCGCCGCTGCGGTTCGGCGGAGCCGCCGACATGATCGCCTTGAGGTTGGGCGACTGGAACAGCCCGAACCCGGCGCCGCACACCAGCAGCCGCAGCATGATGCCCTGCTCGCTCACGCCCGCGGGCAGCGTCGCCATCAGCAGCAGGCCCCCGGCCAGGATCAGCATCCCGAAGCCGCCCAGGATGGCAGGGGGGTAGCGGTCGGACAAAGGCCCGGCGATCGGGGCCATGATCGCCGTCGCCACCGGCCAGGGCGTCAGCAGCACGCCGGTCTCGAACGCGCTGCGCCCCATCACCGTCTGGAACAGGAACGGCAGGGACACGAACGACAAGCCCTGCGCTGCGAAGGAGCACATCGAGGTGGCCGACGACAGCGCGAACAACGGCCGGCGGTAAAGGTCGATCGGCAGCAGCGGCGCGGCCTGGCCGAGCTGCCGGCGCACCAGCAGCGTGCCGGCGACCAGCACGACCAGCAGCGCCGCCGCCGTTTCCAGCCCGCTGGCCCGGTGGGCCGCCTCGCCGATCGCCAGGATGAGGGCGGCGAACGTGACCGCGTTCAACGCCGCTCCCGCCAGATCGAACCGCCGCGCCGCCCGCGGCGTCTCGGGCAGCGCGCGCCACGCGAGCAGGATGGCGAGCAGCCCCGCCGGCACGTTGATCGCGAACAACAGCGGCCAGGCCGCGACCGACAGGACCAGGGCGGCGACGCTCGGCCCCAGCGCGGTCGAGACGGCGACGACGAGCGCGTTGAAGCCGACGCCGCGGCCGAGCTGGTTGGCCGGGTAGATGAAGCGGATCAGCGCGGTGTTGACGCTCATCACCCCGGCGGCGCCCAGGCCCTGCAGCACGCGGGCCGCGGTGATGCTCGGCAGCGACCATGACGAGGCGCACAACAGCGAGGCGGCGGTGAACACCACCAGCCCGGTGACGTAGACCCGGCGAAAGCCGACGATCTCCCCCAAGGCGCCCAGCGGCAGCAAGGTGGCGACGAGGGCGAGCTGGTAAGCGTTGACGATCCAGATCGAAGCCGCCGGGCTCGCGCGCAGGTCGGCGGCGATGGTGGGCAGCGCGGTGTTGGCGATGCTGGTGTCAAGCGAGGCCATGCCGACGGCGATGACGATGGTCAGCACCGCCGCCCGGCGCTGGGCGGGCGGGACGCCGTCGGCCCCGGTCAAGCTGGCACGTCGGCGTGGACGTGGGCGTGGGTGAGAGCGGGGACGGGCGCGTCGTCCGCCTCATCCGGCCGGGCTGGCGGGGCCGGCTGGTCCTGGCGCGGCGTCAGGAAGCGGCGGCCGAGGTGCTGGACCTCCAGGAAGCCGGCGTTCTCCCGGGCCGGTTTGTAGACCTCGAAGGCGCGCATGATCATCAGCGTGGCCGCGCTCTCGAGCGGGCCGAAGAACTCCGCGGTCGGCTTGCCGAACTGGGGCGAGGCCGCCACCCGCGCCAGTTGCGGCGCGTTGAGGAAGAAGCAGCCGGAATGGACGTTGTTGACCCGCTCGAACAGGAACGACCGGCCGAACGCGTCGGCCACCAGCCGCGGCCGGGTGGCGATGTCCTGGTAGCGCGCCGGCAGGCCGAGCGCGGCCGTGTCGCCGTCGACGTAGAGCTTCATCGTCTCCAAGTCGGGCGCGAGCTCAAAGCGGTTGGGTTGCAGCAGGGCGGAATGGCCGAACTGCCGCGAGAACCAGCCGAGCTTGGCGAAGAACAGCGGGTCGGCGACCTCGATGTCGTCCTCGAGATAGGCGTAGCAATCGTAGCGCCCGGCGTGCTCGCGCATGACCGCGTGGCAGGCGAAACCCAGGTTGCGCGGCTCGACGTCGGTCGCGACCTGCGCGAACAGGTGGCGCGGCAGCGCGTCGGCCACGTGCTGGTCGTGGCTCGTGACCAGCACGACGTCGACGGCGGCGCCCAGGGTGGTGTTGGCCGGGCTCGGCTTGGTGGCGGCGAGGGCCTGGCGGGGACCGAAGGTCTGGTGCAGGGCGGCGAGGCAGCGCCCGACCTGGCTCAGCCGGGCGTCGACGTCGCCGGACTCCGAACCGTAGGCCGGCGGGTCGCCCGGGCCACGGCGGCAGAAATGCGGGATGGTGACGAGCAGGCGCATGAGGTCTCCGCGGCGCCCCGGGGCGCCCGAACGCTCGTGCCGCGCCAAGGCGGCACGGTCAAGGGCGCGGCACGGTCAAGGGCGCGGCACAGCCGAGGGCGCGGCGCTCAGGACGCTCCGCTCATCGCTTCCAAGCGCAGCAGGTGCGCCAACGCCTGCTCGACGGTGTCGAGGTGCCACGCGCCACCCGACATGCGGGTGAGGACCACCTGCCCGTCCCCGGTGGCCTGCAGCAGGAAGCAGAGGTCCTGCGGGTCGAGCTGGAACACCTCGGCCACCTCGGACCAGCCGTCCTCGTCGGCGAAACGGACGCGGAAGCCCGACGGGCGGCGGTCGGCCCAAGCGGTGATGGACTCGCGCTGCGCGGGGGAGAAGCGCGCGGGGATCGGGTCGGCGGAGAAGGGCATGGGCAGCAGGCTCTGTGAACGGGCGGCGCAAACAACCACGGCCCGCCCGGGCGGGCATGTCAGTTTTGGTTGAACTCTGTCCGATACGCCGCGCACGACGGGGCGGGGCATGGTGTCCGCGGCGGGATTCGAACCCACGGCCCCAGGATTCATCCCACTTCGGCTTTCGCCGCCGCCGCCCCGAGAAGGGCGGCGTTCGTGGTCTGGACTGTCCCTTCGCCCTGGACCCGAAGGCCGGTAGGCGCCGCCCGTCCAGTCTCTACACCGTCCTCGGCCGAGGGGGCCGCGGCTTGGCTCGGGATCGGCATGGCGCGCGTGCGCCGAAGCGTTCCCCGACTTTGAGCGGATCCGCGGCGCCGTTTCCCTGCGCCGCGCCCAATTGCCTTAGGAATCCTGTGCTCTATCCTGCTGAGCTACGCGGACATGCGAAAGAGACCATAGCCAAACGCGTTCCGCAGCGCCACCCCTGTTCGTCGCCGGGCCGGCGGTGCAGGATCGGCGCAACAACGCCCGCCAAGACGCCCACCAGGAGGGAGGACACGCCCGTGCCGGCCAAGGTCATCATCAGCTGCGCCATCACTGGCGCCATCCACACCCCCAGCATGTCGGACGCGCTGCCGATCACCCCGGAGCAGATCGCGGCGGCCAGCATCGAGGCGGCGGAAGCGGGCGCGGCCATCATCCACCTGCACGCCCGCGACCCGGCCACGGGCGAGCCCACGCCCGACCCGGCCGTGTTCATGCGCTTCCTGCCCACCATCAAGCAATCGACCGACGCCGTGGTGAACATCACCACGGGCGGCGGCCTCAACATGTCGCTGGAGGAGCGGCTGGCCGCGCCCATGCAGGCCAAACCCGAGATGTGCAGCCTCAACATGGGGTCGATGAACTTCAACATCTCCCGCGCCGGCGAGAAGATCACCCAATGGAAGCACGCCTGGGAGAAGCCCTACCTCGAAGGGACGGTCAACCACATCTTCCGCAACACCTTCCAGGATATCGAGAACATCGTGGAGCGGCTCGGCCGCGGCCACGGCACGCGGTTCGAGTTCGAGTGCTACGACGTGGGCCACCTCTACAACCTGGCGCACATGCTGGACCGCAAGGTGGTGGAGCCGCCGCTGTTCACGCAAACGATCTTCGGCATCCTGGGCGGCATCGGCGCGGAGCAGCGCAACCTGATGTTCATGCGCGAAACGGCGGACCGCCTGTTCGGCGCCGACTACGTGTGGTCGGTGCTGGCGGCCGGGCGGCACCAGATGGCGTTCACGACGATGGCCGGGATCATGGGCGGCAACGTCCGCGTCGGCCTTGAGGACAGCCTCTACATCGGCCGCGGCAAGATGGCGACCTCCAACGCCGAGCAGGTGGCTAAGATCCGCCGCATCCTGGAGGACCTCAGCCTGGAGATCGCGACGCCGGCCGAGGCGCGGGCGATCCTGCACCTCAAGGGCGGCGACCGGGTGGGGTTCTGACGATGGCCGACGTCGAGCAGAAGCAGGGGCCGGACGCGGCGGCGCTGCACGCCGGGCTGGTCACGATCGACACCCACATCGACATCCCCTGGCCGCCCGGCCCCAGCCCGTTCGAGGACGGGCCGCGCCGGGTCGACCTGCCCAAGATGCGGCGCGGCGGCCTGGCCGCCGGGTGCTTCGCCGCCTACGTGCCGCAAGGGCCGCGCACGGCGGAGGGCTACCAGGCGGCGACGGAACGGGCGCTGGCGATGCTCGACGCGATCAACGCCATGACCGACGGCCACGCCCGGGTGTGCGACACCGCCGACGCCATCGAGGCGGCCAAGCGGGACGGCGCGGTGGCGATCGTGCCCGCGGTCGAGAACGGGCACGCCATCGGCGAGGACCTCGGCGTGCTGGCGCGGTTCCGGGCCAAGGGCGCGCGCTACGTGACGCTGACCCACAACGGCCACAACGCGCTGGCCGACAGCAGCAACCCGCGCAAGGACCTCGACGACGGCGAAACGCTGCACGGCGGCCTCAGCCCTCTGGGGCGCGACGCGGTGGCGGAGATGAACCGGCTCGGCATGATGGTGGACGTGTCGCACGTCAGCCTGCAAGGCGCGCTGCAGGCGGCCCGGCTGTCACGCACGCCGGTGCTGGCGACGCATTCCTGCCTGCGGGCGCTGTGCGACGTGCCGCGCAACGCCGACGACCAGTTGCTCGACGCCTTCCGCGACTGCGGCGGCATGGTCAACATCACGGCCGTACCGAGCTTCGTCAAGCGCGGCGCGAAGGCCGACCAGGTCACGGTGTCGGACTACATGGACCACCTCGACTACGCGGTGAAGCGCATCGGCCTGGCCCACGTCGGCATCAGCTCCGACTTCGACGGTGGCGGCGGCTTCACCGGCTGGCACGACGCCGGCGAGAGCGCCAACCTGACGGCCGAGCTGCTGGCGCGCGGCTACTCGGCCGCCGAGATCGCGCAGCTCTGGGGCGGCAACTTCCTGCGGCTGCTGCGCGCCGCCGAGGACGCCGCCGATGCCTGAGGTGCCGCGACAGATGCCGCGACAGATGCCGCGACTGGGCCAGGGCACCTGGCGCCTCGGCGAGCGCGGCGCGGACCGCGCGGCCGAAGCGGACGCGCTGCGGCTCGGGATCGACCTCGGCATGACGCTGATCGACACCGCCGAGATGTACGCGGACGGCGGCTCGGAGGAAGTCGTTGCCCAGGCCATCGCCGGGCAGCGGGACCGGGTCTGCCTGGTCAGCAAGGCCTACCCGCAGAACGCCGGGCGGACCAGCCTGCCGGACGCCTGCGCGCGCAGCCTGAAACGCCTCGGCACCGACCACCTCGACTTTTACCTGCTGCACTGGCGCGGCGGCACGCCGTTGGGCGAAACGGTGGACGCGTTCGAGCGCCTGGTGGAGGCCGGGCACATCCGCGCCTGGGGGGTGAGCAACTTCGACACCGACGACATGCAGGAGCTGCCTCCCGGCTGCGCCGCCGACCAGGTGCTCTATAACCTCGGCAGCCGCGGCATCGAGCACGACCTGCTGCCGTGGTGCCGGGAGCGGCAGGTCCCGGTGATGGCCTACTCGCCGGTCGGCCAGGCCGGGCAACTGCTGCGCTCGCCCGCGCTCAAGACAGTCGCCGAGCGGCACGGCGCGACGCCGGCGCAGGTGGCGGTCGCCTGGACCTTGCAACCGGGGGTCGTCAGCATCCCCAAGGCCGCCGACCCGGCCCACGTGCGCCAGAACGCCGCCGCCGCCGCGCTGCGCCTCACCCCCGAGGACCACGCCGTGCTGGACGCGGCGCACCCGCCGCCCAGCCGCAAGCAGCCGCTCGACATCCTTTAGGAGCTTGCCATGCGCGCCCTGCTCACTCTCGCCCCCCTGCTCGCCGTGTTGTTCGCCGCCCCGTTCGCCGCCCTGCCGGCGCGGGCGGAGATGGCCGAGATCGTCGCCGCCAAGCAGTACGGCGTCAGCGTGCTGCCGCTGCTGGTGATGGAGCGGCAGGGGCTGGCGGACAAGCACGCCAAGGCGGCCGGGCTGCCGGGGCTTAAGGTGGATTGGCGCCAGGTGGCGGGGCCGAGCGTGCTGAACGACGGGCTGATCTCGGGCGCGATCCAGTTCGCCGCCCAGGGCGCGCCGTCGCTGGCGACGCTGTGGGAGAAGACCCGCGGCAACGTCGGCATCCGCGGCGTCTCGGCGATCACCACCTACCCGCTCTACCTGATCAGCCGCGACCCGGACGTGAGGACGCCGCGGGACTTCTCCGCCAAGGACCGCATCGCCGTGCCGTCGGTCAAGATCTCCACCCAGGCCATCATGCTGCAGATGCTGGCGTCCGAGCTGTACGGCATGGACAACTACCAGCATTTCGACCCGTGGACCGTGAGCCTGTCGCACCCGGACGCGGCCCAGGCGCTGATCAGTGGCGCCGCCGGCGTGAACGCCCATTTCAGCTCGTCGCCGTTCTACGAGCAGGAGATCAAGCTGCCGGGCGTGCACCTGGTCACGACCAACTACGACATCCTCGGTGGCCCGGCGACCGCGCTCGTGCTGGTGGCCAGCACGCGGTTCCGCGACGCCAACCCCAAGACGTTCCGCGCCTTCGCCGACGGATTGGCCGAGGCGATCGAGTGGGTCAACGGGGACAAGCGGCGGGCGGCGCAGCTTTACCTGGAGATGGCCAACGACACCAAGAACGGCGTCGAGGACATCCTGCGGATCATCGACCACCAGGACTACGCCTACACGCTGCGGCCGGCCAAGGTGCTGAAGACGGCGCGGTTCATGGCCGAGGTCGGCAGCCTCAGGCAGGCCCCGGCCACGATCGGGGAGCTGTTCTTCCCCGATCTCGTCCGCGACGGCGACTGAGCGCGCTTGATCGCGCTCGCCGTCCTGCTGGGCGCCGGGCTCGGGCTGCTGGCTTTGGGGCCAGTCGCGCTGGTCGTGCCGCGCTGGCAGCCGGGCCTGGCCGCCGTCGCCTGCCTCGCAGGACTGGCGGCGGCGCTCGCGGCGTTGCTGGGCGGCCCGGCGTCGATGCCGTTCGGCGTCACGGTCGCGGTCGACGGCTTGTCCGGGCTGACGCTGGCGGCGTTGCTGCTCACGGCCTGGGCCGGAACCGGGTCGCAACCGCCGGGCTGGCGCGCGCCGGTGGCGGCCGGGGGGCTGGCCCTGGCCATGCTGGCGGCGGACGGCCTCGCGCTCGCGCTCGCGCTGGCGATGGCGGCGGCGGCAGGGTCCGGAGCGCGCCCGTTCGATGCCCGGCTGCCGCGGGCGCTGCGCGCGGGCCGGGCCGAGACGCTGGTGATGCTGCTCTGCCTCGCGGTCGCCTTGCTGGCGCTGGGCGGCGGCGCGGCCGGCTTCGCCGCGATGCGGGCCGGCGTCGTGGACGGGTGGCGCGGCGCGGCCGTGCTGGCGGCGGCCTTGGGTGCCGTGGCGCTGCTGCCGCGCGTGCTGCCGAACGAGGTCGGCGGCTTGGCCAGCCTTTACGTCGGGACGCGGCTGCTGCTCGACCTCTCGGGCCGGGTCACGCCGGTATGGTGGGGCGTGCCGGTGCTGCTGCTGGGCGCGGCCTGCGCGATCCACGGGGCGCGGCGGGCCGCGGCGGCGGACAGTTTGGGCCAGGCCGCGGCCGGCGCGGCGGCAGCGGCGCAGGGCGTGGCGGCGGCCGGGCTGGGCGCCGCGCTGCTGGCGCGCGGGGCGGACCTGCCGCCGTTGGCCGCGCTGGCGGTCGCCGGGGCGCTGCTGCACTTGCTGGCCTGGGCGCTGTGGGGCGGGCTGCTGACGCTGTGCGCCGGGGCGATGCGGACGATGGCGGGCGGCGATGCGCTGGACCGGGCCGGCGGTCTGCTGCGCCGGATGCCGATAACGGCGCTGGCGCTGCTGACGGCGCTGCTGTCGATGGCGGCGGTGCCGCTCTCGGCCGGGTTCGCCGGGTTCTGGATGGTGCTGCAGGGACTGTTCGGCGCCGGACGCCTCGGCGTGCCCGGCCTGCTGCTGGTCGCGGGCGTGGTGTCGGCGCTCGGCCTGGTGGCGGCGCTGCTGGCGGTGGCGGCGGTCCGGCTCGGGGGCGTGGCCCTGCTCGGTGCGCCGCGGACGGCCGCGGCGGCGGCGGCGGCCGATCCCGAGCGCGCCGCGCGGGCGGGGTTGGCGGCGCTCGGCGGTGCTGCGTTGCTGGCGGGCTTGTGGCCCGGCCCCTTCCTCGCCCTCGTCCAGCCCGGCGCGCGCCTGCTGACCGGCGTGGAGGCGGCGGGCGGCGGATGGTTCGGCCTCGCGGCCGCGGCCGACGCGCCGGGCTACGCAGCGCCCGCGCTCGCCGCGCTGCTGGGGATCGCGCTGGCCGCCGCCGCGGCGTTGGCGCGGACCCCGGCGGAGAGCGCCGCGCCCTGGCAGGGCGGCCTGCCCGGCGGCGAGAGCCACGCGACCTGGCCGTTGCCGCGCCGCCCGGCGTGGTGGGTCGTGCGGGTCGATCGGGGCGCGGGGGCGCTGGCCGTGCTCGCCGCGGGGCTGGCGTTCGCCATCGGCTGGGCGGCGCGGTGACGGGCTGGCTGGCGCTGCTGCTGCACGCGGCGCTGCTCGCGGTCGCGGCCCCGGCGCTCGACGGGCTGATGCGCCGGGCCGCCGCGCTCCGGGCGGGCCAGCCCGCGCCGCCGCTGTCACAGCCCTGGCACGACCTCCGCCGCGCCTGGCGCAAAACGACCGCCCGGCCAGGCGGCGCGTCGGTCCCGGCCACGGTCGCGCTCAGCTTGGCGTCGGCGATGGCGGCGGCCCTGCTCGTCCCGTCCTTCACCTCGGGCCTGGCGACCGCCGGGGCCGCCGACTTCGTTGTGGTGGCTGGCCTGCTCGCGCTGTCCCGCGCCGCGCCGGCCCTGGCCGCGCACGAGGCCGGGTCGGGACCGCTGGCCTTCGCCTCGGGCCAGGCGATGGCGGCGCGGCTCGGGGCCGCGCCCGTTCTGCTGCTGGCCGGGTTCGCCGTGTCGCTGCTGTCGGGCGGCACCAACCTCGGTGCCGCGGCGGCCACGATCCGGGACGGCGGCCCGGGCACCCGTCTCGGGGCCGCGATGGCGGGGTTGGCGGTCCTGGGCGTGACGACGGCGGAGCACGCGGCGCGGGCCGGATGGTCGGGGCGGGACGCGGCGCTGGCGACGGTCGCGGGGCAGCTTCGGGTGCTGACCGGGCTGTCGCTGGCGGCGGCGGTGGCGCTGCCGTTCGGGCTGGCGCCGACGGGCTCGGGCGCGCTCGCCTGGAGCGTCGGCCTCGTCGCCTGGGTGATGAAGGTGGGCGTGCTCGGCGTCGCCGTGGCCGTGCTCGGCGCGCCGCGGCTGACGCTGGCCGGGGCGGCCCTGCTGGCGCTGATCAGCGTGGTGGTGGCCGGGGCGCAAGGCGCGGCGTGATAGGCGTCGATGACCTGGTCCGCGCCGGGGCGCCGGCCGACTGCCGCCCCTGGCCGCGCTTCGTGCTCGCGCCGGCGGCATGGTCCGCGATGGCGGAGGCGCTGGCGGCGGAACCCTCGATGTCGCTCGTGGCGCTCTGGGCGGACACGGTGCAGGTTCATGCCTTGCTCCAGGCCGGGGGGCCGGTGATCGCCTCCACGCCGGTCGAGGCCGGGCTGTACGCCGCGCTGTCGCCAGCCCGGCCGGGGGCCACGCTGTTCGAACGCATGGTATCCGACCTCTGGGGGCACCAGGCGGCCAACGCGGCCGACACGAGGCCCTGGCTCGATCACGGCGCGTGGCCGCTGCTGCACCCGCTCTCCGAGCGCCCAGCCCCGAACGCCGGCGCGGCCGAACGTCCCGAGATGCTGGGCGGGCCCGGCGAGGCGTTCCGGCTCGGCCCGCTGCCGCCGGTGCCGGCGGGGCCTGGCCACTGGCGGGTGAGCGTGGAAGACGGGGCCGTGCGGGCGGCCGAGGCGCGGCTGGGCTACGCGCATCGCGGCGTGCTGGGGCTGATGCGCGGCAAGTCGCCGCCGCGGGCCGCGCGCTTCGTCGCCCGGCTCAACGGCGCGGCGGCCGTCGCGCATGGCACGGCGTTCGCCCGCGCCGTCGAGGCGGCGCTCGCCACCCCGGCGCCGCCCCGGGCCGAGGCGCTGCGCTCGATGATGCTGGCGGTGGAGCGGGTGGCGATGGCGCTGCACGACATCCAGGCCACGGCCGAGGCGCTGGGCCGCCCGCCGCGCCGCCTGCTCGCGGCGCGTGAGGCGCTGCTGGCCGCTTGCGCCAGGGCGTTCGGGCACCGGCTGATGCTCGACGCGGTGCAGCCCGGCGGAGTGCAGGCCGAGTGCCGCGCCGCCGACCTGGTTGGGCTGCGGGCGGCGCTGCTGGCGGTGCCGTGGCCGCGTGCGCGCTGGCCAGCCGGGCTCGGCGCGCTGCCGCCCGAGGCCGCGCATCGCCTGGCCCCCGCCGGCGTCGTCGGCCGCGCCTCCGCCCGCCCTGACCCGGCGGAACCCGGCGCGCCCCTCGACACCGCCGGGGACGTGGCCGCGCGGCTGGGGCTGCGGCTGGCGGCCATGGCGCAGGACGTGCAAGCGGCGTTGACTGCGCTGTCCGCGGCGCCGGACGGGCCGACGATGGCCGCCCTGCCACACGCGACGGCGGAAGGCCTGGGCGTCGCCGCCGGGCCGCAGGGGCGGGTGTGGCATTGGGTGCGCCTGGCGGGCGGGGTGGTCGCCGCCAGCTTCGCCATCGACCCGGCCTGGTCGCACCTCCCCGCCTTCGAGCGCGCCGCGGCCGGGCAGGATCCGGACGCGCTGCCGGCCGTGGCGGCATCGTTCGGCCTGCACTTGGCCGGGATGGAGCTATGACGCCGCCGCCGGTCGACCCCGACCTGGCCGCGCTGCTCGCCGCCCGGCTCGAGGCGGATGGGCGGCGGCGGCTGGGGCGCAGCCTGGCGGTGTTCCCGGTCGCGACCGGGGATTGCGGCGGCTGCGCGCTGGAGCTGGCGATGCTGCGCGGCGCGGCTTACGGCCTGGCGCAGTTCGGCGTCAGCGTGCGCGACGCGCCGCACGACGCCGACGTGCTGCTGGTCACGGGCGCGATGACCCGGGTGCTGGTCGACCCGGTGCGCCGCGCCCTGGCCGCCATGGCCGTACCGCGCTGGGTCGTGGCGGTGGGCGATTGCGCGATCGACGGCGGCGCGTTCGCCGGCAGCGGCCCGGTCGCGGGCGGGGCCGGGGCGGCGGTGCCGGTCGATCTCGCCATCCCGGGCTGCCCGCCGCCGCCGGCCGCGATGCTGGCCGGCTTGCGCGTCCTGCTCGCCGCCAACCGGCTGGACCAACCGCGGCCCGCAACCAAGCCGGGCGAACCTTAGAGCACCCCGGCTTCGGCGGCGTTCGTTCGCGAGCTTCATCCGACAGGTGACGTCTGCACCTCCCGGTAGTTTACCGTATCGCCGATCCACGCGTGATGGTATACGACCTAGCGAAACGATCAACCAAAACGGTAGCAGGATCGAGACATGGTCGAGGACTTGCTCGCGACACCCACCTTGGCGCGTCCGATCACGGTGACGCCGGCGGCGAAACCGGCCCGCGTCGCGATCCTGTGGAAGTTCCCGGAGCTCGGCCTCTACTCGAACGCCAGCTTCGACTACCTTTACAACGGCATCGGCCACAACAACGGCAACCTCGCCTTCGTTTACGCGATCGCCAACCAGATCAGGAACCCGGTCAGCTTCTTCGGCTGGAGCACCCCGGCCGCGACCCTGCAGGCGGCGGCGGACATCGTCGTCATCCCATGCGCGAACCAGCTCGGCCGCCACACCGACTACGGCGCGATGGCCGACAACCTGGCCAAGTCGGGGCTGCCGATCGTGGCCATCGGCCTCGGCGCCCAGGCCGACAGCTACGACCGCGACATCGAGCTCACCGAAGGCACCCGGCGGTGGGCGGGGACCATCGCCCAAGCCAACGGCTCGTCCTCCTCCAACATCTACACCCGCGGCGCTTACACCAGCGGCCAGCTCGACAAGCTCGGCTTCACCGGCAGCATCGCGGGCGGCTGCCCGTCGTACTTCATCAACCAGGCGCCCGGCCTGGGACAGAAAATTCACACGAGCTGGTCGCGCTCGGCGCTGCCCCGCGCCATCTCGGTCGCCGCCGGCCACCAGGCTTGGCTCAACACGCGCACGATCGAGCACCAGCTCATCGCCCTGATGATGGACCCGGTCGCGCCGGGGCAGTACGTGGTCCAGTCAATGGCCGAGATGGTCAAGATCTCCCGCGGCCTGTTCGACGACGTCGAGCCGCAAGCCTTGCGGGCGGTGCACGACCACGCCGTCCCCCATTACAGCGCCGAGGAGTTCAGGACGTGGTGCCGCACCTACGTCCGCTCGTTCTACGACGTGCCGGCCTGGATGGACGAGCTGCGCCGCTACGACCTGACGATCGGCAGCCGCTACCACGGCGTCGCCCTCGCCCTGCAGGCCGAGACGATGGGCATCACGGTCACGATCGACTCCCGCACCCGCGAGCTGTGCGAGAACACCGGCGTCCCCCACGTCGAAGCGGCGGCGCTGAACGGGCCGCTGACCCGCGCCAACCTGAAGAAGCTGATCAAGTTCGACCCCGTCGCCTACGACCGGCACCGGTGCGCCGCCGCGTCCAAGTACCTGGAGTTCCTCAGGTCGAACCACCTGGAGCCGGCGACTTTCCTGAGCCGGATCGCGGCCGGGTCGTAACGGCGAGTCTCGCGCGACGGCCGTGGCGATGAGGCTCCTCCTCGCGCTCGCGTCCCTGCTGGCCCCTGCCCTGCTCGCGGCCACCGCGCAGCCCGTCGCGACGGCTGCCGTCGTCCGGTGCCAACCCGGCACGGACGTCACCGCCGCCCTCGCCGCCGCGGCCGGCGGCCCCGGCCGCCACGTCGTTCTCTCGGCCGAGCCTCGCGACGCCACCTGCATGCTGTCGAGGCCGGTCGCCATCAGGCCCGGCCTCAACCTGGCCGGGGAGAACGCCCCCACGCTCAAGCTCACGGCGTCCGCCACGGCGTTCTCGGGCGACGCCCGCTCATCGGGGTTCCGCATCGCCCGCCTGACGGTGGACGGCTCCGGCGTCGCGGGCGGCCCGGCCATCCGCCTGGCCGGCTCCCACGACGGCCGCATCGAGGGCGTCCGCCTCCTCCGCCCGGCCAACGGCGTCGTCCTGCTCGACGGCGCGAACGGCATCGTCATCAAGGACCTCACCGTCCTCGGCAGCCGCGCGCACGGCGTCACCATGAAGGCCAGCTTCGGCAACACCGTCGACGGCGCGACGCTCGAAGGCCAAGCCGGCTTCGGCGTCATCCTGACGGACGGCTCACACGGCAACCACCTGACCCGGCTCCGCACCGACCACGGCGGCCTCGAGCTCGTCGGCATGACCTACCAGACCCACGGCAACACCCTCACCGACAGCGTCGCCCGGCACACCGGGGACAACTGCTACTCCATCACCGGCAGCGGCAACACGCTCCGCGACCTGACCGGCGAGAACTGCGCCGGCAACGGCATCGCGTTCTACGGGTCCGGCAACACGCTGGACGGCGGCCTGTTCAGGAACAACAACCAGCAGTTCCAGAAGCGAAACGCCTGGCACGGCGGCGTCGCGTTCCTGCAAGGCTTCGGCGGCGTCGCCCAGCACAACACGGTGACGGGCGTGACGCTCGACGACGACCAGGACGGGCGGACGCAGCAGGTCGGCGTGCTGGTGCAACGGGCGGGGTATCAGGCGTGGCGGCCGGGCCTGCGCGTCAAAGCCGGCCAGTACGCGGTGTCCGGCCTCGACCTCTACGTCGCCCGCGACGCCGGCGTCACCGGCCCCGCGCCGCCGCGAGGCCCCGGCCCGCAGTTCGACGGCGCGATTCACTGGGACCACGCCAACCGTTTCCAAGGCACGGTCCAGCCGGACTTCAACTCGGCCAGCGTCACCGTCGGCCGGGCCGCCAAGGCGGCCTACGAGGACAGAAGCGAGGCGCGCGACAACCGCCACTTGATCGAGAAAATCGCTCCGGCGACGCGGTAGCCGACAAGGTCGCGCGCTACTCCGCCGCCTGATGCTCCGCCCCGCGCCGGCCGAACCAGCCCTTGACCTGCTCCCGGCCGGGCCACTGGAACCCGATCACCTTGGGATACAGCGACGGCAGCACCAGGAGCGTCAGCAGCGTCGCCGAAACCAGTCCGCCGATCACCACCGTCGCCAGCGGCCGTTGCACCTCGGCCCCGGCGCTGGTGGACACCGCCATCGGGATGAACCCGATCGAGGCGACCAGCGCCGTCGTCAGCACCGGGCGCAGCCGTTCCCCGGCCGCGACGCCGGACGCCTCGGCCACTTCCTTGCCACCCTCCCGCTCCTGCTCGATGTAAGAGGCCAGCACCACGCCGTCGAGGATCGCCACCCCGAACACGGCGATGAAGCCGATCAGGGCCGTGACGCTGAACGGCATGCCTCGCAAGGCCAGGGCGGCGATCCCGCCCGTCGCCGCCATCGGCACGTTGACGAAGATCAGCGCCGCCGTGCGCAGGTTGCCGAAGTTGAGGTAGAGCAGCAGGAAGATCAGCGCCAGCACGCCCGGCACCACGAGCGCGAGCCGGGCCGAGGCCGATCGCAGGTTCTTGAACGTGCCGCTCCACTCGACCGTGTAGCCCGGCGGCAGGTGCAGCTTCTGCCTCACCTGCCGCTGCGCCTCGGTGACGAAGCTCTGCGTGTCGCGGCCCTGCACGTTGATGTCGACGGCGATGCGGCGCCGCAGCTTGTCGCGCATCACCTGGGACGGCCCGTCGCTGACGCTCACGTCGGCGACGGCCGACAGCGGCACCGTTCGCCCGCCGGCGACGCCCACGGGCAGCGCGCCGATGCGCGACGCGCCGCGCCGCTCGTCGGGCGGCAGGCGCACCACGATCGGCGTCTCGGTCTCGTCCTTGCCGTAGACGGTGCCCACCTCCTCGCCGCCGATCGCCCGCACCACGGCCAGCGCGTCCGCCGCCGAGACGCCGTAGCGGGCGAGGCGCTCGCGATCCACCCGCACCGTCAGGGCCGGCAACCCGCCCTCCTGCTCCGAGCGGACGTTGGCGGCGCCCTTGACCGCCGTCACGATGCCGACCGCCTGGTCGGCCAGCGTCCGCAAGGTGGCGAGGTCGTCGCCGTAGATCGTCAGCGCCACCGGCGAGCGGACGCCTTGCAGCAGGTCGTCCATGCGCATCTCGATCGGCTGCGAGAACTCGAACGACACGCCGGGCACCGCGGCCTTGAGCTTCTTCTCCATCGCCGCCTTGATGCCTTGCTGCGTGTCGGCGGTCGTCCACTGGTCCTGAGGCTTGAGGATCACGTAGCTGTCGCTGCTCTGCACCCCCATCGGATCGGTCGGCACGGCCGCGCTGCCGGTCTGCGACACGACGGTCCGCACGTCGGGGAAGCCGCGGATCACGCGCTCGATCTCGGTGACGGTGCGGATGGAGGCGTCGAGGTTGATGGACGGCAGCTTGTTCGACGTGACCACGATCGCGCCTTCCGACAGCCGCGGGATGAACTCGCCGCCGAGCCGGGTCGCGAGGAACACCGAGCCTGCGAACAGCGCCGCCGCGGCCAGGGAGGTGATCCACGGGTGGCGCATCGTCCGCCGCAGCGCCGGGCCGTGGCCCTTGCGCGCCCAGCGCACCAGGAACGTGTCGCCCTTGGACGGTTCGCCGCTCAGGAACGTCGCCGCCAGCGCCGGCACCACCAGCATCGTCACCAGCAGCGCCCCTACCAGGGCGAGCATGACCGTCAGCGCCATCGGCCGGAACGTCTTGCCCTCGATGTCCTGCAACGACAGCACCGGCAGGTAGACCATGGTGATGATCGCCACCGAGAAGATCACCGGCCTGGCCACCTGCGCCGTCGCGGCCGGCACCAGCTTGACCGGGTCCGTCTCGCCCCCCTCCTCGGACTGCCGCCGCAGCACGTTCTCGATCAGCACCACCGCGCCGTCCACCACCAGGCCGAAGTCGATCGCGCCGAGGCTCATGAGGTTGGCCGAGATGCCGAACACGCGCATCCCGGCGAACGCGATCATCATCGCCAGCGGGATCACCGCCGCCACGATCAGCCCGGCGCGCAAGCCCCCCAGCATCAGCAGCAGCACCGCGACCACCAACAGCGCGCCCTCGCCCAGGTTGTGCTCGACGGTGCTGATCGCCCGCTTGATCAGGCCGGTGCGGTCGTAGAACGTGTGGATCTCGACGCCGGGCGGCAGCGTCTTGCCCACCTCGGCGATCTTGGCCTTCAGCGCCGGCAGCACCTCGCTCGCGTTGAGCCCGTACTGCATGTCGGCGACGCCCAGCACCGTCTCGCCCTCGGCGTCGCGCGTCACCGCGCCGAGCCGCACCTTGGGCGCGAGCCGCACCTCGCCGACATCGCCGACCCGCACGGGCGCGCCGCCCGGCGGCGCGGGCTTCAGCATGATCGCTGCGATATCGGCCTCGCTGCCGATCAGCGCGAGGCCGCGGACGATCTGCTGCTCGTCGCCGCGCTCGATGTAGGCGCCGCCCTGGGCGGTGTTGTTCGCCTCGATGGCGCGGAACACGTCCGGCAACGCGATCCCCTGCGCCCGCAGCCGGTCGGACGACACCTGGACCTCGTAGGTCTTGAGGTCGCCGCCGTAGATGTTCACGCCGACAATGCCCGGCACGATGCTGAGCTGCGGCACCACCTTCCATTGCAACATCTGGTAGAGCTGCATCGGCGTGTAGCCGGGGCCGCGCAGCTCGAACTCCAGGATCTCGCCGAGTCCGGTGGCGAACGGCCCTTCCGTGGGCGTGCCGACCCCGGGCGGCATCATCGCCTGCGCCTGCCGCAGCCGCTCGAACACCTGGGCGCGGGCGGTCTGCACGTCGGCCGCGTCCTCGAACGTCACGTAAACCGCCGACAGGCCGAAGCGGGAGGTGGAGCGCAGGTCCTTCAGCAGCGGCAGGCCCGCCATCTTGGTCTCGATCGGAAAGGTGACGAGGCGCTCCACCTCGAGCGGCCCGAGCCCGGTCGCCTCCGTCAGGACCATCACCTGCTTGGGCGAGATGTCCGGCACCGCGTCGACCGCGAGCTGGCGCAGGTTCCACGCCCCGCCGGCGCACAGCATCAGCGCCAGCACGATCACCAGCCAACGCCGGGCGACGAGCCGCTCGAAGAAGCGCTGCATCAGCCGGAGCCGCCGAGCATCGACATTTGCAGCACCGCTTTCAGCTCGAAGCTGCCCTGCGTCACGACCTGGTCCCCGGCGTTCAGGCCGCGGCGAACCTCGACCCAGTCCGGCTGCTCGACGCCGACGGTCAGCTCGTGGCTCTGGAACCGGTCGCCGCCCAGCACGGTGAAGGCGACGCGCTTGCCGGCCACGAGCTGCACCGCGGCGGCCGGCACAACGAGGTCGTCGCGGCCGCGGTCGCTGGTCACGGTCACGTCGACGGCCATCCCGGCCCGCAACGCGCCGTCCTCGTTGTCGAGGCGGATGCGAGCCGGCAGGGTCCGCGCCCCGGTGTCGATCTCGGCCCCGAGGGCGACGATGCGGCCCTCCCAGGAGCGGCCCCCGGTGAGCAGCGCGACGCGCGCCGGGTCGCCGACGCTGACCCGCGCGGCGTCGGCTTCCGTGACCTGCGCCTGCACCAGCACCACGGACAGGTCCGCCACCGTGAAGGCGGCCCGCGCCGTGTCGACCAGCTCGCCCGGGGTGACGCCGACCGCGACGACGACGCCCGCGATGGGCGCGACGAGCGTCGCGGCCCCGGGGCTGTCCCCAGGGCTGTTGGCGGAGCTGTTGGCGGGGTGCAGGCGGCTGACGCGGGCGCGCAGGGCGGTGAGGCGGGCGCGCCCGACGTCCGCCTGCGCCACGGCCTGCGCCAACGCCAGGCGGCGGCGCTCCGCCTCGGCGCGCGACAATGAGCCGTCGCGCGCCAGGATCTCGCCCCGGCGCAGAGCGTCGCGCGCCACGGCGACCCCGGCCTCCGCCTCCTTGATCGCGGCCTGGGCGGCAGCCAAGCTGTCCTGCGCGTCGATCAGGCTCGGGATCTCGACCTCGGCCAGCGCCTGGTCGGCCCGCACCGGGTCGCCGGGCTGGACCAGCAGGCGGACCACCGTGGCGGGCGCCAGCGGGCGTATCACGGCGACGTGGCCCTGGTCGAAGACGACGTCGCCCGGCAGGCGCAAGGGCTCGGTGATCGGGCGCCGCTCGGCACGCGCCGTCCGCAGCTTGACCGTCTTCTGCTGCTCGGCGCTCATGCGGACGACGCCGGGCGGGTCGGACCCCTTGTCGCCCGGCGGCCCGGCCACGGCCGCGCTGACGGCGATGGCGGCCCCGAACCCGGCGAGCCATCGCGGGCCGGATCGCCCGGACCAGGCGGGGCGCGGCCTATCAGGATCCATCAGGGCAGCAGACCCTCGGCCAGCGCCCGGCGTTGGCGGGCCGCGTCGAGTCCGGTCCGGGCCTTGTCGCGGGCCAGGCTGGCGTCGAACGCCAGGGCGTTGGCCCGCAGCACCTCGATCAGCGGCATCTCGCCCAACCGCCAGGCCCGCTCGATCTGCCCGCGCCGCGTCTCCAGCGCGGCGGCCGCCACATCGGCGGCGGCGACGGACCGCTCGGCCGCCGCCAGCGCCACCGCGGCCTGCGCGATGGCGGCGGCGACCTCGCGCCGGGCCAGCTCGAGCTGCACCTCCGCCTGGGTGACCTCCTGCTCCGCGGCAGCCCGGCGCGGCGCGTTGCGGGCCTCGGTCGCGAACGGGAAATGCACCACGACGCCGAAGCGGGTGTCCCACCGGGCGCCGGCCTGCTTCTCGTTGACCCCTTCAAGCCCGATCTGCGGACTGTCGCGATTCTCGATCCGCACCAGCCGCGCCTGGGCCTGGGCGGTGAGCACCGCCCGTTGCGCGGCGACGACGCGCGGATGGCTATTCACGGCACCTTGGCTGAGGGCTTTTCGCGCCGGGACGGCCCCAACCGCCCTGGCCCCAGTTCCCCTGGCCCCAGTTCCCCTGGCCCCAGCCGCCCTAACCGTCGTGAGGGAGGGCACGGACGCCTCGCCCGTCACGGACGCGAGCACGGCGAGCGCTGTGCCGAGCTGCGCCTCCGCGGCGCTCAGCGCGACGCTGGCCCCGGCCGCTTCCGCCTCGGCGGCCAGCGCGTCGCTCCGCGACGACTCGCCGACCCGGAACCGCCGCGCCGCGTCGGCCGCCAGCGTGCGAAGAGAGGCCAGCCGTCGGCTCGCGACCTCGCGCACGTTGGCGGCGAACGCCGCCTGCGCCGACAAGTCGAGCACTTCGGTCGCCAGCGCGAGGTGCGCGGCGGCCTCATCGGCCGCGACAGCGTCCGCTTCCGCGCGCGCCACACCCTGCGTCGCCGTGCCTTGCCGCGGCAGCCAAACCGGCGTGTCGAGCTCCATCCGGGTGGTGACGTAGTTGTAGTTGCTGCCGGCGATGCGGTCGTTGACGTGCTCGCCGGTCAACGAGGGCGCGTTCGGGAAGAAGGCCCCGCCGGCGGCGTAGCGGGCGGCGGCGGTGTTCTGCCGCGCGGCCAGGGCGCGGCGCTGCGGATAGCGGCCCCAGGCCGCCTCGACAGCCTGGTGAAAGCTTTTCCGCTCGGGCGGCGCGAGCGCGGTGGCCGCCGCGGGCAGGCACCAGACGCAAGCGAGCAACGGCGCGAGCGCCAGCCGCCCCAGCCTCGCACCGGGTCTGGCCCAGGGTCTCGCCCAGGGTTTCGCACCGGGTCTCGCACCGGACCCTGCCGCGCGGCCTGTCGTGAGTGTCAGCACTGTGCCATCCCGGTTCCATGTTGCATCAACTTCGGCGGCTGCAACATGAGCAAAGCACGTCACCGGTTCCAGCGTCACCGGTCGGGCCGCTCCTCCTCCGATTGTTAACACAATAGGAACGATCCCGAGCGCCCCGTGGGGTGGCGAGTGCGGGACCATGTGATATGAGGGCGCATGACGTGCGATCGCGCGACACACCAGATCGGACCGCATCCCCGCCCGTGACAGCCCACGCCGCCCCTGCGATCTCCGCGCTGCACGAGTGCCATGACTGCGGTCAGTTCCAGACCATCGCCCACCTGCGGCCGGGCCAGGTGGCTGAGTGCGAGCGGTGCGGCGCGGTGCTGCGGCGGCGGCGGCGCAACAGCCTGTCGACCACCTTCGCGCTGGCGCTGACCGGCCTGCTCGTGCTGGTGATCGCCGCCGCCGAGCCGCTGATGCGGTTCCGGCTGACCGGGCAGGAGCGGGTCACCTCGTTGGCTCACCTGCCGGTCGCTTTCGAGGACCAGGGCATGCCGTTGCTGGCGATCCTGATGGTGGCGTTCACCTTGGTCATTCCCGCGCTGCGCCTCGGCCTGACGGCGGCGGTGCTGGGCGGGCTGCGCACCACCCTGTCCCGCCCGGCGCTCGCGGCCATGGCCCGGCTGCGCGACATCCTCAAGCCCTGGGCGATGATCGAGGTGTTCCTGCTCGGCTTGTTCGTCGCCTACACCCGGCTCCAGGCCCTGGCCACGGTCGAGGTCGGGATGGCGCTGTTCGCGCTCGGCGCGCTGATGCTGCTGACCGTCTGGTCCGACGCCTGGATCGACGAGCACGCGATGTGGGAGGCGATCGGCCGCCGCGGCCCGCGCCATCCGCCAGCGCGCTCCGGCGCGCTCATCGGCTGCGACGCCTGCGGCCTGGTGAGCCGCTCCCGGCCCGGCGACAGTTGCTCCCGCTGCGAAACGGCGCTGCGCCACCGCAAGCCGCACTCCGTCGAGCGGGCCTGGGCGCTGCTGCTGACCGCGGCCGTGCTCTACGTCCCGGCCAACCTCTACCCGGTGCTGACGGTGATCCGCCTCGGCCGCGGCGCGCCCAGCACCATCATCGGCGGCGTGCAGGAGCTGATCGAGTACCGCATGTGGCCGCTGGCGCTCCTGGTGTTCGTCGCCAGCATCATGATCCCGGTGCTGAAGCTGCTGGGCCTCGGCGCCCTGCTGGTCATGACCCAGCGCCGCAGCGCCGCCCGCCTGCCCGACCGCACCCGGCTCTACCGCATCATCGACGTGGTCGGGCGGTGGTCGATGATCGACGTGTTCATGGTCTCGGTGCTGACGGCGCTGGTGCGGATGGGCGCGGTCGGCTCCGTCACCCCCGGCTACGGCGCGGTCGCCTTCGCGTTCGTGGTGGTGCTGACCATGCTGGCCGCCCTCAGCTTCGACCCCCGCGTGATGTGGGACAGGGCGGAAGAGCCGGGCCCGGCCGCCGAGCTGTCGCCCGCCTGATGGACACGCAAACTCCCGCGCCGCCGGCCAACCCCGCCCGCATCCGCCGCAGCAAGTTCTCGCTGATCTGGCTGATCCCGCTCGTCGCGTTGGCGATCGCCATCTACCTCGGGATCCGCACCATCCGCAGCGAGGGCCCGGTCATCACCGTCACGTTCAACACCGGCGACGGGCTGGTGGCGGGGCAGACCCGGGTGAAGCACAAGGCGGTCGAGCTGGGCCAGGTCGAGAGCGTCCGCCTGTCCGACGACATGCGCCGCGTGATCGTCACCATCCGCATGAAGTCGGAGGCGTCGCCGTACCTGACCGACCGGGCGCGGTTCTGGGTAGTGCGCCCGCGGCTCAGCTCCGGCAGCATCTCCGGCATCGAGACGCTGGTGTCGGGCAGCTACATCGAGATGGACCCGGGCGGGCGCAACGGCGAGAGCAAGAGCAGCTTCGTCGGCCTCGAGCAGCCGCCGGGCATCCGCAGCGGCGAGCCCGGGCGCACGTTCACGCTAAAGGCCGAGCGCATCGGCTCGCTGGGCCAGGGCGCGCCGGTGTTCTACCGCGACGTGGCGGTGGGCGAGGTGCTGGGCTACGACATCGGCGACGGCGCCGGGCCGGTCACGGTGCCGATCTTCGTCCGCGCGCCCTACGACGATTTCGTGCGCGACGGCTCGCATTTCTGGAACGCGTCCGGCCTCTCGGTCGAGACCGGCGCCGACGGCATCCACGTCGAGCTGGCAAGCCTGCAGGCGGTGCTGTCGGGGGGGGTCGCGTTCGACAGCCCGCACGACGGCCCGAGCGCCAAGCCCGCCGCGAGCGGCGCGGACTTCAAGCTCTACCGCACCGCCGCCGACGCGCAATCGGCCGGATATAAGACCAAGCAGGAGTTCGTGACCTATTTCGAGACCTCCGTAGCCGGGCTGGCCAAGGACGCGCGGGTCGAGTTCTACGGCATCCAGGTCGGCACCGTGACCGACGTGTCGCTGGAGTTCGATCCCAAAACGGTGCGGCCCCGCGTCCGCGTCCACTTCGAGGTGCAGCCCGAGCGCCTGAACGACAACGCCATCGCCCAAGCCGATCCGATCGACGTGTCGAGGCGCCTGGTCGAGCGCGGGTTGCGCGCGCAGTTGCGCACGACGAGCTACCTGACCGGCGCGATGGCGCTGGCGTTCGTGTTCGCGCCCGACTCGGCCCCGGCCACGCTCGCGATGGAGAACGGCATCCCCGTCATCCCCAGCTCCGGCGGCGGCCTGGACAACATCCTCAACGCGGTCACCAGCGTCGCCAACAAGCTCGACGGGGTGCCGCTCGACCAGATCGGCGCCAACCTCAACGGCACCTTGCGCTCCGCCTCCGGCGCGCTGGCCGGCGTCCAGGAGCTGGCGCGCAAGCTCGACTCGAACCTGACCCCGGCGCTGCAGAAGCTGCCGGGCGCCGTCGGTTCGCTGCAAGAGGCGGCGGCGAAGGCGGGGCGGACGTTCGGCACGCTCGAAGCGAGCTACGGCCGGGAAAGCCAATTCAATCGGGAACTGGAGCGCGCGATGATGCAGGTGAGCGACGCCGCCCGGTCGATCCGCCTGCTGGCGGACTTCCTGGACCGGCACCCGGAAGCGCTGGTGCGCGGCCGCGCCGGAGGGGCGCGATGAGGCGGCGCGCCGTCCTCCTGCTGCCGGCGCTTCTGGCCGCCTGCGCCTCGCCGGACCCGGCCTACTACACGCTCATCGCCCGGCCCGGCCCGGTGTCGCGCGGCGCGCCCAAGCTGGTCGAGCTTCGCCGCATCGGCCTGGCCGGCTACCTCGACCGTTCCGAAATCGTGCGCAACAACAACGACTACCGCCTGCGCATCCCCGGTGGCGAGCGCTGGGGCGAGCCGCTCGGCCAACTCATCACCCGCGTGCTGGCCGAGAACCTCAACGCCCGCCTGCCCGGCTCCAGCGTGTTCGCCGACAGCGGCGCCATCTCCGCCATCCCCGACGCGACCGTGGAGGTGGACATCCAACGCTTCGACGCCGACGCCTCGAACCAGGTGGTGCTGCTGGCGCAGGTCGCCGTGTCGCGCGAGCGGGACCGCGACCGGCGCACCGCGCGGACCCTGCGGCTGACCGCCCAGCCGTCGGGGCCGACGACGACCGACCTCGTGGCCGCGATGAGCGCGGCGCTGGCGCAGCTCGCGGACCGCGTCGCCACCATCCTGCGCACGGGCGACGAGGCCGCCAAGACGGCGGACCGGCGGCCCTCCTCCGCCCGGCGCGCCCGTAGGCGCTGAACCGGCCCCGCCCCCGGCGCACCGGCGAGACGCGCGCCGCCGCGAGTTGCCCACCTCCGCCCACCTCATTAAAACCCCCGCTCCGCCCCCGCGCAGGAGCCGATGCCATGCCCGCTTACCAGTACGCCTACGTCATGAAGGACGTCACCAAGAGCTTCCCGGGCGGGCGCGAGGTGTTCAAGGGCATCACCCTGTCGTTCCTGCCCGGCGTCAAGATCGGCGTGCTCGGCATCAACGGGGCGGGCAAGTCCACCCTGCTCAAGATCATGGCCGGGGTGGAGAAGGAGTTCGGCGGCGAGGCCTGGGCCGCGGACGGCGTGCGCGTCGGCTACCTGGAGCAGGAGCCGCGGCTCGACCCGGACAAGACGGTGGCCGAGAACGTCATGGAGGCGTTCGCGCCGCTGAAGGGGGCCATCGACCGCTTCAACGCCATCAGCGAGAGGTTCGCCGAGCCGATGGACGACGACCAGATGAACGCGCTGCTCGCCGAGCAGGCCGAGCTGCAGGAGCGGATCGACGCCGAGGACGGCTGGGACCTCGACCGCCGCATCGAGATCGCGCTCGACGCCCTGCGCTGCCCGGCGCCCGACAGCGGCATCGAGCGCCTCTCCGGCGGCGAGCGGCGGCGCGTGGCGCTCTGCCGGCTGCTGCTGGAGAAGCCGGAGATGCTGCTGCTGGACGAGCCAACCAACCACCTGGACGCGGAGAGCGTCGCCTGGCTGGAGAAGACGCTGCGCGACTACGCCGGCACGGTGATGATCATCACCCACGACCGCTACTTCCTGGACAACGTGACCAACTGGATCCTGGAGATCGAGCGGGGCCGCGGCTACCCGTTCGAGGGCAACTACTCGAGCTGGCTGTCGCAGAAGCGGAAGCGGCTGCAACAGGAGGAGAAGGAGGAGAGCGCGCGCCAGCGGGCGCTCGCCGCCGAGGAGGAGTGGATCCAGAGCAGCCCCCGCGCCCGGCAGACCAAGAGCCGCGCCCGCATCGCCAAGTACGAGGAGATGCTGCAACAGAGCCAGGAGCGCGCCACCGGCGTGGCCGAGATCGTCATCCCCCCCGGCCCCCGCCTCGGCGGCACCGTCATCGAGGCCGAGCAGCTGCGCAAGGCCTACGGCAACCGGCTGCTGATCGACGAGCTTGACTTCAAGCTGCCGCCCGGCGGCATCGTCGGCGTGATCGGGCCGAACGGGGCGGGCAAGACGACGCTGTTCCGCATGATCACCGGGCAGGAGGAGCCGGATGCCGGGTCGTTGAAGGTGGGCGACACGGTGAAGCTCGGCTACGTGGACCAGAGCCGCGACAGCCTGGATGCCGAGAAGACCGTGTGGCAGGAGATCAGCGGCGGCACCGACGTGATCTACCTCGGCAAGCGCGCCGTCGCCTCCCGCGCCTACGTGGCGGCGTTCAACTTCAAGGGGTCGGACCAGCAGAAGAAGGTCGGCATCCTCTCGGGCGGGGAGCGCAACCGCGTCCACCTGGCCAAGATGCTGAAGTCGGAGAGCAACGTCATCCTGCTCGACGAGCCGACCAACGACCTGGACGTGGACACCCTGCGCGCGCTGGAGGAGGCGCTGGCCGAGTTCGCCGGGTGCGCCGTCATCATCAGCCACGACCGCTGGTTCCTCGACCGGCTCGCGACGCACATCCTCTCCTTCGAGGGCGACAGCCACGTCGAATGGTTCGAGGGCAACTTCCAGGCCTACGAGGCGGACAAGCGACGACGCCTCGGTGCCGACAGCACGGAGCCGCACCGCATCAAGTACCGCCCGCTCGCCCGTTGAGCTGGGGCCGGGCCGGTGAGCCCGGCCTGGGTGATCCGCACCGGCCGGCTGTTGCTGTCGCCGGTCGGCTGGGGCGACCTCGAGGACCTGCGGGCGTTGAAAGGCGACCCGGGCATCTACGCGCAGATGCTGGGCGGGGTCCGCGGACCCGTCGAGGTGGCGGCCGAGCTGGCCGAGGACACCGCGTTCTGGGCCAGGCACGGCGTCGGCATGTGGCTGGCGCGCACGGACGCGGGCGGCCAGGTGGCCGGCCGGGTGGCTGGCTGGGCGGCCGGGCTGGTCGGCCTGCACGAGCGGACGGATGGGCGCGGCGTGGCGCTCCGCTTCGCGTTCAGCCCCAAGGCGCGCGGCCGCGGGCTGGCGCGGGAGGCCGCGGGGGCGGCGTTGCGCTTCGCCCACGACCGCGCCTCGGTGCCGCGCGTGGTCGCGGTGGCGCGGGAGGCGAACATCGGCAGCCGCACGGTGCTGGGCGCGATCGGGATGCGGCCGTGCGAGGCGTTCCTGCGCCACGGCGAGCCGATGCTGGTTTACGAGAGCGTCCTCCGAAGCGCGCCGCCCCGGCCGCCGTGACCGGGGCGGGCGCGGCAGGCTGGGGGGGACGGCGCGCGCTACTTCGCCCGGCTGACCTGGCCCCTGATCTCGCCGGCGGGATGGGCGGCGGTGTGGACGTTGACGTAGTACTTGCCCGCTTCCAGGTCGGCCATCTGGGCGTCGGTGAGGGTGGCGGCCCCCTTGAGGGGCGAGGACTTGTCGGGGATGGGGATGACCACGGGGGCGTTCGCGCCGACCTCGGCGGGACCGTGGAAGTGGGCGGCGGTGGCCGGGCCGGTGAGGCCCTTGTACTCGCCGGTGTAGGTCATGGCCTTGGTGGACGGCACCACCGTCACGTCCACGGCGCCGGTCCCGGTGGAGTCGTTGGGCGGCACCTCGGCGGCCGCGCCCAGGTTGGCGTGGAAGTGCATCGGCGCGTCGTCGGCGGCCATCAAGAGGGTGGCGGCGCTGGCCAGCAGGAGCGTCGGCAGCAGCTTGGAATGGGGCATGGCGGTGTCCTCGCGAAGGTTGCGGCCGAAGTCGCGGCCGGGACCGGCGGCGGCTGCCGCGCGGCCGGGCCGCATCAGACCCGCGCGGACGCTTGACGGCAAGGGGGCCGGGGCGTGCGATAAGGGGGCATGACGGAACGCCCCCTCGGACCACCGGTCGACACCGATCCGCGCTCGCTGCCGGCGCGCGTCGCCGTGCGTGGCCGCCACGCCGTCTTGGAGCCGCTGCATCGACGGCACGCGCCGGAGCTGTGGCAGGCGGCGCAGGGGCCGGGTGCGGCGGCGAGCTGGGACTACCTCGGCTACGGCCCGTTCGCGAGCGAGGCGGCGCTGCGAGACCAGGTCGCGGAGATGGCGGCGCAGCACGACCCGATGGCCTGGGCGGTGCGCCCGGTCGCCACCGGCGCGGCGAGCGGCTGGCTGACGCTGATGGACATCCAGCCGCGCAACGCCGCCGTCGAGATCGGCCACATCTGGTTCGCGCCCCGGATGCAGCGGACGCGGGCGGCGACGGAGGCCATGTTCCTGCTGATGCGGCTCGCGATGGACGACCTCGGCTACCGGCGGCTGGTGTGGAAGTGCGACGCGCTGAACGGGCCGTCGCGCCGGGCCGCCGAACGGCTGGGGTTTCATTACGAGGGGACGTTGCGGGCGCACCTCGTGGTCAAGGGGCGGCTGCGCGACACGGCCTATTTCAGCATCGTGGCCGACGAGTGGCCACCGTGCCGCGACGCGCTGGCCGCCTGGCTCGACGACGCCAACGCCGCGCCGGACGGCAGCACGCGCCGCGGGCTGGCGGAGATACGCGCCGGCCTCGGGGCCGGGTGACGCCGCGCCCGTCTCGCACTCGCAGCATATTCGCGCTATAAGGGCGGCTTCCCGCACCGGACGGCACCCCCCGATATGCTTCAGATCGACGGCCTGGTCTTCAACGCCTGGGGACGCCGCTTCTTCGACCGCGCCAGCGTCACGCTGCCGGCGCAGGCCAAAGTGGGCCTGGTCGGGCGCAACGGCGTCGGCAAGTCCACGCTGTTCAAGCTGATCCTGGGCGAGCTGTCGCCCGACGGCGGCGAGATCGGGTTGCCGCGCGGCGCGCGGGTGGCGAGCGTCGACCAGGAGCATCCGGCCACGCCCGTGAGCCTGCTCGACACGATCCTCGCCGCCGACGAGCGGCGGGACGCGCTCTACGCCGCGCTGGAGGTGGCCGAGCCGGAGCAGATCGCCGGGCTCTACGACCAGTTGGGCGAGATCGACGCCGACCGGGCGCCGGCGCGGGCGAGCGAGATCCTGGCGGGGCTCGGGTTCTCGGCGGCCGACCTGGCGCGGCCGATGGCCGAGTTCTCCGGCGGCTGGCGGATGCGGGTGGCGCTGGCCGCCGCCCTGTTCGCCGAGCCGGACCTGATGCTGCTGGACGAGCCGACCAACTACCTCGACCTGGAAGGCGCGATGTGGCTGGAGGCCCGGCTGCGCAAGTATCCCAACGCCGCCGTCATCATCAGCCACGACCGCGAGCTGCTGAACAACTCGGTGACGGCCATCCTGCACCTGCACGGCGGCAAGCTCGACCTTTACCCCGGCGGCTACGACGACTTCGAGCGCCGCCGGGCCGAGAAGGGGCGGCTGCTGGCGGCCAACAGCGCCAAGCAGGAGGCGGAGCGCGCGCACCTGCAAAGCTTCGTCGACCGCTTCCGCGCCAAGGCGAGCAAGGCGGCACAGGCGCAGTCGCGCATGAAGCGGCTGGCCAAGCTGGAGCCGATCACGGCGACCGTCGAGGAGCGGGTGGCGCCGTTCACCCTGCCCTCCCCGGCCCGGCCGCTGGCACCGCCCTTGATGCGGCTGGAAGGGGCGTCGGTCGGCTACGGCGGCGAGCCGGTGCTGCGCGGACTCGACCTGCGGCTCGACGTGGACGACCGGATCGGGCTGCTCGGCGTCAACGGGGCGGGCAAGTCCACCTTCGCCAAGATGACGGCGGGGGCGCTCGCGTTGCAGGCCGGGCACATGCAGCGGGAGCGGCGCATCCAGGTCGGCTGGTTCCACCAGCACCAGATCGAGGCGCTGGCGGCGTCCGACACGCCGCTCGACATCATCCGGCGCGCCCGGCCAGAGGACAGCGAGACGGCCCACCGCTCGCGGCTGGCGCAGTTCGGGCTGGGGTTCGACAAGCAGGGCACCACGGTCGAGAACCTGTCGGGCGGCGAGCGGGCGCGGCTGCTGCTGAACCTGGTGGCGATGGCCGCGCCCCACCTGCTGATCCTCGACGAGCCGACCAACCACCTCGACATCGACAGCCGGCGGGCGCTGCTGGACGCGCTGAACGACTACCAGGGCGCGGTCATTCTCATCACCCACGACCGGTCGCTGATGGAGCTGGTCGCGGACCGGCTGTGGCTGGCGGCGGACGGGACGGTGGCCCCGTTCGAGGGCGACATGGCGGACTACGCGCGCTTGGTGCTGGACAGGGCGCGGGGCGGGGCCGCGCCGGGCCAGGGGCGGGCGAAGCAGAAGCGCCGCAAGGCGGCCTGAGCGCGGGCTCATGCCCGGCGCGCGGCCAGGGCGCGGATGGCCCACAGGGCGGCGACGATGGCGGCCAGCGAGATGCCCGTGGTCGCCGCGCCGAGCGCGTAGAGCACGGGCGAGGTGACGTTGGTGGTCATGCCGTAGATCTCGAGCGGCAGGGTGTTGTCGCTGCCGGCGGTGAGCAGGGTGCGGGGGAACTCGTCCCAACTGAGCGTGAAGCCGAACAAGGCGATGCCGACGATGCTGGGCAGCAGGATCGGCAGCACCACCAGGCGGAAGGTTTGCCAGGGGGTCGCGCCGAGGTCGCGGGCGGCCTCCTCCCACGAGCGGTCGAAGCGGTTGAGCACGGCGAAGGTGATCAGGAGGCCGAACGGCAGCGTCCAGGTCAGTTGCGCGCCGAAGGCGGAGGTCCACCAGCGCGCGTCGAGGCCGGCCTGGCTGAACACGATGCCGATGCCGAGGCTGACCAGGATCGAGGGCACGATCATGCTGGCGAGCGCGAGCGCGAACAGCGCGCCGCCGCCGACGAAGCGGCGGCGGAAGCCGAGGCCGGCCGCGAGCGCGGCGCAGACCGAGACGGCGGCCACCATCAGGGCCAGCATGACCGTGCGCTGCAACGCGCTCCCGAGGTCGCCGACGGCCTGCGTTTCGAACAGCTCGCGGAACCAGTGCAGGGACACGCCGCGCATGGGGAAGGTGAGGCCGCTGTCGGGGCCGCCGAAGGCGAGCAGGACGATGGCGACGATGGGGCCGTAGAGGAACAGCACGAAGGCGGCGAACAACGCGCCGAGCAAGGCCTTGGCCATCAGCGGAAGACGAGGCGAGGGCGCTGCCCTCGACCCGTTGGGGCCGGAGGCCCCAAACCCCGATGATTCGACGATTGGGTTTCAAGGGCTTGCCCTTGACGGGGTCGAGGGGCGGCGCTCCTCGCGTTGCTCGCGGCGCGCACCCTAGAGTTCCTGGCGGATGTTGGCCAGGCGGAGCATGGCGCCGACGCCGAGCAGGACCACGGCGAGCAGGACGACGGCGTTGGCGCAGGCGGCCGGGTATTGCAGCAGGCTGATCTGGTTGGAGATCATCAGGCCGACGGAGGCGCGCTGGCCGCCGCCCATCAGGCGGACGGTGATGAAGTCGCCCATGACCAAGGTGACGACGAAGACGCTGCCGATGGCGATGCCGGGGCGGGCCAGGGGGACGACGACGTTCCACAGCACCTGGGCGCCGGTGGCGCCGGCGTCGCGGGCGGCCTCGACCAGGCGGCGGTCGATGCGCATCATCGCGTTGAACACCGGCACCACCATGAACAGGGCGTAGAGGTGGACGAAGGCGAGCACGATGGCGAAGTCGGAGAACAGCAGCCACTCGACCGGGCGGTCGATCAGGCCCGCCCTTTGCAGCGCGCCGTTGACCAGGCCGTTGCGGCCCAGGAGCGGCACCCAGGAGATCATGCGGATGATGTTGCTGGTGAGGAAGGGGACGGTGCAGAGCAGGAACAGGCCCATCTGCGCCGCGGGGGAGCGGACGTGGAAGGCGAGGAACCAGGCGACCGCGAAGCCGAGCGGCAGGGTGACGGCCCAGACCAGGGCGGCGTACTTGACGGTGTTGAGGTAGGTTTGCCAGGTGACGGGGGAGCCGAGCACGTCCTGGTAGTTCTGCCACGTGAAGTCGGGGATGATGCGGACGCTGTCGTAGTCCCAGAAGCTGACGACGACGATCGCCAGCAGCGGCACCAGCAGGAAGGCGACCAGCACCGCGGCCAGCGGGGCCGCCTGGAGGTAGGAGCGGAGCATCGCGGCCGGGTGGTCAGGCGGCGATGAACTCGTTCCATTTCTGGATCATGTAGCGGTCCTGGTCCATGACCGAGTTCCAGCAGGCGACGCGGCTCATGCGGTCCTCGAAGGAGCCGCCGTCGCGCTTGGCGCCGGTCTTGTCGATCTCCTTGCCTTCGGGGCTGAGGATGGGGGCGGTGGCGGCCTTGCCTTGCATCCAGTAGCCCCACTCGTTGTCGGTCATGTTCTGCTTGGCGGTGGACAGCACGGCGCTGTAGTAGCCCTGGCGGTTGAGGAAGGCGCCGGCCCAGCCGGACAGGTACCAGTTGATGTACTCGTAGGCGGCGTCGAGTTCGAGGCCGCCGACGTGCTTGGCGATGCCGATGCCGCCGCCCCAGCCGCGGTAGCCCTCGGCGAGCGGCTGGTAGGTGCAGGCGATGTCGCGGGCGCGGACGGCGGTGACGGCGGGGGACCACATCGATTGGATGACGACCTCGCCGGAGGCCATCAGGTTGACGCTCTCGTCGAAGGTCTTCCAGAAGGCGCGGAACTGGCCGGCGCGCTTGGTGTCGATCAGGAAGGCGACCGTCTTGTCGATCTCCTCCTTGGTCATGTTGCCCTTGTCCTTGTACTGGAGCGTGCCGAGGCTCTCCATGACCATGGCGGCGTCCATGATGCCGATGCCGGGGATGTTGAGGATGCTGGCGCGGCCCTTGAAGGCCGGATCGACCAGGTCCTTCCAGTGGGCGATGGGGCGCTTGATGAGGTCGGGGCGGATGCCGAGGGTGTCGGCGTTGTAGATGGTGGGGATGAGCGTCATCCACTCGGTCGGCTCGGGGGCGAACTTGGTGGAGGACTTGCCTTCGACGAAGCTGACGGTGTGGGGGGCGGTGCCCTGGCCCACGGTGCTGCCGGGGGTGAGCTTGCCGGTGGTGAAGATGGGGACGACCTGGTCGTAGAGCTTGATCTTGCGGGTGTCCATCGGTTGCAAGACGCCGGTGGGGAACACCTTCTTGCACAAGAAGTACTCAATGTCGGCGATGTCGTAGCTGCGGGGCTGGGTCACGGCCTTCTGCGTCACGGCGTCGGTGTCGAGCGCGGTCATCTGCAGGGTGAAGCCGAGGTCCTGCTTGACCTTCTCGGCGATGGGGTTGAGGGCGGAGACGCCGGTGCCGAACTGGCGCAGCGTCACGTTCTTGATGTTCTGCGCCCAGATGGTCGGGAAGCCGGTGGGGAAGGCGGCGGCGGCGCCGGCGAGGGCGGCGGCGGACTTCAGCAGGGCGCGGCGGGGGGCGCGGCGGGGGGTGGTCATGGCGGGTGTCCTCCTTCGGGGGGTGGGGGCGTTCAGGCGGCGGGGGCGAGCGGGTGGGCGTGCTCGGCGGACCAGGCGAGGGTGGCCGGGTCGCCGACGGCGACGGGGGCCGGGTGGTACTCGTGGTCGGGGACGAGGGCGACGGCTTCCTCGGGGCCGCCGCAGTCGAGGGCGACGCGGACCAGCGCGCCCTGGTACTCGACGGCGGCGACGCGGCCCGCGACCTGGCCGGCGTTCGGGCCACCGTTCGCGCCGCCGTTCGCGGCGGCGTTCGGGCCGCCGCCCGGGGCGGGGGCTTGGGCGGGGGCTTGGGTGGCGGGGGGGCCGAGGCGGCACTTGTCGGCGCGGACGGCGACCAGGCCACGGCCGGCGGGCAGGACGTTGTGGCCGCCGATGAAGCGGGCGGCGAAGGCGTTGGCCGGGCGCTCGAAGGCGTCGCGGGGGTGGGCGGCCTGGACGATGCGGCCCTCGTTCATCAGGACGACCAGGTCGGACAGGGCCATGGCCTCGTCGCGGCTGTGGGTGACGTGGACGAAGGTGATGCCGAGCTCGCGCTGCAGGCGCTTCAGCTCCTCCCGCATGCGGATGCGCAGCTCGGGGTCGAGGGCGGAGAGCGGCTCGTCGAGCAGGAGGACGCGGGGGCCGGTGATGAGGGCGCGGGCCAGGGCGACGCGCTGCTGCTGGCCGCCGCTCAACTGGGCGGGAAGGCGGTCGGCGTAGGCGTCCATGTGGACGCGGGCGAGGAAGTCGCGGGCCTTGGCGCGGCGGGCGGCCTTGGGTTCGCCGCGCAGCTTGAGGCTGAAAGCGACGTTGTCGAGGCAGGTGAGGTGGGGAAAGAGGGCGTAGGACTGGAACATCATGGCGGCGCCGCGGCGGCCGGGCGGCTCACGGGTGACGTCATCGGGGCCGACGCGGATGGCGCCCCCGGTGGCGCGCTCGTGGCCGGCGATGACGCGCAAGGTGGTGGTCTTGCCGCAGCCGGACGGGCCGAGCAGGCAGCAGTAAGCGCCGGCGGGGATCTTGAGGGAAATGGCGTCGACGGCGGTGGCCGGGCCATACCGCTTGGTGACGGCGACCAGTTCGATCGCGCCGGGTTCTACCATGGGGGTGCCATGGCGGGAGCGTAGCAAACGGCGTGCCGGATGGCGCGCGCGGAAGGGTCCGCGCGGAGGGAGAGCTACTTGCCGCGGGCGCGGGGGGTCACTTGCCGCGGGCGCGGGGGGTCATTTGCCGCGGGCGCGGGGGGTCATTTGCCGCGGGCGCGAGCCGGGGGGAGCCAGGGGGTCGGGCTGGGGGAGGGGTAGGGTGAGGCGGGGCACGCGGCGGCGGGGCCGGCCTGGGGGTCGGCCCGGGTGTCGACTTGGGAGGGACTGACGGGGGCGTGGGCGTGGGCGGGGGCGGCGGCGCGGGCGGCGAGGGCGGCGGCGGCGGCGGGGGTGCGGCGCTTCCAGGGATTGTGGCCGGGCAGGGCGGCGAGGCCGAGGTCACGGCAGAGGTCGGCGACGATGGCGGCGACCGGGCGGGCGCGGATGTCGTCGTCGAGGTCGGGAGCGTCCAGGCGGTCGTGCAGCTCGCGGTGCAGGGCGGCGGCGCGGGCGGCGGCGTGGACGGGAGAGCCGGGGACGCCGGCGGCCTCGCGGTGGATGGCGTCCTCGACATCGCGGATGATGCGCTTGCGGGCGGCGGTGCGGGCGGGGCCGGGGAGGTCGTCGTTGGCGGCGGCGCGAGGGCGCGGGGGGTCGTCGAGGGCGCGGGCGAGCAGGATGCTGCGGCGGACGGCGCGGGCGACGCGGTCGAAGGCGGCGGCGTGGTCGGGCGGTGGCGGCGCGGGGAGCGCGGGCGCGGACGTGGGCTCTGGGCCGGGTTCGGCGGGGGGTTGAGCGTGGGCTTGGGCCTGGATCAGGCGGGCGAGGTCGAGGCCGATGTCGATCAGCTCGCGGAGGACGCGGCGGTGGTGGTCGTGGTCCCCGCCGGGGATGGGACCGGGGGTGGAGTTGGTGTCGGTGTCGGTGCCGGCGGGGGAAGGCTGGGGAGACATGAACGGAAAGGGAACATTTGCGGGTGGGCGGTGTCAAGGACGGGATAACAGGAGGCGGGGTGTCGGGGTCGGGGTGTCGGGGGTCGGGGCGCGCGGGTGGCGAAGGGCCGTTGGCGCCGACGCGGGATGTGAACGCGTGGCGTGTGGACGAGGCGGCCCCGGCCGGGGTTTTCGCTGGCGGGGGCGGCGGTTCGGGCGTCCAATGGCGTTGAAAGGCGTCCGACATGCCCGATCCTTCGCAGGCCCTTGCGCGTCGCCGCGCCTTCGTCGCCGACACCACGGCGCTCATCCTGTTCTTCACCGCGACGGGGATCATCAACGAGCGGTTCGTCGCGGGCATGGCCTGGGAGCAGGTGCTGCACGCCCGGCTGCTCGGCGCGGCCCTGATGGTTCCCGTCGGCCGGCCGTACGGCGTCTGGCGCGACTGGGTGCTGCGGCGCGCCGGGCCAGGCCGGCTCTCGCAACTGCTCTGGGACAGCCTGGCGCTGGTGAGCTTCCAGGCACCGATCTACGCGGCGATCATCGCGGTCAGCGGCGCGTCGGGGCGAGGGCTGCTGCTGGGGGTGCTCGGGGCCAGCGCGATGATGCTGGCGCTGGGCCGTCCCTACGGCACCTTCCTGAACGGGGTCAGGGCGTTGTTCCGGCTTTCCCCGGGGGGCCTGCGCCCGACGAGCCTGAACGGCTGACGCCGCGGTCCGTTCCGAGGGGCGTCGCATTGCTGCCTGATCGGCACCTCGGGACATCGCCCGCGGGGCGTGGGCTGACGCCCGGGCCGGGGCGGGGCGGGACGCGGGCCGGGTCAGGGGCCGCCGACGAGGGCCGGGAGGGCGAGGGAGAGGGGGGGCAGGTAGGTGGTCAGCGTCAGGGCGACGAGGATGGCGAGGTAGAAGGGCCAGATGGTGCGGACGGCGTGCTCCAGGCGGACGCCGCCGATGGCGCAGCCGACGAACAGGCAGGCGCCGACGGGGGGCGTGGTGAGGCCGAGGCCGAGGTTCATCATCATGACGATGCCGAACTGGACCGGGTCCATGCCGATGTCGCGCACGACGGGCAGGAAGATCGGCGTGCAGATCAGGATCAGGGCGGCCATGTCCATGATCATGCCGAGGGCGAGCAGGATCAGGTTGAGGATCAGCAGGATGACGACGGGGTTGCCCGAGATGGCGGTGAGCGAGCCGGCCAGCGCCTCCGGCACGCGGTAGAGGGCGAGGAGGTAGGCGAAGGCGGACGCGGTGGCGACCAGGATCATGACGAGCGCCGTGGTCTTGACCGCGCCGAGCACGGCGGCCTTGAAGCCGTCCCAGGTCAGCTCTCGGTAGACGAGGAGGGTGACGACGAAGGCGTAGATGGCGCCGAAGGCCCCGGATTCGGTGACGGTCATGACGCCGGAGAGGACGCCGCCGACGATGATGACGGCGGTGAGCAGGCCGGGGACGGCGACGACGAAGCTGCGGCCGAGCGCGCCCCAGCCGGGGAAAGGCTCGGCGCCGTAGCCGCGGCGGACGGCGACCAGGTAGGCGGCGACGGCGAGGCAGAGGCACATCAGGACGCCGGGCACGACGCCGGCGATGAACAGCTTGCTGACCGAGACGCCGCCGCCGGCGGCGACCGAGTAGAGGATCATGTTGTGCGACGGCGGGATGACGATGCCGGCGATGGAGGCGGTGACGGTGACGTTGACGGCGTAGTCGGCGTCGTAGCCCTTCTCGCGCATCACCGGCATCAGGATGGAGCCGAGGGCGGAGACGTCGGCGACGGCGGAGCCGGAGATGCCGCCGAACAGCATGGAGGCGGAGACGTTGACGAGGCCGAGGCCGCCGCGGACGGAGCCGACGGCGGCGGCGGCGAGGCGGACGAGGCGGGCGGCGATGCCGCCCTGCATCATGAGGTCGCCGGCGAAGATGAAGAACGGGATGGCGAGCAGGGAGAAGACGGACACGCCGGAGAGCACGCGCTGGAAGGCGACGAACAGGGGCAGGCCCTCGTAGAGGAAGCCGGCGACGGTGGCGATGCCGAGGGCGAAGGCGACCGGCACGCCGGCGGCCATGGTGGCGAAGAAGGTGCCGAACAGCAGGAAGAGGCCCATGCTAGGGCACCGCCCGAGGGGTTGGGGCGTGGACGATCGGGGCCTGGGGGGGCCTGCGGTGGGCGGGTGAGCCGCGAGCGGGGGACGCGCCGGGGCGCCGGCGGTGCTGGCAGGGGCGCGGGCCACGCCTGAGGCTGTTCGGGCGGGCGTTCATGTCCGGCAGGCGATCCCGTTCGGTCGGGTGAGGCATCAGGCCGGGTGGCCGGGCGCGGCGAGGCGGAGGGTCAGCCGGGCCAGCGCGAACAGGGCGACGAGGACGCCGCAGACCGCGAGCGGGGCGGCGCGCCAGCTCTCGGCGATGCCGAGCATCGGGATCAGGCGCCGGGCGGTGCCGAGCGCCAGGGCCGTGCCGTGCCAGGCCATGACGACGCCGAAGGCCACGAGCAGGGCGTCGGCCACGGCGCCGAGCAGGCGGCGGAGGCCGGGCGGGGCCAGGTCGCGGAGGAACTCGATGGACAGGTGGGTGTTGCGCCAGACGCCGACGCCCGCGCCGAGGAAGGTGATCCAGACGACGAGGACGAGGGCGGCCTGCTCGACCCAGGTGGGGGTGTCGTTGAGGACGTAGCGGCCGAACACGAGCCAGCCGAAGATGGCGATCAGGGTGACCATCATGACGCCGGCCAGGAGCATGCACAGGGCGGCGAGGCGGTCGAGGGCTGCGGCCGTCCCGGCGAGCCAGGCCGGGACGGGGGCGGGACCGCCGCCCGATCCGGGGGGCGGCGGCGAGGGCGGCAGGCGCATTCGGCTCGCCTTTAATTCGCCTGGGTCGCCTGGATGTCGGCGACGACGGACTTGAGGGCCGGGTTCTTGGCGAGGAAGGCGTCGTAGACGGGCTTCATCTTGTCTTGGAAGGCGGCCTTGTCCTTGATCTCGTTGACCTTGACGCCGGCGGCCTCCACTTTCGCGCGGCTCTCGGTCTCGCGCTTGGCCCAGAGGTCGCGCTGGAGCTTGGCGGAGGCGACGGCGGCCTGGCGGACGATGTCCTGGTCCTTGGGCGACAGGGCGTCCCAGCTCGTTTTCGAGACGCAGACGCATTCCGGCAGGATGAGGTGCTCGGTCAGGGAGTAGTACTTGGCGACCTCGTAATGGTTGGAGCTTTCGAAGGAGGGGAAGTTGTTCTCGGCGCCGTCGATGACGCCGGTCTTCAGCGACTGGAACACCTCGCCGTAGGCCATGGGGGTGGCGTTGCCGCCCATGTCGCGGACCATGTCGACGTAGAGCTGGTTGTTCATGACGCGGACCTTCATGCCGTCGAGGTCGGCCGGGGTCTGGATCGGGCGCTTGGTGTCGTAGAAGCTGCGGGCGCCGGCGTCGTACCAGGCGAGGGCGACGATGCCCTGGCCGGCGAGGTCGTCGGAGAAGCGGCGGCCGATGGGGCCGTCCATGACGGCGTGCATCTGGTCGACGCCGGTGAACAGGAACGGCAGCGAGAGGACGTTGACGGAGGGGACGAACTCGCCCATCGGGCCGAGGTTGAAGTTGGCGAAGGCGAGGGCGCCGTTGCGGACCTGGTCGATGGCGTCGGGCTGGTCGCCGAGGACGCCGTTGTTGTAGACCTGGGCGGTGACGCGGCCGGCGGTGCCGGCGGTGACCTGCTTGGCGAACTCGGCCAGGGCGACCGTGTTGGGGTAGCCTTCGGGGTGGATGTTCCAGCCGCGCCAGGTGGCGGCCGAGGCCGGGGTGGCGGTCAGGGCGGCGACGATGGGGACGGTGGCGGGGGCGGTGGCGATGAGGGCGGCCAGGGCCGTGGCCCGCAGGGCTGATTTCAGGTTCATAACGATCTCCTCCCGAGTCATTTCGTCCACTGTGTCGGATAACGTGGTTCGTGTCTGCACCGAAATCGCCGGCCGCGGGACCGGGGGAGGGCGACGGGCGGGGACGAGATGGGGCGGGGAGGACGGGGCGGGGGCGGCTACTTGGTGCCGTAGAGGCGGTCGCCGGCGTCGCCGAGGCCGGGGCGGATGTAGCCGTGGGCGTCGAGCTCGCGGTCGATGGCGGCGGTGAAGACGGGGACGTCGGGGTGCTCCTGGCGGAGCACGGCGATGCCCTCGGGGGCGGCGACGAGGCAGACGAAGCGGAGCTGGGCCGCGCCGGCCTGGCGCAGGCGGGTCAGGGCGGCGGCGGCGGAGTGGCCGGTGGCGAGCATGGGATCGACGAGGACGACCAGGCGCTCGGGCAGGTCCTCGGGCAGCTTGAGGTAGTACTCGACGGGGACCAGGGTTTCGGGGTCGCGGTAGAGGCCGATGTGGCCGACGCGGGCGGAGGGGATCAGGTCCAGCATGCCGTCGAGGATGCCGGTGCCGGCGCGCAGAATGGGGACGAAGCAGAGCTTTTTGCCGGACAGGTAGGGGGCCTGCATGGGTTCGAGCGGGGTGTCGATGGCGACCTGCTCGATGGGCAGGTCGCGGGTGACCTCGTAGGCGATCAGCAGGCTGATCTCGCGGGCGATCTGGCGGAAGTCGGCGGTGGGGGTGCCTTGCTTGCGCAGCAGGGTGAGCTTGTGCTGCACGAGGGGGTGGTTGAGCACGGTGACGTGGGGGGCGTTTTGCGGGTGGCCTGGCGGGTGGTCTGCTGGGTGGGCTGCTGGGTAGTCTGCTGGGTGGTCTGGCCGGATGGGGGGCGGCTGGCTCAAAAGACGGTCCCGTCGCTGATGACCTGGAGGGGCGGGCCGCCACCAGGGCGGCGCTCGGCGGCGACGGCGCGGCCGGCGGCCCAGGTGCCGCCTTCCAGCAGGCGGGAGAGGGGCAGGTCGGGGCGGCCGAGGCGGTCGCGGACCAGGGGGGCGAGGCGGTCGAGCAGGGCGACGGTGAGCGCGCGCCACTCGACGACGGCCTCGTGGCCGACGGGGAGCGGGGCGGCGGCGAGGGCCGGGTCTCGCAGGCGGAGGACGCCGAGGTCGAGCAGCAGGCCGCCGTTGCGATACTCGGGCAGGCCGGTCAGGGCGTCGATGCCGGTGACGGGGACGCCGGCGTCCTCGAACACCTCGATCAGCGAGTAGGCCAGCCACTGCGACAGCTTGTGGAACGGGACCAGGCCGTTGCCGGGGGCGGCGGGGTGGGGCCAGACGTCGCCGAGGGCGCGGCCGCCGCGGACGGGCCAGATGGGGCCGAGGCCGTCGAGCAGGGCACCGAGGATGGCGGCGGCCTCGACCGTGCGCGGCTTGGTGCCCGGCTCGGCACCCGGCTGGGCGCCCGGCTCGGCGAGGGCGTCGAACAGGTGGCCGGGGCGGGCGGGCAGGTGGCCGGGGCCGAACAGGTCGGGGCGGGCGGCGAGGGCGTGGCCGAGGCGGTTCAGCAGCGCGGCCCGGCCTTCGAGGCCGGCGAGGGGATTGGCGTCGGAGACCTGGAAGGCGCGGGCCAGGGCGGCGGGGCCGAGGCGGGCGAGGCCGGGGGCGTCGGCCCGGGGCGCGCCGTCGGTGGAAAAGAGGCCGGCGCGGAAGGCGTGCAGGCTGGCAACGGCCAGGCCCTCGGAGCGGGCGATCTCCTGGCCGGTGGCGGGCTCGCGGTAGCGCCAGGCGGGGCCGGCCCCGGCGTCGAGCAGGACGCTGACCACGCAGAGGTCGGCGCGAGTGCGGGCGATCTCGGCGGCGTCGAGCGGGCCGAGGGCGGCGCGGAGGGCGGACCAGCGGTCGATGCCGCCGGCGGCGAAGTGCCGCCAGCGGGCGTGGTGGGGGATGGCGAGGGCCGGGTAGTTGCGGCGGATGGTGGCGGCGGTGCAGTCGGCGGCGGCTGGCAGGCGGGCCGGGTCCACGGCGAGGTGCGCCAGGCCACCCGCTTCGGCGATGGCGAGCATGGCGTGGGCGCGCTCGCGCACGGCGGCGGCGCTCTGGAGCCAGGCCAGCTCGGCGGCAGGTCCCGGGGCCGACTCCGGAGGCGGCCCTGGGGCCGGTCCCGAGATCGGTCCTCGGGCGGGTTTCGGGATCGGGTTCGAGATGGGTCGGTGGGGCGCGGCGTCAGGCATCGAGGACGCGGCCCTTGGGCTTCTGCAGCTCGGCGGCGTCGGGGACGGCGGTGGTGAAGTAGCCGGCGGCCTTCTTCGCGTCCATCTCGACGCTGGCGTCGGCGGGGATGAGCCACTCGGGGATGGGGACGCGCTCCACCACCTCGATGCCGCTGGCGACGATGGGGGCGTACTTGAGGTTGCTCATGGACACCAGGCGGTCGATGCGGCGGATGCCGAGCCAGTGCAGCGCGTCGGGCATGAGTTCCTGGAAGCGCATGTCCTGGACGCCGGCGACGCATTCGGTGCGCTCGAAGTAGGCGTCGGCGCGGTCGCCGCCGTCCTGGCGCTTGCGGGCGTTGTAGACGAGGAACTTGGTCACTTCGCCGAGCGCCCGGCCTTCCTTGCGGTTGTAGGCGACGACGCCGACGCCGCCCTGTTGCGCGGTCTCGATGCAGACCTCGATGCCGTGGGCGAGGTAGGGGCGGCAGGTGCAGATGTCGGAGCCGAACACGTCCGAGCCGTTGCACTCGTCGTGGACGCGGCAGGCGACGCGGGTTTCGGGGCGGCCGAGGCGGGCCGGGTCGCCGAACAAGTAGAGGGTGGCGCCGCCGATGGGGGGCAGGAAGACGTGGAGGTCGGGGCGGGTGACGAGTTCGGGGAACATGCCGCCGGTGTGCTCGAACAGGGCGCGGCGGAGGTCGGGGACGGGGATGCCGAAGCGGCGGGCGACGCCGGGCAGGTGCCACACCGGCTCGATGGCGACCTTGGTCACGCGCACGTCGCCCTTGGTGGTGAGCACGTCGCCGTCGGGGACCAGGCGGCCGGCGCGGACGGCGTCGTTCAGCTCGGGCATGTTGATGTGGGCGCGGGTGACGGCGATGGAGGGGCGGACGTCCTGGCCGGCGGCGATCTCTGTCTCGAACAATTCGGTGGTCATGTGGCCCCAGGGATCCATGGAGACGATGGCGCCGGGTTCGCTCCATTGCGGGAAGGGGCCGATGGCGACGGCGGGGCGGGTGTTGGCGAGGTTCGGGCGGTGCCCGGCGGCGAGCTGGCCGGCGGCGACGGCGACGGCGCGGTAGAGGGAGTAAGCGCCGGCGTGGGCGCCGATGGCGTTGCGCCCGGCGCCGGCGTGCAGGGTGGCGACGACGGGGCCGCGGGCGCGGGGGTCGGCCGCGTCCCAGGTGACCGGGACGGCGGGGGCGGTGTTGCGGGCGTGGGAGGTGAGGATGATCGGGGGGGGGACGATGGCCTGGTTCTGCAGCCGTGGCGGGTGGGGACGCTCCATGAGGGACCTTCGATGCTGCGGCGCACAGAGTAGGGAGGGCGCGAGAGTTGCGTCAATCGCCGCGGGGCGCGGCTTTGTGGGCGCCGGTCCGGACGGGGCGATATTGACGGGCCGGGATTAGCAAGTGGTTATCGGGCGGCGCGGGCCGCTGGGGCGGGCGCGACGGCGAGATCCCGCGGCCGGCGCGTCGGGCGGCGGCTTCGAGACGAGGACGACCTGGCATGAGGATGCTCGTGCGGCCGCGGCGCTGCTCGCGGCGGGACCGGCGTCGGCGCAGGAGACGCTGACGACGACGCAGGTCCTGCCAGCTGGGGTGTCGAGCGCATCGACGCCGAACACGGCCAACAGCCTGCCGGGCGCGGCGGGGACGGAGCGGCCGGCGCGGCCGGGGCGGGACGACGCTGGGGCGGGGGTGGGCGGCGCGGATGGCGGCGCGCGCGTGGCCGCGTTCGAGATGGTGCGCGTGGCCGCGTTCGAGATGGTGCGCGTGGCCGCGTTCGAGATGGTGCGCGTGGCCGCGTTCGAGATGGTGCGCGTGGCCGCGTTCGAGATGGTGCGCGTGGCCGCGTTCGAGATGGTGCGCGTGGCCGCGTTCGAGATGGTGCGCGTGGCCGCGTTCGAGATGGTGCGCGTGGCCGCGTTCGAGATGGTGCGCGTGGCCGCGTTCGAGATGGTGCGCGTGGCCGCGTTCGAGATGGTGCGCGTGGCCGCGTTCGAGATGGTGCGCGTGGCCGCGTTCGAGATGGTGCGCGTGGCCGCGTTCGAGATGGTGCGCGTGGCCGCGTTCGAGATGGTGCGCGTGGCCGCGTTCGAGATGGTGCGCGTGGCCGCGTTCGAGATGGTGCGCGTGGCCGCGTTCGAGATGGTGCGCGTGGCCGCGTTCGAGATGGTGCGCGTGGCCGCGTTCGAGATGGTGCGCGTGGCCGCGTTCGAGATGGTGCGCGTGGCCGCGTTCGAGATGGTGCGCGTGGCCGCGCAACGCGGCGGGCTTGGTGGCGTTGAAGGCAGGTCAATGGAAGGAACGCCACGATGTCAGACCTCACGAGCTTGAAGGATGTTTACGCCGAGGAGATGAAGGATCTTTGGTCGGCCAACGATCAGATGACCAAGGCGGTCGAGACGATGGCGGGCAAGGCGCACGATCCCGAGTTGAAGAAGAACCTGCAGTCGTCGGTGTCGGGGATCAACAAGCACACCGAGACGATCCGCTCGTTGCTGAAGGAGGCCGGGGCGGAGGTCGCCAAGGAGCATTGCAGGGGGATGGAGGGCTTGGCCGCCGAGGCGCTGAAGCATTCGGTGCGGGAAGCGCCGAGCGACGGCGACCTGGCCGACATCATGATCATCTCGCAGTATCAGCGGATGTGCCATTACGGGATCGCCGGGTTCGGGACGACGGCGGCCTACGCGGAGGCGCTGGGGATGAAGGAGCACGTGACGAAGCTGAAGTCGATCGTGTCGGACATCTACAAGTCGGACGAGTACGCGAGCGCGATGGGCGAGAAGGTGGCGAAGGTGGCGCAGCGGAAGGGCTGACGCCGGGCCGGGGGAGCGGCGGGGGCAAGCCCCCCCGGCCCTGCTCCCCCATCTGCCTTCGTGGGCTGCGGCGAGCGCCGGGGCGGTGAGGCCGGGGGTGGCCGGCGCAGGCTGATGGGCGGCGCAGGCTGATGGGCGGCGCAGGCTGATGGGCGGCGCAGGCTGATGGGCGGCGCAGGCTGATGGGCGGCGCGGGGGTTGGCCAGCAGGGGATTGACCAGCGGGGTAGAATCGCGGGGCAACCTGGAAAGGAAATTGGACGCTTGTCCGACATCGCCATCACTGCCGGGCCTTACCGGTTCCGGGCCCGGTTCGAGGAGCAGGTCGCGCCGCGGACCTGCGCCAAGTTGCGGACGTTGCTGCCGTATTCGGAGCGGATCATCCATACGCGGTGGAGCGGGGAGGCTTGCTGGATCCCGCTGGGGGACCTTGACCTGGGGTTGGGCTACGAGAACCACACGAGTTTTCCCGCGCCGGGCCAGGTGCTGGTGTATCCGGGTGGGATCAGCGAGACGGAGATCCTGATCGCCTACGGGGCGGTGCGGTTCGCGAGCAAGGTGGGGCAGTTGGCGGGGAACCACTGCCTGACCGTCACGGAGGGCATGGAGAACCTCTACGCGCTCGGGCGGCTGACGCTGATGGAGGGGGCGCAGGCGATCACGTTCGGGGGTTGAGGGCGGGGCTTGAGGCGGAGCGGGGCCGTCAGGCCTGGCCGGCCGCGATCTTGCGCTCGATGCTGTCCCAGATGGCGGCGGAGAGGTCGATGCCGTCGAAGCGGGCGATTTCCTGCAAGCCGGTGGGCGAGGTGACGTTGATCTCGGTGAGGGCGTCGCCGATGACGTCGATGCCGACGAAGATCAGGCCGTGGTCGCGCAAATAGGGGCCGATGCGGCGGCAGATCTCGTGGTCGCGGGGGGTCATCGCCACCTTCTCGGCCCGGCCGCCGACGTGCATGTTGCTGCGGGCCTCGCCCTGGGCGGGGACGCGGTTGATCGCGCCCATCGGCTCGCCGTCGACCAGGATGACGCGCTTGTCGCCTCGGCGGACGGCGGGCTCGTAGCGCTGGATCATCAGCGGCTCGCGGGAGCGGGCGAAGTGCATCTCGAGGAGGCTGGCGAGGTTCTCGTCGTCGGGCTTGATGCGGAAGACGCCCGCGCCGCCGTTGCCGAACAAGGGCTTGACGATGATGTCCTCGTGCTGGGCGCGGAAGGCGCGGATGGCGTCCGCGTCCCAGGTGATGAGGGTGGGGGGCATCAGGCCGGGGAAGTGGGTGACGAGCAGCTTCTCGGGGGCGTCGCGGACGTGGCGGGGGTCGTTGACGACGAGGGTGCGGGGGTGGATGTGCTCCAGCATGTGGGTGGCGGTGATGTAGGCCATGTCGAAGGGGGGGTCTTGGCGCATCAGCACGGTGTCCATCGTGCCGAGGTCGAGGGTGGCGAGGTCGCCGAAGCGGTAGTGGTCGCCGGCGCGGCGCTGGACGGTGACGGGGCGGGCGCGGGCGGTGAGGCGCTCGGTGCGGCGGCCGGCCGCGCCCTCGCCGGGGGATTGCTCGCCTTCGTGGAGGGACATGCTGCGGACGTCGTAGTGCCACATCGCGTGGCCGCGGCGCTGGGCTTCGAGCATGAGGGCGAAGGTGCTGTCGCCGTCGATGTTGACGGTCTCGATCGGGTCCATCTGGACGGCGACCTTGAGGGGGTGGGTCATCGGGGTCTCGCGGCTTGGGAGGAGTCGGGTGGAGCGTTTCCGCGCCCTGCGGTATAGCGTCCCGGCCCAGGCGGCAAGGAAGGGGCGGCAAGGAAGGTGGACGGCGATGTATGTGCCCCGGCAGTTTCGTGAGGACCGGCCCGAGGTGCTGGCGCGCGCCGTGCGCGCTATCCAGTTCGCGGCGCTGGTGACGCCCGGCGTGGACGGCTCTCAGGTGTCGCACCTGCCGATGGTGCTGAAGCAGGCCGAGGACGGCGGGTGGACGCTGGAATCGCACGTCGCCCGCGCCAACCCGCACTGGGCGCTGGCCGGGGGCGAGGCGGAGTCGGTCGCCGTGTTCCAGGGGCCGCACGCCTACGTGTCGCCGTCCTGGCATCCGAGCAAGCGCGAGCACGGCAAGGTCGTGCCGACCTGGAATTACATCGCCGTCCACGCCCACGGGCGGCTCGAAGCAGTCGAGGACCGGGACTGGCTGCTGGCCCACGTGCGCGACCTGACCGACGCGAACGAGGCCGGGCGGGTGCGGCCGTGGGCGGTCGCGGACGCGCCGGCGGCGTTCATCGAGGGCCTGGCGCGGGCCATCGTCGGCCTGCGGCTGCCGGTCGCGCGGGTGGAGGGGGCGTGGAAGATGGCCCAGCACAAGGGCGACGGCGACCGGCTGGGGATGATCAGCGGGCTGGAGGCGGAGCCGGGCGGGCAGGCGGTGGCCGAGGTGATGCGCGGGCTGGAAGCCGGGCGGGTCAGGGCGTAGCGGCGGGGCCGTGCCACGAGCCGTGTCGGGGGCCGTGCTTGGCGCAGAACGCCTCCGCGCCGAGGGTGCGGAAGTCGCGCATCGCCGCGCCGATCCGCTCGTGCGGCCAGTCCCACCAGGCGATGCGCTGCAACGACTCGATCACCGCCTCCGGGAAGCGCATCCTGATGACGCGGCCGGGGTTGCCGACGACGACGGCGAAGGGGGGGACGTCCTTGGTGACGACCGTGCCGGCGCCGATGGCGGCGCCGACGCCGACCGTGACGCCGGGCAGGATGATGGCGGCGTGGCCGACCCAGACATCGTGGCCGAGGGTGACGGGGTTGCTGCGCCGCCAGTCGAAGATGGCCGGGTCGTCGGGGCCGAGGCCGTAGGCGCTGCTGCGGTAGGAGACGTGGCTGAGCATGACGCGGTCGAGCGGGTGGTTGCCGGGGTTGAGCCGGGTGTGGGCGGCGATGGAGCAGAACTTGCCGATGCTGGCGTGGATGATGTCGCTGTCGTTGACGACGTAGCTGTAGTCGCCGAACCGGCTCTCGGCGACCTTGGTGCGCGCGCCCACCTCGCACCAGCGGCCGAAGGTGGTGGCGCGGACGGAGGCGGTGCGGTGGATGCTGGGCTGGTCGCCGAGGGTCTTGGCGGTGGAGGCCGGGTCGTTGGGCATGACCGGGGCGCGGGGCGGGCGGGCGCGGCGGTCAGTTCAGGAACATCTTGCCGGGGTTCATGATGCCGCGGGGGTCGAGGGCGGCCTTGATCTGGCGCATGACGGCGAGGGCCTCGGGGCCGCGCTCCCGTTCGAGGAACTCGCGCTTGCCGATGCCGACGCCGTGCTCGCCGCTGCAGGAGCCGCCGAGGTCGAGGGCGCGGGCGACGATCTGGCGGTCGAGCGCCCAGGCGCGGTCGAGGCCGCCCGGCCCGGGGGGGACGAGGATGACGGTGTGGAAGTTGCCGTCGCCGACGTGGCCGACGATGGGGGCGGTGAGGCCGGAGGCGGCGATGTCCTGCTTCGCGCCGAGGATGAGGTCGCCGAGGCGGGAGATGGGCACGACGGCGTCGGTGGTGACGCCCTTGTGGCCGGGCTTGAGGGCGAGGGCGGCCCAGTAGCCGTCGTGGCGGGCTTTCCACAGGCGGTTGCGCTCGGCGGCGTCGGTGGCCCACTGGAAGCCGTTCGCGCCGTTGGCGGCGGCGAGTTCCTGGGCAAGTTCGGCCTGCTCGGCGACGGCGGCCGTGGTGCCGTGGAACTCCAGCAGCAGGGTGGGCGCGGGCGTGTAGCCTTCGAGCTTCGAGTAGGCGATGCTGGCGCCCATCTGGACCTCGTCGAGCAACTCGATGCGGGCGATGGGGATGCCGGCCTGGAGGATGGCGATGACGCTGTCGAGCGCGCCGGCCAGGGTGCCGAACTGGCAGATGGCGGCGCTCACCGCCTCGGGGATGCCGTGCAGGCGGAGCTGGATCTCGGTGATGACGCCGAGGGTGCCTTCGGAACCGATCATGAGGTGGGTGAGGTCGTAGCCGGTGGCGGACTTGCGGACGCGGCCGCCGGTCTCGATCAGGCGGCCGTCGGGCAGGGCGACCTGGAGGCCGAGCACGTTCTCGCGGACGGTGCCGTAGCGCACGGCGGCGGTGCCGCTGGCGCGGGTCGCGCACATGCCGCCGATGGTGCACTCGCTGCCGGGATCGACGGGGAAGAACAGGCCCTGGTCGCGCAGGTGCTCGTTGAGCTGCTGGCGGGTGACGCCGGCCTCGACGCGGCAGTCCATGTCGTCGGCGTTGACCTGGAGCACGCGGGTCATGCGGGCGAGGTCGAGGCTGACGCCGCCGCGGACGGGGGTGACGTGGCCTTCGAGCGAGGTGCCGGCGCCGAAGGGGACGACGGGGACGCCGTGCTGGTGGCACAGGCCGAGCAGGCGGGCGACCTCGTGGCCGGATTCGAGGAAGGCGACGGCGTCGGGCAGGACGGGGGGGTTGCTGTCCTCGCCGTGGCTGTGCTGCTCGCGCAGGGCGGCGTTGGCGGTGATGCGGTCACCGAGGAAGTCGCGGGCCTGGGCGATGACGGCGTCGACGGGGCGGGACATGGCGCGGGTTCCTGGGCTGCGGCGCGGGCTGGGGAGAGATGGGCCGGGGAGAGATGGGCCGGGGAGAGATGGGGGTGGGGCGAGGATAATGCAGTGGCGGGGGCCGCGTCACCGGGGAATGGGGCGGGGCGGGCGGCGCGCCTCGGAAGGGGTTTCACTTCAGGCGAGATCGTTCCGGCCTTGGCCCCGCGCGGCTATCGTGGCGAAAGCGACTGTCTTGTCGGTCAAGCGTTGTTTCGACCTTTTATGGTCTGACACGGGCCGCAGCGCCTCCAGGCTGTCGCTACGCGACACCGCCTTTGGCGGCTTCGGCCTTGACCCGCTGCGGCCCGTGTCAGTCTTGGCTTTGGTCGGCTCGAACGCTGTGTTCAAACGCTTTGCCATGGCGCCTTGGTCCTGACGATTGCGTTGAGGATGCCAAGGAGGCGTCGCATGCATGCGACAAGCGCGACCTTTTTGGGTCGCCCGCGCTCGACCAGGGCTTGGTAGTGCTTGCTGATGACGGGATTCCACCGGGTGGCAGACAGGGTTGCCATGTAGAGGGCGTTTCGGACTTCGGTGCGACCACCAGCGATCAATCGTCGGCCTCGCATCTGACCGGAGTCGCGATTGATTGGGGCGACGCCGACGAGAGCTGCGACGCGCCGTCGATCGAGTTGGCCCAGTTCGGGCAGATCAGCGATCAACGTTCGCGCCGTGACCTCCCCGACGCCTGGGACCGACGTCAACAGTTCGTCGGCTTCTCGCCAAGCCGGTGAGCCTTTCACTGTGTCGTTGGTATCCCGATCCAACACGGCCAGTTGAGCTTTCAGCGTCTTCAGCATCGCCTCGATTGCGCGCTGGACACGCAGATCGCGCGCCTGCCTGAGGCGGTTGCTTTCCATGCCGATCATCTCGATGACCTGCCGCCGGCGTGCGATGAGTTCAGCAAGGATCTGGCTGTCGGCGTCTGCGATGGGACGCGGTTCGGGACGAATGCGTTCCGCGAACAGCGCAATCACCTGAGCGTCGAGCGCATCGGTCTTGGCAAGTCGTCCGGTCGCTCTGGCGAAATCGCGTATCTGACGCGGATTGACAATCGCCAACGGCAGTTGGGCGCTGACAAGCGCCGCCGCGACAGCGACCTCGAACCCGCCCGTTGCTTCAAGGACGATGAGGGCCGGCGCGAGCGCGCGCAATTTGTTGGCAAGCTGCTCGAGGCCGTGGCTGTCACGAGCGACGGCGAAGACCTGGCCCGATGGGCGCACGTGAACATCAAGACGATCCTTTGAGACATCAACGCCGACGTAGGCTGGCGACGAGAGTGGCTGTTCCATGACCCGTCCTTGCAAATTCGGGCTCGGCTTGCGGCCCAGGCGACTGTTCGGGTTCCGACTGGAACCGGTGGACGGGGCACCTTGCTTTTGCACGGGCTCGATCACCCTAGGGGGCTGCGGGCTCCCGTCCACCGATAGCTTCACCGGCTTGGTTTCCGCCGACAACGGCAAGATACAAGGGGGCGTGGCGAGAGGGGCGTGGCGAGAGAGGCGTGGTTGGAGGGGCGGCTGGTCAGCCCTTGAACAGGCTGAGGAGGGTTCGGGGGGACTGGCTGGCGAGGGAGAGGGCCTGGGCGCCGAGTTGCTGGCGGATCTGCAGGGCCTGGAGGTTGGCGGATTCGCGGCCGAGGTCGGCGTCGACCAGGGCGCCGAGGCCGGCGGCCAGGCTGTCGATCTTGCCGCCGTTGAAGGCGATGGCGGCGGAGAGGCCGTTGGAATCGGCGGCGGCCCGGCCCAGGGCGTCGCCGACGCGGGTCGCGATGGTGGCGAAGGCGGCCGGGCCGGCGGTGAGGCGCAAGGCCCTGGCGGCGGCGTTGCGGGGGGTGTCGAACGCGTTGACGGTGAAGGTGTCGCGGCCGGCGGCGTCGCGCTGGACGCCGAGGCCGACCAGGCCCGCCAGCCACCGGGGCAGAAGCTCGGCAGCGGCGGCGTGGATCACGATGGCGGCGCCGGTCTCGTCGCGGACGGCGGTGCGGTCGGTGGCGGCGACGGGGACTCCGGCCGGGCCGCCGAACACGCCGAGCAGGGTTTGGCCACCGTAGCTCGCGCCGTCGATCTGGTCGGCGACGCGGCTGACCAGGGCCTTATACGCGCCGACATGCTGGTCGCGCTCGAAGGGTGAGATGTTGCCGTCGGCGATGTGGACCAGGAGGGACTCGGCGTCGACGAGCGATCCGCTGATGGCGGTCAGGGCGTCCCGGGCGGTGTCGACCAGGGCGCGGGCGCGGCCGAGCTGCTGGTTGGCGGCGGTCAGGGCGCCGACGTCGGCGCGGACGCGCTGGGCGACGGCGAAGGCGGGGCCGTCGTCGGCGGCGTCGGCCACGCGCAACCCCGTGCTGACGCGCTTCTGCGCCGCCAGGAGCTGGGCGGTGGTCGCGCCGAGGGACTGCATCGCGACCTGGGCGCCGAGGTTGGTGCGGACAGAGTTGATGAGCATGAGGTTTTCGTCTCGTCCGGTCCGCGGGTGGGGACGGCGTACCTCTTGTATGCCTTGGTTACATGCCTTGATCGTATGCTTTGGTGGGGGGCCTGGCTGCGGGCTTGGCCGAAGTTTGGCGGGCGAGGCTTAAGGCGGGGTAAACGGGGGGGCGTCGCGCGGCCGACGCCCCTTCGGCGGGTTACTTCTGGTCGGTGGCGGCGGGCTGGCCGCTGGACTGGCCGCCCGACTGGCCACCGGATTGAGACGAGGCGGGCTCGGCCTGGACGGCTTGACGCAGGGTGGCGAGCTTGGCCTCGTTGTCGGCCACGTCGCGACGGACCTGCAAGAGCTGCTGCTGAACCTGCTGCACGTTGGCCTGCATGGAGTCGCGGGCGGTGGAGGCGGTGTTGGCGGCCTGCTGGGCGTCGGCGGCCTGCTGCCTGAGCGAGGCGATCTGCTGCTCGGCGGCGGTACGCTGGGTGGTGACCTGCTCGAGCTGCTGGCGGGCGGCGGTCAAGCGATCCTCGGCGTTGGCGACGTCCTTGGTCTTGGTCTCGACCTGGCTGTTGAGGGCGGCGAGCTGCTGCTCGGTGGCGTTGCCCTGGTCGTTGGCCTTGGCAAGCTGGGCCTGGACCTCGGCGAGTTGCTGCTCGACGCTGGCGCGGTACTGCTGCGCCTTGTCGGCCTGGGCCTGGAGGGCGGCGACCTGCTGCTCGGCGGCGGCGCGCTGGTCGCTGACCTGGCCGAGCTGCTCCTGGGCGGAGGTGAGCTGCTTGGTCGCAGCCTGGGCGGCTTCCTGGGCGGTAACGGCCTGCTGCTGCAGGGTGGCGAGGCGCTGGCCGGCTTCCGTGACCTGCTTGGTCGCCTGCTCGAGTTGATCGGTGGTCTCGGACAGGCGCTTCTGGGCGGCCTCGGCGGCGGCCTGGGCGGCGGGGACCTGCTGCTGCAGGGCCTTGAGGCGCTGCTCGGCGTCGGTGCGCTGGACGACGAAGGCGTCGGTCTGGGTGCGGGCGTCGGCGAGGTCGGCCTGGACCTTGGCGTAGGTCTGCTGCGCGTTCTGCAGGGCGGTCTCGGCCTTGGCGACGTCGTTGGAGCGGCGGGCGGCTTCCTGGGCCAGCTCGGACAGGGCGTTGCGGGTGACGGACTCCTGCTGGTGGGCGGCCTCGATGCGATCGCTGATGTTGGCGAGGTCCTTGCGGTGGGTCTCAATGTCCTGCTCGACCTGGGCGGCGGTCTGCTTGCGCTGCTCCAGGGTGTCTTCCGCCTCCTTCTGGGCGGACTGGGCCTGCTTGAGCTGCTCGTTGGCGGCGTTGACCTGGGACTGGAGCTGGGCGGCGTTGTCCTGGGCGGCCTTGAGCTCGCCCTGCACCTTGGCCAGCTCGGCGCTGGCGGCGTCGCGGTCCTTGGTGGACTTGTCGATGTCGGCCCCGAGCGCGGTGGACCTGGTTTGCAGCTCGGCGTAGGTGCCGGACGCCTTCTGCTGCTGCTCAAGGGTTTTCTGTTGCTGCTCAAGCTGGGTGGAAAGCTGCTGGCGGGAGGTGGTGAGCTGGCCGATCTGGGTGGCGGTGCTGGACTGGAGCGACGAGCGGGACGACATCTGCGAGAACGCGACCACCCAGCCGACGACGGCCAGGGCGGCGAGGCCGAGGGGCACCGGGCGCGTCAACTCGGATTTCCAGTCAATGGCCATCTCAGTTCCCCTGTGTATCTTTCTGGCGGGCGCAGGATAGAGGCATCGCCGGGCAGGCGAAAGCTGGTATCTCGGTTTATTCGCGGAGCAAAGGCGCGGGGCCGAGGGAAAAACGGGCTACCCCGGCGGGCGAGAAACGCGGAACCGGCCGGGGCGGCGCATGGCGCAAGTTCGAGGCCGGCCCGGCTGGTTCAGTGTTGACTAACGAACGGCCGCGCCCGCCTCGGCCGGCGCGGGGCTTATGCTGGCTTGGAGGCGGGCTCGTCCTGGTCCAGGACCTTGCCTCGCACGGCCTGGTCGGTCGCGCCGAGGGTGTCGGCGGCGACGGCCTTGGCCTGCTGGGCGAGGGTGCCGTCGAGGGCGGCGTCGACCAGGCCGCCGGGGGTGGTCTGGCCACCGGCGAGGCCGTGCCGCTCGGCGCTGTCACGGCCGGTCTCGGCGACGGTGCGGGCGACCTCGGCCCCCTTGTCCATCGCGTCCTGGGCAAGGCCGCCGGCGGCGCGGCGGGCCTGGTCGGCCACCGAGCCCAAGGCGCGCTCCTCCTGCTCCGACTGGGGCAACAGCGCGCCGAGCAGGGCGCCGACGGCGAGGCCGAGCGCGCCGAGCAGGGCCGGGCTCTCGGCGACACTGGCCCCCATGCGGGCCACGGCGTCGCCGCCTTGGGACGCGCCCCGGGACACGCCGTGGGAGACCGCGCCGCCGGCGCGCTGGGCGGCGTCGCTGACCGCCCCGGCGGCACCGCTGACGGCGCTGGCGGCGCTGCTGGCGACGCTGCCGGCCTGGTCGCGGGCGGCGCTGGCCCCGGCGGCGACGCTGTCGCGGGCGCGGGCGAGGGCGTCCTTGATGCGGCCGCTGTAGGATTCGGTCGATTCCTGGGCTTGCCGGGTCAGGCCCATCGCTTGGCCGCGGGCGTCGTGGTAGCGGCCCATGTAGGCGTGCTCGGCCTCGTCGGGCTGGCGGGCGACGGTGCGCTCGGCGGCGCGGACGCGGGCGTCCCAATCGTGGACCTCCTCCGGACGCCAGGTGGAGGCCGTGGTCCCGGAGGCGGCGTCGCGCCCGCCCGCGGCGGCGCGGGCCTGGGTGTTGGAGGCCATCAGCCAGGCAAGGCCGATGCCGGTGATGGCGGCGGGGAGCGGGTTGGCGCGGAGGCTGCCGACCAGGTCGCGGCCGAACACCGCGCCCTCGCTGCCGCGGAAGTAGCTCATCAGGTCGTCGACGACCTGGCCGGGGGAGAGGCGGTCCTGCAGCTCGTTCAGGTGGCTGCCGAGGCGGGAGCGGGTGCGGTCGAGGTCGCGCTCGATGAGGGCCGGGTCGTCGGACCCGAGGCGGGCCGGGTCTTGGCGGTCGGACATCAGATGTTCTCCTTCACGACGCGGGCGTCCTTCTGCAGGCTGGACGCGGTGCGGTCGGGGGTGAGGGCTTTCAGGGACAGCTTGGCGAGGCCGGCGCGGGCGACGAGCGCGCCGACGCCGATGATGACGACGCCGACGATGACCAGGGCGAGCCAGGCGGGGACGACGAAGGCGAGCAGGGCGGCGAGCGCTTGCAGCAGCACGACGAGGCCGGCGAAGGCGACGAGCGCGCCGCCGACGGTCCAGATGGCGGCCGAGATGATGCGGTCGAACTTCTGGTCGAGCTCGGCGCGGGCGAGCTTGATCTCGCCGCGGACCAGGTCCTGCAGGTCGTTGAAGAGGTCGCCGAGAACCGCGCCGATGCCGCCGCCGGCGTTGGCCGCCTCGGGGCTACGTCCGCTCATTGCCGACCCCGGAGATGATCGCTGGCGCGGGCAAGGCGGTGGCCGGCGATGTGGCCGGCTTGGCGGTGGAGGCCGGGGTGGAGGCTGAAGGGGACGCGTGGCCCGCGCTGGCGCTCGCGCCCATGCTCGTGCTCGCGCCCTGGCCCGCGCTCGTGTCCGTGGTGGAGCCGGTGGCGGCGACCTTACCGACGCGGGCGAGGGCGAAGCCGGCGACGATGGACGCGCCGACGAACAGGGCGGGCTGGCGCTTGGCGAGGCCGCCGAGGTCGGACAGCAGGCTCTGCAGGTCGTTGGTGCGCAGGGTGTCGGCGAGCGAGGTCAGCTCGTCCGCGCCGCGCTCGACGAGGTGGGCGATCCAGTCCTGCTCGCCTTCGAGCTTCTCGCCGGTGCGGTGGACGGACTGGGCGACCTGGTCGATCTTGTCGGCGAGGGTGTCCTTGCCGCTCTCGGCGGTGGACAGGGCCTGCTGCTTGACGTCGCCGGCGAGGGAGGAGGCGCGGCTCTTGGCGTCCTGGGCCACGTCCTTGGCCTGGTCGAGGGCTTGCGCGCCGGCGTCGCGGGCCTGGCTCGCGGCCTGCTTGGCGGCGTCGCCGACGGCCTTGGCGTCGGCTAGGTTGCGGTCGATCGCCTTTGATTTGCTGGTGTCACTCACGGCATGCCTCCCATCGGGCTGGTCGGGTCGGACGGGGCAGCCGGCCAGCCGGCGCGACCGCCCTTTGATACCGGCATTCAAAGCGGGCCGGGCGACGGAGTTTCATGAAGCGGCGGAGGGAACGGCCGGGCAACGCGGTTGTGAAAATTGGGCGCGGCGTCGGGGGGCGGAGCGATCTCGCCTCACGCGGAACCGCGGCGGCTCTCGTTATGCGGGGTTTCAGTGGCACGCGGCGTGCATCGCCGGTGGGGAGAACCGGAGGGCGGCACGATGCGGCGCAGACATCTGCTTGGGTTGGGATTGGCTGGGGCGGCCGGGTTGGCGCGGCCGTCGCTGGCGCGGGCGGAGGCGGCGACGACGCTGCGGTTCGTGCCCTACGCCGACCTGGCGCTGCTCGACCCGGCGGTCAGCGCGTTCGTCACGCGCAACCACGTGATGATGGTGTACGACACGCTGTTCGCGATGGACGAGGCCGGGGCGATGCGGCCGCAGATGCTGGCCGGGCATACGGTGGAGGCGGACGGGCTGCGGTGGACGCTCGGGCTGCGGCCGGGGCTGGCGTTCCACGACGGGACGCCGGTGCTGGCGCGGGACGCGGTGGCGAGCATCGAGCGGTGGTGGGTGAACGACGCGTTCGGGCAGGCGCTGGCGGCGGCGACGGACGAGGTGTCGGCCCCGGACGACCGGACGATCGTGTTCCGGCTGAAGCGGCGGTTCCACCTGCTGCCGGAGGCGCTGGGGCACCCGACCAACACGATGGCGGCGATCATGCCGGAGCGGCTGGCGCGGACGCCGGCGAGCACGCGGCTGGTGGAGATGGTGGGCAGCGGGCCGTTCCGCTACCTGGCCGGGGAGCGGGTGCCGGGGGCGCGCAACGTTTACGCGCGGTTCGAGAGCTACGCGCCGCGGGCGGAGGCGGCGAGCTTCTGCGCCGGGGCGCGGGTGGCGCACTTCGACCGGGTGGAATGGCTGACGACGCCCGACCCGGGCACGCAGGTGGCGGCGTTGCAAGCGGGGGAGGTGGACTGGGTCGAGCAGCCGTTGATGGACCTGGTGCCGTCGTTGCGGGCGGATCGGGGGCTGCGGGTCGAGGTGCTGGAGACCAAGGGGCTGATCGGGTTCCTGCGGTTCAACCAGCTTTACCCGCCGTTCGACAACCCGGCGATCCGGCGGGCGGTGCTGAAGGTGGTCAACCAGGGGGACTTCATGCAGGCGGTGGTGGGCGGGGCGGCCCCGTTCGACGCGCAGACCGGGCTGTTCACGCCGGGGACGCCGTTGGCCAACGACGCCGGGATGGCGGCGCTGAGCGGCGCGCACGGGATCGACGCGGTGAAGCGCGACCTGGCGGCGGCGGGCTACAACAACGAGCGGATCGTCTACCTGGTGCCGAGCGACGTGCCGCGGATCAACGCCATCGCCGAGGTGGGGGCGGACATGCTGCGCAAGATCGGCATGAACGTCGATCAGATCACGACCGACTGGGGCACGACGGTGCAGCGCTCGGTGAAGCGCGACCCGCCGGCGCAGGGCGGGTGGAGCATGTTCTCGGCGTTCTCGGGCGGCTACGACATGGCGACGCCGGGCAGCCACCAGCTGATGCGCGGCAACGGGGCGCGGGCCTACAACGGCTGGCCGGAGATGCCGAAATTGGAGGCGCTGCGGGACGAGTGGCTGGGGACGGAGGACCTGGGGGCGCAGCGGGCGCTGGCGCGGCGGATGCAGGCGCAGGCGTTCGAGGACGTGCCTTACCTGCCGCTCGGGTCGTACTACCAGCCTTGCGCGTTCAAGGCGGACCTTTCGGGGTTCCAGAAGGGGCTGGTGCTGTTCACGGGGGTGCGGCGGGGGTGAGGCGGGTCGCCTGCGCCCCGGCCCACGTGCCCCGGCCCACGTGCCCCGGCTACATGCCTAGGTAGGCTTTGCGCACGTCCGCGTCGGCGGCGATCTCGGCGGCGGGGCCTTGCATGACGACGCGGCCGGTTCGCAGGACGTAGGCGCGGTCGGCGAGCTCCAGGGCTTCGGCCAGGCGCTGCTCGACCAGCAGGACCGTGGTGCCGAGGCCGCGGATGCGGGCGACGGCGGCGAGGATGTCGTCGACCAGGCGGGGGGCGATGCCCTGGCTCGGCTCGTCGAGCATCAGCAGGCGGGGCTTGGTCATGAGGGCGCGGCCGATGGCGAGCATCTGCTGCTCACCGCCGGACAGGGTCTCGGCGCGCTGGGCCAGGCGCTCGCGCAGGCGGGGGAACAGGGTGAAGACCAGGTCGAGCGGCTCGAAGCGGGCCGGGTCGCCGCGGCGGGCGTAAGCGCCGAGGCGGAGGTTGTCGTCCACGGACAGGCGGGGGAACAGGCGGCGGCCCTCCGGCACCAGGCCGACGCCGCGGCGGGTGATGAGGTGGGGGGCGAGGCGGTGCAGGGGCTGGCCGTCGAAGGCGATGCGGCCGGTGGTCGCGACCTGGCCGGCGATGGCGCGGAGCAGGGTGCTCTTGCCGGCCCCGTTGGCGCCGATGACGGCGACGATCTCCCCTGCCCTCACCCGGAGGTCGATGCCGGACAGGGCGGCGAGGCCGCGGTAGCTGGCGGACACGCCGTCCAGGGTGAGGAGGGCGTCGTCGGCGGGGGGCGGATCAGGCGGCATAGCGGTCGCCGAGGTAGGCGCGGATGACGTCGGGGTGGCGGACGACCTCGGCGGGGGAGCCTTGCATCAGGACGCGGCCGAGGTTGAGCACGACGGCGCGGTCGACCAAGGGCAGGACGATCTCCATGACGTGCTCGACCATGAGGACGGTGACGCCCTGGTCGCGGACGGCGCGGACCAGGGCGGCGCCGGCGGCGGCCTCGGTGGGGGTGAGGCCGGTGAGCATCTCGTCGAGCAGGAGGAGCCGGGGGCGGGTGGCCAGGGCGCGGGCGACCTCGAGGCGGCGCTTCTCGGGCGGGGTGAGCTGGTGCGCCGGGGCGTCCACGCGGGGGGTGAGGCCGGCGACGTCGAGCGCCTGCTCGGCGCGGCGCATGGCGGCCCGCGCGCCGCGCTCGACGGCGAACGCGCCGACCATGACGTTCTCCAGCACGGTCATGCTGTCGAAGCTGCGCACGACCTGGAAGGTGCGGGCGACGCCGGCCCTGGCGCAGGCGACGGGGCCGCGGCCGCTGATGCGCTGGCCGGCCAGCCTGATCTCGCCGCGGTCGGGGGCGACCTCGCCGCCGATGGCGTTGAACAGGCTGGTCTTGCCAGCGCCGTTGGGGCCGATCAGGCCGAGGATCTCGCCCTCGGCGACGGTGAAGCTGACGTCGATGTTGGCGGCGACGCCGCCGAAGGTCTTGCTGACGTTGTCGATCTCCAGGAAGGGCGAGGGCGCTGCGGGCCGGTCTTGAGGAGGCGAGGGCGCTGCCCTCGACCCGCTGGGGCCATTGGCCCCAGGCCCCGTGACTTTCATGGCGCGGGTCGCTTGATGCTTAATACGCTCACCAGGCCGGCGGGCCTCGCGATGGAGACGATGACGATCAGGCCACCGTAGATCATCAGGTCGACGCCCTGGCCGCCGCCGCCGAGGTAGCTGCGGGTCAGCTCGGACAGCGGGATCAGCACGGCCGCGCCGACCAGGGGACCCCACAGCGTGCCGACGCCGCCGAGGACGGCGGGGAGCGCGATCAGGATGGAGAGGTGGCCGGCGAGGATGCTGTCGGGGTCGATGTAGCCGACGTACTGGGCGTAGATCGCGCCGCCCATGCCGGTCAGCGCGCCGCTGATGGCGGCGGCGGCCATCTTGGAGGGGAACACGCGGACGGCGAGCGAGCGGGCGGCCACCACGTCGTCGCGCACGGCGCGCCAGGCGTAGCCCCAGGCGCGGCCCTCGATCTGCCAGGCGACGAGCCAGGTCAGGGCGACGAAGCCGAGCGCGATCAGGTGGAAGGGCCACTTGGCGGTGCGGAACTGCAGGTTGGCCCAACTGTCGTCGCCGAGCGGGACGTAGATGCCGGTGGCCGCGCCGACCAGGTCCCAGTTGAGGAACAGCAGGTAGCCGATCTCGCCGACGACGACGGTGGCGATGGCGTAGTAGTGGCCGCTGAGGCGGAAGCAGGGCCAGCCGACCAGGAGCGCGCACAGGCCGGACACGGCGGCGGCGGCGACCATGCCGAGCAGGGGCGGGACGCCGAAATTGACGAACAGCAGGGTGGAGACGTAAGCGCCGACGCCGAGGTAGAGGGCGTGGCCGAGGGAGATCTGGCCGCAGTAGCCGCCCAGGATGTTCCAGGCCTGGCTGAGGCCGGCGAACAGCAGGGTGATGATGAGCAGGTTCTGGGCGTAAACGTCCCGGACGGCCAGGGGAAGCGCCGCCAGGACGGCCAGGACGACGACGCCGACGAGCAGCTCGCGGCGGCGGCGGCGCAGGATGGCGTTGGGGCGGGGGCGCGACGCCCGGGGCGCGGCGGTCCCGGGGGCGTCGTGCGTGCCCGCGGCCGAGGCGTCGTCCGTCACAGCTTGCCGAACAGGCCGCGGGGGCGGACCATGAGGACGGCGAGGTAGACGACGAACATGCCGACCTGCTTCAGGCCGGGTGAGAGCAGCAGGGCGGTGAGCGCCTCCACCTCGCCGATGACGACGCCGGCGGCGAGCGCGCCGACGACGGAGCCGAAGCCGCCCAGGGCGACGGTGACGTAGGCGATGACGGCGAAGTTGGCCCCGACGGTGGGGGAGACGTAGTAGAAGGTGATCAGCATGACGCCGGCGACGCCGACGGTGGCGACGCCCAGGCCCCAGCCGAGGGCGAAGATGCGGTCGCGGTCGATGCCGATGAGGGCGACGGCGTCGCGGTCCTCGCGGGTGGCTTCGAGGGCGCGGCCGAACTCGGTGCGGCCGACCAGGAGCAGCGCGGCGAAGGCGAGCAGGCAGACGAGGCTGGCGGCGAGCTGCGGCAGGGGGACGTAGACGCCGGCGAGCTGGACGGTGCGGCCGCCGAGCCAGGCTCCGGACAGGCTGCGGAAGTCGCCGCCGAAGGCGAACTGGGCCGCGCCGCGGATGAAGATGGCGAGGCCGAAGGTGGCGAAGATCTGGGTCATGCCGCGGTTGAAGCGGACGCCGAGGGCGCGGGCGATGACGCCCTTGTAGACGCCCGCGCCGAGCAGGAACATGGCGGCGCAGACGATGGGGAGCTGCAGCAGCGGGTCGAGGCCGGTGGCGCCGAACAGGACGACGGCGGCGTACATGGCGAGCATCAGCATCTCGCCGTGGGCGAAGTTGACCACGTCCATCAGGCCGAAGATCAGGCTGAGGCCGGCGGCGACGAGGGCGTAGACGAGGCCCATCAAGAGGCCGCTGACCAGCGCCTGGGCCAGTTGCTCGGTCATCGGGCGCGGCCGGGCATCGGGGGGGTGGCGGCAGGGGTGGCGGCAGGGGTGGCGGCAGGGCTGATGGCAGGGGGCGCGGGGGTGTCGAGCATCCTCGGCCTCCTTGCGGCTCTCATCGCGGGTGGAAGAGCAGGCACATTCGACGATGCGGGCGGGGTTGGCAAACGATGATCGGGCGCAGGCATCAGGCGGGGGGGGTCAGGCGGGGGGCGGGCGCGTCGGTTGGCTATTTTGCAACCTGGCTGGATGTGGCACGTTGGCGAAGGTCAAGGTGCGCGGTCGGTGAAATGCGCGGTTCGGCCCTCAATTGCGGAGAAGTGAACACGATGAGAATCCTGTCATTGACATTGGCGGCTGGGGCGGCCGGGGCGGCGCTGACGCTGGGGGCCTGCACCGACACCCGCAGCGCGAGCGCGCCGCCGGCCTCGAACGCGTCGTCGGCGGTGCGCGACACCGGCAGCATGGCGTTCCCGGCTCCGCGGGCGGCGGGGACGATCGGGACGACGAGCGTGGGCGCGACGGGGGCGCCGACCGACACCGGCAACATGGCGTTCCCGGCTCCGCGGGCGTCGGGGACGATCGGGACGACGAGCGTGGGCGGGTCCCGGACGCCGACCGACACGGGCAACATGGCGTTCCCGGCGCCGCAGCCGCAGGGCAGGCTCGGCACCAGGCCGCTCGAGTGACCGGGCCGCTCGAGTGACTGGGCCGTTCGAGTAAGCGGCGATCCGGATCGCGAAGCGAGGGCATGGCCGGATCGGTCGTGCCCTTCGCGCGTTCAGGACGGCGCGGCACGTGCCGGCGGCCCGGGCGTCGGAGCCGGGATGGGACAGCGCGAAGCCGCTGGCGCGGCTGCTGGCCGACCAACTGTTCTCGCGGGCGGCCGGGGCGGCGAGCGTGCAGGGCAACGCGGTGCGGCTGCTGCGCGACGGGGCGGAGAACTACCCGGCCTGGATCGCCGCCATCGAGGGGGCGCGGCGGTGGGTGCACTTCGAGAACTACATCATCCGCGACGACGCGGTGGGGCGGCGGTTCGAGGCCCTGCTGATCGGCAAGGCGCGGGACGGCGTCGCGGTGCGGGTGCTGTATGACTGGCTCGGCTGCCTGACGACGTGGCCGGGGCTGTGGCGGCGGCTGCGGCGCGGGGGGGTGGAGGTGCGATGCTTCAACCGGCCGCGGCTCGACAGCCCGTTCGGGTGGCTGAGCCGCAACCACCGCAAGTCGGTGAGCGTGGACGGGACCGTGGGGTTCGTCGCCGGGCTGTGCGTGGCCGAGGTTTGGGCGGGCGCGCCGGGCAAGGAGCCTTGGCGGGACACGGGGGTGGAGGTGCGGGGGCCGGCGGTGGCCGACCTCGACGCGGCGTTCGCGCAGAGCTGGGCCTACGCCGGCCCCCCCCTGCCCTGCCCCGAGTCGCCGGGCGGGCACCCGGAGCTGCCGGCGGTGGCGGGGGCGGTGACGCTGCGGGTGATCGGCAGCAAGCCCAACACGATGGGCATCTACCGGCTGGACCAGATGATCGCGGGGATGGCGCGGCGCTCGCTGTGGCTGACGGACGCCTACTTCGCCGGGACGACGGCCTACACGCGGACGCTGTGCGACGCGGCGCGGGACGGGGTGGACGTGCGGCTGCTGGTGCCGGGGGCGTCCGACCTCGCGGTGGTGAAGGCGATCTCGCGGGCGGGGTACCGGCCGCTGCTGGAGGCGGGGGTCAAGGTCTACGAGTGGAACGGGCCGATGCTGCACGCCAAGACGGCGGTGGCGGACGGGCGCTGGGCGCGGATCGGGTCGAGCAACCTCAACATCGCGAGCTGGATGGGCAACTGGGAGCTGGACGTGGCGATCGAGGACGCGGGGTTCGCCGAGGGGATGGAGGCGATGTTCCTCGACGACCTGCGGCACGCGACGGAGGTGGTGCTGCAATCGAAGCGGGTGCACTCGGCGGGGCCGCGCCCGCCGCGGCAGAACGGGCGGGGCAGCCCGGGGCGGCTGACGATGGGGGCGGTGGGGCTGGGCAACACGGTGACGGCGGCGATCACCGACCACAGGACGCTGGGGCCGGCGGAGGCGACGGTGATGGCCGGGGCGGGCGCGGTGCTGCTGGCGCTGGTGGCGGTGTCGCTGGCGTGGCCGCGGGTGGTGACGATCCCGCTGGCGGCGCTCGCGGCGTGGACGGCGGCGACCTTGCTGGTGCGGGCGGTGCGGCTGGGGCTGGGCGGGGCGGCGGAGTCGGACGAGGCGTGAGGGGGCGCGTGGGCGAGGGCGGCCGGGGATTGAACTTCGCGGGGGCGCGCTCGTTGCAGGTCCGGGCATGATCAAGATCGTGAGCTGGAACCTGCTGCGCCTGATCGGGGCGAGCCTCGACGACGTGGTGCGGCTCGTGCACCAGGAGCGGCCGCGGCTGCTGCTGATGCAGGAGGCGACGAAGCGGATCGACGATCTGCCGAAGCGGCTGGGGGGGAGCTACGGTCGGGTGCTGCAGCCGGGGCGCATCCACGGGCTGGCGTACTGGAGCCCGGAGCCGCTCGGGGAGGCGAAGGTGATCGACCTGCAGCCGGGGGCCATGTTCCGCCGGGTGTGCCAGGTGGTGGACCTGGGGCCGTTCTCGGTGGCGAACGTCCACCTGTCGCACGGGCAGCTGCTCAACCGGCGGCAGTTGTGGCGGATCGCGTCGGCGATGCCGCACAGCGCGGCGGTGCTGGGGGACTACAACCTGGTGGGGCCGGCGATGCTGCGGGGGTTCCGCGACGTGGGGCCGCGCGAGCACACGCACCGGGCGGCGGACGTGCTGCCGCTGCGGATCGACCGCTGCCTGATCCGCGGGCTGGTGTGCGGCACGGTGCAGGCGCTGCACCGGAGCAACTCGGACCACCGGCCGATCGCGGTGCAGCTGGGCACGCCGGAGATGCGGCTCATGGGCGGCGCGGCGCGCAGGGCGGCGTGACCCGGGCGCGAGCGGGGGCGGGGGCGGGGGCGGGGCCGGGTGGGCGGGGTCAGAGTGGGAACCTTGCGGGCGGGGGCGGGTTGGATGGTGCGTCAGAATTGAGACCAGGAGCCTCGTTGCCCGACCTCGCCGCCCGGCTCGCCCGAGCCATCCGCCTGGGGCCGCAGGCCCGCCGCCGCCGCGCGGGTGCCTGGTTGGGGCTGATGTTGGCCTTGGGCGCGCTGGTTGGGGCGCCGGTGGAGACGTGGGCGCGGTCGAGCGGGGGGTACTCGCGGCCGAGCGGGTCGTTGCGGACGCCGTCGTTCAGCCGGGGCGGCGGCGGCTACCGGACACCCTCGTTCGGCGGCGGGGGCTACAGCCGGCCGTCGTATCGGCCGCGGGCGTATCAAGCGCCGGCGTCACCGGGGGACAGCAGCTTCTCGCGGAGCGGGTCGGCGGCGGCGCTCGGGGCGTTCCGGGCGCAGCAGGATGCGGCGCGGCGGACGCCGCCCCCTGCGCCGCCCGCGGCGCGGGGGCCGGCGACGGGCTACGGCTCGGCGGGTGGCATAGGGGGTGGCCTGGGAGGCGGCCGGGAGGGGTGGCTGGCCAACCGGGGCTGGTCCGCGCCGCCGCCGGCTTACTACGGTGGCGGCTACGGTGGTGGGGGCCGCAGCTTCGGGGCATGGGACGGGCTGTTCCTTGGGGCGATGCTGAGCAACCTCGGGCGCGCGGGGACGGGGGAGTTCTTCCACAACAACCAGAACGACCCCGGCTACCGGCAATGGCGGGCGCAGGCCGACCAGCAGGCGCAGGACAACGCCGAGCTGCGGCGCAAGCTCGACGAGCTGGACCGGCAACTGGCGGAGCGGCAGGGGCAGCCGCGAACGCCGGGCGCGTTGCCGCCGGACGTGCCGGCGGCGGTGGCGAAGGCCGACCCGACCCGGACCCCGGGCTTGCCGGACCAGGGGGGCGGCACGCCGGTGGTGTGGGTGGTGGTGCTGGTGGGCGCGGGCGGGCTGGCGTTCCTGGCCTGGCGGCGGCACGGCGCGGCGAAAGGGAGGTCCGGCATGAGCGCGCCGCCATCATCGGCGATCGGGACGGCCGGGGCGATGCTGCGGCACAAGCTGTCGGGCGAGGGCTACACGCCGGACAAGTTCCGGGTGGGGATGACCTTGGAGCTGGACCCGACGCCGTTCATCCTGGCGGGGAACGCCATCAAGGTGCCGCAGCCGGAGGGGACGGGGAGCGGGCAGGTGAGCGTGGCGGCGGTGGGGCAGGTGCAGTCGGGGGGGACGGCGCTGACGCGGCTCTACCTGCCGGACGGGCGCAGCTTGGTACAGTTGCACCTGAACGTCGCCGGCGACCCGGACGAGTGCCGGCTGTTCGGCACCATCGACGAGGTGACGCCGGCCGACCCGGGGGAATGGGGGGCGTGGCTCGATCCGAACGAGGGCATGATCGGCTGGACGCAGTTCCAGACCAAGGACGGCAAGGTGTACGACCGGGCCTGGGCGCCGGGCCAGGGGCGGGCGCCGCCGCGGGCGCTCACCGAGACGATCGAAGGCCCGGCCGGGACCCGGACGGTGCAGAGCCAGGCGATGCTGTACGCGGCGGCGACGGGGGTGGCCGCGCCGGGACCGCAGACGGAATACATCATGGTGTCGGCCGTGCAGGACGGGGGCCGCGCCTGGGTCGAGGTGCGCGCCGGCATCGACCTCAATCCCGCCACCCTCCAGCTCGCATAGGACCGCATGGACACCATCCTCGCCACGCTGCAGCAAGGGCTGCCGCTCCTGATCGGGCAATTCGCCGTGACGCTGGCGCTGCTCGGCGTCGGCATCGCCTGCTACATGCTGGTGACGCCGTTCAGGGAGGCGCAACTGGTGCGGGAGGGCAACGTCGCCGCGGCGGTGGTGGTGACGGGGACGCTGATCGCGCTGGCGATCCCGTTGGCGGCGACGCTGGCGACGAGCGTGCTGACGCTCGACATCCTGTTGTGGGGGCTGGTGGCGCTGGTGATCCAGTTGGCGACGTTCCTGCTGACGGCGGCCGTGATGCGCGGGTTGCGCGGGATGATCGAGGCCGGCAACGTGGCGGCGGCGCTGGTGCTGGTGGGCGTGCAGGTCGCGGTGGCGCTGCTGAACGCCGGGGCGATGGCCGGCTGAGCCGGCTTCGATCAATCAACGAGGGAGAGTGCCATGTACACGTTCATTCGCAACCTGGTCGGGGTGAAGACGGACCAGGCCGTCAACGGGGCGATCGAGGCGATCGTGCGCTGGGACCCGAAATCGGCCACGGAAGCCGAGCTGCGGACGATGGAGCAGCACCTGGACGTGCTGGGGCGGCAGGTCGCGGAAGCGCGGATGGCGTTCGACAAGGAGAAGCGGGAGGCGGACGCGATCCAGCAGTTGTCGCAGCAGCGGATGGCGGCGGCGGAGCAGTTGCAGCGGCAGATGGAGGGGGAAGGCGACCCGTCGCGCAAGTCCTCGCTGGAGCGCAGCCTGGGGACGCTGGTGACGATGCTGGAAGGCATGACGGAGGACGTGGAGCGGGAGAAGCGCGACGCCGACGACGCCGGAGACTTCCTGCACTCGCTGCAGGACACGTATCAGCAGGCCGGGCAGAAGCTGAAGTCGGCGCGCGACGAGCTAAACCGGGCGCAGCGGGACATGGGGCGGGCGGAGCAGCAGCGCGACATGGCGGAGCGGCGGGCGGAGGCGGCGCGACAGGCGGCCGGGCTGTCGGGGGCGACGAGCGGGCTGAGCGTGGCGCTGAAAGCGATGCAGGACAACGCGTCGCGCAACCTGGCGACGGCGGAGGCGGCGAACGCGAAGGCGAAGCTGCTGGCGCCGACGCGGCCGGAGCAGGACGACCAGAACATCGCGGTGGCGATGGCGCAGGTGCAGGGCAAGCTGCCGGCGCCGAGCAACCTGGGGGACCGGCTGACGGCGCTGCGGCAGAAGCAGCTCGGCGGGCCGGCAAAGCAAATCGGGGCGTCGTAAACAAAAGCCGGGCGTCGTCCGGTAATTGTAAGACTAAGATTTACGTTCCGGACAGTGAAGGCCAGCATCGCCGATTCCTCTCGGACATGCTGGCCCTTTCGTCAGAACATCAGGAAATTGCAGGAAATATGGAAGGAAAGACTCGTGAAATGTGCGTCCTACGCGATAGGTGATATTAGATCACAACCTAGCTTGGACGTAATTTAAGTTAGCTCAGACGAATATCGGCCTACTAGGATAGTAGACAGGAAATAACCTTCAACATATTTATGTTGGATTGTAAGTCACTTTGACAGCGTGTGCCATAAATCAACAATTTATATCTAAAGTAAAAAGACAAATCTAATAGAGTTTCTGATTGATTTGACAAACAATTCGCAGCAAAAACTTGCTATTAACGCAATTTAGGCGAGTCCTCCTGACATTTAACTCTCAGCTCCATCTAAATACGGTCAGTGTTATACTGCTGTGTTGAGCATAACCCATTCGAGCGTCATGGCCTGTTCGGCTTATTATCCCTAGGCCGGCGACGCACCACGTGTTTCGTCGGGTTTGCAACCTATGGGAGATATAAATGACATTCCTGCCGCCTGATGCCTTGACTGCCGACGAGCGTTGCTGGACTTCATCGGCTCCAGCCAACCCTAGGTTGGTCATGCAAGATCGCTTGCCTCGCTGGACGCAGCCGTTCCTGACCTGGCTGACGGCGCAGCCGATGACGGGGGAGCCGCTGCGGGAACGCTCGCCGCTGCACTTCGTCGCCGTCGCCCTGCTGCAAACCCTGGGCGGGATGGCGCTCAGCGCCGCGGCGCTGGCGCTGTGCCCGCCGCTGGTCATCGTCGGCATGATGCTGACGACGGCGGGGTTGGGGTTGTTCCAGGTGGTGGTGTTCCACCACTGCTCGCACGGCACGGTGTTTCGCGACCGGGACATGAACGTGACTGTTGGCAAGCTGGTTTCGGGCATCTTGTTGTTCAAGCACTTCGATCATTACAAGAAGGAGCACATGCTGCACCACAGCCACAACAAGCTGCTGACGGAGGAGGACGAGTTCGCGGACTTCGTGTTCAACACCTGCCGGCTCGACGCGGGCGTGGCGCTGCCGGTGCTGCGGCGGCGGGTGCTGACGGGGCTGGTGTCGCCGTGGTTCCACGGCCGGTTCGCGTACCGCCGGGTCCGGGCGGCGTGGGGCTCGCACGACCGCGGCCACAACCTGGTGGGCATGGCGGCATGGGCGGCGATGATCGCGGCGGCGGCGCTGACCGGGCAGTGGCTGGCGCTGCTGCTGGCGTGGGTCGTGCCGGTGACGGTGCTGCTGCAGGCGGCGACGGTCGGGCGCATCCTGTGCGAGCACAGCTTCCCGGAGGTGGAGGTGATCGCGGCGCGGGGACGCGACCTCGCGGCGCACGCGACCGGGGGCGTGTTCCCGGGGGCGATGCCGCCAGTGGCGGGCGCGGGCTCGGTGCGGGGCGCGCTGGCCTGGGCCGGCTGGTGGGCGAACATGCTGCTGGCGCAGGCGTTCGTGCGGATGGTGGTGCTGGTGGGCGACGCGCCGTGCCACGACTACCACCACCGCAAGCCGGCGAGCCGGAAGTGGACCTCGTACATCCAGGCGCGGCACCAGGACAAGGAACGGCTGCTGGACAACCCGGGCACGGGCTACAGCGAGACGTGGGGGCTGGCGCGGGCGGTGGACGCAACGCTGGCCAGCCTGTCGCGGCTGCCGGCCGGGACGAAGCTCTGAAGACCAAGCTCTAGGCTAGAGTGGTTTCATGTTACACGAAACCACTCTAGCCATCGTTCCACGCGGTTACTCAGTTTGATCGGACGCGAGGTGCGTCCGACAAAACTGAAACCGCTCTAGCTATCGTTCCACGCGGTTACTCAGTTTGATCGGACGCGAGGGGCGTCCGACAAAACTGAAACCGCTCTAGGCGGTAGTGACGATTTCACCGAAGCAGGACGACTATGGCGGCGAGTTGGACGAAGCCTCTGTAGTTGGGCAGGAGCTTGTCGTAGCGGGTGGCCACGCGCCTGAACTGCTTCAGCTTGTTGAAGAACCGCTCGGCGAGGTTGCGCTCCCGGTAGAGCGCCTTGTCATGGTCGCGTGGCGTTTTGCGGTTGGACCGGGGCGGGATGACAGCCTCGGCTCCCATGTCGCCTATGGCATCCCGCAGGTGGTCAGCGTCGTATCCCTTGTCGGCGATCACGGCACCGGGCTTGAGGCCGTCCAGCAGTTCGTGGCCGCGCGTGACGTCATGGCGCTGCCCCGGCCCGAACAGCAGGCGCACCGGGTTGCCCAGCGCGTCGGTGGCGGCGTGTACCTTGGTGCTCAGGCCGCCGCGAGAGCGGCCCAGCCCCTGGGCATCAGGCCCCCCTTGGACCGGCGGGCCCCGGCCGCGTGCTGGTGGGCGCGCACGACCGTGCTGTCGATCATCAGCCATTCCAGGTCGCTGTCCGCCGCAAGCACGGCCAGGAAGCCGCCCAAGACGTCGCGCTCGACCCAGCGATAGAAGCGGCGCTTCACGGCCTGGTAATCACCATACCGCTCGGGCAGGTCGCGCCAGCGCGCGCCAGAGCGCGCCATCCACAGCAGCGCATCCACGAACCGGCGGTTGTCGCAACGCGGCCCACGCTGGCCCTCGCGCCCGCCCGGAACCAGGTCCCGCAAGCGCTCCCACTGGTCGTCGCGCAACGCATCCACCTCAACGCCCGCCATCGCCAAACCTCGAAATCAGCCTTGAACCACACCCAGCGCCGAACCGGAACCCAGCCGAGCTGAAATCGTCACTACGGCCTAGACGTCGGCTGGCGTCCGCTCCGGGACAGGTTCCGGAGCGGAGCCGGCGGCCTCGGGAAGCGCCCTCGCCGGCCTCCGGTGGTCAGAGCATGGCTTCGTCGCGGGCGGCCTGGGCGGGGAGGATGATGCGGGCGTGGCGGCCGCCGCCGGGGCGTGGCTCGGTGACGAGGATGCCGCCGTGGGCCTCGACGATGCGGCGGGCGGCGGACAGGCGGTCTGCGCCGCGGTCGACGAGGACGGGGCCGTGATCGTCGCCGAGGACGGACCGGCGGGTGTCCTGCGGGATGGCCTGGATCGGCTCGCCCTCGTCATTGCGCGAGCTGACGACGATCTCGACGCTGCCGTCGCTGCGGCGCTCGGCGGCGAGCTTGATGATGGAGCCGGGGACGACGCGGGTGAGGGCGGTGGTCATGATCATCTGCACGGCGCGGTGGATGCCGTCGCGGTCGACGCAGACGGAGACCTGGCGGCGGGGGAGGGTGACGGTTAGCTCGACGCCGTTCTTGACGCTGACCGGGTAGGCGGCGCGGTGGATGCGGCGGACGGTGTCGGCGAGGTCGGTCCACTGCACGTCGAGCGAGGGGGCGGGGTCGGCCGGGTTGGCGAGGCGGAGCGCGTCGTTGGCGAGCTCGACCAGCTCGCGCGCGCTCTCGGCCATCTGCCGGGTGGCTTCCTGGGCCTGCTCCGGGCCGGCGACGGCGTGGGCGGCGATGCCCTGGGACAGGGCGACGAGGCGCTCAATGGGCGGGCGGATCTGTTGGGCCAGGGCTTCGAGGAACTGGGCCTGGGCGAGCCTGGTCTCCTCGGCGGCCTGCCTGGCCTGGCGGAGCTGGGCCTCGACGTTCTTGCGGTAGAGGACGTCGAGGTAGACGGACAGCGCGGTCTCGATCAGCTCCTGGTCGCCGCTCTCGAACGGGCGGCTGACGTTGCTTTCGGAGCGGTTGCCGATGGCCAGCGCGTGGCCGCTGGAGCGGTCGTAGGCCCACAGGACGAAGGGGAGGTGGAGCACGTCCATGAGGCCGCCCGGGGGGCGGTCGAGGCGGGTGGAGCTGGTGAAGAAGAAGCGCGGCGGGTTGAGGATGGTGACGGCCTCGTCGACCTCGACGTTGGTGCCGCCGATGGCGTGGGCGACGAGGAAGCGGCCGCTGCCGGCCGGCTCCTCGCGCAGCAGGGCGGCGCGGTCGCACAGCGCGTTCTCGACGACGATCTGCAGCAGGGCGCCGCCGACGTCATGGGTGGCCTGGGCCGGCTCGGCGAGGCGGTAGGCCTCGCGCACCATGCGCACGACGGTGCGGCTGCGGCGGGCCTCGAGGAAGGCCTGGCTCTGCTCCTCCTGCAGGCGCAGGAGGCGCGCGCCGAGGTCGTTGCACTCGCGGCGGTAGTAGCTCAGCTCGCGTTCGACGGGGTTGCCGAGGCCGGGCGTCTCGCTGATCATGGTACCTGCCGAAGGATGGTGAGGACGCCGGTCCAGTCCAGGGGGCGGCTGTAGCCGTCGAAGGGGGCGATCTCGACGCCGGAGTAGAAGCCGATCATGGGCAGCGACGGGTCGAGGGTCTGCATCACGAGGGCCGCCTCCTCCAGCCGCGCGCCGCTGCGGGCGCTGGCCCGGCCGGCGCAGTCGACGTAGAGGCCGAGGAAAGGCCGGGCGCCGCGCATCCGCTCGCGCAGGGCGGCGGCGCCGTCGCGCACGGATTCGAGCATCAGGGCGTTGTCGCGGGACATGATCTGCACCTGGGCGCCGACGCGGAAATCGGCCTCGAACAGGGTGATGGAACCGGTGGCGCGGTCCGCGCCGAGGATGAGGCGGTTGACGTAGGCGTTCTCGTCGTAGGGGGCGAAGGGGTCGCCGTGCTTCTGGCCGAGGGTGGCGATGAGGGACAGGTCGTTGCCGTCGGTGGCGCCGAGCTTGAGGCCCAACATGCGCTCGATGACGGTGAGCGCCGGCTCGCCGTCGAGCTCGTAGACGGTCGCGCCCTCGATGCGGGTGATCTCCATGAAGTCGCTGACCGGGCGGCAGCCGTGGAGCACGGTGGTGTCGGCGGCGACGGTGGGAGGGAAGACGAGGGCGATGCCGGCGTGCTTGCAGACGCCGGCCCCGTCGAACACCCAGCCGTCGGACAGGTTGATGTCGGTGGTGAGGCCGCCGCCGATCAAGGTGACGCGCTTGTTGCCGAGGCCGGCGTGGAAGCCGTCCATCAGGGCGCTGGCGTTGTGCAGGCGCAAGGGGGAGGCGGAGGCGACGCTGTCGTAGAACAGCAGCACGACGGCCCCGTCCTCGGCCTGGGCGGCGACCTCGCGCGCCAGGGCCTCGCCGGCGTGGGCCTCGCCGCGCAGCAGGTCGCGGTTGACGCAGAGGCGGGGGACGACGTCCGAGTCCTCGAAGGCGACGATGCCGAGCTCGAGGCCGCTGTAGCCGAGCTCGCCGCAGCCGATGGCGCCGGCCGCGGAGCCGCCGACGATGGGGATGGCGCCGTAGGAGGAGCGCAGGCCGCCGGCGACGGCGACCGGGTCGTGCTTGCCACCGCAGAACACCAGCAGGAGCACGGGGCGGAGGCGGCCGAACTGGGCGCAGCACTGATCGACTGCCGTCGCGGTGTCGTAGTGGCTGGCGTAGGCCACGCGGATGGTGTCTTCGGCGCCTGCGGTCAAAACGCGAACGGAACTTGGTATCATGGGGTTTATTTAATACAACCTCGGGTAGGCCGCGATGCTAGAAGCACGAAGGGCGCGAGGGCAAGCGGTCCGGCGCCGGATGATGACGAATTCCGGCGGGCCACGGTGGTATTTCATCCGGCGCGCGGGCGGCGGCGGCCGAGGAGCAAGCGCGCGCGATGGTTTTTGGGACGCGTCTCGCCCCGTGGGGCGGGGCTGCTTCATGACCCTGGGCCGGGTTCGGCCGCGCGCCGGGGACGGAGGGGCGCGGCGGCGGCGGCCCGGGGACGGGATCGAGGACGGGAGCAGCACCCGGGAGCCGCAACCTGGGGCATGCCCGGCGTCAACAGAAGCGCCGGATCTGCGCCGGCCTCTTGTTCCGACCGGCACCGCATCGGGGCGGGTCCGTTCGGGGCGTGGCCGCGCCGCCGCCGCGGCCGGCCCGGGGAGCGCGCGGCCGGATCAGAAGGCGTCCGCGGGCAGGTGGGTCAGGGTGTCGGCGCCGGCCATGACGGACTGGAAGTGGGCCGAGTGGCGGGGGAGCACGCGGGCCATGAAGAAGCGGCCGACCCCGAGCTTGGCTTCGTAGAAGGCGGCGTCGCCGTCGGCGCCGCGGCGGAGCTTGTCGCGGGCGACCTCGGCCATGCGGCACCACATGAAGGCCATGGCGACGAGGGCGAACAGGCGAAGGTAGTCGGTGGCGGCGGCGGCGGCTTCCTCGGGCCGGGCCAGGCCGCGCTGGGCGACGACGAGGGTGGCCTGCTGCAAGCGGGCGAACGCCTTGGCGGCGGGGGCGGCGAAGGGGGCGAGCTCGGCGTCGTCGGCGTGGGCTTCGAGCCAGGCGCTGACGGGATGGAAGAAGCGGCGCAGCAGGCGGCCGGCGTCCTGGCCGAGCTTGCGGCCGACCAGGTCGAGAGCCTGGATGCCGTTGGCGCCCTCGTAGATCTGGGCGATGCGGGCGTCGCGGACCAGTTGCTCGACGCCCCACTCGTGGACGTAGCCGTGGCCGCCGAGGACCTGGACGGCGTTGTTGGCGGCCTCGGAGCCGAGGTCGGAGAGGGCGGCCTTGACGATGGGGGTGAGCAGGGCGACCAGGTCGTCGGCTTCCTGGCGGACCGCCGGGTCGGGGTGGCGCTCGGCGCGGTCGAGTTCCAGGCCGACCCAGTAGGACAGGGCGCGGCCGGCCTCGGTCATGGAGCGGGATTCGAGCAACATGCGGCGGACGTCGGGGTGGACGATGATGGGGTCGGCGGCGGACGCGTCGGAACTCTTGGTGTCCTTAGCGTCGCCGCGGGCGACCGACTTGCCCTGGCGGCGGTCCTTGGCGTAGGCGGCGGCGGACTGGTAGGCGGTCTCGGCGACGCCGAGGCCCTGCATGCCGACGGCGAGGCGGGCGGCGTTCATCATGGTGAACATGCACTTCATGCCGCCGTTGACCGGGCCGACCAGCCAGCCCTTGGCGTCGTCGAAGTTGAGCACGGCGGTCGCGGACGCCTTGATGCCCATCTTGCGCTCGATGCCGCCGCACAGGACGCCGTTGCGCTGGCCGGGCTTGCCGTCGGCGTCGGGGAGGAACTTGGGCACCAGGAACAGGCTGATGCCGCGGGTGCCGGCGGGCGCGCCGGGCAGCTTGGCGAGGACGAGGTGGACGATGTTCTCGGTGAGGTCGTGCTCGCCGGCGCTGATGAAGATCTTAGTGCCGGTGACGCGGTAGCTGCCGTCGCCCTCGGGTTCGGCGCGGGTGCGGATCAGGCCGAGGTCGGTGCCGCATTGCGGCTCGGTGAGGCACATGGTGCCGGACCAGGCGCCGTCCACCAGGCGGGGGAGGTACTCGGCGCGGAGCGCGTCGTCGCCGTGGACGTGGAGCGCGCGGTAAGCGCCGTGGGACAGGCCGGGATACATGCCGAAGGCGAGGTTGGCGCTGGAGACCATCTCCTCGAACACGGTGCTGACGAGCATGGGCATGCCTTGGCCGCCGTAGGCCGGGTCGCAGGCGAGCGAGGTCCAGCCGCCGTCGATCAGTTGGCGGTAGGCGTCCTTGAAGCCCTTGGGGGTGCGGACGACGCCGTTCTCGTAGGCGCAGCCCTCGGCGTCGCCGGACAGGTTGAGCGGGAACAGCACCTGCTCGCTGAGCTTGGCGGCCTCGTCGATCACGGCGTCGATGAGGTCGGGGGTGGCCTGCTCGTAGCCGGGCAGGGTGGCGAGGGCGGCGCTGTCGAGGACTTCGTGGAGGACGAAGCGGATGTCGCGCAGGGGGGCGGCGTAGGTCGCCATGACGGGGAATTCCTCAGTTGCGGAGCGGCTTGCCGGTGGCGAGCATGTGCTCGGTGCGGGCCAAGGACGCCGGGTTGCGGATGAGCTGCATGAAGGCGGCGCGCTCCAGGTCGGTCACGTCGTCCTCGGTCAGGGTGTCGAGCGGGTCGGCATCGCCGCCGGTGAGCACGCGGGCGACGGCCTTCGACACCACCACGTCGTGCGGCGTCGCCTTGCCGGACGCGGCGAACCCGTCCACCGCCAGGTCGAGCGCCACGCGCCCGCCCGGGCCCGGCAGGCGGTACTCGACCGGCTTCGGCGGCTGATACGACTCCGCCAACGCCAGCGCCTTCTGCTTGGCGTCGAAGAGCAACCGGTCCTTGTTCATGGTGATCGCGTCCGTCCCGCGCAGGAATCCGAGGCCCCGCGCCTGGGCCGCCGACTTGCTGACCTGCGCCGTGGAGATGATCTCGAACGCGCGGGCGACGGCGGGCATGGGGCCGCGCGGCAGCTTCGGCTCGGCTTGCCAGCGCGCCAGCAGCTCCTTGCAGCCGCCCCAGCCGGGCAAGAGGCCGACGCCCACCTCGACCAGGCCCATGTAGGTCTCGGCGTGGGCCTGGACGGCGCTGCAGTGGAGCAGGATCTCGCAGCCGCCGCCGAGCGCCATGCCGGACGGCGCGCCGACGACGGGGACGGGGGCGTACTTCAGCGCCTTGTAGGCGGCCTGGCCGCCGGCGACCTGCCCCTCGATCACCGGCCAGGCGGCGACGTTGGCGGCGAACATGGCGATGCCGAGGTTGGCACCGACGGAGAAGTTGTCGCCCTCGTTGTAGATCACCATGCCGCGGTGCCGCCCGGCGGCGAGGGCGACGGCCTTGGCGAGCAGGCCGAGGGTGTCGGGGTCGAGGGCGTTCATCTTGCTGGTGAACTCGAAGCACAGCACGCCGTCGCCGATGTTCCAGACGCTGGCGGAGGCGTTGCGCAGGACCGGTTCGGCGGCGCGCTTGACGTCGGCCAGCAGCAGCACGCCTTCGGGGCGGGCGACGGGCACGTACTCGCCGTCGAAGCCGAGGCATCGCAGGGTGCCGCCCTCCACGCGGTAGAAGCCGCGGCCGCGGGCCTGGGCCAGCAGCGGCGGCACGGGGAGGCCGGCGGCCTCGGCGGCGTCGGCCAGCCAGTCGGCGCCGAGGCGGTCGATCAGCTCGAACGGGCCTTGGCTCCAAGCGTAGCCGAGGCGCATGGCCTGGTCGATGGCGGGGATGTCGTCGGCGATGGCCGGGGCCACGGCGGCGGCGTAGAGGAGGTTCTGCACCAGGACGGCGCGGGCGTACTCGCCGGCCGGGCTGGAGTGGCGGACCAAGGCGCGGAGGTCGCGGCGGCCGGCCTCGACCGCTTCCAGCTTCGGCTTGGTCGAGGGGCGGTACTCGCCGGTGCGGAGGTCGATGGATTCGCGCAGGCGGCCGCCGCCCGACGCGCTCATGCGGTAGAAGCCGCCCTTGCCTTTGCGGCCGGTGCTGCCGTCCGCGATCATGCGGGCCAGCATCGGCTGTTCCTTGAACACCCGGCGGTAGTCGTCGTTCTCCGGCAGGCTCATCAGCAGCGACTTCGAAATCAGCGGCATCAGGTCGAGGCCGACCAGGTCGACGAGGCCGAACACGCCGGTTTTCGGGATGCCCATAGGGCGGTGGACGGCGTCGGCGTCCTCGACGGGCAGGCCGCGCTCGATGGCCTCGTTGACGGCGACGGTGATCCAGTGGGTGCCGATGCGGTTGGCGATGAAGCCGGGCGTGTCGTGGCAGCGCACCACGCCCTTGCCGAGGCGGACGTCGCAGAGCTGCGTCAGCTCGGCCACGACCTCGGGGCGGGTGTCGGGGCCGGCGACCAGCTCCAAGAGGCGCATGTAGCGGGGCGGGTTGAAGAAGTGGGTGATGCAGAAGTCGCGCTTGAAGGCGTCGGACTGCTTGCCGGCGAGGGCGCGGAGCGGGATGGTGCTGGTGTTGCTGGACACGATGCTGCCGGGCTTGCGCGCGGCGTCGACGCGGCCGTAGAGGGCGCGCTTGGCGGCGAGGTCCTCGACCACGACCTCGATGATCCAGTCGCATTCGGCGAGCTTGGGCAGGTCGTCGTCGAAGTTGCCGGGGGTGATGAGGCGGGCGGCCTCGGGGAGCATCAGCGGCTGGGGGTCGGCCTTCTTCAGGCGCTCGATGGCCGCCGCGGCGGGGGCGCTGCGGGGGCCTTCCTTCGCCGGCACGTCGAGCAGGAGGACGGGGAGGCCGGCGTTGGCGAGGTGGGCGGCGATGCCGGCCCCCATCACCCCCGCGCCGAGGACGGCGCAGCGTTCGACGGCCACGGCTCAGGCCCGCGACAGCACGGTGGCGACGCCCTGGCCGCCGCCGACGCACATGGTGGCGAGCGCGTGCCTGCCCCCGGTGCGGGCGAGGAGGGCGGCGGCCTTGCCGGTGATGCGCGCGCCGCTGGCCCCGAGCGGGTGGCCGAGGGCGATGGCGCCGCCGTCGAGGTTGACGCGGGCGTGGTCGAGCATGAGGTCGCGCTCGACGGCGAGGGCCTGGGCGGCGAAGGCCTCGTTCAGCTCGATCAGGTCCATCTCGCCCATCTCGAGGCCGGCGCGGGCGAGGGCCTTGCGCGCGGCCGGGACGGGGCCGATGCCCATGATGTCGGGGGCGCAGCCGGCGACCGACATGCTGTTGATGCGGGCCAGGACCGGCAGGCCGTGCTTGTCGGCGTAGTCGGCGCTGGCGACGAGCACGGCGGACGCGCCGTCGGTGAGCGGCGAGCTGGTGCCGGCGGTGACGGTGCCGGCGGCGAGGAAGGCGGGCTTGAGGGCGGACAGGGCCTCGGCGGTGGTGTCGGCGCGGATGCAGCCGTCCTGGTCGACGGGGCCGGCCTTGGTCTGGATGGGCACGATCTCGTCGGCGAAGCGGCCCTCGGCCTGGGCGCTGGCGGCGCGGCGCTGGCTGGTGACGGCGAAATCCTGCTGGGCGGCGCGGTCGATCTGGTAGCGCTGGGCGAGGGTCTCGGCGGTGAGGCCCATGCTGACGTAGCTCTCGGGCTTGTCCTGCTGCAGGCGGGGGTTGAGCACCGGGTTGAAGCCCATCATCGGCACGCGGCTCATGCTCTCGACGCCGCCGCAGACGAACAGGTCCCCTGCCCCGGCGGCGATGGCCCCGGCGGCCATGTGGACGGCGCTCATGGAGCTGCCGCACCAGCGGTTGACCTGGGAGCCGGCGGCGGTGATGGGCAGGTCGGCGAGGAAGGCGACGACGCGGCCGATGTTGAAGCCCTGCTCGCCCTCGGGGAAGGCGCAGCCGATGATGATGTCCTCGATGTCCTCGGGCTTGGCGCCGGCGCGCCCGATGAGGGCGCGGACCACCTGGGCCATGAGGTCGTCGGGGCGGGTGCGGGCGAGCGCCCCTTTGCCGGCCGGGGTGAAGGGGGAGCGGACGTAGCCGGCGATGACGGCGGGGGTTCGTTGTGCGGTCATGCGACGTTCCTTCGAATGTCATCTGGGACGGGGCGGATGTCGTCGGGGACGGGGCGGATGTCGTCGGGGACGGGGCGGATGTCGTCGGGGACGGGGCGGGCGCCGTCGGGGACGAGGGACTGGGCGGGGCCGGGGGACTGGTCGGGGGCGGGCGTGGCCGGCTGGGGGTTCGCCACGTAGGCGGCGATCTCGGCCCGCATGTCGCGCAGCTCGGCCAGGGTGACGGTGATGTCCTCGAGCTGCTGCTCGAGGTCGGCGATGCGGGCCTCGGTGCGCTGGAGGGTCATGCGCATCTGGCGGCGCTTGGTGCGGTCGGCGTCGTAGAGGTCGAGGAACTCGCGGATGTCGGCGAGCGAGAAGCCGAGGCGCTTGCCGCGCAGGATGAGCTGGAGGCGGGCGCGGTCGCGCTTGGTGTAGATGCGCTGGGTGCCGGCGCGGCCGGGGGCGAGGAGGCGCTGGTCCTCGTAGAAGCGGATGGCGCGGGGGGAGAGGGCGAAGTCGTGGGCCAGCTCGCCGATGGTGAACAGCTCGGGCATGTTCCGTTCTGGGCAGGTGGGTGACGTATAGGTAAGGTGGGGGGTTTGGGGGTGTCAAGGTGGGGGGTGGGAGCGGCCTGTTCGTTTTCGGAGGCGGCTGGCGCGGAGGCGGTTCCGAACACCCTCAGTTCGACGGTTTCGAGCCGGCCGTGAAAAGCAAGGCCACGTCGTTCGGAACCAAGCCGTTCACCGTGTCTTCGGTCGCGCTGCCGATGAAGTCGGCCCTGATCGCCGCCCGGGTTGCGACGCCGGCCTCCTTGATGCCCATCCAAGCCGGATGGTCCAGGCGTTCGTCATACATCGCGATCATCTCGTCGAGCGCGAGCGGAGTGGTGTTGGCGAACGCCTTGCGGATGCTGACAGGTTCCAGGCCGGCCCGGGCCAGCAAAGCGCGACACTTGTCGGGAGTGTCCGCCACCTCGCCGTATGACAATCTCACTCCGTGGCGCAGCGCCGCTGCCGATGCTCGCTGCGAGAAGCCGAAGGGCTTGGCGGGCGTGTCGAAGCCGATCCGCCCGCCCGGTTTCAGAAGGTCGCGCCAACAGCGCAGCGCCGCGTTGATGTCCGGCATCAGCACCAGGGCGGACGCGCAGAACAGATGATCGAAGCTGCCGGCGTCGTAGCCGGGGCGTTCGGCGTTCCCCTGCTCGAAGCGAACGTTAGCAAGCCGCGCCTTTCGCGCTTCGCGTCGCGCCGCCGCGAGCATTCCCGCCGACACGTCCAAGCCGACGACCTGTCCGGACGGTCCCACGAGCTTGGCCACCTGCAACGCGACCAGTCCCGTGCCGGTCGCCAGGTCCAGGATGCGCTCTCCCGGCGTAAACGTGAACGGGGCGAGGAGCAGTTCCACGATGCGCTTGTGCGTCTCGTCCTGATCATAGCTCGATCCACGCCGGTCGAAGTGCGTCGTGTCGGGCATGCTCGATCCCCATGCCGTTCCGTGAGGCAGCTTTCAGCTAGGGCGGCTTCATGTCACATGAGGCCGGTCTAGCCTTTGTTCCACGCGGTCACCCAGTCTTGTCCGACGCGAGGGCGGGTCCGACAAGACCGAAACCGCTCGAATGCGGATCGAACCCCGATCGATGAAGGTTGGTCGAGAGCCGCCGCCCGACGCCGGTCACGCGCCGGACCCCCCTGCCCGCTTGGCGCGCTCCTCGGCCACCAGCTCCTTCTTGGACAGCTTGCCGATCAGGGTGCGGGGCAGGCTGGGGCGGAACTCGACCTGCTTGGGCAGCTCAATGGGCGACAGGTGGTCCTTGAGGAAGGCGAGCAGCTCGTCCGCGGTCAGCGACGCGCCTTGTTTCAGGGCCACGAACGCCTTGACCGTCTCGCCGCGGTAGTCGTCGGGGACGCCGATCACGGTGCACTCGGCGACGGCGGCGTGGCGGTAGACCGCGTCCTCGACCGTGCGGGGGTAGACGTTGTAGCCGCCGCAGAGGATGAGGTCCTTGATGCGGTCGACGATGGCGAAGTAGCCGTCCCGGTCCATCACCGCGATGTCGGCGGTGCGGAGGAAGCCGTCGGGGGTGGTGCTGGCGGCGGTGTCGTCGGGGCGGCGCCAGTAGCCGAGCATGACCTGGGGGCCCTTGACGCAAAGCTCGCCTTTCTCGCCTTGCGCCACGCGCCGCGTCGGGTCGTGGGGGTCGCGCAGCTCGACGGTGGTGCCGGGCAGGGGCAGGCCGATGGAGCCGGGCTTGTTGAGGCCGCCCGGGGGGTTGCAGACGGCGGACGGGCTGGCCTCGGTCAGGCCGTAGCCCTCGACGACGACGCAGCCGGTGCGGGCCTCGAAGCGGGCCTTGACCTCGGCGGGCAGGGGCGCGCCGCCGCTGATGCAGAAGCGGATGCTGGTGAGGTCGGCGCGGCCGGGGTGGCCGGCGATGGCGTTGAACATGGTGGGGACGCCGGGCATGAAGGTGGGGCGGCGGCGGCCGATGGTGCGGACGGCGGCGGCCAGCTCGAAGCGGGGCAGCATGATGATCTCGGCCCCGGCGCGGACGGCGAACAGCATGACGGTGGTCATGGCGAAGACGTGGAAGAACGGCAGGGCGGCGAGCATGCGCTCCTCGCCGACGCGGGTGTCCTTGAACCAGAGCAGGCTTTGCTCGGTGTTGGCGTAGAGGTTGGCGTGGCTGAGCATGGCCCCCTTGGGGGTGCCGGAGGTGCCGCCGGTGTACTGCAGCACGGCGACGTCGTGATGGGGGTCGATGGCGACCGGGTCGGGCGGGGGGCCGGGGGCGGCGAGGTCGTCGAGCCAGGCGTGGGCGGCGTCGCGGGGGGGCTGGGCGCGGTCGCGGCGCTTCAAGACGCGGAACAGGGCGCGCTTGCCGGGCGGCAGCATGGCGGCGAAGGGGCAGACGATGATGCGCCCGACGGCGCCCGCGGCCAGCAAGGCGGCGGCCTTGGGGTAGAGGGCGGCGAGGTCGAGGGTGGCGAGGGCGGCGATGCCGGCGTCGCGGGCCTGGGCATCCAGCTCGCGCACGGTGTAGAGCGGGTTGAAGTTCACCACCGTCAGACCGGCCTGGAGGGCGGCGAAGAAGAGCAGCGGGTAGGCCGGGCAGTTGGGCAGCAAGAGGCCGAGGCGGTCGCCCTTGGCGCAGCCGAGGCGCTGCAGCCCGGCGGCGAGGCGGTCGGCGCGGCGGGCGGCCTCGGCCCAGGTGGTGCGCTGGCCGAGGAAGTCGAAGGCGGGGGCGGGGCCGAAGCGGGCGGCGGCGTCGCGCAGCAGGGTGTGCAGCGGGGCGACCGGGAGGGGGGCGGCCCAGTCGACGCCGGCCGGGTAGTGGTCGAGCCAGGGGGGGCGGTCGGGGGGGCGGTCGGGCGGCCCGTCGGCGCGGGGCGGCATCGGGGGCTGTTCCAGGGGCGTGTTGGGAGGCGGTTTCGGGGCCGGGTCAGAAGGTGAGGCGGGTGCCGAGGGAGAGGATGTCGACGCGGTTGCTGTAGCGGCCGGTCAGCACGTCGCCGGTGGGCGAGACCTCGTTGATGCGGCTGTCGAGCACGAAGATGTGGGCGTAGCCGGCGTCGAGGGTGGCGTAGTCGAGCAGCTTGTAGCTGGCGCCGACGGCGAGCCAGGTGCGGTCCTGGTCGGGCACGCGGGCGGTGCGGTAGGCGTTGGACACGGGGGACTTGTCGTAGGCGGCGCCGCCGCGGACGGTGAGCTTGTCGGTCAGGCGGTAGGACGCGCCGAGGGAGACGAAGTAGCTGTTGTCGTAGCGCTGGGGCGTGGAGGTCAGCAGGGTGCCGTCGTCGCGGAAGGCGTTGAGGTTCTTGAACTGGGACCAGTTGGTCCAGGCGAGGTCGGCGTAGACGGTGAGGCTGTCGCCGACGCCCTGGGTGATGCTGATGCCGGCGGTGTCGGGCAGCACCAGGGAGGCGTTGCCGCCGGAGCTGCGGAAGCGGGGGTCCCGGTTGAGCGGCGACGGCAGGCTGTAATCGACGGTGCCGGAGAAGTCCTGCTGGATGCGGGAGCGGTAGGTGAGGCCGACGTTGGTGCGGGGGCCGGGCTGGATCAGCACGCCGACGTTCCAGCCGAAGGCCCAGTTGTCGCCGCGCAGGCGGAAGTAGCCGTCGGGCAGGCTGGTGGGGCGGCGGAAGGCCTGGGTGGCGATGGTGGAGGAATTGAGGAAGCTGGTGAACTCGGCGCGGCCGTACTGGGCCGAGAACCCGGCGCCGACGGAGAGCCAGGGGGTGAGCTGGTAGGCGACGCTCGGGTTGATGTTGAAGGTCTTGAGGTCGGTCTTGTCGGCGTGGTAGCGGCCGACGAAGTCGCCCGGGTAGGTGGTGGCGAGGCCGAAGGGGGTGGTGACGGCGAGGCCGACGGCCAGGTCGGGCGTGGGCTTGTAGGTGACGAAGCCGTGGGGGACGAGGGCGGTGTTGCCGCCGTCGATGCCGTCGCGGCCGCGGACGGGGCGGCCGAAGGCGTCGCGGGCGCCGCCGTTGAAGGTGAAGGAGGGGATGATGACGCTGCTGCCGAGGGCGACCTGGAGGCCGGGCAGTTGGGTCATGCCGGCGGGGTTGTTGAAGGCGGTGGCGGGGGTGTTGGCGGCCGAGCGCTCGCCGGCGAAGGCGGTGCCGAGGTCGAGGGCGCTGTTCTCGTTGAGCTGGAAGGCGGCGGCGCGGGCCTCGGCGGCGGGGAGGAGGGCCGCCGCGGCGGCGAGGGCCAACCGGCGCAACCGGGCCGTGCGTCGCTGCGACATGCTGTCTCCCCACGGATCACGGCGACCTCTCGGGGCCGCTAGCCCCGGGTTCTAGTAACGTGAACGAGAGCCTGTCAAGCGGCACCCGGCCCGCGTGAGGAACGTGCCGCCCGCGGCAGGCGGCCGCGGCGCGGGCCGGCGGCGGCCTCTTGCGTTGGGGCCGCACCTGGCCATTGTGCAGCGGATCGTTTCCTCACGCACGGAGCCGCGTTCATGAAGGCCAGCAGCGTCCTCGACACCATCGGCAACACGCCGCACATCCGGCTGGGCCGGCTGTTTCCCGACAACCCGGTGTGGATCAAGTCGGAGCGGGCCAACCCGGGCGGCTCGATCAAGGACCGGATCGCGCTGGCGATGGTGGAGGCGGCGGAGGCGAGCGGGCAGTTGCAGCCGGGGGGGACGATCATCGAGCCGACCTCGGGCAACACCGGCATCGGGCTGGCGATGGTGGCGGCGGTGAAGGGCTATGACCTGATGCTGGTGATGCCGGAGTCGATGTCGGTGGAGCGGCGGCGGCTGATGCAGGCGTACGGCGCGCGCTTCGACTTGACGCCGAAGGAGAAGGGGATGAAGGGCGCGATCGAGCGGGCGCAGGAGTTGGTGGCCGAGAGCAACAACGCCTGGATGCCGCAGCAATTCGAGAACCCGGCCAACATCGAGGTCCACGTGCGAACGACGGCGCGCGAGATCCTGGACGACTTCCCGGACGGGGTGGACGCGATGATCACCGGGGTGGGCACGGGCGGGCACATCACGGGCTGCGCTGAGGTGCTGAAGCAGCACTGGCCGCGGCTCAAGGTGTTCGCGGTGGAGCCGGCGCAGTCGCCGGTGATCTCGGGGGGGACGCCGGGGCCGCACCCGATCCAGGGGATCGGGGCCGGGTTCGTGCCGAAGAACCTGCACGCGGACGCCTTGGACGGGGTGATCCAGGTGGAGGCGGAGGAGGCGCGGGAGTTCGCGCGGCAGTCGGCGCGGCAGGAAGGGCTGCTGGTCGGCATCTCGTCGGGGGCGACCTTGGCGGCGATCGCGAAGAAGCTGCCGGAACTGGGGGACGGGGCGACGGTGCTGGGGTTCAACTACGACACCGGGGAGCGCTACCTGTCGGTGCCGGAGTTCCTGCCGGGCTGAGGGCGCGGGGGGCCAGCCCTGGAGAGGACTGGCCCCAAGCACCGACCGAGGTCAGGTCGCGCCCTTGGCGTCCTGCTTGGCGGCGCGGGCGGCGTCCTCGGCGGCCAGTTCGGCCTTTTGGCCGGCGACGTCGTCGGCGTGCTGGCGATACTGCTCGAGCGCCTGCATGGCGTGGCGGTTGGCGACGCCTTCGGCCTCGGCGGCGGAAGTGGCGAGGGTCTGGGCCTTCTCGTAGTTGCCGGACTGGCACTGCTTGACGGCGTCGTGGTGCATCTTGGCGGCGACCTCGAAGTGGTGGGCGGCCTGTTCGTGGTGGCCGGCGGCGATGGTCTTGGTGTCGTCCATGGCGGTTCTCCTTGGTTGCTGGTCCCGGCCTTGCTGATCCTGGCCTTGCTGGTCTCGGCCTTGTTCGTTCAGGGCTTCGTCCTCGCAGGGGGGTGTTTAGCGCAGGGCGCGGGCGGCGGACAGGCGGCCCAAGGCGCTGGGCACGGGGTCAGGGCGCAGGGTCAGGGCGCAGGGTCAGGAGCGGTGAACAGGGTGACGGAGTCCGGCCGGGCGACCGCGAGCAGGGCGATGCCGTGGTGGCGGGCGCGCTCGATGCTGAGGGAGGTGGGGGCGGAGATGGCGACAAGGGCGCCGGCCCCGAAGGCGGCGGCCTTCTCGACCATCTCGTAGGAGCAGCGGCTGGTGATGAGCAGGAAGCCGTCGGCCGGGTCGACGCCGCGGCGCAGCAGGGCGCCGATCAGCTTGTCGAGGGCGTTGTGGCGGCCGACGTCCTCGCGGACGCAGAGGATCGCGCCGTCGGGGCCGGACCAGGCGGCGGCGTGCATGGCGCGGGTGGCCTGGTTCAGCGCCTGGAGGGCCGGCAGATCGGCGAGGGCGCGCCGGAGCGCGGCCGGGTCGACGGCGACGGGGCGGGCGGGGCCGGCGGCGGCGCGGGGGACGTGGGCGAGGTCCTCGATGCCGCAGACGCCGCAACTGGTGCGGCCGGCCATGGCGCGGCGGCGGGACAGCAGGCGGTGGAAGCGCTCGGGCACGAGATCGACGCGGAGGCGCACGCCGTCCGGGCCGGGCGAGACGGCGACGGCGCGGAGGTCGGCGCGGGCGGCGACGACCCCTTCGGTGAGGCTGAAGCCGAGGGCGAAGTCCTCCAGGTCGGCCGGGGTCATCATCATGACGGCGTAGGGGACGGTGCCGTAGATGACGTTGACGGGGGTCTCGACGGCGACCAGGCGCTCGCCGGGGACCGAGGGGCCGTGGCTCAGCGGGAGGGTGGTGGTCGCGGCCGGGAGGGAGGCCGCGAGGGCCGGATCGGCGGCTTCGGGCTGGCGCATGGGCTGGGAACGCGCCGGGGGACGGAGGGTTCGGGGGCGGGTGGTCCGGGGGGCGGAGGCGGATGGGAATCGAACCCACCGCCCGCTGTTGGCGGGCCGCTGGTTTTGAAGACCAGGGAGGCCACCAGACCTCAATCGCCTCCGGGGTGCGTGTTGGATGATAGTGGGGCCGGGGCGGGCGCGCCAGCCGGGGGCCGATCCGCCGGACGGGTCGGCGGGCACGAGTCGGGGGCACGAGTCGGGGGCACGAGTCGGGGGGCACGAGTCGGGGGGCACGGGTCAGGGCTGGGCCGCGAGGAGGCGGCGGTCGGCGACGCGGCGGGTGAACCGGATGCTGTCGAGGTGCTCGAGCAACGGGACGCTGTACTTGCGGGAGATGCCGAGAACGGCGCCGGCCTCGCCGACCAGGAGGCCGGCGGGGGCCTGGGCGAGCAGCGGGGCGAGGCGGCGGCGGGCGTCGGCGACGGCGTCCTGGTGGAACAGGACGTCGCGCTTCTGCACGGCGTCGCGGGCGCGGACGGCGGTGCCGTCGCGGACCAGGCGGTCGAGCAGGCGGCGGGCCTGGGGGCCGGGGGCGAGCGCGGCCGGGTCGGGGGGCGACAGGCCGCCGCGGCGCAGGAGTTCGGCGAGCTGGGCGGCGGCGCGGGCCTCGGCTGCGGCTTGGGCGGCGGCTCGGGCGCGGTCGCGGTCGGCGTGGGCCGGGCGGAGAAGGCCGCCGGCCTGTCGCAGCGCGCCGCGGCGGAGCAGGTCGGCCAGGGCGTCGTCCAGCACGGCCGGGCCGATCTCGGGCAGGGCGGCGGCCAGGCGCTGGCGGGACAGGCCGCCGGAGTGGGCGGGGGCGGACAAGGCGGGGGCAGACAGGGCGGACAGGGCGGCGGCGGCGGCGCGGTCGCGGGCGGCGCGGGCGACGACCGTGGCCGGGGCGGGCGCGCCTGGGGGGAGGACAACGAAGGAAGCGCCGCGCAGGAGGGCGGCGGCGCGGGCGGGGGCCAGGCCGGCCAGGCGGGCCAGGGCGGGGAGCGGGACGCCGCGCATCCCGGACGCTTCGACCGCTTGGCGGAGGATGTCGGCGGGGGCGGCGGCGGCCAGGGCGGCGAGGCGGCCGAGGATGGCCGGGTCGCGGCGGCGCAGGCGGGCGGCGGCGGGGTCGATGATCGTGCCGCCGGCGACGGTCAGGGGCGGCGACGGGCGGCGCAGGATGAAGCGTTCGCGCGCCGGCACCGAGACCGGGGCGGCGCAGTAGAGCTGCGCCAGCACGGGCCGGCCCGGCACCGCTTCGTCGCCGTCCAGCAGGCGCAGCCGGGCCGGCAGCTCCTCGGCGCCGAACAGCAGGTCGAGGCGGGCGCCGGTGCGGAGCGGGGGCGCGGCCTCCACCACGCGGAGCGCGACGGTGAGCCAGGCGGACGGGGCGAGCAGGGCGCGGGGGGCGAGGGCGAGGCCGCGGGCGAGGTCGGCGACGGCGACGTCGCGCAGGTTGGCGGCGACGCGCTGGCCGGGCTGGGCGGCGGCGACGCGCCGGCCGTGGACCTGGAGGCCGCGCAGGCGGACGGGGCGGCCGGCGGGGGCCAGCTCGATCTCGTCGCCGACGGCGAGCGGGCCGCGGCGCAGGGTGCCGGTGACGACCGTGCCGTGGCCGGCGACGCTGAAGGCGCGGTCGATGGGCAGGTAGGGGAAGCCGTCGTCGCCCTGAAACGCGTCCTGGGGCGGCTCCCCGGCCGGGGCGGCGAGGGCGGCGAGGGCGTCCCGCACGGCGGCCATGCCGTGCCCGGTGTGGGCGGAGGCGGGAACGGCGGCGGGAACGGCGAGGCCGGCGCGCCGGGCCAGGTCGGCGGCGGCGCGGGCGACGGCCTCGGCCTGGGCGGGCGCGACCAGGTCGGCCTTGGCGGCGACGACGACGGCCTGGCGGACGCCGAGCAGGGCGGCGATGTCGAGGTGCTCGACCGTTTGCGGCTTGACGCCCTCGTTGGCGGCGACGACCAGGAGGGCGGCGTCGATGCCGGTGGCGCCGGAGACCATGGTGCGGACGAAGCGCTCGTGGCCGGGCATGTCGATCAGGTCGAACACGGTTCCGGCGAGGGTGAGGTGGGCGAAGCCGAGGGCGATGGAGATGCCGCGGCGCTTCTCCTCCGGCAGGCGGTCGGTGTCGGCGCCGGTGAGGGCGCGGACGAGGGCGGTCTTGCCGTGGTCGACGTGGCCGAGGACGCCGATGACGCGCCTCATGGGGCGGTGGCGGCGCGGACGGCGGCGAGGAGGTCGTCCAGCTCGGAGTCGTCCACGGCGAGCACGTCGAGCAGGAGGCAGCCGTCGGCGATGCGGCCGACGACGGCGGGGCGGCCGGCGCGGAGGCGGGCGGCGAGCTGGTCGGGGGCGTGGCCGGGCAGGGCGACGGCGGCGCTGCCGATCGCCTCGCCGGGCAGCGCGCCGCCGCCGGCGAAGCCCGTGGTGGCGCGCACGGCGGCGGGGGGGCCGAGCGCGCGGGCCAGGCGCTCGGCGCGGGCGCGGAGGACCTCCCTGCCCTGCCCCATCGCGCGCGGCACCGGCAGCGTGGCCGGGCCGCGGTCGCGGTGGAGGCGGAGCGTGGCTTCGAGGGCGGCGAGGGACAGCTTGCCGAGGCGCAGCGCGCGCAGCAGCGGGTGGCGGCGCATGGGCTCGATCGCGGCGGCGCGGCCGACCAGGAGGCCGGCTTGCGGGCCGCCCATCAGCTTGTCGCCGCTGAAGGCCACGACGTCGGCCCCGGCGGCGACGGCCTGCGGCACGGTGGGCTCCGGGCCGGACGGGGTGGGGCCGGGCGGGGTAGGGCCGGGCGGGGTGGGGCCGGGCAGCGGGGGGGCGGCGAGCGCGCCGCTACCGAGGTCGTGGACGAGGAGCAGGCCGGCGTCCCGGGCCAGGGCGGCGAGTTCGGCGAGCGGGGTGTCCTCGGTGAAGCCGACCATGCGGAAGTTGCTTTGGTGGATCTTGAGCAGCACGCGGGTGTCGGAAGTGATAACGTCCCGGTAGTCGGCGAGGCGGGTCTTGTTGGTGGTGCCGACCTCGACCAGGCGGGCGCCGCCCTGGCGGATGACGTCGGGGACGCGGAAGCCGCCGCCGATCTCGACCAGCTCGCCGCGGGAGACGAGGACCTCGCCGCCGGCGGCGAGCGCGCTCAAGGCGAGCAGCACGGCGGCGGCGTTGTTGTTGACGGCGAGGGCGGCCTCGGCGCCGGTGAGCTGGCAGAGCAGCGGCTCGACGCCCTGGGTGCGGCTGCCGCGGGCGCCGGCGGCGAGGTCGTACTCGAGGTTGCAGTAGCCGCGGGCGACGGCGGCGACGGCCTCGGCGGCCTCGGGGGCGAGGGGGGCGCGGCCGAGGTTGGTGTGCAGGACGATGCCGGTGGCGTTGATGACCCGGCGGAGCGCCGGGCGGTCGGCGGCTTCGAGGGCCTGGCGGGCGCGGCGCAGCAGGGCGGCGGCGTCGGGAACCTGGGTGTCGGGGGCGGCGGCGGCGGCGGCGGCGTCGGGGGCGGTGGGGCGGCGCAGCTCGGCGCGGGCGTCGTCCAGGGCGGCGCGGAGCTGGGCGGCGAGGGCGGGGCGGGAGAAGCGGGCGGCGAGGCGCGCGGCGTCCGGCTGTTCCAGGAGCTTCTGCACCTGCGGCAGGCCGCGCAACTTTGCTTTCGCGATCTCGTCCATCCCGTTCCACCTTCCCGTTGCCTGCAACGGGCCAGACATGAGGTCGTGCCATGGATTTTCCCGAAACACGCCTTTCTTCGCTCGCGCACGGCGGGGGCTGCGGCTGCAAGCTGGCCCCGGCGGCGCTGCGGGCGATCCTGGCGGGGATGCCGGACGGGATGCTGGCGGGGGCGGCGTGCGAGGCCCTGCTGGTGGGGGCGGACACGGCGGACGACGCGGCGGTGTACCGGCTGCGCGACGACCTCGCGCTGGTGGCGACGGTGGATTTCTTCACGCCGGTGGTGGACGACCCTTACGAGTTCGGGCGGATCGCGGCGACCAACGCGCTGTCGGACGTTTACGCGATGGGCGGGACGCCGATCCTGGCCTTGGCGATCCTGGGGATGCCGCTCGGCAAGGTTTCGCTCGGGGCGGTGCGGCAGATCGTGGCCGGCGGCGCGTCCGTTTGCGCGGCGGCGGGCATCCCGGTGGCGGGGGGGCACTCGATCGACGCCGCGGAGCCGATCTACGGGCTGGTGGCGCTGGGCACGGTGCATCCCGACCGGGTGCTGCGCAACAGCGGGGCGCGGGCGGGGGACGTGCTGGTGCTGAGCAAGGGCCTCGGGATCGGGGTATTCGCCGCGGCGCTGAAGCAGGGGCGGCTGGGGGCGGAGGGCTACCGCGTGATGGTGGAATGGGCGACGCGGCTGAACCGGGTGGGCGCGGAGCTGGCCGGGATGGCGGGGGTCCACGCCTGCACGGACGTGACCGGGTTCGGGCTGCTGGGGCACGCGCTGGAGGTGTGCCGCGGGTCGGGGCTGCGGGCGGCGATCCGGGCCGCGGACGTGCCGGTGCTGGAGGGGGCGGCGGCGCTGGCGGAAGCGGGGGTGGCCACGGGGGCGGCGGCGCGGAACTGGGACAGCTACGGCGGGGAGGTTTCGCTGCCGCCGGGGATGGCGGCGTGGCGGCGGGGGCTGCTGTGCGACCCGCAGACGAGCGGCGGGCTGCTGGTCGCGGTGTCGCCCGAGGGGGCGGGGGCGGTGCTGGCGCGGCTGCGGGCGGCGGGGTTCGAGCAGGCGGCGGCGATCGGGACGCTGTCGGCGCGCGGGGACGGGACCGGACCTGGGGGCGAACCTGGGGCCGGACCTGGGCCTGAACCCGGGCCAGAACCCACGATCGTGATCGGCTGAGGCGGGCGGGCGGGCGGCGGGGGCTTGCCTCGGGGCGGGAAAGGCGGAAGCTGTGCCGGTGATGCGTGGAGCAGGTCGATGAAGAAACTCCGGCGGGGGCCTTCGGGCCGGGTGTCGCGGTTCCTGCGGGACTGGTCGCTGCCGCGGCAGATGGCCGGGCAGGACGTGAAGGGCAAGGCGGCCGAGAGCCACGCGTCGCGGACGCTGCGGCCGCGGCTCGACGAGGCGGACACGGTGGGCAGCAGCGTGTGCCCGTTCTGCGCCGTGGGCTGCGGCCAGCTCATCTACGCGAAGAACGGGCGGCCGCTGCACATCGAGGGCGATCCGCGCAGCCCGGTCAACCAGGGGACGCTGTGCCCGAAAGGAGCGGCCACGCTCGGGGTGCTGCTGTCGCCGCAGCGGATCAACACGGTGCTGTATCGCGCCCCGAAGGCGACCGCGTGGGAGGAGAAGCCGCTCGACTGGGCGATGGAGCGGATCGCGCAGCGGACCAAGGAAACGCGCGACGAGAGCTTCGTGTCCGAGCTGCCGGACGGGCGCCGGGTCAACCACACGGTGGGACTGGGGTCGCTCGGGGGGGCGACGCTCGACAACGAGGAGAACTACCTGATCAAGAAGCTGCTGGGCGGGGGCCTGGGCGTCGTCAGCGTCGAGAACCAAGCTCGGATCTGACACTCCTCCTCGGTGCCCAGTCTGGGCGCCTCCTTCGGACGCGGCGCGGCGACCATGTCCCTTTGGGACCTGGAGAACGCGGACTGCGTCGTGATCATGGGCTCCAACATGGCGGAGAACCACCCGATCGGGTTCCGCTTCGTGGTGGAAGCGCAGCGGCGGGGGGCGACGGTGATCCACGTCGACCCGCGGTTCACGCGCACCTCGGCCCTGGCCAACATCCACGCGCCGATCCGCTCGGGCAGCGACATCGCGTTCCTGGGCGGGATCATCCGGCACATCCTGGAGCACGACCTATGGTTCCGGGAGTTCGCGATGGCGTACAGCAACATCGCGCACATCATCGAGGACGGCTACGAGGACCCGGAGCGCAACGACGGGGTATTCTCGGGATTCGAGGCGGACACCGGATCGTACAAGCAGGACACCTGGCAGTACAAGGGCAAGACGGTGCCGTCCTCGGTCGCCGAGCACCGGGTGCAGACGCAGGAGCAGTCGGACGGCGGCGACTACGAGAGCATGGTGGAGGGGCCGCCGCCGACCGACCCGTCGCTGCGGCACCCCAACTGCGTCTACCAGATCATGCGGCGGCACTTCGCGCGCTACACGCCGGAGATGGTGGAGCAGGCGACGGGGTGCCCGAAGGAGACGTTCCTGCGGGTGGCGGACGCGCTGGCGCGCAACTCGGGGCGGGAGCGGACGGGGGCGTTCTGCTACGCGGTGGGGTGGACGCACCACACGGTGGGAGTGCAGATCATCCGGGCGGCGTCGATCATCCAGGGGCTGCTCGGCAACATCGGGCGGCCGGGGGGCGGCATCCTGGCGCTGCGCGGGCACGTCAGCATCCAGGGCAGCACCGACATCCCGACGCTCTATAACATGCTGCCGACCTACCTGCCGCAGCCGAACGCGTTCCACGAGCACGGGACGCTGGCCGACTACCTGCGGACCGAGACGCCGCCGACCGGGTGGTGGGCCAACATGCCGAAATACGTGGTGAGCCTGCTCAAGGCCTGGTACGGCGAGGCGGCGCGGGCCGACAACGAGTGGGGCTACCAGTTCCTGCCCAAGCTGACGGGGGACGTGTCGCAACTGCCGATGACGCTGTCGATGGTGGACGGGGTGATGAAGGGGCAGTTCATCCTGGGGCAGAACCCGGTGGTGGGCGCGGTCAACTCGGACCTGGTGGAGCGCGGGCTGTCGCGGCTCGACTGGCTGGTGGTGCGCGACTTCGCGATGACGGAGACGGCCAACTTCTGGCAGAAGGGGCGGCTGGTGCAGCGGGGCGAGCTGCGGCCGGAGGAGATCGAGACGGAGGTGTTCTTCCTGCCGAGCGCCCTGATCGGCGAGAAGGACGGCACGGTGACGAACACGAGCCGGCTGGTGCAGTGGCACGACGCCGTGCTGGACGCGCCGGGGGACAGCCGCTCCGACCTGTGGTTCATTTACCACCTGGGCAAGCGGCTGAAGCAGCTCTACGCGGACGGGAACGACCCGCGCGACGCGGCGATGCGGGCGCTGACCTGGGACTACCCGGAGCGGGGCGAGCGGGCCGAGCCGGACGCGGCGGCGGTGCTGCGGGAGATCAACGGCTACGTGGTGGGCGGCCAGGGGACCGACCAGGGGGCCGGGGAGGCGGCCGACCGGGTGCAGGTGGCGCGCTACCAGGACCTCAAGGACGACGGCAGCACGGCCTGCGGCGGGTGGATGTACTGCGGCATCTACCCGGAGGCCGGGCACAACGTGGCGCGGTCGCGCAAGCCGGACGGGCCGGACGGGCCGGGCAGCCACCTGGGCTGGGCGTTCTCTTGGCCGTCCAACCGGCGGACGCTGTACAACCGGGCGTCGGCGGACCCGGACGGGCGACCGTGGTCCGAGCGCAAGAAGATGGTGTGGTGGGACGAGGACGCCGGGCGGTGGACCGGGACGGACGTGCCCGATTTCGTGGCCACCAAGCGGCCGGACGAGCGCCCCGATTGGAGCGCGCGGCCGCACGGGATGGACGCGCTGGGCGGCGACGCGCCGTTCATCATGGAAGCGGACGGCAAGTGCCAGTTGTTCGCGCCGACCGGGCTCAAGGACGGGCCGCTGCCGACGCACTACGAGCCGGTGGAAAGCCCGGTGCGCAACCCGCTCTACGGGCAGCAGTATAACCCGGCGGCCAAGCTGTGGACGCGGCCCGGCAACGAGTTGCACGCGCCGGAGGACCCGCGGTTCCCCTACATCTTCACCACCTACCGGCTGACGGAGCTGCATTGCGGCGGCGTAATCGGCCGGGTGACGCCGCACACGGCGGAGCTGCAGCCGGAGGCCTTCGTCGAGATCGCGCCGGAGCTGGCCGACGAACTCGGGATCGCGCACCTGGGCTGGGCGGTGCTGTCGACGCTGCGCGGCGAGATCGAAGCGCGGGCGATGGTGACGCAGCGGATGCGGCCGTTCACGATCAACGGGCGGGTGGTGCACCAGGTCGGGATGCCGTGGGTGTACGGCTGGGAAGGCTACGCGCGCGGCGACATCGCCAACGTGCTGCTGGCGATCACCGGGGACGCCAACACCAGCATCCATTCGACCAAGGCGGTGACGTGCGCGCTGCGGCCGGGGCGGCTGGCCAACCCGGGGGGGCAAGGACGTGGGGAGCGCGAGCATGGGCGCTAGCGGCCCGGCGGGCGCGGCGCTGGAGGCGCTGGACCGGGCGCTGGCGGCGCGGCCGCGGGCGGACGGGCACGCGTTCTCGGAGGCGGCGCACCAGCTCTGCCTGCTGCGGGACGGGTTGGCGGCGCGGCTGCGGGACGGCGGCGGCGACGCTGACGGGCGGCGGCGCTTGGCGCACGTCAACGGCGTGATCAGCGTGGTGCTGGCCGGGCACTTCCCGCTCGGCGACGTGCCGTGGCCGGAGCTGGAAAAGGCGCGGGCTTGGCTGGTGGGGCTGGTGGACGACCGAGTGAGCGATCGGGCGGATGACCAGATGGCCGGGCGCTAGGCGGTGGGGCGCAGCATGGACGGGGTGGTGACGATCGTGCAGGAAGGCCGCTTCCAGATGACGGACGACGCCGGGGTGTCGCACCTGTTCATCCTGTCGCCGTCGGCGGCGGCGGAGACGGAGCAACTGGCCGGGCTGCAACGGCGGCAGGCGCGGGTGCGGGTGCGCTACCGGCGGGCGCGCAACGTGATCGGGCACACCGCCACCGCCATCCTGTTGGCTGATTGAGGAGCCTGTCCATGCAGACCAGCCGCCGGGTGCGGGACGAGACCCGCTCGCAGTTCGAAGGGGCGATCGCCGACGAATCGGAGCTGACGGCGCACGTGCGGATCGAGCCGGGCAAGTCGTACGGCTTCTTCACCGACACGACGGTGTGCATCGGCTGCAAGGCGTGCGAGGTGGCGTGCAAGGAGTGGAACAACCTGCCCGCGGACAACATCGGCTTGACCGGGCAGAGCTACGACAACACCGGGTCGCTGTCGGCCAACTCGTGGCGGCACGTCGCCTTCATCGAGAAGGGGGGCGCGTGCGGCGGCGTGCGGGACAACGCGCAGGGGCCGGCGCAGGGGGCGTTCCAGAGCGGCTGGCTGATGATGAGCGACGTGTGCAAGCACTGCCACAACGCGCCCTGCCTGGAAGCGTGCCCGACGGGGGCGCTGTTCAAGACCGAGTTCGACACGGTGGTCGTGCAGCAGGACATCTGCAACGGCTGCGGCTACTGCGTGCCGGCCTGCCCGTTCGGGGTGGTGGAGGTGAGCGCGCTCGACGGCAAGGCGCACAAGTGCACGCTGTGCTACGACCGGCTGAAGGGCGGGCTGGAGCCGGCCTGCGCCAAGGCGTGCCCGACCGACAGCATCCAGTTCGGCGAATTGGGCGACCTGCAGGCGCAGGCGCGGGGGCGGGTGGAGCAACTGCATGAGGCGGGGCTGGACCACGCCTACCTGTATGGCGTGCCGGAGTCGCCGGGGGCGACGGGGGGGATCGGGCACCTCAACGCCTTCTTCCTGCTGACGGAGCGGCCGGAGACCTACAACCTGCCGGCCGCGCCGACGCGGGCGTCGCGCCGGGTCGCGCCGAGCCTGCTGTCGGGGCTGGCGGCGGTGGCGGGGCTGGCGCTGACCGCGGCGGCGCTGTTCGGGCGGCGGGACTGAGGCGTGGCGGGGCCGACGACGCGCAGGCCCGAGATGCGGCCGCCGGAGGAGACGCCGGCCGTGCCGCGGGACGCGCACGACACGGTGCGGCCACCGGGGGCTTGGGACGGGCCGACGTATTACGGGCGGCCACAGCTCAAGGCCGCGCCGTTCGAGAACTGGGCGGTGGGCGGCTACATCTTCCTGGCCGGGCTGTCGGGGGCGTCGGCGCTGATCGCGGCGGTGGCGGAGCGGCGGCTCGGGGACGAGGCGGCGGGGGTGGCGCGGCGGGGGCGCTACCTGTCGCTGCTGGCCCCGGTGCTGGGCGCGCCGCTGCTGATCTGGGACCTGCACACGCCGAAGCGGTTCTACAACATGCTGCGGATCGCGCGGCCGACCTCGCCGATGTCGGTCGGGACCTGGATCCTGACGGGGTTCACCGGCCTGTCGTTCGTGGCGGCGGCGGCGCAATTCGTCGCCGACTGGGCACCGCGGCTGCGCCGCCCGGCGCGGGCGGTGGGCCGGGCGGCGCAGGTGCCGGCGGCGGTGGCGGGGGCCGGGCTGTCCACCTACACGGCGGCGCTGCTGGCGGCGACCAGCACGCCGTTGTGGGCGGCGGCCCCGGCGGCGCTGGCGGTGCGGTTCGGGTCGTCGTCGGTCGCGGCCGGGGCGGGGGCGCTGTCGCTCGGGGAACGCTCGGCGCCGGTGCGGCGGGCGCTGGACGCGGTCTCGGTGGCGGCGCTGGTGGCCGAGCTGGCGGCGGGGGCGGCGTCGCACGAGGCCTACCGGCGGCGCGGCGTGGCGGCGGCGCTGGAGGGCGGCTGGGGCCAGGTGGAGCGGCAGGGGGTGACGGCGCTGGGCACGGCGGGGCCGCTGCTGCTGCACATGGCGTCGCTGACGCTGTCGCGGCGGCCGGGGCGGCTGTCCAGCCTGGCGTCGTGGGCCGGGCTGGCGGGGAGCCTGCTGCTGCGGGTGTCGATCATGTCGGCGGGGGACGAGTCGGCGTCTCGGCCGGAGATCAGCTTCCGGTTCTCGCAGCCGGAGAACCTGCCAGTGGCTCGCCTGCCTGGGCGGGCGAGGCGGGGGAAGCGGGCGCGCCGCCTCCCCCGGCGGCAGGTCAGTTGAAGGCGATCTTGCCGGACGGGTTGATCTTGAACATGCCCTTGGAGCAGCCGCCGACCCAGTTGCCCTGGCTGTCGGTGTAGAGGTTGGACACGTTGTTGCAGGCGTCGCTGGCGATGGCGCGGGCGTTGCCTTCGGTGAGCCCGTTGGCCATACCGCCCTTGTCGGCGACGGCCTTGCCGTCCGCGCCGACCATCATGTTGCCCTTGGAGCAGGAGCCGTGCCAGTTTCCCTGGCTGTCCTGGCTGAGGTTGGAGACGTTGTTGCAGGCGTCCGACATGGCGTAGCGGGCCTGGCCCTCGGTCAGCTCGCCCTTCATGCCGCCCGTGTCCTTGACGACCTTGCCGTCGGCGCCGAGCATCATCGAGCCCTTGGAGCAGGAGCCGTGCCAGTTGCCGGCGCGGTCGCGGCTGAGGTTGGAGACGTTGTTGCAGGCGTCCGAGAACACCGCGCGGGCCTGCGGCTCGGTGTAGCCTTGGGCAGAGGCGGCGCCGGCGAGCATGGTCAGGCCGGTGAGCGCGACCGCGAACGTCGTTGCTTTCATGGTTCAACTCCCTGGTCAGATTGCTATTACAGTAACGGTATTGCCTCGTGAGAGTTTAGGCGGCAAAGGCGCGGGGCCGTCAAGACGTGTTCCACCGTCCGCACGAGAGCGTCAAATGTCGGAGCCGGTGATGACGTCGCCGAAGCGTTCCCAGCGCGCGCCGTTCCAACGCTGAAGCTGCTCCTGCTTGATGGGGCGGAAGTCGGCGGGGCCGGTGCGGACGGTGCAGCCGGGCAGCAGGGTGGGCAGGACGAGGCCGCCGAGGCTCGTGGCCTGCTTCATGATGTTGGCGCGGGAGAAGTCGTCGCCGCATTGCTTGAGAACCTGAACGGTGGTGCCGCCGACGCCGTAGGAATAGGGGTAGTTGGAGTCGGTCACGTCGGCATCGGGCATGTACTCCTTCATGAAGGCGCGCCACTCGTTCATGCCGGGGTCGTCGGCCCAGGCCGGGTCGTTCACGTCCTTGAGGTAGGCGGCGGCGATGAGGCCGACGGCGCGCTCGGGGCCGGCCGGGTTGATGACGGCGGCGACGGAGAGGGAGACGTCGGTCAGCAGGTGGAGCGGCTTCCAGCCGATGTCGTAGATCTTGCGGATGGTCTGGGCGGCGAACTTGGGGGTGGCGGCGGTGACGAGGACGTCGGCGCCCGCGCCCTGGAGGGCGACGACCTGGCTGTCGATGGTGGGGTCGGTGACCTCGTAGCTGGCTTCTTTGACGACCATGCTGTCGTACTTGGGGCCGAACACGTCGCGCAGGCCGATCAGGTAATCCTTGCCGAAGTCGTCGTTCTGGTAGAGGACGCCGACCTTGCCGCCGGGTTTGTTCTGCAGGATGTACTTGGCGTAGATCTGGCCCTCGGTGCGGTAGCTGGGCTGCCAGCCGATGGTCCAGGGGTATTTCGTGGGGTCGGCCCACTTGTCCGCGCCGCTGGAGACGAACAGTTGCGGCACCTTCTTCTGGTTGAGGTAGCGGTGGACGGCGCTGCTGGTGGGGGTGCCGAGGCTGTTGAGGATGAAGGCGACGCCGTCCTGCTCGACGAGGCGGCGGGTCTGCTCGACGGTCTTGGGCGGCAGGTAGCCGTCGTCGACGGAGATGAAGTTGATCTTGCGCCCGGCGATGCCGCCCTGGTCGTTGAGGCGCTTGAAGTAGGCGGTGAGGCCGCGGCCGATCGCGCCGTAGGCGGAGGCCGGGCCGCTGTAGGCCTGGGTCTGGCCGATCTTGATCTCGGTGGCGGTGACGCCGGGGGTGTCGGCGCGGGCGCGGCCGACGATGGAGACGGCGGCGAGCGCGCCCGCGGATGCGAGCAGGGTGCGGCGGTGCATGGTTCCTCCTTGGGTTGTTCGGGCCTGGGTTGGCTTGGCGTTCAAGGCTGGGCGCGTTGCCGGGCGACGCGGCGGACCAGGCGGCCGAGGCCGCCGGCGACGCCGGAGGGCAGCAGGTACATGAAGGCGATCAGGATGACGCCGTAGACCGCGCCGGGGGCGGCCTTGGACACCTGCTCGGCGACGTTGGGCAGGAAGGCGATGAACAGGCCGCCGAACACCGGCCCGGCGACGGAGGCGACGCCGCCCACGACCAGGCCGACGAACAGGAACACGGTGAAGCTGTCGGGGGCGACGAAGCCGACCGAGACCGCGCCGAGCGAGCCGGCGACGCCGGTGATCATGGCGCTGACGGCGAAGGTGCGGGTCTTGAACAGGGCGACGTCGATGCCGGTCGCCTCGGCGGCGAGGGGGTGGTCGCGGATGGCGCGCATGGCGAGGCCGATGCGGCCGCGGACCAGGTTGGCGGCGAGGACGAACACGACGACGCCGACGCCGAGGGTGAACAGGTAGAGCCACTGGTCGACGCTGAACGGCAGGCCGAAGGGTGGGTCGGGCTTGAACACGACGATGCCTTGGACGCCGCCTGTGTAGTCCTCGAACAGCTTATATTTCAGCAACTGCGGCGTGGCGACGGCCAGCGCGAAGGTGGTGAGCGCGAGGTAGAGGCCGCCGAGGCGGAGCGCGGGCAGGCCGACCAAGAAGCCGACGGCGGCGCAGATGGCGGCGGAGACGGGCAAGGTGGCCCATTACGGCACCTCGTAGAGCGACATCAGGATGGCGGTGGTGTACGCGCCGACGGCGTAGAAGGCGCCGTGGCCCAGCGAGATCTGGCCGTTGAAGCCGGTGACGAGGCCGAGGCCGAGCACGGCGACGGCGTAGACGACGACCAGGCTGAGCTGGAACAGGCGGTAGTCGCTGACCAGGAAAGCGAGCGAGGCGGCGGCGAGCACGAACAGGGCGTTGGCCCAGGGGATGAGGCGCTGGAGGATTGGACGCTGGGGGTTTGGGTGCTGGGGGTTTGGGCGCTGCATGGGGCTAGACCCGGGTGACGACGGCGCGGCCGAACAGGCCGGCGGGCTTCACGGTCAGCACGGCGACGATGATGACGAGGGCGACGGAGAGCTTGAGCTCGTTGCCGACCAGGTAAGCGCCGGCGAGGTTCTCGATCACGCCGATGGCGAAGCCGCCGACGACCGCGCCGAGCGGGTTGGCGATGCCGCCCAGGAGCGCGCCGGCGAAGGCGTAGAGCAGGACGCCGGACATCATGTTGGGGTCGAGGAAGACGACGGGGGCGATCATCATGCCGGCGACCGCGCCGATGCCGGCGGCCAGGCCCCAGCCGAGGGCGAGCATGCGGCCGACGCGGATGCCCATGAGCCGGCTCGACACCGGGTTGTAGGCGGCGGCGCGCATGGCGAGGCCGAGGCTGGTGAAGCGGAAGAAGGCGTAGACGAGGGCGAGGACGACGAGGGTGACGGCGGTGGAGCCGAGGTCGTGCCGGGTCAGGAAGCCGCCGAGCAGGGGAGGTCCCTCGAAGGGGCTGGGGAACTGCTGCAACTGGTAGGTGAACAGCCAGCCGGCGACGGCGTTGAAGATCAGCAGCAGGCCGATGAACACGCCGACGCTGGCGAGCACGGGGGAGCCGGCCATGGGGGTGAGCAGCACGCGCTGGATGACGGTGCCGATGGCCATCGAGGCGACGACGGTGAGGGCGAAGGCGGCCCAGTAAGGCACGCCGGCGTTGATGAGGGCGAGGGCGATGTAGGTGGAGAACATCGCCATCTCGCCCTGGGCGAAGTTCACGTGGTGGGTCGCCTGGAAGATCATGACCAGCGCCAAGGCGAGGCTGGCGTAGATGCCGCCCGAGGCGATGCCGGACAGGACCTGGTGGAGGAACTCGTCCATGGTTCTCAGGGTCCCCGTCAGTAGCCCAGGTAGGAGCGGCGGACGGATTCGTCCTCGCGGATTTGGGCGGCGGGGCCGGCGACGACGATGCGGCCGGTTTCCAGCAGGCAGGCGTGGTCGGCGAAGGCCAACGCGAGGGCGGCGTTCTGCTCGACGAGCAACATGCTGACCCCGTCCTCGCGGCCGACCCGGCGCATGATGGCGAAGATCTCGCGCACCACGAGGGGCGCGAGGCCGAAGGAAGGCTCGTCGAGCAGGAGGAGCTTGGGGCGCAGCAAGAGGGCGCGGCCGATGGCGAGCATCTGCTGCTCGCCGCCCGACAAGGTGCCGGCCTGCTGGCGCAGGCGCTGCTCCAGGCGGGGGAAGTAGCCGAACACGCGCTCCATGCCGGCGGCGACCTCGGCGCGGGGGCGGGTGTGGCCGCCGAGGCGGAGGTTCTCCTCGACGGTCAGCTCCATCAGGGTGCCGCGGCCGTCGGGAACGTGGGCGACGCCGCGGCGGGCGATGTCCTCGGTGGCGCGGCCGTCGATGCGGGCGCCGTCGAAGGTGATGGCGCCCTCGGTGCGGACGAGGCCACTGAGCGCGCGCAGCGTGGTGGTCTTGCCCGCGCCGTTGGCCCCGAGCAGGGCGGTGACGCCGCCCTGCTCGACGGCGAAGTCGAGGCCGTGCAGCACCGGGGCCTCGCCGTAGCCGGCGCGGAGGGCGCTGACCTCAAGCAGGGGCGGCATGGGGCTCGTCGGAGTCGCCGAGGTAGGCGCGGATGACGTCCGGGTCGTTCTGCACCTGGGCGGGCGGGCCGTCAGCGATCTTCTGGCCCAGTTCGAGGGCGACCACCTTGTCCGAGACGCGCATGACCAGGTTCATGTGGTGCTCGACCAGGAGGATGCTGAGCTCGAACTCGGCGAGGATGTGGCGCATCAGGCCTTCGAGGTCGTCCACCTCGGAATGGTTGAGGCCGCCCGCCGGCTCGTCGAGCAGCAGGAGCTTCGGCTGGCCGATCAGGGCGCGAGCCAGCTCGACGCGCTTCTGGGTGCCGAAGGGCAGGCTGGCGACCTGGGTGTCGGCGACGTCGCGCAGTTGAAGCAGGTTGAGCAGTTGCTCGAGGCGTCGCTGGGCGGCGGCGGCTTCGCGCGCCGCGGCGGGGAGGCGCAGCGCGTTGGCGACGAAGCCGGAGCGGCCGAGGTGGTGCGCGCCGGCCAGCATGTTCTCGCGCACGCTCATGCTGCGGAACAGGGCGACGTTCTGGAAGGTGCGGCCGATGCCGAGGTCGACGATGCGGTGGCGGCTGACGCCGCGCAGCGCCCGGCCTTCGAGGCGGATCTCGCCGTCCTGGGGGCGGTAGATGCCGCTGATGCAGTTGAACAGCGTGGTCTTGCCGGAGCCGTTGGGGCCGATGAGGCCGCAGATCTGGCGGGGGGCGACGTCGAAGGAGACGCCGGCGAGGGCGGTGATGCCGCCGAAGCGGACGCCGACGCCCGCGACCTGAAGCAGCGGGCGGGCGGCGTCGGCGGCCACGGCCGGGCGGGGGGCGAGGGCGGCCGCCTGCATCAGGCGGCCGGGCGGGGGCTTGTGGGCCGCATTGCCGCGGGCGCGATTGAACGACCCATCTGTCCTCCCGGGCGTTCTGGCCGCCAGGCTCGGATGGCCGTGGCGGGACGCGTTGAGGCGATGCTAGGGCCGGGCGGGCGGCGGTTCAAGCGCCTCAGTTCAGGCGCCGCAGTTCAGGCGGGGCGGCTCAGCCATCCGCGCCGTGGACGAGCTGGCGCGAGGCGACGGTGGTGGCGGTGCGGCCGCCGTCGATGACGTAATGGGCGGCGTTGACGCTGGCGGCGAGGTCCGAGCACAGGAACAGCACGACGCCGGCCACCTCCTCGGCCGTCGCGTAGCGGCCGGTCGGGATGCCGGCGCGGTAGCGTTCCTGGGCGGCGCCCGGGTCGGCCGGGCTTGATTGCTGCTCGAGCGAGCGGATCATGCGGGTGTCGGTGGGGCCGGGGCAGATGGCGTTGACGCGGACCCCGGCGGGGCCGACCTCGCCGGCAGCGGTGCGGGTGAGGCCGAGCACGCCGTGCTTGGAGGCGACGTAGGCGGACAGGCCGGGGGAGCCGACCAGGCCGGCGGTGGAGGAGGTGTTGACGACCGCGCCGCCGCCCTGGCGCAGCATCACTGGCAGGACGTGGCGCAGGCCGAGGAAGACCCCCTTGAGGTTGACGGCGATCACCCGGTCGAACACGTCCTCGTCGTAATCGATGGTGCGGACGAGGGCGCCCTCGATGCCGGCGTTGTTGAAGAAGCAGTCGATGGCGCCGTAGGCGTCGAGGGCGGCCTGGACGTAGGCGCGGACCTCGGCGGAGCGGGTCACGTCGGCCTGGGTGAAGCGGGCGTCGCCGCCCTGGGCGCGGATGTCGGCGGCGACGTTCTCGCCGGCCGGATCGTGGTCCACGAGGACGGTGCGGGCACCGCCGCGGGCGAAGGCGCGGGACGCGGCGGCACCGATGCCGTGGGCGGCGCCGGTGACGAGGGCGACCTTGCCGGTGAAGTCCATGCCAGCTCCTTCAGGTTCCTGGGCGAAGTTCCGGGCGGCGGGCGCAGCGGCGGGCGTGGGGCGCGGGGCCGGTCAAGCGACGCGCCAGGCGTCGCGCAGCGCGAGGCTCGCGACCTGCAGGACGGCGTCGCTGGCGGCGATGACGCGGCCCATGGTCAACATGCCGTGGAGGTGGTCGCTGAGGTGGAGGGCGGCGACGCGCACGCCTTCGGCTTCCAGCCGGGCGGCGTAGGCCTGGCCCTCGTCGGCGAGCGGGTCGTGGCCGACGGTCACGACCAGGGCGGGGGCGGCGCCGGCGAGGCTCTCGGCCAGGATGGGGGAGGCGCGCCAGTCGGCGCGCTGGCGCACGTCGGGGGCGTAGTGGTCGATGAAGTAGCGCATGGTGGCCGTGGTCAGCGGCAGGCCGTCGGTCATGTCCTTGTAGGAGCGGGAGGCCATGTTGAGGTCGGTGGCCGGGTAGATGAGCAGTTGGAAGGCAGGGCGGGGCGCCGTGCCGTCGCGGCCCATGAGGGCGAGGACGGCGGCGAGGGTGCCGCCGGCGCTGTCGCCGCCAACGGCGATGCGGTCGGGGTCGACGCCGAGGTCGGCGGCGTGGCCGACGAGCCAGGCGAGGGCGGCGGCGCTGTCGTCCACGGCGGCGGGAAACGGGTGCTCGGGGGCGAGGCGGTAGTCGACGGCCAGGACGCGGCAGGCGGCGAGGTTGGCCAGGCGGCGGCACACGCCGTCGTGGCTGTCGAGGTCGCCGATGACCCAGCCGCCGCCGTGGAGGTAGAGCAGGCAAGGCGAGGGGTCGGGGGCGGCGTGGCCGCGGTAGAAGCGGAGCGGCAGCGGGCCGGCCGGGCCGGGGATGTCAAGGCCGCGGGTCTCGGCCACGTCGTCCGGGGGCGGTTGCAGGACGGCGCGGGTGGCGAGGTAGGCCTCCCGGGCCTCGGGCGGCGAGAGGGTTTCGAGCGGCGGGCGGCCGGCGTCGCGGATGAGGGCCAGGAGGCGCTCCGCGTCGGGATGCAGGGGGGGCGGGCGCAGGAGAGGCGTCGGCTCCGTGGCTGGCATGGTCGTGTCCGTCTCCTCCCGTGGCCGCGCGCGCGGCCCCCTCCGTGGCCGCTCGCGCGGCGGCGGTGGACGCGACGCTACGCGAGGCCAAGGGAGCGGGCAACGGGGAGCGGGCAACGGGGAGCGGGCAACAAGGGATGGGTTGGGCGACGCCCTTGTTCGCGGCGGCCCGGCGGCCAACGTGGGCGGGGCAGGACACGAAAGGAACACCGCCATGACCGGCCCGCACCTCGTCTACTTCGCCGACCCGATGTGCTCCTGGTGCTGGGGGTTCTCCCCGGTGCTGGAGGCGATCGAGGCGCGGTTCGGCGACTCGCTGCCGATCCGGCTCGTGCTGGGCGGACTGCGCCCCGGCACGACCGAGCCGATGGACGCGGCGGGCGCGGCCTCGATCCGCTCGCACTGGGAGCACGTGCAGGAGGCGTCGGGGCAGCCGTTCGACTACGGGTTCTTCGAGCGGGCGCGGTTCGTCTACGACACGGAGCCGGCCTGCCGGGCGGCGGTGGTGATGCGGCGGCGCGGCATGGCGGACGGGCTGACCGGGCTGCGGCGGCTGCACGCGGCGTTCTACGCCGAGAACCGGGACACGACGGACCCGGACACGCTGGCGGACGTGGCGGCGGCGCTGGGGTTCGAGCGGGCGGCGTTCCTGGCGGAGATGGACACCGACGCGGCGCGGCAGGACACCCGGCAGGACTTCGCACAGAGCCAGCACACGGGGGTGACGGGCTTCCCGACGTTGATCGCGGGGCGCGGGGGGATCGCAGGGCGCGGGGGGATCGCGGGGCGCGGGGGGATCGCGGGGCGCGGGGAGCAGGACTACACGTTGGTGACGCAGGGGTTCCAGACGGGCGAGCGGCTGCTGCCGGCGCTGGAGCGGTGGCACGGGGCGGCGGCGCGGGCGGCGGCCGAGTAGGGGGCCTTCCGTTGCGACGCGGGTTCGATCGGGTCGGGTGAGTTCGGCTCGGCCCGAGAATGCTTTAGGCTGCCGCGGTGACCTTCTCCAGCCTCGATGACATTCGCGCCACGGGCGCGCCGGTGGTGCGCCTGTTCCGCACGGCGCTGGCGCGCGACCCGACGCCGGCCGAACTGGTGGCGTACGCCGACCTGCTGCGGGGCGGTGGGTTGCAGGAGGCCGCGGACCGGCTGGCGGCGACGGACGAGTTCGGGCGGCGGCACGGGGCAGGCACGGATGAGGACTTCATCGCGCGCATCGTGACGGACGCGACCGGGGATGAGGCTGGGCATGAGCCTGGGCACGAGCCTAGTCACGACATCGGGCGCGACACTGGCCACGACGTCGGGCGGGCGCGGGCGGCGCTGGCGGCGGCGGCGGCGCTGGGGGCGAGCCGGGCCGGGCTGGTGGCGACGCTCGCGCAAGCGCCGGCGGCGCGCGCGCGCATCCCGCTGTTGCCGGGCCTGTGCCCCGGGGCCGCGGCCGACGATGACACGGCGTACGCGCTCTGGGTCGCGGAGTACGACAGCCCGCCGGCGGCGGCGCTGGCGGCCCTCGCGCGGCGGGACGGCCCGCTCGTGCACGTGGCGATGACGGCGGGCGACACCACGGCGGAGGCGGCGCTGCGGACGGTGGCGAGCCTGCAAGGCCAGACCTACGGGGCGTGGCAGGCGTGCTTGACGGCCCGGCTGCTGTCGGCCTGGCCGCGGGAGGCGCTCCTGCGGCTGGCGGAGGCGGAGCCGCGGCTGCGGCTGCTGGAGCCCGGGGCGGGAGCGCGGGAGGACGACCTCGGGCGCGCGCTGGACGCCGGGTCCGCGCCGTTCGCGTGCGTGCTCGACGCCGGGGACCGGCTGGCCCCGACGGCGTTGGCGGAGGTGATGGCGGCGTTCGAGGCGCGGCCGGAGGCGCGGCTCGTGTTCACCGACGAGGATGTCATGACGGGGGACGTCATGACGGAGGACGTTATGGCGGAGGACGGGGCGACGGGGAAGCGGCGGAGCGCGCCGTGGTTCAAGCCGGGCTACGGGGCGGAAGCGATGCTGGCGGGCAACGCGATCGGGCAGCTCGCGGTGTATCGGGCCGAGCTGGTGCGGGAGGCGGGGGGCGCGCGGGCGGGCGACGCGCCGTTCGAGCAGTACGGGCTGGCGCTGCGGGCGGCGGCGGCGGCCGGGCCGGGGGGCGTCCTGCACGTGCCGGCCGTGCTGTGCCACCGCGCCGCCGCGCCGCGCGATTGGCCGTGCGAATGGCAAGGGACGGGCGGCCCGGCGCGGCTGGCGGCGCTCACGCCCGGGGTGGAGGCGGTTGTGGACACGGTAGTGGACACGGTTGACGGGGGGGTCGATGGGGGGCCAGGCGCGTGGCCGCGGGCGCGGTTCCGCGCGCCGGGGCGGTGGCCGCCGGTCAGCGTCATCGTGCCGACGCGGGACGGCGCGGCGCTGCTGCAGGCGTGCGCCGAGGGCGTGCTGCGGCGGACGGACTACCCCGACCTCGAGCTGCTGATCGTCGACAACGGCAGCGCGGAGCCGGACGCGCTGGCGTTGCTCGGCCTGCTGTCGCGGGACCGACGGGTGCGGGTGCTGCGGCGGGAGGGGGCGTTCAACTTCGCCGCCCTCAACAACGGGGCGGCGGCGGCGGCGCAGGGCGAGGTGCTGGTGCTGCTGAACAACGACACGGAGGTGCTGCACGCCGACTGGCTGCGGGAGCTGGTCTCGTTGGCGACCCGGCCCGGGGTCGGCGCGGTGGGGGCGAAGCTGCTGTACCCGGACGGGACGGTGCAGCACGCGGGGCTGCTGCTGGGGCCGGGCGGGGCGGCGACGCACGTGGGGCGAGGCGCGGCGGCGGACGCCCCGGGCTACGCGGGGCAGTTGGCGTGCGCGCGGGACCTGTCGGCCGTGACCGCCGCCTGCCTCGCCATCCCGGCGGCGGCGTATCGCGCGGTGGGCGGCATGGACGAGCGGCTGGCGGTGACGTGGAACGACGTCGATTTGTGCCTGCGGGTGCGGGCGGCCGGGCTGCGGGTGCTGTGGACGCCGCACGCCGCGCTGCTGCACCGGGAGGGGGTGACGCGCGGGCTGGAAGCGGCGGACCCGGCCAAGCTGGCGCGGTTCCGGGAGGAGCAGGCGATGGTGCTGGCGCGGTGGGGGGAGGCGGTGTCGGATGACCCGTTCCTCAACCCCAACCTGCTGGCCAGCGAGGCCGGGCCGCTGGTGCTGACCCGGCCGCGGCGGCGGCGGCCGTGGCAGGTTGCGCTGCCTGTTGCGCTGCCTGTTGCGCTGCCTGGGCAAAGCTGCCATTGCGCGGGATGATGATGGATTGGCGGCTCCCGATGCCCCCCGCACCCTTGAGCGCACGATGACCCCGACGACCGCGCCGCCGCTGGCCGACGCCCTCGCGGCACCCGGCCTCGCCTCTCTCGGCCTCCCCTGCCCTGCCTTGTCCTCGGGCCTGCCGACCGCCGCGCTGGACGCCTTGGCGTCGCCGCTGCTGGACCCCTTGTTCCAGCGGCCGGCGCGCACGGGGATCGAGAGCGCCTGGTTCGGGCACGTGCCGTTCGCGCACTGGATCGCCGCCGCCGCCGCGCCCCGGGTGCTGGTGGAGCTGGGGACGCATTACGGGGCCTCCTATTTCGCGTTCTGCGACGCGCTGGCGCGGCACGGCATCGACGCGCGGGCCTACGCCGTGGACACCTGGGAAGGCGACCCGCACGCCGGGCGCTACGGCGAGGAGGTGTTCGAGAGCGTGCGCCGCTTCCACGACGAGCGGTTCCGCGGCTTCTCCACCCTGCTGCGGCGGCGGTTCGACGAGGCGCTCGACCATTTCGCCGACGGCTCGATCGACTTGCTGCACATCGACGGCTTCCACACCTACGAGGCGGTGCGGGACGACTGGGAGAGCTGGCGGCCCAAGCTGTCGGACCGGGCGGTGGCGCTGTTCCACGACACCAACGAGCGGGCGGGCGACTTCGGGGTGTGGCGGTTCTGGGCCGAGCTGCGCGAGCGGCACCCGAGCTTCGAGTTCCTGCACAGCCACGGGCTCGGCGTGCTGGCCTGCGGGCCGCGGGCGCCGCCGGCGGTGGCGGCGCTGTGCGGGCTCACGGACGCGCGGACGGTGGCCACGGTGCGGGAGCGGTTCGCGCTGCTGGGCGAGCGGTGGGTCGAGGCGGAGGAGCGGGCGGGCAACCTCGCGGCGCAGCGCCGGGCGGAAGCCTCCCTGGCGGGCAACGAGGCGCGGCTGGGGGCCGCGCAGGCGGAGCTGGACCGGCTGCGGGCGGAGCAGGACCGGCACGGCAGCCAGGCGCAGCGGGCGGACGAGCTGGACCGCTACCTGGAGGCGACGCGGGCCGAGCTGACGCGCAGCCAGGCCGAGGCCGACGCGCTGCGGCGGCAGGCGGCGCACGACGCGGCCGGCATCGAGCGGCTGCAAGGCGACCTGGCGCACGCGGCGCGGCAGGCGGCCCGGCTCGGGGAGGTGGCGGCGGAGCGGGAGCGGCTGCGGGCCGAGCTGCAGGCCCTGACCGCGACCAGCGACCGCGAGGCGGCGGAGATGCACGACTTGCGGCACCGGCACCAGGCCGTGACCCGCTCGGTCGGCTGGCGGGCGGGCGCGCCGTTGCGCGGCCTGGGCCGGCGGTTCCCGCGGCTGGCGGCGGGCGGCGGGCGGGCGATGCGGCTCGGGGCGCTGGCGGCGAGCGGGCGGCTGCCGCGGCACCTGCGGGTGCGCAACCAGGTGCGGATGGACGCGGACACGCTGCGGGGAAGCCCGCTGTTCGACCCGGCCGACTACCTGGCGCGACACCGCGACGTGGCGCGGTCCGGGGCGGACCCGCTGTGGCACTACATCTGGACCGGGGCGGCTGCGGGCTACGACCCGCACCCGCTGTTCAGCAGCCGGTGGTACCTGGCCCGGCACCCCGAGCTGGCGGCGGCGGGGGTCAACCCCTTGGCGCACTACGTCCGGGAGGGGGCGGCGGCGGGCCACGACCCGCACCCGCTGTTCGACACCGCGTTCTACGTCGGCCAGGAGCCGGAGGCCGCCGGGGGGAACGCGCTCCTGCACTACCTAGAGGTCGGCGCGGCGCGCAGCCGGGACCCGAACCCGTGGTTCGACACCGACGGCTACTGGGAGGACTACGTCCGCGACTCCGGCCTGGCACTGGAGCCGCTGACGCACTACGTGCTGCGCGGCGCGGCGGAGGGCTGCGACCCGTGCTGCCTGTTCGACACCGACTGGTATCGCGACCGCTACCCGGATTGCGGCGGGCGCAACCCGCTGGAGCACTTCCTCGCCGAAGGGCGGGAGGCTGGGCACGCGCCCTGCCTCTTGCTCGCGCAAACGCCGGGCGAGCCGCCGCCGCTGCGCTTCACGCCGGCGGCGGCGCCGGACGTGTCGATCGTGGTGCCGGCCTACGGGCGGCTGTTCGACACGCTGCGCTGCCTGTACGCGATCATGCTGCACAGCGGCGACGCCGTGCGCTACGAGGTGATCGTCGCCGACGACAAGCCGGCCGCGCCGATCGCGCCGCGGCTGCGGGCCGTGCCCGGGCTGCACGTGGAGGCGAACCCGGCCAACCTCGGTTTCCTGCGCAGTTGCAACCGGGCGGCGGGGGCGGCGGCGGGACGCCACCTGCTGCTGCTGAACAACGACACCTCCGTGCATCCCGGCTGGCTCGCGCCCCTGGTGCGGCTGGCGGACGCCGACCCGCGGGTGGCCATCGTGGGGGCGAAGCTGCTGAACGCGGACGGGACGGTGCAGGAGGCGGGCGGCACGGTGCTCGCCGACGGCTGGGGCGACCCGTTCGGGCGCGGGCAGGACGCGGACGCGCCGGCCGTCAACTTCGTGCGCGAGGTGGACGTGGTGATCGGCGCCTGCATGTTGGTCCGCCGCGCGGCCTGGGACGCCGTGGGCGGGTTCGACGACCAGTACGCCCCGGCCTACTACGAGGAGTTCGACCTCGCCTTCGCGCTGCGGGCGCGGGGGTGGCGGGTGATGTACCAGCCGGCGAGCGCGGTGACGCACTTCGACGCTTCCTCGTACGGCGCGGCGGAGCGGGACCACCGCTCGACCGTCAACCACGCGCGGTTCTGCCGCAAGTGGGCGGAGGCGCTGACGGCGCAGCCGCGGCCGGGCGCGCCGGCCTTGGTCGCGCGGGCGCGGCCGCCGGCCGGGGGGCGGGTGCTGTTCATCGACGACCGGGTGCCGGAGCCGGACAAGCACGCCGGGTCGGTGTCCACGCTGCATTGGCTGCGGCGCTTCCGCGAGCTCGGCTTCGCGGTCACGTTCGCGCCGCACGACCAGGACCACCCGCAGCCCTACACGGCGGCGCTGGGGGCGATGGGCATCGAGGTGCTGTATGGGCCGACCGACCTGCCGGCCTGGCTGGCGGAGAACGGGCGCTTCCTCGACCACGTGTGGAGCGCCCGCCCGGACGTGACGGAGCCGCTGCTCGACGCCATCGACCGGCACGCGCGCGGCCGGATGATCTACTTCACGCACGACCTGCACTCCTTGCGCGAGCAGCGGCGGCACGCGGTGGACGGCGATCCGGCGGCGCTGGCCGACTCGCGCCGGCTGCACCGGATCGAGCGCGAGATCTTCCGCCGCAGCCGCCTCGTGATCACGCCGAGCGCGGACGAGCTGCCGGTGATCCGAGCGATGGCCCCGGGGGTGGAGGCGATGGCTGTGCCGCTCTACTCGGTGCCCGCCGCCCCCCTCGCGCCGGCGGCGGCGGAGCGGTTCGACGAGCGGGACGCGCTGCTGTTCGTCGGCGGCTACGCGCACCGCCCGAACGTGGACGCGGCGCTGTGGCTGGCGCGGGAGATCATGCCGCTCGTCTGGCAGCGCGCGCCGGCGGCCAGGCTGGTGCTGGTGGGCAGCAAGCCGCCGGCGGAGGTGCTGGCGCTGGCCGGGCCGCGCGTCGAGGTGACGGGGTGGGTCGCCGACCTCGGGCCGGCGTACGCGGCGGCGCGGGCGTCGATCAACCCGCTGCGCTACGGGGCGGGGGTCAAGGGCAAGGTGATCGAGGCGCTGCAGCACGGCGTGCCGGTGATCACGACGCCGGTGGGCAACGAGGGGATCGGGCTGGAAGCCGGGTCAGAAGGGCTGATCGGGGCCACGGCGGACGCGCTGGCGGCGCACGCGGCGGCATTGCTGGAGGACGCCGGGCTGTGCGCCCGGCTGGCCGAGCGGGGGGCGGCGGTGATCCGCCGCCGGTTCGACGAGGACGCGGCGCGGCGGACGCTGATGCGGGTGCTCGGCATCGACCTGTGCCCGTGCTGCGGCCGGCGGGCGGAGGCCCCCTGCCCTGTCCTGGCGTGCGACGCCTGCGGCGCGGACGCGGCCGAGCGGGCGTTGGCCGAGGCGGCGATCCGGCCCTGGCGGGGGGCGGGGGTGGCCAGCCTGCGCGAGGCGGCGCCGCTGCTGGCCGGGTCGAACCCGCGGGCGCCGGAGGGGCCGCTGGCCGAGGCGCTCGGGGCGGCGCAGGGGGCGGGGGCGGCCGGGGACGAGGCGGCGGCGAGCGGACTGGTGATCGCGCGGACGCAGGGCGGCGCGGGCCTCGACCGGCTGCGGCCGGGCGGGCGGCTCGTTTGCCCGGCGGACGGCGATCCGGCGGCGCTCGTGGCGGACGGCTGGACGGTGCGGCTGCACGAGGCCGGGCCGGCGGTGATGGAGGCGGAGAAGCCCGGGGCGGCCGGTTGACCGAGGCCGGCCCGGACCCGTCCCGCCCGTCGCTGCTCATGGACCTCCGCCCCTGCTACGAGGGGTTCGCCGGCATCCCGCAGGAGGTGCGGCTGCTGTTCGCGATGTTCTCGGGCTTCCGGCTGCGGCGGTTCGCGGGCCTCGCCTCGGGCATCCACTACAGCTCGCGGCGTCCGCAGCGGCGGACGCCGTACGAGCGGGTGCTGGCGCAGACGCAGGCGCTGATCAGCCAGGACACCAAGCGGACGCACTGGCTGCCGGGGTTCGGCAGCCTGCCGAACATGGTCAAGCGCCGCATCTTCCGGCCTTATCTGTCACTGACGGAAGCGTTCCGGCGGGAGCGGCTCGACCTCGAGATCGATTCGGAGATGTTCGAGGACTACTTGTGGGTCAAGCTGTTCGACCGGACGCTGGCGCCCAAGGAACGGTCCGTCGTGCACCGCGCCCGTTACTTCGCCACCGAGCTGGGGCACGAGTATGCCCGGTCGCTGACGCTGCTGCCGCGGCTGTTCCAGCGCCGGGTGGACTCGCAGGGGTGGGACGTGTTCTTCGCCGCCACCGTGTCGCCGTATCGGCTGGCCCCCGGCACGGCGGCGATGATCCGCTACTACGACGCGCTGCCGCTGCTGAGCCCGCACACGGTCGGCGAGCCATGGCCGCACGCGCTCAGCCACGGCCGCATGTTGCAGCGCAACATGGCGGACGGGGCGCACTTCGTCTGCGACTCCGAGCCGGTGCGCGACGACCTGCTGCGCCTGTTCCCGGGGGCGGAGCGGCGGGTGCAGACGATCCCGGTGGTGCTGGCGCCCGAGTATCGCCCGGACGTGCGGCCGCAGCATGAGGTGCGGCAGATCATCGCGCGCCGGGCCAGCCCGGCGACGGCGGGCAGCCGGCGCGGGCCGGAGCCGGCCGAGCTGCCGCGGCTGATCATGGCGGTGTCCACGCTGGAGCCGCGCAAGAACTACCTCAAGCTGTTCCACGCCTTCGAGATCGCCAAGCGGATGACCAAGCAGGCGATGCAACTGCTGGTCGTGGCCAACACCGGCTGGCGGTCCGACCTCGAACTGACCGAACTCAAGGCGCTGGTGCGCGAAGGGGCGTTCCACCTGGCGGCGGTGCCGCAAGCCGAGCTGCGCATCCTTTACTCGATGGCGCACGTGGTGGTCGCGCCGAGCCGGGCGGAGGGGTTCGACTACTCGGGGGCGGAGGCGATGGCGTGCGGCACGCCGGTGGCCGCGTCCGACATCCCGGTGCATCGCTGGGCGTACGGCGAGGCGGCGACGTATTTCGACCCGTACGACGAGGCGGCGCTGGCGCGGACGCTGGCGCGGATGGTGGAGCTGCCGCGCGAGGACGGGGAGCTGGCGCGGCGACGCGACCTCGGGCTGCGCCAGGCGGCGATCTACCGGCCGGAGAGCCTGGCCCCGCGGTGGGAAGCGGCGATCGAACAAGTGGCTGGCAGCCGCCGCGTCCCGGTGTAAGAAGCTTCGTAAAGCAGCGCTTGCCCTTGCCGGAGTCACACGCCCATGGCCGCCCCCGACGCCGCGTCGCGCATCAACAACTTCGATGCGCTGCGCCTCTACGCGGCGCTGCTCGTCATCTACGGGCACGGGTTCAACATCACCGGCGGGGTCGGGCCGGGGCTGTGGGGGGTGCCGTTCGCGCGGGTGGGCCTCGACGTGTTCTTCGCCATCAGCGGCTACCTGGTGACGGAAAGCTGGCGGCGGATGCCGGACCTGCCGACGTTCCTGCTCAAGCGGGCGCTGCGGCTGGGGCCGGGGCTGGCCGCCTGCGTGGCGCTGACGGCGTTGGCGCTCGGGCCGCTGGTGACGACGCTGCCGGCGGGGCAGTACTTCAGCAACGGCAACACCTGGAAATACCTGGGCAACATCCTGCTCTACCAGCGGCTCTACCTGCCGCACGTGTTCGAGGGGCTGCCCTACAGCGGGCAGGTGAACGGCTCGTTGTGGAGCCTGCTGCCGGAGGCGCTGTGCTACCTGACCGTGCCGCTGTTCGCGCTGCTGCCGCTCGCGCCGCGGCGCTGGGCGCTGGGGATCGGGGCGGTGCTGCTGGGCGCCGCCGGGCTTTACCTGTTCGAGGGCTACGAGGGGCCGGTGATCGTCGTCTACAACGCCGACCTCAAGTACATGCTGGTGCAGGCCCCGTTCTTCTTCGTTGGCGCGCTGTACCGGCTGCTGGAGCGGCCGGGGCGGGCGCTTTACCGCGCCGACGCGGCGCTGCTGTGCTTCGCGCTGAACTGGAGCTTCGCCAGTTGGTTCAGTTGGTGGAACGTGCCGGTCGAGTGGTTCACGCTGCCCTACATGGTGATCTGCTTCGGGCGGCTGTCGATGCCGGTGCTGCGGCGCGCGGCGCGGTTCGGCGACCTGTCGTACGGCATGTATCTCTACGCCTTCCCGGTGCAGCAGGCGGTGCTGCATTTCCTGCCGGGGGCAACCTACCCGATCTGGCTGTGCGCGGCGTTCACCGCGCCGCTGGCGTTCCTGTCGTGGCACCTGGTCGAGAAGCGGGCGCTGGCGCTCAAGCCGCGGCGTCCGCTCGTCCTGGGCCGCGCCAACAGGCGAGGCGAGGGCGCCGGCCTCGACCCGCTGGGGCCTTGGGACCCGGACCCCGTGATCGGGTCGAGAGGCGAAGCGCTCGGCCTCGGCCGTGCTAAAGGGATCGAAGCCTCCAACACGGGATCCGTCCGATGACCGACACGCCAGCCGTCGACGCCACCAGCGTCTGGGACGAACGCTACAACAGCGGCACCCACGTCGGCTCGCAGCCGACGATCCAGGGGGACCCGATCGACTACACCCAGCACAAGTTCCTCTACGAGCGCGCCATCGCCCGGCCGCAGACCGGCTCGCTCGACGGCTACAACCTCGATCGGGTCGGGCGGCGGTTCCTGACGCCGCCGCCGGCGCGGATGCTGGCGATCGGCTCGGGGATGGCGTTCGTCGAGGAGCAGCTGCTGCGGCAGGGCTACGCGCAGCACATCACGGCCTACGAATCGTCGGGGGCGGCGGTGGAGAAGGCGCGGGCGCGGTTCGCGGAAGCCGGGCTTGACGCGCGAATCGAGATGCGCTCGGCCGACGTGCTGCAGGCGGGGCTGGCCGACGCGAGCTTCGACGCCGTGTTCGTGCAGGCGGCGATCCACCACTTCGACCGCATCGAGGACATGTACGCGCTGATGCACCGCGTGCTGCGCCCGGGCGGGCTGCTGGTCTACGACGAGTACATCGGGCCGGACCACCACCTCTACCATCCGGAGGTGCTGGCGATCATGGACGAGATCAACGCCTGCCTCGCGCCGCAGTACCGCTGGGACGAGCTGGCGAAGCACACGCGCGACGAAGTGCCGAAGCCGTCGCTGGAGTGGATGCTGGGGCACGACCCGTCGGAGGGGGTGCACGCCTCGCGCATCCTGCCGCTGACCTACCAGTGGTTCGAGGTGATCGACCGCGCCGACTACGGCGGCACCATCATGCGGCCGTTCTTCACCGGCATCCTCAACAACTTCGACTTCGGCGACCCCAAGGACCAGACGGTGGCGGCGCTGATCGTGCTGATCGAGCAACTGCTGACTCGGCACGGCGCCATCCCGCACTACCACACCAGCATCGTCGCCCGCCGGCGCGACGCGCCGCTGCCGCCGCTCTCGGAGGCGGAGGAACGGCGCATCGCCTTCTCCGATTGGCCGGGCCTCGCGCCGCGGCGGGAGGCGGAGCCTTCGGCGTCGGGACCGCCGGCGGCGGGCGGGCTGTCGAAGCTGCTGCGGGCGCTGCGGCGGTGAGCTGAGCGGGCCGGGAGGTCATTCGAGGGGCAGTCCGCCCTGCCGCCGCGGGACGCCCGTCCCGTTCAGCCGCTGTCCTGGCCCTCGAAGGCGAGGGTGCGCAGGGCCTCGACGTCGAGGAGCGTGATCTGGCCGGCGGCGGCCTCGATCAGGCGGGCGTCCCGCCAAGCCGCGAGCTGCTTGTTGATGGTCTCGCGCGACAGGCCGGTGAGCGCGCCCAGCTCGCGCTGCGAGAGGTGGACGCCGAGGCGCAGGCCGGCGTCGACCGGGTGGGCGTGGGCGGCGGCGAGGTGGACGAGGGCCTTGGCCAGGCGGGCGGGGCCGGGCAGGTCGGCGCCGTCGCGCAGGTGCTCGGTGGCTTCGCGCAGGCGGCGGCTGATGACCCCGATCATGGCGAGCATGGCGTCGGGCGAGCGGGCGAGGATGCCGCGGAAGGCGTCGCCCTGCATGGAGAGCACCCGGCAGGCGGAGAGGGCGACGGCGCTGGCGGCGCGGGGCCAGTTGTTCAGCACGGCGAGCTCGCCGAACATGCTGCCGGGGCCGCAGACCTCGAGCACGATCTCGCGCCCGCTCGGCGTCGTGGCGCAGAGCTTGACGTAGCCGTCCAGGATGAAGGCGGCCGAGCGGCCCTCGTCGCCCTCGGCGAACAGCGGCTCGCGCTCACGGGCGATGACGATCTGGGAGCGGCGCAGCATGGCGCCGAGCTCGGCGGCCGAGGCGGCGCCCAGGATGCGATGGTGGCGCAGCGACGCGATCACCGCGTCCGCCCGCACGGTGGCGGGTTCGGTCCTCACTGTCCGCTCGCGCCTCCGGCGCCGTGGGCGGGGACCGCGATGCGCGGGCCGCGTGGCGACAGTATTCGCAACCGGGCGGGCTGCGCCAGCCCGGAACGACGCCGGGTGGCGGGCGTCGCGAGATCGTCTTGTTCGGGCGAAGCGCAGGATGGGCGAAGCGGGAGCCAGGCGTTGTGCGATGCGGCGACGATTGTGTTTGACGGCCGTGGCCGCTTGCAGAAACATTCACCCGATGCAGAGATTTTCATCGGACGCGAATACCTTCGAATGACCGAGCCCGGTCCCGACCCGGCCTCGCCCGGTGATCACGGCCACGATCACGACCACGGCCACGGCCACGACCAGGTGTCGCGCGCCGCGTGGCTGTATCATGCGGGGGGCCTGACGCAGGCGGAGGTCGCGGCGGCGCTGGGCACCACGACGGCCAAGGCGCACCGGCTGCTGGCGCGCGCGGCGCGGGACGGGGTGGTGCGGGTGCTGGTGGAGGGGCCGATCGGCGGCTGCGTGGCGGCGGAGCGGGCGCTGTCGGCCCGCTTCGGCTTGTCCACGTGCCGGGTGGTGCCGGGGCTGGGCGAGGCCGGGCCGCTGCCGGCGCGGGCGCTCGGGCAGGCGGGGGCGGCGTTCGTGCGGCAGGCGTTGGACGGGCGTCGCGACCTGGTGGTGGGCGTCGGCCACGGCCGGTCGCTGGCGGCGTGCCTGCGCCACCTGCCGCCGCTGAACGCGCCGGGGCTGCGGCTGGTGTCGCTGCTGGGCGGTCTGGCGCGGCTGCGGCCGGCCAACCCGTACGAGGTGATCCACGGCTTCGCCGAGCGGACGGGGGCCGAGGCCTGGCTGGTGCCGGTGCCGCTGTTCGCCAGCTCGGCCGACCACCGCGAGGCGCTGCTCGACCAAGTGGGCGTGCGGGAGGCGTTCGCCCTGGCGCGGCGGGCGTCCTTGTGCCTGGTGGGCATCGGCGAGGTCGGCGGCGAGGCGTTCCTGCGCGGCGCGGGCGCGGTGTCGGCGCAGGACGAGGCGACGCTGCTGGCGGCCGGGGCGGCGGGGGAGGCGCTGGGCCACTACTTCGACGCGGACGGCCGGCTGCTCGCGACCCCGCTGCACGCGCGCGTGCTGGCCGCGCCGCTGCCGCTGCTGCGCGGCGTCACCGCCATCGCCGGCGGCCCGGCGAAGGACGCCGCGATCCTGGCCGTGCTGCGCTCGGGCGTGCTGCACGGCCTCATCACCGACGAGCCGACGGCCAGCGCCCTGCTGGCCGGGCGGCCGCGCGGCCGCGCCGACGTCAACAAGGAGGGAACATCATGGACAAAGCGAACGACATCGCCGAACGGTTCGTCAAAGGCCAGGTCGGGCGGCGGGAACTCGTCCGGCGGCTAGGGGCGCTCGGCCTCACCGCCGCGGCGGCGGACGCGCTGGTCAACGCCGCCGTGACCCGGGCCTGGGCGGCCGACTTCGACTGGAAGGCGCACCAGGGCAAGTCGGTCAAGCTGCTGCTGAACAAGCACCCCTACGCCGACGCGATGATCGCCGACCTCGACGCCTTCAAGACGCTGACGGGCATGAACGTCACCTATGACATCTTTCCCGAGGACGTCTATTTCGACAAGGTGACGGCGGCGCTGTCGAGCCGCTCGACCGAGTACGACGCGTTCATGACCGGGGCCTACCAGACCTGGCAGTACGGCCCGGCCGGTTGGCTCGTCGACCTCGCCGACTACATCAAGGACCCGGCCAGGACCGCGCCCGGCTACGACTGGGACGACGTGCTGCCCAACCTGCGGGCCAGCACCGCGTGGTCCGGCAAGCCCGGCGACGAGATCGGCGGCAAGGGCGCCAAGCAGTGGGCGATCCCGTGGGGCTGGGAGATGAACAACCTCTCGTACAACCGGGCCATGCTGGACAAGATGGGCGTCAAGGCGCCGACGAACATGCCCGAGCTGATGGAGGCGGCGGCGAAGGTGACGAAGGACGGCGGCGGCAGCCTCTACGGCGTCGGCGTGCGCGGCAGCCGGTCGTGGGCGACGATCCATCCGGGCTACCTGTCGGGCTACACCAACTACGGGGCGCGCGACTTCACGGTCGAGGGCGGCAAGCTGAAGTCGGCGGTCAACTCGGCGGCGGCGAAGCGGTTCACCGCCGACTTCGTCAAGATGGTGCAGGACAGCGGGCCGAAGAACTGGGCCACCTACACCTGGTATCAGGTGGGGGCGGACCTGGGGGCCGGGGCGTCGGCGATGATCTACGACGCCGACATCCTCGGCTACTTCATGAACGGCGGCGACAACAAGGAGCGCGGCAACCTGGCCTACGCGCCGCTCGCGCCCAACCCGGAGGCGAAGGCGCCGACGCCGAACGTGTGGATCTGGTCGCTGGGCATGAGCAGCTTCAGCAAGAACAAGGACGCCGCCTGGACGTTCATGCAGTGGGCCAGCGGCACCGACCACCTGCTGTTCGGCGCGCGCAAGGCGGACGTGGTCAACCCGGTCCGCGCCAGCGTGTGGAAGGACCCGGACGTGCAGGCGCGGGTGGAGAAGTCGTACCCGGGCTACATCAAGCAGTACAACGCGTCCGTGGACCAGGCGAAGATCCACTTCACGCCGCAGCCGCTATTCTTCAACGTCACCACCGACTGGGCGGCGGCGCTGCAGCGGATGGTGGCCAAGCAGGTGGGCGTGGACGAAGGGCTCGACCAGCTTGCCGACAGCATGGACAAGACGATGAAGCAGGCCGGGCTGGGCTAGAGTGGTCTCGTGTTACACGAAACCGCTCTAGCCATCGTTCCACGCGGTTACTCAGTTTGGTCGGGCGCGAGGTGCGTCCGACCAAACTGAAACCGCTCTAGAACCGGAGGGAGCGGCGCCGGGCAGCCCCGGCGTCGCCAACGCCCATGTCAGACATCGTCCTGGCCGCGCCGCAGCGGCCGTTCGCCACCCGCGCCCTGCCCTACCTGCTGAGCCTGCCGGCGCTGCTGGTGTGCATCGGCATCCTGGTCCCGTTCGTCTCGGCGGTGCTGTTCAGCTTGCAGCGCTACAACCTGGCGATCCCCTACCTGCGGCAGTACGTCTGGTGGGGCCAGTACGCCGAGCTGCTGTCCGACCCCGATTTCTGGACGACGGTGCGGGTGTCGGCGGTCTACACCGTATCGACGGTCGGCATCGAGCTGCTGCTCGGGCTCGGGATCGCGATGCTGCTGCGGGAGCGGAACTGGGTCAACAACGCGATCTCGGTGGCGCTGCTGCTGCCGCTGATGACCGCGCCGGCCATCGCCGCCCTGATGTGGAAGCTGATGACCAACCCCGGCTTCGGCGTGCTCGCCTGGCTGGCGTCGCTCGCGGGCGTCACCGGCTTCAAGTGGGCGAGCGACCCGGCCAGCTCCATGTTCACGGTCGTGCTGGTCGACGTGTGGGTGTACACGCCGTTCATGATCGTGCTGCTGCTGGCCGGGCTGCGCAGCCTGCCGCAGCAGCCGTTCGAGGCGGCGCGGCTCGACGGCGTGCCGGGGGCGTTCGTGTTCTTCCGCATCACGCTGCCGATGCTGACGCCCTACATCCTGACCGCGACCCTGTTCCGGCTGCTCGATTCCATCCAGCAGTTCGACATCGTCTACGCCATGACCCAGGGGGGGCCGGGCGAGAGCACGATGGTGTTCCAGGTGCGCGCGTACCTGACGTTCTTCCAGTACACCAACGTCGGCCGCTCGGCGGCGATGCTGATGATCCTGTGGGCGATCACCTACGTGCTCAGCCAGGTGTTCATCAAGCAGTGGCAACGGTTGCGCCGGGAGGCCCAAGGCCATGCATAGCCCCATCGGCCGCGCGCTGCGCGGCGCGGCGCTCACGCTCGTCTGCCTGTTCTTCCTGTTCCCGATCGTCTGGATCGTGTCGATGTCGTTCCAGACCAACGAGACCATCCTGCGCATCCCGCCGAGCCTGGCGTTCGAGCCGACGCTGGCGAACTACAAGGCGCTGCTGTCGGGGCGGCTGGTCAGCGCCGCCGGGGTGCTCGACATCACCTTCATGCGCAACCTGTGGAACTCGGTGCTGCTGTCGGTCAGCTCGGTGGCGATCGCGCTGCTGCTCGGCGTGCCGGCGGCGTACGCCTTCGCGCGGTTCAAGTTCCGCGGCGGCGAGGACATCGCCTTCACGCTGCTGTCCTTCCGCTTCGCACCGCCCTTGCTCGTGCTGCTGCCGCTGTCGCTCTACTTCCAGCAGATCGGGCTGTCGGACACGTATTTCGGGCTGATCTGGGTGTATCAGTTGATCTGCCTGCCGCTGATCCTGTGGATCGTGCGCGGCTACTTCGAGGACAGCAGCCCGGACGTGGAGTACGCCTACCGGGTGGACGGACATAGCTGGTGGCGCGGCTTCACCAAGATCGCGCTGCCGCTGGCGGCGCCCGGCATCGCCTCGGCGGGGCTGCTGGCGTTCATCTTCGCGTGGAACAACTTCGTGTTCGCGCTGGTGCTGGCGAGTGCCGACAAGCAGCCGGTGATCGTCGGCGCGCTCGCCTTCGTCACCGCGAGCGGCATCCAGTACGGCATCATCGCGGCGGCGATCGTGCTGTCCATCCTGCCGACGCTGGCGCTGGCGCTCTACGCGCAGAAATGGCTGGTGGAAGGGCTCAGCCTGGGCGCGGTGAAGGGATGAGCGGCGGCCTCGTCATCGAGCGCGTCTCGGTCCGCTACGGCCGGACGGACGTGGTGCGCGACGTGTCGCTGGCGGTGGCGCCGGGCGAGACGCTGGCGCTGTTCGGCCCGTCGGGGGCGGGCAAGACGGTGCTGCTGCGCGCCGTCGCCGGGCTGGAGCCGGGGGCGGCCGGGCGAGTCGCGGTCGGCGGGCGCGACGTGTCGGCGATGGGGCCGGAGGCGCGCCGGATGGGCGTCGCGTTCCAGAACTTCGCGCTCTACCCGCACATGAAGGCGCGCGACAACATCGCCAGCCCGCTGCGGGCGCGGCGGCTGGCGGCGGCGGAGGTCGAGGCCCGGGTGCGGGCGGTGGCCGAGCTGCTCAAGATCGGCCACGTGCTCGACAACCTGCCGCGGGCGCTGTCGAACGGGCAGAAGCAGCGCACGGCGCTGGCCCGGGCGCTGGTGGGGGAGCCGGAGGCGCTGCTGCTCGACGACCCGCTGCGCAACGTCGACGCCAAGCTGCGCTACGAGATGCGGATGGAGCTGCCGCGGCTGCTGCGCGCGGCCGGGGCGGCGACGATCTACGTGACGCAGGACCACCGCGAGGCGATGGCGCTCGGCGACCGCATCGCCGTGCTGGTGCATGGCCAGGTGGTGCAGCAAGGCGACCCGGAGAGCATCTACGACGCGCCGGCGACGACCGAGGTGGCGCGGCTGTTCGGCGACCCGCCGCTCAACCTCGTGCCGGCCGAGGCGGGGCCGGGCGGCGTGCGCGCGCTCGGGCTTGAGCTGCCGCTCGGCGTGGCGGACGCGGGGCCGGCAACGCTCGGGCTGCGGCCGGAGCGCATTGCGGTCAGCGCCGGACCGATTCCCGGCGGCGCGCCCGCCACCCTGGTCGCGGCGACGCCGCTGCACGAGCGCCAGGTGCTGCTGCTGCGAACGCCCGGCGGCGAGGAGCTGCTGGCCAGCACGGCGGGGACGCCGCCGCCGCCCGGCCCGGTGTTCTTCCGACCCGACCCGGCCCGCGCCCTGCTGTACGACGCGGCCAGCGGGCGGCGGCGCGCGGCGGACGTGCTGGCGGCGGAGATGGCGTGATGGCGGGCGCGCTGCGGCTCGACGGCGTCAGCAAGTCGTACGGGGCCGTGCAGGCGGTCAAGCGGATGGACCTCGAGGTCCCGGCGGGCGCGTTCGTGGCGCTGCTCGGCTCATCCGGGTGCGGCAAGACGAGCACGCTGCGCATGGTCGCGGGGTTCGAGGACGTGACCACGGGCGGGATCACGCTGGCCGGCCGCCGCATCGAGGGGCTGGCGCCGGCGCGGCGCAACGTCGCGATGGCGTTCGAGGGCTACGCGCTCTACCCGCCGCTGACGGTCGCGGACAACATCGGCTTCGGCCTGCGCCAGCCGGCGGCGGACGTGCGGCGGCGGGTGCAGGCGCTGGCCGAGCTGCTGGAGATCGGGCCGATCCTGTCGCGCAAGCCGCGGCACCTGTCGGGCGGGCAGCAGCAGCGCGCGTCCCTGGCGCGGGCGCTGGCGCGGGACGCCGACCTGCACCTGCTGGACGAGCCGATGGGTCAGTTGGAGCCGCAGTTGCGCGCGGTGCTGCGCGGCCGGGTCAAGTCGCTGACCAGGGAGCGGGGGATGACGGCGGTGCTGGTGACGCACGACCAGACGGAGGCCAACGCGATGGCCGACCAGATCGCGGTGATGGAGGGGGGCGTGCTGCAGCAGTTCGGCCCGCCGGGCGAGCTGCGCGACCGGCCGGCCAACCTGTTCGTCGCCACCTTCCTCGGCGAGCCGCCGATGAACGCGCTGCCGGGGGTGGCGACCGCGGACGGCGTCCGGCTCGACGCCGGCGGGCTGACGCTGGCCATCGCCGGCGACCGCCCCGCGGCCGGGACGCCGGTGGTGCTGGGGGTGCGGCCCCATCACGTCCGGCTCGGCGAGGGGGCGTGGCGCGGCACCGTGACCAGCAACCGCTGGCTCGGCGACCAGGCGCACGTGGCGCTCGACCTGGCAGGGGCAGGGGCAGGGGCAGGGGCGGGAACGGGGGCGGCGGTGGTCGCGGTGGCGCACGAGCGGGTCGCGGCGGCGGTCGGCAGCACGGTCCCGCTCGGGGTGGCGGCCGGCGGCATCCACCTGTTCGACCGCGGCGACGGCCGGGCGCTGCTGCACGGGGCCTGAGCGATGACGCGTCCCCTGCTGCTCGCGCTCGACAGCGGCACCTCGATGGTCAAGGCGGTCGCGTTCACCGTGGACGGGCAGGAGGTCGCGAGCGCGTCGCGCCCGAACGCCGTCGATCTGCGCGGCGACGGGGCGGCCGAGCAGGACATGGCGCGCACCTGGGACGACGCCGCCCTCGCGCTCGCCGAGCTGGCGGCGGCGGTCGCGGGCCGGGAGATCCTGGGCCTCGCCGTCACCGGCCAGGGCGATGGGACGTGGCTGGTGGACGCGGAGGGCGAGCCGGTCGGCCCGGCCTGGCTGTGGCTCGACGCCCGCGCCGCGCCGACGGTCGAGCGGCTGCGGGCGAGCGGCGCGGCGCGGGCGGCGTTCGCCCACACCGGCACCGGCCTCACCGCCTGCAACATGAGCGCGCAGCTCCTGCACATGGACCCCGGGCGGCTGGCGCGGGCCCGGCACGCGCTGCACTGCAAGGACTGGCTGTTCCTGCGGCTGACGGGCATGGCGGCGGCCGATCCGTCCGAGGCGGTGTGGGCCTGGGGCAGCTACCGGACGCGGACCTACAGCCCCGAGGTGATCCGCGCGCTGGGGGCCGAGCGGGTGGCGCACCTGCTGGCCCCGGTGGAGGACGGGCTCGTGTCGCACCAGCCGCTGACCGCGGCGGCGGCGGCGCGGACCGGCCTGCCGCCCGGCCTGCCGGTGGTGCTGGCCTACATCGACGTCGCCTGCACCGCGCTGGGAGCCGGGCTTTACGGCGGCGCCACCAGCACGGGCGTATCTATCCTGGGCAGCACCGGGATGCACCTGAGCCTGGCGCCCGACCCGGAGCGCGTGGCACCCAGCCCGGAGATGACCGGCTACTGCCTGCCGTTCCCGGTGCCGGGCCACGTGATGCAGGCGCAGAGCATGATGGCGGCGTCCCTGAACATGGACTGGCTGGCCGGGCTGGTGACGCAGGGCAGCCGGCTGATGGGCCGCCCGGAGCCGGACCGGCGCGCCGTGCTGCGGGCGCTCGACGACGCCGTCGCCGCCGCCGCGCCCGGGGCGGTGCTGTATCACCCGTTCATCTCCAGCTCCGGCGAGCGGGGGCCGTTCCTCGACCCCTACGCCCGGGCCAGCCTACTCGGCTTCGACCAGGCGACCGGGCTGGCGGAGCTGGCGCGCGGCGTTTACGAGGGGCTGGGGCTGGCGTCGCGCGACTGCTACATGGCGCTCGGCGGCGTGCCGGACCAGGTGCGGGTCACCGGCGGCGCGGCCCGCTCCGCGCCGATGCGCGCGATCCTCGCCGCCTGCCTCGACCGGCCGGTGCGCGGGGCGGCGCTGGCCGAGGCCGGGGCGGCGGGGGCGGCGATGATCGCGGCGGTGTCGCTCGGCCTCCACCCCGACATGGCGGCCTGCGCCCGCCAATGGCTGGTGGACGACGGCGCGGCCGAGATGCCTGACCCGGCGCTGGCCGCGGCCTACGAGCGCCTGTTCCCGCTGTATCGGGAGGGCTACCAGGCGCTGCCGGGCCTGTGGCGGCGGCTGCACGGGCTGCGCCATGCCTCCTAGCCCTCCGTCGTCCCCCCTCCCCTGCCCCGTGGCCTCCCCCGTGGCCGGCCCGGTCGCGGTGGCCATCATCGGCGACAACTTCATGCGGCCCGACCGCTTCGCCGCCGCCATCCACGCGGCCTGCGGCGGCCGGGTGGAGACCCGCGGCCTCACCCTGCCCTGGCCGGACGAGCCGATGCGGCACGGCTACGCCGAGCCGGGGCTGGACGGGTTGAAGGAATACCAGGGCGACCCGGACGAGGTGGTCGCGTTCGTGGCCGACGCGCCGGTGCTGGTGACGCAGCTCGCCCCGGTGTCGGCGCCGATGCTGCGGCGGATGCCCGGCCTCAAGCTGATCGCGGTGTCGCGCGGCGGCCCGGTCAACATCGACCTCGCGGCGGCCAGGGCGCAGGGGGTGCGGGTGTGCGGCACGCCGGGACGCAACGCGTCGGCGGTGGCGGAATTCACCATCGGCGCGATCCTGGCGCAGACGCGGCGGATCAGCGCCGGCCACGACGCGCTGCGCGAGGGGGCGTGGCGGGGCGACCTCTACCGGGCCGACCGGGCCGGGCGGGAGCTGTCCGAACTCGCGGTCGGCGTCGTCGGCTACGGGCAGGTGGGCACGCGCGTGGTGCGGCTGCTGCGGGCGTTCGGCGGCCGCGTGCTGGTGCACGACCCGTACGTGCAGTTGGCGGCGGCGGACAGGGCGGCGGGGGTGGAGCAGGTCGGGTTCGCGGCGCTGCTGGCCCGCTCGGACGTGGTGACGCTGCACGCGCGGGTGACGGCGGAGACGACGGGGATGTTCGGCCCGGCGCAGTTCGCGCTGATGCGGCCGGGCGCGGTGTTCGTCAACACCGCGCGCGGCCCGCTGGTGGACTACGCGGCGCTGCACGAGGCGCTCGTCTCCGGACGCCTGGACGGGGCGGCGATCGAGACGTTCGCGGCCGAGCCGGCCCCGCCCGACCTGCCCTTGCTGCGCCTGCCCAACGTGACGCTGACGCCGCACATCGCCGGGGCGTCCGTGCGCACCATCGCCGTGGCGGCCGAGGCCGCGGCGGAGGAGGTGCGGCGCTGGATCGACGGCGAGCCTCCGCTCAACCCGTGTCAAGGATGACCCATCATGGATGAACACGCCCTGCGCACCGAGATCGTCGAGGCCGCGCGCAGCATGAACGCGCTCGGCATCAACCAGGGCACCTCGGGCAACGTCAGCGCCCGGTTCCAGGACCGGATGCTGATCACGCCGTCGGCCACGCCTTACGAGCGGATGCGGCCCGAGGACGTGGCGGCGATGCCGCTGGACGGCGAGCGGGGGTCGTGGGCCGGGCCGCTCAAGCCGAGCACGGAGTGGCGCTTCCACCTCGACATCCTGCGCAGCCGGCCGGACGCCGGCGCGGTGGTGCACACCCACGCGACCTACTGCACGGTGCTGGCGATCCTGGGCAAGCCGATCCCGGCGGTGCACTACATGATGGCGGCGTTCGGCGGCACGGACGTCCGCTGCGCGCCGTATCACACGTTCGGCACCGCCGCGCTGGCCGAGGCGGCGCTCACGGCGCTCGACGGCCGCAACGCCTGCCTGCTGGCCAACCACGGCATGGTCGTCGTCGGCCCCGGTCTGGCCAAAACAATATGGCTGGCGGTCGAACTGGAGACGATCGCCAGGCAGTACTGCCTCAGCCTGCAGATCGGGCAGCCGAAGGTGCTGAGCGAGGCGGAGATCGCCGACACCGCCAAGTCATTCTCCACCTACGGCCTGCAGGAGCGCGACGAGGCGGCATGACCGAGGATCAGAACACCGATCAGGACACTGGCGACGGCGGTGGCGGCCGCTACGACCTGCTGATCATCGGCGGCGGGGCCAACGGGGCCGGCATCGCCCGCGACGCCGCCGGCCGCGGCCTGCGCGTGCTGCTGTGCGAGAAGGGGGACCTGGCGGAAGGCACGTCGTCGCGCTCGGGCAAGCTGATCCACGGCGGCCTGCGCTACCTCGAATACTACGAGTTCCGGCTGGTGCGGGAGGCGCTGAAGGAGCGGGAGGTGCTGCTCAGGATCGCGCCGCACATCGTCTGGCCGATGCGCTTCGTCATCCCGCACTCGCGCGAGCAGCGGCCGGTGTGGATGCTGCGGCTGGGGCTGTTCCTGTACGACAACCTGGGCGGGCGCATCCAGTTGCCGGGGACGCGCAAGCTCGACCTGCGGCGCAGCCCGGAAGGCGCGCCGGTGCAGGAGCGGTTCGGCACGGCGTTCGAGTACTCGGATTGCTGGGTCGAGGACGCGCGGCTGGTGGTGCTGAACGCGCTGGACGCGCAGCAGCGGGGGGCGGACGTGCGGGTGGGCACCGAGGCGGTCCATGCCCGGCGCGACGGGGACGCCTGGGCCGTGACCTTGCGCGGGCCGGACGGGGCCGAGGCCACCGTGCGGGCGGCGGCGCTGGCCAACGCGGCCGGGCCGTGGGTGGAGCGGGTGATCCACGGCGTGGTGGGCAGCAACGCGGCGAGCAAGGTGCGGCTGGTCAAGGGCAGCCACCTGATCGTGCGCAAGTTCTGGGAGGGGCCGCAGGCCTACCTGCTGCAGAACGACGACAAGCGGGTGATCTTCGTCAACCCTTACGAGGGCGACCTGTGCCTGATCGGCACCACCGACATCCCCTACGAGGGCCGGGCCGAGGACGTGGGCGTGGCTGAAGACGAGCGCGCGTACCTGCTGCGGGCGGTCAACCGCTACATGAAGCAGGGCCTGACGCCGGACGACGTGGTGGCCGAGTACGCCGGCATCCGGCCGCTTTACGACGACGACGCGGCGGCCAACGCCTCCGCCGTCACCCGCGACTACACGTTCGACATCGACACCGGGGGGCCGGACGGCGCGCTGCCGCCGATGCTGAGCATTTTCGGCGGCAAGATCACCACCTACCGCAAGCTGGCCGAGCACGCGCTCGACAAGCTGGCGCCGCACCTGCCCGCCGCCCAGGGCAGCTCGTGGAGCGGCTCCTGGACCGGCAGCGCGCCGTTGCCCGGCGGCGACATGCCGGGCGCGGACTTCGACGCCTACCTCGCCGACCTGCGCCGCCGCCACGCCTGGCTGCCGCCCGCGGTGGCGCATCACTACGCCCGGCTGTACGGCACCCGCAGCGAGGCGCTGCTGGACGGCGCGCGCGGCCTCGACGGGCTGGGGCGGCACTTCGGCGGCACGCTCTACGCCCGCGAGGCCGAGTTCCTGCGGCGGACCGAGTGGGCGCGCGCGCCGGACGACGTGCTGCAGCGGCGGACCAAGCACTACCTGCACCTTTCGCGCCCGCAGCAGGAGGCGTTCGCCGCGTGGTGGGACCGCGCCGCCTGATCGCGCTTGGCCCATCCCCAGCCCGGGCAAGACCGGAGGCCACGCGGACCCGTTCGCCGCGGGCCGTAGCGTGATGGGCGCACGGGTCACGCTCCGGCCTGTTGCTTCGGCGAGGCTGTTGATCCGGCGGTTGATCCCGCCCGATCGGATCACGCCCCAGGACGTAACCGGGGAGCGCGCCGCCGCGAATGCCGACGGATGACATCGCCCGCAGCGCCCTGCCACGCGCCGGCCCCGCCGCCCTCGGGCGGGCCGGCGCGCGACCCGTCCGCGCCCGTCGCGCGGCTGCCGACGCCCGCGCGCGCGCCGATGGCTGACGCCGACTGGAGCCTGTGGATGGCGGCGGCGCAGGCCGGCAACTCGGCCGTGTATCACCGCCTGCTGACCGAGGCCGGGGCCTGGCTGCGCCGCTACTTCGCGCGGCGGCTGCCACCAGGGCTGGTGGACGACGCCGTGCAGGACACGCTGATGGCCGTCCACGAGAAGCGCCACACCTACGACCCGGCGCGGCCGTTCGGGCCGTGGCTGGCCGCCATCGCCCGGCACAAATGGATCGACCGGCTGCGCGCCATGCGCGCGGCGCCCGCCGAGGCGCTGAGCGAGGACATCCCCGTGCCCGACCACGGCGACAGGGTGTCGGCGGCGCGGTCGCTCGAGGCGCTGCTCGGCACGCTGAAGCCGGCGCAGTCGGACGTGATCCGGCTGGTGAAGCTGGACGGTCTCAGCATCGAGGAGGCGGCGCGGCGGACCGGGCAATCGCCGTCGCTGGTCAAGGTCAACATCCATCGCGGCCTCGGGCGGCTGGCGGCGTTCGTGCGGAAGGGGCCGCGTGTCGATTGATCGCCTCGTCGACCGGCTGAGCGGCGGGCTCAAGCCCGTCCGCCGCCGCCGCGCGACGCGCGACGCGCTGGTCCTGCTGGCCTTGGGCGCGGTCCAACTGGGCCTGTTCGCCCAGTTCGGGGGGATGCGGCACGATATGCCGGCGGCGATGGGGCGGCCCTCGTTCTGGTGGAAGCTGTCGAGCCTCGGGCTGATCGCCACCGTGGGCGGGGTGGTCGCGGTGCTGTCGCTCGACCCGGCGCGCTCGCCGCGGCGGGGGCTGCGCTGGGTGGCGGCGCTCGCCGGGGCGTGCCTCCTGGCGGGCTGGGGCCTCGACGCGGCGCGGGACGGCTGGCCGGCGCTGGCGGCGCGGGTGCGGTGGCGGGAGGGCCTCGAATGCGCCGGCCAGATGGCGCTGCTGTCGCTGCCCCTGGCGGCGGCGCTCGGGTTGCTGATGCGCCGCGGCGCGCCGACCGACCTGGGCGGCACGGCGCTGGGCGCGGGGGCGGCGGCGGCGGCCTGGGGCGCGTTCGTGTTCGTGTTCGCCTGCCCCTACGACGACCCGCTCTACGTCGCGATCTGGTATTGCGTCGGTTGCGGCGCGGTGACCCTGCTCGCGCGCCTGGTGCTGCCGCCCCTCGCGCGGTGGTGAGGGAGGCGATGGGGGGGTTGACGAGGGCCGGGGCAAGGGATGAGGGCGCCTGCCCTTGCGCCGGGCCGGCCAAACCCCGATCTGCTCTCGGCACAAGCATCAGGAGAGATCGCGCATGTCCGTTGACGTGAAGTACCGCATCGGCGCCACCGCCACCGGGGGCCGCGACGGCGAGAGCCGCACCGACGACGGCGCGCTGAGCGTCAAGCTCGCCGTGCCGAAGGAGATGGGCGGGCCGGGCGGCGGCAACAATCCCGAGCAACTGTTCGCCGCCGGCTACGCGGCGTGCTTCCTCGGCGCGATGAAGCACGTCGCCAGCCAGGACAAGGGCGGCACGCAGGTGCCGAGCGACGCGACGGTGCACTCCGAGGTGGGGATCGGCCCGCGCTCCGAGGGCGGCTTCGGCCTGGACATCGAGCTGAAGGTGACGATGCCGGGGGTGCCGAAGCAGGAGGCGGAGACGCTCGTCCACAAGGCGCACGAGGTCTGCCCGTACAGCAACGCGACCCGCAACAACATCCCCGTCCGCTTGACGGTCGCCTGATGATCAGCGCCGCCCCTCTCGACCAGGATGGCATGGCTCCCGCCGAGCTGGCGGGCACGGGCGGCGTGATGCGCCGGGTGGCGATCAAAGCCGGGCACGTCGCCACCCGCCACCACCACGACTTCGAGCAGTTCCTGCTGGTGCTCTCGGGCCGGGGGCGGCTGGAATGCGAGCAGGGCAGCATCCCACTCGAGCCGGGGACGGCGCTCAACCTCAAGCCGGGCGACTGGCACAGCGCGGAGTTCATGGCCGACACCGTGTTGCTCGAGGTGAACCTGGCCGCACCGGGCTGAGCTCGCCGCCCAGCCGGCTGTTCAGTCCATCGCCGCGTGGCCCGGCTCCGCCTTGACCACCGCCGGGCGTTTCATCACGAGCAGCAGCAGCACCGCGGGGGCGGTGACGAACAGCATCGCCTTGAAGTCGTCCAGGTAGGCGATCACCGCCGCCTGTTGGTTGACCACCTGATCGAGCAGGGCCGCGCCGTGGGGCGTCGTCGGCGATAGGGCACCCATCGCGCCGCCGCGCAGCATCGGGTTGAAGGGCGTGAGGCCGGCCGCCATGTCCGCGTGCGCGACCTGGATGTTGCGGGCGATCAGCGCCGAGCAGGCCGAGACGCCGACCGCGCTGCCGACGTTGCGCAGCAGGCTGAGCAGCGCCGTGCCGTCGGTGCGCAGGTCGGCCGGCAAGGTGGCGAAGGCCACCACTTGCAGCGGGATGAACACGAAGCCCAGCCCCGCGCCCTGGATGATGGTGTTGACGATGACGGTCGTGCGCGACGCGTCGGGCGTCCAGGCGGTCATGGTCCATAGCGAGTAGGACAGCAGCGCGATGCCGAGGGCCATCAGCAGCCGCGGGTCGACCCGGTTGGCGAGGCGGCCCGACAGCGTCATCGCCGCCATCGTGCCCAGGCCGCGCGGGGCCATGATCAGGCCGGCGGCGGCGACCGGGTAGCCGGCCAGCGTCTGCAGCCAGGGGGCGAGCAGGGCCGAGGTCGCGAGCAGCACCATGCCGACGGCGAACATGACGGCGAGGCTCGCGGACAGGTTGCGGTCGCGGAACAGGCGCGGCGACAGGAACGGCTTGTCCGCCGTCAGCACGTGGACCACGAACAGGTAGAGCCCCAAGCCGGCCAGCACGGCCTCCACGATGATCTCGCGCGAGCCGAACCAGTCCTGGTCCTGGCCGCGGTCCAGCATCAGTTGCAGCGCGCCGACGCCCATCGCCAGCACGCCGAAGCCGAGCACGTCGAAGCGCAGCCCGGCGCGGGCCTCGCCGCGGGGCAGGAACAGCACCATGCCGACGGTGGCCAGGATGCCGAACGGCAAGTTGACGTAGAACACCCAGCGCCAGTCGTAGAGGTCGGTGAGGTAGCCGCCCAGGGTCGGGCCGAGGATGGGGCCGATCATGACGCCCACGCCCCACAGCGCCATGGCCGAGCCGCGCTGCTCGGGCGGGTAGATGTCGAGCATCGTCGCCTGGCTCAAGGGCACCAGCGCCGCCCCGAACACGCCTTGCAGCACCCGGAACGCCACCATCTGCGCCAAGGACTGCGCGACGCCGCAGAGCATGGAGGCGGCGGTGAAGCCGACCAGGCAGGCGATGAACAGGGCCTTGCGCCCGAAGCGGGCCGAGAGCCAGCCGACCGGGGCGGTCATGATCGCCGCGGCGACGATGTAGCTGGTCAGCACCCAGGTGATCTGGTCGCTGGTCGCCGACAGGCTGCCCTGCATGTAAGGCAGGGCGACGTTGGCGATGGTGCTGTCCAGCGCCTGCATCAGGGTGGCGATCATGGCGCAGGCGGTGATCAGGCCGCGGTTCGGCGTCTTTTCAGCCCTGGACCGGACCATCGGGGCGGCGGCGGCCACGGCGTCAGAACAGGTCGGACCAATGGCGGGCGTGGCCGGTGTCGATGTCGGCCACGACGCTCATGCCGGCGCGCAACGGCGGGTCGCCGGGCTCGCGCCGCACCTGGATGCGCAGCGGGATGCGCTGCACGACCTTGACCCAATTGCCCGAGCTGTTCTGGGCCGGCAGGATCGAGAACTCGCTGCCGCTGGCCGGCGCGATGCTGTCCACCGTGCCGGGCCAGGCGCGGCCCGGGTAGGTGTCGATGGTCACGCTCACCGGGTTGCCGGCCCGCACCCAGGTCAGCTCGGTCTCCTTGGGGTTGGCTTCGACCCAGACCGTCTCGCTCGACACGAGGCCGAAGGCGGCGGCCCCGGCGGCGAGGTAAGCGCCGGGCCGCAAGCCGGACACGCCGGTGACGACGCCGGCCATCGGCGCGCGCACCACGGCGTGGTCGAGCTGCCGCCCGGCCTCGGCCACCTGCGCCGCCGCCTCGGCGTAGGCCGGCAGCGTCGTGACGTCGGTCGCGGCGTCGCCGCCGAGGCGGGCGAGCTGGACCTCGGCCGCGCCCTTGGCGGATTCGAGTCCTTGCTCGTCGGCCAGGAGCTGGAAGCGGGCGTCGTCGTAGGTCTGCCGCGACACGTCGCCGCGGCCGACCAGGCCGTGGGCGCGGTCGAAGCGCGCCCGGTCCATGCCGACCTGCGCCTGCTTGGCCGCAACGTCGCTCAACATGCGCTGGTAGTCGCGCTGGGCGGCTTCGAGCTGCAGGCGGGTCTGCGCCAGGTTGGCCTCGGCGGCGTTGAGCGCGATGCGGAAGCGGCGCTCGTCCAGGCGGAACAGCACGTCGCCCTGACGCACGGCCTGGCCCTCGCGGACCGGCACCGCGGCCACGATGCCGGCCACGTCGGTCGCGACGGCGAGCTTGTCGGCGCGCACGTAGGCGTTGTCGATCGAGACCACCTGGCCGCCGTTGATCCAGTAATAGAGCGCCCCCGCGGCGACGGCGGCGACGCCGCCCAGCATCAGGACGGGGCGCAGCGCCTTGCGCCGCGGGCGGGCGGCGGCAGCGGCGGGCAGGGCGGGGGCGGAAGCGGGGGCGGGCGGCGCGCCGCGGGTCGAGACGACGGCTTGCGACATCAGGCAGCGCCTTCCATCTGGCATTGGTCGGGTTCCGGCGGGCTTGCCTCGGGCCGGCGGGACAGCGTGCCGCGCATCCGCAGCAGGGCCTCGGCCACCACCTCCGCCGACCCGGGGTCGAGCGGGGCGGTCAACAGGGCGATCAGCTCGTCGCGCTGGCCGGCCAGCTCATCGAGCACGGGCTGCGCCGCCGGCAGCAGGTGCAGACGCCAGATGCGCCGGTCCGCGGGATCGGCCCGGCGTTCCAGCAGGCCACGGCCTTCCAGCCGGTCGACCAGGCGGGCGACGGTGATCGGCTCGACCTCCAGCAACTCCGCCAACTCCTTCTGCGACAGGCCGGGCTGGCGGTTGAGCCGGCTCAGCATCACCCATTGCGCCCGCGTCATGCCGTGCGCCCGCGCCCTGCGGTCCGCCTCGGTGCGCAACATGCGGCCGACGTCGTTGAGCAGGATCAGCAGGTCAGGCTCGTGCATCATGCGGAGAAAGTAAGCGGCGTTACGATGTCTGGCAATATGGTCAGGGGCGTTGTTAACCAGTCCGTCGCCGAGCAGGCCATCGCGTCCCGATTGCCGCCGCCCGCCCTTGCCGGACCTCGGCCTTCGCCGCTATCTGCGGTGAATGGACGCAATGCTCCGGGGTCTCTGGTATCTCGCCCGCGCCGGCGGGCAGCTCGCGCGCGGCCGCACCCTGCCGGTCACGCTGCTGGGCGACGCGGTGCTGCTCGGACGCCGGGCCGACGGCGCGGTGTTCGCCTACGCCGACGTGTGCCCGCACCGCGGCATGCCGATGCGCTACGGCCGGTTCGACGGCGAGCGCCTGCACTGCTGCTTCCACGGCTGGGCGTTCGACAGCGCCGACGGCCGCTGCGCCCACATCCCTGCCCTCGACCCCGACGCCGGCGTCGACCCCGGCCGCTTCGGCCTGCGGCCATACCCGTGCCGCGAGGTCCAGGGCAACGTCTGGGTGTTCATGCCCGCCCCCGGGCCGCTGCCCGACCCGTTGCCCGAGCCGCCCGTCGTGCCCGGCCTCGGTGACGCGGCACCCAAGATCGCCACCGTCATGCGCTTCCCCTGCGACGTGGACATCGCCGCTGCCAGCTTCGTCGATCCGGCCCATCCCGCCTTCGTCCACACCTCACGCTGGTGGAAGTCGAACGGGTCCGACAACCTCCGCCTCAAAGAAAAGACCTTCGAGCCGGACGGCCTCGGCTTCCGCATGGCCCGGCATCCGGTCCGCGGCGGCGGCCTCCCTTACAAGCTGCTCGGCGGCGACGTCCATAGCGAGATCCGCATCCAGTTGCCGGGCATCCGCAGCGAGTACATCCAGGGCCGCCGCCACGCCGCCTGCGTGCTCACCGCCGTCACCCCGGTCGGCCCGGCCGAGACGGACGTGCATTCCTGCGTTTACTGGACCCTGCCCTGGCTCGAACCGCTGAAGCCGCTCGCGTCCTGGCTGATGCGCGACTTCCTCGGCCAGGACCGCGACGTGGCGGCGCGCATGGCCAGCAACCCCGCCTTGCCGCCGCAACTGTTCGTCGGCGACCCCGACACCCAGATCCGCTGGTACCTGCGCCTGAAGAAGGAGTTCCTGGCCAGCGCCGCCGAGGCCCGGCCGTTCGTCAACCCGCTGCGGCCGCAAACGCTGCGCTGGCGGAGCTGAGCTACTCCGGGGACGCCCGGTAGAGTTCCAGCTCGGGCGTCTGCGCCACCAGCCGGGCCGCGCCGCCCAGGGTTCCGGCCTCGGGCGGCCGCAGCAGCAGCACGTAGAGCGGGGGCACGGCGTGGCCGGCGACGGCCTGCCCGGCGGCGGCGGCGCGGAGCCGGTTCAGCAAGGCGCGGTAGCCGGCAGGGTCGCAGACGCTGGGGCCGACCGCGTCCTGCACCGCCTTGTACGGCAGGTAGGCCGGCAGGGTGCGGACCGGCTGCTGGCCTTTCAGGGTCCAGGTCGCGGCGGCGAACCGCTCGCCGGTGAAGGCGGCGAAGGCGGCGACGTGGGTGAGCGGCGGCTGGCGGCTGGCGTAGACGGCGCGCACGTCGCCCGCGTCCGGCACGCATTCCGCCTGGACGATCACCGCGCCGGGCGGCAGGCCGTCGAACAGGGCGGCGATGCCGGACAGGACCTGGCTCTCCTCATGCCACAGCACGGCCAAGGCGACCTGCTTCGTCGCGTAAGCGCCGGCCACGACGCAGAGCAAGGCGAGGGTCGCCCGCCCGGCCCTCAGCTCGACGTCGAGCGCGGCCGCGGCCAGCAGGGCGGCGACGACGGGGATGCGCGAATCGACGTAGGAGCCGCCGCTGAGGTGGGCGGGGACGGCGAAGTAAAGCGCCGTCAGCACCAGGAGGCCGGGCACGAAGGCGCGGGCGATCCGCACGCGGCGGCAAGAGGCGAGCAGCGCCAGGGCCGCCACGGCACCGACCGCGAAGGCGAGATCGGCGGCCATGCCGCCGCTGGTCAGCGATTTCAGGCCGCTGAACAGCTTGGTCTGCAGGTAGGGCAGGTCGTAGTGCATCCGGCCTTCGCCGCCGGTGGACATCAGCGCGAACAGGGCGAGGGCCGGGAGCGTCTCCGCCCCCAACAGCACGACACGCAGCAAGACAGGCGACCGGGCGCGCCACGGGCCGCGGGCGCGGAGCAGCCTGTCGAGCCCGATGCTGGCCAGCATGACGGCGTAGACCGCGAAGGCGCTGAGATGGCAGAGCAGCAGCCCGGCCGCCATCGCGCCGCCGGCGGCGAACTGCGCCGCCGGCGCCGCACGCATCAGCAGCAGCCGGGCGGCCAGCGCCCAGAACAGCAGGGCGATGCCGAGGCCGTAGCCGAGGAAGCCGAGCAGGGTGAACAGGTTGTAGAGCAGCAGGCCAGCGACCAGCGGCGCCGCGCTCCAGCGGCCGACGGCGACCCGATTCAGCGCCAGCACGCCCGAAAGCGTCAGCAGGGTGGTGGCGGCCACGAACACCCGGCCCGTCATCTCCGGGCTCAGCCAGCCGGCCAGGGCCACGCCGACCAGGTCGAACCCGATGTTGGGCAGCAGCAGGCTGTCGAGACCGTAGAACGGGGAGCCGCCGCCCAGCAGGATGGCGCGCAGCGCGACCACGCGGGACTCGTGGCCGTGAACGTCGAGCAGCGGCAGGTAGCGCGCCGAGAGGATGGGCAGGACCGCGAGGACGGCGGCCAGGGCGGCGGCGACGGCGACGACAGGGCGGCGATGCAGGAGATCCGTCGCGCCGCGCCCGGCCTGAGGGGCCGCGAACCCGGCCCGGCCGGCGGCGGCCGTCTCAGCCACGCCTGCGCCAGGTGAGGGTGGAGCCGACGGCGTAGTTCCAAACGAGGCTCATCGCCGCGCCGGCCAGGCCCGCGACCCACCAGCGCTGGTGGTCGGCGCTGAGTAGGAGGAAGGCGATGTTGAGGTTGGCGGCGGCGCCGACACCGCAAGCCAGCGCGAACACCAGGAGGCCACGGACGAAGCGCGGGCCGCGCAGGCGGCGGTCGCGGAAGGTGAAGGAGTTGTTGATGACGAAGTTGCCGGCGATGGCGCAGGCGGTCGCGAGCAGTTGGGCGGCCTGGAAGTCGAGCCGGAACGCCTTCAGCGCCAGCATCAGCACGGCCAGGTGGCCGACGAGGCCGACCGTGCCGACCACGGCGAACATGATGAAGCGGACCGGCACCCAGCCGCCCACCAGCTTGTCGGCGAGCAGCAGCAGGAAGTCGAGCAGCACGCCGGCATCGAGCTTGCTGCCGCCGGCGACGCGCGGGCGGAAGCGGTAGGGCAGCTCACGCACCCGCGGCGGCTCCGGCAGCGAGGCCAGCAGGTCGAGCAGGATCTTGAAGCCGATGGCCGAGAGCCGGCGCGCCGCCTGCTCGTAGACGCGCCGCGGCAGCATGAAGAAGCCGCTCATCGGGTCGGCGACCTCGGCGCGCAGCACGACGCGACTGAGCCGGGTCGCGAGGCCGGACATGCTGGCGCGCTCGCGGCTCCATTCGCCGAGGTCGCCGCCGGGCACGTAGCGGCTGCCGACGACGATGTCGACCGGCTCGGCCCGGAGCACGGCCAGCATCTTGGGCAGTAGCGTCTCGTCGTGCTGCAGGTCGCCGTCCATGGCGGCGACGAAGGGGGCGAGGCTGCACTCCACGCCCTCGACGAAGGCCGAGGCGAGGCCGCTGCGGCCAACGCGGTGCAACAGGCGCACCCGGCGGTCCGCCTGGCCGATGGCGGCGATCACGTCGCGGGTGCCGTCGGTCGAGTCGTCGTCGACGAACACCACCTCCCACTCGATGCCGCGCAGCGTCTCGCGCAGCTTGTCGACCACGGCGGCGACGTTGTCGCGCTCGTTCAGCACCGGCACCACGACGCACAATTCGGGCGCGCCGCCCGGGGCCGCCTCGGGCGTCGGTCGCGGCACGTCCCTGGTCAGAGCCTTCGTCGCCACCTGTCCCCCCGTCCATCCCATCCGGCCCACGGGACCGGGAGCTTGGTCCGCCCGCCCTTGTAAGCCCAATCAGCTTTCGAGAGTGTTAAGCCGCCGCGGCCGCCGTCGTCGTCTCCGTCGTCTCCGGCCGCCGCATCCGCAAGCGCCGGATCCGCCGCGGATCGGCTTCGAGGATGCGGAACTCGATGCCGGACGGATGGCTCACCACCTCGCCGCGGGCCGGCACCCGCCCGGCCAAGGTGAACACCAAACCGCCCACGGTGTCGATGTCGGCCTCGCGCTCGTCCTCCGTCAGCACCGGGCCCATGCGGGCCTCGAACGCCTCGATCGACAGCCGGGCGTCGAGGTCCACCGCGCCGTCCGGGCGGTCGGTGATCATCGGCACCTGCACCTCATCGTGCTCGTCGGCGATGTCGCCGACGATCTCCTCGACCAGGTCCTCGATGGTCAGCAGGCCGTCGATGCCGCCGTACTCGTCCACCACCAAGGCGAGGTGCATCCGGGCCTGGCGCATCTGCAGCAGCAGGTCGAGCACCGGCACCTGGGGCGCGACCATCAGCGGCCGGCGCAGCAGGGCTTCGAGGCGGAAGGCGTCGGGGCGGCCGACGTAGGCGAACACGTCCTTGATGTGGACCATGCCCACGATGTCGTCGAGCTGCTCGCGGTAGACGGGCAGGCGCGAGTGGCCCTCGCGCCGGATCTGCTCCAGCGCCTGGTCGAGCGTCACGTCCACCGGCATGGCGACGATGTCGGCGCGCGGCACCATCACGTCGTCGGCCGAGGTGCCGCGCAGGCGCAGCACGTTGGCGATCAGCGCCCGCTCCTGGCGGTCCAGCTCGGGCACCGAGCCGTCCTCAGGGGCGGCCGATTGCAGCACCAGCTCGGCGATGCTTTCGCGCACCCCGTGCTCCTGGCGGCCCAGCAGCCGGTTGCGCACCCGGTCGAGGAAGCCGCGGCCGCCGATGTTCACGTGAGCCGCCAAGGGTTGGAAACGTTGAGGGTCCGCAACAGCCGGGTCTCCATCATCTCCATCCGCCGGGCCGCGCCGGGGGCGGCGTGGTCCATGCCGCGCAGGTGCAGCGCCCCGTGGATGACGAGGTGCATCAGGTGGTGCGCGACCGGGCGGCCGTAGGCGCGCGCTTCGCGGCGGACGACGCCCGAAGCCAGCGCGATGTCGCCGCTGTCGAAGGTGAGGACGTTGGTCGGCTTGTCGCGGCCGCGGTGCCGGCGGTTGAGCCGGCGCGAGGCGGCGTCGGACGTGAGCAGCACCGGCCCCACCCCGCCCACGGCGTCGGCGGCGCGCCGCACCGTCGCTTCCGCCCGGGGCACCATGCGCCGCCACGCGAGGTCGTCGACGATGACCTCTAAGCGCCCCGCCGCCGCGGGGCCGTGGATCCCTGGATGCCCCGCCGCCGCGGGGCCGTGTTTGCCATCCGAACTCATGCAACCGTTACGCTGACGAAGCCTCGCACGCTACCATGTTAAACAACCGCTGACGAGAGCAGGGGACGTTTGGTCATCCGCGCGGGCCGGCGCCGCCGGCCGCCTCGCGTTGGGTCGCCTCGCGTTGCGCCAGGGCGCGCTGGTCGTAGGCGTTGACGATGGCGGCGACGAGCGGGTGGCGGACGACGTCGCGGGTGCCGAAGCGGTTGATGCCGATGCCGGGCAGGCCTTCCAGGGTTTCGAGCGCGTCGCGCAAGCCGCTCTTCTGCCCGGCCGGCAGGTCGATCTGGCTCAGGTCGCCGGTGACGACCATGCGGGTGCCCTCGCCCATCCGGGTCAGGAACATCTTCATCTGGACGGGGGTGGTGTTCTGCGCCTCGTCGAGGATGACGAAGGCGTGGGCCAGGGTGCGGCCGCGCATGAAGGCGAGCGGGGCCACCTCGATCTCGCCGGTGGCCATGCGCCGGATCACCTGGTCGCCCGGCATCATGTCGTGCAGCGCGTCGTAGAGGGGGCGAAGGTAGGGGTCGATCTTCTCCTTGAGGTCGCCGGGCAGGAAGCCGAGGCGCTCGCCCGCCTCCACGGCCGGGCGGGACAGGATGATGCGGTCGACGCGCCCGGCCTGGAGCATCGCCACCGCCTGCGCCACGGCGAGGTAGGTCTTGCCGGTGCCGGCCGGGCCGATGCCGAACACCATCTCGCAGCGGGACAACATGTCCATGTAGGCGGCCTGGCCGGGCGAGCGGGGGCCGACCGCGCCGCGCCGGGTCTGGATCGCCGGCAGGTCGCTCAGCGGCAGGCGGAGGTCGCCGTCGCCCTCGGCCCGCGCTTGCGCCATGCGAACGGCAGTGTCCACGTCGGCGCGCGACACGCTCTTGCCCTGCTCCAGCCGCTTGTAGAGGCCGTTCAGCGCCGTCGCCGCCGCCTCGACCCGGTGGGCCTCGCCGCTGACCGCGACGCGGTTGCCGCGGGCGGACAGGCGCACGCCGAGGCCCTGTTCGAGGCGCACCAGGTTGCGGTCGTGCTCGCCGAGCAGCAGGGCGAACAGGTGGTTGTCGGCGAATTGCAGCGTCGTCTTGCCCGCCGGGCTGGCTGCCGCCGGGTCGGGAACAGGCCCGGGGGCGGTCGTGCTCGACGGCGACGCGGCGATGATGTTCAAGCGGCGCTTTGCTCCGTGTCCAAGGGGGCGACCAGCCGCCCGGAAAGTGAATTGGGGTTGCCGGCCACGATCCGCACCTGGCAAACGTCGCCGACCAGGGAAATAGGCGCGTCGGCGTGGACGGGCTGCAGGTAGGGGGTGCGGCCGGACAACTGGCCCGGCCGCCGGCCCGGCCCGGTGAACAGCACCGGCAGCACCATCCCTTCCGTGCCGAGGTTGAAGCGCGCCTGCTGGTCGCGCAGCAGCGCCTGCAGCGCCTGCAGCCGGGCGTCCTTCACGTCCTCCGGCGCCTGGCCCGGCGCGCCCGCCGCCGGGGTGCCGGGCCGCGGCGAGTACTTGAAGCTGAACGCCTGGGCGTAGCCGACCTGCCGCACCAGCCGGAGCGTGGCCTCGAACTCGGCGTCCGTCTCGCCCGGGTGGCCGACGATGAAGTCGGAGCTGAAGGCGATGTCGGGCCGGGCGGCGCGCAGGCGGCCGACGAGGCGGAGGTAGTCGTCGGCGGTGTGGCGCCGGTTCATCGCGGCCAGCACCCGGTCGGCACCCGACTGCACCGGCAGGTGCAGGTAAGGCATCAACTGCGGCACGTCGCGGTGGGCGGCGATCAACGCCTCATCCATGTCGCGGGGGTGGCTCGTGGTGTAGCGGACGCGCCGGAGGCCGGGCAGCCCGGCCAGGGCGCGGACGAGCCGGCCGAGGCCCCAGGCGCCGCCGTCCGGGGCTGCGCCGTGCCAGGCGTTGACGTTCTGGCCGAGCAGGGTGATCTCGCGCGCCCCCGCGCCCACCAGGCGGGCGGCCTCGGCGAGCACGGCGGCGGCGGGGCGGCTCGCCTCCGCGCCGCGGGTGTAGGGCACGACGCAGAAGGAGCAGAACTTGTCGCAGCCCTCCTGGATGGTGAGGAAGGCGGTGACGCCCGGCGCGGCGGCGGCGTCCGGCAGGTGGTCGAACTTGTCCTCGGCCGGGAAGTCGGTCTCGATCACCGCGCCGCCGGCCCGCGCCGCCCGCGCCACCATCTCCGGCAGGCGGTGGTAGGTCTGCGGCCCGAGCACGATGTCCACGTAAGGGGCGCGGGCCAGGATCTCGGCCCCTTCCGCTTGCGCCACGCAGCCGGCGACGGCCAGCACGGTCCCCTGCCCCCGCGCCGCCCGGGCCTCCTTGACCACCCGCAGCCGGCCCAGCTCGGAGAACACCTTCTCCACCGCCTTCTCGCGGATGTGGCAGGTGTTGAGGATGACCATGTCGGCGTCGTGCGGCGCGGCCACCGGCTCGTAGCCGAGCGGGGCCAGCACGTCCGTCATGCGGCCGCTGTCGTACACGTTCATCTGGCAGCCCCAGGTGATGACGTGCAGGCGCTTGCGCGGGGAAAGGGTCAAGGCAGGGTGTCCGAACGCGCCGCCGGACCGAGTTCCGGGGTCGGCTGCCGAGCCATCTCCCGCCTTCGCTGGCCCGTCAAGCGCCGCCCTGCCTGATGGTCGCTGCCTGCTGATCGCGGACCGTCCGTCTCCCGCCCTGGTGTCGTCGTCGGGGCCGAGTGTGCCAGAGGGGGGCGGCGGCTTGTCAAGCGAAAGCGGCGGGCGGGCGATGGCTAGGGTGACGGCTGAGGCGATGACGAAGGTGATTTCGGCAGGCGGTCCTGGCGCAAGGACGCCGCCCCTTCGGCGACGGTGCGCCACGTCGCGGCGGCCAGCGCCTTGCGGGACGGGTAGTCGGCCGGCTCGACCAGGGGGTGAAGCACGACGGTCGCGCGCATGCCGCGGCGCCCGGCGAGCCGCCAGGCGTGGCCGCCCAGCTCCATGTCGCCATACCAGGCGAACACCGGCCGCGCCGCGCGCCCGACCGGCAGGCCGCCGAGCCGGTCATAGACGACGGAGACCGGCTGCACGAGCGGCCGTGGCCCGCCGCCGCCATCGCCGTCGCAGACGGAGAAGAACGTCGAGCGGAACGGCAGCACGCGCGCGCCGTCGCTGCTGGTGCCCTCCGGGAACAGCACCAGGTTGTCGCCCCGGGCGAGGCGGGCCCGCATGTCGTCGCGCTCGCGCCCGGTGCGGCGGGGGTTGCGGCTGACGAACACGGTGCGGCCGAGGCGGGCGACGGTGCGCACCACCGGCCAGCGCCCGACCTCCTCCTTGGCGACGAAGCAGGCGTCGAGGGTGCCACCGAGCACGAGGATGTCAAGCCAGGACGAGTGGTTGCAGGCGAACACGACGGCGCGGGCCGGCCCTGCGGCATGGCCAGCGGGGCCACGGCCAACGAGGCCACGGCCAGCGGGGTGGCCGAGGCGGCGGACATCGAGGCCGAGCAGGCGGCACAGGCTGGCCCAGTAGAACCGGGCGAAGGCGACCTTGGCGCGGCCGGGCAGCCGGAGCAGGGCCGCCTGGACCGGGGCGGCGGCGGCGGTGAACAGCAGCACGAGGCCGATCCGCCGGGCCGCCCGCGCGTGGCGGGCGAGGCCGTCCCAGGCCGGAGGGTCGCTGGGCCACGGGCCGGTCGGGGCGAACAGCCTAATTTGGGCGGCTCACGGGCCGGGCCGGGCGGCGCGCCTGGTCGCGGCGGTCAGCGCCGCGTCTTGAGCAAACGGCGGTCAGCGCCGCATCTTGAGCAAGCGGCGGGCAGCGCCGCATCTTGAGCAAGCGGCGGGCAGCGCCGCATCTTGAGTAAGCGGCGGGCAGCGCCGCATCTTGAGCAAGCGGCGGTCAGCGCCGCATCTTGACCAAGGTGAACAGGCCGACGGGCGGGACGGAGTCGAGCTGCGCGGCCTGGCGGTCCTCGTGCGGCAGCAAGGCCTCGATGGAGAAGTCGGGGTGCCAGCCGAGCTTGCGCGAGGCGGGGGCGAGGGCGCGCTCGATCCACCAGCGCGGCCCCTGCTCGGCGGCGAAGTGGTTGACGAACAGCAGGTGGCCGCCGGGCTTGACCACCCGGCGCATCTCGGCGACCAGCGCCCGCGGGTTGGGCACCACGGAGGCGACGAACATCGCCACCGCGATGTCGAACGACCCGGCCTCGAAGCCGGTCGCCTCGGCGTCCACCTCCAGCAGCGCCTCGACGTTGGACAAGGATAGGTCGCGGACGCGGCGGCGGGCGAGCGACAGCATCTCCGCCGACAGGTCGATGCCGGTGATGCGCTTCGAGGTCCGGTAGCGCGGCAGCGCGAGGCCGGTGCCGACGCCCACCTCCAGCACGCGGCCGCCCGGCAGGCCGTTGACCATGTTGACGGCGCGCCGCCGCCCGAAGGCGGACACGCCGCCGAACACGGCGTCGTAGATCTTGGCCCAGCGGGCGTAGGCCGCTTTCACCGAATCCGCGTCGAGGGCCGTGTGCGGCGACACGGACGGGCTTCGGGCAATCGCGTGATCGATAGGTGGCATGATGTCTCCCGTGCGTTCCCTACGCTCGGGAGCGCACGAGATCAAGCGCGGCAGGGAGTTCCCGGGCCGAACTACAGCGTGGTGACAACCTGGACCCGGTCGCCGCCGCCGCGGCCGACGACGCTGACCGCGGTTTCGCCCCGGGTGCGCTTGACGAGCACGCTGACCTGGTTGCCGGCCAGGCCGAGGTTGCGCAGCGTCAGGTCGTCCAGGAAGGCCGGCAAATGGGGGTGCTCGAAGCGGATGGCGCCGGCGGCCGGGTCGAAGCCGAGGCCGAGGCTGGCCTGGACGAACGCGGGCAGGGCCGCCGCCGCCCAGGCCTGGGGCGAGCAGGCGACGGGGTAGGACGTGGGCCCCTGGTGCGGGCGGCGGCGGAAGCCGCAGAACAGCTCCGGCAGGCGGCGCAGGTCCATGGCGCAGGCGGCGGCGTACATCGCCTCGAACAGCCGGGCGGCCTCCGCCTTCATGCCGACGCGGGCCATGCCGAGGGCGATGACGGCGTTGTCGTGCGGCCAGACGGAGCCGTTGTGATACGACATCGGGTTGTAGCGCGCCTCGCTGGCGGCCAGGGTGCGGATGCCCCAGCCGGAGAACATCTCCGCGCTCATCAGGCCCTCGGCGACGCGGCGGGCGCGGGAGGGCGCGGCGATGCCGGTCATCAGCAGGTGCCCGGCGTTGGACGCGCGGACCTGGCATTGCTGGCCGTCGCCGTCGAGGGCGAGGGCGTAGGTGCCGAGCCGCTCGCACCAGAAGCGCGCCTCGAACGCGGAGCGGAGCTGCTCGGCCTTGGCCAGCAACGCGAGGGCCTGGCTCTCGAAGCCGAGCTGCCGGGCGATGGCCGCGCCGGCGCGGCGGGCGGCGTAGGCGTAGCCCTGCACCTCGCACAGCGCGATGGCGCCGCGGGCGAGGGTGCCGTCGGCGTGGGAGATGGCGTCGTAGCTGTCCTTCCAGCCCTGGTTGGCCAGGCCCTCCTCGGTGCTGCGGCGGTAGCTGACGAAGCCGTCGGCGTCGGCGCGGCGGTCGATCCAGTCGAGGGCGAGGTTGATGTGCGGCCAAAGGGTGCGGACGGCGCCGAGGTCGCTGGTGCGCTCGAGGTAAGCGCCGGCGAGCATGACGAACAGCGGGGTCGCGTCGACGCTGCCGTAGTAGCGGCGGAACGGGATCTCGCCCAGCGCGGCCATCTCGCCGCCGCGCACCTCGTGCAGGATCTTGCCCGGCTCGGCCTCGGTGGCCGGATCGGTCTCGGTCGCCTGCTCCTGGGCCAGGTAGCGCAGCACGCCGGCGGCCAGCGCCGGGTCGTAGGCCAGCACCAGCAGCGCGGTGATCAGCGCGTCGCGGCCGAAGGCGGTGCTGAACCACGGGATGCCGGCGTAGGGGTAAGGCCCGGTGCGCTTGTCGGTGACGAGCATCCGCAGGTCGTCGGCGGCGCGGACCGCGGCCTGATCGAACTCCTCGTGGCGGGACGAGATGGCGGCCGAGCGGGCGGCGCTGGCGCGCAGGCGGCGCTTGGTGGCGATGTAGGCGGACAGGAAGGCGGCGCGCGGCGCGGCGGGGCCGGCGTGGGTCGGGCCGGCCTCTCCCGAGCCGGCAACCGCTTGGCCCGCAACTCCTGGGCCGGCAATCCCCGGGCCGGCAATCCCTGGGCCGGCAACCCCTGGACCGGCAGCTTGGGAGGCGCAGTCGATGGCGACGAAGATCGTGGCGCGCTCGCGCGGCTCCAGCTCGAGCTGGAACACCGCGCCGGTGGCGGTCAGGGTCTGGGGCGGCGGCTCGAACACGAGCCGGGTCGCGCGCTGGCGGTCATCGAGGCCGCGGTAGGCCAGCGTCACGCCGTCCCGGCCGAGCGCCGCCGGCAGCGCCTGGCCGCGGCGCTCGCGGCGCATGCCGCGGACCTCGAACAGGTCGGCGAAGTCGGCGGCGAAGCGCAATTCCAGGCGGACCCGGCAGCGGGCGAAGGCGAAGTTGCGGACCGCGAGCCGCCCGTGGCAGGCGCCGTCGGCGAGGAACAAGGAGCGCTGGACGTGGATCGCGCCCTGGCCGAGCTCGGGGGCGCCGAGGTCGGTGGCGGCGCCGTTGACCATGTCGGAAGTCAGCATGACGCTGTCGGTGCCGAGCATGGAACTCAGCAGCAGCGGTGGCGCGCCGTTGACCGTGAGGTCGAACTGGGACAGGTGCCGGGTGTCGCGGTGGTAAAGCCCGTCGGTGCCGCCGGGCAGGCAGACGATGTCGCCGCCGTGGTCGAACACGCCGAAGGTGTCGCCGCTCTTGATGGTGCGGTAGCGCCGTTCCTGGAGCGAGACGCTGGCGGCGACGGAGAAGGGTTCGGGAGTCTGGTCGGCCGGGTCGGGCAATTGGCTGACGAGCACGTTCATGGAGGCTTGCCTTCAAATGGGCGCAAAGGCCAATACGCGCGAAGCGGAGGCGAACAATACGGTTGCAATACAGTTGGAAGCAGCAGCTTGCAACAAGTTCTCGCGTCCTGGTTGCATCAGGACGGCGCTGATCGTCGGGTCGGTGCCGGGTGCGCCGCCTCGGCCTGCGCGGCGTCCCGGCGCGCGGCTCAGCGCGGGCGGGACTGGACGCCGGGGGCCGGCACGGACGGGTCGTTGGGCAGCAGTTTGCGGTCGAGCTCGTTCAGGGTGCGCAGCTGGTCACGGCTCTGCTCGGCGGAGGGGGCGATGCCGTTTTGCCGCATCAGCCTATTGGTCTGGTCCCGGGTCGGCTGCTCGTCATCCCTCGCGCCCGGCGCGGCGGTTTGGGCAGCGGAAGTTTGGGCAGCGGCAGTCTGGGCAGCGGCAGTCTGGGCGAACGCGACGCCGCCGGCGAGGGTGGCGGCGAGCAACGGGACGGCGAAGCGTCCGGCGGCGAGCGTAGTCATGGTGCGGTTCCCTATCCAGCTCGGGGGGCCGGTCGCCCTGAGGTGTAGTGGCAAAACTCAGCGGTTCAAGCCCTGGGCGGGCGCGTGGGTCAGTCGACGAGGGCGGCGTAGGTCAGCACGCGCAGCTCGCGCCGGATCGGGTAGGTGCTGCTCGGCATGAGCTGGGTCAGCAGCACGACGGCCATGTCCTCCACCGGATCGATCCAGAAGGCGGTGCTGGCGGCCCCGCCCCAGGCGCACTCGCCGGGGGTGCCGAGAATTTGGGCACGGGCCGGGTCGAGCATGACGGAGAAGCCGAGGCCGAAGCCGATGCCCTCGTAGCTGCTCTCGCTGAACCGGGCCTGGCCCATGGCCGCCATGTCGCCGGGCAGGTGGTTGGACATCATCAGGGCGACGGTCTTGCGGCCGAGCAGGCGGGTCCCGTCCAGCGCGCCGCCGCCGAGCATGAAGCGGCAGAAGCGCATGTAGTCGCCGGCGGTGGACAGCAGGCCGCCGCCGCCCGAGGCGAGGCGGGGTTCGAGGAAGGGGCTGGCGGCCGGGTCGTCGAACAGGGCGGCGCGGCCGTCCTCGCCGCGGTAGTAGTTGGCGGCGAAGCGGGGGCGGAGGGAATGTTTCACGTGAAACATCGTCTCGTCCATGCCGAGGGGGCGCAGCACGCGCTCGGCGAGGAAGGTCTCGAACTCCTGGCCTGAATGGAGCGCGACCAGGTGGCCGAGCACGTCGGTGGCGATGCTGTAGTTCCAGGCCGAGCCCGGCTGGGCCAGCAGCGGCAGGGCGGCGGCGCGCCCGACCACCTCGGCCAGGGTGGCGTCGGCGGTCTGGAAATCGACGCCCGCGTCCCGGTACATGGCGTCCACCGGGGTCGCGTTCATGAAGCCGTAGGTCAGGCCGGCGGTGTGGGTCAGCAGGTCGCGGTAGGTGATGGGGCGCTCGGCCGGCACGGGCACGTTGTTCTCGCCGGCGTAGACGCGCATGTCCCGGAAGGCGGGCAGCACGGCCGAGACCGGGTCGTCGAGCTGGAACAGGCCCTGCTCGTAGAGCATCATCAGGGCGGTGCTGGTGAGCGGCTTGGTCATGGAATAGATGCGGACCAGGGTGCCGGCGTCCATCGGCACGCCGCGCTCGCGGTCGGCCATGCCGGCGCTGGCGAGGTAGGCGGTGCGGCCGCGGCGGTGGACCATGACGGTCAGCCCGGCGAGGCGGCCGTCATCGACCCATCGCTGCATCCAGGGGCCGATGCGCCCGAGGCGGGCCGGGTCGAGGCCGGACGCGAGCGGGTCGAGGGAGAGCGGATCGAGACCGGCGGGCGGGGCATGATCGTTCATCGCGCATCCTTGCCGGCAGCGGCCGGGTCAGGTCAACCTGGGGGCCTTCGCATCGAGGACAGCCGCCATGATCCACGTCATCGCCATCATCACCGCGCACCCCGGCCAGCGCGACGCCGTGCTGGACGCGTTCCGCGCCAACGTGCCGGCCGTCCACGCCGAGGACGGCTGCATCGAGTACGACCCGGCGGTCGATGCCGAGCGGACCGGGGCGGCGTTCGGGCCGGACACGTTCGTGGTGATCGAGAAGTGGGACAGCCCGGAGGCCTTGGCCGCGCACGCCAAGTCGCCGCACATGGCAGCATACGGGGCCAAGACGAAGGACATGGTGGCGAGCCGCGCCGTGCACGTGCTGCGGCCGGCCTAGAGCGGTTTCAGTTTGGTCGAACGCGCCTCGCGTCCGGCCAAACTGAGCAACCGCGTGGAACGATAGCTAGGGTAGTTTCGCGCAACATGAAACCGCCCTGGCGGGCCATTGCGGGCGGGGGCCGCTACGAGCTGGGGGCCGCGCCCGTCATCGGGCCGGCCGGGCCGTCCGGCTTCGGAATGCCGAGGCGGCCGAGGCCGGGCAGCTTGAGGGCCGGGCGGCGCAGGTCGAACCCGGCCACGGCCCCGAGGATGTTGAGTTCGACGCCCTCCACCCAGCCGACGGTGAGGCCCAGGTAGCCGCCCAGCGTCAGGCGCAGGCCGGTGCCGGAGGCGGTGGGGCGGAGCCAGCGGCCGTCGTAAGGGTAGTCCTTGCCGATGGCCGTCGGCGGCAGCGAGGTGCGGATTTCCGGCACCGTGTCCATGACGGCGGCGACGAAGGTGTTGGAGTTGGGGCCGGGCCAGGCGCGGTAGTCGCCCTCGTTGCGCCAGGCGTAGTCGCGGATGGCGGCTTCCATGCGGGGGATCAGCGCGGCCGCGGCGTCGCCGTCGGCGGCGAAGACGACCTCGGGGACGCGGCCGAACCAGCGGCCGTCCGGCTCGAAGCCGTTGAGGCGGATGGGCGCGCCCCAGGCGGTGTAGTCGTAGCGGGTGTAGCGAGGGGCGCCCGCCGGCTTGAACACGATCCAGCAATGGGTGGCAAACACGCCGCGCCAGCGCACGGTCTGGGCGCCGAAGATGCGCACGACGGCGTGAGGGGCGCGCGAGGCGGGCGGCAGGTGGCCGATGCTGGAACGGTCGGCGGTGCGCCAGCCGACGCCGCTGCCGTCCATGCGGTAGAGGGCGGCGGAGATGCCGAGCGGCAGCAGGTAGAGCAGGGCGAACAGCAGGAGGCAGGTTTTCACGACGATCATGCCGGACCGTATTTGGTGCGCCGCAGCAGAAAGCAAAGGAAGCGACGCGCCACCGGGGGTCCGGGCATCGCCGCCCTGGTCACCGAGGGCCGGCGCGGGTGGGGCGCGGCATGATGCGCTGGCCGAACAGGCTCTGGACCAGCTCGACCAGCAGGTAGGCGCTCTGGCCGCGCACGTCGAGGAAGGGGTTGAGCTCGACGACGTCGACGGAGGTGACGAGGCCGCTGTCGTGCAGCAGTTCCATGACCAGGTGGGCCTCACGGTAGGTCGCGCCGCCCGGCACGGTGGTGCCGACGCCCGGCGCGAGCGAGGGGTCGAGGAAGTCGACGTCGAGGCTGACGTGGAGCATGGCGTCCTGGGCGGCGGCGAGGTCGATGATGCGGCGCAGCGGCACCGAGACGCCCTGCTCGTCGATCTGGCGCATGTCGACGACGTTGACGCCGCGGGCGTGCAGCAGCTCGCGCTCGCCGCGGTCGATGGAGCGGATGCCGAACAGGTGCAGGTCGCCGGGCGGCACGGGGACGCGCGGCTCGGGGCCGAACACGGCGTCGAGGCCCTCCTCGCCGGCGAGGAGGGCGACGGACATGCCGTGCATGTTGCCGGAGGGGCTGGTGGCGGGGGTGTTGAAGTCGCCGTGGGCGTCGAGCCACAGCACCACCAGGGGCCGCCCGGCTGCGCGGGCGTGGCGGGCTGCGCCGTTGACGGTGCCCATGCTCAGGCTGTGGTCGCCGCCGAGCACGACCGGGAGCTTGCCCTCGCCGAGCAGGGCGCAGGTGCGCTGGCTCAGCAGCCGGGCCCAGGCGGCGACCAGGGGCAGGTTGCGGGCGCGGTCGTCGGCGACGAGGTCGGCGGGCGGCGGGGGCGGCAGGTCGCCGCCGTCCTCGACGGCGAGGCCCATGCGGCGCAGGCCGTCGATGAGGCCGGCGATGCGCAGGGCGGTCGGGCCGACGGCAGCGCCGGGGCGGCCCGCGCCGGCGTCGACCGGCGCGCCGATCAGGGCGAGCGTCACGCGGGGCGGCCGGAGGGTTGGCCGGGCGTGCGGGTCGGGAAGCGGCTTGGGGAGTGGCCTGAGGAGCGGCCCAGGGAGCGGCCCAGGGAGCGGCCCGGAGGCGGGGAGCGTTCCGATGCGTGTGGAATTGTCATGTTGTTTCCGTGTCGAGGAGGGCGCAGGGCGCGCGCCGGGCCAGGGCGGGAGGGGTCGGATGCGTGCCGGACGGGGCTGTTCGCCGCCGCGGCGAGCGGGCGACCTCACGGGATCGCGGCGCGCCCCTGTCGGCAGCCCTGCTCGCTCCGGCTTGCAATTCCCGCGCGAATCAGGGACAGCTTCCGTGCGGCCGGCTGATCGGGCCGCCTTGCTCCTCATCCCAGGTTGAAAACGAGAGCTGATGGCCGACAAAGGCAATCGCATTCCCCTAGTGCCAAACGACGCGAACAGCGTCGAGCAGAAAATGCGGCGGGCGCTTGGCTTGAACGCCAAGGCGTCGGGACACACGCCGCAGCAACGGCCCGAGCAGGCCCGGCAGCGGCACCGATTCGTGCAGGACGGCGGCGTGCCGGTGACGGTGCTGAACCCGCGCCACGACGCCGAGGCGGCCGGGCTGCGCGAGCGGGTGGCCGAGCTGCAGGCGTCCTTGGAGGCGGAGCGGTCCGCCCATGCCGGCACGCGGCGCGCGCTGCAGGAGCAGCAGGCGTCCGCGCAGGCGCTGCAGACCCGGCTGGCGCACGCGGAGCTGGCGCACAAGGAGGCGCTGGCGCAGGAACGCCAGGCGCGGGTCGCGGCCCAGGAGGCGCTGGCCCAGGCGGCGGCCCAAGCAGCGGCCCAAGCAGCGGCCCAGGCAATGACGGCCCAGGGGACAGCGGGCAAGCGCGCCGCGGCAGTTGGCAAGCCGGCGACCCCCGCCGAGGCGGCCGACGCGCACGCGGCCGACGCGTCCTTGGCTGACGCGCCCGCGGCGGGGGTGAGAGGCGCGAGCGTCGCGGACCCGGCCGGCGCGGCGATCAAGCCGAAGCGGGGGCGGCCGCGGACCGCGCCGCCGCCGGAGCCGAAGCCGGTCCGCTGGTGGACGCCGAGCTTCCGCGCCAAGACCAAGGCCTGACCGGGGCCGTGACGGCGACGATCGAGGTCGTGCGCCTGCCGCACGGCGCGGACCTGCCGCTGCCGACCTACGCCAGCGCGGGCGCGGCGGGGATGGACCTGGTGGCGGCGGTGCCGTCGCCGGTGGTGCTGGAGCCGGGCGAGCGGGCGCTGATCCCGACCGGGCTCGCCATCGCCTTGCCGGCCGGGCACGAGCTGCAGTTGCGGCCGCGCTCGGGGCTGGCGCTGCATCACGGCGTCATCCTGCCGAACAGCCCGGCGACTATCGACGAGGATTACCGCGGCGAATTGCGGGTGATCGTGCTGAACGCGGGCGAGGCGGCCTTCACCGTCGAGCGGGGGATGCGGATCGCGCAGGCGGTGCTGTCGCCGGTGGTGCGGGCGGCGTGGCGGGAGGTGGAGGCGCTGGAGGCGACCGGGCGGGGCGATGCCGGGTTCGGCAGCACGGGAGGCATGGCTCCGGGGCGGGAGCGCGGGGACTAACGCCGCCGTCGCCAACGGGCGCGGGCCTGGTCCCACCAGCGCTGGCAGGCGGCGAGGGCGCGCATGGTCGGGCGGCGCAGGGCCGGGATGTCGCGCGACAGCAGCAGCAGGCCGACCGGGACCATCCAGAAGCCGAGGATGGGCAGGAAGCCGAACACGCCGCCCACGGTCAGCAGCACGCCCAAGGGCAGCCGCACCCAGGCGTTGCCCGGGCGCTGCAGCCATTCGAAGGCGCGGCGCGCCGGGCCGGGCAGGCTTGTGAGCAGGCGACGGAGCGGGGCTTCGTCGGCCGGCTCGGGGCTGGGGCTGGTGCCGGGGCGGGTCAGCGCCCGGCCCTTTCGCCGCGCCGCTGCGCCGTGGTCCTGGTCGTGCTCATCGCGTCACCTTCGCGTCATCCGTTCCCGGAGGTTCCGGGTTCCGATCGGAACGATCGTCGCCGGCCGGTCGTCGCAGGCCGGCCGCATCAGGCCGGTTGTATCAGATTGGCCGGCGGCCCGCGCCCTTCGCGGCGGCGATCCGGGGCGGGGCGCGGTTCCAGCCGGCGGGGATGCGGGGTAGACCCGGGCCGTCCCCGCTCCCGATGAGCCGGGGCCGATGAACCAGGGCCGAACTCGGGCGACGCCGCATGTCAGACACCGCACCCGCCTTTCTCTCGGCACGCCGGCTGCCGAACGCGTTCGACCTGGCGGCCGGGGCGCTGATCCTGGCGGCGCTCGTCTACGTGGCCGGCATTGCGCGGGGCGCGCTCGGGCCGCTCAATGCCCCGGCGGCGCAGGCGATCGGCCTCGACCCGGCCAACCTGCCCGGCTACGCGGTGCGGACGACGCTGCGGATGTTCGCCGCCCTGGCCTGCTCGCTGCTGTTCACGCTGACCTACGCGCCGCTGGCGGCCAAGAGCCGGCGGGCGGGGCTGATCCTGGTGCCGATGCTCGACGTGCTGCAATCGGTGCCGATCCTGGGCTTCCTGTCGTTCACGGCGGTGTTCTTCCTCAGCCTGTTCCCGGGGCGGGTGCTGGGGGCGGAGCTGGCGGCGATCTTCGCCATCTTCACCAGCCAGGCGTGGAACATGGCGTTCAGCCTGTACCAGTCGCTGCGGACGGTGCCGGGGGACCTCGACGAGGCGTCGCGCAGCCTCGGGCTGTCGGCGTGGCAGCGGTTCTGGCGGCTCGAGCTGCCGTTCGCGATGCCGGGGCTGGTGTGGAACACGATGATGAGCATGTCGGGCGGCTGGTTCTTCGTCGTCGCCAGCGAGGCGGTGGCGGTGGGCGACACGACGTGGAGCCTGCCGGGGATCGGCAGCTACGTGGCGCTGGCGATCGCGCGCCGCGACATCGGGGCGGTGCTGTGGGCGATCGGGGCCATGCTGGCGGTGATCGTGGCCTATGACCAATTGCTGTTCCGGCCGCTGGTGGCGTGGTCGGCCAAGTTCCGCTTCGAGTTGACCGCGAGCGACGGGGGGGCCGGCGAGGGGGCGGAGGACCCCTGGGTGCTGAAGCTGCTGCGGCGGACGCGGCTGCTGCGGGCGGTGTCGCGCGCCGCGGCGCTCGGGTTCGACGCGTTCGGGGGGATGCGCCTGGGGCGGCGGCGGGCGCGGCCGGCGGCGACGCGGGGGCGGGCGGCGCGGGGGCGGGCGGCGCGGGCGGGGGACGCGGTGTTCGGGGGCCTGCTCGCGGCCGTGGCGTCGTTCGCGCTATGGCGGGTCGCGGTGTTCGTGGGCGGCACGCTGGCGTGGTCCGACCTGGGGACGGCGGTGCTGCTCGGGTTCGTCACGTGCGCGCGGGTGGTGGCGCTGATGGCGCTGGCGACGCTGGTGTGGGTGCCGGTGGGGGTGTGGCTGGGGCTGCGGCCGAAGTGGGGGCGGCGGGCGCAGCCGCTGGCGCAGTTCCTGGCGGCGTTCCCGGCCAACCTCTTTTTCCCGATCTTCGTCGTGCTGATCGTGCGGTTCTCGGGCAACCCGGACATCTGGCTGACGCCGCTGATGATCCTGGGGACGCAGTGGTACATCCTGTTCAACGTCGTCGCCGGGGCGAGCGCTTACCCGGGCGACCTGCGGGAGGTGGCGCGCAGCTTCCGGGTGGGCGGCTGGCTGTGGTGGCGGCGGGTGATGCTGCCGGGGGTGTTCCCCTTCTACGTGACGGGGGCGATCACGGCCTCGGGCGGATCGTGGAACGCGGCCATCGTCAGCGAGGTGGTGCGGTGGGGCGACACGCGGCTCGTGGCGCACGGTCTCGGGGCCTACATCGCCGGGGCGACGGCGGCGGGCGACACGCCGCGGGTGGTGCTGGGAGTGGCGGTGATGGCCGGGTTCGTGGTGCTGTTCAACCGGCTGCTGTGGCGGCCGATGTACGCCTACGCCACCCGCCGGCTCAGCTTGTGAAGGGGGATAGGCCGCCGATGGACCGATTGCCGATGGACCGGGACGCGCGCGGCGACCTGCTGCGGGTCAGCCGGGTGCGCCAGGCCTACCACAAGGACAGCAGCGCGGCGCTCGTCGTGCTGGACGACGTGGACGTGCGGCTGCGGTCGGGGGAGATCGTCGGGCTGCTGGGGCGGTCGGGGTCGGGCAAGTCGACGCTGCTGCGGATCATCGCCGGGCTGCTCGCGCCGACGTCGGGCGAGGTGCTGTGGCGGGGGGCGGCGCTGCGGGGGCCGGCGGACGGGGTGGCGATGGTGTTCCAGAGCTTCGCACTGTTCCCGTGGCTGACGGTGCGGGAGAACGTGGAGCTGGGGCTGGAAGCGCAGGGGGTGGCGCGGGCGGCGCGGGCGGCGCGGGCGGAGGCGGCGATCGACCTGATCGGGCTGGGCGGCCACGAGAGCGCCTACCCGAAGGAGCTGTCGGGGGGGATGCGGCAGCGGGTGGGTCTGGCGCGGGCCTTGGTGGTGCACCCGGACCTGCTGCTGATGGACGAGCCGTTCAGCGCCCTCGACGTGCTGACGGCGGAGACGCTGCGCACCGACCTGATCGACCTGTGGAGCGACGGGCGGCTGCCGGTGAAGTCGGTGCTGATGGTGACGCACAACATCGAGGAGGCGGTGCTGATGTGCGACCGCATCCTGGTGTTCAGCAGCAACCCCGGGCGCGTGGCGAGCGAGCTGCGGGTGCCGTTCCCGCACCCGCGCAACCGGCACGAGCCGGCGTTCCGGCGGATGGTGGACGACATCTACGCGCTGATGACCCGGCGGGCGGCGGGCGCGCGGGGGCCGGCCCCGGCGGCGGCGGGCCTAGCGATGCAGTTGCAGGCGGTGTCCACCAACCTGCTGGCCGGGCTGGCGGAAACGCTGGCCGGAGCGCCTTACGCGGGCCGGGCGGACCTGCCGGCGCTGGCGGGGGCGCTGCAACTGGAGCTGGACGAGCTGCTGCCGATGTGCGAGGCGCTGCAACTGCTGGGGCTGGGGGCGCTGGAGGACGGCGACCTGCGGCTGCTGGAGCGGGGGCGGCAGTTCGTCGAGGCGGACACGGACGCGCGCAAGGCGATCTTCGCGGCGGCGCTCAGGGCCAACGTGCCGCTGGTGGCGCGGATCCGCCGGGTGCTGGACGAGCGGCCGGCGCACCGGGCGGCTGGGGTGCGGTTCCGCGACGAGCTGGAGGACTTCATGTCGCCCGACTACGCGGGCGACACGCTGGGGGCGGCGATCGGGTGGGGGCGCTACGCCGAGCTTTACAGCTACGACGAGGAAGCGGACCAGTTTTACCTGGACGAGGGGGAGTGAGGGGCGGCCGCCCTCCATCCCGGGGCTGGCCGGGACGCCGTTCCGGGGCTTGAGGAGGGGGCGATCCAGGCCATCGTGACTGCCGCCCGCTTGGCACGGGTCCCTGGCACGGGTTCCTGGCACGGGTCCCTGGCACGGGTTCCTGGCACGGGTCCCTGGCACGGGTCCCTGGCACGGGTCCCTGGCACGGGTCCCTGGCACGGGTCCCTGGCACGGGTCCCTGGCACGGGTCCGCGGCTTGGCGTATGTCGCGCGTTCCTGGCCGCGGCCGGTTCCCTGTTCATTCCAGAAGGAATTGCCTGATGAAGCTCACGACCCTCGCCGCCGCCGCCCTGTTCGGCTTCACGCCGGCGATGGCCGCCGAGCTTTCGACGCACGTGCTCGACCTGGCCCAGGGGATCGGCGGCCGCGACATCCCGGTCGTGCTGTCCAAGAAGTCCGGCAGCGGCGGGTGGTCCGAGGTCGCGAAGGCGCGGACGGGCGAGAACGGGCGCGTCGGCTCGTTCGGCGACCCGAAGGGCTTCGGCGAGGGCACCTACAAGCTGCAGTTCGACATGTCGGGCTACCCGGCCGGCAAGGCGGCGCCGTTCTTCCCGGAGATCGACGTCGTGTTCCAGGTGAGCGACGCGGGCGCGCACTACCACGTGCCCGTCGTCGTCAGCCCGTTCGGTTACTCGACGTATCGCGGCAACTGAGGCGGGCCGGGCACGCAAGGAGAGGTCGCGCGCTCGGGGGGGGATTGCGCACTCGGGGGGTCGCCGGGTTAGGCGGAGGCGGCTCCGATCCGCTTGGCCAGGCCTACGCGATGAAAGGCGGGTCGGGAGGCGGGGCAGGCCATCGCGGGACCGGACTGGTCCAGCAGGGCCGCGACGGCGTGGCTCGGCTGCGGGCGGCCGAACAGCCAGCCCTGGCCGACGTCGCAACCGAGGTCGCGCAACTGGGCGGCGGTTGACTCGTCCTCGATGCCCTCGGCGACGGAGACGAGGCCGAGACTGTCGCTGAGGCCGAGCACGGCGGCGACGATCTTGCGGCTCTCGGGGTCGTTGACCATCGCGCCGACGAAGCTGGCGTCGATCTTGAGCTTGTCGAACGGAAGGACCTGCAGGTGGCGCAGGCTGGAATAGCCGGTGCCGAAATCGTCGAGGGCTAGGGAGACGCCGAGGGCCTTCAGCTCGCGCAATAGGGTTCGCGCCAGGTCGATGTCGTCGAGCAGGGCGCTTTCGGTGATCTCCAGCTCGAGACGCTCGGCGGGCAGGCCGGTCTCGGCCAGGACCGCCTGGACCATGGCCGGCAGGCCGCGGTCGCGGAGCTGCACCGGGGAGATGTTGCAGGCGAGCACGAGGTGCGGCGGCCAGCCGGCGGCGGCGCGGCAGGCCTGGCGCAGCAGGCACTCGGTCAGCGGGCCGATGAGGCCGAGGCTCTCCGCGATGGGGATGAACTCGCCAGGACCGATCACTGGGCCGATGGTCGGGCCGATGGTTGGGCTGACGGCCGGGCTGGGCCAGCGGGCCAGCATCTCGAAGCCCGCGATGGCCCCGGTGGCGAAGGCGACGAGGGGCTGGAAGTAAGGGACGATCTCCTGGCGCTCGACGGCGCGGCGCAGGTCGGCCTCGAGCTGGGCGCGGGCGCGGACGAGCTCGTCCATGCCGGGTTCGTAGAAGCGGAGCTGGCCGCGGTTCTCGGCCTTGGCGCGGTAGAGGGCGACGTCGGCGCGATGGAACAAGTTATCGACGCTCTCGCAGTCCGTGCGGTGCAAGGCGATGCCGATGCTGGCGCCGACCTGGACGACGACCCCGCCATCCAGTTGGTAGGAGGTCTCGACGGCGGCGATCAGGCGCTCGGCCAACTGGGCGACGATCTCGGAGCGGGGCCGGGGCTGGTCGGCCGCGCTGAAGGGGACGGCGACGGCGAACTGATCGCCGCCGAGGCGGGCGACGAGGTCGCCGGCGCGGGCGGCGGACCGGAGCCGGGTGGAGACGAGGCGGAGCAGGCAGTCGCCGGCCTGGTGGCCGTGGGCGTCGTTGACGGCCTTGAAGCGGTCGAGGTCGAGCAGGAGGAGGGCGAGGTCCCCGAGTGCGTGGCCGGGCTTATGGGCGGCCAAGGTGGCGGCCAGCTCCTCGTATAAGCCGCGGCGGTTGGGCAGGCCGGTCAGCAGGTCGGTGCGGGCGACCAGCTCCGTGCGCGCCATCGCCTCGGTCAGCCGCGCGTGCCAGCGGCTGCCGAGCACGGCGCCGAGGACGAGCATGACGCCGAGGGCGAGGCCGGCCGCCTCGATCCAGGCGCGCTGGTTGAGGTTGGCGGCGCGGTTGCTGGCCAGGGTCGCGAGGTCCTGGCCGAAGGCGTCGATGCCGGACGTGTAGACGGCTTCGAGGTAGGAGAACTCCGGGCCGCCGAGCAGGGCCGCGGCGGCGTCCCGGTCCCCGCCGGCCAGGAGCTGGAAGGCGGCGTGGGCCATCTCGGCCAGGTTGCGGAACGCCTCGTTGGTCGTGCTCTCGAGGGTCGCGCGCATGTCGGGCGTGGCGAGGTCGAGCGCCTCGCCGATGGCGGCGGCGAGCCTGGGGGCGGCCTCGTCGTAGCGTTCGATCCAGTAAGGAGAGCCGGACTGGGCGGCCATGCGGGCCGACATGACCAGCCACTCGTTGAGGTAGGCGAAGGAGCCGCGCAGCTCGGCGACGCGGACGGCCTTCTGGGTGGCGAGGCGCAGCTCGTTGCGGGTGTCGAGGCTGGAGGCGGCGAGCCAGGCGAGGGCGCAGACGGCGGCGGCCATCAGCGACGCCTGCGCGGCGAAGCCGACGCGGCGCCAGCGTCTCAGGCGGAGGGAGTGGGGATCGTCGCGCAGTCGCATCGGCGTAAGCTACGCCGAGATGGTTAACGATCCCGAAAGCCGGGAAGGAGCCGGGTGAACGGGGTGGCGGGAGGGCGCGGCGCGGGCGGCCTTTCGCGGCGGGGGCGGGTGCCGCTATGGTCGGGGAAACCATAAGGAACCCACCATGCTGAACCGACGCACCCTGCTCGGCACCGCCGGGGCCATGCCGCTGATCTGGACCGAGGCCCGCCCGGCGTTCGCGGCGACGCCGAAGGACGTGATCATCATGGCCAAGCAGATCGACGACATCATCAGCCTCGACCCGCAGGAGGCGTTCGAGTTCACCAGCGGCGAGATCTGCGGCAACGTCTACGAGAACCTGGTCAGCCCCGATCCCGAGAACCCGGCCAACATTCGGCCCGAGCTGGCGCAGTCGTGGGAAACGTCGGGGGACGGGCTGACCACCACCTTCAAGATCAAGCCGGGGCGGGTGTTCGCGTCCGGCAACCCGGTGACGGCGGAGGACGTGGCGTTCACCCTCATCCGCGCGGTGGCGCTGAACAAGCCGCCGGCGTTCATCGTCAACCAGTTCGGCTTCACCAAGGACAACGCGGCCAGCACCATCACCGCGCCCGATCCGGAGACGGTGGTGCTCAGGATCAAGGAGGCGCAGTCGCCGACGTTCCTGCTCTACTGCCTCTCGGCCGTCGTCGGCGGGGTCGTGGACGAGAAGATGGCGATGTCGCACGCCAAGGACGGCGACTACGGCAACGCCTGGCTGAAGCAGAACAGCGCCGGGTCAGGACCTTGGACCTTGCGGGCGTGGCGGGCGAGCGAGAGCGTGGCGCTGGACGCCAATCCCCGCCACCCGGCCCCGCCCTCGGCCAAGCGGCTGCTGCTGCTGCACCGGCCGGACCCGTCGGCGCAATTGCTGCTGCTGCAGAAGGGGGACATCGACATCGCGCGCAACCTGGCGCCGGAGCAGATCAAGGCGCTGGCGGGCGATCCCAGCTTCGCCAAGCTCAGCCAGAGCAAGGCGCGGGTGAATTACCTGGCGATGAACCAGAAGAACGCGATGCTGGCCAAGCCGGAGGTGCGCCAGGCGATCAAGTGGGCGATCGACTACCGGCTGATCGCCACCAACATCACGCCGGAGGTGTTCGAGGTGCACCAGGCGTTCCTGCCCCGCGGGTTCCCGGCGGCGCTGACCGAAAACCCGTTCCAGAAGGACGTGGACAAGGCGCGGGCGCTGATGGCGCAGGCCGGGCTGAAGGACGGGTTCGAGATCACGCTCGATCACCAGACGAGCGCGCCTTACAGCGACGTGGCGCAGGTGCTGCAAGCCAACCTGGCCGACATCGGCATCACCGTGAAGCTGCTGGCCGGCGAGGACCGGCAGGTGATCACCAAGACGCGCGAGCGGCGGCACGAGCTGGCGATGCTGCGCTGGGGGTCGGACTACATGGACCCGCACAGCAACGCCGAGACGTTCTGCATGAACCCGGACAACGGCGACGACGCGCGCAACCGCACCGTCGCCTGGCGCAGCTCGTGGCAGGACGAGGACCTGACGACGCGCGCCGTCGCGGCGCTCAAGGAACGCGACCCTGGCCAGCGGGTCAAAGATTACGAGGCCATGCAGCGTGATTTCCAGCAGCGCAGCGCGTTCGCCATCATGTTGCAGGAGGTCGAGGTGGCGATGATGCGCAAGGGCGTCACCGGGTTCGAGATCGGGGCGCTGTCCAACATGACCAATTACACCGGCATCAAGAAAGCCTGATGCCCAGGATGGAGGGTCCGGGGCCGAGGCCTCGGCGGGGCCGGGAGGCGGCACCCCTCCCCTCGCCCGCCGCATGAGCCGGCTGCGCTCGCTCGCGGCGACGCTCGCCACCGTCCCGATCACCTTGTTCGGGCTGGTGCTGATCACGTTCCTGATCGGTCGCGTGGTGCCGATCGACCCGGTGCTGGCGATCGTCGGCGACCGCGCGCCGCAGGACGTGGTGGAGCAGACGCGGCGGGAGATGGGGCTGGACCGGCCGTTGCCGGAGCAGTTCGCGCGCTACGCCGGGCAGCTCGCGACGGGGGACCTCGGGCGGTCGGTGATGACCAGCAACCGGGTGACGACGGACATCGCGCGGTTCTTCCCGGCGACCTTGGAGCTGGCGACGGTCGCGTTGCTGATCGCCGGGCTGGTGGGCGTGCCGCTCGGCGTGCTGGCGGCGGTGCGGCAGGGGAGCTGGGTGGACCAGGCGATCCGGGTGGCGTGCCTGTCCGGGCATTCGGTGCCGGTGTTCGTGCTGGCGCTGGTGAGCTTGCTGGTGTTCTACGCGACGCTCGGCTGGGCGCCGGGGCCGGGGCGGCAGGACGTGCTGTACCAGGACATGGTGCCGCAGGTGACGGGGCTGCTGCTGGTGGACGCCGCGTGGGCGCGGGACTGGGACGCGTTGCGGGACGCCTCGGCGCACCTGGTGCTGCCGGCGCTGGTGCTGGCGGCGTACAACATGGCCTACATCGCGCGGATGGTGCGGGCGTTCATGCTGGAAGCGCTGGCGGGGGAGTACATCGTCACCGCCAAGGCGAAGGGGGTGTCGGCGCTCGGCGTGGTGTGGCGGCACGCGTTCGGCAACATCCTGGTGCGGCTGGTGACGGTGATCGCGCTGACCTACGCCGGGCTGCTGGAAGGGGCGGTGCTGACGGAGACGATCTTCTCCTGGCCCGGCCTCGGGCAGTACTTGACCGGCAGCCTGCTCAACGCCGACATGAACGCGGTGCTGGGGGCGACCCTGGTGGTGGGGTTGAGCTACGTCGGCCTCAACCTGTTCGCGGACCTGATGTACCGGCTGCTGGACCCGCGGGTGCGATGATCGCGTCGCGCGCCTGGCTGCTGACGGACACGCCGGCGTCGCGCGGGCAGGCGGCGTGGGGGCGGCGCTACCGGCTGTGGCTGGAGTTCCGGCGCAACCCGTTGGCGATGGCGGGGCTGGCGGTGATCGTGGTGCTGATCGCCGGGTCGGTGCTGGCGCCGGTGCTGGCCCCTTACGATCCTGGGGACCAAGAGCTGGCCAACCGGCTGGCGCGGCCCTCGGCGGCGCACCTGTTCGGCACCGACGAGCTGGGGCGGGACGTTCTCTCGCGCATCCTCTACGGCGGGCGGATCACGTTGGGGATGGTCGTCGCCGTGGTGGCGATGGTCGCGCCGGTGGGCCTCGCGGTGGGGTGCGTCGCGGGCTACGCGGGCGGGGTGTGGGACCGGGTGCTGATGCGGGTGACGGACATCTTCCTCGCCTTCCCGCGGCTGATCCTGGCGCTGGCGTTCGTCGCCGCCTTGAAGCCCGGCGTGACCAGCGCGGTCGCGGCCATCGCGCTCACGGCCTGGCCGCCCTACGCGCGGCTGGCGCGGGCGGAGACCTTGGGACTGGTGGGGACGGACTTCATCGCCGCGGCGCGGCTGGCCGGGGCGGGGCCGGGCCGCATCGTGCTGCGGCACGTCGCGCCGTTGTGCGTGCCGAGCCTGGTGGTGCGGGTGACGCTGGACATGAGCAGCATCATCCTGACCGCGGCGGGCCTCGGGTTCCTCGGCATGGGGGCGCAGCCGCCGTCGCCGGAGTGGGGGGCGATGATCGCGACGGCGCGGCGGTTCGTGCTCGACCAGTGGTGGGTGGCGCTGGTGCCTGGGATCGCGATCTTCGCCGCGTCCTTGGCGTTCAACCTGCTGGGCGACGGGTTGCGCGACGTGCTCGACCCGAAGCAGGGCGGGTGATGCAGGTCGAGATCCAGGGCCTGCGGATCGCCTTCCCGACGCCGTCCGGGCCGGTGGAGGCGGTGCGGGGGGTGTCCCTGCGGCTGGGGGCGGAGAAGCTCGGCATCGTGGGGGAGAGCGGGTCGGGCAAGTCGCTGACGGCGCGAGCGCTGCTGCGGCTGCTGCCGCGGGCGGCGCAGGTGCGGGCGGCGGCGCTGTCGTTCGACGGCATCGACGTGTTGCGGGCCAGCGAGCGGCAGATGCGGCGCATCCGGGGCAAGCGGGCGGGGCTGATCCTGCAGGACCCGAAATACGCGCTCAACCCGGTGATGACGGCCGGCGACCAGGTGGCGGAAGCGTGGCGGACGCACAAGGGGGGCAGCCGCCGGGCGGCGCGGGCGGCGGCGGTCGAGCTGCTCGATCAGGTGCGCATCCGCGACCCGGCGCGCGTCGCCGGCAGCTACCCGCACGAGCTGTCGGGGGGGATGGGCCAGCGGGTGATGATCGCGATGATGCTGGCGCCCGACCCCGAGCTGCTGATCGCCGACGAGCCGACCAGCGCGCTGGACGCCACGGTGCAGGCGGAGATCCTGCGGCTGATCGACGAGCTGGTGAGCCGCCGCGGGATGGGGCTGCTGCTGATCAGCCACGACCTGCCGCTGGTGGGGCGGTTCTGCGACCGGGTGGCGGTGATGTACGCGGGCCGCGTGGTGGAGAGCCTGCGGGCGGCCGACCTCGCGCACGCCAACCACCCCTACACGCGCGGGCTGCTGGACTGCATGCCGTCGTTGTCGCATCCGAAGGCGCGGCTGCCGACCTTGCGGCGCGACCCGGCGTGGCTCGATGCGTGATCGAGGCGCGCGGGTCGGGCCATGATCGAGATCGAGGGCCTGCGGGTCCGGTTCGGGGCGAACGAGGTGGTGCGAGGGGTGTCGCTCGCGGTGGCGCGGGGCGGCAGCTACGGGCTGGTGGGGGAGAGCGGGTCGGGCAAGTCCACCATCCTGCGGGCGCTGAGCGGGTTGAACCCCGATTGGACGGGCCGGATGGCGCTGGACGGCGCGCCGTTGGCCCCGCGGCGGGACCAGGGGTTCTTTCGCCGGGTGCAGATGGTGTTCCAAGACCCTTACGGGTCGCTGCACCCGCGGCAGACGGTGGACCGGGCGCTGAGCGAGCCGCTGTTGGTGCACGGGCTGGGGGAGCGGGACCGGCGGATCGGCGAGGCGCTGGCGGCGGTGGCGCTGCCGTCGGCGACCCGGTTCCGCTACCCGCACCAGCTGAGCGGCGGGCAGCGGCAGCGGGTGGCGATCGCGCGGGCACTGATCCTGGAGCCGGAGGTGCTGCTGCTCGACGAGCCGACCAGCGCGCTCGACGTGTCGGTGCAGGCGGAGGCGCTGAACCTGCTGCGCGACCTGCAGGACGCGCGGGGGCTGACCTACCTGCTGGTCAGCCACAACCTGGCGGTGGTGGCGCACCTTTGCCCGCTGATCGGGGTGATGCAGGGCGGGGCGCTGGTGGAGGAGTTGACGGCGGAGGCGCTGCGGGCCGGGCGGACGCGGCATCCGCACACGACGGAGCTGCGGCGGCTGAGCGTGGAGTTGGAGGAGGACTGACCGTGGCGACGAAGGAGAAGCCGCTTTGCCCGGCATAGCCAATCCCGGCGCGCTGTTCGGCCTGCTGTCGGCGGCGCTGTTCGGGGCCAGCACGCCGTTCGCCAAGCTGCTGCTGGGGGAGATCGACCCTTGGCTGCTGGCCGGGCTGCTGTATCTCGGCTCCGGCCTCGGCCTGGCGGGGGTGCATGTCGGTCGCCGCTGGCTGGGCATCGCGCCGCCGGAAGCGCCGTTGCGCCGGGCCGACTTGCCCTGGCTGCTGGCGGTGATCGTGGCCGGGGGCGTGATCGGCCCGGTGCTGCTGATGCTGGGGCTGGGCGTCACCCCGGCGTCCAGCGCGGCGTTGCTGCTCAACCTGGAAGGGCTGGCGACGATGGGCATCGCCTGGGCCGTGTTCCGCGAGAACGCCGACGGGCGCATCGTGCTGGGCGCTCTGTGCATCCTGGGCGGGGCGGCGCTGCTGTCGTGGCAAGGCGCGGCGGGCGAGGTTGGGTGGGGCGCGCTCGCCATCGTCGGCGCTTGCCTGGCCTGGGGCATCGACAACAACCTGACGCGCAAGCTGAGCGCCGCCGACCCGGTGCAGATCGCCATGCTCAAGGGGCTGGTGGCCGGGGCGACCAACTTGGCGCTCGCGCTGGGGGGCGGGGCCGGGTTGCCGGCGGCGGGGCCGTTGTTGGGGGCCGGGGTGGTGGGCTTCCTCGGCTACGGGGTCAGCCTGGCGTTGTTCGTGCTGGCCTTGCGACATCTCGGGGCGGCGCGGGCCGGGGCGTACTTCTCGCTGGCGCCGTTCGTCGGGGCCGTGCTGGCGCTCGGGTTGTTCGGCGAGCCGTTGACCGCGCGGCTGGCCGCGGCGGCGGCGCTGATGGGGGTGGGCCTTTACCTTCACCTGGCCGAGCGGCACGACCACGAGCACGCGCACGAGGAGCTATGGCACGAGCACGCCCACACGCACGACAGCCATCACCAGCACGGGCACCAGCACGGGCAGGACAACCCGGCGGGCGAGCCGCACGCGCACGCGCACCGGCACGCCCCGATGATCCATCGCCATCCGCATTATCCGGACCTGCATCACCGGCACACGCACGCCGCCTAGAGCGGTTTCATGTTGCACGAAACCACTCTAGCCATTGTTCCACGCGGTTACTCAGTTTTGTCGGACGCGAGGTGCGTCCGACAAAACTGAAACCGCTCTAAGCAGCCATGCGTAGCTTGTGCCACGCATGGCTGCTTAGGAGTCTTTGAAGACGCATCATCTTACCGGCTCCGCGCCGACGCGCTCCGCCGAATGATGCTTCGTCCGCAATCGCCCTGGCTGGAAACCAGGCAGGGCGCCAATTGCCAGGCCAGGAAAAGCTAGATCCTCGTCGTCCTGATGAAGTCATGACGACGAGGGTCCAACGACGGAACGCGCTCACCGCCGCTCGGCCATTTGCCGCTCCCGGCCGGGCCGCTCGTCGCCGCCGTCCTCGTCCCGGCGGCGGAGCAGCGCGCCGGCGATGGAGCGGGGGCCGGGCGGATCGATATGGCCGGCGGGCCAGCCTTCGCGCTGGCGGGCGCGGTCGCCGTCGGTGGCTTCGGTTTGGTCGTGGAACAGGATTTGCTGCGTCGGGAACGGCAGGTCGATGCCCTCGGCCGTCAGCCGGTCCTTGATCGCGTGCAGCGCCTCATCGATGCTGGACACGACATCGACCTGCACCGGCGGGCTGATCCACCAGCGCGCCCTGATGTTGACGCTGCTGCCGGCGAGGTCCACCACCAGCGCCTCCGGCGGCGGGTCGCGCAGGACGCCGTGGATGCTTCCCAGCGCCTCCAGGATAACCGCCTTGGCGCGCTCGATGTCGTCGCCGTAGCCGATGCCGATGTCGTATTGCAGCCGCCGGGTGCGGAAGGCGGTGTTGACGGTGACGGATTCGGTGAACAGGTTCGAGTTGGGGATCACGACCCGGCGGCCGTCGTAGGTGCGGATCGAGGTGGCGCGGGTCTGGATCTCCTCGACCGTGCCTTCGAAGTTGTTGACCTTGATCTGGTCGCCGAGGCGGAAGGGTTCGGTGAGCAGGATCAGGATGCCGGCGAGGAAGTTCTGCAGGATGTCGCGAAAGGCGAAGCCGATGGCGACGCCGCTGATGCCGAGGATCTGGATCAACTGGGCCGGCTGGAACGAGGGGATGGCGACGACGAGGGCGACGAGCACGCCCATCAGCATCAGCCCGCCCTCGGCCAAGCGCCCGAGCACGAGACCGACGTTGCGGTGCTTGCGACGCTGCTCGGTCAGGTGGCGGATCACGCGGCGGGTGAGCCGGGCGGCGAAGTGGAACGCCACGTAGATCAGGACGGCGATGATGAAGTAGGGCAGGCGCGCGACGAAGGTCTCGACCATGCCTTGCAGGGACGCGAAGGCTTGCTGAAGCTCGAAGCTCATGATGCGGCCCCGGAGGCCGACTTGGGAGCCGACTTGGGCGCGGCATGGCGCGAGGCGGAAGCCGGGGCGTCCACATCGATCCGCCCGGGGTCGATCCGCCTGGCGCTGATCCGCCCGGGGCTGATCCGCCCGGAACGCGACGATTCGTCAGCCATTACGCCATCCTCGGCTCGTTCGCGAATTGGAGACAGTCAGGCCGCGGCATTTTGCCGCCGGAAGCCTGGTGGAGCCGAGGGGAATCGAACCCCTGACCTCCTGAATGCCATTCAGGCGCTCTCCCAACTGAGCTACGGCCCCGGACGCTTGGCCCAGATGCTTGGGCCGGGCTTGGCCCGGATGCTTGGGAGGTGTGGCTATAGCGCCGGGCCACTGGACCTGCAAGGGGCCGGGGCAAGAGGACAGGCTCAGGCGGCGCGCAGGCCCTCGCGCACCTTGAACGGGGCCTCGGTCTTGCCGCGCAGCTCGTCCACGGTGACGCCCGGGGCGAGGTCCACCAGGGTGAGGCCGTCCTGGCCCGGCGCGTCCACTTCGAGGACGCAAAGGTCGGTGACGATCAGGCTGACCACCCCGGCCCCGGTCAGCGGCAGGTTGCAGCGGCGGAGGATCTTGGGCTCGCCGCGGGCGGTGTGCTCCATCAGCACGACGCATTTCGGCACGCCGGCGACGAGGTCCATCGCGCCGCCCATGCCTTTCACCATCTTGCCGGGGATCATCCAGTTGGCGAGGTCGCCGTTCCCGGCGACTTGAAGCGCGCCCAGGATGCTGATGGCGATGTGGCCGCCGCGGATCATGGCGAAGCTCTGGGCGCTGTCGAAGATGCTGGTGGTGGGCAGCATCGTCACCGTCTGCTTGCCGGCGTTGATGAGGTCGGCGTCCTCCTCGCCCTCGTAGGGGAAGGGGCCGATGCCGAGCATGCCGTTCTCGCTTTGCAGCTGCACGCTGATGCCGGGGGGGATGTGGTTGGCGACCAGGGTCGGGATGCCGATGCCGAGGTTGACGTACATGCCGTCCTGCAGCTCCCGCGCCGCGCGGGCCGCCATGTCGTCGCGTGTCCAGGCCATGAGCGTCTCCTTATGCTGGCAGCGATTCGGCGCCGGGCGCCGCCGGGGCGGCGTCGGCCTTCTGGCGCACCGTGCGCTGCTCGATCCTCTTCTCCATATCCGGGGCGTGGACCAGGCGCTGCACGAAGATGCCCGGCGTGATGACGTGGTCGGGGTCGATCTCGCCGGGCTGGACCAGGTGCTCGACCTCGGCCACCGTGACCCGGGCGGCGGTGGCGACGTTGGGGTTGAAGTTGCGCGCGGTGCGGCGGTAGACGAGGTTGCCCTCGGTGTCGCCCTTCCAGGCGTGGACGATGGCGAGGTCGGCGAACAGGCCGCGCTCCATGACGTAGCGCTGGCCGTCGAACTCGCGCTCCTCCTTACCCTCGGCGACCGACGTGCCGACGCCGGTGCGGGTGAAGAAGGCGGGGATGCCGGCGCCGCCAGCGCGGATGCGCTCAGCCAGGGTGCCTTGGGGGTTGAACTCGATCTCCAGCTCGCCGGCCAGGTACTGCTTGGCGAAGGTGGCGTTCTCGCCGACGTAGCTGCTGATCATCTTCCTGATCTGCCGGGTTCGCAGCAGCAGGCCGAGGCCGGCGTCGTCGATGCCGGCGTTGTTGGAGACGACGGTGAGGCCGGTGACGCCGCTGTCGCGGATGGCGAGGATCAGGCTTTCGGGGACGCCGCACAGGCCGAAGCCGCCGGCCATGATCAGCATGTCGTCGCGCAGCAGGCCGGCCAGGGCCGCGGCCGCGTCGGGGTAAACCTTGTTCGCCATCGTCTCCCGCCACTCAGGTTGCCCCCAGCATGGCACAGCCGCGTCACGCCGTCAGCACCCCGTGCTGGCGGAGGAAGCCGAGCAGGGGGAGCAGGGGCAGGCCGAGGATGGCGGCGTGCTCGCCGTCCACGTGATCGAACAACTGCGCGCCCGGACCTTCGAGACGGTAAGCGCCGACGGTGGCGAGCAGGCGGTCGCCCTCCGAGGCGAGGTAATGGTCGAGGAAGGTATTGGTGAAGGGGCGCATGGTCAGGACCGGGCGGGCGACGTGCCGCCAGAGCGCCTGGCCGTCGCGCAGGCAGACGATCGCGGTCATCAGGGTGTGGACGCGGCCGCGCAGGGCCAGGAGATGGGCGCGGGCCTCGGCCAGGTCGGCCGGCTTGTCGAACCAGCGGCCCTCGCACACAAGGATCTGATCGGCACCGATCACGACCGCGCCGGGCTGGCGCACGCGGGCGGCCTTCAGCTCCGCGAGGGCCAGGGCCGCCGCGTCGGGTCCGGCGCCGTCCGCCCGCGCCGCCGCCTTCACGGCCGCCTCGTCGATCCGGGCGGGGCGGGCGTCGAAGGCGAGGCCGGCGGCCCGCAGCACCGCGGCGCGGGCGGGGGACTGGCTGGCGAGGATCAGGGGGGCGCGCTGCGGCAACGGGCCGGGCATCGGGAGCGCGGGCGTCAGCCGGCGGGGAGGAGGGCGGCCTTGCGCCTGCGCTCGTGCCAGGCGTCCATGAGTTGCAGCGCGGTGGCGGCGGTTTCCTCGATGGAGCGGCGGGTGACGTCGACCACGGGCCAGCCGCGGCGGGCGCAGAGGCGGCGGGCCCAGAGCAGCTCGGCCTTCACGGCCTCCACGTCCACGTAATCCGTTTGCTCGTTGCGAACGCGGCCGGTGTCCGATCCGGCGGCGATCAGCTTGAGGCGGTGACGCCGGATCTCGATCAGCGCCAGGGGGTCGAGGGTCAAGCCGACGACGGGGCAGACGGGGGTTTCGAGGCCGGGCGGGTCGGGGGTGCCGGGGACGAGGGGGACGTTGGCGGCCTTGATGCCGCGGTTGGCGAGGTAGAACGAGGTCGGGGTCTTGCTGCTGCGCGAGACGCCGACGAGGACGACGTCGGCTTCCTTGATCCCGGCCTGGGCCTGGCCGTCGTCGTGGGCGAGGACGTAGTGCATGGCGTCGATGCGGCGGAAGTAGTCGGCGTCGAGCACGTACTGGCGGCCGGGGCGGGCCTGGGCCTGCTCGCCGAGGTGCTCCTGCAGGATGGCCATCACCGGGTCGAGCACGTTGGTGACGGGAACGCCGAGTCGCTGGCAGGTGGTTTCGAGGTCGTTGCGCAGCGCCTGGTCGATGACGGTGGACAGGACGGGGCCTGGCTCGGCCTCGATGCCTTCCAGGACGCGGTGGAGCTGGAAGCGGGTGCGGATCAGGCTCCAGCGGTGATAGCTGATGGTGACGTGCTCGAACTGCGAGACGGTGGCGCGGGCGATGCTGTTGAGCGTCTCGCCGGTGGCGTCTGAGACCAGGTGCAGGTTGAGCCGGTGTCCGTCCATAACTGCGAGGATAGCGGGGATAACCCGGTCCTGGCACCCCTTTCGCGCGGGCCGCCGCGAGTCATCGGGGATAAGAGTCGCGTCGGCGGGCACGGGGGACGACTCATGGCGGCGTGAGTCGGGGTGGCGAACATCATCCGGATTCGCGCGCCGAGTCAGGGCGTTGCGCGGCGGGCGGGCTGTGGACAAGCAGGGGACAAGATTCGCGAAACCGGGTACCACATTGTCCACAGGCCCAACGCACCACTCCATAAGCTTTTTATCTTTAGTGATTCTGAGAGGCGCCCGATGACCAAACCGCTCCTCCGCGCGCTCAACGGCGACGCGGTCTGGCCGCCACCCGTCTGGCTTATGCGCCAAGCCGGGCGCTACCTGCCGGAATACCGGGCGGTGCGAGCCAAGGCCGGGGATTTCGTCAGCCTGTGCACGACTCCCGCGCTGGCCGCGGAGGTGACGCTGCAGCCGATCCGCCGCTACGGGTTCGACGCCGCCATCCTGTTCAGCGACATCTTGATGGTGCCGTGGGCGCTCGGGCAGGGGCTGGCGTTCAAGGAAGGGGAAGGCCCGGTGCTGCCGCCAATCCGCGACTCGGCGGGGCTGGCCCGGCTCGACCCGGCGCGCGTGAGGGCGGCGGTCGCGCCGATCCTGGAGACGGTGGAGCGGACCCGGGCCGGGCTGCCGGACGGGACGGCGATGATCGGCTTCGCCGGCAGCCCGTTCACGGTGGCGTGTTACATGGTGGAGGGCGGCGGCTCCAAGGATTTCGCCCACGTCCGGGCGATGGCGCACGGCGAGCCAGAGCTGATGGCGGCCCTGACCGACGTGCTGGTGGACGCCAGCGTCACCTACCTGTCGGCGCAGGTAGAGGCCGGGGCGGAGGCGCTGATGCTGTTCGACAGCTGGTCGGGCGTGCTGTCGCCGGCGCTGTTCCGGGCGCTGGTGATCGGGCCGACCAAGCGCATCGTCGAGGCGCTGCGGGCGCGGCACCCCGGCGTGCCGATCATCGGCTTCCCGCGGCTGGCGGGCGTGCTGGTGGGCGACTACGCGGCGCGGACGGGGGTGGACGCGGTGGCGCTCGACACCGGGGCGGACATCGAGGTGGCGGCGCGGCTGGTGCCAGCGGGGGTCGCGACGCAGGGCAACCTCGACCCGGCGGCGCTGGTCGCGGGCGGGGCGGCGCTGCGCTCGGAAGCGGCAGCGGTGCTGGAGGCGGCGCGGGGCCGGGCGCACGTGTTCAACCTCGGCCACGGCATCGTGCCGCAAACGCCGCCGGAGCACGTCGCGGACCTGCTGCGCCAGGTGCGGGCGGCTTGACCGGGGGCGGTGGCCTGACGCGACTCCGGCTTGACGCGCCTAGAGCTTGACGCGCCTAGAGCTTGACGCGACAGGGGAACCGGCCAAGTTGCAGGCCATGTCCAACCGCAAGATCGCGATCGTCCTGTTCAACCTGGGTGGGCCGGACAAGCCCGCCGCCGTGCGGCCGTTCCTGGTCAACCTGTTCAAGGACCCGGCGATCCTGCGGGTGCCGTTCTTCGTGCGCCCGCTGCTGGCGCGGCTGATCGCGACCTTGCGGGTCAAGGCGGCGACGGCGAACTACGAGATCCTGGGTGGCAAGAGCCCGCTGCTCGAGCTGACGGAGCAGCAGGCGCGGGCGCTGGAGGCGGCGCTGCCGGAGTTCGACGCGCGGTGCTTCGTGGCGATGCGCTACTGGCACCCGTTCAGCGTGGCGGCGGCGCGGGCGGTGAAGGCGTGGGACCCGGACGAGGTGGTGCTGATGCCGCTGTATCCGCAGTACTCGACGACGACGACGGGCAGCAGCCTGACTGCCTGGCGCGAGGCGGCGGCGCGGGTCGGGCTGATGAAGCCGGTGACGACCTTGTGCTGCTACCATTCGGACCCGGGCTACCTGGGGGCGACCGCGGCCATCGTGCGGGTCAGCCACGACGCGGCGCGGGCGGCGCTGCCGCCGGGGGTGGGGCTGCGGGTGCTGTTCTCGGCGCACGGGCTGCCGGAGGTGATCATCAAGGCGGGCGACCCTTACCAGTTCCAGGTCGAGCGCACGGTGGCGGGCGTGGTGCGGACGCTGGGGATCGAGGGGCTGGACTGGACGACGTGCTACCAGTCGCGGGCGACGCCGCAGAAGTGGATCGAGCCGAGCACGGAGACGGAGATCGAGCGGGCGGCGAAGGACAAGACCGCGGTGCTGGTGGTGCCGATCGCCTTCGTGTCGGAGCATTCGGAGACGCTGGTGGAGCTGGACGTCGAGTATCGCGAGCTGGCGGAGAAGGAGGGCGTGCCGGGCTACTTCCGGGCGCCGACGCAGAACAGCGACCCAGGGTTCATCGGCGCGCTGGCCGAGCTGGTCCATGCCTCGATCGGGCGGGGGCCGGGCCTGTGCAGCTTCGTCGGCGGCCGGACCTGCCCGCGCCCGTTCGGCGATTGCCCGCACGCGCGGGCCGGGGCGGCGGCGGACGCGCGGCAGCGGGAACCGGCGTGACGCGCGGGCCGGGCCTTGGCTGAGCCCGAACCGCTCCGGCTCGTCGTCTTCGACTGCGACGGGGTGCTGGTCGACAGCGAGATGCTGTCCAACGCCGTGTGCGCCGAGGAGATCACCCGGCTCGGCTGGCCGATGACGGCGGCGGAGAGCATGGCGCGGTTCGTCGGCTACCGGCTGTCCGACCTGCCGGCGGTGATCGAGCCGCACATCGGCCGGCCGGTGCCGGAGGGCTGGGTCGAGCGGCTGCGGCAGGCGCTGATCGACTCGTTCGACGCGCTGCGGCCGATCGAGGGCGCGGAGGCGGCGCTGCGGGCGGTGGCCGCGCTCGGGCTGCCGGTGCGGGTGGCGAGCAACTCGTCGCACGAGGAGATGGCGGTGAAGTTCGGGCGCACGGGGCTGGCGCCGCTGGTGCGCGGGCGGTGCCATAGCGCCCGGGACGTGGCGCGCGGCAAGCCTGCGCCGGACGTGTACCTGGCCGCGGCGGCGGCGGAGGGGGTGGCGCCGGCCTCGTGCCTGGTGGTGGAGGACAGCCTGCCGGGCGTGCGGGCCGGGGTGGCGGCCGGGATGGCGGTGGTCGGGCTCGACCCGCACGGGCCGGGGGACGCGCTGCGCGAGGCCGGGGCGGAGGTGATCCACCGGCTCGAGGAACTCGCGCCGCTGCTGCGGGCGCGGCTGAAGCGGGCGGCATGACGATCGGGGCGCTGGCCTACGTCTACCCTTGGGTGAAGTCGCTGCACGTCATCGCGCTGATCGCGTGGATGGCGGGCATCTTCTACCTGCCGCGGCTCTACGTCTATCATTGCGGGGTGGCGCGCGGGTCGGTGGAGGGCGAGCGGTTCAAGATCATGGAGCGGCGGCTGCTGAAGCAGATCATGGTGCCGGCGATGCTGGCGACGTGGCTGTTCGGGGCGTTGCTGGTGCTGACGCCGGGGGTGGTGGCGTGGACGCCGTTCAACTGGTGGCACGTCAAGCTGGCGGCGGTGCTGCTGATGACGGGGTTCCAGGGGGCGGCGGGCAAGTGGCGGCGCGCGTTCCTGGAAGACCGCAACCAGAAGCCCGAACGTTTCTACCGCGTCGCCAATGAAGTGCCGACAGTGCTGATGGTCGTCATCGTCATCATGGTGATCGCCAAGCCGTTGTGAGTGGCGCGTGACTGGCGTGCAACTGGGGCACTGACTGCCGGGGCGCGGGACTTGGCTGGCCGAGGGCGGTCATTGTCGGTTATTGTAAAAAGCTCTTGACGGCCTCCGGTCCAGGTGCCAGGTAACCTGCGGTCCAGGCGATCCTCCTGCGCACCACCCTTCCTTCCGCGTGAGCTGCTGGCCTGCTGGCCCGGTTCCCTCGCTTCATCAGGCCGTCCGGCAGCCATCCCCCTCGTTCGGGTGATCCGCCCAGGCCCCTCCCCCCGCTGCACAAGGCGCACCCCATGCACCTCGCCGAACTCAAGGCCAAAGCTCCGGCCGACCTGCTGTCCCTAGCGGAGTCGCTGTCGATCGAGAACGCGTCCAGCCTGCGCAAGCAGGACATGATGTTCGCCATCCTCAAGAACCTGGCCGACAACGAGCAGGCGATCTACGGCGAGGGCACGCTGGAGATCCTGCCCGACGGCTTCGGCTACCTGCGCAGCAGCCAGGCCAACTTCCTGCCCGGCCCCGATGACATCTACATCAGCCCCAACCAGGTCCGCCGCTTCGCGCTGCGCACCGGCGACACGGTGGAAGGCCAGATCCGGGCGCCCAAGGACGGCGAGCGCTACTTCGCGCTGCTCAAGGTCAACTCGATCAACTTCGAGCCGCCGGACGCGGTGCGCCACCGCATCAACTTCGACAACCTGACGCCGCTGTATCCCGAGCGGCGGCTGAAGATGGAGGTGGAGAACTTCCAGTCGGTGGCCAAGGGGCCGGGCAAGGACATGACGCCCCGCGTCATTGACCTCATCACCCCCATCGGCATGGGCCAGCGGGCGCTGATCGTCGCGCCGCCGCGGACCGGCAAGACGGTGATGCTGCAGAACATCGCCACCGCCATCGCCGCCAACCATCCCGAGGTGTTCCTCATGGTGCTGCTGATCGACGAGCGGCCGGAGGAGGTCACCGACATGAGCCGCACCGTGAAGGGCGAAGTGGTGGCCAGTACCTTCGACGAGCCGGCGACCCGGCACGTGCAGGTGACGGAGATGGTGCTGGAGAAGGCCAAGCGGCTGGTGGAGCACAAGCGCGACGTGGTGATCCTGCTCGACAGCATCACGCGGCTCGCGCGGGCCTACAACGCGGTGATGCCGAGTTCGGGCAAGGTGCTGACCGGCGGCGTCGACGCCAACGCCTTGCAGCGGCCCAAGCGGTTCTTCGGCGCGGCGCGCAACATCGAGGAAGGCGGCAGCCTGACCATCATCGCCACCGCCCTGATCGACACCGGCAGCCGGATGGACGAGGTGATCTTCGAGGAGTTCAAGGGCACCGGCAACAGCGAGATCATCCTGGACCGCAAGCTCTCCGACAAGCGCACCTTCCCGGCCATCGACATCACCAAGAGCGGCACCCGCAAGGAGGAGCTGCTGGTCGAGCGCGGCACGTTGTCGAAGATGTGGGTGCTGCGGCGCATCCTGGGCCCGATGGGCATGACCGACGCGATGGACTTCCTGCTCGACAAGTTGAAGTACAGCAAGACCAACCAGGACTTCTTCGACGCGATGAACACCTGAACTCACCCGGGATGACCTGATGGCCGACAGCGCGGCGACGGACAGCAAGCAGCCGCAATCGCACGAGATCCATCAGATCACCCGGGAGGAAGGCGAGGCGGAACTCAAGCGCCACAGCGGCGCGACGGCGTGGTCGGGCCTGGCGGCCGGGCTGTCGATGGGCTTCTCCTTCCTGATCATGGCGGTGCTGCAGGCCGCCCTGCCGGACGCGCCCTGGCGGCGGCTGATCACCGGCTTCGGCTACACGACCGGGTTCCTCATCGTCGTGCTTGGCAAGCAGGAGCTGTTCACCGAGACCACGCTGACGGGCGTGCTGCCGATCATCGACGGGTGGAAGTGGCGGGAGATCCCGACCTTGCTGCGTTACTGGCTGGTCGTCCTCTCCACCAACCTGGCCGGCACCTTCCTGTTCGGCTGGATGCTGTCGCACGAGAGCCTGTTCCGGCCGGAGGTGTGGGCGGCGCTGGGCGACATCGCGCACACGGCGCTGCACGACGAGTTCTGGCCGATGCTGGTCAAGGCGATCCTGGCCGGGTGGCTGATCGCGCTGATGGTCTGGCTGCTGCCCGGCGCGGGGCCGGCGCGGATCCTGATCATCGTCGCGCTGACCTACGCGGTGTCGATCTCGCACTTCTCGCACAGCATCGCGGGGTCGGTGGAGATCGCGTTCGCGGTGTTCGCCGGGCATATCCCGCCGCTCGACTACCTGACGCGGTTCCTGGCGCCGACGCTGATCGGCAACACGATCGGCGGGGTGGCGCTGGTGGCGCTGCTGAACCACGCGCCGATCGCGGCCGAGCAATAAGCCGGGACGGATGATCACGGTCGCGGGGCTGGCGATCTACCCCGTCAAGGGCCTGCGCGGGCTGCCGGTCCGGACGGCGGCGGTCGAGCGCTGCGGCCTGCGGCACGATCGGCGCTGGGCGGTGGCCCGGCCGGACGGGCGGGTGCTGACGCAGCGCGACCTGCCGGCGATGGCGCGGATCGACGCGGTGCCGGAGGGGGACGGGCTGCGGCTGGAGATGGCCGGGCACGGGGGGGTGGCGGCCCGGGCGGACGGCTCGGCCGGCACGCTGGTGGTGTGGGGCACGGCCGTGCCCGTGGTGCGCGCCAACCCGGACGCGTCCGAATGGCTGGGGCGCGTGCTCGGGGCCGCGTGCACCCTGGCCTACCTGTCGGACCCGGCGGCGCGGGCGGTGACGCCCGACCTCGCCCGGCCCGGCGACGTGGTCAACCTGGCGGACGGGTTCCCGTTGCTCGTCACCAACGCGGCGTCGCTCGCGGCCGTCAACGCCCGGCTGGACGCGCCGGCGCCGATGGAGCGGTTCCGGGCCAACCTGGTGCTGTCCGGCGCGGCGGCCTGGGCCGAGGACGGGTGGTCCGGGTTGGAGGTGCTCAACGGTGGCGCGGGGGGCGTGCGGCTGCGGCTGGCGTCGCCGTGCAGCCGCTGCGCCGTGATCACGCTCGACCAGCGCAGCGGGGCGGCGACGCCGCGCAAGGAGCCGTTCCGCACGCTGGGGCAGATGCGCCGCGACGCGGACGGCCACGTCACCTTCGGCTGGAACGCCATCCCGGAGACGCTCGGGACGCTCTCGGTGGGCGACGCGGTGACGCCGCTGGCCGGTTCGTGAGGCGGCGGTCGCGCCCTGTTGCGAACGACTCTCATTATCATTGACAAGCGCCGATGCGACGCGTACGTGCTGGCGGCCGTTCGAGCGCATCGGAGGAGATTGCCTTGAGATCCAGACTGCTCTCTTTGGCGGCCGCCTTGGCCGCCGCCATCGCCGCCGCCGTGCCGAACGGGGCCGCGGCGCAGGCGGCCGAGGCGATCGTCGTCTACAACGCGCAGCACCAGAGCCTGGCCCAGGCCTGGGTCGAGGGGTTCACGCGCGACACCGGCATCGCGGTCACGCTGCGCAACGGCGGCGACACCGAGCTGGGCAACCAGATCGTGCAGGAGGGGGCGGCGTCGCCGGCGGACGTGTTCCTGACCGAGAACTCGCCGGCGATGGCGCTGGTGGATGACGCCGGGCTGTTCGAGCCGCTGGCGGCGGAGACGCTGGCGCAGGTGCCGGGGCGCTACCGGCCGGAGGACGGCCGTTGGGTCGGCATCGCGGCGCGGGCGACGGTGTTCGCCTACAACAAGGCCAAGCTGCCGGCGGACCAGTTGCCGCGCTCGATGCTCGACCTCGCCGACCCGGCGTGGAAGGGACGCTGGGCGGCCTCGCCGGCGGGGGCCGATTTCGGGGCTGTCGTCGCGGCGCTGCTGCAACTCAAGGGGGAGGAGCAGGCGGCGACGTGGCTGCGGGGGATGAAGCAAACGGTGCGGCCGTATAAGGGCAACAGCGTGGCGATGAAGGCGGTCAACGCCGGGCAGGTCGAGGGCGCGCTGATCTACCACTACTATTGGTTCGCCGACCAGGCGAAGACCGGGGAGAACAGCGGCAACGTCGCCCTGCACTACTTCGGCCACGGCGACCCGGGCGCGTTCGTCAGCACGTCGGGGGCGGGCGTGCTGGCGTCGAGCCAGTACAAGGCGGCGGCGCAGGCGTTCGTGAAGTGGGTCACCGGGCCGGGCGGGCAGGCGGTGCTGCGGACGGGCAACTCGTTCGAGTACGCGGTCGGGCGCGGCGAGGCGTCGAACCCGGCGCTGGTGCCGCTGGCGGACCTCGATCCGCCGCAGGTTGAGCCGTCGCAGCTCGACAGCAAGAAGGTTTACACGCTGATGACGGCGGCCGGGCTGCTTTGATGCCGCCCGACTGACCTGCGATAAGCGCCGCTGTGAGCACACCATCGCAGCGGAGGCCCCCCGGCCTGTCCGCCATCCCCGGTCTCGGGGCGGCGACGGGGCCGAGACGCCGGGCCAGGCCCGGACGCCCGGTCAACGCGCCGTTGCTCGCGGCGGCGGCGGGCGTGTCGCTGGCGGCGCTGGTGCCGCTCGGGTTCATCGTCTCGGCCACGCTCGGGGCCGGGTGGGACACGGTGTCGCGGCTGATGTTCCGCGCCCGCGTCGGGGAACTGCTGCTCAACACGCTGCTGCTGGAGGCGATCACCGTCCCGCTCGCGGCCGTGCTCGCGGTCGGCCTGGCCTGGCTGACGGAGCGGAGCGACCTGTGGGGAGCCAAGGCTTGGTCGTGGCTGGCGGTCGCGCCGCTCGCCATCCCGGCGTTCGTCCACAGCTACGCCTGGATCAGCGTAGCACCCGGGCTGCGCGGGCTGCCGGGCGGCGTGCTGGTGTCGGTGCTGGCCTACTTCCCGTTCCTTTACCTGCCGGTGGCGGCGCAGTTGCGGCGGCTCGACCCGGCGGTGGAGGACGTCGCCGCCTCGCTCGGGCTCGGGCCGTGGCGGGTGTTCGTCCGGATCGTGCTGCCGCAGCTGCGGTTGCCGCTGTGCGGCGGGTCGCTGCTGATCGGGCTGCACCTGCTGTCCGAGTACGGGCTGTTCGTGATGATCCAGTTCGACACCTTCACGACGGCGATCTTCGACCAGTTCCAGGTGTCGTTCGGGGGGCCTTACGCCAACGCGCTGGCGGCGGTGCTGGTGCTGTGCTGTTTCCTGCTGCTGGGGCTGGAGGCCGGGGCGCGGGGCCGCGAGCGCTACGCGCGGGTCGGCGCGGGCAGCGCGCGGGGGCAGGCGCGGCGGCGGCTCGGGCGGGCGATGCTCCCCTGCCTCCTGTTGCCGGCGCTGGTGGCGGCGCTGTCGCTCGGGGTGCCGCTGCTGACCTTGGCGCGGTGGCTGGCGGTGGGCGGGGCGGCGGTGTGGCAGGCCGGGGCGATCGGGTCTGCGCTGGCGCAAACGCTCGGCTTCGCCGCCGCGGGCGCTGCCGTGGCGACGGCGGCGGCGGTGCCGATGGCGTGGCTGTCGGTCAGGACGCGCGGGCGGTTGCCGCGGGCGCTGGAGGCGTGCCACTACTACGCGGGGGCGCTGCCGGGGGTCGTGGTGGCGCTGGCGCTGGTGGCGATCACCGTGCGGGTGGCGCTGCCGTTGTACCAGACGGTGGCGACGGCGGTGTTCGCCTACGTGCTGATGTTCCTGCCACGGGCGCTGGTGGGCCTGCGCGGCAGCATCGCGCAGGTGCCGGTGGAGCTGGAGCGGGCGGCGATGGCGCTGGGGCGGACGCCGGGCCAGGCGCTGTGGCAGGTGACGATGCGGCTGGCGCTGCCGGGGGCCGGGGTCAGCATGGCGCTGGTGGCGCTCGGCATCACCAACGAGCTGACCGCGACCCTGATGCTCGCGCCGAACGGCACGCACACGCTGGCGACGCGATTCTGGTCGTTCTCCAGCGAGATCGACTATGCGGCGGCGGCGCCTTACGCGCTGATGATGTTGCTGTTGTCGCTGCCGATGGTGTTCCTGCTGCGCGCCCAGTTCCGGCGGCCGGGCGGCGGATGACGCGGCTCGTCGTGCAGGGGATCAGCAAGCGCTACGGCGCGGGGGCGGCGGCGCTCGACGGCATCGACCTTTCGGTGGCGTCGGCGAGCCGCACCGCGGTGGTGGGGCCGTCGGGCTCGGGCAAGTCCACCCTGCTGCGCGTCATCGCGGGGTTCGAAGCCGCGGACGCGGGCCGGGTCGTGTTGGGCGGCCGGGTGCTGGCGGACGGGGCGGCGGCGGTGCCGGCGCACCGGCGCGGCATCGGCTACGTGCCCCAGGAAGGCGCCTTGTTCCCGCACCTCAGCGTGGCCGACAACATCGGCTTCGGGCTGGGGCGCGGGACGCCGGGCCGGGCCGGGCGGATCGAGGCGCTGATGGCGATGGTGGAACTCGGCCCGGTGACGCGGGCGCGGCGGCCGCACGAGCTGTCGGGGGGGCAGCAGCAGCGCGTCGCCCTGGCCCGGGCGCTGGCGCGGCAGCCGAGCCTGATGCTGCTCGACGAGCCGTTCTCGGCGCTCGACACCGGGCTGCGCGAGAGCGTGCGCCGGATGGTGTCGCGGGCGCTGCGCACGGCCGGGGTAACCACCATCCTGGTGACGCACGACCAGGCGGAGGCGATGTCGTTCGCCGACCAAGTGGCGGTGCTGCGGGACGGGCGGCTGGTGCAGCAGGGGCCGCCGCACGAGCTTTACCTGCGGCCGGCGGACCGGGAGACGGCGGTGTTCCTGGGCGAAGCGGTGGTGCTGCCGGCCGAGCTGGGCGACGGCTGGGCGGACTGCGCGCTCGGGCGGGTGGCGGCCGACACGGCGGGATGGGGGGCGGGGCGCGGGGCGGGACGGGCGCAACAGGCCGAGGTCCTGCTGCGGCCGGAGCACATCGTGCTGACGCCGGTTCCGCCGGGCGAGGCGGCGGATGGGGCGGACGGCTGCTACGGCCGGGTCGTCGCGGTCGGGTTCGGCGGGTCGTTCTGCGACGTGGAGGTGGAGCTGACGCCGCGGGGGAGTGCGGGCGGCGGGACGCGGCTCCTGGTCAGGAGCGCCAGCATCGACGCGCCGGCAGCGGGGGGGCTGGTGCGGGTGACGACGCGGGGCCGGGCGCACGTGCTGGGCGCGGCGAACTTGCGGTGATAAACATATCCTTATATACGGCGGGCGACGCGTGGGGCGCTGCCGCCCCTTCCCTGCCCTCGCCCACCTCTTAGGAGCGCCGCATGCCTGATACGAACGTCTCGTCCACCCAGCACGATTACAAGGTCCGCGACATCGGCCTCGCCGAGTGGGGCCGGAAGGAGATCGCGATGGCCGAGGACGAGATGCCCGGCCTGATGGCGTTGCGCGCCGAGTATGGCGCGGGCAAGCCGCTGAAGGGCGCGCGCATCGCCGGCAGCCTGCACATGACGATCCAGACGGCGGTGCTGATCGAGACGCTGACGGCGCTGGGCGCCACCGTGCGCTGGTCGTCGTGCAACATCTTCTCGACGCAGGATCACGCCGCCGCCGCCATCGCCGCCTCGGGCGTGCCGGTGTTCGCCTGGAAGGGCATGAGCGAGAAGGAGTTCTGGTGGGCGATCGAGGCCACCATCACCGGCCCCGACGGCTGGACCCCCAATATGATCCTCGACGACGGCGGCGACCTGACCAAGGTGATGCACGAGAAGCATCCCGAGATGCTGGACGCGATCAAGGGCATCAGCGAGGAAACCACGACGGGCGTGCACCGCCTGTGGGAGATGGCCCGCGCCGGCACGCTTCGGACGCCGGCGATCAACGTCAACGACAGCGTGACCAAGTCGAAGTTCGACAACCTCTACGGCTGCAAGGAGAGCCTGGTGGACGCGATCCGCCGCGGCACCGACGTGATGATGGCCGGCAAGGTCGCGGTCGTCGCCGGCTACGGCGACGTGGGCAAGGGCAGCGCCGCTAGCCTCAAGAACGGCGGCTGCCGCGTGCTGGTGACGGAAGTGGACCCGATCTGCGCGCTTCAGGCGGCGATGGAGGGCTACGAGGTCGTCACCATGGATGAGGCCGCGCCGCGGGGCGACATCTTCGTCACCGCGACCGGCAACATCGACGTGCTGACGGTGGACCACATGCGGGCGATGAAGAACCGCGCCATCGTGTGCAACATCGGCCACTTCGACAGCGAGATCCAGATCGAGGGGCTGCGCAACTTCCGCTGGGAGAACGTGAAGCCGCAGGTGGACGAGGTGGTGTTCCCCGACGGCAAGCGGCTGATCGTGCTGAGCGAGGGCCGCCTGGTCAACCTGGGCAACGCGACCGGGCACCCGAGCTTCGTGATGAGCGCGAGCTTCACCAACCAGGTGCTGGCGCAGATCGAGCTGTGGACCGCGCCGGAGGGGAAGTACGAGAACAAGGTTTACACGCTGCCGAAGCAATTGGACGAGAAGGTCGCGGCGCTGCACCTGGAAAAGGTCGGGGCCAAGCTGACCAAGCTGTCGCCGAAGCAGGCCGAGTATATCGGGGCGCAGGTGTCGGGGCCGTTCAAGCACGAGCTTTACCGCTACTGACGCCTGTTGGTTCCTTGGTTGGTCCCCTGGAGCAATCCTGGGGACCTTTTCTTTGTCCGGTGTTCTGCGGTGGCGATCTTTTGCCAATGGTATAGACAGTCCTGGGGTGTGACCTTGTTCGGCAGCAACTAGGCTCGTACCGCTCACCTCATAGTGGGAACGGTATGGAAAGCGCTTTTTGGTGGATAGCGGACGGTCCGGTTTCGGATGCGCCTGCCCGAATACCGGACGTAATGTCTTTTGACGGCTAACCAAAGGAAGGAGTGGCCCATCCCAGCGTAATTTTTCAATTGCGATAGAAAGATCTTTCTGCTGCTTTCGCCTCTATAAAGCTGATTACCTCTGTCCAGCCTGACTCCCATTTATTTACCAGGTCTCTTATTTCGGAATTTGTATATCCTCTACCCACCTCTTCTGGAGTAAGGCCTCCATGGGCGATTTTATTTCGCTCACTTACTATTGTATCGAGACGATCCCAAACATCTCTCAGGATCGACCCTGGATCGCCAAGCTCAAAGAGATCAAATACGAGTTTTACCTGCGATCTTTTCATAAAGCTTCCGTCTGAAGGAAATTTATTAGTGTCGATTGTACAAGTTCTCACTGAGGATGCGCAGTCCAGCATCTCGCGACCGGTAATCCACATTTTGGTCTTATCCGGAGAATCAGCGATTGAATCAAGAAAGTTTTGAACTGCAAATTGCCGAAGCCCTGTTCGCAGACGATAATTACCTACCCTAAGTCTGGCAGCTCTCTCAAGAAGGCCTCGGCACAAGGATTTTAGTAAATTCTCATACGATGCAAATAACAGTAATATCGCAATTCCTCGCATCTCGCGACTAACATCGATGCTGCTTGAAGAGGCGCCTGACAGATCACCGGCGTCAAGTAGTCGGCGTATGGTAGAGATCCTACGCAGAAACTCATCATTATAAGGCTGACCATTAAACATTTATAGGCAGCCCTAAGAACCGATCACGACAAAACTCTATGCAGCCAGGCGTTGCTGCGCGACGGCCGCAGCTTGCCCAATCCTGATCCGTCGGCCGGCCGTTGTGGATGTGCGGCTCGAAGTCGGCACAGTGCGCGGCCTCGAGCGTCGATCCCTTGTCGCCGAACAGGCCAGCCCATGCGGCAAGGCATCGAGGAACGGACGCTAAGACGAGGGTATCAGACGTTCGCCGCCGTGGCTGTGCACGCGAGAGACAATCGCCAAAGCGACGTGGTATTTCCCCCGCTGACGCCGTTGGGTTGGGATCGGTCGCCGCCGCGCTCGCGCACCGCTATCCAGGATGAACTGGGATCGCCAAATGGCGACCAGCAGGGAATGCACGCGTATTGCACGCCGTCACGCGAGCTCGATCCGGCGGTGCAGCGTCGAGCCATGGCCTTGTCCTCGACCAGGCTGCTGCCATTCGGAACCGGCGCAGGGTAAGGCTGACCATTAAACATTTATAGGCAGCCCTAAGAACCGATCACGACAAAACTCTATTCGTCCCCGAACGCGTGGGTTGCTATTTGTCGCTCCAGTTGTAAGACTACGTAGTCTGTCGGATCCTATCCAATCAGTCATAGAAACGACAGGCAGGTCTGGACGTAAATGGAGTGCGAGAGCGGCTCCCGCTGCTACCGCCTCAAATAAATTAACAGGTGTCTGGCCCTTGCGAGTTTTGAGTCCATTTGGGAACACTCCATGCAGGTATTGAAAAGTGTCTACAAAAACTCTGTTTCTTCTCTCCAGTTTTGGATGACATAAAGCTTCTTTTGCAAAAGAGTTCAAGAAGTCTTTAACGGAATGGTCAAAAGACCCGTATTCCTCAGTAAACGCAAAAAATCGGAGGGCAAAATCTTCAGGCGTGCCATCCTTCCACCGCGCTTCGGGTAAATGTAAAATTTGTCGAAAACTGGGACTTTTCGCGCATGCACCCACAAAATCCATAAACGGACCCCTGTAGACGCATTCCCGCACTTCGTGTGCGGTAAGCGCAACACCTCCTGTATTAAGTCTCTCAAACAAGTCGAACCGCACCTGGAGATCACTCTTATCGTTAAGTACAACGACTTTGATCGGCCGATCTTCTAGCGCGCTGCTGACGTCCTCTGGTAATTCCGAACACTTATGGTCGTTAAAGTTTGTCAATTTCTCAAGCCCCTCCAATTTTAGCGGACCTTTACTTGAGCGCGCAGCTGCGCGCGCATTTTGGCTACCAGCGAAATTCACAAGCGTCAGTAGTCGCTGAAGTCCGTCGACAACTTCCCATTGTACCTGCTGCCCGCTGACGGAGTTAGTAGCCATGAAGAGAGGCGGCACCGGAATTCCTAACAGAAGCGACTCGATTAGCTGTGATTGTCGAGCCTCATCCCAGCGGAATTGCCGCTGGTATACCGGAGCGATCTCGATCCGCCCCTTTTCGACTCGTCAAATTAGCTCATCGACAGTCACATCGTAGCTGTCAAAATCTACCTTGCGGCGCTGGTCAGCAAGTTGCTGCCGCTGTTCGGCTGGATCAGCTTTCACCTTAACTTCCCCTGCATAGAAAACTGCTCCCCACATGGTGTCCTTGGGGCCAATCTTAATACAAATCGCAAGTTTGTCTCGGGCCTATGGACCGCGCTATGCGGAACGCTTCAGAATATCGGCAATCAGAATCAAAGTGGCGTTGCGTGCTGCAACCGAGCGGCGGGTTACGAGCGGGTCTGGTACCTGCATGATCGTCCGCTATGAGGTCGAGAACCGACACCCAAACCGCCCCACCACCGCATCTCGGCGTCACTTGCCGACGAACGCCTTCTCGATCACGTACTGGCCGGCCGAGCTGTGGCTGCCTTCCGCGAAGCCGCGGCGTTCGAGCAGCCCCACCATGTCGTCGAGGAAGGCCGGGCTGCCGCACAGCATGACGCGGTCGTCGGCCGGGCCGAACGGCGGCAGGTCGAGGTCGTTGGCCATGCGGCCGTTCTCGATCAGCTCGGTCAGGCGGCCGTTGGTGCGGAACGGCTCGCGCGTCGCCGTCGGGTAGTAGCGCAGCTTCGGCCCGACTAGGTCGCCGATGTGCTCGTTGCCGGACAGGGCGGCGACCAGCTCCTCGCCGTAGGCCAGCTCGGCGACGTGGCGGCAGCCGTGGCCGAGCACGATATGCTCGAAGCGGTCGTAGGCGTCCGGGTCGCGCACGATGCTGGCGAAGGGGGCGAGGCCGGTGCCGGTGCCGAGCAGGTAGAGCGTGCGGCCCGGCGTCAGGCTGTCCTGCACCAGGGTGCCGACCGGCTTCTTGCCGACGAGCACGGTGTCGCCGGGCTTGAGGTGCTGCAAGCGGGAGGTGAGCGGGCCGCCCGGGGCCTTGATGCTGAAGAACTCGAGCTCGTCGTCGTAGTTGGCGCTGGCCATGCTGTAGGCGCGCAGCAGCGGCCTGCCGTTCACTTCGAGCCCGATCATGGTGAACTGGCCCGAGAGGAAGCGGAACGCCGGGTCGCGGGTGGTGCGGAAGCTGAACAGGCTGTCGGTCCAGTGGCGGACGCCGGTGACGGTCTCGGAGAACAGGTTGGACATTCGGATGATCTCGCAGGTGCGAACACGGGGGTCATGGCATGACGAGGCGGCCGAGGGAAGGTGGGACCGGCCCGCCATCCGATAAGGCCGTTCGGTCGGTGGCGGCGTTGATGGCGCTGGGGCGTCACTCCGACGCGAGCGCCCAGGTCGAGGCCGCCAACACGGCGGCAGCCGCCACCGCCGCCCACAACCCGTCCAGGCCGAGGGCGGCGTAGGCCAGTGCCCCGAACGACGCCCCCGCCACCATGCCGAGCCAGAGCAGCAGGTCCGGCAGCGCCCTCCGCCACGGCTGGCCGGTCAGCGCCTCCGCCAGCCGCTGGCCCATCCGCACCAGGGTTCCCGTCATGTAGGTGAGGCCGATCCCGCTCTGGCCCCGGTTCTGGAACACCGTGTTCTCCGCCCCCATCGCCAGCGCCATCACCGGCCCGGCCCAATGCCCGTGGCCGGCCCGGTGCAGCGCCCAGGCCGATGCGAGCAAGGCCGCGACCAAGGCCAGCACCGCGGGCGGACGCCGCCTCTCCGCCAGCCGCCCCGCCACGATCCCTGCCAGCGTCCCGAGCATCACGCCCGCGACGAACGAGGCGACCAGCCCGGCCTCCAGCGCCGTCCGCCATCCCTGCGCCCGCGACGCGGCGATGCCGAGCAGCGTCGAGTTCCCGCTCATGAACGCGACGTAGAAGCCGCCGAGCGCCATGTATCCAAGCGCGTCCACGAACCCGGCCAGCGCCGACAGCCAGACCGCCAGCATCCGCGTCGCGCCGTCGGCCAGGCGAGGGACCGCAGGGGCCGGGGGCGGCCGGGGATGGCCGGCGGCCGCCGGGGGCGAGGCGGGCGGAGGAAAGGCGTTGCGCATGGTTCAGGGTCCGCTACCGTCCGGGGACATGCAACGCTGGACCATTCCGCGCGCCGCTGCCATGCCCTCGGGCGCTGAGCCGCCGCGGGCCGCGGGAGGGCGGCGTGGCCGGGCCGGCTGACGGGCGCGGCCCTGGCGGACGCGGCCTTGGCGGACGCGGCCCTGGCAAACGCGAGGAGCCCGTCATCCGCGGCGCGCTGCGGTCGCTGCGCCGGGAGATCCCGGGTGACAACCTCGGCATGGCCGCGGCGGCGTTGGCGTATCATGGCATCTTCGGGCTGCTGCCCGCGCTCGCCGCCGCCGCCGCGCTGTGGGGGCAGTTCGGCGACTTCTCGGTGTTGGACCGCCTGGCCGACCGGACCGGGTCGGTGCTGCCGCCGGGCAGCGTGGCGCTGGTCAAGCAGTTCGTCACCGGGGTGCCGGAGGGGTTCGGCGGCGGGCTCGGCCTCGCGGTCAACCTCGGCCTGGCGACGTTCATCGCGTTCCGGGCAGCGCGGAGCCTGCTGATCGCGCTCAACGTCGTCTACGAGAGCGCCGATGGGCGCGGGCTGCTGCGGCGCTCGCTCGTGGCGCTGGCCGTCGGCGTGTGCGGCATCGCGCTGCTGTTCGTGGCGTTGGCGGTGGTGGCGCTGCCGCCGGCGCTCGGCGCCCACCTGGGGTCCGGCGTGGCCGTGGGGCTGCTCTGGCTGCGCTGGCCGGCGCTGATGCTGCTGTTCACGGCGGCGGTCGGACTGCTGTTCCGGTTCGGGCCGAACCGGCGCCCGCCGCGCGGCCACTGGGTGGGCTGGGGCGCGCTCGCGGCGGCGCTGCTGTGGCTCACGGCCTCGGCCGGGGTGTCGTTCTACGTCGCCAACCTGGCGTCGTTCGGCCGGCTCTACGGCTCCCTGGGCAGCGTGGCGGTGGTGTTGCTCTGGTTCTACGTTAGCGCCTACGCCGTGCTGATCGGGGCCGAGATCGACGCCTACCTCGCGGTCCGAGCCCAAGGCCGGTCGCCAGGATGGGGCGACAGGGGGGGCGGCGGGTCCGCCCCGGCCTGACCTGGCTCGTGATCGTTGGTCCTCGGCCCCTGGCCTAACCCCGGCCGCTTCTCTAGGCTCGCGCCATGCCCGCCCCCGCGACCCTGGCCCGGCCGATCCTGGCCGAGGCCGTCCTCCCCGAGCTGCCCGGTCACTCGCGCGGCAAGGTGCGCGACAACTACGACCTGCCGGACGGCCGCCGCATCCTGATCGCCAGCGACCGGCTGAGCGCGTTCGACACCATCCTCGCCTGCATCCCGTGCAAGGGCCAGGTGCTGACCACCTTGGCCCGGCACTGGTTCGAGCGCACCGGCGACCTCTGCCCGAACTGGGCCGAGGACTACCCGGACCCCAACGTGGTCGTCGGCCGGCGGCTCGATATTCTGCCGGTCGAGGTTGTGGTGCGCGGCTACCTCGCCGGCACGACGGGCACGTCCATCCTCACCCAGTACAAGGCCGGGGCGCGCTGCCTCTACGGCCACCGGTTCCCGGACGGGCTGCGCGACAACGAGCGGCTGCCGCGGCCGATCCTGACGCCCACGAGCAAGGCGGCGGCGGGCGGCCACGACGCGCCGCTCACGCCCGCCGAGATCGTCGAGCGGGGATTGCTGACGCCGGCGCAGTGGGACGAGGTCGGCGCCCACGCGCTCCGGTTGTTCGCGCGCGGGCAGCAGTTGGCGGCGGAGCGGGGCCTGATCCTCGCCGACACCAAGTACGAGTTCGGCGCCGACCGCGACGGGCGCATCGTGCTGGCCGACGAGATCCACACGCCGGACAGCAGCCGCTACTGGCGCGCCGCCAGCTACGCGGCCCGCTTCGAGGCCGGGGAGAAGCCGCAGTCGCTCGACAAGGACTTCGTGCGCAACTGGGTGGCGGCGCGCTGCGACCCGTATCGCGAGCCGGTCCCCGCCATCCCGCCGGCGGTGATCGAGGAAGCGGCGCAGGTTTACATCGACGCCTGCGAATTGATCACCGGCGCGCCGTTCACGCCGCCCGACCCGGCAGAGCCGATCCTGGACCGCGTCCGCCGCAACCTCGCGCCTTACGTGCCGGCGGCCTGATGGCCGGGCCGATGCCGCCGGTCTACGTCGATTTCCTCAACCGCTTCGACGTGGAGGAGCTCGACCTCCAGGACGCGGAGATCATCGGCGCCATCGAGGATCAGTTGCGGCTGCAGGGCCGGGGCCAGACGGTGATCGAGCCGCGCGTGTTCCTGGAACCGGGGGTGGCGCGCGGGCACTTCAACGTGCTGCGCGGGGCGATCGGGGCCGACGTGGGGCGCGCCGGGGTCAAGGTGGTCGGGGATTTCGTCGACAACTACCAGCTCGGCTTCCCGAGCGAGCTGGCGACGCTGCTGCTGCTCGACCCGGCCACCGGCGCGCCGCGGGCGATCATCGAGGCGTCCGGCATCACCGACATGCGGACCGGCGCGATGACGGCGGTGGGGGCGAAGCACCTGGCGCGGCGGGACAGCCGGGTGCTGGGCCACATCGGCGCCCGCGGGTCGAGCTACTGGAACGTGCGGCTGCTGGACAGCTTGTTCGACTTCGCCGAGATCCGCGTCCATTCCCGCCGGCCGGAGAGCCGCGACGCCTTCGCCGAGCGGCTGGCCCGCGACCTCGGCAAGCCGGTCACCGCCACCGCCGACTGGCGGGGCGCGATCGAGGGGGCGGACATCGTCGTCGAGGCGTCGCGGCTGGTGTCGCCCGAGCCGCTGCTGCGGACCGAGTGGATCAAGCCGGGGGCGCTGGTGATGCCGTACGGCACGCAGAGCGCGGTCGAGCTGTCCTTGACGGACGCGATGGACAAGCTGGTGGTGGACGACTGGGGCCAGTGCCGGGCCGGGCAGTGGGGGGCGCTGCGCCAGCACGTCGAGGCGGGCCTGCTGAGCGAGGCGACGCTGCATGCCGAGATGGGGCAGATCGTGGCCGGGCTGAAGCCGGGGCGGGAGAGCGACGCGGAGACGATCCTGTTCTGGCACCGCGGCCTGTCGCTGTCCGACATCGCGCTCGGCCACGCGATGCTGGAGAAGGCGCGGCGGCTCGGCGTGGGGCAGCGGCTGCGGTTCTGCTGACGGCCCGAGGCCGTGCCTCTGCTGACGGCCTGAGGCCGTGCCTCTGCCGACGGCCTGAGGCCGTCCAGGTTTCGCGCGGCGTCTCCGCCCGTGAGATGAAACACCAGGAAATCTACACCGGTCCTTAACCTCGGCGGCTCAGAGTTCGTCCCGGGCGCGGTTGTTCACGCGCCTCATACGTTGCAACGAAGCAACGTTCAGGGCTGAGCGAGGGGGCTGGACATGGCGGTTCTGACGGTGGGCGAGGGCAAGCAGTACGCGACCATCGCGGCGGCGGTCGCGGCGACCGGGGACGGCGACACGGTGCTGGTCGACGCCGGCACCTACACCAACGACTTCTTCACCAACTACCACCAGATCACGCTGCAGTCGGTGGGCGGCATGGCGATCCTGAAGGCCACCGAGGCGCCGCCCAACGGCAAGGCGATCGTGACGACGGACGCCTCCATCACCATCGACGGCTTCGGCTTCACCGGGGCGTCGGTGTCGGACCTGAACGGCGCCGGCATCCGCTACGAGTGGGGCGACATGGTGGTGCGCAACTGCCTGTTCTGGGACAACCAGGACGGCATCCTCGCCGCGGCGCTGGGGCCGGGGCACATCCTGATCCAGAACTCGGAGTTCAGCCACAACGGCGCGGGCGACGGCTACAGCCACAACATCTACGTCAACGGCATCGAGTCGCTGGTCATCGAGGACAGCTACTTCCACGATTCCGTCGTCGGCCACGAGATCAAGAGCCGGGCGCACAACACGACGCTGCTCAACAACCGCATCCAGGACAACGCCGGTGACGGCAGCTACAGCATCGACCTGCCGAACGGCGGCAACGCGCTCATCCAGGGCAACGTGATCGAGAAGGGCGCCAACGCGCAGAACTACCACTCGATCCATTTCGGTGGCGAAGGCCCGCCCTACGACGGCTCGAACCTCACCATCGACGGCAACACCCTGATCAACGACCATGCCCAGGGTCGGCTCGTGCTCAACCACGCCGGCAGCCCGGTCACGCTGTCGAACAACCAGATCTGGGGCTACGCCGCGGACAACATCGCGGTCGGCCCGGTGACGCAGCAGGGCAACACGATCCTGGCCAGCCGCCCGGCGCTCGACCTCACGACCATGGCCCCGCCCGCGCCGCCGCCGCCCACCGAGCCGCCGCAGTTCACCGTGCCGACCGTCGCCCACCTGCAGAGCTGGGGCGCGGGCGGGGCCGTCGTCGCCAGCGGGCACGTGCTGCGGGTGGGCGCGGGCCAGGCGTTCACCACTTTGTCCCAGGCGCTGACGGCGTCCCAGGACGGCGACACGATCCAGGTCGCGGCCGGCACCTACGTCAACGATTTCGGCACGGTCAATCACAAGGTCATCATCGAGGGCGTGGGCGGGCTGGCCCGCTTCGTGCAGCAGGGCGTGGTGTGGGCGCCGAACGGGATGCTCGTCGTCAACACCGACGCGACGCTCAGGAACCTGGAGTTCACCGGCGCGACCAACTACTCGGGCCACGAGGGCGGCATCTACGTCACCGGCGGCAACGTCACCGTCGACAACAGCTACTTCCACCACAACGACATCGGCATCCGCACCGCCGACAACGCGGGCGCCACGCTGTCGATCTTCGGCACCGAGGCCGCGTGGAACGGCAACGTCAACAAAGGCACCCACAACCTGGCGATCGGCGCGATCCAGAGCCTGACGATCCAGGGCAGCTACATCCACGGCGCCATCACCGGGCACGAGCTCTCGACCCGGTCGTTCTACACCGACATCGAGGGCAACCGGATCATCGACGGCGACGGGGTGGCCGCGAGCTTCCTGATCAACCTCGCGCAAGGCGGCGACGCCACGATCCGCGACAACGTGCTGGAGAAGGGGCGCGACGCCGCCAACGGCATCCTGATCCACGTCGGCAACGAAGGCCCGACCTACGACAACAGCGACGTGCGGATCACCGGCAACACGCTGGTCAGCGACCTGGCCAACCAGTGGCACCCCTACACCTACTTCATCGTCGGGGACAACGCCGGCTCCCTGCTCGCGCCGATCACCGCCAGCGGCAACACCTTCGTCGGCGGCGTGCCCGGCAGCGCCCAGGTGGTGAACGGGGCGGCCAGCGGCAACGCGACCGCGGCCAACGCCGTGCTCTACACCAACGCGCCGTGGTCCGCGGCCCAGGCCCCGGCCGAGTTCGCCGCCGCCGCGCCGGCCGGGCTGAACACGCTGACGGTGCGGCTGGCCGAGGCGGCGTCCGTGCTCGACGCGCAGTTCGTCGTCAGCGTGGACGGCGCCGCGGTCGGCGGCGGGGTGGTCACGGCCAGCCAGGCCGCGGGCGGGTCGCAGGCGTTCAGCTTCAACGGCTGGTGGAGCACGGGGGCCCACGCGGTCACGGTGAGCTTCATCAACCCGCAGCGGGATTACGCGGGGGCGGACGGGCTTTACGTGCAGTCCGTCTCGCTCGACGGGGCGACAACGACGGCTGCGGCCGGTCTGGATTACTGGTCGCGCAGCTACACGACGACGCTCACGGGCTCGTCGCCGCTGCCGGACTTCGACCCCGCCTATTACCTGGCGCAGAACCCCGACGTGGCGGCGAGCGGCATGGACCCGCTGCGGCACTACTTGAGCGTTGGCTGGACAGAGGGCCGCGACCCGAGCGCCCTGTTCAGCACGCGCTACTACCTGAGCCACAACCCCGACGTCGCGGCGGCGGGCGTCAACCCGCTGCTGCACTACGAGCAGACGGGCTGGACAGAGGGGCGCGACCCGTCGGCCTTGTTCTCCGTCCGCGAGTACCTGGGGGCCAACCCGGACGTCGCCGCCGCCAACATCGACCCGCTGCGGCACTACATCCAGTTCGGCCAGGCCGAGCACCGGGCCATCGAGGCCGCCGCCGCGCCGAGCGAGCCGGACGACCCGCTGGTGGACAGCGCCTACTACTACGCCGCCCATCCCGAGATCGCCGCCGCCGGCATCAGCGCCAGCGCCAGCTACCACGCCGACGGCTGGACCAAGGGCTACAACCCTAACGCCTTCTTCGACACCAACTACTACCTGGCGCACAACCCGGACGTCGCGGCGGCGGGCGTCGATCCGCTGCGGCACTTCGACGCGACGGGCTGGAAGGAGGGCCGCGATCCCGGGCCGGGCCTGTCGCTCAACGCCTACCGCATGGCGCACCCGGCGGAGTACGCCCAGGGCATCGACCCCTTGATCGTCGCGATGCGCGGCGCGGCCGGGCTGCCGGCGATGTCCTACCCCGGCGCGGAAGGCAGCCTGTTCGACGGCGCCTACTACCTGTCCCGCTACCAGGACGTCGCCGCCGCGCAGGCCGATCCGCTGGCGCACTACCAGGCCCACGGCTGGCGCGAGAACCGCGACCCGTCCGCCTCGTTCAGCACCGAGAAGTACCTGGATGCCTACGCGGACGTGAAGGCGGCCGGGATCGATCCGCTGGCGCACTACGCGACCTACGGCGTCGGCGAGGGCCGGCTCAGCTTCAGCGCGTGAGCACCGTCAGCACGACGGGCCGGCCGCGCGAGTAGTTGAAGCCTGGCTCCTCGGCCCGCACGCGGGGGACGAGGCCGAGCCGGGCCGCCGCCGCCCGGACGGCCCCGAGTTCGCGGTCGCCAACCACCAGGGCGTCGACCGCGCCGTCCGCCAGCGCCGCCGCCCCCTCCTCGGGCGAGAGCCAGCGGGTGCCGGTTCCGGCCAGGAACATCAGGCTCGGCTCGGCGAAACCGACCGCCGCCATCGGCCCGGGCGGCAGCGCCGCCAACGGTTCGGCCGGCAGCGCCGCCCCTGTTGGCCTGGGCAGCGCCGCCACCACGCGCGGGGCGAGCCAGAGCGGCCACAGCCGCGGCAGTTCCCACCCCAGCACCGCGCCGTATAGCAACGGGGCCAACATCAAGGCTCGCAGCGCGCCGCTGGCCTGGTCGCCGCGCACCGCCCACCAGCCCACGGCCCCGGCGGCGAGCAGCGCCGGCAGGCCGATCCAGGCCGGGAGATGCAACAGAAGCGGCGCGGCCACCCCGGCGGCGGCGAGCAGCGCCGCCGCCAGCGCGGCGAGGAGCGGGCCGATCCAGCGCCGGGCGGGCGTTGTCCCGCCCACGACCGCGGCGGCCAGGAGCAGGCAGATGGCCGGGTAGAGGGGCAGGGTGTAGTGCGGCAGCTTGGTCGGCGTCGCCTCGAACACCAGCCAGGCGGGCACGATCCAGGCGAGCAGGAAGCGGGTCGGGGCCGCGCGCCGCTCCCGCCAGGCGAACACTGCGCCGCCCGGCAGCGCCGCCGTGGCCGGGAACAGCAGCAGCGGCAGCAGCAGCAGGTGCAGGCCGGGCGGCCCCCAATGGGCGTCGTCCCCGGAGGTGAGCTTGCGCCCGAGGTCGCCGCCCACGGCGTCGGCGAAGAACCGCCCGTGCGTCGCGAGGCCGATGGCGACGAACCACGGCAGCACCACCGCGAGCAGCAGCGGCACGCCCCAGCCGGGCCGCAGGGCGCGCAGCCAGGCGGCTCGCCGGTCGAGCGCGAGCAAGGCCAGCGTCGCCGTGCCCGCGATCATGGGGGTGATCGGGCCTTTGAGCAGCACGCCCGCGCCGAGCGACAGCCAGAACGCCAGTGCCGCGCGCCGCGGCAGCTGGCCGGGGTCGAGGTAGGCCCGCGCGAGCACCGCCATCGCGACCGTGGTCGCGCCCAGCAGGGCGGCGTCGGTCTTGGCGATGTGGACCTCCACCACCGCCACGGCGCAGGCGGCCAGCATCGCGGCCCCCAGCAGCGCCGCGGCGCGCCCGACCAGCCGCTCGCCGGCCCAGAAGCAGGCCAGCACCGCGACGAGGCCGCCCAGCGCCGAAGGCAGGCGGTAGGGCCAGACGGGGTTGGCCGTCGCCAGCCCGGCCGCGTCGGCCGCGGCGACGAAGGGGGCTTGCAGCCAGTAAATGCCGATCGGCTTGCGGTTGCGCGCCTCCGCGCCGTTCATGATGCGGATGAAGTCGCCGGTTTCCAGCATCTGCTTGGTGGCCTGGGTGAAGCGGCTCTCGTCGCGGTCGCCGGGCGGCAGGGTGAAGAAGCCCGGGGTCCACAGCGCCAGGCAGAACAGCGCCAGCAGCAGGCGCGGCCGCCGGGTTCGGAGCAGGGTCGTCATGGCCGGGCCCTTGGGGCGGTGTCACGCGGGGTGCCGCCCCACCTTCCGTTCGCGCGCCCCTGGGTCCACGGCGTCCCGGTGGGGCGCGGACACCGTGGACGGGAGCGCTCTAGCACGCGGCCCCGATCCGCGCCATGAACCCGCCGCATGTTCACCGCCCTCGCCACGCCCCCGGCCCCGCCCCCGCCCCCGGCCCCGCCCCTGGCCCCGCCATGAGAGACCCGACGCGCGAGGTCGCGTTCGACCTGCTGAGCGCCGTGCTCGACCGCCGCCGCCCGCTCGACGAGGCGCTCGACGCCGCGGCGGGCGACGAGCCGCGCGACCGCGCCGCCGCGCACCGGCTGGCCGCCGCGGTGCTGCGCCGGCTCGGCTCGCTCGACGCCGTGCTGGAGCCGTTCCTCAACCGCGCGCCGCCCGACGCGGTGCGCCACGTCCTGCGGCTGGGCGCGGCCGGGCTGCTGCTGCTCGACACGCCGGCGCACGCCGCCGTCGGCACCGCGGTGGACCTGGTCCGGGCGCGCAAGCTGACGCCGTTCGCCGGGCTGGTGAACGCCGTGCTGCGAAAGGTCGCGGCGGAGGGGCCGGCCGCGCTCGGCGCGCTCGACGCGCCGCAGCTCGACACGCCGGCCTGGCTGTGGGCGAGCTGGGGAGCGGAGGCGCGCGCCATCGCCGAGGCGCACGCCCACGAGGCCCCGCTCGACCTCAGCATCAACGCGGGCAACTCGGGCGGGGGGCCGCTGCCCGGCGCGGAGGTGCTGCCGACCGGCTCCGTGCGGCTCGGCGCGGGGGCGCGCGTGGCCGAGCTGCCGGGCTTCGAGGCCGGGGCGTTCTGGGTGCAGGACGCGGCGGCGGCGTTGCCGGCGCGGCTGCTCGCCCCGCGCCTTGGGGAACGGGTCGCCGACCTGTGCGCCGCGCCCGGCGGCAAGACGGCGCAACTGGCCGCCGCGGGGGCCGAGGTCACCGCGGTCGAGCGCGACGCGGGTCGCCTGCGCCGCCTGCACGACAACCTCGCCCGGCTGCGGCTCGACGTGGCGGTCGTCCAGGCGGACGCCGCCGGCTGGGTCCCGCCCGCGCCGTTCGACGCCGTCCTGCTCGACGCGCCTTGCAGCGCCACCGGCACCATCCGCCGCCACCCGGACGTGCCGCGGCTGAAGCGTCCGAGCGACTTGGTGGAACTCGTCGCCGGGCAGGACCGGCTGCTGGCCGCGGCGGCGCGGATGCTGCGGCCGGGGGGGCGGCTGATCTACGCCGTGTGCTCGCTGCAACCGGAGGAAGGGCCGGCCCGCGTTGCCGACCCGGCCCGCTTCGGCCTGCGGCCCGCGCCGTTCACGCCCGCGGAACTCGCCGCGCTGCCCGAGGCGCTGACGGCCGGCGGCCACCTGCGCACTCATCCCGGGCTGTGGCCCGGGCGAGGCGGCATGGACGGGTTCTTCGCCGCCCGCATGGTCAAGCCTGGTTGACGGCCCGTCTGCCGCTCGTCGCGGACGACGCCCCGGCTGTTCCAGTCAGGACGATTGCAGGCTAGAACCCTCCCCGATGCCGACCCTCCCCTCCTCCGGCCCCTCCTCCGGCTGGCCGCCCCCGGCCCCGATCCTGGCCCCGAGCCTGCTGGCCGCCGATTTCGCGCGCCTGGCGGACGAAGTCGCCGCCGTCGAGCAGGCCGGAGCGGACTGGCTGCACCTCGACGTGATGGACGGGCATTTCGTTCCCAACATCTCGTTCGGCCCGCTGGTGCTCAAGGCGCTGCGCCCGCTGACGCGGCTGCCGTTCGACGTTCACCTGATGGTCGCGCCGGTCGACGCCTACGTGGGCGCGTTCGCCGAGGCCGGGGCGGACCACATCACCGTTCATGCCGAGGCCGGGCCGCACCTGCACCGCACGCTCCAGCTCGTCCGCGCCCAGGGCAAGCGGGCGGGCGTCGCCATCAACCCGGCGACCCCGGCGGCCATGCTGGCGCCGGTGCTCGACGACATCGACGAGATCCTGGTGATGACGGTGAACCCGGGGTTCGGCGGCCAGACGTTCATCGAGAGCCAGTTCGGCAAATTGCGCGAGCTGCGCGCCATGGTGGGTGGGCGGCCGATCGTCATCGGCGCGGACGGCGGCATCGATCCCGAGACCGCGCCGCGCGCGCTCGAAGCGGGTGCCACGATGCTCGTCGCCGGGACCGCCATCTTCGGCGCGGCCGACCGCCGGGCCGCGCTCGACGCCTTGCGCCCAAAGTCTGGCAGCCCAAAGTCCGGCAGCCCAAGGCTCCGCGCCCAAGGCTCTGCGCCATGAATGAGCGGTGATCATGCTCGACCCGAAACGCTGGGCGCGTGACGCCCGCCGTGCGATGTCGCGGATGCCCTCGCTCCGCCTGGGCCGCGTCCCCGATGCGCCGGCGCTGCCGGTGCGCGACCCGTGGCCCGGCGACGCGGGGCGCGGCGCGCGCATCCTGCGCAATGAGCTGGAGTTGCCGGGCGGCGTGCGGCCGCTGGGGCCGGCGGCGTGGGGGGCCGCGCCCGCCGTGTCGGCCAGGCTGCGCGCGGCGGCGCACGATTTCACCTGGCTGCGCGACCTGCGCGCCCTCGGCACCGACGGCGCCCGCGCCCAGGCGCGTGACCTGGTGGCCGACTGGATCGCGACGCGCGGCCGCGACCGCATCGCCGGCCGGGCCGACGTCATCGGCGCGCGGGTCGCGGCCTGGCTCTGCCATTACGACTTCTTCGTCGCCAGCGCGGACGACGGCTTCCGTAGCGCGGTGATGGCCCGCCTCGTCACCGACATCCGCGTGCTAGCCGCCGCGATTCCGGCCGACGAGGCAGACGCCCGCAGCCTGACGGCGCTCAAGGGGCTGGTCGCCGCCTCCGTCGCCCTGCCCTCCGTTCAGGCCGCCTCGCTGGCGCGCACCATGCGCCTGCTGCCGCAGGAGCTGGCCCGGCAGATCCTGGCCGATGGCTGCCACGTGGAGCGCAGCCCGGCGGCGCAGCTCTCGGCGCTGCAGGACCTGGTTGAGATCCGCGGCTTCCTGCAGGCCGGGCTGGTGCAGCCGCCCGCCGCCCTCGCCTCGGCGATCGAGCGCATGGCCCCGGCGCTGCGCGCCTTCCGCCACGGCGACGGCGGGCTGGCGCTGTTCAACGGCGCTGGCGAGCACGACCCGTCGCTGATCGAGCTGGCGCTGAACCAGGCCGGGCGCGGGGCGCGCAGCCCGGCCGGGCTGACCGAGAGCGGCTTCCAGCGGCTGCAGGCGGGGGGCAGCGTGATGATCGTCGACTGCGGCGCGCCGCCGCCGCCGGGGATCGACCGCCTGGCCCACGCCGGGACGCTGTCCTTGGAGCTGTCGGTGGGCCGCGACCGGCTGATCGTCAACTGCGGCCCCGCGCCGCCGTCCACCGGGCCGTGGCGCGACGCGGCGCGGGCGACGGCGGCCCATTCCACCCTGGTCGTCGCCGACACCAACTCCTCCGAGCTGACGCCCGACGGGCTGGGCCGGGTGCCCACGGTGGTGGACGCGCAGCGCCAGGAGGCGAACGGCGCGCACTGGCTGGAAGCCAGCCACGACGGCTACAAGCCGGTCAACGGCGCGGTGCACCACCGCCGCCTCTACATGGCCGAGAGCGGCGAGGACATCCGCGGCGAGGACTCGATCGAGGCCGCGGAGCCGCTGTCCTTCACCGTGCGGTTTCACCTGCACCCGGGCGTCACGGCCAGCATGCAGCAGGGCGGGCGCAACGTGTTCCTGCGCCTGCCGGGCGGCTCGACGTGGTCGCTGCGGGCCAAGAGCGCCGACCTCAGCCTCGAGGAGAGCATCTACCTCGGCGGCGTGGAGCCGCGGCCGTCGCAGCAGGTCGTGATGACGGGCGGCGACGGCGCGAAGAAGATGGAGTGGGCCATCACCAAGGTCGGCTGACGGCCGTTCCCGCCGTCACCAAGGTCGGCTGACGGCCGTTCCCGCCGTCACCAAGGTCGGCTGACGGCCGTTCCCGCCGTCACCAAGGTCGGCTGACGGCCGTTCCCGCCGTCACCAAGGTCGGCTGACGGCCGTCCCGCCGTCACCAAGGTCGGCTGACGGCCGTTCCCGCCGTCACCAAGGTCGGCTGACGGCCGTTCCCGCCGTCACCAAGGTTGGCTGACGGCCGTTCCTGCCGTCAGCGGGGCGGGTCGGCGCGGTCGGCGGACAGGCGCTCGACGACGCGCCGGGCCGGCGCGTCGCCCGCCTCCTGCAGAGCGGCGCAGAGCCGGGCCATGCGGCCCCGCGCGGCGTGAAGCTCGTCCAGCAGCGACAGCACGACCGGGATCGCCGTCTCGCCCACCTCCAGCTCGTCCCGCAACTCCAGGATCAGGCGGATGCGAGCCACGTCCACGTCCTCGAACACCGGTTCGCCGGCCTCGCGGCGCGGCCGCACCCAGTCCTCGGCGAGCCAGAACTCGACGGTCGGGCCGTCGAGGCCCCGGATGGTCTGCACCAGGCGAGAGAGCGTGATCATGCCCCAGTCTCCAAGTTGGCACGTGGATCATAGCCGGCGTGCTGCGGCGCCCACTCCTTGAGGAAGGTTTCGAGCGCCGGGTCGATGGGGCCGGCGACCAGTTTCAGCACCACGAACAGGTCGCCCGCCGGCTGGCCACCGCGCGCGGCGACGCCTCGGCCGCGCAGGCGCAGGCGGGTGCCGGCGTCCGAGCGGGGCGGCACCGTCAGCGTGACGCGGCCGTTCGGCGTCGGGGCCTCGACCTTGCCGCCCAGCACCGCCTCGGCGTAGGTGACGGGCAGCTCCATGACCAGGTCGTGGCCGTCCCGCCGGTAGAGCGGATGCGGCAGCACCGAGACCTCGATCAGCGCGTCGCCGGCCGCGCCGCCCAGCCCGCCCGGGTCGCCCTTGCCGCGCAGGCGCAGCACCTGGCCGTCGTCGATGCCGGGCGGGATGCGGACGTCCAGCGTCGCCCCGTCGGGGAGGGTGAGGCGCTCGGTCGCGCCGGTCACGGCGTCGAGGAACGGCACGTCGAGGCGGTAGCTGCGGTCGCGGCCGCGGACGGGGCGGTTGGCCTGCTCGCGGAAGAACGCGCCGAAGATGTCACCCATGTCGTCGCGCTCGTTGGCCCCGCCCGGGCGGTAGCGCGCGCCGCCGGCTTGCTGCGCGTAGTCGCGGTAGAAGCTGCGGTCGGGCGTCGGCTGGCCCTCGGCGTCGATCTCGCCGCGGTCGAACTTCGCCCGCTTGTCAGGGTCGGACAACAGGTCGTTCGCGGCGTTGGCCGCCTTGAAGCGGGCCTCGGCGGCGGCATCGCCGGGGTGCAGGTCGGGGTGGTTCTTCTTCGCCAGCGCCCGGAAGGCGCCGCGGATCTCGTCCGGGGTGGCGGACTTGCTCACGCCCAGGACGTCGTAGGGATTGCTGCTGGCCATGACGCAGGAACGCGGAGGCGGGGCCAAAGCTGCATCGGCAACAGGATGGCCGTGGGCTGGGCCGCGTCATCGGTGTTCTTACAAATCCCTATGATCTCAAGCCGCGGTTAATGCGCTATGACATCAAGATGGCTTGGCCCCACCCTCCGACGCGCGCGCTCCGGCGCGCCTCCCTGTTCTGGCCGTTCCTGCCGTGCCTCCTGCTGTGCCTGGCCCCGCTCGGCAGCCGGGCCGCGGACCCGCAGCCCTACACGGTCAAGCTGGAGGACACCGGGCAGGCCGACCTCGACAAGGCGCTGCGGGACAGCGCCACGCTGATCAGCCTGCGCGAGAACGCGCCCGTGGGGCCGTTCGCGTTGGTGACGCGGGCCAAGGCCGACAAGGACCGGCTGCGAGCGGTGCTCGGCAGCTTCGGCTACTACTCGGGCACCGTATCGATCCAGGTCGCCGGCCGCCCCCTCGACGACCCGGCGCTGCCCGAGGCGCTCGAACGCGCCCAGGGCGAGGCGCCCATCGCCATCGCGGTCAGCCGTGGCCCCCTTTACAAGCTGCGCACCATCGCGCTCAAGGGCCCGTCCGACCCGGCCAGCCTGGCCGAGGCCCGCTCGGTGCTGGAACTCAAGCGCGGCGACCCGGCCCTCGCCGCCGCGGTCGTCGCCGCGCAGGGGCGGATGCTCGAGAAGCTGCGCAACGACGGTCACGCGCTGGCCAAGGTGGGCACGCCGGACGCGGTGATCGAGCCGGCGGCCCGGGCGCTCGACGTGAGCTACACGATCGACGCCGGGCCGCGGGTGAACCTCGGGCCGATCGACGTCGAAGGGCTGGACCGGGTCAACGAGAGCTACGTCCGCCGTCGGCTGCTGCTCCACCAGGGCGAGCGGTTCGACCCGGAAGCGATCCGGGTGGCGCGCGAGGACCTGGCCCAGCTCGGCGTGTTCGCGACCGTGCGGGTCCGCGCCGCGCAGAAGCTCAACCAGGCCGGCCAGATCCCGATCACCGTCGACGTCACCGAGCGGCCGCGGCGGGTGGTGGGGTTCAACGCTGGCTACTCGACCGACCTCGGCGCGAGCGCCGGCGTCAGTTGGCAGCACCGCAACCTGTTCGGCAACGCCGAGCAACTGAAGCTCGGCGCGGCGGTGACGCAACTCGGCGGCAGCGCCACCCGCGGCACCGGCTACGACGTGACGGCGGCGTTGACCAAGCCCGACGTGTTCGTGCGTAACCAGTCCGTCACCCTGTCGCTCCAAGCCATCAAGGAGAGCCTGATCGCCTACGACCGCACGGCGTTCCTCGCCGGCGTGCAGGTGACGCGCAAGCTCAACGAGCGCTGGACCATCAACGGCGGCCTGCTGGCGCAGCAGGCCCGCATCAAGCAGGAGGGCGTGACCCGCGACTACACCCTGCTGGGCGCGCCGGTCGGCGTGAAGTACGACAGCACCGGGCCGGAGGGCCTGTTCGAGCCAACGCACGGCATCAAGGGCAGCTTCATCGCGACGCCCACGGCGTCCTTCACCAACAGCAGCCAGTTCGTGATCCTGCAAGCGTCGGGCTCGACCTACCTCAACCTCGGCGCGCCGGGGCGCAGCGTGGTGGCGTTGCGCGCCGTGCTGGGCAGCATCCAGGGCGCCACCACGTTCAACATCCCGCCCGACCAGCGGTTCTACGCCGGCGGCAGCGGCACCGTGCGCGGCTACCGCTACCAGTCGATCGGGCCGAAGTTCGCCAGCGGCCGGCCGACCGGCGGCACCGCGCTCGGCGCGGCGACCGTCGAGTTCCGCCAGCGGTTCGGCGAGAGCTTCGGCGCGGCCGTGTTCGTCGACGCCGGGCAGGTGGACACGTCGAGCACGCCGTTCGGCGGCGACCTGCGCGTCGGCGCGGGGGTGGGCGCGCGCTACTACACCTCCATCGGCCCGATCCGGCTCGACGTCGCCCTGCCGCTGCAGAAGATCCGCGACAACGACGCGTTCCAACTCTACATCGGCATCGGGCAGGTGTTCTGATGCGCCGCCTGGGCCGGATCGGGCTGTGGGCGCTCGGCGCGCTGTTGCTGCTTCCTGTCGTGCTGGCGGCGGTGGTGGTGGCCGCGCTCAACACCGACCCTGGCCGCCGCTTCGCCGAGCGCCAGCTCGCCAGCCTGACCGGCGGCACCGTCGTGCTGCGGGGGCTGGAGGGCCGCTTCCCCGACCGCCTGCGCCTCGCCCACGTCGAGGTGCATGACGCCGAGGGAGCCTGGCTGCTGGCCGACGACGTGGCGCTCGACTGGTCGCCGCTGGCGCTGCTGCACGAGCAGGCGCTGATCCGGCGGCTCGAGGCGGCCCGGCTGCAAGTGCCGCGCCTGCCCGCCAGCGCGCTCGCGCCGTCGTCGCCGACCCAGCCGTCGCCGCCGTTCAGCCTGCCGGTGCAGGTGACCGTCGAGCAGCTCGCCATCGCCCGGGCCGAGATCGGCGCGCCCGTCATCGGCGTGCCGGCCGCCCTGTCGCTCGCGGGCCAGGCGGACGTGGCGACGCTCGACGCCGGCGCCGCGGCGCTGACCGCCAAGCGGCTCGACGGCGACGGCAGCTACACCCTGACCGGTCAGGTGGGCGCCGACCGCATCAACGCCGACCTCGCCGTGCGCGAGCCGGCGGGCGGCCTGCTCGCCCACCTGGCCGGCTTGCCCGACCTCGGGGCGCTGCGCATCGACGCCGCGGTCAACGGGCCGCGCTCGGCGCTGGCGACCACGCTCGCGGTCGCGGCCGGGCCGCTGACCGCCAACGCCCAGGGCACGGTCAACCTGGTGGACAGCGCGTTGGCGCTCGACGTCACGGCCCAGGCGCCGGCGATGCGGCCGGCCCCCGCCGTGCAGTGGAAGGCGGTCGCGCTCCGCGCCCACGCCGCCGGGCCGTTCACCGCGCCGGACGCCACCGGGACGCTGCGCATCGACGGCCTCGACGCGGGCGGGGCTAGCATCGGCCTGCTGACCGCCGACCTTGCCGGCAACGCCGGGCGGGTGACGCTCAAGGCGGTCGCCGAGGCGCTGCGCATCCCCGGCCCGCAGCCCGGCCTGCTGGAGTCCGCCCCCCTCCGGCTCGACGCCACCGCCCGGCTCGATGACCCGGCGCGGCCGGTCCAGTTCAGCCTGTCCCACCCCTTCGTTCTCGCCCAAGGCACGGCCAAGACCGCCGGCGACCTGGCCGTCAACGTCGCCGTCAAGCTCCCCGACCTCGCCCCCCTGGCCAAGATCGGCGGGATCGACCTGGCCGGGCACGCCGACCTCGCGCTTCAGGCCGCCCAGGCCGGCACCGTCACCACCTTCAAGGCCGACGGCACCGTCGGCGTCACCGGCGGCGTCGCCCCTGCCCCCGCCCTGATCGGCCCCGACGCCAAGCTCGCGCTGGCGGGCAAGCTCGCCGGCAGCGATCTTACCCTCGACAGCCTGACCCTGGACGGCAAGGCGGTCAGCCTCGCCGCCAGCGGCACCTACGCCGCCGTCGGGGTGGACCTCACCGCCAAGGCTGCCTTGTCCGACCTCGCGCTCATCAACCCTGCCCTGACCGGCAGCGCCGCGCTGGACGCCCACGCCCGCGGCCCGGCCGACGCGCTGGCGCTCCAGGCCACCCTGTCCGGCGACGTCGGCGCGGCCGGCATCGCGCCCGCGCCGGTGCGGCTCACGGCCGATCTCACCGGGTTGCCGGGCGCCCCGGCCGGGCGCGTCACCGGCGAGGGCACCCTGGCCGGCGCGCCGCTGCGGCTCGCCCTCGATGCCGGGCGCGCCGCGGACGGCACGCTCCGCGCCACGATCGACCGCGCCGACTGGCGCAGCCTACACGCCGAAGGGGCGCTCACCCTCCCGGCGGGCGCGACGCTGCCGTTGGGCAAGGTCGCGCTCAAGTTCGCCAATCTCGAGGACCTGCGGCCGCTGATCGGCCAGCCGGTGGCCGGGTCCGTCGCCGCCACGGTGCAGCTCGACCCGGGCGCGGTGGTGATCGACGCCGACGCCCGCGACGCCGGCCTGCCGGGCCAGCGGGTCGGCCGCGCCAGCATCAAGGCCCGCGTCGCCGACCCGCTCGGCGAGCCGTCCGTCCAGGCCACGGTCGCCGCCGCCGGCATCAACGCCGCCGGCGTCACCGGCGAGGCCCGCGTCGAGGCCAACGGCCCGCAAGCCGCCCTCGCCGTCAAGCTCACCGCCGACCTCGGCGTGTCGGGCACCCAGGCCAAGATCGCCTCCGCCGCCCTGCTCGACGCGCCCGGCAAGCGCCTCCGGCTCGACACGCTCCAGGTGACGGCCGGCAACGCGGCGATCGAGCCGCAGACCGTGCGCCTGCAAGCGCCCGCGACCATCAGCTTCGCCGACGGCGTGGCGGTCGACCGCCTGCGCCTCGGCGTGCAGCAGGCCGTGCTCGACGTCGCCGGTCGGCTGTCGCCCACGCTCGACGCCACCGTGACCCTGCGCACCCCGGCCGACATCGCCGCCCTCGTCGCGCCCGACTACGCGCTCGACGGCAGCGTCAGCCTCGACGCCCGCCTGTCCGGCACCCCGGCCAAGCCCGGCGGCACGGTCAAGCTGGCCGCCACCGGCATCCAGTTGCGCGGCGGCCCGGGCCAGGCTCTGCCGCCCGCCAACCTGGTGGCGACCGCCGACCTGCAGGGCGACAAGGCCCGGATCGACGCCCGCCTCAACGCCGGCTCGGCCAACCTCGCCGTCAACGGCCAGGCCCCGCTCGGCGCGGGGGCGCTCAACCTGCGGGCGACCGGCGGGCTCGACCTCGCGATCACCGACCCGATCCTGACCGCGGCCGGCCGTCGCGCCCGCGGGCGGCTGACGCTCGACGCCACCGTGGGCGGCAGCGTTTCCGCCCCGGAGGTGTCCGGCTCCGCCCGGCTGAGCGGGGCCGAGGTGCAGGACTTCGCCCAGGGGCTGCGCGTCACCGGCCTGAACGGCACCTTCCGCTTCGAGGGCCAGACCTTGCGGATCGCGAGCCTCACCGGGCGGGCGGGCAACGGCAGCCTGTCGGCCGGCGGCACGGTGGGCGTGCTGGCCCCTGCCCTGCCCGTCGACCTGCGGATCACCATGCGCGGCGCGCGGCCGCTGTCGTCGGACCTGATCACGGCCACCCTGGACGCGGACCTCGGCGTCGGCGGCTCGGTGTCGGGCGGGTTGCAGGTCGGCGGGCGCGTGCTGGTCCGCCGGGCCGAGCTGCGCATCCCTAAGACGCTGCCCGCCTCGGTGGTGACGCTCGACGTGCGCCGGGCCGGCGAGGTGCCGCCGCCGCCGGAGAAGCCCGCCGCCCCGATCGGCCTCGACCTCACGATCGACGCGCCCAACAGCGTGTTCGTCCGCGGCCGCGGCGTCGACGCCGAGCTGTCGGGCAGCCTGCAGGTCCGCGGCACCAGCGCCGCGCCGCGCGTCTCGGGCGGCCTCGAGATGCGGCGCGGCAGCATCAGCGTGGCCGGGACGACGCTCAACTTCAGCCGCGGCCAGGTCGGCTTCGACGGCACGGGCGTCAGCGGCAAGATCGACCCGACGCTCGACTTCGTCGCGGAATCGAGCGCGGGCGGCATCACCGCGACGCTGGCCATCACCGGCTACGTCAGCGAGCCGAAGATCAAGCTGTCGAGCGTGCCCGACCTGCCGCAGGACGAGGTGCTGGCCTACTTGATCTTCAAGCGCAGCGCCAAGGAGCTGGGCCCGTTCCAGATCGCCGAGATCGCCGCCGCCGTGGCCGAGCTGACCGGGGTCGGCGGCAGCGGCGGGCTCAACCCGCTGGAGAGCGTGCGCAAGGGGCTCGGGCTCGACCGGCTCTCCGTCGGCGGCGGGAGCGGCAGCGACAGCGCCCCCACGTTGGAAGCCGGCCGCTACATTGCCAACGGCGTCTACGTCGGCGCGAAGCAGGGCACCACCGGTGGCCAGACACAGGGTCAGGTGCAGATCGACATCACCAAGGGCCTGAAGCTTGAAACCGACGTCGGCACCGGCCGGGGCGGCAACCAGGTCGGCCTAACCTACGAGTTCGAGTACTGAGCCATGATGCGTCTGCCGCTGCTTCTCGCCGCCCTCCGGGCCGCACCCCTCTGGATCACCCCCCTGATCACCCCCCTCTGGGCCGCCGACAGCACGACCCAGCACACGCTCAACCTTCCCGCCGGCCCGCTTCCCTTCACCGCCGCGGTCGAAACCCTGACGCTGGCCAACGCCCAGGGCGCGCCGCAGGCCGAGGTCGTCACCACCGCCTTCCTGCACCAGCCGGCCGATGCGGCGCCCCGCCCAACCTCTCGCCCGGTGACCTTCGCCGTCAACGGCGGCCCCGGCGCGTCGTCCGCCTGGCTCGACCTCGGCGCGATCGGGCCGTGGCGCGTGCCGGTCGCGGTGCCGGTGGTCCCGAGCCAGGACCCGGCGCCGGTCGACAACGCCGAAACCTGGCTGGCGTTCACCGACCTCGTGTTCATCGACCCGGTCGGCACCGGCTACAGCCGCGCGCTCGGCAAGGAGGACGACGCCGGGCGGCCGTATCACTCGGTGGACGGCGACGCGCGCAGCCTTGCCACCGTCATGCGGCGCTGGCTGCAGGCGCACGGCCGGCTGGCGTCGCCGGTGTTCATCGCCGGCGAGAGCTACGGCGGGTTCCGCGGCCCGCGCCTCGCCCGCGCCCTGCTCGACCAGCAGGGCATCGGGGTCAGCGGCCTGGTGCTGGTCTCGCCGGTGCTGGACTTCAACGGCCGCGACGGCCCCTACGACCCGTTGCGCTGGGTCGCCCGCCTGCCGAGCCTGGTCGCCGCCGCCCGGGACGCGGCCAGCCGGGTCGAGGACGCCGAGCGCTACGCCGCGACCGACTACCTGCTCGACCTCGTGCGCGGCCCCAACGACGCCGCCGCCCGCGCCCGGGTGGCCGAGCGGGTGGCCGGCCTCACCGGGCTCGACCCGGCGCTGGTCCGCCGCCGCGAGGGCCGCATCGACCTCGAAGCGTTCCTGCGCGACCGCGTGCCCGGCCAGGTGGCGAGCCCGTACGACGCCACCATCGCCGCCGCCGACCCGTTCCCCGCCGCCCCGCACGACAACTCGCCCGACCCGGTGCTGGACGGCCTGCGCGCGCCGCTCACCCGCGCGATGCTCGGCCTGTATCGCGACCGGCTCGACTGGCAGCCCAACGGCGCGCCCAACCGGCAGTACCAGTTGCTCAACGACGCCATCGCCCGCGACTGGGACTACGGCCGCGGCAACAGCCGCCCGGAGGCGATGACGGCGCTGCGGCAGTTCCTGGCCCTCGACCCGGCCGCCCGCGCCCTCGTCGTCCACGGCCTCACCGACCTGGTCACGCCCTACTTCGGGTCCGCGCTGCTGCTCGACCAGGTGCCCGAAACCGCGCCGCCCGGCCGCCTCGGCCTGCGCGCCTATCCCGGCGGCCACATGTTCTACCTGCGCGACGACAGCCGCGCCGCGCTGCGCTCCGACGCCGCCGGCCTGGTCCGCGCCGCCCTCGCCGCCCGGCAAGCGGCCCAGCAGGCACCCCAGGGCGGCGGCCCGCCCGGCTGATCACGCTCAGGACGGCACGCCGCGCGGACGCCGGGTCGCCTGCGCCTGGTCCAGCACGGCCTGGATGATCCGCCGCATCTCGGCCCCGTCCGCGTCGGCGGCGATCTCGACCACGCGGACGCCGGCGCGCTCCAGCGCGGTCCGCTTGATCGCGTCGCGCCGTTCGGCGGTGCCGCCGAGGTCGTGCCCGGCGCCTTGGTATTCCACCACCGCGACCGGGTTGCCGGCCCGGTCGGTGATCAGCAGGTCGCAGCGCTTGCTGTTGATCGCCCGGTGCGCCTGGTCGGCGTGGGCCTGGTCGGCGCGGGTGTCCTGATCCGGGTCCGCGCCGATGATCTGGCCGAGGCTGACCTGGGGAAAGACGTGGAACGGGTAAGGCCCGCCCGGCAGCGGCTGGCGCACCACGGACAGCGCGGCGTGGAACACGTCGAGTTCGCCGCGTCCCATCACCCGGCGCTTGCGGAACAGCACGCCCGGGCGGCGCACGGCGGCAATCTGCCGGGCCAGGTGCTCGTCCCGCCGCGCCTCGGCGTCGCGGCGCGGGGACGGGCGCCGCCGGCGTGCGGCCCAGGCGGCGATCAGCACGGCGACCAGCACGGCGACGAACAGGACGAGGCTGGGGCGGGCGATCCAGGTCATCGCACCGCAACGAACGGCGGGCGGCGAAGTTCACGGTTTGTGCCGAAGCGGGTGCGGTCAGGCCCGCGTCAGCCGCAGCGGCAGGCTCGACAGCCCGCGCAGGGTGTTGTTGCACCGCCGCACCGGCTCGCCGGCCAGCGCCATCGACCCGGCCCGCCGCGCCAGCGCCGCCAGCACGCATTCGCCTTCCAGCCGCGCCAGCAACATGCCGACGCAGGCGTGGATGCCGACGCCCCAGCCGACGTGCCCCGACACCGGGCGGCGGATGTCGTAGGCGTCGGGCGCTTGCCAGCGGCGCGGGTCGCGGTTGGCCGCGCCCATGAACACCAGCACCTTGCGCCCGTCCCCGACCGCGGTGCCGCCCAGCTCGGTCGCCCGGGTCGTGGTGCGGAAGAAGGTCTGCACCGGCGTCTCGAACCGCACCGCCTCCTCGAACGCCGCCCGCGCCAGGGACGGGTCGGCCCGCAGCGCCTGGAACTGCTCGGGATGGGTCGCGAGGCACAGCAGCGCCGCGCCGAGGCCGCTCACCGTGGTGTCGACGCCCGCCGTCAGCAGCGAGCGCACCACCTGGGGGGCCTCGTCCGCGGTCAGCTCGCCCGCGTCGGCGGCGGCGTGGATCTGGCCGCCGAACCCGGCCGCGGACAGGTTCTCGCGCCGGGACTGCGCCTGCACCCAGTCCAGCACCGGGGCGGCGTCGCGCACCGCGTCCTCGAAGAAGGCGTTGCGCGGCCCGAACGAGTTGAACACCATGTTGCCGTAGGGCAGCAGGTAGCGCCGGTTCTCCCGCGCCATGCCGACCGCGTCGGGGAACACCCGCAGCGGGTAGGCTTCCGCCAGATCCGGCACGGCGTCGAAGGTGCCTTGGCCGACGAGGCCGGCCACCATGGCGTCGGCGTCCGCCTCGAACCGCGCCCGCAGCCCGGCCATCGCCTCGGCCGACAGCACGCGCGACAGCACGCGCCGGGTCCGGTCGTGCAGCGGCGGGTCGGTTTCCAGCACCAGGCTCGGCAGCCGCCACGGCGGCTCGCGGCGGAAGTCCGCCAGCCCCACCCCGGCGGCGGAGGAGAACGTCCGCCAGTCCTGCAGCACCGCCCGGACCTCGGCGTGCCGCGCCACCGCCAGCACGCCGTAGCGCCCGAGCAGCACGACCGGGCCGGCGTCGCGCATCCGGGCGTGATCGGGGAACGGGTTCTCCAGGAAGGCGCGGGAGAACGGGTCGATGTCCAGCCGCGGCGGCTCGGCGGCCTCGATGATGTCCGGCACGGCGCTACGCCCCGCGTCGCCGGCGGGCACGAACCGAGCCGCCGCGCCGCCGTTGACGGCGGACAACGATGTCACAGGAGGACGACGTGCGCCCCATGCTCTCGACCGGCTTGCTTCTGGCCATCCTGCTGCTCCCGGCCCTCGCCGCGGCGCAGACCCCGCCTCCCGCCCCGCCTCCTGGAAGCGGCAAGGGCGGCGAGGTCGGGCCGAGCCTGTCCCGCCCGGAGAAGCCGCTCGGCAAGGTGCCGCCCGGCACCCCCACCGACGCCAGCGCCAAGGGCCGCGCCGCCCGCGACCAGGCCGGGCAGGCGGTGATCGGCAAGACCGCGACCCCCGGCGCCGCGGTGCCGGGCGCGACGTCGGGCAAGGAGACCGGCATCCGCAAGTGAGGCCCGGGCCGGCCGCGACCCGGCCGGCTACACCTCCCGCCGCTGCATCATGCCGGCGATCGTCTCGGCCTGGCGGATGGCCAGCGCCACGATGGTCAGGGTCGGGTTGCAGGCCGCGCCGCTGGTGAACTGGCTGCCGTCCGACACGAACAGGTTCTTGATGTCGTGCGTCTGGCCGAGCTTGTTCACCACGCCGTCGCGCGGCTTCTCGCTCATCCGGTTGGTGCCCATGTTGTGCGTGCTCGGGTAGGGCGGCGTCGGGATCAGCCGGGTCGCGCCGACCGCGGAATAGACGGCAGAACCCTGCTGCACCGCGTGCGCCCGCATCGCCACATCGTTCGGGTGGTCGTCGAAGTGGACGCTGGCGACGGGCAGGCCGAGCTTATCCTTGGCCACCGGGTCGAGGGTGATGCGGTTGGTTTCCTGCGGCATGTCCTCGCCTATCAGCCACATGCCGGCCATGTTGCTGTAGCCTTCCATGGCGCTGGTGAAGCTGCGGCCCCAGGCGCCGGGGTCCATGAAGGCGGCCATGAACGGCACCCCGAGCGAGACGGTCTCCATCTCGTAGCCGCCGACGAAGCCGCGCTTCGGGTCGTTGCGGGCCTCGTCGCGGATGATGCCGGCCATGGTGGTGCCGCGGTACATGTGCACCGGCTTCTCGAAGATGCCGTAAACGTTGCCGGTCATGTGCCGCATGTAGTTGCGCCCGACCTGGCCGCTGCTGTTGGCCAGCCCGTCGGGGAACTTGCTCGACGCGCTGTTGAGCAGCAGGCGCGGGCTCTCGATCGAGTTGCCGGCGACGGCGACGATGCGCGCCCTCTGCCGGTGCGTGGCCCCGTCGGGGCTGGCGTAGACGACGCCCGTGACCTTGCCGGCGTCGTCGTGCTCGATGCGGACGACGTGGCTCTCGGGCCGGACCTCGAGGTTGCCGGTGTCCTCGCCCTTCGGGATCTCGGTGTAGAGCGTGGACCACTTCGCGCCCGACTTGCAGCCCTGGAAGCAGAAGCCGATCTGCTGGCAGGAGCCGCGGCCGTCGCGCGGCTGGCTGTTGATCGCCATGCGGCCGGTGTGGACCTCCTTGTAGCCGATCTTCTTGGCGCCGGCTTCCATCACCTTGAAGTTGTTGTTGCCGGGCAGGCCGGGGATGCCGTTGGTGCGGGTCACGCCCATCTTGTCCTCGGCGCGGGCGTAGTAGGGCGCGAGGTCGGCGAGGCTGATCGGCCAGTCGAGCAGGTTGGCCCCGGGCAGCGCGCCGTAGGTGTCGCGGATCCTGAACTCGTGCTCCTCGAAGCGCAGCGACGCCCCGGCCCAGTGGACCGTCGAGCCGCCGACCGCTTTCACGATCCAGGACGGCAGGTTGGGGAAGTCCTTGTGCACGCGCCAGGTGCCCGAGGTGGTGCGCATGTCCGACCAGGCGAGCTGCGCGAAGCTGGCCCACTCGTCGTTGACGAAGTCCTCCGGCTCGTAGCGGGCGCCCGCTTCCAGGATCACCACCTTGACGCCCTTCTGCGCCAGCTCGTTGCCCAGCGTGCCGCCGCCCGCGCCGGAGCCGACGATCACCACCACGCCGTCGTCGTTCAGGTCGAATTGTGCCATGCGAGTCGCCCTCCCCCTCAAACGGTCGGCAGCCAGTCGATGTCGTTGAACCCGCGCCCCAGGTAGCCGCCGTATTCGGCGGACGAGCCTTCGTAACCGAACTTCGGCCAGATCTCCGGCTGGTTGTAGAGCGACACGACCAGGTCGGCGCGCAGCGTGCGGAAGAACTTGGTGTGCTCCACGCCTTGCAGCAGCGCCACCCGGTCCGCTTCCCATCCCACGCCCAGGTAGTTGGTCTTGTGCTTCTCCTGCGCGTCCTGGTCCAGCCGGGCGACGCCTTCGGACAGCATCGTTCTCACCGCCTCGTCCTTGCCGGCCTTGGCGTCCCACGGCGTCACGGCGCGGACGTAGAACACGTCGCCGACGCGGTCGTGCGGGTAGATGTCGCGCGCCGCCTTGACCATGGTCGCCACGACGTGCGGGCTGAGCGCTTTCGCGTCCTGCGCCCAGGCGGCGTCGGCGCTGATCAGGGACCCTGCCGCCAGCGCCACCGGCGCCGCGGCCCCGGCCGTCTTCAGGAAGCCGCGCCGGCTGAACTGCGTGCGGCGGTCGATTTCTCTCATGGGACGCCCTCCGTGTGTTGGTCGTGTCAGCCGAACCGGCCCCGCCGCTGCAGCACCTCGATGCTGTAGCCGTCCGGGTCCTTGACGAAGAAGAAGCGGCCGAGCACCTCGCCCTCGTGCGACAGCTCGCGGATCTGGCCCGGCGACCCGCCGGCCGCTGCCATCGCGCCGCGCGCGGCGTCCAGGTCGTCCACCGCGACGGCGAGGTGGCCGTAGCCGTCGCCGAGGTCGTAAGGCTCGGTCCGGCCGTGGTTGACCGTGAGCTCCAGCTCGAACGTGGAAGCCGGATCGCGCAGGTAGATCAGGGTGAAGCCGTCGAACTGGAACCGGTCGGCGATCTCGAGACCCATCGCCGCCCGGTAGAACCCGACGGCGCGGTCCTCATCCAGCACCCGGATCATGGAATGGATCGGCTTGGCCATCAGCGGCGCTCCTGTTCCTTGAGGAACCCGATCACCGCTCGGCGCACCTCGGGCTTGGCCTGGCGGTAGCCCATCACGCCGCCGGGGATCACCGACTGCGGGTTGGCGAGGTAGGGATCGAGATGGGCCTCGTCCCAGGCGAAGTCGGCGTCGGCGAAGCCGGCCGAGTACTTGAACCCGGGCACGCTGCCCGCCTTGCGGCCGTAGACGCCGGCGAGGTTCGGGCCTTGCCTGGCCTCGCCCGGCACGAGCGAATGGCAGGTGCCGCATTGGCGCTTGAACAAGGTGGCGCCGTCGGGCGGCGCCGCTGCCGGCACAGCCATCTGCGCCTGCGCTGCGGGCGCGGCGCCGAGCAGGGCCAACAAGATGAAGTAGCGCACGGCTGCCTCCCACCCAGGACTGCCTCTCGGGGCAGCGCATCCCTGATTTTGTCCCGGAACGCCGGCGGCGGCAACCACGATCGCACCGCCCTGCCGCACCGTCCTGCCGCACCGCCCTGCAACCTATGGCCGCGCCCACCGCTTATCGTCCCGATCACCCGCACCCGGCAGGTCTGCCCGCGTATCCGCCATTGTCTTCCATCGCCACACGGGGTCCCGACATGAGACGTTACTTTCGCTGGCCGACGATGGCCGCCGTCGCCGCCGTCATCTTCGCCATCGCCGCGGCCGTCGGCTGGTATGAGGCGATCCAGCGCAAAGGCGAGCTCGTCGCCAACGCCGTCGCGCTCGACATCGTGACCCGGCAGAAGCAGGCGCTGACGCAGCAGGTGTCCGAGGCGCAAACCGACCTCGCCGCCGCCCAGACCCGCCGGCAGGCGCTGAACCAGCAGGTCGCGCAGTCCCAGATCACGCTCGAACGCGAGCGCGCGGAATACGGCAACCTGCAGGCGCTCCAGCAACGCATCGAGGCCGCGAAGAAGGCCGCGGCGGCGGCCGAGCAGGCCAAGACCGAAGCCGCCGCGCCCAGTGACGCTACGCCCAGCGACGCCGCGCCCACGGACTCCGTCCCGCAACCGCGGCCCTCGCCCGCCCCGCCGGGCGATGCTTCGCCGGTCGCCGGCAACCCGGCCGTCTCGCCGCCGCTGCCAGGCCCGGACCTGCCCGACACCGCCACCTTCCGCGACTACCTCGTCGCGGCGCGCGAGGCGCTCAAGGCCGGCCACCTCGGCGTGGCCCAGACCGCCCTCGAACGCGCCGAGGTCCGCCTGCTCAACCTCGCCTCCCTCACCCCGGGCGCATCCCCCACCCGCCACCCCGGCATCATGGAGATCGAGACCGCCCTCGACGCCTTGGACTCCGGGCGCACGGAGGAAGCCGTCAACGCGCTCGACGGCCTGCTGGAGCCGGGATAGAAATCTTAGCCAAATAGGATATTGAACACCTACTCATCATTGCTTGATAATGCCATAACTGATTGACGCACAACTTTTGCTAATAGTAGCATTATTGGCATAATCAACACTGATTAGAACGATGTAGTATTTCTACAAAAGCAGGCATTTCCTCAAAGGTTGTAAAAGGAATAGGTTCGCCAGGTGGCGTAGCCCCATCTCCCAAGCCAAGTTGCCAATAGCCAATGTCTTGCCACTGACCCAATTTAAAGCCGATACCTTCGTGGATGCCGATGTGCCTGAAGCCCATTGCCTCATGCAAGCGCACGCTCCCAGGATTTGGCAAGACAATCTCTGCGAAAGCTGACCGGAAGCCTTGTGCTCGCAGCGTTGCCAGCAAGGCCCCGTAAAGACGATAGCCAATTCTGCTGCGGCGCTCTTGTCCGCGTACATATATCGTCACGTCAACGGTCCAACGGTAAGCTGGTCGCTGGCTATGCTTGCTGGCACAGGCGTAAGCGACAATCTCGCCATCGTGGGTTGCAACCAGCCACGGATGGATTGCCCGCGTGTCGCTGATTCGCCGCGCCATTGTCTCTGCCGTGGGCGCTTCCACCTCGAATGAGACCGCCGTGTTTTGGACATATGGCGCGTAAACAGCCGCTACTGCCGTCGCGTCGCTTTCCTGTGCTGACCGGATCACAAGTGGAAACTGATGCATGGAGCGAGCAGTCGGGGAGCCACGTCTCAAGCTATCTCTGAAGGCTCAGGACCTCCCTCGCTCCCACCCCCGCCCGGCCCCGAAACCTTATCCGGGTAGCGGCAGAACTCGGCCGCCGTGCACCGCCAGCACTCCGGCCGCCGCGCCTTGCAGACGTAACGCCCGTGCAGGATCAGCCAATGGTGCGCCGGCCGCAGCGCCTCGCGCGGGATGCGCTTCACCAGCCCGTCCTCCACCGCCCGCACCGTCGCCCCGGGCGCGATGCCGGTGCGGTTGCCGAGGCGGAAGATGTGCGTGTCGACCGCCATCGTGTCCTGCCCGAACGCCACGTTCAGCACGACGTTCGCCGTCTTGCGCCCGACGCCGGGCAGCGCCTCCAGCGCCTCCCGGTCCGGCGGCACCGCCCCCCCGTGCCGCTCCAGCAGCAGCGCCGACAGCGCGACCACGTTCCTCGCCTTGGCCTGCCACAGCCCGATGCTGCGGATGTGGCGGCCGACCTCCTCGACGCCCAATGCCACCATCGCCGCCGGGCCGGGGGCGGCAGCGAACAGCGTCCGGCCCGCCTTGTTCACGGCCTTGTCCGTCGTCTGCGCCGACAGCACCACCGCCACCAGCAGCGTGTACGGGTCCACGAACGCGAGTTCGCTGTCGGCCCTCGGGTGGGTCGCGGCCAGGGCGGCGATGAAGCCGCGCACCTGCGCCAGCGTCATCGGCGGCGTCCTGCGCGCCCGCTTGGTCGTTGCAGCCGCTGCCATCTACCCCGCCTCCTTCAATCGGTGCCCGCTCATCTCCGCCCCGGCCGCGTCCGCCAGGCGGAACGACACCGGGGCCGCCGTCAGGCTGACCAGCGCCACCACCACGAAGGCGACCGAGAAGTCCCACGGCGCCGGCGCATCCCGCCCCGCGGCCGCGGTCGCCGCCTCCAGGGCCGCCGCGCCGACCGTGATCCCCAGCGTCAACGAGAGCTGCTGCAAGGTCGAGTAAAGGCTGGTCGCCGCACTCATCCGCTCGCGCGGGATGTCGGCGTAGGCGATGGTGTTGAAGGCGGTGAACTGCAACGAGCGCAGGAAGCCGCCCGCCACCAGCACGGCGTAGGTCGCCGCCAGCGGCCAGCCGGGCCGGAACAGCGCCATCGCCCCCAGCAGCCCCGCCGCCAGCGCCCCGTTCCAGGCGAGCGTCATGCGGAACCCGAACCGCCGCAGCGTCCACTGCGCCGCCGGCTTCATCGCGATCGCGCCCACGGCGCTGGCGAAGGTGATCGACCCGCTCTGCGCCGCCGTCTGCCCGAACCCCAGTTGCAGCATCAGCGGCAGCAGGAACGGCACCGCCCCCACCCCCACCCGGAACAACGACCCGGCCGTCACCGACACCGCGAAGGTCGGCGTCCGCAGCAGCCGCAGGTCGAGCAGCGGGTCCGCCCGCCGCCCCGCGTGCCGCACGTAGAGCGCCCCCGCCGCCAGCCCCACCCCGATCAGCCCGGCCACCGCCGGCGCGGACAGCACGCCCCGCCCCGCCGTCTCGAAGCCGAACATCAGGCACGCCAGCGCCAGCCCTGACAACACGAGGCCGGTCCAGTCGAGCCGCCCCGGCGACGGCTCGCGCACGTCCTCCACATAGCGGCTGACCAGCACCATCCCCAGCACCCCGATCGGCACGTTGATGTCGAAGATCCAGCGCCAGTCGGCGTACGTCACCAGCAGCCCGCCCAAGGGCGGCCCCACCACCGGGCCGATCAAGGCCGGCGTCGTCAGCCACGCCATCGCCGCCACCAGCTCGCTCTTGGCGACGCTGCGCAGCAGCACGAGCCGCCCCACCGGCACCATCATCGCCCCGCCCGCGCCTTGGACAATCCGCGCGGCCACCAGGAACGGCAGGCTGTCCGCCATGCCGCAGAGGATCGACCCGGCCGTGAACACCCCGATCGCCGCCCGGAACACCGACCGCGCCCCGAAGCGGTCCGCCATCCAGCCGCTGACCGGGATGAACACCGCGAGGCTCAGCAGGTAGGACGTGAGCGCCACGTTCATGTGCAGCGGGTCGGCCCCGAACGTGCGCGCCATCGCCGGCAGCGCCGTCGCCACCACCGTCCCGTCCAGGTTCTGCATGAACAGCGCGCAGGCGACGATCAGGGCCGTCAGCCGCGTGCGGCGGGGATCGGGGGCGCGGTCGCTCAGGGCGCGGACCCGGCGCTTGCGGCCGACGCCGCCAAGGCCGCCAAGGCCGCCAAGGCCGCGCCCGCGGCCGGCATCGTCAGGGCCGCGCCCGCGGCCACGCCATCAGGGCGTCAGCACCGTGCTCCCCGTGGTCTTGCGCGCTTCCAGGGCTTCGTGCGCCGCCGCCGCGTCCTGCAGGGCGAAAGTTTGATTGACCCGGATCTTCACCGCGCCCGAGGCCACGACGCCGAACAGGTCCTCGGCCGTCATCGCGAGGTCGGCCGGCTTGGCGGTGTAGGTCGCGAGCGTCGGCCGGGTGACGAACAGGCTGCCCTTGGCCGACAGCACGCCGAGGTCGACCGGCGGCACCGGGCCGGAGGCGTTGCCGAACGAGACCATCAGCCCGAGCGGCGACAGGCAATCGAGGCTGGCCGCGAAGCTGTCGCGCCCGACGCTGTCGTAGACGACCGGCACCATCGCGCCGCCGGTGATCCGCTTGACCTCGCTGACCAGGCGCTCGTGGCCGATCACGACGTGCGCCGCCCCGTGCTCGCGCGCCAGCGCCGCCTTCTCCTCGCTCGACACCACGCCGATCACCGTGGCGCCGAGGTGCTTGGCCCACTGGCACATGATCAGGCCGACGCCGCCCGCCGCGGCGTGGACCACGATCGTCTCGCCGGCCTCGACGTGGTGGGTGCGCCGCAGCAGGTACTGCGCCGTCATGCCTTGCAGCATCATCGCCGCCGCCGTCTGGTCGTCGATGGCGTCGGGCAGCTTGACGAGGCGGTCGGCCGAGATCACCCGGTCGGTGGCGTAGGCGCCCAGCGGCCCGGTGGCGTAGGCCACCCGGTCGTCGACCGCGACCGCCGTCACCTCCGACCCCACGGCGCGCACCACGCCGGCCGCCTCCATCCCGAGCGTCGCCGGGAAGGACGGCAGCTTGTAAAGCCCGGTGCGGAAGTAGACGTCGATGTAGTTGAGGCCGACGGCAGCGTGGTGGACCAGGGCCTCGGCCGGGCCGGGCTCAGGGGTCGGCACGTCTTCCCAGCGCATCGCGTCGGGGCCGCCGTGGGCGTGAATGCGGATCGCTTTCGACATCGATTGTCCTCCAGCTGCCCTGTCAGGCGGCGTGCGTTTCGGCCTGGCCCCGGCCTTGACCCTGGCCCTGGCCGGCCCGCCGCTCGTTCCGGCCCTGGCCGGCCGGCCCATCGTCTTGATCCTGGCTGGCCCGCCGCTCAAGTTGCAACAAGCGGCGCTTGGTTTCCAGGCCCTCGCCGCCGGAATAGCCGCCGAGGCCCGCCGCCGCCACGACCCGGTGGCACGGGATCAGGATCGGGATCGGGTTGGCCCCGTTCGCCCCGCCCACGGACCGCGCCCCGCCCCCGGCCAGGGCCGCGACCTCGGCGTAGGTCCGGGTCTGGCCGAACGGGATGCCGCCCAGCGCGGCCCAGACCCGGCGACGGTAACTCGTGCCGCATGGCCGGAGCGGCAGGTCGAACGCCCGCCGCCCGCCGTCCAGGTACTCCTCGATCTGCGTCCGGGCGGCCCGCAGCAGCGGCGTCTCGGCCTGGTCCCGCCCCCAGCCCCAGTCGAGCGCGACGATCGCGCCCTCTTCCTCGGTCACGGTCAGCGCGTCGAGCAGCGACGTGCGGAAGCTCAGTTGCGGCAAACCCGATGTCCCTCCTGATCGAACGCCATGCCATCTTCCCCGGGCGCACCGCTGTCAAGGGCGGCAGCTCCCGCATGGTCTCCCCGGGCATGGTCTCCCGGGCATGGTCTCCTGGGCATGGTTTCCCTGGGCGGGCCATGCTACGCGATTCCCATGCTCCCCGAGTTCCATTCGGCCGGGTCCTCCCCGGCGCTGCCGCCCGGCGCGCTGGACCGGCTGCGCGCCTACGCTGGCCTGCTCGACGCCTGGACCCGGCGCATCAACCTCGTCTCCGCCGCCGACCGGGGGTCCATCTGGTCCCGCCATGTGCTGGACAGCCTCCGTCTGCTGCCGTTGATCCCGCCCGGCGCGGCGCGGGCGATCGACCTCGGCTCCGGCGCCGGGCTGCCCGGCCTCGTGCTGGCCATCGCCACCGGCATCCCGTTCGACCTGGTCGAATCCGACCGGCGCAAGGCCGCCTTCCTGGGCGAGGCCGCCCGCCTCACCGCCGCCCCGGTCACGGTCCACGCCGCGCGCATCGAGGCCGTGTCCCTGGCCCCGTTCTCCCTGGCCCCCGCCCCCCTCGTCACCGCCCGCGCCCTCGCCCCGCTGCCGGCCTTGCTGGCGCTGGCCGCACCGCTGCTCGCCCCGGGCGGCACCATGCTGTTCCCCAAGGGCGCCCGCGCCGGCGAGGAACTCGAGGCCGCCCGCGCCGCCGGCTGGCGATTCGACGCCGCGGCGGCCGGGCCGGCGGAAGGCCCGGTCCTGGTCCTCGGCCCGGTCCGGCGCGTTCCCGCGCATGTCTAGATCCCGCCGCCGCGTCCTCGCCATCGCCAACCAGAAGGGCGGCGTCGGCAAGACCACCACCGCCATCAACCTCGCCACCGCCATGGCCGCGGTCGGCGAGACCGTGCTGCTGATCGACCTCGACCCGCAAGGCAACGCGTCCACCGGCTTCGGCGTCCATCGCGCCCGCCGCTCGCCCGGCGCCTACGCCGCCCTCACCGGCCATACGGCGCTCACCGAGGCGGCGGTCCCGACCGGCATCCCCGGCCTGTCGCTCGTGCCGTCCGACCCCGACCTCGCCGGCGCCGAGATCGAGCTGGCCGGCGAGGCCCGGCGCGAGTTCCACCTCAAGCAGGCCATCGCCGCCGCGCCCAGGGACGCGACCGTGCTGATCGACTGCCCGCCCAGCCTCGGCCTGCTCACCGTCAACGGCCTCGTCGCCGCCGACGCCGTGCTGGTGCCGCTGCAATGCGAGTTCTTCGCCCTGGAAGGGATCAGCCAACTCGTGCAAACCATCGACCGCGTCCGCCGCAACCTCAACCCGGGGCTGGAGCTGCAAGGCATCGTGCTGACCATGTTCGACCGCCGCAACAACCTGTCGGAGCTGGTCGCCGCCGACGTCCGCTCCGTGTTCGGTCACGCCGTCTACGACACCGTCATCCCCCGCAACGTCCGCGTGTCCGAGGCCCCGAGCCACGGCAAGCCCGTGCTGCTCTACGACAACCGCTCGCCGGGCGCGCAGGCCTACGTCCGCCTCGCCGCCGAGGTGATCCGCCGCGAGCGCGCCGCCGCATGAGGCCGGCCCGCGACGGCGCGCCCCGCCTGGGCCGTGGCCTCGCCGCCCTGCTCGGCGACGCCACCCCCGCGGCCGGCAACGCCGCCAACCGCACCATCCTGCCGGTGGCCGACCTCGAGCCGGGCCCGTTCCAGCCCCGCGCCAGCATCGACCCGGCCGCCCTCGCCGAACTCACCGCCTCCATCAGGCAGCAGGGCGTGCTGCAGCCCATCCTCGCCCGCCCGCATCCGTCCGGCTCCGGCCACCAGATCATCGCCGGCGAGCGGCGCTGGCGCGCGGCCCAGGCCGCCGGGTTGCATGAGATCCCGGTGCTGGTCCGCCCGCTCACCGACACGGAGGCGATGGCCGCCGCCCTGGTCGAGAACCTGCAGCGCCAGGACCTCGACGCCATCGAGGAAGCGGAAGGCTACCGCCGCCTGGTCGGCGAGTTCGGCCTCACCCAGGACAACCTGGGCGGCCTGCTCGGCAAATCCCGCAGCCACGTCACCAACACGTTGCGCCTGCTGCAACTGCCCGAGGCGGTCCGCGTCCACGTGCAGTCCGGGGCGCTGTCGGCCGGGCACGCCCGCGCGCTGCTGGCCCACCCCGACGCCGAGGCCGCCGCCCGCACCGTGCTGGCGCGCGGCCTCAACGTGCGGCAAACGGAGGCCCTGCTGGACAAGGAGGTGAACCCGCCGCCGCCGCCGCGCCCGCCGCCGGACGCCGAGCACACCGCGCTGGAGCGCGAGCTGAGCCTGTCCCTCGGCCTCGACGTGCGCATCCAGGTCAACGGCCGCGGCGGCACCGTCCGCATCACCTACCGCTCGCTCGACCAGTTCGATGCCCTGATCGACCGCCTGTCGCCGCGCTGGACCGAGATCGGCGCGGGACGCGACGAGACTTGACCGGCCACGCGCGTCGCGAGAACCATCCTGGTCCGAAGGCGTTGCATGTTGCGCAACCAATCGGAGCCGCCGCTATGAGGACCGTCCTGACGATCGCCACCCTCGTCGCGTTCGCGCTCGGGGCCGCCCAGCCGGCCGAGGCGAAAGGCTGCATCAAGGGCGCCGTGGTCGGCGGCCTCGCTGGCCACGCGGCCGGGCACGGCGTGCTGGGCGCTGCCGGCGGCTGCTTGGTCGGCCGGCACATGGCCAACAAGTCGGCCAGCCAGAAGCAGGCCCAGGGCCACGGCTCCGGCCAAGGGGCCACCCCGCAGCGTTGACCGTCGCCCGGCAACGACACTTCTCCGTCGCGCGGCCGGTCGGCTCACGGCCGGCCGCCCGACGCCGGGGCATGGCATGAGCGGCGAAGGGACGTCCTCGGCCGGTCAGCCGCCTGTCGATCAGACCGAGTACTGGAACGGTGAGGTCGGCGAGAGGTGGGCGCGCAACCAGGCGCGCCTCGACCGCGTGTTCCAACCGCTCACCGACGCCCTGCTGGCCCACGCCGCGCCTCAGATGGGCGAACAGGCCATTGATGTCGGCTGTGGTTGCGGCGCGCTCAGCCTCGCCCTCGCGCGGCGTCTCGGCCCGGCCGGATCGGTGCTCGCCCTCGACGTGTCGCGGCCGATGCTCGCCATCGCCCGGTCGCTCCCGCCCGACGCCTCTCAAGACGCGGCCCCGATCGAGTGGCGCGAGGCCGACGCCTCCGCCCCGCTGGTGCCGGCCCCGGCGGCGAGCCTGCTCGCCTCTCGCCTCGGCGTGATGTTCTTCGCCGACCCGGCGGCTGCCTTCGCACAGATGCGGCGAGCCTTGCGGCCCGGCGGGCGGGTGTCGATGCTGTGCTGGCGTCCGCTGGACCAGAACCCCTGGATCACCGTCGCGCGCGGCGCGGCGCTGGAGGTCGTGCCCGCCCCCGAGCCGCCGCCGCCGCACGCGCCCGGCCCGTTCGCCTTCGCCGACGCCGAGCGCGTCGGCCGCATCCTGACCGACGCTGGCTACGAGTCCGTCAACGCGCGCCCGCTCGATGCCGTGCTGCCCGTGGCCGAGGCGGTGGACGGGTCGGACGAGGCGGCGGTCGAGCAGGCGGTCGCGTTCACGCTGGAGATCGGGCCGGCGTCCGCCCTGCTCCGGGACGCCGGCCCGGCGACGCGCCAGGCCGCCTTCGCCGCCGCCCGCCGCGCGATGCGCGATCATGCCGCCGACGGCCGCGTGGCGCTCGGCGCGGCGTGCTGGCTCTACTCCGCCGTCAACCCCGGCGGTCCAGGGCCTACTTGACCGTCTGCACCACCTCGAAGCCCTCGAACTCCGGATGGCCGAGGTAGAGCGGCGCGGCGGCGCCCGTGTTGCCCGCGTTGCGGTGGGCGGCCCGGAACGCCTCCGACTTGGTCCAGCCCTCGAAAGCGGCGTGGTCGGACCAGATCGTGTGGCTCGAATAGAGCACGTGATCCTCCTTCTGCGGGCCGCGCAGCAGGTGGAACTCGATGAACCCCGGCACCTCTTTCAGGTGCGAGTCGCGGCTGGTCCAGACGTGCTCGAACGCGTCCTCCGACCCTGGGGCGACTTTGAAGCGGTTCATGGCGATGTACATGCGCTGAGGGACTTTCCTGCGGTGCCGGGCCGTGCAGCAGAGGGTAATGCGTCGGCGGCTATTGGCAAGCGAAGCCGGTTGCCGCATCTCATCGTCAGCAGCCGCAGGCCGGAGGCCGGGCCGCGGGGGAAGCTCACTTTGCACGACGAGACGGCACGCGCCTGATGTCCGACCTGCCGCCCCGGCCGCCACGGCGCAGCTTCACCGACGTCGCCCGTCAGTTCCCGCCGATCGTGCCTCCGTCCCCCTCCGGCGGCCCCGCCCCGGAGCCGCCGGACTCGCAGCCGGACTCCGCGCCCTGGGACCCGAACGGGGGCGGCCCGGCCGGGCCCGCCCGCCACGCCCGGACGATCAGCGTTTCCGCCCAGGCACCCGAGCCTGCTCCCCGCCCCGACTCCCTCCTGGATGCCCCTCCACCGGCTCTCCCCGGCCCGCCTCCCGTCGCGCCGACCCGGCGCGGGCCGTGGTTCTATGCCGGGGCGGCCTCCCTGGCCGTGGTCGTCGCGGCCGCCGTCGGCCTGTCCGTCGCCACGGCGCTGCACGACGATGCCGGGCCGGCCCCGCCCGCACCGCCTGCCCTGGCCGAACCGTCCGCCCTGCCCGCCATCCCGGACGCGCCGCCCGCTGCCTCGCCCACCACCTTGCCTCCCACCCTGCCCGCCGTGACGGCCCCACCCATCCCGCTGCCCGCCGCCCCTGCCGCCAGGGTGCCCGAGCCGGCCGCGCCCACCGCCTCGCCGCCGCGGGACAAGGCGCGAGCCGGCCCGACCTCCGAGCCGTCACCCGCGCCCCCACCTGCGCCGAACCCTTCGCTCGCCGCGCCCGAACCGCCCGCCGTCGCGCCGGACTCGCTCATCCCGGCGGCCTCGACCATCACCGTCCGCCAGCGCCGCGACTCCCCGGAGGCCGACGCCGAGGCCGAGGCCATCGCCGCCGCGCTGCGCCCGGGCGTGGCCGAGGTCAGGCTCGACCCGGTCAGCAAGCCGTTCCGGCACCCGACCGTGCTCTACTTCCACAAGGACGACGCCGTGGCGGCGCAGGCGATCGTGAGCAAGCTGGACGGGCTGGGTCGCGGCTGGGTGGCGCGCCGCGCCGAGCGCGCCTCGGTCAAGAAGCCGCCGAACGCCTTCGAGGTCTGGCTCCCGTCGCCCTGACGCCCAGGCCCCCGGAGCACGGCACATGCTCCGGGACCGCCCTCAGCGCTCCCGCAGGATGAACCGCACCGGCCGGTCGGGCTGGGTGGTGACGAAGCCGCGCGGCAGCACGGTGCCGCGGCCGAAGAACGCCGGCCGGAAGCGGCGCAGCAGCCGGGCGAGCACGATCACCGCCTCCGTCAGCGCGAACTGCGCGCCGACGCAGATCCGCGGCCCGGCGCCGAACGGCATGTAGGCGTAGCGGCCCGGCGGCGCGGCCCCCGGCAGGAACCGGGTCGGGTCGAACGCGTCCGGCCGCTCCCACAGGCCGCGGTGCCGGTGCAGCACCCAGGGCGAGATGCTGACGACCGCGCCGGCCTCGACGGCGTGGCCACCGAGCCGGTCCGGGCCGCGCGCCTCGCGCACGATCAGGAACGCCGGCGGGTAAAGCCGCAGCGCCTCGTCGACGAAGGCGCGGGTGAACGGCAACGACCTCACCGCCGCCGCCGCGCCGCCCGGCGACAGGTCGGCCCCCGCCGCCTCGGCCGCGACCCGCTCGGCCTGCTCGGGCAGCAGCGCCGCCAGGTAGCAGGCCCAGAACAGCGTCACCGCGGTGGTCTCGTGGCCGGCCAGGATCATGGTCGCCACCTCGTCGCGCAACTGCGCCCGGTCGAAGCCCTCGCCGGTTTCGGGATCGCGCGCCCGGGCCAGCAGGTCGAACAGGTCGCGCGGCGGGTCGTCCGCCCGGTCCTGCGCCCCGTCCTGCGCCTGGGCCTGCCCGGCGCGCGCGTCAACGATGCGGTCGATCAGCCGCAGCCAGTCCCGCCGGAACGCCGCGCGGCCGAGGTCGAGCGGCGAGCGCATCGCGCCGGGCAGCAGCAGGTCGAGGAAGCCGGGTTGCGCGAAGTCGGCGGCGTAGCGCATCAGCATCGCCCGCAGCTCGGCCCCGAAGCGCGCCATCTCGAGCGAGAACATCGACTGCCCGGCGATCGACAGCGCCAGGTGCTGCAAGTGCCGCAGCAGCTCGACCGGCTTGCCGCCGAGCTGGGCCAGCTCCTCCTCCTTGGCCGCGCTGGCGGCGACGACGTGGCCGGCCAGCAGCGCCATGCTGCGCGGGGCCAGCGCCGGCGCGATCGTGCGGCGCTGGTGCCGCCAGGCCTTGCCCTCGGCGAGGAACAGCCCGTCGCCCAGCACCGGCCGCAGCACCCGCCGCGTGCCGTCGTTGCGGCGGTAGTTCTCGTGGTTGTCCACCAGGACGCGGCGGATCGCCTCCGGGTCGTTGAGCAGCACCTGCGGCCGCCCGAGGAAGCGGCCCGGCAGCACCCAGTCCTCGTACGCCGCCTCGCCCCACAGCTCGAGCGCGTTGCGGCGCAGCACGAGGAACGACTCCACCTGCGTGCGCAGCCGCGTGGGCACGGGGGGCCGGGGCGGCGCCACGGCGGGCGGCATCGGATGCGGGGTGCTGATGAGGGACATCAGGCGCAGATGGGTGTTGCCGAAGGCCGATCCAGGGCGCTTCGAGACTGGCCAGGGCGCTTCGAGACTGACCAGGGCGCTTCGAGACTGGCCAGAGACACCGGTCACGCGGGTGCTGCAACCCTGGGATGCATAACGCGACGCGAGTCGCGCCCATTCCTCGGGAATGGAATCAAATCTTGCTCCAAGGCACGCGAATTGCAATGTTCTCCAAGTTGCATCCTGCGACGCGTCCCATTTCACCGTTATCCTCTCATTTGATGCTGCGGGCCGTGCGCGGCCAGCCCAAGCGCCAACTCTCAAGGTCTTATCCCATGCATTTGCCGGTGCGCGCGCGTATGAAGAGAACGGCGACGGGCGCGTCGCTGGCGTCGGCCGTCGAGGCATCGCCGCTGCCCATCACGATCGGCCCCGAGCAGGCCGTCGCGCACCGGAGCTGGTGCGAGGCGCGCAATAGGCTGCTGGAACAGTTGCGCGCCGGGCCGAGCCTGACCTTGCTCGTCGGCCCGGCCGGCACCGGCAAGACGTTGCTGTTGCAGCACCTGTCGCAGTCGCTGCGCGCCGCGGGCCGCGACGTCCTGCTGCAGCCGCGCGGCGACAAGCCGATCGACGTCACCGGCTTCGGCAAGTCGGGTGGCCCGCGCGTCGTGCTGATCGACGAGGCGGAGCGGATGACCAAGGCCGTGCTGGCGCAGCTCGCGCGGTTGGGCGAGTGCGCCGTGGTCCTGGCCGGCCTGCCGGATCCGGGCGAGAGCCGCGCCGGCGCGTTCCCGGCGGCGGCGGTCGTGCGGCTCGCCCCCTTGCCGGCTAGCGAGATCGAGGCCTTCGTGTCGACGCGGCTGCGCCAGGCCGGGCTGCCGGTGGACCGCGTGACCGGGCCGGCCGTCGCCGCCCTCGGCCGCCGCTCGGGCGGCGTGCCGCGCCTGATCAACATGCTGCTGGGCTCGTCGCTGTTCCTGTCGCGCCTGGACAAGGCCAAGCACGTCGAGGCGGCGCACGTCGACAAGGCGGCCGCGCTGCGGGACGGCACGGCCACGCCCGGACTCGCGGCCAAGCCTGGCGGCCCGCGGCCCACGCTGTCGGTCCCGGCCCTGCCCCGCCGCGAGCGCGCCTCGTTCGGCCGCCGCTGCGTCGTTCCGGCCGCCGCGGCGCTCGCGATGATCATCGCGGCGTGCCTGTGGCTGCTGCTCCGGCAGGACGACACCCTGCCGCAGGCCGCCGCGGTGGCTCTGCCCCCGCCGGTTCATCGGGAGGCCCAGGCCCCGCTTCCGGCCGCGTCGGCCGCCCTGCCAGGGACCGCCTTGCCAGGGACCACCCTGCCAGGGACGGCCTTGCCAGGGACCGCCTTGCCAAAGACTGCCCTGGCAGAGGCCGCCCTGGCAGAGGCCGCTCCGGCGCCGACCCCTGCCGCCGATCCCGTGGCGGCATCCCTCGCTGATGCGCTTCCCCTGCCGCCCGCACCCATCCCGCCGCCCGCCCTGCCAGACGACCTCGCGCCCGAGCCTGCCGCACCCGAGCCTGCCGCATCGAAGCCTGCGCTCCTCGCCGCCGCCGACCCTGATCCGGAGTTCCAGCTCGAGCCTGGCGTCGTGCCCACCATGACGGTGACCTCGACCGAGCGCCCGGGGCCGGCCAGCCTCGCCGAGCCGCTGCCCTCGGACGCCCCGCCGCGCGTCCTGCTCCGCCTGGCCCGCACCGACGCCGACCCCGACCCCCGGGCCGCCGCGCTCGCGGCCGCGTTGCGCGCCGCCGGCTTCGCCGTCATCAGCCCGCCCGCCGACGCGCTGCCCGGCGTCAAGCCCGGCCTACGCTACTTCTTCACCGAGGACCGCCGAACCGCCGAAGCCGTGCAACAGGTCGCCGGCCTGTCCGCCGCCGTACAGACCGAGCCGTCAAGGCCCGATATCCAGCCGCGCCCGGGCTTGATCGAGTTGACCTTGCCGCCAGATCAAAGCGCAACGAAAGCGCGTCCCGTCTCGTCGCGGACCGGCTCGTGATCGACCGCCCCCCGTTTCGCCACCAGGAGACCTGTCATGCGCATGATCGCCACCGCCGTCCTCTCGTCCGCCGTGCTGTTGGCCGCGCCGCTCGCGGCGCTGGCCCAGCAGACCACCGTGACCCCGCCGCAAGACCCCGCGGCGGCGGGCGGCCCGGCACCGGTGATCAACAACCCTCCTCCGGCCACCGCCGGCGACACCAGCCAGCCGGCCGGCAAGCTCGTGCTGCTGTTCGACACCGGCGTTTACCGCCTCAGCTCCGAGAACGAGGCCATCCTCGACCAGGCCTCCCGGCTTTACCGAGAGGGCCGGCCGATCATCATGACGGTGAGCGGCGCGACCGATTCCGTCGGCGCCCCGCTCAGCAACTTGGTGCTGTCGCAGCAGCGCGCCAACGCGGTGGCGATGGGCATGCGTGAGCGCGGCATCCCGGCCGGGCGGACGCAGATCCTGGCCAAAGGCGAGACCAGCCCCGCCGTCAACGTCCCGCCCGGCACGCCCGAGCGGCAGAACCGGCGCGTCGAGATCACGTGGCAGTAGGCGGGCGCGGCCCGCACGTTCGTTCAAGCTGGGTAGCGCCGAGCCAGGAGACGCCAGGCCAGGTAGCGCCAGGCCAGGTAGCGCCAGGCCAGGTGGCACCAGGCCAGGAGACGCCAGGCCAGGTGGCGCCAGGCCGGAGAGGGCCGGGCTGGGCCGGGCTGGCGGCGACGTTGGCGCTGCTGGCGGCGTTGCTGGCGGCGCTGCCGCTCGCCGCGCCGCGCGCCCAAGAATCGGCGCTGAACGACGCCGAGCGCGCCTACGCCGCCCAGCGTTACGCCGAGGCCCGCCGCCTCTGGACGCCGCTCGCCGAAGCCGGCGACCACCAGGCGCAGCTCGGCCTCGCCACCCTGCACGACCTCGGCCAGGGCCTTCCGCGCGACGCGGCGGCGGCCTACGCCTGGTATCTCCGTGCGGCGCAGGACGGAGTCCCCCGTGCCGAGTTCAACGTCGCCGTCATGCTGGACAGCGGCGACGGCACCACCCGCGACCGCGCAGGGGCCGCGGTCTGGTACGCCCGCGCCGCCGCCCACGGCAACCACCGCGCGCAGTACAACCTCGGCCAGCTTTACGCCGCCGGCCAGGGCGTGCCGCGCAACCTCGACCAGGCGGAAGCGTGGTTCCAGGCCGCCGCCGCCGAGCTGCCCGCCGCCGCGGGCAAGCTGGCCCAGCTCCGGCGGCGCACCCCGTCCCGCAAGCCCGCCGAGGCCGAGGACCAGTCCCTCCTCCCCGTGCAGCTCGCCGCCCCCGCCGACGGCGAGGCGGTGCCGGGCCTCGCCGCCGCGGAGGGGGCCGTCGTCGAGCTGGTCTGGACCGCGCCGGCGCAGCCCGCCGCGGCGCGCTTCTTCGTCCAGGTGCTGGCGATCGGGGTGGCCGGCTCCGCGGCGGAGACCCGCGAGGTGTTCTCCACCTACCTCGACGAGACCGCCGTCCTCGCCCCCGTGGCGCGCCCGCCGGGCCGCTACGCCTGGCGCGTTTACACCGTCGCCCGCGATCTCGGCCGCTACGTCGCCAGCGAATGGGCGCGCTTCTCCGTCGCCGCCCCGTCGCCGCGCTCCTGAAAGGTGTTCGGTCGAGCGAACCTGATCGACCCGGCGGAACGTTCATCAGGACGAAGGATCGAAGCCTCACCGGCGACCGGCGCCGGACACGTCCGAGGAGGACCCCCGCATGACCACGAGCGCGCGCCCCCTGCTGCTCGCCGCCGCCACCGCTGCCGGGGCGGCCGTCCTGGCCGCGCGGGTGGACCACCGCCGCCGGGCCCGCCGCGCCGCCGGGCCGCGCTGGCGGGTGGTCGTTATCGGCGCGGGGTTCGGCGGGCTGCACGCCGCCCGCCGCCTGGCCCGCAGCCCCGACGTCGACCTCACCGTGATCGACACCCAGAACCACCACCTGTTCCAGCCGCTGCTCTACCAGGTCGCGACCGCGGCGCTGTCGCCCACCGACATCGCGTCGCCGGTCCGCGGCATCATCCCCGCCACCGGCCGCGCGCGCGTGCTGATGCGCACCGTGACCGGCGTCGATGCCCAGGCCCGCGCGGTGCTGTGCGGCGACGACGCGGTGCCGTACGACGCGCTGGTGCTCGCCACCGGGTCGAAGCCGAGCTACTTCGGCCACCCGGCCTGGGCCGACGCCGCGCCCGGCCTGAAAACGCTCGACGACGCGCTCCTCCTGCGCCGTACCCTGCTCGCCAGCTTCGAGCAGGCGGTGGCCGCGGACCGGGACGGGCGCGAACGGCTGCTGACCGTCGTGCTGGTCGGCGGCGGCCCGACCGGGGTCGAGATGGCCGGCTCAATCGCCGAGCTGGTCCGCGACCTGCTGCCCCGCGACTACGGCCTGCGGGCGGACGCGGCCCGCATCGTGCTGGTGGAGGCCGGGCCGCACCTGCTGCCCGGCTTCGCCCCCGACCTTTCGGCCAACGCGGCGGCCGTGCTCGCCGGCCTCGGCGTCGAGGTCCGCACCGGCGCCAGGGTGACGGCGATCGAGGACGGCACGGTGCGCCTCGGCGACGAGGCCATCGCCGCCGCGACGATCATCTGGGCTGCCGGCACCGCCGCCACCCCGGTCGCGGAATGGCTGGGCGTCGAGGGCGCCAAGGACGGGCGCGTCGCGGTGGACGGCGCGCTGCGCCCGCCGGGCCACGCCCGGGTCCACGTCATCGGCGACGCCGCCCTGGCCCGCGGCCCTGACGGCCAGCCGCTGCCTGCGCTGGCCCCGGTCGCCAAGCAGCAGGGCGACTACGCCGCCCGCGCCATCCTGCGCCGGCTGCGCGGCCGGCCCGCCCCGGGGCCTTTCCGCTACCGCGACTACGGCGCGCTGGCCACCATCGGCCGCGGCCAGGCCGTCGCCGAGTTCGGCCCCGTCCACCTGACCGGCCTGCCGGGCTGGCTGACCTGGGCCATCGCCCACATCTTCTTCCTGATCGGCTTCCGCAACCGCGTCCTGGTCAGCGCGCAGTGGGCGTTCGCCTACCTCGCCCACGAACGCTCCGGCCGGCTGCTGGTGCGCCCGCCCGCCTGGCAGAACCCGGCGGAGCGCGGGGGTCAGCCGCCGGTCGCAAAGCCGGGGTAGAGTGTCATGCCGCCATCGACGAACAGCGTCGTCCCGGTCACGTAGTCGGCGGCGTCGGACGCGAGCCACACCGCCGCCTGCGCGATGTCGTCGGGCCGGCCGATCCGCTTGTAAGGCACCAGGGTCATCAGGCTGGCGTAGGCCGCCGGCGTGTTCCAGGCGGCGGTGTTGATCGGCGTCTGGATCGCCCCCGGCGCGATGCTGTTCACCCGGATGAACAGCGGCGCCAGCTCCTGCGCCATGCTCTGCATCAGCATCATGATCCCGCCCTTGGACGCGGCGTAGTTGGCGTGCCCGGCCCACGGGATCTGCTGGTGCACCGAACTCATGCAGATGATCTTGCCCGCCGCCTGCGACACCTCGCGCACCACGCCCCGCTTCTTGAACTCCCGCGCCGCCGCGCGACTGCACAGGAACTGCCCGGTCAGGTTGACGCCGATCACGGTGTTCCACTGCTCCAGCGTCATCTCGTCGAACGCCGCGTCGCGTTGCAGCCCGGCGTTGCTGACCGAGACGTGCAGCGTGCCGAAGTGCCCGATCGCCTCGGCGAACATCCGCTCGACCTGGTCCTCCTGGCTCACGTCGGCCTTGAGCGTGATCGCGCGTGCGCCACCTCGTCGGCCGCTTCCGGGTGCGAGACGTAGTTCACCGCCACGTCCGCCCCCGCCCGCGCCAGCCCGAGCGCCACCGCCTGGCCGATGCCGGAATTGGCCCCGGTGACGAGCGCCGGCTGGCCAAGCAGCACGGGATGGTACGGCGCATGCGGCAGCCGGTCGCGGTCCGGCATCGCCGGGGCGGCCGGGTCCGTGGTCTGGGGCTTGGGATCGGTCATGCCGGCGGCTCCGTTGTCGCGGTCGTGTTCAGGGGGCATGATGGGCTGCCCGCTTCGCCAACGGCCGAC